>NZ_RCWL01000029.1 GCF_003991195.1 Gynurincola endophyticus | reverse complement strand
CCGGTCGCGGTTGTCATACACCATAAACTCTCCTCCCTTGCCCGGTATCTTTTTGCGGATCATTCTGTTACGGCCGTCGTATTCATAGCGGAAACATTGTTCATTCAACACAGCACTGCTGATCAATACAAAGTTGGTGCGAATCACATTCACACCAGCCGGTTGTACCACACAACGCAACCGGTTTAAATCATCGTAGATATAATAGGTATTCGCCCAGCCGATATAACCGCTGCCTGTGCCGTCATCAGCTGTAGCTGTTACCCGCACTTTCTTTAAAATCAGTAACCCTTGTTTATCTTTGAATTCTATCACCTGACCAGTACCACTCTCATCGGTGGTGATCGTTTTATA
>NZ_RCWL01000028.1 GCF_003991195.1 Gynurincola endophyticus | reverse complement strand
TTTTTACTTTTCACCTGTATTAAACGGCCTTTGTCATCGTAGATATTCACCGAACTGATCCATTGGTTCGTGCCCAGTACCCGCACCTGTTGCCAGGTCACCAGCCCTTTGGTTTGCAGCGATTGTACCGGCGTTACCGCATAGGGATACACGCTCGTGCTTTGGGGCAATAAACGGTGATTCCAGGTAGTCGTAAAACCGCTTCCTAAAAATGACGCTTCCGGCATACCCGTATAGTTATCATAACCCGTTTTACTCAGCGATTCCCACCCACTGCCCGGTGCAGCCGCAAAGGGATAAGCACCCGTGGTGGCTCTTGCATTGGCCAGGTGTTGTTCAAAACTAATGGATGATCCACTGGTA
>NZ_RCWL01000027.1 GCF_003991195.1 Gynurincola endophyticus | reverse complement strand
TTCTCCGTTGCATTACTCACATATACATAAAGATAACCATTCTTCGGCATTACCAGGTTACTCTTTACATGCGTGGTCAGCACACCACTGGCTCCTACCACTTCTGCTCCGCTGCCCTCCGCTACATATTGTAACTGTTCATTGAATAATACCCAGTTTACATAAGCTTTCGGTTTTCCCGTCGTATTCGGATTGCGCGCATTGATAAAACTAGTTACCGGCGCACTCAGCAAACCACCCGTCACCTGTCCTGCTTCAATCTTTCCTCCACTGCCGCCCGGAATCGCTGCCAGTAATAAATCGACCAGCGGGGTTAAAGGACTTAGATTCTGTACCGGTGCAGCTGCACTCTGCCACCAGCTCGTGGCCGTTAAATG
>NZ_RCWL01000026.1 GCF_003991195.1 Gynurincola endophyticus | reverse complement strand
GATACGGGTTCGAATCCCGTACGCGGTACAAAAAAACGAAAACGCTGCCTTTTTTTGGTGGCGTTTTTTATTCAACTCATCGTGTGTCTTTCTATTCAAAGCAGTTTTCCAAAAACTGCTTTTTTGTTTTTCACAGGTAAACGGGGAAAGGCACAAAAAACACTCCAACTATTTACTACCTGATGATTGCCATACAGCAATTGATCAGCTGCAGAGAAGACAGTTTTTTCTTCCTTAAAAACAGCTTGTATCCCACCCCCGAAAATTGTATATTATAAAAACCGCCACCAGAGCGGGTGCTATACTATTTTCATCTTTTTTAAATTTTTTTTTTAGAAAATATCATAAAAAATATTGGAAGTTAATGCCTTAGCTATTACCTTTGCACTCCATTCAACGAACGCCGCGTTCGTCTAAGGGCTAGGACACCACCCTTT
>NZ_RCWL01000025.1 GCF_003991195.1 Gynurincola endophyticus | reverse complement strand
ATTCACACCGGATACAATCCGGCGCGAGTGAGGGGGCTCGCTATTGCAGGCTTTGCTCTTGTAATTTCTCTTTCGTTTCGAGTATCTTTTGCTTTAACTCTTCTTCATTGTAATAAACACCGGGATATTTTTCAAGGTCTTCATTAAACTGAGAAAAACGACTTGATACTTTTTCTAACTCTGAAAAGGCAGAGTATTCTAAAGGAGACAAAGTATCATAATCGATTTCCAAATCATACGAGTAATAAAACTCATCGCAAAATACAGAAGCTGTTATTTGCTTTGCTAAGAACATATCAATTAATTGATACAGCCTTCTTTTATCGTCTTTAGGAAACATCGTTAAAACTTATTTAGGTATTTTAAGCAAAGGTCCCATAGCATCTCTACCATACTGAAAATGCATTATTGTATTAGTTGCTTTATCGTACAAAACTTCAGCATTATACAGCTTTCCATTCTTCCACATTTGAGAATAGTGCATCATTGCATTTGTCGCACCTCGTGGGTCTCTAACAACAGCTATTGGAGCTTTAATAATATCGTCTAAAGTTTGGACGGGTATCATACGACCTGCTTCATCCATATGAGCAGCAGCCGTACCTGTGAACTTAAATAATTCTTTTCCCCCCTT
>NZ_RCWL01000024.1 GCF_003991195.1 Gynurincola endophyticus | reverse complement strand
CAATCATTAAATAGTAATGAAGAACATTACAGGCACGTGAATCTGGTCACCGGCTTGCCCAGAGTAATTTCGATAAGAGTGAATTCATCGTTGCCTGTCTCTTATATTACTGCTACCAATGCTGCTATTGCGCGCTATAATGCCTTAGGGCTAAGTTTAACTTTTACCAGAGTAACTACCGGAGGGGATATTGTTATTACCGGAGTTACCGGTGTATCCTTTCTCTCTATGTCAGGCTTTCCCGCGGGAGGTAATCCTTATAATAGTATTGCACTGAACAGGTCTTTCCTGGATACGTGGGCTACTAATACGGTTATTTCTATTATAACTCATGCAATCGGGCATTGTATCGGATTTTATCATACGGATCATTATTCTCCTCCGCCTTGTATCAATGATTATTCTACAGATGGAAAAACTACTTTACCAATACACATTCCCGGAACACCATTGACCGGTGGCGGATGGATGAGCGGTTGTATCAGTAACGGATTAAACAGACCTTTTACAGCTGATGATGTGTTGGCACTAACAACTCTTTATTAGTTTTTTTATTTTTCATCTAAAAATAAAAATATGAGAAAAATAACTTTTTCATTTTTGCTCGCTTTTATTATATACAGCGCGTGTAATAAAAAAGAAGAGGTTGAGAAAAAAGTGAATTTCATTTCTGCAACTGATATGGAACGTATCGGATCAATGGGGTTTAGT
>NZ_RCWL01000023.1 GCF_003991195.1 Gynurincola endophyticus | reverse complement strand
CGGTTCGTATACCCTAATTTTATATTTAAGGTGGCATTACTATAAGTTTTACTCTCATAAATACCCGCACCCGTATAATCTGTCACCGTCAATATATCGGTCGTAATCGAATCGATCAATGCATCTTTTTCAAACACCGTTTTGCTTCTCTTGCCTCCACCCGCATCATAGCTATAAGTGATCGTTCCCTTCTCCTCTTTCATCACCACCCGTTCGGGCAGGTTCAGGTGATTATAAATAATCGAATCGATGCCCTTGTTCTGGTCTTTGATCAAACTGCCGTTTACATCATAGGCGTAATCATCATCGGTATTCTCCCCATCCTTAAAATCGCCCAGTTTGCCATTACCGATACTCACCGCCGTATCTCTGATTTTTAATAACTTGTTGGTGGCAGTGGCATAGGTATAGAACAGTTGATCGATATCTGCCGTACCCGTATTACCCAGCACATAACCACCCCGCCACATTCTTAAGATATTTCCGTTTAAATCATAAGCCTGATTGGCACCCGCACTCGTCGTTCCCCCCATATACAGAGAATAGTTCATCTGTGCACTGCCCCAGGTGGTACCCGCATCGTTTTGCGTAAACACCCCTCTCAGCAAACGACTGGCAGCATCATAGGTAAAGTCATATTTACGGCGAATACCGTCTCCTTTACTCTCCCACACCATCCCGGAGATATTGCCATTGTATTGTGCCGCTACATAGTTACGCGTACTGATATTGGCTGTTTTATCATAGCCCAGGTCATAAGCAAAATAACTGCCCGTTGCATTGTTATTGGCCGTTAATTCTGAACGGTTTACCCCTAACAACCAACCACGGATCGTGTAATCATGCACCTGTCGCTCCAATGGTTGAGCTGCATTAGCAGGATCGCTACCGATGCCCACCGTACGGGCACTCCCCAGCGCATTGTAGCGCGTTTGGGCAATCGTTGTATAACCCGTTGTATTTTGAATTGAATCTATATTCGTATGTGTTAATTG
>NZ_RCWL01000022.1 GCF_003991195.1 Gynurincola endophyticus | reverse complement strand
TTCTATGATCTGGAAAACAAAATCAACGGCTCTATTATTCCGCAATCGGCCTGGCGCAATGCATTCAGATATTGTGTCCTGAATGTAGTTGTGTGTATCAGACTTTGGCTGCCCCAGGTAAAAACCGGTCTCCCGAATATCTTTTCTACAATAATGTCTGCTATTAAACGCGAATGCCTTCCGTTACCGTTCGGAAAGCAATGAATAGATACTATCCGATGCTTGAACCGAACTGCGATTTCATCTTCGCTAAACGTCTTGTTTTCTATCCAATAACGGCAGTCATCCAGCAATGCTCTTAACTCAATACCTATCTGGTATTTATCAACGCCGATATTTTTATTGGTATTTCTGAAACGACCTGCCCACTCCCAAACCTCTCCATACATTCTTTTGTGTAGCTCTATTACAAATTGTTCTGAAAGAACTTCTGCAAGCATAAACCTTTTACGCCGCTCCAACGTCCATCGTATGGCGTCTTCTATATTACGTTGTTCCACTTCGTCCAGCTCATGACGGGTAAAAATGGTAGGAATCAGCAGACCATCCTTCTCGTCAGGGTCGAGCGGAGTTTGCCCTTCTTCATATTGCAGCGTTTCTAATCCCATAGTGATTTAGGCATTTCTCGTTTAAACTCTTCGGTCATCTCTGCGATTGCTTCCTTAATTCTTTGGTCGGAATTTTCCTGATCCTCCAGTTTCATTGTCGTTGAGGTTCGCATGACAATCTTTTGGGCTAATTCCTTAGCCTGGTTCTCAATCATTTTTTCCAATGATCCTTCCCGGGGAATAAAGCCATAGACCAGCTTCATATTCAATGCCTCGCCCGCCTCTCGCAGATTATTCAACGTGATACTCCCTTCGGACTCACTCTTTTCTACCTTTGCCATGCCTTGCGGACTAATAGAAAGTCGTCCTCCCAATTGCCGTAAGGACATGTTGAGTGTTTTCCGAACAAGAGCAATCCAGCCTTCTTTCGGATATTCGATATCCCGTAAAGGTGCCAGATTTTGCAGCCTCTTATCTAGCTGCCTGATAATCAGCCTGCTATTATTTAACTTCATGATAAACCCTATTTCTTTCACCCTAAATATAAACCTATTAGTTTAAAAAAAAATAAATATTTTAAACTAATAAGATTAATAAATGACTCTGTAATTAAACCAATTGGTTTAAT
>NZ_RCWL01000021.1 GCF_003991195.1 Gynurincola endophyticus | reverse complement strand
GCAGATCGGTAGGTGGAATCAGGTGGATCCATTGGCAGAAAAAGGAAGAAGGTGGTCGCCCTATAACTATGGATTGAATAATCCGATAAGGTTTATTGACCCGGATGGAAGGTGGATCAGCATTTTTGATGGACAAAATTCTTATCGTTATAATAATGGTTCACTCTATTCCCAAAATCAGGAAACCTTAGAATGGGATATCGAAGCTAAAGTAGATAAGAAAAGTTATGCAGGTAAGCTATTAAATGCATTAAATAAAATCAGAGGGGATGATGAGAATTCTTTCGGAAGCACCTATCTGAATTTATTTAATAACGATGAGGTGAATGTAACTGTGCAGAAAAATTACCTTACAACAAAAAATAAAAAAAATAAAAACCTTACTAGTGAGAGTGGGGAAAAAATTTTGACATTTTTTGATGAGCAGGTGAATGTAATGACTACAAGTGGATTTAGAAAAACTCCTTTTCATGTTACATTATTTCATGAATTGGTGCATAGTTTTTCAAATCAGACAGCAAATAGTTCTGTATTAGGGCAAATATGGGCAGATGGCAAATCTAATAATTTACCGAATGATATCCGTGTATCAGAAATATATGCTTCAACGGTAGAGAATATGTTAAGAGCAGAGCAGGGTATGTCATTAAGAACCCATTACTCAAGCTCCCCCGATGGTATACCAATAGAAGCCACCAGACTGCTAAATGCCCCCCTTAAGACAGCATTTGGAAAAGGGTATAGCTTGACACCCGTAGTTCACCAATACCTAATGCAAATTCTGCAAACAAAAAGAAATCCATGAAATATTCAATATTCCTATTAGTAATAATCGTTTCGTCCTGTACTACCAGCTCTTTGTATAAAGAAATAGATCGTCAGGTGGAAGAAGTTAATAATGAAGACTCAGATATTATAAAATGGGAAGGGGATTGGAATCCGTCTAAGAAAGTATTTAAAAAGTTACGGGGAAAATTAAAGCATTCTAATCATATTATATACATATATACATGGGTTTATACGGGGATGTCAATTTATTATGGAAAGGTTTCTGAGTGTTTGGTACATGATATGAGTTCCAACAAAAGCTACAATATATACATATATAAAAGAAAAATTAAAATTCAACCAAAAGGGATGGATTTTGTATTTGAAGAGTTTTTACTAAAAAATTATTTAAAAAAGAATATAGATTATTTAATATCTCTACAGAATAATAATACAGAATGGGTAGATCATGTTTTAGATAGCTATCACTATATTTTAGATTATAAAAAAAATAAAAAAATAGAATATTTAGTATTGGAATCTATATCCTTTGAAAATGGTGCTCCTCTTTAGGCGTGTGGGTGCTGCCGGTGAATTAAAGACCTTATTGAAAGAAGACTGGCA
>NZ_RCWL01000020.1 GCF_003991195.1 Gynurincola endophyticus | reverse complement strand
TATACAATAGAAAAACCGCTATATTATAGCGGTTTTTAAAATTACTTATTACGAAAATGAATGTTTAATTAAACACCGGACACAGTCCGGCGCGAGCGAGTTCTATATTTTAATTTTTCCAATAATATGTCAAATCAATATCTCCAGTAATTATCAAATTACTATTTTCTTTTTCAACTTTTCTTATATTGTTTAAAATGTAATATGGTTTTTCTCTTATTTCGCACAATTCTTCATAATCATTTTCAAAGTATTGAATTAAGTTCCACACAAACCCTAATGAGCCTAATTCACGATCTTTTACATAAACTTCTTTTTCAACTTCTACATCCTCTAAAGGTTTTTCAAGAAAAAAAACAAGAAATTTAGCTATTTGAGGACTATCCAGATTTAATACAATTTTATATTCGATAGACTCATCACTTATTTTAGACCTATAATTATACCATATTCTATTAATAGGTACAGTATTACCTTTAATTATTATTTGAATCATTTTATTTTTATTTCAGTACTATTTGATTCTACACTTTTTTTAAATTCACCATCTTTAGCACTATTATATTGCTTAGGTGTCATTATATTAATATCCAAATCTACGCCAGTTGTTTTTTTATAATCATTTTTTATCGAATTGAGAATGTTCGCCCCTCTTCCTCTACTAAAAAAAGATGGATTCTCCGTTATAATCAAAAGGTCAAGATCAGAGTCTTCTCTATTCTTATTATTATTCCTACTACCAAAAAAATAAGCCTTGTACGAACCTGAGTTCCTATCCCTTAACCCTGATATTCTAGCAGCTACTCGTTCTCTTGCTGTCGAATATAGATAATGGCTAGAGTATGCTTTATTTTTCTCATAATTTCTTGCTTTTTGAACATTTTTTGCATACCTGATACCCGTAGCAACTGCCCAAGCTCTTTCACGAATATCATCATCATACCCTTGCTTGGCTACTTGTTCATCATAAGTTGTCATTCTTTTAGAAAAATGTTCATCAAGCTCCAACTCTGTTTTCCCATTCAAATCATCTAAATGACCAAAAGACTTATAAGGTGCTATATTCCACTCAATCCCATAAGAGTATCTTTTCCCTTTATACGAAACATATTGCGTTACTGTTAAATTAAATAGAAGACCAGAATGAATAGAGATTAATTCCAGTTTAGCTTTACCTGTTTCTTCATCAATTTTAAGGTTATAATTAAATTCTTCAGCCCCATCTAAATCTACAGCCTGAATAGGAGTGTTTCCTGCAAACTGATAGGGTGTATACCATGGATATTCTACACTCAACGGATCCACACTCAAAAACTTACCCAACCTCGGATCATAAATCCGCATGCCGTAATCCTGCTGGTTACCTTCACCCTTTACTTCATTATCATTCTCCTTACCATTAAATCCATATCGGTAGGCCGAACTATTTCCTAATTCTTTTTTAGCACCAAATACATAGTAGTCATTTAAGCTAAAGACAAAAGGATATCTTACCGTATCACTTTCTACCACTAAATGATCACCGATTACCGCCATTACATTCCCTAAATGATTACT
>NZ_RCWL01000002.1 GCF_003991195.1 Gynurincola endophyticus | reverse complement strand
ATGAAGGAAGTCCCACACACTCTTAATGAAGAATTGTTTTACTTAATAATAAAACTTCCTAAATTGAGTTTAGTTATAAAGCTGTTACAGTATGAAGCGTATTATAGCATTTTTTTTCTTACTACCTATATCTAACCATTTGTTGGGGCAATTAAATGAAACAGACTCTACCATCACTCTTCCTTTTCCCTGGAAAGAAAATGATCAGGTACAATATATTATATACAAGAAAAATGAACTCATAGATACCCATAACGATACTCTGTTGTTGGACGAACAAACCTTCTATGTAAGGCTGACCTTATTTCATCAGGAGGACACACTTAACTATTTTGCATGGGATTTATTCGTTTTGAATAAGATAAAATATGAATCAGGTGACTCTACACCCATCGATTACCTGTATACACTACCGTATGTTACAAATCTTAAAGGAAGTTTTCTGAGTTACATAGAACCATTAGATAGTATAATGTTGAAATTTGAAAAATATAGACCCTATGTATTCATGAAACAACTGCAGAGTAATGGAAGTTTAATAGACCAACCCATAAAACTTACAGAATGGTATAAAACAGGAATATTATCAAATGAATTGTTTATTGTACACAATTTTTATGGTACTGAATATATTCTAAATAAAAAATCAAGCAAAATTTCTTTGGGATTTACTCCTTGGCTTATTGCTTTCTATAATTATGATCATGACTTTGAAGCGTATATACAGCAAGATGGTAGTATTCTTTTTCAAACCAGCTATAAAAAGAATATGAAGGTTCCTGTTAGAAAAAGAACAAATAATTTATTATCGGCAAAAGATAGAAAACGTGATTACAAATATGCAATGCAGGTAAAGGATTTTATTTCAGGTAAGTATATATATTATCCAAATGGCTTGCTTGAAAGTTTTCGAATTGAAAATGTTTTAGAGAATGGGAACTTTAAAATAAAAAATACTATTGTAACTGAATTAAGAACTGATATATGAAACTAAAAATAATATTTTTAGTACTGCTCGGTAGCTTTCTGAAAGAGAAGGTGTCAGCGCAAATTAGCGTTCCGGATTCTATGATAAATGTAGTGCCGGCATGGAGTTTAAATGATACTGTTTATTACAGCAAAGAATTAAACTTCTGGCAAATAATGGGTAAAGATACTATAGCCAATAGATCTGAATCATACCTTATAAGAGTTGTTTTTTTAGGGCAAACCGATAGTAGTTATGAGGTAGAATGGAGCTATTTTCTGGTAATGGACTCTTTAAAGAATGATTCTTTGGAGTATTATTATGAGCCTTTATATACTTTAAATTATTATATGGATTCATTGGGGGTTTTCGTTGATGCAGATGTAATGGATCTGAATTTAAAGCAGATGATATTAATGCAAGCAACTCAACGTATAAATGGAAATACGAGCGTTGATTTTTTAAAAAATGGTGATAATTATAGCAATACCAACTCTGTACGGAATACAATGTTTGAAGATATTATGGAGTATCATAGATATTTTGGATACATGTATACTGCTAACGATACAATAGTATGTGATATGTATGATATTCAGCCAACTAAAAATATATTAAAAGGATTTGACCGGTTTTGGGTGAGTAAAATGGATACTACACATTTTTATTCAATTGTGTCTGAAGAGAAAATATTTCAATCATATCTGAAAAAAGCTTATGATGAAGAATTAAATAATTCTAATTATACTCTCAAAGAAAGAGCCCAGTTAAGTAAATTGATGTCTAACCTGAATGGAGTAATTAAGCGTGAGTGGATTTTTCATGAGACAGGCTGGCTGATTTCAGGCTTTTATCGTAAAGAAGTTGTAAGTAATCACATGAGTATGATTCATGATATAAAACTTTCTTATGTTACACAATAGTTAGCAGGATGTGTTTTTTTAACCTGATATAATATCATTTTAGCTATATTCTATTCAATAGATACGATTACATTTTTTTTATACTATCTTACAGTAATAAAAATAGATAACTGTTTTTTATTGATAAACACCTCTACTTTATTGCTTTATGAAAATAATATCAATACTAATATTACTGCTTTCACATACTTTATACATCACCGCTCAAGTTAAAATCAGCCCTCTCTTCTCGAAACATATGGTTTTGCAACAGAAAAAACCTATTGCCATATGGGGACATTCATCACCTGCTACACCTGTTCAAATCAGTTTTCTGAATAAAACTTATACCATTACTGCCAATAATGAAGGCGAATGGAAAACCTTTCTTGATCCGGCAACTGCCGGAGGGCCGCATACATTGATCATTAAGGATAATAAAAATACGCTACAGATAGACAGTGTGATGATCGGTGAAGTATGGGTGGCTTCCGGTCAGTCGAATATGGAATGGAGTGTTAAAGATTCTAAGGATCCGGAACATAATACCACTATTAAAAATCCACTTATTCGTTTATTTCAGGTACCAAAACTGACTTCCACTGAACCGGTTCAGGAATTGGAAGGCGGACAATGGCAGCTTACCACACCTGAATCAATTACACCTTTTTCTGCAGTGGCATTCCACTTTGCCAACTACCTGGCAAACGAATTAAAAATACCAGTAGGAATTATTCATGGTTCATGGGGTGCAACCAATGCAGAAGCCTGGACCTCACGCAAAACACTTCTGGAAAACAATCACTTTATAAACGAATTAAAGGCGATTCCTGACAATAGAGCTGATTGGGAGAAGTACTTGCAGGAAAGCTATAAAAAAGAGCGCGAAAGGGCTCAGATACGTGATACGGCAACGGTAGGCGTTAAGTCAGGCGTACAGCATCTGCAGTACGACGATTCTCAATGGACAAAAATGGATTATCCGGTGGATGCCGGTAAAATATACAATCATGCGCATTTCGGATTTATGTGGTTCAGAAACACTTTTGAACTCCATTCAACGGTTTCTGCGAAAACCCTGAAATTATCCTTTCCAAGAATGCAGGCACAGATTGTTGATTTTTATCTGGATGGTCAGCATGTAGCACAGCAACGTGATCTGTGGGATAGCGTTACAATTACTTTGCCCGCTAAGTCGATCAAAAAAGGAAAACACCTATTAGCTATTCGCATCTACAACGAATGGTCGCAACATAAAATCGGTAAATCTAAAACACCGGGCGTGCAGTTGCTGGATGAAAAAAATCTGGTTAAAATGACTTTGCCTGCTACCTGGTTGTATAACGACAAAGTAGAACCGGAAGTAGCCCAGTGGCAAAACTGGTATACACAACCAACTGTGTTGTATAATGCAATGATCTATCCCTTACAGCAATATTCTATCAATGGATTTATATGGTATCAGGGAGAATCGAATGCTTACCAGGAATATGCTTATACAACAGTGTTGAACAGGATGATTCAAGACTGGAGAAATCATTTCGAACAGGGTGACCTGCCGTTTTATATCGTTCAGCTGGCAAATTATATGGAAACCACTGATCTGCCTGATGAAGGCGGATGGGCGAAAATACGTGAAGCTCAATTACAGGCTTTAAAACTTACCAATACAGGCCTGGCTGTAATATTAGATGTTGGAGAGGCTGATGACATTCATCCGAAAGATAAACAAACCGTAGGGGAGCGACTGGCAAAATGGGCTTTGGCAAAACAGTATCAAAAGAATATTGTTTATTCAGGACCCATTTACGATTACTGTACAATCGAAGGAAATGCCATTCGTATCCACTTTAAACCTTCTGCCGCAGCATTGCAGTTAAAAAAGAATGATAGACCGTCTTTTATCATAGCAGGTGAGGATAAGAAGTTTTATTGGACGAATGACGTTACCATCGATGGTAATACTTTGCTGGTTCGTGCTGCTGAAGTGCCGCAACCGCGTGCGGTAAGATATGCCTGGGCGAACAACCCCGCAGCTATTCTCTTTAATACAGCAAATCTTCCGGCTTCTTCGTTCAGAACAGATAATTGGAAAGAATAATTACAGTATATCTGAAAAAATAAATAGATTTTTGCAGTAGCGAATTACTTGAAATAATCAGTGTTATGACGATAGAACAAGCGCTGCTGCAAATTCTTCCTGCGAATCAGATAAAAACCAGATTCATTGACCTGATTGCTTATGCATCGGATGCCGGCTTTTATCATCTGGTTCCTAAAGCTGTAGTACAACCGAAAAGTGAGTTGGAAATCATCCGGCTTTTTGAAGTTGCCCGTCAATTGAAACTGCCTGTTGTTTTCAGAACAGGCGGAACCAGTCTTTCCGGACAATCGATTACAGATGGTATATTAGTAGATCTGAGCCGGTATTGGAATAAAATTTATATCCATCCCAATGGAAGCGCCGTTACTGTTCAGCCCGGAATTACCGGCGGCATGGTGAACGCTTATTTAGCCGGTTATCAGAAAAAAATCGGACCCGACCCCAGTTCTATTGCAGCCGCTATGATCGGAGGTATTATCTCGAACAATAGTTCAGGGATGTGTTGTGGCGTAACATTTAACAGTTATCATACTACACAGTCAATCAGGTTTATTCTACCTTCAGGAAATACATTTAACACAGCAACAGCTACTGATTATAGCAGATTTGAAAAGGAGGAGAAAGTGCTTACCGAAACGTTAAGCAATCTGAGAAGAGAAATCACAAACGACTCCATTCTCTATAATAAGATACGAAAAAAATACCAGACTAAAAATACCGTCGGCTATTCACTCAACGCTTTTATTGATTTTGAGCACCCTATGGATATTTTCGCTCATTTATTGGTAGGAGCGGAAGGTACACTCGCTTTTATAGCGGAAGCTACCATGACGACCATTCCCGAACCCGCCTATAAAGCAACTGCATTACTTTTTTTCGAAAATATTTATGACGCCTGTAACGCCATCGTTCCACTCAATAACAGCGATGCTAAAATGGTTGAGCTGATGGACAGAGCTTCTTTACGCTCTATCGAAAATAAACAGGGAATGTTGCCGGTGATTAAAACATTACCAGCTGCAGCCAGCGCATTGCTAATTGAATTTCAGGAAGAAACTGAAAGTGCATTAACAAGCCGCGTCAATAGTTTTTTAAGTCAGTCAGATTCACTAAAACTATTAAACGCTCCCGTATTTACTACTGACGCCGGAGAACGGGCATTATTGTGGGAAGTGAGAAAAGGGCTTTTTCCTGCTGTAGGAGCAGTTCGTAAAAGCGGCACTACCGTCGTATTAGAAGATATTGCATTTCCTGTTCACCTGTTGGGTGATGCTATAATCGATTTACAGGTACTATTTGACAAATATGAATACCACAATGCCATCATTTTCGGACACGCTAAGGATGGTAATATACACTTTGTAGTAACCCAGTCTTTTAATACTACCGGAGAAATTTCAAGATATGAAGCTTTTATGAATGAGGTGGTGCAACTCATTGTGAAAAAATACGACGGAACAATTAAAGCCGAGCACGGAACCGGTAGAAATATGGCTCCGTTTGTAGAGGCAGAGTGGGGCGGTAAAGCCTACGAGATCATGAAAACCATAAAAGCGGTAACAGATCCGTTGAACTTACTGAACCCCGGCGTTATCATTAATAGTGATGCTAAAGCACATTTGAAAAATCTTAAATCTCTTCCGACCGTTGAACACGAGGTGGATACCTGCATAGAATGCGGTTATTGCGAACCTGTTTGTCCTTCAAAAGACCTTACACTAACGCCCCGCAGAAGAATTGTTGTAAGAAGAGCCCTGGCTAAAATGCCGGCTCGCTCGAAAGAACACCGGTTGTTGCTGGATCAATATCAATATGACGGACTTGATACCTGTGCAGTAGATGGTATGTGTGCTACTAATTGTCCGGTTAATATAAACACCGGCGACCTGGTAAAACGTTTAAGAAGTGAACAGCATGGTATATTCAGCAAGAAAACGGCTTCGTTTATTGCGGGTAATTTTAAAATGACGGAGTGGATAGTAAGAGCGGCTTTAAAAACAGCAAAGGCATTTGAAGTATTACTGGGAAAAAAAGCAGTGATGAATGTTACAAAAGGAATCAGAAAATTGATACCTCAGTTTCCTCAGTGGAATGAATACATGTCAGCACCACCTCCGGTACCGGTTGAAAAAAAATATACAGGCGAAAAAGTATTTGTTTACTTTCCTGCCTGTATTTCAAGAACAATGGGTGGAGGTGTCAATAACAAACCTTCTTTAATACAAACGGTTGAAAAGGTTGCAGCAAAAGCCGGCTATCAGATAAAGTACGGTGAAAATATAATGGGATCCTGCTGCGGACAGATTTTTAGTTCGAAAGGGTTTAATGATGCTTATCAACAAATGGCGCATGATTTTATTGACAGGTTGTGGAAGGTAAGTGAGGAGGGGAATATTCCGGTAGTGATTGATGTAAGCTCTTGTGTGTATACTGTAAAGAATATGCGCAGTAAGTTGTCAGCAGAATATCAATTGAAGTATGATCAATTAAAAATATACGATGTAATACAGTTTGTAGAAAAGTATCTGTTAGCTTCTCTACCGGTAAGTAAAAAGAAAAATCTGGTGGTGTTGCATCCGGTTTGTTCTATCCAAAAAATGGGTTTAACCGGAAGTATGGTGAAAGTAGCCCGGCACTTTGCTGAAGAAGTGGTAGTTCCTAAGCATTTGAATTGTTGTGGAATGGCTGGTGATCGTGGATTCTTATTTCCGGAACTGACAGCTTCTGCCACAACTAAAGAAGCAGAAGAAGTAAACTCATGTAATTACGAAGGGTATTATTCTTCTACAAAAACCTGCGAAATAGCCATGTCAGAAAGTACGGGGCATCCTTATGAACATCTGTTGTATTTAATACAGGAGAGTATATGATTTTATTACTTCGAATACTTTTTTTGAATAGCATAAAGAGTATTAAAATCAATATCCAAAACAGGATAAACAGTAGTCGTTTGCCATACGTAATGCCACCATTCTGTGGCAATTGGTTTAAAACCGAATTGTTCCAGTGTATTTTTTAAGAGTAATCTGTTTTGCAGTACACTTTCCGGCAAATTGCTGAATGAATGATGAGCCGTATCTGAAAAATGATCAAAATCAGTACCCATATCTACCAGACGGTTTAACTTTCTATCCCACAGTGTTAGGTCAACAGCCAGGCCTCTGTTGTGCATTGATCCTTTTGTAGGACGTGCTACATAATCTTCATTTTGTATCAGTTCCCAAAAACGAATCGTAATGCTATATGGCCGGTAGGCATCAAAAATTACCAGATCATATCCCAGGCTATCAAAAACCTCAGCGGCTTTAACTAAACCATTTAATGCCGGTAGTGCAAGAAACGAATACCGCGTATCGGAGGGATACAAAACCATTCCGGTAAAATTGTTATTGCCGGCATAACGCAGATCATATCTTACTGTTGGTAGTAACGAACGAATATCCGTTAGTAAAAGCGCTGGATCTGCCTTTACTGACGAATCGTAATAATACCGGGTATCGACATAAAATACGCCGTATTTACTCTCTTTTAACTGAGCAAAAACTGTATTATCTTTGAAAAGGAAAGAAATCGTTAAACAGAAAAAAATAAACTTAGGAGATAAGGTTAAATTCATATTAATTCATTAACTTAATCACTAAAGTTACAAATAAATCGTTTGAGAAGCATGCGAATAACTTCCTTACTTGTTTCTCTGTGTTTGATTTTTTGCTGGAGCTGTAATAATGAACCGGCTCCCCTTCAAAAAGAAGAAATCAACTATACAGCTGATACAAAAAAATCATTGTCAGTACTTCTGAAAAGTGCTTCTCTGCAGTCAACCGTTGACAGTGCATTGATACAGGCGTATACTGATAATGATTATTTACCTTTCTGGATGGACAATGGTAAATCAACTTTTCTCGGCGATCAGCTTTACCAATTTATTGAGAATAGTAGTTACTTCGGACTCTTCCCTAATGATTACCATTATGATAGTTTAAAAAAAATGACTACTGCCACAGCTGATGAATGGGCTACGAAAGATTATCTTTTAACACACTCTTTGTTTGCTATGGCAAAGGATATTCATTGGGGACGTATTCCTTTGGATACAGTGAATTTAAGAGCTGATACACTTGCCGGTACCGGATTTTATCTGGATATTTTAAAACATACTCAGCAAAGAAAAAATATTACTCAGACAATGAGTGAGCTGGAACCGGCCTATATCGGTTACAGAGAATTAAAACAAGCACTCAGGCAATTTTTAGATTCGGTCGGTAATATCGGTAATTATGAATACCTCGAATATCCTGTTAAAGATACTTTGCAGTTTTATGATCAGTTACGAAAAAGACTTATTCAGGAACGCGTAATTCATGCAAGTGTAAATACAGTTACTTTCGATGAATGGATACCACTGATTACAGTGTATCAATATAGAAACGGCCTGGAAGCTAACGGAAAACTATCCCGCAAAATGATTCAGCTGCTGAATGATACTAATTGGGAGAAATTTATTAAAGTTGCAATTACGCTCGATAAAATGAAGCAATTGCCAACGGTGATGCCTAAGTCTTATTTGATGGTAAATATACCTTCATTTGAAATGAAAGTATATGAAGAAGATACATTGTCATTCAGGTCGAGAACAATTGTAGGGTTACCTGCTACCAGAACGCCGGTTTTAAATTCGGGGTTAACCAATTATATTACTTATCCGCAATGGACCGTTCCTTACAGTATTGTATTTGGTGAAATGATTCCGAAAATTATTAAAGATCCGGGTTACCTGGAGAAAGAAAGACTCATGGTAATGGATTGGTCGGATAATGTAGTTTCTCCGGATTCTATCGATTGGAAAAAAGCCAATCGCTCAAATTTTCCATATGTTATAAGACAAAAGGAGGGGGATGAAAACTCCTTAGGAATTATGAAGTTTAATTTTCCTAATAAATTTGCAGTATATCTGCATGACACAAATGCCCGCTGGTTGTTTTCAAGAAGTGACCGGGCGTTGAGCCATGGTTGTATTCGTGTACAGGAGTTTCGAAAATTAGCTTCCTTCTTATTAAAGGAGCAAACAAAAGTGAAGATGGATAGCGTCGAAACATGGCTGGCAAAACAAACCAAAAAAGTAGTAAGCGGATTTCCACGTTTACCTTTATATATTCGTTACTACAGTTGTGAAGGAGTTGAGGGAAAAATCAGGTTTTATAATGATCTTTACGGAGATGACAAACTTTTAAGGAATGAATACTTCTCTAAGAAAATGTCTCACTAAAGCCGCAATACTTTTTTTGTTCAGCTGCCTGTGTATACAAATATTACAGGCCCAGCAGAAAGTAGACAGTATCAGCCTGGGCGGTAGTAAAAAAGTAGCTGCCGTTCAAACTGGAATAGCCAGCTTTTACCACGATAAATTTGAAGGCCGGAAAACAGCTAACGGAAGCATTTTTACACAATCAAAAATGACGGCTGCCAGTAATAAATATCCCCTTAATAGTTGGGTGAAAGTGATTAATCTTTCCAATAAGAGGGAGATCTATGTAAAAATAACTGACCGTATGCATCCCAAGAATACAAGATTGATCGATTTAACTACAACGGCTGCACGGCAATTACGGTTTATGACCAGAGGACTCGTAAAAGTGCGGGTGGAGTATATGGGTAAAAAAGAACCGCTGTTATCAGAAAAGAAAGAAGACCAGCAAAAGTAATTCAACATAAGTGAAATAATAAAAGCTACCTATTGGTAGCTTTTATTATTATTGTAACTGTCTTTTATAAAGTTGAATGGTATTTTCAAAACCGAGATAGATTGCATCACAAATTAAGGCGTGACCGATGGATACTTCTGCCAGTTCGGGAATATTTTTGGCAAAATAAGCCAGGTTTTCCAGATCCAGGTCATGACCGGCATTTATCCCTAAGCCGAGTTTCTGCGCAACTGCTGCTGCTTTTACATAAGGTGCTACTGCTTTTTTAGGATCTTTTACAAAGTTGCTGGCATATGCTTCGGTATACAACTCAATTCTGTCAGTTCCTGTATCTAATGCGCCTCTTACCATTTCCGGATCAGGATCTACAAAGATGGAAACACGTATACCCGCCTCTTTGAAAATAGCAATGGTATCTTTAAGGTATTTCTGATGCTGAATGGTATCCCAACCATGATCTGAAGTCAATTGCCCCTCTGCATCAGGAACGAGTGTTACCTGATCGGGCTTTACTTCCAGCACCAGATCAATAAATTTCTGCTCCCTGCAATTGCCTTCAATATTATATTCTGTTGTAATAATCGGTTTGATACCCCGTGCATCTGAATAACGTATATGGCGCTCATCAGGACGTGGGTGCACCGTTACCCCATCAGCTCCGAAAAGCTGTACATCTATTGCTGCTTTTATTACATCAGGATTGTTACCGCCTCTCGAATTTCTAAGTGTGGCGATCTTGTTAATATTAACACTCAGCTTTGTCATACTCAAAATTATCAATCTTTTTTTAGTTGAGTATGAAAAAAAGTAAATACTTACTACTGAGCATTATATGGATAACTAAAAGAGACTGCTCTTAAATAAGGCAGTCTCTTTCTTGCTCGGATCAAAAATGTGTTTTCTACTAAGAAGATTTTTGAAGTTGTGTGTTGTAAATCACAAAACCATCATTATCGATAATATCAAGGCGGTAAGTGCCGATTGACAATTGTGTGGTTTCTGATAATGTGGTAATGTTGGCTCCTTTAATAACATACCAACCGAACATCCTTTCTATCTTTCCTTCTGCGTTTAAGAGGCGCACAATCAAGTGCCGACTTTGTTTACAGGTAATTTCAATGGTAATGGTGTACATCGAAGGGGTGGTACGGATACTAACTCCGGAAATAAGCGCCATATTGAAATTAATGTCACCGTCTTTCAGAACGTCGTCTTTCTCAGCATTTAAAATTTTGAATAATTTTTCATGAATCGATTGACTTGTTGCGTCAGTAAATTGTTGTCCAGATACCATAATATCGATTTTAGTCTGATAATGCCAAATAAATGCCAATTCAATTAAATGTTTGACATTCAATTAATTAATGATTTTTGCTAGTGGGGTGTTTTCCCTTTTTGGGAGTGTGAAAATCGAATTGGGAAGAAGTCCTGTTTTTGGACTAAAATTTTGCTATAATCTTGAAGTTGATCAGACGCGGTGTTAACCGGTTGGGTAAAGCATAATTTGCGTTATTAAAGTCTTTAATAAACTGATAGGCAATCACATTGTCTCTGTCTATCAGATTAAAGATTTCAACAGTAGCCCAAACGTTGTTGAAACCATTGAGTGGATGGTAACTACGGATATTTTTTCGTTGGTTACTGAATAGCAAAGTGCTGAATCCTATATCCACACGAATATAAGGATCTATTTTTAATGCATTACGATATTTTATACTATTGGGAATAGAATAGGGTAGATTGCTACCGTATAAAATATTCAGGTAAACTTTGATGTTTTCATTTTTAGCCAGATAGTCCTGAATGAACATGCCCAGTGTAATCAGCCGGTCAGTTGGTCTTCTCATCCAGCCTCTGTTCATTAAGGTACTGTCAACAACCTGTGACTGGTCATTGAGTGTATAGTTGTAGTACTGATCGTTCTGAAGTTTTTCGCGGGCACCCATTACACCTAAGCTGATCCAGCTTTCTGCTCCTTTTACTAATTCACCGAATAACCTTGTTTCTACTCCCCAGGCGTAGGCTTTTGAATCATTTTCACCGGAATAGCGGATACGTACATTGTCTATTTCATAGCTGACAGCATCCCGGATATTTTTGTAATATACTTCTGTTGACCATCTGAACGGAAGATTTTTAATGTGAAACTGGTAGTCAAATCCTGCTAAAGCCTGCCAGCTCTTTTGTGCCTTCAGATGGGTATTTACAGAACCGTCAGGTCTTCTCATTTCTCTGTAAAAAGGAGGTTGATGATAGAGGCCGGCGGCAAATTTCCAAACGATATCTTTTTTTGCTTCAGGATTATTGTATGAAATATTAACTCTCGGGCTAACGAGCCATTCATTATTGAGGTCGTTATATTGAGCACGTACACCGGGTTGGAAGATCCAGGCCTGCCCTTTTCCTATGATCCATTTATCGGTAATAAATCCACTCCAACGGTTGATCTGAACATTTGCATTCGTTTGTATAAAACGCGACATTCCGGGTACTTCTAATGCAGGAATATGATAACCTGCCGAATCCTGATACTCCCACTCATAAAGCTGATCGTTCAGCTGCTGACGGTCATAAGCGATTCCCCAGTCAACAACATGATTATTTAAGCGGCTGCTTCCTTTGTGCGAAATATTCAACACATTTACATCGAGCGAGTTTCGGGCAAACTGGTGGTACCTGCCGGCGCCCTGCGGTTCGTCAATAATTCCACCCTGTTGTAAGTCTCTTTCTCCTATTAAATAATCTCCTTTGATATCATATCGTTCAGACTCATTATTGTTGAAATAACTTACCAGCCATTTTAACTGCGTATGTGTATTCGGTTGATACAACCATGACAAACCCGCCATTCGGGTGGTATACTGGTCTTTCTCACGGCCTTCAAAGAAAATATTCACTCCTACATTAGCGGATACAAAAGGTGAAAATACATTGCTGGACAGTTGAGAATATCTTGGAATAAATGAAAATCGGGTGGTGGAATAATTGCCCAGAAAATCGAGTTGATTTTTGGTATTGATGCGGTAAGTGAGATAAGCCTGCAGATCGCCGGAAGAAGGTACATAATTACCAACCGTTTCCTGTGATTTCAATAAATTTTGATTGGTTCTGTTACGGGCTCCGATCGAATAGGTCAGTTTTTGATTCTTTGATGCATTTTCAATATGAATTCCCTGTTCCAGTAAGCTCACATAAGCTGTTCCGCCGAATGTTTTCGGTTTTTTGTAAGAAACATCTAAAACCGAACTCATTTTATCATTGTACTTTGCACTGAATCCTCCATTATAAAAACGTACGTCATTAACCATGTCAGGATTGATAAAACTAAGTCCTTCCTGTTGTCCGCTTCGAACCAGATAAGGGCGATATACTTCAAAATCGTTTACATAAACAAGGTTTTCATCATAGTTACCGCCTCTTACGGTGTATTGAGAACTCAGTTCATTATTACTGCCTACGAATATTTTGATTAAGCTTTCAATGCCGCCGATAGGAGAAGGGTTGAGTCTTGTTTTATCGGCCGATAGTTGAATAACGCCTGCCTCTAACCGCGCATTTTGGGCAGTTACTACAGCTGTATCCAGCAGGGTTGTTTTTTCGGTGAGATAAAAATTAAAGAAATAATGCGGTGCTTCCTGAAGCTGTATAACCTGTATCAGATCGTGAAAACCAATATATGAAATTTGTAAAGTATAAGTTTGGCGCGAAGGTAATGTTAACCGGAATTTACCGTTTACACCGGCATCAGTTGCAGAAGCAGTGTTTAAAACCTTAACGGATGCATTTTGTAAAGGAATACCGCTTTTTGAAAAAACAGTACCCTCTACCACGACTTTTTGTGCAGTAGTTACCAGATGGAAACAGCAGCAAATACAAAATAAGATATACCTCAAAGGAATTGGTTTTGTCTGAATTAAATCACACGTTTTAATTGTGCGATTGTTGCTTTAGGGTCGGCAGAATTAAATACGGTACTACCGGCTACCAAAACATCTGCTCCGGCCTGTGCTAAAGCAGGTGCATTTTCTACTGTTACGCCGCCATCCACCTCAATTAAGGTAGAAAGCCCTTTTAATCGGATTAAGCTTTTTAAGGCGTGAACTTTTTCCAGCGTATGCGGAATAAAGTGCTGACCACCGAAGCCGGGATTCACACTCATGATCAATACCATATCAATATCATGAATAATATCTACGAGAGATTGAACAGGTGTGTGCGGATTGAGTGCAACGCCTGCTTTCATGCCCAATCCTTTAATTTGCTGAATATTTCTGTGTAAGTGTTTACAGGCTTCATAGTGTACCGTTAAAATATCAGCCCCTGCTTTTTGAAAAGCTGCTGCATACTTCTCGGGTTCTTCAATCATTAAGTGTACGTCACAAATCTTATCAGTAGCTTTTCTGATTTGTTCAATCACGGGAAGGCCATAAGAAATGTTGGGAACAAAACGTCCGTCCATCACATCCAGGTGAAACCATTCAGCTTCACTCTCATTCAACATTGAACAGGCTTTTCCTAATTCTAAAAAGTTAGCGGCCAATAATGAAGGTGCGACGATCATCTTTCTGATTTTTTCGAAAGTTATGAATTTATAATTTTTTTAAAGAATCTAATCTGGAAGAGGCTTCATGAAAGTCTTTGTCTAACAAAAGCGTTTGCTCATACATTGCTTTTGCATTATCCAGGTTTCCCAGTGCTTCTTCGGTTCTTCCTAACCAATAGTACGAATCCGGTGCCTGCTGAGCCACTTCAATACATTGAGTATATACGGCTTTTGCCTCTTTATATTTTCCTTCTTTGAAAAAAAGATAACCTTTATCAAGATAAGCATCTACAAATTTCCAATCACTTTTGATACTTTCATCAAAACATTTGATTGCCAGTTCACGCTGACCTTTGTCGGCGTAGTAGGTTCCTTTCAGGTAAGAAGCCTGCGGAATGGAGTTCGGCGGATTATTTCTGATAATTTCGTTGCACAATGTAATTACTTTCGGATTTAACTGATAGGCATATAATTCTGCGAGGTCGAGCCCGATGAAATTAGCCGGCTGTAAAGCATAGGCTTTTTCCAGATTGTATATAGCATCCGGAACATTTCTGTTTTTGGCAAATGTTCTGCCCAGTTCGTAATACCATTCGTATTGTTCGGGATCCTGTTTAATTAATTCATTATAAATATTGATAGCCTCGTGTATATAATCAACCTGTACCAGTACTTCAGCCATTTTTGCTTTAAAAGCAGGCTGTTCGGGAAACTTATCAATGGCCTGGGTTAATACTTCAATCGCTTTATTACTTTGATTGGTTACAATCAGATTAGTCACGAACTGCCAGGTATTGGATTCAGTAGGGTTCAGCTCCCACACTTTTTCCCAATCTCTGTTGGCCAGCTCATGTTCATTATTTTGAGTGAGTAAAATTGCACGTTTATAGTACAATCCGGCATTGTCTGGCTGAATGGTAAGACTATCCGTTAATGTATTATATGGCGGTTGTTGCAAAATTGCAGGAACAGACGATGATCCGTTATTGTTTTCGTCTCCGCAACCCCATAAACCAGTTGATGCTACAAAAGCAATCCAAAAAAATTTCCCGTTCATTTTTCAAATCTACATATTTTGTAGTTCTATTATTGCATAATTTTGGTAAACCTATCTTAATAAGAGCTTAAATTTGAACTAAAAAATAAACCAAACAACAGACATGAAGAAGAATTTAATGTTTTTGGCGGGAGTTGCTGCCATTACACTTTCAGTGGGATGTAACGACGCCGCGGCTCCGGAAACTGTAGATCATTCTGACACCCTGCGTTATCCGGAGGAAAAAAACTTCAAAAACATTCAACAGCTGACATTTGGCGGTGATAATGCGGAAGGATATTTCAGTTACGATGGTAAAATGATCGTGTTTCAAAGAACAGCTCCGAAAGACGGTATAGCGTGCGATCAGATATTTGTGGGAGAAGTTCCTGAATATGGAAAACCTTTTAACTATAAAATGGTTTCAACGGGTAAAGGAAGAACAACCTGCGCCTTTTTTACAAAAGATAATCAGCATGTTATATATGCATCTACCCATTTGGCAGGTGAAGCCTGTCCACCGGCTGTGGATCGTGAAAAATATGGTAACAGGTATATCTGGCCTTTATACAGTGGATATGATATCTTCATGGCTGACTTGGATGGTAAAATCGTAAAACAGTTAACCAATAGTGAGGGGTATGATGCGGAAGCAACCTTGTCTCCCGACGGTAAACTGATGGTATATACATCTGTGAAAAACGGAGACCTTGATTTGTATGTAATGAATCTGGAAACGGGTGAGGAAAAGCAGGTAACGACCGAATTGGGATATGATGGCGGTGCATGGTTCAGTCCTGACGGTACCAAATTATTATGGAGAGCTTCGCGTCCTGCTACTGCTGAAGAAATAAAAGAGTATAAAGAATTATTGGCTGAAGGATTGGTAGCGCCGACCAACATGGAAGTATTTGTATCGGATATAGATGGTAAGAACCAGCAACAGATTACAAAATTAGGAAAAGCGAACTGGGCTCCGAATTATATGCCTGATAGCAAAAGAATCATTTTTGCATCGAATCACGAATATGAAAGAGGTTTTCCTTTTAATATTTATACGATGAACGGAGACGGCAGTAATTTGCAAAAGATCAGCAGAGATAAAGGTTTTGATGCATTTCCGATGTTTAGTTATGATGGAAAAAAGATTGCATTTTCGTCGAACAGAAATAATGGCGGAACAAGAGATACGAACTTGTTTATTGCAGATTGGGTAGAATAGTTAAAAACTTTAATCTGTGAAACTGGGAAATATAGGGGGCTTGTTGTAGATTTGAACATTCTCAATATTTTTTGACAAAAAAATGATATTATGCAAACAGGCTTGATTCATTTGCACAATGTATTAAGATGGGTGATTCTGATCTTATTAGTGGTAGCAGTATTGCGTCACTTAATGGGGATGATGAAAAAAGCACCTGTTACAACCGGCGACAAAAAAGTAGTTAAGTTTTTAATGATTTCAACACACACCAACTTATTGGTAGGATTAGTGCTGTACTTTATCGGTAACTGGGGTGTGAAAAGTTTTAGTACCTTAGGAATGGGAGGTGTTATGAAAAATGCTTATGCCCGTTTCTTTGCAGTAGAACACCTTATCGGAATGTTGATTGCTGTTGTATTGATTACAATTGCCAACGCAAAAGTAAAACGTGCTAAAGGAAGTGCTATTCATAAAACAGCCTTCTTGTTGTTAATCATTGCATTAATAGTCATTTTAGCTTCAATTCCATGGCCTTTCAGAGGTGAAATAGCCAGACCATTATTCCCTGGAATGTAAGATTGAATTTTAAATAGAAAAAGGTGGCCCGTTCGGTGCCACCTTTTTTATTGGCTGCATTTTAGCAGACCCTTCACTATTGCAATCGGGAAATTAATTTACCTTCTGGCTGTATAAATAAGTATTTATAACAGATCTAAATGCTTATAATTTGGAAAAGGGGGGAGGTGTGTGGTACCTTAGTTTTCTAAATCAATACTTATGGGTTGGGACTTACCTTTTGTAAATATTGAATTATACAAGCGCCATGAAAAAGTAGTGCTGGCCGGTCAATTTATGCAGATTATCCAGGAGCGGATGCGATTAATTCCGATGGGCAGAACTGAATTGGCTGAAAAGTTAGGTATTACACCGAACTATTTATCATCTTTATTATCAGGGAAGCGGGTTCCTACACTCGAGTTGCTGGCGGGTTTTCAGTTTGTATTAAGAATCCGGTTTTCAGTAACGCTCAATGGAACGGTTAATTTTAGTAATGTAGTTAATCACGGGCAACAGGATATCAGGGAGGAGCGTGCTGAAGAGTTGTTTGAGCCTTACTTTCTGAAAGTGGCTTACAGTGAATTAGCGGGCGCCCAACTCAATGACTTCACAGTCAAAGAGGCGTTCGCCGTCTATTGATAAACGTACCAATGTGCGCACTTTATGCCACCCTTGTTTGCCTGCAGCACCGGGGTTAATATGCAGGCAACGAAGCGGTTCATCAAACATGATCTTTAGAATATGGGAATGGCCATCAATAAAAAGTTGGGGTTGCTCTTGCTGAAGTAAAGGTTTTACACGGGCATTGTATTTAGGCGGATAACCTCCGATATGCGTCATTAATACTTTCACCTGCTCACAGGTGAAAATCAGGTTTTCAGGAAATTCATTTCTGATTTTCTGGTTATCAATATTACCATAAACACCTTTCAGTGGTTTGAATTGTGCTAACTCTTTGATGAGTTCCATTGAACCAAAGTCACCGGCATGCCAGATTTCATCTACTTCTTTAAAATAGGTGAATACTTGCGGATCTAAATAACTATGTGTATCTGAAATAATGCCGATGCGCGTCATGTGTAAATAAAAGTTTGATCCGGCCTAAAGGTAAATGCTAAAATTCGAAAAAAAATTGTATATTAGTGGAAAGGAATTCTTATGCCTTTTTTCAGAAACTTCACTTATTGGATTGATAAACGCAACTGGAAGTACTATTTCCTGATGCTGTCTCTTGATTGTGCCCGATCGTTCTGATTATTATGTCTTACTTCCGGTAGTCTGTAACTACCCTGTTTCCTATTATCATTGACTATATTATAAATTGTTGCTATGCCATATTATGTTCAAAGAGGAAAAATTCCTCCTAAACGTCATACCCAGTTCAGAAAAGAAGACGGGCAATTATATGCCGAACAACTTTTCTCGACGGAGGGTTTTTCTAACGATTATACTTTATTATACCATACACATCCTCCTACACAAATCATTTCAGCAGAAGATCCGGTGGAGGTGAGTCCGAAAGTGGCAGAAGAAAAAATGCTGAAACATAGAAGTTTTGAAGGGTTTAAGGTGCAACCGGAGAAAGATTATCTGGAAAGCAGAATTCCCGTATTGGTCAACAACGATTGCCATATCGTACTGGCAGCTCCGCAGGAGAGTATGAAAGATTATTTCTTCAAAAATGCTGATGCAGATGAGATGATTTTTGTACATGAAGGAAAGGGTAAGCTGAAAACTATGTACGGTACACTTAGTTTCGGATATGGTGATTATCTGATAGTACCGCGTGGTACTATTTATCAGATGGAGTTTGAGTCAGCAGAAAACAGGCTCTTTATCGTTGAATCTTTTAGTCCGATTCATTTTCCGAAAAGATATCTGAGTAAGTACGGGCAATTGATGGAGCATGCGCCGTTTTGTGAACGCGATTTGCGCGTGCCTGACCAGTTAGAAACGCACGATGAGCGGGGTGATTTTCTCGTAAGGTGTAAAAAGAAAGGAATGTTGTACGGATTGCATTACGGAACTCATCCTTTTGATGTGGTAGGCTGGGATGGTTGTTGTTATCCGTATGCCTTTAGTATTCATGACTTCGAGCCGATCACCGGAAGAGTACATCAGCCGCCACCGGTGCACCAGACGTTTGAAGCAAATAACTTTGTAGTTTGTTCGTTTGTACCGCGGCTATATGACTACCACCCGCTGGCTGTTCCGGCACCCTATAATCACAGTAATATCGATAGCGATGAAGTATTGTATTATGTTGACGGTGATTTTATGAGCAGAAAACATGTTACAAAAGGGATGATCACTTTGCATCCGGGAGGTATTCCACATGGTCCGCACCCCGGAACTGTTGAAAAAAGCATCGGTGCTAAAGAAACAAAAGAGTTGGCGGTAATGGTAGATACATTTCATCCATTACAATTAACAACAGCGGCGTTGTTGATTGAAAATCCTGATTATACTACCAGCTGGATGGAAAAATAGAAACAGCATTATTCACTTTTGTGATTAAAATAACAGAGGTTGCTTTAAACATTAGGGCAGCCTTTTGTGTTTTTGTAAGGCATGAAAATTTTATATGCAGCAACCTGAAGAAGGTGGTGTGCAGAAATCACATTTTATATAATTTTAGCCTACAATAAATATCAATAAGTATATTAAATTAAACCGGTATATGGAAAAAGTAAAAATAGGAAGCACCGATGTTGAAGCATCGGTTATCACTTTCGGAGCCTGGGCAATCGGCGGATGGATGTGGGGTGGTGCAGATAGAAAAGAAGCGGTAAAAGCAATACAATCTGCTTACGATGCCGGTATGACCAGTATTGATACGGCACCGATTTACGGACAGGGAACGAGTGAAGAAATAGTAGGTGAGGCCATTGCTGATATTCCAAGAGATCAGGTACAGCTGCTTACTAAGTTCGGTATGCGGTGGGATAGAGTAGGTGGAGACTTTGCGATGAACAGTAAAGATAATTCCGGCAAAGCGATCGATATTTATAAATGGTGTTCTAAAGAAAGCATCATTGAAGAATGTGAAGCCAGCTTAAAGCGGTTAAAAACCGATTATATTGACCTGTACCAACAGCACTGGCCCGAAACGGTAACACCCATCAATGAAATTATGGAGGCAATGGAAATTTTATTGCAGCAAGGTAAAATTCGTGCAGCAGGGGTGTGTAATTATAATAAGGCATTGATGGAGGAAGCGAACAAAACACTTCATCTGGCTTCTAATCAGGTGGAATACAGTATGATAAACAGAGGAATAGAGAACGAATTGGTTCCCTATTGCATTAAGGAGCGACAATCGATTATTGCATACAGTCCTTTACAAAGAGGGTTACTAACCGGTAAAATAAAGCCTGGTCATCATTTTGGCGAAGGTGATACCCGCAGTACAAACAGGTTTTACACGCAGGATAATATACTGAAAGTAAATGAATTTTTGACGGCTATTCAACCTTTGGCTGATTCCAGAGGGGTGAAAATTGGTCAGTTAGCATTGGCGTGGGCATTAGCGCAAAAAGGGATTACAGTTTTATTGGCGGGAGCAAGGAATGCAGAACAGGCGTTGGAAAATGCAAAAGCTACTGAAATTCAACTGGCTCCGGAAGAACTGTCGCATATCCGCACCAAACTTGAACAATATGGATTATAAATGAAGTTGTTAAAAAGGGCAGGTTTCTAGGAAAATTGCACAAAAATGACGATCTTAATAGAAACTTGCCAAATTATGATAAAGCTTTCTTCCTTAAAACCAAGCAACCTGGTTTACTTGAATCGTGATGGTGAAAGATTAGTGGCGACAGTAACAGACACCTATAATGATGGTGCGAAAGAAGTATGTTTATTAGTAGGAGAAGTAGAGGCCTGGTATAGCCCTGAAGATCTGACACCCATTGCTTTAGATGAAGAACAGTTGCTGCGTTTAGGATTTGAGCGGGAAGTGGTACCGGAAGGAGTGAAGTATAAGAAAGGGCCTTTCAGAGTTTTGTTGAGAGAGCCTGGCAATTTTTCTAAGTTTGAAATGTGGTATCGTGAGGATAGAAGATTGATTAACATGCCGATGTACGTGCATGAATTTCAGAATCATTATATCCAAATGACAAAAATAGAGTTGAATCCTGCATAAAAAATACTTACCTTTGCCCGAAATTTAGCGTTTGGTAGGAAGTTTTTCAACTTTCTGGAATTTTTTTTGCGATAATTTTGTTATTAAGCATTAGAATTCTTATCTTTGCGCTCCTTTAAAGAATATGGGCAAACAACCTTTAATTAAACAAGACGGAGTAATAACAGAAGCCTTATCCAATGCAATGTTTAAGGTGAAGTTAGAGAATGGACATGAAATTTTAGCCACTATCTCTGGGAAGATGCGTATGCACTACATTCGTATTTTACCTGGTGATAAGGTAGGGGTTGAAATGAGCCCTTATGATTTATCTAGAGGTAGAATCATTTTTAGATATAAATAACAGACTGCTGAACGCAGTATAAAACAATCATGTTATGAAAGTTAGAGCATCCATCAAAAAGCGTAGCGCCGATTGTAAGATCGTGAGAAGAAAGGGTCGCTTATATGTGATTAACAAAAAGAATCCTCGATTTAAGCAACGTCAAGGATAATTGCTGTAAGAAAATATAAACTAGAAACAACAATTTGATATTATGGCTCGTATTGCCGGTGTTGATTTACCAAAGAATAAAAGAGGAGAAATCGGTCTTACCTACATTTATGGTATTGGCCGCACTACTGCTCAGTATATCCTGACCCAAGCGGGTATTGGCTTCGATAAGAAAGTGAACCAGTGGAATGATGACGAATTGAATGCAATTCGTACGATCATTACGAACGAGTTCAAAGTTGAAGGTCAATTACGTTCTGAAGTTCAGATGAGCATCAAACGCTTGTTGGATATCGCTTGTTACCGTGGATTACGTCACCGTAAAGGTTTACCTGTTCGTGGTCAACGTACACGTACGAACAGTCGTACCAGAAAAGGTAAGCGTAAAACTGTGGCTGGTAAAAAGAAAGCAACTAAGAAATAGTGCTAAAGCGATAGCGGGTCAGGAGTCTGTATATAGGCTTCTGATTTTCTATTCTAGAGACTTACAGACAGAGAGTCAATACCAGATAGCTTCGTAAGTCAGCAGGAGGATTGATTCGAACCGGAAGTAATTCCGGTAGTGATAAACTTTAAAAGATTACCTTTTACAATGGCAAAAGCTCAAAAAGGGCAGAGTGCAAAGGCAGCTGCTAAAAAAAGAATTGTAAAAGTTGACGCTTACGGTGATGCTCATATCTCAGCAAGCTTCAACAACTTAATTATCAGCATTACGAACAAACATGGCCAGGTAATTTCCTGGAGTTCAGCTGGTAAAATGGGATTCAGAGGTTCTAAAAAGAATACTCCGTATGCCGCTCAGATGGCTTCAGCAGATGCTTCTAAAACAGCATTCGACGCTGGTGTTAAAAAAGTAGATGTTTACGTTAAAGGTCCTGGTGCCGGTCGTGAGAGTGCGATTCGTGGTTTGGCTCAGAACGGAATCGAAGTAGTAATGATTAAAGACGTAACTCCTCTGCCACACAATGGCTGTCGTCCTCCAAAGAAAAGAAGAGTGTAGTAATAAACTTATTGAGACGTATCTTACAGGGTACGTCTCAATATTATTTTAAGTATATATTTTTTAACAGGGTGCCCGATTAATTTTTAAGATTTTTAAGGATCGGGTATCGACACTAAAAAATCATTTTTTCAAAATGGCACGTTATACAGGTCCCAAAACAAGAATTTGCCGTATTTTCGGTGAGCCTATTTTAGGCAATGGTAAGTATTTAACCAAGAATAGTGTACCTCCGGGTCAGCATGGTCCAACCCGTAAACGTAAAGCTCCGGGTGAATACGCTTTACAGTTAAAAGAAAAGCAAAAAGCTAAATATACTTACGGAGTATTAGAGAAACAATTCCGTAGAACTTTCGAAGAAGCAGCTCGTCTGAAAGGTGTTACCGGTGAAAACCTGATGCGTTTATTAGAGTCTCGTTTAGATAACGTTGTATACCGTTTAGGTATGTCACCTTCTCGTCCTGGTGCTCGTCAGTTGGTTTCTCACAAACATATCACTGTAAATGGTGAAATCGTTAACATCCCTTCATACCGTATTAAACCAGGTGATGTTATCGCTATTAAAGAGAAAGATAAGTCTAATACAACTTTAGTTTCATTGTTCCGTGGTAAAAATCCAAAGATTTCCTGGATGGATTGGAATGAAGCTGAAATGAGTGGTACTTTTGTTGCTTATCCTGAGCGTGAAAACATTCCGGAAAACATCAAAGAACAATTGATCATTGAGTTGTATTCTAAATAAGCCTGATTAGGCACCTTTTTAAAAAAATCGAAATTCTACTATATGGCCATTTTAAATTTCCAGAAGCCAGACAAAATCGTTTTACAAAAAGCTACGGAGTTTGAAGCTCAGTTTGAGTTTCGCCCGTTAGAGCCAGGTTACGGTGTAACTGTAGGTAACGCTTTGCGCAGGGTGTTGTTGAGTTCCCTGGAAGGTTATGCCATCATCGGTATCCGCATTGAAGGTGTAGATCACGAGTTTGCAACCATCAAAGGTATCACTGAAGATGTGTTGGAAATTATCTTGAACTTAAAGCAGGTTCGCTTTAAAAAGAAAGTAGAACATGAAGTAAGCCAAGAGAAAATTTCGCTTAGCATCAAAAATAAAACAGAATTTACAGCTGGTATGATTGCTGAAGCTACTCAAAGCTTCGAAGTCATGAACCCTGAACTTTTGATCTGTATTTTGGATGCTTCTGCTAAATTGGACATTGAGTTAACCATCGCTAAAGGTCGTGGATATGTTCCGGCAGAAGAAAATAAAGTGAAAGATGCTCCGTTTGGTTATATTCCAACTGATGCTATCTTCACTCCAATCAAGAATGTAAAATACGCTATCGAAAATACCCGTGTAGAACAACGTACTGACTATGAGAAATTAATCATGGAAGTAACTACTGACGGTACAATTCACCCTGAAGAAGCAGTGAAACAAGCTAGCCGTATCTTGATTCAACATTTAATGATCATCACTGACGAAAATATTACCTTCGATAATAAAGAAGATAAAAAAGAAGATGTGGTAGATGAGCAAATGTTACAACTTCGCAAGATTTTGAAAACGCCGTTGGAAGATTTAGACCTTTCAGTTCGTGCTTTCAACTGTTTAAAAGCTGCGAAAATCAACTCTTTAAGCGAATTAGTTCAATACGAACAGGAAGATTTGATGAAGTTCAGAAACTTCGGTCAGAAATCACTTGCGGAAATTGAACAGGTTTTAGCAGAAAGAGGTTTACATTTCGGTATGGATTTAAGCAAATTAGGCTTAGATAAAGAAGAACTTTAATATTTAATCACATATAATCATCTGTTTCAGGCAGTTTTGATTGAAACAGATGATTTTAGATTGCAATTCCTGACACGGTGCAGTCTTAAAATTTAAATGTCATGCGTCACGGAGACAAAATCAACAATTTAGGTAGAACCGCTTCACACAGAAAAGCGTTATTAAGTAACTTATCTTGTCAGTTAATTGAGCACAAACGTATCGTAACTACTTTAGCAAAAGCGAAAGCATTACGTACACACATTGAGCCGTTAATTACAAAGTCTAAAAACAATACTACACACTTCCGTCGTCTTGTTTTCAGTCACTTACAAGATAAACAAGCGGTTACTGAGCTTTTTTCAACGATCGCTGAAAAAATCGGAACCCGTCCTGGTGGTTACACTCGTATCATCAAATTAGGAATCCGTAAAGGTGATAACGCTGAAATGGCAATGATTGAGTTAGTTGACTTTAACGATGTATACGGTAAAACCGGTACTGCTGCTGCAGAACCAGCTAAGAAAACCCGTCGTTCTCGTTCTACTACTAAGAAAGACGCTGTTGAAACTCCGGCTGCAGAAGCTCCTGCAACTGAAGAAAAAACTGCAGAATAAGAAAATAACTTTGTTTTCTATACAGGCAAGACGATCGTCTTGCCTTTTTTATGAAAATTCGATAGGCGAATCTTTAAAAGTTTCAAAAAATTCCTATCTGACGAAAATTTAAGTGCAATCGCATTTATTATTTATGTTTCTTTGCAAAACTTTTTTTGAATAACATGTCCAACTCTGCTCAAAAATCTGCAATTCTCTTATTAGAAGACGGAACCGTACATTATGGTAAAGCTTTTGGTTTAATCGGCACTACTACCGGTGAAATCTGCTTTAATACCGGAATGACCGGTTATCAGGAAGTATTTACAGACCCTAGTTACTACGGTCAAATTGTGATCATGAACAATGTTCACACCGGTAACTATGGTGTAAAAGAAAATGAAGTTGAATCTAATAGCGTGAAGATTCGCGGATTAATTGGTCGTAACCTTGAAGATCAATACTCCCGTAAATTGGCAAATGGTTCAATGGACGAGTACCTGAAAGCAAATAATATTGTTTGTATTGAAGAAGTAGATACCCGTGCACTCGTTTCACACGTTCGTGAAAAAGGTGCTATGAACTGTATCATTTCTTCTGAAATAACTGATATTGAAGAGTTGAAATCTATCCTTGCTAAAACACCTGGCATGGACGGATTGGAATTAGCTTCTTTTGTTACCACTGAAGAGCCTTATACATTAGGTGATCCGCATTCTCCCATCAGAATTGCTGTACTTGATTTTGGTACTAAACGTAATATCCTGACCTGCATGGTAGAGCGCGGCGCTCATGTAAAAGTATTCCCTGCTAAAACTTCTTTAGCTACTTTAAAAGAATTCAACCCGAACGGATATTTTATTTCAAATGGTCCTGGCGATCCGGCGAGTATGGATTATGCTATCACAACTGTAAAACAAGTGGTAGAAGAAAATAAACCTACTTTCGGCATTTGCTTAGGCCACCAGTTATTAGCTTTATCTCAGGGAATTGATACTTTTAAAATGCACCACGGCCACAGAGGATTGAACCATCCGGTGAAAAATATCATTACGGGTACTTGTGAAATCACTACTCAAAATCATGGTTTCGGTGTAAATCCGGATACTGTTAAAAAATCTGACCGCGTTGAAATTACTCACGTAAACCTGAACGATGAATCGATCGAAGGTATCAGAGTAAAAGGAAAACCGGCGTTTTCAGTACAGTATCACCCGGAATCGACTCCTGGTCCGCACGACAGCCGTTATCTGTTTGATCAGTTTATCAATATGATTAAAGAAACTATATAAATAAAAAAGGCCGCAATTGCGGCCTTTTTTAATCTCAGAACAACTGTTTTTCGTATATAATTAAATGAAACAACCATCATTTTTTATTATGCAGAAATGGATACCATTGAGGGGTTAGAGGTCTTCTGCCATCGTGAAATTTGTGATACTATATTAGACAGTTTGTATTATTGCCGTAAGCAGAAACATATGCAATTGCAGGGATATCTTATTTTAAAGTTTAAGTTGTACTTGTTATTTACCCTGGAGGGAGATCCTTCTTATTTAATAAGATGTTTTAAAAAACAAAGTTTCAGACTTATTAGTAATGATGTCATTAACGACTTACAGCATCCTTGCCGTGAGCGTTGGGTCAGTTGGATGTATGAATGAAGGTAGTGTACATCAAAAAGTGAAGTATTTTCAGTTCTGGAAATATGGAACCCGTTGCAGGGTGATTGATGATACTAAAGTGTTTGAACAGATATTAGATTGGCTGCATCAACAGCCGGTTTGTGAAGGACTTGTATGGGAGGCAATATACTGAAGGTGTTCGAGTGCGATGGCATATCATCTGATACGTAATGTAGACGAGGTATCAGAAATAGGATCTGCTCAATGCAAAGATGAGGTGGATGGAATAGTATAGTATAGTGCACATCAAACCGCAGTGAAGTGCCTGAAACCACCCCGGAGTCTTAAGACTCCGGATTATTTACGTAAAAAATTACACATAGATTAAACTTTCTCTTTTATTCATTTTTCCTAACTTTAAACCTCACACTCATTACTTTCATGAAACTAATTATTATAAACGGTCCCAATCTGAATCTTCTTGGTAAACGTGAACCCGGTGTTTATGGTAATCAGGATTTCAACTCTTTCTATCTGGAGCTGCAGGAAAAATACCCTGCGGTGCAATTCGAATATTTTCAATCGAATATTGAAGGAGAAATAGTGGATGCTTTACAAAAGTATGGGTTTGAATCTGACGGCATTATCTTAAATCCTGCCGCTTATACCCACACTTCCGTAGCGATCGGGGATGCGATTGCCGCTATCAAAACACCGGTTATTGAAGTACATATTTCAAATGTACACGCGCGTGAGCCTTTCAGACATTTATCACATGTTTCAGGAAAATCTATAGGTTCTATTATCGGAATGGGTCTGAACGGATATGTTCTGGCCATTGAACATTTTCTATACCTGAACAAATAAGTTTATGATTTCCATCTGATCATCAGTAACAGGGCATACCCTCTAAAGGTTTGTGTATGGTCAGATTTTCGGATGATATGAACTCCTCTACGTGTCCACATTTTGAATAAGTCACCCTTTTCTTTTTCCAGTAATGCTTTGTCAAGCTGGGGCAAAGTGTATCCTGCAGCAATCCAACCCAAATCACCCTGTGTGGCGCCTTCACCTCCCATCGAGTAAGTAGAAGCCATATCTTCGAAGCTTCTGTTGCCAATCGCTATCTGACGGATAATGAAATTTGCCAACGAGTCAGCACGGGGATAATAAATGATCGCCGTATCAATGAAAATCTGACCCACGCGGTTAAACTGATTCGGATTTTCCGCTAATACCTGAATTAAGTACTGTTCCTTGCCAAAAGGCCCGTATACTTTACCCAATTCACCATGAAATGCAATACTGTCTTTAAACGACTCAAATTCGCTTAAACGAGCTATTGCTACGGTGTCGATAGAAAACGGTTTCTTCAAAATGTCCTTGACGTACAAAGGGCTGTTTTTAGAAGTTTCAATGTCTTTTTTGATCTGTGCCCAGTTCTGGGCGACCATATCCGGTGCCGGCAGCAGAAAAATCAAAAATGTTATTAGTATTTTTACACTCATAATCCTCATTCTGTCGTTAAAATTATCAAAATCTCCTCCAGGATATACTTTTTTGGCTGATTTATTGTTAATTTAAGAGTAAGAGGAATGTTATGCGTTATATATTATCATTAATAGCGATCTTTTTGTGTGTTGCTGCCACAGCACAGTGGAAATCATTTGAGTTAACTAAAGATGGTGATACGATCAACCGCCAGGATATGGTCGGACGTAAGCATGGCCCCTGGGTGATCAAAGTAGAAGGTTTGCGCGGTGAACAGGGATATGAAGAAGAAGGATGGTTTTCTTATGACAAAAAAGAAGGTGAATGGCGAATGTTTAGCCTAATGGGTGACCTTGTTGGAGTAGAAAACTACAAATGGGGTATGAAAAGCGGTAAATGTGTTTACTTCACCAATTTAGGTGCACTCCGGTTAGAACAGGAGTGGCTGGCGATTAATCCCAATAAAGAATATGATACCATCATGGTGGAAAGCCCCGATGTTTTTGGCGCTTATGAAGAAGTAATTGTCAAGAATGAAGGAGGAGCTATAAAACACGGTTATTGGAAGTACTATGATCCTTCTAATGGAAGGCTCATTGCTACAGAACTGTATAAAAGAGGTGAACTAATGCAGGATTCGCGGAAGTTGGCCGAAGAAAAATTAGCGCAACAACAAAATGCACCCGGTAATAAGAAAGAAGTTCCCAAGCCTAAAGAGGTGCTGGAGTTTGAGAAACAAAACGCCGGTAAGAAAAAAATTAAAGTTCGGGAAGGAAATACAGGAGGTTATTAAAACCTCCTTTTTTATTTTACCTGTAAAGCGATACAGGATACTTCTTGTATAAACTGCATAACGTATTCAAAAAAGAAAGATGACTATCGGTCAATTAAATAGTAATGTTATGAGATTTGGTATAATAATGCTGTTAGTTGCTTTTTTTAATAAAGATTTGTCTGCTCAGAAAAAAGATACCTGGTTCTCTTTTTACAATACCGATTCAAGCTTAATCGGTTATAAAGATAAGCAAGGTAAAGTCAAAATTGAAGCCCGTTTTTCGGGGTTCACTACTGCTGCAAAATTTGATGATATACTCTCAGTCGTAGAAGAAATCAACGGAAGCTGGCTGAGCTATTACTTGTTAAAGTCAGAAAGAAAATTCGGAACAGACAGTTTATATATCCGGGATAATATGCCTGACTGTGAGAACGAAGGCTTTATTCGTTTTAAAGATTTAAAAACAGACAAGGCCGGAATTTTTAATAAACAGGGCGAAGTTGTTATTCCTGCTGAATATAATGATATCCAGCCTGTAAGAAACGGATTGATCGTGGCGTTAAAAAATGCGCAGAAAGAATATTGGGATAAGGAAGAACATAGCGGTTGTAATCATTTTAGCTGGAAGGGAGGAGAAATAATTTTGTTAGACACGCTGAATAATATTTTGATCAACGATTTTACAGAGCCTTATACCCTCAACCTCTTTTCGATACAGAAAAGTAATCAGATAAACGCTGATAGTACCAGAAGAAGTTTTTTGTCATCAACAGGCGAGTATCTTTCGTTTATTGACTTTGAGAAAGAATTCAGGTACTGGTTATCAAATGAGTTGTTTAAGAATTTTACGCAAGATAAACTCAGCGATTATTTGATGGATACAGTTATAGATGGATCTGGTGGAGAATGGTTGTATTATTCAAAAGCTGCAATGGTTACGAAAAAGTTTGATCAGTTGAAGAAAACTTTATTACAGATCAACGAACCTGAAAGTGAGTATTTTATTACTTCAGATGGATTGAATCCTTTTCTATATGAGGGAGCCGCGTATGATAAGTATTTCAATAACTGCGGCGAATCCAAAGATTGGATTTATCCTGTAATGCAAGTGGTGATTTCCTATCCTACCAAAAAGAATTTACCGCAAGATCATTTTGAGTTTTTACGGACGGATAAAGGTTACAAGCTGATATCTGTGAGCATAAGAAATCATTGATCTTTTAAAAAAAGATGATAGCGTTGCAGAAGTACAAGAGCACTACCGGGGAAACCGGTATTCCTTTCTGGGAATAAAGAATCCTTTGATACAATTAAGATTTCTGATGCAGACCTGAATATGATTTTTTGCCTGAATGCCCGCTCCTTCAAATGCAGGCCCGCCTTCGGTGAAGATTCCTCTTACCGTATCAAAAGATTGATGAATCATCGTTTGTTCGAATAGCTCTTTTGAACTGATTTGCAGCGCAATCTGAGTATGTAGGTATTCAATTACTGAGCAGTCAAGTTCTCGAAGAATCAGGTCATGATATAGGTCGGTTTTGCTATTTTTATTCTGAGGTAGAATCTTACCATATAATTGTAATTCAGCTCTCATTGCTTCAAAATAACAGCTGATTAATTCAATAAATTCCGAATCGGTAAAATCAAGACAATTATCGAGCGTATAAACTACTCCGACTACTGATGGTTTGAAACGAGCATCTCTTTTACTCTTATCAAATGCTCATTGATGAGCTCTTTGTAAATTATTTTCTCAAATATAAAAGCCATGACCTAGTCAATCGTAATCAGACTGACTTATCTTAATATGTTGTGGATTAAATACTAGCCTGTTGCTCGTTTTTAAATCACATCCATGAAATCCAATCATTAAGTTGGGTCTTTTTCTGTACATAGATTATTTTTTATTAATGAAAATTTTATTGAGATTTTTGTATGGTTTTGTAAAGTTTCCATTTTTGGTTAATATTTTGGCTGATTGAAAAAAAGCCAGAATCTCTTCCTTACTTTTCTTCTCTTTCCTTATTTTTTTCGCCAGTTCTTTTAATGCTTTAATCTCATCTGTTTCTTTCATGTTTAATTTTTTGATTTAGTGTTAAAAGGAATCTCCTTTTAAAAACTTATTTATTCAGCTTTTGTACTATTATTTCTTTCTTTATTTATGCAGTTGTTGTCAATAAAACAAGTATTCTGTATTATTTACGAATCTGCCAGTTGAACAGATGATATAAATCTGAATTATTTTTTTACGACATAAAAAAACCTCTTGCGACATTCGCAAGAGGTTGATGAAAAGATTATTAAAAACTGAAATAGATTACCTGATTCTTTTACTAAAATAATCAGCAAAAAACACCAGTTGATAACGAATGGCATTCGTCCAGTATTCGCCATTGTGTTCACCAGGGCGTACTGTGTAATCATGTGGTATTTTCAGTTCATTCAGTTTTTTATGCAACTGTTGGTTTACTTCAAAAAAGAAATCCTCCTGGCCACAATCAATAATTAAATCAAGTTTTCCGGGTTTTAAATTTTCTACCTGGTGTACAACTGTGTTTATCCGCCAGTTTTCCGGATTGTTTTTTATAGTGCCCAAGGCGGTTTTAATTTCCCAATTTTCAGGAAAAGGTCTGAAGTCTACACCGCCGGCCATACTTCCGGCTGCACCATATACTTCCTGGTGGCGTGTTGCTAAATATAGTGCACCATGACCACCCATACTTAAACCTGTAATGGCTCTTCCCGAACGGTCAGGAATTGTTGCAAAATTTTTATCGATATACGTTACCAATTCATTGGCAACGAAAGTTTCAAATCGAAGTGCCGGATTTTGAGGGGCATCAAAATACCAGCTGTTTTGTCCGTTCGGACAAACAATGATCATCTCGAGTTCATCTGCTTTAGTGGCTAAAAACGGAGCGGCTTTAATCCAATAGGCATGATTACCTGAATAACCATGTAACAGATAAAGAACGGGATATTTTTTTCCGGCAGCAACGGCTGCATAGTAATTCTGTGGTACAATTACTACTGTGGCAATGTCTTTATTCATCGCCTGACTACGTATGGCAAGCGTATCTACTTTTCCGGCAACAGCAGTAAAACTCCAGAAAATCAGCGCTAGGGAGAGTAACTTTTTCATAATGAACCTTTTAGTAATATCAAAGATAATATTTGGATTTGTTATTCAAAATGTATATTTTTGATATCATTTTGATATTAAATCAAACTATATGGAAAAAGTATTCAAACCAATTTCAGGCTATTTAGCGCTTTTGGTAGCGTTAGCATTATTAGGTCTTAGTGTTTATTTTTTCGTGAATGCCGGCATACAGGAAAAAGGAATTTTTGCCTTTTACGCTATTCTTTCTTTTATAGTCAGCATTTTTCTTTTTAAAGGTGTTATGGTTATTCATCCTAACCATGCACGTGTTTGTACTTTCTTCGGTAAATATGTAGGTTCTGTAAAAGAAAACGGTTTATTATGGGTTAACCCTCTGTATGGTGTGTCCAGGCTTTCATTACGTGCACAGAATCTTGAAAGTTCACAATTGAAAGTAAACGATATGATGGGGAACCCGATCGAAATTGCAGCAGCTATCGTTTGGCAGGTTTCCAATACGTATAAAGCTACTTTTGATGTGGATGATTATTCCAGATATGTAAAGGTTCAGAGTGAAGCTGCCATTCGTCATCTGGCAACAAGCTGTCCGTATGAAGATTTCGACGGTAATAATGATCAGCTGACTTTGCGTAATGGGGGTGAGGCTGTGAATAATTTATTAGAGCAGGAGTTAAATGAGCGATTAGCGCCGGCCGGTATTATTATACGCGAGGCAAGAATTTCTCACCTGGCTTATTCGCCTGAAATTGCAGGAGCTATGTTACAGCGTCAGCAGGCGCATGCAATTGTAAGTGCGCGTGCTAAGATTGTTGAAGGTGCTGTTGGTATGGTTGAAATGGCTTTGGAGCAGTTGTCTAAAAAACATATTGTTGAATTAGACGAAGAGAAAAAAGCTGCCATGGTAAGCAATTTAATGGTAGTGCTTTGTGGTGAAAAATCTGCTCAACCTGTTTTGAATACAGGAACATTATATCAATAAATTATTTGTCGTGGGAGCTAAAAAGAATTTTGTATTGAGGATTGACGAAGAAACTTATGAGTTACTTGAAAAGTGGGCAAGTGATGAGTTTCGCAGTGTGAACGGACAGCTGGAGTGGATCATTGATCAGTCTTTGAAGAAGTCCGGCAGATTTAAAAAACAAAAAGAGGATACACCTCCTTCTGAAAATAATTAACCCCTCTCCGGTTAGCCGGAAGAGGGGTTAACCCTTTATGGTCTTTTTTGCTTGAGCATCCATTCATAGATGTTCATGTTATTTTCTTTATAAGTTAAACCGGTTGCTTTTGTCCAGGCATCGTGCCCACCGGTATCCCAGAGGGTTTGAATGATAGACTGCGTTGGTTTATTACTGTTGATCTTATTAATATTATTGATGGTGTTATTCACTGTAACGGTACCATCATCTTTATTATGGAATGCCCAAACTGCCACTTTGTTATTTGCCAGTGCTTTTGCCTGCGCATCGTTTAATGAACCTGCGCCGCATATCGGAACGATGGCAGCTACTTTAGCAGGATATTTTGCCGCAAACTCCCAGGTAACTCCACCACCCATGCTACAGCCGCTTACATATACTCTTTTAGGATCAATGCGGTATTTTTTAGAAACGTGTACTAATAATGCATTGACGTCATCAGCACTCGGCCATTTTTTGAATTGTGGCGAAACCACAATAAATGAAAAGTTTTCATTGTTGACTTTAAAACTTGCCGGAAGTGTTTTTTTGGTAACGAGCGAAGAGATTCCAATATTGGCCACTCTGCTTAATTCAGTGGTGCCGTTTCCTAATTCTCCAATACCGTGAATGAAAATGATTAATGGATATGCTTTATCGGTTTTGGAATAAAGAACAGGGATACTGGCCCTGAAGCCCCCGATATTCGAGTTAACTGTTTCGATAATATCTACGGCTGTTGGTTTCGCGGTTTCTACCTGACTGTTAAACGGATTGGTAGGGGTAGGAGTGGGTGTAGGAGTTTTTTCCTCCTCCTGAGGTTCTTCTGGTACTACTTCTTTATTACAAGAGGCCAGACCCCATACTAATGCTGAGATTAGTAGTATTTTCAATAGGTTATTCATACATTGAACGTAAAAAGTGAACGGATTTGTGTACTGACCAAAGATGGTGCCATTAATAATACGAATCAAGCGTAGTTTTTAGTATTTTTTTCGGTCCGTATTTTCCGTAATCTTTTAATAAATGTACAAAAAAAGCTTCGGAATTTTCCGAAGCTTTTTTATAAGTGTTTTTGTTTAGTTATCTCTCAGGTTATTCAGTATTTCTTCTGGTACAGTTACCAATACTTTATCAATCCTTTGTGCATCCATGTCTAAAATTTCAAACTTAAATCCTTGCCATACAAAGGTATCGGCGGTACTCGGAATTCTTTCTAACTTATGTAAAATTAATCCCGCCAGCGTATCAAACTCCTGTTCACCTTCATTCATCCATTCTGTTTTTTCAAAATGACTCAAAAAGTCATAAAAAGGAATCTGCGCATCTACGATAAAGGTTCCGTCTTCTCTTTCAACAATTTCGTAATCCTCGATATCCTGTTGCGGCATATCACCCACAATAGCCTCAAGAATGTCATTTAAGGTGATCATTCCCTGAATACTTCCATATTCGTCTACGATAAAACAAGCATGGATTTTTGATTCTTTGAATTTTTCAAGGACCGTATAGGCTGTAATATGTTCAGGAACAAACAACGTCGGTTTCATGATCTGTTTGAAAAGAGTCAGGTCGTTGCTGACATATAAATCTTTCAAACTGATGACGCCTTTAATAGCGTCGATATTCCCATCGCAAATCGGATACACCGAATGCGGTTCTTTTAATATTTTATCACGTATAGAATGTTCATTATCATTCAGATCAAACCATTTGATATCACTTCTGTGGGTCATCAGCGAAGTGATATTACGGTCACCGAGGTGAAAGATTCTTTCGATAATTTCCTGTTCTGCTTCTTCGATGGTACCCTGTTCGGTACCTTCTGAGATAATCGCTTTAATCTCTTCTTCCGTTACCTGATTATCCTTCGCTTTAATTCCCAATATATTAATCAGGATATTGCTGGATTTTGTTAAAATCCAGATAAAAGGATAGGTAATAATACTGATCACGCGCATGGGGCCGGCGATGATCTTGGCTATTTTTTCCGGATTTGAAAGTCCGATTCTTTTGGGAACCAGCTCGCCCAGCACCAATGTAAAATAAGTAATAACGATAACGATCAGTCCGGTAGCCAGACCGTTGGCGTAAGGAGCCAGGCTAGGATAATCTTTTAGAAACTCTACCAGATTTTGTTTTACACTGTCGCCGGAAAATAAACCCGTTAAAATGCCAATTAAGGTAATACCGATTTGAACGGTTGATAAAAATTTTTCGGGGCTTTGTGCCAGACTGAGGGCTTCTTTGGCTCTTTTGTCGCCTTTATTGGCTTGTCCCTCTAACCTTGCTTTTCTAGCTGAAACCAAGGCGATTTCAGACATAGAAAATATGCCATTCAAGATAATTAATCCTAATATTATAAGTAACTCGTCCATACTTAGCGAATTGAATCAATAGATAGTTTACCACATTTACGTGTGTAGAGTTGATAGATTGTCCAACCTAAAAATGTTCCTAAAATAGCACCGCAAACTACGTCGAACGGATAGTGTACGGCCACATAAACCTGCGTAAATGCGATACTGGCTGCCCATACAAAAAAAACATAACCCCATTTTTTCATGATGGGATAAAGTGTATAAAAAAAGAAACTGGCCTGGGCAAAATGGCTGGTTGCATGCGATGAGGTAAAACTCGAGCTCATCGGACAATACCTTACGAAAAAACGTAAAAACGGTGCCACCTCGGGGTCCTGGCAGGGACGTAAACGCATCACCGTTTGTTTGATGAGCTGACTGCTGACCAAATCGGCAACTGCGGCTGTCAGGATTACACCAAAAACCCACCACCAACCTTTTTTACCAAAGTTTAAAACAGCAAAGAAAATGAGAAATAGATAAAGAGGAATCCAGGTGCGGGTTTCTCTTAAGTAAGGCAGCACAGTATCAAAAAAACTGTTGCTCCAATCTTGATTGATTTTTTGTATCAACCAGAAATCATATGGCTGAATGTAATGCCAAAGGTTTAATAAGTAAAATGTACTATAAGGATCTTCCATACCAAAAATTATAGACCATAGTTCGGCTAATGCACAAAAGTATAGCCAAAAGCTTACATTCTCTAAGATAATTAATTAAATTATAAATAATTTCATATTTAGACAAGTTTTGAATGTAAAATTTAATTTTGGTGTTTATTTGCTGTTATGAAACAAAAGAAAGTTTTCCCTCCATATTTGAAGTTCTTGGCCAGTGTTGCAGGTATTCTTTTAATCGTTCTTTCACTAGCACGGTTGGTGTTTTTTCAATTGTTTAAAGCTGAACAACTTGCTTTTACTGATGTACTCCCTGCTTTTTTGTTGGGATTAAGATTTGATATACGCCTGGTTTTAATATGTATTTTACCACTATTCCTCTTTATGAGTTTTATGCAGTCGAAATTGCATTTACCTCTTTTTAAAAAGATTATTCTGGTTTACATGTGGGTAGTGAGTGTGGTTCTGGTATTTGTATATGTTGTAGATTTCTCTCATTATGCTTATCTGAATCAACGTTTAAACGCAGGGGCGCTGAGTTTACTGGAAGATACTGCCATCGCTTTAGAAATGGTATGGCAATCTTATCCGGTTATCCGCATGTTATTGGGAATGCTGGTTTTCCTCTTTTTGCTGAATTATATTTTTAGAAAATTATATGTGTTTTTTTTGAATAAACCGATTTCTTACCGGCAGAAATGGGATCTTATTTATGCCATCAGCTGTTTCCTGCTGATGGGTGTTTCTATTTTCGGAAGAATCAATCAATATCCGCTGAGATGGAGCGATGCATTTGCTTTAGGAGATGATTTTAAAGCCAGTATAGCTTTAAATCCGTTCGAATCGTTTTTTAATACATTGAACTTCCGTCAAAAAACTTTTGATCCTGAAAAAGTCAAAACAGCCTATCCGGTAGTAGCTAAATGGTTGAATCTGGATCCGGCTACTCCTTTGAAATATTTAAGAGTTGTACCGGAAGCGAATCCTGCACCAAAAAATGTGGTGGTGATTATCATGGAGTCGTTCAGCTATTATAAAAGTTCTGTTTCTGGTAACCCTTTAAATACCACACCTTTTTTTGATAGTTTAAGTAAAGCAGGTTATTTCTTTGACCGTGCTTTCACTCCGACCATCGGTACTGCCAGAGGCGTATGGGGAACCATTACCGGTGCACCGGATGTTGAACAACAAAAAACAGCTTCCAGAAATCCATTGGCAGTAGATCAAAATACCATTATCAATGATTTTAAAGGGTATGAAAAAAAATACTTTCTGGGAGGTAGCACTTCGTGGGCTAATATTCGTGGCGTATTGAATAACAATATTGAAGGAATAAAAATTTACGAGGATACCTATTTTCAATCGCCCGTTGTGGATGTTTGGGGTATTTCAGATAAAAGCTTGTTCGAAGAATCAAACGCATTGCTAAAAACTACCAATCAACCTTTTTTTGCAGTGATACAAACCGCCGGTAATCATCGCCCGTATACGATTCCTTCTGTTGATATTCCTGACTTTCAACCGCTTACTTTACCATTAGATTCATTAAAGAAATATGGCTTTGAATCAAATGAAGAGTTTAATGCTTTTCGTTACAGCGATTATTGCCTGAAGAAATTTTTCGAACTGGCCTCTCAGCAACCTTATTTTGAAAATACGGTCTTTGCCATTGTCGGCGACCACGGCATTCCGGGAAATGCAAAAGAGTTACTACCCAACGCATTTACAGATTTAAGGTTAAATGCAATGCATGTGCCTATGTTGATTTATCAAAAAGGCATGGAACCTAAACGTTTTCATTTTCCGGCTTCACAGCTAGACCTGTTGCCTACCGTTGCTTCTTATATTGGTATTTCTTATCATAATACCACTTTTGGTAAGAACCTGCTCGATACAACATTGACACCTTTTGCCTATATTTATGATCACGATGCCAAAGCAACCGGTATAGTAACCGGCGACTATTATTTCAGAATGCGTGTGAGTATGAAAGGTTCAGGCCACGAAGAACTCGGCTCTATCATCCATAACGATCCGATTGATCAACATACTAAAGACTCAATTCTTCCCATCCTAAAGAATTACACTGAAGCATTCTATGAAACCGCTAAATATCTTTTAACAAATAATAAAAAAGCAGCTGCACAGTAATGCTTTAAAATGATTGTTATGAAATTTATTCGCCTTATTCTGATTCCGGTATTTTTTATGTATAGTTGTGGTAACGCACAGATTGAAACCATAGCTGTTAAGAATGCCGGTAATATTCAATGTGCTGAACCTAAAAAAATTGAAGAAATTTATCCTGAATGGGTGTATGACCTGTCAGGATATAAAGGAGTAAACGGTGGTGACCCATACTTTTTATTCGATGAATCAAAAGAACTGGACCCCTTAAACGGAATTAATGGTTCTCCTAACACAAACCCTCACCCGAAATCAGGCGGAATGATGTATTTCAAACCTGGAATAGGCAGCCGGATTGTAGTAGACCTCGGAACTGATTATGATATTTCGAGCGTGTTTTTATATGATAAATCCAGCTCGGGCGACAGTATCAGTATTTATTCCGGTTCTCCGTTAGAATGGACTTTACACGCTTCTTTCTTGTCTAATAAAAGCAGTTTCGGTGGCGGTTGGAAAAGATTAGACATTCAATCCAATACCCGGTTTGTAATGATCCAGTTTGCCGGTCCTGCGAATATTACCGAGATGGTATTATACGGATGCAGAACAGGGGCAGCTGCCACAGCTCCCGCGAAAAAATATGAAGGTGCCCGATTACCACAAAAGTCGTTAAAAGAGTTTTTAGGAGTGAACTGCTATCAGGGCACGCCCATGCAATATATGACACCCTTCACGTATTCAAGATTATACATGAACAATGATAAAATTGATATCGGTAAACAGGAAGATTATCCGGATAATATCAGGTACAATATTGTTCCGAACGGTTGGTGGAATAATGGAACCGGCGATTATGTATTGTATGACGACTCTGTAAAAATGGTGAAACAAAAAATATGGTATAGCTTTTTAGGAGTACCGAAATGGTTGATGGAAAGAGGTGGGCATAACCATGATTTTCCTTTAACACAACCCGGTATGCCGACGCATGATCCGAAAAGTTACGGCCGGCATGCCAATATGCTATGGAACATGGCTGCAGCTTACGGCGCTACCAAAGTAGATACCAATCTTATTCAGGCAGTTAATTCTAATCGATTCAGCGGTAGAAATACCATGACGGTATTTGAAAACGGAAATGAATCGGATGCTTATTGGGAAGGTATGCGTTACTGGACGCCATTGGAGTATTTTGCAATGAGTTCTGCTGATTACGATGGCCATGAAGGCGCACTCGGGGCCAGACATGGTATTAAAAACGCAGATCAGAAAAGTGAACTCATGATGGCCGGTCTGGTAGGAATCGACTTTAACAGAGTAAGAGTACTGGATTTTCTGAGCAGGTACGGAAGAAAAGACCAGCAGTTTTTGTGGAATGGCGGTATCCAGTTTCACTATTATTCCAATAACGGAAAAGGCGAGTTGGCCGGAGATAAGTTTTCATCTGCAAAAGCAGGCATTACGCCGGAAGAAGATTCTTTGCGTACAAAATTATCTCGTGTAAGAGAACAAACTTATCTATTACAACCGGAAGTAGAATGTATTCTCGGAGAATATGGCTTTGATAAAAATCAGCAAAGTAAAGTATCAGCGCCGATTATCGACCAGCAATCTCCCGAAGTCTCTCAAGGGGTGGTATTGCTTAGAGCGATCAATGCAATTTTCTTTTCAGGATTCGATCAGTATATTATTTACTGGATTAAAGACACGGAGCCCCTATCCACTCCTAATACATACCTTACCTCAGGTTTGTTGAAGCAGGATCCGGGTCAGGTATATTCAACTTATCCATCGTGGCATCACATCGACAGAATGGTGCAGCATTTGGGAGAATATATTCCGGAATCTGTTGTTTCAGAACAAGGGGATGTTTGGGTGTACAAATACAAACACAAATCTCAACCGCAACAAAAAGCATATTTTGTATACCAGCCTGTAAGAGATTCGAAAAAAAATATTAGTTACAATCTGAAATCATCGGCGAAAACCGGCCATCAGATTGATTTAGTGAGTGATCAGGTAAGTTCTGTAGCTGCCAGCGGCGGGCAATTTAAGCTGCCGGTGAGCGCAAATCCTACCATTTTTATGGTAGAAGAGCGGTAAGACTGAAATTACCCATAACTAGTTATACCCGAAGTAAAGGGAAAAAGCTATTTTTGTGATCCTAAAAAATGTGAGCAGTGGCACTTATAAAAAGTATTTCCGGCATCAGAGGCACAATAGGAGGAAAAGTAGCAGAAAACTTGAGTCCTGTTGATATCGTAAAATTTGCGGCAGCCTATGGTACCTGGTTGTTAGAAGAAAATAAAACCCCTAAAGTAGTAATCGGCAGAGATGGCAGAGTAAGTGGTAACATGGTTCAATCTCTCGTAGTAAATACTTTAGTAGGTTTAGGAATTGATGTAATTGATATTGGTTTGTCTACTACACCTACTGTGGAAATGGCAGTGGTTTGGGAGCAGGCGGGGGGTGGTATTATTATTACAGCCAGTCATAATCCTAAAGAATGGAATGCATTAAAATTACTGAATGATAAAGGCGAGTTCATCAGCGGTGATGACGGAAAAAAAGTATTGGAGATTGCAGCCGATGACGCTTATCAGTTTGCAAATGTTGATCACCTCGGAACCGTTAGTACCAACGATCAGTATTTTCAGAAACATATCGACTCTATTCTTGCATACCCGTTGGTAAATGTTGAAGCGATCAGAGAAAAGAATTTTAAAGTAGTGGTGGATGTGGTAAACTCTACCGGTGCTTTGGTGATTCCTCAGTTGTTAAAAGCACTGGGCGTAGAAGACGTTATTTTACTAAACGGAGAAGTTACCGGAAAATTTGCTCACAATCCTGAGCCTTTACCGGAAAACCTTACAGAATTAAGTAACGCTGTAAAGTCAAATAAAGCAGATCTGGGGATTGCTGTTGATCCGGATGTAGACAGACTTTGTTTTGTAAATGAAGACGGATCAATGTTCGGAGAAGAGTATACGCTGGTAGCGGTAGCAGATTATATACTGCAACACCGTGCCGGTAATACAGTGAGCAATATGAGCAGTACCAAAGCATTGAAAGAAATCACTATACAAAGAGGAGGGGTGTATACACCTGCCGCAGTAGGTGAAGTGAATGTTGTTAATAAAATGAAGTCTACCCAGGCGGTAATCGGTGGTGAAGGAAACGGTGGTATTATTGTTCCTGATTTCCATTACGGGAGAGATGCATTGATTGGTATCGGTTTATTTTTATCTGCACTGGCACAGCATAAAAATGGTATAAAGTCTTTTAGAAATAAATATCCCGACTACTTTATTTCGAAGAATAAGATAGAGCTGGATCCGTCTATTGATGTAAATGTAGTGTTTGAGCAGATTCAGGAAAAGTATAAACACCATCCTATGAATACCGAAGACGGATTAAAGATTGAGTTCGACGAAGACTGGGTACATTTGAGAACTTCTAATACTGAACCGATTATCAGGATTTATGCGGAAAGTAATTTTGAAACAACCGCCAATAACATAGCGTTGAAAATAATGCGGGATATTAAAGAAGCCCAATAAAAGAAAAAAGCTGCCTCAAGGCAGCTTTTTTCTTTTATACTATACCCCTGATTTTCTAAAAACCGGATAAAATAACAGGCTTCAATTGTATGTAAATCAATACGTTTGGTAAAGTCTGGAAAATTTTGTATCTTAATAGTTAGGCCCGTTGGAAGTCTAGCGAAATAATAGATTAGAAAAAGCGATAAAAAATACCTTTTTCAGTTCATTCCTTTTAAAAAAGCAGGGCATCTCTTAACGGAATCTAAATATTACAAATAACAGCATTGAAATAGAAATTATTTTAGGAAATTTGTGATCCATTGGAAACTGATTAGTAAAAACAAGACTATGAGCGTGAAGAATAGAATTTATTTCGATAATGCCGCAACTACCCCATTAGACCCTGAAGTTTTAGAAGCGATGCTTCCTTACATGAGAGAGCAGTTTGGTAATCCTTCATCCATTTATTCTTATGGCAGAGAAAGTAGATTAGGAATTGAGAACGCGCGAAAGAGCGTTGCAAAGATTCTGAATGCGCATCCTTCTGAAATATTCTTTACATCCGGCGGTACGGAGAGTTCTAACACGGCTATTACGGCGTCAGTAAGAGATTTGGGATGCAAGCATATTATTTCCTCTCCGATTGAACACCATGCTACCCTGCATACGGTAGAACATTTACACCATACCGGCGAGGCCAGGTTGAGTTATGTGAAAATTTTACCCAGCGGACATGTAGATATGGAGCACCTGGAATCTTTACTGGCAGATGCCAGCGAAAAAACTTTGGTGACCTTAATGCATGCGAACAATGAAATCGGTAATCTCTTAGATATACACGCGGTGGGTGAGCTTTGTAAAAAATACGATGCTATTTTCCATTCCGATACTGTGCAAACAGTAGGTCATTTTCCTTTTGATTTAAAAAATACACCTGTGCATTTTATTACCGGTGCCGGTCATAAATTTCACGGTCCGAAAGGAGTCGGTATATTATATATCAACCAGGATGTAAAAATCAAACCTTATATTCATGGAGGTTCGCAGGAGAGAAACATGAGAGCCGGTACTGAAAACCTTTATGGTATCATCGGTTTTGCCAAAGCACTTGAATTAGCTACAGCGCATTTCGAAAAAGATGCTCAATATATCAATGACCTTCGATTTTATATGCGTGATCAGTTAAAGGCTAACATTCCCGGTGTTAGTTTTAACGGAGATCATGAAAGGAGCTTATATACCGTATTGAGTGCTTCATTTCCCATCAATGAAAAATCTGAAATGTTGCTGTTTAACTTAGATATCAACAATATCTGTGCGTCTGGAGGAAGTGCCTGTACGAGCGGTGCTAATCAGGGGTCGCACGTCATTAAAGCACTGAATGGTGATCCGAACCGCGTAGCTGTTCGTTTTTCTTTCAGTAAAAACAATACAAAAGAAGAAATTGATCAGGTGATTAATAAATTAAAAGAACTGGTATAAAAAATGGCGGGTGTTTTACCCGCCATTTTTATTTCTTCAACTTCGGTTCTATCGCTTTTTTCCAGATATCATAACCCGCCCGGTTCATATGTAAACTATCGCTTAAAAAAATATGCGGCATAATGTCGGTATCATTGACCATCATTAAGCTGTACATATCCAGGTATTCAATTCGTTTTCCTGTTTTTTTAATAAATGCTGCAATTCGATGATTGGCTTTTTGCAGCTCCTCCATATGTGGACGTTTAAAGGGGGAAGGTTTTAATGAAATATATAAAATCGGAGTTTTGGGTAACTGTTTTCTGATTAAATAATAAAGCTCTTTAAAACGTTCGAATACAATATCTCCGTTCGTTTCTTTGTTCAAATCATTTTCTCCGCAATAAATCACTATCTGTTTAGGCTGATAAGGAAACAGAATTTCATTTGCATAGAAAATCTGGTCGGTTAATTTAGAACCTCCGAATCCACGATTGATAATGTTGAAACCGGGAAAGTCTTGTTGAACATCTTTCCAGTTGGTAAACGTAGAACTGCCTATAAAAAGAATTTGATTGGCAGCCGGAAATGACAATGAATCTGCCCGTTTAAAACGCTGTATTTCCTGGTAATAAGCTTGCCCGAAAAGGGATAACGTTGAAATACTGATAAAAAGAGTTGCTACAATTTTTTTTAAATCGATCCTCATGTGATTGCTATGGTTTGTTAAATGAAAATTCTGTTTCCCTTCCGGTGATTGGCTCTGAACTCGGCAGGAGTAATGTTTTTGAGTTGCTTGAACTTACGGTTGAAATTTGAAATATTATTAAAACCGCAATTGTAAGCAATTTCCGAAACGGTCTGGTGAGTATCAATTAATGAACGTGATGCCTTGCCGATTCTGATCTGAATCAGCGTATCAATGAAACTCATACCGGTTTTGTTTTTGAAAAAGCGGCTGAAAGAAACATCCGCCATGTTAACGAGTTTGGCACAATCGCTGAGCTGAACATTTTTGTCATAATTACTTTGCAGGTACTGCATTACTTTTTCAATTCTTCTGCTGTTGTATATAATAGCCGGACTACTCATCGAATCGTCACATAATAGCCTTGTATTTCTGGAAATCGATAAGTCGTGTAAAATGGATAATAATTCAATAACCGAGTCAAAGTTCTGTTTCGTATGCAAAGACAATAACCTTTCCTTTAAATGAAGGGCGGTGTTTCTGGAGAAGGCAATACCGTATTTAGACTTCTGTAACATCTCCCGCATGAACTTCAGTTGCCCCCTTCTTAAAAATTTGTCATCAAGAAGGTCTTTATGAAACTGTATGGTTACTTCCTGAATATCGAGGCTGTTACATTTATGTGTTTCCCATACGTGAGGGATGTTGGAGCCGACCAGTACGAGTTCAATATCGTCGATTTCTTCCTCAACACCGGCTATGATCCGTTTAGCTCCTTTGGCATTGAGGATGAAGTTGATTTCCATTTCATCGTGGTAATGATAAGGGAAATCAAAAGCAGATTTACTTCTGCTGAAGATCGTAAAGCAATCGTCGTTGGCAAGTGGGGTAATTTCTTTTAGTATACTCATATGGCTAAAAAAGTATAATAAATAAGTTAAAGATAAACTTAGAGCAAAATTTCTGAAATATTGATTTTATGCTGTCTTAAAGTAGGTTATGAACATAAATTGCTGTATTAGTATAATATAATGTTAAAATAGTATTATATAAAGGATAAATATGATGCCTATTTTTGAGCTCTAAAGCTGCTGCTATATGAATACATTTCGGAAACTCTGCTTATGGTTGCTGTGTCTCTCCCTGTCAGCAACTCTCCATGCACAAAACATTATTATCACGGGAAAAATTACAGATGAGCAAGGGCAGCCATTGGAAGGTGCTTCCGTTGGCTCTAAAGATGGTAAACACTCTGCCCTTTCTTTAAAAGATGGTAGTTTTCAACTTTCGGTTGCCAGCTCCATTAGAGAATTGGTATTTTCTTTTGTGGGGATGGAATCTCAAACCCATACCATCGGTTCTAAAAGGGTCATCAATGTTCGTTTAACTGCAAAGTCTGACCTGATGAATGAGGCGATCGTCATCGGATATGGAACGGTTAAAAAATCAGATCTTACAGGAGCTGTTCAAAGAATCAGTGCTGAAGATTTGGTGCGCGAAAATCCTATCAATATCGTGCAGGCAATGCAAGGTAAATTAGCCGGTGTGAATATTACGCAAAATGACGGCGCTCCGGGAGCCGGTTTAAGTATGCGCATCAGAGGTTCAAATTCTTTTACCGGAGGTACAGAGCCTTTGTATGTGATAGACGGTGTACCTTTTAATAATTCAAATTCAGGATCTACACCTGCTGCAATCGGCGACGATGAAAAGCAAACTTTAAACGTTTTGTCTTTTCTGAATGTCAATGATATCGAATCGATCGACGTTCTGAAAGATGCTTCTGCTACTGCCATTTATGGTGCCAGAGGTGCAAACGGAGTGGTTATTATTACTACAAAAAAAGGAAAGGCCGGTAAAGACAGAATCGATTTTAATTCTACCGTTGGAGTAGCTCAGGTATCTAAAAAAATTGATGTTCTGAATCCGTATGATTACGTTCGGTTTCAAAACCTTGCCTATGAAAATGCTAATAAATACGATGGCACAAGCTATACCTTACCCTTTCCTGACGTGGAAACTTATCGTAACCAGCACATCAACTGGCAGGATCAGGTTTTCAGAAGCGGTATAAGCCAGAACCATTCAATTGCTATCTCCGGCGGTAATGAAAACGGAACACATAATATTTCTTTCAATTATATTGACCAGGAAGGGATTATTCAAAACTCCGATTATAATAAAATAGGTTTGAATATCGGTCTGCACAGAAATATCGGTTCACGTATTAAAATAGGAACCAGTAGTACTATTTCACGCACAATTACCAACGGTGTTAAAACAGGTACCGACAAGTCGGATGCCGCCAGCGCGGGTATTATCCGCTCTTTAATGACCTATCCCACACATATGAGCTCAGTCGAGGCATTCGACGGCGAAGGAGCTGATTTTTTCATTACGAATCCTGTTATTTATACCAGAGATGTTTTAAACAGGGTTACGAATATTAATATTTTTACTTCCAATTACCTCGAAGTAAAACTCAGTAATGCACTTAAATTTCGTCAGAATGTAGGTTTTAACTATACCAGCGGTTTGAGAGATCAGTATTATCCCAGCACCGTGTACGAAGGATTCAGTATGAAAGGATGGGGAATGAAAGCAGATAATATCTGGAATAGTTTATTGTCTGAGTCTATTCTTACTTACACTGAAACTTTTGGTAAAAGTTCAATTACCGCAATGGGGGGTATGACTTACGAAAATATAAATAGTCAGTGGAAAAGAGCGGAGGCAAAAACTTTTACCAATGATTTTTTGGCTAACGAAAACCTGCAAATGGGTGAAGTGGTAATGCCGGTCATCGGTAATCGTTCAGAGGTTACCAATATTTCTTACCTGGGAAGAATCAATTATAATTATGATGACCGTTATCTGATTACTGCTTCTTTCAGAAATGACGGTTCGAGTAAATTCGGTGCGAATAATAAATTCGGATTTTTCCCTTCTGCAGGTTTTGCATGGAAAATACTGAATGAAGATTTCATGAAAAATGTAACGTATTTCTCTGACCTTAAATTAAGGCTGAGCTATGGTGTTACCGGAGGGGCAGGTATTCCCAGTTATGGCTCTTTACCAAAGTTGGTCGTGAATAATTATCCTTTCAATGGCAACCTTCAAAGTGGGTTAGGGTATGATGTTACTTCCGGTCCGCCCAATCCCGATCTCAGATGGGAAAGAACTGAAGCTTATAATCTTGGACTGGATATGGGTTTTATGAATAACCGCATCAGTGTAACTGTAGATGCTTATTCTAAAATTACCAATGATCTGCTACAGTATGTTGCCATTCCTAATTCTACCGGCTATACCAGAAAGCTGATCAATTCCGGATCTGTCAGGAACAGAGGTATTGAAGTGGTCGTGAATGCAGATATTGTTAAGAAAAAAGATTTCGAATGGACTTCCAATTTTAATATTTCCTTTAACAGAAATAAAATTCTGAGTTTGGGAAGTGATCACCTGATGCAATTTGCCGGTAATATTTCTACCAGTGATGCTCCTTTTGTGCAAATGGTGGGTCAGCCGATTGGTGCACTATGGGGTTATATCGAAGATGGTTACTACGATAATGAAGCTGAAGTTCGTCATGACCTGCAATACACCAACCAGGCCCCTGAAATTATCCGCCGTATGGTAGGTGAAATTAAATATAGAAACCTCGATGGTGATCCTTCTGCTATTACTATTGAAGATCGTACACTGATCGGAGATGTGAATCCGAATTATACTTTAGGATTAAATAACCGTTTCAGATATAAAAACTTTGACCTGAGCTTTTTTATTCATGCAGTTCAGGGAAATGATGTAATTAATATGAATACCCGATTCAATGCTAATCTGGGTGGTAATAAAAATATTACCTATGATATGTGGAATAGTGCCTGGGCTGAAGGACAAGATAACAGTCAGATTCAAAACCCAAAAATCATGCGTCAGTTCTGGAGATCTTTCCTGTTCAGCAGACGATTTGTTGAAGACGGTTCTTTTGTTCGGTTGAGGAATATTACAGTAGGATATAATGTACCTCTGAGAAATACAGAAGTTATTAAATCATTGAGGGTAGGACTAAGTATCAATAATTTGTTTACCATAACAAATTATAGCGGATATGATCCGGAAGTAAACAGTTACGGTGATAATCCGGCATTGTTCGGTGTTGACCTGGGCGGTTATCCGAATGCAAGATCCTATAACCTCAGCTTACGTTGTAATTTCTAACTATTAAAACAACTGCAATGACTTTCAAAAAATATATATACGCTGCTTTATTAGCGGGTGTTGGATTAAGTTCCTGCGAAAAAGCATTGGAAGAAAAGGCTTATTCGTTTTTATCACCTAACCAGTTCTTTAAAAACGAAGCGGATGCATTGGCTGCTATCAATGGTGTATACAGTCAATTGTTATCGTGGGATTTATTTGCACAGCCTTATTGGAATTTCGCTGTGCTCGATGATGATCATATTAGTGGGGCCGATTGGTATTTATCCTTTGTGGGCGCAGGTAACCCATTGGCTTATTGGGGCTGGGAACGTCCATGGAGTGGTTATTATATCCTGATCGACAGGGCCAATACTGTATTGGAAAATGTATCGGGTATTGAAGATATGGATACTGAAATACGCGAACGTATGCTGGGTGAAGCCTACTTTTTAAGAGGCTGGTCATATTTTATGTTGGTACAAACCTATGGCGCTGTACCCATCAGAACAGCATCTCTGGCAATTGACCCTGATGCGAATAAACCACGTGAAAGTGTCGTGAATGTGTATAATCAGGCGATTGAAGATTTTAAAAATGCTGAATCAAAGCTACTGCCACGTGCACATGCCAAGTCGGGTGGATTAGGAAGAGTACATCGTGGTGTTGCCAAAGCCTTTCTTGCAAAAACTTACCTAACCATGGCGTCAGGTTCTTTGTCTGGCGCACAAATACAGGTTAGAGGAGGTAATGATAACGCTTATTACACCCATCAGAAAAGTGTGGTGAAAGGTTTGGAAGGTGTTGACTCGAAAGAATATTTCAAACTAGCCAGAGATAAAGCGATTGAAGTGGTTACTGACAATGACTATACATTGGCTACGAACTGGACGGATCTTTGGAAAATGTCTAACAGAAATCAGGGAGAACATCTCTGGGAAATTCAGGCATTGGAAGGCACTTTTATGAATCAGATTCACAATTACTTTAATGCTACTTCCACCTTCGGAAGAGGCGCCGTTTGGATGACCAATAATCATTATCTTGATTACGAAGAAAACGACCACCGTGCATTATATGGCATTGAACATAATTTTTTGAGTAATACCGGCGGAAGATATTACTATCCGTCGTGGGAAAATACAAAATATGCAAACCTCAACGGACTGGTATGGAACAATAACGGAGGAACGGATAACCGCGCTTATACGATTAAGTATAAAGATGTTTCAAGTCCTGCTGTTTCTCAAAGCGATGCGTTCTTTCCGATGATGCGACTGGCTGAAGTAATGTTGATGATAGCCGAAGCAGATAATGAATACAATGAAGGTCCTACTACAGTTGCTTATGATTATCTCGACAGAGTAAGAAGAAGAAGTAATGCTGATTATTCACCTGAAAATATGACCAGGGAAGCGTTCAGAAGTTTTGTGATTGCCGAGCGCGCCAGAGAACTGGCACTCGAAGGCGTACGCCGTTTTGATTTGTTGCGCTGGGGAATTTACTTGCAGGTGATGAATAAAATTACCTCCGGTCAGAATAATATTTCTAAACTGCGTTTGGAAAGAAACCTGCTGATGCCGATTCCTTTAAGTGAAATCACTACCAATACGGCTATTACTGAAAACAATTATGGTTGGTAATCTTCAAAAACAATTTTATGAAATCTTCTTTTTATCATTTTTATATAGCAATCTTACTGGTAGCAGTAGTTGCCTGTGAGAAAAAAACTGACGAACCTTCCTCTTTACCGCCACATATTGAAGGCGTTACTTTTCTCAATGACCGTAACCAGTTTCAGGATTCGGTATTGTTTGGCGAGTGGATTCTGATCAAAGGAAAATATCTTTCTACGGCACATTCCGTTTCGTTTAGTGATGTGGCTATTGAAGCGAAAGATTTTTTTGCAGACGATACTTCTATCGCGGTGAAAATACCTGCTTCTCTTCCTGATCCTACTACTAATCCGATTAAAGTAATTACTTCTTTCGGGGATGTTACTTATCAGTATAAAATAGTACTGCCTCCACCCGTTATTCATTCGGTAGATAAACTGGCGGCAAATGCTGATGAATTAATCACGATTACAGGCGACTTTTTTCTGTTTCTTTCTGAAGTTAAAATCGGAAATTTTACTGCAGAAATAGTAGAATTCGACCGCTATTCTGTTAAAGTGAAGAACCCGGATACTTATGCAAGCGGTGCTATTTCGGTTACAACACCAAGAGGTACTTCTGTTTCTAACAAAATATTCGGATTTAAATATATTGTATTCGATGAAGAGGTAAATGCTGATTTTATTGCCAGCCCTTACGGACATAATAGTTACGAAGTGGCTTATACAGATGAAATAAGGAGAGGTTCTACTGCCTTTTTTATCGACTACAAAGCAGGCTCGTGGGGATCGTCAAGATTTAGCAGAACCGCTGCAGCAGGTAGTATGGATCTGACCGGTTACTCGGGCGTTAAATTCTCCTACTATTGTATGGGGCCTTCAACAAATAGCCGGTTGAGAGTCGTAATTGGTGCTTCCGGGCTGACGATTGATTGTGAAACCGGCAAGTGGGTAGATGTAGCTATTCCGTTTACATCACTGGGAAATCCCACCTCTTTAACAGCATTGGAAATTAAAGAATTCAGAGGACAAGGTGTATTGTATGTACTGGATGATATCGGATTCTATTAGTAGCACAGAAGAATGAATGGTAACTTGATTTCTAAATTCCTTCTATGTTTGAAATGTCAATGGGAAATAGGAAGAAAATGAAGGTATGAAGGTAAAGCAGCGCGAACGACAACACTTCATTCGCTTTTCAACTTCATTACCTTCGTGTTTAAATGGAGATCATCAGATAGAATAAACCAAAGCGAAGTGGTAGGGGCTTCTTAATTTNGCTTTTCAACTTCATTACCTTCGTGTTTAAATGGAGATCATCAGATAGAATAAACCAAAGCGAAGTGGTAGGGGCTTCTTAATTTCTCCTATGTTTGAAATGGTAATGGGAAATAGGAAGAGAATGAAGGTATGAAGGTAAAGCAGCGCAGAAAACAGCACTTCATTCGCTTTTCAACTTTATTACCTTCCTATTTAAATGGTGATCATAAGATAGAATAAGCCAAAGCGAAGTGGTAGGGGCTTCTAAATTCCTTAATGGTAAAAATGAACGATTAAGCAATTCAAAAATCAGGCTTTTTGCACTTAAGATAAAAATCTATTTAATTATGCTGAATAAGTATCTATAATAGCGAAAGACATTAAATATTTTTAGTAGTATGAAAAATATTGTATTACCGCTGATTTGTATAGCTTTTGCTGGCTGCAAAAATGCATCGGTAAAGCCTTTGGAAACGGACCTAATCCGTTCTCTGAGTAACCCGGCTGCTACCGCCTCTGCCCGGCAATTGTATCACAACTTACAGGTATGGCAAAAAGATTATACAATGGTAGGGCACCAGGATGATCTTGCGTATGGAGTAGAGTGGAAGTATGAATACAATCGCTCCGATATTAAAGATCTAATCGGAGATTATCCGGCTGTGTTAGGGTGGGATATAGGAGGGCTGGAATTAAACAGTGATAAAAATCTTGATCAGGTTCCGTTTGACAGTATGCGTGTATATATGCAGAGAGGCCACGAGTGGGGGAGCATTAATACCGTATCCTGGCATTTGAGAAATCCCGTTACCGGTGGTAACAGTTGGGATACTTCCCGTGCGGTTAAAAATATTTTACCGGGCGGAGATAAACATGCACTTTATATAGAATGGCTGTCGGTTGTTGCAGATTTCTTAGGTTCGGTAAAAGATGAAAAAGGAGAAATGATTCCGATTCTTTTCAGGCCGTACCATGAATTAACCGGCCATTGGTTCTGGTGGTGTAAACCGTTTGCTGATCAAAATGATTTTGTTCAGCTCTGGAAAATGACTTACGATTATCTCATAAAAGAAAGAAAATTAAACCACCTGATTTTCGTGTATAATACTGCAGAGTTTGATTCAAAAGAAGCTTTTCTGCTTTACTATCCCGGAGATGAATATGTAGATATGATCAGTTTTGATGCTTATCAGCATGGAGTTGAAAAACAAGTACAATTCTTATCTTATATGAAAGAGAAAATTTCTCTCATGAATGAAATTGGTGCAGAGAAAAATATGCCTACTGCTGTTGCTGAAACAGGTTTGGAGGCGATTCCTGATACCACCTGGTGGACCGGTACCGTTCAGGCATTTCTGAAGGATAATCCAACCTCTTATATATTGTTCTGGAGGAATCATGGCTGGAAAGAATCTTTGCAAAGTATGCATTATTACATGCCTTATAAAGGACAGGTTTCTGCGGATAACTTTGTGAAGTTTATGCAGGATGAAAAAATGTTAAGTGCTAAAGACGTAAAAAGACTGGCTAATAAAAGTAATATACCTTAAACCTATGCGACTTTCAACGATTGACTTTGTTATTATCATTGCTTATCTGGCTACTATGATTTTTGTGGGTTTCTGGATGAGGAATAAAGCGAAAAGAGATAAAAAGAGTTACCTCATGGGAGGTAAACGCCTTCCCTGGTATAAACTGGGGTTAAGTGATGCCAGTGAAATGTTTGATATCAGCGGTACGATGTGGATGGTAGCGCTTTGTTTTGTTTATGGTTTTAAAAGCATCTGGATACCCTGGTTATGGCCAGTGTTTAATCAGGTATTTATGATGATGTTTTTGTCAAAGTGGTTGCGGCGATCAAATGCTGATACCGGAGCTGCATGGTTATCTACCCGGTTTGGTACTGTAGGTAAAGGTATTGGTGGCGCACATACGATTGTTGTATTATTCGCATTAATTGGTTGTTTCGGATTTCTGGCTTATGGTTTTGTAGGATTAGGAAAATTTGTTGAAATATTTATCCCCTGGAACAATATTGAACACCTGATTCCTTTTACTGTTGCCGAAGAATACCGATCACATTTCTGGGGAGTATTATTTACGCTGGTAGCTATGTGTTATGCTGTAATGGGAGGAATGCATAGTATTGTTTTAGGTGATATTATCAAGTATGCCATCATGATCGTTGCGTGTTTTTCTATTGCCGTCATTGCAATGATTCACCTGCATACCGGCGACGGGCAGGTCATTAATGTTCCCGATACATGGTATAGTCCGTTTTTTTCGTGGACACTCGATATGAACTGGACGGGTATTATTGAAGATGCGAACAAAAAAATACAAAGTGATGGCTATGAGTTATTCACCGTATTCTTTATGATGATGTTGTTTAAAGGAATTTTTGCCAGTCTGGCCGGCCCTGCTCCGAACTACGATATGCAAAAAGTATTATCTACCAGATCTCCGAAAGAAGCCAGTAAAATGACCGGATTTGTTTCGATTATTTTATTGCCGGTTCGTTATTCAATGATTATGGGGTTAACGGTATTGGGTTTATTATACTATCATCAACTAGGTGTTGCAGATCCTGCAGGCACTGATTTCGAAAAAGTATTACCGGCAACTATCAATCAGTTTTTACCGGTAGGTATTTTAGGATTGACATTAACCGGTTTATTAGGTGCATTCATGGGAACATTTGCCGGAACTTTAAATGCGGCACAAGCATATATTACCAATGATATCTACCTGAAATTTATTAATCCGGGAGCTCCTAATAAAAGAATTATCGGAATGAATTATCTGGTCGGAATCATCGTAGTAATCATCGGCATCATATTCGGCGTATATGCCAAAGATGTGAATAGTGTTTTGCAATGGATTGTGGGCGGATTATACGGCGGTTATATCGCTGCCAACTTCTTTAAATGGTACTGGTGGAGATTTAATGCCAACGGGTTTTTCTGGGGAATGACCTGCGGTATTGTTTCTGCACTGGTATTTCTGAAAATATATGACGGATTATTCCTCTATATCTGGCCGGTGATTTTCCTGATATCTATTCTGGGATGCCTGGTGGGTACTTACACTGCTCCACCTACAGATTCTGAAACCTTAAAGCAATTTTATAAAACAGTTAAACCATGGGGCTTCTGGAAGCCTGTTCAACAATTAGTAATGCAGGAAAATCCGCAGTTTGTTCCTAATAAGAACTTTAAACTGGATATGTTCAATGTGGTATTAGGTATTATTGCACAGTTGTGCTTAACCCTGCTTCCGATGTATGTAATATTATGGATGGAACTACCATTGTTGATCACCGTTGTTATTCTGACTATTATCATTCTTATTCTTAAAAAAACATGGTGGGAAAAACTGGAAGATTAAAAACAAATAGCAAGCAATAAAAATTAAAGTATGAATCAATCTTTTCATGAAAAGTTAGAGCGGTTACAACATTCTTACGAGTCTTTTATCCGACAAAAGAATGTTGAGATGAATGAAGATCATGGAATATATTCAAGATACAAACACCCTGTGTTAACAGCTGCGCATGTTCCTTTGTCGTGGAAGTTCGACTTGAATGAAAATTCTAATCCGAACCTTTTGCAAAGAATTGGCTTTAACGCCGTATTCAATGCAGGTGCCGTCTATTTTAACGGTAAGTATGTGCTTGTGGCAAGAGTAGAGGCGGCTAACAGAAAATCTTTTTTCGCTGCCGCTGAAAGTGAAAACGGAATTGATGGATTTGAGTTTCATTCGGAACCCATTAATATACCGCTGACCGATGATCCGGATGTGAACCTGTATGATATGCGCGTAACGGCACATGAAGATGGCTATCTTTACGGTGTTTTTTGTACCGAACGTAAAGACCCTGAAGCACCGGAAGGAGATCATTCTTCTGCTATTGCACAAGCAGGAATTGTAAGAACTAAAGATTTAAAAAATTGGGAACGTTTACCAGATCTGATTACACCTTCGGCGCAGCAACGCAATGTTGTACTGCATCCTGAGTTCGTGAACAGCCAGTACATGTTTTACACCCGTCCTCAAGACGGCTTTATTAATGCCGGCAAAGGAGGGGGAATCGGTTATGGATTTTGTGATAATATTGAAAAAGCGGTTATTAAAGAAGAATTTATTCTTGATCCCCGTCAGTATCATACGGTTAGTGAGTTGAAAAACGGGTTGGGTCCCGCCCCGATCAAAACTGAAGAAGGATGGTTGCACCTGGCACATGGTGTTAGAAATACCGCTGCCGGTTTAAGATATGTATTGTACTTGTTTTTAACTTCTTTAGAAGATGTTACCAGAGTTACGCATAAACCAGGCGGATACTTTATGGCACCGGAGGGTATAGAAAGAATAGGAGATGTATCGAACGTTCTTTTTGCAAATGGTTGGATCGTAAATGGCGATGACGTTTATATCTATTATGCATCTTCCGATACCAGAATGCATGTGGCTACCAGCACGGTTGAACAATTATTAGATTACGTAAAGAATAGCCCTGCAGAAGTATATACTTCACAACAAACAGTAAAAGATATACAAACTCTAATCAGAAAAAATAATCAGCAGGTAAAGGTTTAATATTCGATTTTAAGATAAGTCAAGAAATTAAGAAATGAAATTGCTGATACATTTCTTAATTTCTCTTTTTTTTAATGGAGAATAGTGAATTGAAAGTTGAAAATATAAAGTAAAAAAAACTCGTTATCTTGAAAAAGCAGGTATTATTCAGTTCAAAAACTGCGAAGCCGTTATTAATTTTCAATTGCCTTCATTCTCTTCATATTTAATTCAAACAATATTGTATGCCTGATTTGCTGAAGACAGAATTTGAAAATGAATTAAAGAGTATTCTGAACTGGTGGAGTCAGTTTATGCCCGACAATGCTGCCGGTTTCTATGGAAAAGCAGATATCTGTAATGTTGTGGAGGAGTCTGCTGAGCGGGGATTGGTTTTGTATTCCCGGCTTTTATATACTTTCAGTAAAGCGGCTTATTACCTGAAAGAAGAAAAATATTCTTCTCTGGCTGACAAAGCTTATAATTATTTGCGCAATCATTTCTATGATCAGGAAAATCAGGGTTACTATTGGTCGGTAGATGCAGACGGAACTCCAAAAGATACCATAAAGAAAACATATGGGCAATCTTTTGTGATTTATTCGTTCTGTGCCTATTATGATCTGAATCAGCAACAAGAAGTATTAGAGCACGCCATTGATCTTTTTCATACCATTGAGTCAAAAACAAAAGATCCTCAATTCGGAGGCTATATAGAAGCTTTTGCAAAAGACTGGCAACCTGTTGACGATATTCGTTTAAGTGATAAAGATGCCAATCTTCCAAAATCAATGAATACTCATCTGCACGTGCTGGAAGCTTATACTGCGTTATATAAGTCTTCTAAAGAAACATCTGTAGGCACTGCTTTAGCAGTATTGATAAATCTTTTTATTCAGCATATTGTTTGTCACCGCAGCTATCACTTACACCTTTTCTTCACACTCAACTGGACGGTAGCTTCTTCTATCTGGTCATATGGTCACGATATAGAAGCCAGTTGGTTATTAATAAAAGCGGCGGATGCTTATGACGATGCCGGAATGCAAAAAGAAGTATACGCTGTTTCATTGAAAATTCTCGAAGCTTCTCTGGAAGGAATAGACAGTGACGGAGGTATGTTATACGAAATAGATTATTCCAACAACCATCTGAACACCGAAAAGCATTGGTGGCCACAAGCAGAGGCGATGGTAGGTTGTTTATATGGGTATCAGCAAACAGCTGATCATAAATATTACGAATTATTGAAAGGATTGTGGTCTTATATCCAACAAAATCTCATAGACCGCTCTTTGGGAGAATGGTATTGGGGGAAGGATGAAAATGGTAATATTTTACACCCTGACGAAAAAGCCGGCTTCTGGAAGTGTCCTTATCATAATAGCAGGGCCTTGATGGAGTTGATTTACAATAAATACTAACTGTTTTCGAGGTGCCGGCCAAACCTTAGAATTGTATTAAAAAGACAATCGATTCCTGTTTTTATTGTATTTTGGAGCCTTTATTTAATCTATTTAAGAATAATTATCTCCTCTATATGAAACAAAAATGGATATACGCCGGTTTGGTAGCGTCTTTAATGAGCCTGTACGGTTGTGGTCAACCGGAAGAAAGTGTAACAAATGAATCTGACACTCCCGGAAATATTTATGAGGTAAATGTACGCCAGTACACGCCTGAAGGAAGTTTTAAAGCATTTCAGCAGCATTTACCACGCCTGAAACAAATGGGAGTGGAAATGTTATGGTTTATGCCGGTTACACCAATTTCTGTAGAAGACCGTAAAGGCAGTTTAGGCAGCTACTACGCTGTGGCTGATTATAAAGGCGTCAATCCTGAGTTTGGTAATTTGAGCGACTGGAAAGCACTGGTAAAAGCGGCACAGGCGCAGGGTATGAAGGTGATCGTTGACTGGGTGGCAAACCATACAGGGGCAGATAACCATTGGCTGAAATCTCACCCTGATTTCTTCATTAAAGACAGCACCGGTAATGCCGTATATGCATTTGACTGGTCTGATACCAGAGACCTGGATTATGACAATATGGAGTTACAAGACAGTATGATTGCAGCCATGCAGTTCTGGATAGATGAAACCGGTATTGACGGTTTCCGCTGTGATGTGGCAGGTGAAGTGCCTACCGCATTCTGGCAAAAAGCAATTCCGGCCATTCGTGCAAAGTCAAAGAAAAATTTATTCTTTCTGGCAGAAGGTGAAAAACCGGAGTTAATTGAAGCCGGGTTTAATGCTTCTTACGCATGGAAACCTTTTCATGCAATGGTGTCGATCGCCAAAGGTGAAAAATCAGCATTGTTATTAGATACAGTGCTGGCGCAGCAGGTTATTGAGTTTCCTGCCGACGGAAAATTTTTATACTTTACTTCTAACCACGATGAAAATAGCTGGAATGGTTCCGATTACGAAACCTTCCCTGGTAAAAAACATGCTCCTTTTGCAGTGTTGACACAAACACTGCCAAATGGAATTCCGCTGGTGTACAGTGGTCAGGAAGAGCCAGTTCTGAGAGCGATTCCTTTCTTTGAAAAAGATACCATTCCTTTTAAAGCTTATCAACGTGCTCCGATGTATAAAAAATTACAGGAGTTGAGAAAGCAACAGAGAGCGTTGTTTGAAAAAGGCAGCTTTGATAAAATTGCTATAGGAGATGCGAATCTGGTATATGCGTTTTCAAGAAAACATGAAGGTAAGGAAGTGATTGTATTTACTAACCTTTCAGATGCAGCACAGAATATTCATCTTGAAAATGAAATTCCGCAGGCTAAATATCATGAAGTATTTACCAATGAAAAGATCGATTTTAAGGGACATTTTGATTTACATCTTGAACCGTGGTCGTATAAGATTTATGTAAAACAATAATAGGTAAAAGCGGGAGTGTGCTACGCAATGATAAGAATTGAACCATTAAGAAATTAAGATACCCCTGCCGCTTCGCTTTGGCTCATTCTATCTTATAATCACCATCATAAACATGAAGAAAATGAAGCTGAAAAGCCAATGAAGTGCTGTCTTCCGCGCTGCTTTACCTTCATACCTTCATTTTCTTCCTGTTTCCCATTAACATTTCAAACATAGGAGAAATTAAGAGAATTAAGTACTGTATTCTTATTTCCCTTAATTCCTTAATGGTAAAAAAACTACTTCACTTTCTCTTTAATCTCCTGCAATTTCAATAAGGCTTCTACCGGCGTTAAGCGGTTGATATCAATATCATTTAATGTTTTTCTGATAGACTCGAATGTTTCACTATGCGCATCGAAAATAGAGAGTTGTAATTTTTCTGTTTTTCCGATGTTTTTTACATCAATCGCGGTTTCTCCGTCAACATGTTTGGCTTCGAGTTGTTCTAAAATTTCATTTGCACGATTAATCAGGCTTGGCGGCATTCCTGCCATTTTAGCTACGTGAATACCAAAACTATGGGTACTTCCGCCGGGGGCTAATTTCCGGAGAAAAATAATCTTGTTTCCTACCTCTTTGTTAGTAACATGAAAGTTTTTAACTCTGGATAATTTATTTTCCAGTTCGTTCAGTTCGTGGTAGTGGGTTGCAAAAAGTGTTTTCGGTTGATGATTGCTGTTGTGTAGGTATTCTACTATACTCCAGGCAATGGAAATTCCGTCGTAGGTAGAAGTTCCTCTTCCAATTTCATCTAACAGAATCAAACTGTTTGATGATAAATTATTAATGATGCTGGCTGTTTCATTCATCTCTACCATGAACGTAGATTCTCCGCCGCTCAGGTTGTCGCTGGCCCCGACACGGGTGAAAATTTTGTCAGTTACAGGAACCTGTGCTGCAGAAGCAGGCACAAAGCTTCCCATATGTGCCATGATAGTGATGAGTGCCGTCTGACGTAATATAGCACTCTTACCACTCATGTTCGGACCGGTCAATATAATGATTTGCTGTGCATCAGGATCCAGCAAAATGTCATTGGCGATGTAACTTTCTCCTACCGGTAAATTTCGTTCAATTACCGGGTGTCGCGCATCTTTTACTGAAAGCTTTCTGCCTTCGTGTAACTCGGGAGCAACATAGTTGTACTGTTGTGCGATACCGGCAAAATTGGTGAGACAGTCTAATACACCGATTACGTATGCATTGGTTTGCATCGGTTGAATAAATTCCATCAACGATTGTACAAGCTGATCGTATAACTCTAATTCAATTGCCTGAATTTTATCTTCTGCACCGGTAATTTGTTCTTCATATTCCTTCAGTTCCGGTGTAATATATCTTTCTGCGTTTGCAAGGGTTTGTTTTCTGATCCATCCGGAAGGAACCTTTGACTTTTGAGAATTGGTTACCTCAAGGTAATAACCGAAAACATTATTGAAGCCAATTTTCAGGCTACTGATACCGGTGGTATCAGCCTCTTTCTGTTGCATCGTTGCCAGGTATTCTTTACCATTGGTGGCTATACCCCGCAATTTGTCTAATTCAACATGAATACCGTTTCGTATGAAGCCACCTTTGGCGGCCACTGCCGGTGGGTTTTCCATCACAGTATCTTCTATTTTTGTGGCTACTTCTTTTAATGCATTTAATTGTACTGCCAGCTTTTGAAGATAAGGTTCTTCGTGGCCGGATACAAGTTCTTTGATCTGTTGTATTTCCTTTAATCCTTTTGCAATTTGCAGAACCTCTCTGGGATTTATTTTTTTAGGAGGTATTTTACTGACGAGTCTTTCAATATCTCCACACTGCTTCATCAATGGGGATAGTTTCTCCCGCAGCTCTTGTTGCTGGTGGAAAAATTGAACCAGATGAAGTCTTTCTTCTATAGCTTCTTTTTTACATAATGGCATCAACACCCAACGTTTGAGCATCCGGGCACCCATGGGAGTAATAGTTTGATCAATTACCCTCAGTAGATGCCATGCGTTCGGATCCTGACTGATCAGTTCCAGGTTTCGGATAGTAAACCGGTCCATCCAGAGATGTTCAAACTGATCGATTCTTTGAATCTGGGTGATATGTTGCAGATTGGGGTGCTCCGTATCTTTCAGATAATGCAAAACTGCACCTGCCGCAATAGTTGCTTCGGGCATGTTTTCGATTCCGAACCCTTTCAGTGAATGGGTCTGAAAGTGTTTTAGAATACTTTCTGTAGCATAAGCTTCGTCAAAAATCCACTGATCGAGGGTGTAGGTATAAAAAGTATTTGCGTATTGATCTTTAAACTGTTTCTGAAAACTTCTCTGGAAAATTACTTCAGCAGGTTTCAATGTTTGTAAAAGCCGGTCGATATACTCTTGCTGGCCTTCAGCGAGCATGAATTCGCCGGTAGAAATATCCAGAAATGCAATACCGTATTGTTTTTCGCCGATATGAATACCTGCCAGAAAATTATTGCTGTTATGTTCCAGTAATTTATCATTGGTGGCCACGCCCGGTGTTACTAACTCAGTTACACCACGTTTTACAATGCCTTTTGCTTGTTTAGGATCTTCTAATTGATCGCACACCGCCACACGATAACCCGCCTTTACCAGTTTGTGCAGGTAGGTGTCTAAAGAATGATGCGGAAATCCGGCCAATTCAGAAGCTGAAGCTGAACCGTTATTTCTTTTGGTAAGAGTAATTCCCAACACTTTGGCGGCGATGATCGCATCTTCACCGAAAGTTTCATAAAAATCGCCTACTCTGAATAGTAAAATCGCATCCGGGTATCTCTGTTTTATCGCACTATGCTGTTGCATAAGTGGTGTTTCTGAACCTGATTTTGCCATAGAGGCAAATATAAATCGTTTGTTTGGCCGATAAAAATTATCCGGTTAAGATGTGGAGAACTCTGATAGAATCGTGAGTAATTTGAAATCCGCTCTTTATCATATCTTTGCAGCATGCGTAAACTAAGTATGGATGAACTGAATAGGAAATCAGTGGCTGATTTTAAGACCTCTGAAAAAATTCCTATCGTGGTAGTACTGGATAATATCCGCAGTATGCATAATGTGGGCAGCGTATTCAGAACGGCTGATGCTTTTTTGCTGGAGGGGATTTTTTTGTGTGGATATACGCCCAGGCCCCCGCATAGGGATATTCACAAAACTGCGCTTGGTGCTACAGAAACAGTAGAGTGGAAATATTTCGGTACAACGATGGAGGCTGTAAATGAGTTGAAAGAAAAAGGATATACTGTTGTAGCGGCAGAGCAGGTAGATACCAGCATTTCGCTCAATAGCTTTGATACTCAGGCATATGAAAAACTGGCTGTGGTATTCGGAAATGAAGTAACAGGGGTTGATGAAGAGGTGCTGGCCGCCTGTGAAGGGTCCGTAGAAATTCCGCAGGCTGGAATGAAACATTCTTTAAATATATCAGTGGCTACGGGAATTGTCCTTTGGGAACTGGTAAGAGAGCGAATTCGTAAATAATGAAACTCTTTGTATGACAACGGTAAAAAATTACTTATCACTGATCAAGTTTTCTCATACCATTTTTGCAATGCCCTTTGCAATGATCGGTTTTTTTCTGGCAGCAACGCCGCTGATCAAGTCCTTTTTCGATACAGAGCTGATTACTGTTGAGCAGTTTTCTGCCGGTGATTTGTGGGTAAAATTCGGTCTGGTTGTTCTTTGTATGGTTTTTGCCCGTAGTGCGGCAATGGCTTTCAACCGGTACCTCGATCGTAAGTTTGATGGATTAAATCCGAGAACTGCTATACGTGAAATTCCGGCAGGAATTTTAAAAGCCGACAGTGTGCTTTGGTTTACAATTATTTGTAGCATTCTGTTTATGGTTTGTGCGGGGCTGATTAACCGTTTATGCCTGTATCTGTCGCCGGTAGCATTACTGGTAGTTTTAGGGTACAGTTATACCAAACGGTTTACACCTCTTTGTCATCTGGTGTTGGGACTTGGTTTGTCTCTGGCACCGATCGGTGCTTATCTTGCGGTTACCGGCCGCTTTGACTGGTTACCTATTCTCTTTTCTATTGCCGTAATTACATGGGTGAGCGGATTTGATATCATCTATGCTTTGCAAGACGAAGAATTTGACCGGTCGCATCGGTTAAATTCTATTCCCGTATGGTTGGGTAAAGTAAAAGCCCTTCGTTTTTCTGAATTTTTGCACCTGATCAGTGCTGCCAGCGTTATCACCGCAGGTTTTATCGGTAGCTTCGGGTGGTTATACTGGGTAGGAGTAGTGATTTTTGCAGGCTGCCTGATTTACCAGCATAGTATTGTAAAACCTAATGACCTGCGAAGAGTGAACATCGCTTTTATGACTGCCAATGGAATTGCCAGCGTTGTATTTGCAGCTTTTGTAATTGCAGATTTATTTATACTAAAGTTCTGATATGGCACGAATAATGGCTATTGATTACGGTGGAAAACGAACCGGGTTGGCAGTGACCGACCCCTTTCAGATTATAGCCAATGGGCTAACGACCGTAGAAACAAAAAAACTGATGGAGTATCTGAAGAAATATTTTCAAACAGAAAACGTAGAAAAAGTAATTATCGGTGAGCCGAAAAATTGGGACGATACAGATACACATGCTACACCGTTAGTAAGACGCTTCCTTGAACAATTTAAAAAGGAATTTCCATTGATTCCCATTGAAACTGTAGACGAACGCTACACTTCTAAAATGGCTACGCGCGCAATGATCGATATGGGATTGAAGAAAAAACAACGCCAGAATAAAGCGCTGGTAGATGAAATTGCCGCAACTATTATCTTGCAGGAATATCTTGAAAGACTCTGATTCTTGCTAAAAAAGTGGCATATTTGTAATAATAATAAATTAATGTTTGTACGATGATACTTCCTGTAGTTGCTTATGGTGATCCGATTTTACGAGTAGTGTGTAAGGATATTGATAAGGATTACCCTCAAATTGATAAATTGATCGCTGATATGTGGGAAACCATGTATGCATCGAACGGAGTGGGTTTGGCCGGTCCGCAAATCAATAAAGATATTCGCATTTTTGTGGTAGATAGTGCACAGCTTTTTGAAAATGCCGATGAAGATGATGAAGTAAACGATTTTGATGATGCACCAGGTGTTAAACAAGTGTTTATTAACGCACACATAGAAAAACTGGAAGGAGAGGAATGGACTTATAATGAAGGTTGTTTAAGTATTCCTAAAATCAGAGAAGATGTAATGCGTCCTGAAAAAGTAACTTTACGTTATATGGACGAAAATTTTGTAGAACATACAAAAGTTTTCAGCGGAATTACAGCGCGTATTATTCAGCACGAATACGATCATATCGAAGGTAAACTGTTTATCGATTACATGAAACCTTTAAAACGTAAACTGCTGGCAGGAAAATTGAAAGATATTACTAAAGGAAAAGTACGTGTAGATTACCGCATGCAATTTCCTAAATAATTGATCACCCTATCTTCTATTATAATGAATTGTTACAAACATCTTAGTCCGCTCTTTTTAACAGTACTGGGATGTTTGTTTTTTTTAGGCACTTCCGCACAAAAAGATTCTACCTTTCAACTCGATAACAAATCCATTACGCTCACCCCCGCTGTTATTTACAGTAACCTGAATGTTGATGCATTTATTCAACATATTAAAAAAGATACCAGTTTTTATAAAGCATTTAAAAATTTGCGTATAGCTGAATATACATCGAGCAATTCTGTTTTCATTTTTGATAAAGGTGACGAAGTACAGGCTTCACTCAATAGTAAAACACAGCAGTTTACAAAAAACGGTTGCCGGTGGATGAAAGTACTGGAAGAAAAAACGACCGGTGATTTTTATGACCGGAAACGTGAATATAATTATTATACAGCGTCTCTTTATGCCGGACTGTTTTTTACCAAAGATACCGTGTGTGGTGAAACAAATATTATCGGAAAAGAACCTTTTAGTGTGAAGGATAAATCTGGCATTGAAAAACACAAAGAACAATTAAAATTATTGTTTTTTAATCCCGGTATGCCCATCAGTGGAATTCCTTTTATAGGAAACAAAGTTTCAATTTTTGAATCACCGATGGATGATCTTTATGATTTTATTATTGACCTCGAAACAAAAAACGGATTATTCTGCTATGTCTTTAAAATCATTCCCCGGCAGGATCTTACCCGTAGCGAAAGATCTAAACTGGTCATTGATCAGATGATTACCTGGTTTGATCCGAATGATTGGCAAATTGTAGCCCGTAATTACGATTTATCTTACAAAGCAGGTATTTATGAATTTGATGTGAAAATGGAGGCTGTACTATCTAAAATCAACGGAGTGGTTTATCCTACTATTCTGCGTTATAATGGTAACTGGAAAGTGATCGGCAAAAAGAGAGAGAATGCCAGCTTTACGGCTACTTTGTATGATTTTAAATAAATACCGGTCAATGATAACATCAACCGGTACCAATATTTTAATCATTATTAATACTCTTAAACTTTACATATTTCCGCCACTTTTCAATCACACTCGACATATCTTCAGGAATTTCACTGTTAAATTCTACTTTTTTCCCCGTGGTGGGATGTATGAAACCTAAAGTTTTTGCGTGTAGCGCGTGGCGTGGACAAAGTGCAAAACAATTTTCTACAAATTGTTTATACTTGGTAAAAACAGTACCTTTTACAATGCGGTCGCCACCGTATAATTCATCATTGAATAAAGGGTGTCCGATTGATTTCATGTGAACACGAATCTGATGCGTTCTTCCGGTTTCCAGTTCGCATTGAATCAGGGTTACATAACCGAATCTTTCCAGCACTTTATAGTGAGTGATAGCTTCTTTACCAATTTCTCCATCAGGATAGGCATCGAATATTTTTCTGAATCGTTGGTGGCGGCCCACATGTGCTTCAATAGTTCCTTCATCTTCCGCAACATCTCCCCAAACCAATGCTACATACTGACGGTGGATGCTGTGATCGAAAAATTGTTTTGCCAGACTGCTCGCAGCTTTAGGCGTTTTGGCCAGTACCATCAAACCACTGGTGTTTTTGTCAATCCGGTGTACCAAACCGAAACGGGGAAGGGTTTCAGCGGTCAGATCTTTATTTTGTTGTAATAGGTAATGTGCCACACCATTGATCAGGGTTCCGTTCGGGTTACCGCTCGCCGGATGCACTACCAGTCCTACACGTTTATGGATAATTAATATGTCATCGTCCTCAAATACAATATTCAAAGGCATTGGCTCAGGAACGATTTCTTCGCCATGCACTTCTTTATCAGAATACACAATAATTTCTTCACCCGGCTTTATTTTATGGTTTGCGCTCACTTGTTTGCCATTTACCAAAACACGGGCGTTATCAATCGCTATCTGAACTTTGTTCCGGGAGGCATTTTCAATACGGCCCACCAGCCATTTATCGATTCGCATCGGCTCCTGGCCTTTATCAACCACCCAACTCATTCGTTCGTAGAGCACTTCTGCCGAATCGTCCTGTTCAAATTCCAGGTCTTGTTCATTTAAACTCATAAATTCTTAATTCGTTCTTTCCGCAAAGGTACAATTTCATTCCGAAGCAAGATATAATGTAACTTTGCAGTATGCAAGAAAAACAAACAATTCTGTTTCAAGACCTTGGAGTGAAGGATTATCAAAGCACCTGGGATTACCAGGAAAATCTGCTGCAGGAGAATTTGTCTATAAAAGGACTTCGCCGTCAGAAAAACGATGCCGGGGAGCCTATTACCGATCTGCCTGATACTCAGCATCATCTGTTGTTTGTGGAACATCCGCATGTGTATACTTTAGGCAAAAGCGGTGAAATAGAACATGTTTTGATCAGTGAAACCGAGCGTACAAAGCGGGGAATTGAATTTTTTAAGATTAACAGGGGAGGAGATATTACTTATCACGGTCCGCAACAAATAGTGGGTTATCCGATTTTAGACCTTGAAAAATACACGACGGATATCGGAAAATACCTGCGAAATATTGAAGAAGTAATTATTAAAACAATGGCAGACTATGGCCTTGAAGGTGACCGCTCACCCGGCGAAACCGGCGTTTGGCTTGATCCGCACCGGAAAGGTTACGAAAGAAAAATTTGCGCAATAGGTATCCGTTGCAGCAGGTGGGTTACCATGCACGGATTTGCATTTAATGTAAATACAGACCTTGATTACTTTAATTTTATTGTTCCTTGCGGCATCCAGAATAAACAGGTAACCTCACTGGAAAAAGAGCTGGGAAGAAAATTAGATTATGAAGAAGTAAAGGCAAAAGTGAAATATCACTTTGAAAATATTTTTCAGGCAGACCTGGTTCCTAAAAATCTTTAGGTATAAAAAACCTGTTTTCTTCTTTTAACTTTCCATCTTCATAAAGCTCAAAGCGATACCATCCTGATTGCAGGAATATCGCTTTATCTATTTCCAGATAATTTTCCGTTACCCTGTCTAATGTAAAGAAGTGCCTTCTGTCATCGTGAAGAAAACGGACCCTGTAATTGCGCTGAGCTGCACCGGGAATATTTAATATAACATTTCCATCCCTGTCAGGATAGATATAACTTGATTTTACATAGGCAGGAGCCGTCGCAAATGGTTTGATTTGTATAGAGTCGATGCTGATATAATCTAATGTATCTTTCGTTTTATAAAGAATCGAGTCTCTGAATTTTTTAAAATCAGCGTCTTTTACCTGAAAACTTTTATTGCCTTTTACGACTACAAAAAATCTACCGTTTGGCCTTTTTTCGGTGGATTGTAATTTTTCACTCAGCTGATTTTTCTCAGTATTAGATAAAGTTTCGGTGTGAATCCGTTGATTTTGCCCTTCCTGAATACCATAATCAAGCGCTAAACCTGACTCATCTTTTACCGGCCTTTGAGAAGGGGTGATTACATATCGCCCATTATCTAAAAGGATGAACAAACGATAATAAACTTTACCTGCAGGAATTTTTTGATCGGAAATACCATTCTGTGCCACCGCCGGGTCTGGTACTGTTAAAATAGTAATGAAATTACGCAAACTGTCGTTGGAGCGCTGAATATTAATCTGGTTCACCACCGGATAATGATTGATCCAACTGAGGATAACCTTGTCATTACCTACCTGGGATACCTTAAATGAAGGCAGGGTATCTTGAGCATGTAAATGTCCAAAACCCAGAAAAAAAACCAAAAATACCAGCTTTAACTTCATATAGATTCCTCGTTTTTTAGCTTGCGAGCAAAAATAACACCTAAAAGGTAGATTGCTTGCTAAATTATTCTCAAAATATTAAGACGTTTTTCTTTAACGAAAGGTTTCCCTGTAAGCCTCCGGTATGAATAATTAATATTTTTTTAGATGTATCCAATATTGATTGATTCAATAATTGCTCTACACCATAAAATAATTTTGCTGTGTAAACATGGTCTGTGGGAACTTTAGTTCTTTCATAAAGGTCATTCATGTAAGTCCATAATACTTCATTCGATTTTCCAAATCCGCCCAGATGATAATCTCCGAAAAGTTTAAACTGCTGATTTCGGGGATTGTTGTTTTGTAGCAGCTTTGTGATGGAATTACTCTTTATATCGGGAAGTTTTAATGCGAGAATACCATTTACCTGCTGATGTGGTTGCATTTTCTGAAGAATACCAGCCATGGTGGTACCTGTTCCTACTGCTAAAAAAATCTCATCATAAGCGTTAAAAGGTATTTCTTCAGCGATTAAGGCAGCTCCCTTTACTCCCGCTTCACCTTCTCCACCGGCCTGAATAATATAATGTCCGGGAAAAATATTGTGCCAGTAGCCATTGTCGAAATGTTCAGATGGGAATAAACTACGTTTTACATAATGTAAATCTGCCCCCAGTTGTTCAAGTTGTATGAGTGTATGACCGGGCCTTAGAGGAGCTTCTCCTCTGATGACTGCTGTAAAAGGAATTTTTAATGCCTGGCAAACAGCAGCAGTAGCAATCAGGTGATTCGAAAAAGCACCACCAAACGAAACAATACCATTATAGGCCTGTTTTTTGAAGTCGAGAAGATAATAACAAAGTTTATAGAACTTATTTCCGGAGATCACAGGATGAAGCAGATCGGTACGCAATACATCTACTGTACATTGCGTTAATCCACTGCCCAACCGGATTTGCTGCAAAACCGGAGAAGCTAATTGCAAGACTAATTTTATATCACTTAGATCGTTCAAAATAAATTAATTAATTTCGTTGAAGAAATAAAAATACGATAATGAAACCAACCTTATTGATTTTAGCTGCCGGAATGGCTTCGCGCTATGGAAGTATGAAACAGATTCAAGCTTTCGGACCAAGTGGTGAAACAATCATGGACTATTCAATTTATGATGCTATCAGAGCCGGCTTTAACAAAGTGGTGTTCATTATCCGCAAGGACTTCGCGGAGGCATTTAAGGCTATAGTAGAGCCAAAATTGAAAGGGAAAATAGAAGTAGACTATGTTTATCAGGATATGACCGCCCATACAGACGGATATACTTATCCGGCTGAAAGAACAAAACCCTGGGGTACAGCTCATGCTGTGCTTTGTGCACAAGGTGTTGTAAATGAGCCTTTTGCTGTAATTAATGCAGATGACTTTTATGGTCGTGACGCATTCGTAAAAGCGTATGAATTTTTAACAAAAGAAGTAAATGCCGATACTTATTCCATTATTGGTTATGATTTGTTAAAGACTTTGTCTGACAACGGAACAGTAAACCGTGGAGTATGTGTAGGAGATAACAATAATAACCTGGTATCCATTGCTGAACGCTTAAATATCTCAATGGTAAATGGAGAAGTGGTATGCGACGATGATCAATCTCCAAAAGTATTACCGAAAGATTCGAGTGTTTCAATGAATTTCTGGTGCTTTGATACTTCTATTTTTGATTATTCAAAACAGCTGTTCACTGAGTTTTTAGCAGAGAATGGACAAGCTCTGAAAAGTGAGTTTTTTATTCCGATCGTTGCCGATAAATTTATTGGTAATCGTGAAGGAGTGATTAAAATTATTCCGACTTCTGCTCAATGGTTCGGTGTTACTTACAAAGAAGATGCGCCGGCCGTTAAAGAAAGTTTAGATCAGTTAATCCAAAGCGGAGAATATCCGGATAACTTATGGAAATAATAATTCTATCATATCATTAAGCTGTTTCCTCAGCTATCAAATCCCCGGCACTTAAGTGCGGGGATTTTTATTTCAGGTATGCAGATGGAAAACCCTAAATGTTAGTTCAGATGAATTTTGTTTAGGATCAAATCGTAATCGTTTGTTGATTAATGTCATATGTTTTTGTTGTTACTAACTATAAAAAAAGTTTGACTAAATAACACGTAAGTGGTAAGCTAAAATTCTTTTAAGATTCAGAAATCTATTTATATTTGGTGCAGCATCTTTATCGAATCCAACCTGAGCTGTAAATATTTCTTCTTAGCATTTTTTAATTGTACGATTAGTGAGTCGGATAAAGCATTTCATAAGTATTGAACTTTTATGAAGTGTTGATTTAGCAGTCCAAACAGTTATTTTTTTCGTTTGTGTATAGTTGTTTTTCTAAAGGTATTAGTATTAAGTTCTGTTTAATTGAACAAAGGGATGTATGTATGCTTTGAAGCAATCTATGTTCATGGAATTTTGTTATGAACTTGAGTGAATAATTTCCTGTATATAAAAGTCCGATGTATGCCTTCTGTTCCTCGTCATATCCTTATTAATTACGAACCAATCGTAGATTGGAATGCTTCTTTAGCAAAAGATAAGCTCATTGAGCTCTATAATGATGTGCAACACATTGTTGATTACAATATTCTTTGGTATCAAAATTCTCTTGAGAAAAAAAGCTGGTGGGCCAGGTGGTTGAGAGGTATGGCTATAGCTTTTTTTGTGCTTACAACTATTGCTCCTTACCTGGCAACTATTGATGATGAAAATATTTATATACTCTATGGCGGGTACATTTTAGCAGCAGTTGCAGCCGGCTTATTACTATTTGACAGATTCTTAGGACTGTCAAATAGTTGGATCAGGTATATGATCACTGGTATGGAATTGCAGAAAAACCGGAATGAATTCGTTAAGAAATGGCAGGTATTGTTATTTGAGAATACGCCGCTGACTAAGCGCAGATTTGCTGTTTTAATTGATGCGCTGATATTGTATCAGGGTAATTGTAATGAAATTGTACAGTCTGAAACAAAGGCATGGGGCAGGGAATATCAGGAGAGTATGAAAGAGCTGATGTCTGCACTTCAGAAACAAAGTGAACAATATAAAAATAAAATTGATGAAGCTGCTGATAAAGAGAAAGCATTTAATGTAGATCAACAGGAAGATACCTCCGATGATGAAAACATTCCGATAGAAGTGATTCAGGAAGCTATTGATCAAACATTTGAAGAGTGGGTAAAAGTTTTCGGAATGAATTCGGTAAGTGCCGGTAAAAAAGTAATTAAGGAAGAAGTTACTGATATTAACTGTCTGATTTTCGGTGTTGCAGCTAAAGAAAAAGAAGGAGATACCTATTTTGTAAAAATCCCCGACTATATTTATTTTAAATCAGTAAACGGCCTCACTTACAAGATACCTACCGATGTCAGAAACGAGGAAGGAAAAATATTTATGAACTCTGCAAAACTACATTGTGGAGATGTATTTCCAAAACAGCCTGGCTGCTCTATATCAAGACATACCGACTATAATGATTCCGGTACGATCGGGTTGAAAGTATTCAAAGGCGGCAAGTCTTACATTCTAAGTTGTTACCATGTATTATGCTCGAAAGAATTAAGTGCTGATAGAACCTTGTTTAAAATATCAGAAGCTATAACAGATCCGATTATTGTATCTCCTTCTCTCGAAGATCAGGCTAAAACAAATGCTAAAGAGGTAAGGATAGGTCGGGTTATGGAAGGATGTTTTGATCATCTTTTTGACAGTGCTATAGCACTTATTGAAGATGAAAATACAGTTTCAAATATCATTTCTGCTATAGAGAAACCTCCTGCTAAGCCATTTAGAATAACTGATGAACATGCTGCGAGGCGTTATACTATTTTGGCGGTCGGCCGAACTTCAGGCAAAGTATATGGCAGGGTGTTGGAAAGTAATGGTAGTTGTGTTGTATATGTTGAGATCAAAGGAAAACTGGAACAACGTTTTTTTAAAGGCATTATTAAAACCGACTTGAAATTAACTGGTGGTGACTCCGGAGCTGCTGTGCTGGATGAAAATAGTAACGTGATCGGAATAGTTTTTTCAACTACCGGTACAATTACCAATATTATTCCTATACAACGTATCCTTTCAAAATTTGAAATATCAATAAAAGAATAATTATGAGAAGTATTCCAATAATACTGATTTTTTTCATCCCTTTGTCACTATCTGCACAGTTGTATACTTTCGATTACAATAAGATAGCTAATTATACTGATGAAGACGGACTTTCTATTAACCTCTCGGAGGAGGGCTGGACAGCCGACGCAAAAATTATTTTTACAAATGTAAAAGCAGCAGACAAAGACAAGTTGAAAATAATGTATCAAACTGCAACGGATGCTCAATTGTTAAAAAAGGGTGTACACGATCCTCAGGATGATAAGCTTACTTTCTTTTTAGAAGAAATTATTAAAAATAATTTAAAACCTGATCAAAAGACGATCGTTTTCGATGTATATGAATCCGATCAAAAGAAATTTTCTGTGACTTTTGATTTAATGGGAAATTTAAGCAAGCAAACGGCCACTAATTCTGGTGACAGCGCCGACGATGATTCTGATGAAACAATGGAAACTTACATGAATGCCTTTGCCGGAGCAAATGTAATCGGTGATAATGGTTTTTTGTCAAACCTGACACCTGTTGTTAATCTTGGAGGTATTACTACTCTTATAGGAGAGTACCGGAACATTAAAACAGCCGAAGGAGTAGTGATTAAAAAGAAAAGTAGTTTCACCTGGGAGCTGGATATCAATCCTTATATAGGTTCGGTAATAAAAACGGCAGACTCTAACGCTTACCTGCCTGCTTTAATGTTATACGGAAGGGTCGGTATTTCTATCAATAATTATTTCACTGCAAAATTAGGTGAGCAGGTAAAAATAAGTATTATGCCTTTCGGATTTGGGTTAAAAGCAATTCCTGAATTTCAGGATTCTGTTACTACTCTTATACAGCACAATATTCGCTTCGGATTAGGATTTTCCATTTCCAATGCGCTTTTAATTACAGGACAAATCACACAGGGATGGCATAATTTTTCTTCCCGTTCGGAGCAGAACTATGAAAAAACATTCGGTAAAACTGCCACGGATATCACTTATATTACGGTTAATGGTCAGTTTGGCCTCAGAGGGAAATCTGATGAAGTAACGAATTACGTTTTTATTGAATGGCGTAATCTGATGAATAAAAACCATTATGAGGGTTTCACAAATACCAGGTTTTATACTGTCGGAATCAGAAAAACGTTCAGTTTGTCGAGTAGTAATGCGTATCTGGTCAGTTCGAAGAGCGGTGAAAAAAAAACACGTGCTAAAAAACTCAGGCCGATGTTATAAAGTCTGGTATACATATAAAACAGCCCCCAACATAGTTGGGGGCTGTTTTTATTATTCAGTCACCAGAGTAAAAAACTTAATAACTTTTTACCATGAACATATATGGTTCAAATTTTTTGATTTGCTGCACACGTTCTACCCCTTTTACCTGTGAATGCAGGTGAATTTTGATAGACTCATGTAAGCTGGTATCTTTTTTTATTTCCTGTAATGCCTGATGGATATTGCTGGCACGGCTGGAGAAAACAACGCCTTCTGCTGTAACTTGTTTTCCACTCATAATTCCAATCACATCTCCGTCTTTATTAAAAATTGGTCCGCCTGAGTTACCAGGATTGGCAGAAATAGCCAGCTGATAAGCTAAGGAATCGCCCTGATAACCAGTTTTAGCACTTAAGTAACCACGGTTATAAACGATATCTGCAGTAGGGCGCGGATAACCTAAAGTAAAAATTTCTTCCCCTAATTCTACCGTATTTTTATGCAACCCGTAAGGAAGTGTTTTTAACGGCACATATTTATTGTCTACAATCTTCAAAACTGCAATATCAGCCGGTGAGTTTACATAGATTGTATTCACCTTATAATATTCACCTTTAGAGTTTTGAATATATACTGAGTCTGCATTCACAACGGTATGTGCAGAGGTAACCACATATCCTTTCGGATCAATTAAAAAGCCGGTACCACCCAGTTTAGCATGTGCTACAGGTTGAGAGTTGGCTTGTTTTAAACCTTGTATTTCACGATCAGTAATTTGCTGTGTTCTTTTAACTTCTCTCAGCGCCTGCGACAATTGTCTGATTTCAGAAGTAGGTTTCTGCGTAAAAGAGTTTACGGCAGCTGAAATCAAAAGAGCAGTAATGCCTGCAATTGACGCAGCAATGCTGATCACTTTTTTATGTTTTTTCCAGAGTTGTAACAGTTTACCGGTCGGCTCAGCAGTTGTATGAAACTGATCAGCTACCGAATGTACGGTTTGCTCGAAAGCATTGCGGGCCTCCTGAGCTTCTAACTGCTTGATCAAGAACTTCTGCTCAACTACCATATGGTCGAATGAACTATCTTCCTGCCGCATTTTATCTACGGCAGCTTTTTCTTCAGCGGTTAACTCATTTCGAAGATATCCGTCAATTAATTGTAATAAATGTGGGTCGCGCATCACAATTCAGAATTTTGATTGACTTTGAAGAATAATTTCTTCAAACGTGTTAGACATTTATACTTTTGGTTCTTCGCATTGTCGGCATTGGTGTATCCAAAAAGATCAGCAATGTCTTGCATCGATTTTTTTTGAATATAAAAAGCTTCTATCAAGCTTTTACAAGGTTCGCCTAATTCAAGCATAGCCTTGCGCATGTTTAGGTGATGCTGTTGTTGTTGTTGTTCAAATTGAATGTCAAAACCTATATCCGGTAATTCCTCTTCTAAAACCCCTGCATCTACTTTAATTACATTGCGCTGTAACTTTTTTAGCCAGATTCTTTTGGCAACTGCATATAAATAAGTCTTTAACAGGCAGTTGAGCTCAAAATCTCTTTTTAAAAGGCGTTCATACAGAACCATTAACGTTTCCTGGAAAACATCTTTAGCGTCATCCTCAGAACCATTATTCGACAATACAAGCTGTTGCACCATTCTATAATTATCTTTATAGATGGTTTCAATCGCTGTTCGTTCATTTTTTAAAAGCCCTTCTAATAATAATATTTCACCCGACGTATTAGCCACGTATCATCATTTATTAATACTCAAAAATAGAAGAAGTAACCCAATTCAACATAAAAAAGCCGATTTTATATTTTCGCAGCCAGGAAAACTAAAAAACTAAGCTAAAATAGTTTCTGGTTCAGCTGCTTGGGAATAAATGAAAGAAACCGGTAAATCTTACGAAGGTATATACTTATAATACGTATCAAGATAGAAATGTTCATTCAAAGTCTGGATGAAACTTATTGTGATAAACTGCAGCCTTTGTGTTTACAGACAAAAAGTGGTCACCCTCGAAAAAGAAAAAAAAGTATTTAATGTAATAGTTTGATTATTAGTGTGTTTTGAACGAGGGGAAAAGATTTTTCAAAAAAAATAAAAAAGTGAGGTTACCTTTTTTCAATACCGGGATTAATAATAAACTATAGTTTACTTTCAAAAAAGCAAAAAAATGAAAAAATTATTATCTGTTTTCGCTATCGCTGCTATCTTAGTTGCATGTAATGACGCTGCTGAAACTCCAGCTACTGAAGCTCCAGCTCCAACTGAACAAGCTCCAGCTCCAGTTGAAACTCCAGCTCAAGATTCTCCAGTTGCTCCTGTAGATTCTCCAGCTGCTCCAGTTGAAACTCCAGCTGCTCAATAATAAATTGGACAAGCAATTATAGTAAAGCCCCTCTTAACTCCGTGTTGAGAGGGGTTTTTTGTCAACGTATTCAATACAGATCGCCGGCCGGCAAACTGTATTGAATTAAAATGGTTATTTCATAAAAAAGCCTCGCTCTGATTTCGAGCGAGGCTTTTTTCAACCTGAATTGAATATGTTACAGAGGATATTATCCTCCCAGAGAAATCTATTAAACCATTAAGCTACATTTTTTCTGGAATAATGAAATCTGAGAAATTTCCATTCCTTCAAACCCCATTTGGCCCATTGAAATGCTAACAACGGAAATGCAATGAAACTTAAAATATTAAAAGAGTAAGCTTCAAAAAAGTTACCGTGAATTAAGTGCATACAGGCACGCGTAAGTCCGCATCCGTAACATTCTGCATCAAACAAAAGTACAGATAAACACAAACTGGCCTTTTCATCAAAATAATTGCCGGGTAGTATTAATAATACTACCGGAATAATAATTAATGCTGCAAGCTTAATAAATGAAAATGTAATTCTCCCTTTCATTCTCTACTAGGTAAAAGTTTCTTCGAAAGGACCATTCGCCGGTTGTAAATCACCGATTAATAAACGAATAAAGTCAATTAAAGCCCATACACCACAACCACCTAAAGTAAGTAATTGGATGATACCGATGGTAGTATACCCCATGTAAAAACGGTGAATACCTAATGCACCAACGAAAAAGCAAAGTAAAACAGCCACTAACTGCGATTTACCACCGCCGGCCATGTTTTTTTCAGCTTTAACCATTTGCTTTTTAAAAAGTTTCAAACCTACTTTTTCTTTCAGTGTAAGTTTGTCGCCTTTTAAAGTTTCAGCATATTTTACTAACTCACTGTTCGACATTTTAGAAAAGTCTACAATGGTGTTAGCTGCAGCAGGAACCGGAGCCGGCACTGCTTTTTTACCAACCGGCACAGCAGAAGTAAGTAACACTACCGCCAGGCACAAGCAAAGAACGCGTGCTAATTTTGTAAATTTAAGCATGTGATAGGTTTGAGTTTAAGAGATATTCGTGCAATTTAACATATGATTAAGCAAAAACGAAGTTTTTCATCGATTTATTATATTTTTTTTCCATCATGATATATTGAGCATAAATACTTTAAGTAGCTGAAGTTTGAGCTGAAAGGTGGAAAACACAATGAAAATAAACTGCTATAAAATAATAAAGCCTCCTGAAAGGAAGCTTTATTACATTCAATTGAGATGAATTCCTGTAAACACTTTAATTATCTGTAACCAACCATTCCTCTGCTAGCTTTGCATCCGCTTTTAGAAGCAGAGCATGAAGTAACGGTTGTAGCAACTAATAATACTAAAGCGGTAACAAGTAAAAAACGTTTCATTGTTTTGTAGTTTGAGGTTGAAAAATTTAATGATTAGGAATTGGAATCATTAATTTTTCAAAGGACCTCAGGATTTTAACAAGACTTTAGCGCAGTGTTTTACAAGGAATGTGGATTTACCACAAATAAAATAATCATTTTTTAAAAATGCAAGCTCTAACACCTTATTTTTTATATACTTTATAAGGCCTCTGGTACATCAATAGCCCACATGCCTGATTGTTTCATGTAATTACTGCTTAATAATTAATTGGTTATAATATCTGTTAAGTGTTTGTATTTAGTTCTGAAACAAACGTAACGTGATTTTTGAGAATAACGTATTTAAGTTTATTTTAACCTGCTTTCGTAAAACTACGTCGTAATTATTCTCCTCTAAACAACAGTGTTGATTGTATAGTGTTTTTCCATCATCAATCATATGAAAAAGAACAGGCCACTCATTAGTGACATATTTTATCTTTGCAAAAGAATTGGATGTTTTTAAGCATTAATCGTTAATCGGGTTGTAAAATATTTATCCAAATGAATCATTGAGTGTATGCGAACTGAAATATTAATTTTCCTTTTATTATTATCCGGCCTTACAATAACAGCACAAAATATTGATCAAACACAACTCGATCGTTTTATTAGTCATATTGAATCAAACAATCAGGGCGTGGGGGCAGTGTCTGTCTTTAAAGAAGGAAAAGAAGTTTATCACCGTAGTTTCGGGCAAGATTCTATTACCGGTTTAAAATGGAATCAGCACTCGAAATATCAGATCGGTTCAATTACTAAAGTATTTACAGCTGTTTTGATATGGAAGTTGATAGAAGAGGGAAAGTTATCACCAGATGATAAGCTGGTACAGTTTTATCCTCAAATACCGAATGCCGGTAAAATAACCATTAAGAATTTGTTGGAGCATTCCAGCGGAATTAAAAGAGATTATAGTAATAAGCCTGATAACAAAAACTGGTTATTGGAAAGTGAAGTAAGTGACAAAGAAATTATCCATGAAATTACTCGTCAGGGAATTGATTTTGAACCGGGGGATAGTGTAGCTTATTCCAATTCAGCTTACTATTTACTAAAAAATATTGTAGAACAAAAGTATGGTAAAGGTTATGGAAAAGTGCTGCAAAAAGAGATTATTAAACCCAACGGTTTAAAAGATTTTGTGGCTGCAGACATGAATCTTCAACATCTCTTTTCTTCGTACCAATACAATTACCTGGATGCTGCCTGGCAAACAAAACCTGATTATGTATACCGGAATATTATCGGGGTAGGGGACATCGCTACACTACCTTCCCAATTGAATAAGTTTTTTTATAATTTGTTTCAGGGAAAAGTGGTGAAACCTGAAACTCTTCAACAGATGTTGCCTTCTGAAAAAGAAGATTTCGGACGTAATCTGGCCGGAATAAATTTTTATACAACAAAAACTTATGGACATGCCGGCGATACAAAAGGAACTCATTCGCTGGTAGTATTTGATCCGGAAACTAATATTGGATTTTCAGTTTCGCTTATCGGACAGCGATACCCTAAAAATGATTTCTATATTGCTATTTACAATGCTATTTATACCGATAAAAAGGAATTACCTTACTTTGCGGCTGTGCAGGACTTGAAAAAACATGAAGGTGTTTATTATAATCAGGCTTACGATCTGACATTGAAAGTATATATGGATGCAGAAAGCGGCTTAATGTGCGAAGATGTTGGAGCTGAAGCCAGTTTTCTATTGACACCTTATGCTGCGCAAAAATTTAAGTTTGACCAATTCGGAATAAAAATTGAGTTCAAAGAAAATCAAATCTTATTTACACAGGAAGGAGAACGTATAACACTGACCAGGCAACCCTAAAATTACTATACATAACTGACTTTATTGTGAACGATCTTGTATAGTTGGTTATCTATGCACTATAAGTACCTCTACTTGTTTTTATTTTAAAAAGAGTGAACATTTAGTGATTATCTATTGTTACTAAGCAGCAAAGACGTAATTAATTGTATTTATTTCAGAATCCCTACAGCAATTTGTACTTTTGCAATTCCTTTGTGCGCTAAACTAAATTAGATGATGAAATTAGACCGTTCTATTGCTGTTATAGATTTAGAAACAACAGGTATCAATCCCTCTGTTGATAAAATCATTGAAATTGCAATCGTAAAAGTATTACCTGATGGTAATCAGCAAATTAAGAGAAAGTTGATCAATCCTGAAATGCCGATTGATCCAAGTTCTACAGCTATTCACGGAATTACCAATGAAATGGTAGCCAATGCGCCCACCTTCAAACAGGTGGCCAATGAGTTAAGACAATTTCTTGAAAATTGCGATTTAGCCGGATATAACTCTAATCGTTTCGATATTCCGATGTTGGTGGAGGAGTTTTTAAGAGCTGGTTTAGATTTTGATGCAGATAAACACCGGTTAATTGATGTTCAGCGGGTTTTTCACAAGATGGAACCCAGAACTTTAGGAGCTGCTTATAAGTTCTACTGTAATAAAACGCTGGAAAATGCGCATAGTGCCGAAGCGGATGCAAGAGCTACCTGGGAAATTTTAGAAGCACAGTTGCAACGTTATCCTGAACTGGAAAACTCAATCGACACTGTTTTGAAGTTTATCGGTGAAGATGAAGTGGTGGATTTTGCCCGTAGAATGATTAATAAAGACGGAGTAGTGATTTTCAACTTCGGCAAACATAAAGGCAAACCGGTAGAGCAGATATTCAAGCAGGAACCTCAGTATTATGATTGGATGATGAAAGGTGATTTTGCATTGAATACGAAACAAAAACTGACAGAATTGTTCAATAAGTTCATGCTAAAAAAATAATTGATATAAAAGGATAGATGCCCTATTGTGAAAAAGATTGTTATCATACCTACTTATAACGAAAAAGAAAACATTCAAGCAATCATTGAAGCAGTATTCCAGTTGCAGCAAGGATTTGAAGTACTTATTATTGACGACGGCTCTCCCGATGGCACAGCGTTGATCGTAAAAGAACTGCAACAGGTTTACCCTCAATTACTGCATCTTGAAGAACGTAGAGGAAAACTTGGATTAGGCACCGCCTATATCCATGGTTTCAAATGGGCTTTACGTAATGGATATGATTATATTTTTGAAATGGATGCTGATTTTTCACACAATCCTAAAGATTTACAAAGACTTTTTGAGGCCTGCGCCATCGATGGCGCTGATGTTGCTATCGGATCGCGATATGTAAAAGGAGGTGGTACCGTGAACTGGCCTTTTAACCGTATTGCCCTTTCCATAGGCGGTTCTTTTTATACCCGTCTGATTACCTGGATGCCGATCAAAGATACCACTGCCGGCTTCCTTTGTTACTCAAGAAAAGTACTCGAAACGATCGATCTTGATAAGATTCAGTTCCTTGGTTATGCATTTCAGATTGAAATGAAGTTTGCTGCATGGAAACTGGGTTTTAAAATTAAAGAGGTCCCGATTATTTTCGAAGACAGAAAATATGGTGATTCTAAAATGCACAAAGGAATTGTAAAAGAAGGAATTCTCGGTGTGTTGAAATTAAGATGGAACAGTCTGTTCAAAGATTATCGATACAGTGTTGAAAAGAAGTCAAAAACCTCTTTACACTCCGATATCTATTCCAAATAACTCCCTTAACATGCAAAAAGCATTATTGCAATTACACCTCGCAGTTTTATTTGCGGGGTTAACCGGTGTACTGGGCCGTATTATTACTTTAAATGAAGGGTTGTTGGTTTGGTACAGACTGGCGCTTTCTGTTCCTATTCTCGCGCTTTTGATGTTCTATAAAAAAGCCTGGGTTTCTATTCCGGGAAAAGATGTCTGGCGTATTTTCGGTATCGGTGTTATCGCTGCATTACACTGGGTTACCTTTTATGCCAGTATTAAATATGCAAATGTATCGGTAGCACTGGTTTGTTTTTCTGCTATCGGCTTCTTTACTGCTATTTTTGAACCCCTGATTAACAAAACTTCCTTTTCAATTCGTGAACTCTTATTAGGACTGTTACCAATCGTTGGTATTTCACTGATTTTTCAATTTGATCCCTCTTATCAAACCGGCATTATCATCGGTTTGATTGCTGCCGTACTCGGAAGTCTTTTTCCCATTCTTAACGGCAGACAGGTGAAGAAACATAGTACCTGGATGGTGACTTTCTACTATTTGTTCGGGGGCTTATTGTTTCTCACGATTTTACTTCCTTTTTATTTAAAAGTTTTTCCTCCTACACACGTCATTCCAACTACCATTGACTGGATGGGACTACTGGTTTTAAGCGTGATTTGTACAGTCTGGGCAATGCTTTTGTCGATGAATGCGCTTAAATATATTTCCGCTTTCACGGTTAACCTCTCTTATAACCTGGAGCCACTCTATGGTATTTTACTGGCATTTATGCTTTATAGAGAAGATAAAGGCATGGGAACCTATTTTTATTTAGGTCTTGCATTTATAGTAGTGAGTGTGGCCTTACAAACCTATTTTGTTTTTATCAGCAAAAAGAAAACATAGCTTTTTTCACATTTTTTGAACAAATAGCTCTCTTGATAGAAAAATAACCTGTTACAGGGGCGGGTGCTTCGCAAAGTTTAAAGTAACTTCAGGCTCTAAACTCGTCAGCATGAGATCTATAAGTTTATTATTTGTTTTTACATTGAGCATTGTGTACCTGAATGCTCAGAAAAAACCACTGACACATGATGTGTATGATCAGTGGGAAGCACTGGAAGGCTCGGTTATTTCTCAAAACGGTTTATATGTAGGCTACGAAGTGAACCCGCAGGAAGGCGATGGTAAAGCTTTTGTACAGTCTGTAGACCGTAAACTGAATATCGAAATTCCTCGTGGTACTGCCATCCAGTTTACCGGAAGCGGAAATTATGCAGTGGTAAGAATTAAAGCCCCTTTTAAGGAGACCCGTGAAGGAAAGATCAAGAAGTTAACACCGGCACAAATGCCCAAAGACAGTTTGGCTATTATTCAGTTGAGTACTGGTAAAGTGGAGAAAATCGCCAACTTCAAGGCTGTTTCTGTTACAAAAGATGGTCCGTATATCGCTTATACTACCGAAATTGAAACTCCTAAGGAAACCTTAGATTCTGCCGCCAGAGTTAAGAAAGCGGTGGATAGTCTGGCACATCTTGCCGACAGCTTAAAAAAACTCTCTCAGGAATTAGCTACTTCTCAAAATATCGGTTTGTTACGTAAACCTGCAGCTCCGGCTACAGGAGGTGCTGCTGGTGCCGCTGCCGGAAGAGGTGGTGCCGGTAATAATGAAGCTGTTCTTTTAACTGTATTCAATACAGTAACCGGTAAAACATTTACTGTAGAAAAGATCAATTCATTTGGTATCGATGATGCCGGTAAAGCAATTGTTTACAGAATTAATAAAAACGGCAATCAACCGAATGCATTGTTGTGGTATGACCTGAAAACACAAAAAGCAGATACTATTCTGAAAGAATTCAATGATGTAAAAAATTTGAACGGATTCAATAAAGAAGCTACAGCTTTTGCTTTTCTTGTTGAACAAAAAGCAGCAGCAAAAGGCAAACACAAAACATTTGAAATATTCGAATATAAAGCCGGGCAGCCAAAAGCCAACATCCGTGTAGCAGCTAATCACAAAGGCATTGCCGATGGATTGATTATTAATGAAAACAGAACACCTGTTTATTCAAAAAGCGGTAAAAGATTGTCTTTCGAATTAGTACCTGTTCCTCGTGTAAAAGATACTACAAAACCTGATTTTGAAGTAGCACAACTGGATATCTGGCATTGGCAGGATCAGGTATTGCAAACACAACAATTGTTGCGCACTACTGTAAGAGGATATCAGACGTTCCATTACGAAAATGCAGCTGAAGTGTTACAAATTGCGGATAGCGTATTTGAAATGATTATTGAGCCTGCAAACAATGAAGATGCTCCATACGGATTAGCAACCGATTCGAGAAAAGATGCAGTGGCAAGCCAATGGCAAGGATTTTCATTGGGTGATGTTTATCTGGTAGACTTGAAAACAGGAAAAAAGGAATTACTGTTTGAACAAAGACGTGGTCCTTACCAATTATCTCCTTATGGAAAGTTTGTATACTGGTATGACAGAGATAATAAAAAATATTTTGCTTACGAAATCGCTACTAAACAAACGGTAGAACTTACCAAAAATATCAACGATCAGTTTGTTAATGAGGAATATGATAATCCGGATTTAAAACCAGCTTTCGGAATCGGTACCTGGTATGAAAACGATGCCTTCATCGTTTTGAATGCCGAGTTTGATTTGTGGAAAATCGATCCTAAAGGTGTAGTTGCCCCCGTTAACTTAACTGATGGTTACGGTAAACAAAATAATACGGAATTAAGATGGATCCGTTTTGAAAGAGACGAATATCCTACTGATGCTACGAAAGAGTTTTATTTCAGGTCTTTCAACAAAAAGAATAAACTCGCTGGAGTTGGGGTAAAAACTTTCGGTAAAAAAGGAAAATTAACTTTGTTATACGAAGATGCTATTTCAGCTACCAATGTAATGAAAGCTAAAAACGCACAACAATTCCTGGTTACTTTTGGTTCTGTTAAAGAATCTCCTAATGCGTACTTGTCGAAAGATTTAAAAAATTACACTAAAATCAGTTCTTTAAACGCTCAGCAAAACGATTATATCTGGCATACGACTGAGCTGGTTAAATGGACTATGTTTGATGGAAAAGAGTCTGAAGGTATTTTATACAGACCTGAGAACTTCGATTCAACCAAACAGTATCCGGTGATTTTCTATTTTTATGAAAAGAATTCGGATAAACTGTATAATTACAATCGTCCGGCACCATCTGCCTCTACCATTAACATCGCATATTTTACGTCAAACGGTTATATCGTGTTTGATCCGAATATTTATTATCAAACAGGCCAGCCGGGCGAAGATGCTTACAATTCTGTAGTATCTGCTGCTGAAATGTTAGCAAAAAAACCTTGGGTTAATGCGAAAAAAATGGCTATTCAAGGACAATCCTGGGGAGGTTATCAGGTTACTTACTTAGTAACCAGAACCAATATGTTTGCTGCTGCCGGAGCCGGAGCACCAGTTGCCAATATGACTTCTGCTTATGGTGGAATCCGTTGGGGTAGTGGTTTGGTTCGTCAGTTCCAATACGAAAAAGGACAAAGTAGAATCGGTAAAGATTTATGGTCAGCTTTTGATGATTATTACAAAAACTCACCATTGTTCTTTGCCCCTAAAGTGGAAACACCGTTGCTGATTATGCATAATGACAAAGACGGAGCAGTTCCATGGTATCAGGGCATTGAAATGTTTACTGCTTTAAGACGTTTAGGAAAACCAACCTGGTTGTTACAATACAATAATGAAGATCATAATCTGGTTCAGAGAAAAAACAGAAAAGATTTAAGTATCCGTTTATCTCAATTCTTTGATCACTTCCTGAAAGATGCACCGGCTCCGGTTTGGTTAAAAGATGGAGTTCCTGCAAAAGATAAGGGTTATGATTTTGGATTTGAAGTGAAGTAGTCTGATAAAAAATAGTGGATAAACACTATTATACTAAAAAGATGAATAAATAATAGAATAGCTATTCTCTCACTGATTTGTGAGGGAATAGCTATTTTTGTTTATGATGAATTTTGCCGATATCAATTACCTGAAAAAAGGAAATGAGCTGCAAAAACAATTATATGATGTTCTTGTTTCCTACCATATCATGGATCGGTTGAGTGATTATCAACCTGTCATTACAGGCACTATACCCATTGAGATTAATATTGCTACGAGTGATGTTGATATTATCCTTTATGCAACGGAATTAAAGTGTCTTCAGGATAAATTGATTACTCATTTTTCGCACTTTAAAAATTTTGAAATCTATACAGACATTATCAATACTGCTACGGTAGTAATTACAACATTTACGCTGAATGGTTTCTGCTTTGAATTGTTTGCACAAGCTGTACCTACCACTGACCAATATGCCTATTTGCATATGATCAAAGAATATGAAATTCTGCAACAGCAACCCGAAACTTTTAAAAAAGAAATTATAAAATTGAAAGAGTCTGGAATAAAAACTGAACCTGCATTTGCTCAACTACTTGGTTTAGAGGGAAATCCTTATGAAGCCTTATTAAATTACCAAATTAAATACTGATAAAACATCTCATCAATTGATGAATGGGAATGAGAATGCCCGTAGAAAGATTAAATTTGTTTACATAAAAACCTTGCATATGAAAATCATATTGTCTCTTCTTTTAGCAATTGGCAGTTTTCAACTGTTAAATGCGCAAACTATTTTTTTAGTACGGCACGGAGAAAAAGCAAATTATGAAGGAGTTGATCTGAAAAACCCACCGCTCAGTGAAAAAGGATTGAAAAGAGCACATGATTTGAAAGAAACATTAGCGCCGGAAAAAATCGATGTGGTATACGTTACCAATACTATCCGTTCTTATCAAACTGCTGAGCAGGTATATACTTCCAGAAATTTGCAACCGGTAGAATATGATCCGATGCCTTCGGTTGAGTGGGTGAAGTCGATCATTGACGCTAAAAAAAATGTATTGATTGTTGCTCATAGTAATACGATCGCACATATATATAATACGATTGAGGAAGCAGTGGGTCGTGAAAAAACAGCCATCGAACATAGCGAAGATGTATATAATTTATTATATACTTTTTATCTGAAGAACCTGAAAAAAGTACGCATTACAGTAGTGAATTATGGAAGTGCTGAATAAAGAACAACGAATGGAAAGTGTGCAGGAATTTGTCTAACATCATATCTACGCCATTTGCGTAACAGAAAACATATTCATAATGATATTTTATTTGTGGGCATTTTTCTCTATACAACACAAATTTTCTAATACCGAAAAGTAAAAGAATAACATGAATCTTATTGTAAAATTGTTAGTAATCGCTATTGTATCTATTACCGTATTGGGTTGTAATGATCAACAGCAGTCAGCATTCGAGCCGAAAGTTGTTTATCAGTCAGATGATTTAGTAGTGACCCAGATTACTGAAAATGCTTATCAACATGTTTCGTATTTACAAACCAATGATTTCGGGAAAGTTCCATGTAACGGATTGATCGTAAGGGATAATAATGAGGTGATTATATTTGATACACCCACTAACGATAAAAGTTCAGAGACCTTAATTAAATGGATCAAAGAAACATTGCATTGTAAAATCAACGCCATTGTGCCTACGCATTTCCATAATGATTGTTTGGGTGGATTAAAGGCATTTGAAGACAACGGGGTTCCTTCGTATTCATATTTTAAAACAGTAGAACTGGCAAAAGAGAATGATCTGGTTGTTCCTCAGAATAGTTTTACTGATTCACTTACTTTAAAGGTGGGTAACCAAAAAGTTATGGCTAAATATTTCGGAGAAGGCCATACCATCGATAATGTTATCGGATATTTTCCCGCTGAAAATATTATGTTCGGCGGATGTTTAATCAAAGAATCAGATGCTACTAAAGGTTATTTAGGAGATGCCAATATTGAAGAGTGGTCGAATACGGTTGAAAAAGTAAAAGAAGCATATCCGCAGGTTAAAATTATTATTCCGGGGCATGGAGCGTATGGAAATCAGCAACTACTTGATTATACCATTCAACTATTCAGAAATAAATAATAAAAGACGCTCCTGAAAGCGTCTTTTAATTGATATAAATGAGGGTGGTTTTCTGAATTTAGAGAAGTCGTAAAATCTGTAATATTTTATTGTTTCGCGCTATATACTTTTTGCCATTCGATCTGACGGTTATCTATGTATTTTATTAAGTTGATAAGTTCTATTGTATAACTGCTGTCTTTTTCCTTTATAAAATGTACACCCCAATCTCCCCATTGAAAATAGTTTTTGGTTACATTAGAAAATTCTTGGGTTTGAGGAATCAACTTATATTGTTTAACATTTTTATCTTTGTTGTATATTCTTAGTCCATTTTGTAATGAAATCTCCAATATATCATTTTCTCTCAACCCAAAAAGATTGAGGCTGCTGTCAGCATGTTGTACAATTAATTTAAGGGGGTGCACGAACTGTCTGAAATAGGCCGCCGCACCATCTGTTCTATTTATAGCAATATGTTTTTTATTTGTGTTGTAGCCATCATTTAAAAACCACTCCAGGTCATAACCATCTTTAACAAATTGTTTCGGAACCCGGCCAATGGTAAAGCTGGCTATTGTATTACATAAACTGTTTACATACAAAATGCCCTCTATACAATCCATACATTTTTCCTGTCTGATAATTCTTACTCTAAATAGTTTTTCACCCGTGGGTAGTTCCAATATGCCTTCGTATGAACGATATTTTTCTGTGGTCATTTTTTCTACACATTCCGGTGTTTGCCCAGATTGCCCGGAAGAGAATTTTGAGCTGATCATAAACAACAAAAAAAATATTATTTTCATTTTTGATAGATCTCATGCTGAATGTTAGTGATTGCTGATGAATTCAACGTCATCTGTGTGCCGGGGTTTTATTAAATCGCTGATCTTTCTATTATATACTCAAGTGTAATCGTTGCTCCGTCAATATTTACCTCATACTTTATATAGTTTCTGACGGAGAAATCCATATCAATTAACCGGAACGAACGCAGGTTAGCCTTTTTCAACACTTTTGAAGTGCCATTCGGAAGCGTAATTTCCGCTCCATAGATGCCGACTACCAGTTTTGTTTCAGCAGTGAGCCGGTCTGCCGGAATCGGCATTGAAAATCTTTTTCCCAAAACAATATCATTCGTAAAACTCAGGCTGCCCTGTTCTGTTACACTACACTTACCCTCTGTAGAAAACGAATTTTTTTTGTAGCCGAATAAAATTATCGGACAAACTTTGAACATAGGCCCGTGATCGGCTCTGATTTCAGGATACAGCATTGCATTGCCATCCAGTATAGCGGCGTTTTGCATCATCTTTAACTGAACTTTTGCCCCAGGATAGGAAGTGCTGCTGATTTTATAGAGGTTTACTTTATATACATATTGTTTTCCCGAGCTGAGTTTCAGTGCTGAAGTTTCTATATCTGGCCTTTTTACAACCTGGCCCGATACAATCTGAGGAATAATTATCAATAACAGGATAAGTTTTTTCATGATGGTGATTTCAAAGTAATTATTAATTGATGTCAGGAGTATATATACCAACATCTCCCACAGCTTTAAAAGAAACCGCATCATAAGTATTAATCAGCAGAAGGTCTTTATCTTGATGATTTCCCTTCCAGCCGTTACCCTGAGGAATAACAATAAATAAATTTTTAAGTTTCGCACTTCCATTATCCACACCATACCACAAAGTATTTGTATGTCTGGTATAATCCCAGGTAAGTTGAGCTGTAGTTGGTTTTGAAGATGGATTATACATCCATCTGCTGTCACTGAACCGGTAGTAAGAAGAACCGTCTATTGCTTTATAAGAAGTATTGTGAAATACTGCATTCGGTATTTTCACTACCTGAATGTAATTCGAGGTAGCTTTTGTAAAAAAATCCTGATCGGGGTAATCAGGAATTAGCTCCCCGGCTACGATAATCTGATCGTTTTCATCTCTCGTAAGTTCATAGAAACCTAATGAGGTTTCAAATTTGGTAATGCCTGTTTCAGGGTTATAAGAAAGGGGAGTGCTAATTAGTTTTGAAAATAATTGATATGACAGTGCCCAGTAAGACCTGTATTTGTTATCTGAGACACTTTTTTGTAAATAACTCACCAATAGCATTGGCTTATTGCCATAGATATTGAATCCATCTGCGGTGGGTATATATTCTTCAATAATCTGGTAAGAACTGAGCTCTTCAACTGTTATCTCTCTTGCAACAGCAGGCGGGTCATTTTCTTTTTTACTACATGAGTTGAATAGAATGGCAGATACTAAAAGGCAGTATAATATTCCTGAAAACCCTGTTTTCATAGTTGATTTTTTTTAGTTTCTTGTAAAACTTCAGAATCAACAAAACAAGAAAAATTTGAAGGCAAAAAATAGCATAAAATCACAAAAAGCGATTTTATCGGGGCAAATCAAAGTTGCGGTATCAGGTATTTTGCGGGGTGTAGTGTAAAATCTGATAGAGCGAGGCATCCCGATAGCGTTTCATCTGTTCAGGATCAGCAGCAAAACCATCTTCTACGGCTTTTTTTAGCGGGTCAAACAGTGCTTCCCATTGTCTTCTGTTTTTCGGAATGGCTCCGGTAAATTGTTTAAATTCTCTGATAAAATGGTTTTGATCGAAATAGTCAAATTGATGTACAATATCACTCCAGCCAACATTAGGATTTTCTCCCAAAAATTTCTGTACAGCAGTAAAACGGGTAATTCGTCCGAATAATTTTGGAGTAACGCCTATCATTTCTGAGAAATAATTTCTTAATCCTGACTGCGATATTCCTGCTTTTCTGCAGAGTTCTGTTATTGGTATTTTTCCATTATTCCTGATTATTTCGTTACAGCTATAAATAATCCTTTCATCTGTATGTTTTGTGCGTTTTTGAAGTTCGGAAAGTAAAAAGGTTTCTAAAACCCGAACACAATATTCAGCATCGTTTAAATGAGCTTCAAGATCAGGAAGTAACTTTTTTAAACCAGGAAAAAGCTCCGTGGCATCTGAAGTAACATTGTGTAAAGCTGATTGTTCTTTGCCGAAAACAGAATAGGCACCCCAGGGTAAAAAATCTACATTGATAATTCTGATGTTTTCACGGGGAGTATAAAGAACAGAAACGGAGTGTTGCCCCGAAAAAGTAATACGGTAATTGATTGTATTACCAGTAAAGTAATCTGTGACGGTTGGGTCGGTATTTAAGAATAAGGTTAATGATGTGGCATTATCAGGAAGGAACTTTGTTTTAGATAATTCCTCTGCTGATAATTCAGCATATGCAAACATTAATACATGATCATTCAGGAGTGGATCGGAGTCGTAAAATTTTACCTTCATAGGTTAGTGTACAGAAGTTACAAATTTTGAATTCTTCATAAATAAAGCCAACATAAATATAGCAAGATAATTGCTGACATACTTCAGGGAGGAATTAACGGAAGTGGGTATTTTACATAAAATATAAACATTTGAATAATCTTACTGCCAGTATCTAATAAAAGAGCAGTTGTAACGATCGTTACAACTGCTCTTTTGGTATTCGTCAATATGTTTTTGCCGGATAAAAACTAAAACTCTCTGTTCGGATCGAAGTTTTCGAGCTCTTTCGCTACTGCGGTGAGGAAAGTTGCTCCTAATGCACCGTCTACAATTCTATGGTCATATGACATAGAGAGATACATCATATGTCTGATTGCAATCGAATCACCCTGTTCGGTTTCAATCACTACCGGGCGTTTTTTAATAGCTCCTACTGCCAGGATTGCTACCTGTGGCTGGTTAATGATGGGTGTGCCCATTAAACTTCCGAAAGTTCCTACATTGGTTAGTGTAAAGGTTCCTCCCTGCGTGTCATCCGGACGAAGTTTACCGTTTCGGGCATCATTCGCTAATCCGTTTACTTTTTTCGTTAAACCTACCAGGTTCAACTGATCGGCATTTTTAATGACCGGAACAATTAAGTTACCTGAAGGAAGGGCCGTAGCCATACCAATATTAATATCTTTTTTTACGATGATATTATTGCCATCAATACTACTGTTGATGAACGGATATTTTTTAATACATCTGACAATGGCTTCTACAAAGAGCGGTGTGAAAGTGATTTTTTCATTTTCTCTCTTTGCAAATTCGTTTTTTACTTTCTCTCTCCACAATACCAGATTGGTAACATCCGCTTCGGTGAAGCTGGTAACGTGCGGGCTGGTATGCTTACTTTTCACCATGTGATCGGCAATCAGACGACGCATACGGTCCATTTCGATGATTTCTACATTTCCACCTGAATATTGTGCAGGAGAAGACGTTGTAGTAGCTACAGGCTGACTCAAAGGTGTTGCCTGTACTGCCTGAGTAGCGGGTTGAGCTGCAGGTTTCGCGGTTGTTTGCCCGTTTCTCTTTGCTTCAACGTATTGTAAAATATCTTTTTTAGTTACTCTGCCTTCATTTCCTGAACCAGGAATATTTTCCAGTTCACTCATACTGATACCTTCTTCAGAAGCAATTTTCAGTACTAATGGAGAGTAGAAATTATTTTTTGTGCCGGAATTTTCAACTTTTGCAGGAGCTGCTGTAGCTGTTTCAACAACTTGTACGTTGGTTGTCGGAGCGGCAGCCGGAGTAGCGGGGGCAGGTTGATCCACTGCTGATGCGGTAGCATCAGTTTTTATACGTGCTATTACAGCACCTACAGGAACTACTGCATCTGCTTCAAATAAAATTTCATCGATAATCCCTTCAGCCGTTGACGGAACTTCACTGTCTACTTTATCTGTTGCTATTTCTAACACCGTCTCATCCATCTTCACAGGATCGCCAGGGTTTTTATGCCATTTTAAGATGGTTGCTTCCATAATACTTTCGCCCATCTTTGGCATAACCAGGTCAACTACAGCCATAAATGAATTTTAATTTTAAATGACAAAATTACTAAATAACTCACATACTGTGAACTAAAAAACCAGGCATTGGTAGTCGTATTGATGCAGAATGCATTATATATGAGACTATTAGATACTCTGGCAAGCTAATCGATGTTGCAAATGTACAAATTTTACTAACAATCGTTCGCTTTTGGGTTTGCCTTGATAAATTTTATTAAGAAAAGCAAAGCCTGCTGAGCTGTGAATTCAATGTTTTTTAAACGATCCCACCGCGCTTTTATTAGCTTGGTCTCTATTTTTTCTTTCGTACCTACACCCAACCAAACGGTACCAACCGGCTTGGCTTCCGATCCACCCAACGGGCCCATTATACCTGAAGTTGCTATTACATAATTCACGCCCAATTGTTCAAGTCCGCCTTTTACCATTTCTTTAATTGTTTCTTCACTTACTGCGCCGAACTGCTCTATTGTTTCATGCTTTACGTGCACCAGGTTCTCTTTCACATCATTTGCATAACTTACTATCGAACCGAGATAAGATTTGCTCGAACCGGATAGGGAAGTAATGAGATGAGCCAGATACCCGCCGGTACAACTTTCTACAGAACCTACCGTGCACGAAGTATCATTCAGTAACTCCCCCAATACGAGGTTAAGCGTTTTGTCTTCGTCGGTAATTAGCCATTCCGATACAAGAACCTTCAGCTTTTCAAACTGCTCCTGTAATTGTACTGATAATGTATGACTTTGTTTGTCTATACCGGTTATCCGTAAACGAACCATTCCGTTATTGGGTAAATAAGCAAGCTTTATGTTAGCCGGAAGTTGATTTTCCCAGTCCTGAATATGCTCTGCAAGGGTTGATTCACCGATACCTGCCGTTAATAGTGTTTTATGCTGGATAGAAGGCAGGGAATAATGTTCCTGAATAATACCGATTCCGGAGTTTTCCATCACGTATTTCATTTCATGAGGAACTCCGGGAAGAGAAAAGACCAGCTTTCCATTTTTTTCGAACAACATGCCCGGAGCTGTACCCACTGCATTCCATAATACTTTTGCAGTAGAAGGAAGCATTGCCTGCTGACGGTTTCTTTCTAACAAAGGACTCACTTTTACTTTCGACAATAAAGCCGTCACATGTTCCAGTACTGCTTCGTTGAACTGCAGCTGGCCATCAAAGTAGCCGGTTAATACTTTTTTAGTAATATCATCATTGGTGGGGCCGAGTCCGCCGGTAATAATGACCATCGAACTAGATGCCAGCGCAGCGTCTAAAGCACTTACAATGGCAGAAGCATCATCACCGATTGACCATCTTTGCTTTACCCAAAAACCGATATGGTTTAGTTTTTGAGCTAACCATGCACTATTGGTATCGATCACTTGTCCGATCAACAGCTCATCTCCGATAGTAATTATAGTTGCGAAATGTTCTTTCATTGTGAAATATTTAGGCAATATGCAAGAAACAACTAAATTTAATAAATCAAATGAAAAAGATGATAAAAAAGATATGCCTGTTATTATTGGTATTCGGGGTGCATCAGCTGAGTGCTCAGACTGTAGCGGCAAAATTGAAAGAATCTGTTGCTGCGTTGGAAAAGAAGGCTGTTTTGCAAGGCGGCATTTTGTCAGTTGCTGTTCAGGATGCTCAAACCGGTGAATGGGTTTATAGAAATCATTCTACAATTGGTTTACCGGCTGCTTCCACCCAAAAAATTATTACTGCTGCAACGGCTTATGATTTGCTGGGAAAGGATTTCAGGTATAAAACGACATTTTATTATACAGGTTCAGTAGCCAATAAAGTACTGAAGGGGGATATGCATATTGTTGCCGGAGGTGACCCCACTTTTGGTAGCTGGAGATGGACACAAACGCACAAAGACACTGTGATTAAAAACATTATTCAGGTATTTCTCCAGGAAGGCATTCATGTAGTAGAAGGTAAAGTACATATTCATGAAACTATTTTTGATTATCAGTCTTTACCCGGTGGTTATACTTACAATGATATGGGAAATTACTATGGTGCCGGATCGTGGAGTTTGAACTGGAATGAAAATCAGTACGACCTTCAGCTGACACCCGGTAAAAAGACAGGTGATTCTACTGCTGTATTAAATACAACGCCGTCTTTGTTGCTCAATAACTTTAAAAATAATATCACTACCGGTGCAGCCGGTTCGGGCGACCAGGCATATATATATGTAACTCCCTACGCAACGCAGGGTTTTGCTGTAGGAACAGTACCGGCAGGAAGTTCTTTTACCATTAGCGGTTCGATGCCCTATCCGGCGCAGGTATTCGCACAAACATTAGAACTGTCGATGGCTGCCAATGGAATTGAATTAATGCACCCAGTTCAAACATATCCTTTACAAACCTATTCACTCAATAAAACAGGATGGAAAGAGTTTTATACTGTTGAATCGCCCGAACTGGAGAAAATCAGTTATTGGTTTTTAAGAAAAAGTATCAATTTATACGGTGAAGTAATGATAAAATCAATAGATGCGCAGGCTGGAGAGCAGGCATCGTTGAAAAGCGGGTTGAATAAACTGAAGGCATTCTGGGAAGGAAAAGGTATTGCCCGACACCAGTTAAAGATGGTGGACGGTAGCGGATTATCTCCTGAAAACAGAATTACAGCCGAAGCGTTAGTGAAAGTTTTGCAATATGCCCGCAAACAAAGTTGGTATACATCTTATCTTGAAGGGTTCCCTTTATACAATAACATGAAGTTGAAGAGCGGAACGATTGCAGGGGTGAAAGCTTTTGCTGGTGTACACCGGTCAAAAGCCGGCAAAGAATACAATATCGCCATTATTGCTTATAACTATAATGGTACTGCGAATAGTATGGTGCAGGAAATGTATAAAATACTGGACTTACTTAAGTAAAAAAAGAAAAACATCCTGAAGGATGTTTTTCGTAGGACTCGGAAGTTTCCAAGGCCTGGATAAATCGGTTTTAAATAGTGGATTTAAAAATGGGTAAAACAAATTTACATCCTAATTGATAAAAATCAAATAATTAGGTATAGAATTTTTTAAACTGATGTAATATCGGCGAAATATTCCTTTAATTTGTTATATAACTGTTCCGGCATTTTTGAGCGTTGCATGGTTTTTGCCTCCATGAAATATAGCTTAACAGTACCGGTTACCAACAGTTTGTTTTCTTCATTAAAGATTTCCTGAATGAAAGTAATTTTATGATCTTTCGGTAGTTCGGTCAGAGTGGTTTTAACAGTAACCAGGTCGTCGTATTTTGCAGGACGTAAGTATTTACAGTTAACTTCCACTACTGGCATTATAATTCCCATGGCTTCCATATCACGATAAGTAAAGCCTAAATCGCGAATAGCTTCCGTTCTGCCGGCTTCGAAATAATCTATATAATTTGAGTGATAAACGACTCCCATCTGATCGGTGTCGGCATATCTGACTCTGATTGGTGTACTTGCTACAAACATTCTTTTATCTTTTTACAAGCGCATCTACACTGGCCTGGCCAGGTCCGATTAATAATATTGTGATATAACCCGCTAAGAATAAAGCTGCTTTTTCGCCTTCACCGAAAAAGTCGCCACGATGAGAAATGAACAGTGCCACACACATGGCAATAATTAAAGGAATAACAGCAAAGCGGGTTACCAGTCCTAAAATCAATAACGCTGAACAAATTAGTTCTGCGAAAATGACCAAACAGAGGGTAAGCGTTGATCCAAGTCCTAAAAAATTCATAAACTTATGCTGTAAAGACTCGAACCTGATCAGTTTGCTGTAACCATGCGGAATCATTAATAAGCCCATAGTAACTCTTAATAAAAAACTGGCTGTATTAAATGCTGCGTTAGAGTAAGAGGTCGACATGATTTTTGACATAGATACAAATTTGTACAAATTTAAGATTTCGGAAATGAATATAATCATTGTTTGGGTTATCTTTATTCGGAGATCTTTGGAATGATGTTTGGTCATTTCAATAAGCATTCTTGAAAAATTCCTTTGGATGAAAAAAATAACCTTTGTTTTAGCGCTACTCGGAACGAGTTATGCAGGGTTTTCACAAGAAACCTACTATTTTACTGACCCTAACAGGGCAATGCGCGAGGCAGTAACTTATTTTCAAAAAGAACAATATAGTTTGGCTTATCCCATTCTGAAGCAGTTGTCGGCTGACCTCAGAGATAAAGACCGGGTAAACCAACCTTTTAATTATCAGGAGCTGAAATATTACACGATCGTTTGTGCTTTAAAGCAAAACGAAAGTGCAGCTATTTCAAGAGCCTCAGAATTTATAGATGTAGAGGATAATGCTGCCAGAGTACAAATGATGCATTTTCACCTGGCTGAGTTTTATTTCCGCCAGGAAAATTATGCATTAGCTCTTCAACATTATGAACTGGCTAATATTAGTAACCTTTCCAATACTGAAATAGCCAAAATGAAATTCAATAAAGGGTATTCTTATTTTGTAAATAAGAACTTTAATGCAGCTGCACCTTTATTCGATGACATTCGCCAGATTTCAAGTGACCCGCATTACTTCGATGCCAATTACTATTATGGGTTTATTAATTATTCGCAAAAGAAATGGGCAAACGCTTTGTCTGCCTTCAACGTAGTGGAAACCCATGAAGAATATGGTAAAGTAGTACCTTATTATCTGGCATCAATTCATTATCTGCAGGGACGAAAAGACCGTGCTGTACAGGTGGCAGAAGCAGGACTGAAAAAAGCACAGGTAGAACACAAAAACGAATTACACCAGATTCTGGGACATGCTTATTTTGAACAAAGAGATTTCGATAAAGCATTACCTCATCTGGAAAAATATGTAAACTCCGTTGATAAGGTAACCAGAGCTGATATTTATGAGCTCAGTTATTGTTACTATCAACAAAAGCAATGGAATAATGCTATCAGCGGGTTTAAACAAATCAGTGGCAAAGAAGATTCATTGGCACAACACGCAATGTATCTTTTAGGAGATGCTTATCTGAAATTAAATGACAAACCGAACGCCAGAAATGCGTTTCTGTTTTGTTCGGTAAACAGCAGTAATCAGGAACAGCGCGAAATCTCAATGTTTAATTATGCTAAACTCTCTTATGAGTTAGGCTATCAGGACATAGCTTTAAATGAGCTTCAGAAATTTACAGCGGAGTTTCCGAATTCTACTTACTCAAACGAAGCTAAAGAATTATTAATTTCAGTACTGGCCAATACCAATAACTACAGGGATGCATTGGCTGTTTTGGAATCATTAAGTAACCCTTCAGTAAATGCACAAAGGTTAACACCACGTATCCAATATGGCAGAGCCACGGAGTTAATCAATGATGGAATGCTGGTGGGTGCCTACGATTTATTAACCAAAGCGGAACAACATCCTCAAAATGCCAGCATTATTTCACTGGTGTATTACTGGAAAGGAGAATTAGCTTACCGGTTAAACAGGCCGGATGAAGCGATCCGCTATTTTAATTTATATCAACAAAGAGGTGCCGTTGCACAAGGAGAAGCCAGCTCTAAAAATGCTTTTTACACAGCTGGATATGCATATCTGAAAAAAGAAGAGTATAATTCAGCATTACAACAGTTTCAGCAGGTAGTAAGAAATGCTTCGCGTACGGCAACGCCGGTAGAACAGGATGCTTACGTTCGCGCAGCCGATTGTTACTATATGAGTAAGCAATACGCTACTGCAAAAACAATGTATGAAAATGTGATCAATTATGGTTGGGGTGCCAGCGACTATGCAAGTTTTCAACGTGCTATGATCGCCGGAGTAAACAGCCCTTCTGAAAAAATAAAATTATTAAACAGCTTTAATCAGCAATACCCCAATTCAAGTCTTGCTTTAGATGCCAACATGGAAGCGGCTGACTCTTATCTTGCTAACCAGCAATATCAGTTAGCTGTTCCTTATCTGAAAAAAATAGTAGAAAGCGATAACCCTTCTCTGAAATCAAAAGCTCAGTTAAAATTAGGTATTGCTTATTATAACCTTGATCAGACTGACCTGGCGGTACAACAGTTCAATACATTGTTAAAAACCAGTCCGAATTCGGTAGAAGCTAACTCTGCCTTGGAAGGATTAAAAGCTATTTACATAGAACAGGGTAAATCAAATGAATATGTTGCTTTAGCCCGCTCATTAGGTAAAGATGTTTCCGCTTCGCAGGAAGAATCTTTAATATATGATGAAATTGAATCGTTACTGAACAGGAATAATCAGAGTGGTGCATTAGCTAAGCTCAATGAGTATTTAACGAAGTTCCCGAACGGACAATATCAGCTGGATGCATTGTACTTTACAGCACAGATATATGATAACCAGAAAAATTGGGAAAAAGCTGCCGTTTATTATGATCAGTTATCTGAAATAGTGCCACACAAATATGCAGAAACCGCATTATTACGTTCTGCACGCCTGCACTATTTTGACTTAAAGAACATCGAAAAAGCAGAAGGATATTTTCATAAACTTACTCAGTATGCTACTACACAAGAACATCAGTTAGAAGCCTACAGAGGATTAGTAAGAACACAGTATCAGTTAGAGAAATTTGATCAGGCTTTAGAAACCGCTAACCATCTTTTAAAACAAAAAGGAATCGGTTCTGATGATAAAATCATCGCCAATATGGCTATTGCAAAATCATATCACTTAAGTAATGATTACGCAAAAGCAATTCAGCAATATAAACAAGTAGCCGGTCTGAGTAAGGCGGCTTATGGTGCAGAAGCACGCTATGCAATTGCTGAGATTTTGTTTAAGCAAAACAAGTTGACCGAAGCTGAAGAAGCAGCGCTCGAAGTAATTGATAAATCCGGTTCTTATGAAGACTGGGTAGTAAAATCATACCTCCTTTTAGGAGATATCTATTTTGCTGAAAAGGATTATTTCAATGCAAAAGCAACTTTCGAAAGTGTTGTTGAAAATACTTCTATTGAAAGCTTGAAAGCAATCGCTCAACAAAAATTGGAAGAGGTTAAAAATGCAGAACGTTCTGCTTCTAAAGTTTCGCAATAATTAAGCTGTATACAATGAAAAAAATGCAATATATATTTTGGAGTGCTGTATTTATGGTAGGTGTTCTGAATACAGCTTCGGCACAAACAGGAAAAGAACTGGAGATTACTTCTTCTTTTAAGCCTGTTATGCGTGAAGCGTCTAAAATTTCATTCAACGCTCAACCTCCTACAAAAGATACAAGTAAACCAAGGTTAACTTATAATATCCCTGCTCAACAATTGGCGTTCAATTATCAAACAGCCATTTTAAATCCATTGGCTTTCAGTAATGCCGGAGGCAGTTCCTGGGAAAATACTTCTTTTGTAAAAGTAGGCGTCGGTAATGTACACCTGCCTTATGCAAAGGCCGGACTCAGTTTTGGAAATGGTGAAAATGCCCACCTGAATATATTAGCTGAACATATCAGTTCAAAAGGTGATATTAAATACCAGCAACATCACCAGACAGATGTACAGGCAATCGGAACTTACCGCAACCAGAATAATATGGAATGGATGGGATCGGTAGGATACAAACGTCATCAGTTTAACTACTATGGATATGATCAGAACCTGTATAACATGTATACCAAGGAGGATGTGAAGCAGTTGTTTCAGACGATTGAAGGACAATTGTCTTTAAGAAACCTGCAGCAGACAGCTACCGGGTTTAATTACCAGCCTTCAATCAAAGTTTCTACCTTCTCTGATTATCCGGCTACTTCAGCTAAAGAAACCAATCTGGTATTCTATGCGCCGGTAGAAAAATATTTTAACGATGAATTTGGAATACAGGCCAGCTTGTTAGCTGATTATACCACCTATAAAAATCCTACCGGATTAATCAATAAAGATCAGAACCTGTCTTTGTATCAAATCGGATTAAATGCGTTGTATAAATCGGAATCGGTTTTTATTAAAGCCGGGGTTTTACCATCATGGGATAATAAAGAGCTGAAATTCATGCCGAATATTACAGCTGATATTACTACCGCTTCACAAAGATTTACGGTTCAACTGGGATGGATTGGTTATTATAATAAAGGATCTTACCAACGTTTCTCTACGATGAACCAATGGATTAACCGTCCTGATTCATTATTGAACCAAAGCATTATCGAAAGATTCATTGGTGTAAAAGGATCTGTAGGCGACCACCTGACGTTTTCTGCCAAAGGAGGAGTACATACTTATAGAAATACGCCATTATTCGTGAATGACGGACTGGATGGTAAAACATTCTTAACCCGTTACGAACCCAAAATGAATGTTATTCAGATTAAATCTGAATTAGGTTACACAGTAGGAGAAAGAGCAAATATCAAAGCCGGCGTAGAATGGAATAACTTCAGGGGACTTGAAGATAACAAAAGAGCCTGGGGAATGATTCCGTTACAATTCAATCTGGGATTAGGCTGGCAGCCGGTAAAAGACCTGATGTTGAATCTTGACCTGAATGCCTGGGATGGCCCTCGTTACCTCAAAGCAAACGACGACTTTAAAGGCGATGCAGTGATGGATTTAGGATTTGGAGCGAGTTACAAACTGACTAAAAATATCGAAGCATGGTTCAGAGCCAACAACCTGTTTAATCAGGAATATCAACGTTGGAATCAATATAATACCTATGGTTTTAATATTTTAGGCGGTGTGGTGATCTATTTCAACCAAAAGAAATAGAAATTTCTGAACAAATCCTTTTTTAAACCATCAAAAAACTGTTTTTTCGCACTGAAAACAGAGTAAGCATGAAGGAAACGCTGATTAGTTATTTATTGCAACATAAAAGTTTATGTATCCCGGGTTTGGGAACCATTTATGTTGAGCGTACTCCGGCGCAGAATGATTTTGTTAACAAAAGAATCTTACCTCCGGGTTATCACTTTCGGTTTGATCAGTATTTTGATCAGCCTGATAAAGAATTCTTTACCTATATCGCTAAACATTTGGGAATGGCTGATTTTGAAGCGATCAAATGGTACAACGAATGGGCATACGAAGTAAGAAGCCAGTTAAGAACTGCTTCCGTAACCTGGAAGGGAATTGGTACCCTGCATAAAGACGATAGCGGTGAAGTTGTTTTTGAAGCCGAAAGAGTTCAACACACTGCATTCAAAACAGTGGAAGCAAAACGCCATCACGAATGGGAACCGGTACCCATACCCGAAGTTCAACCGCAACCTGTGGTAATTACCGGTGTAGCTGAGGTTGAAGATGCAATGCAGGATGAAACCACCAGCGATACCACAAACGAATTTGAGTATCCTGAAGAATTGTTCGGTAGCCCCAAAACGGATAACTGGTGGGTTTATGCAATCATTCTTGGTGCAATAGCCCTCTCTATCATATTCTTTTACTTTTATGGCAATGGGGCCAGCGGATTTGGTCTGGGTTCAGCAATGCCGGTAAAACTTAAATAATAAAACCCTCGTAAGAGGGTTTCCCTTTTAAAGTATGGAACTATCTACAAAGATTTTTAGAACAGCATGTCCTGTATGTAATAGTAAAGATCTTAAACAGGTTTTTAAAGTAAAAGACGAAAGTATCTCAAAAGAATATTTTGAAATAATACATTGTAATCAATGTACCGTCCGTTTTACACAAGACGCCCCGGTTGCTACTGAAATCGGTAGATATTACCAGTCGAATGATTACATCTCACACTCTAATACCAGGTCGGGGCTCGTCAATCGTATCTATCATTCTGTACGGAAAATTACCCTGAATGCGAAAGAAAGAATCATTGTTAATCACACCGGAAGAACAGTCGGAAGTTTATTGGATTATGGTGCCGGTGCCGGAAGTTTTGCCCATCATATGCAGGAAAAAGGCTGGCAGTTAACCGCTCTCGAACCGAGTGAAGCCGCCCGCGAAAATGCTTATGAAGCTTACAAAATTCAACTGCATCCGAGCGAAAATCTGTTCCGCATCCCACCACAAACCTTTGATGCCATTACGCTTTGGCATGTGCTGGAACATGTACATGAATTACAAACAACTATAGCGCAGTTAAAATCATTATTAACACCACAGGGAGTTTTATTTATCGCTGTACCGAACTATACATCATATGATGCTGCACATTACCAGCAGCACTGGGCTGCGTATGATGTACCCCGTCACTTATATCATTTTTCTCCGAGAAGTATGAATACACTCATGAGTGCACACGGTATGAAAATAAAAAAAGTACTACCAATGTGGTTTGATAGTACTTATGTAAGTTTATTAAGTGAGCAATATCTGACAGGTAAAAAGTCTTTGTTTAAAGCCGGATTAATAGGAATGCAATCAAACTTCAAAGCTTTCTTTAATATCAAAAAATGCAGCTCGTTGATTTATGTGATTCAGAAAGACTAATCTATCTTGATTTCATAAGTAAAAGGCCATAATTTACCGGTTACATAGAATGTTTGTTTGGTAGGATGGTAAGCAATACCATTCATTTCAGACGCGTCCGGTTTAACTGATAATACTTCTTTTGCCAATACACTTAAATCTAATCGACCCACTACTTTGCCTTCTTGTGCGTCTATTTTTAGAATATAGTTAGTCGTCCATTGATTAGCGTAAATATATCCGTTTACATATTCCAGCTCATTCAGGTTGGCCACCGGTCCGTTATGGTCATATACACTTAATGTATATTTGGTTTGATACGTAACCGGATCGATAAAATATAAAGCACTGCTGCCGTCGCTCATGATAACAGAAGCTGTATCGTGGGTAAGCCCCCAACCTTCATTACTTGGCAGGTTGAACTCGTCTGTTAATTTGAACGTTTTGGCGTCGTAGATAAATCCTTTTTTAGACCTCCAGGTAACGAAGAATAAACGGTCATTGAATACGGTAATACCTTCCCCGAAATGTTTGGTGCGGTCCAGGGTAATTTTCTCCTGTACTTTTCCGGTTGCCGGATCAACAATACCCATTCCTGAAGGATAAGGTGAATGGGACGCATCGCCACCTGAACTTTCCAGTAACTGACCATTATAAAATTCAAATCCTTCGGTGAAATAAGTAGCATCATGTGGTAATTTATTAATTACCTGATAGTTGATCCATTGAGCATTATTCGCTTTGGTATCCACCACGCTTTGGGTGTTGTTGCCATTGTTACAGGCAATCAATACCGTAGAGCATACAATAAGTGAGTAAAAAACCTTTTTCATATCTCTTCAAAAATACAATTTACCAGTTGTAAAAGATAGCCTGTATTATAAAATATATCATATTTTAACGTTTAATAGTTAAATAGCAGAATCCTGCATAATTTTGTATAAAATACTTCAGAACTAAATTCATACACAATACTATGAAAAGACAGTTTATCGCTTTATCGCTCACCGCCTGTTTATTCGTCAGCTGTGAAAATGCGCATCAGATTCTTCAACAGGTATCGACACCGCCGGGATCTGTTTCAGGGGGGCTTAGCACCAATGAAATTGTAAATGGCTTGAAAGAAGCTTTAAAGGTAGGTACAGATCAATCTACCGCTCGTTTGAGTAATGTAGACGGATTTCTCAAAAATGCTGCTGTGAAAATCTTATTACCGGAAGAAGTAGTAAAAGTGGAAAATACTTTGCGCAATCTCGGACTGGGGTCTGTGGTAGATGACGCAGTAACTTCTTTAAACAGAGCTGCAGAAGATGCTGCTAAGCAAGCTGCCCCGATCTTTAAAAATGCTATTACTTCTATGAGTATTACAGATGCACTGGGCATTTTGAAAGGGGGTAAAACCGCAGCAACCGATTATTTAAAAGCAAAAACATCCGCGCAACTTACATCGAGCTTTAAGCCGGTTATTGCCAATTCGTTAGATAAAGTAAATGCTACTAAATACTGGACACAACTTACTTCTACTTATAATCAGTTTTCCGCAAATAAAATCAATACTGATTTATCTGCCTATGTAACAGAAAGAGCACTGCAGGGTATTTTTTTACAGGTAGCAGAGGAAGAAGCAAAAATTCGTGAAAATCCGGTGGCAAGAACAACTGAGATTCTGAAGAAAGTATTCGGAAGTAAAGAAGCGCAAGCTTCAATTTAGTGGAGAGGGGAGAGCGGCTACGCATTTTTTATGAACCATTAAGAAATTAAGGAAGTTAAGTATTCTTAACTTCCTTAATTTCTTAATGGTTAAAATAATATATTACAAGTGAATCGCTTCACCATAAGCAACTTCGATCGCATCTTTCACGCTTTCGCTGATGGTCGGGTGCGGGTGAATTGAATTCAATACTTCGTGGTGGGTGGTTTCTAATTTACGGGCAACGACTGTTTCGATAATGATTTCAGTAACATTGTAACCGATCATATGAGTACCTAACCATTCGCCGTATTTAGCATCAAAAATTACTTTTACGAAACCTTCGGTATGGCCCGCAGCTGATGCTTTACCTGATGCACTCAATGGGAATTTACCTACTTTGATTTCATAACCGGCTTCTTTAGCTTGTTTCTCTGTGAAACCTACTGATGCAATTTCAGGAGACGCATAAGTACAACCCGGTACATTACCGTAGTCTAAAGCTTCAGGTTGGTGATTGTATTTCTTCTCGTTATATGCGATATTTTCAATACAGATAATACCTTCTTTAGAAGCTACGTGTGCCAATGCCTGACCAGGAGCACAGTCACCGATCGCATAAACACCCGGAACATTTGTTTGATAGTATTTATCTACAGCGATTTTACCTTTTTCAGTTTTGATATTGTTTTCTTCTAAACCAATACCTTCGATATTCGCCTGGATACCTGCAGCACTTAATACAACGTCTGCTTCTAAAATTTGCTCACCTGCTGCGGTTTTTACAGTTGCTTTCACACCGTTTCCGCTAGTATCAACTTTCGTAACTTCTGCACTGGTTAAAACATTGATACCTTTCTTTTTCAAGCTTTTTTCAAACTCTTTAGAAATATCTTCGTCTTCAACAGGAACTATTCTTGGAGCATATTCAACAACAGTAACCTGGGTTCCTAAAGCATTGTAGAAATAACCGAACTCAACACCAATTGCACCAGAACCAACTACGATCATGGTTTTAGGTTGCTGAGGTAACGTTAAAGCTTCACGGTATCCGATTACTTTTTTCCCATCCTGAGGAAGGTTTGGTAATACACGGCTTCTGGCACCGGTAGCAATTATAATATGTTTTCCTTCTACGTTCTGAACTTTACCGTCTGCACCTGTTACTTCAACTACACCTTTTGATTTGATTTTACCAAAACCTAAAACAACGTCGATTTTGTTTTTCTTCATCAAAAACTGAACACCTTTACTCATTTTGTCAGCAACACCTCTTGAACGTTTGATGATCGCAGCAAAATCAGCTGTTCCTGATGCTTCGATACCAAAGTCTTTAGCGTGTTGAATATATTCAAACACAGAAGCACTTTTCAATAAAGCTTTAGTAGGAATACATCCCCAGTTTAAGCAGATACCACCTAAACTTTCTTTTTCAATAACTGCGGTTTTTAAACCTAATTGTGATGCACGGATCGCTGCCACATATCCACCGGGGCCGCTACCGATCACTACTACGTCGTATGCCATATCTGATTACGATTTTATTTGTATTGATTTGCGAAGCTAATTGAATTTGACTAAAGAGCCAAATTAACAAAACAGCCATAAAATTAACTTATATAACGTTCTAAAACCAATATTAGTTTGCACTATAAGATTTCTTTCTTCACATAACTACCAATTAGTTAATTTTTTATATCTTTCTCCCTTTATTATTGACCTACTCTTAATGTATGCGTAAATTCTTTAAAAGGTTTTTAATCGTTGTATTAATTTTTTTGGCTGCAATAGCAGGAGGAATATACTTTTCCGGAAGAACTTATCTCTTTACTGCCCTCACTTACTGGTTTGCCAATGTGGATGATTATACCATTTTCAAGAACAATACCGTTACCACCGGCAATCCTCAGGAATGGCCTGTGAGCGAAGCATACAATAAAGCACAGCTGCCGGATAGCCTTCGCCAGGAACTCGAAAAATGGCAATCGCTGGGTTTGGTCGTGATTCATAAAGACAGCCTGCTGTACGAGCAGTACTGGAAAGGTTATAGCGACTCTTCCTGGTCGGGATCTTTTTCTGTAGCCAAAAGTATTGTCAGCATATTAATCGGAACTGCTATACAAGACGGCTTGATTGAAAGTGTGTTAGATCCTGTCGGTAAATATCTGCCCGAGTGGAATGAAGGTGAAAAAGCAAATGTCCGCATCAAAGATCTGTTAACCATGAGCTCCGGTACCAACTGGAACGAATCATATAAAAATCCACTGTCTGTAACAACTGAGGCCTACTATGGTACGGATCTCGAAAAGACAATCGGCAGGTTGAAAATGGTAGATAAACCCGGTACTAAGTTTATTTATAAATCGGGTGATACCCAGATACTCGGTTTCATTCTCACTAAGGTAACCGGTAAATCACTGGCAGCCCTGGCTGCTGAAAAACTATGGCATCCATTGGGCGCCCAACATCCGGCGCTCTGGAGTATTGATAAAGTAGGCGGACATGAAAAAGCTTATTGCTGCTTTAATACCAATGCCCGTGATTTTGCCCGGATCGGACAACTGATGCTCGACAGCGGGGTCTGGAACGGACAGCGAATCATTCCGGAACAATACTACCTCGAATCTATCCGCCCCAGCTATATTCCTGATGAAGAACAACTTGACTGTGATTACTACGGCTATCAGTGGTGGATTTACCCGAAAGTTGCGGGTGTATTTTATGCCAGAGGTATTCTGGGTCAATTCATTATCGTAATTCCGCAGAAAGATATGGTGATCGTGCGTTTGGGCGAAAAGATGGGGGATATTTACAGATATCATACCCCCGAACTCGTACAGGAACTGGTGCAATGGGGAATGAATTTGTAAGTTTTACAACCTTTTCAACCGAATTTTGTTAGTTTGAAAGTACTGAAGAAGACAGAAAAAATATGAAATTAGATATTCTAGCCATCGGTGTTCACCCCGACGATATTGAGTTAGGCTGTGCCGGAACCATTATCAACGAGGTAAGAAACGGCAAAAAAGTAGGAATTGTTGACATGACCCAGGGCGAACTGGGTACAAGAGGCACTAAAGAAACCAGAAAGGTGGAAGCCGCAAACGCCGGAAATGTACTAGGCGTTGTTGTACGTGAAAACCTGAAAATGAGAGACGGTTTCTTTGTAAACGACGAAGCTCATCAGTTACAGATGATTCAGGTAATTCGTAAGTATCAACCCGAAATCGTTTTGGCGAATATTTTAGACGACCGCCATCCCGATCACGGAAGAGCCGGCCGCCTGATTGCCGATGCCTGCTTTTTAAGCGGATTGGTAAAAATTGAAACAAATGACGAAAACGGGAAACCGCAGAACCGTTGGAGGCCGAAAATGGTTTTACACTATTTGCAAGACTGGCATCATGAACCGGATATATTGGTGGATATTACCGACAGCATTGATAAAAAAATGGAATCTATCCTTGCATATACCACTCAGTTTAACAATGAAAAGAACTACGAAGGGCTGCAAACTTACATTTCTTCGCCTGAATTTTTGGACAGCGTAGTAGCACGTGCCCGGGTTTTCGGAAAAAAAATCGGTGTTAAATATGCGGAAGGATTTGTGTCGCAAAAGAAAATAGGGATCAGAAATCTGGATGATTTAATCCTCATTGAAACATAAAATTGTAAAATACGACGAAAGTCATGTTTTTATTAAAATTCTCATTTTATTTTTAACCTTAGAAAGTTTTATTACCTAATTTACTGATTTCGCTAATTGTTCCGGATTAAAAACAAAAGTGGGGGAAAGTTTTTTTGGTAGACCGACTTATCTTTACCAAAATTGTTAATTACATAAGCAGATGAAGTCTACTCCGAAGTTCACGAATCCAAATCCATCATTTCATGGTGAGATTAAAAAAAGAATCAATAAGTATTTTGACGAGAAGGGCATAGCTCCGACGGGAAACTCAAAACTTTATTCAAAAGCAATTATTTTAGTGATTGCGTTTGTTGCATTATACGTTCACCTGGTATTTTTCACTCCTTCACACTGGGCATGGGTTGTACTTGAAAGTGTCGTAATGGGATGTACCATTGCAGCTATCGGTTTTAATATCATGCACGACGGTGCGCACGGTAGTTTCAGTAATTCAAAACCAGTGAACATACTGGCAGCATTTACGTTGAATGTACTGGGTGGAAGCAGCTTTATGTGGAATATGAAACATAATGTAATTCACCATGCGTATACCAATGTGGATGGGGTAGATGATGACATCGATATCAAGCCTTTTATGAGAATGTCTACTTCTCAACCTAAATATAAAGCGCACAAATACCAGCATATATACTTCTGGTTCCTTTACTCATTACTTTATATTTTCTGGATTTTTTATTCAGATTATCAAAAATATTTCAAGAACAGCATTGGTGAAATGCCGTTGAAAAAAATGCATTTCTCTGATCATGCCATTTTCTGGGGCTTTAAAGTATTCAATCTGTTTTTGTATATCGTACTTCCGATCATGATGATGGGTTGGCAGATGTGGTTGGTAAGTTTCTTAACTTTCTCACTGGTAGCAGGTTTAGTGCTGAGTATTGTATTCCAGCTGGCACATACGGTTGAACATACAGCATTCCCTGTTCCGAATGAAGTAACCAACAGATTGGATGATGAGTGGGCGATTCACCAGATTAAAACAACTGCAAACTTTGCAACTGATAATAAAATAGTTTGTTGGTTTGTAGGAGGATTAAACTTTCAGATTGAACACCATCTCTTTCCGAAAGTATCGCATATCCACTATCCCCAGATCAGCAAAATTATCCGTCAGGCCTGCCAGGAATACGGAATCACTTATATAGAATATCCGAAAGTTAGATTAGCGGTGGCATCACACGTTAATTTCCTGCGCGAAATGGGATCAAAATAATTGAGAATGAATAATTGAAAATTGAGCGTGTTGGGTTAAATATGCTTTTCTATAGAATATTTATACCCGTACGGATCGGTTTTACCATTAAGGAATTAAGAAATTGAGTCAGCTCGGTTTTCTTAATTCCTTAATTGCTTAATGGCTGAATTGCTCTTTTCCATTTTCAATTAAAGAGCTATTTTCGCACTTCATAATATATACCATGTCAAAAGTTAAAGTAGGTATGGTGCAGATGACTTGCACCGACAACAAAGAGCAGAATTTGCAAAAAGCAATTGAACAGGTTCGGGCGGCTGCGGCTCAGGGCGCACAAATCGTGTGTTTACAGGAATTGTTTACTTCTTTGTATTTCTGCGATGTTGAGGCATATGAAAATTTTGAATTAGCAGAACCTATTCCCGGGCCTTCTACCCAAACGCTGGAAAAAATTGCAGCAGAACTCGGAGTGGTGATTATTGCTTCTTTATTTGAGAAAAGAGCGGAAGGTCTTTACCATAACACTACAGCTGTTATTGACGCTGATGGCAAGTACCTGGGAAAATATAGAAAAATGCATATTCCTGATGATCCGGCATATTATGAGAAATTCTATTTTACGCCGGGCGATTTAGGGTATAAAGTATTTAAAACAAAGTTTGCCACTATAGGTGTACTGATCTGCTGGGATCAATGGTATCCTGAAGCTGCCAGAATCACTGCCTTGATGGGAGCTGAAATACTTTTCTATCCAACGGCTATTGGTTGGTCAACTGCACAAGATGAGCCTACCAACACCGAACAATACAATGCATGGCAAACCATTCAGCGTAGCCATTCCGTAGCAAACGGAATACACGTTGTAAGTGTAAACAGATGTGGATTAGAGCAGGATGGTTTGATGAAGTTCTGGGGCGGATCATTTGTATCCAATCCGTTCGGAACCGTACTGTATCAGGCATCACACGAAAACGAAGAAACACATGTAATGGAGCTCGACCTGAAAAAATCAGATCGTTACCGTACGCACTGGCCTTTTTTACGCGACAGAAGAATCGACTCTTACGGACAGATTACTAAAAGATATATCGACGAGGACTAAACCCACTTTTTATGCCTACCCCCAAAGAATCAGGTTATTATTTTCCTGCTGAATTTGCCCCTCACGAAGCCTGCTGGTTAAGCTGGCCGCACAAAGAAGCTTCGTGGCCCGGAAAAATTCAGGCTATTTATCCATATTACGCTCAGTTTATCAGAGAACTGACCGTTTCTGAAATCGTGCGTATCAATGTTGCCAATCAACAGATGCAGCATTTCGCAACTGATGTTTTACAGCAACAAAATGTTGACCTGTCAAAAGTAGAGTTCTTTCATCACGCTACGAATGATGCCTGGTGTCGTGATCATGGTCCGGCCTTTTTAATCAACCCCAGTGCTGCTCAAAAGAAAATGGTAGTGGATTGGGGCTATAACGCATGGGGAGGAAAATATCCTCCATTTGACCTTGATGATGTTATTCCTACCAAAATTGCGCAGCATTACGGTTATAATGTAGTGCATCCCGGTATCGTCATGGAAGGTGGTTCGGTTGAATTTAACGGAAAAGGAACTTTACTGACTTCAACAGCCTGTTTGTTAAACCCGAATCGGAATCCCCATTTAAAGCAGGAGCAGATTGAAAAATACCTCTCTGATTATTATGGTATTGATCAGGTATTATGGGTAGATGAAGGTATTATCGGCGATGATACTGACGGACATATAGATGATACAGTACGATTTGTAAATGAAGATACTGTGGTAACGGTAGTGGAAACGGATCGGGCAGACGAGAATTATGATATTTTACAGCATAACCTGAAACAATTGCAGCAAATGCGCCTGTTAAATGGTAAACAATTAAATATCGTTGAACTACCAATGCCGGATGCTGTCATTTATGATGAACAACGTTTACCGGCCTCCTACGCGAATTTCTATATCGCTAATCATGCGGTAATCGTACCAACTTTCAGATGTGAAAAAGATGAAAAGGCTTTGGATATACTGGCACAATGTTTCCCTACCAGAAAAATAGTTGGTATTGACTCTACCGATATTATCTGGGGATTAGGATCATTTCATTGTCTGAGTCAGCAGGAACCTGCTGTTTAGATCTTTGGTGTATTCCAGATAACTTTTTGAAGAATAATAAAAACTTCTGCGTTTTTTCTGGGAGAGATGGAATTGTAACAAGGTTCCATCACTCTCAGCGCAAAAGTTAAACCGAATAACTGACGATATTCTTTTATACTTCCGCCATAGGGAGGATTTTCATCAAAATGACGATTAAACAAAACGCCTGCTAATTTTCCGCCGGGTTTCAATAGCTGAAAAATTTTGTCTACATAAGCCGGTCTCAAAGAAGGATGCAACGCACAAAAGAAAGTTTGCTCCAGAATCAGATCAAATCTGCCATAGGTTTCAAAGAAATCCTGCGTCATTATTTGTAACGACTTATCAATATGTTCTGCGTATTTTTCCTTTAAGCTTCTGGTAGCTTCTGCAGCAATATCTACTACTGTTATATTGGTGAAACCTTTCTCCAGTAAATAACCTACTTCATAGCCGTTTCCGCAACCGGGTATCAGAATCGAAAGGTTTTTATTTTCCAGCTGATCGATATAAGTTTTCAGGGGAGTAGAGATTTCTCCGATATCCCAACCCGTTTCCTGGTTGAGGTATTTGTTGTTCCAGTATGTGGCGTCTAGTTTTTCCATGATCGGTGGTTTCTTCTAACAATTTACATCAGCAAATGCTAAAATGAAAGGGTGCTTTTGTGTTTTAACAATTCATAACTACAATTCAGATACCAACTTGCACAATCGCGTATCTACACCACAATATCTAATAAAAAAGAACCAATTTCAGGCCTGATTAGCTTAATAGCTGATATTTAATCTATAATTAATAAAATTACCGCTAGCGCCGGACTCTGTCCGGTGCTTATCAGAAATAACAAAACCCCCAACTATGTTGGGGGTTGATATGTTTACTTAAACTTAACAAACAATTGAGTGAAAGCCTTACTCCTGGATGGCTACAATAGGAATACGGCTGTGATAAGCCAGTTTTTTAGTATGGCTGGTTGCAAACAATCCTGAAACGAACCCTTGTTTCTTAGGAACAGTAAAAATTAAATCGATTTTCTTATCAACTGCAAACTGGCTGATCGCTTCTAAGAAATCATACTGACGAATAAAATAAAACTCCGGATTATATTCTTTGAACATATCCTCTAATTTATTTCTTTCTACTCTGTATTCTTCTGTGATTTCTACATAATGCTCCGGGTCAACGTTTACAATATGTAATGCAGGTTTAAACAATTCCAATACTTTTTTAATAGGAGCTACCGGTGTAGATGCGGCTACATCTTTAAAGTCGCTGGCTAAAACCACATCTTTTATAGCGGAGAATTTAGCATCCGGAGGAATGATCATTACCGGGCAAATGCTTTTCTCTACCATATCCAGCGTATTACTACCCATGAATATCTGTTCAATTTTAGTAGCTCCGGTAATACCCATAATGATTAAATCAATTCCGTTGTGACGAACATAACGTTCAATTGATTCTACTAAAGAGCTTCCTGATTCTGTAGCGAATGAAATATTTACATTCGCCACTTTTAGTAAATCAGTCTTTAATTGTTCTAAAGCTTGACTAATGATGGCAGCGCGATCGGTTTTGGTTGAACTGGATGAATCTGAACTCCCGGGCTTATGGATATTGTATAAAATTAGACTTACATCTTGTACATTTTCCAATGCCTGCACCGCAAAGATTGCAGCATTCTTGGAAGTGTCGGAAAAATCAGTAGGAATGAGAACTTTTTTCATCTGAAGCTTTTTAGGAATTTAAAGTTTAATCAAAATGAGATATAATTGCATTATACAGAATAATTAGGGTATTTCCATATTTTACACTTAATAAATTCTGCTTTCTGTACGTTAAGAAAAAGAATTATTCGCATATTTTCAATTAAACGCTCCGGATATGAAAAGATTTTGTTTGGCAGTTTTGTTTTTTACCAGCGTACTCTCTGTTGCCGCTCAGGCTGTGGAAGGCGTACACATTATTCCACAACCCGTATCGCTCAGTCTTCAGTCGGAAGGGATGATTTTCAACAACTTCACTAAAGTTGAGCTTGAAAATGGCAATGAAGAAGCTGAGAAAGTAATTCGTACCTGGATTACACAATTCAACGATTTGTCAGGTTATAACTGGTTTTTAAGTACCGTGAAGCCTAAAGACAACCTGCCAAACGTAATCCGGTTTATCTTAAATGCCAAACCGAATCCGGTTTTAGGAAAAGAAGGATATACGCTGGAGGTGGCGGGCAACCGTACTATAATTACTGCCAATCAGCCGGTTGGATTTTATTACGCGATTCAAACTATTAAACAGTTGCTGCCAAAAGAAGTACTGTCTGTTAAAATTGTAAGAAACAAAGCCTGGAAAATTGCAGGAGTAAAAATTACAGATTACCCACGATTCGAATGGAGAGGTTTGATGTTTGATGTGGTTCGTCACTTCTTTACAAAGGAAGAAGTAAAACGCTTCATTGATGAAATGGCAGAATATAAATATAATATTCTGCACCTGCATCTCAGTGATGATCAGGGATGGAGAATTGAAATAAAATCTCTCCCGAAACTTACCGAAGTAGGCGCCTGGAGAGCGGATAAAACCGGTCGTTTAGGAACCTTTTCTCCTCCCGCCGCTAATGAACCACGAACTTACGGCGGTTTTTATACCCAGGAAGATATTAAAGAATTAATTGCTTATGCGAAAGACAGGTATATTGAAATTATGCCTGAAATTGACGTTCCCGGTCACTCAATGGCTGCTGTTGCTGCTTATCCGGAATTGTCATGTACACCAGGTACTTATCAGGTGAATAGCGGCGAAAAATTTATGAACTGGTTAGGTGGAGGAAAGTTCACGGCCATTGTTGACAATACTTTATGTCCTGCCAATGAAAAAGTATATGAATTTTTAGATAAAGTATATACTGAAATTGCTGAATTATTTCCGTTTGGATATATTCATATGGGGGGAGATGAGTGCGCAAAAAACTTCTGGCAAAAAAGTGCTGCAGTAACAGAGCTGATGAAACGTGAAAAATTAAAAGATTATGATGAAGTTCAAAGTTACTTTGTAAAAAGAGTCAGTAATATTATTACTTCTAAAGGAAAGAAAATGATGGGTTGGGATGAAATTTTAGAGGGCGGTATTGCACAGGGAGCAACTATTATGAGCTGGCGTGGAGATAAAGGTGGTATTGAAGCTGCTAAACTTGGTCACGAAGTAGTAATGACACCTAATACATTCGTATATCTTGATTTAGTACAGGGGGATGCTGCCATCGAACCTCCGAATTATGATAAGGTATACCTGAAGAAAACATTCGAATTTAATCCGGTACCTGCTGGCGTGGATGCAAAGTTTATTAAGGGCGGACAAGGAAATTTATGGACAGAACAAATCTACAATTTCCGCCAGGTACAATACATGTTATGGCCAAGAGCGTTTGCCGTAGCCAACGCTTTATGGAGTCAACATAAAGCTATTGAGTGGAATCAATTTGTGAAAAATATCGAACAGCATTTTGAACGCTTTGATTATGCCGAAAGAAAATACGCTCCCTCTATGTATGAACCATTAATAGAGGCCCGGACACAAGCTGGCGGATTATTAGAAGTGAAACTGGTACCTGAGGCAAATCATACAACTTTTCATTATAGTTTCGATAATTCTTATCCAGACAGATTTTACCCTAAAGCTACAGACTGGATAACTGTTCCAAAAGACGCACAAATGCTCAGAACTATTAGTTATGCAGGGGATAAACAGGTCGGAAGATTTATAACTATTTCTATTGACGAATTGAAGAAAAGAGCCGGTAGTAAGTAAAAATATAAAGCAATAAAATTAAAAAACCTGTCAATCTTTATGATTGGCAGGTTTTTTAGCTATATTCTTTCAGTAAAATGAATATAAGAGAGATATGCTGAAAGAGCATAAAAAAAATCAACTCTTTAAAAATACGCTTGGATAATTTCAGGAAATGGATACTTTTACGATCAACGATACATATAGTGAACCTTGTCATGCGAAACTGCTTTATTTGTTTGATCTGCCTGTTATTTGCCGGAGCAACTACTGTTGCTGCGCAGGATATTATTGGAACCCCCTCAATCGTTAACTATACCAAGGAAATATATAATGCCGGTAATCAGAACTGGGACATCACTCAGGATAAAAGAGGGATTATGTATTTCGCCAATAATGACGGAATGCTCACTTTTGATGGTGTGCGATGGGAAGTGTATAAATTACCGAACGGTACCGGATTACATTCTGTAATGGTAGACGAAGACGGGAAGATTTTTGTAGGCGGACAAGGTGAAATCGGTTATTTCGAATCTGATGAAAACGGACGCCTGCAATACCATACGTTAAATCAGCTGGTACCCGCCAGTCATAATACTTTTGCAGATGTATGGAATATTTGTAAAAGTGGTGAAGACGTGTTTTTTAGAGTCAACGCAAAGATTCTTCACTTAAAGAAAGATAAAATCATTGTTTATCCTGGTACCTATTGGTCTTTTTTAGGAGAAGCAGGGGATAAAATATATGCACATGATGCCGATAAGGGAATCGTTGAATATGAGAAAGACAACTGGGTTCCGGTACGCTGGGGCAACGATTTACCGAAAGGTGCTGTTGTTCGTTCTGTTTTATCATTGAACAAAGATTCTTTATTAATAGCTACTTCTCAATTCGGAGCGTTCATACTTGATCAGAAAGGGTTGAGGCCCTTTAGTTCCCCGGTATTGAACGAAATCTCTTCTAAAATTATTTATCAGGTTTTATTATTGCCTAATAAAAATATTGCATTGGCTACGCGCTTAGGCGGTTGTTATATTGTAGATACCAAAGGAAATCTGGTAGAAAGAATTACTAAAAATGAAGGGTTACAAAGTCAGAATACACTCTCTATCATGAGTGACGATAAAGGTAACCTTTGGCTGGGGCTGGACAATGGTATTGATCTCGTAGCTTATAACGATGCTGTGAAGCATATTTTTCCTGAAAAGGAAAACCATAATACAGGCTATGCTTCGGTATATCACAAAGGAAATCTTTACCTGGGAACGTCTGCGGGAGTTTATTTTACCCCTTTGAAAAAGGAAGGTGATTTTAGTAGAGAGAGAGGGCAATTTAAGCTGGTGAAAAACTCAAAAGGTGAAATCTGGGGCTTATCTGTAGTAGATGATAAACTACTGATCGCACACGCTGCCGCTGCCTATTATGTTAATCAGGAAACAGCCGAATTACTTGATATGCGCATCGGCTACTGGGGCTTTCAATCTTATGAAAACAACGTTAACAATACAGCAATAGCCGGAACTTACAATAGCGTTAGCTTTTTCGACATGTCAGTGGGCTTGCCTAAGGTAAAACAAATCGTATATACCGAATCAGCGCGCTTTATTGTTCAATACAATGGAGTAATCTGGGTGGGGCATCCCTACCGCGGACTGTTTCGTGTTATCGAAGACGACAATAAACAACTGGTAAGCCGGCAGTACCTGGATAAACAGGGCATTATCAGTAATAATCACAATAGAATTTTTAAAATAAGAGATAAACTGGTGCTGACAAATGAAAACGGCATTTTTGAATTCAATGAAGAAAATGACCATTTCGTGAAATCAGAATTTTATCAGAATATATTTAAGGGAGAACTCGTCAGTTATCTGATGGAAGACCGCTATGGAAATATCTGGTTTACACAGGATAAAAGAATCGGGGTAGTAGCAAAAAGTCAGAATTTCTCCAAACTAACTTACTTCCGTGAACTGGAGAATAAGTTTACTTTCAACTTTGAACATATCAATGTGCTAGACAGCAGTAATGTAATTATTGCTGCAGAAAAAGGTTTCTTCCATCTGAACCTGGCCTCATATATAGGAGATGAAAACAAACCCAAAGTCTTGATCAGAAGCTTAAAAACATTAGTTGACGGAAACGATAGTTTGTTTTACGGAGGATACGGTGAAAATATCAGTAAACCAGCCATCCAGTTTAATAAAGCTGGCATTTACCTGAGTTTTGCAGCAGTCGAATACAGCCATCCCGGCGATATTGAGTATAGCTATTATTTAGAGGGCTTTGATAAACAATGGTCGGCGTGGGGTATCAAAACAGATAAAGAGTTTGCTAACTTACCTGCGGGAAGTTATACGTTTCATGTTAAATGCCGTTATGGAAATGAAGAGTCCTTAACCGCTTCTTATAGTTTTGAGATTCTGCCACCCTGGTATAAATCATGGTGGGCAATTCTTGTGTATGTATTATCTGGTGTGGGATTACTCTTCCTGATATTAAATTACCAGCAGCAACAGCATTTTAAACAGCAACACAAAAGGTTATTGCAACAGCAACATGAACATGAAGAAAAACAACGGAACCTCACTTTGCAGCATCAGCTGGAAGTACAGGAAAATGAGAAAAAAATCGTTGAATTAACCAACGAGAAATTGCAGGTAGAGCTTGACCATAAAAATAAAGAAATGGCCTCTTCAGCCATGAATCTTGTTCGAAAGGTTGAGGTAATGTCGATGCTGAAAGAAAGTTTACAATCTTATAAACAAATGACTGATACCGAGAAATCGGGAAAAGAGTTTCAAAAAATCATCAAAACAATTGATAAAGAACTGGATAATCAACACGAATGGGAGCAGTTTGCGGTCCATTTTGATAAGGTTCATAATAATTATCTCCAGAATTTAAAAGCAGCCTTCCCTTCTTTATCGGGCAATGACCTGAAACTATGCGCATACCTTAAACTGAATATTTCTACCAAAGAAATAGCACAGCTCATGAATATTTCAGTAAGGGGAGTCGAAACTGCCAGATTCCGCTTGCGTAAAAAATTATCGTTGCCTGGAGATACTAACCTGGCAGATTTCCTGATTGGTTTACAGGGAAAGGAATAAATCTCCACTTTTATTGCACAATCTACTTTTTACCGGTTACTGTTGAATAACCTTGTCGTGTTTTATGCTGCAAAGGATGAATCATATATTATTTATATATACTGGCTTTAGACATATATGTAATTATTCATTGATCTGTTACAGTTCAGATCTTACCATGCAATTATTCAGATAAGACTCCTTATTATTTATTCGATACTTTTTAGCGAAATCTCATTTGCGTAGGTGTGGCGTATAATGGTTAACTCATTGTAGTAATTTAAATAATTGATTATCAATATTTATTTTTTAAAATGAAGCATTTTTGACGTAGTTGTTTTTTTGGAATGCGGGTAGGATAAGTGCAAATTTGCTATCATAAAGAAATGTTAAAGGCTCTTGGTGCATTTTTGAATAAGCTACAACCTGAGAAAATTATCGATAGCCGGTATTTAAAAATCAATTCTTGAAGTAGTAAAAAACCATCGGGTAACCTGCTTCAACATTTACTAAAAACTGACGGCGGTTGTCCGGAAGTAAGGTTCAATGAAAAATTGCTGATATGAAAAATATTATTAGAAAAGGTCTTTTGTTGGTAGGAATTAGTTTACTCGGAATGCTGGAAACATCGGCTCAGGGATTTCTGAGAGCTGATGGAAAAAAGATTGTAACGGGTACCGGTGAAGAAATTATTCTGAGAGGAATGGGGTTAGGGGGCTGGATGTTGCAGGAAGGTTATATGTATCATTTGAGCTTTCTTGGTCAGCAATACCGCATCCGAGAAAAAATAGCAGCTTCCGTGGGAGAAGAGAAAGCCGCACAGTTTTATAAAGAATGGTTACTGAAACATACTACAAAAAAAGATATTGATGCATTAGCTGCTTTGGGGTTCAATTCTATCCGTTTACCAATGCATTACGCTTTATACACTTTACCGGTAGAAAAAGAACCGGTAGACGGCCAGCAAACCTGGTTGGAAGAAGGATTCGCACTTACAGACAGTTTATTGAATTGGTGTAAACAAAACAAAATCTATTTGATTTTAGATTTACACGCGGCTCCGGGTGGCCAGGGTAATGATCTCGCTATCTCAGATCGCGATCCGAATAAACCATCTTTATGGGATAGTGAAGCCAATCTTCAAAAAACAATAGCACTATGGAAACAGTTGGCTAAGCGTTACGCCAATGAACCATGGATCGGCGCTTACGATATTATTAATGAACCTAACTGGGGCTTTGATGATCCGAAGGATATCAGAGGCACTGAAGAAAAACGCAATATCCCTCTCCGAAAATTAATGGTAGATATCACGGCTGCTATCAGAGAAGTGGATCAAAACCACCTGATTTTCATAGAGGGTAATGGATTTGGTAATAACTACCGCGGCATTTTCCCTTTATGGGATAATAATACTGCCGTAAGTTTTCATAAATACGGAAATTTTAATGATCAGCAAACGATTAAATACTTCCTTGACCTCAGAGATCAATACAATGTACCACTCTGGTTAGGTGAGTCAGGAGAAAACTTTAATACCTGGTTTACGGAAGCAATCGAACTGATGGAAAAAAACAATATTGGCTGGGCCTGGTGGCAACATAAGAAAATGGGACTGAATAATTCCTATGAAATTAAACAACCTGAAGGGTATAGTCGTTTACTGGCTGATTGGTCTGGAAGAGGAGAGAAGCTAAATGAAAAAGAAGCATGGGCCATTCTACAGGAGTTTTTACATAATGTGGAACTGGCGCAAAATGTATTTCATAAAGATGTTGCAGATGCAATGTTCAGACAAGTTCATTCGCTGGAAGCTATTCCTTTTAAAGAACATACCATAAAAACTGGCATATTATCAATAAACGCAGTTGATTATGACCTCGGTCGTCAGAGAGTCGCCTACTACGATAAAGATTCTTCCCGCTATCAATATACTCCGGGAGTAAATACTGATGGCAACAAAGGCCGCAGGTATAGAAACGACGGAGTTGATATTTATGCAGACGGAAATAATTTCTATGTCGGGTCTGTTGAAGATGAAGAATGGTTACTCTACACTCTGACTGTTAAAAAAACTGGTAATTATTCTTTTTCGTTCACTACCAGATCTGATACAGCAGGAAGAATAACACTGATGGGAAATGAAAAAATATTGGTAGATGAAATTGTAATACCGGAAACTGCTACATGGACGGATGTAAAAACAAATAAAGTAAAACTCAGAAAAGGAATAGTACGATTGAAAGTGTTAGTGAAAAAAGGTGGATTTGATCTATCTGCAATAAAAGTTTCAAAAGATTAGGAACGTATTGATTGTTGTTACTGCTGATACTTAGCCAAAACCGATTGCCATATGAAGTTAAAAAGGCTTCAATATTTTAGTGAGCATATTGCTTTACATGATTATAAAGAGAAAAATATACCATCGGATAATTTATCCGATGGTACCTCACCTCTTGCAGGTTATTTCAATGATTTTACCTGTATTCATTTATTTATAACTTCTTCCGGTGTGAAAAAATCGCCTGGTTATTTGAAGAAAACCTGGCTTTATTCGGGCTATACCTCTATATATCTTACACAGATTTACCTTCTTTTTAAATATACGTTCGGTTAGATGATTTACCCTTGGTAACAGATAAATACAATAAACATTAAGAATAGACGGATGAAAAAATTTCTTAAACTCTAAAAAACCAAAACAATTTTATGACTGCTTGAATGCCATTAGAAAATTAAACATGGAATGAATAATTCCTCGTTACATGGATTGTAATAATTGTCGAAAAGGCAACTTTATTCACTTAATACTTGAAAAAATATGAAAAAGCTTCGGCTTGCCAAGCTATTTCCCGGTTCCTCAATTGCCAAACTAACACTGTTAATGAATTTAACTATTTGCTTTGTTTTGCTTTTTTCATTAGAAGGTGTAGCTATGGGCAGCATCGAAAAGGGTGGGATGAGCTTCAATATGAATACTGCTTCTGAAGAAGCAATGATCATTTATGATGAATCTAACGGTTTATTTCAGGGAAACCGTATTTCCAGAATTATTAAAGGTTCTGTTCGTAATCAGAAAAATGAACCGATTTCCGGAGCTTCTGTTTTTAATTATGCTTTGTCTAAAGGCGTTGCTACCAATGAAGCGGGAGAGTTTTCTATCGAAGTAGTTTCTGCAAAAGATTCTATTGTGGTAACAGCAATAGGATTTAAAGAAAAATATTTCCTTGCAGAAAACAGACAGCAGCTGGCTCTTATATTAGAAATAGATGAGCTGAAACAAGATCTGGAACAAGTCGTAATTGTGGGTTATGGCCAACAGAAAAAAGAATCTGTTACTGCTGCTATTTCTACTTTGTCTGCAGAAGAACTCGTACAATCACCGGTGGCCAATATCAGTAATGCGTTAGCCGGTAGATTATCCGGATTAACCGCTATCCAAAGCTCTGGTAAACCGGGTGCAGATGCTTCAACGCTTTATATCCGCGGTGTCGGTACTTATACTGATCAGACAGCCCCGTTAATTATGATTGATGGTGTTGCCCGTGACAGCTATAATGATATTGATCCTTATGAAATAGAAACAATCAGTTTACTGAAAGATGCATCTGCTACCGCTGTGTACGGTGTGCGTGGAGCAAACGGAGTAATTCTGATTACTACTAAGCGTGGTAAAGAAGGTGCACCTCGAATTAGCTTATCAGCGCAGACTGCACAATCTGAATTTACACGAAAACCAAACTTTGTAAACTCTTATGAATATGCCATGCTGCAAAATGAAAAGAGCTTTCAATCGTATTGGATTAACCACGCTAAAGATCCTGACATCCAGACCTGGAACGACTTCCTTGTAAAAAGAGAAGCTAACTGGGTAAGAGAAGCAAGCATTTATTATACTCCGGAACAGTTAATGTATTATAAAAATGCACATACCCCGACTTTAGAAAATGGAGATAGAAATCCTTACTATAATCCATATTTTTATCCTGATGTTGATTGGACTAAACTTATCTTCAAAAACTTCGCTCCTCAAAGTCAGGCAAATGCTAACATTACCGGAGGAACAGGTTCTCTCAAATACTTCCTTTCTTTAGGATATTTAACCCAGGGTGGATTGTTCAAAACTGATTATATGCCTTTCTCTGATGAGATGGATTTCAGAAAAGACAGATATAACCTTCGCGGTAACTTTGACTTTGATGTAAATAAAAATTTTCGTATTTCCGTTGACGTTGGAACTCAGTTTGTAAATATCAGCGGTATGGATAATGATGGATATATCTGGGAAAAAAGAATTATGTGGTCAACACCACTTTCTTCACCCGGATTGATTGACGGAAAGTTTGTTGTTCCTTATAGCAATCCTCAAACATCTTTAAACCCACTTTACGAAATAGCCAGTAGTAATAATTATAATCTTACCAGTAACAGTACGTTGAATTCTACTATCAGACTTTCGCATAAACTTGATTTTATTACACAAGGTTTATCTGTGAATGTAAGAGGTGCTTATGATAGTTATTTCTCAAGCCGCTCTGGTGGTAGATATACACCGGTGTTTTATGGAATCAGTCAGAATCCGAACGGAGATGTATTGGATCCGATATTTTCTCTGATGCGGGCTGAAACTCCTCCTGAAAGATGGTCTGACTGGTATAATGGTAAATGGCGTAAGATTTATGGAGAGTTTACATTGAATTATTCAAGAACATTTGATAATAAACATGCGGTAAGTGGATTGTTATTATACAATATGGAAAAATTATTCAATCCGTATTTAATGTATAATCTTCCAAAAGCATATGTAGGTTCGGCTGCGAGATTTACTTATGGATACAGAGGTAAATACCTGGCTGAATTTAATATGGGTTACAATGGTTCTGAAAACTTTCCTGAAGGAAAACGCTTTGGTTTCTTACCGGCTTATTCAATGGGATGGGTTGTTTCAAACGAATCATTCTTCCCGCAAATTGATCTGATCAGCTTCTTAAAAATAAGAGGTTCGTTAGGTAAAGTTGGTAATGATAATATCGGCGGTGCAAGATATTTATATCTGCCTGATGTTTGGACTTACGGCGGTAGCGGATATCCATATATGGGTTATTCTTTTGGTACATTAAATGACAGAGTAACGCTTCAGGGTGTACAGGAAGGTACTTTGGGTAACCCGAATGTAACCTGGGAAGTAGCTACTAAAGCAAATATCGGCTTTGAAGTTAAAATGCTGAATAACCGATTGTCTCTTACTTATGACTTCTTTAATGAAAAAAGAGGACAGATTCTTTCTTACAGAGGAACTGTTGCCGGCATTGTGCAAGCTTCTTTACCACCATACAATCTAGGAAGTGTAAAAAACTGGGGTAATGAATTTGAGTTAACCTATCGGGATATGCTGAGTTCTAAGTTTGATTACTGGGTAAAAGGAAACCTTTCTACAAACAACAATAAAATTCTTTTTAGCGACGAAGCAATCGCAAAAGGGTTGGAATACCAGGCTACTACCGGCAGACCAATCGGACAAGGCTTATATCTTCAGGCGAATGGATTATATACTTCATGGTCTGACCTGTACGCCATTGACGGAAACGGAGATCCGATTCTTTCACAACCGGTGGCTGCATTAAACAAAGACGGACACACTTATACAAATCAGGCTGGTGATATTGTTTATCAGAAAGACCTCGGATACGGTGGTGTTGCAGTGCAACCGGGTGAAGTTCGTTTGGTAGACATAAATGAAGACGGTGTGGTAAATGAAAAAGATTTTATCAGAACAGGAAACACGATGATTCCAAAAGTCTCTTATGGTCTTTCATTTGGTTTTAACTGGAATGGATTTGATCTTTCTGTTTTGTTTCAGGGTGTGAGTGGCGCTGCCAGATACTCAATGAGTCAATTACACTTTAATAAACAGGAATCGCTTTTTGATGTTGACCTGAATCGCTTTACGCAGGAAAGATACAATAATGGCGAAAGAATTGATTTCCCGATCGCTGCTTATAATCATGCCGGCGCAGAAAATACTTTTTTCCTTAAAAATACCTCTTATACCCGTTTAAAAAACATGGAAATAGGATACACCTTTAAGCCTGCTTTCTTGAAGAAAATGGGTGTAGGTTCTGCACGTGTTTATGCAAACGGAAATAACCTTTATACATGGTCGCCCAATGAGATCTGGGGTGATCCGGAAAATCTGGCCTACATAGGTTATCCGCTTACCAGAACTTATAACCTGGGAGTAAATGTCAATTTCTAACCGAATATTATTAGGGAAATGAAAAATTTAATGATAAATAGTTTACTGTGTGCTATACTACTGTTGCTCATCTCCACCACCAGTTGTACTAAAAACTTTTTGGAAAAACCAAAAGGCGGAGCCGTAACAGTAGATACCATCTTTCACACTAAAAATCAGGCGCAATATGCAATTGCACGTATGTATGGATGGTGTGTCAGAGGTTATCTGCCTCAGGGGTCTACTGATCTTCCAAGGCCTGAAATCTTAACAGACGCTTTATATATTATATCTCCGGGTTATGATTGGGCAAATGCCGGTATTAACGGACCAATTTACAAAAGAGGTAATATGGGGCCAAACAGTAATGTGGATTACGGTTGGGGAGCTACTACCGATGAAAGTGTAACCGGCGGAGCAATGGGATGGCATTACAAAGGTATCCGTCAGGCTAATATCGTATTCAGAAATATCGATATGGTCGTAGATGCCGATCAGGATTGGAAGAATGATGTAAAAGGACAGGCATTGTTTTGCCGTGCTTTACAACATTATGAACTGTTCAGGTACTATGGTGGTATACCTATTGTTTCTGTGCCTTTATCAGGTGAAGGTGAAATAAATGTTGGCCGTTCTTCTGTACAGTCAGTTGTAGATTCAATTGTTGACTGGTGTGATAAAGCAGTAGACCTGCTACCGGAAACAAGACCCAGCAGTGATTACGGAAGAATTACCAGGTTAGCTGCACTGGCATTGAAGTCTAGAGTGTTATTGTATGCTGCCAGCCCTTTATACAACACTCCTGATCATATGAAGGCAGCCCTGAGCAGTGCGCGTTTCGGTGATGCACGGGATACTGTTCTTTGTTACCCGGTTTATAGTAAAGACAGATGGAAACTGGCGGCAGATGCTGCAAAAGCTGTAATAGATAATGCTGCTGCTGCTGGTGTTGCAATTTATAATACCGGTAAAGCCGAAACAGAACCAGGAACAGATACTTATGCCGGCTTAGGTGATTATGAAGCGGTATGGAACGTATATGCTAACAAAGAACTGATTCTGGTAAGTACTAAAAACCAGAACGGATCTGATTGGGGAGCCAACCTGACTGCATGGGGTAAGTTCCTTAGTTCAAAAGTAGGAGAATGGGAATGGGGTGTGAAAAATAATATGCCAATAGAGTTCATGCAGTTGTATGAGAAAAAAGACGGTACAAGGTTTACACTTCCTGCTTCAGGAGCCGACCTGCCGGTAGATATCAGAAACTTTAATCTGGATCCACGCTTTTATCAAACCGTCGCGTATGATGGAATGTTCTTCAGAGCAGCATCAGGAGCAAAATATGGTACCATTCCGTTTTATAAAGGTGGTGACGGATTTGCCGATGGTGCACTATCCAGCAGCGACGCCGGTTCTGACGGATATGCACTGGATGTTTACAAGTTTGTAGCACGTGTTGATAATGGTTCATGGAATCACTTTGCATGGCCGGTATTCAGATTAGCAGAATTCTATCTCAGTTACGCAGAAGCCCTTAATGAATTTCATGATGGCCCTTCAGGAGAAACTTATTTCTACATTAACGAAATCAGAAAAAGAGCCGGAATGCCGAATAAATCAGGACTTGATTATGCCGGTTTTCAGGCAGCTATTCAAAATGAACGAACAATTGAATTGGCGTATGAAGGACATCGTTATAACGACTTGCTAAGATGGGTAAAAGCACACCAGGTTTTAAATACCAATTTAAGAGGAATTGCAACTACTGCAAGAAGAGGCGGAGATGGTAGCCTGAAACGCTCCTGGGAAATAGTACCTTTTATGACACAGGTATTTCCGGTGAGATATTACTACTTACCGTTTATTACATCTGAAGTTAGTAAAAACTATCTGGGAGATGGTGCTGCGTGGGATGGACAAAATCCCGGTTGGTAATCTACGATCAATTTAACTGACGAAAAAAATGAAAAAAATATATACAAAAATAATAACCTGTGCCTTAACCGGTTTGATGAGCCTCTCTACGCAGGCGCAAAAAACAGAACCGGTGGCCATTCAGCCTCAGGAGCGGTTGATGAAGGTGTCTACTTATGAAGACTCTACATCGGTATCTGTTATTAAACACAGAACCGGTGCCATCTTTACTTTATCAGGAAAAGAACTGCAACGAATGATGGTTGGTAACCTGCTGAATACATTGCAGGGAAGAATACCTGGTTTAACAGTGGTAACTGGCTCAGGTGAACCGGGTTATGATAACCCTACGCTTTATTTGCGTGGCCAAAGTAGCTGGAACATTGCAGGCAATCGTGTTGTAATTTATTTAGATGGTTTTGAAGTTGATTTGAATGCGATCAGTTCTCTGTCTCCTTACGAAATTGAATCAATTACCCTGTTTAAAGATGCAGTTGCTTTATCTCAATTCGGTTTGCAAGGCGGTGCCGGTGTACTTTGGTTTAAGACCGTTTCCGGAAATGTAAATGATAAAATTAAAATAACCGCCAATGCCAGATATGGTATTCAAAGTGTAATAGATCTGCCGCAGGTAATGAATGCATATGATTATACCACTCATTACAATATGGCTTTACAAAATGACGGATTACCTGTTAAGTATCCCAATACTGAAGCTTATAAAGCAAACAATGATCCGTTTCACCCGAATGTAGATTGGTACAAAGAAATGTTGAAAAATACTTCTACTATTCAGGATTACAATTTATCATTCAGAGGTGGCGGTGAGCGGGCCAGATATTTTGTATTAATGAATTATACAGATTTTACCGGATTGTATAATAATGCTACTGCTATTGATAAGGATTTTGGAACCAATGCCCGGTATAATAAAATCAACCTGAGAGGTAATGTTGATTTACAGTTAAGTAAAAATCTTTCTGTAACTGCTAATATTACTGCTATTACGGAAGATAAAAATACTCCGGCCGGATTTACTGCTACTCAGTTGTTCGATAACTTATTGAGAACACCGGCATCTGCTTTTCCGGTTGTTAACCCTAATGGCTCATGGGGTATCTCTTCTGCTTATAATTTTAACCCAGTACAACGTTTGCAACGTTTCGGTATATGGAATTCACATACAAGAAACCTGCAAACGAATATGGCTTTTACTGAAAAACTGGATGTTATTACTTCCGGATTAGCATTGAAAGGTGGAATTTCTTTCAGTAACCAATATGTTGGATTTTATCAGAAGCAGTTCAGCGTGCCGGCATATGAAATTAATAAAGATGCCAACGATCAGCCTGTATTGGATGGAGACGGAAATGTCGTATATATCCAAAGAGGTAATATCAGTGAAACTATTAATGAAGGGGAAACCAGCCACTGGAACAGGAACACTTTCCAGATCGGATTAGAGTATAACAGAACCTTCGGCAAAAGCACTTATAATGCAGGTTTACTGGCGAAACGTCAGAACTATAGCAAAAATGGATTGGTATATCAACTCAGACACCAGGCTCTTTCAGGTAGCTTTTCATACGATTATGATAATACCTATCTTTTTGATGTAGCTGCTTCGTACAATGGTTCTACTGACTTTGCACCAGGAAACAGATACGGATTTTTTCCTTCAGTAGGATTAGGATGGGTTTTGTCGAACGAATCATTCCTTAGTTCAAGCAATACTGTTGACCATTTAAAACTGAGAGCCACCTGGGGAAAAGTAGGAAACGATAATGAAGCCTATAGATTTTTATATCAGCAATGGGCTGCCGGCGGTGGGGGTTGGACTGTTGGTTCCGATAATATTTTCAGAGGTGGTAGAAGAGAAGGGGCTGTTTCTAATGCAGCATTCGGATGGGAAACCAAAACCATTCTGAACCTGGGAATTGATATAACCGTGTTAAAAAAACTGAAAGGTACTGTTGATTTATTCTCTGAAAAAAGAACAGGTATTCTCGAACGACCGGATGCACTGGTTCCGGGATACACAGGCTTTTTATTACAATTCCTGAATACCGGGGAAGTACAAAATAAAGGCTTCGAAATATCATTAGCTTATGAAGAAAATGAAAAAGCCTTCCGGCATTATCTGCGCGTTTCAGCAGCTTTTGCAAGAAATAAAATCACCAAACGATCTGAAGCAATTCAACCTTACGATTATCTCTACTCTAGAAATTTTCGTCTCGACCAATTTAAAGGATTAGCTTTTGACGGCTTCTACCAGGAGTCTGATTTTGATGCCACAGGTATCTTATTGCCAGGCACCGTGTCTTCTTCTTATGCTACGGTAAAACCCGGCGATATGAAGTTTAAAGACCAGGATGGAAATGGTGTTATCAATGATATGGATAAAATTCCGATGGGATTTGCAAAATTACCTGAGATTACCTTAGGTTTTAATTTAGGGTTCAGATACAAAGGATTTGATTTTGACGCATTCTTACAAGGTGTAATGAACCGTACGGTTAGCCTGTTGGATGATGCATACATTTATACGCATCCGTTTGTGAACAATAATAACATGACTGTTTTTTCTCAAAACAGCTGGACGCCACAGACTGCCAATACCGCCACTTACCCACGCTTATCTACCCTGAGTAATGCAAACAATGATCAACAGTCTGATTTCTGGTTACGTAACGGTAATTTCTTTAAACTAAGAAGTATAGAACTGGGATACACTTTTTCTTTGATAAAAGAACTTGATGACGTACGGGTATTTGTAAACGGAACCAATCTTTTTACATGGGATAAAATCGAAGATCTCGAAGCTGAACGATTATCTATGGGATATCCTTTAATGAGGGCTGTTACCTTAGGCTTGAAAGTAAAGCTTTAATGTATTCATCTTAAATAATCAGTTTACATGAAACGCTATATTTATATTCTTACTATATCATTCTTTGTCGTCGTTCTCAACGGTTGCAATAAAGATTTTCTGGATGTCAGAAAAATTAATGCAGATATTACCATTGAACAGATGTACACAAACTATTCTTATGCACAAAGCGCACTCTGGAATGTTTACAGTTATTTGCCAGACGGTTTTGCTAACCTGCATATGGAAGCTGCTACAGACAACGCAGAAAGTACCAGTCCCGGGGCCGGTTCTCAGGCTTTTAATATGGGAATCTGGAATCAGTATACCAATCCGGATAATATCTGGACCCGTAACTTTGAAGCTATTCAGAATGCAAATCTCTTTCTGAAGAACATGCATAAAATAGATATTGATTATATTAAAAACGGTATCGTCGGGGTAGATTCTTCTGCTTACTACAATGCTCGTGATAATGTGAAATACATGAAAGGCGAAGTATTGTTTCTGAAAGCCTTTTTCTATTTTGAATTAGTGAAACGTTACGGTGCTGTTCCTATTTTTGAAGAAGCAATGGTGTATGAAGATGAAAGTACCTGGAAAAATGCTCAACGTAATTCTTTAGATGAATGTATCCGCTATATTGCTGCTTTATGTGATGAGGCTTCAGGTATCATACCGGCTGTTTTGAATGCATCATGGTATGAAGATGGTCGCATCACGCACGGGGCTATCAGAGCTTTAAAGTCACAGGTTTTATTGTATGGGGCAAGTCCTTTATACAGAGCCGCCGGTTCTACTATTACCTGGGCTGATGCTGCCAGCGCTGCCTATGCAGTGATTAACATGAACCGCTATGCTTTAGATGCGTCCTATTCAAAACTTTTCGGACCTGATAATGCCAATACGCAGGAGCTCATATTTTATAAAAGATATGGCGCCCTGAACTGGATGGAGCAAAATAATTTTCCTATTGTTTTTGAAAACAGTAATGGAAACAGTATAACACCATCTCAGAATTTTGTTGACCAATTTGAAGTATTGATAAAAGATGGTTCAGGAAATGTTACAGAATCTGTACCATTCAACTGGTCTGATGCTGTTCATGCAGTAAATCCTTATCAAAACAGAGATCCGCGCCTGCAATACACAGTTATTACCAATAATGCAACTTTTAAGGCTACTACCATTGAAACATTTACCGGAGGTAATAGTGGTTTGCCAAAATTGAATGCTACTAAAACCGGGTACTATCTCTCTAAATGGGTAAATCCTTCTATTGATCTGGTGAACGGAACTACTTCTAATCACAACTGGGTTTATTTCAGGTATGCAGAAATTTTGTTGAACTATGCTGAAGCCATGTTCAATGCTTATGGTGCTACCGCTGACCCCGGTAATTTTGGAATGACAGCCCTGAGCGCTGTTAATACCGTACGTCAAAGAGTTGGTATGCCGGCGCTTAACTCTTCACAGTTAAATCAGGAAGCTATTGAAAGAGAAAGAAATGTTGAGTTAGGTTTTGAAAATAAACGTTTCTGGGATGCCCGTCGATGGGATAAAGCTACCACTTACTTCAAAACTCCTCTGAATAGAATTGTAATTCAGAAAACCGGAACAGGCACTTTTACCTATAATGTTATTAAACTGGAAGACAGGATTTTTCATGAAAAAATGAACTGGTATCCTATTCCGCAAACTGAAATTAACATTACTCAATGGACGCAAAATCCTGGTTGGGAATAAACTTTAAAAGCATTTCAGTGATCACCATTCAATTTATGAGCGATGATAAAATTTCAAAAATATAACATCTTTTTTCTGTCAGCTATCTGCCTTTTATTCGGCTATAGCTGTAAACAGGAATTACTGGAAGGTCCGAAAGCTTCGGGCAACGAACCTTTCAAGGTTTACTTTTTAAACGGTACGGATAATGGTATTATTAATGGCTTATCCGGTACTGATCTGTCGATTAACAGAAATGAAAGAACTGCTGATTTCCCTATCAGAATTTTCAGGGGCGGGCAAGCAGGTTCTGAACCATTTACTGTAAAAGTTACTGCCGATGTGAGTACTATTGAAGCATTAATTCAGTCTGGAGCATTACCGGTTAATACTGTAGTGTTAGATGCGGCTAGCTTTACTTTTCAGGAGGATGTTACACTTACTGTAGAGCACGATATGATGAAAGGAAATTTGTTACCACGTATTAAAATTGATCAGTTAGAACAATATATTGGTCAGCATGTGGCAATCGGATTTAAAATTTCAGGTACTTCCAGATATACAATCAATGAAGAAATGGATAATGTCGTGCTGTTCTTTAATGTAAACTCATTGGCAGGGCCGGTGCAATTTACCGAAGCAAATGCAGGAAATAATCCGGTTATAAATGTTGCTAATACCAGCTTTACAGTAAATACTACCGACAATGAGGTTAACATACCAGTGAATATTCAACGTGCCGGTAGTGCTGATTTAGGAAATTTTACGGTGAATGTAGAAGTTGACAATAGTAAAATTGCCGATATGATTCAATCAGGTGCATTACCTGCCAATACTGTAACATTATCTCCACTTGATTATTCTTTAGATACAGAAGTAACTTTATCCAGAACCAGTGACGGAATTAATGGTAATGTAATTCCAAAAATAAAAATCAATAACCTTGACCAATATAGTGGTCAGAAAGCGGTGCTGGGCCTTAAATTGAAAAACAGTTCGGAGTTTTCAATTAACCCCGATGCTGATCAGGTATTGATTTATTTTGACGTCGACTCTTTACTCGATGAAGCGCAACCTCCGGTAAATCTTTTAGATCCACAGGGATGGACCAATCTGACGATTAATAATGACAATAACGTTGTTTTCACGATTAATGATGATGGTAGTATCAAAGCTACAGGAGGTAGTTGGGGACATGCCGGCGCCTACCAGGCTATAGAAGTAAGAGCCGGAAAAAAATATAAAATTGACATGCGCGTAAAAGGGTCCGGCGCTACTGATGTATGGTATGAAGTGTATGTAGGTACTGCTGCACCGGTTCAGGGTAGTGATTATAGCAGTGGCGGTAGCTTATTGGCATTAAATACCTGGACAGGTTGTGGTAAATCGGCATTTGACGCACAACTGTCTTCTATTGCTTGTGCCGGAAATGGTGGTGTGTTTACTGCCACGGCTACACAAACAATGTATGTTGTTATTAAATCAGGGGGAGCAGATTTAGGAGCACAAGGTATTACTGCTTCTAATATTGATTTGAGAAGAGTTCCATAAAATAAAGCTTATAGATTATGATAAAGAGAATGAATATTATTGGTGTTGTTTTAGTTTCTACAACATTATTAGGAGCTCAGTGCAAAAAACCGGCAGGTGGAGGGGAAGAACCCCCTCCCTTACCTGCCAATCAGGGTAACGTAACGGTATGGCTTACTAAAGCCGATTCTACGGTATTGTTGTCGAAAGCCAATCAGATAAGTTTTGTGACCGGTACCGCAGAAATTGATGCCATTCATATAGACAGTACCACGGTTTATCAGGAAGTAGATGGCTTCGGCTATACTTTAACCGGTGGCAGCGCTACTTTGATCAATCAGCTCGAAGAGTCTAAAAAAATGGCATTGCTGAATGAACTATTCGGAAGAAATGAATCTTCTATCGGTGTAAACTACCTCCGTATCAGTGTGGGTGCTTCTGATCTGGACCCTGCCGTTTTCAGCTACAATGATTTACCAGCCGGTGAAACAGACATTGAACAGGAGAAATTTAGTATAGCTCCTGATAAAGTTGATCTGATTCCTGTTTTAAAGAAAATCCTTTCTATTAATCCGAAGATTAAAATTATGGGCTCCCCATGGAGTCCGCCGGCATGGATGAAAGATAACGGTTCAACCAAAGGAGGAAGCTTAAAACCCGAACTGTATGCTTCCTATGCAAAATATCTGGTGAAGTATATTCAGGCAATGAAAAATGAAGGTATAGTGATCGACGCCCTCACTCCGCAGAACGAACCTTTACATCCTGGTAATAATCCTAGCCTGCTGATGCTGGCCGAACAACAACGCGACTTTATTAAAGATGCATTAGGTCCTGCATTTCAGGCCGCGGGTATCCAAACTAAAATAGTCATCTACGATCATAACCTCGATAATCCACAGTATCCGATTTCTATATTAAATGATCCGGAAGCAAAAAAATATATTGACGGTTCTGCGTTTCACTTGTATAACGGACAGGTAAGTGCGATGAGCACTGTTCATAATGCACATCCTGATAAAAATCTGTATTTCACAGAGCAATGGACCGGTTCTAACGGTGCATTCAGCGGAGACTTTCAATGGCATATTAAGAATGTAATTATCGGTACGATGAAGAACTGGAGCAAAATCGCATTAGAGTGGAATCTTGCAAATGATCCTTCATTCGGACCGCATACTCCGGGAGGTTGTACCATGTGCAAAGGTGCATTAACGATCAATGGCCAGACGATTAACCGTAATGTTGCTTATTACATCATAGCGCATGCTTCTAAATTTGTGCCTGCAGGCTCTAAAAGAATAAATAGTTCAGAAATAACCGGTTTGTCTAATGTGGCATTCGTTACACCCGAAGGTAAAAAAGTTTTAATTGTACTGAATGAGCAGAGCAGCGATAAATCTTTCAGCGTAAATTTTAAAAATAAACGGGCTAACTATATCATTCCTGCAAATGCTGCAGTTACCATGGAGTGGTAGAATGGCCCGTTACTATCAATAGAAATTTAATAGAATTATGAAGAAGACAATCATCTATGTGCTGACAGTTGCCGTTACTCTGGGTTTGATGGCCTTTGTAAAACAACTACCTCGTGCCCCCAAAAAAAACATTAAAGTTTTTACAACAGCACAGCATACCAATCAGCGACTGGCTGAAAAGAATCTCGATAAGGAGTTTATTAAACTGGAGCAGCCTTTGGAAACGCAGGTTTGTATCTTTGTTGATCCTTCTAAAACCTTTCAGCAATTTACCGGTATCGGTGGAGCTATTACTGACGCTTCGGCTGAAACTTTTGCTAAACTTTCGAAAGATAAACAACAGGAATTGCTGCATGCCTATTACGACTTAAATAAAGGAATCGGCTATTCACTGGCCAGAACTAACATGAATAGTTGCGATTTTTCAAGCGACATGTATACTTACGTGGCTGATAATGACGAAGCATTGAAAACATTCGATATTCAACATGATAAACAATACAAATTACCGATGATCAAAAAAGCAATGGCTGCTACCGGAGGTAATTTGAATCTGTATATCAGCCCGTGGAGCCCACCGGCCTGGATGAAAGACAATAATAATATGCTGAAAGGTGGCAAGCTATTGAAAAAATATTACCAGTCATGGGCCAATTATTATGTGAAATATATCAATGAACTTCAAAAAGAAGGAATTCCTGTATGGGGATTATCTGTTCAGAATGAACCCATGGCAACACAACGATGGGAAAGCTGTATCTACACAGCTGAAGAAGAAGCTGATTTTATAAAAACAGCATTAGGTCCTGTTTTGAAAGCGAATAAAATGTCTGATAAAAAACTCATTATCTGGGATCATAACCGCGATTTGATTTATCAGCGTGCCAGCACTACCTTACGAGATCCGGAAGTAGCTAAGTATGTATGGGGTATCGGTTTTCACTGGTATGAAACATGGACGGGCAGTGATATGATGTTCGACAATTTAAAGAGAACCGCCGAAGCTTTTCCTACCAAAAATTTGATATTCACCGAAGGATGTAAAGAAAAATTCTCGATGGATAGTATTTATAACTGGAGTCTTGGAGAAAGATATGGCCTGTCAATGATCAACGACTTTAATGCAGGTACTGTGGCATGGACCGATTGGAATATCTTATTGGATGAACACGGCGGACCAAACCACGTAGGCAATTTTTGTTTCGCACCAATACATGCTAATACTCAAACAAACGAACTGATTTATACCAATGCTTACTACTATATCGGACATTTTTCTAAGTTTATCCGACCTGGTGCAAAACGTATTATTTCGTCTTCAAATCGTACTGATTTACTTACTACTGCTTTCAAAAATACAGATGGTAGTGTAGTAGTTGTTGTGATGAATAAAGGTGAAGAGGAAATGAATTATAATTTGTCTATTGATGGAAAAGCTGTAGAAGTTCAGTCTCCGGCACACTCCATTCAAACAATATTAATGTAGTAGTTTTCTCATTTAGTGTTAAAGTTTGATAGAGGTGGCAGCAGTTGTAAAACATTGTAGCCGCCTCTTATTGTTTATCCGATTTAAAGCTATGAAAATTTTTAAAAAAATACTACCGGTAATAATGCTGTTCTGTTTTATCATTCAATTATCCGTTGCCGGTTCTTTGAATGATAAACCGGTTCAAAAGAAAGTATTGGTTTTAACCGAGCGGGGTGGTTTGCATGAAGGATTTGTTGTAGCGGCATTAAACTGGCTGCAGGAATTTGCCCAAAAAAATAAACTCGAACTCAGAGTCATTAATCACCCCCGGGAAATCGAAAATGAAAACCTGAATGTATACAGGTTATTCATTCAGTTAAACTATCCGCCTTATAACTGGACAGACAAAACTATGAGCGCATTTGAAAAATACATCGATGAGGGCAGCGGTGGTTGGATCGGATTTCATCACGCTACATTACTGGGTGAGTTTGATGGATATCCTTTATGGAAGTGGTTTTCTGATTTTATGGGAGAAATTCTTTTCAAAAACTATATCGCCCGAAAAGCTACTGCAAACGTGTATATTGAAAATAGAAAACATCCGGTAATGAAAAATTTGCCGGAAGTTTTTTCAGTACCCAATGATGAATGGTATACGTTTGATAAAAGCCCTCGGGGAAAAGTAAATGTATTAGCCAATGTAGATGAGAATTCTTATCAGCCAGCTTCTGATATTAAAATGGGTGATCATCCGGTAATCTGGTCAAATGAAAACAAAAAAGCCCGAAATGTATATTTTTTAATGGGCCATGGAGAAGAACTTCTGCGGAATGAAGCATTTACAACAATGTTTGCAAATGCAATAGTATGGGCACTGAAGAATTAAAAATAAATGAAATGAATAAACGATTTTTGCTATTTGCTGCTTTGTTAATATGGGGAATAACAGCACAATCTCAACGGTTCCCACGATTTAAAGTGCTGGCATTTTATAATAAACAGGTAGAACCGGCACACGTAGACTTTGCCAATGATGCTATTAAGTTTTTCAGTAATCTGACCATCGGTGACGGTTTTGTTTTCGATACCACCAGCAGAATGTCTGATCTGAATGATGAAAAGCTAAAAGAATATCAGCTGGTAATGATGATTAATGATTTTCCACATAGTAAGGAGCAAAGAGCCTCATTTGAAAAGTATATGGAAAATGGTGGCGGATGGATGGGGTTTCACGTAGCGGCTTATAATGACAGAACTACTCATTGGCCATGGTTTGTAAATTTTTTAGGTGGAGCTGTATTTAATAGAAACAGCTGGCCGCCCTTACCTGCTAAAATTGTAATTGAAGAACATACACACCCTGTAACCAAAGCATTGCCAGCCAGCTTTATTGCACCTCTTAATGAATGGTATCAATGGAAACCGAGCCCCCGGTTGAATAAAAAAGTGAAAGTATTCGCCAGCTTGTCAAAAGATAATTATCCATTGGGCCTGAAAGATATTCTACCGGATGGTGATACTCCTGTTGTGTGGACGAATACTGATTACCGAATGATTTATCTGAATATGGGGCATGGCGACAATATATTCTCTGATGCTACCCAAAATATGCTTATTATTGATGCCTTCAGATGGGTAGTGGCCAGTGACAAAAAGGGAGATGTATTTTTAAAATAATTGAATAATGACAAATACTTCTTTAAACAGATTGGTGTCTATCGATATCATGCGTGGTATCACACTCTTTTTAATGCTTTTTGTAAATGACCTGTATACACCGGGCGTACCGAAATGGATGGTGCATACCGAAGCTTCTTATGATGGTATGGGACTGGCCGACTGGGTGTTTCCCGGCTTCCTGTTTATGGTAGGCCTATCAGTACCGTTTGCAATGGCTGCCCGGAGAAAAGTAAATAGTTCTTCCGGTAGTTTACTGTTACACATACTCGTTCGATCGGTCAGCCTGATTATTATTGGTGTGGTGATTTTAAACGGTGATAGAATCAATCCGCAGCTGACGGGTATTTCAGGCTTATGGTGGAAGGCGCTGGTTTATGTATGTATTTTCCTGATCTGGAATTTTTATCCTCAAAAATCGAAATATAAGGCCCTTTTCAATGCTTTGCAAATGATCGGTGCAGCAGGATTGATTTGTCTTGTAGCTGTTTTCAAAGCCGGAACTCCCGAAAATACTCAATGGCTCGAAATAGGATGGTGGGGTATTCTTGGTTTAATCGGTTGGGGATATCTGGTAGCTGCTCTGGCATACCTGGTTACTTCCGATAACTTTAAGCTTAGTCTACTCTTCTTTTTATCATTTTTATTGCTTAATATTCTTACGCAAGCCGGTCTGGTGCACTTCAGCGGATGGGCAGGAAAAATATTCGGGGTCGTTTTAAGTGGTAATGTGCCTTCTGTTACTTTAGCGGGATTAACAGCAGGTATTCTCATTAAAACAGGCAAACAAAACAGGTCAAAGCTTCTGAAACAATTGCTCGTGATGGGAGTTGTTTGTGTAGCTGCAGGATTTATACTCCGCCATTGGTTTATTATCTCTAAAATTTATGGTACACCCAGTTGGGCAATGATCTGTAACGGAATCAGTATTCTGTTGTTTGTTGGAGTATATTATTTAACAGACATTAAAAAAGTGGTAAGCTGGAGCGGCCTTTTTGAAATAGCCGGTAAAAATTCCCTCACAACCTATCTGGCACCCGATATGGTATATTTTATGTGCTGGGGATTCAGTATCCCTCTCTTCTTTTACAAGCAAGAACACAATATGTTACTGGCAGTTGGCGGCTCTGTGGTATGGTCGGTATTGATGATACTGTTTGCTTATGTATTGTCAAAACTTTATATCAAACTTAAATTATAACCATTCGCTCATTTATAAACAGATACTCATGAAAAAGATATTTTATTTTATTCTTATGGCGTTGTCGATACCATGTATCGTTCTGATCGCTAATAATAAAAAAAGTAATTCCGGTAAAGTGGTAGTGGCTTATGTTACTTCCTGGACAAAAGAAATTCCTGACCCGGGCATTGTTACCCATATCAACTACGCTTTTGGTCACGTGAATAATACATTTGACGGTGTTCGTATTGATAATCCACAACGATTAAAACAGGTAGTCGGGCTAAAGAATGCCGGGAATGATCTGAAAGTGTTATTGTCGATCGGTGGTTGGGGAAGCGGGCGGTTCAGCGAAATGGCTAAAGATGCAAAATTGCGTAAATCGTTTGCCAACGATTGTGCAAAGGTGGTGAAAGATTTCAACCTTGATGGAATAGATATCGATTGGGAATATCCTACCAGTAATGCTGCCGGTATTTCTGCTGCACCTGAAGATACTCAAAACTTTACCTTATTGATGCAGGATATAAGAAAAGCAATTGGGAAAAAGAAATTACTGACACTGGCAACTGTGCTGACTGCACAATACATCGATTTTGTAGAAGTGAATAAAGTAGTTGATTTTGTAAATATCATGACTTACGACGGAGCACGTCCGCCAAAACACCATGCTGCATTGTACCGTTCAGAAATGACTGGCGGAACTTCTTGTGTAGAGGCTGTAGAAGCGCATATCCGTGCAGGAATGCCGGCAGAAAAATTAGTGTTGGGTATTCCTTTTTACGGTCGCGGTAATAAGAAAGAAGTGAAAGATTTTGTAGATTTTAAAAACATTCCTCAATTGACCGGTGTTGAAAGCAGATGGGATGATGTAGCCAAAGCTGCTTATCTGGTAAATAAAGAAGGAGAGATGGTTTGTACTTATGAAACACCGGAATCAATCAAGCTGAAATGTGATATGATTAAAGAAAAAGGTTTGTTAGGTGCCATGTATTGGGAATTTGCAGGAGATGACGAGCAGGGTACATTATCAAAACTCGTGTATAATGAAGTAGTTAATAAAAAATAGTAATTTATTGATATTGTGTATATTATAAAAAAAGAGATGCAGAAGCATCTCTTTTTAAGCTGGATTCAGCTCTAAAACAACCCTATTAATTTAAAACTAATCTTTCTGATTGACCACTACTATTACCCAACCGTTGCATACTTATGTGAAAAAAATGACATCTATGGAACGACCTCAGCTATTGATAGAAAAGTGAATCAGAAACAGGTTGTTATTCAATTATATACGTATCACCAGCAACCTTAGATTCAAAAAAAATTATCTCTGTTTGATCGTGTTGCTACTTTTTTTGGTTAGAATAGGCGTATCTACCAGATCAGACGTCAAACAATCGTTTTCTCAATGGTGGTTTATTGCATAAAAAAAACCTCCCTAAGGAGGTTTTTTTATTATTTAGCATTTTTTACATATTTCTCTAACCATTGGTGTTGTTCGTATAAAGCATGTAAAATGTTTTCTTTGGCTTTATAACCGTGTCCCTCATAAGGGAAGAAAACTAATCTTACTACACCACCCGTACCTTTGATAGCGTTGAATAAACGCTCACTCTGAATAGGGAAAGTACCTGAGTTTTCGTCAGTATCGCCGTGTAACATCAATAAAGGTGTCTTGATTTTATCTGCAAAACTAAATGGACTCATATTGTAATATAATTCAGGAGCCTGCCAATAAGTTCTGTCTTCATTCTGGAAGCCGAACGGTGTTAATGTTCTGTTGTAAGCACCTGAGCGTGCAAGACCAGCTTTGAACAAATTGGTATGTGCTAAAAGATTGGCTGTCATGAAAGCGCCATAGCTATGGCCACCTACTGCTACTCTTTTCGGATCACCTACTCCTAACTTTGAAAGATGTTGAATAGCAGCTTCAGCGTTTAACTTTAACTGATCAACAAAGTTGTCGTTAGGTTTGCTGTTTGCATCTTTTGCAACGATAGGCATTTCTGCATTATCCAAAACTGCATAACCCTGCGTTACCCAATAAATAGGAGAACCCCAGCTTAAAGTAGTGAATTTGTATTGAGAACCTCTAACCTGCGCAGCATCAGCAGCAGAATTGAATTCTCTCGGATATGCCCACATTAATACCGGTAAAGGACCATCTTTAGCAGCATTATATCCTTTTGGTAAATATAAATCGCCGGTTAAGCTTACACCATCAGCTCTTTTGTAAGAAATTTTCTCTTTGCTTACACCTACTAATGCAGGGTATGGATTGGCAAAGTCGGTTAACTTAACATCAGCAATTCTTTTCTTTAAATTTTTGATATAGTAGTTAGGTACATCTGTTTGAGTTTCTTTGCGGGTAATGAATACCAGGTTATCGATATCGATAAAACCGGTAATTACTTCAAAAGTGCCCTCTGAAGCTCTCCAGATAATATCACTCTTCTTGGTTTTTAAATCAAAAGTAGCTAAGAATGGTAAGTCACCTTTAGGTGAAGAACCTGTAGCATTGTTTAATAAGATCTTTTTACCTTTTTCAATGAGCTTTAAAACAGGTTCGCCATATTCATTTTGAGTAGTAACAGGCATACCCGGATTACCATATAAGTCGTTTGATGAACGCTCAATTAATACTTCAGTAGAACCGTTTTTGATGTTCAATAAACTTAATCTGCTCATTTGTTTTGAGCGGAAGCTTTCATTGAGTAAAGCGATCTCGTCATTGTGCCAGGTGATACCACCATATCTCCATGCTGTTTTTATTAAAGAAACAGGCTGGCCGTTAAACGGAGCATCTAATTGGAATACCTCGTCATGGAAGTCTTCTTTATTTTTATAAATACCACCATCAAGAGGTTTTACATACACTAAAGAAGCAGCTTTATCATTTCTCCAGGTATGACCTCTGTCGTAATTACCAACATTGTCAAAACCTGCAGGATTATTTTCTGTAGAAGGTAATTCTACTACTTTCTTAACAACATTTCCTTTAGTATCCCAAATGAAAATGGTACGTGAAAAACCATTGGCAGGAACTAAATAAGAAAACTCTTCTTTTAAAATCGTTAATAATAAATACTGATTGTTAGGAGAAGCATTTACTGAAGAATAAAGTGCAGGCGTTCCTAATTTGGTTTCAGTACCGTTTTCATTAATGATTAATTGAGTAGTTGCATAGAATTTGAATAACTGCTCATCATATGGTGACTTAATCAGATCCTGATAAGTACGAACAGGCGCTGCTTTACCAACTGATTCCTGAATCGTAGGTCCTGAAGGTTTCAGGTTAGATTTAGGTGCATTCGTAGCAGGAGCAATTGTACCTGTATAAAGAATTGTATTTTCTCCTAACCATCTGAAGCTGCCGCCTAAGATAGTGTTCAGAGGAGTTTTATTTACTTTCGTTGCTTTTTTAGTAGCAATGTCTACTACATATAAATCTACTGCATTGTTTGTGTTATTTGTGAACGCAAACTTAGTTTGAGAACCGTTCCAGCTAACACCACCAGCTAACAGATCTTTTGGCAAACCTTCAATTTCATATACCTTTTTTTCTTTGATATTTTCAATCGTGATATGGTGATTAAAGTTTTGGCGGCTTAAGCTAAAGTTATTAGGATTAATTCTTAAACCTGCAATTCTAAGCTCGGGTTGAGCTAATTCTTCAACAGATATGTAATTGTCACGAGTTGTTTGAATCATCCATTCTGCATTCTTCGAGATATTGATCGAAGGGGTAGAAGGGGCTAATAACAAGTCGGCAATTACTTGTGGTGGCTTTTGGTAGCCTTCCTGGGCTTGGGCAAACAAACCAACCAGCAGTAAAACCACAATGGCATTTAAAAATCTCATGATCGAACTTTTTAGTTGTTAATCCTTGCAAATTAAACTTTTATTCATTTCATATTTCCCCCATTTTTCAACATTTTTATTTTTTTTGGCGGTTATTATCAGCTTCCCTACCTTTGAGTTCATGATTCAAAACATCCATAGCATTCATCATCATCATACTTACCTCAGGAGGTAGGCCGGTGGTGCTATGTCTAGTGCCAATATATTTGAGGGCTTACCACAGGTAAGCCCTTTTTTTATTTACTGAATTAAGAAAATTGAAGATAATGTCACAAATAAGACTAAAAATCGCCATCCAGAAGTCAGGACGGTTATATGAAGACTCTGTTCAATTACTCAAAGAATGTGGTATTCAATTGAGAAATGTAAAAGATCGTCTGCGCACTGAAGCGGATAACTTTCCGCTGGAAGTGTTCTTTTTAAGAGACGATGATATTCCTCAATACGTTGAAGACGGGGTGGCTGATATCGGTATTGTAGGTGAAAATGTGCTTCAAGAAAAGAATAAAAAGGCTTTTGTAGTAGAAGCCCTCGGATTCGGAAAATGCCGGCTGTCGCTGGCAATTCCCAGAGCTGAGGAGTACGAAGGTGTTCAGTCATTACAGGGTAAAAAAATTGCCACCAGTTATCCTTTTATTTTACAGGAGTTTTTAAAAGAACACAATGTCACTGCTGACATACATGAAATTTCAGGCTCTGTAGAAATTGCACCCGGTATCGGGCTGGCCGATATGGTAGCTGACCTGGTGAGTTCCGGCTCTACTTTGTTCATGAATGGTTTGAAAGAGGTAGAAACCATTCTTGAATCACAGGCGGTAATGATCAGTAATATTGCATTATCTTCTGAACAGGAACTTATTCTTCAGAAACTGCTCTTCCGCATCCGTGCTGTTAAAAAAGCTCAGAAAAATAAATATATTCTTCTGAACGCTCCCAATGATCAACTTACCCAGATCATCGGTTTATTACCGGGAATGAAAAGCCCTACTGTATTACCTCTGGCAATAGAAGGTTGGAGTTCTGTACATAGCGTACTGAGTGAAGATACATTCTGGGATATTATTGAGCAATTGAAAGAAGCAGGGGCAGAAGGTATTCTCGTGGTTCCGATTGAAAAAATGATTGTTTAAGTTTACCGATCTGCTATGAAATTATATATAGAACCGGCGAAAGAGCAATGGAATACTATTCTCAAACGCCCCACCAACGATTCATTAAATTTTACGGATACGGTTCGTAACGTATTACAGGCTGTTCGTGAAAAGGGTGATCAGGCTGTTGCTGAATATACTTTACAATTCGATAAAGTTGCGCTGACTAAATTTGAAGTAACTGCTGATGAATTTATTGAAGCAGAACAACTCCTCAATGATCAACTGAAAACAGCCATTCTCACAGCTTATGAAAATATCCGCACTTTCCATGAAACCCAAACGACCGCTATCACAGTTGTTGAAACAATGCACGGGGTTAGCTGCTGGCGTAAACAGGTGGGTATTGAAAAAGTAGGACTTTATATTCCGGGCGGTACGGCTCCTTTATTCTCTACTATTCTTATGTTGGGAATACCTGCCGCCATTGCCGGTTGTAAAAAAGTTATCTTGTGTACGCCTCCTGCAAAAACAGGTAAAGTGCATCCCGCTATATTATTTGCTGCAAAATTAGTAGGCATTACCAATGTTTTTAAAATAGGTGGAGTGCAGGCAATCGGTGCAATGGCATATGGTACAGCAACTGTTCCTAAAGTATATAAGATATTCGGACCCGGCAATCAATATGTTACCTGTGCTAAACAATTGGTACAGTTAGACGGGGTAGCAATCGATATGCCTGCAGGTCCTTCCGAAGTAGCAATTTATGCAGATGATACAGCTGTTCCTGCTTTTGTTGCAGCTGACTTACTGAGTCAGGCAGAGCACGGCTCCGATTCGCAGGTGTTATTGGTAGCTACTTCAAAAAATATAATAGAGGCTGTGGAGAAAGAACTGGATAAGCAACTCGAACAATTACCAAGAAAAGAAATAGCTGCAATAGCCATGAATAATAGTACGGCTGTTGTTATAGCTGATCACCCGGTAGCAATGGATCTGCTGAATGAATATGCACCGGAACACCTTATACTGGCTACTGATTGTGCTGAACAATTGGCGGAGCAGGTCATTAATGCAGGTTCTGTGTTTATGGGACATTATTCACCCGAATCTGTAGGTGATTACGCCAGCGGAACAAACCACACTTTGCCAACCAATGGCTTTGCTAAAATGTATAGCGGGGTGAGTGTGGATAGCTTCGTTAAAAAAATTACTTACCAAAGGTTATCTACAGAAGGATTGATAAATATTGGTAATACAGTAGCTTTAATGGCAGCAGCTGAAGGATTAGATGCACACGCACGTGCTGTTACGATCAGGTTAGACGAATTAAAGTCTTGATTCATTATTTACACTTAATGGTTTTAAAAAAAAGAACATGCAATTCGATTTAAACGCCCTTATCAGGGAAAATATAAAACAACTGGTTCCTTATTCTTCGGCAAGAGATGAATTTAAGGGAGAAGCAAAAGTGTTTTTAGATGCCAATGAAAACGGTTTAGGTTCACCGCTTACCAAATGGTACAATCGATATCCGGATCCGCAGCAGATCGCTATAAAAGAAAAGTTAAGTTTCATCAAACAAACTCCCGCCGATACAATCTTTATCGGTAATGGCAGCGATGAGTGTATCGATGTATTAATCCGTAGCTTTTGTGAGCCCAGAATGGATAATATTATTATCTGTCCGCCTACTTATGGAATGTATGAGGTCAGTGCCCATATTAATGATGTGGAAGTACGTGAAATTCCGTTAACACCTGGTTTTCAACTTGACCTTCAGGCAATAGAAGAAGCTATCGACGACAATACAAAAATGATTTTTATTTGTTCGCCTAATAATCCTACAGGCAATAGTATTGACAGGCAAGACATTGAAATGATACTCAATAATTATTTCGGTATTGTTGTGATCGATGAAGCATATATCAACTTCTCCCGCCAGAGAAGTTTTGTGCCGGATATTAAGGAATACCCGCAACTGGTAGTATTACAAACATTTTCGAAAGCCTGGGGATTGGCTGCTTTAAGAGTAGGACTGGCTTTTGCACAAAAGAATATCATCAGTGTAATGAATAAAGTAAAACCTCCGTATAATATCAACCAGGCATCACAGGAGTGGATCATCAAAGCATTGGAAGAAGTAGGACAGGTAAATGATATGATCAGGAATATAGTAGCGGAAAGATCTTTATTAGAAAAATCACTCAGTGAACTACGTGTTGTTGAACAAGTATATCCGAGTGATGCAAACTTCCTGTTGGTGAAAGTTACGGATGCAAATGGTATTTATCAGTATCTGCTTGAAAAAGGAATTGTTGTAAGAAACAGATCTTCTGTAATACTTTGCAATGACTGTTTAAGAATCACTATCGGAACGACTATTGAAAATAATCAATTACTCAATGCTTTAAAAGTTTATCAATCTGTATAAAATGAAAAGAGTTTTATTCATCGATCGTGACGGTACTTTAATTAACGAAGCGCCGCCCTCTTATCAGTTAGATGATTTCGCTAAATTGACTTTCTATCCGCAGGTGTTTGAATACATGGGTAGAATAGCCAGGGAATTGGATTATGAACTGGTGATGGTAACGAATCAGGATGGTTTAGGAACCAGTTCTTTTCCCGAAGATACCTTCTGGCCGGTACATAATTTTGTAATGAAAAGTTTAGAAGGCGAGGGCATTTATTTCAACGACGTTTGTATCGATCGCTCTTTTCCTGAAGACAAAGCGCCTACCAGAAAACCAGGTACAGGAATGCTGACTCAATATCTTGATCAGGAAAAGTATGATCTTGAAAACTCTTTTGTAATCGGAGATCGTATCACGGATGTACAGTTAGCCAAAAATCTGGGCGCAAAAGCTATCTGGATGAACAACGATACGACATTGGGAGCAGGTGAAGTAAGTGACGATCTGAAAGAGCTGGAAAATACTATCGCACTCATAAGTACAGAATGGAGTGATATCTATAAATTCTTAAAACTTGGACTGCGTAAAGTAATTCATGAACGGAATACGAACGAAACTCAAATAAAAATTGAACTCAATGTTGATGGTAGTGGCAGGTCTGCCATTGTAACGGGGTTAGGCTTCTTTGACCATATGTTAGATCAGATTGCACGCCACGGAAAAATGGATTTAACCATACGCTCGAATGGTGATTTGCATATAGATGAACATCATACCATCGAAGATACAGGTATTGCATTGGGCGAAGCTTTTGCGAAAGCTTTGGCTGATAAGCGGGGAATGGAACGTTATGGCTTTGCCCTGCCTATGGATGAAGCAGATGCAATGGTAACCATCGACTTCGGAGGAAGAAACTGGATTGTATGGAATGCGCACTTTAGCCGTGAATATGTAGGAGATATGCCAACCGAAATGTTCTTCCACTTCTTTAAATCATTTAGTGACGCTGCAAAATGTAATCTTAATATTACCTGTAAAGGCGACAATGAACACCATAAAATTGAAGCTGTTTTTAAAGCTTTTGCAAAAGCAATTAAGATGGCGGTAAAACGAGACCCTTTAAGCAATTATTTACCTTCAACTAAAGGCGTTTTATAAAAGGCTCAAAAAATATTTTGTTATCTCAAAATTCTTTGTAACATTTGTAGTAACAATTATGAAACAAATCGCATTAAATAACAATTGGTGGTGGCATACAAACTTCAATCGAGGCTTGTAGGTAACTACTATTGTATTATGCGTTGATATATAATTCAAAGCCTCGATTTTTAAAATCGAGGCTTTTTTTATTGAATTTCCCCAAAGCAGGAATATGAAACAAATTAAAGTTAAAACACAGTGTAAGAAGCTGTTAGCTGATGTGTTTACGCCGGTAGCCATCTACTTACGCGTGCGCGACCGGTTCAGAGATACCGTTTTGTTAGAAAGTAGTGATAATAAAGGAAATGAGAATAGCTTCTCGTTCATTGCTATCAACGCTATCGGTGGAATTGAAATTACTTCTCAAAAACAGATTGAATTTAAATATCCGGGAGAAGCCCCTCAGTTACAGTCTATTGCAACATTGCAGTCTGTTCCTGAACTCATACACGAATACATGCAACGCTATGAGATCACGGATACGCCAGTGAAAGAAGCTGCTTTTGCCCAGGGGTTATACGGTTATACCGGCTACGACGCAATTGAGTTTTTCGACTCAGTTAAACTGGAAAAAAAACCTGACCAGCAAGCTGATAACTATATTCCATTGATGCGTTACCGCCTGTATCAATATGTAATTGCCATCAATCATCATAAAGATGAAATGTTTATCTGCGAAAACATATTAAGAGGTGTTGAGTCGGAATTACCTTTAATTGAATCTTTAATCTACTCTAAAGATGTTCCTGTATTTCCTTTTGCAGTACAGGCAGAAGAAACTTCTAATTTAACCGATGAAGCATTTATTGCAAACGTAAAAAAAGGAATTGAACATTGTTATAAAGGCGATGTATTTCAAATTGTACTCAGCAGAAGATTTCAGCAATCTTTTATAGGTGATGAGTTTAATGTATACCGTGCGCTCCGGTCAGTAAATCCTTCACCTTATCTCTTCTTTTTTGATTACGGCGATTACAAATTACTTGGGTCTTCTCCCGAAGCACAGATTATTATCAATAAAAGAAAAGCAATCGTTCATCCGATTGCCGGCACTTTTAAAAGAACCGGTGATGAAGAAACAGATGCAAAAGAAGCACAACGCTTGTTAGAAGATGCAAAGGAAAATGCAGAACATGTAATGCTGGTAGACCTTGCCCGGAATGACCTGAGCCGTTTATGCGAAGATGTTACTGTGGCAAAATATAAACAAGTTCATTATTATAGTCATGTGATTCATCTGGTAAGCGAAGTAACCGCCACTGTTAAGGAACATACCAACCCTTTTGATGTATTGGCAAAAACATTTCCTGCCGGAACACTCAGCGGTGCCCCGAAAATTAAAGCAATGGAAATTATTAATCATTTAGAATCTACAAACAGAAGTTATTATGGAGGCGCAATTGGGTTTGTTGGTTTTAATGGTGATATCAATCATGCAATCATGATCCGCACTTTTTTAAGTAAGAAGAATAAACTTTATTATCAGGCCGGAGCTGGTGTGGTAGCCGCCTCTAATCCTGAAAGTGAGTTACAGGAAGTCAATAACAAGTTAGGCGCATTGAAAAAAGCTATTCAATTTGCTGCTGAAATTTCAAAATATTAATACCGTGCAAAAAGTTCTTGTTTTCGATAATTACGATTCTTTCACCTATAATCTGGTTCACCTGGTAGAGAAAATTATCAACACAAAAGTAACCGTGGTGAGAAATGATCAGATTCCTTTAGAAAAAGTGAATGAGTACGATAAAATAATTTTGTCTCCCGGCCCGGGAGTGCCTTCTGAAGCGGGGCTCTTGCTTCCACTGATTAAAGAATACGCTGCATCTAAAAGTATACTGGGTGTTTGTTTAGGACATCAGGCAATCGGTGAGGCATTTGGTGGAACATTGAGTAACCTTTCAAAAGTTTATCATGGTGTAGCTACCAATTGTAAGCTGGAAAAAGTTTCTCCGATTTTTAAAGGTATGCCCAATGAATTTCAAATCGGCAGGTACCATAGCTGGATAGTGGATGAAGCAACGTTACCCAAAGAACTGGAAGTAACCGCCCGCGACGATCAGCAAATGATTATGGCAATGCAACATACTACTTATAATGTTCAGGGCGTACAATTTCATCCTGAAAGTGTATTAACACCTATGGGAGAAATTATCATTCAAAACTGGTTAAAATTATAACCGTCATGAAAAAGATTTTACAACAATTATTCGAACATAAAACCCTCTCACGCGAACAGGCGAAGGACGTGTTGACCAATATCGGAAAAGGTATTTACAACGAGCATGAAATTACTGCCTTCATGACTGTTTTTTTGATGCGTAGCGTAACCCTGCAGGAACTGATGGGCTTCAGAGATTCTCTGCTGGAAAATTGTGTGCCGGTTAATCTGGATACATTGGATACACTCGATATTGTAGGTACAGGTGGAGATGGAAAAAATACTTTTAATATTTCAACACTGGCCTGTTTTATTGTTGCCGGTGCCGGTCAGAAAGTTACCAAACACGGTAATTACGGAGCCAGTACTATTTCCGGAGCATCTAATCTGATGGAACAGTTAGGTTATAAATTTAAAAACGATGCTGCTCAGTTGAAGCTGGAACTACAGGAAGCGGGCATCTGTTTTTTACATGCACCCTTGTTTCACCCCGCTATGAAAGCTGTGGCTAATATCCGGAAAAATCTTGGTATAAGAACCTTCTATAATATGCTGGGGCCACTGGTAAACCCGGCATTTCCAAGATATCAGATTTTAGGAGTGTATAACCTTGAAATGGCAAGGGTGTATAACTATATGCTACAAACTACCGGACAATCTTTTGCAATTGTTCATAGTCTTGACGGATATGATGAAGTGTCTTTAACAAACGATACGAAGGTGATAACGAACGAAGGTGAGTTTTTGTATGACGCAGCTTACCTGGGTAAAAGAATGGTAGATCCTGTTTCGATACACGGTGGTAACTCGGTTGAAGAAGCCGCTAAAATATTTGTTCAGGTATTGCAGGGAAATGGCTCCTGGGCCCAAAATGCTGTGGTGCTCGCAAATGCTGCAGTAGCGTTGAATGCTACCGGTAAATATAATAATTATGATGCAGCTTACAAAGCCGCTGTTCAATCACTTGAGTCCGGAAATGCAGCAAACTGTTTATCTAAACTCATTCAATTGCAAAACTCATGACCACCATACTTGATCAGATCGTAGCCCGGAAAAAACAAGTGGTTGCAGCACGAAAAGCTATACAAAGCATCACAGAACTGGAGAAAAATCCGAATCTTCAACGACAAGGATTTTCTTTAAAAAGTACATTGCTCAACCCTTTAAAAACCGGCATTATAGCGGAATATAAGCGAAAGTCACCCTCAAAGGGAATTATAAATAAGGTAGCTTCAGTTGAATCAGTAACTGCAGCTTACAGCAACTTTGGCGCAAGCGGATTGAGTGTGTTAACTGATGAAGATTATTTCGGCGGATCTGATCTGGACCTTCAGAAAGCCAGGGTAAACCCCGTGCCTTTATTGAGGAAAGATTTTATAGTAGATGAGTATCAGATTATTGAAGCAAAAACTTTGGGCGCAGATGTAATTTTGTTAATCGCAGCGTGCTTATCTCCAACAGAAGTTAATAACTTTACGAAACTGGCTCACCAGCTCGGTTTGGAAGTTTTACTGGAATTACATGCCGAGGAAGAGTTGAGTCATATCTGTCCTGAACATCAGTTGATCGGAATTAACAATAGAAACTTAAAAGACTTTAAAGTGGATATCGACCGCAGTCTCCGGATGGCAGAACAATTACCACCGCAGGTCGTTAAAATTGCCGAAAGCGGTATCAGTGAAGTCGAAAATATTGTACGCTTTCATCAACACGGTTTCAAAGGCTTTCTAATGGGCGAAAACTTTATGAAACATGCTGACCCTGGCAAAGCATTTGAAGAATTTGTTGCTGCTTTAAAAATTAAATTACCCATTCATAACGATTAATTGCCGCAAAATAACTACTACCATTATGAGAGTAAAAGTATGCGGAATGACTTTGATAGATCAGGTACAACAATTACCTGACGCAGGAGCAGATTTTGCCGGATTTATCTTTTATCAGAAAAGTCCGAGATATGCCCTCAGGCACATGACGGTTGAACAAATACGGAAAATAAACACTATCAATAAAGTAGGTGTATTCGTAAATTCAACAGTTGAAGAAGTACTGCAAATGGTAGACGAATGCAGATTGCATATGGTACAGCTTCATGGCGATGAATCACCTAAGTTTTGTGAAAAGATTGCAGACTATGTTTCTGTAATCAAAGCTTTCAGGTTGAGTGATAACGATAGTGTGGAATGGATGATCTATCCTTATATGGATTACTGCGATATGTTTTTATTCGATACAATGGGAGCCGGTTATGGTGGTACAGGAAAAAAGTTTAACTGGAATATTCTGAAAGGATTAAATATCGGAAAACCTTTTTTTCTGAGTGGAGGTATTGAACCTGATGATGCGCCGTCGTTAAAAGAGTTCGAACTGGATCCCGTTGCTAAAAACTTATTTGCCATTGATGTTAACAGCAAATTTGAAGTGTCACCCGGAGTGAAAAATATTCAACTGATTAAAGAGTTTACCCAACAGCTTTAATCGCATTTTTTTTCAACATGAGTACAAAGTTATATCAAGAGCCAGACCAGTACGGTTACTATGGCGAATTCGGTGGAGCATTCATTCCTGAAATGCTGTTCAGAAATGTAGAGCAGCTCAAAAGTGAGTACCTGAAAATTATGTACGATCAAGACTTTCAACAGGAGTTTCAGCAATTGTTGAAAGACTATGTAGGAAGGCCAACGCCTTTATACCTCGCCAAAAGATTGAGCGAACGTTACGGGTTTAATGTTTATCTGAAACGTGAAGACCTTTGTCATACCGGCGCGCACAAAATTAATAATACCATCGGTCAGATTTTACTGGCCAGACGGTTAGGAAAAACTAAGATTATTGCAGAAACCGGTGCCGGGCAACACGGCGTTGCAACAGCTACCGTTTGTGCATTAATGGGCATGGAATGTGATGTTTACATGGGCGAAGTGGATATCGCCCGTCAGGCACCCAATGTTGCGCGAATGAATATGCTTGGCGCTAAAGTGATTCCGGCAACCAGTGGATCTAAAACACTGAAAGATGCTACCAATGAAGCTATCAGAGCCTGGATTAATGAACCGCTCGAAACGCATTACATCATCGGATCGGTTGTGGGGCCGCACCCTTACCCCGATATGGTAGCAAGGTTTCAAAGTATTATCAGTGAAGAAACACGTAAACAACTATTCGAGCAAACCGGTAATTCGTTACCCGATCTGGTAATGGCTTGTGTTGGTGGCGGATCTAACGCAGCTGGTATGTTTTATCATTTTCTGGAAGAACCAACGGTGAAAATTGTAGCAGTCGAAGCCGCCGGCCACGGTGTTAATTCCGGTTTGTCGGCAGCTACCACCCAACTGGGAGCACCTGGCATTCTGCATGGATCAAAAAGCCTGGTAATGCAAACGTCAGACGGACAAGTTATTGAGCCACACAGTATTTCGGCCGGACTTGATTATCCCGGAATAGGCCCGCTGCATGCACATTTATTCCAATCAAAAAGAGGAACGTTTTTAGCTGCTACTGATGAAGAAGCCCTCAAGGCGGCTTTCGAATTAACTAAACTGGAAGGAATTATTCCTGCATTGGAATCAGCACACGCCATTGCAGCACTGGCACAACTCGACGCAAAAGTAAAAGACCTCCAGAAAGGAGCAACAATTGTTATCTGCCTGAGTGGAAGAGGAGATAAAGATTTGAATACATACATGAACGCTTTGAAAAGCTATTAATAAAAAGCATATGAGTCGCTTAAATGATTTGTTTCATCGGAAAAACAAAAACGTTCTCAATATCTATTTTACAGCAGGCTATCCGCAGCTGAATGATACATTGCCCCTTATGCGGGCACTGCAAAACAAAGGAGTTGACCTGATTGAACTGGGTATGCCATATAGTGATCCCCTGGCAGACGGACCGGTAATTCAGGAAACTTCTGCTATTGCACTGAAGAACGGGATGACGATTGCTACTTTGTTTGAACAGTTGAAACAATTCAGAGAATATATTCATATCCCGGTTTTGTTAATGGGGTATATGAACCCGGTATTGCAATACGGTTTTGAAAAGTTTTGTGCAGACGCAAAAGCAGTAGGTATCGACGGGCTCATCTTACCCGATTTGCCCGCTCATGAATTTGAAACAGTATACGGTTCCATACTAAAAAAATATAACCTCGATTTCGTATTTCTGGTTACACCCGAAACTTCTGAAGAACGCGTGCGCCGGTTAGACCAGTTGAGTAGCGGTTTTTTATACGCCGTGTCTTCTTCTTCTACTACCGGTAAAGATAAAGATATGCATCAGGTAAGCGCTTATCTGGAAAAACTGAAGTCTTACAGGTTAAACAACCCGATACTGGTCGGATTCGGTATTAAAAACAAAGAAAGTTTTGAAGCCGCGGGTGAACATGCCAACGGTGCAATTATCGGAACTGCATTTGTAAAATCTTTAAAAGAATATACCGATCCGATAACAGCTACGAATATGTTTGTTGAAAAAATTCTCGAAGTAAAGGGATAAAATATAATAAAAATGCTTTTAAGTACTCAAAGTTTCCATTTTATCAATAACACTTACCAGTATGAAAACTGTTATCATAAAATATAACGCAGGCAATACACAATCTGTTTTGTATGCGCTGGAGCGTATCGGAACAGCAGCAATAGTGTCTGATGATATCGAAACAATTCAATCTGCCGACAGGGTTATTTTTCCCGGTGTAGGAGAAGCTTCTACAGCCATGGCATACCTTAGAGAAAGAGCTTTAGACAAAGTAATTGCGCAACTCGAACAACCGGTTCTTGGAATTTGTTTGGGTATGCAATTGATGTGCACGCATACGACCGAAGGAAATGTTGATTGTTTAGGTATTTTCAATACACCTGTAAAAAACTTTGGAGACCTTCCGCAAAAAGAAGAGCATCCTTTGAAAGTACCGCAGATCGGTTGGAATAAAGTATATGATATGCAATCTCCTTTATTTAAAAATATACCCAACGAAACTTATTTTTATTTTGTGCATTCATATTACGCAGAAATATGTGAGGATACAATCGGGGTTACAAAATATATTCAACCTTATACGGTTGCTTTGAACAGGAATAACTTTTACGGGGTACAGTTTCACCCTGAGAAATCTGCAGATTACGGAGAATTGTTGTTAAAAAACTTTTTAGATTTATAATGGCATTCAAACAGTTGACACCAGATGATCTTCCTTTGATATGGGCTATCCGGCATGAAGCTATGTATCCCGGTCATCTGATCGATATCGTTAAGTTGGATAATGATGCTGTTGCCACTCACTTCGGCTTCGCCGTTGATGGCAAAATAATATCGGTCGTGTCCGTTGAAAATATCGGCACGAGTTATCAATTCAGGAAGTTTGCTACGCTGCCTGCATTTCAGAATAAAGGCTATGGCACTCAATTGCTCAATGGCGTGTTGGGTTGGATACAAGACCAGGGCGCAGAAAATGTTTGGTGCAATGCAAGACAATCTGCTGCTGATTATTACAAAAAATTCGGTTTAACAGAAGACGGACAATCCTATGAAAAATATGGCCTCCGATTCGTCATCATGAAAAAAACATTTTAAGAATGGAAATAATTCCTGCTATAGATATTATTGATGGTAAGTGCGTGCGATTAACCGAAGGTGATTATACCCGGAAAAAAATATACAACGAAAATCCTTTAGAAGTAGCCAGGCAGTTTGAAGACGCAGGTTTGATGCGTTTGCACCTGGTGGATCTTGACGGCGCTAAAGCCGGTGCTGTAAAAAACTGGAAAGTGCTCGAACAGATAGCCGGTAAAACGAAACTGGTGATTGATTTTGGCGGAGGAATAAAAACACAAAAAGACCTGCAGATCGTATTTGACTCAGGCAGCCACTTTGCTACTATAGGAAGCCTGGCTGTTAAAGACCCGCTGACTTTTCAATCGTGGTTAACTGGTTTCGGTGCAGATAAATTTTTGCTGGGAGCTGATGTCAAAAATGAAAAAATTGCGGTAGGCGGATGGCTCGAAACCACAGACATTTCAATTATAGATTTTCTGAGTGATTATCAGCAACGGGGTATAAAACAGGTATTTTGTACCGATGTAAGCAAAGATGGTCGTTTGGAAGGTCCTTCTGTTGATCTTTATAAAAAAATTATTGAACATTATCCCGGCCTTCATTTTATAGCCAGTGGCGGAGTTGCTACGATGAAAGATGTAGAAGAGCTGGCTGCGATCGGATGTAACGCAGTGATTATCGGTAAGGCGATTTATGAAAACAGAATCTCAATGAGCGAACTAAAAGCCTTTCAGGCTCAACAATCATAAAATATGTTGTGTAAAAGAATTATCCCTTGTTTGGATATTAAAGACGGAAGAACCGTAAAGGGTACGAACTTTGTAGAGCTACGGGATGCCGGTGATCCGGTAGAACTGGGAGCCAGATACGCCGCCGAAGGGGCCGATGAACTGGTATTTCTGGATATCACTGCTACCAACGAAAAACGTAAAACATTAAAAGAACTGGTAAACCGTATTGCTCATCATATCAATATTCCCTTTACAGTAGGAGGTGGTATCAGTACGGTGGAAGACGTAAGTCTGTTACTGGAAAACGGAGCCGATAAAATATCCATCAATACTGCCGCTTATAAAAATCCTGCGGTATTAACAGAAATGGCTAAACAATTTGGTGCCCAATGTGTTGTTTTGGCAATAGATACCCGGTTAGAAGAAGATGGCGAATGGTATGTGTATTTAAACGGTGGAAGAGTAAAAACCGATACCAGGTGTTTTGACTGGGCCCGTGAAGCGGTGGAACGTGGAGCCGGAGAAATATTACTCACTTCCATGAACCACGACGGAACGAAACAAGGCTTTGCCGTAGATATTACCCGGCAACTGGCAACAAACTTATCCGTTCCGGTCATTGCCAGCGGCGGTGGCGGTAACGCAGCACATTTTGAAGAGATCTTTTTAAAAGGACAGGCAGATGCAGCGCTTGCAGCTTCTATCTTCCATTTTAAAGAAGTCGGTATTCCCGGGCTGAAACAATATCTCTCGGAAAAAGGACTGCCCATTAGATTATAATACACAAAAAATACATAAAAAACGAATATGTATTTTCTTAAAATATAAAGAAATGACTATCAATTTCTCTAAATATACAGATGGATTAGTACCTGCAATCATCCAGGATGTTGATACTTGTAAAGTGCTGATGCTGGGGTTTATGAATGAAGCGGCTTTTCGTAAAACCAATGAAGAAGGTAAAGTCACTTTCTTTAGCAGAACGAAAAACCGGTTATGGACTAAAGGAGAGGAGAGCGGCAATTTTCTATTGGTTAAAAAAATTTTATTAGATTGCGACGCAGACTCATTATTGATTCAGGTTCAACCTGTTGGGCCAACCTGCCATACCGGTGCTGATACCTGCTGGAATGAAAAAAATCTGCAAGGCGGATTTTTAACCTATCTCGAAAATATTATCGAGCAACGAAGATCCGGCGACGAGGAAAAAAGTTATGTGAAAAAACTATTCAGTAAAGGAATCAATAAAATTGCCCAGAAAGTGGGTGAAGAAGCTGTAGAAGTTGTAATTGAAGCAAAAGATGATAATGATGAGCTGTTTTTGAACGAATCGGCAGACTTATTGTTTCATTATCTGATATTACTAAATGCAAAAGGATATCGTCTGAACGACGTAGTTAATATATTAAAAGAACGACATGCTCAATAAACTGTTAAGTGGTGTACTGGCAATTGCTTTTCCATTTTTTGCATCTGCCCAATCTTTATTTGTCATTAAAGGAAAAATCGATTCAGATAAAGATTTTCAAAATATTGTTGCCATTAATCTGGTAAACGGTGATACACTTGGTAAAGCACCGATTATTGGTAATTCATTTAATATGTCGGGACAATTAAAAGAACCGACTCTTATGGTGGCTTATATTGATGGTGTTCCCCGTCCGATTCAATTGTATATCTATAATGAAACGGTTGATCTGAATGTATCTCTTAAAGACACTTTTGCTGTTGAAGTAAATAATTCAAAATATCATCCTGAATATCAACAATTCGACGCCTTCGTAAACAAACATTTTACAAAGATTAACGGATTTGTGCAAAAGCTAAACAGCGGTCAGGGCCCGCAGGATAGTTTGTATCAGCAATACCTGGAAGCTAAAGACACTTTGCAAACAGAAACTATGGATTTTATTCAGAAGCACGCTGAATCAAGTATCACCGCTTTGTTGCCGATCATGGTTTTTGAGTTGTTAGAGTGGGATGGTGAAGAGCTGGAACTTGTTTACGGAGAACTGGCACCGGCCAGCCAGCAATCTACTTATGGCAAAGAGTTGAAAAAACTGATTGAAGTAATGTCGCTGGGAAAAATCGGTACCGTTATTCCCGACTTTAAACAGAAAGATGTGGATGGGGTAGAGGTATCTGTCAGCGAATACAGAGGAAAATATGTACTAATCGATTTTTGGGCGAGCTGGTGTAAACCGTGCAGAGATGAAAATCCGAATATTGTAAACGCCTATAATCAATTCAAAGACAAAAACTTTACTGTATTAGGTGTTTCTTTAGACAATGACCGTAACAACTGGCTGGAAGCTATTAAACAGGATGGATTGGTATGGCGCCAGTTAAGCGATTTAAGAGGTTGGCAGAATGAAGTATCCGGGCTTTTTAATATCGGTACCATTCCATACAATTTATTGATCGATCCTGATGGCAAAATCATTGCAAAAGAATTAAGAGGTCCGGCTTTGATTCAATTCTTAAAAGAAAATTTGTAATAATATTTAAAACTGCCCTCTTTTCCTGAAATAAGAACAGGTAAAAAGAAGGGCAGTTTCTTTTTAATGAGTTCTTTCCTGCGGGCTAAACACAATAGTTATTACTCATGTGGAGATTCAAGTCTCCCCATATGAGTAATATTACTTAAGGTTTCATGAAGATTCTATATAAAAACTTTTAAAAAAAATGAAAATCAGGCTAAAAGTTTATTTATATAGATAGCTTTAAACAATGAAAACTTTAAGGAATATGAAAAAACAATCCATTCTTTGCCTGCTTATTCTGCTATCATGTATTGGAGCAAATGCTCAGACAAATGATGTTGATATTCATCACCGGGCTGCATCTATTGCGAACAGAATGACAGACTCCTTATTCTTAAATAAAATTCAGAAAGATAGTATTCATAGTGTTACAGCAAGATTGTTTGCAGAATCACAAGTGATTTATAAAAGCAATATTCCAACTGATTCTTTAAGTTTTTATATGCAGAAAGTGGAGGATAAACGTGATATTATGTACAAGAGTATTTTAAATGACGATCAGTTTTTAAAATACAAGAAGCATAAAAGATCTTTATTATATGGATATTAATCTTTAAACATTTTGAACGGGTGCTATAGCACCTCTAATAAAATAAAACTCCGGATGTAGCATCCGGAGTTTTATTTTTAGTTGTCTTTATTTTCTTTTCCTTTAAATACTCTTTTAAAGAAGCCGGTTTTTTTCTTCTCTTCCGGTTCTTGTTTCGTTGTATCGGCTTTCTTTTCTTTTGGTTGATTTTTAGGATTTAATGCTTCCTGTAAAATCTTTAATTCTTCCTGTGCCTGTTTTGATTCTAAAGGAATATTTTGTTTATCTGGAACTCCGAGATAATCTTCAATTCTACCGTTTCCAACATCCTGGCCTTCGGCACCCGGAGGAGGAACGTGTTCAATTACACTCATATCATAATAAACTTCCTGTGTCATATTCTGTGGTTCAGGAAATCTCGCAGATTTATCGAGTGCAATGGTTTTATCTTTTACTACCTGACTGAAGAAAGTCTCCCAGATCGGCCGTGCGGCTGCACCACCATAACCCAGATTACTTTCCAAACGGATGAAACGATCGTCACAACCGATCCAGACACCGGCCAGTAATTCAGGCGTAAAGCCCATAAACCATGCATCAGAGTTATCGTTGGTTGTACCGGTTTTACCCCCCATTTCAACTACACCTATACGGTTTCTTAAACCGGCAGCGGTTCCGTAGTCAACCACTCCCTGCATCATTTTGTTCATGGTATAAGCCGTACGTTCGTTAATCACTTCTTTTCTTTCGGTATCAAAGCTCGCCAGTACATTTCCGTTCTTATCTTCAATTCGCGTAATGTAAATCGGTTTTGTACTGAAGCCGCCTGAAGGGAACATCGTGTATCCCCACATCATTTCAAATAAACTCAGGTCACAGGAACCTAAACTGATAGAAGGATACGGGTCTACTTTCGTAGGTATATTAATATCTCCGATGAACTTTGCAAATCGTTCAGGAGTAGTTTGTTTGATAATATAGGCTGCTACTTCGTTCACCGACCATGCCAGTGCATTTGCCATAGTTCTGGTACCGTCATGTCCACGGTCTCGGGCCGGCACATATTGATTCGGCGGAAAGAATTGCTGACGGTCTTCACATTCTGTTTCAGGAGTAAAACCATACTCTTCTACTGCCAATGCATATAAAAACGGTTTGATGGTTGAACCCACCTGGCGTTTGGTTCTTAAGTTAACGTGGTCGTATTTAAAATTCTTGAAATCTACACCTCCCACCCATGCTTTTACGGCACCGCTTACAGGGTCCATCGCCATAAATGCAGTTTGGAGAATTGCACGGTGATACTTGATTGAGTCCATCGGCGTCATCACCGTATCTTTTTCACGCTTAGAGTTCCAGGCGAATACTTTCATCGGAACTTTTTGAGTGAATGATTTTCTGATATTCGCTTCCGATACAGAATCTTCTTTCATGTTTTTCCAGCGGTCGCTGTTTTTCATTGCCGCTTCGAGAATATTATCACGGCCTTTCCATACAGTACCTTTCTTCACACTATTTTGTGCTTCCAATGCTCTTTGTAAAACGGGTAAGTGTTTGGCTACAGCTTCTTCCGCATACAGTTGGAGTGTTGGATTGATAGTGGTATAAATTTTTAAACCGTCTGTGTAAATGTTGTAAGCACTTCCGTCTGATTTATAATTTTTACTCGCCCATGTTTTTAATTCTTCACGCATCACATCCAGAAAATATGGTGCTATACCGTTGTTCTGGTCAGTTTTCTTATATTTTAAAACAATTGAATCTTTTTTGAATTTCTCCGCTTCATCAGTAGAGATCACATCATTTCTGACCATCTGGCTCAGTACCGTGTTTCTGCGGTTTAAGGCAGACTGATATTTTGTTCTCGGATTGTACAATGAAGGTCCTTTCAGCATTCCGATCAGTACAGCGGCTTCTGAATAAGATAATTCGTTCGGGTCTTTTGAAAAGAAAGTACGGCTGGCATTTTTAATACCCAAAACGTTATCACTGAATGGAACGGTATTCAGGTAAAGCGCCAGTATTTCTTCTTTGGTAAAGTTTCTCTCCAGTTTAATGGCGATGATATTTTCTTTGAGTTTCTGAAAAACACGCTTGATTTTGTTTTTTGAACGCGGCTCTTCAAACATATTCAGCGCTAATTGCTGCGTAATGGTACTCGCTCCTCCGTCGGTACCAAAAGAAGTAACAGCTCTTAATAATGCTTTACCGTCAATACCGGCGTGGTTATAAAAACGCTCATCTTCGGTAGATACAAGCGCATCAATCACCGTTTTTGAGATTTCACTATATTTTACGTGTGTCCGGTTACTTCGGGTAGTATAGTAACGTCCCATCAGCTGGCCGTCTTCCGCAAAAACTTCCGTGGCCAACGACATGGTAGGGTTTTCTAACTCTGCTAATGAAGGCATCTTACCAAAAACACCCCAGTTGATTAATAACAGGAATAAAAAGCCTGTTAATAAACCAATGAAAAAAACTTTCCAAAATATTTTAACTATACGGGTCATAATGATCGACTTACGATTTTTAGGGTATGCTCAAAAATAATACCTGTATCTTAACAATTATAACAAATATTCACTCAAAAATCATGTTAAATCTACGGCACTTCTCCTTCAAACTCTTCTGGGAACACTTTTGCCAGGAATTTAACATAACGCCCGAGATCTGAATTTGATTTGATTTTATTCAAATTATCTCCTGAAACGATGATAAAATAGTATTTACCAACCGGTAACCACGGTACAATCGACTTATTGGCGAGGCTTCTTGTTTTTTCTACATAATCCAGTGCAGTGGCAGCATTTTCGAAAGAATTAACAATTACGAACTTGATTCTTTCGTCCAGTGCCTGATTGTGTACGCTTAATTTAGCCGGTCCATAGTCAGAATTGTTATAGGCATTAAATGCATTCCGGGCTTCATTCACATATACCTGGTCAACCTGATCCATTACAATTAATACCAATTGTTTACCCCGCACATCAATGGTAAATTCATCTTCACTGGTTACAGGGATATTTAAACGGTTATCGGTTAAGTCACCACGTTTTTGTGCGTTTTCAAGCGAATCTCGTTTCGCTTTAGCAACAGCCTCAGCCTGTAAAGCGGCCTCCAGCGAATCTTTTTTCGCTTTTACTGCCAGGGCATTATCCAACGAGTCTTTACGCATTTTCGCTAAAGCATTTTCCAGTGAATCCTGTTTGGCTTTGGCTACTGCATTGGCAATTGAATCTTCCTTCATTTTTGCCAATACATTTTCTAATGAATCTTTTCTGGCTTTTGCCAACGCATTCTCCACCGAATCTTGTTTCATTTTCGCCAGGGCATTTTCCAACGAATCTTTTCTGGCCTTCGTTATGGCATTTTCAATAGAGTCCTGTCGCATTTTTGCGAAGGCATTGTCGATAGAATCCTGTTTCGCTTTTGCCAGGGCATTATCTAACGAATCTTTACGCATTTTTGCCAAAGCATTCTCCACTGAATCTTTTTTCGCTTTTGCGAGTGCATTTTCGATAGAATCCTGTTTCATTTTTGCCAGGGCACTTTCCAGTGAATCTTTTCTGGCCTGTGCTGCTGCATTACTGAGAGAATCTTTCAGCATCTGAGCGAGTACATTTTCCAGCGAGTCTTTTCTGGCTTTTGCCAGCGCATTCTCAATTGAATCTTGTTTCATTTTCGCCAGTGCATTCTCTAAAGAATCTTTTCTGGCCTGAGCCAGTGCATTTTCCAATGAATCTTTTTTCGCTCTCGCCAACGCATTCTCAATAGAGTCTTTTTTTGCTTTTGCCAAGGCATTATCCAATGAATCCTGTTTCATTTTGGCTAAAGCATTTTCTAATGAATCTTTTTTCGCCTGTGCGAGTGCATTATCTAATGAATCCTGTTTTATTCTTGCCAGTTCATTTTGCAATGAATCTTTTTGGGCTTTTGCCATCGCATGGTCGATGGAATCTTTTCTTCGTTTTTCCGACTCATCTTCTATTTCTTCATTAGCCTTTTTCCTAGTTCCGTAAACAACGGCCTCTTCTAAAGGTATTTCAATCTGAAGGGCATTCAGATAAGCTTCTATTTCACCTTTTCTGTTAATGACGTCGAGTAAAATTTTAGCTTTTGCAGTCATATCAGGATTTGTATTGCGCGAAATGATAGATTGCAGGTTTGCTTTAGCGTAATCGGGCTGGTCAGTTTTTAAATGATAAATGGTTTCAACATAAAGTAGTTGAGGTGTATAGTAATTATTACTTTCTGTTGTATCTAATCCTTTCTTCAGGTCTAATGCTTTTGCAAAGTTACCTTCTATATAGGCGAGGTATACTTCGTCATATTTATTTGAAAGAGTTTTAAATTCAACTTCAGCAGGGTCAGGTTTTCCGGCACCTTCTATTTTCTGATTGTAGGGGCTGCTGGCATATTCCTGTTTCAGTTTCTGCCCAAACTCCTGAGCTTTGTGTGTGAGCCCCAGTTTATAATAACAATAGTACAATAGAAAATAAGCTTCCGGAATCTTATTATTCGTCTGGTAATTGGAAACATACATTTCCAGTGTGTCAACGGCTACGGGATAAGCTTCTATTTCTTCAGTGAGAATTTTTCCGATAATAAAACGCGAGGTTTCAATACTGTCGTTGGAAATTCTTATTTGTTCTTCGGTTAATGGTATGTTGGCTAGTAGCGCATCAATCGTCATTCCGTCATTCTTATCGCTGCCATTATTGGCTTCGGTTTGGTTCCTTCTGTTATTACTAACATTTGAAATGCTGCTTGAGCGGCGCCAGTTATCTACGTTCGGACGGCGTCCCCATTTGGTTTGGAAAGCTACCACACCCTGTGATTTCAGGTTCAGGTTATTAAAATACCATTCACCTTTAGCATTGTTGTTGAATAAGTCATTATTGGATTTTGCAGAAGTGAGTCCGCTGGGAAGGTCTTCTTCTTTTAATCCGTTTTGTTTTCTATAAGCTCTGATAATAGCTCTTACATGCTCATAACGTTCTTTTTCAGTTTGAGCGGCGAGCATCTGTAAACTATCCTGACGAAGAATGATGAGATGGTTTTTATAAAGGGCACTGAGTGCTTTTTTACGTTCATCAAAAACTTCGGGCGTAATGGAACTGTTGGCCGGCAGCATGGTAATGCTATCATAGTTTCTGGAGGCAGCCAGAAATTCTCCATCATTAAAATGCAGGGTTCCCAGTAATAAAAATGCTTTTGATCTCTGATCAGCTACACTTTTATTTGAAATATATTTTGTAGCATTCTGTAAAAGTACTTTTGCTCTTTCGGTACTGTCGCGTTCCAGCTCCATTTGTGCGGCAGCGTAATAGATAATATCCCTGTAATTGACAAATTGGTCGCGGCGCGCCATCTTCATCAAATCCTGAATATTTTTGTCAAAAGCCTGCTGATTACCTTTATTCTGGCGAAGTTGATTTAAGCGTGCATACACTTCGAGTACAGGGTTCAGTGTATGTTTCATGGCTAAACCGAACCATTTTTCTGCCAGTAACGGTTGATTGCTCAGCTCATAAAGCTGGCCGATCAGGTATTCCCACCGGGCTTTTTCTTCTTTATTTACTGCAACAGGTAGCGCTTGTTCAAGAAAATAGGCGGCAGAATCGTATTGGTTATTTTGATAGAAGTACCAGGCCTGCACTTCAGCTAAATAGGGTTTGAGTCTTTCCGGAAATTGCTGATCAAGTCGAAGTACCTGCACTAAACTATTGGCTTCAGGAAATTTTTTCGCTCCTACGAGCGTTTTTGCCTGCCAAACGAGACTTTCATTTCTGGAGGGAGCTGTTGACCATGCACGTGTGGCGAGATCAGTTTTTTCGATTGTTGAAACTTTGAAAGGGCCTCCGCCTTCCACCGCGTTAGAGCCGATCGGAATATCATAGCCGTCTTCTTCTTTCGGCGCGAAAGCGTAGTTTAAATATTGAAAGGTAACAAATGCCGTATCATAATTGAGTTTGTAGAAATAGGCCTGGCCCATGAGAAGATAGAGGTTATCTATCCATGCATTTCGCAGGTCATGTACTAAAATACCTGCATTGGATTTGGCTAAAACAGTATCCAGTTCACTGGCTTTTGAAAGCACTTCCGGGTCATAATTGTAGAAACGAAGCAGTTGTGAATAATCGTCTTTGTAATTATACTTCATCATTTCGAGTAATAATTCAAGACGCGTTTTAGCATTAAAGTGCCAGTTAAATTTGGTAATACCGTTCTGGGTAAATTTTCGGAGCAAACCAAATTTCTTCTCATCAGTTCTTTCTGATGCTAATTTTTTGTTCTCGTATTTTTCCGGCTTTTTCAACTCCATTTTTGCATGAGGTTGAGCAAAAGTCCAGAGTGAAGAACCCAGCAAAAGGACGAGGATAAGTGGATGCAGCTTCAAACTCTTCTTTATTTAGGTAAATAAACCACTATTTTTTGAAAAAAATTGTACAAATATTCATAAAATTAGCGTTTATTTTTTTGTTTAGGAGTTTCTCGGTGGAACTTATTAACTTTAAAGCTATCAAATTCTGCATATGGCATTTTGGTCTTTAAAACGATTTCAGAATCGTTATCGATTAGTGGTGATGAACGACGATACTTATGAAGAAGTGGTAACATTTAAGCTTTCTCGTATAAGTGTTTATGTAGCCTTGAGTACTTTTTTTGTTGTTTTAACCGGATTAACAGTAGCATTAATAGTGTTTACGCCTTTGAAAATGTATATTCCCGGCTACGGAGATGTGAGTGCTACAAAGGAATTGAGAGAATTAAAAATAAAAGCTGACTCTCTGGAACAAGAAATGAGCTACCGCGAACGTTATCTAAACAGTTTGAAGGATGTTTTGCAGGGAGGTAGTACCATTAAACTGGATACCAGCCTCTTAGATATCCCCAAACCTGAAAATATTGACTATTAAAATTTGCTCTTATGTTCAACGGAAAATCTAAATCCATTACATTCAATGAAACACCAAGCCATGGCCAGGCAAGTATTATAGCAGCCGGTACTACTTTGAAAGGTGATCTTACTGCTGGCGGTGACATTCGTATTGACGGCCGTCTGGAAGGTAATATCTACTGTTCAGCTAAAGTTGTAATTGGTGCAAATGGTTCAGTTACAGGTGATATTGAAGGTCAGCAAGCAGATATTATGGGCTCTGTTACCGGTACTATCAAGGTAAAAGAGATCTTACAGTTAAAAGGTGGAAGCCTGGTAAACGGAAATATCCATGCTGCCAAACTGCAAATAGAGCCTGATGCAAATTTCAACGGTCAGTGTCATATGCTGGTGGAGAAAAAGACATCCCTGGCTACAAACGGTATTGAAACAGCAAAAGCTTCTTAATAGAAATGTAAAATTTGCAATTTCCTGATCAATGTTAGGTGAAAAGTACTGTGTTATGATTAACTTTGCGCACGCTCTTGAAAACTAGAATAGTAGAATCATGATAAAGCAAAGTTGGTTAAAGTCTTTTTCTCCCCTGATATGGATTTTTGTAGTGATTTCAGCACTCCTGATCGGAGCTAATTATGCTGTGGAAGATATTTTTAAGCATACGCTGGTATTATTTATAGGTAATTTAATTCTGTTTCTGATAACATTGGCGTCGTTTAAGATATATTTTGAAGGTGTTTATGATAAAAATCATAGTGCTTTCTTTCGTTCATTCTATCTTGGTATGATGTTGAAGATGTTTAGTACAATCTTCATTGTGTTATTTTATGTAGCCATTTTTAGAAAAGGCATCAGTAAACCCGGCGTATTGGGATCGATGTTTTTCTATTTAATTTATACCTTTGTAGAAGTAAGTATTCTTTCAAAACTGCAAAGAAGTTTGCCTAAAAATGCCTAAAACAGAAGCGCCTCTGGCTGCTTTACAACAATATATTCCTGCTGCAGCTGCGCCTAAAATTTTAGCGTACCTGCAGCATTATTCTATCCATCTTACGGTAACCCGGTCGCGGCAAACCGTTCTGGGCGATTACCGCCACGCTACCAAAACCCAGCCACACCGGATTTCTGTAAACGGTGACCTCAATCCTTTTTCTTTTCTCATCACACTGATTCACGAAATAGCCCACCTGCTTACTTTTAATCAACATCAGCATTCGGTGCAACCACACGGAAAAGAATGGAAAGCCATCTATGCGCATATTTTATCTTCTTTTCTGGATCCGGCCGTTTTTCCGGAAGATATTATCATTGCCCTCAAAAAATCTTTGCATAACCTGCCTGCCAGCAGCTGCTCCGACGAGTCATTAATGCGCGTACTCAGACAATATGATCCTCAAAAAGGATTGGTATTAGTAGAGCAATTACAAACAGGCGATTTGTTTAAAATTAAAGGTGGCCGTGTATTTAAAAGAGGTGAAAAAATTCGTAAACGGTATCAGTGCCAGGAAGTGGAAACACAAAAATGGTATTTGTTCAGCGGACTTTATGAAGTAAAGAAAGTAGATGTTTAGTGTATGGTTCAATTTAATCATTCATCAGGAACATTAAGAAAAAGATTCGCCGCTTGTGTGCAAACCTGATCTGATATTCACTCTCTACGATCCACGCTCAATTTTCAATTCACCCTTCTCCATTTATTCAATTTTTTCTTTTCGCTCAACCATCTGATTATTTACTTGTTTAAGAAATAAATAAATACTCCGGACGTTATTTAAGGAGTTGACATTAAGTTTTTTATGTAATCAAAGTAAAGAATCTATGAAAAAAATTTTTGCGATCCTTGTTGTAGGAATGAGTACTTTTTATTCGGTAAATGCACAAACAGACAAAGGCGATTGGATTGTAGGTGGTAATTTAACCTTAGCAACACCTTCCAACAGCACTTATTTTGCAGTATCGCCACAAGCAAGTTATTTCTTTTTAAATAACCTGGCTGTAGGTGGTGCAGTAGACTACACTTTCAGTAAAGCAGGCTCTACCAAAACCAATAATTTTACTATCGGACCTTCAGTGAGATATTACTTTAACTTAAAAGAAGATCATCTGAAACCATTGTTACATGCGGGTGTAGGTTTTGGAACACAGTCTACTAAAACAGGTAATACCAAATACACCAGTAATGTTACAAGTGCCAATCTTGGTGGCGGTTTAGCTTATTTCTTAAACAAAAACGTAGCTGTAGAAACACTGGTTTCATGGACAACCCGTAAGGTTAAAAATATTCCGGCTCAGGACGGATTACATTTTAATATCGGATTCAGAATTCACCTTGCCGGTAAATAAATGAATTGAGAATTAAAAGTGAAAAAGGAAGAATGATATAAATGGTATCATTCTTCCTTTTTTTAACGACCTTACTTTCATTTTGTAGGTCTTATTATTCTGCGACCGTGAAATCTTTACATAAGTCCTATATACCAAAGTGCTGCACTGAAATATGTCCATAGTATTACAAACAGGATATGTACAGTTGTTTCGAATTTTTTACCTTTCCATAAGCTTTTAGAATAACCAAACCATTGAGTTAACCAGCGACAGCTCCAGAAGATAGCCATCCCGATAGTAATCAATTTACCTAATTCTGTGTTAATGAGAGGCTGGCCTTGCGTGATACAGAGAATACCCATTAAGAATAATATCAGCCCTATAAAAAAAGTATGTATGATCATCATCTGATGATTGATCAGGCTTAATTTACTTAGCTCATCTTTCCATTTAAAATATTTCGGAAAAAAGAAATGTACTAAAGAAAGGAAAATGCATATAATGCCAATAAGCTGTAAATGAAAAATCATATTTTTTTTAGTTTAAAGTGGGTTATAAACCGTTTTATTTTATAGGAGGCAGATACCTGAAATCGGCTTTCAGAAAATGTGATCATCCAGGTTTTTAATGAATGGAAATGCAAAAAACCAATATTGAAACCGATAAAATTAGGAAAGTCTCTTAAATGTTCAACAACGATTACTTCACCCCTTTTTTTCAGAATTCTATTGATCTCTTTAAAAAAAAAAATTCTTTCTTCCTGTTTCCTGATTTCATGAGCAGATTGAAACAGTATAATTTTATCAAAACTTTCATCAGGAAAGTCAATACATTTTGTTTTGATTTTTATTGTTGAGGCGTGAGGGGGATATATTTCTCTTGCTTTTGCGATAGAAGCTTCGGTATGTAAAGCCGGATCATAGAAATCAGCTATGGTCAAGTCCAGACTAGGATAAGCTTTAAGTATTTTATCACTGATATCATCAAATCCTGAATGAATATTCAGTACTTTAGATTCATTCTTCAGATCAAACTGATCGGTATTATAGAGAGAAGATCGATCATAAATTATATGTGTAAAAAACAATGGCAGTATTGTCATCAGAATCATTACAATAAAAATAGTCACAACAACAGAAATTACTGAAGCGGGAAGTCCGAATATGCTGCTTCCGGTAAGAATGATCATGACCGCAGCAATGGAATAGGTTTTTTGATTAAACCGTATGATATTTATAACGCCTTGATATTTATAAAGATTTAACATGTTCGATAACTCCTTTTTTCCAGTGATAAGGTATATTTCTTATGATAAAAGCATTTGCTAAATGATAGTTAGAGAATGGGAGCTGATCGAGAAAGCCAAATGAATATTCCCTGACTTCAACTGGTTGTGGAATCCATTTGCTTCTGACTCCTTCAATAATCAGTATCTGCTTATCTGAAATTTTGGTAAATGTAAATGGTAAGGGGCCTGCATACCTTCGGTCAATATTCCAATCAGGAAACGGAGAGGAAGCAGGTAATGAAATGGTAGTTTCGGGTTCTTGTATGCTCAGTTTTATATCGGACTGATTCGAAGATATTCGAATAAACTTTTCCTGCTGTATTTGTATTATATCGGTAGTTGAATAGTTGTAATGAGTAAATATATTTCCCAATAATTCCATTTTCTTTTTGTTGGTTTGAGATTTCAATATGTATAAACCTCTTAGTCGTTTACCTTTTTGATTAGTATATTGAACAAATATCCGATATCCTATCAGGAAAAAGCTGTTACCCATGAATGCCGGAAACCCTTTTGGACGAAGGTGTTGCGTGTCAACCATGGAGACGGCTATAAATCCCCATTGATCATTATATGTTTCAGCACGGAGAGGAGTAGGAAGCAAAGAGTATAACTGTTCTTTAGGAACAGCGAAAGTGAGTACTATTGAATACTTAAAAAAAGCTTCAACAGCAAACGGATGATTTTTTAAGTTTAAACTCATATAAATAGATTATTGAGATTAAAATAAATGCAAGTATTATATTGAATTTTCCCCACAATAAAAGATCTTCCGCAAGAAAGAATTCTAGTACGTTCATAGATCCGATAATGATGATTTGTATTAATGCGTTTAGCCTGGATTTTATACCTGACAAAATCCATACTGCCATTAAAATTTCTAATAGTCCAATGAAGCGTGTGAGTGTGTGTGCATATTCGCTTCCGAGTATTCTTTCTACAATTAACTGATGTCTGGGTACGAACATGAGTATTTTACAAAATATCCCATTGATGAGCCAGACAGAAACTATTAAATATTTAATCAGTGTTGTAATCGGTAAGAATTTACTTTTATAACTACAACATAGTTATAATTTTCAGTATTTCAAAGCGGGGATAAGAAAAAATGGAGAATTGAGTGAGGGGGAAGGAGCTGTTTATTAATCATTTCCTTAATTCTCCTCTCCCCACTCTTAATTCTCCACTTAACAAAACTAATACTTAATTTTCTCCGGTTGTTTATATTCGTCGATTGCCACAAAAGTAAACTCACCTGTCACTGCCTGTTCTCTTCCGTGGTCATACATCTGTTCGATAAAAATATCCACTTTTACTTTTAAGCTGGTATTACCAACATGTATTACTTCTCCGGTCAGTTCAACAATAGTTCCTGCAGGAATCGGTTTTTTAAAATCGATCCGGTCACTACTGACAGTTACCACTCTTTGCCTGCTAAATCTGGTAGCGGTAATAAAAGCAATTTCATCCATTAATGCCATGGCTGTGCCTCCGAACATGGTATCATAGTGATTGGTACTGTCGGGGAAAACAGCTTTAAAAATGATGGTTTTGGAGGTGGCTATTCTTTCTTCCAGATTCATAATTATAAAGATTGTTTGTTATGATTCGTTGATATTGTTTTATTGATTCACTGTTGCAGGATGTTTAATTCTGAGTTCACGGGCCGCATCTACCATTGATGTAAGGGCTGGTTTTGTTTCTTCCCAACCTCTTGTTTTGAGTCCGCAATCAGGGTTTATCCATACACGGTCTGCCGGTAAAAATGCCAGTGTTTTCTCTATCAGTTGAATCATTTCTTCTTTTGCCGGTACACGTGGTGAGTGAATGTCGTATACTCCCGGTCCGATATCATTAGGATATTTGAACTCTACAAAAGCGTCTAATAACTCCATTTGTGATCTGCTGGTTTCTATGGTGATAACATCTGCATCAAGGGCAGCGATGGCAGGCATTATATCATTGAACTCGCAATAACACATGTGTGTATGAATCTGTGTGGCATCTTTTACTCCGGATGATGCTACTTTAAAAGCATTCACCGACCAGTTGAGATAAGATTCACGTTCTGATTGTTTCAAAGGTAACCCTTCCCGCAATGCCGGTTCGTCTATTTGTATGATATTAATACCGGCATTCTCCAGATCCTTTACTTCGTCTCTGATAGCCAAAGCTATTTGTAAACAGGTAACAGCGCGCGGCTGATCGTTTCTTACAAAACTCCAGTTGAGGATTGTAACGGGGCCTGTCAACATTCCTTTTACAGGTTGTTGGGTGAGAGATTGAGCATAACTCGTATAAGCAACGGTCATGGGGGCTACTCTTTGTACATCACCGAAAATAACCGGTGGTTTTACGCACCTGCTACCGTAACTCTGTACCCAACCATTTGCGGTAAATACAAATCCATTCAGTTGTTCTCCGAAATATTCTACCATATCGTTCCGTTCAAACTCTCCATGTACTAATACATCTATTCCGGTTTCTTCCTGCCAGCGGATAGCTTTGGTAATTTCTTCTTTTATTAATGTATCATAGGTTGTATCGCTTAAAACACCTTTTTTATGCTGTGCTCTCCAGGCCCTGATTTCTTTGGTTTGTGGAAATGACCCGATCGTAGTAGTAGGAAAATCCGGTAATTGTAGTACCAGCTGTTGCTGTTGTTTTCTGTATTCAAAAGATTGGTTTCTGGTGGCGTCGCTGGCTTGTAAAGCCTGCACCCGGGCTTTAACATGGGTTTGGTGTATTAAATCTGAGTGCTGTTTACTGTAAATAGCAGCTTTATTATTCCCATAAGCTGATAAAGTGGCCTGTTTGGGACGATCACCTGCAAGATCTGCGAGCAGAGATAATTCCTGTAACTTTTGTTTGGCAAAAGACATCCAGTTTTTAATGGTTGCAGGTAACGCCTCTTCATTTGTTTCAAGAGATAAATCGCAAGGAACATGTAACAGTGAGCAGGAGGGGGCAATCCATAAACGGTCATTGCCAAAAGCTTTTTGTGCTTTTTTGATCAGCTGCAAAGATTGTTCAAAATCGTTTTTCCAGATATTTCTTCCATCTACAATACCGAGAGAAAATCTGAGTGGTGAATCATTCAACCGGTTTTCAATTAAATGGTCGAGTTGTTCAGGGCATTTTACAAGATCCAGGTGTAATGTATCTACCGGTAATTCTAAAACAGTAGAAAGGTTTTTACCATAGCCGTCAAAATAGGCGGCCAGAATAAAATGTAGTTGCGGCGTAGCGATCTTTAAAGTATGGTATACTTTTTTAAAAAGCTGCAATTCTTCGTGTGTAAGGTCGAGGGTCAGACAAGGTTCATCAAATTGAATAAATTCAGCCCCTGCCGTTCTGAGTTTTTCCAGCACCTGAACATATACGGGCAACAGCTGATCTATTAATGAGAGCCGGTTAAATCCTTTATCTTTTTCTTTACCGAGATACAGAAAAGAAAAAGGGCCTACAATCACCGGTTTACCATTAATACCGGCTTCTTTTGATTCTTCAAAATGACGGATAATCTTTTCTGAAAACAAGCTGAATGTTTGGCCGGCTGTAAATTCAGGAACAATGTAATGATAATTAGTGTCGAACCACTTGGTCATTTCCATTGCAGTAAGATCGAGGCCGTCTTTCTGATACCCTCTTGCCATAGCAAACATCCAGTCAATTTCATTGAGCGATGTTTTTTGTAACAATGGGGCATAACGCGGCGGAATGGCTCCTACCATGAGTGACGTGTCGAGTACATGGTCGTAGAAAGTAAAATCATTGACCGGAATCAATTCAATACCTTCTTCATTTTGCAACTGCCAGTTGTTGAGTCTGATTTGTTTGGCTGTAGCCAGTAGTTCAGACTGTGTGATTTTGTTTGCCCAGTAACTTTCGCAGGCTTTTTTTAATTCGCGGTGATTACCGATTCTTGGGTAACCAAGGTTGTGTGTGCGCATTTTAATCGTTTTAACGTGAAACAATAAATGCTCTTCTGCAAACTGCACAACTGTGCGATATAATGAGATAGTAGAAGTAATGAAGAAGTACAGGCACACGACTCCTCTGAAGGTGGCTGTGTGAATATCCTGTATGTAGAGTTCAACTTCTGACTAAACTTTATATCGTGAAAGTTGCGTCATTAAGATATAGGCAAGTCTCCTGGCTCGTAACGTCTTTATCTCCTTCTCATTCAAAATGATTGAACAATGGATTGATTGATAAAAACTGTGGTAGTTACTAACAGTTGCACGTCAGCTCGTGATTTACACACGATTCCTTATTAATTTCCGTTAAGGAAAACCTTTATCTGAGTGATAATAATTTACAAAGAACGGGGCAAAGATAGTTGAAAATGGAGAATCGGAAATTAAAAGTTAAAAACCTCGTTATAGAACTTAATTACCAACTCTTAATTATTAATTCTTAATTATTTTAATCATCCATATATCACAGCCGAAGTGTCCTGAATTACCGAGTGGTGCGGGCAGGTATTCAAAACCGAACTTTTCATAAACGCTGACTGCTTTTTTAAGCTCGGGCATGGTTTCGAGGTAGATTTGTTTAAATCCGTTACCGGCAGCTTTTTCGATACACTTTTCAATGAGTAAACGGCCGAGACCTAGTTTACGGTAGTCTTTATCGATATACATCTTTACGAGTTCGGCTGTATGAGGAGGCAGGCCTTCGGTAGGAAATATACCGCATCCACCCACCACTTTGCCCTCAGTTTCTGCAATGAGGTAAAAACTCTTTTCGGTTTGAAAGAGTTCAAAAAGATGATCGGTAGACTCGTCATAAAAAACAGTACCGGGTTTATTGGCGCCGAATTCGGTTAGCGCAGCACGAATGATAGCAGCAATAGCGGCATTATCGCCGGGAAGAATAGATCTGATATGCATGTGAATACATTAAGCAATAATTGCCATTACACCATATAAAACAGCGTAACTCACGGCAAGAATGGCAAAGAATATTTTAACTCCGTTTTTCATTCAAACAATTTTATATTTATAATTGTCAACGAAAATATCTTGCCAAATAGTATTAAACAGGTGAAAAAAGAAAGGATGTACTCTGTTGAATACATCCTTTAACAATCTATTAGCGTAAGAGGCTTATGATACTGCTTTGTTTACCAATGCAGCAGCTTCACTTAATAAGATAGCTGATTGTACTTTTAAGCCGCTTTCTTCGATTAATTTTTTAGCTTCTTCAGCATTTGTACCTTGTAAACGAACGATGATAGGTACTTTAATGTCTCCGATTGACTGATAAGCGTCAATTACACCTTGTGCAACACGGTCGCAACGAACGATACCACCGAAGATGTTGATTAAAATCGCTTTTACTTTCGGATCTTTTAAGATGATACGGAAACCTGCTTCTACAGTCTGAGCATTAGCAGTACCGCCTACATCTAAGAAGTTAGCAGGCTCACCACCGGATAATTTAATCATATCCATGGTTGCCATTGCCAAACCTGCACCGTTTACCATACAACCTACGTTTCCGTCTAATTTCACGAAATTCAGGTTATATTTTCCGGCTTCCACTTCCGTAGGATCTTCTTCTGTAATATCACGCATTGCTTCTAACTCAGGGTGACGCATTAAAGCGTTGTCATCCAGGTTCATTTTACAGTCAACAGCGATGATTTTTTCATCAGAAGTTTTAAACAGCGGGTTGATCTCCAGCATTGCGCAATCTAAACCAACGTAAGCATTGTATAAGTTAATTACAAATTTTACACAGTTTTTGAAAGCTTCGCCTTTCAAACCTAGGTTGAAAGCAATTTTACGAGCCTGGAAACCTTGTAAGCCACCACCAGGGTGTACCCACTCTTTGAAAATTTTATCAGGAGTATTGTGTGCTACTTCTTCAATGTCCATACCACCTTCGGTAGAATACATAATTACGTTTCTGCCGGTACCACGATCTAATAAAATAGAAAGATAGAACTCGCTTACTTCATTAGCTCCCGGATAGTATACGTCTTGAGCCACTAACACTTTGTTTACTACTTTACCTGCAGCGCCGGTTTGAATGGTCACCAAAGTACCACCCAAGAGGTTAGAAGCAATTTGCTTAATATCTTCTGCACTTTTTCCTACAGCCACACCGCGTTGCTCTGTGCCCTGGATTTTACCCTTACCACGACCACCAGCATGGATTTGAGCTTTAACTACTGCAAAATTGTTCCCAAATTGTACCTTCAGTTGTTTGTAGGCTTCTTCAGCCGCATCCGCTCTATCAACAGGGATGCCTTCCTGTACAGGTACATTGTATTTTTTCAATAATTCTTTTGCCTGGTATTCATGAAGGTTCATGCCAAAAAATTTTTGCGAAAATAAGCAAAATCGCCTGACTACCAATACAAGTCGCTAAATTTCTTCACATATCATTGTTTTCGATACTTTATTGAAGTTTTTTTGTGCATTCTTTCCAAACTTTATAAACTATTTAGCACTTTTAGCAGTTATACAAGCGCAGATTAAATACTGGAAACATCCCGATTTACTATATTTGCTGCATTCAATCATTTTACTTTATGGCGAAGATTCTGGAACAATTGAGAGAAACCAGGGAGTTTTTGAAAAGTCAATATGCCGATACACCGGCAATTGGTATCGTTTTAGGCAGCGGTTTGGGCAATTTTGCCACTAAAATTCAGGTAGAAAAAGAAATTTCTTACCACGACATTCCACATTTTCCCGTTTCTACGGTTCAGGGCCATAGCGGTAAATTGATTTTCGGAACCCTGGGCGGCAAAAAAGTAGTTGCCATGGCCGGCCGTTTTCATTTTTATGAAGGCTACACAATGGATCAGGTAGTTTATCCTATCCGCGTTTTTAAGGCTCTGGGTGTTGAAACCGTTTTGTTATCCAATGCTGCAGGAGGGGTTAATCCAAACTTTAAAGTAGGTGATCTGATGATCATTACCGATCATATCCATCTTAATGTTCCCAATCCGCTGATAGGGAAAAATGTAGAAGAGTTAGGACCGCGTTTCCCGGATATGAGTGAACCTTATGCTAAAGTTTTCATCACTGCTGCAAAAGAAATCGCGGCAGAGCTGGGCCATCCGGTAAGAGAAGGCGTTTATTACGCAGTAACCGGCCCTACTTTCGAAACACATGCAGAGTATAAAATGATCCATGTATTAGGAGGCGATGCAGTTGGGATGAGCACTGTACCCGAAGTAATCGTAGCCATTCACGGCGGAATGAAAGTATTTGCGATGAGTGTCATCACCGATATCGGCATCAGAGATATTGATAATACGATCACACACGAAGAAGTATTGGAAGCCGCACACGCAGCTGAACCCAAACTCACCGCTATTTATGAAAAATTAATCGAGCGTTTACCTTAGTTTTCCTGAAAATCATCAACTTTGACATTGAAGTTTAGCTATATTATCGCAATATTAAGTTGCATTTTACTCATCAGCACTGCTGATGTATTTGCGCAGGGTGGAATTACCGGAAGGATGAATAATATGGGACGTGGTGGCATGGGCGCACAAACCGGCCAGAAACAGGATTCCTTAAAACACCGTACCGGATTGGAAGATTCTATTACGATCAGATTCAGATACCTCGATTCTACCAGGATGCGCGGTTTTGATTCGAGTGTGTATGATTTTACAAAATTATACCCGGTGAAATGGCACGACAATACTCTCGGTAATATCGGGAATGCCACCCAGAGCTTTCTGTTTAATCCGAATATGAAAGCAGGCTGGGATCATGGTTTTCATGCTTATGACCGCTATAACTTCAGAATAGAAGATACTCGTTTCTACAATACAACCAGGCCTTACACTGAACTCGGTTATGTGATCGGTACCGGAACCGAGCAGATTATCGATATCGTGCATACACAAAATATCCGCCCGAACTGGAATGCTGCTTTTAACTACCGTTTGATCAACTCAAAAGGAATCATGCAAAACCAGAACAGCAACCACAACAGTTATAAATTTACTTCCTGGTATCAGTCGAAAAATAAACGGTACCAAAACTTTTTATTAATTATTGGTAATAAACTCGGTTCGAGTGAAAACGGCGGTATTCAAACCGATCAGGATTACCTCAATGATAAAACCGGATCGTTTTACGACCGCAGTAATATTCCGACACAATTAGGAAACAATAATGCCGGTGTTTCTTCTTTATATGGAACGACTATCAATACCGGTACACTTTATACCAATTCTTCTTATGTTTTCAGACAACAATATGATATCGGACAAAAAGATTCCATCGTAAATGACAGCGTTACCATTCCTTTATTCTATCCGCGTTTGAGACTGGAACATACCGCAAATTACTCTACCTATAAATACAGGTTTAAAGATTTTGGTGCTGACAGCACTTACTATTTCGATCATTACGGTGTTTTATTTGATTCTCCGACAGACTCGCTATTCAGACAAGACCTGTGGCGTGTACTCACCAATGATTTTTCTTTTTACTCATTTCCTGATAAAAAGAATACCCAGCAATATATAAAACTGGGCGCAGCTTATCAGCATATTACCGGTAACTTCAGCAGAGATTCCAGTACTACCAATCTCAGTAATATTTACGTACATGGTGAATATAGAAACCGTACACGTAATCAGAAATGGGATATGGCGTTGAATGGTGCGTTTTGGGTAGGAGGGCATAATGCTGCCGATTATTGGGCATATGCCAGTCTCAAAAGATACATCAGCCGTAAAATCGGTTATTTACAGGTTGGCGCACAAAATACGAATCGTACTCCGTCGTATATATTCGAAACCAACAGTAGCTTTTTCTTAGATACAGTACCATTTAGCTATAACAAAGAAAATATCACCGCTATTTTTGGCGCTATTGATAATCCGGCAGCTAAGTTCAAATTAACAGGTACCTATTACCTGATTAATAACCTCACTTATTTTGAAAATTATTACCAACCGAAACAGGCCACCAGTTTATTCAATGTATTAAAGATTGACGGGGAAAAACATATCTCCGTTACAAAAACATTGGTATGGAAATTATGGGGAACTTTCCAGCAAAGAATCGGTAACGGACCGGTAAATTTACCTTTGTTTTCTGCCCGTACACAGTTCGGGTATGAAGGCAGTGTGGGCTTCAGAAACCTGCTGATGAGTCTCGGTGTGGAAGCCAGATATTTTACACCTTATTATGCCAATGCTTATTCTCCGTTATTAGGGCAGTTCTATTTCCAGGAAAATCAGAAAGTACAACTGCAACGTCCTGATATTGCTGCCTATATGCATTTCAGAATCCGCTCATTCAGTGCGTATGTACGTGCCGAAAATTTAAACGCGTTTGACTTTGGTGCACAAGATTTTATCAAGAATAACGTTCCTATATTAAACTATCCTGCTAACGGGCTGGTATTCCGGATCGGTATTTACTGGAGCTTTGTGAACTAGTAAAAAAACGGTTAAAAATTTAGCTAACTATTTGAAATACTCTTTTTTTTATTGACCTTTATAACATGAAGCGTTTTGCTGTAGTCATATTATCATTGTTTTATCTGCTGGTAACCAGCGGGTTTATAGTGAATGTGCACTATTGCATGGGACGGTTGGCCAGTGTTGAAATCGGAGCTTCTTCTACCGATGTATGCGGTTTTTGTGGCATGGAGGAAGATAAAAACGGATGTTGCCACACCGATGAACAACACTACAAGGTGGAAGATGTGCATCAGAATGTTGCGGCTAATTTCGTTTTCAGCCAGCCGGTAACAGACGATGTGATCGAATTACCCTTCTATCAGGAATATTTAACACCTTTGCTTACACAAAGGGTTATTTTATATAATAAGTATCACGCACCACCTGATCGTCAGTTCAATCAGGTCTATCTCTACAATTGTAATTTCAGAATTTGATACTTCTTTAGCTTAATGGTTCTTTTTCACCATTAAGGTATTAAGAAATTAAGCCTATTATGGTTAAAGGCAATTAAGGCTGCAATCTAATGCTTCTTAATTTCCTCTGTTTCTTAATGGTTAATACTCCCGCCTTATTATTTTTCCTATTTATTAAAAATTCTGAAATGAAATACATTACTTATTTATTTATCGTAATCGCTACTTTAATGACTGTATCTGCACAAGCGCAAAAGAAGACCACTGCTGTAAAAGTTTGGGGTAACTGCGGTATGTGTAAAGCTAAAATAGATAAAGCCGCTATTGAAGCGGGTGCTGACAAAGCTGATTGGAATACAGAAACCAAAATGTTGAATGTGGTTTACAATGAAAAGAAAACCGACATCAAAAAAATTCAAAAAGCTATTGCCGGTGTTGGATACGATAATGAAGCATTTACTGCTTCAAATGAAGTATACGAAAAATTACATTCCTGCTGCAAATATGAGCGCAAAGACGCTACTACCGCGAAAGCTGAAAAATGCAGTGCAGATTGCAAATGCCCCGATTGTAAAGAAAAAGGGAAATGCGAAAACTGCACTGGAAAAGAAAAATGTGAAGGCTGCAAATCTGAAGCACATCATGTAAATGGTAAAGAAAAAGACTGCTGCGATAGCAAAATTGCTGCATAGAAGATTCTTGCACTCTTTTGACCATGCAGAACTTAGGTGAAACTCATTCATTGGTGATATATCATCTACCAATGAATAGTTTATTCCCTTAATTTCTTAATGGTAAAACTTCTCAGTCTTTTTTCATCACTTAATAATTAAATTTTTACAATGAAAAATATTGTATTAGCAGTAGTGTGCTTTTTAGTGGCACATACTGCAAATGCACAGTTCAGCAGTGCACGTTTAGAAGCAACAGGTTTAACCTGTGCATTATGTACAAAAGCCATTAACTCTTCTCTGGAAGCATTACCGTTTGTTGAATCGGTGGATGTAGATATCGTTACCACCAGTTTTATGATCAAATTTAAAGATCAGCAAAAAGTGGTGATTGATGATGTGAAAAAAGCAGTGGAAGATGCAGGGTTTTCTGTAGGTAAACTGTTCATGAAAAGAAACTTTAGTGATGTTGCTATTAAGAATGATGAACATGTGAACATTGACGGACAAGTGTTTCACTTCTTAAAAGTTAAATCACAGGTATTGAGTGGTGAGCAGGAAATTCAGGTAGTAGATAAAAACTTTTTAACCAGCAAGTCTTACCAGACATTTGCCAAATCCAGCTCAAAAGAATGTGTGAAAACAGGTAAAGTAGCAGGATGTTGCGAAGCAGATAATGCTGTTTCCAACCGTGTATATCACGTTACCATCTAAAAACGAACACCATGAAACCCTTTATAATAGCCGGGCTTTCGTTGCTTTTAAGTTTGTCGCTTTCAGCACAGTTAAAAGTTGGCAACAAAGCTCCGCAGATAGCCGCGCAAACTAAAGAAGGCGTTCGTTTCGATTTTCGTGCATATGAAGGTAAATACCTGTTGATTGATGTCTGGGCTTCGTGGTGTGGTCCTTGTTTAAAAGCTTTTCCCGAATTGAAGAAGCTATATAAAGAGTACACCTCCAAAAAGTTTGATATCATTGGTGTTTCGATTGATAACAGTGCTGGCCAATGGCAAAATACGGTAGAAAAACATGGCCTTGCATGGAAACAATACCATGCACCCGGTAATTTCAAATCTCCTGTAGTAGATGCATGGGGTATTGATGCATTACCCAGTACTTTTTTAATCAACCCTAAAGGCGAAATAGAAATGATAGATCCTTCCCCAAAACAATTAAAGAAGTTTTTATCAAAACTAAAATAGCAGAATGAAATATCTATATGTGAGTTTACTGAGTTTATTGTTTACTCAGTTAGCTACGGCTCAGGAGTTATATATTTTTACAGAACCCGCGAGTAACCTTCCGGCTAAATCTGTGAATGCCAAATGGAGCACCAAATGGCAAAATGATGAGATGATGAACCGTACTGGTTTCAGGCACTCGCAAGACATTGGTATTGGTTTGCACAAGAACTGGATGGTAATGGTAGGCAATACATTTTCAAGTATGTATCAGGATGCTATGAAATGGGAAAGTGCCCGCCTTTATACCAAGTACCGTTTTTTAAGTATCGATGATTCTCACAGTCATTTCAGAATGGCTGCGTTTGCAGAAGGAAGTTATTCTAAAAACCCGTTACGTTATGACCATCTCAGTTTAATGGGTGATCAGTCGGGGGTAAGAGGAGGAGTGGTCTTAACACAGCTATGGAATAAACTGGCTGTTTCTTCTACACTCGATTACATGCAGGTGCTGAATGAAAAAGATAGAAACCTTACAACACTGCCTTATCAGGCTTTTAATTATAGTTTAAGTGCGGGTTACCTGTTGTTTCCCAGAACTTACAAAAGCTATGATCAGACCAATCTGAATTTGTATGTTGAAGTATTAGGCCAGTCAGCATTGGATCAGTCTAAAAACTTTGTAGACATTGCTCCGGCCTTACAGTTGATCTTTAAAAGCAGCAGTAAATTGAATGTCGGCTATAGAATGCAAGCTTCCGGCAATATGAACCGTATGGCGCAGAATAGCTGGTTGGTGAGTTTTGAAACCCTCTTCCTGAATGTATTAAGAAAAAAATAGTTAGGGGTAACTATAGAAAGTCCTGTTTCTTTAACAGAAACAGGACTTTTGTATTCTATATAATAATTTAATTTCTGAGGCTGAATAATTTTATACATAGCGGAATTAAACCTAAAGAAATCAATAAGTAAATAGCTACTCTTACATAGTTGAGTGCTTGCCAGAGCGAAGTTCGTTTGACGAGGTCTCTGGCTAATGAAGGATTTTCCGCTACTTTCTGAAAATCGATAATGTTAGGAGCAAAATAGGCAAGTGTCCATACTCTAACGGCAAAGTGCAGTGAAAACAGTATCAGTAACCAGTTTCTTACCGGCTCAATTTTCCAACAGAAGATGATTGCCAGTATAAAGGTAATTTCATGTATTGAGTGAAGCGTAATCCAGAATGTTTTAAGCGTAGCACCTTTTCCGTCAGCTAACAGTTTAAAGTTATGTGGCGGAGAGTCCACCCATTTAGGAACGAGTACCAATGTTTCAAAAATCTGCGCACCGTTCATTAAGAAATATAGCAGCACTGAAATACTGAGCCATGTTTCTGCCCGGGTGAGGTATGAAGTTGTGATATTTTCCATTTTCAACATTTTATTCATTGTTTAAAGTGTCTGTAGTTTCTTTCATGATCACGGTAGCTTCGATAAAATAACGTTCAATGGTTTTAATTTCCTCCGGTGAAAAAGTAGCGAGCAGCCTCGCCGTTTTTTCCTGCAACTCACTGAACAAAGGTTGTAGCAGTTTCATACTTCTTTCCATATTAGCAACGATGATCACTTTTCTTCTGTCATCTTTAGTGAATTGCCTTTTTAGCAATTTTTTCTTTTCCAGCCGGTCTATTAAGCCGGTAACAGCTCCGGTCGTTAATCCTGTTAATTTAGAAAGGTCACCTGCTGTTAATTCTTTGTGTTGAAGAATGATGCCTAAGTACTTGTGGTCGGCTCCGGTAAGTCCTGCTTTTCTGGCAATAGCTTCGTGCATAAATACCGATGCGTCAGAGTATTGCCTGCTGACAGCTCTGAACTGATCAATATTTATTTTTGTTGATGATTTATTCATTATCTAATTATCTTAGTAACAAAGATATATTTATGAATTACAATTCCAAAACTTTTTCAGGAAGAGTTTTGGATTTGTGTTAATGTGTTGATAGTTAATTATATATGATTTTTAAGGAAATTGTTCTGATAGAAATATCTTTCAGATATTTGCAATATCTGAAACTTCATAAATGATGATGAATGAAATGGATGAACCAGCTAACCCGGCTGTTTAATATTGAATATCCTGTTATTCAGGCCCCCATGTTTGGTGTAACCACTCCTGCGATGGTGGTGGCAGCAACCCGCGCAAATTGTTTGGGATCCTTGTCATTGGGTGACTTAAATGCAACCGGTTGTTCGGAGGCTATCCGGGCTACAAAACAATTGACAGGAGATCCTTTTGCCGTTAATATTTTTGTACATAAAATTCCCGCGTTGACGAATGAACTCAGCGCGCGTTATACCAAAACCAGGCATTTTATTGAAACATTTGCCTTACAGCATCATCTGCTAGTAAAGCTGCCTGCGATTGATGAAGTAAAACTCAATAGTTATCATGAACAGGTAGAAGTGATTATTGAAGAGGGGTGTAAGATGCTCAGTTTTACCTTCGGTAATCTGGATCAGCAGAGCATTGACCGTTTAAAAAGTAAGGGTATATGTTTAATTGGTACCTGTACATCTGTAGAAGAAGCCATGATCTTAGAAGCTTCAGGTATTGATGTTATTTGTGTACAGGGTATTGAAGCTGGCGGACACAGAGGTAGTTTTGAAGAAACCAATATTCTTCAGATAGGTGGTTTATCATTGCTGGCACAAGTATATGATAAAGTAAAAGTACCGCTTATTTATGCAGGTGGTATTTATAACGCATCTACTTTACTGGCTGCAAAAACCTTAGGTGCACAGGGTTTTCAGGTAGGAAGTTTATTAATTGCTTCAGCAGAAAGTTCGTTGAAAGATTTTGAAAAACAACGGTTGAAAAAGGTGAATGAGAAGGATATTGTATTGACTAAAAGTTTTTCAGGTCGCTATGCACGTGGAATTAATAATACGTTCATTGAAACTATTGAAAGTTCGGAATATGTGTTACCATATCCCTACCAGAATAAACTCACCGCCGAGTTGCGTAAAGTTGCTAAAGAACAAAAAAATGCAGATTTTGTAAATATCTGGGCCGGGCAATCATTATTCCGGTATAGTGAACATTCGACCAGTGAAATATTAAGGAAATTAATCAGCGATGTTGAACTGTTTTCATGAACGTATTTTTTAACTATTATTGTTCCGGATATCATTGGCAGAGGCCTTCCGCACATACTGTAGCAATGTCAGATCGCTAGCACCGGATTGCTCATAATTTTTGCGGGCTTCATTTAATGATATTTTGTTTGCTCCGCTTACATAATCGGGATTGTCAGTCTGTGTTTTGTCATCTTCCCAATAACAGATTTCGCATACTTCATAAGTTCCATCACGAAACTGCATCAGTGTGTTATAACCGCAGCAGTTACAGAAAAATTTTTCGTTTGCTGAAAAGAATTGTTCTTTCACCATTTTATTTGGTTTTCGTCAATTGAAAAACAATGTTCTCCATTACAAGATATAAGGATTTACCGAAATTCAGGAAATTAATCATTTCAAAATGATACGTTCACTTGCGTATTGTTTTCGTGCAAACTATTAATTTAAAAAATTCTGTACTAATATATTTACTTCAATAGAGGAGGTAACTCTGTTGGGATTCCGAGCTCATGTAATTCTTTTCTGACTGCATTCAGTTCAGAAAGAATCATTTTTTCTATAAAGTCATCTTTATATACTGCTTTGATATCCACGAAAGTTTCGTTTCTTCTGTGTCCACCTGTAGACCAGGTAATAGAGGTGGGGAAATTTTTGTTAGGTTTCCAATTAGGTCCGCCTTTCCAATCTCCGTTTTTTGTTCTTTTTAAGCTATCTGTCAGTAAATAAAAGCCTGGTTGAACTGTTAATGTTCTGTTGCTGCTTTCTCCGGCTTTGTTCCAGTCAGTTTTATAGTACCTGCAGATTGTTTTTTTATATTCACTTTTTCTGGCCAAAATAAATGCTTCAAAAGTTCTGGTTATTTCTTTCTGAAGGTTATTGGTTCTTTCTGTATAATCTTTTCCGGCACCAGCATCAGGTGAGTTCATGAAATATTGATGTGCTGTTCTTACCTGACTTATAATTCGCCCTTTCATAAGATCATTGAAAGGAGTAACTGCATTTTCACAGCTAACAGGGCGGTCCTGCGCCAGAATAAAATTAGTACTCAGCACGATGCTTACTAATAGCAATATTCGTATTTTAATTTTCATATCCGACTGTTTTTATTTTTATAAATGATGAGACTTATGAGCAATTTTTATAAGAAGAAAGCAGATTTTCTTCAGGTATGAATTACTGGTGAGTACTCAATCGCATAATAGCGGCAAGTGCTGATTTTATGTACATTAAATACTTTGTTGCAGATACTTGATGATAAATATAATTATTTCATTTTTTTAAGCAATACTACTTTCAGGTAGTACACAATTTTATCAATGTAAATCAATTGTTTATTTTCTGAACATATACCTTTAAGGTTTGAATCAGATATTGTGATTGTTCCGACAAAATAATCGGTTTATGAAACAACGTGAATACTCTTTTTTATATACATAAATGACCTTAGGAATAATTTATTATCCTAAGGTCATTTATAATGATAATTACTTTTGCTCAATTTTTACCATGGAATTTCCCTGGTTTCAGGATTTGTTTCTTCACTAAAGAATTTACCGGTTGGCCCGCTTTGATCTGTTAATGCATATCTGATAATACGTTTGGCGGCATCTGTTAATTCACCTCCGTTGAAATTGGTAAATTCGGTTTTGGTAAAACCCGGACAAACCGCGTTTATTTTGAATGCTGTTTCGCGTAATTCGTATGCCAGGTGAACCGTATACATATTCATGGCAGCTTTTGATGAACCATAAACGGCATATTTCGCATAGTTATATGCGGGCCATTCCGGGTTGCTTTGCAGGGTAAGTGAAGCCACACTGGTGCTTACATTCACAATTCGTGGGACAGAAGATTTTCGTAAAAGATCAAGGAATACCTGTGTTACTCGTATTACCCCATAAAAATTTGTATCCATTACCTGTTGATAGTGTTCGATATCCGTTTCAGTGGCATACTGCGGTACCCGACCACTGATTCCTGCATTGTTAATGAGAATGTCGAGATGCCCTTTTTCTTCTTCAATGATTGTTTTAGCTGATAAGATAGAGGAAATATCGGTAACGTCGATGGGAATAGCTTTTATGTTTTTGAAACCGCCTTCGTTCAGTTCTTTTGCTGCAGCTTTTCCTTTTTCAAGATCACGGCTGCCTAAATATATAAATAGTCCTGCTGCAGATAATTGTTTTGCTGTTTCTAAACCAATTCCTTTATTGGCTCCTGTAATGAGTACTGTTTTCATGATTTTGTTTTTAAACTTCACAACAAAATTGCAGCGTTAAAAACTGTAATCACTTACCATTTGGTAAAAAGGAATCAGCGAATGTTTTTTCTTATTCTGCTGAGTGATTGCTGGGTAATTCCTAAGTAGGAAGCTATAAAAGACAAAGGTATACGATTTATCAGAGAGGGATAGTTTTCCAGAAACTCCAGATAACGTGTTGTTGCATCTTGTGATATGACCGGACCCTTTCTCGATTTCTGATACATACAAAGCTGTACCATCTTATTTTTAATATCATTCCAACCTACGATAATATGAGAAAGTTCGTCCCATTGTTGCCTGGAAAATACTACAAGTTTGCAAGGTGTACAGGCTTGTAAATACTCAGAAGAAACCGTATTGGATTCGAAATTAACATAATCTGCTACCAGACTGTTTTCACTGATAAAACAACGCGTAATCTCTTCACCCTTATTGTTGTAGTAACAGCCCCGCATTACACCTTCTATAATGAATCCAACCTGGCGTGGAATGTGACCGGCTTCAGAAAAATATTGGTCTTTTTGCAGCTGCACTATTGTAGCCTTACCCGTAATAAGATCTGTTTGTTGCTTATTCAGATTGCCAAATTGTAAGATATAGTTCACCAGTTCGTCCATAACTGCAAATTATAGAGAATTTATTTAAATTATTTACCAAATGATAAATGATGGATACAAGTTTTTGCCATTAAGAAGTTAAGATACCCCTGCCGCTTCGCTTTGGCTTATTCTATCTTATAATCACCATCATAAACATGAAGAAAATGAAGTTGAAAAGCGAATGAAGTGCTGTCTTCCGCGCTGCTTTACCTTCATACCTTCATTCTCTTACAACTGTCAAGGCTTCATTTACTTCATGTTTTAAACGGCAGTTTCAATCACAGATAGAATTAAGAAGATTAACATTTTTCTGTAATGTGATGATTGTGAGTTTGTTAAATAATACGACTTTTGCGCCATCATTCCTATTTCTATTGCATGACAGTTTTTTTACAATTAATGAGCACTCTTTTCTCTTCTGGAATTTATTCATGCTTTTACATTTTAGCAAAACCTTTTGCGGATAAGAATGTTAGGTATTCAGATAGCTGATTAGTGCAGGAGAGGAGTTGTGTTGTAACAGCTGATTATTGTAATGTTTTAAATGTTTATCATGGCTAAGTCAAAACCCGGAAGAGTAGTAGGAACCGTTACGCGTAAAGAATTTATTACCCCACATTTTGTAAGAGTATTTCTTACTGCTGATGAGCTCGAACAGTTCGCAAATACCACCATCGGTGACAATAATAAAATACTGGTTCCACCGGATGGCGTAAAAGAAGTACACTTTCCCGAGCTGAATGCCACTACTCATGAATGGATTCATCCCCCTAAAGAACTGGCACCCGCTGTCAGAACTTATACACACAGAGGTTTAAATCTCGAAAGGAAAGAATTAATCATTGACTTTGTAAGTCATGGCGATGAAGGGCCGGCTTCTAAATGGGCTTTGAATGCAAAACCCGGTGATCAGCTGGGTATATTGATGCGTACAGATCCAAAAGAACTGGTACCTGTTGCTGACTGGTATTTACTGGCAGGGGATGCTACTGCCATTCCTGTGCTGAGTGCTGTTTTAGAGGCGCTTCCTGCCTCCGCCCGTGGCGTTTGTATTATTGAGGTGCATGGAAAAGAAGACGAGCAGCAATTGCCTGCAAAAGCCGCTATAGACTTTGTATGGCTTCATAACGATCAACCGCAACAGGGAAGCAGGCTTTTTGAGGAAGTGAAAAAAGTTACTATTCCTGAAGGTGCTAAGTTCGGTCACGTGGCTGCCGAATTCAACAGTGTAAAAAATATCCGCGCTTATCTGCGTAAAGAAAAAGGCTGGACTTCTGACGAACTCTACGCCTATTCATACTGGAAAGCCGGAGTAGCGGAAGATAAATCACAGTCTGACAGACAAGCGGAGAAGAACAGCTAAGTCTTAATTAAGAATTAAAGCGATAGAGCAGTGTATATGTGGTCATTATAAAAAGTTATCAGTAAACATACTGAAAAGCAATTTTTTTCGTTAAAAGTCAAATACCTCTGATTGACCATGAAAAAATTGACTTGTTTACTCTTAGTAATAACGGTAGGATTGAACAGTTCAGCTCAATCGTTATTTTCTAAATTCAAAACCCAGAAAGAAGTTGCCGAAATTGAAGACTCTACCGAGCTCAAAAGATTTCACAGCGGGTTACAGGAAGTACTGCTGGACTTTCCGTACAACTTTAAACACGTAAAAGCAAACTTGCTGGAAGGCTGGGGCGATTATGAAAAATTCCAGTCTAAAATAGTACTCCCTAACAGTATTGAATGTTATGTGGAGAACTATAATTCAGGATTGGATACTTCTGCCAGTTGGAACGCCATTTTGTTGAGAACGGAACTGAAAGAAGAAGCCCAGTATCTGTATAAAAAAATAAATAGCAGATTACGTTCCTGTAAAATTAAAGTGGTAGACGGATCTATTTATTATCTGGACGGTGAGTTTGATGAAATGACAGATGAGAAAGACTTTGTAACTTCGAAGTATCAGTTTCAGACTGCCGACAGACGCTTTAGAAATTTTTATGTAAACCTTGAATTATCTTATGATGTGTATGAGTGGCGTGTAAGTGTTTACATGGGGTCGAAAGTAGCAGATGCGGATATGAGGCCGGATTGGTGGCAGGGGAATGATGACTAATGGAGTGTATAAATAAAATAATAAAAGAGGGCGATTCTGTAAAGAAATCGCTCTCTTTTTTAATTATATGCATTTAAGGAATCGTAAAGATTCGTTTGATATTTGCAGAGGCTTCCGTATTGTCATTATACTTTACTGTAAACTCCACCGAATATTCATTGTTGCCATGTGAAGTAATCTTCAACGGGCCGGTAGCGTACCCACCGGTTTGTAAATCACCCCCATTCTGAATAGAATAAGTTGCGAGGTGAGCGGCATATGTTCCATGTGTTCCGACATTACCACCGCTGGCAGCAGTATAAGTACCATTTATTCCACCTGCTGTGGAAAAGCTCACAATAAAACTGGTAGTTCCGATTCGGGAACCATTACCACCTGTTAAAAGAATGACAGCGTCAGACATGCCAGAACTATTATTCTGTAGCTGCAAACTGGCAATATTTACTGAATACCTGGTATCCTTCAGCATGAATGAATTAGAATCATCCTTCTGATCGTCTTTATCTTTACTGCAGGCACTCAATAATAATGTGGGCAATATTAATGCTAACAGTATTCTGCGGGTAGTTATAAAGTTTAAGATTTTCATCCTTACAAATATTGTACGATTTTAAAAATATAGACAGGTGAAATTGATTAAATCAAAAGTATTGTTAATCAGATATTTGTTGAAAAAAATACTTTTTTACATCCTGTTATATGATGCTGTAACAAATGAGATGCCACTAAATTCCGGGCTTTTTTTGTATTTTATTTGGTGATAATAATAAGTGTTCCTGCTATAATCAGTGAGGCACCGATAGCTGTTTTCCAGGTGAGGGTTTCTCCTAAAAAAAGAACTGCCAGTAGAATGGTTAATGCAACACTCAGTTTATCAACTACTGCTACCTGTGATACATTACCGATTTGCAGGGCTTTAAAATAAAATAACCAGGAGAGGCCCGTTCCGATACCCGAAAGTGCTAAAAATAACAAATTATGTTTAGATAGGGTGGAGATGGATTTTGCTTCCCCTTTCGCAAGTATAATACACCAGACCATTATTAAAATGATAATGGTTCTGATACCTGTTGCCAGATTTGAGCTGATATTAGTTACTCCCTGTTTGGCAAAGATGGCTGTAAGAGAAGCAAAGAGGGCTGATAACATTGCATATATCCACCACATAGGTTTTCTTTTACTGGTTAAAAAGATTGTCCGATACCAAAGAAAAACAATTTATCTTCTTTAGAGATGCCATAATCGAAATAAATGGTGGTAGATTGATTCCAGCCGATTCTTAAACCGGATCCGTAAGAGGTTTTCAGATGTTTAAAGCTCAAATTCTGCCAACTGTCACGAACGGTACCCATATCAAAAAATGGAACGACGTTAAAACTCAGGTGCTGGTTGAGAAAGGCTGTTTCCGCTATGCGAATCCGCATTTCTAAATTAGCGAACCACATAGAGCGGGCAAGAAAACGGTTGGCTCTGTAGCCCCGGAGTGAACTTCTTCCACCCAGTGCATTAATACTTCCTTCGGGTGACCATTGATCCTGGTATTCAAAAAAAGGTGCGTTTGATCCAAAAATATGGCCGATTCCTACACGTCCGGCAAAAATTGTTCTGCTGCCGACAGGCAGTTTTTGAAAATACCGCCCCTGTATAAATAGCTTATCAAAGTCGAATTGCGACCCGATCAGTTTGGAGGAGTATTCATTCGCGATTTCAACATACAACCCTTTCGTAGCATCAGGCTCAAAGTCGCGCGTATCATAGATCAATGCGTTTTGAATAATTGATACCCAACCACCGTTTAATCCCGAAATTTGTTGATCGTCAAAATGTCTGCGAAGTAATGAAAATCCATTCGGTGCTTCTGTTTTGTTGCCGGTTAACGGATCAACTGCTGCTGCATCCATTCCTTCAAATGTTTTATAGCTGAGGTGTTGTATTTCATATCCTGCCATGATGCGCCATTTACCGTTTCCTATAGCATAATCAGCTTTCAGGTTCAGCATAAATTCAGTTTCTCTGAACCGGTTTGAAAGGGCATCGGTTACAATAACGGCCTCTCCGTTTTCACCTGCACGCAATAACTTTCTGGCATTGTTATAAGCTTTGTACGTATCAAAAGTAGTGTTGAGGTCAGATGGTAAATGTAGCTTACCTAAAGTAGCTTCTGTTAATCCGAAATAAAGATTGGCAGGGTTCTGCTGCGCCTTAAAATCAACCCTGAAGCGCCATCTGGTACCCTTATAGTAAGGGATGTCGAGCGAAAGAAATAACTCTTTGGCATTTGAAGTGTACCAGGAGGCGTTTGCCCGTAATCGCATCAGATAAGGGGTGTAAGCAAACAGGCTGTCTTCACGGGTACCGTTCCAGTAAGTATTGGTTCTTACACCGAATCCGAATCCGGTTACCGGATCGGAAGACAATTCGGGAATGCCCGTTAAAAAACGACCTTCTTTTTTCAGGATCAGGTCTTTGTCGTTGATACGTTTCGATTTTATAAAAGCAAGTGTATCCCTGACTTTAACAGAATCATTTATTTGTTGTGCTTTTGAAATAGTAAAGCAAAATAGTAGCATCAGAATCGTTGATAATTGCTTCATAGTCGATAATCTTATGGTTTTTACAAAACTCGACTGTAATTCTGAAGCAATTCTGAACTATCGTCCTTCTTCATTCAAAACTGTTGTGTATTTTTTCAGGTATTTTAATAATAAATATAAAATACCGGTGGTAACGGTCATGGATAGAAGAAAATAATCATAATCCGTTTTGTGTTCAATGAGTTTTCCGGTTACGTTAAAAAATGTAAACAGCAAAAAAACTGCTACTAATCCGTTTTTTTCTTTTTTCAGTACTTTTTTCCAACTGAATGTATAAGGTGATTTTTTATAGTTAACAAGATGCAGTGAAGGAATAAATGCAGGTGTATGTTCGGCCCAGTCAGTATAAGTTTTTCCGAACTTGTTTCTAAGAAACTGTTCTTCTGCAAACATGATTCTTTCATAATACAACCAATAAAAAAGTGAGAAGGCAATGATGAACCAGAAATTACCCGACATTAATGCCAGGCCCAGCCACATAAAGTAATTTCCCAAATACAAAGGATGCCTTACCATTGAATAAATACCGGTTGTATTTAAAGTTTCCGCCACCTGAGCTTTTACATTTCTACCGGAGGTATTGGCAGGCGTGTATCCTACCGTTATAATTCTTGTCAGGAGCCCCAGTAAACTGACGAATAAACACATTCTTTCATAATAGAATTCTGAGGGCGTGTTTTCAAGGAAAAAGGTTTGTGGATAAAGTTCTGTTCTGATATACATAATCGTTCCTATAAACAGAACAAAGAGCGGAAGATAACTTCTGTACTTGAAAAGCCAGTTACCTTGTGATTCTAATTCTTCATGAAGTGCCATGATAGGGTATTTTATTACCAAAGTTAAAGGGCAATTCTGAAGCAATTCTGTAGTTAAAAGTGCAATGTAAAATGATGTTGCCGGTGCTCAAATCGGTAATCGATGGTCCAGCCGTTATTGTTACAGATTTCTTTGACAATGGCCAGTCCCAATCCGCTTCCTTTTGTATCCGGGGCCGTTTTCTTAAAACGGTCAAAAAGAGTATTTTTATCAAGGGCCAGGGTACCTGCATTTGCAACGGTTAACTGATGGCCGGTCAGCCGGATGTTGATCGATGAACCGGTGGGTGAATGACGGATCGCATTCAGCAATAAATTGTTCATTAATATTTCTGTTAGCGCCTGATTAGAGGTAACGATCGCCGGTTGCAGGTTTTTTTGCAAGGATATTTGTTTGTTTTCGAAGAAATCGTCTAATTCATTCATTGCATTATCTACAGTATTGGCTAAATTAAATTGCTGAACATCTTCAAATTGTTTGTTTTCAATTTTTGCGAGCAGTAACAGGTTTTTGTTGATACGCGACATCCGCAGTAAAGTAAGATTAATTTCTTCAATGATATTATATTGATTGTCAGTTAATGATTTGTCTTGTAATAGAATATCCAGTTTGTTTTTGATAATCGCGATAGGAGTTTGCAGTTCATGAGACGCATTCTCGGTGAATTCCTTCTGGCTTTGATAGGTGGTGATGCTATGACTGATTAATTTATCAAGTGCAATATGAAGTTCTTTAAATTCTGCAATATGGGTATCCTGAAAAGAAACTACTGATTCGTTGTTTAATCTGAAGGACTTTAATTTTTGTAATGTATGGTTAAAAGGTTTCCAAAGTTTCTGTGAAAGCCTTCTGTTGAGAATAATGAATCCGGTGATCAGTATTATTCCAAATATAAAGGTGATCGCTGCAATATAAGCGATGGTTTCTTCTGACTCTTCTACATTGGTTTCTACTGTAAGAATAAAATACCGGTTATTAATAATGATAATTCTTTCCAGTACCCGGAAACGGTCAACAGCGATGTGTTCTGAATAGGGATTTTGACGACGGATGGTATAGGTACTGTCTTTTGTTAGGGTACGGTTGGCCGCTTCTATCTTGCTAACTGGCTGTATATTGTTCCAGAAGCGGATACTTTCTGCCAGTTGCTCGTCATTGATATTTTGTTCGTTAAATTCGTTTTCAATTCGTTGGGCAATAAGTTGATTATTTTCATCGAGTTCTTTCGACCATATCCAGTCTACCAGAAAAAAGTATACAGGAATACTGGATAAAAGTACCAGTAATGCATATACTATAAATGGTTTCAGTGTATGATCTAATAACTTTTTCATTCTTCCCATCTGTAACCTGTTCCGTAAATTGTTTTTAAATAATTATGGCTGCCGGCATCAGTCAGTTTCTTTTTCAGATTTTTTATATGAGTATATACAAAATCGTGATTATCCAGCATATCTGCAAAATCACCCGAAATGTGTTCAGCCAGTGTGCTTTTAGAAATCACCCGGTTTTTATTGCCAATAAAATAAATCAGCAGATCGTATTCTTTTTTAGTAAGAATAATTTCCTGGTCATTTACTGTTACTGTTTTTGATAAGAGGTCGATAGTGATTTCGTGGTGACGTACTGTATTGGTATTATCGAATTGCTTCCGCCGGATAATGGAAAATACCCGTGCAGATAATTCGGCGAGGTGAAAGGGTTTGGTTAAATAATCATCAGCACCGATTTTTAAACCGTTTATTTTATCATCCAACGAATTTTTGGCTGAAATAATGATCACGCCATCCTGTTTGTTCATGTGTTTCAGTACTTCCAGAATTTTCATACCGCTGCCACCCGGAAGCATAATGTCTAATACGATACAATCGTAATTGAATATTTCTACTTTTTCCAAAGCTTCCTGATAAGTTGTTGCAAATTCGCACCGGTAACTTTCTTCCGAAAGGTATTGAGCGATGCTATTCGCTAGTTCCTGTTCATCTTCAATAATCAAGACTTTCATCAGACCGGTTTTGTGTAATAAGCAAATGTAATCATTCGATTCTGAAGTAAATCTGAAGATGTTGTAATTTAATGATAATCAAATTTTTGTGTTTTGTTGTAGGGTGGTTCTAACTTTTTCCTTAACGTTTCTGATGATAAAGTTTTAATAGATTAATTCGGATTTAACCTGAATGGGTTATCTTTTTATAAACCTTCATAACTAAATCTACCCGAAAAAATAGTTGAACAAACGTGAAGGTTTAGAATGATATATCGCTTTGCTTTTACAGATAGAAAAAAAGAAGCAGCTATCAGGTTAATTTCTGTAGTGGTTTAATCGATTTAAAGAAAGTATGCGTATACAAATATATCTGTAGTTATCAGAATCCAGGTTGCTGCTCCGGAATATTTCAAAAAGTCAGTATTTGTAAAAGCATTTTCGAAGTCTGTCAAAAAATTGTCATATTTAATTTTACAAAGTTTAATACCAGCATAAGGTATATCTTATATGGGGTTATATGTATTTATAAACTAAATATTTTGAATTCAGAAACATGTATTGAGTGAAATATTTTTTGGATGAATACCGTAATTGAGATATATGAAAATACCGGTACCGATAAGGTAATTATTATGAGTATCATATTTTTTGAGCGTATTTGCCTTTTCTATCAAATGGCTCAGTTTTCATTAATCTGAAATCATTTCAGTGAACTGACAGTTGATTGACTATTGTCAATTCACCATTGATTTGAAGTAGAATAAGTAAATAAAAATATAGCTCTTAATTAAGTATAAATGCTTAAGATTAGAATTAATTATGAAGCTATTTATGTTTTTACGCTTAGTATTGCTATATTGTTTAGCATAAACTGTATTCTGTATATTCTTAAAGTAAGGGTATACCCTAGTATTGTTTCTCATAAATGATTATTGCTCATATTTGCCTGAAGTACCGGATGTTTATACAGAACGCATCAGCTGTTTGCAAAATCATTTTTTCTGTCTCTCCTGACTGATCTGATATAACATACTATGATAAGAAGTATTTACCTCTTTTCTTTTTCAATTGATAATTGTTTCTGTTCTATACAAAAATAATTCCGGATGATAAGCCGAATGCTATGGTCATTTTTACGCTAAGTGTTGTTCAATCGTTATGGATTGCTTCAGTTTTAGATGTAATCTTGCAAAAATATTTTTGTCGTATGAATGAATGGACAGAGACTGCTAAGAATGCCAAATCCCGGAAAGAATTACACGGATGGGACGTATTATTAGTTTAGACAATTAAATACTACAGGTACATGGTAAGGGTATTATATATACTAATTTTAGCACTTTACTTTTTGATCATTGCAGGATACATTTTCCGATATGAAATATCTTACAGAATCATCAATGTTAATCCGAAGACGGTTGAAAAAAGAGATCTGACTTACGAAGAATATAAGGCATTACAAAACTCTATCAGTATAAGAGAAACTTTCAGCATTTTAGTGTTAGTTTCTTCTGTAGTAGTGGCGCTTTTTTCTTTAGTGATATTATATTATAAACCTTTTGCCCCTGTAGGACTGGTTAAGATTGCGCTTGTTGTGAGCGTTCTATTCGGCTTTGTTTTATTTGTTCTCAGAGGTATAGGATTTGTTCCAATTCCTCCTATCAGGTAAAAAACGTTTTGATATGGATAGATTGGTGATATTAATTTTTTTCAACAGCCTGCTAGAAAGTTAAGCGTGAGTTTTATTAAAAAGTGATACTTACAATCAGGTTATCAAACATTCATTTGAAAAACTCTTTTTCTAAATACATATATTGTGTATCAGTCTTAATGTTGATACATTTTTTCTGGCTACTGATGGAACCTTATATAGAATTTAATCTGTATACCTGGGCATTAAGCATATCCGGAAATCTATATAACTTTCTGGCTATGAGTATTTTTATTATTTTTATTTTTTGTCTTATAAATGTTTTGGTTTTAGTTGTAGCCGGTATATATTTTATTATCTTTTCGAAGAAATATAAACTAGGAACATTATGCCTTTTGTCAGTAAGCTGTTTTCTGTATTATGCAAGTGAGGTGGTTAAGCAGATATAATGTTTGTGTAAGAATAAAGAATGGCTCAAAGAAGCTGGAAGTATTTTGTAAATAGGTTTACTGTAAAAAAGAAAACCAGTACTACATGAATTTTTTGAGTGTTGTAAAACAAAATGTGAAAGGATAAAAGTATTATTCAGAGGTTAATTTATTGCATAAGAAAATGTATGAATCCTTCAATTACATAAAAGTGAAACGAAGAGAGGATGCATATAAACAATGTCTTGGTTTAATCAGATGGGCCACGTATTGAGGAAATGTAGAGACCCGGTATAACTGGGTATAGCAATATGAAACTATGATTTATTCAGGCATTCAAAACCCTATTTGTAATCTGCAAAAGTGTATTTATTGGTATACTAAAGCTTGTATAAAATCACGCTGACGCTTGTAATGATCTGGCATTTTTTTTAAAGAGGAGACGGTTTTAAAATAGATCTGAAGAAAGCATTAGCATTATATAAGAAATCAGCAAATTTGAGCTATTCTATAGGAGCGGAAAATTATGAAAAAGTCATAAATCGTAATATAGATAATGTTACATTGAAGAAGGTGATAAGTGAATTACTTAATGAACTAAATGATTAATAATGCCTCTTAATGAAAAATACTTATTGATGTTTCTATATTTATTGAGTCTTTTCTTTCTGTATCCTGCTATTGTACACCTGCTCATGAATCAATTTGATTTTTTATCCAATATATTAACTGCTGGGAGATTTTGGATAATTATTAGAGTGTTTTTTAGTGGACCAGCATTAATTGTTTTAGGTTTGATTGTTTTTAGCCGATATCGTTGGTTTAATGTAAACCGATTGATTGGTTTTGTGTTAATGTGTACAGGAGTGTGTTGGATGTATATTTTACTGAGTGACATAATTAATGAAGCTGCTTAGCTCGAAAGTACCTATTTTGTAGTCGGATCAGATGCCGAATAATTTCTTAGATAAAATTTTTAGCAGTTTTCGATTAAGAGATTGAATCTGCATGAATTAAGAATATGAAATCGGCTATTTTGTCTGTTTTAGAAATAATTCTATTCCTTAAAAGCCATCTGTAATTGTGAGTTTGGTAGCCGATCATACTCTTTTAAATTCTTCATTCTTGATGTTTGATTTTTGACCGGATGAGACACAGAGAATATTAAAAGAGTATGGATTATTAAATAAAATGCCAAAATGAAAGTTATCCTTATAGCAATAGTACTGTTCCAACCCTTAATTATTTTTGGGCAAAATGTGTTTGTAAAGAAGGTAAATAACGAGGATAAAGCCCACTTGGTTATTGGAATAAAAAAGGGAGACAGCACGGACTGGTATTTTGCAGGCTGCTCTTTCAAGAGTGTTGCTTTATTGCCTGATACTACAAAAATTCGTCTTATCGGAGATTTATTAGATTTTACAGCAGATACTATAATGTGCGATAATATTATTTTCAATTTATCCGGTCGTTACACAGTAATCAGAAAACAGCCATTAAGCAGACAATACAATTTGCAGATTGATGCGTTAATACTAATAAATTACATTGCTTTATCAAGCAAGGCTTTTTATTATTCGCCTTATCCATTGTTGTATGATAAGGAAACTGAAAAGGAAATTTGTTGCAATAGTGAAGGACTTAATACCGTTATAGCAATATATAAAAATTGGTATCTTGAATTAAAACAAAACGGATTTAGTGATTATTTTTATCCTCTTTATGATAAAAGATATGAGTGGTTTGCAGGTAAGTTTAAGCAACAGAAATTTAAGGATTACCCTCGATGGGATAATTTTTTTGACTGTAAGGAAATAGAATAAAAGAAAAAACAAATTACAACGAAAATCGATTCAAATCTTTAGATAGTATTATTGGTTATGGTTCATTTCTGTTAGTGTATTTGTTGTTTCAATATAAATTTTAGTATTTATAAATTGTAACTAATAGAATTACTATTGAAGGTCACGCTATATTTTTTTTATTAGTTATATTCTATATATACAGGATATGTAAAATAGATATTTAACGTCTGTGTTCTGTAATATATTTTTGCTATATGAATACCGATGGGAATGATTGGTGTTTTGAGCAGATTGGTTTTTGGGTAGATGGTAGTTGTTGGACAGAATATTAATGTTAGCAATTATAAATTTTCTGAATTACCATAAAAGACTTGTCATTTTATACTATGCCTATTATTTGCATACCGGTTTATTCGTATATAATATACATGTGTATAAAATTTAGATTATTGGTATTTGAACCTGATTCTGATAAAAGCTGCATTTTGAAATTTTTTTATATAAATATTCAATATGCGTTAACCTGTTATAGTGAGTCTTTTAAGATGAATACTAAGAATAATGTTTAAATTAAACGTATTCTTAGTATGGATAAAGAAGTTTTATTCAATTGTAGGATACCGGGGATATGAAATAGTAGGTGTTAGGTAGAGTATTGTTTTTGTGTAAATAGCAATTGAATACCTGGGTGAAGGTTATAATTCCAAGGCGATCAAAAACCTTTTGAAATATTAATTTGTATGATCTTAAGATTGAGAATAATAATAGCTGTATACTTGCTAATATTGTTATTGTCAGGATGTTCTTCTGTCAAACAGGTAGCAGGGATTTATTCATCGAAAAAATCTCCTGTTACTTTTATACTAAATGAGGATTCTACTTACGAATACCGATATAAAATGGGGTTTGATTATGAATATTCAACTGGTCAGTGGTGGCTCAAGCAGGAAGGCAATCAACTTGTTTTGAATAGTGATTTTGAAAGCAAATTACTTCCTTTAGATATTGAAGAAGTTAGTTCGGGTTTGAATAATAGAAATTTTTTATCTGTATTTATTGACATGCCAGAAAAAGAAATGGAAAATTATTATTGCTTTTTATATATCAATGATGAGTTGCATAAGAGTATTAAATGTAAGCCTGTTGACTCTATATCAATAGATGCTGAAATTGATAATTTTTTTTGGGGAATAAGTGCTGATGTTATGATTCCTTCTCGTTATCTGGATACTTTATACACTGAAAAGTTTTTTCCAAAATATTCCAAAGGAAATTATTTGAAAGTGGATATTAAATATGTTGACTCATTGTTTAATTATAGAGTTTTTGATAACGAAAAGGTAAGGTTGAGTCAGAAGGGAATATCTTTTAGATATTCGAAATCCGGTAAAAAGAAGTATTTAAAGCGAAAATCGCTTTAAATACTTTAGATAATGTTGTAGGTGAAATTTCTTTTGTAATCAGTAGAAAAACAATCTTATACATTTTAGCAATTACCGGCAGGCACTATAGAAGGAGGCACATGATTGGGAATTGTAAAAAAAAATCTGCTAAAGAAGATCGAATTGCTATTATAATGAGTATTACCAGTGATCCAAATGCTGTACATGAGCTTGTTCATGCATATCAGGCAGGTAGAGAAAAATCTTTGCAACTTTCTAATAGCGGAGCGGCTTTCCCTGACAGAAATCTTTATGCTCAACAGATAACTAATGCTGTGGCGGAGAGTGAAGCCTATATGGCACAATATGGATTGGATCCTGCAAGCATGCCTCCGTCAATAATGGGCAGTACACCACAAACTATGAATGCTTTGGGGCACCTTATGTAGGTGAAATTTATAACAACTCGAATCAACCGCAGCCTGTTTAACCAAATGTTGAAAAATGGTCAAACCAATTTATAAACTACTGCATATTTTGTAATATGAAATCTATACAAATAGTAACCTTATTTTTTATTGTCTTTATGCTTGCAAGCTGCACTTCTTCTGTTCATATAACCGGACGATATTCTAATTCTTTTACTGCGGTAGGTGGTGAATTGTTCGATTTTAATAAAGAATTTAAAAAATTTGAATATTATTGGAAAGCAGAGGGTATAAGAGCTTATTCGTCCGGCGTTTGGACACAAAATGAAAAAACTATTTTTCTAAATGGATTTAATGAAAAAAATATAAATCTGTTAAATGTTGAAAGTAGAGTGGAGGATTATACAGATCAGAACAGAGATGAAATTACAGTAAATTACAAAAAAGATTTACATGATATATTTACAAAAGTAGACATCCTGATAGATAGAAATACAACAGTGCGTATTTCAGGAGATACAACTTTTGAGGCTGATAACGTAAAAACGATTCGATTTAAGTCTTATCTTTCTCATGAAGGTTTGTTATTAGGAACTCCTCCTTATATTGACACTCTATACTCTCCTGAAATAGAAATCAACCAAATAGGTGAATCTAAAAATGTATCATTTAAGTTTGATGTATCTCAATCTGATTTTTACAGAGTTCAACTGACTGATACTATAATTGTAAAAAACAGTCGTGAATTTATATGGCGGAAAAAAGTTTTTAGAAAGATAAAGGATTGATTGCCGTATCTTTTATTAGATGGAAAAATACTATTCTTTTGGCTTGACAATGAAGGACATCTTCCGCAGAAGAAATAATTTTTCACATTCTTGTATGATTATATAATAAAAACCGATGTGTAATAGCTACACATCGGTTTTATTTGGAAAATTCAATATTTTTTCGTATCTTATTAGAATAGGCTTTTACTATTTTAAGCCGGCTCTTTTTTCTTTCTGACTATTATTTTGTTGTTGCTAATAAGTTTTGAAGATTTCTTTTTCTGCTTATTCCACCACATGATATAGCCGGTAACAGGTAAACCGGCACAGAACAATGAAATAATAAACACGATTATTTTTGAGGGCATTCCCCAGACACTACCGGTATGAAGGTCATAGTTCAGTGATATCAGCCGATCTCCCAGTGGAAGTTTTTCACCTTCACGTACTTCTTTGATACTTTGTCCGTTTCCGTCAAAATAATACCACTTAAAATCGCCGGTTCTGTTTTTGGCTAAACGCACCTGTATATCCAATTGAGCAGCGTCTTTGCCTCTTAAACGGATCGACATCATATCTGCCCGGGCATGTTGGTGTAAGGTGTAGTATAAAACATTGTCTAACGGATCGTCATAATGAACATTAATCGGTGCTGCTTTAGCTGCAGGTAGTTGTGTAACCGTACTGAATTGATTGAAAAAATTGCCGTATTCTTTTTTGATCGGTTCAAAACTATAAAACACTCCGGTAATTGCAACGATCATGGCGATCAGAAAAGAGTAGAACCCCGATACATTGTGAATATCGTACATCAGTCTTTTCCATTTAACGGTAGAATCAATCCACACCACACGTTTCACTGTTTTCCATTTCCAGTTTTTCGGCCACCATAATATCATTCCGCTGATTAAAAGCAGTATAAAAATGATAGTTGCTGTTCCCACAATTGGGGAGCCGATTTTATCTCCTAAAGTGAGATTTCGGTGTAATTGTAAAATGATCTGAAAAAATTCATATTTAGTGTTTTCAAGCTTTACAATTTCTCCGGTATAAGGATTCACGAATACCCGCCAATAGTATGGGTAATAGTTATTATACCCGATACCGGAGGTGTTAATACCCTGAGCGCGGAAAACCCATGACCTGTCTTTGGCGGGATACAAATCAACTCTTGATATTGGTTCGTTTCCGGGCAAAGCAGCCTGAGCAGCTTTGATCAGGCTGCTCAGGGGGAGTGGAGATCTATTATTATCCGTATTTTCTAACAAAAAGCGGTCAGGGTATACTTTCAACTTCAATTCGTCATAGAAAGTATAAATGCAGCCTGTAATGCACACAATAAAAACGATGATGCCGCATACAATGCCCAACCATTTGTGTATAAGAAAATAGAGATTATTTTTCATTAGAACTTATAGCTGATGTTGAAGGAGGATACCGTTCCGGGGCCTCTGAAATAAGTAGCGTTGTTAGCGCCGTACTGACTGGTAGCCGGGTAATATGTTTCGTTGAAAATATTTTCAACTCCCAAGCCTGCGCTCCAGTGCTGGTTAAAGGTATAAGCTGCAGAAAGATTGAACAGGTTTGCTGCTTTTACCGGGCCTTCATTGGCTCTGTACAAACCATTGGTGTTTCTTTCGAATCTGTTTCTGTCACCGGTATTTAACCAGAATAACTGCACACTCAGCTTGCCCGGTGTGTAATAAACATATCCGGTGGCTTTGGGTGGGGCGATGCGTGCGTTGTTCAGATAGTTTTTTGTTCCGTTTTCCGCTTCCGATTTTCCTTCTACATAGGCATAAGATCCGCCGATCTTCCAGGTGTTATTCGGTGTTACGCTTAACGCTACTTCATAACCGCGGATATTCTCCGGTAATCTTTGTGGCATGAAATAACCTCCCACATCTACCATTTCTACACCCAGTTTTGAAGTACTGATAAAATATGCAGCTGTTAAATTAAGTATTCCAAGCGTACTTGAAAATCCAACTTCATAGTTGTTGGTAATAATCGGATCGGTTTTTAAACTGTCGAGATCACTGTCAGTTGCACGACGTACGATTCTTCCGAGTTCATTGATCGCAAATCCTTGTGAAAAGCTGATGAACGGGTTGAACAGTTCGTACTTATTATATCTGAGTCCTGCATTGAAAGTGGCACCGTTATAAGGAATTTTACCACCTTTTACAGGAATACTTCCCTGATTGTCGGGGCCGGTAGCAATGGTATTAAAATCTTTGATCGTTACCTGTGCGTTTTCGTAACGTACACCTCCTTTGAATACGAGGTTAGGCAGTACATCCATTTTTAATTGTGCATAAGGAGCGATATTAACCATATTCATGTTTGGGATGTATACGCGGCCATCGGTAAGGTCCTGATTGGTGATGTCATTTAATACATCTAATCCGTAGGTGAGTTCGAGTAAATACTCATTTATTGTAAACGGTGTATGGAGGTTAATGCGTACACCTTTTTTCTGCGAGTTGATTTTTGTTTGTCCTGGTCCGTACCACGCCGTTGCGTTGGCAACGTAGCGGTTCATTGAACGGAATGAATTGATGTAGGCGGTTACGTCGAGTTGGGTATGGCCGCCGAATAAATCGTTTTTCGTAAAGGTCAGCATGGCGTTGTGGTTGAACGGCGTTCCTGCGGGTTCACCGGGATCTTTTCCTTCTATACCGATAGCGGGAGTTTGTTCGTACACACCATTCTGAGTAATATATTTTGCGTGTGAGGTGCTGGCGTAGAAGTTATAGAAAGCGGTGAGCGAAGTATTTTCATTAAACGCATATTTCAGTTTTGCAAAAGCATTGTACTGGTAGCTGTTTGATAAACCGTCGGTTTGTCCTAATACCAAACCTTCACCATCGCGTTGCACACCGATATATTCGGCTGCACCGCTCACTACATAACTCCATCTGTTTTTATGGCCATGAAAGGTTTGAGCAACGCGGTAACCTTCGGTGCCGTCGGCATCAAACGGTTGTACGGTTCCTCTGATGGTAGTGGTTCCTCGGAATGCAGGGTCATTTTCTTTACTGCTTTTCGTAATGTAGTTGATAATACCTCCAGCAGAACCGTTACCATAAATAGAAGTAGCTCCTTTAATTACTTCAACACGTTCAATCACACCCGGGTCGATGGTTCGTAAATCTCTTTGTCCGTTCATCAACGGTGTTGATTGAGGTATACCATCTACCAATACTAATACAGAACGTCCGCGCAAGGTTTGTCCGGCATTGGTAGCTCTGTTACTGGCAGTGGCTAAACCGGGAATAGTATTGCCTAAGATAGCCGACATATTGGTAGCGATCTGGCTTTGAGCGGCAATTTCTTTTGATGATAAAACGGTTACCGATGAAGGAATGGCCGATATATATTCAGACCGGCGGCCGGCAGTCACAATCACCTCATCTAAAAACTTACCTTCTTCCAGTTGGATGTTGATTATCCGGTTGAGGTTATCGGCAGACAGATTATTTTCAAAAGTCTGAAAGCCTAAGGCTTCAATCTTTAATTTGAAAGAATTGGATAAAGCGGTTGCATGAGTAAATTGTCCGTTGGCATCGGTGAGTCCGGCTAGCTTACCATTGATAAAAACGGAAGCCTGTGCAACGGGTTCATTTTTTTTATTACTGACGGTTAGAGAAAGTTGCTGTGCGTATGTAAAACTGTTCATCAGCAAGAGTAGTAGCGTTAGTACGGATATAACGTTAAATCGACTCATTATTAGTGGCTTAGCATAAATTAAAACAAAAATGTCTGCAAAGTTATCTGTACTGCGGTGAATGGGTATTACGAGATTGGGAAAAACTGCTGTGATGATTTAGATGATCGGGTGTAACTAAATTGCGCCGGTTCCGTATAACTTCTATACATCAACCTGAAAATTGGCAGCCGTATAAAACCATGCTGAACTGCTGTAGAAGGGAGCTGACAGAATTATTTTGTTCGGATCACGTTTTAATCATCATCAATCATTATCAAAAACTACGCTTTATGAGCAGACACATAAAAGTTCTTTTAACAGTATTTCTTTTTTATGCGATTTATTTCGTGTTGGATATGTTTCTCTTTAAGGGGTTGAGAATTAATCTTAATATGCGGATTGCTCAGTGGGGTATCAGTCACATTCTTACCTATCTGATTACGGGCATTCCGTTGTATATAGCGGCTTTCATCTTGCATGGGGCAAAAGGTTTCTGGGAGAGCTGGGGATTGAATAAACCGGTCGGAAAAGCTTTTCTGGCAGCTTTTCTGTTTACGCTTCCGATGCTGATCGGATTGGCGGTGTCGTTTTCATGGAATTCTTCTATTACAGCAGACCAGGTTTTAATCGGCGTGATAGCGGCGGCAGTGTTTGAAGAATTGTTTTTCCGTTCGTTTTTGTTCGGACAGGTGTTCCGGTACAGCCGTCTCGGGTTTATCCCATCGTTATTAACCGGTGCGGTGTTGTTTGCGCTGATGCACCTGTATCAGAGTCAGGACATGGGTACGCTGGCGGGTATTTTTGCCATCACATTTGCCGGAGCGGTATTATTCGGTTGGTTGTATGCAGAGTGGGGATATAATATCTGGGTACCGGTCTTTTTACATATGCTGATGAATCTGTCGTGGTTGCTATTTGAAGTGTCTGACAATGCATTGGGTGGGGTAAATGCCAATATATTCCGTTTTATGACAGTCGGGCTGGCGATTGTGGGAACGGTGGTTTACAAGCGTAAGAAGGGTATTCCTTTTGAGGTGAATAAACGAACGTTATGGATGAAGGCATAGGTACGGGAAAGTTTTTACAGCAGAAAACGAAAAAATCTTCTCATAATCAATGGATAATTGAAAATAATGTACTACACTTGCACTCCAATTCAAAAGCCCAGATGGCGAAATTGGTAGACGCACTGTGTTCAGGTCGCAGCGCCTTTACGGGTGTGCAGGTTCGAATCCTGTTCTGGGCACAAAAACCAGGTTGTATTACAGCCTGGTTTTTTGTTTTTATTATAACAAAGGAATTTGAACCATTAAGAAAGGAATTTAGTGGAGAGTGGAGTTCTGTTGCAAGTAAAGTTCTGGTGCAAGTAAAGTTCTGGTGCCGGATTGCATCCGGTACCTGTTTTATAAATCACTGGTGCCGCTTTGTAAGCGGTACTCTTCTGTATGCAGTACTGCTTTGCAAGTACTAGCTATCTGCATTCAACACTTTTCAAAACAATGATGATACAGAACACACCGGATGCAATCCGGCGCGAATGGTGGAAATTTACATGATATTTACTAATTGCTTATATCTTGAATAGTACACTTTATTTCTCTATCAACCCTACCGTTCCGCCTACCCAGGTTTTATTCTGATTGTAACGTACGCCGATCATCTTTCCTTTGCTGAGGCGTGCCAGATTGATCGCCGGTTTCGGACGGTTCCATTCGGGTTTCCAGATATACATAATGCGTATTTCAGCTTTGGCAGGTTCGTCAGGTGTTTCTATCACCGCTTTATAATTCACTTTCTTTTGCAATATCCAGTTATGCGGATCTTTGATAGATGTTAAATCGTTTGCTGTGAGATCGATAATCACGCCTTGTCCTGCAAATGAAAATAAAGGCTTTAATACATAGTTCTCTAAATCGGAAGGATATTCCTTCACCTCATTTAAAAACTGCGTATCGGGAATATTAGGATGCTTTAAAAGCGGTAAAGTAAACTTGCTGACTCTGTAGAACCAGTTCGGATGAGGAAACCATTCCACGTCGTACGCATCCGTAAAGTTGAAGCGTAACAGCAACTCGTCCTTTACTGTATTCAATTCGTCAAATATAACCCTGTTATATATTCTTCTGATCCGTTGTTTTTTTCCGTCGTTCAGATAGTACAATTGATCGCCTTCTGCAAATACTTCGGTAATGCAGGTAGGACGAATGCCCCATAGTTTTTCACTGCAATAAAAATCGATCTTTGTTTTTTGCTGATGCGGTTTGATTTCGAGCAAAATCACTTCCTCCTTTTTAAAACCGTTGAAGAGTAGGGTTCTGAAATCTTCTGTAAAAGATGCTGCATCATACTCACCCAGAAAGTGAGAATAACCCGGATCTAAATCAAAATGTTTTTTCAGCAGTGTTGGATAAACCGTTTGAAAACCAAACAGAGAAGGAAAGCCCTGCATCTCGATCAGTTGCGGATTCACTTCGCCCTGCTCATTCTCACAAACACCAAAGTCGAACACTAAAATTTCAGGACGGCTGTTTTCGTTCGGAATATTTTCATTGGCAGGAATAGCTCTGTCGGTTAAAGACTTAAAATCTTCACACAAAATTCTGTCAATGATATGCTCACAGGCATCAAACATTTGTGCGGCAAATGCTTTCGGAACAAAAACAGGTGTTTCTGCAATATGAAATTCCAGTGCATCAGGAAACAAGGTATTCAACTCAGCAATAAAGGCTTCGTATTTTTCGGAAGAATAAGCTTCATTATACTTTTTTCTCAATGCAGGAACCATAGCAACTTTTTATTTGAAGTTACCAAAGATAGTTCGCATTTTGAAAAAAACTATTGGGCTACCAAGCTGTTTTGAGCAGCTAAAGCATTCGACAAAAAGTTAGGTACCAATGTAGCGTAAGTGTATAGAATCTTATCAGGATCGTTCAGTTGAACAATCATAGATTCCCATTTATCAAACCCGTGGTTTTCGATCACGTTTTGTTTTTTATCTTCTCTCTGAAGGTACATCGACATACCGATGGCATCAGCTTCGGGGTGAAACTGCGTTCCGATCATATTATCGTTGAAACGAACGGCCATTACCGCTCTTTCAAGTGGAATATGCGGGCGTTCTTTCTCAATGGCTAATATAGACCCGCCCATTTCTTCAATGATGGCGTGTTTCGGTTGAATCACCTGATATTCACGGCTGTCAACGGCATAAAAAGGATCGGCTAAATCTTTCAATACAGACTCTTCCTTGCCGCCCTCGAGCATGTGTACGGGAAATACACCAAATGCCGTTGATCTTCTTTTGGCAACGGTAGCAATATTGAAGTATCTGCACGCCAGTTGAAAGGAGTGACAGATGAAGAGCACATGTTTTCTGGCAGCATATTCAACAGAAGCGTTATACGCTTCTATAGATCTGATCCAGTTAAAATAAGCATTTTCCCAGTCTGAACCTTCACTCTCTAAAGGAGAACCGGGGCCGCCTGAAGAAATATAAACATCATACGACAGATCGGGCAGCTGGATGTGTTGACGAACTTCAAATTCGTCCAGTTGTAAATGAAAATGGTGTGCTTCGGCAAACTCTTTTACTAACGAACGTAAACAACGCATTCCTTCGTTGGCTACGCCCGCATACAAATCCAAAATGGCCACCTTTAATACATGTTGATCGGTCAGGTTCATCTTGCAAAGTTAATTAAAAATGAATAAAATGACGGTTAAACAGGTATTTAGAGCTGATTTCAGCCGCTTTTTAACAGTTTGGAACGGTTATTCAATTGCAGTCAGATCGTTCAAATAAACGCCTCTAATGAGTTTTGAGTATATGTAATTGGTTGATAAACCGGTAGTTTTAAGCTATTGGATAGTATTGATGCGTTTTTGCGTTTTTTTAACACCAGAATGATGGAACCGCTAAGCAGTGAAGGAGTGAAGAGGCTATTGCCAGCTGAATTGATGCATATTCTGAATAGTATTGTATAAACAAAAAAGCCGTAAAAAATCAATAGACTTTTTACAGCTTTTTTTAATTAAGTATTTTGTTATGGAAATATCTTTTCAAAAATCTGATTTCCGATTTCACGGTTACCTGCATCGTTCAGGTGCACGCCATCGTAAGTAAGAATTCCATTTGCAGCGTTTTCCTGATTGTGTTGTTGTACATAATTGGTAACAAATGTTCTCAGGTCGATCAGCGTGAGCTGATTTTTCTGAGCCGTCTCACGAATCATTTGAGAATAAGCATCCAATGGTTCGTCTAATTCGTTTTGTTTATCTTTTTTCTCACCCACCAGTGCGGGTGTACAAACATATACTTCGATAGCTGCCGCTTTCAGTTTATGAATAATGGCATCATAAAAGCGTACAAAACGATCGGTATCTGTGCCAGTACCCAGTAAAGATTTATGCCATACATCATTTACACCGATCCAGATAACTACTTTCTGTGGATCAAGTGCCAGTACGTCATCGTCTAATCGCAAAAACAGGTCATATATTTTATTACCACTGATGCCTTTACCAACGAGCTCATATTGGTTTGACCAACCGGCGGAATCTATCTTTTGTTGAATCACATCAATATAGCCTTTCGGTTGAACACCAGCTTCTGTAATGGAGTCTCCAAAGAAAATGATCTTCTTCTTTTTCGTCGGTTCTGTGCTGCAACTCATGAGTAGTATCAATGAAAATATAAAACTAAAAATTCTCATATTGTTTATTTACCGTGTACGAGCTCACCTTTTTTAAATGTATAAACTACTTTTGTATTTAGGATTTTGTCTTCTGCTACCTGCATCAGATCCTGATCTAAAACGATGATGTCGGCAAACTTACCGGGTTCAAGACTACCTTTTTCTTTTTCTTCAAAAATAGCTTTTGCTCCCCAGATCGTCATTCCTTTTAAAGTAGTTTCTCTACTGAGTGCGTTTTCCATCTGATAACCGTTTTCCGGTTTACCATTCATATCTTTTCTAACTACGCTCGCATAAAAAGTTTTAAAAGGGGAGATGTCTTCTACCGGAAAGTCGGTACCCAATGTTACCCAGCCAACCTGCTTCAATAAATCTTTGTAAGCATAAGCTCCTTTTTCTCTTTCTGCACCTAATCTTTCACCTGCCCAGCTCCAGTCGCTGGTAGCGTGTGTAGGTTGAATAGAAGGGATGATGCTGTATTGCGCGAAGTATTTAAAGTCATTCGGATGTACTACCTGTGCGTGCTCTACTCTCCATCTCAGGTCATTGTCTGCTTTCAGGTATTTCGCATATACCGATAATATCATTCTGTTAGCGCTGTCACCGATAGCATGCGTATTCATCTGAAAGCCGTTTTGTACCAGGATATTTGCTACTGAATCGTAGTGGTGAATGGTATTTAAAAGAAAACCTTTCCACTGAGGCTGGTCACTGTAGTCGTGCAATAAACAGGCACCTCTCGAACCTAATGCGCCATCTGCCATGATCTTCATTCCTCTTACGTGCAGACGGTCTTTTTTGATAATACCGTGCTTTAAAAGATATTCAAGATCTTCTTTGGTATCTCTAAGCATCACATACAAGCCCATTTTCAGATATTTTTTATCAGAAAGTTCGCTAAATATGTCAACAATCGATGAAGGCGTTCCGCAATCAACGATGGTTGTTAAACCCTGTGCGAAACAGTTTTTTTGTGCTATGTTAACTGCTTTAATAATGTCATCTTTTGTTTCGCGCGGAATAGCTTTACCCACTTCATCTATGGCATTATCAATCAATACACCTGTTAATTTTCCATTTTGTGTAATGAATTCTCCACCGATAACTTTTACCGGTTTGGTAATAGCGGCGAGGTCTAATGCTTTTTTATTGGCAATGGCAGCATGGCCATCCACTCTTACAAGGAAAACAGGTTTGTCAGGAAATGCTTCGTTTAATAAATTGTTGGTAGGGAAAGCTGTGTTCTCCCAAAGGTTTTGATCCCATCCGCGGCCGATAATCCATTCATTCGGATGTTTTTGGGCAAACTCTTTTACCCGTTCTACAATTTCTTCCCAGCTTTTAGATCCTACAAGGTCTACCTGTTGTTGGGTGAGGCCGTAATTTACAAAGTGTGCATGTCCGTCGATAAAGCCCGGATAAACGGCTTTGCCTTCAACGTTATAAATATTTTTTGCAGCGAATTGTTTAAGAATTTCATCGTTTGAACCGATGGCGACGATTTTACCGTCTTTTACAGCAAGTGCCTGCTGAATAGAATTTGAAGAGTCAACAGTATAGATTTTACCATTATGAATAATGCTATCTACCTGCTCGGGCGTTGTACAACCTATCATTGAGAGGCTGAACAGTGAGGCAAACACGGTCAGTTGTTTAAATTTCATATAAGGGATGGGGGATTTTAATTTAAATTCCGTATAAAAATTGTGATTGTATGTAATCTACTACTTTGGTTAAATCCTGTGTTTCTTCAAATACTTTTAATTGTCTGTCGGCTCCGGTACCATTCTCCAACATTTTAGGAACATAATTAATGGCGTGTCTGCTGCCTAAATCGTCTACTACATCGTCTACAAAATCGAGTAGTTCGTAAATCAGTGCGCGGGTATTCACTTCTTCTTCTTTTCCGAAATCGATCAACCTGCCATCAATCCCATATCTGCTGGCCCTCCATTTATTTTCATTGATGAGTGCGCGGGAGTATTGGATATAGTTCATGTTTTGTGTGTGCAATTTGTAAATTTTTGCACAGATTGCCTGAAACAATCCTGCAATGGCGATTGTTTCGGGAACGGTCATCGGGATATCGCAGATTCTGAATTCTACGGTGTTAAAGAATGGGTGCACGCGAAGGTCCCACCAGATCTTTTTTGCGTTATCGATGCAGTTGGTTTTTACTAATAGTTTTATAAAATTATCGTAAGCTTCAATACTCTCGAATGTATCGGGAATACCGGTGCGTGGAAACTTATCAAAAACTTTTGTTCTGAAAGATTTATAGCCGGTTAAGCGTCCTTCCCAGAAAGGGCTGTTGGTGCTTAATGCGTAAATATGTGGTAAAAAATAACGGGTAGAATTGGCGATATGATTTGCCATTTCACGGCTGGCCATTCCAACGTGTACGTGCAGGCCGAAGATCAGATTACTTCTGGCTGCCTCCTGCAATTCATTAACGATTTCGTGGTAACGTGGCCCTTCAGAAATCAGTTGGCTTTGCCAATGACTGAACGGATGCGTACCCGATGCGCCCATTGAATAACCAAGGTCGGTCGCAATAGAATGCATGGTTCTGCGAAGTGTAGCAACGTCGTTATAAGCTTCGTCCAGATTTTGACAAATGTCGGTGCCTACTTCTACCACCGCCTGGTGCATCTCGGCTTTAACTTTGTCGCGAATAACTTTCTGTCCTTCGAAAACTATTTTCTGTTCGTGACTTTGCAACTCTCTGGATTGAGGATTTAATACCATGTATTCTTCCTCAATACCCACGGTAAAGTGATTGTAGTTGATAGCTGCCATTTGATTTTTTGAATTGAGCCGGTAAAATAAATTCTTTTAAGTGATAATTAAAAAAGTTTATATTAACGGTGTTTTGTTTGCGCTGTTATGAATGTATTTACCCCAGGTGAGGTTGTCTTTACCGGGTACAAAAGATTGCGCTTTTTCAATAGCATATTTAGCCACTGTATTTACCACCCATTCGAAATTTTCTTCGCCCACACTAAACAGGTCTGCATCGGGAGCGGGGTTGCAAAAATCGATTGCGTAAGGAATTCCATCGCGAACGGCTAATTCTACGGTATTGAAATCGTATCCGAGGTATTGATTGAGTTTTAAAACGATCTCTTCCATTTCCTGCAATTTTTCCGGGGTAGGAGAAAAATCTGCCACATACCTCAAATGAAACGGGTTTCTCGGCTCGTAAGGCATGATACGAACGTATTTACCGCCGATACAATAACATCTGTAGTATTCTTCAAAAACAATTTCTTCCTGTAACAACATCACCAGCTGGCCGGTTTCGGCATGGCGTTCGAAAAACTCCTGCTGGCTGTTTAACTTATAAACGTTTTTCCAACCGCCGCCTGCAAAAGGTTTCATGTAGGCCGGAAATCCGATATAGTCAAAAATACCCTGCCAGTCGAGCGGATAGGCCAGGTTACTGAAAGATTCATGTGAAGTATCTGTCGGAAGGTCTCTGGAAGGAAGAATGACCGTTTTCGGAACCGGTACGCCTATTTTGGTAGCCAGACAGTTATTGAAAAACTTCTCGTCGGCACTCCACCAGAAAGGATTATTAATCACTGCCGTACCATTCAGGGCCGCATTTTTCAGAAAAGCTCTGTAAAAAGGTACGTCGTGCGAAATTCTGTCAAAAATTACAGCATATTCAGTCGGTTCGCCCTGTATCACTTTATCGATAGATACTGCCTCTGCCATAACATCCGGAACTGCCATTTCATTAATCTTATTAATGAGGGCGGGAGGAAAAGATCTTTCTTTTCCGAAAAGTACCCCGATTTTCTTCATATGCATGTTTTTAGTGCTAACCAAATATATCGTTTCAGCGTCAAAAAAACAAATCAATTGCAATACCGGTAAACGTTTTACCTTATTCATCCCACTTAAATTTTTACATTTGCAGTATGCTGAAAGAGACATCCATTTTTTACGAAACGTATAGTTTAAAGGCAAACGCTTTAGAGGAAGAGATCGTTTTACATTGTTATTTGCCTACAGGTATTGTGCAACCTGAGGAAATGGGATTGTTATTGATAAATGACGGCCAGGACCTGCCAAAAATGAAGTTTGAGGAAATCTTAGACGGTTGGATCGCAGCCAGCGGGCGGCCTTTATTATGTATAGGTATAGAAGCCGGTGAAAGCCGTATACAGAAATATGGAATGAAGGATCAACCGGATTATCTGGGCAGAGGTACGCTTGCCGGAAAATACCAGCATTTTATTGAACACGAACTGTATCCGTTTATATTATCTTATTTTAAGGTTAAACAGTTTCAGTCAATTCATTTAATGGGATTTTCATTGGGTGCGTTATCGATGCTCGATTTTGCCCTCAATAATTCATTGAAAGTAGCTTCGGTCGGAGTAATGTCAGGCTCTTTATGGTGGCGTAAAATGGATAAAAACCATGCTAAGTATGATGAAAACACCGACCGGTTAATGCATTATAAGTTAAAACAAATGACCAACTTACCGGATGGGTTGAAATTTTTCTTTGAATGCGGCACCCTTGATGAAAAAGAAGACCGTAATAAGAACGGGGTTATTGATAGTATTGATGATACGATTGATTTAATGCGGCTCTTGTCAAAAAAAGGAAAAAAAGAAGGGCGTGACTATTTCTATTATCAGATAGAAGGGGGAAAACATGATGTGGCTACATGGGCAAAAGCAATACCTGTTTATTGGAAAAAGTGTATTCTGTAATAACCGTTCAGAAGTGAAGGTATTCATAAGAAAGTAGCTTCTGTCTGGCTAAACAATCAACAACTGAAACGCTTCATTACTTAATGTTAATTTATAGCACGAAAAAGGGTGTATCTGAAAAAGATACACCCTTTTTTATTGAAGAGCTTAAATTATTAGAAGCTATAACGAACACCAAACTGACCTTGCCATCTTGAACCGAAGTTCATAGATCTTAAGTTGTAGTTAGGATTAAAGGTATAACCTGCACCTGCACCTGAACCGCTGGTACCTAAAACTGTAGCAGCCTGGTTACTTACGAAGTATTGACGGCCCCACTCTTTGTTGATCAGGTTAGTTACGTTGAAGATATCCAAAGTTAACTGAACACTATGTTTTTTACCGGCAATTTTGAAGAAGTAGTCACGCGCTATACGCATATCTACTACGTGTTGCCAGGGTAATTCAGCACCGTTTCTTTCAGCATACTTACCTTTTCTTGAACTTAAATATTTATCTCCGTCGATGTATGCAAAAAATGCATCAGACTGTTGTTGCGGAGTATAAGTAACACCACCTGTAGTGTATGTGTTGAATTTAATTTCAGAAGCATTAGCCGGTACATATAATAAGTCGTTACCGGTTCTGCCGTCGCTGTTTAAGTCAGCGTTTGTTAAATAAGTAAATCTTTGACCAGAGTTACCCTGATAGAAGAATGAAATAGTCGTTTTTGTAGCTTCACTCCACTCTAAGTTGAAAGTAGCAACCCCTGTGATACGGTGACGTAACATGTGGGAAGAATACGCCAGAGAAGGAATGTTAGGGTCACCTACTACCTGTACAAACTCCCAGTTTGATAATGCTGTAGAAGAAGTACCACTATTGATATCTTTAGCGATATTATAGTTGTAAGCAGCTTGTAAATATAACCAGCTCCATGATTTGTTTAATGAAGCAGTTAAATTATAAGTATGCCCTTTATTCGTATTAGTGATAAAGATCGCGTTAGTGATGTTATCGTTAATACGTCTGTCATTATTGGTTGAACCATACGCAACACGTTGATCAGCTCCCTGGTTGTATTGTTGGTTAACAGTACCCTGGTTTGAGTAATCAAGGTTGATGTCTTTATACAAAACGTTGTTGATGGTTTGGCTGTACATTGCTTCAAGTGTACCATTGATACCGCCTGGTAATTTCATATCCACAGCGATGTTAGCTCTTAACACCTGCGGTAATTTGAAATCTTTATCAATTAAGTTCATCTCAAATGTGTTACCTACGTTACCAACAGCAGTATGTTGTTGAGTAGCATCCGGAATGAACCCGTTACCACCGTTTACTTGTGATGGGTTAGCATCTCCACCGTTCTGGCTGATCGTGCTTAACATCAAACCAGTGTTGGAGAATTGGTTAGAGATCCATACAAACGGTACACGGCCTGTAAAGATACCTACACCACCTCTCAATACATATTTTTTGTCACCTCTCAGGTCATAGTTGAAACCAACTCTCGGAGACCATAAGATTTGTTTGTTAGGAACGTTGCTCGTGCTGTAATCACCTAAAGTTTTTGCAGCCGGGTTGTCGGCAGGAGTGGTATTGATCAATGGCATATCAGCTCTTAATCCGTAAGTTAAGCTGAACAGGTTGTTCACTCTCCACTCGTCCTGAATGTATAAACCTAACTGAGCAGCATTGAAAGCAGCTCTTGGTTTTTCTTCTCCCGGAATGTTAGAGAAAGTTGTTGCAAAAGTGTTAGGACGGTTGTCGTAGAAAGCTTGTAAGCTTTGGTACTGCCAACGGCCATTCAAGTTATTGATGAACAGGTTTGAGAATTTGTAAAACTCGTTGTGTGTACCGATCGTGATCGTGTGCGCACCTTTAAACAGTTTTAAGTTGTTGGTGATCTCGAAAATGTCCTGATCCAATGCGTTTGCAGTAGATGATCTGTCAGAACCTAATTGAATTGTACCACCATTGTGAGCAATCTCTACCTGAGGGAATAAAGCACCGGATGTTGAACGGAAATCTCTGATTTTATGTAAACCAATGATTAAGCTGTTTGAAACCTGGTTGCTGAAACGGCTTTTTAACTCCATAACAGTAATGTTCTGTTCATTGTTAAATCTGTAACCGTTGTTTCCGTATCTGAAGATCGTGTTAGATCTGCTGAAGATATCGTCGTACGCTTTAATGTAGTTATGACGTAATGTTAAACGGTGTACATCGTTGATGTTCCAGTCTAAACGTGCAAATACCTTATCAGAACGACGTTGTGTGTTTACTAAACCGGTACCGCCTACATCATAGCCGTAAGTAGTTCTTACGTAATCAGCCAGGGTGTTGATTTCTGTAGCATTGCTGGCTACTGAAGACTGGCCGATATTGTATAATGAAGGAGTTGTTTCTCTGCCCAATTCTCCGTTTACGAAGAAGAATAATTTGTTTTTGATGATCGGACCGCCTAAACGGAAGCCGTATTGTTTGATACTGAACTCATCAGAAGCAGCTTTCGTAACCGGATCTCTACCGATTGTATTTTCGTTTCTTACAAAATAGTAAACTGAACCTTCGAAGTTGTTCGTACCTGAACGGGTAACGGCATTTACACCGGCACCTGTAAAGTTACCATAACTAACATCATAAGGAGCTAATACTACCTGAAGTTCAGAAATCGCATCTAATGAAATCGGTTGTGTACCGGCTTGTCCGCCAGGAGTACCTGAACCTGCTAAACCGAATACGTCGTTGTTTACAGCACCGTCAATTGTAATATTGTTAAAACGGTTGTTAGCACCACCGAAAGAGTTACCGTTTGCCTGTGGTGTTAAACGGGTGAAATCGCTTAATCCTCTGCTTAAAGTAGGTAATGAAGCAATTTGTTCTTTACCGATACTGGTGGCAGCACCTGTTTTTCTTGGTACTCTGCTACCGGTAATCGTAACCGTTTCTAATTCTGCTGATTTGGTTTGTCCGAAAACTAAATCCAAACGTAAATTTTCACCTAATTGAAGACGAATATCGTTTTGCTCAATATTTTCAAACCCAACAAATGTTACCACTACTGAATAAGGTCCGCCTGGGATAAGGTTTACAATGTTGTAAATACCTGCTCTGTCAGTTTGTACTGTGGAAACAGTTCCGGTTGGTTGGTGAATAGCTTTTACAGTAGCACCGGGTTGAATTTCACCGGCTGCATTTTTGACCGTACCTGTAATGCTACTAGAGGTTACCTGCGCTAATCCACTGATAGCAAATGAAAAAACGCAAATAATAGTGAGTAGATGATACTTAATACTTCTCATATATGGTTGTTTAAAAAATAGACTGATGACAATACATTATATTATAACACTGGCCAATCTATCAACACTTGTTTTTAGTCAAATGGAAGCGATCGTGGAGAATTTGAGGCAAATTTATTAGAAATTTTAAGGAAACGCTAACTTTTGGCGGCCTTGATTATGCACATTAAAGACCTGAAAATCTTGATAACTTCCTTTGATGGTTAAACGAGGTAATTTGACCTGCATATTACCGTTTGGTTATTTCAAACTTTTTTATTATCTTAATAAGAGAGGTGCCTGTGTATGCTTTAATGTTTGGATTTTCTCTAACTAAATTGTGGAATTATTGTTTTTTTTCAAATGAACTCTTTTCATAATTGTACGGCATTGAAACATTAGTTGTGTTTTGAAATGGTTTTCAGTTGATTCTTTTTTTCATAATTACATAACATTGGATCTACTGATTTACCGGTAGAAAAATGGCTGCTTTATTTACTATCTGCTGTTCAACAACGACTTCCCCTTTAATTCTATATTTTTTCCTATCTTGCTTATTAATCCCCACAAAATTGTGAAAACAATTACATGGGTTTCCGGGTTATTTTATTACAAATAGTTCTACATGTTAGATACAATAGAAAGTGCGATAGAAGATATCAAAAATGGCAAGTTAATTATAGTGGTAGACGATGAAGATCGTGAAAATGAAGGCGATTTTGTTACCGCAGCCAATAATATTACCCCTGAAATGATCAATTTCATGGCAACACACGGGAGAGGTTTGATTTGTGCGCCCTTGCCCGAAGATCGATGCGATGAGTTGAAGTTAACACCCATGGTGACAGACAATACCGCTTTACACGAAACTGCGTTCACCGTAAGTATTGACCTGCTGGGGTATGGATGTACCACCGGTATTTCTGCACATGACCGCTCCAAAACCATTCAGGCGTTGATTAATCCTAAAACTACTCCTGAAGAATTAGGGCGCCCCGGACATATTTTTCCTTTAAGAGCTAAAATCGGCGGTGTGTTACGCAGAGCCGGACATACAGAAGCCACCATTGATCTGGCCCGACTGGCAGGTTTTCCCCCTCCGTACGGCGGTGCATTGGTTGAAATTCTCAATGAAGACGGAACAATGGCGCGATTGCCCGAGCTGATGGAAATAGCTAAAAAATTCAACCTCAAGATTATTTCTATCAAAGATCTGATTGAATACAGACTCAAAACCGATTCTTTAATTGAAGAAGTGGTTCGGGTAGATATGCCTACTAAATATGGTCATTTTAAACTGATAGCTTTCAACGAAAAAAATACCAAAAATGAACACCTGGCCTTAATTAAGGGTGAATGGAAAGCCGGTGATCCGGTGTTGGTAAGAGTTCACTCTTCCTGTTTTACCGGTGATATTTTACACTCTTTGCGTTGCGATTGCGGTGAACAATTACAAGCTTCCATGCAAATGGTTGAAAATGAAGGTAAAGGTTGTATCTTATATATGAACCAGGAAGGAAGAGGTATCGGACTGTTGAATAAACTCCGTGCTTATAAACTACAGGAAGAAGGAATGGATACGGTAGAAGCAAATCTGCACCTGGGCTTTCCAATGGATAAAAGAGATTATGGAGTAGGTGCTCAGATTCTGCGCCACCTGGATATTACTAAACTGAGACTGATCAGTAATAATCCAAAAAAACGCGCAGGGTTATTAGGGTATGGATTGGAAATCGTTGAAAACGTAGCAATCGAAATGAAACCTAATGAGTACAACGAACGTTATCTGAAGACCAAGAGAGACAAATTAGGACATCATATATTAAGAGAACCCGAATAGCAGTGATTAATGGATAAAGAATAACTGATAATTCAGAATGTGCGGGAAGAGTCAGGTTAGTTCATGAAGGTGACATTACTATAATTATATATAAAAAGGCATTCAGATTACTGAATGCCTTTTTATTATTCAATAGAAGTTAAACAATATTTTTGGGTTGTTATTAATTCTTCACTCATCACTCTTCATTTGCCACGGTGTCTGTTTTTTTCTTTTTCCTGAATAGTTCGGATGTTTTTTCAAAATCTTTCCGCCAGCTGATGCTCGCACCGGATCTGTTCTGACGGGCACCTGTTCCACTCAGGTAATTATAATTGTCACGATAAAAGAATGTTAGCATCAGTTTTCCGTCAGGACGGATTTTCCATTCTGCAGTGATGTCAGGTAAAAACTGTAGGCGTTGCGTTGCCTGTATCTGTTGCGACGATAAGCCGAAATCTAAGGCACTTCCGAAGGTAAAAGTGAGTCTTTCTTTAAAGAATGTTTTATCGAAGTTCAGGTTCAGATTGGTTCTGTCGAGGTTGAAACCTGTTCGTTCAATATTATCCAAAAAGTTGGAACCACTATATATTTGAGCGTTAAAGTTCACTTTAATGCTTTTGTCGTTAAAGAGTTTCTGGAACATTGTAGAAAATCTTCTGCTCAGCGTACTGCTCACCACACCGGTAATCGTATTCATTACTACTCCTTCAAATGCGAGGTTACCGATGTTCGACTGGTTGGAGGTAGATAATGGCCCGAAACTGTTGAACACAATCAAAAAAGCTACCTGCTTGTTTAACTCGTTTTCGTCATTAATAATTCTTTGTAACAATGCCTGGGCATCCGCATCATTGCGTAACGGGCTTCCCTGTGGCAGTTCCAGGTCGAAGTTAATAGTTGGTTTGAGTAACTGATCGGTGAGGGTCGCTACTACAATTACCTCACCTCTGTATTTTCTTACATTATTATTAATAGAACTGGCTGAGCCTGTCGTAGAAAACTGGTCTAAACCTAAGTCACTGAAACGAACATTTTCTGCGTTGTATTCCGCTACGATACGGATATCCGCATCATATGGATCACTGCGCCATTGAATATAATTACCTACACCTTCGCGCAATTTGAATGGTTTATCGATCATCGTCTGGAAATTGAAATTATAATCTCCTCTTTCTATATCGTATCTACCGGTAATCGTGAATTCTCCGTCAGAAGTAGCGCGCATTTTTAAATTACCTGAACCCTGTGCATGAATAACATCCCCCGTAATTTCATCGAGTATTACATACATGTTTGCCAGGTTGTTAGCAGCAACATCGAGGTTCATCACCAGATTGTTACCACTTTTATTTTCAGTATTACTGATTTCGTCACCGTATAACTTCCACGAAATAAAATCTGCCTGTCCGCTTTCTCTAGAAGTGGTATTATGTATGAACAAACGGGAGGTATCTGCGGGTTCGCCTCTTGCATCTAAACGCATGTTATCGAGCGGACCAGAAAAGTTAACGTTTGCTTTTGCTATGATACTGCCGTAAAACACTTCGTTTCTGGCATCTTTGGTATCCAGCACCAATATCTTTGGTGAGTTCAACGCAAAGTCAAAATGTAAATCATTCCAGGCTTTATGTTTTAATATACCGCGACTAACTGTTCCTCCATTGCCGAAATGATCATAAATGTTGAATGACCGGAACTCTACACGGTCATCAAGAAAATTAATATGTGCAGTAGGTACTTTATAGGTAACGTTGGTATAGTCAACTTTTAATTCCAGATTTTTAGCATCCACCTCGCCTACATAAGTCAGGTTTGACGGATGGCCGCTGATTTTCATATGGCCGGTACCAAAACCTTTAAATTCTCTGAATACACCGGTAAGGTATTGCCCCAGCAGATCTACTTTCGTTTCTTTGATTTCAGCTTCTACCGAAAGATATTCTTCGTGCGTTGAGTCGGGAAACTGATAATATCCCTTCGCTATAAAATCATATCCTTTATTTTCACCGTTAGCATTAAAGTTGAACCTGTTGAATAGTTTGTAATAGTCGCCACGCATTCTCACGAGGCCGATAGAATCGTTGTCGAAACGCATCTGGTCAATGCTTCCGGCCAGATCTACCTGATAATTACCCAGCGGATCCATGATGTTGATATGGGTGGTGAGTAATCCTTCGAGCAGATTTTGTTTTAAGAAAAACGGAGAGAAGTCTCCCAGGTTAACTTTTGATATATCTATTCTGAGATCGTTGGTATGGCTGATGTCAGAAGGAACGCTGGTTAAATAAATTTCCTGTAAACCATTAGAAAAGCGCACTTTCTCTGCCTGAATCAATTCGCGGGTTAAAGTAAGTTCTCCGTTGCGGTCGATATTCCAGACTTTTCCATTGAGGTTAAAATTAGAATTTCCGAATAATACTTTAACGCCCGACTTCATGGTTTGAATGCGGGTGGTGAACTGTGCGTTATTGAGATTTTTGTTGGCGCTGGTTTTCAGAATAATATCTGAAATGTCATTCGACGAGCTGATATCAAAATCTGTATTAGGGAAATATAAGCTGTCATTTACCTGAATGTATCCGATACTGCTTTTCAAACTTAGCAGGTCATAATTTCCTATCCCTTTTAACTTGATATCCTGAAATACGTAATCGTTATAAGTGAAATAAGGAATATCCACGTTCAGGTCGAGCAGGTTTTCAGTGGTATTAATTCTTCCGTTGACAGAACTGAAATTAAAGCCACCCAGTTTTTTATGAAACATGTCCATGTATTCGCTTACATTTCTGGTGGTAAATACAAAACTGAAGTTTTCGTTTTCTACCTGGTAAGGAGATGGATTGATATAGCTCGGATAGTATTTATGCAGGAATGTCTGAAAAGAGGCGGGAAGGTCTTTGATCGAAAAATTTCCGATCAGTACGCCATCGAATTCATTACTTTCTACCTGTAATATTTTGTTTTGTTCATTGATACGGGAATGTACAATCAATGAGTCGAAGGCAATTCTTTCTCCGCTTTTGTAAATACTGGCATCGGCTATTTTTGCCGTACCCAGAAAGTTATCAATATTGTTACCCTGAAAGTTGAAGTTGAGATTGCCATTGAAAGTAATGGTGTCTTTCAGCAAATTGAGTCCGCTCAGATTCATTTTTAAAATCTGCGCGTCAAAATTAAACTCAGGGGTTTGTTTGCTGATATCAATCAGGCCGTCGAGGTCTAAAATGAAATTAGTGTCTTTAATAGAAAGGGTTCCATTAAACATTTCTCTGGCGATCAGCCCTTTTACCAATATATCTTTATAGTCATAATCTTTAAATACGAGCGACTCTATGCTACCGTCTAAAGTTGCATTTAAAGTTTTTGCTTTGAGTCCTTTACCATTTACTTCGCCGTGAAAGCTAATGGTGGCTAAGTCTTTTTGATGAAAAAGTTTACCGATTTCGAAATTGTTTCCGGTAATATTTCCTTTATAAGTCGGTTCCTGATTTTCAAAGAACTTCATATTGAGGTCGGAATGGAATTTACCCAATGCCGTATTGAATTGTCCGAATGCTACAAAGTTATTGATGAAGCCGGTAAAGCTTCCTGCGAATTCAAGAAATTCCAGTTCATGTAAGTAGGGTGTATTAACGGTTTTAACTACCGGAAAGAGGGTAGCTACATCTTCATAAGTTGTTTTGAACGAGTTGGCGGCGAAATCGATATAGGTATCTGTAATATCGGGTAAACCTTTCATAGAAATATTACCGTCAAGGAAGGTTTTACTACCTGCTTCTACGATCAGGTTTTTAGCAGAAAGGTTGTCAATAGTACCTTTGATTTCTCCGTTAACACGGATACTTTTGTTCCAGTTTTTGAGCTCGGGAGCAAAAAAAGCGATATCGTCAGAGTGTAGTAATGCATTTTTAAAATCACCATCCAGCTGAACTTTTGAAATAAACCGGCTCATATTATCGAATGTGCCGTATCGCATTTCATAGTAGTTGGTCAGGCGGCTTTTATTGGTTTGAAGGTCGAGCTCATGAAATTCCATGGCTTCAGGATGCCATTTAATATGTGAGTAGAGTTTTTTTACATCAAAACCGCTTCGTTCTTTCGTACTGAGGTTCAGGATAGCTTTAATAGAGTCCTGTTCAAATTTCAGGTCGTTAAAGTGAGCATTGATATCGTTAAACACAATATGTGATTCGTCGAAGTAATCATAAATAGCACGGGGGCGGTTGGCATCATTAATGAAGGTTCCTTTTTTCAGGTAGGCATTCATAATACGGATATCCCAATTAGATACATTCCAGCGAAGGTGTTCAGGGTCATTCTGGTATACAGAGTCTACCCAAACCGGTTTCAGGGAATCTGGCCGGTTGCCTTCGTAGTTATATACCCGGAAGTAAGGTTGTTCGATGGTGAGTGTCTGCAGCTGAATTACCCGGTTAGTGATGTCAAACAATCTGGCGTCAAACTGTAATTCATCAAAAGACATTTCAAGTGTTTCACCCCGCCAGCCGTCTCTTTGTACAAACTGTATATTCTCCAGATCGAGCTTTTCCAGTTTTAAAAGGATAGGTTTGGTGGCTTTCTGAGCTGTATCCTGTGATGAAAAAAAGTTCACAATATGCTGATAATTCCAGTCAGTGGCATCTCTTTGTAAGTAAGCTTTTACATCTTTCAGGCCGAGATAGTGCAAAACGATTTCGTCTTTGAAGAAAAACCAGTCGGTGAGATTTAAAGAAACCTGCCCTGCAAACAACAATGTATCCCGGTATTCATCCTGAATAAATACTTCATTCAGTGACAATTTATTGAAGAACTCAATATCTACTTTTCCTACTTTTACTTCGGTTCCGAGGCGGGCGGATAAGTTCTGGGCTGCCTTATGCACAAGATAGTTTTGCACTGGCTTTAATTGTAGTAATAGCCAACTGAACAGTATCAGTCCTATCAAGACCAACACCACTATCCTAAATATTTTCCAAAACTTTCTCAGACAAATTCTAAATTGATGACAAAATTAATTCAAAGCTGCAGGTAATACAAATAACTAGCCCTTTTTCGGAGGATATAAATTTGCGGGATCCTTGATTTTGTCTGATTCGTTGTATTGTTGAGATTGTCCGATGGGTATCGACAAGGATTGCCAGCCTTCGTTTTTGAGTGACTTGGCGATCTGAATAATCTGACCCACATGATATGAGTAATGCGCCAGCTGACGGAAGAGGGCATCTGTTACGGTTAAAGGTTCTTTACGTATGGTAACGTATTTAGTCAGATCTTCTGCTGTTAAAGAATTGATGGTATTCATTAATAAATTCCAACCTTCATTCCATTTATTTAGAATATCTGTAGAAGAGTCGTTGTTTTTTTTGAATTCTTCGTCTCTGTTACGCCAGTCTTTTTCACCGTCAGTTGTTAAGAAGTCGGTAAATCTGCTCATCATATTGCCATGCATATGCCGGATAATGATGCTGATAGAGTTGGTGTTTTCATTCGCTTGATAATGTATTTCCTGTTCGTTGAGCTGTTGTAAGGTTTGTTCGCCCAATATTCTGTATTGGTTGAATCGTTTGCTTAATTCAGGAAGAATAATATTGTTGAGACTGGCGTTCATAGTGGGTAATCTTTTAGCTATCTCAATGTATAAAAAAAAGAAAAGCCCCCAACAACGTTGAGGGCTAAAATTTCTATAAAATTTAATAAGCGGCAGCGTGATCGTCGCCTCTTTTATCGGCAACGGCTTCAAAGCTACCGTCAGGTAGTATTTTAATTACTTCGGTTCTTCCGATTGCTCTTCGCTGGGTAATTTTATATCCCATTGCTTCTAATGCCTGGCGGGTTGAATCGGGGAAGTCTTTCTCAACCTGAACTTCATCAGGGAGCCATTGGTGATGAAATTTAGGTTTGTTTACTGCGTCGGCCACTGACATTTTGAAATCAATAATATCTACAATCGTCTGAAATACAGAGGTTGTAATAGTTGTTCCTCCGGGAGTACCGATTACCAGGTAAGGTTTACCTTCATTCAGTACAATGGTAGGGGTCATTGAGCTCAACATTCTTTTACCCGGAACGATTGCGTTTGCATCGCCACCAACTGCGCCAAACATATTCGGCACACCCGGTTTTATGCTAAAGTCATCCATTTCATTATTCATTAAAAAACCTGCACCTGCAACAATGGTTCTGCTACCATAATGTCCGTTTAAAGTAGTTGTTACAGCCACTGCGTTACCTTCTTTGTCGTATACACTTAAGTGGGTAGTTTCTTCCGATTGAGGAATAGTGCCCGGTTTGGTAACACTGCTCGGAGTAGCTTTTGTAGAATCGTAATCTTTCATACGTTCTGCTGCATAGCTTTTTGAAGTCAATACTTCTACCGGTACTTTGTAGTGGTCCGGGTCACCAAGAAACTCAGCTCTGTCGGCATATGCTCTTCTTTCAACTTCTACCATCAGTTGTACTGCACGTGGCGACAAAAATGCATAGTTCTGAATATTTCTGTCTTCGATCATGTTTAACATCTGTGGCAGTAATACTCCACCGCTGGAAGGTAACGACATGGTAAGTATGTCATGTCCTTTGTAACTGAATTGAACAATAGGGCGTTCTTTGGCGTCGTAATTTTTAAGGTCTTCTAAAGTGATGATGCCGCCGCCGTGTTTCATTTCTTCAACGATGAGGGCAGCAGTTTCGCCTTCATAGAAACCTTTCATACCATTTTCCTGAATTCGTTTCAGGGTATTGGCAAGGTCTGGTTGTAATAGTGTATCACCTTCTTTCCACTCGGCATCTTTTACGAAAGCCGGTGATTGCGAGCTGTACTTTAGAAATTCTTCTTTTGCACTATTGAAGTTTCTGGCTTCAGAAGCTGTCAGTACGAAGCCTCTTTCTGCCAGTTGTACAGCCGGTGCAATTAAGTCTTTCATTGGTAATTTGGCATACTTGTGTGCTTTGAAAGCACCTGCAACAGTACCGGGAATACCTGATGCCAGATGTCCTTTCTGACTTTTGTCGGTTCTTGGTGTTCCGTCAGGGTCAAGATACATGTCGCGATGAGCAGCAGCTGGTGCGGCTTCTCTGAAATCAATGGCGACGTTGGTTCCGTCAGCTAATCGTGCTACTAAAAAACCTCCTCCGCCAATGTTTCCTGCACCCGGATAAACTACTGCCAATGCGAATTGAGTGGCAATCGCTGCATCTACAGCATTACCGCCCTGCTTTAAAATGGCAACACCTACCTCTGAAGCTAACGGATGCGCAGAAACAACAGCGCCGTTTTTACCGGTTTTGTTTTTCTCCATCTGATAACTGTAAGGGTTAATGTCGGTGCCTTTCAACAGAACACCAGAGTCGCCGCAGGCATGCATTAAAAACGCAAGTGGAAGAGCGTAAAATAGATTTTTTTTCATGTCAAGAGTTCTAAAGGTTCGTGTAAATGAAATCAATTCCCCTAAACTAAGTATTTTATTTCATGAAAGCCGGCATGGTTACCGATTTTATTCGTGAAAGGCTATCTATTGTAAAATCTGTTCATGAAATATTAAAATATTTTATCAGAAATATGGTCAAACAAGGTACTTTGCTTACCTTAACACGAGTTATTATTTTAGTTATGAAGTATATTTTATCCTTTTTAGTTTGTTGTATCACACTAACGACGCAAGCCCAAATCAAATCGCCTGAAGAATTTCTGGGATACCCGCTAGGGCAACGTTATACACCCCATCATAGAGTAGTTGCGTATTTTGAATATCTGGCCAAAGCGCACCCTCAGCAAATATTATTAGAAACTTACGGATATACGAATGAAGGCAGACCGCTTATTTTAGCAACTGTTTCTTCTGCACAGAATATCCAGCAGATTGAACAAATCCGTCAACAGAATCTGGGCCTTACCAAAGGTAAAAACAGCTCGGGAAAACCGGTTTCTATTGTATGGATGAGTTATAATGTACACGGAAACGAAACCTCTTCTACCGAGGCCGCATTGAAAACGATTTATGAGTTAATCAACCCTGCCACATTCGACAGTAAAAAGTATCTCGAGAATACAGTGGTATTGGTAGATCCCTGTATTAACCCTGACGGAAGAGACCGTTATGTAAACTGGTTCAATACTACAGTGGGTACAAAAGCGAACCCGGTTCCTTTTACCAGAGAACATACCGAACCATGGCCTGGTGGAAGACCTAACCATTATTATCATGACCTGAACAGAGACTGGGCGTGGCAAACACAGGTAGAATCTCAACAACGCGCTGTTGTTTATAATAAATGGTTACCGCATATTCATATAGATTTTCATGAACAGGGTTATAATAATCCCTATTATTTTGCACCGGCTGCAGAACCTTTTCATGAAGTAATCACCGACTGGCAAAGAGAATTACAGGTGATGATCGGAAAAAATAATGCAAAATATTTCGATCAGAACGGATGGTTATTTTTTACAAAAGAATCATTCGATTTATTATATCCCAGTTACGGAGATACCTATCCTATTTATAAGGGTGCGATCGGTTTAACTTATGAACAAGCCGGACATTCAAGAGCCGGTTCTACAGTTATTACCGGCAATGGTGATACTTTAACTTTACTGGACAGGCTTACTCACCATTTTACTACCGGCATGGCTACAGTAGAAACTGCTTCTAAAAATGCTGACCGTATCGTAAAAGAGTTTAAAGCTTATTATGATAAAGCCAATAAAGGTATCGGTGATTATGCCGCTTATCTGGTGAAAGCTGATAAAGGAGGGAAAATTGAAAGATTAAAACAGTTACTTACCCGCAACGATATCGAATGGCATAATGCAAATTCAAATTCTTACAGCGGATTAAATTATTTTACCAACCAGACTCAGAGTGTTAAAGCTGTACCGGAAGATATTTTTGTGTATGCAGATCAGCCGAATGGCCACCTGGTAAAAGTATTATTTGAAAGAGAAACTTATCTGAGCGATTCTATTACTTATGATATTACCGCATGGTCATTACCCTATGTGTATGGGTTAGAAACTTACGGATTAAAAACATCTCCTAATTATAAAAAAGGAGCGTTGATGAAAATTCAGGTAATGCCCGCCATTCCTGAAAATGCTACTGCTTATGTAATTCCATGGAACGGGCCATATTCAGCAAAATACTTGTCCAGACTGTTACAACAAAATGTAAAAGTCAGATATGCACAGTTTCCGTTTCAGGTAGATGGAAAAAGTTTCGACAGAGGTTCATTAATCGTTGCTAAAACTTCGAATCAACATATTGGAAAAAATATCACCAGTGTATTGATGGATGCCAACGCCGGTTTGAACCTGATCATTGAAGGTATCTCTACTACTTTTATGGAGAAAGGGTACGATATGGGATCTAGTTCTGTAGGATTTATAAAAGCGCCACGCATTACTATGTTGGCCGGTGAAGGAACCTCTTCTTTAAACGTTGGTGAACTATGGCATTTCTTTGACTATGAGTTGGAATATCCGGTAAATATGGTCAATGCCAATGACCTGAGTGCAAGTATTCTTGATCAGACAGATGTTTTAATAATACCGGAAGGGTATTACAGAACATTTCAGTCAGGAGAAATCAGAAATACCATTAAGACCTGGGTAAGCAGAGGTGGCAAAGTAATAGCCATTGAAGCTGCTGTTAATAGTTTAATGGGTGCTGACTGGTGGGGGCTCAAAGAAAAAACATGGAAAGTAAAACCGGTTGACAGTGTTGATAAAAATAAACTGATCAGATACGAAGATAGAAACCGTGCAGGAATGGAATATGACAATCCTGGCTCAATCTTTAAAGTAAAACTGGATAATACACATCCGCTTGCTTACGGCTACCCTGAACAATATTTTACTATTAAAGGTGGTTCTACCGTTTATGAATATTTCGATGGTGTAGGCAATGTTGGCATCTTTGAGAAAAATTCACATGTGGCAGGCTTTGCCGGCCCGGAAGTAAAAAAGAAATTGTCCGAAGGTATGTTGATCGGTGTGCAGAATGTAGGAAGAGGAGCAGTGGTGTACTTTGGTGATAATCCCGTATTCAGAAGTTTCTGGGAAAACGGAAAATTAATGCTTTCGAATGCTGTTTTCATTGTAGCACAGTAATTTTATTGTTTACTTTGTAGCTGCATCCTCGCTCTGCAAATTCAGTAATGAGGTATGTTTAGAAAAGTATATTGATTAATATAAGATTAAAAGAGGCTGCACTCTCAATAAAATGAGGGCCAGCCTCTTTCACGATATTACCTTTGTTGTTATGAAAAAATGGTTAACAGGTGTAGTTTTACTTTTAGGTATTCAGGTAACAAGTGCTCAAACGAGTAGTGAGATATTGTTGAAGATGTTGCAATTTCAACAGGCAGGAAAAGTTTTGTACCTGGCTGCACACCCTGATGACGAAAATACTCAGTTGTTATCGTACCTTGTTAATAATCGTAAATATGAAACGGCTTATTTATCGGTAACGCGTGGTGATGGTGGGCAAAATCTGATCGGTACCGAGCAGGGTGATGTATTAGGCCTAATCAGAACACACGAATTGTTAGCTGCCCGTAAAGTAGACGGCGCCCAACAGTTTTTTACACGTGCAAAAGATTTCGGATTCAGTAAATCGGCAAAAGAAGTATTTCAATTGTGGCCGGATAGCATCGTATTATATGATGTAGTAAAAGTGATCAGACAATTTCAACCAGATATTATTATTACCAGATTTCCGGATGATGAAAGAGCCGGACATGGTCAGCATGAAGCTTCTGCTATCTTAGCTAAAAAAGCGTTTGCCATGGCAGCCGACGCCAATGCTTTTGCTGATCAGTTGGCAGATGGTTTACAACCCTGGCAAACTAAAAGAATATTCTGGAATACTTTCCGCTTCGGTGGTATGAATACAACTGCTCCGGATCAGCTAAAAGTACAGGTAGGTCAATTTCTGCCCTTACTTGGTAAAAATGATGGTCAACTGGCAGCCGAAAGTCGTTCTCAACATAAAAGTCAGGGCTTTGGCGTAGCCGCTTCACACGCTTTGTCTGATGAATTCTTTGTTCAATGGGGGGGTAGCCCGGCCGTTAAAGATTTAATGGAAGGTGTGGCAAACGAATGGCTATCGGAAGTGGAGCAAAATGCATGGAAAAATATATTGCAAAAGTATGCTGTTGATAAACCATATGAAAGTTTATATCGTTTGCTGGAGTTTAAGAACGAACTGGATAAAAATAAAAAGCTGGCTCAATATCCCGCTAAGAATAAGTTATTAAATGATATCATACTGGCTGTATCGGGTTTGAAAATGGATGCATTCATTCAACAGCCTTTTGTTTTTAAAGGAGACAGTTTAACAGGTACCATACGCGTTTTCTCTACCCGGGAAGATGTGGTGATGCATACTTTGCGTTTAAACAATACACAATTATATAAACTCGATATTTACGATACGATCAGTGTGCAAAAGAGTATTGTCAAAAATTCAAATATCGTTCCTTTCAGCTATAAAATCACGGAAAGTGAACAAAATAGCATAGAATACTGGATGCAGGCGACTTCAACAGCCTATTTGTTTTCGTTTGATCAACACCGCTTCAAGGGAACTCCGGTAAATCCACCCATCTTTAATGTAACAGTAGGGTTAGTTCTTGCCGGTTATCCTATTGAATTTAATATGCCTGTTGAATATAAGGTAGTGGATCCTATTGACGGAGAGTTATACCATCCTGTAAAGATTTTACCGTACATCAAAGTGAAAACTGTACAGAATATTGTGCTCAAAAAAGAAGATCCTGTGGCTGTTCAGATAGAAGCATTGAAATCTTTTGAGTATGACAGTATTTTAGTAGAATGGTCTGGTTCTAACAATGAGAAGTACTACACTAAACAAGGAAAGGGTACATTTCAGGTAGGACAGAAGTTGCTTGTAACACCTGCTAAATTTGTATTTCCTGCGAAGGCAACAAGATTAACCCCGCTGGTCTATCTCTATCGAAATAATAGTATCGATACTATTTCAGGAAGTACTGAATGGAAATCGTATAAACATATTCCAACTATTTTCTGGAAAGAGAATATTGACATTAATATTCATCCTGCACCTGTCAGAATAGCCAAAAGCAATATTGCTTATATTGCGGGTGCCGGCGATAAAGTGGCAGAATATTTATCAATGATAGGTTTCCATGTTAGTCATTTAACCCCTGATGAAGTATCATTGGCAGCATTAAAGAAATATGATGCCGTAATATTTGGAGTACGGGCTTTAAACGTGTATCCTGCGCTGGCAGCAAAAGAAGCTGATTTTATGCAGTATGTGCAGGAGGGAGGAAATGTAATTGTACAATACAACACGAATAATCAATTAGGTAAACTCGGCTCATTCGGGCCTTATCCATATCAGATTTCAAGAAACAGGGTGGTAGATGAAAGCAGTCCTGTTAAAATCAATAACGCTACTCATTCCGCATTAAATTTCCCTAATAAAATCGATTTATCAGATTTTAATGGTTGGGTTCAGGAAAGAGGATTGTATTTTGCAGACCAGATTGATAACCGATATCAAACTCCTTTATCGTTTCAGGATGCCGGTGAACCGTTTAATAACGGCTCTTTAATCATTGCAAAACATGGAAAAGGAAATTTTGTATACACTGGTATTGCTTTTTTCAGACAATTACCTGCCGGTGTAATGGGAGCTTATAAATTGTTCGCTAATTTAATAGCATTGTAAACATAAAAGGATGAACTTACCTAAGTTAAGGAAAGGAGATGTTGCATTAATTGTAGCCATCGTTCTTGGTTTGATTATCGGAAAACTCATTAAAAAAATGAGCATCGGCCTGTTTATCGGCATGATGATATTTTTAATTTTAGTATTGACTTATGCAAAAAGAAGAAAATGATAAAATTCCTTTGTTTTCTAAATGGAGATACTGGTATCTGCTGATTATACTGGTATTGATATTGGAAATTATTTTTTTCTTTCAATTAAATAGCAAGTTTTCATGAACTTAGCCCCCTCTGATATTTTTGTTTTATGTATTACCCTGATCCTGATTATCGGATACGGTATCTGGAAAAGTAATGCCAGTAAAAATCTGCAGGGCTATTTTTTAGGTGACCAGTCTATTCCATGGTGGATTGTACTGTTAAGTATCATGGGAACACAGGCATCTGCGGTAACTTTTATCAGTGCTCCCGGTCAGGCTTATACCGAAGGAATGCAATTTATTCAGTATTACTTTGGGCTGCCATTGGCCATGATAGTGATCTGTATATTTTTTGTACCCGTGTTCAGAAAACTAAAGATATTTACTGCCTATGAGTATTTAGAAAATCGCTTTGATGGAAAAACAAGATTGTTTACCGCCTTTCTTTTTTTAATATCCAGAGGTCTTTCTACAGGAATTTCATTAGTAGCTCCAACTATTGTTTTACATAGTATGTTGGGGTGGGATTTTAATCTTACCACCTGGCTGATGGGCGGATTGCTATTAATTTATACCATCACCGGCGGAGCTAAAGCGGTTGCTTACACGCAAAAGCTACAATTTCTGGTCATCTACGGTGCTATGTTTTTAGCGGCATATTATGCTTTTAAAGCATTGCCCGATCATGTAGGTGTTAATCAGGCACTCAACATCAGCGGTGTGTTCGATAAAATGAATATCGTTTCTTTTGGGCCTGAAGAAGGCTTTTGGAAAGATCGTTATAATATATTCTCCGGTTTGATTGCAGGCTTCTTCTTATCGCTCAGTTATTTTGGTACCGATCAAAGTCAGGTAGGAAGATATCTGACCGCTAAATCTGAAAACGAGAGTAAACTGGGATTAGTATTAAACGGAATATTTAAAATTCCTTTACAGTTTTTTATTCTGATGCTGGGGATTTTGTTGTTTGCGGTGTATCAGTTTAAACCGGCACCGGCATTTTTCAACGAAGGTTTGATACAACAGGGATTGCAGAGTGAATATAAAGGTGAGTTACAATCGGCGCTGAATGATTTTGAAGATGCTGAGAATAAACGGATCGCTTTTTTACATGCAGAAAATCTGAATCAATTAGATAAAACAACTTATAAAAGTTTAGAGCAAACTGTACAGCATAGAAGAGAAGGCGTGAAAAGTATTTTATCGAAAGTTCAGGGTACGGGTGTGGGTAATGATACCAATTATATTTTTCTTCATTTTGTAGGCTCTACACTACCTTCCGGCGTAGTAGGGTTAATTATTGCCATTATCTTTTTATCTGCCTGGGGAAGCATCGCAGCGGCATTAAATTCATTGTCGTCGTGTACAATGGTCGATTTTCACCAACGCTTCTGGAATAAAAATCTATCAGAAAAGAAAGCTTATCAGTACTCGAAGTGGTATACCTTTTTCTGGGGAGTGTTCTGTATCGTGGTTGCTCAGTTCTTATATAACCTGGGTAATAGTTTAATTGAGGCTGTAAACATTCTCGGCTCATTGTTCTATGGAACTATATTAGGAATCTTCCTGATTGGTTTTTTGGTAAAATATGTTAAGGCGCAAGCTGTTTTCTGGGGAGCTATTATTACACAGGTAGCTATTTTATTTATTTATAAAGCAGATATAGTGAGTTTTTTATGGTTAAATGTAATTGCTGTTGTATTGATTTTTATACTGGCCGTTACTATTCAATATTTCCGTAATGCGGGCAAACGCGCTGTAACAGTATAATTCTGATAGCAGTTCAGGTTTTATAATTCTATTGTTGATGAATAAAAAGAATCCCCTTTCAAATGAATGAAAGGGGATTACTTTTAGAATTATAATGGGTAAGTACTAGTCTATTGTAATGTTTTTAATAAGTCTTCGTTCAACTTAATATAATCAGCCCAGTTGGCTTTCTTTGCCAAATCTAATGATTTTTTTGAAGAAGCAATCGCGTCTGTTTTTTTACCGAGTTTTGCTTCTAATCTTGCTTTATGGTAAAAAATCCAGAAAGCTTCCGGTGATTCAGCAGCAGCTTTTTGCATCCATTCGTTTGCTTTATTGAGCTCTTTGTTATTATCTAAATAATACATTGCTGCCTGAAAATAAGGTTTTTTATCACCTGCTGCATTCATCAATTCGTTAATCTGAGCTACTACTTTAGTGTCATTTTCAGATTTGATCGGTAAGGTCACCATGGCATTTCCCCAGCTGATATTCAGGTTCATTGTTTCGTTCGTAATAGTTCCGAAGTCAATGGTGAATGTTTCAACCGCTGTAGCCGGTTTTTGTACTGTAGCAGTTACTTCTGCTAAGTTGTTTTCAGCTTTATAAGCTGAAGGTGAATTGATATCAGTTTGTTTAGAAATGATAATTTTCCAGGTTGTTTTTCCGGGAATAGTTATCAGGCCATATTTTCCTGCTGCAATTTTTTTGCCACCAATGATTACTTCTTCTGTAAAAGTTAAAGTGGTTGGATTGTTAGCACCAGTTCTCCAAACTTTATCGAAGGGAACCAGATCTCCATAAATGACACGACCTTTTGCAGAAGGGCGTGAATAAGAAAGTGTTACTTCACCAAGTCCGAATTCCTGAACAACTGTTTGTCTTGGAGACGGAGAGGGAGTTTTTAAGTTTTGTGCATCGGCAAAGCTAATAATTGCTAACAATGCGGATGCTAAAAGAATCTTCTTCATAAAGCCTAATGATGTTATTGATACAAGTTAAAAATTTACTTCGAGATATACTACAATCGGAGCACTCATTTTGTTTTTCCAACCATCATAAGTTTTTATCAAGCGAATAGCCTCTTCGTCGTATTTGGTGTTTAGTGATTGAGTTACTTCAAATCCACTTAATATATTGGTGCTCGACAAGCTGGCTTTTATCACTACAGTTCCTTTCAGAAATTGATTATCAATTGGTAACTGCTTGTTGTCGTCTACAAATTTTTGAAATTTATACCATCCCCCTTCAGGCGCATACATTTTCTCTTTTGGCAGGGTAGACGTTTTAGGTATACCATTTTCTGCTTCTACCTGAATCAGCACTGTTTCATGATGCCCTTTAGGAATAGAGATCTGTACCGATTTGAAACCCGGAATATCCACACTGAAATTTGTTCCTGCTTTTAACGGCCTGATATTAATTTTACCGTTATTGTCTGTTTTATAATGTTTGTTATAAATAGAAATATCTTTTTGTACCAGCGGTTGGCCTTGCTCGTCACTTAATTTTATTTCTAATGAATAGGTTTCCAACACCAGTTCATTGACTGTAACACTTCCGGATTGTTCTACAACCGGTTGGTCAGGAACAGACTCAGTGAGAGTGATCTTGCTGTTCAATTGATTCCAGCTCAAAATGACTGATAATATCAGCAAACCGGTGATACCTGCAGCGATCAATAATTTCTTTTTATTTTTGAATCGGTTGGTTGTACCCGGAGTGGAAGCATGTTTAATATTTTGTAAATATTCCTGAACCTTTGCATGGCCGAATTTTTTAAAAGCTACTTCATAACCGTTAATCATATCCAGCAAAAAAGGATCCGATAATGCTGATTTTTCCAGCAGGTAAGTTTCTTCTTTACTTAATTCGCCCTTGATGTACTTATAGATATATTCTGCAGTGTATAATTTCGACATAAAAATTCTTAGTTGTTCGATTGATATTGAAGCATACAGGTTTTAAGATTTTTTCTACCTTTTTGCAGATAGTTCTTAATCTTATACATTTCCATGCCGGTTGCTTTTTCAATCTCAGTCATACTCATTTCCTTTAAATAAAATAATTTAATGGTGAGCTGCTGGTTTTCAGGAAGGGTTTCGAGACAGTTAATCAGGCTTTCGAGAGAAGCTGCAGGTACTGACGGATCGAATAATGATTCCTGTTCTTCCGGGCGAAAAGACTCTAATAGAGTGGGAGGTACCGCAATGTTTTGTAGCTCCAGCTGTTGTATACACTCTTTTTTTACATACTCATGTAACCATGTTTTAAAATTTTTACCCGAGTATGATCTGATATCTTTTTTAAGTCTGTTTTTTATATTGATCGCAGCAGTTTGTGCATGATTCAGATCGTTTAAGAACCTGAAACATACTCCAAACAGCGGTTCCTGGTAGCGGTTTGTTATCTGCAGGTAATATTGAACATCGTTAGATTCAATATAATGTTGCACTAACTGTTCGTCTGTTAATTCGGATATTTTCACTTTACTAATATAATACTTATTTCAAAATAATTTTTATTTAAATGCCGGGTGGTACATCTCTAGTGTTTTTCGTAAGAAATTTCTATCGATGTGCGTATAAATTTCTGTTGTGGTAATACTTTCGTGTCCCAGCATTTCCTGTACAGCTCTTAAATCGGCTCCGCCTTCTATCAGATGTGTGGCAAAGGAATGCCTGAACGTATGTGGTGAAATGTTCTTTTTTACACCCGCCGCAGCCGTCAACTCTTTTAGTATGAGAAAGACCATTACCCGTGTCAGTTGTTTTCCTCTCCGGTTCAAAAATAAATATTGATCATTTCCTTTTATAACCTTCATCTGCTTTCTGTAAGAAAGATAAAATCCGATATGTTTGACAGCCTCTTGCCCTATAGGAATCAACCTTTCTTTATCACCTTTTCCTATTACTCTTATAAAACCTACATCAAGAAACATATTATTAATGGTTAAGCCGATCAGTTCGGAAACTCTCAGCCCACAACTGTATAATGTTTCAAGCATGGCTTTGTTTCTCAGGCCTTCCGGTGTACTGAGGTCGATTTGCCCGATGATGGCCTCTATTTCTTCAACACTTAGTACTTCCGGTAATTTTCTTCTTAGCTTGGGCGTTTCCAGTAATAAACTAGGGTCAATTGAAACCAGTTTTTCTATCAGGCAGTATTGGTAAAACGACTTTATGCCCGAAATCACCCTGGCTTGTGTACCTGCTGAAACGCCCAACTCTCCCAGCCACTGCAAAAATTGTTGCAGGTGCTGTAAGTTAACCGTGTGTGGTAATAAATCAGCATGTTCTATTGCTAAAAAAGAAGTCAGCTTATCTATATCATGCATATAGGCAAGTACTGAATTCTCCGACAGAGATTTCTCCAGCTCTAAAAATGATTTATATCCTTTTTTATAAGTTGTCCACATTATTTTACTGGCTTATTCAATCAACTTATTATATTCGTGCAACGAATATCGTTAAAATCTAGAAAAGCAACTCAGATGGCCGGTTTCAAATTCAAAACTTTTAAGAAAACGATGGACAAAAATGCTCCGTCTCTCAAGCGTTTTTTAAACAAATTGAGCAAGAATCGTCCCAAAGACTTACATCAGGTTGCTGCGGTTAAAGACCAGCAGGTGTGGGGAGAAATAGATTGCCTGGCTTGTGCAAATTGTTGTAGAACAATGTCTCCTACCTTTACCTCAAAGGATATTAAACGGATTGCCAATCATATGAATATCTCCGAAAAACACTTTAAAGAAAAGTGGTTGCTGAAAGATGATGAAGGTGATTGGGTAAATAAAATTCAACCCTGCCAGTTTTTAAATCTGGACGATAATAAGTGCAGCATTTATGAGGTTCGTCCGAAAGACTGTTCCGGATTTCCGCACCACCATAAAAAACCGATGATGGAGTATGTACATGTTTATAAACAAAATGTTACTTTTTGTCCGGCTACTTATAAATTTGTTGAGAAAATCAAAGAACACTATTCTGCAAAGTCATAAATATCTTCTATTCACTGTATCGTATACTGTTGCTCAAACCCTGTAATGAGCAGAATGTCTGTTTCAATGGTTTCATCAATGTTGTTATCTTCTATGTAGGCTTCAATCGCTGCCCACAGGTGTTGAAGTTTGTGATTGGTTAAACCATATCCAAAACGTTCATCGGTTCTTGTTTTTACTTCAATAAAATGAAATTTTTCTTTTTTACGGGCTATAATATCAATTTCATACCTGCCTTTTCTTCAGTTTTGATGTAAAATTTCAAATTCTTCCGTTAATAACCACGCAATCGCTATAGATTCTCCCCAGTTTCCAAACTTTTTTATGCCAGACATATAGAATTGTTTAAGGAACTTGTAAATTTGATATGTATATACATACGTATTTTATTAATCTTTTAGATATGAAAATTTTTCCTTTGACCGGCACTGTTCAACATTATGATTGGGGTGGGTTTGATTTTATCGCAGCTTTTTTAGGTACAACCAACAATTCAGGAAAGCCAATGGCTGAATATTGGCTGGGAGCGCATGTAAATGCACCTTCTCAAGTAGTATTGGGAAATGAAAGTATTCCTTTAAACGATTATATCGGAAAAGATTCCGCAACAATATTAGGCGAAAAGGTGAACAATGCTTTCGGAAGATTACCTTTTTTGTTTAAAATTCTGGATGTGAAAGATATGTTATCCATACAGGTACATCCTTCGAAACAGGCGGCTGTAAAAGCTTTTGCTGATGAAAATGCTGCAGGCATTGCATTGACGGCTCCGCACAGAAATTACAAAGATGATAATCATAAGCCAGAGTTGATGGTAGCGTTGAGTGATTTTTGGTTACTGCACGGATTTAAACCCGTGCATGAATTAAAACAAACTTTGCAGCGTGTTGAGTGCCTTAAGTATCTGCTGCCGGTTTTCGGTGAAGGCGATTATCAGGCATTGTACAGCGAAGTGATGCAGTATGATGAAACCCGCGTACGCGAAATTTTTGAAAACCACATCGCAGCTATTTTACCACAATATGAAGCCAATAAACTGGATAAAAAGAGTGAAGACTTTTGGGCTGCACGCGCTTTTAAAACATTTTGTAAAAATGGATACGATAAAGGACTCTTTTCTATCTACTTCTTTAATATTGTAAACCTCTCTACCGGACAAGCTATTTTTCAAGATGCCGGTGTTCCCCACGCTTATTTAGAGGGGCAGAACTTAGAAATTATGGCTAATTCAGATAATGTTTTAAGAGGAGGGCTTACTCCAAAACATGTAGATGTACCTGAATTACTCAAGCATACCAGATTTGAAGCAACCCATCCTGATATCCTTACCGGCAGAGAGATAGCAGGAGAATGGGTGTTTGTTACACCGGCTCATGACTTTGAGTTAAGAAAAATTGAACTGCCTGCTCATACTTCTTTTGAATTGACAACGAACGGTCCATCTATCTTCCTGGTACAGGAAGGTAAAGCTCAATTTGCTGATTTTGAATTGATTCAGGGAGGGGCAGCGTTTGCTCATGCAAATCAGCAGGTGAAAATTGATGCAGCGCAAAATACAGTAGTATTTCATGCTACAACTCCGAAAAAAGATTAGATTAGCTAATTTTTATTACTTTTGAAGCATTGTAAAGTGAAAACATATGAAAATTAATAGAACTCAGCTCTTGTTATTTGTAGCAATGGTAGTGATCGCAGCCGTTTACCGTGCCTTTGATCGACCACCGGGGTTTGCCCCACAAATTGCGATTGCTTTATTTGGAGGTATCTTTTTTAAAAACCGTGCATTCAGTCTATTGGCACCTATTGCGTCGCTTTTAATTTCAGACCTTCTTTATCATTTGTTATACATTTCAGGTAAGTCTGCGATTCCTGGTTTTTATCAGGGACAATGGATTAACTATATTCTTCTGACCAGCGTAGTTTTTGTGGGGATGTTATTCCGTCAGAAAAACTGGAAGAGTTATATCGCTGCAGGTATAGCCGGACCCACTTTTTATTTTCTGATTTCTAATTTACAGGTATGGTTAAGCGGAGGAGGATTCGGATTCTCCAGAACTTTTAGCGGTTTAATTGCAAACTATACAGTGGCTTTACCTTTTTATTACAACTCTCTGTTAGCTACCTTCTTTTTTGGTGCTATTCTGATAGGAGTTTATTATGCTTCTTTGCAACGTCAAAAAGTATATCAAAGTCAATAGTGTTAAAACAACACATAAAAAATAAGCCCCTTTCAATTGAAAGGGGCTTATTTTTTATCATATCATGCAACCAATGATATTTGGTAGTATGCTATTTTTTTCGTATCTTATTAGAAGGAGCTCTTCTTTTATACCTGCGGTACTTTTTATATCTCTTTTTATACGGCCTGGTTTTTCAGCTGTTTCCTCATCCTTCATTTTGTTCGTAGTATTCATCGATGAGTAAGTTTTTGCCATCAGCAGCAGCTGTTGCCAGTTCGTCACAGCGATTGTTCATCGGGTTATCAGCATGACCTTTTACCCATTGAAAACTTACTTTGTGTTTTTGTGCTAACTGATAATAACGTTTCCAGAGATCCGGGTTCTTTTTTCCACCGCTGAAGTTAGTTCTGATCCAATTGTCTAACCACTTTTGCTCTACGGCTTTTACTACATATTGACTGTCTGAATAAACTTTGATCTTTAATCCTTCTTTTGTTAATAGTTCCAATGCTGCGATCACTGCTAACAATTCCATTCTGTTGTTGGTGGTTTTCCGGTATCCGGCCGAGATCTCTTTTTTGGTGTTTCCCCATATCAGTATCGCACCATATCCACCCGGGCCGGGATTTCCCCTGGAAGCACCATCCGTAAAAATCACTAATTCTTTAGTCGTCGCCAATGCTATTTATTTTTATGTTTTAATCTATACTTGAATAACGCCGGTACTGAAAGGTGGCAATACCGGTTGATGACTGGCGGCAGCAATACCTTCTGCTATAACCAGTCTGGTTTGCACCGGGTCTATAATATTGTCAACCCATAATCTGGCGGCGGCATAGTATGGAGAAGTCTGCACTTCATATTTATCTTTTATCTTTTGTAAAAGTGCCTGTTCTTCTGCCGGGTCAATATTTTGTCCTTTGGCTTTCAAACCGGCTACCTGGATCTGTAACAGTGTTTTGGCAGCCTGTTCTCCTCCCATTACAGCTATCTTTGCATTGGGCCATGCATAGATGAATCGTGGGTCATAAGCCTTGCCACACATGGCATAGTTGCCTGCACCAAATGAATTGCCTACGATGATAGTAAATTTAGGTACTACAGAGTTCGCTACTGCATTTACCAGCTTTGCACCATCTTTGATAATTCCAGCATGTTCGCTTCTTGAACCTACCATAAAGCCGGTTACATCCTGCAAAAATACTAATGGAATTTTCTTTTGGTTACAATTCATGATAAATCTTGCAGCTTTATCAGCACTATCGTTATAAATAACGCCCCCAATCTGCATTTCACCCAGCTTGCTTTTTACAATTTTTCTTTGATTCGCTACAATTCCTACTGCCCATCCGTCGATGCGGGCATAGCCGCACACGATGGTTTTGCCATAATCGGTTTTGTATTCGTCGAAACTTTTAGCATCTACAATACATTCTATCAGATCTTTGGTATCGTAGGTTTTTCCGGCAGCAGTAGGCACTACTTTGTAAATATCTGTAGCCGGAACTGCCGGTGGTAAAGGTTCTATTCTTGAAAAATGATTAAACTGAGTGGTACTCAGTTTATCCATAATACGTTTTACCTGTTCTAAACACTCCTGTTCGGTATCAAACTTATAATCGGCAATACCGCTGATTTCTGTATGTGTAACGGCTCCGCCTAATGTTTCAATATCAATATCTTCGCCGATAGCAGCTTTTACCAGATAAGGACCGGCCAGGAAAATAGAACCTTTTCCGGTTACCATCAGCGTTTCGTCACTCATTATCGGTAAGTAAGCCCCTCCGGCCACACATGCACCCATTACTGCAGCGATCTGGGTAATACCCATAGCGCTCATTTTTGCATTGTTACGGAATATTCTGCCGAAATGTTCTTTATCAGGAAAAATCTCATCCTGCATCGGAAGATACACACCTGCACTATCTACCAGGTAAATAATCGGCAAATGATTCTCCATGGCTATTTCCTGTAAACGCAGATTCTTTTTACCGGTAATCGGAAACCACGCGCCGGCTTTTACCGTCTGGTCATTGGCTACTACCAGGCACTGTTTACCACTTACATATGCCATTACGGCTACCGTACCTGCTGAAGGGCAACCACCTTCCGCTTCGTACATTCCCCAACCGGCCAGGGCACCAATCTCAATGACCGGCTTATTCTTATCCACCAGATAACCGATCCGCTCTCTGGCTGTTAATTTTCCTTTTTCATGTTGTTTGTCGATGGACTTTTGACCTCCTCCCAGCGCAACTTTGGCCAAATTACCTTGTAATTCACCCAGGAGTTGTTTCATTCCGTCATTATTTGGTACATCATTCATATAGCAAGCAAATTTTAAATCAAAATACAATTTTAGTTTTAGAATTTGAGTGTATATTTTTATTATTTTGGATACATGTTAAAATTCGTTGAAATACTAAAAAAACACCGCACGCTCTTACTTCTTTTACTTGTTTCATTAGTAATTAAGCTGTTTTCTTTATTTCCTGAAGCTGTAGAAAAATGGTATAGTAACGGCTTTTACATTTATTCGAGTAGGCTTCAACGATGGTTATTCGGATGGATTCCTTTTAGCATAGGTGATTTGTTTTACTTGATTGTAATCATTTATCTGCTCTATATTGTTTTCCGGTTGTTTAAAAAAATAAGGGTTCATTATTTATATACGATGGTCAAAGCTTTTTTGATTATCTATATCTCATTTAATGTTTTATGGGGATTGAACTATAACCGTCTAACTATACAGGAACGATATGATTTAGAATTAGTTAGTTTAGATAGTCAGAAAGTTTGTCAGTTTGCACAGGCAATGGTGAACCGGTTGGCTGCAATAGGTGATGTCAATGAAGCATTTGGTCATCCGCCTGCATTTGAGCTGAATCGTGCTGCCGATGTGATGAAAAGTAATGCGGGTTATAAAGCTGCCAGTGTAAAACCTTCGTTGTTTGGCGTATTAGGAAATTATCTGGGGTATTCCGGTTATTATAATCCGATTACAGGCGAAGCACAGGTAAATACAAAAACGCCCTATTTTACCGTTCCGTTTACCACTACACATGAAATTGCACACCAGCTGGGTTGTGCAAAAGAAAGTGAAGCGAATTTTGTAGGTTTTTTAGCTGCCTCTAAAAGTGAAGACCCCGTGCTAAGGTATTCTGCCTATCTGGATGGTTATTTATATGCACAGGCTTATATCAAACGAATGGTTCCCTCTATGGAATCATATTATCACGATCAATTACCGATATGGGTATTACGCGACCTCGATTATCTGAAAGAATATTGGAAAAAATATAAGAATCCGATTGATCGGCTGATCAGTATTTTATATGGTGAATTTCTAAAAGCAAACGAACAACCGGAAGGTATGTTAAGCTACAGCGGCCTGGTTACCTGGCTGGTAGCATATGCTGAAAAAGAAGGGTGGGATACACTGTAAAAGTAATTAAGAATTAATAATTGAGAGTTAAGAATTGGAAGTGTTAAGAGGTGAAGCAGGCTTCTCTATGAATTGCTGGCATAACCTTTTTGCTGATAATACAATCATTGATGCTGTCAGTAGGATAGTATTATCCTCAATGTATCAACAATGTTTGATTTTATTAAAATACATACATGAGCGACCAACTGAAAAAACTGATTATTGTTTTAATTCCGACTATCATTGTGGCTGCAATAGGGAGTATGATTACTCAACCTGCGGTAGAATCGTGGTATCAGCATATTAATAAGCCTTCTTTGGTTCCTCCTAATGAAGTGTTTCCGGTAGTGTGGACGATTCTATATTTGATGATGACGATTGCTGCATTCATGGTATATCGCTCAAAAGCACCGCAGTATCTGATACAGCCGGCACTATTCATGTATTTTGTACAACTCGGATTTAACCTGTTGTGGAGTTACCTCTTCTTTTACAAAGGGCAGTTCGGATATGCTTTTATAGAAATCGTTATTTTATGGCTGATGATTTTTTATACTATTGTACGATTCGGAAAAGTATCAAAAACCGCTGCATGGATGCTGGTTCCTTATCTGCTTTGGGTAGGTTTCGCCACTTACCTGACTTACAGTATTTATAAAATGAATTAAGCGAAATTGACTGCTCAATTTCGCTTAACCAGAATAACTATTTATTGGATAATACTTTTTCAAGCGTTGTTGCGAGCATCGTACCTTTTATATCCTGCGCAATAATTTTTCCGTCAGGACCTATCAGATAATTTGCCGGAATCGTAGTAATGCCATAAAGCAGATATGCTTCTCCTTTTTCTCCTTTCAGGTCAGAAATCTGCGTCCAGGTAAGTCTGTCTTTTTCAACCGCTTTCAACCAGCTTTCTCTGTTAGTATCTATCGATACACTTAAAATGGTAAAGCCCGCTTGTTTATATTTTTCGTAAGCGGCAATTAAGTTAGGATGCTCTGCACGGCAGGGTAAACACCAGGATGCCCAGAAATCAAGTAAAACATATTGCCCTTTGTAAGATGATAAACTAACCGCTTTGCCGTACATGTCGTACATCGTAAAATCTTTCGCCTCCATACCCGGCCCTATACGGCGGGCACGGTTGATATTTTCCTTTATGGTTAATCCCAGCGCAGTATTTTTCATACTGTCGCTCAAAACAATATAAACGGCTTCCGTTTCATTAATGAACTTTTTTTGCCAGGAGTTTTTTGCGATGAGTTCAAGGCTTACCTGCGATTCAGGATGCTCGCGGGCAAACGCCAGCTCCAGTATGATACGGTTATGCATATTGATCAGTCCATTCTCTTCATTGATGCGTACAAAAGCCGTATCGTTTTTCTCTTCTTCAGTGAAGAAATCAGGATCCTTATATTTCGCTGCTGTTTCTTTCAAAACTGCTGATTTGTCCTGAAACAATTGCATGTCGCGGTTAAGAGAGGTACCGCCCACTGTTGCATTGTTGAGAGTGTCTTTACTCTTGATAAAGATATTACCGGCTTCGAGATACAAGCTTATTGAGCCTTTGGTATATTCTATCAACATCGGATTTTCATTGTGATACACACCGGCTTTAACCGGTTCGGCAATGGTGCCTGTAAAACGGAATTTCCGGTTTTTAACGAGTGTTGAATCGAGAATGATTTTCTTATTGGCTTTGTAGGTCAGATACACTTTATCTCCATCTTTCATTTGTTTACAATCACCGTTGATAACAAACGTGGATTGTGCATATGCAGATGTAATAAAAAATGCGGACAATAGTAAAAATAGTATACGGGGCTTCATCGAAAAAGGGTTTTATACAGAATAAGGATAAAACTGTCAGATAACAGTCTATTATCCTTTTCTGTGTTCAAAATTATGATTAATACCTGTGTAAAGGTCTTTTTCGATATAAATGGTTTGAATGAAACGAAGCGATTAAAAATTGTTTTTGAACATCATACTTTCCACCGGACGGTTAGGTTGTCCGCTATATTTAGCATTTTGTTTCTGGTTATATTTTACTTCAATGGTTCCTTCTACAGGGAAATAAATCAACTGGCCCACCGGCATGCCTGCATAAACTCTTACCGGTTGTTTAACTGAAATTTCAAGGGTCCAGTTGCCGCAGAAGCCTACATCGCCTTTACCGGCGGTAGCGTGAATATCGATACCAAGGCGGCCGGTAGAAGACTTTCCTTCCAGAAACGGCACATGCGCATGGGTTTCCGTATATTCTAAAGTTACGCCCAGGTAAAATTTATGCGGTTCCAGTACGTAGCCGTCTTCCGGGATGTCGAAATACTCGATGGTATTATGTTTTTTGGCATCTAATACCGTACTCTTATACATGGCAAGGGTTTTGCCAAGATGAATATCATAGGAATTACTACCCAGGCAGGCCCTTTGGTATGGCTCTATTTTGATGGTTCCTTTTGACATTTCTTCAAGGATTCTGGTATCAGATAAAATCATAATTGAAACTGCTTTATATTTGACAAAAGTAAGGAATGATTTTAAAAATATAAATTGTTAGCTAAGTGGCGCTTTTTTTTGAACAAAATATTAAAAACGGGGGTAAATTAGGTATCTGGAAGATAGAAGAGCCCGAGAGCTTTTTTTCTGAACGAGTACCGCTCTATCAGGATATCAGCCATCCGTATAAAAGATTACAGCATCTGGCTGGCAGGTACCTCTTACGCCATCTGGTGGAACATTTTCCCGTACAGGATATAAAAATCGCTGATACGAAGAAGCCTTACCTTCAGAATGATGCCTATCACTTCTCTATTTCGCATTGCGGCAATTTTGCCGCTGCCATCATTAATGATAATATGCCGGTGGGTATTGATATAGAAATTGTAACACCCCGTATTCAACGCATCGGAAATAAATTTCTGCATGAACGTGAAGTGGATTATTTATCAGACTTTGTTGAATTGCCACAGTTACATCTTGAATTAATCACTGTTATCTGGAGCGCCAAAGAAGCAGTATTTAAATGGTATGGTAAAGGTAAAGTGGATTTCAAAAATCACATTACACTTTGTAAACCTATTGTAATAGGTACCAATGAAGAAATAGACATGTACTTTATGTTTTCAAGAGAACATACGCCTTACGAAATAAGAATAAAAGCCAGACTGTTTAAACATTTGGTACTGGCTTATATTGTTCATTAATCGATGAGGTCTAACTCGTCATCGTCAGTGAGGTTTAACCGGATATTATCACTACCGGCAATGCCTTCGATTGATCCTTTAATGTGGGCAGCGTTCAGTAATACTTTCTCCAGTTGTTTTTCGCGGGCTTTCCAGAGTTTTTCCATTGCATCGCGTTCTTTTTGAATAGATGCGCGCATTGCCTGAAAACCTTCCCGTATAGCTTTCCATTGCTCTCCGAATTCATTACTGGTAAGGTAATCGTACAGCATATGCATTTTGTCGCCTCTGTTTTCCTGTGAGGCTGCTAACTGATACACTTTCAGAATCCCCTGACGCAATACCTGTGTGAGAGCGGCTACTTCGTTGAAAGTACAAATCCATATACCGTCGATCTGCAAAAACTGCTGTTGCTGGTCAGGCATCGTTTGAGTAACAATCACCGCCAGATCAGATGACGTACTCCGCATATCGGCCTTCAATTTCTCAATCCACTCCTTATCAAAGTTTTTAGTTCTTTTACTTTCGAAAATAATCTTTCCTGCATTTTGACCAAACTGATTACGCACGGTTAAAATACAATCGGCCCCTCTGATACCTTTACCCACTTCTTCAATAAGGTCGATGGGAAATTTATTTTTCAGTAATTCTTCTAATGCTAACTCCTGTACTTCACCCTGTAACTGCATGCTTCCCTGTTCAGCTTTACGCTTCATTTCTTCCGCCAGTTTTTTCTGCTGCTCTACCTGTTTTTCGAGCTCTTTCATACGCATTTGCATTTCCTGTTCGCGGATGGCGTTCTTTTGTTCTTCCTGTTTTCTGATTTCGTCAGATAAACGTACGCGTTCTTCCTGCAATTGTTTTTGCAGGGCTATTTCCAATTCCTGTTCTTTGCTTTTCAGCTCCTGTTCGCGTCGCAAAAACTGAAGTTCCTTATCGCGGGCAAGTTTTAATTTTTCTTCGTTGCTTTTGTGTTGCTCTTCTAATATTTTTAATTGATTTTCATAGTCTGCTGCCACATTTTTACGAATTGATTGTGCCAGCTCTTCCTGCAATTGCTTTTTTTGCTGCAACAATTGTTGTTGAAAAGCAGCTTCTTTTTTCTGAGCTTCGTCTTTCAGCATTTTTTCTTTCTCTGCAAACTCTGCTTCCTTCCTTTTATTGAACTGTAACATCTGCTCGCGCAATTCTTTTTTATACTCTTCAGATACTGCATCTTCTATTGCAAAAGCGTGTGAACAATTCGGACATTTTATTTGAGTAGCCATACTAGCTGATTTGAATTTAATTTACGAAAAACAATTGAATCCGGATGATTTAGGCATGAATAGTAGCGATGCCTTTTTCCAGTTTCAAATAATGCTGAATACACTTAGGAACCTGCTGATGATAATGCGTTACATACAATAAACTCATATTGCTCTGATTGTAAATTGCATCAATCAGGTCGTTGATATGCTGCGTTTGCTGCTCATCAAGCCCCTGGCAGGGTTCGTCAAGAATTAATAAAGGCGGCTGTTTGATACATGCCCGTGCCAGTAATACCAGCCTTTGTTCACCTGTTGAACAGGTATTTAAGCGCTTGTTCGATAGATGACCAAGGTTTAAAATTTTTAACCATTTCTCTACCAGAATTACCTGTTCGTTATTGAGTTTTCTGAATAAACCTATCGTGTCAAATAGTCCAGAAGCTACAGCTTCCTGGCAGGTAGCTGAAGGTTCAAAATACAAATGTAGTTCAGGAGAAATAAACCCTATATTTTTTTTAATATCCCAGATACTTTCACCTGTGCCTCTTTTACGGTCGAACAGATACACTTCGTTGGCATAAGCCTGCGGATGATCAGCAGAGATTAATGATAAAAGTGTCGACTTCCCCGCACCGTTATGTCCGTAAACACACCAGGCCGTATGTGGTAAAACAGTAAAGCTGACATCTTTTAAAAGGTATTTGTCACCATACCGTACAGAGCAATTACTTATTTTTACATATTCATTGAAGGGCGGATGTTTCTTTTCAAAAGAAATATCACTCAGATTCCACCCCTGAGATGCTTTGGGTGAATAGTATCGGAGGGTATTTGTTTCGAAATCACTTTTTGTAACAGGTGTACTGATTCTACCATCTGTAAGTATATAAACCTGTTTAATACTTTTGGGAAGTTCGGTACTGCTGGTGAGCAGTAAATAGGTTATACCGTATTGGCTTAACTGCCCAAATGAATCGGCCAATAATGCCCGCGTGGCCGGATCAAGCCCGATAAAAGGCTGATCAAATATAATCAGTTTGGGTTGATAGATCAATGATTTAAAAATCTGTACACGTTTGTTTTCGCCGTTACTTAGCTGAATAAGATTTTTTTCCAGTAAGGGTTCAATACTTAAAATTTTTAACCAGTCTTTTAAGAAAGGATGACGGGCAAGCAATTCGTCTATCATCAGATACGCTGCAACTGTAGAAGTGGTTTCCTGCTCAGACGATTGAAATCTTTGCTGATAATATAGATTGGTGCGGGTATTGGTAAAATCTGCGAAAAGATGCTGCTGGCCCACAAAAACTATCTGACTGTAGTCGGGGGATATTTTTTCGCCGCTAAAAAAATGTTTACCCAGAATGGTATTGGCCAGCACCGTTTTTCCTGAACCGGATGTGCCGATGATGGCAGTATGTTGGAAGGGGGATAGGGAGATGTTCAACTCTTTCAAAATTACCTGTGCGCCAATCTTCACCTGAACATCCTTAAAAAAAAGTAAGTTTGTCTCCATGAAACAAACTTACTAAATGTATCGATTTATTTTTTGAATTTAATGATTCCTACATCTGTAGTACTGCCATCTGAAACTACTACATCATCTTTGATCACCATCTTGTAGGGCGGTTTGGCCATTACAATCAGGCGGTAGTTACCAGCCGGTGCATTTGCAAACTGAAAATTACCATCCTGTAAAGACGTTTTTAATGTATCATTACCTTGAATGGCATATACGAAATTAGCGGCATCTTTAGGTTGTACTGAACCTTTGATTCCACCCGCCGGGTTAATAGATATTGTAAAAAGACCTATACCCAGTATAACTCCTAATTTGGCTAAAATGATCATGGTTTTAGCTTTAAAAAGTGACATTCATCAAGTCAAACAGCAAATTTATCTATTATTTGACCGGTGAATAGGAAATACGCGTTTTCTTATTAACTTAGTTATCTAATGCAACGCAATTACTAATGAAAGTTACAAAATTTTTTGTTGAGACTTTGTTAATCCTACTAACTGCTTCAACTATAAAGGCCCAGGAAGTAGTTCGTTGTGGAACCACCCAGCACTTTAAAAATATCATTCAAAAAGATCCTGCCAGGGCAGCTGTTTTTGAAGAAAATAACAAACGGATAGCTTTTGCTACGGCTAATAATGTCAATAATTTATTTAGCAATAACGATACTATTTATCTGCCAGTGGTGTTCCACCTCTTACTGACTAACCAGAATTCAGTTACAGACCAACAAATTTTTGACCAGATTCAAAAATTGAATGAAGATTTTGCCGGTAAAAATGGTGATTCTGCCCGTATTCCTTCTTATTTTAGATCTGTTTGGGGTAAATCTATCATTCAATTCCGCTTAGCGCAACGCACGCCCGACCTGAATGAAACAAATGGTATTATCCGGTATTCGAATGCACTTACCCAGTATAACGTTAATCAGACGCGCATCCATTATACTGCTCAGGGAGGTGCGAATGTCTGGGATCCTGCACAATACATTAATATATGGGTAGGAAAATTGGCAAATAATATTCTGGGGCAAGCCACTTATCCCAACATGGCAGATCCGGCAGAAGATGGTATTATCATCGACTATGGAACTTTACCGAATGGTTACTATATTCCTTTCAACGAGGGTAAAACCTTAACACACGAAATGGGGCATTACCTGTTTTTGTATCATATCTGGGGTGACGACGACGGTGCTTGCAGCGGATCAGATCTCATTGATGATACCCCGAATCAGTCAGACGCTACCTCAGGATGCCCTTCAGGAATTGTAACCGACGCCTGTACGCCAACCGGTAATGGAATTATGTACCAGAATTACATGGATTACAGCTCTGACGCGTGTCTGGTAATGTTTACAAAAATGCAGATTGACAGAATGATGCAGGCACTGAATCTATTCCGCGCCGGGCTGATCAGTTCGTTAGGCGATGAACCGGTACTTTCAGGACAAAACAATGTTTCGGTTCTGAGTGTAGTGAGCCCTTCCAACAGAGTATGTGAGCCTTCTAACTATTACGATATCACGTTTAAAAACCAGGGGTCTGAGAAAATTACACAACTCGTTTGCTCATTGGCTGTCAACAATCAGGTGAATGTTATTACGCTGAATGTTGATATGAATACCTATGATACTTATGTGTACCGTTTAGATGTAAATAATTTACAGGCAGGAAATAATCAGATTGCCATTCAGGTGCTCAAGGTGAACAATGTGGATGATGATGATGTTTCAAATAACTTCATGGCTGTGCAAACGGTGTATGCGGTTACGAAACCTTTGCCTTTTAGTGAACATTTTACCACATTAGGATTTCCGCCTTCAGGATGGTATATCGACAATCCTGACAATAGTATAACCTGGGCACCGGCCGGAAATATGGGTGCTTACATAGATAATTATAACTATGGGGCATTAGGACAAGTGGATAGATTGGTATTACCACCCGTTCAGTTACCTGCTGCTGACTCTATTTTCTTTTCGTTTGATGTAGCAGCAGCAGTATACAGTAGTTTTTCTGAGAATTTAGCGATATGGGATACCTTGCTGGTTGAAATCAGCGACGGTTGCTCTACTATGTATGAAACTATTTACAAGAAAACCAAAGCTGATCTTATTACAGTAAATACACCAGTCACCACACAGTTTGTACCGCAGAATAGTTCGCAATGGAGAAGAGACAGTATTGATATTTCAAGATTTAAAAATTCAGTAGTAACACTGAGCTTTACCAATAAAGCAGGTTATGAAAATAATATTTATATTAATAATGTAATGTTCAGAGCTGTAGAACTGCCTGTTGCGTTGCGCGAAAAAGGATACATGATTGCACCTAATCCGGTAACAGATTATGTCAATATCCGTTTTCTGCAAATGCCGGCGCAGTTGAAACGGATCGCTGTATACGACGTGAAAGGAAACAGGGTAGCTTACGAAAATGTAAACAAAGGTACCTACTACAGAATAGATTTATCTAATCAACCGCGGGGAATCTATTTTATCACGATAGAAACCAACGATCGTAAACACACTGAAAAAATTATAAAACTCTGACAAGAAGAATTAATAATTAATAGTTAAGAATGAAGAATGGAGGGGATAGAAGTAGGTTTGCCTGTAAAATGAGTTCAACAATTTAGTGTTAAACCTCAATTATCTGTTCTTCGTTCTCCATTCTCAATTGAAAAAACCTGCCGCCCCGAATTTTGGTGCGGCAGGTTTTTTATTATATTTGCTTGCCTCAGTAAACTGCTAAAATTTCACTTTTTTAGCTTAATGTGCTGATTATCTGGAACTTATTAATTTTTAGGGAAGTATGTCTACAGAAAAGAACTTATTCGAATATAACGAAGATTCCATTAGAAGTTTAGACTGGAAAGAGCATATCAGACTTCGTCCTGGGATGTATATCGGTAAATTAGGCGATGGTAGAAGTCCTGATGACGGTATTTACGTCTTAATCAAAGAAGTTATCGATAACTGTATCGATGAACACATGATGGGTCATGGTAAGCAGATTGAAATCAATATTAATGGTAAAGAAGTAACTATCCGCGATTACGGTAGAGGTATTCCCTTAGGTAAAGTGGTCGACGTAGTGAGTAAAATCAATACCGGTGCGAAATATGATAGTAAGGCCTTTCAGAAATCTGTAGGATTGAACGGTGTGGGTACGAAAGCAGTGAACGCATTGAGTACATACTTTAAAGTAACCTCATATCGCGACGGAAAACAAAAAACAGCAGAGTTTGAAGGGGGCGTTTTATTAAAAGATCACAAAGAAACTGCCAGTAAAGAAAGTAACGGTACTGAAGTAACCTTTGTGGCCGATGAAAGCATTTTTAAGAATTATCAATATAATTTCGAATATATCGACCAGCAGATGTGGAACTATTGTTACCTCAATGCCGGTTTAACAATGATCCTCAACGGAAAAAAATACGTTAGTAAAAACGGGCTATTAGACCTGCTTACCCGTAAAACCAATGAGGATGAAAACCGCTATCCGATTATTCATCTGAAAGGTGAAGACATTGAAATAGCAATTACCCATGGTGATCAGTATGGTGAAGATTATTATTCATTCGTAAATGGTCAGTACACCACACAAGGAGGAACTCACTTGCAGGCTTTTCGTGAAGCATTTGTGAAAACGATTCGTGACTTCTTTAAAAAAGACTACGATGCCACCGACATTCGTGCCAGCATTTGTGCAGCAGTTGCAGTAAGAGTACAGGAGCCGGTTTTCGAATCACAAACCAAAACGAAGCTTGGTTCACAGAATATTTTCGAAGGAGGGCCAACCATGCGGAACTTCTTAATGGATTTTCTCGGAAAAGAGTTGGATAACTTCCTGCATAGAAATACCGCTACTGCAGATGCCATTAAAAAGCGTATCGAACAATCAGAGCGTGAACGTAAAGACCTTGCCGGTATCAAGAAGTTAGCGAATGAGAGAGCAAAAAAAGCAAACCTTCATAACCGTAAATTAAGAGATTGTAAATTTCACTATGACGACGAACCGTCAGGAAAAGATAAAGAAACTGCATTGGAAAAAATCAATAACAGTACTTTATTTATTACGGAAGGAGACTCTGCTTCAGGATCGATTACCAAAGCAAGAGATGTAGATACACAGGCTGTATTCAGCCTGAGAGGTAAACCGTTGAACAGTTTCGGATTAACTAAAAAAGTGGTGTACGAAAATGAAGAGTTCAACCTGTTGCAGCATGCATTAAACATTGAAGACGGTTATGAGGGGTTACGTTACAAAAATATCGTTATCGCTACCGATGCCGACGTTGATGGAATGCATATCCGTTTACTGATGATGACCTTTTTCTTACAGTTCTTCCCTGATCTGGTAAGAAATAATCACGTATATATTCTTGAAACACCTTTATTCAGGGTTCGTAATAAACAGGAAACAATCTATTGTTACGATGAAGCGGAAAAGCAAAAGGCGATCAAAAAATTGGGCGGTAAGCCTGAAATTACCCGCTTTAAAGGATTAGGTGAAATCTCTCCGAATGAATTTGCACGCTTTATTGGTCCGGAAATGAAAAAAATACCCGTAGTAATCGATCAGGGAGAACATATTCAACACCTGTTAGAATATTATATGGGTAAAAATACACAGGAGCGTCAGGAGTTCATTATTGATAATCTTCGTGTAGAATTAGACATGACAGAGGCATAAAATAATATTATGTTCGAATTTCACAGCGATAGAAAACGTTATTTCGATATACAGGTACAAAATGCTGCGGAATATGTAATTCCCTTCATCGAAAGTTATTATCCGGTGAAACCGGGTATGCGCGTACTCGAAATCGGGTGCGGTGAAGGCGGCGTACTAAAAGCATTTGTGAACAGAGGGTGTTTAGGAGTAGGGGTGGAGTTAGATCATCCACGGATAGAAAACGGTTCTAAATGGCTGGCAGAGGATATTGCTGCCGGAAAAATACACTTCATCTCAAAAGATATTTATCTGGTAGATGCCAATACCGAACTCGGTGGTAAGTTTAATATCATCGTTCTGAAAGATGTCATCGAACACATCCACGATCAACCGAAACTGATTGCCTGGATGCAAACTTTTCTGGTTCCCGGTGGAGTAATATTTTTTGGCTTTCCTCCCTGGCAAATGCCTTTTGGCGGACACCAGCAGATGTGTGGCAATAAATGGTTAAGCAAACTTCCCTGGTATCATCTGCTGCCACGCTCATGGTACGAAGGATTGCTTAAAAAATACGATGAACCGGTTGAAGCATTAATGGAAATCAGAGATACTCAGATCAGTATCGGGCAATTTGAAAGAATAGCAAAAGATAAAGGATATAAAATTGTACATCGCCTGCATTATCTGGTGAATCCGATTTATCAATATAAATTCGGATGGAAACCACGTAAACAATGGAAGCCCGTTACTAAAATACCTTATCTCCGGAACTTTATTACCACCTGTGTTTATTATCTCATTACACCGGTCAATAAAAACTAATTAAAGAAATGATCCATATTGTATTCAATGAACCCGATGTTCCGGTTTTGCAGGCCGCACAGGCCTTAGACGAAAGCATTCAGGGGGATATTGTTGTAGTAAAAGACGATTATGCCGTAGGGCCGCTCAGCCAGTTGTATATTGGCGAAGGTATTACTGCGCGTAAAGAATGGTGGAAAGAAGTAGTTGCCGGAACAGATATTGAAAATGCAGAAGAATGGAGCGACTACCAAACGATGGCTAATGTAGTTGGCCGCTTACGAAGAGATGAAAATGAAGTAGTATGGATATGGGCAGCACAAAACCACCACGATGTTTCAGGATATTTTTTCACCTTGCATTATATGAAAGAATTTCAGGGAAGAGTATTTATACTTTACCTGAACAACCTGCCGTTTATAAATGAGAAAGGATTGATCTTTTACCCCGATTGGTTAAGTCAGATTCCGCCGAAAGAATTTTTAAAGGCAAAAAAACTGAACAGGCCAATCACAATGAGTGAGTTTGAGATTGATCCCGACGAATGGATAAAAATCTGTAGTGAAGAAAAATATATCCGTATTCTCGAAGGAGGTAAAAAACTCGCTCAGTACGATGTTGATTACTATGATGAAGAACTGATAAAATTTATTACAAAAGATTATCAGAAGGCAAATAGAATTATTCAACAGGTTTTTAATAAAACTAAAGTAAAAACAGGCGATATATTCCTGTTGTGGAGATTGAAAGAAATGGTGAGGTCAGGAAAACTGGAAGCACAAGGTGAACTGAAAAATTTTAAAGATTTTGATGTTCGGTTAAACACCGGTAACCGACCAACTGAAGAAACACCGGCATAATATGAAACAGATTCTAAGCATCGAAGCGGTCGCTGAATTTTTCGCCGCCTACTTTTTATTCAGATTACTGAATATGCCTGAATGGATGTTCTGGGCTTTCTTACTGGCTCCGGATATCTCTATGATCGGTTATTCATTAGGTAATAAATGGGGTGCTTACATTTATAATTTTGTACATCATAAAGGAGTTGCTATTGGAGTAGCTCTTGCAGGATGGTTTTTAAATTCCGATATCGTCATCTTTACAGGCATTCTGCTTTACGCACACGCCAGTATCGACAGAGTATTCGGCTACGGACTAAAATATATAACCGGTTTTTCTGACACACATTTAGGAAAGATAGGAAAACGACATAAATAGAATTAATACATGGCTAAATCAAAAATTCCTGAACAGGTCTTTACATCTAACACTGGTGTAACCGGTCAGTACAAAACCTGGTTCTTGGATTATGCATCTTATGTAATTCTGGAAAGAGCTGTACCCGCCATTGAAGATGGTTTAAAACCCGTACAACGCCGTATCCTGCACGCAATGAAAGAAATGGATGATGGACGCTTTAATAAAGTAGCGAACATTATCGGACAGTCAATGCAATATCACCCACATGGTGATCAGAGTATCGGCGATGCGATTGTAAATATGGGGCAGAAAGATCTGCTTATCGAAACCCAGGGTAACTGGGGCGATTTTCGCACCGGTGACTCTGCCGCTGCTTCACGTTATATTGAGGCAAGACTGAGTAAATTCGCACTCGAAGTAGCTTTCAATCCTAAAACTACTGAATGGTCAGTGAGTTATGACGGACGTAAGAATGAACCGGTTACCTTACCGATGAAGTTTCCGTTGTTACTCGCACATGGTGCTGAAGGAATCGCAGTAGGACTCGCCACTAAAATTCTACCACACAACTTCTGTGAAATTATACAGGCAGCCATCAAACACCTGAAAGGAAAGAAATTTGAATTGGTTCCTGATTTCTTAACCGGTGGCATGATGGACGCATCCGGATATAATGCCGGTAAAAGAGGTGGAAAGGTTCGTGTTCGTGCACATATTGAAGAAGTAGATAAAAAGACGCTGGTTATTCGTGATGTTCCTTATGGTGTTACTACCACCCAGCTGAAAGATTCTATCGTTAAAGCGAACGAACAGGGAAAAATAAAAATTAAAAAAGTAACCGATAATACAGCAGCCAACGTAGAAATACAGGTTGATCTGGCACCCGGTATTTCGCCGGATATTACAATCGACGCATTATACGCATTTACCGATTGTGAAGTCAGTATTTCTCCGAATGCCTGCGTTATTGTTGATAACAAACCTCAGTTCGTTACTGTCAATGAGCTGTTGACACATTCAGTAGAACACACTAAAAATCTGTTGAAACGTGAGCTCGAAATTAAACTTGCCGAACTGAACGAAAAATGGCACTATACTTCGTTGGAAAAAATATTCTTTGAAGAGAAAATCTATAAAGAATTAGAAAAAAAACACGAAACCTGGGAAAAAGTATTGCTGGCAATTGATAAAGGATTTGATCCGTTCAAAAGCAAACTGAAAAGAGCTATTACCCGTGAAGATATCGTTAAGCTGACCGAGAAACCCGTACGCCGCATCTATAAACTGGATATCGATGAACTGGTTGAACAGATTAAAGGTCTTGAAAAAGAAATCAAACAGGTAAAACATGATTTAGCTAATCTGGTAGATTTTGCTATCTCTTACTACGAAAACCTTTTATCTAAATACGGTAAAGGCAGAGAGCGTTTGACTGAAATTAAACAGTTCGATACAATCGAAGCCAAACAGGTAATCATAGCCAATACTAAACTCTATGTAAACAGAGCCGACGGATTTATCGGTACCAGTTTGAAGAAAGATGAGTTTGTTGCTGAATGTTCTGACCTCGACGATGTGATCGTATTTACCAGAGCAGGTAAAATGAAAGTGGTTAAAGTAAGCGATAAAACATTTATCGGAAAAGATATCCTGCACGTAGGTATCTTTAAAAAAGGTGATGAGCGTACTACGTATAATATGATTTATATCGACCCGGGCTCAGGCGTTACTTATGCAAAACGTTTTAATGTAACGGCCATTACACGTGATAAAGAGTATGACCTTACCAAAGGTGCTGATAAAAGCAAAGTATACTATTTTACAGCCAATCCGAATGGGGAAGCTGAAATTGTAAAAATATCTTTAAGCCCTAATTGTTCGGCACGCAATAAAGAGTTTTTATTCTATTTTGAAGAATTGGAAATTAAAGCCAGAACCAGCCAGGGTAATCAGGTTACTAAATATCCGGTAAAAAAAGTTACGTTTAAAGAAGCCGGAAAGTCTACGCTCGGCGGCGTTAAACTTTGGTTCGACAATCAATTCGGAAGATTAAATTCAGAAGAAAAGGGGCTTTACCTCGGATCATTCCAGTCTGAAGATAAAATTCTGGTACTTTATAAAGATGGTTCTTATTCAATCGTTGATCAGGAATTAACCCAACGTTTTGATGCGGAGAACGTACTGCTGATTGAAAAGTTCAATCCTGAATCGATTATTACGGCTATCTATCTCGATAATGATAAAAAACAGTTTAATGTAAAACGTTTCAAAATTGAAACCACCACTGTTAACAACCGCTTCGGTTTTATCAAAGAAGGCGACGGCAACTATCTTGATCAGGTAACCACTCATGAACAACCGATTGTACAAATCAATACAGGTCGTGGTGCACAATCAAGAGCATCTAAAATCAAAATCGCTGATTTTGTTGATGTAATGGGTTGGAAAGCGATCGGCAACAAACTCGCAGATTTTACAAAATCTACCGGGTTTGAATGGGTAATGAAAGTAAAGAAAGTGGAAGAAGAAGATAACGGACAACAAGAGTTGTTTTAAATATTGACATCCCGGCTGCTCAGCCGGGATTTTTTTTGCAGAATCTTAGCACCGGAATCTTATAAATTTCCGGATAACTAGTAATTCGTTGCTTATCTGCTTTTTAAATCATAATTAAGCTTAAAAGTATGAATGAACGCTTTGATATAGTGCTGGAACCGGATTGACTAAAATCAAAAAAAAGTATTCGCAAAAAGAAGTGGTCGCAAATAATTGTCAGGTTGGGTAAAATAGAATAAAATGCCTCCGGAACCAAAACTGATAATTATGAAACAAACGATTCCCAGAGGAGAAACAGGTCGGCCTTTTCTTAAAAATACCAATCTGCTACAGCTTGGAATAGGCATGCTTTTACTTTTTAAAGTATTTGGATATTGGTACAGTAATGATCATAATGGTGGAATAATAGGAACTGCCGTAACAGGTATTATTAATAAAGCCAGGGTACTGTTGAGTATGGAGCAGGTTGAATCAAATCCATGGGGTGTTTTTGTTTACTATATGATCATAAGTTTTTTTGCCCTGTTAACAATCTATAGAAGCGGATTTCCGCAGAATGTAGGTTCAGATCTTTCACAGACGACGTTCTTAACAAAAATGTATAGAACGAATCCGGCATTTGCTACTACTATGGCCTTTATTCTGAAAGGACTGGTATATCTTTTTTTTCTTGGTTTTGTTTATCTGCTGATAGATCAGTTACTGTCATCTTATCATCCCCCGCATAATACAGTTTTAACTTTAATCTGGACTGTATTACTGGGAAGTATTCTCATTCATACAAACTTCCAGAAAATTCCTGAAATAGCTTTTGAGCCGGGAGATCTCGATGTTACAGATCAAATGGGTTGGATTAAACTGACTACTTCGCAATTTGCCTATATAAAATCAGCCAACAGTAATTTGTGGCGTTTGGCAAAAGCAGGTCACCAGGTAAATGTTTCATTCTGTATGGTTAAGATTTTTTATTACGGACAATTTACAAAACCCATTCATGATGTGATAGTTTACAAAAATGTATTGGGTGAGATGAGATATTCGTTTAACATTAATGCTTTACCTCACCATTTTTCTGAAACACTCACAGATACACAGGTAAAGAATCTTGAAATACTTTCAAAGAATGGCGCAATGAAAAGTAATATTCTGTCTGCAATTGACCAGAAAGAACTTTCCGCTTTCGTTGAACAAAAATATAATATACTTAGAGATTTTCTGGTTTCAAATCCTTATGCCTCTTATGAGGAATGTCAGGAAGAATATAAATCTATAACACAGATGATTAGTTCTTATAAAATAGAACAAAAAATGATTGATAGTATTGAAGAATATTTTAAATCTATACTAACGGATGCACCAATGTTTGAATTTACCTGTACTTTAACGAAAGATACGGCACGCGAATACTTTGAAAAAGAAGTATTTGAGAAAAGAAAAAAAGAAGCTGAGGAGATCAGAAAAACTGAAAAGAAATTCGATACTACCGGTAGGTTGGTGGAGATAATAGAACAAAATAATTTAAAAAATGCGCTTATTGACCGGCTACGGGATACTTCACTTTCTATAGCACAAATAAGAGAATTGTCTGATCTTATTAGTGAATTAAGTTCATCTTCATACTCAGCAAATGGAGTACAAAGGGCGAAGAAAATATTGGGCATTTCATCTTCTGCTAATGGTTTGAATTAGACAGGTTTCAATATGAATAATATTTTTATGAGCTGTGTCGGCTACACAATTGTATGAATTAATAAGTCAATATTGTTGAAAAAAATTAAATCTCAAAACGAATAAAAATTTGTTTTGAGATTTTTCTTTTCTGAAAATAAAGTAAAATATTATACTCAAATTAGATAAAATACCATCACTATTTTACAGCGTTTATAACGAAATTTATATTAAGACGGATGCTTCACCGCCTAAACGTTAAACACATATGAAATGAATAGATTAAAATTTTTATTATTGCTTGTATTGCTGACTGTTGTTGTTAATGCAAATATTTTTGCCAACACACCGGTAGAACAAATGGGGCAACTTCAGGTAATCGGTACCCAGCTTTCAGATAAGAATGGTAAACCTGTACGCCTTACAGGAGCCAGTTTTGGCTGGAGTAATTTTCATCCGCGTTTTTATACGAAAGAAGTAGTGAAATGGTTGAAAGATGACTGGAAGGCGAACGTTGTCAGAGCTGCACTCGGAATAGAACCCGATGGCGGTTACCTGCAACAACCGGCGCAGAATTTAAAACTGATAGAAACGGTGGTGGAAGCCGCTATTGCAGAAGGTATTTATGTAATTATTGATTGGCATGCACATGACATCCATACGGCGGAAGCTAAAAACTTCTTCGATAAAATGTCGAGAAAATATGGAAAATATCCCAATGTGATTTATGAAATTTTTAATGAACCCGACCATGAGTCCTGGGCAGAAGTAAAAAAATATTCCGAAGAAATTATTCAGACTATACGTAAAAATGATCCTGATAATATTATTCTCGTAGGAAGCCCTGAATGGGATCAGCGTATTGATCTCGTACAGAAAGACCCTATCAGAAATGTATCAAATATCATGTATACCGTTCATTTTTATGCAGGCACACATAAACAATGGTTACGTGACCGTACAGATGCTGCTATCAAAAACGGAATTCCTGTTTTCCTTTCTGAGTCCGGACCATCGGAGGCTGACGGTAATGGTAAACCTGATTATGAAGAAATGGACAGATATATTGACTGGATCATTAAAAATAACCTGAGTTGGGTGAACTGGTCAGTGTCGGATAAAAAAGAAATCTGCTCCATGTTACTACCGTCTGCATCTTCAAAAGGAAACTGGAAGCTTTCTGATTTGAACGAATCAGGCGTAAAAACGAGAGAATATCTTCATAAACTCAGTCAGAAATAACGGTATGAACCGGTAGGCTAAAAAATGTCCCTTAAAAGTCAGTTCATTTGTTATTATTTATAATAATTATTTTTTAACTTAATGACATGATGAAACAATTTTTAATGCTCATCCGCGAAAACGCCGAATATGGTGCGTTGACCGCCGAAGAAATGCAAACCGACATAGAAAAACATATCGCATGGGTTGAATCGTTAGTAGAAAAAGGAAATTTTGAATCAGGAAATCCTTTAGAAGCTAATGGTGCTATCATCAAAGGCGGTATAGTAACTGATGGCCCCTTTGTTGAAACAAAAGAATGTGTGAGCGGTTACTATTTCTTATTAGCCACTTCTTTGGAAGAAGCTGTTAAAATAGCTAAAACATGCCCTGCAATCGAGGCTGGTGCTACTATTGAAGTAAGAGAGGTCATTAATACCGATGATGTTCCCAACGAATAATGATAACGAGTTATCTCATTTTACGGCTCATCTTTTCCGTGAGAATTCGGGAAAGATGATTGCCGTTTTGAGTAAACGCTTCGGTATTGATAAAATTGATGATGTTACAGATGTTGTACAAGATAGCTTCGAGGCAGCCCTCACCAAATGGAAATACGGTAACCTGCCCGAAAATCCATCCGCATGGCTGATGCAGGTGGCTAAAAATAAAATGATCAATAAACTAAAAGCAGCCAACCACCAGCGGGTTACACTTACTGATCATTTTTATGGTATTGATATTTCTTCTGAGCCCACTGAAACTGAAATTGCAGACAGTCAGTTACGCCTGCTATTCTTCTTTTGTAAACTTGAATTATCCCCGAAAAAAAAGATTCTTCTTACGCTTTATTTCCTATGTGGATTCGGCTATGCTGAAATTGCCAATGCATTACTGATGCAGGAAGAAGCTGTTAAAAAAACGATCACCAGGTCGAAAGAATTACTCAAATCTTTCCATTCCACCCTTGAAGACGAAAATCTTCTATCGCAGATCCATCAGGAAGAACTTTACCTGATTCTGTATCTTATGTTTAACGAAGGCTATAAAACCACCAGGTCTGCAAACGGATTAAATACTGATTTATGTTATGAAGCTATAAGGCTTACCAAACTGATTTTGTCGGAGAATAACTATGCTGAAGCCGGTGCCTTACTGGCATTGATGTTTTTTAATGTAGCACGTTTTCCGGCCAGAATTGATGAAGAAAAAAGCTGGATACCTTTAAAAGAACAAAACCGTGAATTATGGAATAAAGAATTGATTCTGGAAGGGTTTTATTATTTAGACCTTGTTCAAAAAAAAACAACTGCGCTAAACAGCTATTATTTAGAGGCATTGATTGCCTCCATTCATTGTAGCCACTCGAGCTATGAACAAACCGATTGGAGAAAAATTGCTTTCCTCTACCATCAGCTTGAGAAGTTAAAGCCTTCTTCCGGTACGGTAGTATTGAATAGAATGATGGCTGAAAGCCATTATGAACCAGCCTCCAGCCTTATTCAGCAAATCGGTGAAAGAGAATCTTTTTTCATGAAAGGCAATCCCTATCTTTTATATTTATGCAAAGCTTATCTGTTTCAAAAAGATAATCAGATTCATGCTGCGTTACATTTCTATCAAATGGCACTGAATTTGGTTAAATCAGTGATGGATGAAAAATATATCCGTTTACAGATGAAAAAATTGCTGGATACCGGATCTCATTCAAATTAGCTATAATAAATATGTAATTGTACTTATGGATAAATATGTTACAACTGATGTTGCGGCATATGGGAAAAATTTGTATCTTATTAGAATGAGTAGTAAGCTAAAAAGTATATCCTGTAAATAGTAACAGGTGATTAAATGCATGTGATATGGAGATTCCTATAATCAGAACAGACAAAATAATGATGCGTCCTTTCGAAGACACTGATCTCGAACAGGTTTTCAATGGTTTGTCGAACCCGGATGTAATCAGGTATTATGGCGTCAGCTACGATTCGCTGGAAGCTTGTAAAGAACAAATGCAGTGGTATAAGCAATTACAAGAAAATAATACGGGTGCCTGGTGGGCTATCTGTTCGCTTGATAACAAAGTGTTTTATGGTGCTTCAGGTATAAGCGGTTATTCAAAACAACACCATAAAGCAGAAATAGGGTATTGGTTGTTACCCGAATTTTGGGGCAGGGGAATCATCACCACAGCCGCAGCATTGGTTTGTTTATATGCGTTTGAATTATTTGCTTTACACCGGATTGAAGCGATTATTGAGCCGCAGAATGCCTCTTCAAAGAAGGTGATGCATAAGCTGGGCTTTCAATATGAAGGCACTATGCGCGATGCGGAAATTAAAAACGGCCAATACATAGACCTGGAAATGTATTCGAAATTAATCACAGATACAAATGGTCGTTGATTAATCTTTTCTGAGTACCGTTTGCCAGCCCGCATAATTGCCATTATATTCTCTGGCCAGGTACCAAAGGTCTAAAGTGTATTCATTCACACTGTAGATATCTACCAAATCTTTACGGGATATAATCAGCGCATAAGGATAGAACGGGTCCTCGCTGTTTTTCTTCTCCAAAACAGTGTATTTCTGTTTAGCTATTTTGGTAATAAAATCTTCTCTGTTATAAATATCTCTAAAATGAATAATGTGTTTTACTTCCCTTGCAGTCGTTAGTGGGTCGCCGTTTTGACTTAACACCAGAACTGTTTTGGTATTCTCTATTATCTGCTGATACTCTTCTCTCGGATAAAGTACTTCTGCATAAAATGCCCAGTAAGTATCATCCTCTGTTTGAATTTTATATTTATAACCCGGAAAAGAGGCGAGGGTTTCCTGAATAACTGTTGAACAGTTGGTAACACTATCGGTGTAAAAATAAAAATCCTTATTTCCTCTCGTAACAATATTTCCGGCATAAACGATGTTTCCGGCAAGATGGATATTTTTTACAAGCGAATCTTCAATGGCCAGTAATTGTTTTGCTTCACGCATTGTAGCAAGGCCGTCAACGTCTGATTCTTTCATTTTAAGTGATAGCAATACGATAGAGGAGTGATTGGCTAAAGGAGCAAAATCTATCAGTGCGACGTCTACATAAATAGAAGCTACTCTTTTATTAATCATGGATCTGTAATTCTCCCATTGTGAATAATGAAAATGTGTACTATCCGTTTTTTGAGCGAACGAATAAAGTGCACATACCATTAAGATCAGAATTAGTAAAGCATTTTTTCTCATGTACGATTCTAAGGCTTTGTTGGTTCTTTTAAAACTTTAATGTTTTAAAGAGTACCTGCCGGCCGGTTTTCCGGTTTGCAGGTATGGGTAAGTTACATTTTTTGAAGTAAAAAGAAGCTACTCTTGTATTAAAATAGTTTTATTTAACAGATGTTTATAAAAGAAAAGCACTACCGAACGATAGTGCTTTTGAATATGTTGTAAGATAAATTAATAACTGTAAGATTACTTTTTCTTTCGCCGTAATCGTACGGTACTGTTTAGATCTAAACTACTGCTTAAATATACTTCGTAGGCATTTTCTCCATCGCTGATAATCATCAATGCAGTATTAGGTGGATACAAGCCCAGGTTTTCAGCAAACATTGAAATCTCATTGATTTCTCTGTTCGGATCAAGTGCCAGATAAAGCGTAAGTGCCCGGGCTGTTAAACCTTCTCTCACCAATACGGGTTGATTGTTCAGGAATACACTGATAGAATCTCCGTCAATTTCTCCGTTATCATAAAAACTGACGCGGATTGAATCACTGGCAATTTCAATTTCACGCACGACCGATTTTTTTCTGCTTTCAAATTTCTTGACCAGCAATTTTTCGGTATCGATATTGATTGTTTTTGCTTGTAATTCGCCTAATTCTTTTCTTTCAAAGCTGGAAGAAACTTTTTGTACTACCGGTTGTGCCGATTTGTATTCTCTTTCAGAAACAATATAATCTTCTTCAGCAGGCTTCCAGATTTTTCTACCTACTAATGTATTTCTTAGAAGAGAATCCTGGTTTTTAATTTCATTATCAACTGAAAAATTTACGCGTATTTCCGGGCAGGTATATTTGTATTTATCGTCGCTGTAAAAAGATCCGGTTAAGGAGCTGCTTACCTGTGATACGATAAATTTTCCTGAAAAGTTCATAGGGCATTCAATGCCGTCTCTCCCTGTTGCTTTATAAAACAGCATCGGAAGGTTTTTAATGAATACTTCTCTGGTTTTTGGATCATAAGTACCTCTGATGTAGAAGCTCTGATAAGTGTCTCTGAAATAATATCCGAAAACTCCTTCAACGTCGTTTCCTTTTTGTCTGAGAATTAATTCGGTGAGGTAGTTACTGTTGTTTCCCTGTGCTAATACGTCTGCTCTTCCGTACCAGGCTCCGGTAAGGGTTTGTGCCTGTATATTGGTAACAAAACAGCAGAGGATTAAAAAAGAAATAAGTTTATACATAAGGTAGCCAGATAATTGAATTATTTGATAAAGCGTTTCATTTCTCTTTCTACGTCGCGTTGTTTAATTGTTTCCCGTTTGTCGTATAATTTTTTACCCTTGCCCAAACCGATTTCTAATTTCGCAAACCCCTTGCCATTAAAAAATATTCTCAGGGGAACGATGGTATAACCACGTTCTTTTAACTTGTTTTCAAGTTTTCTGATTTCTTTTTTATTGAGCAATAATTTACGAAGGCGTACGGGGTCGTGATTGTTCACGGTGCCATGCGAGTATTCTGCGATGTGAAGGCTTTTAATGAAAACCTCCCCTTTCTCAATGATACAATAGCTATCGTTAAAGCTGGCTTTACCGGCTCTGAGTGATTTCACTTCGGTGCCTTGGAGTACCAAACCGGCTTCGAATTTATCTTCAATAAAATACTCGTGATAGGCTGATCTGTTTTTTATGTCTGCCATACAATACCTGCTTCACTAATGAAATGATAACTAAAGAGGGGAGACAAAATCCCCCCTCTTTCAATAAATATACTAAAAAATTAGTTTTTGAGCAATGAAAATACGGTTGCGAGTTTATCTTTCAGTGCTTTTCTATGAACGATAAAGTCTAAGAAGCCGTGTTCCAATAAAAACTCACTTCTCTGGAAACCTTCCGGTAAATCCTTTTTAATGGTTTCTTTGATAACGCGAGGGCCGGCAAATCCGATAAGGGCGCCCGGTTCTGCGATATTCAGATCTCCCAACATACCGAAAGAAGCAGAGATACCTCCGAATGAAGGATCGGTTAAGAAAGAGATATAAGGAAGTTGTGCGTCGCTCATCAGCGAAAGTTTACCGGAAACTTTTGCCAGTTGCATCAGCGAAAACGCAGATTCCATCATACGTGCACCACCTGATTTACAGATAATGATTAACGGACACCTGAGTTCTAAACAAAGATCTACTGCACGTGCAATTCTTTCTCCCATTACGCTACCTAAAGAACCGCCGATAAAGGCAAAGTCCATACAGGCAATCACCAGGTTTTCACCTTTCAGTTTACCCTTCGCAACGCGGATAGAATCGGTCAGTTCAGTTTTTGACCAGATTTCTTTTAAACGTACTTCATACGATTTTAAATCGGTGAATCCGAGATAGTCTTTAGAGCGTATTTCTTCGAAAAAGATGTCGAATTCTTCATTGTCGAAGATAATATCAAAATACTCTTCACTACCAATACGGTGGTGGTAGTCACATTTAGGGCACACGTATAAGTTCTCATCGAGTTCTGTGGCGGTACAAATGTATCCACACTCAGGACATTTGCTCCACAAACCTTCCGGAGTTTCCTTTTTTTCAGCGGTACTGGTTAAAATACCTTTTTTCATGCGTTTAAACCAACCGCTCTGGTCTGCACTGTTAGCACTCTCACCGGTTAAGTTCGAATCGAAATCCTCTTCTTGTTTCATTCTCTTGGATTTAGTTGGCTAAGATATGAATTTCATACTTTACGATCAAACCGTAACCAAAAATAGTGGCCCGGACGTAAAAGATCTGAATTAGTAAAACCTTTAGGGCGGCAAATTTAATGGGGAATTTGAATTATTACAAAATCCTGAATAACAATTCTTAAAAATACAATGAAATGATGCCTGAAAGCGTTGTATAATAGCAATTAGTGTAGAAAATCGGATTTTGCAAGATAACGAAAAAAAGAACAAAAAGATGAAATGTACTTTTTTTTTACTAAAATATGAATTTACAGATTTGCTACTTTAAATTTGCAAAAGATTTGAAAATGAACACGACATTTCAAGCAGGTGATATTCATTGGCTTGGAACATGAAAAACTGATTTACATGAAATGGATTGACTTATTCACGTCTTCTGTAGGTAAGAAATTTATAATGGGATTAACAGGTATCTCATTAATTGCTTTCCTCATCGTACACGCTGGTTTGAACGCATGTATCTGGGCTAATGACAATGGCGAAATGTTCAACACAGCTGCTTATTTTATGGGTCACACAGTAGTGATCAGAATTGCTGAAATTGGCCTTTTTGCCGGAATTCTTTTACACATTGTACAAGGATTGGTTTTGGTTTTCCAAAATCAGCGTAAGCGTACTGTAAAGTATGCTGTACCGATTAAAGACGGAAAATCGAAATGGTACAGCCGCTCAATGGGTTTATTAGGAACACTCGTATTATTATTCCTGGTAATGCACATTGCTCATTTCTGGGTACCTTCCCGTATTACACACACATTAGATGAAGTACAGTTAGGACTTAAAACCGGTGAAAACCTGTATGCCAGAATGTTGGATGTATTTCAAAGCCCGCTGGTGGTAATTCTTTATGTATTGGGTTGTATCTCTCTTTGTTATCACCTGATGCATGGCTTCCAGTCTGCTTTCAGAACATTTGGTGTACGTAACGATCGCTACTTGTCTATCTTAACACCTGTAGGCGTGTGGTTTTCAATCATCATTTGTGCAACTTTTGCCATGATGCCCATCTCTATGTACTTAGGTTGGGTGAACTAAGTGAATTATTAACTGGTAGTGAAGAGGTGACCACCCGTGAGATGTATATCAGTTTATATATAGTAATATCAGATTAAGCATTTCCCGATCGCTACAAGGTGGAAGTGGGAGGGAAAGATTCTTTTATTGAATCTGCACTTTAATAAATAGGTTGTATGTTGAATTCAAAAATTCCCGCCGGTCCTTTAGATAAAAAATGGACTGATTATAAAGGGCATTGCAAGCTGGTAAACCCAGCCAACAAGCGTAATTTGGAAGTTATTATTGTCGGAACCGGATTGGCTGGAGCGTCTGCTGCAGCTGCTTTGGGTGAGTTAGGTTATAAAGTGAAAGTATTTTGCTTCCAGGATTCTCCTCGTCGTGCGCACTCAATCGCTGCACAAGGAGGTATCAATGCTGCTAAAAACTACCAAAACGATGGTGACTCTGTTTTCCGTTTATTTTATGATACGATTAAAGGTGGCGACTATCGTGCCCGCGAAGGAAACGTACACCGTCTGGCAGAAGTTTCTGCTAATATTATTGACCAGTGTGTAGCGCAGGGTGTTCCTTTTGCCCGTGAATACGGTGGCTTATTAAGCAATCGTTCTTTCGGTGGTACTCAGGTACAAAGAACTTTCTACGCAGCCGGTCAAACCGGTCAGCAATTATTGATCGGTGCTTATCAGGCTTTAGAGCGTCAGGTAGCATTGGGTAATGTAACCCAATACACCCGCCACGAAATGTTGGAAATCGTTAAGATCGATGGAAAAACCCGTGGAATTATTGCCCGCGACCTGGTGACCGGTAAATTAGAACGCCATTTCGGACACGCTGTATTATTATGTAGCGGTGGTTACGGAAACGTATTTTATTTATCTACCAATGCAATGGGATCGAATGTTACCGCTGCATGGAAAGCCCATAAAAAAGGTGCTCATTTCGGTAATCCGTGTTTTACACAGATTCACCCTACCTGTATTCCGGTTTCAGGCGATCATCAGTCTAAATTAACCCTGATGTCTGAGTCATTACGTAATGACGGTAGAATCTGGGTACCAAAAGAAAAAGGTGATAACCGCCGCGCAAGCGATATCCCTGAAAATGAAAGAGATTATTATTTAGAAAGAAGATATCCGGCCTTCGGTAACCTTGTACCGAGAGACGTTGCCAGCCGTGCTGCCAAAGAGCGTTGCGATGCAGGTTACGGTGTAGGTACTTCCAAACAAGCCGTATACCTTGATTTTGCCGCTGCGATTGAAAGATATGGCAGAACACAGGCAAATATCATTGGTCATCACGATGCTACCCTGGAAGAAGTAATCAAATTAGGTAAAGAAGTTGTAAAAGAAAAATACGGTAACCTTTTCGATATGTACGAAAAAATTACCGGTGAAAATCCTTACGAAGTTCCAATGCGTATTTATCCTGCTGTTCACTATACGATGGGTGGATTATGGGTAGACTATGAACTGATGACTTCTGTACCGGGTTTATATGCACTGGGTGAGGCTAACTTCTCAGACCACGGTGCTAACCGCTTAGGTGCTTCTGCATTAATGCAGGGCTTAGCCGACGGTTACTTCGTTATTCCTTACACTATCGGTAATTATCTGGCTGATGAAATCCGTACAAAATCGATCCCTACCGATCACCCTGCATTCGTAGAAGCAGAAAAAGAAGTAAGCGATCGTATCAATACATTAATGAGTATTCAGGGAACTGAATCTGTAGAAAGCTTCCACAAACGTTTAGGAAAAATTATGTGGGAAAAATGCGGAATGGCTCGTAACGAACAAGGATTGAAAGAAGCAATTGTTGAAATTCAACAATTGAAAAAAGAATTCTGGTCGAATGTAAAAGTTCCCGGAAAAATTGAAGAATTCAACCCTGAACTAGATAAAGCCAACCGTGTTGCTGACTTTATTGAGCTGGGCGAGTTAATGTGTTTGGATGCATTACAAAGAAAAGAAAGCTGTGGTGGCCACTTCAGAGAAGAATCTCAAACTGAAGAAGGAGAAGCTTTACGCGATGATGCAAACTTCAGCTATGTTGCTGCCTGGGAATACAATGGCGACAGCAAGTGGAATCTGCATAAAGAAGAATTAAACTTCGAAATTGCCAAACCATCTCAACGTAGTTATAAATAATTAAAAAACAGTTGTAATGAACTCAATATACATTACAACTGTTAACATAATATAAGTGATCAAATCACTGACGAAATCAAATTTTAGCAAATTATTCAATATAGTAGCATGGAACATTATACAATGAATCTTACGCTGAAAGTGTGGAGACAAAAAAACAGCAGCGATAAAGGACATTTTGAAACTTACCAGGTAAAAGATATTTCTTCTGAAATGTCATTTCTGGAAATGTTCGATGTATTAAATGAACAACTCATTAAAGAAGGAAAAGAGCCTATCGCTTTCGACCATGATTGCCGTGAAGGTATCTGCGGTATGTGTTCTATGTATATCAACGGACGTCCACACGGTCCGTGGCATGCAAACACAACCTGTCAGTTACACATGCGTGCATACAAAGATGGTGATACCATCGTAGTAGAGCCATGGAGAGCGAATGCATTTCCTGTAATTAAAGACCTGGTTGTTGACCGTAACGCCTTCGACCGTATCGTTCAGGCAGGTGGTTTCATTTCTGTAAATACCGGTAATGCAGTTGACGCAAACGCTTTACCGATTGAAAAACATAAAGCAGATGAATCATTCGCTGCTGCAGCCTGTATCGGTTGTGGTGCCTGCGTAGCGGCTTGTAAAAACAGCTCTGCTATGTTATTCATGAGCGCTAAAGTTTCTCACCTGGCATTATTACCACAAGGTGATCCTGAGCGTAAGAACCGTGTATTAAATATGGTGGCGCAAATGGATAAAGAAAACTTCGGATCTTGTACTTTCACACAAGCTTGTGAAGCGGTTTGTCCGAAAGAAATTAAAGTAACCAATATCTCCCGTTTGAACGGTGAGTACCTGAACGCAGCCTTTACAGAACAATAAGGTATACATCATTACAGATATCCAACTCTTCCACTACTGTGGGAGAGTTTTTTTATGTATATAGAGTGGTGGGGTTTCGCTATACATCCTGATATTGTTTCAGATGCATCAGAATCCTGAAGAGATCATATTTTTATTCCGGTATAAAAACAGTACAGATTATTTGCCTAGGAATACATCCTTGATAAATCAGCTGATAAGCATGTAAAGGATACGACCCCTTCAGGGTCGGAGCACAGGTTTACGGGAGTTAGAAGGATGTGACCCCTCCGGGGTCAGGAAATATTAGCTATATCTTATCAAAGGTAACCAAACAGCGCACTCCGGTCATCATGACTGCGCAGCAGTCCTATGCTTGTATGCCGTATATGGTATAACCCGATACCCAACGAGTAATCCCGAACGATGACTGCGCAGCAGTCCTATGCTTGTATGCCGTATATGGTATAAACCGATACCCAACGAGTAATCCCGAAAGATGACTGCGCAGCAGTCCTATGCTTGTATGCCGTATATGGTATAAACCGATACCCAACGAGTAATCCCGAAAAATGACTGCGAAGCAGTCACATCTTTATATATGGCAACATTTTTTATCATAAACTGTTACATTTACGAATAAATAATATTTTATGAGTTATCAGGTACCAGCAAAGACGAGAATCGGGCATGTTCACCTGAAAGTTGCCGATCTGCAACGTGCACTTGATTTTTATTCGGGTATTTTAGGGTTTGAACTGCAGCAAAAGTATGGTAGTCAGGCTGCTTTTATCAGCGCAGGCGGTTATCACCACCATATCGGGCTTAACACCTGGCATAGTAAAAACCAGCCTCCGGCACCCGAAAATGCTCCCGGCCTTTACCATACGGCGATCTTGTATCCCACCCGTAAAGACCTGGCAAACATCCTTAAAAGACTTATTGAAGTACAATATCCGTTAACCGGCATGAGCGACCACGGGGTGTCTGAGGCTATTTATCTGGATGACCCCGATGGAAACGGCGTAGAGCTTTATTGGGATAAACCGCAGGAAGAGTGGCCGGTAGATAAAGAGGGAAATTTACAAATGGTTACTAAACAATTAGATGTAAAAGGATTGTTAGCTGAAGCCGACTAAATTACATCGATTGGGTATTTTTACAAACGGTATGGTCTTCTAACAAGGAATACTTATTTTAGGTACAAATTTTTAGTGGACCATGAAAATCAAATTATATCATCTGTCAATTATTGCACTTGCTATAGCAGGCTGCCAGGAAGAGAATAAAATGAAAGAAGCTTATCAATGGCCAAAAGAAGCAGCACCTCCGGATGCAGATAAAATTGAAAAAGTATTAGCGGCACATGGAGATTCGCGTATTGATAATTACTATTGGATGAATGAGCGCGACAGTAAACCTGTAATAGATTACCTGCAGGCTGAAAACGCTTATTACGATACAATGACCAGCGGTTTAAATGATTTGAAAGAGTCTTTATTCCAGGAAATGAAAGGCCGTATTAAAGAAGACGATGAGTCTTTACCGGTGAAAGACAACGGATATTGGTATTATACCAAAAATGAAGCCGGTAAACAATATGAAATTTATTGCAGAAAAAAAGACAACCTTTCTTCGCCTGAAGAAGTGCTGATCGATGCCAATCAGATGGCAGAAGGAAAAGCTTATTTTTCTTTGGGTGCTTACGAAATTTCAGACAACAATGAAATTATGGCTTATTCTATCGATGAAGTGAGCCGTAGAATTTATACAATCTATTTCAAAAATCTGAAAACCGGTGAAGTATATACTGACAAAATCGAAAATGCCGAAGGTGGAAATATCGTATGGGCAGCCGATAATCAACATATATTTTATGTTGTAAAAGATAAAGTAACCTTACTGGGAAATAAAGTTTACCGCCACAAATTAGGAACTCCAAGTAGTCAGGATGTTTTGGTGTACGAGGAAAAAGATAACCGTTATTACATGGGTATTTCCAGAACCAAATCTAAAAAATACATTACCATCGGAGTAGAAATGAATCAACAGAATTCAGAATACTATATTCTTGACGCAGCTACACCTGGTGGTAAATTTGTATCCTTCCAGCCTCGTGAAGAAGGATTGTTATACAGTATTTATCATAAAGATGATAAGTTCTATGTATTGACCAACCTGAATGCTCCGAACTATAAGTTGATGGAAACACCTATCAACAACACCAGAAAAGAAAACTGGAAGGAAGTGATTCCGCACAGAGAAAATGTGAGCATTTCCAGCGTTTCACTTTTCGACAAATATCTGGTGTTAAGTGAAGTGAAAGATGCAATGCCTAAGGTACGGGTAATTCAACTCGATTCCGGTACAGATTATTACATCGATTTTGACGAGTCTGTTTATTCTGCTTATGTAGGGTCAAACAACGATTTCAATACAGATACTTTAAGAGTTACTTATAACTCAATGATCACACCGCGAACCACCTATGATGTGAACATGGCTAACAAAGAGCGTGTGATGAAAAAACGTACAGATGTTTTAGGTGGATATGATCCGGCGAAGTACGAAACCAAAATGATCTGGGCAACGGTTCGTGATGGAGAAAAAGTTCCGATGACCTTATTGTATAAAAAAGGATTGAAGCTGAACGGTCAGAATCCATTGTTACTATATGGTTATGGTTCTTACGGCATTTCAATGTTCCCGGGCTTCAGTTCAACCCGTTTTTCTCTGGTTGACCGTGGTTTCGTTTATGTAATTGCTCACATCCGCGGTGGTGAAGAGTTGGGACGCAAATGGTACGACAATGGCCATATGATGAAAAAAATGAATACTTTTTATGATTTCATTGACTGTGGTGAATTTTTGATTAAGGAAAAATATACTTCAAAAGAACATTTGTATGCTCATGGCGGTAGTGCCGGCGGTTTGTTAATGGGGGCGGTAACGAATCTCCGTCCGGATTTGTGGAATGGTATCGTGGCACAGGTTCCTTTTGTAGATGTAATTACTACGATGAGCGATGAAACCATTCCTTTAACGACGGGTGAATACAAAGAATGGGGAAATCCTGCAGACAGTGCCGAATATTTTTACATTCGTCAGTATTCTCCGGTAGATAACGTGAAAGACGCTGAATACCCGAATATCCTGGTAACCACCGGTTACCACGACTCTCAGGTTCAGTACTTTGAGCCTGCAAAATGGGTCGCTAAACTGAGAGATCACCACAAAGGAAATAATGTGATTTTATTCAAAACCACAATGGAAGCAGGACACGGAGGAAGTTCCGGCAGATTTAACCAATTAAAAGATGTGGCAGTTGTTTATTCATTCCTGATGGCATTAGAAGGAATTACAAAATAAAAAATCTTAGAAACAGATTAAAACAAAAGAGGCGGGGTCAACACCCGCCTCTTTTGTTTTTCACATCGAAAAAACCTACCTTTGCAAATTCAAAATTTGCGCATTTGTTATGATTACAGTGAATAACGTCACCCTATCATTTGGTAAAAGGGTTTTGTTCGATGAAGTTAATTTGTCATTCAGTAAAGGTAATTGCTACGGTGTCATTGGTGCCAACGGAGCCGGTAAATCTACCTTTTTGAAGATCTTATCCGGTGAAATAGAGCCGAATAAAGGTACTATTGACATTACTCCGGGTGAGCGTATGGCTGTTTTAAAGCAGAACCAATTTGAATTTGACGAATTAACCGTGCTGAATACTGTATTAACAGGCCACAAAAAAATGTGGGACGTGATGCAGGAGCGTGATGCGATTTATGCAAAAGCTGATTTTACTGAAGAAGACGGTATCCGTGCCGGAGACCTGGAAGCTGAATTCGGTGAAATGGGTGGCTACACTGCAGAAAGCGACGCAGGTAGTTTGTTAAGTGAATTGGGCGTTAGCGAATCAATGCACCAGACTTTAATGAAAGACCTGAGCGGACCGATGAAAGTTCGTGTATTGTTGGCGCAGGCACTTTTTGGAAATCCGGATGTACTGATCCTCGATGAGCCTACCAATAACCTCGACGTTGTAACCATCTCGTGGTTAGAGAACTTCCTGGCAGATTATGAGAATATCGTTATTGTGGTATCGCACGACCGTCACTTCTTAGACGCTGTTTGTACGCATATCGCCGACGTAGACCGTCAAAAAATTAAAATCTATACCGGTAACTATAGTTTCTGGTACGAATCGTCTCAATTGGCAGCCCGCCAGATGGGAGATAAAAACAAGAAAGTAGAAGAAAAACGTAAAGAGTTGATGGACTTTATCGCCCGTTTCTCTGCAAACGCTTCGAAATCAAAACAGGCCACTTCACGTAAAAAAGCATTGGAAAAATTAACTGTTGAAGAAATTGTAGCTTCAAACAGAAGATATCCGGGCATTATCTTCAAACAACAACGCGAAGTAGGTAATCAGATTCTGAATGTTGAAAAACTTTCAGCTTCTGTAGATGGAAAAGTATTGTTTAAAGATGTAAGCTTTACCGTTAATAAAGGGGATAAAATCGCCTTTGTTGCTGATGATCCGTTAGCAATCACAGCTTTCTATGAAATCATCAACGATGAAATGAAAGCAGACAGCGGTAAATTCGAATGGGGAACTACTATTACAAAAGCATATTTACCAAACGATAACTCTCAATTCTTTACACAAAATCTGAACCTGATGGATTGGTTACGTCAGTACGTACCTGCCCACGTTACAGATGCTGATGAGGCATTTTTAAGAGGATTCTTAGGAAAAATGCTCTTCAGTGGTGAAGAAATCATGAAAAAGACATCCGTACTCAGCGGAGGTGAGAAAGTGCGTTGTATGATTTCGCGTATGATGTTGCAGGATCCGAACGTGATTGTGTTAGATGATCCTACCAACCACCTCGATCTCGAATCTATCCAGGCTTTCAACGAAAGTATGATTAACTTCCCGGGGGTAGTGCTGTTAAGCTCTCATGACCACACCTTCCTTCAAACGGTAGCCAATAGAATTATTGAGCTGACACCAAACGGAGCGGTAGATAAGTTAATGACTTTTGATGAGTATATTGATGATAAAAAGAAGAAAAGACAGGCTTAAACATAGGAAAGGGGCATTTGCCCCTTTTTTTATACAATTTTCAGTGGTATTTTTAAGTTAGTGATTATTTGCAAACCATAACTGTTGATTGGAAGACTTATAATATTATTCAGCCTTTTCCTATGCAGCTTTGAATTTTGTATAGCCCAAAGTTCAGACAGTCAGTTATTTTCAAATCTTCGCAAAAAAACGGTTTCTACACACGATGCAATGGTTGTTTTAGACACCCTTAGCATTATACCGGGATCGTTGCAAATTTCTTTAGACAGTACACAGTATGAGATGGATTTCGTCAATGCCATTCTCTATTTCAGAAAAACAATTCCTGAACCTTTTATTACTGTCAGTTACCGGGTGTTTTCCCGTAAACTCAATGCTACCGCCCAGCGGATATCTTACGATAGTGTAATGAACTATTCTATCGGCAAACCTTATATCTCACCTTATCTGCAGCTGCAAAACGAACCTTTCTTTGATTTTGGTAATATTCAGTATAGCGGAACCTTTGGCAGAGGCCTGAGCTTTGGAAATAGCCAGGATGCAGTTGTCAGTTCAAACCTTAACCTGCAAATCAGCGGGTACCTTCAAGACAGTCTTCAGATTGTGGCGGCTATTACGGATAATAATATTCCCATTCAACCTGACGGAACCACCCAACAACTCAATGAGTTTGATCGCATCTTTTTACAGTTTAGTAAACGGCATTGGGCATTGAGCATGGGAGATATTGACATCAGAAAACAAGCGTCAGATTATCTGCAATTCTATAAAAGATTACAAGGGATGGCTTTTGAAATGAGGTCAGACCTGAACCCGCAAATGCAAAATCAGTTTACGGTGAGCGGATCGATCGCTAAAGGTAAGTTTACCCGTAATGTATTTAATGGCCTGGAAGGCAACCAGGGTCCTTACCGTTTGCAAGGCGCCAATAACGAATTGTTTTTTGTTGTGTTGGCAAATACGGAGAGAGTATTTATCGATGGAGAGTTATTGCAAAGAGGCGAAGACCAGGATTATATCATCAATTACAATACAGCAGAAATCACTTTCATGCCTAAACGCATGATTACCCGCGATAAGAGAATTCAGGTAGAGTTTGAATACGCCGACCGCAATTACCTGAACTCAAATATCTATCTGGCAGATGAATTTCAGGTAAAAGATAAGCTGCAATTACGCGTAGCGCTGTTTACCAATCAGGATGCAAAAAATTCAACCATCAATCAAACGTTGGATAATCAGCAAAAAGACTTTTTGCGAACCATCGGAAAAGATCCTTTAATGGCATTTTATCCCAATGCAACAATTGAAGAATATGCTCCGGGTAAAATACTCTATAAAAAAATAGATACTGCTTATAATGGTATTACAGATTCTATTTACACCTACTCTAATAATCCCGACAGTGCCATCTATCACCTGAGCTTTGTGGATGTAGGTATAGGAAATGGTAACTATATACCTGCACTGGATGGTACAAATGGGAAAGTTTATCAATGGGTTCAACCTGTCAATGGTGTTCCGCAAGGTCAGTTTGAACCCGCAGTTTTTTTAATTACTCCCAAAAAGCAACAATTGCTCAGTGTAGGAGCTGATTATCTGCTTACTGAAAAAACAATGTTTACCACAGAATGGGCATGGTCTAACTACGATGCCAATACCTTTTCATCTGTAAAAGGTGAACAGGGTTTAGCCAGAAAATTTAAGGTGCAACACGAAATTCCATTGAAACAAAAATCCAAAGCATTTCAAACTGTAGTAGCGTGGGAAAAGATAGATTCAACTTTCAAGCCTATTGAAAGACTTCGTTCTGTAGAATATACCCGTGACTGGGGTTTGCCACTCACCACTTCCGTTCAGGCTAAAGAAGAAGTGATTCAGGCAAGTATGGGGTTCAGAGATAGCTCAAGGCAACAAATAAAATATGAATGGACCTTATATGAAAGAAATACCTTTTTTAAAGGTATCCGGCATATGGTGACACATGAAATGGTATGGAAGGGTTGGAGTCTGCAACAATTACACATGTTGTCACTGGTAAACGATGAATTTAATAAAGGCTATTTCTTTAAACCACGCGTAGAACTGAAGAAAAAATTCAATAGTTTAAAAAATCAGGAGATCAGCTTTTTGTATTTTAAAGAAGATAACCAGATCAGAAATGAAATAACAGATACGATTTTGCCATATAGCTTTACAATAGAACATTTTCAGTTCGGTACACAATCAGATGCAGGTAAAATGAACGTGTGGGGATTGAACTATTCTTATAGAATAAATCATTTGCCATTGTATGGCGAGTTGTTAAGAGCCGATAATAGTCATAATATCGAAGTATTCTTAAACCTGCTGGCAAACGAATACCGGCAGATGCGTTTTACGAGCACTTACAGAAAATTAAATGCTGATCCTAAGTTTAATACGCTGCAACAAATCGATGAATCTTTATTGGGAAGAGTAGAATATCAATTCAATGAAATCAAAGGATTGCTCAGCGGAAATCTGTTGTATGAAGTAGGAGCGGGCCAGGAGCAGAAACGTGATTTTGCATTCATGGAAGTACCTGCCGGACAAGGGGAGTATACATGGATCGATTACAATGAAGACGGTATTCAGCAATTAAATGAATTTGAGCTGGCATTGTTTCAGGATCAGGCAAAATATATCCGCATATTTACCCCCACTAATGAATATATAAAAGCCAACTACAATACTTTAAACTATTCATTAAATATTAATCCCAGAAATCTGATCGGAACACAACCAGAAGGTTTTTTCTCAACCATGTTTTCAAAATTGAATCTGCAAAGTTCATTACAGCTAAACAAAAAAGAAATGGCAAGAGGGTTGGTACAGTTAAATCCGTTTAAATCCCCTCTGGGCGATAGTGCCTTGATTACGCTCAATACGATCTTTATCAATACACTTTCGTTTAACCGGTTTTATCAGAAATGGGGAGTGGATATTACCAATGCTAAAAATGAAAGTAAATCTCTATTGACTTATGGTTATGAAACAAGGTTATTGAACGACTGGACATTCAGGGTTAGATGGAACGTCAAAAAAATTATTAATATAGAAGGAATCAGTAAGGTAGGGCTTAATCAATTAAGGAATGATAATACTTATTTTCAGAATAGAAACTATGATATAGCGATTCATTCTTATGAACCCAAAGTAACCTATTCACCGGGCATGAACTGGCGCATCGTCGGAAGTTATAAGTTTACAGAGAAACAAAACAGGGTAGGAGAACTGGAAGAAGCGCAAATTCATTCATTTAATCTGGAATCAAAAGTAAACTGGCTACAAACAACTTCTATCCAGGCCAAACTCACTTATTCTTCTATTGATTTTATGAGTAAAGGGGGGCAGGTAAATACCACGTCTTCGTATATAATACTGGATGGTTTGAGTGCCGGTAAAAACTATTTATGGACGATTGATCTGAATAAAAGATTGGCTAAAAATTTAGAGTTGTCGTTACAATATGAAGGCCGTAAGCCGGGTGAAAACAGAACTGTTCATGTGGGAAGGGCATCTATAAGAGCGATTCTGTAACCTGTTTTTTAAAATTTTACCATTAAGATTAAGAAGCTCCTGCCGCTTCGCTTTGCATCATTCTATCTGTTAATTGCAATTTAAACAGGAAGGTAATGAAGTTGAAAAGCGAATGAAGTGCTGTTTTCTGCGCTGCTTTACCTTCATACCTTCATTCTCTTCATGTTTCTCATTACAATTTAAAAAGGAAGGTAATGAAGTTGAAAAGCGAATGAAGTGCTGTCTTCTGCGCTGCTTTACCTTCATACCTTCATTTTCTTCATGTTTCCCATTACCATTTCAAACATAGGAGGAATTAAGGGAATTAAGAAAAACCATGACCTGCTTAATTCATTAATGGTTCGATTCTTTATAACCTGCAAATAAAAACTCCCCAACAAATGTTGAGGAGTTTATTACTGTTATAAAGATCTAATAATAATCTAGAATAAACCACCTTTCTTCAACTCGCTAACAGCTTCTCCGATTTTTAAACCATTGTGATAAATCTCAATTTTATATCTACCGGTTTTGAAATCACTGTTTTGTTTCCAGGGATATTCGATGTGTTTTTTAGAACCTGCTTCGTATTCGATAGGAACACGGAAGGTATAGAACTTTTCACCTTCTTCTCTTGAAGTAAATAAGCCTGAACCCAAAGCTTCAACTGTAACTGGTTTTCCTTCCGGATCAGTGATCGAAACAAAAACATCAGTGCTTCCGCTTTGTGCGATTCTGTTATCAACATCAAAAGAAACTACCAGTTTGTCTACCTTTTTAGCTTTAGAAGTAACTTTCTCTTTTCCTGAGTTTTTCTCCTGGATTGGAGTGATTTTAATGTTACTGGCATTTAAAGTAGACGCTAAGTTTACTTTGTCTTCTAACACTAATTTTGCGGTAGTAGTAGAAGCCAAATCAGTTGTTAACTGCTCTTTATCTGCTGTTAACTGCGTTTTTTCGGTTGTTAATGTTTCATTTTCCATTAACAGACGTGCAACTTCAGCTTCTAAGTTATTTACTTTCTCGTTTAACTCAGCGATTTGAGCACGTAACTCAACTTTCTCTGATTCTGTTAAACGCTCTTTTTTCAACTTAGCAGCAATCTGATTTTTTAACTTGGTAATTTCAGATTCTCTTGCTGATAATTTACCTTCTAAATCGTTGTTCTGACCGGTTAAAGAATCCATTCTGTAAACGATCTGATCATAACTTCTTTGCAATTCTGTTTTGGTTGAATCAACCACAGCGTATTGACTTTGAAGTGTATTAATTTGTTGGTCTGCTTTGTTTTTATCCCACAAAAAATAACCCCATGTACCTAAGATTAATACTGCTAAAATACCAATGATGATATTTTTTGAATCCTTTTTAGGTGATGGATTTTGTGGACTTGCTGATGGATAGTTTGATGTACTCATAGTATGTATATTTCTCAAAAAATATTTTGTATAAATTATGACTATTTTTGAAGTTGACAAAAAATCATGCCAAATATGTAAAACGATCCAGCAGGTTAACTTTTATCAACGGGTACCTTTTCAAAATATTGTAAATCAATCACCTTATTTTTTGGCTTTAAAGCTTTTTTTTATTTTAATTTGCAGCCAGGGATACTAAAGCAAAATGTTATGTCGGCTGAAAAAATCATTCAAACGCTTCAAAAGAAACAATACAGACCCATCTACTGGTTAGAAGGTGAGGAAGAGTATTTTATCGATAAAGTAATTCAATATGCCGAACACAATATTCTTACCGAAGCTGAAGCAGGATTTAATTTAACAGTATTTTATGGCAAAGATGCCGAATGGGCCGACATTATTAATGCCTGCCGGAAATACCCCATGTTTTCTGATAAACAGGTAGTGATTTTAAAAGAAGCGCAGCAAATGCGTGATATCACTAAACTGGAACCATATATCGATAACCCTTTATCCTCTACACTGTTTTTTGTAGCCTATAAAGAAAAAAAGGTTGACGGTAGAAGTAAGCTGGCAAAAACCCTGAAAGAAAAAGGAGAACTCTTATCTACTAAAAAAATGTATGATAACCAGTTGCCCGACTGGACTAATGAGATGATCCGCTCAAAAAACTTGTTAATCACACCTAAAGCTTTACATTTACTGGTAGAGCATATCGGAAACGATCTTAGCCGTATTGAGAATGAAGTGGAGAAAATTACCATCAATTTAAAAGACCGCAAAGAGATTAACGAAGACGATATAGAGAAATATGTAGGCGTAAGTAAGGAGTATAATCCATTTGAACTTCAAAACGCAGTGGCTTACCGTGACCTTGCCAAAGCAATGAAAATTGTTCAGTATTTTGAGGCGAATCCTAAAGCAGCTCCCATTCAACTGATTTTACCTGCACTATATAATCTGTTTAGTAAAACATATATGATTTTCGGGCAAAAAGCTACTGATGAGCGTACCATTGCTACTAATATTGGTGTAAATCCTTTTTTTGTAAAAGATTATATTACCTGTGCCAAAAATTACCAATACAACGGTATCGAACAGGCTTTGTTACTACTACATCATTATAACCTGAAAAGTGTAGGGGTAGGTAGTCAGGGAACCAGCGATGCTTCCTTACTGAAAGAAATGATGGCTAAAATGATGGGGCAATTCCGTTAAGGGTTTAATACCGCCAGCGCGTGAATTTTATCTTTACCCAGCTGTTCTACTAAAGCGGGTAACCCGGCGAATTTTTGTTCGGCTCTTAAATAGGCACAAACTTCCACATGTAATTGTTCACCGTATATATCATCCTGAAAACCGAATAAATTGACTTCAATCACTCTTTGAGTACCATCAATGGTGGGTCGGATACCTATATTCATCATACCCTGATAAACCTGGTAAGGATTTTTAAGATTGGTTACCAAAACAGCATATACACCGTTACCGGGAACCATTTTATCCTGGCAGATGAGTGAAATATTGGCTGTCGGAAAGCCGAGTTTTCTGCCCAGTTGATTACCCTTTACTACAATTCCTTCAAAACAATAACGATAACCCAGCAGTTGATTGGCTTTTTCAATATTACCCTCTTCCAGTGCTTTTCTGATCTGGGTAGAACTGACTGTATTTTCAGCAATAACATGTGCCGGAATTTCAATCAATTGAAAAGAACCTTTGGCGGCATATGCTTCTAATAAAGAAAAGTCGCCGCTTCTGTTTTTGCCGAACCGGTGGTCATAACCGATAATGATGGTGTGGGGATGAAATTTTTCAATCAGGAATTCTTCGATATACTCATGGGCATCCATTTGAGAGAATGCAGCCGTAAAAGGAATAATAACAAGGTTGTCTACTCCTTCAGTTTCCAGTAACTCCATCTTCTCATCAATAGAGTTTAATAACGGTAATGCTTTTCCGGCTACCACCTGGCGGGGGTGCGGGTGAAAGGTTATTAAAACTGACTCGCCCTGAACCGTAGATGCAGTGGCCACCAGTTGCCGGATAATACTGCAATGCCCCTGATGAACACCGTCAAAGGTACCGATCGTAATCACTGCGTTTTTAAAAGCCGGAATTTGCTCTATTGAATGATAGACTTTCATACTTCTGCGCAAAATTAGCGTTTTCAGCACTACAATGCTTCAAGTCGCTTTATTATCGGGAAATTATTCATACCGAAAAAGTTTTCACTCTTTTATTCTTTATGTAGCTTTGCCGCATGAGTTTGTATGCAAAACGCGGTGTTTCCGCTCAAAAAGAAGAAGTTCACAAGGCTACTGAGAAGTTAGATAAAGGCCTTTTCCCGAACGCTTTCTGTAAAATTTACCCGGATTATTTAACCGGCGACCAGGATTGGGTAAACCTGATGCATGCCGACGGTGCAGGTACTAAAAGTATTTTAGCTTATTTATATTGGAAAGAAACCGGCGACTTGTCGATCTGGAAAGGAATCGCGCAAGACGCTATTGTAATGAATCTCGATGATTTGTTATGTGTGGGTATTCACGATAACTTATTATTCTCTTCTACCATCGATCGTAATAAATCGGTGATTCCGGGAGAAATTCTTGAAACCGTTATTAACGGCTCTCAGGAAATTTTTGACCAGCTTAAATCTTATGGCGTAAACATTCAATATCTCGGTGGTGAAACCGCTGATGTGGGAGATGTGGTAAGAACCATCGCTGTAAACGGCACTATGACTGCCCGCTGGCCGAAAAACAAACTGATTACGAATGATCTTATTCAGGATGGTGATGTGATTGTAGGAGTAGCCAGCTTCGGAAAAGCTGTTTATGAAACTGAATATAATAGCGGTATCGGTAGTAACGGGTTAACCAGTGCCCGTCACGATATGTTATCGAAGTACTACGCGCAGCACTTCCCCGAAACGTTTGAAACCAGCCTGCACGATGATGTGGTGTATATCGGGCCTCACCGCCTGACCGACGAAATTGAAGTGAACGGTGAAAAAATGACCGTCGGAAAGCTGATTTTGAGTCCTACCAGAACGTATGCTCCTTACTTAAAACAACTATTTACTGAACAGTTCAGCGATATTCACGGATTGATTCACTGTAGTGGTGGTGGGCAAACCAAATGTATGAAATACTTACCAGGTACATTCAAAGTGATTAAAGACAATCTGTTTACACCGCCGCCGATATTTGACATGATACAAAAAGCTTCAGGCAGTGATCACAAAGAAATGAATCAGGTATTTAATATGGGGCACCGGCTAGAAATCTTCACAACTCCGGCCGCGGCAGAAGTAATGATAGAGAAAGCAACGGCTTTAGGCTTACAGGCTCAAATAGTAGGGCGTGTTGAAAAAAGCGACCGCTCCAGCCTGGTACTTACCGCTGCCGGTGGAGAAATCATTACCTACTAAAATCTTATTATCCCTCAACCTGGTTCGAGGGATAATTTTTTATATATAAATATCTCCCGCAAAGCCACTTGCCAACATTCGTTAGTGGATAATACTACCCGTATTCCATTACACAATAGTAATTGTCAGAAGAAACTATTGCTATCAACTGCAAAAGAAGATGAAGCATTGTTGCTCTGTTGATTGTAACAATTTTTTATAATAAACCCGCCTGCGAACCTTTTAGTACGAATTTTTGTTGAAGTTAAGACGGATAAAAATCAGCTCCAAAAACTAAGGAAAAACAGAAAAATGTTAAAAATTTATTATTGGCACTAACTTTTTAGCAGATTTAAGTGTTTATTATATAAAGGTAGACAACCATTTGCAGGATACTATACGTCTTTAATAGGAACACTACCGGTTGCAAATGGCCAAAAAAGGTAAAAATACGCTGAAACCAACTTTTTTTTGTTAATAATGAACTAAAGGATGAAGATTTATGTAGTATTTTTCGCCTAATTTCTATGAGTTATCAAATATCCGTTATACTTTTGCAAATAGTTCTATTGGAAAGGTACAAAAAGCTGATATTGTTTTTCTTGTAGAAGACACACCTGGTAGAACAGAAATTTTTAAAAAGCGATATGAGACAGCTAAAAATAGCCACACAGATTACTAATCGTGATTCCCAGGCAGTTGAAAAATACTTGCAGGAAATCTCGAAAATTCCGATGATTACCCCTGAAGAGGAAACGGTTCTGGCGCAAAAGATTAAAATGGGGAATCAGAAAGCGCTTGATAAACTGGTTCAGGCGAACCTGAGGTTCGTGGTATCTGTTGCAAAGCAGTATCAGCACCAGGGTTTATCTTTGAGTGATTTGATTAATGAAGGTAACCTGGGCTTAATTAAAGCCGCTCAACGTTTCGACGAAACGAAAGGTTTTAAATTTATCTCTTACGCAGTTTGGTGGATCCGTCAGTCTATTTTACAGGCTTTAGCTGAACAAGGTAGATTAGTACGTCTTCCACAAAACAAAATCGGAACTTATAACAAAGCAAACAAAGCGTACATGGCTTTTGAACAAGAACATGAGCGTGAACCTTCTACTGAAGAGCTGGCTGAGTTATTAGAGATGAGTGAAACTGAAATCAATAATATTTTCCAAAGTAATACCCGACATACTTCATTAGACGCTCCGGTACACGAAGCTGAAGATGTAGCTATGGGCGACTTACTCGAAGGTGGTGATGATACAGACGATGATGTAATGAAAGACTCTCTACGGAATGAAATTCGCAGAGTATTGAAATCTCTTTCTCCAAGAGAAGCTGAGATCGTAAATGCTTATTTCGGATTAGACGGAGAAAATGGAGTTACCATCGAACAAATTGGTCAGAAATACGATCTTACTAAAGAACGTATCCGTCAGATCAAAGAAAGAGCTATTAAACGTTTACAAAAAGCACGTTACAGCAGTGCATTAAAAGCATATTTGGGTTAGTAAGTATCAAATTATTTACGCTTTTGCCCCCAACATTGTTGGGGGCTTTTTTATACAGGTCGGTGTTACTCAAATCTGTATATGGTTACACCAGCCTGTAGTACACAACTTGTTCACAGCAAGGGTACACAACACTGACGACAACATTATTTTAAGAATTAGTTCGCTATATTTGTAGGATACAAAAGATTATGATGGAAAGTGAAAGAATACATTGTTTAATTATTGGATCTGGTCCTGCTGGTTATACAGCCGCTATTTATGCAGCTCGTGCTAATATGAAACCCGTGCTTTACCAAGGATTACAACCCGGAGGACAATTGACGATTACTACAGAGGTGGAGAATTACCCCGGTTATCCGGATGGAGTACAAGGGCCAGACATGATGCAGGATTTAGAAAAACAAGCTAAAAGAATGGGTGCCGATATTCGTTGGGGACTGGCTACGAAAGTAGACTTCTCACAAAAACCTTATAAGGTTTGGATAGACGAAGATCATCTGATAGAAGCTGATGCTGTAATTATCAGTACCGGTGCTTCTGCTAAATGGTTAGGCCTGGAAAGTGAACAACGTTTAAACGGGTTTGGTGTAAGTGCCTGTGCCGTTTGTGATGGGTTCTTCTTTAAAGGTAAAGAAGTGGCTATTGTAGGAGCTGGTGATACTGCAGCTGAAGAAGCTTTATACCTGTCAAAACTTTGTACCAATGTACATATGTTTGTAAGAAAAGACCATATGCGTGCTTCTAAAGTAATGCAGGATCGCGTACTGGCTACCCCGAATATTAAAGTTTACTGGAATACTGAAACCGATGAGGTATTAGGAGAGAAAAGAACAGAAGGAGTACGTATCAGAAATATCTTAACCGGTGAAAAACAAGAAATTCCGATCAGTGGTTTCTTCGTAGCAATCGGCCACCAGCCGAATTCGGATATCTTCAAACCATGGATCAATATGGATGAAGCTGGATACATCCTTACCCAACCGGGTACCAGCAAAACAAATATGGAAGGTATCTTTGCTGCCGGTGATGTACAGGATAAAATCTATCGCCAGGCTATTACAGCTGCCGGTAGCGGTTGTATGGCTGCCCTGGACGCTGAGAGATATCTGTCGGTGAATAACATCGTTTAAGGTAATTAAGAAGGGAAAATTAAAAGTGAAGAGTGATTAAATTTTTATATAAAGCTGTTTCTTTCAAGAAGCAGCTTTTTTTAAATTGAGAATTGAGAATGAAGAATTGAGGTAGTGAAATTCCCTGAATAGAGTTGACCGTTTTTAATTCTTCATTCTTCATTTTTCATTCTCATGCTCTTAATGGTTTAAAAATTTAAAAAATTGATGACGATCCATTTAAAAGATTTGCAGTTTCATGCTTTTCACGGTTTATATGCCGGAGAAGAACTGATAGGGAGTACCTATGAGGTAGATTGTAAAATGCATTTTGATACTCCTTCAGAACCGGTGGTCAGATTAGATCAGACATACAATTATGTACAGGCGTACGAATGTATAGCGAAGTTTATGAAACAGCCCACTCCGTTATTAGAAACCGTATTGCAACGGATAGAAGCCGCATTAAAAGAAATTTTCCCTCAAATGAAAGGATTGGAGTTGAGCATTTATAAATGCAGCCCGCCCATTCCTCAATTCAAGGGAAAACTCGGTGTGTGTTTATCTGAATCTTATCAGGTTAAATAACTTTATTTTTCCATCTTCCGCTCTTCATGTACCAGTAAGAACAACCGCACATAATTAACCAATATCCCCACTCAACGCTCCAGCCGATATACGCCGGTAGTTGCATCTTTTCTAAAACAATGTAGGAGAATACAACATAAAATATTACGGCGATTACTTCAATCAGCAAGTTCACTTTTGAATTACCGGTACCGGTTACACTAAATAACCAAACCGTACCGATCGACATTGCCCAGATCGCCAATGTAACCACTCTTAGAATCGGAATGGCCACTTCCATGAACTGCGCATCTTGTCCGTATATACTCAATATGAATTCAGGAAATAAGTTCAGGAATAATACAAGCACTGTAATAACCCCGAAACTCATTCTGGCGATCATCACCGGAATACGGAATACTTCATCCTGCCGGCCTTGCCCGATTATATTACTTACCATCGTGTTACAGGTGGCGGCGAATGCCCAGGAAATAACCCCGAATACGCCGAACATATTCCTCATGGTATTGGAAGCCGCCAGTTCGGCAACTGAATTATTCCGGGCAATCAGAATATAAAAGTATTCCCAGGTAATAATACTGATGGCATGCTGAAAAATCAACGGCGCAGAGATACTTAGCACAATAAAGGTGGTTGCTTTTTCAAACCTGCCGAAATTTTTAATGCGGAAGTTCTTCTGAATATCCTTTCTGATCATTACAATATGTAACATCAGGAACCCTGAAAATTCAGCGAGAATAGAAGCATAGGCAGCTCCATTGAAACCTAATTCAGGTAACCCGAACTTTCCGTAAATTAAAGCATAATCAAAAATGATATTGATCACTGTTTCGGCTGTGGTTCCCCAGATCAGCCATTTACTTTGATTGATACCTACAAAAAGCGCATTGCGTATCTGAAAAAGGTAGAGAAATGGTAAACCCCAGATACGAATTTTTAAAAACGAAATGGCTTTGTCGCTTAACTCCGGATCTTTCAAAATCCAATGAAAAATCGGGGGCATTACCAGATAGGTACACAAGAAAGCGATCGCAGCAATAAAAAATGCTACATAAGTACCCTGAAGAAAAATGCTGCTGATAGCATTCGCCTGACTGGAACCCGCCCTGCGTGCAAAAAGCGCCTGCAAACCGTTATTCAGCGCATATCCCACCGATCCGAAAATCAGATAATAAACACCGGTAATACCGGCAATGGCCAGCTCTGTTTCGCCCAACCTCCCCAGAAAAATATTGTTGATTACAAAGTTTAATTGAGGTACCAGCATCGCCAAACTAATCGGCAACGCTATCTTTATAATACTCTTGTAGTTAATGTCAAGTTTTAAACTACTTCCCTGATCAATAGTTCCGCTACTCATAATGCGCAATGTTACAAATATAATTAGACAAAATTACGCGTGAAAGGTTGTTATAATATGAAAAAAATCAGCCTTAGACTCCTAAAACGACGAAGAATTCTATAATTTATAGTATCATTGCAGGTATTATTAGATTATGTTAACACCTAATTACGATATCATTTCAAATGAGCAATTGTTAGAAACTCCTTCGCTTCAACAATTGCTTACAGTGGTTGCTCCAAGATTCATTACTTATATAGTTTTCAATGCGGAAGAGAAAAAAGTGGCGTTGTTGAAACAGTATCAGCTAGACTTCTTTCCTGATAAAACCATTGAAGAAAACCTGAAAGATATATTGGAGACAGACAGTAACTTAAAGCAAACCTTTCAAAAGTCTTTTGTAATATACGATTATCCCTCTTCCGGTTTAATACCTGAAGAGCTCTTTAATACTTCGTTGAATAAACCAGCCACAGAGCTCTTATATGGCGATGTGGAAAAAGGGTTGCTGTTAAGCGAAAAAGTGATGAAAGGGAAAATGTACAACGTATACCGTATTCCAAGAGAGATCCATACACTGTTACAGCAACAATTCGGATCAGGTAAATACTGGCACTTACATACCCTGTTGCTTGAAAACAGAAGTGTTGCTGCAACATTACCTTGCCAGATTGAACTAACGTTAAAAGACGATTCAATGATGGTAGGGGTTTGGAATAATGAAGCACTGCAGTTGTTGCAACAATATCCGATAGAAACCCTCGAGGATATGATATATTATTTACAACTGATTGTAAAACAACTGGATTTACATCCCGGAAATATTGACTTGCGTTGGTGCGGAAAGAACAAATTCGTGGAAGATGTAGCTCCGAATCTGCAAAAGTATTTTGCAAATGTACAACCGGCTGCATTAATAGGAGGCTGGAGTCTGGGAGATGCTTTTAGTAACACTTCCGTTCATTTTTATACAAATTATTTGAATTTAGTGGCATGCGTATAATTGGAGGAGAGTTTGGAGGCAGACGGATTAATCCGCCCACAAAAATGCCGTATACCCGTCCAACAACGGATATAGCGAAAGAAGGACTGTTTAATATGCTTCAACATCAGATTGATTTTGAAGGTATCAGTACTTTAGACATTTTCGGTGGAACTGGAAGTATCAGTTATGAACTGGCTTCAAGAGGAGCTACTCAGCAAATCATTGTTGAGAAAGATACCAGTATGCACGCATTCATCAAAAAAACTGCAGAGAGTTTAGGTATCCAACATTTGCAGGTGGTAAAAATGGATGTGTTTAAGTTTCTCGAACAATGTAACGATACTTTTGACTTTATATTCGCAGGGCCTCCGTATGCATTAACGACCATTGATGAATTACCCCGCATTATAGTACAGAAAAAGTTATTGAAAAAGGGAGGCATCTTTGTACTTGAACATACCCCCCGTAATAATTACCAGCAATTTGAATGGTTTGTAAAAGAACGCAACTACGGTACTACGATCTTTAGTTTCTTTAGTGAACCGGGCAATTCTTAATTAAAGAATTAATAATTAGGAAGTAAGCATTTGTTTTTTCAATTTTTTTTCGTATATTAGAGTAGATCAATTACCTGCCGTGATTGGTCCGGTAAGCGTTATCTGATACTCAGATAACCCAGTCAGGTGAACGAAAGAATATTTATGGTAAAGAGTGAAATTCGAAAAGAATATCAGCAATTAAGGAACCGGTATAGTGTGGCGGAAGCATTGGAAATTCAACAACTCGTCAATCAGCAGATTCACCACTGGCAAATTACTACTCCTCAAAGTTTTTTAAGTTATCAGCCTTTATTATCGAAAAGAGAACTTTCTCCTATAGCTTTAGAAGAGAAATGGGCAACTGCTGCAGATCTGCCGGTGAAGTGTTATCCCAAAGTAATCAGTGCCACAGAAATGGTTGCACTAACGATTCAGGCAGATACCATTTATGAAGCCAATGTTTGGGGGATACAAGAACCTTTGAATGCTGCAGTTTTTCCACCCGGGCAACTGAAAGCCATGATTATTCCATTACTGGCATTTGATGAAAAAGGCTATCGCGTAGGGTATGGAAAAGGATTTTATGACCGCTTTTTAGAAAAGTGTGCTCCGGATGTTTTAAAAGTTGGTATCTGCCACTTTGCTCCTGTTCCGGAAATCGATGATATCCATATTTATGATGTACCTTTAAACTATTGCATAACGCCTGAAAGAATTTATGAATTTTAATCACCCGGTTATAAAAGCAATTCGTTTTTTATTACTACCTGTTAGTGGTATTTATGCCCTTATTTTAAAAATACGCCATACCTTCTTCAATAAAAACATTTTCCATTCAGTTACGTTCGACCGTCCTGTTATTTGTGTAGGTAATATCAGTGCCGGAGGAACAGGAAAAACACCAATGGTAGAATGGTTGGTACGCCATTTACAAAGTTATTACAGGCTGGCAATTGTAAGCAGAGGCTATGGAAGAAAAACAAAAGGATTTCTTTTGGCTGATCAACAGACAACTGCCGAAACAATTGGTGACGAACCTCGTCAGATCTTAAACAAGTTTCCCGATCTGGTGTTTGCAGTAGGCGAAGAGAGGGTACCCGCGATTAGCAGGCTGATTGAAGAAAAACCACAAACAGAAGTGATCATCCTGGATGATGCTTATCAACACCGGTGGGTGAAAGCTGCTGTCAATATCGTACTGACTACTTATGATGATTTGTATACGGATGACTTTTTGTTGCCTACTGGAAATCTGAGAGACCTCCCTTCTGCTGCTAACAGAGCGCAGGCGATCGTAGTTACCAAGTGTCCGTCATCATTAACATTACTGCAAAAACAAAAAATTCAAAAAAAATTAAAAGTAAAACCCGGTCAGGCTTTATATTTTAGTACCATCGAATATCGTGAACCTATTCATATGAAAACCAGGTCGAAACTCCGGATCGAAGATTACCGTGAAGTGCTGCTGGTGACCGGAATTGCTAATCCGGCGCTGATGGAACACTATTTGAAACAATATCCTGTAAAATTGAGTACTAAAACTTATCCGGATCATTACGCATTTGAACAAAAAGATATTGATCAACTCCATACCTTGTATCAATCACTCGGTGAAAATGTACTAATGCTGACGACGGAGAAAGATGCCGTACGGTTAGAAAAATTCACAGTAAACATGAATTGGGCAGTATTGCCTATTCAAACAAAGTTCCTTGACGAAGCATTGCCATTTGAAGAATGGTTATTGCAACAGATCGGTCAGGTGAACAGTAAATACAATTAATTAAATATGGCAAAAAAAATTAATAATAAAACAAAGCCAAAATCTAAATCAAAACCTAAAACCAAACCTAAAGCCAAGCAAAGGTTGAAACAGCAAAATGCGGAGGATAAATCCGTTTATGCGGGGTCGTTAGATATTACCCGTTCGGGGGTAGGCTACGTAATTGTGGAAGGAAAGGATAAAGATGTATTGGTGCGTCCGGGAGATTTCAACGGAGCACTTCATGGAGATACCGTAAAAGTAAAAGTAACTTCCGTATCACCGCAATCGCAGAAAATGCAGGGCAGGGTGATACAGGTACTGCACCGGAAACAAAGTCAGTTTGTTGGAAAGCTATTTTTATCCGACAGCCAGGCTACTTTTTCGGCAGATACAGAACGTCCGATGCCGGATGTGATTATTCCTTTTGATCATTTGAACGGTGCCGATCATGGCGACCGTGTGATCGTTTCCATCACTCAATGGGATGCCGGTAAAAAACCTTTTGGTAAAGTGGTATCGTTGTTAGACCAAACCGCTGAGAATGATATCGCAATGCAGGAAATTATTATAGAGAACGGGTTTCATCTCAGATTTCCTGATGAAGTATTGGCTGAAACAGCTGCTATTGCTGATAAAATTCCTGAATCAGAAATTCAACTCAGAAAAGAATTCAGAGATATTTTTACCATCACCATCGATCCGGTAGACGCAAAAGATTTTGACGACGCAATCTCTATCCGCAGATTAAAGAACGGTCGGTGGGAAATCGGTGTACACATTGCAGACGTAAGTTATTATGTTCGTCCGGGTACTGCTTTAGATCAGGAAGCGTATGAAAGAGCAACTTCTGTATATCTTCCAGACAGGGTGGTTCCGATGTTACCGGAAAGAATTTCGAATGAACTATGTTCATTGCGTCCCGGCGAAGACAAACTCGCCTTCTCTATTATCTTCCAGATGACTGACGAAGGAAAAGTAGAACAGCACTGGTATGGAAGAACGATCATTCACTCTAACCATAGATTCACCTATGAAGAAGTACAGGAGATCATAGAAACCGGTGAAGGAATGTATTTAGAAGAAATACAGTTATTGAATAAGTTTGCGCAGAACTTCCGTAAAAAGCGTTTTAAGAAAGGGGCTATCAACTTCTCTTCACAGGAAGTACGCTTCAAACTCGATGAAAATGGTAAACCGATTGGTATCATGGTGAAAGAAAGTAAAGAATCACACCAATTGGTAGAAGAATTCATGCTATTAGCTAATAAATATATTGCTGAGGCAGTCAGTAAAGTAAAAGTAAACAAATCGGAAATACCGTTCCCGTATCGTGTGCATGATGAACCGGATGAAATGAAGTTATCTCCGTTTATCAAATTTGCCAAACGGTTAGGGTACGACTTTGATACCAGTACGCCCAATGCCATTGCAAAGTCATTCAACGAAATGTTGCAAAAAGCGCAGGGAAAACCTGAAAAACTCGTACTGGAACAATTGGGGATTCGTACAATGGCGAAAGCCGTATATACCGCAGATAATATCGGTCACTACGGATTGGGCTTCGAATTCTATTGCCATTTTACTTCACCGATCAGAAGGTATCCGGATGTGATGGTACACCGCGTGTTGGAAGATATTATTAATAATACACCGGTGATTGATAAGAAAATGGAAGAGAAATGTAAACATAGCTCTGATCGTGAAAGAGCTGCCATGGAGGCAGAAAGAGCATCGAATAAATACAAACAGGTAGAGTTTATGCGCGACTTTATCGGTCATGAATTTGATGGTATTATCAGTGGCGTAGCACCGTTCGGATTTTGGGTAGAAACTATTGAACATAAATGTGAAGGTTTGGTAAGCGTGATTGACCTGAGCGATTATGATGATTTCAGGCATATCGAATCAGATTATTGTCTGGTAGGATTAAGATCCGGCAGAAAATTCAGAATGGGTGATAAAGTAAGAATTAAAGTCATCAGTGGAAACCTGCAGAAACGTACATTAGACTATCAGTGGGTTAAAACACAGGCTGACCAGTCATTGAAAGCAGCTGCTGTTGTACAGGAAGATAATTTTGTTCCAAAACAAAAGAAAAACGGTGCGTCGAGAAGGTATGACACCGGTAAACCGGGAAAGAAACCGAAACCGAAATCAAAATAGTAATTTGCACCCGAATAGACTCTATTAACTGATGATTATGCAGCGATTTGAAGACTTATTGAAATTATTTCAGACACGGTTTCAGCAGGCACACTTTCCTGAAACACCGGCCACTTTGTATGAACCGAATAATTATTTTTTGTCATTAGGCGGAAAACGGATTCGACCGGTTTTGTGTTTAATGGGAAATGAGTTGTTTGAAACCTTACATGATGATGCTTATGCTGTAGGAAATGCGATTGAACTGTTTCATAATTTTTCATTGATACACGATGATATTATGGACAATGCTCCTTTAAGACGTGGAAAAACAACGGTACATGAAAAGTATGGTTTAAGTACTGCGATTTTATCAGGAGATGTGATGTTGGTAAAAGCGTATGACTATTTAAGTAAAGTTCAGGTTCGTTACCTGCCCCAGCTATTACACCTGTTTAATAAAACTGCTGCGGAGGTATGTGAAGGGCAGCAGCTGGATATCGATTTTCAGCACCTGTCGAAAGTTGCGCTGGAAGATTATATTCACATGATCACCTTAAAAACATCTGTATTGGTGGCTGCCAGCTTAAAAATGGGCGCGATCATCGGTGGTGCAAGTGAAGGTAATCAGAATCATTTATATCAGTTCGGACGTGACCTTGGAATTGCTTTTCAGATTCAGGACGACTACCTCGATGCTTTTGGAGACCCTTCAAAAGTTGGTAAGCAGGCTGGAGGTGATATTCTGGAAAATAAAAAGACTTTTTTACTGATCAGGGCGCTGGAAGTGTGTAAAGGAGAAGCGGCGGAAGAATTAAACCGTTTACTCGAAAGCAATCCTGTTGATAAAGTACAGCAGGTATTGAAAATATATGAAACCTGTGGTGTAAAAGAGTGGGCTAATCAATTGAAACAGCAATATTTTGAAAGTGCATTACTGCATCTGGATGCGGTTGCTGTAGTGGGAACGAGAAAGCAACCACTGAAAGAATTAGCACATTTATTACTACAAAGAGAATATTAATTAGAGGCTGGTATTCAAAAGATGCCAGCTTTTTTTTATTTTAGCCAAAATTAATAATCGTACATGTCAAATTCTTTGTTTCGAAAAAAGTCGTTAGAAACGATACAAAAAGATTTTGCTGCAGGTTTAGGTGACGGGCATGGGAGTGGCTTAAAGAAGGTTTTAAAGGTTAAAGATTTAACCGCAATCGGTGTGGCTGCTGTGATTGGTGCAGGAATTTTCTCTACCATTGGTAAGGCCTCGTTTGATGGAGGGCCGGGGGTAACCTTACTTTTTATATTAACAGGTATTACCTGTGGATTCTGTGCGCTGTGTTATGCTGAGTTTGCCAGCCGTGTACCGGTATCGGGGTCGGCTTATACCTATGCGTACGTTTCGTTCGGAGAACTTATTGCATGGATTATCGGATGGTCGCTCATCCTTGAATATGCGATCGGCAACATTGCCGTAGCTATCAGCTGGAGCGGTTATTTCAGTAATTTACTACAGGGCATAGGTATTCATCTGCCCGAATGGCTGAAATCGAATTACGATAGTGCAGGAGAGGCGGTCAGAGCCGCAGCACCTTCAATTGCTGGTTTTCCGGTTATAATGAATTTACCCGCCTTACTGATTGTATTTATCATTACCTGGATCGTATATGTCGGTATTAAAGAAAGCAAGGCTTCTACGAACCTGATGGTTTATCTGAAGCTCGGCGTTATTCTGATGGTGATATTGGTCGGCTTCTTTTATGTAGATACTTCTAACTGGGTTCCTTTTTTACCGAATGAATTTAGCGGTGTGTTAAAAGGCGTTAGCGCCGTCTTTTTTGCTTACATTGGTTTCGACGCTATTTCAACAACTGCTGAAGAATGTGAAAATCCTCAACGCGACCTGCCAAGAGGAATGCTTTACTCACTAATCATCTGTACGATTCTTTATATTCTCATCGCTCTGGTATTAACAGGAATGGTTCCTTATACCGAGTTGAATGTTGAAGATCCTTTAGCGGCGGTATTTAGTAAGGTTGGGCTCAACAGAATCAGTTATATCATTTCTGTGAGTGCTGTGATCGCTACCGCAGGAGTATTGCTCGTATTCCAGATGGGGCAACCAAGAATCTGGATGAGCATGAGCCGCGACGGATTGTTACCTAAAAGATTTGGCAAAATTCACCCTAAATTCGGAACGCCTTCTTTTGCTACTATTCTGACAGGTATTGTGGTGGGTATACCAGCTATGTTCCTGAACCTGGAAATCGTTACAGACCTTACATCAATCGGTACCTTGTTCGCATTTATCCTGGTTTGTGCAGGCGTATTAACATTACCTAAAGACAATAAAAATGACGGAAGAAAACGCTTCCGTTTACCATATATCAACGGCCGGTTTATTGTGCCGGGTGTTTTATTAGTGTTGTACATTATTTTCTGGGAAGAAATCAAATCACACTTTGTGTTTGAACAGGGATATGAAGTATGGAAACACTTTATCACTTTCTATCTGTTTTTAATCGTATCAGTGGTGGTGTCAGTTATCACTTTCAGAAAAAATTTATCATTAATACCGGTTCTGGGTATCCTAAGTTGCTTGTTTTTGATGACGGAAATCGGTGTTAGCAACTGGGTTTTCTTTACACTTTGGATGATCGTTGGTTTAGTAGTTTACTTCTTATATGGCTTTAAGAAAAGCAGGTTAAACACTATTCTAAATAAAAAAGATTAATAAAAGAACAGCGTGAAAACGCTGTTTTTTTGTGTTCATAATTTAATAATAAGAGTTCTTCTGTAGAATTGTGTTAATGCAGATCAAGATATAGTAAAATATATTTTACTTTGTTGAACACCACAAAATATATCCTATGTTTAACATGCAAAAATCCCATTTACTGAAACCTGCGCTACTGGGGTTTCTCTTATGCGTAACACAACAGGTAACACAAGCACAGAACGCTGATGTTGCTTTTCAAACAGTAGCTGTAAGCAAACCACTGGCCCAATTAAAAGTGGCTACATTATCTTCAGACTGGAAGTCTTACTTTGATCAAAAAATGGATGAATATTATAACAAGATGACAGATGATACCGCTAACAGTGCAGTATGGGCATATTGTGCATTAAGTGCCTGGATGAGATCAATCGGTGATACAAAAAATGTTCAAAAAAATATTAAGGAGAATGTGAACTGGATGAAGAAAAGTTGGAAAGACTCAACTTGCCCTTGTGCTGATGTTATTCCCGAAAGCTATTGGATAGAACCGTAGTTTTTCTTACTTCTGAAGCTTACAAAAAAACATCTTCTCATTGAGAAGATGTTTTTTATTGTAGAGATACTATATAGGTTTATTTCATCATCCACGAATTGTAAATAGCCGTTTGCTGGCTGGTAGGATTATCAACAGTCAGTATTTTATATTTACCCTCCTGAACATCGAGACGTAAACCAGCGTACTGGAAATATTTATTGTAATCCAGTTCTTTGGTAGTGTATACATATTCGAATAAATCAGATAAAGGATAACCGGCTGCTGCTTCACAGGCTTCCTGAAACTCAGCTTCGGTAAAACCTCTTTTCAGGTTCTTGTAAAAATGCTGATACAGGTATTGCATTACATTATTTAAAGATTTTTCATTTTTAGAATGATGACGGATGGCAAAATCTAAGATGATTCCTAGTAAAGGCCCCTTATCATAATACGAAATGGTTTTTCCTTTTTCTTCTCTCATATCACCGAAGGGACCATCTTTCCAGGTATTGTAACTAGCCTGTTGTAATGACTGGTGTAGTTTACCCTGATTATTTTCATGTGTTCTGATTGTTCTTTCAAAATCTCCGAGTACTTCCTGCTCTTCTTTCAAGCCGGCTTTTCTCAAAACAATGTACTCATAATATACAGTAAGGCCTTCACTGATCCAAAGCTGATTGGTACGATTGGGTTTGGTATAATCGAACGGACCTAATTCAACCGGCCTGATGCGTTTTACGTTGAAGTGGTGCACATACTCGTGTGCAAGGAAATTAAGAACGGTTTGTTTCGCCTGACGCGTTTTTAAACCGTTGCCGTTAAAACTTACAGTGGTGTTATTAAGGTGCTCAATACCACCTCTTCCCGGTCCGATACCGATAAAAGTATATTCATTATAAGGAATATCCCCAAAAAGGTCGGTTGCAGCTTCAATCATTTTTTGCAGACTGGTCATGAATTCCTGTTTGTCAAATTCTCCTAACTGATAACCTATGAACCGGTGATTTTTTCCTTTTACTTTAAAGGCCGGCAACTCTTCCAGATTACCAATTAGAATCGGACAATCATATAGTTCATCAAAGTCTGCTGCTTTAAATTTACGGTTATCGTTTGCTACAGGTGTCAGACCGGTGGCTATTCTGCTCCAGTTTTTAGTGGGTGCTATGGTTACGGTAGCTGCTGCATCCAGCCCGCCGTCTACATACAGAAAAGTATTTGCTGGTGCGATGTATGCACGTGAAGTGTCTACAAAGTTTACCGCAACAAAACTTCTTTTGGTAACCAGTTTATAATCGATTCTGAAATCTTTCTTTTTAACACCTGTTACACGCCATGTATTACTGTTCACTTTTTCAATAGTAACGGGTTTGTTATTCAAAAAGGTGGCTTTCACATTTTCTACATCTGCAGCATAGTTCATAAGTTGATAATAGCCTGGCATCCACTCGGGCATTTTGAATAATAAAGTATCGGATGGCCAGTTTCCGGTAGATAGCCGAACTTCAAAACTTTTATCGGAAGGGTCGGGAACATTAATGGTGAAATCTATAACCGGCTTTTGTGCATGAACAGAAAAAGCAGAAAAAAGGAGTACTGCAAGTAAGCAATACCTGTAGTTAGTTTTGGACAAATGATGCATGTTTATTCGAGTTTAGACACTGTTAATTTAAGCTTTTTTAATGAAAGAGCTTAAAAACATATTTCACATTGATCCGTATTTTAAATGAATTACCTTATAAAAAGGCTGGTTTACCAGCGATACTTCACATATAACCGTTTGTCATCTATAACTGTTGATTGTGTAGGGATGAGCGGACTGGTTTTTGAAGCTACCATTTCTGTACACGCTATGAGCGATTTGATTTATGATATAAAGTTGAATAAAAGCGATAAAAATTTTAACTTACTATTCATCAACTATTTTCATCATCTTATCTTCTTTCATTATGAAATTGCAGAAAATCGTTTTTTGGACATTAAAGATTCTGATTACACTCTTTTTTCTAAATGCTTCTGTAATGGAATTAACAGGCAACGAAAATTCCAAAGGTGTATATCAATTATTAGGATTTCCGATGTACCTGATGCCGTTCATTGGTATAGCAAGGATACTGGCATTAATTGTAATCTGGTTACCCGGTTTTAAGCGATTGAAAGAATGGGCATTTGCAGGATTATGTATTGATGTAGTTGGAGCAGGTTACTGTTTGGTAATGGCAACAGGAGATATACATATGATCTGGGTTCCACTCATTGCATTAATATTTGTATTAGGTACTTATTACTACTATCATAAGATAAGTAATGCTTATCAATAAATGTTAAAGAAATAATATAATTGAAGTTCGTTTTTCATTGGGGGAATATTTATTCTTATCTTAAAGATGAAACAAAAAAAGTCCCCCATGAGAAAAGTAATTCTTTTTTTATCAGCCCTTTTCTGTACGATTTTTACTTATGCGGAAACAAAAACGGATAGCCTGCAAAATATCCGGCATTACAAAGTCACTACTTACGTACGGGATATCTCAAGAGGTGTTACGGTAAGTATCGATTGCGGTCATGAAATTGCCAGAAGAGTTAACAGACGTTTAAGAGATGAAGGAAATCAACGGATGGTTTTTCATTCACAGGCTGAAGTGCTGAACTTCTTTTCTAAAAACGGATGGAATCTGCACCTGTACAGTGAGTATATTATTAAAAATAGTAACGCAACGTCTTACATATTCAGAAAAATAGTTAAACCGGGAGAAAAATGCCTTAATCCTGATTGTGGACGTGATATGTATTAATTCATTTTAATTTATTGTAATGGTATATTTTTACTTTATAACAAAGGGAAGACGTTTATCGTCTTCCCTTTTTAGTATTGAAATAATCAACAGTTTCCTGGATGGCCTCGTTGACTGATGTATATTTTATTTTTAGCTCTTCTTGTGATAGATTACTGCTATAGTAGTTCTGTGTGCAGAGTACTTTCATATTTGCACTGCTTAAATTTGTTTTAAAACCCATTAATCTTAATAAATTACCGGTATAACCCAACGTATACAATATAACTTTAGGAAGTGGTATCAACGATTGTGACTGACCGGTATTAGTCTTTAATTGTTGAAAAAAAACTTTATAAGAAATGTTCTCTCCGCAAATAAGGTAGCGTTTGCCAGATATTCCATATTTAAAACTGTTAAGAATAGCAGATACAACATCTTTCACAGGAACAAAATTTTTTCCACCGGGCGGATAGAACACTACCTTTTTGTTCAATCCCATTAAAATGATTTTACCCGAACTTGGTTTACTGTCATATGCACCTAACATAAAGCCAGGATTCAAAATGATTACTTTCATTTTATCTGATTGGCTTTGCAGATATTTTTCTGCTTTGATTTTGCTTTGTGCATAAAACAAATCAGCAAAAGGTTTTTTCATCTGCATTGTTTCATTACCGGGATGATGCAGGTTGCCATATCCGATGGTATTGGCACTGCTGATGAAAATGAATTGTTTTATCTGCTGTTGTAATGACATCTCAAAAAGCCTGACAGTGGCTTTATAATTAGTAAGGTCATAAGCTTTATAGCCGGGTAACGATACAGATGTTTCGGCCGCCACGTGAATCACTATATCTATATCTTTTAAATAATCAATGTAATGACCCCATAGATCCATTTTCACCAGTCGTAAATTATTCGATTGATGGCCGGTATACTTACCCGGATCACGTAATATGGCCGTGATAATATAACCCTGGCGTAAAAGTTCATTGGCTAAATTGGTACCTAACAATCCTGTTATACCTGTTATAAAAATTTTTTTCATGATGTAATACTGATCTCTCTTTTTATTTTATTGGTAAGCATGGGTAGTTTCAACCAGATGGGGAGCAACTTCAATAATAACCAGCTGAGCGGATTTACCATGATCACTGTATCTCTTTTTTCTAATTGAATGAGACAATGTTTAGCTACTTTATCCGGATCAAGTGAAGTGATTTTTGCAAAGAAACCTTGTTCGTCAATCCTGCGGGTGGTATCTTCGTTTGTACGCATGGGTCCGGGGTTTACAACACTTACAAAAACATTTGAGTCTTTCAGTTCCTGATACAGTCCGCGCGAAAAGGAATGTATGAAGGCTTTGGAAGCCGGATAAACGGTTTTGTAACCAATCGGGGAAAATGCCGCCAAACTCGATACGTTCAGGATATAAGCCTTTTGCTGCTTTTGAAGATTAGGTAAAAGCTGGTGGGTGAGCAATGAAGTTGCCAGTACATTTAATTGGATAATTTTAGCAATATAAGTAGCACTCGCTTCTTCAAACTTTTTAGTACCTCCGATACCTGCATTATTAATCAACAGGTTTACTGAGAAGTTCTGATTGATCCATTCGGTTAAACAGAATATATTCTCTTTCAGGCTCAGATCGGTTTCATAACAATGCACTTCTACCTTGAAGTCGGCCTTCAGCTGAGAACAAAAGGCCGGTAAATTTTCGTTGGGTAAACTGATCAGAATGAGTGGATATTGACGTGCAGCCAGCTGTCGTGCAAACGATTTTCCTAAACCCTGACTGGCTCCGGTTACAACGGCATATGATTCTTTCATTGTATTGATGAATTTTATACCGTAAAATTATTGGCAGGCCATCAGGTAAATGCTCCGGTTTATCAATCCGAACAGCTAATGGTGATTATATTTAAGGTGTTGATAAATAATGGTTTAATAGATCGAACTTATAATTTCGAACAAATTTTTCTGTACTCGGTCGGAGTGTAGGATGTTATTTTTTTGAAAGTTGTATTGAAAGACGTTTTTGAATTAAATCCTGATTCATACCCGATAGCTAAAATAGTGAGATGATCGTATGCCGGATTTTTCAGCAGCTCTTCTGCTTTTTTCACTCTATATTTATTAATAAAGTTGAAGAAGTTTTCTTTGAAACCGTTATTGATCACATACGAGAGCTGATGACTGGATGTTTGCAATTGTTCGGCCAGTTTAACCAGGTTAAGCTCACTATCCAGGTAGGGCTTTTCTTTCTCCATCAATTCGAGTAAACGTGTTTTTAAGTTATCAAGACCTGTATCATCTAACAATTTGGTTTTGGCTGCTTTTTCTTCAGGCTGGTTCATTTCAATCGTTTGTTCGATGATTAAGCCGCGCGGAAAAATTTCTTTTTGACGCATTGAATAAAAAGCCACCAGATATACAACTATAAGAAAAAACAGGTTAATATAAATATTCAAAGATTCCGCCGTAGTGAAAATACTGTAGACAATAATTAATACAGCTGAAAGAATAAACGAGTAAATGATATATTTTAGCCAGTTAAGGTCGATCGGTTCTTTGTTTGAAGAAAAGGCTTCAATCACTTTTTGGTGCCTGTTGATTTTTACATAAGCCCACGAAGTATAAAAAAGTGAATTACTTAAAAACACAACAATATATAAGAGAAAAAAAGTTTCTTTCTTGAGTAAAGGTTTGCAAAAAAGCAGTATCAGAAAAAGTAACGGGATAACTGTAAAACGAAGGTCATTTTTAGTATAACGATAAGTTGGATTCGTATAAAAAATTATACTTAGAAAAAAAGTAAGTGGTGTAAGAAACTGAATAAAACGCAGAAATGTAAAAACATAAAAGTTATCCTGAGCTGATTCAGGAACAATCATTTCATCTAACCAGAAAGTTGACCATAAGAAAACAAATACTCCAAAATAAACATTGGCTTTGCGATTGACGGCGATCGCGTTACTAAGCTTTAGAAATGAAAGCAGTAATAAACCTCCGGCAATCAGAACAATAATGAATAAGTTTAAATCCATCAAACAACCTGTTTATTTAGTCTGCTAAATTAATTAAAAGCTTAGTAAATTAAAGTGTACTTCATTAAAGAATAATATTTGAAGTACTGAAAGGTGTGAAAAACAGGTTCCCTCTTCATTACTTTACCTTTTATTTCAGGGATGGCTTTTTTTCTTTGCTTACAAACTTACTCCCCCAGTTATGAAGCTCATGTATCACCGGTTCAAGCTGCTTTCCTTTTTCTGTTAAAGTATATTCAACCGTAGGCGGAACGGTGGGATATACGGTTCTTTCAACAATTCCGTTAGCTTCCATATTCTTTAGCTCCTTTACCAGCATTCTGGTATTGATACCCGGAATACTGCGCTCCAGTTCCATAAAACGTTTTGTGCCATCGAAGAGGGTATGAATGATAGGAATAGACCATTTTCCGCCAATAACATCGAGAATTTCTCTGATAACGCATTTTTCTGCGCAGTCGGCTGAATTTTTTTGAATCATAACTGGTTGATTTTTAGTAAAGCTTTACAAGATGTTACTACTTTACATTCATGTAACTACTTTCAAAAGTAAAGTAATGTGGTTAGTTTTACAAGCAAAATTTTAAAAAGATGAACAGTAAAACCGGCAAAATTATTTATTGGATATTAACAGGATTGGTTGCTTTTGTTTTTATCGGAAGTGGAAGTATGAAATTAATGGGAGGTGCAGGTACAGAGGAAATGGCTCAGGGGCTGGGTGGCGGCAGTAATATGATGGTGCTTGGTGCACTTGAGATACTCATAGCATTCATCTGGCTGGTTCCAAAAACCGGCATAATCGGAGCTTTGTTAGCCGTTGCTTATATGGGTGGTGCTACAGCCGTTCATTTTGTAAACAATCAACCGCTGCTGGTGCCAGTGCTGATTCAGGTACTTATCTGGATTGCTACTGTGTATCGCTTTCCTGAGCTGAAACAACGTATACTGGGTAAAGCAACTGCAAAGTAATGTTATGTGACGCTCAGATCATACAAAAGCCGGTTCGTAAAGAACCGGCTTTTGTATGTTAGTTGATAATCAGAAAAACTTTCTTTCATAATATTATGATCCAGAGAGTTTTATAAAAAGTATGTATGTTTTTTATCAAAAAAGAAATAATATTTATTGTTTTTCAATAAATATTTGTATTTTCACAGTGAAATAAATATTGAATTATGAAAATCAGTTCGGGATGGGTACTGAAAATATTATTGGTTGTTTCCTGGATCATCTTTATTGGTGTCAGTATTGAAGCCGGCGGTTTGATAGTAAAATTGATAGCTACCATGGCCAAAGGGGCGGAAGGTGCAAAATACTTCTGGACGGAAGTAGATCTGTCAGCACTTTACCTGCATGATCCCGGACATTTTGTGGCACAATCTATTATGATAATTATAGTTGCTGTTATGAAAGCCAGTTTATTTTATTCTATAATAGTGATGCTTTATAACAAGAAGATAAATCTGGCGCAACCCTTTAATAAAGAAATGGGAAGGTTTATTTTTAAAATATCTTATATAACTTTAGTGATTGGTTTCTTTTCGTGGCAAGGGGTACGCTACGCAAAATGGCTTATTGCCAATGGCGTTATGATGCCTGAAATACACGATTTGAAATTAGATGGAGGTGATGTATGGTTGTTTATGAGTGTGACACTTTTTATAATTGGACATATTTTTAAAAGAGGAATTGAAATTCAGGAAGAAAACGAGTTAACTGTATAAGCTATGCCGATTATTGTAAATCTTGATGTGATGATGGCCAAAAGGAAAATGTCGTTAAACGAACTTTCTGAGAAAGTGGGCTTAACGTTGTCTAATCTTTCTATCCTTAAAACCGGCAAAGCGAAAGCGATCAGGTTTAGTACGCTCGAAGCGATTTGTAAAGTGCTGGATTGCCAGCCTGCTGATATATTAGAATACAAAGACGAATAGTACCCTCAAACACTTTTAATCATTTTAAATTCATTCAACATGAAAGTGCAAAAATCATTTTTGCAAGGGCTCTTTATTGCCTTTACTTTTTCAGGAATTATTTTGTTCTGTACGGGTTGTAAGTCAGGCACTGATCAGCACAAACAAAATACAGGTGCTGTAAAACCATCGGTAGATATCCATACTGCAGTTTTGACCGGTAATATGGAAGCACTTCAGCAACATATTGCTGCCGGCTCAGACCTGAATGAAAAAGATCCGATGGGCGGATCAAGCCCTTTGATTACTGCTGCTTTATTCAATAGAGAAGATATGGCTAAGGCACTGATTGATGCAGGCGCAAATGTAAATTTTAAGAATGGCGAAAATTCAACTGCTCTGATTACTGCTGCTTTCTTTTGCCGTAAAGAAATCGTAACGTTTTTGCTGGCAAATGGGGCCGATAAAACCATTAAAAACAAATATGGTCAGAATGCTTACGAGTCAGTAGCCGGTCCTTATTCAACAGTGAAAGAAGTGTATGAGGCATTTGGTAAGATGTTTGAGCCGATGGGATTGAAACTGGATTATGCTTATATAGAAAAAACCCGCCCTGAAATTGCTGCTATATTGCAATAACCCTACAAAACACTAACTAGATGTCAACTATTGAAAGAAGATATGATATTGACTGGTTAAGAGTGATTGCAATCGGGTTGTTGTTAATATACCATGTTTCAATCGGGTTTCAACCCTGGGGATTTTTTATTGGTTTTATTACTAATAAACAATCATTGGATAAGTTATGGATGGCGATGCAGATGCTCAATGTATGGCGGATTCCCTTTTTGTTTTTTGTATCCGGTATGGGTGTTTATTTTGCCTTAAGAAACAGATCCTGGCAGCAGCTTTTGCTGGAACGAACCAAAAGAATACTCATTCCTTTTTTGTTTGGTATGATAGTGATTGTTCCGCTGCAGATTTTTTTGATTCAAACCTATTATAATCAAGGTTTGAGTTATGTGGCCGACCCTTCTCATCTCTGGTTCTTAGGGAATATATTCGTTTATGTATTATTGCTATTGCCTTTTTTTTATTATGTGAAGAAAAACGAAACTGCAGCACCGGTAGTTTTTATTAAAAAACTTTTCGGAACAGTTTGGGGATTATTGCTTGTTTTTATAGTGATGATTATAGAAGTAGTTTGTGTTGATCCTACCCCTTACGAATTGTATGCAATGAAATGGCATGGATTTTTTCTCGGACTGGCAGCTTTTATTTTCGGATTCTGTTTTGTATTGTCTGGCAAACCTTTTTGGAATATGTTGCTGAAAGGCCGTTGGATATTTCTGATAGCGGCTGCAGGATTGTATATATATCGTATGATTCAGGCACCTGCCAGAGTTGCCGGCTTTCAACTCTCAATTGAATCAACTTTCTGGATATTGACGGTTTTCGCATTTGGGTACCGTTATCTGAACCGGCCATCAAAGGTATTGGGGTATTTAAGCGAAGCTGCTTATCCGGTATATATCGTACATATGATTTTCCTGTATCTCGCTTCTATGTTGCTTTTCCCTTTGGAAATGCCGGCAGCGCTTAAATATGTATTAGCTTTATTGGTTACACTGACAGGAAGTATGGGATTTTATGAGTTAGTTATTAAGAGGATAGGGGTATTACGGTTCTTTTTCGGATTGAGCGCTAAAAAAGCTTAAAAAAACTGACTATCAATTGGTTAATTTTTTTTTGATAAAACCGGCAATTGTATATTGAATGAGACTTTCCATAAAGATTTGTAAAAAACGGATACCGGTAAAACCATTTTTAATTTGAATGGTTACTATTGGTAATCTCGTAATTTATAATGTATGATAAAAAGAATACTCATTGTAATACTGCTTTGGCTGGTAGTAGACTTTTATTTCTTCGCAGCTGTTCAAACATTAACAGATAATCTGCTGATTCATGTTGCTTACTGGTTAGTGGAGGCTGCTATTATAGGGTCGGTGTTTTATGTGATAGCTACCGGTAAACTCAAGCTGATATCCGGTGTTATAAAATTGCTTGTTCTTTCGTTTGTTCCTAAACTGGCCGGAGCGTTGATTCTGTTGATGGAAGATCTGAGTCGTTTGTTCAGAAGTTTTCCATTACGGAATGATGAAGTGAGTATGCTGGCAATCAGCGTGGCTATTGTGTTATGGTTGGTATTACTGATCAGTATTAACAGAGGGCGGCATTATTACAAAATACGCCGGGCTTTTCTTTACTTTGAAGACCTTCCTGAGTCGTTTAACGATTTTACGATTACCCATCTTTCAGATATACATGCAGGTAGTTTTACAGACGTTAAGGGGGTGCAGAAAGGTCTTGACCTGGTGAATGCTCAAAAAAGTGATGTGATCCTTTTTACCGGCGACCTTGTGAATAATGAAGCCAGTGAAATGACCCCATGGATACCCGCATTTGCGCGGTTGAAAGCTCCTTATGGTAAGTATTCGGTTTTAGGCAATCATGACTATGGCGATTATATCAGATGGCCGGATATAAAGGATAAGCAGAGTAACTTCAACCGACTTAAACAGGTTCATCAGGAAATCGGCTTTCAACTATTACTCGATGATTCAAAAATGATTACCAAAGGAGATGATTCGATTGCTATTGTTGGGGTAGAAAATTGGGGAAAAGGTAATTTTCATAAGTATGGTAACCTGAAAAAAGCAACGGATAATCTCTCAGATGAAACGTTTAAAATACTTATGTCGCATGACCCTTCTCATTGGGATGCGGAAATTATCGATCATAATAAACCGGTTCAGCTGACTTTATCAGGACATACACACGGTATGCAATTCGGATTTGAAATATTCGGATTCAGATGGAGCCCGATAAAATATATTTATAAACAATGGGCCGGGCTGTATAAGAAAGCCGGTAAGTATTTATATGTAAACAGAGGGTTCGGTTTTCTGGGTTTGAATGGAAGGGTAGGTATATGGCCTGAAATAACAGTGATTACATTGAAACGCAAGTAGCAAAAGATAAATAAAAAGGTGGGTGCATGCACCCACCTTTTTATTTTATATGGTTGGTACTGACCAGTCCGGAACATCATTCCACGATTTGCCTACAACATTCATTCATCCGGCTACAAATGCCCGGTAAAGTATTCCCAACTTTGTTCATATAAAAAATTAAGATATGAATAAACAAAAAGTTTGGTTTGTTACCGGCGCATCAAAAGGGCTGGGACTTGCTTTGGTAAAAGAATTACTGGCTACAGGTTATCGTGTAGCAGCTACTTCACGGTCTAAAAACGACCTGATAACGGCTGTGGGAGAAAGTCAGCATTTTCTACCGGTTGAAACTGATCTCACTAGTGAGGTATCTGTTGCAGCAGCTGTAAAAGATACCATTGACCGGTTTGGAAGAATAGATATTGTAGTAAACAATGCGGGATATAGCCAGATAGGAACATTGGAAGAACTTACAGATACGGAAGTTCGCGGCAACTTCGATGTAAATGTTTTCGGAATGCTGAATGTTATCAGAAAGGCAGTACCTTATCTTCGTTTGCAGCAATCCGGACATGTTTTTAATATTGCTTCCATCGGTGGTTTAACCGGCAACTTTCCGGCATTTGGTATTTATTGTGCTACTAAATTTGCAGTAGCAGGTTTAACAGAAGCGTTAGCCGAAGAGATGAACAGTTTTGGTATCCGCACTACACTGATTTATCCCGGATATTTTCGAACAGGTTTCTTGTCTAAAGAATCTGTAAAAACCCCACAAACCCCTATTGATGCCTACAGCTCTGCCCGGGCAATCGAGTCTGCTCATTTAAATGAAATCAACGGTAACCAGCCGAATGACCCTGAAAAAGCAGCTAAACTGATGATTGAACTAAGTGAAATGAAAAATCCGCCCGTACATTTTTTAATGGGGAAAGATGCTTATGAGCTGGCGCAGAATAAAATCCAACTTTTAACAGAAACATTTGAAGAATGGAAAGACTATACTATCTCTACAAAGTTCTGATTTATTTTTCAATCAGCTTAATAGTAAACAGTTGTTATTCAAAAAATAATGTATCAACAATGGAAACGACAATAGAAGAAACAGGAGCATATATCGGAATGTGGGTGACTGAAGACGGTTACATCCGACATGAGTTATTGGAAGGTAACAGATATGATGAGGCCCGCGGTAACCGGAAAAGTGCCTATCAGGGAACTTATAAAGTGACCGGCAACTTTATTTATTATAAAGATGATACCGGATTTACTGCTGACGGCGAATTTAAAAACGGAATTTTATATCATGCGGGCATGATTTTGTACAAAGAAAAATAAGCACTTAAATTAGCAGGATGGAATCAATATTTCACTTTAATTCATTGTCTGAATTTCATACTTTCTGTAATCTGCCAAAACCTGAGCATCCGCTCATTAGTTTGATTGATTACAGCAAAGTGTCTTATCCGGTAAATGACAGTGAATTAAAATGGGTGCAGCATTTTTATTCAATCGGATTAAAAAGAAACGTCAATGCCCGTTTTAATTACGGACAACAATTGTATGATTTCGATTCGGGTGTATTGACATTTATTTCACCCTTACAGTTTTTGAAAATTGAAATTAATCAAGAGGTGAAGGTAACTCCTTCGGGTTGGCTGCTTTTAATTCATCCCGATTTTTTATGGAATACATCGTTGGCTAAAAATATTAAGTCGTATGATTTTTTCAAATATGCAGTAAACGAAGCACTTTTTCTTTCTGAAAAAGAGGAGTTGGTTATTGTTGATATATTGCAGAATATAGAACAGGAATATCGTTCGGTAATTGATAAATTCAGTCAGGATTTAATTGTGAAACAAATTGAGCGATTATTGATCTACGCCGAGCGGTTTTATGAACGTCAGTTTATTACCAGACGAAAATCAACACACGAACTGATTGGTCAGTTTGAAGAAATTCTCTCCGGCTGTTTTTCTAAACATATGTTAGCTGAAAAAGGAATTCCTACTGTGAAAAGCATAGCTGAACAAATGAATGTGTCAGCTAATTATCTCACTACTTTGTTACGGCTTTATACGAAGCTGAATACACAGCAGCATATACAGAACAGAATAATTGAATATGCTAAAGAGCTGTTGACTACAACAAATTTGTCTGCCAGCGAAATTGCTTATGAACTAGGATTTGAACATTCTCAATCATTTAGTAAGCTGTTCAAACAAAAGACTAATTATTCTCCTATCGAATTCAGAAATAAGTTCAATTGATATTACCCGGCTATTGATGCTATCGACAGTCAATTGCCGGATAATATTAGCACCAGACTATTACAGTTTTTAGTAATTTTGCAGCTCAAAATTTAATCGTACGATTATGAATCAACAAATAGAAGAAATTAAGAAAAGGATTGAGCCGCTAAGACAGGAGATTATAAATCACAAGGTATATTCGGTTATTAGAGATATAGACGATCTGAAGATATTTATGCAATATCATGTTTATGCTGTATGGGATTTTATGTCTTTGCTGAAAGCCCTGCAAAATCATCTTACCTGTACAACTGTTCCATGGTTTCCTAAAGGAGCTCCTGATACCCGTTATCTCATTAATGAAATAGTAGTTGGTGAGGAGTCGGATCTAGATCATAATGGAGAACGTAAAAGCCACTTCGAATTGTATCTTGATGCAATGAACCAATGTGGGGCTGATAGAACTGCTATTCTTGGCTTTACTGACGAACTTCAACGTTCAGGTGATTTTGAAAAAGCATTTACTATTTCGGATACACCTTTGGAAGCTCGTGATTTTGTTAGTTTTACATTCCAAACCATTTTAAGTAAAAAAGATTTCCTTCAGTCTGCAATTTTTACATTTGGAAGGGAAGACCTGATTCCGGGTATGTTTATTTCGATTATTAATGAAATACACAAGAACTTTCCTGATGAAATTTCTATATTTAAATATTATATAGAAAGGCATATTGAAGTTGACGGAGATCATCATAGTAATCTGGCATTGCAAATGACGGCTAATCTTTGTGGTGATAACCTGCAACATTGGAGAGAAGCTGAAGAAGCGATTATTCTGTCGCTGAAAAGCAGAGTTAACTTGTGGGATGGTGTTTATAATCAACTGATGAATAAAAAATAAATTTTCATGGGTCGGTGCCGGCACCGACCCATGTTCTTAGAACAACCCGGCTGGTATAACTCATGAAAGATTCTCATTCCAATAATAACTATCCGGGCGATTTCTTTGTCCGAAGATAGCTGTACCCACTCTTACAATAGTTGCGCCCTCTTCAATGGCTGTTTCCAGGTCTCCGCTCATGCCCATCGACAGTTCATTCATTTCAACATCCGGCATGCTTAACGCCAAAACTTGCTGCTGAATATTTTTTAATAAACGAAAGCAGGCACGTACTTTTTCCGTTTCAGCACTGAATAGGCCGATCGTCATTAATCCCTTTATTTTTAATGTTTCAAATTTTGAAATTTCTTTGATTAAGTCAATCACATTGTCAGGATGTACACCAAACTTACTTTCTTCATCAGAAGTATTTACCTGAATCAGCACGTCGATTTTCTTTTTCTCAGCTGATAATCGCTGGTGCAGCTTTTCAGCCAGTTCCAGCCGGTCTATTGATTGGATACACGTTACTCCGTATTTCAGAATATCTTTGATTTTATTGCTTTGCAAATGGCCTATAAAGTGATTGGTGTGTGGGGTATCCAGCAATGAATCATATTTTTCTTTCAATTCCTGCACTTTATTTTCGGCAATTAATGTTTGTCCTGCCCGCAATGCTATTTTTATCCGGTCGGCTGAAACTGTTTTGGTAGCTAATAATAAACGAACTTCGGCAGGGTTTCTATTGCTGCTGATGCAGGCATTGCTGATTCTTTCAAGAATACTATTTAGATTATCGATTATCTGATCATTCATTAATTTACATTTTATCTATTATACGGGTTCTGTTCAGCGGCCCGTGATACTCAAAGAAAACAAAAGATCGCTTAAATCGAATTCGCGTCTGCTCTCTTCATGCATTTTCAATAAAACGGTGCTTAATATCGTTGCTGAAGAACTGGCTGCTGACCGGAGGTCTTCACCTTCAAACATTGATAAAAGGAGGTGTGCCGTAAATAATTCACCTGTTCCCGGGGGATTTACCGGTATTTTCGGTGAATTGAACAGATACAAGGTATTAGTTTCCGACACACAGATATCCAGCATGTTTTTTTCAGTGGTACTGAGGTAACAACCTGTGATTACAACTTGTTTGGGTAAAGTTTTTACCAGCTGATTCAGTTGTTGAGCCATTTCATCTATGTGCACTGCAGGCTTGCCCGTAATCTGTTGAAATTCGAATTGATTAGGAGTGATTAAGTCTGCTAATGGAATCAACTGTTCGATAATAGCCTGTGGTACATCCGTAGGTACATATAATCCCGGAACGATATCACCCATTACAGGATCACAAACAAAAAATATTTCAGGATTTAACTTTTTGAGTTTCTTTATAAATGCGGCAGTGATCTGTACCAGTTCAGCATTACCGATATAGCCGGTAATAATGGCATCAATTTCCTGTTCAACAGACAGTTTCAGAATTCCTTCCAGTATTGATTCAAATAAAGAAGAAGGAACAGCTCCGCCTCCCACAGTGGGATACCCCAGGTGATTAGAATACAAAACAGTAGGAACGGTAATTACATCGTGCCCGGCACTTTGCAAAACAAAGGATGTTGTATTGCTACCTACGTATCCGTAGGAAACTTTGCTGTGAATGATAATCGTTTTTTTTGTCATTGCCCTATTTTATAGAGGCCGGAAATGGATTTGAACCACTGTAAAAGGTATTGCGTACCCTCGCCTCGCCACTCAGCCATCCGGCCGGATAAGGTACCGGTAAAAATTTAATGTTTACCGGTACATGAATTATTTCCACCAATAGTAATAGTTGTGCAATCCGTCGTATTCAAAGCCGCAACGCGGATATAACTGATTACCGATATCGTTTGTCTTTTCTGTTTCAAGCATCAGGCCACAGGCCCCGGTTTCGATGCACCATTGTTTGCTTCGGTCAATCAATGCCACTGAAATACCTTTGCCACGGTAATCGGGATGTACAAATAAATCACTCAATAGCCATTGTTTCTGAAGTTTGATGTAGTGATACAGTTTATAAAGTTGCACAAACCCTACTGCTTTATTATCAGTCATCGCCAGAAAAATATCTGATTCGCTGTTCAGAAAACGTTCTTTCAGAAATGCTTTGCCTCCTTCCAGATCCGGTTGCTGACGATAAAATATCCGGTACCGGTTAAATAATAATGCCGCTTCGTCTAGGTCTTCCAGACTGGCTTTTTTGATACTGTAGTTCATATTTGTTTTGATTTTATTCTTTGCCTGACCAATGCTCCATACTTTAAAAGTGTTTAAAGCCTGACTGTTATCCGAGTCAAAAGTATTGTATATTTGGACTAGTGAAATGATGCAGTTTTTATAAAAAATGGTAGTCCAGATGTTAAGACCATGGAAATTAGAAATACAGTTAGATCACCAAAGTGATCAGGCACTATATCTTCAGATTGCAGATGCAATTATTGCAGATATACAGTCTGGCAGACTACAACCCGGCACAGCCCTGCCAGGTAGCCGTGCATTGGCAAAACACCTGCAACTCAACAGAAATACGGTAGTGGAGGCATTGAATGTGTTGCTGAATGAAGAGTGGTTGGTATCAAAAGAGCGGAAAGGCACTTTTGTAGCAGCTATACTTCCGGCTTTCTCTGCTAATGATAAAAAAAACACGACAAAGAAGTCGGTTGATACGGGTACTTTATTGTTGCAAACGTTGATTGACGATGGTTCACCTGATAGTAAGATTGCTCCGGTTGCCGAGTTGGCTCGTGCCTACCGGCAGATTTTTAACCGGAAGGCGAAGTGGCAGATTATGGGGTATAGTAGTGAATTTGGTGAAGTAGGGTTTCGAAAAGCAATGGCACAAATGCTGAACCATCAAAGAGGGATGCAGATAAACGAACAACAAATCTGCATTACCCGCGGTAGTCAGATGGCCATGTATCTCACCGCCCAATGCCTTTTTCAACCCGGTGATGTTATTATGGTAGAAAATCCGGGTTATAAACCTGCCTGGAAAGCTTTTGAAAATGCAGGTGCCCGGTTATTACCCATTAATGTAGACGAAAATGGAATAGTTGTGGCAGAGGTGGAAAGATGTTTGAAAAAGTTTTCGAATATAAAAGCAATTTATATAACTCCGCATCACCAGTATCCTACAACGGTAACATTGAGTTTACCGAGAAGGTTAGCGTTAATCAGGTTATCGAATGTTTATGGCTTTACGATTATAGAAGACGATTATGATAATGAATTCCACTTTGGTTATCGGCCAATCTTACCACTGAGCAGTTATGCAGAGTTAAAGAACTATGTATATATCGGAACAATGAGTAAAGTAGTAGCTCCGGCACTAAGAATCGGGTATCTGGTGACTGGTGATGAATGGTTGATGCAAAAAGTGGGGGAGCTCAGAAAAATTATTGATGTACAGGGCGACTCCATTATGGAGCAAGCGGTTTTGCAGTTGATTCAGGATGGTACTGTTAAAAGACATTTAAAAAAAGCCACGCATTATTATAAAAACAAACGCGATTTAGCTGAAAAGTTATTAAACAAATATCTGGTAGAGCAGGTAGATTTTGTTACTCCTGATGGCGGACTTGCCTTTTGGATTGTACCTAAAAAGAAAGTAAACTGGCAGCTGGTGGATGAGAAAATACAACAAAAAGGGTTTAAAATTATATTACCTGATACCTATAGTTATGATAAAACTGTCAATGGTATACGTTTAGGATATGCTTATCTTTCTGAAGAACAAATGAGAGACAGTGTAAAAGTACTTGCTCAGGTATTATCGCCTTAAAACTTAAAAAAATGTTATAGGTGTAACTTTTGCAGTAGTTTATCGTATCATTATAAACAGCAGTAGTTTTTATGAAAAAATATTATGTGGCGGTGGGCATTTTGTTCTTGTCACTGTCTTCTTATTCGCAGCATTTTAAAAATGACAGTATAAAGTTATTCATTGATTCTTCTATCTCATTGATCAGACAACACTCACTTCATACAGAAAATCTGGATGCAATTCAAAGAGATCTCTACAAGAGAGCAGAAAATCTGGCATATCTTGATGAAGTACCTCCTTTATATGAAGAAGTTTTTAAACAACTGAACGATTACCACGGTAACTTAAAATATAAAGGAAAAACCTATGGATGGAGTGTGGAAACCACTGCCGCGAATGATTATCTGAAAGAAAAACTGAAACTGGAAAAAAAGGTAGTCAGTAAAATTATTAATGATGAATTTGCTTACATCAGTATTCCGGGTAATAATGATTTTGCTTTCAGAAAAGTAGATAGTCTGGCAAATGATATTGTTGAACACATTAACACTGTTAACTCTCCTGCAGTAAAAGGATGGATTATTGATTTAAGGTTGAACACCGGTGGTAACATGTATCCGATATTATTGGGGTTAAAAGAATTTATTGGAGATAATATTGTATTCGGTGGGTTTAAAAATGCACAGGGTGAATCTACCGGAAGCTGGGAAGTTAAAAATGGAAATCTGCTGATTGATGGAACTGCTTTGGAGAGAAAATCGCAGCTGGTGCATTCCATTGAAAAGGAAATTCCTGTAGTGATATTGACCAGTTGTTACACGGCGAGTGCGGGAGAAATGGTAACGATTTCTTTTATTGGAAGAGATAATACATATATAGTAGGGGAGACTACAGCGAACTATACAACGGCTGTGCAGGGATATCGGATTAATCAGGTAGCCGGCATTAATTTATCTACAGATTATGTTGTAGATAGAAAGTCAAATGTTTATAAAGGTAATATTATTCCGGGCGTAATAGTTTTAGGTGGCGATAATCTGGAAGAGTTGAAGAAAGATAGCAAAATCATTAAAGCTTTGGCGTTTTTGAAAAAATAATTAAATTACCGGATAAAGGAAACGAACATGCAAGTGATATTGCAATCTACGATAACCTGTCCGAAGTGTAACCTTTCAAAAGAGGAAACTATGCCGGTGAATGCCTGTCAGTATTTCTATAGTTGCTCCCATTGTAAAACGGTTTTAAAACCAAAAGAAGGGGATTGTTGTGTTTATTGTAGTTATGGAACGGTTAAATGTCCACCTATACAGCAAGATAGCTCTTGCTGTAAGTGATAGACTGTATAAGTTTGCTGGTTTTTAATTTAGCGTTATCACATTTAATTGATTTCTTGTTTTCTGATACCGGTAAGTGATGATTGGTCAATTCGTAATTGCCTTCATGAGTTTATAATTACTATTGTTTTCATCTTTTTCTACAGTATAACCTTCAGTCAGTTCAAGTATCCAGCCATCGCCATATACTTTTTTGTCAGTTATTTGAGTAGGTGATGAGATGGAAAGTTTATCCCAGTTGGGGCTCATCAGTGCCCCGTTTTCAACAGTTAAAATGCCCCAAACGTCAGTGATTCTCATATTAGGATAAACGGTTCCTTTATCTTCCAGCGGCATAATATTATTAGGGTTAAAAGAAACATTCATCTTTACAAATCTTATTTCGAAATGAGGCTGATCCACGAATTTCTTTTTGTATGATGCAATAAGTTGTTTTGTTCTCTCTTCTCTTGCAGTTTCTTCCTGCACAATTACCTTTCCATTATACCTGTCTGTTATTTTTTCAGCTGATTTTTTAAAATCATGCGGAAGTCTGATCTTAAACGCTGTAGTAAAATAATCGGTCAGATGGGTAGCAGTTGTAATGCTTTTATTCCAGTCTTTATTTTTGTTATAAAGTAGATAACCATACACCGGAGTTGTATAATAGGCAAACGAACGAACAAAAGTAGGGTTGTTGAAAAAATCATTGATTCCTTTTAAAAAGTAATCGGTTGTTTGAACTTTACTTCTGCCACTAACAATTACGCCGGTAAATTCAGCAATACCTTCGTTCAGTTCAAGCTGATTTTCTGTACTGTCTGCGCCTGCATAAATACTATACCGGTATTTTCTGAATGTTAACGCATGGGTCAGATGCTGGTGTAACTCTTTTTCAGAAGTTGCCTGAACAGCGCTTTTTAAAGCTTCTAACTCTAATCGCAGATAAATTCTGCCTTCTTTTTGATCAAGGTGATTACTTTCTACATTATTAAGAGAAAACCCAAGGCCCGGTTGTGCACTGTGGAATAGTTCATGCGCCAACAGATTTATTCTGTTTTCTTTGTTTTTAGGGAGAGGGAGCATAATCATCGCCCATCTCTTATCATTTCTGTTAAGTGCCGTATTGGCAATATTGATATTGGCGGGTAAGATTCCCGAATAAATATTTTTTTCAGTGTTTAGTGTGCCATCCATGCCGGGTTCGTTGGTAAAGAACGCACGGGTTTGCGGGTTTACAAATATAACCGGCCCGTATAGGTTTTTGTTCCAAAGCGTAACATGGTTGCCTGTAGCTTCTTTTATTTCGTTGAAAAAGGTTGAAATAGTGTCTATCAATGCTGGTTTATCTTGTGCGCTAACATTTAGTACAAGAAAAAAAACAAAATTTAGCAGAACGGTTTTTCTCATCATTAAATATTTTACATCCATTTTTGCCTGGTGTGAACCATAATCTGTAATATTAACTATAAAATGTCACAGCGGCAACCACAAAAGATGATTTTATGATATTGTTTTATAAAAACATCGTGTAGTTTTTATCAAGATCGGAATGTTTGTTTTCTGATTGATTTATTTAAAAAAATAGATAACTTTCATTTTATCTTGTAATGGTAAAAGAAAAAATATGCATGAGCACTTGTTAAAACTCATTTCCGAAAACATTACTCTTTCAGATCATGATCAGGTATTGTGCAAACAATATTTTGAACCTGTAGTATTACCTAAAAACAAAATTATTGAGGAAGAAGGAAAAATTCCACGATATCTATATTTTATTGTTTCGGGGTTTGTAAGATTGTTTCATTATAATGAGAATGGTGATGAGGTAACTACGCATATCAATTGCCCGCCGGGATTCATTACTTCTTATGCTCATTTTATAAATACAACAGTATCCGGAGAAAATCTGGAATGTATTACAGATTGTACGCTTTTGCGTATTACAAAAGCTGATCTGGATATTTTGACAAAGGAAAGTGTGAAGTTTAAAGATTTCAGTATTATGGTATTTCAGCAATCATTAACATATAATGAAAACCGATCGAAAGAGCTGGCTACACTTTCTGCTGAACAGCGTTATAGAAAACTTATTAATGAACATGCAGAAATTATTCATAATGTTCCCTTGCAATATATTGCTTCTTTTTTAGGAATGAATTCTAAGAGTTTAAGTCGCATCCGAAAACAGCTGATTAAGTAACATTTGTGAAGTGATTTTAAATAGGCGTGTAAGACCTTTGTTTTATCATTTAAAATCATTGCAAATGGAAAAAACAAAACTGGCACTCGTTTCTGGTGCAAACGGACATCTAGGCAATAATCTGGTAAGGCTTCTGTTACAGAAAGGAATTCAGGTGAGGGCATCAGTTCGAAATATAAAAAATAAAGCTGCTTTTGCCGGATTGAATTGTGAAATCGTACAAGCTGATATTACAGATAAAGCCTCTTTCGTAAGAGCATTACAGGGAGTGGATGTTTTTTACGCAGTAGGAGCATCGTTCAGGCTATGGGCCAAAGATCCTGAAAAAGAGATCTATGATGTAAATATGCAAGGCACGAGAAATACCATTGAAGCAGCGGCTGAAGCAGGTGTGAAAAGAATTGTTTATGTAAGTTCAATAGCTGCTTTAAATTACAATGTTCTTCCTGCAAAAGAAAGTAATGGTTATAACCCAGACCGTAGAGACATGTATTATAATTCAAAGAATGATGGCGAGCAGCTGGCGTTTGAGCTGGCAAAAAAGTTTAATATCGAGCTGGTAGCGGTATTACCTGCAGCGATGATCGGCAGCCAGGCGTTTGCTCCATTAAACGTATCCTACAATATCATCCGTTTAATATTAAATAAACAAATTCCTGTTGAAACAAACATCACCTTAAACTGGATAGATGTGAAAGATGTGGCCGAAGGCTGTTACTTGGCAGCAATGGTGGGAAGAAATGGTGAACGGTATATACTTGCCAATGAAAAATGCACTTCAATCAGAGAAACAACAAAAATAGCCAAAGAGCTATTTCCTGAATTGAAGTTAAAACTTCCTGTTTCAGTTCCAAAACCTATCTTATACACTGTTGCGTGGCTGATGGAAACAGTTAGTAAAATAACCGGTAAAGCGCCGGTACTTACTACTAAAGAAATTGCTATGTTCTCTGGCTTGCAGCAAAACTTTGACATTTCAAAAGCAAGAACCGAACTGGGGTTTACACCTACAAATACCAGGGATGCAATTAAAGAAGCAATGCTTTATTTAAAGGAAAATAATCAACTGCTACACTAAAATTCAGGAAATATTGAAAGGTGTTTAGAATATACTCTATACAGAAGGTAACAAATAACTTAAAAGGCTGATAATAAAAGAAAAAGCGGGTCTTCGTGATGAAGACCCGCTTTGGTGCGGAAAGAGAGGGATTCGAACCCCCGGACCTGTAACAGTCAACGGTTTTCAAGACCGCCGCATTCGACCGCTCTGCCATCTTTCCGTTGCAAATATACGGCGACAAATAAATACGCTCCAAATATTTTAAAAATATTTTTTTGTTGACCTATTGACTTTCAATTTGATACATCCGTGAGTTTGACCTCAAATACAATCTGAACCTATATTTTGTTGTATTTCTCTCTTGAAATTCACACCTTTTTATATTCGAAATTTTCTGTTCCTTTGCACAAATAGTTTGTATTTTGAAGCACCTGAAAGTTATTAATAAGTATTTCTGGAAGTACCGTAAGCTGTTTTTCTTAGGAATTGTTTTTATAGTTCTGTCTAACTACTTTAAAATTCTTACCCCGCAGATTACCGGATTTGTGATTGACGAAATTCAGTTAGGATTGTTAACACCGGCCGAAGCTGCCGATAAATTAGAAGGTATCACCATCAAACAGGCCCGATACGACTGGAATGTGCGGCAAATGATTGAGGCCTTTAAAACTTCTGAGCTGAGCTTTAGCGGTATAGTGATCTGGACGGTTTGTATTCTATTGGCACTCTCTATCATCAGTGGATTTTTTATGTTTCTGATGCGTCAGACCATTATCGTTATGAGCAGGCATATTGAGTTTGATCAAAAGAATGAAGTGTTTCAGCACTACCTGAAACTGGATAGTATGTTCTTTAAAAAGAACAGTACGGGCGACCTGATGAACCGGATTGCAGAAGACGTGAGCAGAGTGAGAAGTTATACCGGTCCGGCATTAATGTACTTTATCAACCTCGCCGCTACCATCGGCTTCAGTTTGTATTTTATGTTCAGCACCGATATGAGATTGTCGTTGTATGTATTGGCTCCTTTACCGATACTGGCATTGATTATTTATCTGGTAAATACGGTGATCAATCGTAAAAGTGAACGTATTCAACAGCTTTTATCACAATTAACAACGAATGCACAGGAATCTTATTCGGGTATACGGGTGATCAAATCATTTGTACAGGAAAGATCTATGCTGAAGTTTTTTAAACAGAATAGTGAAGAGTACAGGCATAATGCAATAGGGCTGGCTAAGTTGGAAGCCGTTTATTTTCCAACAATGGGGTTATTAATCGGCCTCAGTACTTTGATCGCCGTCATGATGGGTGGTATTTATGCAATCAATCATGAACATGGTGTAACAGTGGGTACGATTATAGAGTTTGTGATTTATGTGAACATGCTGACCTTCCCGGTAAGTGCTATTGGTTGGACGGCTTCGATGATTCAACGTGCAGCAGCTTCTCAGAAACGGTTGAACGAATTTCTGGATGAACAACCGGCAATTGAGTCACCGGCTAATCCTAAAGTTTTGAATCTTGGCGGACCTATTGAGTGGAAAAATATTGACTTTACTTATTCGAATACCGGCATTCGCGCCATGAAGAAAGTAAACTTTGCCATACAGCCGGGTGAAAAAGTAGCAATTATCGGTTCAACCGGTTCGGGTAAAACCACCATTGCACAACTGTTGCTAAGAATGTTTGATCCGAATAATGGTGACATTACAATCAATGGTATTTCGCTTAAAGAGCTGGACCTCCACGCCTTACGTTCGGCTATCAGCTATGTTCCGCAGGATGTGTTTTTGTTTAGCGACACGATTGCCAATAATATCAGAATGGGTAAATGGGAATCAGATCAGGAAGAGATAGAAAAGGCTGCCCGTTACGCTTCTATTCATAAAGAAATTATGCAATTCCCTGAAAATTATCAGACATTGGTAGGGGAGCGGGGGGTTACTTTGAGTGGCGGACAAAAACAAAGAATCTCCATTGCCAGGGCTTTGATTAAAGATCCGGAACTGATCATTCTGGACGATTGTTTATCAGCAGTAGACGCCCGTACCGAAAGAGAAATATTAGGTAACTTAAATACGTTTTTACAAGACAGAACAGCGATTGTGATTACTCACAGAATATTCAGTTTAATGCAATTTGATAAGATTCTGGTGCTGGAAGAGGGCGAAATCATTGAATCGGGTACGCACGAGCAGCTGCTTTCATTAAACGGACGCTATACAGAGCTTTTTCAGCAACAGCAGGCGGAAGACAGTCAAAAAAAATAAGGATTTCCGATTTTTTTTGATAACTTTCACAAATAACAGGGTTGAAATTTTGTCGATTGAATAGGAATATTATATTTGTATAAGCTATTATTAATGAAACAGCCAATTATTAAACTGCAAAAAACCTAAATGACTGTGGCGTACGAAAACAATGAAAAAAGAATGGAAAGCGTTTACAGTAAGCGCATAAGAGCCGGGAAAAGAAGAACGTACTTCTTCGATGTGAGAGCTACCCGTGGTAATGATTATTATATCACCATTACGGAAAGTCGTAAAAAATTCAACGAGAATGGATACGACAGGCATAAAATCTTCCTTTACAAAGAAGATTTTAATAAGTTTTTGAAAGCGTTAACTGAAGCAGTAGATTATGTAAAAACTGATCTTATGCCTGATTTCGACTTCGACGCCTACAACCATGATAATCTTGATGTAGATGGTGAAGAAATTGATGATAGCGAAGAAGTTTCTACTACAACTACAGTTCCTTCAGGCAGTTCTATACCTTCCACAAGCGCCTCTAACGATTTAAATGAAGAAGTTGACAAATGGTAAACTTCTCACTATATGAAAAGTAACACTAAATGCGTTTATATATAACGTAAAAAGCCTGGATCTTCCAGGCTTTTTTTATGTAACAAGTCTGATCTTTTATTATTTCACCCTCCATTTTTTATAGGTATTGATCAATCCGTTGGTGGACACATCATGTGACGATACCGGTTCATTTCCTTTCAATTCAGGTAAGATTTTATTCGCTAATTGTTTTCCTAATTCAACACCCCATTGGTCAAAACTATAGATATTCCAGATGACACCCTGTACAAAGATCTTATGCTCATATAAAGCGATCAGTTGCCCTAAAGTATAAGGAGTTACCTGCTTCACCAGAATAGAGTTGGTGGGTCGGTTACCTTCAAAAATCTTAAATGGCGCTATCTCATTTGTTTTACCCTGTGCCTTCAGTTCACTTTCTACTTCTTCAGCTGATTTACCATTCATCAATGCTTCCGTTTGGGCAAAGAAATTTGAGAGCAGTTTTTCATGATGGTCTGATAACGCATTGTGTGAAATAGCTGGTGCTATAAAATCACATGGTATCAGAACTTTTCCCTGATGAATTAACTGGTAGAAAGCGTGTTGACCATTCGTACCCGGTTCACCCCAGATAACCGGGCCCGTAGCATAGTTGATCGTTTCCCCATTACGGTCTACATACTTTCCATTACTCTCCATATTACCTTGCTGGAAATAGGCTGCAAAACGATGCAGGTATTGATCATAAGGAAGAATTGCTTCTGTTTGTGATCCGAAAAAATTAGTATACCATAACCCGATTAAAGCCATAGTTACAGGAATATTCTCCGTCAATTCGGTATTTCTGAAGTGCAGGTCAATATTCCCGGCACCCTTTAGTAATTGTTCAAAAGCTTCATATCCGATCGTTAAAGCAATAGATAAGCCGATGGCACTCCACAAACTATATCTACCTCCAACCCAATCCCAGAACTCAAACATATTTGCCTGGTCAATACCGAACTTCACTACTTCTTTTTCATTGGTAGATAAAGCAAAAAAATGTTTGGCTATATATGCTTCTTCTTTTGCTGTTTGAAGGAACCATTCACGCGCTGTATGTGCGTTGGTCATGGTTTCCTGAGTGGTAAAGGTTTTGGAAGCTATTAAGAATAAAGTTTCTTCAGGATTGACCTTTTTTAAGGTTTCTGCAATATGTGTTGCATCTACATTCGAAACAAAGTACGGTTGTATACCTTCAACCCAGTAAGGTTTTAAGGCCTCAGTAACCATATAAGGACCAAGATCCGATCCGCCGATACCAATATTTACAATGAATTTGATTTTTTTACCGGTATAGCCTTTCCATTCTCCGCTATGTACTTTTGCACAGGTGTTTTGCATTTGTTTTAAAACGCGTTGTACATCGGGTAAAACATCTTTACCGTCAACTATTACGGGAGTTGAACCGAAGTTACGTAAAGCAGTATGAAGTACAGCACGGCCTTCAGTATGATTAATTGCTTCTCCCGAAAACATTGCTTCAATTGCATCTTTTAGTTTAGCATCTTCTGCTAACCCTCTTAACAATTGCAATGTTTCGTCATTGATGATATTTTTTGAAAAGTCAATCAATATATCTTCATGTTGGAAAGAATACTTCTTAAAACGATTCGAATCATTCTTAAACAAATCACGCATCTGCGTATGCAACATCTTCTGATGATGTTGGTCTAATAACTCCCAGCTTTTGGTTTTGGTAGGATTGATTCTTGGAAACATGCTTTTATTATTTTAAATGATTGTACTGATTGATTGTAGGTGTTTGTACTTATGGGAATAAAAAATGTTTAAACAAATGTTAACGCATTCAAAAAACTTATTAGTTTCATTCTGTCAATCAAGCTAACTGCCTAAACCCTTAATTATTATAAACCCTCGTAAACACATTTTTATCACCCGATAAGAGTGTGTTTTTTAGTTATAGTCTTCTCAACTGTTCTATTGTGTAATCTATCTGTCTGGTATCAACATCCAGATGCGTAACGAATCTTACGGCATCTTTTCCTACTGTATTCAATAAAATTCCTTTTTCCCTGAGGGTGGATACAAGTTCTGCCGCAGTGTACTGTTGGTTTATCCGGGCAATTACAATATTTGTTTCTACCGGCAGATAAGAGTGGATATAAGGCAGTTCATTTAATGTTGCAGCAATAGATTGTGCATGGTCATGATCCTGCTGTAACCTTTCTATGTTGTTTTCTAAAGCATAGAGGCCTGCAGCTGCCAGAAAACCTGCCTGACGCATACCTCCGCCGAATACTTTTCTGATTCTTCTTGCCTTTGCAATATGCTGATGTGTACCCAACAATAAACTTCCTACCGGAGCTCCCAGACCTTTGCTCAGGCAAATAGAAATGGTATCGAAAATTTGTCCGTAATCTTTAGCAGTGGTCTTTGTTTGTACAATAGCATTAAACAAACGCGCGCCATCCAGGTGATAGGCGATATTATGGGCAGTACACACTTCTTTAATGGCTGTTAAGGTATTCAGGTCGTAACACGAACCACCGCCTCTGTTGGCCGTATTTTCAATTGAAACAAGCGTCGTCAGTGCTTTATGAACATCGTTTACAGGGTTGATTGCCCCGGCAACCATATCTGCTGTTACTTTACCATGATTTCCTTGTAAAAGGTGCACCTGCGCCCCTGAATTAGCGGCAATTCCACCGCCCTCATACTGATAAATATGAGCAGTTGATTCACAGATCACTTCATCTCCGGGTTGTGTATGAATTTTTATACCGATCTGATTGGTCATTGTACCGGAAGGACAGAATACCGCGGCTTCCATTCCGAAAAGTGAAGCAGCAAATTGCTCTAACCGGTTAACAGTAGTGTCTTCTCCGTAAACATCATCTCCTACCTTAGCCTGCATCATGGCACTCAGCATTTCGGGAGTAGGTTGGGTAACCGTATCTGATCTGAAATCTACTATCATAAAAAAACGATAAATATTACTGCTAAGATAAAGATTATTCAAGAAACTGTTAATTCATTTGAATAAAAGAAAAAATCCTATAACGTCTGTTATAGGATTTCAAAACCACAAGGGCATCTGATTATTTGAATTGAGCGATTAATTCTTTGTCTTGGTAAAGCTTTAAAACATTATTCTCTACCATGAATTTATTGGCTTTTTCGAGTGCATCATGAAATTTTCTTTCCATGGCCATTGACTCTTCATTACAAGCCATCATAGTAGACCCCAGTTTACCAAAAGTGATGGTACTGCCTTTGACCGTATAACTTCCGAAGTAGTTGTTACATCCACTTTGTCCGTTTACACGATCTGTTTCGAACTGAATGAACACTTCTTTCATGGTGGCGGGTAATGCATCATTGTTTTTACCCCAGCCGGTCAATGTCCATTTTTTATTTAGTAAAAGGCCTGAATCGGAAGAAGCGTTGCGGTTCATGGTGCAACTCATTACAACAATCGATAAAACAGTTGCAAAAAATATTTTATTCATAATCCACTAGTTATTTATAGTTTGACAAAAATTGTATCAAAATTGTTGCCTGATAAAAAAAAGAATCCCCAACCAGTGGGGATTCTTTTCAATACTATAAAATAATAGCAGATTAGATGGCGCCTAATACTACTAATAATGAATAAATAACACCTGGAATCCAGAAAATCAAGGTAAGAATTAAACTGATCCAGAAACGGCTGGTAATAGCTCCTTCATACAGGAATACTGCTAAAGGTGGTAATAAAATACTCAAAATAACCAACAACAAGGTGTCGGTGTCGCTTAAATTACCTGATTTAAGGTTTGCTTTCAGGTCTTTTAATTTTTGTTTCAAGGCTTTTTTGGCAGCCTTTTTTTCTTTTTTGTTCATGGTAGTGGCACTGGCCGCTTCCACGCCATAAGCAGATGATGATGGTACACTCATGTTGGAAGCCGGCACAGCAGCTGCAACAGCGCTACTGGTAAATACGGCCAACATTAACATCATTCCGATAGATCTAAGTGTAAAAAGTACTTTCATTTAAAGGTTTTTACTGGGTAATCAAATAATAACTAAACCGAAGTTATAAATTTTTGTTGATTAACAAAGAATTCATGAATTCGGTGGAAGTTATACAAACTTTATACCGATGATGCTTTAAAATGATTTTTTTTTAATTTTACGACCTATGACACAAGAACAAATAAAAGCTATGAGGGACCGTATCCTGGTTCTGAGGAGGTTTCTTTGACGTCGATAACCGTATCGATAAGATCAATCAAGACAAGCAACTCTCTTTATCCCCGGGTTTTTGGGACGATAACAAAAGAGCTACAGAAATTCTGAAAGGCATCAAGCTGAACGAGTACTGGTTAAATTTGTATGAACAAACTTCTACAATTGTAGAAGATTTTGCTGTATTATTTGAATTCTGGAAAGCCGGCGAAGCCTCAGAAGAAGAAACAAAAGAAGCTTATGAAAAAGCCCTTCAGCAACTGGAAGAGGCTGAGTTCAAAAGTACGCTCAATCAACCGGAAGACGAATTGTCGGCCGTTTTGCAGATTAATAGTGGTGCCGGTGGTACCGAATCGCAAGACTGGGCTGAGATGCTGGCCAGAATGTACCGGATGTACGGTGAAAAGCAAGACTGGTCGGTGATCGAGCTCGACTGGCAAGACGGCGACGGAGCAGGAGTAAAAAGTGCTACCTTGCAGTTCGACGGACCTTTTGCCTACGGATTCTTAAAAGCAGAAAGCGGTGTACACCGCCTGGTTCGTATTTCTCCGTTCGACTCAAATGCACGCAGACATACTTCTTTTGCCTCGGTGTTTGTTTATCCATTGGTAGACGATAGTATTGAGGTGGAAGTAAATCCTGCCGATCTGGAATGGGAGTTTTACCGAAGTGGTGGTAAAGGTGGACAGAATGTTAACAAAGTTGAAACTGCTGTTCGCTTGAAACATATCCCCAGCGGTATTATTGTAGAATGCCAGAAAGCCCGTACGCAGGGAGAAAACAGAGAAATGGCTTTGCAAATGTTGAAGTCACGCCTTTATGAAGAGGAGCTGAGAAAACAGGAAGCACTGAAGAACGCAGCCAATGCGAATAAAAAGAAAATCGAATGGGGCTCGCAGATCAGGTCTTATGTTTTCCATCCTTATAAGATGATTAAAGACCACCGTACAGATTATGAAGTTGGAAATGTTCAAATCGTTATGGATGGCGAACTGGATGGTTTTATCAAAGCATTTTTAATGCAACAGAAAGAACAGTAATCATATTTTTTATAGTTAAAAATTACATTATGAACACCGGCTATTTTTCATATCCTTTACCCGCTAATGAACCTGTGTTGAACTATGCACCTGCTTCTGCTGAAAAAGCAACTTTGAAAGCAGTGTTAGCTGAATTAAAATCACAAACTTTAGATATTCCAATGTATATCGGTGGCGAAGAAGTTCGTACCGGTAAAACAGAAAACATCCGCCCTCCTCATGAAACCGCACATGTATTAGGTCAGTTTCATAAAGGTGATGCATCACACGTAAAGCAAGCAATCGAAGCAGCACTGGCTGCTAAAAAAGAATGGAGCAGTTTGAGCTGGGAAGCACGTGCAGGCATTTTTCTGAAAGCAGCCGACCTGATTGCAACGAAATATCGTCCGTATATGAACGCTACCACTATGCTGGGGCAATCTAAAAATGCTTATCAGGCCGAAATCGACGCAGCTTGTGAGTTAATCGACTTTCTAAGATTTAACGTGCATTTTTTAAGTGAAATTTACCGTCAGCAGCCGATCAGCGGGCCAGGTATGCACAATAGAGTAGAATACCGGCCTTTGGAAGGATTTGTACTGGCAGTAACGCCATTCAACTTCACTGCAATCGGCGGTAATTTACCTGCTTCAGCTGCATTATGCGGAAACGTAGTAGTGTGGAAACCTGCTAATACGCAGGTATATTCCGCACAAATGTTTATGCGTATTTTGAAAGAAGCCGGTTTGCCGGATGGAGTGATCAACCTGGTATATGTTGACGGACCGGTGATTGGTGATGTTTGTTTCTCACACCGCGACTTTGCCGGTGTGCACTTTACAGGATCAACCGGTGTATTCAATAAAATGTGGGAAACAATCGGTAAGAATATGAACAACTATAAATCTTATCCGCGCATCGTTGGTGAAACAGGCGGTAAAGATTTTGTAATGGTTCATCCTTCAGCCGATGTAGATATTGTAGTTACTGCATTATTAAGAGGAGCATTTGAATTTCAGGGACAAAAATGTTCAGCTGCATCCAGAGCTTACATTCCTTCTAACATTGCAGCTGCCGTAAAAGAAAAATTAGTAGCTGGTGTAAAAAGCTTTAAAATGGGTACCGTAGAAGATTTCACCAATTTTGTAAATGCGGTTATTGATGAAAAAAGCTTTAAAAATATCGAAAGCTATTTAGCAAAAGCGAAAAACTCTTCAGATGCTTCTATCTGGGTAGGAGGTAATGCCGATTCATCAAAAGGGTGGTTCGTTGAGCCTACTGTGATTGAAGCGAAAGATCCGAAATTTGTTACTATGTGTGAAGAAATTTTCGGACCGGTATTAACCGTGCATGTATATCCTGAAAATGAGTTTGAAGCAACACTGGAGCTGGTAAATACAACTTCTCCTTACGCACTGACAGGATCTATTATTTCGCGCGACCGGTATGCTATTGAACTGGCGAGCGAAAGATTAAGAGATGCTGCCGGAAATTTCTACATCAATGATAAACCTACCGGTGCTGTAGTGGGTCAGCAACCATTCGGTGGTGCCCGTGCATCCGGAACAAACGATAAAGCCGGTTCAATGTTGAATCTGTATCGTTGGTTAAGTGCCAGAACTGTAAAAGAAACATTCGCTCCGCCAACTGATTATGCTTATCCTTTCATGAAAGAAGCATAACCGTAAAGCGTCAATGATAAATGAACTTTAATTTTTACGATCTGAATCCCTTACTGTCTTTTGTAAAGAGAGTAGGGGATTTTTGTTGCTGCAGGCGGATACAAGCGGGAATAACGAAAATAGAAGCCCTTTCTCTTTCTACTTTAATGAAATGGCTGTAATTTTATAAAAAAAATACTACTTGAAAACAGTACTGAACGAACAACAGATCGCCATCACGATCAAACGTCTTGGGCACCAGATTCTGGAAAATCATTCTGACTTGGAAAATACTGTTCTGATCGGAATACAGCCGAGAGGTGTTTATGTGAGCGATCAGGTAGTGAAAGAAATTCAACAACTGGTACCTGCCGACAAAATTAATTACGGTAAACTGGATATTACTTTTTATCGGGATGACGTGAGAAATAACCTCCATGTGCCGAACCAGACCTCGATTAACTTCAGTATTGAAGGCAAAAATGTAGTGCTGATCGATGATGTTTTATGGACCGGCAGAACCATCCGTGCGGCACTGGACGCGTTGCTTGACTTCGGAAGACCGGCAAAAGTTGAGCTGTGTGTATTGGTCGACAGACGCTTCAGCAGACAATTACCTATTCAGGCCGACTATGTAGGAAAATCGATAGACAGTATCATTTCACAGAAAGTTTTTGTGAAATGGAAAGCAAAAGATGGTATTGATGAAGTTGTACTTCAATAAATTATCACCTGACAATCAGTTTCCTAATTGTAATAGAACAGAAAAAAATGAATAGAACTTCATTGACTTTAATTAATAAACTTTAATTTTGCTTCCCGACATGCAACTCTCAGTAAAACATTTACTCGGCATCAGGGAGCTAACTCCTCAAGACATTCAGTTAATTCTTGATACAGCAAAAGAATTTAAAGAAGTCTTGCAAAGACCTATTAAGAAAGTTCCGTCTCTAAGAGACGTGACCATCGTCAATTTATTCTTCGAGAATTCTACCAGAACAAGGATATCGTTCGAATTAGCAGAAAAACGTTTAAGTGCGGATACGATTAACTTTACAGCAGGAAGCTCTTCCGTAAAAAAAGGAGAGAGTTTGCTGGATACTGTCAATAATATCCTTTCAATGAAAGTGGATATGGTCGTAATGCGCCACAGCGCTACCGGAGCACCACACTTTCTGGCACAACATATTCCTGCGGCAATTATCAATGCCGGCGACGGTATCAATGAACACCCGACGCAAGGCTTGTTAGACGCTTTTTCAATGGTAGAAAAATTCGGTACTTTAGAAGGGCTGAAAGTCGCGATTATCGGTGATATCATGCACTCCAGAGTAGCAATGAGTAATATGTATCTTCTCAAGAAAATGGGAGCGGAAGTAACCCTTGCCGGACCACCCACCCTCATTCCGAAATACGTTCAGGAAGCTTTTGATGTAAGAGTCGAATACAACCTGAAAAAAGCATTGGAATGGTGTGATGTGGCTAACGTATTAAGAATTCAGCTGGAACGCCAGAATCAGGTACTGTTCTCTACCTTAAGAGAATACAACCTGAGTTACGGAATCAATAAAAATATACTAGATAATCTTAACAAAGAAATCGTTGTAATGCACCCGGGCCCGATTAACAGAGGGGTCGAGTTAGACAGCGATGTTGCTGATAGCAAACAATCCATCATATTGCAGCAGGTAGAAAACGGTGTAGCGGTTCGTATGGCAGCATTGTATTTATTATCAGGTAACAAACCGGTTACTTCTTAAACTTAGCCTATGCAAAGAATTGCTTTTTTTCCCGGAACTTTTGACCCCATTACCATCGGGCATTTGGATATTATTAACCGGGCACTACCGCTTTTTGATCAGTTGATTATCGGTATTGGCCGGAATATTAACAAAAAGCCGATGTTTTCAGAAGAACAAAGAGTTGCCTGGGTAAAAGAAATCTTTGCCGGAAATGCTAAAGTTTCGGCAATTGTGTACGAAGGACTCACGGTTGACAGTTGCCAGAAATACAACGCAAACTTTATTCTCAGAGGAATCCGTTATGTGAATGACTTTGAATATGAAAAAGCGATAGCGGATATGAACCGGTCTATTGCTCCGAATATCGAAACCATCTTTTTAACCTGTTTACCGCAGTATACTTCTGTAGCATCCACCCTGGTACGCGATGTACTTAGTAATGGTGGGGATGTTGCACAGTTTTTACCCGACGCAGTAGCCCGCGACGTCAAAAAAGTAAAATAAATTATGGTTTGGTTTAGAAACGATTTACACCTCGATGCGATCAATGCATTGGGTAAAAATACAATCGGTGAACTAATTGGTATCCGGTTTACTGAAATCGGTGATGATTACCTGAAAGCAACGATGCCTGTTGATCATCGTACGAAACAACCTTATGGTTTGTTACACGGCGGCGCTTCGTGTGTGCTGGCCGAAACATTAGGAAGTGTTGCTGCAGCTTTAACAGTTGACGATAAGCAGTTTAAATGCGTTGGGTTGGATATAAATGCAAACCACCTCCGCAGTGCTACTTCAGGCTATGTAACCGGTATAACAAAACCTATCCATATCGGTAGAACCACTCAGGTATGGGAAATAAAAATTACCGATGAAAGAGATAAATTGATTTGTATCAGCCGGCTCACGGTTGCCGTCATAAAAGCTTAAAGCTGCTTCCTGCGAAGCAGCTTTTTTATTTACAGGAACACTACTGAAAAATCTTTATCTCTGTTGATCAAATCTCCGCCAAATTCATTAACTTATCTGTACCTTTATCGTAGTTGAGAGAGAATGCTTTTAAAAGATTATTTTCATAAAGAAGTGGGGCTTTCCTGCGAATACATCGACCTGTTAGAAAGCCTGTTTGAAACTTTAGAGTTACCTAAAGGCTATGAACTATTGAAGGTAGGATCCAAGTCTAAAAAAGTTTTCTATATCGAGAAAGGACTGTTACGCGTTTATTACTACAAGGAAACGAAAGACATTACCCATATGTTTTTCGCTGAAAAATCCTTCTTTGCCCCCGTTGAAAATATATTTCTCGAAAATAATTTCCCCTATTATCTTGAAACTGTTGAGCCGACCGTACTGAAAGTAGTCGATTACACGTCTATTGAAAGCTATATCGATAACGATTTAAAAATTCAGGCATTAGTACGTAACATTCTGACGAATGTTATTAAAAAGCTCTCTCAGCGATTAAACTCGCTGCAATTTCAGTCTGCCCAGGAACGGTATAGTGCTCTGTTAGAATCTAATCCTGATATTTTGTTAAGAGCCCCTTTAGGTGATATCGCCTCTTATCTGGGCATTACCCAACAAACCCTTAGCGTAATCCGGTCTAAAAACATGGATTAACCCGTGGAAACATCCATTTTTTAATATAGATTAAAAAATCTTCCCCTATTCTTCACGTCCTTTGTATTGCAGAACAATTGCAATAAAACTGCATTTTGTCTGTATCTAACTTGCACCTTTACCCATCCGTTGATGAATGGTATTCAGATACCTGATTTATAAACATATTATCTGATTGAGAATAAATAATATTCAATGATGAGATTTAAATACTCTTTTATGCTGACATTGACTGTGGTAGTTATTTTGGCAGCTTGTAAACAAACTCCAGGTGCTGATGCGGTATCACCCAGAACAATTCCGGTGATTACTTATACCGTTCAATATGATTCCGTACAATCGGCATTGCAGCTGAGCGGAAATATTGACGCGAATACCACTGTGAAGCTAGGCTTTCTTGTAGCAGGAAAAATTCAGCAATTCGGCTGGAACGAAGGAGATCGTATCTCAAAAGGGCAACTGGTTGCTCAATTAGACCCGGCAAACTATCAGATTGCAAAAGAAATGGCCGACGTACAGGTAAAACAGGTAGAAGATGAGTTTCAGCGTATTAAAATCTTACACGAACGTAATAGTGTAAGCGAAAGCGATTTTAAAAAAGTTGAATATACATTGCAGTCGGCTTTAACTCAGCAAAAACTTCAGCAAAAAAACCTTACTGATACCCGTTTGTATGCACCTATAACCGGTGTAGTACTGAAAAAGTTATCCGAGAATGGAGAAATTGTTAGTACCGGTTATCCGATTGTGGTGCTGGCAGATATTAATAAAGTGAAAGTAAATGCTTACTTGCCTGAAACTCAATTGCAGGATGTGAGAATAGGACAAACCGCTACTGTTAGTATCAGCGCATTGGGTGAAACTTTTACCGGAAAAGTAAAAGAAATAGCCGGCGCAGCTGAAGCAACTACAAGAGCTTTTACTATTCGTATTGAAATAGATAATCCACAACTTAAGATAAAACCCGGTATGATCGCCGACGTACAATTATCCGGTCAGCAGAAAAAGTCAATCTTACAGGTTCCTTTAAGCACAATTATCAGAACTACGGAAGGGCAAACGTATGTATATACCGTAGATAAAGAAAAAGGACAGGCATTTCAGCGTAATATCAGTATCGGAGCTATTAATGGTGAAAACGTAGAAGTAATAACCGGATTAGCTGCCGGTGAAACAATTGTTTCCGGCGGCCAGCAAAAATTAGCAAACGGTAGTTTTATTACGATTACAACTAATTAATTAAGACGATGAATTTTGTAGAAAAATCACTTAAATATAAACAGGTTACACTATCGGTACTCTTCTTGTTTTTTGCCGTCGGTGTATACTCGCTGTTAAACATGTCGAGAAGGGAAGATCCCAAAATTACTGTTCGTTTAGGATTGGTGATTGCTTATTATCCCGGTGCAAGTTCTACCCAGGTAGAAGAGCAGCTCACCAGAAAAGTAGAAGAATACTTATTCCGTTATGAGGAAGTAAAAAAAGAAAAAACTTATTCCTCTTCAGAAGACGGTAAAATGGTGATTACTGTAGAACTGGCAGATAATGTTCAGAATCCGGATATGTTCTGGAGTAAACTCCGTGAGCAGCTATTACTGGCAAAACAGATTGACTTACCCGATGGTGTAATCGGGCCAATAGTAAACTCCGACTTCGGAGATACAGAAGCAATGATTGTAGGAATTTCTGGTAAGACTCTTTCTTACGAACAGTTGAAATTCTATGCACAGCGGTTGGAAGATCAGTTACGTTCAGTTCCTTCTGTTTCAAAAGTAAAACGGGAAGGAGAGTTAAAAGAACAGATTCAGGTAACTACGAATTCTGCAAAACTGGCTCAATACGGTATTCAACAACTGGATGTTATTAAAATTCTGCAATCGCAGAATGATATTTTCCCTACGGGAGACATAGAGATGTCTTCTTATACAGTACCGCTTTATACAAAAGGATATTATAATACGCTGGATGAATTAGGAAATCAGATTGTAGGGTACGCTTCAACGGGTTCTGTAGTAAAGCTGAAAGATATTGCAACACTTACCAGAACTTATGCGGATGCCACCAGTATGATCAAAGTAAATGATGAAAAATCAATGATCATCAGCATTCAGATGAATGCCGGAAATAATATTGTGAAATTCGGTGAAGCTGTAAATCAGAAAATAGAATCCTTTAAGTCGACGTTGCCTTCGGATGTTAAAATAACTACCATTGCCGATCAACCGAAAATGGTGGATGATAATATATCGCACTTTATCAGAGAATTTTTTCTGGCTATTGTAGCTGTAGTGTTGGTAATTATTGTAATGCTTCCGTTCAGAATTGCAGTAGTAGCTGCGATGGCAATTCCTATGACAGTAGCCATTACTCTGGCATTAATGAACTTTTTCGGAATAGAATTACAACAGGTATCGCTCGCTGCATTGATTGTAGTGCTTGGATTAGTAGTGGATGATGCTATCGTAGTAGCGGATAATTATGTTGAATTGCTGGACAAAGGTATGAAAAGGTGGGAGGCTGCCTGGAAAAGTGCCAGTGAACTGGTTATTCCTATTTTTGTGGCTACCATCACCATCATTCTGGCTTTTTTACCAATGGTTACGCTAACCGGTCCGGTAGGAGAGTTTATCAGCAGTTTACCATGGACCGTAACCATTGCACTCTCATCGTCATTTATTGTGGCAATGTTTTTTACACCTTTATTGTGCTTCACGTTTATCAAAAAAGGATTACATGATCCGAAAGCACCTCCAAAAAAAGGGAATGTACTTGATAAAATGCAGGAGCAGTATAACAAAGCATTAGACTGGTGTATAACACATCCCAAAACAACCATTCTATTCAGTATAGTACCGTTATTTTTAGCGTTCGGTATTTACAAATATGGCATTAAAGAGAAGTTTTTCCCGGCCGCAGAACGAAATCAGTTTGTGGTAGAATTATGGATGCCGAGTCAAACCAGCTTCAGTACTACAGCTAAAGCAACGGAAAAACTGGAGGCATTGATCAAATCTGACGACAGGGTAGTTAATTATGCTTCTTTCATAGGTACTTCTTCACCCAGGTTTTATTATAACTTCTCACCTGAATTTCCTGTATCGAACTACGCGCAGATCGTAGTGAATACCGTGAGTATAAAAGCTGCTGATGAATTTGCTGCTGAACTTGTTGAGAAGGTAGAAGCCGCTGTACCGGAAGGAAGGCCGCAGGTGCGCCTCATGCAACAGGGAAAACCCTTGAAAGCGCCGATTGAAGTACGTATCTGGGGAGATGATATCCAACACCTGAAAGCTATTGGTAAACAGGTTGATTCAATTATTCATTCATATCCCGAAAGCAGACTGGTTAAGAACGATTTTAAAGAAGATTATTACGGCATAGATATACAAATCAAACCGTCTGCAGAAAGATTGGGCTTTACTACAGAAGTGATTGCCAAGTCTGTATATGCAGGATTTAAAGGCGCTCCGGTTACCAGTATACGTGAAGGTAGAAATACGATCGGTGTAATACTAAAATTAAATGACTCGGAAAACCAATCAATCGATGATATACAACAGATGTATATTACCTCTCCGGCCACCGGGGCGAAAGTTCCGCTTGAACAAATAGCCACACTTGAACCTGTATGGAAAACCGGAACTGTAATGCATCTGAATGGTGTCAGGGTATTGACGGTTCTGAGTGATGCAGCACCGCATACTGTACCTTCTGAATTACTAAAAAAGATACGACCGGCGATCGATCAGCTTGACTTACCGGTAGGATATCATATTTCTTATGCAGGGGAGTATGGCAACCAGGCAGAAACTTTTTCTGAAATGATCAAAGCATTGTTAATTAGTTTATTGCTGATATTTTTTACGTTGTTGTTTCAATTTAAGAATCTGAAAGAAGCTATTTTGATTATGATGACTATTCCGCTGAGTTTATTCGGTGCAATGTTCGGCCTCCTGATCACCGGCAATAACTTCGGTTTCACTGCTTTTGTGGGTCTGATCAGTTTATCGGGAGTAGTGGTGAGAAATGCGATTATCTTAATTGACCACGTGCATGAGTTGGTAAAACATCATGATATGGATTGGCGTACGGCAGCTATTGAAAGTGGAAAACGCAGGTTACGCCCTATCTTTCTGACCGCAATGGCAGCAGCAATCGGTGTATTACCGATGATTTTATCCGGCTCGCCCATGTGGAGCCCGCTGGCGAGTGTAATTGCTTTAGGTGTTGTGTGGAGCATGGTCATTGCGTTGTTAACCGTACCGGTTATTTACTTACTATGGATTGTTCCTTCGAAAAACAAACAATCATCAGAACATTAAATTATGAATCATCGTTTATATATAAAAGTTTTGTGTTTGAGTGTTACCTTCTTACTGCCGGGTATTATTACCAATGCTCAAACGAAAGATCCTGTAGGACTCGATGAGTTATTGTCATCTTTAAAAGACAATAGCCGGCCGATTCGTATTAAAGAAATGCAGATTCTTGAAAAAGAGTCGAAGGTGAAAGAAGCCGGTATAAAGAAATATCCGGTAGTATCGCTCAGTTCTGCTTATCAGTATAACGTGAATGTTGGAGAGTTAGGAATTCCGGCAGGAACATTAGGGCAACTACCATTGTCGCCTACTAATGTGGTTTCTTTGCCTGCACAGAATCTTAATTTTCCTTTGGGCGAACATCATACGTTCAATGCCGGAGCAGCAGTTTACCAGCCTTTAACGCAACTGGGAAAAATTCAGGCAGGCATAGATGTGGCAAAAGTTGATCATGAAATGTCAAAGCTTGAAAAATCGCAGATTGAATTACAACTTCAGTCGGCTGTTGAACAGTTGTACTACGGTATACTCGTTGTACGTAAACGTCAACTGGAGGCAGCTAAAAATATTGAAGTAGCTAAACTTCAGCTGTACGATGTGGAAGGCGCTGTTATTTCAGGAAAAACAATTTCAGTAAGTGAAGCAGGGTTAAAAGCAAATATTGCAGACGAAGAACAGAAGTTGCTGAAGTTAAATTTTGAAGAGCAGGATTATATCGCTGAGTTAAGGCAGTTAACAGGGATAGATCTGGAATCGGTTGAATTAAAAGAGCCGGCCGCCGCTGTAAAACAATTGAATATAGCTGATTTGCATCAAAGTGGTAATATTAACAACGTAGACGTACAATTAAGCCGTTTGCAAGAGCAGAAAGCAACAATTGGTATCAGGGCCGCTCAAAAGAGTAGCCTGCCCGAAATCGGGGTTTTAGCGGGTTATACGTATCAATTGGGAAATGCTATTTTTCCACAGAGTAATCCTTTTATCGGCGCCAGCCTGAAATGGAATATTCAGGATTTATTCAGTAATAAAGAAACGATTTCTCAGCGAAAATTATTACATCAGCAAGCGGCAGAAAATGTGAAGTATGTAGAGGAGCAGACAAATACTGCTATTGATAAAGCTTACCGAAAATGGCAACAGTCGCAGGCTTTAATACAAGTAGCCACCAAAGCAGTAGGTTACCGGAAAGAAGCCTTGCGCATTGAGAATGATAAAAAAGCGGCCGGATTAAATACACCGATTCAGTTATTGACGGCTGAGTCTTCACTGGCGAAAGCAGAAGCAGACCTTTATGCCGCCATGTTGAATGAACAAATTGTACTCATCGAATTAAGAAAACTGACTACTACACCCCGGTGATAAATACCTGAACATAAGTTTTTAGTCAATAATAGAAAGCCTTCCGCTCTGATTTATATTAGAACCCGGAGGGCTTTTCTTGAATACTGGTACGATGGTTTTGGAAAACAACAAAAAGGAGTCAAAAGACTCCCCGGTTATTTTTTCTGAATCAACCAGTCGAGTACAGCTTTGATAGAAGCATAAGTTTGCTTCGTATATTCCTCTAACCGGTTAACAGGTGCCCAGAGTACCTGTTCAATCTGTTCTTCAGCCTGAGGAGTTAGGATAGGATTTCCTTTTACCGACATATCATACCAATAGGTGGTTTTAAACAGGTCGTTCCCCTTTTCGCGATAAGTATGATAGGTTTCAACGATCAATTCTCCTAATCGGATGTTACCGATGCCTGTTTCTTCTTCTACTTCCCTTACAGCACATTCCGGAATAGATTCTCCTTCGTCCAGCTTGCCCTTGGGAAGGTCCCAGCAACCTCTTCTGAAAATCAACAAAACTTCTCCCGCTTCGTTTTTAACCACTCCTCCGGCTGCGATGATAGGCTGAAACAACGATTTTATTGTATTAAACGACTCCTCTACAGAAGAAGTGGTTAAAATAATGTGGTCAGCCTTGCCCGACTGCAAATTTTGCACGTAATCTTTTAAGTTATCTACATCAGATAATTCTTTGTAAGATATCTGGCCCTTTAACCCTATATCTTTAATATCTTTGTGCTCCGAATTTCTAATGTGAAGGGCACTGTTGTTGAAATAAATGGTTTTTTGCATACTATTAAATTCACTTGTGACAGTGTCGCAAAAATAATATAAACATTATGTCTACGAACGAAAAAGTGGTCGCTGAGAAATTATTACAGATCAATGCGATTAAATTAAGTCCCAACCAGCCTTTTACCTGGGCTTCCGGTTGGAAAAGCCCTATTTACTGTGATAATCGTAAAGTACTGGCATTTCCTTATATACGCGAGTTCATTAAAAGTGAATTGTGCAATGTTATTTTTCAGGAATTTCAGGATGCGGAAGTGCTGGCCGGTGTGGCAACAGCAGGTATTGCCTGGGGGGCAATGGCAGCTGATCAGCTGAAACTTCCTTATTGCTATGTTCGCCCGAAACCCAAAGAACATGGCCTGGGCAATCAGATTGAAGGTTCTTTAGAAAAAGGCCAGAAAGTGGTGGTGATTGAAGATCTTATTTCTACCGGAAAAAGCTCACTACAGGTAGTGGAAGTTTTACAAAAGGCTGATGTTGAGGTGATTGGAATGGTTTCTATCTTTACCTACGGCTTTGATGTTGCCCAACAGGCATTTGATGCAGCTCAGATTCCACTCAGACCGTTAACCAACTATCCGACTTTAATTGAATTGGCAATTGAAAAAGGACTTATCAGCGCCGAGCAACAGGATATTTTGTTACAATGGCAAAAAGATCCGTCAAATTGGATGAAATAGCAATTGCTACAGAGGTGATCTAATATCAATAGCGTCAACCTCATCTTAATAAGTTTTTCCCGCAGAATAGGTAGAATAGTGAGGATTGATCACTTGCCTGCTTATACTGCGGGAATATTTTTTAATACGCCTCTATTTTAACAGTGCCTCTATTTTTATCAACATCTCTTTGGCTGTTGCTGTAGTAGGATCCAGTTCTAACGCTTTCTGATAATCTTTTTTAGATAATTCATATTTTTTGAGTTTGAAATATGCCTCACCGCGACTATCATATACGTTGGCTGATGCAGGAAATTCCCGAACATTCACATCGAAAATTTTAAGGGCAGCTTCCAGCTTCCCCTCATTCATCAGTTCGTATCCAAAATTGTTTAACTCACTTTCATTCTCGAAATTATAATCGTTCGGATACTTCTTTTTGAGTTCATAATAAAGTGCGATGCCTTGATCAATTGATTTCAAACTTTCTTTCCGTATAGCCAAGTTAATAGGTTTTTTCGATACTTCTAAAGGAAAATTTTTCCATTGATTTAAACCGATCAAACCGCATGCAATGTCATTCAGTATCCTGCCATCGTTGCTGTTGGTCATAATTACCAATCCGTCGCCTCCTTCCACACTGCCGATATAAACACAGGTGAAACCTTCATTCTGCCCGTTATGCATAAAGTACTTTGCTCCTTCAAAATTCAGCACAAATACACCCAGGTTATCGTCTATTCTTTTAAGCGAAGTTGTTGTAGAGAGTATTTTGTTTGACTTTCCTGTTAGGGATAATTGAGTTTCGATAATATATTTTGAGAGGTCGGTAGGGTTTGTCCATAAACCGGCAGCTCCTTTTTCAGGATAGATATGATACTTGCCATCCACTTCTTTATCCTGGCGATAATAACCCGTAGCCAGTGGGTAGGCAGTGGTTTTTACCGGTGGTTGAGTGTAAGAACTGGCGGTCATATTTAAGGGTGACAAAACCTGCTGCTGCATATAATTCTCATACTTTTGTTTGGTCATATCCTCAATGATCAATTGTGTAATAGTAGTTCCTCCACCAGAATATTTAGATTTCAAACCCGGTTCAAACAATGATCTTACTGCACCGGAATTAGCAGGTGCAGTACCGTTCAAAATCTGAATGATAGTAGGAAGAGGTGCTGTTATGGTATAACCACCGAAACCATGTGTAGATAAACCGGCAGTATGATTGAGCAGTTGTGCTACTGTTATTTTTTTATCTTTTGATAGTGAGTCGTAAGGGAATTGCCAGCTTTTTAAATATTGATTGATATCTGTATCCAGGTTGATTTTGCCTTCTTCGGATAGTTTTAACACTCCTAAGCTATTAATGCTTTTACTGATAGAAGCCGCCTGAAATAAAGTGTTAACAGTTGCTGTACGTTTTTCAGAAACATCCGCATATCCATAGGCTTTAGCCCATTCTATTTTGTAATCTTTTACCATGGCAATGCTTATTGCATTGGCACCGTAAAGCTCCATGAGTTGTTTTAGTGAAAGTGTTCGTTGCTTGGTTTTATCCCAATGATAAACGTTTTGTTCGAAGCGCTTTATCTTTTCGTCTACCGTTTGCGAAAATGCACCGGAACAAATGGCCAGTAAGATAAACAGTATACCTGTTTTTTTCATTTTTTTTGTTTTTGCGATGATGACTATAAACTTTTAAAAAAGACTACTAAATATACACAAGAATAACCGGTGTATGTGCAGATAAATCAAGTATGTTTTTCTAGAAAGAGAGATTTTCCGAAGAGCTATGAACATCATACACCCGTTACAGAATACTAACAATAAAAATTAGAAAAAAGAGTTATTAATAAGTTGGTTTTTAATAGGATAGGAGAGGCGGTTCAGGATGTTTTTTTGGTTTTTTCTAAAAAAAGTCGTATCTTAATAGAATAGGCTTATCCTGAAATATATAAATTACTTTTAGCTTAAATAAACACATCTTTATGAGAACCTTATTTGCGTTGGTGTTGATTCTGTTGACGAGTTTTACCCTAAAGGCCCAGCAAACCGCTAAGATCACGATCAATACGCCTACCGTACATTGCGAAGAATGTAAAAACAGAATAATAAAATATGTTGGCCGTGAACTTGGCGTTCAAAAAGTAGAAGTAGACTGGAGAAAAGGTATTACCAAAGTTCAATATATTCCGCATCGCATTAATCCGGAAACGATCAGAGTGAATATTGCAAATCTGGGCTATGATGCCGATGATGAAGAAAGACTGGAAGAAGCATTTAAAAAACTGCCTAAAGCTTGTCAGATTGATCGTAAGAAAGAATAGTTTTTAAATTGATTAAGATATTGGGGGAATGAAGAAGCCGCTGTAGTTTCTTCGTTCCCTTTTTTAATGAACCGGCCTACCACCACTCTTCATTATTAATTAATAATTAATTTTCCCTTGTCCTTTCTCCACCCATTCTGCTACTAATTTCCTGAAAGTTTCTCCGACCGGTATTGAAATGCCATTCTGTAACTGAATACTATTCCCTTCTATCAGTTTTATTTTGTCGGTAGAGAGGATATAAGACCGGTGTACTCTCATAAATTTCTCTTTTGGAAGTTTATCGAGTATATCTTTCATGTTTTCAAGTACAATGATGTTTTCTTCACTGGTATGAATACGGATGTAATCTTTTAACCCTTCTATGTAAAGAATTTTATCGAAAGCGATTTTATAATGCTTTTTATCGGCTTTTACAAAGAGATGGTCAACTATGTCGGGTCTGGGAAAATGGCTTTGCCAGTGTATGAATTTTTCTACACTTTGATAGAAGCGGTTGAAGGTGATTGGTTTTAGTAAAAAATCTATTACCCTGAATTGAAATGCTTCCAGTGCATATTGCGGATAAGCTGAAGTGATAATGAAATTATGGTGTTGATTAAACATACTCATCAACTCAATACCCGTTAATTCAGGCATCTGTATGTCTATGAAAATTAAATCAACCACCTCTGTATTTAAGAGTTGTATTACTTTGTATACGTCGCTGCCGGCATATAAAATATTCAATGAACCGGTTTTTCGTGCATAATCTTGTATCAGTTCAACAGCCAGCGGCTCGTCATCTATAATAATACAGTGAATGGATGTTTTCATGATAATCTAATTTCAAGGCGGGCTGTAAAAAATTGATCGGTTTTTTGATACTGGAGCTGGTGTTTACCCGGAAGTAAAATCTCTAGTCTTTTACGCAGGTTATTCATGCCTACCCCTCCAAGTTTATCTTTTTTCTGGGTTCCGATTGCATTGGTAACCGTGAAGATAAGTAGTTGCGGGGTTTGTTGAAGATTGATTTTTATGGCATTTTCATATCCTGTGGCGCCATGTTTCAACGCGTTTTCTACCAGCGGCGAAAGGGTATAAGGAGGAATATCCACCTTTTCATTCTGCATCTCAATGGTAAACAGGATAAATCCTTTTTGTTCGTGCCTCAGTTCTTCCAGTTCTATATAAGCATTGATGTAATTAATTTCTTCTATCAGTTGAATATTGTTACGCTGGGCTTCATAGGTAACAAAACGCATAATGTTACTGAGTTTTTCAATGGCCGACAGTGACCTGGGCGATTGAAAGTAAACCATCGAATAGATATTATTGAGTGTGTTGAAGATAAAATGCGGATTGATTTGTGCTTTTAAAAACTTAATCTCGGTATTCTTCTGCTCTTCGAGAATATAGTTGTTGTATTCCAATAACCTGATCAGGAAAAGAATCACCCAGAAAGCTGTACTTAAGATGATTGGCCGCATGCTGAAAAAGAAGTTATCATATAAATAGTACAGAATACCGGTTCCTTCCGGATAGTTCTGGGAATCAAACCACCATTTCGCCAGCACCTGTTCAAACAAATACCTGAAAAAAACAAAAAAAAGGTAGAGGCACACAAAGCCGAAAAATACGTTACTCCATTTTAAAGGCTTAAAAACCCGTGGTAAAACCAGCAGATAGTTCACATAAAAAGTAGTTACATATACAGTCAACCAGGTAATGGAGAATATTTCCAGCCGGAGACCACCGTTGGTATCATAAGTCATGTTGAAGTAGCTCCACATTAACCAGAAAATAATATGGAGAAGTACTTCCTTCCTGACAGACAACGAGCTTTTATACATGAAATCTTTTTGTAAAAGTAAAAATTTAGCCCATTACATGCCCAGGGATTAGTAGATAAAACACAGGGGTTGGTCGATAAACTTTTTTACAGCGTCTGGCTTTCAGAACATTTGCAGTAAAAAAATAAAGAATATGAAAGCGATATTATTTTCTGCTGCCATCTTACTGGCCAGTACTGTTACGAATGCCCAAAAGATCGATTCGAGTATTAGTACAAAGTTTCCTGATGCCATTGCGGTATTAAACATGGGAACCTTTCATATGGGCTACACGCCCGACGCCAGTACCACAGAGTTTGACGAACACGATCAAAAGAATGTGCAACTGGTGCACGAAGTTGCACAAAAAATAGCTGCATTTAAGCCTACCGTGATTATTGTAGAGACACTTCCGGAAGACAACAAGACGCTTCAGGAGCAATATCAGCAGTACCTGAAAAACCCAAAAATGAAATTTGAACACCCTTCAGAAATAGAATTACTTGCCTACGAAGTAGGTCGTTTATCAGGAACGACCCGAATTTATGGGGTAGATTACAAGCAAGGTTACAACTATGGAATTGCCAGAAACGTAAAAAATGGTAAAGACCATAACACTTATTATCGTTATATGAAGCTGCTGGATGAACTCGAAAAACAGTATCCTGAAGACAAATTAACCGTTCTGGAGCATTTGCAGCTGGCGAATAATCCACTTTATCTCGATGTTTTATTGAATATAAATGCCGATATGCTGCTGCATATTTCGTCAGAAGGGAACGCTGAAGGAGCAGAAGAAGCAACAAAATTTTACCACAGAAACATGGTGATGTACTCAAATCTGAACCAGATTGAACTGGGAAAAAATGACCGGGTTTTCATTTTAATGGGAGCAACACATACGGCTTTTTTTAATATGTGGATGCAGAGAAGTCCAAAATATAAAGTGGAGGATGTGTTGAAATATCTGAACTAGATAAATTTGCGATGCCAAAAAATGAAGAGAAACCAGCGGTCAGAAGCCCTGAAAAATGACACAAAAAGTATTCAGAATACCGGTTTTTTGATGACGGAAATACACCTGATAAGTTACTTTGATATTGTGATAATTAATTATATGGTAAGAAAAGTCTGTTCATAAAACCCAATTGTTTTACAGTGAAAAGTGACCCGGAAATGCTGGGAGAAGATCAAAAAAGAGTGTTCAAAAATTGAACTGAAAAGGTCAGATTAGCTGATTCAAAAAGTTACTGCTACCAGCAAAAAGAAATATTTTTTAAGTCCTGATAAATGATCTGTGTAAAGAAACCGGCTTTAAAAAATGTATAAAAAGCAACACATTGTAAAATATGATATGCGTTATTTTGCAAAATCTGTATTTACTATTTGCAGTTTTTTGCAATCGATTGAATCATAGATAATGTGAGAAGCAATAATATGTGTACGCGAAATAGCAGTTGGAAGAAAAGAAAATAACAGCTATAGAAAAAATCCGGGAAATCCGGATAAAAGAAAAATGCTTTCATTGCCCTGTTTCGGGGTAGTGAAAGCATTTTTTTATGGTTTGATAAAAGATAGTTTTAGTCGATTTTTTCTTGCCCTTTATAATAAATCGGGTAGTTAATGAAAAATCCACCCCTGCCGATTTTGGACTTCCCTTTCAATTCTATTTCGAATTCTTTTTCACCTCCCATAAATCTTGCTACGAGATTAATCATCTCCATTGACATTTTGACATTTAGTAAAACCGGTAACTGGAAGGTATCTTTTTTAGGAACTACGATGGTACTGTCGAGGTTCGACTGTCCTAAAAATACACCATTAATTGAAAGGTCTACCGACGCGTCTTTGAACTGAACCGGAAATTTGTTGGGGTTGTAGAAGGCTCCGACGATTTCAAGATTGGCTTCGGAGAAGTTCATTGACTTTACTTTGATTGATTGAATACCCAGATATTCGAAGGTTTCGGGCTTGGCACAGCTTACCATCAGGAAGGGCAGAAGGGCCAGAAATATCCATTTTTTCATGTCTGTTTCGTTATGAGCACAAAGTACCAAAAAACGAAAAGAGCGCCAAATCCGGGAGATCGAAAATTGCAAAACTTCTGCTAATATTATTAGTATTACAGGGAGAAAACGGTTAAAAAAAAGAAATTTCATTAGTCTAATAAAATTAGTATACATTTTAATTGTATATAATTATTAATCATATTATTATGTGTTTTGTTTTATGTAAAATTTGAACTGATATGATGTCTGATTACAATTAAATTTTATTCATTTTTTAAAAAACATTAATTTACAGAGAGATATAAAAAAATAAAATGCAATTAGTTGAATTACAGTGTTTTGCTCCTGTTGTTATTTGGGCTGGTTTAGCAGAAAAAACATATATCAAATTTGATATATATGATAGGTACGAAAAAATGAGTTTTCGCAACACTTATACCCTCGTCGGAGCAAACGGACCCCTCAGGTTGAGCGTTCCATTGATCAATGGACGCAATCAGAGAATACCTTATAATATGGTTGAAATTGACAATAGTCAACGTTGGCAACTATTGCATTGGAGAACTATTATTAGTGCCTATAACCGTTCGCCCTGGTTCGAATTTTATCAGTTAGAATTGAAACAGTTGTTTGAGCAACAATATAAGACGCTTGTTGAGTGGAATAGTTGGAGTTCGAAATGGTTGTCAAGGCAATTAAAATGGAACGGTACTATGCAAATTTCTTCTTCCAAAAATGAGCTATTAACAAACCCTGCCGAGTCATTTAATAAGGTGGGTAATTCTAGTGAACTGCAATTATGTCATGATTTAAGAAATGTTTTTGCTCCAAAAAATATCCGGCAATTATTACCGAACGCCGTCAATTATAGCCAGGTGTTCCAGGACCGGTTAGATTTTTTTCCTTACTGCTCGATTTTAGACTTACTTTTTTGTGAAGGACCAAATGCAAAAAATATACTGAAGGAGCAAGCACGTTTAAATGAAATTCATTGGCAAAAATCAGGTACTCATGGGTACCTCCAAAAAGATTAAAAAAAAATTATAAATAGACGCAGCATCCTTAAAACATTTGTTGTCTTATTATTCTGGTTGCACTGCTGCGAAATTATGCGTGTTTTTATTGTTTGAATTTTACTCTTTTCAATACAATTAACCAAAACCAACTGCACTGAGTTCCCTCCAAAAAGGGAACTCTTTTTTATTTTATACCTTTCGGAGAACCCGGAACCAACCATTCATGAAGATGTATTTTTTTTGAATAAAAATGGAAAAGTATAGCTACAATATATATAGCATAAAAATTGCATTTGTATCATTTCTGTAGCCGTATAATCAATTCTAAAAAGATAAACACGGAGGTATTTCATTCCTTGTTTTCTAATTTTCCTCCTGCTCTTATATTGAAAAAAAAATAATGAGTTGGTCAGGCAGCAGCGGTAAATCTTCTATTAATTTTTCAATTCATCTCATTCTTTTTTGAATCATCTGATTGCCTCGCTAAGACTTAAAAAATTATTTTACCAAAACTGTTTTTAGTTGTTGATGCAATTGAATAGTATTGATGAAGCCGGCTATCCTGATTTTTCATCTTGCATTTAGCTACTGATATTTCTCTAATTATATCATTTATTATTTTAATATTTTGAAGTGGCAAAAGTCAGTTTTCAGGCAATTGAAAGAAGCGGAGTTTTTGTAAAATAAGAAGGAGTACCCTCAGCCGGAAAAAGTTGATTCAACAACTTATTTTCTGAAAACCCATTTATGTTAAACTGCGTTTATTAGTTGTTGTTGCAATTATTTTAGTGAGAAAAAGTCCGGTACTTCTTACCACCAAAATGACTTGTTCGTATGTATCTCTGATGGCGGTAAAAAATGCTGAGATAAGAAAAACTGAAAAGGGTACCGGTAAGCTTCTCTCTGTAATTTTTGGGGTAGATACTATAGGAAACTTATATATTGTTTAAATATCTAATGCAATAATTTTATTTTTTTTGCTTTGTTGCACTAACTTTTCATATGCATTTGTTCCTCCAAAAGCCTTTTTTTGATTTTTTCAAATTAAAACAGTTACCGACTGTTCAGAAATGTTTCAAACTTACCGGCGCGAGTTACTGATCATCCAGTTTAAAATATTTACCGAATGGTCTTTGTAAGTGAGTTCCGGCACTTCAAAGTGCGTGGCATGGTCGTAAATTTTGATTTGTGCATTGCCACCCAGGTTATTAATCAGCGGTATAATAGCGATACTAAAAGAAGGATCAATAATCGTATCATTAGCGCCAGCAAATGCCCATACAGGAATGGCAGAATAAGCCGAAGCTGCGGATGCCGGCACACTGCCGCTCAGCGGAGCAATACAGCTAAACTTTGTACTATAGGTAGCTCCCAGCCTCCAGGTACCGGACCCCCCGAAACTGTGGCCGGTAATACTAACTTTATCGGTATTGATTTTTTTGCTGACGGCTATATTCTCCATGAGTTCAATGACAGCGGCACCTATTTGCTCCCAGGTTTTATCTGCCGCACATTGAGGCATCAATATATAAGCAGGAATATCTTTTACCGAACCATCCCGGATAAATTGTGGTAAACTGGCCCCGGTCACTAAACTGAGATCGCTTCCACGGCCGCTTCCTCCATGCAAATAAATAATTAGCGGCATATTATCTGTCGGGTTCTCAGGCGTGTAAAGCCAGTATCCTATATGGCCATTATCGGTAGTGGTAAAGGTATGAGTAGTCATAGTGGCTATTGACGCAAGTGACACATCAACGGTTCTATCGCCACCACCTTTTGAGCAGGAAATTAACAAGAATACCGAAAGAAAAATATTGGTTAATAAAGCGGTTTGTTTCATACTTGTACTGTTAATTGTTTGACTGAAAATGTGCCAATTGGTTTAATCGGACCATCGATATTTTTTATTTGGTACCGATAGCTGTTCAGTTCCTTATATCCGCCCCTTCACGTTATTTAATATTCATGTTAACATATTTCTGATAAAATTATTAGAAGACCGGATGGTAATATGGATTTGTTTGCGATGAGCAAATGTTTGCTTTCACAAAAAAGCTACAGAATCAGCAGAAGATGTTAATATCCTTTTACAGTACAATGATAGTAAGATGAAGTGGATGGAGCAATTGTATGAACACTATAGCAGCTTGCTGCCTGACGGGTATTTTTTCAATGAATTTGCTTAACAGTCGGTGCAATTAAAAAAAACACCGGTATTACCGGCGTTTTGGGGCAGTAAATATTGGCTCTAGATAGAAAAGAATTCTCTTTTCTTAAACTCTTTAAGTGTCATTGTTAATTTGGTAATGGGATATGCCTGAGCGAAAAATTCAGATTGAATCTGAAATCCGGCATCTTGCAGGGTGGTCATAAATGGTTTTTGATAACTAGGTACTTCCATCCATACCTGCAGCGCTCTCAGATGAGTAAAACTGTATAAACAGGCCATCCTGACTGCATTGCTGTATAATGATGGGTTCTGCTGCAATTTAGGATTGAATACCGGTCTGATGATCAGGTGACTTTCTTCACAATCCTGATGTAACGAAAATACATCCTCCTGTACCGCTATGATCTGCACCTTTGCTACCGGAATAGAGGGCTCCATCTTAATCATGAAATTTCTTTTTGAACGCTCGGGGGTAGGCGCCATAGAGGGACGTACCGTTTTTTGGTGTGTGGTAAGACTTTCTGTTACTGATTCAAAAAGCCAGTTGGTAACCATTTGAATTTCATGAGCCGACAATAATGGCGTAAGTGTCATCTTACAATTTCCGCCAAAGTCTTTCTTGAATTCGGTTTCCTGAAGGTTTTCTCGAAGAGTAATATCAGATTTCTCTAACTGTAGTGTTCTCATAATAAAGGTTTATGTCTAGTGTTTTACTAGAGAGCTGCTATAAATCTTACATGAGAAGGATAGTGAGAATGAGTAGAAGCTCAATTTCTCAAAAAAAAAATAATTGAGAAAGTATAGAGTTCTTTTTTTATGATATTTAAGGGTTAAATTGTAAAAATAAATATTCATTTCTACTTAGATGATGCCTGAAACGGGTAGTAATTCCCTAAACTTTAGCTCAAAATGAGTTTTTTTACCACAATCGGGCATGTTTTTTTATAACGGTAACGTATAAATTTGACCGTAATTCAATTATCGATGAATATTTTAACCTCAACATGTGGTCGATTAAGTCCGGAACCATGTATCCCCGTACTATTACAGTCTTTATTAATACAAGATGCTAATCAACAGTATTTTGAATTTGAAGTCGGAAAATTGTTATGGCAGAAATCTGATTTTGGTGAGTGTTACTTCGAACAATACCATTTTTTTAACCGCGTAGAAGAAGACTATACCATCTCTTTACAAGCAGATACCACTTATCTTCTGGTGAATTTACTTCATACGTTTCAGGGACGGTTAGACCAGTCTGAAATAGAGTTGTATGAGCGTGGATTTTATTTTTTCCGATCGGAAGATGGTCGTATTCTTTGGAATGCAAAGGCGAATCACGAATACAAATTTGTATTAATTGCATTGAATGAGGAAATGGTAAATTCTTTCTTTATAAAATACCCGCATCTGTCGGTTACCCTGGCAATGCAGAAAAATTCAAAGACTGATATTATATCAAAATACACCTTTACGCCTAAACTGCTGAATCTGTATCATTTGCTGGAGAATACACATCAGCAGGAAATGCAGCAAAAGGTGCTGCTGAATATTGTGGAAGGATGTTTAAGTCAGATGAATAGTAAGCCGTTTCCACATGCCAGTAAATTGAAAGAGCATGAGATTAACAGAATTTATTTGTTTAAACATATTTTACAGGATCAGATGCATACTGAAATCAGTATTGAATCGATTGCGAATGATTTAGGTTTGAACGAAAGAAGGCTTCGTACAGGATTCAGGAGAATATATGGCGTTTCTATATTTGAATATCTGTTATATCTGCGAATGGAAAGAGCTATGGTGTTAATTTCTCATTCTTCTATCAAAATCAATAAAATTGCCAATATGGTAGGTTATCAGAGTAAATTTACTTTTGCTGCGGCATTCAGGAAATATTTTAAAAATAAACCTAGCTTTAAAAGAAGGGAAAAGTCTTAACAATCAGTTTAATATTAATCGTTTCCATGGCATAGTGTTTGAATTGCATATATAACAAACCTATTCTATTATGGCAACTGGACATATGACTACTTTGTTGGAGGTTTTAGAAAAACTTCGCCAAAGACAACTTGACAAGGAGTTCACCTTAAAGAATAATAAGTTTACAATAGGAGATAGTAATGTGTTTTATTCTCCGGAAGACCTGAAAATTATTAAAACTTATCGCTTTGAAGGTGATTCGAATCCGGATGATTCATCCATTCTTTATCTGATAGAAACCAAAGACGGTATTATCGGTTATTCTATTGACTCATACGGAACTTACTCTTCACACGATGATGATGATGGAGAGTATGATAATTTTATCAGAAATATAGTTATTGAAGACAGAGAAGAACAATTGATTTTTGACTTATAATAAGATATATACTAACTAACCCATTAAAAAAGACTGTTTCATTGAAACAGTCTTTTTCGTAAAAAACAGGTCTGATCATTTACTTGTCTTTTTGTAATATTTTTCTGGCGTTTTCGTTTTCCGGATTTAATTTGAGTGATTGTTTATAAGCTTTAAGTGCTTTCTTTTTCTGATTGGCCAACATCAATGCTTCTCCATAACTGTCGAACGTATTGAAGCCTTTCGGATAAAGTTGTGTATTCAGTTCAAACACCAGTAAAGCCTCAGTCATTTTTTTATTATTAAGTAATTCGTAGCCGAAACTGTTTATCTTTTCTTCTGAAACATCGTAGTCTGAATGTTTTCCATTTTTATATTCCTGCTTTATTAACTCAATAGTAGAATTTATATTTTTATTGTCTGCATAATAACCTGAAACTGATTTAAGATTCATCGCTCTTTCTTTCTCAGCTTGTTCTGCCAGTGTTTCAACGCCGTAATATTTTCTTTCGGTATCGGTCACTTTTGTAGTGTCAATGGTATATCGAAGAAACTTTCCATTGGTTTGTTGATTTTTTATAAACTGCGTTCCGTATACCTGTGGTTGACCTTTCCTCATCAGATCTCTGTCTACCGCTGCAGCATACCACCATCTGTTCAGCGAACTGTCTAATTGTAATGCCTTCTCAAAACTTTGTACTGCCATTCCGGAAGCAAGCGTATCATTACCGTGTTGAAAAATAATTCCGGCATTCAGATAATCTTTACCGGTGCGAAGTTGCCCGTCTTTGATCAATTCAAAAACCCTTACACGTCTGAGGCTATCTTCTCTGTTTAATACAGACCAATTGATATTGGCTACCATTCTTGATTGCTGGTCTGCATCCGCCATTTTCTGTAATTCTTCATTATGTTGAGTTTGGGAAAAGGAGAGGAGTGTGGCAGATAAAAGAAATACGGTACTTACATACTTTTTGAGGCTTACAGAGTTGTGTTTAAACATGGCTATTGTTTCTTTTTGTATGCAAGATGCAACTTTCTCAGGTAAAAAACTTGTAAAAATGGGACATTCATTCGTTAAAAAACCTTTAAGTATCGCTATACGAATATTGTCTGAGTTGACTGACTGTTTCTGTTGAAAAAACTTTCATGAATAGTTGATCGCCGGGTAGTTAATTAAACCCTGTATCAGATGAAAATTCTCCTGCCCGAATAGTTCATTCTGAATTCTTTCGGCGAGCAACCTTTTTTTCTTTTAAAAGTTCTGTTGAAGTTCGACATATTATTAAAGCCACAGGCATAGGCAATTTCACTAACGGTTTGTGCTGTTTCAATCAGCATCCGCGCAGCCTGGCTGATTCGTATATCATTTAATGACTCAATAAAAGTAGAACCGGTTTTTTGTTTAAAAAATCTGCTGAAAGAAACTTCTGTCATATTCGCCAGCTTGGCTACTTCTTTTAAAGAAATTTCTTTGTCGAGGTTTTTCGTCATAAAGTCAAAGGTTCTGTCTATACGGGTACTGTGATACTGATCTACCGGTTTTAAAAAATTGGTATCAGATAAGATACGCATATTACGTGAAATAGATAAATCATGTAATATACTCATGAGTTCAAGTACAGAGTCGAACCCGTTTTTTTTATTGAGGTTGTTAATTCGAGGAGCTACCTGCTGTATGGTTTCCGGTGAAAAAGCAATTCCTCTACCCGATAGTAACAACATCGACTTTAAAAAACTAAGTTGGTTTTTGTTTAAGAACTTATCCTCAAATAAATCTTTATGAAACTGTATCGTGATTTCTTTAATATTTTTTTGACGGCATTGCGCATTAAACCAGGCATGGTGTACTAACGGTCCGATCAACACCAGTTCACGGTTTTCAATGGTTTCTAAATGATCACCTACTACGCGTTGTGCACCTTGTGCATTTTCAATATAATTCAGTTCAAACTCTTCATGGTAATGCAAGGGAAAGTCGAACCCGTCTTTGGTTCTACTGAATATGGTAAAGCAGTCTTGTTGAGTGAGTGGGGTGATTTCACGCACCACTTCTTTTACTTTTCTTTTCATATGATTACTAAAACGATTTAAAATTATATCATTTTAGGTAAAAAAAATACATATGTTAGTTACTGATATTTTTTTTGAAAACGTTTATGTAACAAGGTTTTAAAGTTTATGCAACTTGTTGCATTTAAAAAAGTATGAGGATAGGATAAAATAGTACATGGTAATATTTTACCTCTTGAATATATTTGACCAAACAAACTTGCAATATGAGAAAGCATATCATCTTACGGCTTTGCCTGATGGTATTTGCGACTTTTTTTGTGACCTTATCTTATGCTCAGGAACGAGTAATCACAGGAGTCGTAACCAATCAGGAAGGTTCCCCCCTCTCTAGTGCCTCTATAGGTATAAAAGGAAAAAAAGCGGTCACGCTCACCGATGAAAAAGGTACTTTCAGATTTAATGTTTCCCCCGCTGACAAATTTCTTGTAGTATCTTATGTAGGAATGAAATCTGTTGAGATTCCTATAGATCAAAAAACTAATTACATTATAACACTTGACCTTGAAGCTTCCAGTCTTGATGACGTAGTAGTGATCGGTTACGGACAAAAGAGAAGAGCAGATATTAACAGCTCTATTTCGTCTGTAGGCGAACGTGACATTAAAAACCTTCCGGTAGCAGGTGTTGATCTTGCTTTGCAAGGTAAAGTGGCGGGTGTAACCGTTACTTCTAACGGTGGACAGCCGGGTGGTGGTGTTAGTGTGCGTATCAGGGGTATTACCTCGGTAAATGGTAATGAGCCTTTATATGTAGTAGATGGTGTGCCTATTCTTACTTCAACTTCGAGTATTTCTTATGATATGTTAGGCGGCGGCGCCGGTCAAAACAGCAACTCTGTACTGGCTACCTTAAACCCTAACGATATTGAATCGATTGATATCTTAAAAGACGCTTCTGCACAGGCTATTTACGGTTCTCTCGGTGCTAACGGTGTAGTATTGATTACTACTAAAAAAGGAAAAATGGGAGAAGGTAAGATCAATTACGACGTTTTTGTGGGAACAGCCAATGTTCCTAAACGATTGGATATAATGGATCTTAAACAATATGCTAAATATAGCAGCGAGGTAATGTCCGAAAATAATCAAACACCTCCCGGAGAGTTTGCATTTCCTGATTATCTTGGAAAAGGAACGGATTGGCAGGATGAAATTTTCCAAACCGGTATTACACAAAATCATCAGTTAAGTTTTTCAGGTGGCCAAAATAAAACCACTTATTATTTCTCTGGTAACTATTATGATCAAAGGGGTATTATTATCGGTTCTGCTTTCAAACGTTATTCAATGCGTATGAACATCGATCAGCAGGTGAAGTCATGGTTCAAAGCCGGTGTAAGCATCAATGCTACCCGCTCTAACCAAAAGCTGACACTGGCCGATGAACACGATGGTACCGTTTCAGTAGGTTTGATTCAATCTCCGGCAATTCCGGTAAGAAACCTGGATGGATCATGGGGCGGACCTACCACAATCGGTAATATCCAGTTCTTCCAGGATAACCCGGTTGCAAAAGCGATGTTGCGTCAGGTAAATTCACAACAAACAAAAGTGTTTGGTAATATTTACGGTGACTTGCAGATCAGTAAAAAAATAAATTTCAGAAATGAATTAGGATATGATTTTCAGTTAACTAATAATATGGCTTTCCAACCTACTTATGTAATCGGAACTACTGTAAACAGCCAGAGTACTTTATTAGAGAACAGAAACAACAGCTTTTTCTGGGTATTTAAATCGTATTTGAATTATAATGATGTTTTTGCCGATGTACATAGAATTGATTTTACGGCAGGACACGAAGCCTGGCAGTCTAATTATGACTTTATTCAGGGACAACGTTATAATTTAGTAACGAACGGATTGATTGCCTTAAATGCGGGTGATGCTGAAAATCAGAACCTGAGTGGTGGTAAAGGCCACGCTGCAAACGAATCTTATTTTGGCCGTTTAAGTTACACTTACGACGATAAATATAGTATTACAGGTACCATCAGAAGAGACGGTTCTTCCAACTTCGGTCCTCAGAACAGATGGGGTACTTTCCCTTCTGTAAGTGTTGGTTGGACGGTTTCGAACGAGGCATTCATGGCAAATTCAAAAATTGATTACCTGAAATTACGTGTTGGATATGGTATCGTAGGTAATCAGAATCAGCCTGCAGGAGCAGCTTCTCCACCATTTGCATCAAATGTACGTATTATGCAAACCGGATTCGGAATGGGTAGCTTCCTGAGAAATATCGGCCGTGCTGATTTAGGATGGGAAAGCGTTATTTCTTCAAATGCCGGTATTGATATCAGCTTCCTCCAAAACAGACTTACCATCAACCTCGATGTATATCAGAAAATTACTTCAGATATGTTGCTGTTTAGTTCTGCACCCCGTTTCACAGGTTTAGGAACTAACTGGAACGATGTATTGGCTCCGGTGGTAAATGCCGGTAAAATGACTAATACCGGGGTAGATCTGGCCATTAACGCACATATCGTTAAGAAAAAAGACTTTAACTGGAACTCAACCCTTATTTTCTCTCACTATAAAAATGAGTTGAACGAACTGATTAATGAAAATTCATCTATCGACGGAAGAGTTGAATACGCTACAGTGTTAGTAACACATACAGTTCCGGGTGCACAGGTAGGACAGTTTTATGGATTGAAAACGAATGGTATTATCAGAACAATGGAAGACCTGAACAGGGCACCTATTCAATTTGGTCAAACCGTTTCTCAAAGCGGTACCTGGTTAGGAGATGTATTGTACCAGGATCTTAACAATGACGGAGTAATCGATGCAAATGATATGACAGCTATTGGTAGCCCGCATCCGAAATTCACTTACGGGTTTACTAATAATTTCAGCTATAAAAACTTTGACGTTACCTTATTCCTGCAAGGTAGCCATGGCGCAAAAATTCTTAACTATCTGAGAAGAAGCACCGAGTCTCTGAATAATTTCTATTTCAACCAGCTCACTACTGCGTTTGACCGATGGACGCCGGATAATCCGAATAGTGATATTCCAAGATTCACACAGTCGAATCCAAACAACAGAGCGGTTTCTGATAGATTTATTGAAGACGGATCTTATTTGAGAATTCAAACATTAAGTATCGGTTATCAATTACCTGAGTCATTAACGCGTAAAGTGTTTATTCAAAGAGCCAGAGTTTATTTAGCTGCTCAAAACTTATACACTTTCACTAAGTATTCAGGATTTGATCCGGAATTAGGTGCTTTCAATAAGAGCATCACCTTAATGAACGTAGACAACGGTAAGTATCCGAATCCAAGAACAATTACAATCGGAGCCAATATTGAATTCTAAATTCAAACGCTTAAAGCTCAAGAAAATGAAAAAAACTAATTTATATATCATCATTTTGCTATTGATATTCAACTTTGGATGTAGCAAAGACTTTTTGGATCGACCATCTCTGGATAGTCCCACTTTAGATAATTTCTACAATACACTTGAACAGGTACAAGGTGCTACCGGTGTATTGTATGGCTTTCCATGGTTTGATTTTAACGATAAAGCATTACATAGTATAGGAGAGGTGTTATCGGGAAATATGTATACCGGAGACCCTGCTTATGCACCTTATATGAATATTACCATCACGGCTACAGATTCACGTTTGTCTGAAGCATGGAATTCTTTCTTTAAAATCGTTGGTTGGGCCAATGTATTGATCAAAGCCTTCGAAGATAAGAAAGCAGTAGGTGGTGATGCTGCCATCCTTGATCTGGGTATTGCAGAAGCAAGGTTTATCAGAGGGGTTGGATATTTTTATATTGCCAGAATCTGGGGAGATGCACCTTTGCTGACAGATCCTTCAGAAATCGCACAATCAGGAGAATTTCAGATTCCGAAAGCACCTCAGGCAGATGTACTGAGATTTGCTCTGGAAGATTTCATTTTTGCTGAAAATAATCTTCCTGATAATGCCGCAAAAGGACGCGTTACTACTTTCTCTGCAAAAGGAATGATGGCTAAATTATACCTCTATCAGAAAAATTACGAACAGGCAAAAATTAAGTCAAAAGAAGTAATAGATTCTGATAAATATGGTTTGGTGGACGATTATTTCAGCATGTTCTCCAGCTCTGCCAGTAATAATAATAAAGAATCACTTTTCTCTTTACAATGGGTGATTTCTAACGAATGGGGTTCTCAAAACTCTATGCAGGCTTATATCGCACCGTCTAACTTATTAATGACCGGTGACGGCTGGTCATCTGTAATGCCTTCACTCGATATCTTAGCTGCTTATGAAAGCGGGGATATGCGTAAACGCTGGTCAATCATGCAACACGGAGATATTTATCCGGCATGGAAACCAACCCGTGAAGGAAATCCTGAGTTCAACCAGTTTATGGCGAACGGTTATCGTTACGATGTGGATGAGCCGGCTCCGATAGGACATAGAACACCTACCAGAACCAGCGTTACCAAATATGTAGTAGGACCCGGCAGTGAATCAGAGCCTGTATTAGCTCAAAAAACACAGATCGGTACTCATATTTTAAGGTATGCTGATGTATTGTTAATTTATGCTGAGGCAGTATTAGGTAATAACGCTTCAACTGCTGATATCTCTGCGCTGGATGCTTTTAATGCAGTTCGCGGAAGAGCACAACTGATGGATAAATCTGTAATTACATTAGAGGATATCTTACATGAAAGAAGAATGGAGTTCGCTTTTGAGGGTGATTACTGGTTTGATATTCAACGTCAGGGACTCGCACGGGCTAAACAGATCATTGAAGCGCAAAACAGAGGCCATTATGCTGATAACGGCGACTTAAACCCATTAGCAGTAACATTGAATTTACCAGGTGGCGGATTGTTCTTACCGATTCCTTTATCAGAAACAGTACAGAATCCGAAATTAAATGAAGCACCGGTTCCTTATTATTAGTTTTTAAATGCTAATCATTATGAAAAAGATTTTTCAACCCAATATATTATTAGCCTTCCTGCTGCTAAGCACAGGATGGATGGCTTGTAAACAAGATTCTGACGGCCCGTTAACCATTAACACCGTTACTCCTACGGAAGGCCCCGGAGGAGAAGTAATAGCACTGACCGGTGACGGTTTAAAGGATATCGCCAGTGTTCATTTCGATAATCAGGATGTTCCGGCATTTGTAAACCCGGCTTTTGTTACGAACAACACCGTTTTATTACGTGTTCCGGATACGGCATTCGGAGGTTTGCAGAAAATCGTTTTTACAGGTAAAGACGGTAAAACCTCTTCCATTCCTTTTTCTGTAATTGCTCTACCGAATATTGCATCTGCAGATAAATATGATTTCGAAGAAGGTACCGTTATCAATTTCACCGGTAACAATTTCGATGATGTACACAGTGTAAAATTGCTGGCTTCTAATCAGGAGGCAACTATTTTGTCACAAACCAGAAAAAATATTTCCATTCAGATGCCTGCTGCCAGCGTAGATTATACGAAACTGTCTTTTACGAATAGCTCAGGTACAAGAGAACCGGATATTACTTTTACCAATTTCCCTAACCATTATATCATCTGGGATGAGGCAATGGATAATTCAAAAATATATGACTGGGGATGGGGCGGAACCTATACTACTTCTACTGAAAGAGTATTGATCGGTGATTATTCCTATAAATGTGATATGAGAAATAACGACTGGGGAGCTATTCAATTGGTAACTGATAATAACCCTGCAATTAATATTTCAGGATATTCTTTTCTCAGTTTCTATGTATACGGTGGTACAAAAGACATCAACTTTGATGTTAAACTGAACTGGTTTGATATCCAAACTATTACCGTGGTTGCTAATCGTTGGAATTATTATAAGATTCCGTTACAGGCAGCTAAAAATGCAGGAAACAGTTCTGTAAATAGCATTGTAATGCAGGTGAGAGGTACGGGCGAACTGGTGTATATGGATAATCTGCTCTTCATTAAATAGGCAATCATTTCTTGATGGTTTTTTATAAACGGATGGCTTACTCAATTGTAAGCCATCTGTTTTTTAGTTCATTTAAATAGTAGAAATATGTTCAAAAAATATATCTCCTGCTTTTGTTTATTCGCATTACTGATATTATCGTGTAAAAAAAATACTGCAAAGAAGGAGGATGACCCCGTTGATGAAATAGTGATTCCTCCAATAGAGGTTTTGAAAGCCGGTATGGTTGACCAGAAAGCTACTACAGAAACCGTGAATCTTTTTCTGAATCTTTTTAAACAATCGCGTACTAAAGTATTTGTTGGCCAACAGGATGCTACTAAAAGAGGATTCGGATGGGCAAATGAATACGGTAGTACTTTTAATGCCAACCGCTCAGATATTTATAGCGTTACCGGAAAATTTCCTACCGTAATCGGAAGCGATTTTATGCATATCACCAGTCCGGAGTCAAATGTATGGTTTGATTATGAAGAAAGTTCTGCGCGTTTACTGGCAATTGATGCTTATGAACGTGGGTTCATCAACACTTTTGCATGGCATTATCACAATCCGGTTACCTTGGGTAGCTTTTACTGGGAGTCGTCGCCCACTAAAGCCGTTAGTGAAATTTTACCGGGCGGATCGAAGCATGATGCGTTTAAAGCAGACTTGAATACCATTGCTGATTTTGCAAAATCATTGATTGCAAAAGACGGAAAACTTGCCCCTTTTATCTTCAGGCCTTTTCATGAATTTGACGGAGATTGGTTCTGGTGGGGCAAGTCGCATTGCACAATTGATGAATATAAAGAACTGTTTCGCTTTACGGTTACCTATCTCAGAGACAGTTTAGAGGTACATAATATTTTATACGCCTGGTCTCCCGACAGAAACTTCAATACTGAAACACAATTGCTCGAACGCTTTCCGGGAAATGAATATGTTGATCTGGTAGGAATGGATAATTACTATGATCTGTCTGCCGACGGAAATATCAATCTGGCAGTGTTCAGGTTAAATCTGGTGAGTGAATATGCAGAAAAGAACAATAAGCTGGCAGCTTTTACTGAAACAGGCTTGTTGAACATTACACAAGCAGACTGGTTTACCAAAAAACTACTGACAGTGATCAATACTTCGAGTGCAAAAATTGCTTACGTTTTATTCTGGGCTAACAGGGCTGATAGTTACTGGACACCTCCTGTGGGGCATGCTTCGGCAAATGACTTTATCAGATTTTGTAATGAACCGAAATTTATTTTAGGAGATAAATTACCGTCTTTGTATCATACCACTCCCTGATGGGCAACCGGTAAAATAAAAAAGGAGTGCAGAGCACTCCTACGCTGAATTTGGATGAAAAACTCTCCATTGCATGTTTGGAACACAAATCTAATGTCAGCGTATTAACTCAATATTAAGTGTAAATGAACTTAATATGAAATTTTCATTTGAAGATAAGCAGCTCCCAGCTGCTCAATAACATCACTGGCAATCAGGCTGGGGTAACCAAGTGATTCTGCTGCAATATCAGCAGCATATCCGTGCCAGTAAACACCGATTAAAGCCGCGTCAAGTCCGTTATAGCCTTGTGCAGCCAACGAAGTGATAATACCTGTTAGAACATCGCCCATGCCGGCCGATGCCATTCCCGGATTGCCGGTAGTATTAAAGAACACATTTCCCTCTTTATCAATTACCCGTGTAAATTTTCCTTTTAATACCAGCGTAACCTTATTCGTTTTACAATAATCGAGGCATTGTGCCAATAAGTGAAGACTATTGTATGCGTCACCGGTTAATTTCTTGGCTTCTTTAACGTGTGGTGTCAGAATAGTATCTGCATGGAAATGTACATCATTTAAAGAGGTGATTAAATGGATGGCGTCTGCATCTATCACCAATGGTTTATGGCTGTTTAAAGCTTTTTTTAGAAGAGACAACGACCGGTCATTGATTCCTAAACCCGAACCGATACCGATTGCCTGAAATTCATTTTCTTCTGAAAAGGTCAATACATCTTTTACCAGTACTTCAGGAGTAGTTTGATGTATTACTGAAAATTGCGAAGAAGGGATAATACCGGTGGTTTTACCGGCTCCTGTTCTCATGCTTGCACGACAGGCTAATACTGCGGCACCCATCATACCTTCTGATCCTGCAATCAAACCTGCATGGCCATGCGTACCTTTGTGAGAGAACTGCCGGATAGGTTGCAAAATAGTTTGAATCAAACTTGTATCCGACCAAAAATAATTAGTAACAGTATCAGGCTTAAAATCTGTTGATAAACCAATATCCAACACCGTAATATCACCGGTAAATTTTTCAGATTCTGGAAATAAAAAACTTTGCTTGTAAGTACCGAACGTTAATGTATGATGGGCTCTTACGGCATTATCAGCAAACTGATGCAGGTCTGCATACCAACCGCTCGGTATATCAACGGATACAACAGGAAAACTGCTTTGATTTAAGTAAGTAACCAATTCAAGGTAGATACCGGCGAGGGGCCGGTTGCTTCCGATTCCCAGAATGGCATCTACAATAATAGTGTTATCGGCAAAGTGAGGAAAATCACTGCTTTTTTCGATTGGTTTAATGCCGGATAAACGTTCATAATTTACTTTGGCATCTTCCGTAAGCGCATCGGTATTTCCTATCAGATAAACGGTTACCTGAAAACCCTGATAGCGTAATTGACGTGCTATCGCAAAGCCGTCGCCGCCATTGTTTCCCGTACCACAGAAGATACAGAAGTGATGTTGAGTACTATACTGTAGAATGATCCAATTCGTAACTGCCTGAGCGGCCTGTTCCATTAATTGAAGGCTTGTGATCGATTGGGCGTTCATCGTGTAGCTATCCCAATCTTTCATATCACTGGCGGTTAATATGGGCGTTGCATTATTCATCTTCGCTGACAAGGTATTTACCACCCTGATAATATTCTCCGAAAATATCGGCAATCACTCTGATTTCATATACACCCGAATAGTTGTTATTCGACAAAGCAATCAGGGTAACATCTTCGTCGAGGCAACGATATAAAGCTGCACGATTTCCGTGCCACCATCCGTTGTGATAAATAATACGTTTTTTATTGGAAAAATCTTTCATTCTCCACCCCAAACCATAATTCAGGGTACCTGGTTTTTCAAAACTATAAGGGGAGTAAGCTTTGTTTAACAATGAATCATTAATGAAACCGTTTTTTAAAGCCTGGTCCCATTTCAATAAATCCCGTACCGTACTGTAAATATTTTTATCCCCATAAACATAATCAAGATAGTCAAATTTATACAATCTTCCATTGGCATAATAGGAAGGGATATGGCGGGCAGAATCTTTATGTTGAAAAACATAAGTGTCATTCATTTGCAGTGGTTCAAAAATCTTTTTCTGCATATAGTCGGGGTAGGAGGAACCGCTTACTTTTTCAATAATCAGTGCCAGCAAAGCATAGTTGGTATTAGAGTAGGCAAAGCCTTTATTGGCAGTACGGATACCTATCTGATGATGGTTTTTGGCAAGGAAGTCAAGTATATCCTGGTTATTTACAAACTCACCGGTATTCCAACCGTAGTTCTCCATGAAATGATCGTAGGTGGGTAAACCGCTCCGGTGGTTTAAAAGAGATTCAACGGTAGCTGTACTGGAGGGAAAGCTGGGTAAATACTGCTGAACTGCGTCTTTCAGTTCAAGTTTGCCTTCCTGAACGAGTTGTAGGATTGCGCCGGCGGTTAACGTTTTAGAAACCGAGGCGATATGAAAGGGTGTATGTGCATTAATACTGTCTTTACCTTTTCTGGGTTGGGTAGTACCAACGTATTTTTCGAAAATGATGTTACCGTTTTTGGCAATCAGAAAGGCTCCGTTATTTTGTCGTTGAAGGGTTTTACGGGTAAGAGAATCTATAATGTCAATTTGTTCTTTATAGGTTTCGGTGACGTGAATAGGCTCGAGAACAGCGTCTTCAATATCAGCCGGTTCGATGGGTGCTCCTTGCTGCTGGTTACTTCCACAGGAATATATCAAAAAAGCCAAACTAAGGCTCAGGAATACTTTTTTCAAAGGTTTACATTTTATTGGGTCACAAATTTACAAATAAGTTAAAAAAAACAGGTATAAAAATGAATAATACCTGTAACAAATTATACCTTCGCAATCTATTTACAATGCCCTATCTTTGCGGCTTCAACTACCGATTGCTTCCAAAAACCATGCTTAAATTGTAACGAACACCACTTGAATTATGAGTGACCTTAAACACACCAGTTATCCAAAAGAGAAGGTAAATATTCTTTTATTGGAAAATATTAGTGATAAAGCGGTGAAATTTTTTAAAGATGCAGGCTATACATCGGTTAAAAAATTGAGTGGAGCCTTAACGGAAGAACAGTTAATAAAAGAAATTAAGGACGTACACCTGTTAGGTATTCGTTCTAAAACGACTATCTCTGCAAAAGTTTTGGAAGCTGCCACCAAGCTTCAGGCAATCGGCTGTTTTTGTATAGGCGTTAATCAGGTTGATTTAACGGCGGCTACTAAAAAAGGAGTGGTTGTTTTAAATGCTCCCTACTCTAATACCCGTTCTGTAGCTGAACTGGTGATCGGCTCTTCCATCATGCTGATCAGAAAAATCATTGATAAAAATAAGGCTGCACATGAAGGTGTCTGGATGAAAGATGCCAAAGGCAGCTTTGAACTGAGAGGTAAAACTTTAGGCATTATCGGCTATGGAAACATCGGAACACAGGTGAGTATCCTGGCTGAAGCATTCGGTATGAAAGTCGTTTTTTACGATGCTGTTACGAAATTGCCCCTGGGAAATGCAGTAGCACGAAAAACGATTAAAGACGTGGTGAGTACTGCCGATATAATTACTTTGCACGTTCCTGAAAACGACACTACTAAAAATCTTATCAATAAAAATATTCTCAAACATTTTAAGCCCGGAAGTATTCTGATCAACTATGCACGAGGTGAAGTCGTTGATTTGGAAGCCTTAGCGAAATCTCTTAAAGAAGGGGCGCTGGGTGGTGCGGCGATTGATGTTTATCCCTGGGAGCCTGAAAAGAACGGCGACCAGTTTACTACACCGCTTCAAAACCTGCCGAATGTGATTTTAACACCGCATATCGGTGGTTCAACAGAAGAAGCACAAATGAATATCGGGGACGATGTGAGTAATAAACTCTACCAATTCCTGGAAAAAGGAATTACCAGCGGTTCACATACCGTTCCGTCACTCAGTTTACCCCCTCAGGAAGGAACCCACCGGATTCTGCATATTCACAGAAACGTGCCGGGTGTACTTTCGGCTATCAATACACAACTTTCTAAGAATAAGATCAATATCGTTGCTCAATACCTGAAAACCAATGAGGAAATAGGTTATGTAGTACTTGATGTTGATCGAAAACTTTCCACGACTGCTTTGAAATTATTAAAAGAGGTAAAAGAAACGATTAAGGTTCGCGTAGTTTATTAACACAATTCTGTCATAAAATGACCGGATTAAACTATTTAGAACTTTTTGCTGGTATGATTGTTTAATAATTGATTCACTATCACTACTTTTTAAGTGGCGATAGTAAAGACTTTAATTAATTTATAAGATTATGAAAGTTCTCATTGTCGGAGGAGGATTTGCAGGTTTAAAATTAGCCCGGAAACTCAATAATAAACCGGGTTTCGAAGTGACGTTGTTGGATAAGGTGAATTATCACCAGTTTCAACCACTCTTTTATCAGGTTGCTACTGCAGGACTGGATGCCAGCAATATCTCTTTTCCACTTCGTAAAGTTTTTCATAAAAGTAAGAATGTTCGTTTCCGTTTAGGAGTATTACATGAAATCGTTGCTGATCAGAATAAAGTAACGACTTCTATCGGAGATATTGAATACGATATTTTAGTGCTGGCAACAGGCGCTGATACTAATTTCTTCGGAAATGAAGAGTTGGCCAAAAATGCCCAGCCAATGAAGTCAACCGCTGAAGCATTACAGCTTCGTCACAGGCTTATAGAAAATTTTGAGCATGCAGTCATTGCGAAAGATGAGAATCTGAAAAAACAACTCCTCACTATCGTTGTAGTAGGAGGCGGGCCTACCGGTGTTGAATTGGGAGGTGCTCTGGCTGAAATGAAACGTTATACACTTCCGAAAGATTATCCGGAGATAGATTTTCACGACATGAATATCTATCTCATTGAAGGTTCACCGAGAACACTGGCTGCAATGAGTGAAAAATCATCGGCCGATTCACGTCAGTATCTGGAACGTTTAGGAGTGAATGTAATCACTAATACTGTTGTAAAAAACTATGACGGTAATACGGTAACGCTGATGAATGGTGAAACCATTGATACGGCTATGGTAATCTGGGCTGCAGGTATTAAAGGAAATTTGCCGAAAGGAGTAGACCCTGAGTTGATTGTTCGTGGAAACCGCTTAAAAGTTGACCGTCAGAGCAAGGTAATCGGAATGAACAATATCTACGCTTTAGGTGATATTGCCAGCATGAGTACTGAGTTATACCCGAACGGACATCCGCAGGTAGCTTCTGCTGCTATACAACAGGCCGATCTGCTGGCTGATAATTTACAACGAATTGAGAGCAGGAGTTCACCAAATAACCTCGTGAATTTTGAATACAATGATAAGGGCTCAATGGCTACGGTAGGACGTAACCTGGCCGTTGTGGATATTCCAAAACCTAAAATTCACTTCAAAGGCTTTTTTGCCTGGTTAATCTGGATGGGGTTACACCTGATGCTGATACTGGGCGTGAAAAACCGTTTATTCGTATTCCTGAACTGGTTTTATAACTATTTCACTTATGATCAGTCGTTGAGATTATTATTCAAAAATACCTATAAAGAAATTAATAACAGAGAGTTGAAGCTGGAAAGCGGAGAACTTAACCTGAGAAGCTAGTTCCCGGAAGAATAATATAAAGAAGCTTAATAGAAGAGTAATGATTCATTACCGGCTATTATTTACACAGTCAGATTTTTTTAAATTTAGATAAGAAGAGTTCGGTTGATGGCCGGGCTCTTTTTATTTATACACTATGTAAAGATTATTAAGCTGCTTTTGGCGGTAAACATTTTCTGATGGTAATTAGATTTTCAACAACCTACTTTATACTGATAATAAAAAATCCCTCTAAGTTACTTAGAGGGATTTTTTATTATTTGTTTATTTATTTTTCTTCTTTGACTTCTTTTCTTTTTTCTGTTTTTTCTCTTTAACCGGTTTTTTATCATTGAAACCTGCCGGTACCGGATATGTATCTGCTAATACCACTGCGTTGTAAACATTCACAACACCGCCGGTTTTGCTGATTGTATTTAAATTGGTTTTATCAGTAGTACCAGGAATATTGATGGTATTCTCAGGAGCTACTACTGACTTTTCAATAATTTCTTTTACCTGCTCGGCTGTTAAGTACGGATAATATGACATTAGCAGAGCCGCTACTCCGGCTACTACAGGAGAAGCCATAGAGGTACCGTTTGCAAAACCGTAAGTATTACCACCAGGGATTGTTGAATAAATTCTTACTCCCGGAGCAAATACATCTACACTTTTACCGTAGTTAGAAAATCTGGCAGTTACACCACCATTAGAAAAATCGCCGGAAGCACCTACTTCGATCCAGTTTTTAGCTACTTCGCCATTTAGTAAAGATGCTTTTGGATAGTTATGTTCGATATCTACATTCTTTGCATCATTACCTGCCGCGTGTACTAATAAAACACCTTTGTCTGCAGCATATTTAACCGCATCATCTACCCAATGCTTTTCAGGTGAGAAGCTTTTTCCAAAGCTCATATTAATCACTTTAGCTCCATTGTCTACTGCATATCGGATTGCCAGAGCAATATCTTTATCGTGCTCATCACCATCCGGTACGGCGCGTAAGGTCATGATGCTTACGTTATCAGCAACACCGTCAAGTCCTAAACCATTATTTCTTACAGCAGCAATAATACCTGATACGTGTGTACCATGGAATGGTGTATTGGCCATTACATCACTATTGCCATAACCAATATCTTTAATATCGTTATAGTTGTCTCCTACAATTTTATTACGATACTCTTCAGGAGCCATTCGTTTTGCTTTATCCTTGCCTTCTTCGCTATCTAAGAATGCCTGAAAACCCTGTACGAAGTCAGTGTTTTTATCATCCATCATCTGATTGGCTTCAAACAAGTAGAGTAGTTGTGCTTTTGCTCTTTTAGCAGCTTCTGTTTGAGGTGCATAAGCTTTTAATTCATTACCGGTGAACTCTTTTTTCTTCATGTCATCACGAAGTACACTGTCACTGGCTTTCGTAGCATTTACGGCAGCACGCAATGCAAATAAATCAACGCTGATATCGCTATCTCCACCTAAAACCTGATCTTTTGCACGAACCCATGAATAATAAAGATATTTTTCGGAAGCATTCATTTTAGTGGTGTCTACACTTACTCCTTCATATTTTGATTTGAACTTGTGATAAACCCTGGCGGCTTCATATGAATCTTTTCCTACGTTCTCACCTTTTTTGTTTCCTAAAAAGTTCCAGCCATAAATATCATCTATGTATCCATTACCATCATCATCAATACCATTACCTGGTATTTCTTTTAAGTTTTTCCAAAGTACAGGTTTTAAGTCTTCATGCGTAGTATCGATACCAGAATCTATAACTCCTACAATTACAGGATTCGACGTTTTATTTTTTGTTTTTAAAAAGTCATATGCTTTCTGCAGGCTGATTCCATAAATACCATCTGCTCCTAAGTCTTTTAAATGCCAGCCTTCCTGCTTAATGGCTGCAGGTGCGCTTGTTTGCGCCATTCCATTATAACCAACAGTACCCAGAAGGGTCACTAGTCCAAGAGATTTTACAAAATGATTCATAACACTGTTTTTCTAATGATTTTGAAGCCACATATTAATAAAAAAATAGCACTTTTAGAGCTAGAAAATGTTAAACTGATCCTGATCAAACTGTCAGACATGTTTTAAGTCAACAAAATGTAAAAGGACGTTAAATTTTGTGGCAGATTTCTAAATATAATACAAACCTGGTAATAGTTAAACAGCCGATACAAATCTTCTCTGTATTTTATACGGAACTGATAGTCATTTTAGATGAGCATCACCGCATTTAAATAAAAAAGGTTACCATCGGTAACCTTTTTATTGATTAATGTTGTGTGATTTGAATTTCAACCCGGCGGTTTTTTGACTTACCGGCGGCAGTCGTATTATCAGCAATAGGTTTGGTATCTCCGAAACCAATTGCCTTAATCCGTTTCGAGTCGATACCTTTTGACTCAATATATTGCTTCACGCGCAGTGCTCTGCGTTCAGAAAGTGCCAGATTATTTTCCGGTAAACCAACGTTATCGGTGTGCCCCTCAATCGTAATGATCAGGCGGTTATCATCTTTAAGAATTTGCGCCAGCTCATCTAATGATTTGTAAGAAGTTTTTTTCAATTCTTCCGATCCTGTTTCAAAATAGATATTCGAAGCCGTTAGTTTTACTTTTTCGATTACTTTTTGTTCAATAGGCGCACAACCTTTTAATGAATCGATGCCCGGAGTTAACGGACATGCATCATCTTTGTCAGGAATACCATCGCCATCTGTATCCGGCCACGGGCAACCTTTGTTAGCAATCGGGCCAGGAATAGAAGGACAAGCATCTTCTTCGTCATTTACACCGTCACCATCTGTATCCGGAACCGGACAGCCTTTGTACTTAGCGAGGCCAGGCTGGGTAGGACAAGCATCTTCTTCATCATTTACACCGTCGCCGTCTGTATCAGGAACCGGGCAACCCTGGTATTTGGCGAGGCCCGGAACACCCGGACATGCATCGTCTTTATCCGGAATGCCATCCCCATCCAGGTCTGGGCAACCGTTAAAAGCAATTTCTCCTTTTACGAAAGGACAGGCATCTGCTGCATCGGGTATACCATCTCCATCGGTGTCTTTTGGTTTTTGTTCGGGTTTGTTCAACCAAAAACCAACAGAAGCACCTGCGGAGCGATGATAAGATTTGTTGTCGAAGTGATAAGTATAAAAGTTTTGGAGCCCGTGCGTGTAAAATGCTGACAGAATGATTTTCTTTAAAGAAAAACCAGCCCGTCCACTTAAACCATAATCAATGGTTTTAATTTTATTGGGTGCATTTCCCACTTCGTGCGGAATATTATTGGTACTCCAGGTAGTAAGGGAGTTGTTAATGATTTGAGTTTCATTTTGATTTTCACCACTTATATAAGCACCGAAGTAGGCACCTGCCCCGATGAAGAAACTGGATTCGGCCCCCAGTTTTATATGACGGGTGATATGTAAAGGAAATTCGATATAATTGGTTTTAAACCTCTGTTCAAAGAAGGCCGTGTCTGCTCCGGATATATTGGAGTCGTAATTTTTGTTGATGATTCGTCCTTTAGAAGAATAAAGCAACGCTGGTTGAAGCGACCAGAGTGATTGTTGAGAAAACGGGATATCGATTAGAAATCCGAGCTGCGCGCCTGTCCGTGATTTGTAGTCGGGATGAAAATAAGTGCCGGTATTAGACTCGCTCACTTGTGAAAATTGGGGTCCGCCTATAAATCCCACTTTAAGTTGGGCTTTAGTAATGGTTGAACTGCACAGGCACAATAAGAGTAGCAGGTATTTCATACGATTTAACATGGTCTAACAGCTATAACGTTTCGGATATATGAATAGTATCAAATGTACAAAGAAAAAGCGCGGAATTCCGCGCTTTTTCTTATTTCTTATAAATCGAATTTAATGCCTTGGGCTAGTGGGAGATTGGTAGAATAATTGATGGTATTGGTTTGCCTGCGCATATAAATTTTCCAGGCATCCGATCCGCTTTCTCTTCCTCCGCCGGTTTCTTTTTCTCCGCCAAATGCGCCACCGATTTCGGCACCGCTGGTACCGATATTCACATTGGCGATACCACAATCACTTCCTGAAGCAGAGAGGAATAATTCAGCCTCACGTAGGTTTAAGGTCATGATAGAGGAGGAAAGCCCTTGAGGAACACCGTTTTGTATTTCAATTGCTTCTTCAATGGTAGTATATTTCAGCAAATACAAAATAGGGGCAAAAGTTTCGTGTTGAACAATTGCATAGTCAGGTTTTGCTTCTGCGATGCATGGTTTTACATAACATCCGCTTTCATAGCCTGCACCTGTGAGTACGCCACCTTCAACAATGAAATTTCCACCTTCAGCTTTACACTTTTCAATTGATTGAAGATATTGCTGAACGGCATCTTTATCAATTAATGGACCGACGTGATTTTTCTGATCTAAAGGATCACCGATTTTTAATTGCCCGTAAGCTGAAACCAGTTTACTTTTTACGGTATCATATACGTCTTCATGAATAATCAGGCGACGGGTAGTGGTACATCTTTGTCCGGCAGTACCAACTGCTCCGAACAAGGCTCCAAGAATAGCGATATCCAGATCAGCCTCTTTTGAAATGATGATGGCGTTATTTCCACCCAATTCTAATAAAGATTTACCTAAACGTGCTGCAACGGCAGCGGCAACGGCTTTCCCCATACGGGTAGAGCCAGTGGCAGATATCAATGGAATGCGGGTGTCGGCTGCGAGCCATTCACCTGCTTCTCTTTCACCCATTACCAGTCCGCTAACGCCTTCCGGAACATTATTTTTAGCAAATACTTCGGAGATAATATGTTGACAGGCTACTGCGCAAAGAGGTGTTTTTTCGGAAGGTTTCCAAACGCAGACATCTCCGCAAATCCAGCCGAGCATCGTATTCCAGCTCCATACTGCCACAGGGAAGTTAAAAGCCGAAATAATACCTACAATACCTAAAGGATGATATTGGTCGTACATTCTGTGTTGCGGGCGTTCGCTGTGCAGGGTAGAGCCGTTTAACTGGCGTGATAAACCGACCGCAAAATCACAGATATCGATCATTTCCTGTACTTCGCCGTAACCTTCCTGTAAACTTTTTCCCATTTCATAGGAAACCAGTTTTCCAAGCGGTTCTTTATATTGACGAAGAGCTTCACCGATCTGACGAACGACTTCTCCTCTTTTAGGAGCAGGCCAGGTGCGCCAGACTTTAAAAGCTTCTTCCGCTTTTGCTATTACCAGATCATAATTTGCACGGTCTGCTACCTGAACAGAACCGATTAATTTACCATCCACCGGAGAATATGAATCCACCCATTTTCCTGTGCTTTCGAACCAGGTGTTACCGGTAGAAACACCTTTGTTTTTTGAAGTTAACTTCAGTGACTGTAAAAATTCCATACTAATTTTGATTGTTTTCGCGCTGACAAGTTACCAAAAATTAATCATTCCGGCTTATTCAAACGGTTTTTTAGCCGATATTGATCGTAATACCCAGTAACTGGTAAAATTCTTTCAGAATAGCCGGATGTCCGGGCCAGGCGGGGGAAGTGGTTAAATTACCATCGGTAATAGCCTCATCTACACCGATTTTTTTGTAATGCCCCCCTGCAATAGTTACTTCAGGCCCTACCGCTTCATAGGCGGTTAAGGATCTTCCCTTTACCACTCCGGCTGCGGTTAATATCTGTATTCCGTGGCAGATGGCTGCTACCGGCTTGTTCAGTTGAAAAAACTCTTTGGTAATGTCCAGTACTTTCTGGTTCAGACGGATGTATTCAGGAGCCCTTCCGCCACAAACATACAAACCATCATACTCTGATACAATCACCTTTTCTATATCTTTCGTAACGGGGAAATTGTGCCCCTTAGTTTCTGCATATGTCTGAAATCCTACAAAGTCATGAATAGCCGTGGCAACATGGTCGCCTTTCTTTTTGCCCGGACAAACCGTATCTACACTGCAACCGACCGATAATAAAGCCTGATAAGGTACCATTGCTTCGTAATCTTCCACAAAATCTCCCACCAGCATTAAAATTTTTTTATTCATATACTTTTGTTTTTTTATGTCTATAAAGTTAACGAATTAGGAAAAATTCATGCCCGGTGGAAGAGGATAAAGTTTTGTGAAATTACTTAGCAGCTGTTACTGCTAAAAAATGAGAAGCACGGATATCTGTACCATACCTTTTAACCCCCTGGGCATCCACATATTGATGGTACATCAGTTTACCCTCTACAGCTACCAGCATACCTTTTCTTAACTGTTCTGCCGCTTCATTACCCAGCTCATCCCAGAAAACCACCGTATGCCACTGCGTATCCGTTTGTTTTTCACCGTTTGCCTGTATATAATACTCGTTGGTGGCAATGCTCACTTTGGTTAATTTCTTGCCTTCACGATACTCATGTTGCTCCGGGTCATTTCCTAAATGCCCTACAATCTGTACTCGATTTCTAAAGTTTGCCATAAAAACAATTTTTGTAAAAATAACTGATAGAAAATCCAGCGGGTTGAAATAAACGTTTATAATAGAAGTAACTATTTACAAATGAAAAATTGCCTCTTTTGTCAAAATAAACTGGTGGGTCGCAGCGATAAAAAATTCTGTACAGAATTTTGTAGAAACCAGTTCAATAACCACCGCCTCACTGCTGATAACCAGCTGCTGAAGTCTATCAATATCATCCTTAAACGAAACCGGAATATTTTGAAACATATTCTCGCCTCCGATACCTCACCCCGTACCGTACATCTCAACGAATTATTACAAAACGGCTTTAATGTCCATTTCTTCACGCACGCACTGATCAGCGAAAACACCTTTTTCTGTTATGACTTCGGATTTCAATGAACCGATATTCCGTTAAAAGTTACTGTATTCGACTCAACCCGTTTTTTTAAAACATCTTAACCTGATTGCTAATTTATTTTTTATGAAACACTTTATTAAACATGAAAAACTGTTGCAGTTTATTTGGTTTCACTGTCTTTTTCAATTCAGAAATCTTGAAACCGAACAAGGTGATACGCTACTTATTTTTCATCCCGGACAATGAAATCATCAACAGGGGCCCGACTTCCTGCAGGCAAAAGTGAAGGTCGATCAAACTATATGGCACGGACATATTGAAGTACATCTTTTTGCCAGTGACTGGTGAAAACACCAGCATCAGCATGATCCGAATTACCGCAATGTAATTTTACATGTAGTGGCTGTAAATGATTTACCTCCCGAAAAATTACCTCCGGTACCCACTTTATCGCTGGAAGGAAAAATTCCTGTAGCACTCATCCACCGGTATGAGCAGTTATTCGAACAATCTGTTTTTATTCCCTGTCAATCATTTATTGCACAAACTCCTTCTTTGATAATGCTCAGCTGAAAAGAACGTTTACTCGCCGATTTTTTACAGAAAAAAAGTAAACTTTTACAACACAGATGGCATAAACTGGGCGGAGATTGGGAGCAGTGATTATGAGAAGAAATTGCAATTGCCTTCGGCAGACCCTTTAATCAGTTTGCCTTTGAAAATCTGGCTACTTCCATTCCTTTTAAATTAATAAAAGATTTAGGAAATGATGTTTCTATGATTGAAGCACTACTTTTCGGTCAGCAGGGCTTTTTTCAGCAGGATATCTGCGAACCGTATTTTTTACGCCTGAAAGCAATTTATCTACAACTCAAAGTATGTTTTTCTCTTTCAACGCACCCTATGCCTTTGTATTATTTCAGAATGAGACCAAATAATTTTCCGACTATACGTTTGGCGCAATTAGCACAATGATTGTCCGGCGTACATCATCTGGCAGATTATCTACAGCGTTCGCCCGCTGAATGAATTGAATTATTGCAATGCTCCGCAGGAGAATATTGAAATGATCATTACATTTTCGGAGTAAGCTCAAATACTGTCAGCAAACATTCCGGACGTTCGTTTATTTTCAATGTGATTGCCAATACAATTATCCCTTGTTTGTTTTTTTATCATCGTCAGGTAAAATCATCCGGTGAAGTGGATTGGCTGAACTTATACCAACAGCTGCGTGCAGAACAAAATCAGGTAATTGATGAATTTAAAAAGTTGAAAGTGCCGGTTAAAAGCCGGCTGGACTCACAAAGCCTGTTATATATGAAAAAAGAATATTGTGATGAAAAACGTTGCCTCGAATGTATGCTGGGGCTGCATTGGCTAAAACAGGGGGCAGATAAGAACAGCCCTAACTATTAAGATACAAAAAAAACTCCATTCGGCAAAATGGAGCTTTTGTATTGATTACCAGTTGAATACGATGTTGGTTTCAATGTCAGGGTGAATACTGTAAGCCACCGGGCAGGTTCTTGCCGCTCTTTCAAGAATAGTTCTTGATTTTTCATCAAGTTCCAGCGTAGCCGGGAAAGAAAATGTTAAATTTATTCCGCCGATTCGTCTCGGATCTGCCTTCATGATCTTTTCCACCTCTATTTTAACCCCTTTTAAATCGATATTCATCTCCCTTGCCTTTATACCCATGATGGTTAACATACACGAGCCTAATGCAGTAGCAACAAGGTCTGTAGGCGAAAAACGCTCTCCGTTTCCCTGATTATCAAGCGGCGCATCGGTTTCAATTACATTTCCTGAATTCAGGTGTGTACAAACTGTTCTTAAATTGCCGTCGTATACGATAGTTGATGTCATTGAATATAATTTTACCTTAAATTTACGTTGAATATTTAAAACGCTTCCAGTGAAGAAATTACTACTGTTATTTTGTTTCAGCAGCTTTTTAGTGCTAAGTTATGCGCAATCTACGATAGAATCGCCCAATCGCAAAGCCGAAAAAAAAGCAGCCCGTCAGCAAATGATCAACGACCTCATCAAACAGGAAGAGGAGGGGGCTATCATTTTTAATAAACAAAATACCTTTGGTGTGCGTTTAAATAGTGACGGATATGGAATCCGTTATGAACATATGCGTTTTAAAACCAATACCAGAGCTTTTCTTTTTCAGGCTGAATTAAACGAGAAAAAGCATCCTAAAGAGAAAAAGCTGAGTTATAGCGACGGTGCCTATAATTATACTACCCTGATTTACGGTAAAATGAATAATAATTACCAGCTGAATCTGGGAGTAGGCCAGCAGCACCTGATTGGCGGTAAAGGCAATAAAAACGGTGTAGCAGTTTCGGGTGTGTATGTGGGCGGCCTGGTGCTGGGGCTTGAAAAACCTTATCTCATTGATGTGGTGGATTCCAGCAACCGCCGGTTTGTTTCTCAATATCCCGAATTGATTGATAAAGGATATTACGAGGTCGGACATGCCGGTTTCGGACAGGGCTGGGGCGATATCAAAGTAAACCCCGGTGCATATGTACAGGCCGGATTAAGATTCGATTATGGCCGCTATAACGAAGTGGTTGGTGCAGTTGAAGCAGGTATTAAAGCTGAATATTATAGTAAAGGGATGGCCCAGATGGCTTATGTTGAACCTAAAAACTTTTTCTTCTCCGGGTATATTACCCTCATTTTTGGGAAGAGAAAGTAATCATGTACATTTGTACTTTGGAGCTACCGACCTAAATTTGTAAATATGCAAGAACTTCCGATTGTAAATAGTGCGAGTGTACAGAATACAAGTGAAAAAATTAAAAAGCCCAACTGGTTACGTGTAAAGTTACCAATTGGTGAAAGCTATAAACATGTTCGCGGATTGGTAGATACTCATAAGTTACATACCATCTGTGAATCGGGTAATTGCCCGAACATGGGAGAGTGCTGGGGAGACGGTACCGCTACTTTTATGATTTTAGGGAATATCTGTACCAGAAGCTGCGGATTCTGCGCAGTAGCAACCGGCAGGCCATTAGCGGTAGATTGGGACGAGCCACAGCGTGTAGCAGAAGCGATTCACCTCATGAAAGTAAAACACGCGGTCATTACTTCAGTAGACCGTGATGAACTGAAAGATGGTGGTAGCATCATCTGGTACAATACCATTAAAGCTGTAAAAGCTTTAAACCCCGATACTACTTTAGAAACATTGATTCCTGACTTCAAAGGCGAAGTTGAAAATATTCAAAGAGTGATTGATGCTGCTCCTGAAGTGGTATCGCACAATATTGAAACCGTTGAACGTTTAACACGTAAAGTACGTATTCAGGCAAAATATCACCGTAGCATGGAAACACTCAGAGTATTGAAACAAGGTGGTATGCGTACCAAATCAGGCGTTATGCTGGGTTTAGGTGAAACCAGAGAAGAAGTATTGCAAACCATGCGCGACCTCGTAAACAGTGGGGTAGATGTTATTACCATGGGGCAATACCTTCAACCTACTAAAAAGCATTTACCTGTTCAGCGCTTCGTGCACCCTGACGAATTTGCTTTTTACCGCGAAGCCGGTTACGAAATGGGCTTTGATTATGTAGAAAGCGGTCCGTTGGTACGTTCTTCTTACCATTCAGACCGACATGTTATTGCCGGATACGGTAGAAAAAAATGGCAAGCTGAAAAAGAACTGCAAACTTTTTAATAGTGAAATATATTTCCCTTACAAAAAAGTTATTAATAGTAACGCTATTAGTAACTTTTTTTATGCCCGCAGCCTTCTCGCAGTGGAAAAATGTATCAGACCGGTATCAACCACTGCCCGCTGATATGGATGTGTTTTATACCGATGATCTTTTCAATGGTCGCGCTTTTCAGGCATATTATGCTGTTATCCGTCCTTCAGGTAAAACCCGCTTTGAAACTGCTGTCGGAAACGGCAAAAGATTCACTCCGCAAGAGTATTACGAACGCGAGGGCAAACCGTTGATGGTAGTGAATACCACTTTCTTCTCATTTGAAACAAATCAGAATCTGAACATGGTGGTAAAAAACGGAAAGCTGGTAGCTTATAATGTATCTGCTGTATCCGTAAAGGATACCGATAGTTTTTATTATCCTACCACCGGCGCATTTGGAATCAGTAAAAAACAAGTACCGGATATTGCCTGGACATTTACCGACTCTTCTAAAAAACATGCTTACGCATTACAGCAACATCCTTCAGTCGTAAAGGGAACTGCTTCCAAACCTTCTTTAAAAAACCTGCAACTAAAACCTGCCGCACGCAAGTGGAAGGTGGAAACTGCTGTAGGAGGAGGGCCTGTTCTCGTGCAGAACGGAATGGTAAGAGTAACAAATACCGAAGAACGGAAATTCGTTACAGGTTTACTTGACCTGCATCCTCGTACTGCGATCGGCTATAAACCTGATGGTTCTGTCATTATTCTGATAGTAGCCGGCAGAATGCCAGGTATTGCCGAAGGAATCAATCTGAAAGAATTGGCAGAGTTATTCGTGTCTTTAGGATGTGTAGAGGCTTTAAACCTCGATGGCGGTGGTAGTAGCTGTATGCTGATCAATGGCAAAGAAACAATTACACCGAGTAGCAAGGGTGAACAACGTCCGGTTCCGGCGGTGTTGATGGTGAGATAAAATTTTTTATGAAAGAATTCAGGAACTGAGATTTGATAATGCATAGGTGGCTTATTCCTTAATTTCTGTACAGCCTGTCTGAACATTTAATTGTTCGTGAACGAATTATTCTGCTCATTACAAATAAATGGTTGTAAAATATGCCGCTGTTCTGATATTTTTACTTTTTACGAATTGTATAATAGTAAAGATTCCATGCATCAGAATTAGCTTCCACAATATCGGGTAAACCATCCCTGTTCAGATCTCCGACTGCTATATGGTAAGTGTCATCTTTCAAATCTTTTCGAAGGTACTTTAACTCAAATAGTCCTTTCCCCTTTCCGATAAAGATTCGATTAGCAGACTCGACGTTTCCTTCTGCAATATCCGGAATACCGTCCTGGTTGAAATCTCCGATTGTAATAGAACTGGTAGCTGTAGAGTCTCCGAATTCATCAAAAGTTTCATACCTGAAGTGTTTACTTCCGTAATAAATTCTATTAGGCATTCCCATGTAACCGACTATTATATCTGCAAACCCGTCTTTATTAATATCAACTGTTGCAATTGACCGGCATTCTATTTCTTTATTTCCAAATTCTTTCACCTCATTAAAGCGCTGATTGGCATCGTTGAAGAATATCTTATTTTTGCCGTTTCGTTCAGCAGTAACGAGGTCAATTAACCCATCATTGTTTATATCAACTGAAACTGTCTGTATCGTTTCAGCATTCGCATCTCCCCAGTAAATACATTCTTTAAAACCTGCATCTCCGTCGTTTAACCATATTTCATTGCTTGCTCTTCGATTTGAAACAATCAGATCGGGATATCCGTCATTATTAATATCGGCTATCTCCACGTGTCGCGAAGGGGTTGCTGTTCCAAATTCCTGATACTTTTCAAATGACATGGAAGAATCACCGAAATAAATTCTATTGGGAATTTTATCATTGATTAAGATGATATCAGGATAACCGTCATTATTTAAATCCGCCGCTTTGATACAATAGGAAGCCTGAAGTTTTTTATCTAACGGTTGTCCCGATTTAAAATTACCGGATCCATCATTAAAATAAATATAACTTTGTTCTGCCCAATGTCTGCCATTGGCTACTAGTACATCAAGATCGCCATCATTATCAATATCAACCAGGGTAACCCATGCTGTTCTGTTAGAAAAAGTTCCTACAGACAATGCCCCATCTCCATTGATGAAATCAACCTGCTGACAAAAGCCAATGTAAAAAAGTAATAAAAAAATATTTAAACAGAGTGCTTTTTTCATGGTTTTGAGAGGAGATTTTGATACTTGCTTTAAAATGATTGCTTAATTACTAGTTCATTCAGGCATTATATGAGTAATAATTCAGAAAAATAGCACCGGATAGTGTCCGGCGCTTAATATTACAATTTACTTTCCCAAACCAAAGCACTTGCCCCTAAAATTGCAGCATCGGCTTCATCCAGTTCAGAAAACAACAATTTTACTTTATTCCTGAAAATAGGCAGCAGGTTGTCTTCCATATGTTTCTGGGTAGGTTTTAAAATGAAGTCGCCTGCTTTCGTCATTCCACCGAAGAATACGATCGCAGAAGGTGAAGTGGCCATTACAAAGTTTGCTAAAGCCAGTCCTAATACCTTACCCGTAAACTCATATACTTCTTTTGCCAGCAGATCGCCCGCTACGGCACAATCATATACTACTTTAGAATTGATATCTTCTTTTGCGTATGCTGACATTTTGGTTTCTATCTCAGGGCGTGTTTCCAGAAACTCTTTCGCAGTTGCAGCAACACCTGTTGCCGATGCATAGGCTTCTAATGATCCTCTCAATCCGGTACCTGGGTGTAAGCGACCGTCAGGAATAATCGTAACGTGCCCGAGCTCACCGGCAAATCCATCATGACCAAGAATCAACTGCCCATTAGCTACAATACCACTGCCAACTCCCGTTCCTAAGGTGATCATTAAAAAATCTTTCATGCCTCTGGCTACACCATACATCATTTCGCCCACCGCCGCAGCATTTGCATCATTGGTTAATGAACACGGAACACCGAATTTTTCAGACAACAATTCCGCAATCGGAATAATCCCTTTCCAGGTGAGATTCGGTGCATATTCGATGGTACCTGAGTAGTAGTTGCCATTAGGAGCGCCTACACCGATTCCTTCTACGTTATGGATACCGCCGGCCTGTTCAATAGCCGGTTGTAATGCGATATATAAATCTTGAATATAATCTTCTATTTTCTCATGTTTCTTAGTTGATACAGCTCCACGATAACTGATTGCTCCACGATGATCTACTAAACCGAATACGGTATTGGTTCCACCTATATCAATTCCTATCGCGTATTCCTTTCTTTTTAAAGTTGACATATCGTTAGTCGTTTATATTTTATAATTAATAACTAAGAGTTAAGAATGTATAATTCCTAACTCTTAGTTATTAATTCTTAATTGAATTAATGTCCTTTACTCTCTACTGCTTTATCTACATCCAGCCCCTGGCTGATTAACACCTGTCTGGTTTTAACAGTATGCCAGATAAGGTAAGCGAAACAAGCTAAAGGAACGATGTAAGACATATGTGTGAAGTTAATACCACCGGTATTGTTAATATCTAAATCTATCACAGCTGCCTGTGTTGGAGGAATAATTGCACCACCTAAAATCATCATTACTAAGAATGCAGAACCCTGGCTGGTGTATTTACCGATACCGTTTAATGCTAATGCAAAGATTGACGGCCACATTACAGAACAGTATAAACCGGTTGAAATGATAGCAAAGTTTGCGATTGCCCCGGTAGTGAATAATGACAATACAATAAAGAAGGCGGCAAAACTGGCAACGGTGATTAACTGCTTCACCGGTTTATCTCCACTGTACAGGAACGCCGCTACCGCTACTGCGATATAGAAAGGATAAATCATGAATTCTCCTACTGTATTTCCTTTGATGATATTCACTAACAGAATAACACCGAAGGCAAGGAAAGGAACAACGATCTTTAATATTTTCTTTACTTTTTGTGAAAGGTTAAACACACTCACGGCACCTGTCCAGCGGCCGATCATCATCGATCCCCAGTAAAGCGACACCAGGTGTGAAATTTCCTGTTCGGTATATCCTCCGAATTGTTGCAGTTTCAATAATGCACCGAAATTATTATCGATGGTTACTTCAACACCCACATACACGAAGATGGCAATCATACCCAATGTTAACTGCGGATAACTCATCGCCCCCCATCCATTCGGATTTTTTCTGGCAGATACCAGTGCATTAAATAATACACCCAGAATCAATACCAGTGAAGAGATAATGATCAATCCTTTATTAATTTGTAAGGCATTGTGAATGGCATCAGCAAACAGAATCGGTAAAATTAATGCACCGATGATCAATAAACTGATCAGTGCTTTCGGACTTTTTTCTAATTTTTCATTAGAAGTAGTTTTAGGAAGTTTCGTAAAACCGAATACTAATGCAGCGATGATAAACAAGCCTGATAAGAAGAAGTATAACTGTTGAATTTTGCTGATATCAGCTACGTGGTCGCCTTTGGCATCACCGAAAAGCAGGTAACTTACAGCTAACGGGCCTACAAGGGCCCCGAAAGAGTTTAAACTTCCGGCCATATTCAGACGGTGTGCACCGGTTTCAGGGCTACCCAACGCAATAGCGAAAGGTTGTGCTGCTGTTTGTTGCAGTGAAAAACCTAAGGCAATAATGAAGAAAGCTACCAGGATAAGCGGGAAGGTGGTATTTTCCATTGCACTTACAAAGGCTAATGAAATAGCTCCTACCACTGAAATCGATAACCCGATAATGATACCTTTTTTATAACCGATCTTATTTAATAAGTCAGTACCGCTGATAGATGATAATAAATATAAAATCAGAGAACCGTAAAAATAAGCTCCGTAGAAGGCAGAGCCGATCAATTGAGACTGAATCTGGTCAAGATTGAAATATTCTTTACAGAATGGAATAAAAATAGAGTTCGATGCTGCTACAAATCCCCAGAAAAAGAAAACTATAGTTAGTACTCCGAACTGAGACCATTTGGTTTGTTGAGCCATGCTTTGAAAATTGAAAATTAGAATTAGACGCTAAAATTAAAAGATTTTTTAAAGAACCCTCCATTTTGTTAGAAAATTTAATCACCAATTACAAACATTTTTTAAAATTATCAGAACTTTCCTGCGAAAGAATCCTTATATTGATAAGGAAATTTTATCTAATGGAAATTGTACATGTCAGTGCTGAATGCTATCCGTTTGCCAAGGCAGGTGGGCTGGGGGATGTGGTAGGCGCTTTACCGAAATATCTTCAGCAGGCAGGAAATGTAGCGAAAGTCGTTTGCCCGATGTATCGTACTAAATATCTCTTTCAGAAAAACTGGGAGGTGGTGCACAAGGGAAATACCAATATGGGAAACTGGTGGTTTGATTATACCGTCATTAAAGAAAGTTCCAATGATTCAGGGTTTGATCTGTATCTCATAGATATCAACGGTTTGCTTGACCGGGAAAAAATCTATGGTTATGACGATGATGTTGAACGCTTTACTGCGTTTCAGATTGCCGTACTGGATTGGTTGGTAAACTGGCAGCACCAACCTGATGTGCTGCATGCACACGATCACCATACGGGCCTCATTCCGTTTATGCTTCGTTATTGTTACCGTTTTAAAAAGATCTCCTCCGTTAAAACGGTTTTTACTATACACAACGCCGAATATCAGGGAGCCATGAGCTGGCAGAAATCTATTTACCTGCCCGAATGGAATACCTGGTATTGGGGATTACTGGATTGGAACAATGCTATCAATCCACTCGCATCCGCCGTAAAATGTGCAGATTGGGTAACTACTGTTTCACCCAATTACATGCGCGAATTACAACAACATGCCAATGGGCTGGAACGATTATTTCAACAGGAATCAAAAAAGTGTATCGGTATCCTCAATGGAATTGATGTAAAAGTATGGGATCCTGAAAACGATCAGTATCTTGATCAACACTATTCGGTTAAAACCGTTTCGAAAGGTAAAAATTACCATAAAAAACAACTGTGTAAGCGTTTCCAGTTAGATGAATCTAAACCTTTGTTCATCTTTATCGGAAGATTGGTGGGAGAAAAGGGAGCCGAAATTATTCCTTCAGCCATACGCGACTCTTTCCGTTACATCGGACGCAAAATGAATTTCCTGATTCTCGGATCGGGAAGTCCGGAAACCGAAAACGCATTGGTACAGTTAAAGTCTATAGCCGAAAACGATTACAATGTATTTGTTGGCTATAATGAAGCCCTGAGCCATGCAATGTATGCCGGTGCAGATTTTTTGATGATGCCTTCAAGAGTAGAACCCTGCGGGCTGAATCAGATGTACGCATTAAGATACGGTACGATGCCATTGGTAAGAAGAACCGGAGGATTACAGGATACTGTGATTGATGTAGGCGATGAAGGAGGCTTTGGTATCCGTTTTGAAAATGTATCAACAGGAGATCTTACACATGCCGTTTACAGAGCATGTGCCTTATATCAAGATACGAAAAAAATGGCAGAATACCAAAAACAGATGATGAAAATCGACCATAGCTGGGAAAGCAGCATTCAGCAATATATGAGCATTTATCAATAACAAAAACAGACGACTATGAGCAAGCAAGTGATCGCAATCATTTTAGGAGGAGGAGCCGGCACACGATTATATCCCCTGACCGCCAGCAGATCTAAACCCGCAGTACCCATTGCCGGTAAATACAGATTGGTGGATATACCTATCTCAAACTGTATTAATTCAAACATCACCAGAATGTATGTATTAACGCAGTTTAATTCCGCTTCGCTCAATAAACATATTAAGAATACTTATCACTTCAGTATTTTCAGCTCAGCTTTCGTAGATATCCTTGCAGCAGAACAAACTCCCGATAATGCCGGTTGGTTTCAGGGTACCGCAGACGCCGTTCGTCAATCGTTCAGACACCTCACCCAACAGGAATACGATTATGTATTGGTGTTAAGTGGTGATCAGTTGTATCAGATGGACTTCCAGCATATGATTCAATCACATATTGATGCAGAAGCGGATGTATCAATCGCAACGATTCCTGTTACTGCCAAAGACGCCACTGATTTCGGTATTATGAAAGTTGCTGCTGATAAAAGTATTACCGCCTTTATCGAAAAACCATCTACTGACCTGTTGGAAGGATGGGCGAGCGATACAGGTGAAGAAATGCAACAGGCCGGAAGAAACTACCTCGCCTCAATGGGTATTTATGTGTTTTCTAAAGGAGTACTGCATAAATTATTGAATGAAACTTATCGTGAATCGACCGATTTTGGAAAAGAAATTCTGCCAAAATCAATCGAAAATCATAAAGTAGTCAGTTACCAGTATGAAGGTTACTGGACGGATATCGGGAATATATCTTCTTTCTTTGAAGCGAATCTCGCGCTGACGGATGATTTGCCTCCGTTTAATTTATTCGACAGAAATAACGCCATTTATTCGCGTGCGAGAATGTTGCCGCCGGCAAAAATAAACGGTACCACGCTGAACCGTACAATCATTGCAGAAGGATGTATTATCCGCGCAGCATCTATCGAAAACTCTGTGATCGGTATCAGAAGCCGTATCGGTGAAGGAACCGTCGTTCAACACTGTTATATGATGGGTAGTGATTATTTTGAAACGATCGATGAAATGAATCGCGCACGTGAACGTGGAATGCCACCTATTGGTATCGGAAATAATTGCCTGATTCAGAATGCGATCATTGATAAAAACTGCCGCATAGGGCATAATGTTCAGATTAAAGGAGACCAATCGCTTGAAAACAGTGATCATGAATTATATACTGTAAAAGACGGAATCGTCGTAATCAAAAAGAACGCGATTATTCCTGATAACTATATTATCGGCTAAAAACAGGGAGTGGCAGGAGAGGGCAGAAAAAATATTTAAGCAATGTGTATTAAATACGCAAAGTTTATTATCTTTCGGTCTGATAAAACTAAAGATTGCTATGTCATCCACTACCACTCCTTCTTCCTTTAAGAAGAAGCCAATGATGAGCCTTGCTCAGATTTTCAATATGAGCTTTGGGTTTTTCGGCATTCAGTTTGGCTTTGCACTTCAAAATTCCAATGCTTCCGGTATTTTAAGAACCTACGGTGCAGATGTGCATCAACTTTCGTGGTTTTGGCTGGCAGCTCCTTTGATCGGCCTTATTGTTCAACCTATTGTAGGGCACTACAGCGACCGTACCTGGTCGAAACTGGGAAGAAGACGTCCTTATATTTTAGCGGGTTCTATTTTATCGGCAGGGGCACTTACACTCATGCCGAATGCAAATATTCTGGGAGATATTGCTCCTCTGGTGATTATCGGTGCAGGTTTCCTAATGATTATGGATGCCTGCTTTAACCTGGCAATGGAACCTTTCCGCGCTTTGGTTGCTGATAATCTGTCTGCAGAACAGCATACTTCCGGTTTTTCGGTACAAACAGCTCTTATCGGTGCCGGTGCCGTAATCGGTTCTTTTTTACCCTTTGTTTTAGGTAAGTTTATTGATTCGGATGCTCCTGAAGGAGTAATTGCCGATAATGTAAAATATGCTTTTTACATCGGAGCGGTGTGTTTTGTATTAAGTGTGTTATGGACTGTTTTTAAAACCAAAGAATATAATCCGCAAGACTATAAAGCTTATCACGGCGAAACTAAAGAAGAAGGTGGATGGAATATTTTCAGAGACTTTAAAAATATCCCTTTAACGATGCGTCAGCTGGGGCTGGTGCAATTCTTTTCGTGGTTTGCCTTATTCGGTATGTGGGTATTTACTACTGATACGATTGCCACGCATATATTAGGATTGGATCCGGCTGATTCTTCTTCAGAAGCTTTTAGAGATGCACAGGGGTGGACAGGAGTGATTTTTGGTGTATACAATGGTGTATCGGCTATTTATGCTTTAATGCTACCGAAAATTGCCCGTAAAATCGGCCGTAAAAAAACACACGCTATTTCATTGGTCATCGGTGCACTCGGTTTGATTTCTATTTATTTTGCTCCAAATAAAGAGTTTTTAATTTTCTCCATGGTACTGGTAGGTATTGCCTGGGCAAGTATTCTTGCAATGCCGTATGTTATTCTGGCCAGCTCCATTCCTGCCGGAAAAATGGGTATCTACATGGGTATTTTTAATTTTTTCATCACGCTTCCTCAGATATTAAATGGTATCATCGGTGGTCCGATGGTAAAAGTTCTGTTCAATGGTAAACCGGTTTATGCACTGGTATTGGCAGGTGTGTGTTTCTTAATTGCTGCAGTAGCCGTACTGCGTGTATATGACCCGGGCGAAGATAAATTGAAAGTGGGGGATATTAATCGGTAAAGATAATTTTTTCATTATAAATAGCTACCGTATGGTTCATTTCCTTCATGTTTCAATTCCCTAAACTGGCGGAGGAGAGTGGAGAATGAAAAGTGTAGTGACTTAATTCCTTAACTTCTTAATGGTTCAAAAATATTAAAGATGAAGTATTCATTTCTTTTTGTGTTTGCATTGTTGATTGGTATACAATTATGGGCTAACCCGAAAGCATATCCTACACATTGGTATGTGGGTATGAAAGATCCTTCCCTGCAAATTTTATTGCGTGGTGAAAATATCGCTGACGGCGTTACCGGTATTACCACTGCATATCCCGGCGTAACGGTGAATAAAGTTCATTTCTTCGATAACAAAAACTATATCGCAGTAGACCTGACCATCGCCGCAGGTGCAAAAGCTGGAGTGATTGACTTTCAGGTACAGAATACCCGGAAAAAAGGATTCAAACAATTCAGGTATGAATTAAAAAATAAAAACACCCAAAACGGCCGGTCAAGAATCGTCGGGGTGGATACAAGAGATCTGATTTATCTGATCATGCCCGACCGTTTTAGTAATGGCGACCCGTCTAATGACCGGATAAAAGGTATGTTAGACCAAAGTCTGAACAGACAAAAAATGTTCGACCGTCATGGAGGTGATTTAGCAGGTGTTCAAAATAAGCTGGATTATTTATCAGATATTGGTGTTACTGCCATCTGGTTAAATCCGGTATTGACTTCTGATATGCCAGGCCGTTCTGAGCATGGGTATTCTACCACCGATCATTATGAAGTAGATCCCCGTTTGGGAGGAAATAAAGCTTATTATCAGCTCGCAGATGCGATTCATGCAAAAGGAATGAAATTGATTCAGGATGTTGTTTACAATCACATCGGCACTGAACACTTTCTGTATAAAGATATGCCTGATAGTTCGTGGTTTCATTGGTGGGATGAGTATACCAATACGACTTATAAAGACCAGGTCTTGATGGATCCGTACGCTTCAGAAATTGATAAAAAAAGAATGAGCGACGGCTGGTTTGTACCTTCAATGGCTGATTTAAATCATCACAATATATTCGTAGAGAAATTTTTGATTCAACACGCTTTGTGGAGCACTGAAGAGTTCGGCTTAGATGGCTGGAGAATCGATACTTATGCTTATAATGACCTTGACTTCATGAATCGTTGTAATGCGGCTTTATTGGAAGAATATCCGCAATTGCTGATCTTTGGTGAAACCTGGGTACACGGCGTTCCAAACCAAAGTTTTTTTGCAGCCAATCATTATGATATCCCTTTCAAAAGTAATTTACCGGGTGTAACCGATTTTCAGTTGAATTTATACGGAATATTACCCGCGTTAAATGAAAAGTTTGGCTGGACAGAAGGTGTTTCGCGTTTACAACTGACTACCTCTAACGATTTTGTATATAAAGATCCCAACAGAAATGTTATATTCCTCGATAATCATGATGTAAGCAGATTCTTTTCAATGGTAGGAGAGGATGTTGCTAAAATGAAAATGGCCATCAACTGGTTGTTTACTTTCAGAGGTATTCCACAGGTATATTACGGAGCTGAAATTCTGATGAAGAATTTCGCAGATCCCGATGGAAAAGTAAGAGAAGATTTTCCTGGCGGATGGAAAGAAGATACCGTGAATAAATTTGAAAGCAGCGGCAGAACAAAAATGGAAGAAGACTTTTTTCAGCACTTTAAAAAGTTAGCGAATTACAGAAAAAAATCATCTGCATTGGCTGCCGGAAAATTTATGCACTATGTACCTGAAGACGGTGTATATGTATACTTCCGTTACGACGATAAAGAAACAATCATGTGTGTAATGAACCCAGAAGAAGAAAGCAAAACATTTAAACTGAAACGTTTTGCCGAAAGAATAAAAGGAGCTCAAAAAGCCAGAGAAGTGGTTACTGATAAAGAGTATGAATTAAAAGAATCTTTCACCGTTCCGGCAAAAGAATTATTGATATTGAAATTGAATTAAGTAGTCAGTTTAATAGATCTAATTAAAAAATTAAGGTAATTAAGAAGTGTTTATTTCATTCTTAATTACCTTAATTCATATATACCAGGTTGAATAGATATTTATAGTTTTACCAGTTCAACCCTTCTGTTTTTAGCTTTACCATCTTCAGTAGAGTTATCAGCAATCGGGTTTTGCGCACCAAATCCCTTAGCTGATAATCGTGAGGTTTCTATACCTGCCTCAACCAATGAATTTAATACCGTATTGGCACGTTGTTCGGATAAGGTTTGATTGTGTTTACCATCTCCTGTATTGTCAGTATAACCGTTAATAGCTATTTTAAGAGACCTCCCCGTCTGGAAAACTTATCCTGTATCACACGGTATGAAAAGCACAGGTATTTTGTAATTCTATTTTGTTTTACTTTTGTTGTAGAATCAGCTATCGCAGGTTACTATAATAAAAGTTATCTATTTGTAAGTAGCTGATGCTCAAAATTCCCAAACCTTTACCATCATATGACAAAGTATTTTTTGAAAATTGTTTTTACAGCAGTTCTTATTTCTTTGTTTTTTACAAACTGCGCTACTATTGTAAGTAAAAGTTCTTATCCGCTATCGATTGATAGTAGTCCTTCAGGAGCTTCGGTAACCGTTACCAACAAAAAACAAAACCTTGTTTTTAAAGGTGAAACGCCTGCAACCGTTGTATTAAGCGCAGGTGCCGGTTATTTTTCAAAAGCAGAATATCTCGTTACTATTACTCAACCCGGCTATCAGGAGCAGGTTTATCCCGTGATATTTAAGTTGAACGGCTGGTATTTTGGTAATATATTAATTGGTGGCTTTCTTGGCTTTCTGGTAATTGATCCGATTTCAGGTGCTATGTGGAAATTAAGTTCACCACCGATTTATGCAGCCCTGAAACCTGAAACCGTTGCCCATCGCACCCCTTCATTACAGGTAGTGGATATTAACAGTTTGTCTGAAGAAATGAAATCAAAACTGATCCGTATTAAGTAACAGCTTCATAAGTAACCACCGGTAAGATAATTTTACTATTATTTCTTTTCTATTCAACAGCTGGGTACACTCAGCTGTTTTTACTTTAATAAATTTGCCCTCAGGCATGCTGATATTACTTATAAAATAACTTATTATGATAAAGTTTGGTTATACTATTCTCTACGTGAACGACGTAGAAAAGATGGTTGATTTCTATGAAAGAACTTTTGGGTTTCAGCGTAAGTTTGTAACTCCTGAAAATGATTACGGCGAAATTATAACTGGTGAAACAACCCTTTCATTTGCGTCGCATACCCTTGGAAAATCGAATTTTACTACAGACTATATCAAAAGTGAACCCGGTGAAAAGCCTTTTGGGTTTGAATTGGGTTTTACAACCGATGATGTGGAAAGTTTAGTAAAAACAGCGATTGAGAATGGAGGCGTTTTGGTAGCGGCTGCCAAACAGAAACCATGGGGTCAGACGGTGGCCTATATCCGTGATCCGGAAGGTTTTTTAGTTGAAATCTGTACACCCATTCATAATTCTTAATTAAGAATGGGGAGGTTGTAACATTTTTTATTTTAAAGCGTCTTTGTAAAATAATGATTTATTCTACAAAGACGCTTTTATGAAAAAGATGAAATACCTTTTATACCTGTTTTTATTTTGTTCTGCCCGGTTGCATGGTCAGCAGGATGCAACTGCATTCATTCATCAGCAATTTGAAAAAGGGCATTTCAATGGTGCTGTTTTGATAGCAGATCAGCATCAGACAATACTGGATATACAAAAAGGGTATGCGAACTTCCAGTTTAGTGTACCGGTCACCCATCATACAAAATTTCCGGTTGCTTCCGTTACTAAATTATTTACTACAATAGCTTTGTTGCAGCTGTATGAAAAACAACTGCTGCAATTCAGTGATCCGGTTGGTAAATACATCGATTATCTGAATGATAGTTGTAAGAATGTTACCATATCAGAATTATTGCTGCACTATTCCCCCCTCGAGAATGAACCTATCCGCGCTTATACTTCAAAGTTTAAATTAGACGACTACATAAAAACATTTGTAAAGAATTCTACCAGAGGTAATAGAAAATTTAATTACAATAATGTTGATTATGTATTATTGTCTAAAGTAATTGAAAAAATAACCCGGCTTTCATATGCAAAAGCAATCGATAGTTTGATTTTACAACCGCTTCAGTTAACCAATACAGGATTTGTAGAGGAGGGTGAAGTAATTGCTCAACTGGCATACGGTTACCACAATTATACTTTCGGAACCGGTAGTAAAACTGATAAATTATACAATGACAGAAGGTATTTGTCAAATTACTATGGTGCCGGGCAAATATACTCCACCACATATGATTTACACCGTTTACTTCTGGCAATAAAGAACAATCAGCTTATTACTGAAAAAACAAAACAGTTGTACATGGTGAAATCGCAAACAAATGATTACATTGATTGGTTGAAAGGTAAACCGACATATGGTTTTTTCTATGATGACAAACACCTCCAACGTGCCTTATTGCGAAGAAGTGGAAGTATTGACGGGTTTAATTCGGAAATTATCATCAGTGCAGATTTCAGTTACTGGGTGATCATTCTTTGTAATACAGATACCGGCGATCTGAAATTGATCGGAAAAAGATTGGTAGAAACATTTAATAAATAATGAATGATAACATTTGCTTACTGTGTGCATGAAGGGTAACAGCCTGAGAAACATATAAATGATAAAGTTACCAGTTGCAACTAATTCATATTTTCATTATATTTGAGAATAACAAAAACCTCATCATGCAACTGCCGCCATACAGATACGAAGACGTGCACTTTGTAGACAGTACAAAGTCTGTATGGAATTATTCCTTTTTTCAGCAGCAGGATTTAGATGATTTTAAAGATGGCATTTTTATCAATGCTTATAAGTGTTTCGGCGCACATCCTACCATTGTATTAAATACGGCAGGGTATTATTTCAGTGTTTGGGCACCAAACGCAACTTATATTTCTATTGTCGGCAACTTCAATCAATGGAATGAAAATGCACATCCTTTATTTGTGCGGTTAGATAAATCAGGTATCTGGGAAGGATTTATACCTCATTTGCCTAAAGGCGAATTATACAAATTTCACATTGTTGGTTATGAAGGACTGGTTCTAAAAAAAGGAGATCCTTTTGCCTGGTTCTGGGAGTTACGTCCGCATACGGCATCTATTACCTGGGATTTGGAGTACCATTGGAAAGACGGTACCTGGATGGCCGACAGGAAGATGAGGAATAGCTTATCGGCGCCCTGGAGTGTTTATGAAGTACACCTGGGATCGTGGATGAAACCCGATCCTTCTGATGAAGAATCATTTCATACTTACGGATATCTTGCAGACCGTTTAGTGGGGTATGTGAAAGAAATGGGATTCACTCATGTGGAACTCATGCCGGTGGCAGAGTTTCCTTATGATGGAAGCTGGGGGTATCAGGGAACAGGATATTTTGCCCCTACCAGCAGATTCGGAAATCCGCAGGATTTTATGTATCTCGTTGACAGGTTTCATCAGGAAGGAATCGGAGTGATTATGGATTGGGTACCTGCCCATTTTCCTTATGACGAACATGGTTTATATCGTTTTGACGGTACAAACACTTATGAATATGCCGACTACCGGAAAGGGTTTCATCCAGACTGGAACTCCTATATTTTCAACTATGCGAGAGGTGAAGTTCGTTCCTTTCTTTTAAGCAATGCTCATTTCTGGATGGAGCATTATCACATTGACGGACTAAGAGTGGATGCAGTAAGCTCTATGTTGAAATTGAACTACTCTCGAAAAGAAGGTGAATGGGAACCCAACGAATTTGGAGGCGATGGCAATATTGAAGCCATTGAATTTATTAAATTGTTTAATACAACTTTATATAAAAGATTTGAAGGCATACAAACCATTGCGGAAGAAGCTACTGACTGGCCGGGTGTTTCAAAACCTATTTATGCAGGAGGCCTGGGGTTCGGTATGAAGTGGATGATGGGCTGGATGCATGATACCCTCAAATACTTTAAAACTGATCCATTCTATAGAAGCAATATTCAAGACCAGCTCACATTCAGTATCATGTATTATTATGATGAAAACTTTATGTTGCCGCTAAGTCATGATGAAGTAGTACACGGAAAAAGTCCGATGATCTACAAAATGCCTGGTAATGAAAAGGAAAAGTTTGCAGGTTTAAGAAGTCTTTACGGATACATGTATACTCACCCCGGAGGTAAGTTATTATTCATGGGAAATGAGTTTGGTTCTACTACCGAGTGGAACTACAAAACAGAATTGCCGTGGGGGTTATTACAGTATCCTGTACACGCTGGTTTACAGCAATATGTAAAAGCACTCAACGAGTTATTGGTGAGTGAACCGGCTCTTTATGAAAAGCAGTTCGACACCGGGGGATTTGAGTGGGTAGATCTGCAACATCGTTCAGAATCAGTAATTGTATATCGCCGTAAAACCACGGCAAATGAAAAAGATTTGGTAATAATTTTAAACCTGACTCCGGTTGCCAGATTCGGATGGGAAATTGTCGTTTATGGTAAATCTGCCTGGAAACAAATCTTAACCAGTGATGATCAAAGGTTTGGCGGGGATGGAGTGGCAGATAACCAGGTAATTAAGTGTGAACTCATCGATAAAAACTCTGACCACTACAAAATAAAACTTGATTTACCAGCGTTATCAATAGTAGTACTCAAGTAATCACCCTATGTTTTTGGAACGAAGATTGTACCTTTGTTTCAATAAACGCCCTTTTTTATGAAATCCGTATCCGTAGTAATATTAACCCTATTGAACCTGTCACTATTTGCTCAATCAGATAGTACTTCACATTATTATCAAACCGGCAAGGAGGCCTTCCTTGAAAACAAATTCCGGGTTGCAGAAATCGCTTATCACAAGTCCTTAAGTTTTAACAATGAACACATTCCCAGTTTACAAGGACTTTATTCTTCGCTTTTAGCTCAAAGCAGATATCCCGAAGCATATGCTATTTTATTAAAGATAGAACCGTTAACCGATGGCAATGATAAATTTGTTGTAGGTGAATTGTCGCGTCTTTCTTTGGATATGCGTAAGTGGCAGGATGCTATCCGCTACGCAGAAAAAGCAAAACAATTAAATGTAGAAGGCAATCACTCTTATACATTATCAAAAGCGTATTATCATTTAGAAGATTACGGTAAATCATTACAGCATGCAGATCATGCTTTCAGGTATGATTCTTCTTCTGCTGAAATTCCTTATATAGCAGCACAATGTTTCTTAGAGATGAGTAATTACAAACGTGCAGCCGGTTGTTATGAACAGGTGCTGGCAAGAGATTCTTCAAAACCTCAATGGATGTATGAAGCAGGCCTGGTTTATTATGCTATGCCTGACGATAAAAAAGCTATTTACTGGATTGAAAAGGCCGGTGAAAAAGGTTATCGTAAAACCAATGATTATTATGAGAATCTTGCAAATGCTTACCTGAATAGTAAGCAATTTGAAAAAGGTACTGCCATATTGATCGAGCTATTAGCTAAAAAACCTCAGGATCAGGAATTATTATACAATATCGCTGATGGGTATTACCGTCAGGGTAAGTTTGATCAGGCGATAGAGTATTGGGATAAAATACTTTTTATTGACAAGCAAAACGCTCAGGCTTTATACATGATCGGGTTAAGTTATCAAAAGAAAGGAGATGTTTCAAAAGGTCAGCAATTATGCGATGCGGCGATTAAATTAGATCCTTCACTCGGTGATTTAAAGAAAGAGCGTAGACTTCGTTAGGGTTATTATTGGAATAAAGGCCGGCAGTTTCTTCAAACCTCCCCGGCCCATTTTTTTAGCACGTTTTTCAATTGAAAATGGCCACGTAAATAAATTAAGAATGAAGAATTGAGAATTTTTTTCAACTTTCCATTCTCAATTACATTTTAGATGGTACATTAATTCCCATCAGATGCATTCCTCTTTCGATAATGTTTGCGGTTAACATTGCAATTGCAATTCTCAATACCTTTTTCTCTTCGTTTTCTGCTTTTCCGATTGAATGTTCAGAATAGAAGCTGTTAAACGACTGAGCCAGTTTAAATACATAAGCAGCGATTACGGAAGGATTGTACTCTTGTGCGGCCTGAGCGACTACCGCAGGAAACTGCTCTGCTAAACTGATTACGGCTTTCTCTAAAGGCAACAAACCTGTTCCGAAAGAAGACGTTGTTACATCCACCGTTCCCTCTTTACGTAAAATAGATTGTATTCTCGCATAAGCATATTGAACGAATGCGGCAGTAAATCCATGAATATCGATCGATTCTTCCGGGTTGAAGATAATTCTCTTTTTAGCGTCTACTCTTAACAGGAAGAATTTCAATCCCCCCAAACCAATGGTTCTGTATAAGTGCTGTAGCTGCTCTTGCGTAAAATCATTTACTTTACCCAGTTCGGTTGTTTTTTCTTCGGCTATCTTAACCATATCAGCTGCCAGATCATCGGCATCCACCACCGTTCCTTCACGACTTTTCATTTTACCGAAAGGCAATTCCACCATCCCGTAGCTTAAATGAAAAATACCGTCAGCTGCCGGCAGCCCCAGTTTCTGAGCAATCAGTTTCAATACTTTGAAGTGATAATTTTGCTCGTCTCCCACTACATAAATACTTTTATCACACTTAAATTCTTCATATTTCTGTAGTGCCAGTCCGATATCCTGTGTTATGTAAACAGATGTTCCGTCTCTTCTTCTGACGATCTTTTCATCCAATCCGTCAGCAGTTAAATCAATCCATACAGAGCCGTCTTCTTTTTGATAGAATACTCCTTTTTCAAGCCCTTGCTCTACCAGGTCTTTTCCCAGGAGGTAAGTTTGGCTTTCATAGTATGTTTTGTCAAAGTCAGACCCAATTACTTTGTAGGTTTCATTAAAACCGTCATATACCCACTGATTCATGGTTGACCATAACTTTAATACCTCCTGATCACCTTCTTCCCATTTGAGCAACATCGCTCTTACTTCACGCATAATCGGGGTATTGTTACGGGCAATTTCTTTAATCTCGTCTTCAAGACTTTCTTTCTTTTCGCCCTCAAGTGTAGGTAGCTTATCTAAGAATTGTTGAAGTTTAGGTGTGTCGGCAGCCTGAATATTTTCAAAGTTTCCGCTTTTAATCTCTTCTAAAACCGGTACAGTCTGCGCTTTTAGTTCATTTTCGAATTTTACATAAAAGTCGCCCACCAGGTGGTCGCCTTTGATGCCGGTAGAGGCAGGAGTGGCCCCGTTACCGAACTTTTGCCAGGCCAGCATCGATTTACAGATATGTACACCACGATCATTCACGATACAGGTTTTTACCACATCGTATCCGTAAGCTTTGAAGATTTCGGCAATACTCCAACCCAAAAAGTTATTTCTCAGGTGACCCAGGTGTAAAGGCTTATTGGTATTCGGAGAGGAATACTCTACCATTACCTTCTGGCCGTTTGATGAATGATTGCCAAAGGTTTTATCGGTATACCTGCTACCCAGAAACTGTATCCAGAAACTGTCTTGCAAACTTATATTCAAAAACCCCTTGATAACATTAAATCTGGCAATAAGGCCGGAACATTGCGCCAATAAAGCGTTACCCAGCTCATTTCCGATCTGTTCAGGAGCTTTTTTCAGCGATTTTACCAGGCTGAACAATACCACTGTATAATCACCCTCAAATTCAGGTTTTGTTTCATTTATAAGGATATCTTTCTCAGCAACAGACAGTTGAAAATTGGCTGAAATAGCCTGGGCTACCTCTTTTTGTATAATCGAAACTATTGACATCTTATTCATTTAAGGTTGCAAAAATAAGAATTACCCGTTAAAATGCTTAATTTCGTGCACTTTAAAAGCAATAGAGTGAAAGATTGGGTTATAAGTTTTATAGATTTTTTTTATCCACCGTTCCGGCGGTTAATGCCTTTGCAAACGTTCAGATACGCTGTTTGCGGCGGAACAAATACTTTGTTAGACATCTTTATCTACTTTGTTGCTTATAATTTCATCTTAAAAAAAGAAATCCTGGATCTGGGTTTTTATGCTTTTGAACCCCATATTGCGGCGATTTTCATTGCTTTTCTGATCAGCTTTCCTACGGGATTCCTTTTAAACAGGTATATAGTTTTTCCGGGTTCAGCTTTAAAAGGCCAGACGCAGCTGTTCCGTTATCTATTGCTGGTGGTGATTTGTATTCTGTTAAACTATGTATTTATCAAGTTTTTCGTTGAATATTTAAATATCTATCCAACCGTTGCTAAAATCATTACTACGGTTATTGTGGTTTCTTTCAGTTATGTAACCCAAAAGAAGTTTACTTTCAAACAATCGATGGATGAGCCACTAAATACACAGGTTGACGATCAACAAAGCCCGGATTCTCATTAGTATTGCCCGGATTCTCATTGTAGTTTGATAATTAGCCCGCATCATTTCATTTTTGAATAAAAAAATGAAATCCTTAATTCTTTCTTGTTGTATTCTTTTTCTTCCGTTTTTTCTATCGGCTCAGTACCGTATAGAAGCGCATCTAACCGGTTTTGATGACGGAACTGTTTTTTATCTGAAAGATATTGAAGCCGATCAGGTACTGGATAGTACCGTGCTAAAAAACAAATCCTTCAATTTTTACGGTTCTTTTGATGATGTTCCTTATGCTTTATGGGTGTATACCATAGTAGGCAACCAGTTTTACTATTGTAACCTTCTGATGGGAAATGAGCATGTAGTGATAAAGGGAGCAGCAAAGGAAATGCCTTATTACATTAGTATTACCGGATCTGGTATTCAGGATACGGATAATATTCTCCGGAAGAAAACCGCTGGTTTTTCCGTTTCAAGAGACAGTCTGGTGAATATTGTAGTACCTCTTATGAACAAGGATGAGAATCCGGAATTGCAGAAGAATATCTGGAATCAGATCCGGAAAATAGATGATACCATGGATATCATTAAGCGTACGTTTATTGATAAAAATATTAATTCATATGCTGGTCTGAGGCAATTGTTTTTTTATCGCTTCAGTTTAGATTCCTCTACTTTGCATAGTTTGTACAATCAACTGAAAACTCCCTTCAGAGAAAGCCGTTATGCCAAAACAATCGCCACCTTTCTGAAAGTAGGCATGCCGCTGAAAACCGGAGAGATGTCATGGAACTTTAAGGCAATCGATTCTTCGGGGAAACAATATCAACTCTCTGATTACAAAGGTCAATTTGTATTGATTAACTTTTCTACTACTTATTGTGGCCCTTGCATACTTTCAAAAGATGAACTCAAGGCGGTAGCAGTTAAATATGAAAATCAATTATCATTATTAACTTTTAATGCAGACGCGTCAAGATCTACCTGGCTGGCTGGTATTTATCGTGACCAACCTTCGTGGCCTGTATTGTGGGATGGTAATTCCGGTCATAGTGAAACCGTTCTTAAATACGGCGTGCAGGGATACCCCACTTTTGTACTGATTGATCCGGATGGGAAAATTGTGCACCGGTGGTCAGGGTATGGAAAAGGATCATTGTTGTCTGTAATGGAAAACAAAATGCCTAAACAGAATAATTAGTAAATTTCAGTAATGAATATTAGAAAAATCAATAAAGAGTGGTTATTGATCTTGTTCCTGAGCTTACCGCATTATGGTATAGCTCAGGAATCACGTATTTCATCAGCTGAACCGTATTTTCAATTTCATATTTTATATAATCATGCGGATAGTTTTAGTTATGATAATTACTATTATCTGAAAGAAAAGTTTTTTTGGTCGTTTGAGTCTTCATCCGGTGAATTCAGACCTTTCGCCGATGATTTGTTTAACGGTGCATCGCCGCTGGGAAAAATAAATACCATAGCAGGAATAGGGCTTCGTTTTAAACGTTCAACAACAGCACATTCAGGTTATCCGGTAAGAGTGCTGGATAAACAATATACTTCAACGAATATATACGATTCATCTGCTGTGCACGTAATTGCCCTGGGAATAAACAAAAGCAATGCTGCTCAATATGAGTACAGGCTTGTTTTGAATGAAGATACAGTAATACGAGGATGGTCGCAGTTCACCACTTTCAAAACAATACCGGAAAACGGTTACACTTATGCTGACCTGGGAACATTTTTGCATCCTGGCAATTATCTGTTATTGGAAGTGAGACATAAAAAAACATTACAAGACGCCGGAAGTATTGTTTTAAACTGGCCAAGATATCCTAAATTAAGAGTGGCACAGTCCAGAATTTATTTTAAGGAGAATAATGCAATGGGAACAAATGGATATTTTGATGCAGGCATGATCAAGAATGGTTATGCTACAGAAAAAGACAGCCTGACCGGTGTTTTGAAAAACTTACGATTGCCCGGCGATAAAGAATATGAGAGTTTTATTTTTGACCTGAGAGACCAGGAAATTACTTTTCCTTATACAGCTAAACTGGTAAGAAATATAAAAGGTGTAGAGGATACTGTCGAAATAAATAGTTACTTCAATGAATCAACAATAAAAATACCTTCATATTTTCTGAACAAACCAGGTAAGTTCAATTTGTTGTTAGGAAGTACCTATTATTTTCATTATCCGGATTTTGATAAGTGGATTTTGAAAATTCCATTTGAAATTCAACCGGTGCCTGTATTATTGAGAAAGTGGACATTCAGGGAAATTTTACCTGTATCTCTTCTGGTGATTCTAGCTATTGTATTGTTTTTTTATTTTTATTATAGACGAAATAAACGAAAATTAAAGCAGGTAGAATTGGAAAAACAGTTGAACACTTTGCAACTCCGAAGCTTGCAGGATCAGTTGAATCCTCACTTTTTATTCAATGCATTGAGTGCGATACAAAACCTGATAGGTAAAGGTGATCTGGAAAATGCTTCTCTTTACCTGCAGCGTTTTTCTGTGTTAACCAGAACGATACTGGCTAATAGTCAGCAGGAAATGATCAGCCTGGAAGATGAGCTGAACATTCTGCAATCATATCTTGAAATGGAACAATTGCGTACTTCTTTTAAATTTCGAATTGAAGTAGATAAAAAAATTAATACGGCTAATACAGAAATACCGGTAATGTTGTTACAGCCTTTTGTTGAGAATGCCGTAAAACATGGAGTCAGTTCTTTAGATAGAGAAGGTTTAATATTGTTGAAAGCGGTTCAATCAGACCAAACACTAACTTTTATCGTAAATGATAATGGAAAGGGAATAAAGGCCAAAGAACAATCGGATATAGCAAAAGGGTGGGGGCTGGATGTATTAAAGAAAAGAGTATATTTTTTAAATGAAATGTATGGTTATCCGGTGGTGAGTTATCAGGTACACTCTGATTCAAACGGTACAACAGTAGAAATAAATTTAAAAAAGTGGTTTAATTAAAAGCTATTATGCCTATCAAAACAATTATAGTTGAAGATGAAATAAATAATCTGGAACATTTACAACGTCTTGTGAGCGTAAATATTCCGGATGTAGTAATAGTAGCTACCGCTATGGACATTGTAAGTGCTCAGGAGGCTATTTTATTTCATCAACCGGAGCTGGTACTACTGGATATTCAGCTAAAAGACCATACGGCATTTGATCTGTTAAGACGTTTGCCTGAAATTTATTTTGAGATCATATTTATTACGGCTTATGATCATTATGGAATTCAGGCGATAAAATTCTCTGCACTGGATTATTTATTAAAACCGGTAACAAAAGATGATTTAGCGGCAGCTATATTAAAGGCTTTTGACAGAATACGTCAAAAGAAGAAAAACAAACAATTGGATAATTTATTGGATTTTCTCGCTGCGGGTAGTCCGGAACAGAAAAAACTGGCATTACCCTTACAGGATGAAATAAGATATGAACCCATTACAGCTGTTGTACGTTTTGAAGCATCCAATAATTACTGTTATGTTTTTTTAGATACAGGGGAGAGGCTGTTAGTATCCAGAACATTAAAAACATTCGCAGTAATGTTAGAATCGTATGGATTTATCCGAACACATCAGTCACATTTAGTGAATTCAAGATATGTCAAAAGCTTTCTGAAAGAAGACGGCGGCTTATTGTTATTAAGTGATACATCAAAAATTCCCATTTCAAAAACTCATAGACTGTTGGTTAAAGAGCGTTTAGGACAATTACCCTGAGAAGAATGATTTTTTAGAGAATAGCCAGCGAAGACAATATCTTGAGAGATACAAAGTATTGTATTGATTCATTGTTTTTTCAATAATTCATCATTTCAATAATATTAGGATTTGGAAGTTGTTGAATGGTTAAATTGTTCGAATCCTCTTGTCATTTCATCGAGTAGTTGTTTTTCTGTAGGAAGGTATAATTGATATTGACTGGCTACCAACTGTTTTTGATTTTCTGGCAAAGTAAACCTTACGACTGCATCATTTTTACTGGCGCAGAGTAATATCCCGATTGTAGGATTTTCATGTGGGAGCTTTTCAATACGATCGTGATAGTTGATATACATTTGTAACTGACCGATATCCTGATGTGTAAGTCGGGTTGTTTTAATTTCTACAATTACAAAACATTGTAACAGGCGATTGTAAAACACGAGATCTACAAAGAAGTCGTCTCCATCGAGATGTATTCTTTTTTGACGGGCCATGAAAGAAAACCCATTTCCAAGCTCCAGTAAAAAATCTTTTAAATTTGTGATAATTGCACTCTCAATTTCCCGTTCGTAATAAGAGGCTTCTCTCTTTAAGCCGAGAAATTCAAGATACATGGGGTCTTTAATAATTTCTTTTGCATCAGACGGCTGCTTTTCATTTCTTGCAACAGCCAGTACACTTTCCTTATCATTACTTAAAAGTAACCGTTCATAGAGGCTGGTATGGATCTGTCTTTCTAATTGCCGTACAGTCCAGTTATTTTTAATAGCTTCTGCTATGTAAAAGTCTCTTTGATCTTGATTTTTAAGGGTTAAAAGTAATCTATATTGACTCCAGCTCAATTGTGAACACACTGTGTTCACAATTGGAAATGTTCGATAAAACTGTCGATACCAGTTAAGTTGGCGATACGAAAAGTTAGTACCATATTCTGGTTGTAATTTTTCAGATAAGTATTTTATCAGAAAGGTTCCATAATCTGCCCTGTCTTTTCCGTTTTGTTCCTCTTCGAATATTCGTTTGCCAATGTGCCAGTACATTAAAGTACGTTGGTGATCAACTGCGCGAATGGCGTTTTCTCTTGAATGCTGAATGATAGATTTAATATCTTTTACTAAAGATTCAATTACCTGCATATCGTGGGCTTTAGAGTTTTAAAAAGCACTTCGTGAATAATAATTTACGTAGTTATTGTGCAACTGGATTTAAAACCAGGTAAATGAATATAAATACTATAGAATAAATATTTAAATAGCGATAAATATGAATTATCAGATTGTAATCAATTAATCAGTGCGATAGTCGGGTTGGGAAACCTGTGGAAAACGGGTAGAGTCGGTAGTATGCGGCTAGATAGTTACAATAAAAAAAGAGGCCGAAGCCTCTTTTTTTAATTTCTGTCGGGAAGACAAGATTTGAACTTGCGACCCCTTGCACCCCATACAAGTGCGCTACCGGGCTGCGCCACTTCCCGAACTCAGGTTGCTGATGCAACGGGGTGCAAATTTATCATTTTTTTTATAACTTAAAAAATTACCGCGTGAATTTTATGGATTAGGTGCAAAATAACGCACGTAATCGACTATTAACCATTGCGGAAACTCGGTGGTGGCATTCGGATTGCCCGGCCAGTTTCCACCTATTGCAAAGTTGATAATCATATAAAACTCTTCGTTAAAAGGCCAGTGATGGCCATTTAAATCAGCCGGCGTCATGCGCTTGAATTCAATATCATCCACCAGCCAAACGATTTCATCTTCTTTCCAGATTAATGAATAAACATGGAATTCGTCGTGTAAAATTCCTGAAGGAAGCGTGTAGCTGGAGGTGCTGTGTACAGAGGAAGGTCCGGGGCCGTAGTGCAATGTACCATGTGACTGGTTCGGTGTATTACCGACCATTTCCATCATGTCAATTTCACCGCTGCTGGGCCATCCGCCGAATACCTCATGTTGCGGCATCAGCCAGAATGCCGGCCATATGCCTTGTCCGTAAGGTAATTGTGCTCTGATATCGATTCTACCGTATTTAAAGAACTTTTTGTCGCGGGTGATGATTTTTGACGAAGTGTAATCAAATCCCTGATATCTTTCCTGACGCGCTTCGATAACCAGATTGCCTTGTTGTGTATAAATGTTTTCGCTTCTGGCAGTGTAGTATTCTAGCTCATTATTTCCCCAGCCACATAATTCAGGACAACCGTTTCCGTTCTGATTGGTCCAGATATTTGCATCAAAACCATCCGTAAACTCATCATTCCAGGCTAATGTATAGCCGGAATAACTCATCGGAGTACTGTATCCGGTAGTAGCGATTTCAATTTTACTATCATCATTTACAATGGTACCGGTGGCTGTTTTTCTGGTGATGACTCCATAGTTGGCAGAAAGTAATTCAACCGTAAAGGTTTCATTATTTTCTCTGATTTCATCACCGATTACTTTTACTACGATAGAACTTTTTGTTCTACCGGCGGGCACTACCAGTGTACCGTTGGTGACCGGTTGGAAGTCTTCACCTCCGATAGCGGTACCATCATGAACGGTGTATTGAATCGTGATATCCATATTAAAAGCACGGTTGAAACTTACTTCGAAATCGAAATCAGTTAAACCGCTGTTACCTTCGGCTTTTGTGACATCTTTTATTTCAATACCCGGTTCAGGTACACCTTCTATTTCTTCTTTGTCTTTTTCACAAGAAGTAAATACCAATAGTAATACCAGTGCGGAGAAGATATAATTAAGTCTGATCATAATAAATTATTGATAAATTCTAACATAGTCGATCACCAGCGTTTGAGGAAAGATGCTTGTATCAACACCATGTTTTCCTCCCCAGTTACCGCCTACTGCGACATTTAATAATAGGTGAAAGGCCTGATCAAATGGCCAGGCAGCACTACCATCGTGTTCGTTGGCGAACTCAAAAAAGTAGTGGTTGTCTACGCCGATCTGAATCATTTTCTCAGACCACTTTAACTGGTAAACTCTGAATGTATCAGCGACATTGGGCAGATAGATATCTTCACCTTTATGCGTTTGCATTACATGGTTATAGGCACCGGTATGAACCGTTCCGAATAAAGAATCTTTTTCGAAGCCTACATATTCCATGATATCAATTTCTCCGCTATGAGGCCAGCCTCCATATACCCAATCGGTTGGTAACATCCAGATGGCGGGCCAGATACCTCTTCCTGTAGGAAGTTTAGCCCGTACCTCTATTTTACCATATTTCCAATCACCTTTTTTCTTTGAAGTTAATCGGGCGGAAGTAAAAGACGGATGATTACTGCTGTCGTAACGAGCTGTAATATGTAAAAAACCGTCCTTTACCTGAACGTTCATTGAATCGGCTTTTGTATATAACTGAAGTTCGTTATTGCCCCATCCATGCGCGCCCACATCATAACTCCATTTAGTGCTATCGGGTAATCCTGTATAGTCAAATTCGTCTTGCCAAACAATTTTTTCCACAGTCGATTGACACGCATTGCACAGAACAGCCATCAAAAGAATAGAATATAGTCTATACATAATATTAAACATTGAAAGGCAAAACCTTCTGGTTATTAATCTTTCGGGATTAAGGTAAACTTCCATGTGCCCCAGTCATATGCTTTTTTCAATATGATTTTGGTAGCTGATATGAATTCTATTTCATAGGAGTTACTATTTTCCGGCTCACTTACAATAGCAGTGTTACCGGCTTTGTACAATCCTACGAAAGCACCTAATCCTGTAATATTTAATCTGTTTCCTGATATGGCAAATCTATGGTCGGCATTCGTTCCCCATGCAGCATATTTTGCAGGAATAGAACTGAACGGAGCACAGCCTACCAGTGGTGCCATATCGGCTGGGAATACAGCACCGCCTTCTTCGTCTACCCAGATATCACCTTTGTTATCGAATGAATAAGTACCGTTAATGTTAAAAGTATATTCGTCGTTGAACAGGCAAGGTCGCACGCCAGGTTCGCCGGCACCGCTTGCCCACCATTGTTGTCCTTCAGGGCTTCCTACCCATAATGCTCCTGGAGCGGTATTATCCAATACCCAGGTTTTAAAGTCGCAACCTGTTAAGTTTGCCAGCATACCTACACAACGGTCAGGATCGTTTTCCGGTACTACGATCTCAATTGAATCCAGGCCAAAGCCATCTTGATTAAAACTTCTTAGCTTTAGCAAATAACTGCCTCTCTCAGGATAATAGGCAGTATCTTTCTGATTACCGTTAAAACTGGCAGAACCGTCGCCTAAAGTCCATTGATGAATGAATGCGCCGGGTGTTAAATCGGTAATCAACCAGCGGTTATTCATTCCCTGAATAGGTGTTGCTGTAAAGTTAGCCGTAGGTGGGTTACCCACTGTACGGTAATCTTCTTTTGATGAACAGCTTTGTACTGAGCAGACAGTAACTACTGCTACACAGATATAGGTTAGTTGATGAATAATTTTCATACTAGTAATTATTTTGTTTTAACACGCCTTTAGTGATATCGATTTCCTGCTGCGGAATCGGTAATATTTCATGTTTGTTCGGAAGAAATCCTAAAGGGCCTAATACTGTTGATGCCATGCCTGTTCTTACGAGGTCAAAGAAGCGATGTCCTTCTGTAGCCAGCTCTAAGTGTCTTTCTTCCATGATATTTTCAATCGTGGCTACTTTATCGCCTAATCCTACACGGTTACGAACGGCATTTAACAGGTCATTGGCTCTTGACTGATCGCCACCTGAACGAACAAGGGCTTCAGCTTCGAGTAAGTAAGTATCAGCCAGTCTGATTTCTATTTCATTAATCGGCCAGTTTAACTCCACATTACCGATGGTAGATCTGTAAGCAGTAACAGGTGCATATTTTTTAATGAAGTAATCAGTGTTCTGATATCTTTCAGTATAAGTAGCGCCACTCAACTTCAATGCATTTCCGTCAATGATAGTATGTTCAAAGCGTGGATCACCCTGCATTGCGTTTACAAGATCCATTGAAATCGGGCAGAATCCCCATCCTGCAGAATAAGTTGGTCCGTTATAATCTGCCGGTCCGATAAACTGCGGTGCTACGTTACCGTCAGAGCCATTGATCCAGCCCCAGTCGCCCCAGCCTGCTAAGGTAGTATGCGAAATTTCAAGAATTGATTCGGTATGAAAAGCATTATCAGGGTTGAAAATATCTCCATAATTATCCAATAAGCGATAAACTGAAGAGGTATTTACTTCTCTTAATACGGCTGCTGCTTCTGCCATTCTGCTGTTATCCATTTTGAAAAGCAGCATTTTTCCGAATAAAGCCTGTGCTGCACCTTTGGTTAATCGGCCTGTTTCTTCTACCGGAACAGAAACCGGTAATACATTAATGGCTGCTTTCAGATCTTCTTCAATCAACTGATAAACCAGATTAGGATCTACCTGTTCCTGATTGTACATTTCACTAGGAGCCAGTGATTTTGTAATCAATGGAATGTTTCTGAAGAATCGAACCAGGTCAAAATAAAAGAACGCTCTTAAAAATTTTGCTTCAGCACTTACCCTGTCTAAGAAAGTTGGATCCAGTTTATCTTTTACCAGTTCAATTTTTTCTAACAAAAGATTAGCTCTGTATACACCTGTAAAGTTTCTTTGCCATAGGCCGTATTGTGGGCCACGAAAAGGATCTAATGTGAAGTTGTCATAAGCTACCCATGCCGGCTGGTCAGATGCATCTGAACCTCCTGCATGTGCTTCATCTGATGCTGTTGTTAATAAAGGCATTTTCATGGTATAGCCACCTGAGTTTCCCCATTGCATCACATCATAAACAGCTACCAACCCTTGAAATACCTGTTCTTCATTCTGATAAAAATTGTCTTCCAGTTCTGTACCTCTCGGAGTTAGCTCCAGAAAGGATTTACTGCAGGCACTGGCAACAATGCATATAGCGATTATATAAATTGATTTTTTCATTGTAATACTTTTTAGAAATTAGAAACCTAAGTTCAATCCTAGGAAAAATGCTCTTGGTTGCGGATAAATACCTCTGTCTACTCCGAAGCTGTCACCACCGATTTCAGGATCAAATCCTCTGTATTTGGTGAATGTTAACAGGTTGTTGGCCATTACATATACTCTGGCTTTCTGAATACCTGCTTTTCGGGTAATTGATTGTGGTAATTGATATCCTAACTGAATGGTCTTGATTCTGAAATAAGATCCATCTTCTAAAAAGAAATCTGAGCTTTGGCTATAGTTTTTGTTCGGGTCACTAATGGTCATTCTGGGATGTTCGTTGGTAGAACCTTCTCCGATCCAACGGTTCAAGGCGTGTTTGGTCCAGTTGGCCATTGGTAAATCGAATCTTCTGATCAGATTCATTACGTCATTACCCTGAATACCTTGTCCGAATACCATCAGGTCAAAGTTTTTCCATTTAGCCTGAGCGGTAAACCCATAAGTGAATTTTGGAGTAGGATTGCCTATAATGGTTCTATCATTGTTATCAATAATACCGTCTCCATTAAGATCTACAAATCTTAAATCACCTGGTTTTGCATTCGGTTGAATAACGTTACCGTCTTTGTCTTTGTAGTTATCCACTTCCTGTTGGTTCTGGAAAATTCCATCTGTTCTCAAGCCGAAGAAAGAACCGAAGGCATGACCGATTTGTGTACGTGTAATATCTAAGCCTTGCGGACCATAAGTTTGTCCGGGTAAGAACTCTTTATCATCTCCGAGATAAGTGATTTTATTCTGGATGGTAGAGAAATTACCATTTAATGATAACTGTACTTCTCCGATTTGTTGGTTATACCCTAATTCAAATTCAAAGCCTCTGTTTTCAAGTGTAGCGATATTTCCGATAGGTCCTGCATTACCAACAAATGCCGGTACTGCAATTTCCAATAACATGTCTGATGTTTTTTTGTGGAACCAATCGATGCTGGCATTGAAGTGTCGAAGGAACTGTACATCCATACCAATATTGAGCTGAGAAGTTTCTTCCCATTTCAGGTCCGGGTTTGATAAACGGTTCGGAGAAACTCCAGTGAAGATTGCTGAAGGCATTCCGAATGTATAATCTCTACCGCTACCTACCGTAGCAAGATATTGGAAATCGGCAATTCTATCATTACCTGCAACTGCCCATGAACCTCTCAATTTCAGGAATTGAATAGGTGTTACACTTTCAAAGAATGATTCTCTTGAAAGAATCCAACCTGCTGATACGGAAGGAAACACACCATATTTATTATTGCTACCGAAACGTGAAGAACCGTCTCTTCTTACAGTGGCAGATAAAAGGTATTTATCTTCATAAGAATAAATAAATCTACCGAATAGAGAACTGAGTGTATTTAAATATTCTCCACCCCAGAAGTTACGATCAGCACGCGGTACATTAAACCCTAACGAAGCATCTTTTAAACGGGTAACAGGAATATTATCAACGGCTCCGGCCTGTGTCAATCCTTTATTCTTTTGAGCGGAAGTACCTGCCAATACGGTAAAGCTATGGTTATTTAAAGTTGTCTGATAAGAAAGTGTATTTTCCCACAGCCAAAATAAACCTCTGTTTGATTCGCGGGTATATTGATTTCTTACGCGCTGATTCGTTGCATTCAGATAAAATACCGGTAAAAAGGTTTCTGTTCCCCAGAAAGCCAGGTCAGCACCTATGCTTGATCTGAATTTCAATCCCTTCAGTATTTCTGCATCGATATAAGCATTTGCTACGATTTTATCGCTGAAGTTGATGGTTTCATTCGTTTGAAGTGCAGCAACCGGATTCAGAATTTCCGAAGTTACCAGGCCGGAAATACCATAAGGGAAACCTCCCGGGGTTTTAATGATATTCGGATTATTATAAGGAGCCATGTTGTATTTAGCCGGATCTCTTTCTACCAGAGGAGTAATCGGATCTATATTGATCGCTCTGTTTAGTGGTGAGCCCCACTCAGAGTTGGTACCCACTCCCACAGACTGAATTCTGGTATAACCGATATTGTTTCCGAATTCAATTCTATCAGAAATTTTGTGTGTACTGTTAAATCTTAAAGTGATTCTCTCAAATTGAGAATTAGAAGTGGCAACGATACCGTCCTGTTGAAAATAACCGAAAGAGGTGAAGTAAGTAGACTTCTCTCCACCGCTGGCTAAGCTCAATTCATGGTTTCGCATTTTTGCGTTATCATTAAATATTTCTTTCTGCCAGTCTGTTCCTTCTCCCAAACTTGCTACATCCGGAAAACGTAAGCCTTGATTAGAAGCAGCATATGCTTCATTCACTAAAGTGGCATATTCTCTAGCATTCAGTAAATCCAGCTTTTTCCATGGTGCCTGGGTAGCCTGATAACCATTATAGTTTACAGAAGTTTTTCCTTTTACACCTCTTTTGGTGGTTACAAGGATAACACCGTTTGCCCCACGTGCTCCGTAAATGGAAGCCGCAGCGGCATCTTTCATTACCTCAATGCTGGCAATGTCGGCCTGGTTCAGGAACTCAATGCCGCCTTCAATCTGAACACCATCTACTATATATAGAGGATTACTGTTACCGATAGTCGTGATACCTCTCACACGAACAGTGGCCGGAGCACCGGGCTGGCCCGAAGATGTAGTAATATTAACCCCTGAAATTCTACCCTGAAGTGAGTTTTCAACTCTCACTACGGGCATGTTTTCAAGCTGTTCTGCTTTAATTGAAGAAATAGCGGTGGTTACATTAGACTTCTTTTGTACACCGTACCCGATTACAACAACCTGTTCCATCTGATTAGGTAAAGGAATCATGGCCACCGTATAAGTAGCACGGTTGTCTGCTTCCCAGCTGGCAAGTTCAAAGCCAATGTGGCTAAAAGTCAGTTTGTCTTTTTCTTTAATATTATTAATGGTCGCGGCCCCGTTCACATCGCTTGACCCGGCTGGCTGGCCATTCAACAGAATGGTCACATTCGCCAAAGGTTCAAGTGTTTGTTGGTGAACGAATTGGAGTTGTAGGGGTGGCCTTGTTTGCGCAAAAGTTGTTTGAGCAAACATAAATAAAAGCCACCAACTCATAAGATAAGAAGCGAATTTCATAAGCAATCATTTTTGTGTTGGTGAATCACTGTAAATCTAGGCATGTTCTTAACTAATTTTAACAAATTCACTACATCACTGGTACAACTAGATCGTTTTAGCTGGCTAAAACGATACATCAATACTACGTCATGTACATAAATGCGCTTTTTTCGGTTTTAAAACTGACCGGAAAATCTGCCGGAAATCAGCATCTGAAAATTATAATAGATTATAAAACATTGACAATCAAAAAAATAATTAGTGCTGACTTCGCTGGCAAATGAATGGATAAAAATAATATGTATGTTGAAGTAGTTGATTTTCAACTAAATGAAGTATAAATTATGATTAATCGTGCTAGTAATAGATGTATCTATAAATATTATATATATACAATACACTAAAAATAACTTTATCGGAATCAAAATTGAAAAGAATACTTTTTGATTGCGATTGAAACTAAATAGGAGTACTGTGAGCGTTAGAGAAGGAGTAAGTCAATGCATTATAATGTCTGAACATTGTAATGCATTTTTTAATCTATACTCGCCGGAGAACTGTTTCTTTTGCAACCTTTCCGCTTTTCAAAAAAGCATTCGCAAGAGAATAAAAAAATAGAAAGGCTTAAAACTATTGGATACAAAAAATACGTAAGTAGTTAGTAACAGGGTAGAAATAATTAATTATTAAAAAAATTTAAACGCTAAAATAAAATAGTACTGTAAAGTAGAAGAGTGATGATTTTACAATAAGGTTCTGTAATAAAGAAATGCTATGATAAAAGCATGTGTGCAATAGAAGAAAACGGTTTTATATTATATACATTCTAAAAAAAATATCGTAATATGTGTTAAAATGCATTACTAAGCCTATGAGGGGTTTCTTTGTAGTGTTGCTAACGATGAATTTGCTGTTTGGTAATTTGTTTGCTCAAAATACCATTGGTATGCCTTCTATTGTCAATTATATAAAAAAGGAATATAGAGGTGCTACACAAAACTGGATGATCACTCAGTTGAACAATGGAGTTGTCTTAGTAGCCAATAATGACGGACTTTTATCTTATGATGGTGTTTATTGGAAAAAACATACTGTTTCTAATCGAACAATCGTTAGGTCTGTTGCGGTTGATGCGGCTAATCGCATCTTTGCCGGAGCCCAGGATGAATTAGGTTATTTTCTTCCCGATAGTAATGGTAACCTTTATTACCAAAGTTTAAAATCGAAGATACCTGAGAAACATCGGAACTTTACTGATGTATGGCAGATTAATTTTTGGGGTAATCATGTTTTCTTCAGAACAGAGAAATCAATTTTTATTTATGATTCCGATACTATAGCTGTTTTTGATGCTCCGGTTCAATGGACGGATATGCAGCTTGTGAATGGAAAAATGCTGGCACATCAAAGAGGTGGGCATATTTATGAGTATAGTAAAGGAAACTGGAAAGTATTCCTTGAATTACCCGTTTCATTTCAACACGAACTAATAACAGGTATTATATATAATGAAAAATCAAAACAATATGTAATCGGATTTTCTAAAGGAATCTATATCTATGATCAAGGCAAATTAAAGCCCTGGTACCCGTCGTTAGAAAAAACATTTGAGAAAGCCAATCTGATCCGTTTTTCACAGAATCGTTCAGGTGACTGGATGATTGCCACTCAATATCAGGGTATGTATGTAGTAGGAGAACAGCTGGATTGGGTACAACATTTTAGTACAAACGAAGGGTTGCAGAATAACCACGTCAATTATATTTTCGAAGATCAACAGGGAAATGCCTGGCTGGCACTTGAGAATGGAATAGATGTAATGTTGAGCACAAACGCTATTAAAAAGATTTTACCCGAAGGTCGTTATGATGCAGCGGGATATGCAATGCTATCTTATAAAAATCATCTTTACTTAGGAACTACTAATGGCCTGTATCAGATTCCGGTTAGTGCGCCCGGTGATTTCACACTCCAGAAAATGCGGGTTGCAGATATTCCTCAGGCGCAAGGACAGGTACGTAATATTCAGGCTGGCAATTTTGGAATGATTTTGTCGAAACACGAGGGTGTACAATTTTATTATCCCGAAGAAAAAAAACTATTAAACAGTAATGAAACAATCGGACATTGGGTTTTTCAGCCGATCGTTTGGGAAGGTAAACTCGCGTGGATTGCCGGACATTATCTGGGATTGTCTGTCTGGACAGAAACCAGAAAAGGGTTTAAAAAAGAATTTGATATTCCGGATTATCATGAGTCATCGAGGTTTGTAGAGGTTGACCAGCAAAACAGAGTATGGGTTTCACATCCTTACCGCGGAATTTATCTCCTTGAACAAATAAACAATTATACAGCACCGGTATTGTTCGGAGAAGCCGACGGGCTCCCTTCTAAGATGAACAATCACGTCTTCAAACTCGGTGGAAGAATGGTTTTTTGCACGATTGACGGAGTATATGAATTTGATGATAAAAGCAGAAGATTTTATCCATCTGAATTTTTCAAAAGATACATTGGAAATATTCCTATTCGGTATGTTAAACAGGACGAAGAAGGAAGCTGGTGGTTTATTACAGATAAAAAACTCGGCGTAATAGATTTCACGGGTACTGAACCGCAATATTGGGAAATAGCCGAATTGGAGGATAGAATGGTGAGGGGTTTCGACCGGATTGAAGCAATTGATCCTAACAATATTCTTATCGGGGCGGAAGAAGGTTTTTTGCATATTAACTTTAAAAGATATAAAACAAAACCGCTCGAATTAAAGCCGATTATCAGTTCTATTCAATTAAATGAAGATCATAATATCTATAATGGATTCGGAGAGCTTCCGGCCAATGCGTGTTTTGATTATCTGGACAATCAGCTCAAATTTAGTTATGCTACACCTTCTTTCGGAAGTATAGAAAACATTAAATTTTCTTACCGGTTAAAAGGTTATCAGGACGAATGGAGTGAGTGGTCTGATAAAACTGAGAAAGAATTTATGAATCTGCCGGCCGGGCAATTTGTGTTCGAGGTAAAACTTCGAACGAATAAAGGAATTGAATCTGCTATCACCGGGTTTCCGTTTCAAATATATCCGCCATGGTATTTAAACGGATGGGCATATTTGTTATACTTTATTATGATTATCGGTCTCATATCTTATCTCTTTTACCGTCAGCACCAGAAATACCTGCAGGCTATGCAAGTGCATCAGGATGAACAGGCACGTTTGAAATACTTGCATGAACTGGAGTTGGATAAATCCGAAAAAGAGCTGGTAGAATTGAGAAATGAAAAGTTACAGAGAGAATTGGCTGAAAAAAATCAGGAACTAGCTTCAAATACTTTACATCTGGTACATAAAGAGGAGGTTTTGGCACATCTGAAAGAAAATTTGCAGAAAGTAAACGGACAAAAAGACGTAGAGTATGCTTCAAATGAAATTAAAAGGTTACTAAAGAAATTGGGTGAAGAGGAAAAGCAGCGGGAAACATGGGAACAGTTTGCCGTACACTTTGATACTGTACACGCTAATTTTATCCAGCAACTCATCGCTCAGTACCCAAAACTGAGTTCGAATGAAGTAAAACTATGTACATATCTGAGATTGAACCTGAGTAGTAAAGAAATTGCAAAATTGATGAATATAAGTGTAAGAGGAGTGGAGATCAGCAGATATCGTTTAAGAAAAAAACTGCAACTTCAGAAAGAGGAGAACCTGTTCCACTTCCTCTATAAAGTTACTAATAATTCTCTATAATGTCAATTACGGTTACCAATAAGTGTTTTCCTTTAGTTTATTGATTAGTGTTAGGTAGTTTTTTCAGATTCTGTTTAATAAAAATTTATTTTCCAAATTAGTTGCATTTGCAATTTGTTGTAATGCAATAGATTCTATTTAAAGAGTTTGTCGGAAAAACATAGTACTAAACAGTAAGTTGTTGGTTTAATCTAAATATTAACACTTACAAAATTGAGCTGATCGATCTAAAATATTGATGTTAATCAATTTTGTTTGTAAATAATTAGAATTAAATTGAATATATATTTCTACTTAAGTCGAGATGAAGTTTATTTGCCTACTTATACTGATACAAAGTTTGACACTCGTGGTATGCGCGCAGTCGAAACCAATGCCTGGCGAAGTCGTTGCGAAGTACTATGACTCTGTAAAGCTTAAAAATAAACTGCAGCATAATTTTATCGAGTCTTTTACCGAAGGTGCAGAATGGCTGGGAGAGATGCCAAACTTTGACTCGGTTGCCCAGTTGTATTATCAGTTAACCTATAAAGACAGCTCCAACCAGTATGAACTGGCGAGGTATTATCTGGCTAAAGTAGTGCGAAAACTGAATATGGGCAGGTTGGGGGAGGCAGATTACTATAATGAGCTCTTTTACAATATTGCAATTAAGAATAATTTTCAGCAGGATCAGATAACGGCTTTACGCAGACTGATAGGAGTGGCTAGCCTCATTCATGATACGGCCACCTTTCAGAATTACTTTAAAGTAGTATATCCGCAACTTGAAAACTTTGAAGCTACTATCAGGTCTGATAGTTTTAAGTATAATACGGTACAAAGCTATTTCTACTTTATTAACTATGCCGGTGGCATGTATGCTTATCTGAAAGATTCTATGGCTATAAAAAAGCTTTATGATATTTCAACCAATATAGCCTCGATCATTAACCGGGATAATTACTTTAAACAGTCAGACAAAAATATGTTCGAAAGAACCTATTTATTGATAAAGATGTATTACAAACGATTTTTTCCAAACGAGATCAATGAAGATTTTTATGAAAAAATAAAGAGTTATTTTTTAGAGCCGAATGCAGCGTACATGAAAGCCGATAACTATGATGCAATGAGAGTATACCTGCTATTGGCACAGAATCTAAAAAGTGTTGATATGTTAAAAAAGTCACTGACTTTATATAACACTTTTGTGTACGATAATAATTTGATCAATAATGATAATGTATTATTACTGAATCAGGGGTGGTTGGCCTATTATAGCGGTGATTATAAAGGTGCGGCAGATAAATTCTGGGAAATGAAGGTAAATCTGGATAGCATAAATTACCTGTTGTACCGTATCAACTTTAAAAATGAAAGAGAAAATTATATATCCAATCTGAAGTTAAAAGAGTCCTACGAAAAACAATTACAGGCTGAAAAGGATAAAAGACAATATCAGATGATTACCTATATCCTTTTAATCGCAATTATTATAGTGGCTGTAGTAGTGTACTATTTTTACAAAAATAAATCGCACCAGATTGATAAAGAAAGACTCTTTCTGGCGCAGAGTATTCATGACGAAATAGCTCCGTTAATTTTGTTTACCAGACAAAATCTGATAAGATATCATAAAAATAAAGATATCAGTGAAGAAGCTTACAATGAATTAAACGATCAGATTTCAAATGTAAGGGATATGGTTCGCCAGATGAGTCATGAAATCAATGATAAAAGAACATACTCAACCAATATCTTTAAAAACTCTCTGATTGACTTTAAGCAAACAATAGAACGAATTTCCGGTAAAGCGTTCGAGTTCGAATATAATGTTCCGAATGTTGCGATCAGCTTTACTCAATATCATCGAATGCGGTTAATTGTATCTGAATTGGTAGCCAACACTGTAAAACATGCCCAGTATAATAAAATTACTTTACGGGTAACTTATGTTGAACACAGGATTATCTTTTTTTATCAGGATGATGGCACCGGCTTTAGTGAGAATATTTTATCGGGTGGAATAGGAATGAAGAATCTGCTCTATCATACCGAAATCTTAAAAGGTGATCTGAAACTCAATAATCAGTACCCTAATGGTTATCATTATCAAATCACCATCCCTTTAACATGAAAAGTACATTGAATAATACCCTTTTGATTGTAGATGATCACAAAATGATCGTGAATGGTTTAGTCAGCCTCATCGGAGACCGTTTTGAAACGGTAGAAACAGCTTTCAGGGGCGACGACGCTATTGAAAAGTCTTCGTTGTATAAACCTCAATTGGTTATCTTAGATTATAGATTACCTGACCAGTTAGGCCATCAGGTTGCACGGGAAATTAAAAACCAAAACCGCGATACCAAAATTTTAGTATACACTTATAATGACGATGCGGAAGCTGTCAATAATATGTTTTCAGCCAATGTAAACGGTTATATTATTAAAGATGACAAGGATGAAGATATCTTGCAGGCGGTAGATTATATTTTGCAGGGAAAGGACTATTTCTGTGCCATCGCCAGGGGGCATATTATTAATACATTTACTTTACAAGACAATATCCCGGCATTCAGAGTCGGAGAGCTGGAGTTCTCACCCCGGGAAATCGAAATTATCCGGTTTACCTGCATGCAAATGACGGCAAAACAAATAGGACTAAAACTTAATCTGAGCGAACGGACCATCGAACAATACAAAAGTTCTGTTAATAAAAAAATCGGTTCAAAGAACCTTGTTGGCCTGATTAAGTTCGCTTTGAAGTTCGGAATTGTTAAATTAGAGGACCTGTAAAACAAGAACAAGCCGGTTAATTTGCTTTTGGAATAAATCTTGTTGACAAACTACCATAGAATTAATACATTTACGTCTTTAATTGTATGAACAAGATATTATTCGCCGTTCTCGTTATCTCCAATTTAGTTGCCTTACCAGGCTTAGCACAAGATCGTTGGCAGCTTACTGCTTTCGGAGGAGTGATGAACTACAATGGAGAACTTAATAGTGCTTTCAGAGTAAAAAACTCCAAACCGAGTTTCGGTTTGGGCGTGCAATATAAATTAACAGATTTCTGGGCTGTGCAGGCAAATCTGACTTATGGTAAATTAAATGCGCACGACTCTAATAACGTAGCTAATACAGCACATCGTAATCTACATTTTTCTAATAATATTTTTGAAGTGAATACAGTTGCTGTATTACACTTTAGAGACTTATATTATAAGATGTGGACTCCTTACGTTTTTGTTGGCGTTGCTTATTTCCACCATGAACCTTATACTTATTATGCGGGCCAGAAAGTGAAACTACGCCCGCTGAGTACTGAAGGACAGGGATTGGCTAATTACCCTGACAGAAAACCTTATTCACCCCATCAGATTGCTATTCCTTTCGGAGGCGGTGTAAAATTCAGATTATCTGATAAAGTACATCTGGCATACGAAGTGAATCTAAGAAAACTATTTACAGACTATATCGATGATGTAAGTACACGTTATGTGAATCCTGCAGATTTATTGGCAGAAAGAAACCAGTTAGCCGTTGATCTGAGCTACCGTGGCGGCGAAATTCCGGGCGGTAACCCGGCTTACCCCGCGCTGAATACGATCAGAGGTAGTGAAAAGACTAAAGACTGGTACTATAATCACGGAATTAAACTATTTATCGGTTTAGGCGACGGCGGTCGTAATAATTACTTGCGTTGCCCGAAATTTTAACGCGATTTTACTCTTACTATTTATTACTGCTCTCTTTTTACCATGCTTATTGCGTAAATTTGTGTTTTATAATATAGCGCATGGCATATAAGAATCAACAAGCTTTTATTGAAGCATTAGAAAATGCGGGCGAATTAATCCGTATTAAAACTTATGTAGACCCTAAGTTGGAAATTGCTGAAATCACCGACAGGTTTAGCAAAGAACCAGGTGGTGGAAAAGCTCTTTTGTTTGAGAACACAGGTTATGACTTCCCTGTTCTGATGAACGCTTACGGAAGCGAAAAAAGAATGTGTCTGGCTTTAGGAGTTCAACAACTTGACGATATTACCCACGAAATAGAAGGTTTATTTAAGTTATTAACAGCTCCGAAAGAAGGAATGCTGGATAAACTTAAACTACTTCCCAAATTGAGCACTTTTGCATCCTGGATGCCTAAAGTTAAATCAGGCCGGGGTGAATGCCAGGAAGTGGTAATGACCAACCCTGATATTACTAAATTACCGGTTATTACCTGTTGGCCGAAAGATGGAGGCCCGTTTGTTACTTTACCGGTTATTCATACGAAGGATCCGAACACCGGACATAGGAATGTAGGTATGTACAGAATGCAGGTATTCGGTGAAAAACTCACCGGAATGCACTGGCACCGACATAAAGTAAGTGCAAAACATTTTCAGGAATACAAAAAGCTGGGTCAGAAAATGCCGGTTGCTGTGGCATTGGGAGGTGATCCTGCTTATGCTTATTCAGCTACTGCACCTTTGCCCGAAAATGTAGATGAATACATGTTAGCGGGTTTTCTGAGAAAAAAGAAAGTAGAACTGGTAAAATGTATCACCCAGCCTTCAGTTGAAGTTCCTGCAGATGCAGATTTCATTATCGAAGGCTACGTTGACCCCAATGATGAGTTAATATGGGAAGGTCCTTTCGGTGATCATACCGGTTATTATTCATTACCTGACTGGTATCCTAAATTTCATATCACAGCCATCACTCATAAAAAAAATGCAGTTTATCCGGCCACTATAGTAGGTATTCCGCCACAGGAAGATGCCTGGCTGGGAAAAGCTACAGAGCGGATTTTTCTGGCACCTATCAAAATGACAATGGTACCCGAAATGATCGATATGGATATGCCTGTGGAGGGTGTATTTCACAATCTCGTGATTGCTAAAATTGACAAAGAATTTCCCGGGCAAGGCCAAAAAGTAATGAATGCGATGTGGGGTGCCGGCCAGATGATGTTTAATAAAATTCTGGCAATTCAATCAAAACATCCAGACGCAACAAAAGATGTGGCTATTACCGACTATCTGCACTTAGCGCGCCAGATGTTTGAACAAATGAACCCTGCAACGGATGTTTACTTCTCTCAGGGCCCGATGGATGTTTTAGACCATAGCTGCTCTAAAATGGGCTTCGGTGGAAAAATGTGTATCGATGGTACCATCAAACTTCCTGAAGAAATAGACGATCGTTATGAGTGGAGCAAAACGTTTGATAAAACTACTGTTGTTGCGCGCCTGGTAGAACAGTTTCCTGCGATACAGGCTGTTAATGCAAGTTTGACTGATCAGGGAATAGGTTGCCTGGTCATAGCGGTAAAGAAAAATAAAACCGGCCATATTCGTGAACTGCATGAACAAATTGCTGCTTCAGGATCAGTAGATGCTATCAAAATGATCCTTTACGTGGAGCATACGGTAAATCCACATCACTTACAGGTTGCCTTGTGGCGTTTCTGTAATAACCTGGATCCCAAACGCGATTATTATTTGTACGATACACAGAAAGGCACTAAAAAATGGTCTTGTTTAGGTTTGGATGGCACTATTAAAACACTCGGGTTTGACGGTTTTGAAAGAGATTGGCCGAATATTATTGTTGCAAATGATGAAACCATCAAAGCTGTTGATGCAAAATGGAATGATTTAAATGCAGGTCCTTTTATTGCATCGCCTTCGCTGGCATTTAAAGATCAGATCTATGGCGAAGAAGCCGTAGTTAAACTATAAACAAATAAAAAAGGTATGACCGCAAGTCATACCTTTTTTATTATTGCTTTTGAAGAATCATTTGTCCGCTTCTTGAAACTAAAACTTCTGTATTGGTGCGCTGAAAGTCGCTGAAGTCTTTTGCAGGAATCACTTTCTCCTTCATACTGTACTGTGTATAAATATGTAAAATATTGTTCTCTTCGTCATACACACGCTTTGAATTAAAAGAGATATACTTCGAATCAATTGACACATCAGCAGGTTTCGACAACAATTTATAATTCATTGGCAGCTTGTAGGTAATCGTATCACTTTCGATAAAAGGGAATTGAATAACAAGATCTTTTTTTCGGGATTCATTCGACTTGATGTCTTCTGCGAAAAAATGGTATGGATAAAGATCTAAAAATATCTTATCCGGTGTTTTTGTTTTAGAAAGGTTGTCAATTTGCATTTGTACTTCGGCCAGCTGACTTTTTTCTTTTTTAATTACATTGAGTGTACGGGGTTGTGTCCAGTGAAGTTCGTTGATCAATAAGTTGGTTGCCTGGGTTTTGGTACCATGAAGGCGGGGGCGAATCAATTGACTCACATCACCGGTAGCTGAAATATGATGTACAATATCAGCACCTGCCTGCTCATTCAAAGTAATAATAGTGTTTACATTCAACAAAGAACTTTGAGCAATACTTTTAGGTGTATGAATCAGTTTTCCTCCTTTTTCCATAATTGGAAACCCTGTTCTGTTTTCTGTGAAATATCCCAGATTGCCGAATTCAGCTGTTTTTGAGGTGCATTCCAGCCAAACCGTATCACCTTTATTCGGCACGGTTAAAATAATATGGTTACTATAATCAAAAACAAAATCTTCTGTCATTACAAACGGAATATCTCCACCTGCATAAATAACTACCGGATAACTTTCAATATTCAATGCTTTTAAAGCACTGTGCATGTAGTTTGTTAAAGCTTTACAGTCGCCATACTTATTTTTTAAAGTACTGATAGCTGAATAAGGCTTAAATCCACCGATTCCTAACTGAATACTTATATAACGAAAATTATTCTGAAGGTATTCATATACGATTTTTGCTTTTTCACGGTCACCGGAAGCATTTTTAGTAATATCCTGTAAAAATGTTACATGCTCAGCGGGTAGGGCAGTTTCAGTTTTCCATAGTTCCCAAAAGAAATTTGACAGGCTTTCAAAACTTTCGTTTGAGCCTGCTTTGCCATAATAAACAAATCGGGGAATATTCAGAAAAAGTATAGGAACATCAAATTGTTGTCCTACTTCATAGTTTTCCAGTCTTAAATTAGCAGCTTCAAACGTATATAGTTTTTTACCGTTCGAAAGGTTATCGATTTTTTGCGTAAACCGGGCATTTTTTGCCAGATACGATAACGGCAAACTGGCAGGAGTTTCAACATATACCTTCGCTTTTTCGCACAGCTCTTCATCAGAGTTGATTACCGAGAAAATCGGAAGGTTTACAAAACTGCTGTACTTTACTTTGTAAGAAACTTCTACTTCAACCGGATAGCTAAGTGCTGAGTAGCCTGCTACGTAATAGTATGAACTGGAAGCCATGTCTGAATCTACTATCTGTTTAACCATGTCTTTAGCAGACATTTTTTTCTCTGTTTTACCATTCTTTTTGTAAACAATAGAGGCTGATTCCAGTTTAATGCCTTCATTCTGAAATATTGCAACGCCCAGGTTTTTTTTTCCGGAAGGATTCAGTACGGTCATCGTATATTTAACCTCATAAGTAAACTTCTTCTCATCTGCCAGAGAAATACTGGTTTCATAGTTATGATAAACTGTATGCGGTGGTTTTTTATCGCTAAAAGAAGATAATATACACCAGAATACTATAAAAAATAAAAGTTGCTTTATCATGCCTTTTGTTTGAATACAATTTGTTCGTTTAGTTTCTCAAATAACATTTTCCAGAATTCATAAAAATCTTCATATTCTGATAACTCATACATATGTTTCAGAATAGAAATGTCAAGCTGGATGTTTAATCGGTTATTTTCATGAAATACTCTTCGGGTATAACTGATTGACTTATCATGCATCAATAATTTAATATTCTGTGGTACATTTTCTATTTCCCATTTTGGATCTACTTCTATTACAAAGTTGACTCTTGTTTGTACCGGAGCAGAAAAATAAACAGCTGTTTTTCTTAGCTCAGCGGTGAAAGGGTTTTTGGTAAACCCACTAAAATAGTTCGTAGGAACCATCAGAAACTGGTCTTGTAATAAGGTTGGCTGTTTAAAGTTGAAATAGGTTCGGGCCAGTGAAGCGTTGGTTGAATCACTCTCAAAACGTATATCTTTTATTTCCATTGAACCTGTTTGTTCAAATGTTTTATAATAATTAGATGAATCTTTTACATAGAGGCTGTGTGCGTTAATTTTGCCGTAATCTGCATGGAAATAAATTGCTCTTCCGTCAATGATTCCATTTTCATCCATCTTAGCTACAACATTAATGTTGTTTAGATTTTTCTGATTGTTTGATTCGATAGATACAATCTGATAGGTAGCATTTTTTGAAGCAGCACTTATAATTTCCAGGCCGGCGGTGTTTAATACATCCCGCGGTGGTAAATCAAAAGGAACAAAACCGAATACAGGATTATTATAGTAGGTTTTACCATCAATTTCTACTTTAATCATAAGTGTAGAAAAGTTTGAAATAGACGGCCAGGCAAGATCCAGTGTTGGTTCGTCGTTCGTTGTAGCTAATACAAGGGTCGGTTTAAGCCCTGCTTTCTGAAGAAGTCTGTAGTATAATGCAGCAATTTCAACCTGTTTTCCTTTCTTCTTTGAAAGAATGTTTGACAGTGTCGTTTCAAAATACAAATCACCATCTTCGGTCATAATATAATTATCTCTCACATACTCGTACAAAAACTTTGCTTTTGAATAAGAGTCTTTAAGGTCTGTCATTTTTGAGAATACACGTTGAACTTCATGATCGTTGTTGATATTTGCTTTCAGCTTTCTTCCGAAATTATCATCATCCAGATAATTTCCCAGAACCTGCGCCAGTTTGGGCGTTAAATCCGGTCCATGGTTGTAGGATCTTGGTACTAACATAGATCGCTGTACGTAGATATAAAAATTATCTCCGTAAGGTTCTTCTTTTAAACCAAAAATAGAATCTACTTCAACATAATATTCTTCTCGCCCGCCTTTACTGCTATTAATTCTTTTAAAGTTTTTATGGATGTGGTTAGCCAGGTCAACCTGAAACGCCTGCTCGAAAGAAGAACGCATTACTGATTTCAGAATGGGAATGTTTTCCTGGTAATAGTGATTTCTGAAGTAAGGAGTATTTACGGTGTATTCATAGTGAACAATGCTGCCTACCTGGATATTAGGTGCGGCTACTTTCATGGTAGCACGGTAGTTGTTTTCTTTGGAAGTGAAAATATTTTCTTTGGCAATTACCTGTTCGGTCACTTTACCGTTTTCATCTATGTTATAAACAATCGCTTTATCAATTTTTACTGTTTCGGTAAGTTTGAATGGATTAAAACGAACGCTTAAATTGGCTTCTTCAAACCCTTTCTCGTTTAATACTTTTACAATACGCGTATGTTTCGTTCTGATGGAGAAGTTAGAAGAAGTAAGAATTAAATCATATGCACTTTCTTTATACAATACGATCGCTTCTGCATCGGGGTCAAATCCGCATTCATCAATACTCCATCCCTGATTTACAAAATCTTTTAAATCATATTGAGGGGCTCTTTGAGAGAATGATTGAAAGTGGGTTAAAATAATCAATACTACGATTAGGTAAGGCTTCATTTTTTGAACTTTGGGGGCAAGATAGCAAAAAATGTTACAATCAAATAGTACTTAGGGCAGGTCTTGATTTTTATCATACCATTTTTTCTGATCTGTTAATTAATTGTAATATAATTGTAACTTAAACAACTAAGTAATATATTTAGACAGGATAAAAAAATTATAAAGAAAAAGAATATATAAATATTTCATAATGAAGTTTGTTGTAAAAATTTTAGCTTTCCTCTTACTACAAGTATCGGCCATCGAAATAAATGCCCAGAAAAGAAAGTCAGGTAATCACTCTCTTTTGTATAAAGTAGAATCAAAGGGTTCAACACCGTTTTATCTGTTTGGAACGATTCATTTGATCTGTGCTGATCAGTTTAAAGTTTCCGAATCATTAGAGCTGGTATTGGAGCAGGCCGAAACATTGTATCTTGAATTAGACATGAATGCGGTGAACCCGCTGGCTGTTTTTTCAAAAGCTGTTTCTTCTACAGCGTTAGATGAATTTTTACCGGCTCCGACCGTTGATTCTTTAAAAAAGTTCATTGCAACACAAAGTAGTTTGAATTTACCCTGGATGGTGGTTAAAAAGTTGCAACCTGTTTTTATTCAGCAATTGTTTATGCAAAACTTACTGGATTGTAAAACCGAGGCGATCGATCTTTATCTGAATAAACGTTTTGTGGATATGAAAAAGCCGGTAAAAGGGCTGGAGACTTTCGAGTTTCAATTGGATATGATGATGGGAATAGAATATAAAGATCAGGTGGAAGGGTTACTTCAGTACATGCGACAACCAGATCAAACGAAAGAACAGTTTGGTAAACTGGTAGAAACTTATTTGAGAGGCAATGCTGAAGAACTGTATGCTTTGATCAATGAAGACAAGTCTTTTGTTGACATGGAGGATAAGTTTTTGTCTGAACGTAATGAAAACTGGGTAAAGATTATGAAAGAGAATAAAGGAAAGCAAAAGTATCTGTATGCTTTCGGTGCTGGTCACCTGGGTGGAAAAAAAGGGGTGATAGCTTTATTGAAGAAGGAGGGTTTTAAAGTAACGCCGATAGAACAAAAATAAGATTACTGAATATCTGATGATGTTTTAATCAGAGCGTTGCAGTAAGAATAATAAAAAAACCGCCGTCAGGCGGTTTTGATATTTTTAGAATTGCTCTAAACCACTGAAGAAGAAATTACCCTCAATAGCAGCGTTTTCGTCGCTATCAGATCCGTGAATTGCATTTTCACCCAGTGAAGTAGCAAATTGTTTGCGGATAGTACCTTCAGCAGCCTGAGCAGGATTCGTTGCACCGATTAAAGTTCTGAATTCAGCTACGGCGTTTTCTTTTTCAAGAATTGCGGCGATAATGATACCGCTACTCATGAAATCTACTAATTCGCCGTAAAAAGGGCGCTCTTTATGCACAGCATAAAACTCACCAGCTTTTTCTTTGCTTAATTTAGTTTGTTTTAAGGCAACTATTCTGAAGCCTTCTTTAATGATCCTGTCTAAAATAGCTCCTGCGTGGCCATTTTTCATAGCGTCAGGCTTGATCATTGTAAAAGTGCGATTGCTCATAACTTGTCTCAATTTTGCGCAAATATAATCGATTCAGTTACTTTTTCGAAAAAATGCTGCGCTGAATGGGGATAAATCTGCTAAACTAAACTTGGAGAAACCCTGATAATTACGCAAATTTGCGTTCTTTTATGAAAGCAATTAAAGAAATATATCCGATTTTAGAGCAGCCACAGAACATTGTCATTACCTTTCATCAGAAACCGGATGCCGATGCAATGGGGTCAGGATTAGCACTTTACCACTTTTTGGTAAAAGGCGGGCATAAAGTGGATGTAATTTCTCCTACTAACTGGAGTGATTGGTTGAACTGGATGCCGGGCGTGGACAAGGTGATTGATTTTGAACTCAATAAAAATTTGTCTCAACAGCTCATTGCGCAGGCTAATTGCCTTTTTTGCTTAGATTTTAACATTATTTCGCGTACGAAAAACTTTGCTCCGGTACTCGAAGATATCAGTGCTACTAAGGTATTGATCGACCATCACCAGCAACCTGACGTAGATTATTTTGAATACGGTGAAAGTAATACGGCTAAGAGCTCTACCTGCGAAATGGTCTATGACTTTATCATCGAATCAGGTAAAGGTGAATGGATAGATCAAACCATCGCAGGATGTTTGTATGCGGGTGTAATGACAGATACAGGGTCGTTCAGATTTCCTGGAGCAACGGCCAGTACGCACCGGATGATTGCCGATCTGAAAGAAAAAGGAATTGAGCATACCCGTATTCATGAAAACATTTATGACAACTTCCTTGAAAACAGGGTGCGCTTTTTAGGTTACGTGCTTTTGAAAAGAATGGAAGTGTTTTATGAATATAATACTGCCATTATTTGGATTTCCAAACGTGACTTGTTTAAATTTGAAATCAAAACCGGCGATACCGACGGTTTGGTGAATTATCCTTTAACAATCAAAGGGATTAAATTTGCGGCTTTGGTCATCGACAGGGATGAGGAGCGTAAATGGAGTTTCAGAAGTAAAGGAGATTTTGACGTTAATACATTTGCCCGAAAATATTTCAATGGGGGAGGTCACTTCAATGCAGCAGGAGGTAGATCTAATGATTCTCTCGAAGAAACCATTGAACACTTTAAAAAAGTTTTAAAAGAAAACGCTGCTCAATTATTATAAAATTTATTCATGAAAAAGTTATCTGCAATCTTAAGTACTGTTGCTTTAGCTGCAATGGTCAGCTGTAGCGGTGACGGTAATTTAAAAACCACTGCGTCCGGTTTACGTTACAAAATTTTTGATGGTGGTACAGCTGAAAAAGCACAGTACGGAGATATCATCAAATTCAGATACGAGCAAAGAATCAAATTTGCTAAAACCGGTAAGGATTCTATTTTAAACAGTAATGCTGAATCAATGCCTGCTTATGCAAAAGTTGATTCTGTAGGTGCAGTTTATGACCCATCTGAAGTTTTCAACCTTTTAGGTTTAAATGACTCTGCAGTAACTTATATTTCTGTAGACAGCCTTGCTAAAAAAGGAGCTAATTTACCTCCGTTCATTACTAAAGAAGATGAACTGTTAGTTACTTTTAAAGTGGTACAGATTTTCAAAGATGACAGTACTGCCCGCGCTGATCAGATGATTGAAGTGGAAAAAGAACAGGCTCGTCTGGTACAGGAAAACCAAAAACTGGAAGATAAAGCTGCCAGTTTAATCGGCCCTAAAACAGAAGAAATTGAAAAATATCTGGCTGACAATAAAATCAATACTGTAAAAGCTCCTAAAGGAACTTTTGTATTGGTTTCAAATGCAGGAACAGGTGCTCAGGTAGAAGATGGAAAAACACTGGTGATTAAATATACCGGTAAATTATTTCCTTCAGGAGAGCAGTTTGAAAGTAATGCCGGACCTGATGGCCGTCCTTTTGAATTTGTAATCGGTCAGGGCCGTGTAATTCAAGGATGGGAAGAAGGTTTGAAATTCTTTAAAAAAGGTGGAAAAGGAACTTTATTTATTCCTTTCAACTTAGCTTATGGTGCTCAACCGGGCCCTGGCGGTACACCACACGAAAACCTGATTTTCGATATCGAAATAGTTGATGTAAAATAATCAGTAATAAATAAAAAGCCGTCCGGAACATGATTCCGGACGGCTTTTTATTTGCAATAAGTGAAACAGCTGCTGTTATTGATTCGTTGAGGCGGATACAAGCTTTTCTCTTATTTTTATCACTTCCATCGCTTCTTTTACATCGTGTACTCTGAGTATATGGGCTCCTTTTTGTAACGCATATGTATGCAGGATTGTGGTACCGTTCAAAGCTTCTGAAGCTTCTACATTCAATAATTTCTGCACCATTGATTTGCGTGAAACTCCTACCAGCAGTGGCCGATTCAATAAATGGAATGTTTCCAGCTCTGCCATTATTTTATAATTATGCGCCAGGGTTTTACCAAATCCAAACCCCAGGTCAATAATAATATCTTTGATTCCATTCTCCTCACATTGTCTGATTTTTTCAATAAAATACGTTAACATTTCTGACAGAAGATTATCATAATGCGGTGCAACCTGCATCGTATCCAGATTCCCTTTCAAGTGCGTGAGGATGTACGGAACTTGCATCCTGCCCGCCACCTGGAGAATAAGGGGGTCGATAGAAGCACCTGTTACATCATTAATTAGGTCTGCACCGGCTTCTACTGCCTGTTCAGCCACTATTCCATAGAAAGTATCAACAGATATAACGATATCAGGATAGGTGTTTCTGATCAGCCGTATAGCTGCGGATACTCTCTGGGCTTCCTCTTCAGCACTGATTCGTGCAGAACCGGGGCGTGTACTTTGCCCGCCTATGTCGAGCATCGTAGCGCCTGCTTCAACGTGTTTTTGAGCTACGGGAAGAATGTCTTCACCCAGATGACGATTACCGGCATAGAAGCTATCCGGTGTACAATTAATAATACCCATGAGTTGCGGGCGATTAAAATTCATTAATCTTCCCTTACAGTTGATACTATACATCTCAAATCATTACTTTGTGCTAAGTTAATCATTTAGAAAATGATAAGAATAGTGTAATTTTTTGTGCGTTTGGCGTAAATTAGCTCGAATTTGATTGATTATGAATAATACATTGACGCAATACGATCAGGTAGTGGCTGAGTGTGAAGCATTGTTTCTAAAGAAAACGAAAGATTATGGCACAGCCTGGCGTGTATTAAGGCCGATTTCTATCGTTGATCAGCTGTTTATCAAGGCTAATCGTATCCGTACGATTCAGGAAACCGGCGTAAATAAAGTCAATGAAAGCATTACCGGTGAGTTTGTAGCAATGGTCAACTACGGTTATATCGGATTGATGCAGTTAGGTTTTACCAATGACGATCCGGAAGAAGTTGCTTATGACCTGGTGGCTCCGTTATACTCCCAAAAAGTAAACTGGGTAAGAGAAATAATGTTGAAGAAAAACCATGACTATGGAGAGGCATGGCGTGATATGTCGCAGGAAAGTTTTGTAGACCTGATACTGATGAAATTAAAACGTATCAAACAAATTTTGCAAAATGACGGTAAAACAATTGTAAGCGAGGGTATAGATGCAAACTACACTGATATTATCAACTATTCGATATTTGCACTCATCTTAATTCAGGAAGGACAACATCCTGCTTAAATAAAACTGTTATGAAGTTAGTACTAACCATTATTCGCTATTTTGTAGGTATTTTATTCATTTTTTCCGGTTTGGTGAAAGCGAATGACCCTCTCGGACTCAGCTATAAAATGCAGGAGTTTTTTGAGGTGTGGGGATTGCACGGTTTAAGTGACTATACACTGGTCTTTTCAATACTGATGATCGCTTTTGAAATTATTGCCGGAGTAGCGGTAATTATCGGTTGGAAAATGCGATTGTTCAGCTGGTTATTATTACTGCTGATGATTTTCTTTACCTTCTTAACAGCCTATGCAGTTTTTTCGGGAAAGATAAAAGAGTGTGGTTGTTTTGGAGATTGTATTCCGCTCAGTGCATTGCAATCATTCTGGAAGGATGTTATTTTGCTGATACTGATCATTGTACTGTTTATTAACCGTCATAAGATAGAATCACGCATCAGTACCCGTTGGGCATTAATCAGTCTGGGTTTAACGATTGCTTTTAGTTTTAAGCTGATGGGGCATGTAATGACCCACCTTCCGATTGTAGACTGTTTACCTTACAAAAAAGGAAATAACCTGGTAGAGCAAATGAGTATTCCGCCGGGAGCAATTCCTGACAGTACGGTGATTACATTCGTATATAATATGAATGGCCAGAAACTGGAGTTTACAGCTGACAACTTTCCTGATGATTTTGATGAAGATGTTTATCAGTTTGTAGATCGTTATGATAAGGTGGTGCGTAAAGGAAACGCCACTCCGAAAATCAGAGATTTTATTTTAGCGGATTATAGCGGTACGGACCTGACTTATGAGTTATTAGAGAAAGACCGGTATCAGGTATATGTATTCCTGAAAGATGAGCTAAAGCCTGGTAAATGGCAGGATGAGCTGAAAGCATTCAATACTTATCTCGATGGTCAGCAGATTGAAAAATATCTGGTTTCTAATCTGAGTGAAACGGAAGCGCAAAAAGTTGCTGCACAATATTTCCCTGGCTATCAGTTATTGCGTTCGGATGCAACCGCCATTAAAACAGCGGCAAGAGTGAATCCGTCTATATTATTGGTGAAAAAAGGAACGGTGTTAGACAAGCAAAGTATCAATGATATTGAAACAATGACAGAAAATATTAAGAAATATTAGATAACCTCTTTGAAATTCATCTGACGTATAAATAGCGTTGTAGTGATCTGTGAAGCGATAAAATAGTTAGATGAGTGTGGGGCGATCGTATAATAAATTTTTGAATACTATGTGGAGTCTTAATACTCCACATAGTATTATACGTATTTTTTCAGCAAATAGATTTAGAAATGATAATTTTCTCTTTCTTCCGTTGAAGTTTTTCTTACTCTTTACTTCAAACAAGGTAGTATGCTGTTTAACTGATGTTAAGCAGATCGCTGTAATAGTTCAAGGAAAGGCCTGATTACTATTATCAGCCTTGTCAGCATCCTCTTCATTCACCTACCCCTATACTAATAATATACGATTTTTTCTTCGTAAAAATGCATTTTATTGAATGCTATATATAGCTGGTTTATTAAGAACAGCTTAAACTATAAAAATTATAAAAGGTTGCTTCGGAAGACTTATAATCTAAGAAGTGAAGTTAACAACGTTAATGCAGAAGTATTGCAAAAGCCCTTAAGTTTGCTACTTTATAACAACATCTTTAATAGTACCGGCTCCCAGTTTTTCATTGACACGGAGAATAATATTTTCTTTCTGATACATTAACTCCTGACGCAGGGGCGCTACATTGGTGTGGATATAAAGCGTATGCTGGTAAATACTGATTTTCTCTGTATACCTGGCAATCGTTTTACCCATTAAAGTTTCCCAAACATCTTCAATCTGTAGTGCCTGAACACTGAATTTTAATCTGCTTCGGTTCAGGAACTGCTGGATAGCGTCTCCTAATGAAATTTCAGCCATGCTGCAAGATACATTCTTTCGGGTGATAATTAATCAAGTTTTATGATCTGAACAGTCTGATTTAACTGGTTGAAGTGTGTTTTTATTCTTTCAACATGTGTGTCTGTAATAAAAATATTCGACTCCTGCTGTTTACAAACCCATTGCAGCAGGTGATGCATCCGGTGTTCATCCAGTTTTTCAAAAACATCATCCATTAACAGGATGGGAGAGAAGCCTTTGTTTTCTCTTAATATTTCGAATTCGGCCAGTTTGAGCGCAAACAAAAGACTTTTTCTTTGTCCCTGAGACGCGATCTGTTTAAACGGCTGATCAAACATTGAAAATTGAAGATCGTCTTTATGTATACCACCATTGGTGCGTTGCAAATGAATATCTTTTTGCCGGTTATTTTGAAGAATCTCACCCATCGGCCGGGTATGAAGGCTACTTTGATATTGCAGGGTAACCGGTTCGTCTACCTGGGCAATTTCCTGATAAAATCCACCTACTTTGGGTAAGAGATCGGCTAAAAAAGTATTTCTTACTTTGAAAATAGCATCTCCCAATGGAATTAGTTGATTATCATATACATCGATCAAATCATGAGGAACGGGCTGGTGGGGTGTCAATGATTTCAGTAAACTATTTCTTTGTTGAATTATCTTGTTGTAATCCAGTAGATTTTGTAAATATACCGGATTGATCTGGGCGATCATGCCATCTAAAAATTTTCGTCTTTCTTCAGAACCTTCGGTAATGAGTGCAATATCATCCGGAGCAATGATTACGCAGGGTAATTTGCCAATATGCAGGGCAAACTTTTCATAAGGTTGCTGATTCCATTGCAATTCTTTTTTTCCGGTTTCACGTAAAATACAGGTTACCTGAGCCGGTTCTGACTGCCAAAGCAGTTTTGCGTCGATTCTGAAGCCTTGCAACCCTTTATATACATTGAGCTGGTCGTTGCGCGTAAAATAACTTTTTGAAAAGCATAAATAGTAGATAGCATCCAGTAAATTGGTTTTTCCGATGCCATTTTTACCGCAAATGCAAACAATTCGCTCATCAAAGTGGAACTGTTGAGCCGGGTAATTTTTAAATTGGAAAATAGATATATCTTGAAAAGCGACCATGTGCGTTTGCAAGATAGCACGTTTTAACGAATGAAAATGTCAAAAACTGCCATTTCAGCACAGAAATCTAAAGGGTTCTGAATCAAAATTCTAAAAAGCTGTACCAAGTGATGAAAAATTGAGCTGAGTATCTTATATTTGCTCCGCTTTTCATGTAAAAAACTGAAAAGATTAGAAAACCTCAAATTTAAATATTGTGGCCACTAAATTCACCAAGGATACTTATTTATACTGGTACGAATTAATGCAATTGATTCGTCAGTTTGAATTGACAGCAGAAGAAAAATACAAAATGGAAGGAAAAATCCGCGGTTTTTTCCATGCTTATGTAGGGCAGGAAGCAATTGCGGCAGGATGTATGACTGCTACTCGTTTAGAAGACCCTTATGTAACTGCTTATCGTGATCACGGTCTGGCACTGGCAAAAGGAATGAGCCCGAATGCTTGTATGGCTGAACTGTACGGAAAAGCAACCGGTTGTGCTAAAGGTAAAGGCGGAAGTATGCACTTTTTCGGTAAAGATGTATATTTCTTCGGAGGCCATGGTATCGTAGGTGCACAAATCGGTACAGGTGCTGGCTTAGCTTTCGCTGAAAAATATAAAGGAACTGATAATGTAGCATTGACTTTCTTCGGAGACGGTGCTTCTCGTCAGGGTATATTGCATGAAACTTTCAACATGGCGATGACCTGGAAACTTCCTGTTATCTTCATTTGCGAAAATAACCATTACGCAATGGGTACCTCTATCGAACGTACGTCAAACGTAATCGATATCTACAAATTAGCAGATGCTTATGAAATGCCTGCTGACTCTGTGGATGGTATGAGTTGTGAAGCTGTTCATGATGCGGTTGCACGTGCAGCGAAAAGAGCAAGAGAAGGAGATGGTCCTACTTTATTAGAGATTAAAACCTATCGTTATAAAGGTCACTCTATTTCTGACCCTCAGAAATACCGTACCAAAGAAGAGGTAGAAAATTATAAGCAAAGAGACCCGATCGAATTAGTACGTAACACCATTTTAACTAACAAATTTGCTTCTGAAGCTGATTTGAAAGCGATCGATCAACGTGTTGCGGATGTGGTGGCTGAGTCTGTGAAATTTGCTGAAGAGTCACCATGGCCAAACGACGATGAAGTGTTGAAAGATATCTTAACAGATGAAAACTATCCGTTCATCGTAGACTAAACAATAACCAATACTAATTAAATAGTCATTTCATGGCAACTGATGTTCAAAACACCACAACATCTATCGATAAGTCACCAGTGTCGCCTTTAGTGCCTGGCGGTAGTTTTTTTAGCCAATACGGTAAAAAAATTGCTATAGGTTTAGGTATCGTTGTAGGCGCTATCGTAGTAGTTTTAGGATATAACCATTTTGTAAAAGGACCTCAACACGAGCAAGCCGCAGATGCTCTTTGGAAATCACAAGAGTATTTTAAAGTTGATTCATTCGCATTAGCTTTAAACGGCGATGGTAAAAAACCAGGTTTATTGAAAGTAATCGATGAATACGGTTCTACTCCAAGTGGTAACCTGGCACAATTTTATGCAGGTGTATCTTATTTACAGTTAGGACAGTTCGAGAATGCTGTAAAGCATTTGAAAGCTTTTTCTACCAGCGAACCTGAGTTGAAATTAAGAGCTGCCGGTTTATTAGGAGATGCTTATTCTGAATTAGGTCAAACCAATGAAGCAATTGCATCTTACAAAGAAGCTGCTAAAGCAAACACTGAAGATGATATCAATAGCTCTGAATACTTATTCCGCGCAGCATTGTTATCAGGTGATGCTGGCAATGCGCAGGATGCAGTAAGTTTATTAAAAACTATTAAAGAAAAATATCCGAATTCTCAAAGAGCTTTCGAAGTAGATAAGTACTTAGGGAAATACGGAGGATAATTTATTATGGCAAGCGTACACAATAGTAAATTATTACATATAGATACAGGCATTCTTACAAAGGATGCCTGTGTCGTTATTGTAAAAACCGAATGGAATGCAGCAATCGTTGATGAGCTCGAAGCCGGCTGTATCAGTGTATTAAAAGAACATAATGCACAATATAAAGTACTGACGGTTCCGGGAGCATTTGAACTTCCTTTTGCTGTTAAAAGATATTGGGAACTGAATAAGTATAAAGATGACCGCCCACTCGCCTTCATTACACTGGGATGTGTGATCAAAGGAGATACCCCTCACTTTGAATATGTATGCCAGGGTGTTACCGATGGGGTAATGAATCTGAATCTCCAGTTACCGGTACCAACTATTTTCGGGGTTTTAACCGTTAATACACAACCTCAGGCAATGGAAAGAATAGGTGGAGAACACGGACATAAAGGGGAAGAAGCAGCCATCACAGCTTTAAAGATGATTGCTTTAGCGAAAACATTCTAAACTTTTCATATGAAAGTACACATTTTCATACCTTGTTTCATAGATCAACTATATCCTCAAACCGCTTTTAATATGATTAAGGTGTTAGAGCGGTTAGGGTGTGAAGTCGTGTATAATGAATCTCAAACCTGCTGCGGACAACCGGCCTTTAATGCCGGATTCAGAGCCGAGTCTAAACAGGTTTGTTCTAAATTCATTGAAGATTTTAAAGACGCCGAATATATCGTTATTCCAAGCGCTTCCTGTACAGGTTTTATTAAAAACTATTATATAGAACTTTTTGATAATTCTTCTTTACATCAAACCATCGTTGAAATGGAAAAGAGAACTTATGAGTTTTCTGATTTTTTGGTGAACGTGTTGGATGTAACTTCTTTCGGCGCTTCATTTCATGCAAAAGTAGCGTATCATGATTCATGTGCAGCATTGAGAGAATGTAAAATTAAAGAAGAACCCAGAAAGTTACTGGAAAATGTAGCCGGCCTTGAACTGATCGAAATGCCTTACAATGAAACCTGCTGCGGATTCGGTGGCACTTTCGCTGTAAAGTATGAACCCATTTCTATCAGTATGGCTGATCAGAAAGTAAATAACGCTTTGTCGGTTGGAGCTAATTGCATTGTGAGCACAGACCTATCCTGCTTAATGCACCTCGACGGTTATATAAAAAATAAAAAACTGCCATTACAAACGATGCATATCGCAGATGTATTGGCTAACGGATGGTAAATTATAAGAAATACGTTTACTATGGCTTATTGGTTAATCAAATCAGAACCTTTTAAATATTCCTGGGAACAGTTTTTAAAGGATAAAAAAACATTCTGGGACGGTGTTCGTAACTACGGAGCAAGAAATAATCTGAAAGCTATGAAAAAAGGAGATCTCGCTTTTTTCTATCATAGCAATGAAGGGGTAGAAATTGTAGGCATCGCCGAAGTGGTGAAAGAACATTATCCTGACCCGGAAGACGACAGATGGGTGTTGGTAGACTTTAAACCGGTGAAAACTTTAAAAAATCCGGTTAAGCTGGCGCAGGTGAAAGCTGATGATCGTTTGCAGGATATGGACCTGGTGCGCCTGGGCCGTTTGTCTGTTCAAACAGTAAAGCCCAAAGAATGGGCAGTTGTATTGGAACTTGCAGGAGAAAAATAACCGCATATGAAACATATTGTTGTACTATCAGGAGCTGGTATCAGTGCCGAATCAGGGTTACAGACTTTCAGAGATGCTGACGGTTTGTGGAACGGTTATGAAATTACCGAAGTGGCTACACCCGGTGCCTGGAAAAGGAACCCTGCACTCGTGCTGGATTTTTACAATATGCGCCGCCAGAATGTATTGGGTGCTGAACCCAATCAGGCTCACCGGTTATTAGCAGACCTCGAACAACAATATAAAGTAACAATTATTACGCAAAATATTGATGACCTGCACGAACGGGCAGGGTCTACGAATATATTACACCTGCATGGTGAAATTTTGAAAATGCGTTCTGAAAAGGATGAGTCACTGGTGTATGATATCCGGGGTGATATCCATCTTGGAAATACAGCAGCAGACGGCGCTCAGCTTCGTCCGCATATCGTTTGGTTTGAAGAAGCTGTACCTATGATAGAACCGGCTATCGGAGTAATGCAAACTGCTGATATTTTTATCATTATTGGTACCTCCCTCGCAGTTTATCCCGCAGCAGGTTTAGGCCAGTATGCTTTTAATGCTACTGAAAAATATATTATCGATAAACGTATTCCTTCCGAAGTCAATTTAAAAGGATATGAGGCAATTGAAGCTACAGCAACTGCCGGTATGGAAATATTACATAAAAAACTAATGAAGTAACCGGTTCTATTTTCTTAATATTCCTTTTTCAACACCTTCGTTGATAAGTTGCTCTGCATATTCCCAGATCGTTTCTGAACCGTCTTTGATAACACTCTTTTTGTTATATACTTTTTGATAGTTAACGCCGGGTTCGTTCCAGGTACCGCCGTTATTAGAAGTGTTTTGTAGCAAAGGTTCCAGCCTGTCCATCGCTTTGGCAAATCTTGCTTCAGCGGTTTCACCGGCTTCAAACTCTTCCCATATTGCAATGAGGGCTGTAGCCTGTTCCGGTGGAAGTAATCCAAAAATTCGATTCGCAGCTAACCGTTCTTCTTCCGTATTGCTATGATTTTTCTGTGTATCATAAATAAAGGTATCTCCAGCGTCAATTTCAACGATATCATGTATCAGTACCATTTTAATGACTTTTAGCAGATCAACCGGTTCGTTCGAATGTTCTGCTAATACAACTGCCATTAATGCCAGGTGCCAGCTATGCTCCGCATCGTTTTCATTACGGTTACTATTCAACAGTTTTGTTTTGCGCAGGATATATTTGAGTTTATCTATCTCTTTGATAAAATCAATTTGTTGTAATAGTTTTTCAGAAATCATGGTAGGTCACATTAATTATTCGTTGTAAATGTAGTGCTTCTTTCAGAACTACAGCTGAGTGCACGGGCATTAAAAAAAGCTGATTCTTTAAAAGAATCAGCTTGTAAATTGTAAATAATAAATATGATTAACTGGCTAACGGGTGTTAAAATGCAAAGCGAATACCTAATCCACCCCAACCGGATTCCCAGTAATTATAACCGATAAAACTAACAGACGGCTGCCAGTCTAAACTGATATTAATTGGAGCACCTTTGATTTTATAGTCTAAACCTAAAACTCCGTCCACTCCAATATTAACACCTTTCTTACGTCCCGGATATGACCTTCTCCACTCGTCGTTCCAGAAACCGATATGCGCACCGCCACCAATATACCATCTCAGACCTTCAACATTGTCAAAATTGCCATGGTATTCATATAACCCGGTTACACGGATGCCATCGCCCCAGATATACAGTAAACCTTCTAATGCAGCATCCGATTTGATAAAATGCTTCACAGAAATGGCTGTGGGGTAGAACTTAAAACCGACAGCTGTTTGATAATCACTGCCTAATGCCTGAGCTGTGGCCGTTTGGCTGCCTATAAAAAGCGATCCGACTAATAAAAATGCAAGAATTTTCTTCATAAGTCATTCTTTATGTATCCAAATAAAGTTATAGCTAAATTAATGCTTATTAGCAATCATAATGCCATTCTACTGATGGAAATGTTTAACTTTGCAGGATATTTATGAAAACGAGATCACGAAAACAGGATAAAGTGAACATTATCACCCTAGGTTGCAGTAAAAACCTGGTGGATAGTGAAGTATTAAGTGGACAACTGAAAGCAAATGAAATTGATGTTGTGCACGAAAATGAAAAGTTAGACCATAACATTGTGGTAGTTAATACCTGTGGGTTTATTGATAAGGCAAAAGAAGAGTCGATTAATACTATTTTAGACCAGGTAGACCTGAAACGTCGCGGTAAACTGGATAAAGTTTACGTAACGGGGTGTTTGAGTGAAAGGTATAGAAATAACCTGGAAGATGAAATTCCTGAAGTAGACGCATTTTTCGGAACAATGGAATTACCATTGATTTTGAAAAAATTCGGTATTGATTATAAAGCCGAGCTGATCGGAGAACGTTTACTGTCTACTCCGCAGCACTATGCCTATATGAAAATTTCAGAAGGCTGTAACCGTACCTGTTCTTTCTGTGCCATTCCTTTAATGCGTGGCGCACATACTTCCAGAAGTATTGAGGAGTTGGTGACTGAAGCTAAAAGATTGGTGAGCATGGGAGTGAAGGAGGTAATGTTAATTGCGCAGGAGCTGACTTATTACGGATTAGATATCTATAAAAAAAGAATGCTTCCCGAGCTGCTGAACCGTTTGGCAGATATTGAGGGTTTGCACTGGATCCGCTTACACTACGCTTATCCTTCGAAATTTCCTTTAGAAATATTAGATGTGATGAAAGAGCGCCCGAATATTTGTAACTACCTCGATATGCCGTTGCAGCATGCCAGCGATAATATGTTAAAGGCTATGCGCCGGCAGATTACAAAAGCTGAAATGGACGACCTGATTTATCAGATCAGAGACAGAGTGCCGGGTATTTGCTTAAGAACGACCCTGATTGCCGGCTTCCCGGGTGAAACACTGGATGATATCCAGGTGATGCAGGATTTTCTGACACAACACAGATTCGAAAGAGTTGGCATCTTTACCTACTCTCATGAAGAAGGTACCTCCGCACATGATCTGACAGATGATATTCCTGCAGAAGAAAAGGAGAGAAGAGCACAGGAAGTAATGGAGGTACAACAAGAAATTTCGTACGAAAAAAATCAGTTACTGATAGGTAAAACATTCAAAACTATCATTGATAAAAAAGAAGCCGGCAGATATATCGGCCGTACTGAGTTTGATAGTGTGGAAGTAGATAATGAAGTAATTATTAACGCTGATACTCCGTTAACCATTGGCGAGTTCGCAAATGTAAAAATTACCAAAGCATACGATTATGATTTGGAAGGAGAAGTAGTTAAATAGTATCAAGATAAATAGACCTGCTCTTTTTGTTAGCTAACTGTTATAAACACATTATTTTTTGTAAAACATTCAGGAATTATCTGTACGTTCGGGGAAATTAATTTGTTTATGAAAAGTTATAAGAGTAGGTTTATTGTACTTACCTGTGCAATATCCTTATTTGCGTATGGGTGTGTGTTTAAGAAGAAGCCCCAGAAAACTACTCCTGCTCCGGCTACTACAGCCACAACAACCCCTCCAGCCGCTGCTCCGGCAAAACCAGCCGATAAAAAGTACAGCGATGTTATTACCAAAGATAAAGTCACTTACAAAGGTTTTATCGACTTGCATAAAGTTGGAGACAAGTTCTATTTCGAAATTCCGGATTCAATCTTTAACAGAGATCTTTTAATGGTTGGCCGTTTTTCTGCTACCGGTTCGAACATGAAAGACAGAGGTGAATTTTTTGGATTCGCCGGTGATGAAATGGGGTCAGACCTGCTGCAATTTGAGATTCAACCGGGTAACAAGGTTTTCTTAAAAAGAATGGTAAGCGCTAACCTGATTACCGATTCTACCGATAACCTTACTGCCAGTGTGAAAAGGTCTAACATGGATATCTTTTTAAATGTGTTTCCTATCGCTGTAAAGAAAAGCGATACGAATAACGTGGTAATTGATATCACCGACTGGATTACTAAAGATGAGGCATTTGCAGGATTAAATGAAATGCTGAAAAAAACCATCGGTTTAGGTGCTCCTAAAAGCGACCTGACCATCGTACGTTCTGCAAAAGCATATCCAATCAATATTGAATTTGATGTGTTAAGAACCTATTCTTTTTCAGGAATGAGAGCAGCTCAGACTGCAACCTTTGGTACTAATACTTCCATCGTATTATTACCGAAAACTCCTATGAAAGCAAGAAAATTCGATGAGCGCGTAGGTATTTTCGCTACTCCGAAAATTGATTTTCAGGCATACAAAGACAAACGTATCAATATTGAATATGCTGACCGTTTCAGACTGGAGCCAAAACCTGAAGATGTTCAGAAATATTTAAGAGGAGAACTGGTAGAACCTCAAAAACCAATTGTGTTCTACATCGACAGAGCTACTCCTAAAGAATTAATTCCTTACTTTATTAAAGGTGTTGATGCATGGAACATTGCTTTTGAAAAAGCCGGTTTTAAAAATGCAATCAAGGGAATCTTAGCACCGACTCCACAGGAAGATTCAACCTTCAGCTTATATGATGCGCGTCACAGTGCAATCGTTTATCACCCTTCCAGCACTGAGAACGCAATGGGGCCTCACGTAGTGGATCCAAGAAGCGGTGAAGTAATTGAATCACATATTATCTGGTACCACCACATGTCAAATATCCTGAAACAATGGATTTACATGCAGGTAGCTCCCAACTTCCCTGAATTATATACTTTAAATGTGCCTGAGAAATTAATCGGCAGAATGGTTGAGTATGTAATTACGCACGAAGTAGGACACACTTTAGGTTTACACCATAACTTCATCGCTAATAACTCAACGCCGGTGGATAGCCTTAGAAGTAAAACCTACATCGCTAAATATGGTATCAATAGTAGTTTGATGGACTATTCAAGATTAAATTATGTAGCGCAGAAAGAAGATAATTTACCGATTGAAATGTACTTCCCTACGATCGGAGATTATGATATTTGGGCAATTGAATGGAACTATCGCTGGACGCCTGACACTTATGAAAAAGATGTTCTTGCGTTTGATGATTTAACCACTGAGCGTTTAAAAAATCCCAGATTAAGATGGGCTGCTTATAAACCCGTTCCGGATCCGAGAACGCAAACAGAAGATATCGGTGACGATCCGTTAAAAGCTTCTGTATATGGTATCAACAAAATCAAAGCTTTGATTCCTACAGTACCTAACTGGGCGTTTGATAATGTATCTAAGTACGACGATATGATGGGCATTTACGACATGAGTAAAGCTTATTATGGTATGTTCTTAAATCATGTTGCTGCATGGGTTGGTGGATATTATTACGAAGATATTCATCCGAAAAGCGGTAAAATTGAAATGAAAAAACCTGTTGAAGTAGCTAAACAAAAAGCTGCTATCGACTGGATGAAAAAATATGTGTTAGAAAAACCAACCTGGTTCTATAACAAACAATATGGTCAGATCACCGGTGTTACTGAAAGAAACTTTTTCTCATCTTTTGCAAGTGCCAGAGCTATGAACCTCTTAAGTGGAAGATTGTTACAAGGATTATTTGATCAGCAACAAGACCGTAGCCAGCCTTCAGTTGGTTTAGGTAATTACCTGAATACATTCACTACTGAAATCTTCACCAGAAGCAGAATGAATGACGAGTATTACCGTCAGATGCAGATCGCTTATGTAAATGGTTTGATCAACGCATATTCTACTAAAAGAGCTAACCTCGCCAAAACATTTAATGTAACGGTTAGCAGTGAGAATGTTGACTTCAGTTCAATTGTTGCAGCCCAACTGAGTAAAATCAGAACGAACTTACAAGCTGTTTCAGGCGACGAAATCATTAACGGACATAAGAATTATTTAATAAAACTTATTACCGACGGATTAAACTTCAAAGCTGAACCTGTATTGATTCTGAATACTCCTCAGTAATTAATGAGTCTTTTTATAAAGAAAAAGGTGTATCTGTTACAGATACACCTTTTTTATCTTAATTAAATTAAAGCGGATAAGTTGTAGTATAGATTAAATGTAATTCAGCACAGGTTTACCGGATAATTACCATTTCTCTTATGTTTGGCAAAAGGAAAAAGCGCTTTGTAACTGAACACATCAAACGATATTAACTTCAAGAGCTGCATAGCCGTTTTCAACGCTCAACTTTCAATTGCCTTCATTCTCTTCATGTTTAAATTTTAATCAACAGGTTGAATGAGGCAAAGTGCAGCGGTAAAATACATTATACATTAAATCTGAAGTGCATGATATCACCATCTTTCACTATATACTCTTTACCCTCGATTCTTAACTTACCTGCATCGCGACAAGCAGCTTCGGAACCCAGGCTAACGAAATCTTCATAAGCGATTACTTCAGCTTTAATAAAGCCCTTTTCAAAATCCGTGTGAATCACACTCGCCGCTTGCGGTGCTTTCCAGCCGTCCTGGATAGTCCATGCACGAACTTCCTGTACACCTGCAGTAAAGTACGTAGACAGGTTTAATAATTTATAGGTAGATTGAATTAATCTGTTTAATGCAGGTTCGGTCATTTTATACTCTTCCATGAACATTGCTTTATCCTGCGGGTCTTCCATTTCAGAAATTTGCGCTTCGATGCTGTTGTTCATAATAATGACTGTTGCATTTTCATTTGTCACGGCAGCTTTCAACGTGTCAGAAAACTTATTACCTGTATGCATTGACGGTTCGTCAACATTGGCTACATATAATACCGGCTTAATCGTCAGTAAAAACAAATCGGCAACTGCTGATAATTCATCTTTTGCAAGACCCAGCTCACGCATATTTTTCCCCTGCTCCAGATGGGCTTTACAACGTAACAAAACCTCTTGTTCTGCTTTATATTTCGGATCCTGACGAGCCATTTTCTCTATTCTTGAGATTTTTTTCTCTACAGACTCCAGGTCTTTTAGCTGTAATTCAGTATCAATAATTTCTTTATCGCCGATAGGGTTGATGGCACCTTCATCGCGAAGAATATTTTCATCTTCAAAACAACGGATTACCTGAATGATAGCATCCACTTCACGGATATTGGCAAGGAATTTATTTCCTAAACCTTCCCCTTTGCTGGCTCCTCTTACTAATCCGGCGATATCTACGATTTCAATCTGGGTAGGTACTGTTCTGTTCGGCTGTACCAGTTCTTCCAATTTGTTTAATCTCGCATCCGGTACATCTACTAAACCAACATTCGGTTCAATGGTACAGAAACGATAATTGCTCGCCTGAGCTTTAGCACTATTACTAACTGCATTAAACAAAGTTGATTTTCCGACATTCGGCAACCCAACAATTCCTGCTTTAAGTGACATGTAGAATGATAATTATTTGATTGAATCTCTATTTTCCGCGCAAAGATACACCCAATTTCAGATTTTACTGCCCAATTTGTTACAATTGATTGAGTTTTCGAGTAATTTCATTTCTTCTATCTAAATCGAGGAAAATGGTTTTAAATTATTTGTGGATTGCCTTTTTTTTATTGTCTTTTATTGTTGCAACAGTTCGTCTTTTAATGGGTGATACGTTGATTTTCAAGGAGATGATGGATGGTGTTTTTAACTCAGCCAAAACAAGTGTTGACATTTCTATCGGTTTGATAGGAATCATGAGTTTGTTTCTGGGTTTTATGAATATCGGTGAAAAGGCCGGTGCTGTCAATTTATTATCGCGAATTGTTGGTCCGTTATTCAGTAAACTCTTCCCTGAGTTGCCGAAAAACCACCCGGCATTCGGAACAATGATGATGAGTTTTTCGGCTAACATGCTCGGTTTAGACAATGCTGCCACGCCATTTAGCCTGAAAGCAATGAAAAGCCTGCAGGAGTTAAATCCTTCATCGCATACTGCTACTAATGCACAAATTATGTTCATGGTACTGAATGCGTCAGGATTAACCATTATTCCTGTTAGCATCATTGCCCAACGCTCCATCTTAAAGTCGAATAACCCCACCGAAGTTTTCATTCCTCTACTTATAGCAACTTTCATATCTACTATGGTAGCTATGGCGGTTACTGCCTTCTGGCAAAAGTTTACCCGTAAACAATGGGGGGCTATTATCGCTTTCGGGTTAGGAGGAGCTATACTGGTAACAGGATTAGGTTATTTATTAAGATATGTGTTAAGTCCTGATTCTGCCACCGGCTTTTCAAACGTAGTGAGTAACGGCATTATCATGCTCATCTTTGTATTGTTTATACTGGGTGGTATGGTAAAAAAGGTGAATATATTCAACACCTTTATTGAAGGAGCCAAGCAGGGATTAATGGTGTGTATCCGCATTATTCCTTACCTCGTAGCCATGCTCGTAGCCATCAGTTTATTAAGAACCAGCGGCGTTTTTGAATTTATTATATCCAGCATCAGCTGGTCAGTAGCGGCCATGGGAATGGATACGCAGTGGGTACCGGCACTACCGACAGCTTTAATGAAACCATTAAGCGGAAGCGGTGCCAGAGGGATGATGATTGATGCAATGACACAGTATGGGCCTGACTCATTTGTAGGAAGACTGGCCTGTGTATTTCAGGGAACTACAGAAACTACTTTTTATATCGTAGCGGTGTATTTCGGTTCTGTAAATATCAGAAATACCCGGCATGCTATACCGGCTGCACTGATTGCCGATCTTGCGGGTATAATTGCAGCTATTCTGATCGTTTATAACTGGCCATGGAGCAGTTAAAAAGTTAAGAGTTAAGAATTAAGAGTTATGAATTTTTAATTCATAACTCTTAATTCTTAATTATAATACGGTGATTCCTGCGTCGATAAATGGTTTTAATTTAGGGTCGGTAGAAGGCAGTTCTGTGATTAAAACATCAATATCCTGAATCGGACTAATATGAATCGGTTGTAATGTATTAAGCTTTTCTGCAATGGTTAAGCAAACTACTTTTTGTGAAGATTCGATCATCGCTTTTTTTAATTGTACTACATCCCAGTCGCTATCGGTAATACCGTCTTTCACATCAATAGCATTAATACCAAGAAAGCAAAGATCCGCCCGGATTTTTCTTACCTGGCTGATAGCTTCTCCACCTACAGTTATTTTTGAATTTTTAGCCACCTTATCTCCCAAAACAATCACATCAATGGTAGGATGCTGTATATATTCGAGTACCGCAGGAATACTGCCGGAGATGAACGTCGCCTTTAACTGGGGGGGTAATGCCTTCGCCATTTCAATAATAGTAGTACCGCCGGTAGTGATTACAAACATTCCGTCGCGGATTAATGAAGCTGCTTTTTGTGCAACAATCCTTTTATTATCTTGCGAGTAAACGTCTGTTACCGGATAAGATACCTGGTTAAAGGAGTGAGACAGTGCGCCGCCATGTACTTTTATCAATTTCCCTTCTTCTGCCAGTTCCTGAAGATCTCTTCGGATAGTATCTTCAGAAACATTCATTTCCTGACTTAAACCAGAGCTCAATACTTTATTATGTAAATTGACCTGATGTAAAATATAGGCCTGACGTTCTTTTTTTAACATTGCACCATGCTTTGCTTAAAAATACTGTTATTTCCTGCAATAAAAAGCAGATTATCGAAAAATAAAAACAAAAAAGGCAAATATGCCTCGTAAAGTGCAGGTATTTGCCTTAGTAATTTATAAATCAACAGTTACTTCTTTAGCTACTTCTTCTTTTTTCTTTTCTGCTTCCGGCACGATAAACCGGACTTTCGGAAGAATATCATATTTGCTTTTCGGACGATCTGCCTCCCGCCATTTAAAATCGGGGAGCTGTTTATCCGAATCGCCTGCTTGCTGTATCGGAACCATTTTTCCATTTGGTGCATCGATAGCAGCTACCTGGTTCAATTCTTTATTAATAAAACGAAGTTCTATAATTGAGCCTTCCAGTTTATTGACACCGATGAGTGCGCTGTCGTTATCAGGAATATAATAGATCGATTCAGCCGACCCTCGTGAACGTATAAGATTGATATTGCCTTCGAGGAAAAAGGCGTTGATACGTCTTCCTTTCAGCTGATTGTACAATTCATTACCATATTTATTAATCGCAAATGCATTTTCAAATACCATGATTTCGTCTGGTTGCTGATTTTTAGTGAATACATACATGGTATCGCCAGACATCTGATTTTCCGGATTCCAGGCCACCGGATCGATATACAAGCGGAGAACGGAGTCTATATTACTATAATAAATACTGTCAGCTACAGCCTGCAGTGAGTCACTATACACTTTTACATTGCGGTAACCGATAAAATATCTGTCGGCACTGTCTTTACCTGGTTCTAATACAGGCAAAGGATACATGGCTTCTACACCTGCGCTATCCAGCCCTAAACTGGTATCTGTATAGGCAGCAGTACGAAGCTGCATAATGAGGTCAGTAACTTTACCAGATTTAAACTGATCTGCCCTGAGGTATAAAGAATCATTTTCCTGTTTAATGATCAGGTAAGGATCTTTCTCTGCAAAGAGGTTATTGTTTTTTGAGTTAACTTCTATATAGTTTCCTCCCAAAACCTGTCCTTGTGCAGAGTCGGCAAAAATGGCATTGCCCCATAATTTACTCAATCCGGTTGAGTCATCTGTAATGATATCATCGGCCGTGGCCATTGTTCTTTTAACAGGATCGGTAATGACCGGGTTCTTTCCGAATTTAGCTTTTCGGTTTTTTACATCATAATAGCCGTCATTCGTAACGATTTGCTTTTGTGTAGAATCGATAATCGTGGTGCGGGTAACGAAAGTGGCAATTTCGGTTTCCGTATTATACAGCAGTGAATCGGTATTCAACTTATACTGCGGATCTACCAACTTTACCTCTTTTTTAAAGAAAACATCTTTAAGGTCTCCGTAATAAGTACCTTCTACACTGGTTAATACCGATTGTTTATTAATTACTTTACCTCCCTTAAAATAATCACCTACATTTTCGCCAACATTGTAATTAAAGTTTTCGGTGAGCAATTCGATTTTACCGTCTGTGAGTTTTACCTTTTTGCGGAGTTCTGCTAAACGGGTGCTACTGTAATATTTGAGGTATTGGGAATATATATTTATACTGTCTGCCTCATTGATATGTACATTACCAAAAGCTTCCAGTATTCTGGTTTTTTGATTTAAAACAGCACTGTCACACTTAAAAATAGTGGTTTCGTGTTGTAATATCACATTTCCCACCATTATAAAGTATTCAACTGAGTCGTTGACTTTTTGATTTCGGGTAAGATCGGAATTAATCCATTGTATCACTTTAACCGAAGTATCAGCTGGTGAAGGGGGAGGTGTTACCTGTGCATATAAAGAAACAGTGCTGCCTAATATTAAGCAGCACGTTAAAATCAATTTATTGAGCTTTTGTTGAATCATAAACTGGTGCTGTTATGGGTCCCGTTTTATCTTTCCTGCCAAATACACTTACGTTAACATATCTTTTCGGGTGTAAACGGAAATCATCTAACAAAGTATTTAAGCTTCTGTTCGTTTGTCTGATCTCTTCATATAGTTTTTTATCATGAATTAATGCACCCAGAGAACCTTCAGAGCTGTTCATTTTAGCAACTACACCATCTAATTGTTTGAGGGTAGATTGTAATTGAATAACTATCTGGTCAACAGGAGCGGCGGCAAACTTATCAGAAGTAGTGGCAAAGTTAGTGATCATTCGATCAAAATCAGCCTGTTTATTGCTAAAACCTGCTGTTAAAGTTTCTATGTTGGTTAAACTTTTTTGCAGGCTGCCATTGGTGGCTAAAAGATTTTTGAGTGAGCTGCTGGTAGCACCGAGGTTGGCTACAATTGCCTGTAAATTATGCTGGGTGTTAGGGTCAAGAATTGCTCCCAGTTTTTGCATTACCGAATCTACAGACTGCAAAGTCAGGTTGAGGCTGGCTAAGGCCGGATCGAGCGAACCCTGTATTTTGTCGAGCATTCCTTTGTAAGGCTTGCTGGCTAAAACTGCACCGGATTGTATATAATTAGTGCTTTGACCCAGTTCAATACCTAAAGAACTTCCCCCTAATAAAGCACTGTTCATGAAAACTTGTGAGTCATCAGGAATATTCAGATCTCTGTCCAGAAAAATTCCTACTACAATAGCAGACAGGTTTTTATCTTTTTCTTTGAGACTAATGACCTTACCCACGGGTAAACCGTTAATGGATACGGGGCTGGAAGTGGACAAACCGTCTATATTCTGGAATTCTGTATAGATAGTAAATTTAGAGCCCGGACTTAAACTTTTACCTTTCAGGAAATTGAAGCCTAATATTAGAACAGCGATGGCTACTGCGGTTAAAGCTCCTATTTTCGTTTCGTTTGAAATCTTCATTTTTCTGAATTTATTGCTGGTTTCTTTTCCAATCTATCTACTCAAATTATCATACCACCATCAAAAATAGGCAAATCAAGGTTACCTCGTATCAATCAAGCTTACGAATTTTCTAAAACTATATGTTAATTCCTTGAAAATAAGTGGGTTCTAATAGCCTTGTAAATATCCGGAAATTTTCGTATCTTATTATTTAAGGCCTTCCTTTACCTGAGTACTATCGGGTAGCTCCTCAATAATATCCAGAGAATCCATAATAATTTTAGTAGTGGTATCTTTTACCGGTGCCCATACTTTAATCTTTTCATAGCTTTTACCTTCTGTAAGGGTGCGGTATTGTTTTACTGCGTTTACCACAGAGTTGGCAATGGCTTCCTGACCTATTTTGCTGTTCAGATAGTCTTCTTCTGCTTTGCTGGAAATAAAACCTGTTTCTACCAAAACGCTGGGCATTGCGGTGGCTTGTAACACCCAGATACCTTTTTCATTCCTTTGTTTAACACCTCTGCTGAACCTGCCGCCATCTACAAATTCTTTTTCTACCAGTTCTGCCAGTAATAAACTTTTATCAAAGTATTTTTTGGTCCATAAAAGCGATTTAACCTTAAATTCGGGATCATCCAGATCAGGAACTGAATCGAATGAAGGAATTTTATCCGCCAGTCTTTCTGCTACATATTCCGATTTTGCCTGGGTACGGTCTGCGGCCCAGATAAAGGTTTCTGTACCGTTAGACGGGTTAGGAGAGTAAGTGACGTTATATTTAGGAACTTTACGGGTTCTTTTTTTTCTGTTTTTTCCTTTACCGGTATAATAAGTTTGAGTACGATAGCCGATAAACTTAGAGTGTTTGAGTTTCGGCGCCGCATTTACGTGAATCGAGATAAAGAGGTCGCCATTGTTTTTATTAGCAAAATCTGCCCGCTCTTTAATCGCCGGATAAGTATCACTTTTACGGGTATATAGAATTTTAGCATCCGGAAATGCTTTTTCCAGTTTTTGCCCCACAAGTAAGGCAATGGTTAAGCTGATATCTTTCTCGGTAGAATAAGCGCCCCTGGCGCCTACGTCTGAACCGCCATGTCCGGCATCAACGATAATGGTTTTAAGTGTTTGTGCCGGCAGGTTCAGAATGCCGGTAAACAAAAAAGTTATAAGGGTGATAGATGGAATATATTTTCTAAACATCGATTCAGGTTTCTTATTATTTTCAGAATAACGGATCATTCTGCAATCCATTGTTTCAAAAAGGTGTCTTTTTTTCACCAAACGTAAATTTACAGCGGTTTTTTGTTAAACCGATTGGTTTTTATTGAATTTGGGAGGGGAGAGGGCACATTTAACAAACTATATGCTATAATCACTTTTAAAGGGTGATTTCTTGTTTGTTATAGGGATGTTTATTGATGTGTGCCTGAATGAATAAAGGGAAGGTTCCGATTATTTTACTACCTTTTTTTTATAAAAAAATCAACCAAAAGCATTCTTTACTTTATTCGTCATGATTCAAGGATAATTCCCCGTCCAGTCTTCATTTTTCAATAAAAAATATTGGCAGATCATCTGAACCTGGGTACAAATCCGTATATATTCCTGTAGCATGTTACAGGTTTAGAATCAACTTTATAGTTGATAGATTCATCAGGCGTTTTTACGTTCGGCGAATCACACTGGGGTTTATCGTGATGGCTCGTTAAATACCGCTTTGAGGGAGCGAAGTGAGTCGGCGGGATACAAATCTACAGTATAAAGGGTTACGGTAAAATAACACTATGAAGGCGGTGTTGGGAGTATAGTGTTATATAAATATTAAAAGTGATCTGATTCAAAAATAAAATATACGATTTATGATTAAATTGGATGTTTCCTGAGAAAATGGATTGCATCCAAGGGAAAAAACATGCGTGTCAGTTATTAAGTAAATAATTGAGGAAATGCAGCTTTCCGGAAAAATGTAACATTTTTATTTTAATTGCGTCTTTATGCAAAGATGGTCTTCTTTTCATAAAACCCCTGTTGCAATGGAAACATTTATAACATTTAAATCAAACGACCCGTTGATATCCCGGTATGTACACTATTACTATCTGGATCTCAAACCCAATAATATTGTTACGGAGTTCGAGTGTTTCCCTCATTATAATAATACTTTATCACTGTACCGGTCGCACCATTATACGCCGGATGGAGAAATTGTTTACCAGGAGAATGGTACACCCTGCCAGATCTTTACCCCGGTACGCGAAAAAGTATTAACAGTTAAACAAACCGGAAAGGTGCACCGAATTGTAATTGTTTTTCATGCAATGGGAATACAGCAGTTTTATAGAGAACCGGATTTTGGAGTGCTCAACAACAGTTACAATTTTTTCTCTACTGATGAACTGACAGATTTATTTGATGGTAATGATACCGACACACTTACCCATCAACTCGATACCTTTCTCAAAAGCAGATATATTGCTTATGAAAACCCCTTGCCTGAAAAAGCAATCAGTGAAATATTCAGCAATTATGAAGATTTTTCAGTTGAATTACTGGCGGAAAAATTATCCGTTAGCAGAAGACATCTTAATAGAGTATTCAAAAAGAATATCGGTGTTTCTGTAAAAAAGTTTCATGAGATAGTTGTATTTCGAAAAACGATGGAACGCAAGCTGTTTATCCGTCCAGAAGAAAGCTTTACCAGTCTTGCTTATCAGTTTAACTTCAGCGATCAGGCGCATTTGAATAAAACCTTTGACAATTTTACAAAAAAATCACCCACGACTTTCTTTAAGAAAGGTATTTTACTGGGTTCGCAGGACACTTTCTGGCACCGTATCCGGTAAAATACATGTCCCAATTTTACAATTTTCTCTTTAGGTGAAAGAATAATTTTGTTGCTAAAAGTGAAAATGAAAAAATATAAGATACTTGCTTTGTCATTGTTGATGACTGTTAGTTTGTTTTCTCAGGAGAATTACAAACTACTTTCCAGAAAGGCACTCGAAACAATGTGGGCGGCGAAAGATAGTTCTGGTTATGTACAAGCGCTATCAATGTACGAAGATGCTTTTAAAAAGTTTCCTGATGAAGTGGACGGTACCGGTCTATACAAAGCTTCAGTACTGGCGGGAGAGTTAAAATATTATGATAAAGCGTTCTATTACTTATACCTGTTGAAAGATATTGATCCTGAAAAAAATGGCGGCTTCCCCGGTTGGCGTGTGATTACCGGAAACTATTCAGCGTCTGAGTATAGAAACCTCCTGAAAGATTCCAGATGGGAGCGTTTAAAAATGGAGGCGCTGGCTATGAAAGCTGCATTTTTTAAACAGTTAGCTGCAGCAGAAGAGGAGTTTTTTCAGGTAAGTGCAACAGCAATTGACACTACAGTAGATGGAAAACAATTGTACATACAACTTAAAAATCAACAGCAGTACCTGCCTAAACAGCAGCAGAATTATTCCATTTCCTTTCAGATTAATGACTCTACCAAAACATCTTACTTTGTACATCTGCCGGCAAATTACAATCCTGAAAAGAAATATCCTTTACTCGTATTCCTGCACGGTGCTGTTAGAAGCAATGCATTGATTGATTTTCAGACTGCTCAGATGAATCTCTTTGACTGGAATAGATATTATACCAAATATGCAGCTCAATACGAAGTGATCCTGGTGTTTCCGAAAGGCAGCCGCCAGTATAACTGGATGGTTCCTGATGACGGGTTTTTCATGGTGCCCGACATGGTAAAACAAATCAGAAAATCAATCAATGTAGATGGAAATAAAGTATTTGTTTCCGGACATTCAAATGGTGCTACCGGCTCTTTCTCTTACCTGATGAAACAACCTACAGCTTTTGCCGGTTTTTATGGATTCAATACTTATCCGAAAGTATTTACCGGAGGAACATTTGTTGAGAATATTAAGAATCGTTCTTTTATTAATTTCTCTACCGATGAAGATTATTATTATCCGCCCAATGCCAATGATGATTTTACAAAACTGATGCAATCTTTGAAGGCCGATTATAAAGAATATCGCTATAATGGATTTCCACATTGGTTTCCTCAGTTCGATGAATCGGAGCCGGCTTATGAAATTCTTTTTAAAGAGATACAATCCCGTAAGAGAAACCCGACACCTAACGATGTTTCATGGGAGTTTGACGACGAAAAGTATGGCAATATTGACTGGCTGAGTAATATCCGGTTAGATACGGCAGCTCCTAAAGCCAACTGGCACCAGACAAAGAATTTTACGATTGATACCTGGTTATCTTATAATAAAGAAGATAGCCTGGTGGCTGATAAGGTAAACAGACAGGCATTTGACTTTCCCCGGCAATCCGGAAAAATTATAGCCGGCTATAAGAATAATACATTTACTGTTAAAACCTCATGTATCGATGCTTTTGAAATTAATATTTCACCTGAAATGGTTGATATGAATAAGAAAGTAAAAGTTTATTTGAACGGAAAACTGATTTATGATAAAAAAATCGATTATGACAAAGCTTTTATGCTGCAGCAAATGCAGATGAGTGCAGACAGGGAGCAGCTATGGGTTAATAAAATTGTTTGTGATACTAAATAATAAAAGGGAATGCGTCATCTTTCATCAGATGGGGCATTCCCTTTATAAATAATATTCCGATTATTTAACGAGATCAAAATATCTTTTCAGAGAGGTGACGATTACATCTACCGATTCAGCCTGACCTTTTGCACTCATCAGGTATTCTTCTTCTTTCGTATTTGACAAAAATCCTAACTCTATCAGTACACTTGGCATTCCGGTAGCCTGTAACACCCAGATACCTTCTTCATTACGTTGTTTTACACCACGGCTAACCCTGCCTATTTTCACAAATTCTTCTTCTACCAGAGTGGCAAACTGTAAGCTTTTGGCAAAGTATTTTTTCTCATACAACTGTGCACGAATGAGTGCTTCAGGAGAAGTAAGATCTAAGCCCAGATTTTCATTTTCATGATAGGCCTCTTCCTGCGTTCTGGAAATTTGTTCGGATTTGGCACCGCTTCTGTCTGCTGCCCAGATAAAGGTTTCTGTTCCGATTACTTTATTTTCTACCCACACGTTTTTATAAATAGGCTCTCTTTGTTTTACTTTCTGCACTTTTCCTTTTACTTTTTTCTCTACCCATTTGTCTTTGTAACCGGTAATTTGTCTTTTATTCCATCCGCCGGGCTTTAATCCGGTGGCATTGCAGTGGATTGAAATAAATAGGTCGCCTTTATTTTTATTGGCAAACTCTGCACGGTAATACAAGGCGTCTTTCTTATTAGTAGTGTTCCCCGGAAAGATATCCGTAGTACGCGTCATAATGATTTTATAAGTCGGAAATTGTTTTTTCAGCGCCTCCGCTAACTTCATAGAAACCTGAAGCGCCACCGCAGACTCTTTAATTTTTTGCCCCATTGTTCCTCCGTCAGCACCTCCGTGCCCGGGATCAATGATGATCGTTTTCTGATCGGTATTCTGCGCAAATAAACTGGTAAAGTGTAATGTCAATGAAAATAAAAAAAGAAAACTATATTTCATGCTTTAGAGCTTTTTCCGTTCTTCAAGGATTAATTAACAAAGTTAGTTAAAACTTGCGAAGGATTGTTTAAATCTGTTTAAGTAGAGTTTTATTTATAGGCTGTGGAAGATTTAAACAGTATTTTGCTTTTATTTATTTGATTATCAATTAATAATGAAATTGTTGTTAGTGGCCTTGCAGCTTCTGCCTATTTGATTCAACTCTTTATTCCACCTTCGGCCATTTCTTTTTAAAACAACTCACACGAAAATTAATCATTTTTATCTAGCTGACATAACGTTGAAAGATACAGCTTAAAAAATAACAAAATAACAACAGTTATCAGGGGATGTTTGTCGTTTAACGCAGCTAAAAGGCTTTTTATTTTATAGCAGGTTACCCATGTGTTTGCTGACCGGTGTGGGTATTAAAAGAGGAGAGGAAAATGAGGTGTTTGTTACTTTAAGACTAAAAACTTAGAAATAAACACCTGTTTTTCAAGCAGTGCATTGCCATGTTTTCGTTAAATCTTTTGTAATACTAGTTATTTCATGCACTTCAGTCAACTAAAATTTTAATTTCTCTATTTATTTATTCATTAATAGTTATTTTTGCCCATCGTGCTTAGATCATGTTTTATGGTTGGAAAAATGTATAGGTTTAACTGCAATACCGGAGGTCGAAATAAATCATTAGTCCTATTGTTATCATTTCTGATACTAGGCAGTCTTTCTGTATTGGCCCAATCTACTTCGAATGATACGATTCCTCCTGTAAAAACAGACTCCTTACAAATTGAAAAGGTCGACACGATTCCCCTGAATGACTCTACCAAACTGGTTCAAAAACGTTTTTCTTACAAAATTTCCAAAGATTCTTTAGATGCGCCTATCAACTACGGTTCGAAAGATTCGTTGGTGATGAATATTCCCGATAAGGTGATTATTTTGTATTCGGATGCGAAAATTCAGTACAGAGACATGAATTTGACGGCCGATAGTATGAATATGAATCAGCAAACAAAGCTGATTACCGCTATGTACAGACGCGACACTGCAGGGAAAATGATCGGTAAGCCTAAGATGACACAGGATGGAACGGATATGGAAGCGTTAGAAATCGTGTATAATTTTGAAACGCAACGCGGCATCACTAAGAATACTGTTACACAACAAGGAGAAATGTTCGTGCAAGGTGAGCGGATCAAAAAAATCTCCATGGAGGAGTATTTTGCCTACCGCGCACAAATCACTACCTGTAACCTGGATACACCTCACTTTGCCTTCAGGGCACATAAAATGAAACTGATCAATAAAAAAATGGCAGTTTCCGGTCCGATTCACCCCGAATTTGAAGGGGTACCTATTCCTATTTACCTTCCTTTCGGTATTTTTCCAATGGCCCAGGGCCGCCGGTCTGGATTATTACCACCACAGTTTACTGCCAGTGAACAATTCGGTTTGGGTTTAGAAGGATTGGGGTATTATAAAGTATTTAATGATTACTTAGACGTTACTTTACGGTCAAATATCTATACTTATGGAGGTTGGATGATGAATCTGATGCCTACCTACAGGGTGCGTTATCGATACAACGGATCTATGAACCTGTCTATGCAGAATTCAAGAATTCTGAGTAATGCCGGCGACCGCGAATTCGATAATACCCGTACGTTTAATATTACCTGGACGCATGCTGTGGATAGCAGAGCTCGTCCGGGAACCAACTTCTCGGCTAACGTTAATGCCGGTTCTACCCGCTACAACAGGTTAATCACCAATAATGCGATGAGAAACTATCAGAACCAGATGAACTCATCTATCACTTATTCTAAAACCTGGGACCGTTTCAACTTTACCGCCAGTGCAAACCACAACCAGAATAATAATACCCAGTTAATCACTATGACGCTTCCTAATATGGCGTTAACCATGAGTACTCTGTATCCTTTCCAAAAGAAGGAAGCCGTAGGAAAAAGCGGATGGTATGAAAAACTAGGTATTGGTTACAACTCTACTTTTTCGAATCGTGTTTCTGCTTACGAAAAAGATTTTAACGTCAAACACCTGCTGGATACCATGCAGTGGGGAGCTTCACATAATGTACCGATTCAGTTGGCCTTGCCACAATTGGGGCCCTTACAAATTACCCCTGGTATCTCGTATCGCGAAAACTGGTATTCGCAGCGAATGTTCAGATCATGGAATTACGGTACCCAAACAATGGATACCTCTATTAATAAAGGTTTTTATCGCTCGAGCGATATGGCTTTCAGTGTCAGCATGAGTACGGCAATGTTCGGAAAATTCGAACGTTTCGGAAAAAACAGCAATATCAAAGCGATCCGACACGTAATCAGGCCACAGGTTTCTTTGAACTACAATCCGGCATTGGCGAGTAAAGACTACTATACCGTTATGATCGATAGCGGAAGACGTGCGCAGCAAACCTCTTACTACACAGGTGGAATTTCGTCGGTTTTCAGTGGTGAGAAGTTCGGTGGTATGAGTTTTGGTATCGACAATAATATTGAAGCAAAGTTCCGGGCAAAAGATTCAACTTCTAAAGACAGGGTTGTTCGGTTAATTGATGGATTTGGTATCAACGGTAGTTATAACTTCTTATTAGACTCTTTCCAGTTGTCGACTTTCAATTTATACGTAAGAACAAATCTGTTTGAAAAGATCAATATTACTGCACGTGCAAACCTTGATCCGTATCAGGTGGATGAACGTGGCTTCCGTGTGAACAAATTTGCATGGGAAGGAAGGAAGTTTACCCCCGGAAGAATTACCGACGGATCATTAACCATCTCCAGTAGCTTCAGAAGTAAAGCCGCAGAAGGAAAGGATGCAGACCCAATCAATGAAAACTATGATAACCTGAGTCCATATACTCCTGATGAAGAAATGGCCCAGCTGGCATACATGCAACAAAACCCTGCAGAGTTTGCAGACTTCAATATTCCCTGGAGTCTGAACTTTTCCTTTACTTACAACTTCAGAAGAGTTTTTGAAGAAGATCAGGGGCGTTTTTATACCAATAACACCGCGAGTCTGAATATGAACGGTGACTTTAATATCACTCCGAAATGGAAGTTGGGGATGAATACTTTCTATGATGTAAAGACTTCGTCTGTTCAGATGTTAACCATGTATCTATCCAGAGAACTTCACTGCTGGCAGTTATCCATTAACGTAACACCGGTTGGTATTGTAAGAACATTCAATATCACCATTCACCCGAAATCTGGTTTATTGAGAGATTTGCGTATCAACAGAACAAGATACTTCTACGGAATGTAATTAGAGAAAAGTAAGAATGGAGAATTAACAATTAATAGTTAAGGGTGATGTAAAATCATTCTCCAACGAAGCATTATAATTCAGTACAAATCTGCTGGATAACGCAATACCTTAATAGTAAAAAATATTCTAACTCTTCGCATTTGCTGCATAATAATTACTCATAATGTTAAATACCCGTTCTTTTAAACTGGCTACAGTGTCAGAATCTAAAGGAATGATTGGTGCTAAAAAATGAATATCGATCGGGTGGGGAAGTACATATAATCCTTCATCAGCAGGCATAATTTTTCTCGTATTGAAGATAATACCTGGAATGATTGCTTTTCCTGTTTCAAGCGATAATTTGAATGCGCCGTCATGAAACGGTTTCATCGGTTGGTCGGTTTTATTTCGGGTACCTTCGGGATACAAACACATGTGTAAGCCATCAGCTAATACCTTCTTCATTTTTCCGAAACTCTGTTTGCGTGAGTTTTCGTCTTTCCTGTCAACAATCACACTTCCGGCTTTGTAAATCAGTCCAAACAAAGGAACTTTTACGAAATCACTTTTCGCGATAGTTTTGTTTCCTCCCGGAATGGCAGGAGAAGAAACCGGGATATCCATGAAAGAATTATGATTACAGCATACAATATAGTTTTCTCCCTTAGCAAAATGTTGTCGCCCTTTAATACGCATCGGGCAACCACACAATGGAAGAAAAACGCCCATCCACACACGTGCAAATGATAAGAAGCGAACAGTTCTTTTAGGGTCGGGTAAAAAATATACAAACAGTAAAAACGGAATAAAGAATACTACCATGGTGCTAAAAAAAGCAATGGCAGTCCAGACGGCCCATATTCTTGCAAAGATTTTTTTCATCATACTATAATTTAGCCCGCTGCGAACTGATCGGTATTAGTGAGCGGATAACAGGTCTGTATTTCTCTTATTGAACGTTTCCGCAGCATAATTGTTCAAAGCGATTATTATCTTTCTTATCAAAGAATGATAAGATGAAGGTTAGATACGATTCTTACAAACTCCAATCTACCGGATCCGCCCCGTGTTGTATCAAAAACTGATTCGCCATTGAAAAATGTTTACATCCGAAAAATCCACGATCTGCAGAGAAGGGTGATGGGTGTGCTGCTTTCAGGATATAATGACCGCGGGTGATATCTATCAGGTCAACTTTTTCCTGTGCGAATTTACCCCATAACAGAAATACGACATTTTCTTTTTGTGCGGATATTGCCTGAATAACTGCATCAGTAAAACTCGCCCAGCCGATTTTAGAATGGCTCATTGGTTCGTTTGCACGAACAGTGAGAGAAGCATTTAATAACAATACGCCTTGTTTTGCCCAGGCAGTAAGATTACCATGGGTTGGGATAGGCATTCCGATATCTGTCTTTAATTCTTTGAAAATATTGACCAGTGACGGCGGTGGTTTTACACCGTCCTGTACCGAAAAGCTTAGTCCATGAGCCTGCCCGGCTCCATGATAAGGATCTTGTCCGATAATTACTACTTTGACTTCATCAAATGGAGTGAGCTCAAATGCATTAAAAATCTGGGGGCCCGGAGGAAAGATAGTAGCACCACTTGCCCGTTCCATCTTTAAATGCGTTACTATTTGTTGAAAATATGTTTTACTGAATTCGGCTTTTAAAGCCTGCTTCCAGCTGTCGTTGATTTTTACATCCATGTTCAGAGTGTTAACTTAATACAAGTAATGTAACCATGCCCACCATCACTAACGCCAGTACATAATTACCGGGTTTTACCTGCCACCTCATACGGGTTGCGGGCAGCCATAAATAAATTGCCAGAAATAAAGAAAAAAGTACTGCAATAATAGCTCCGGCCAGGTATGAATCCAGACTTTTGTCTGAAATCATCTGTGTTAAGAAGGCTACGCTTAAAGTGAGTATCATCAATGTTACGAAAACGGCAGCACTCCAGCCGAAAGATTTCTTTTGTATAATTTTTATCCCTCCTAAAAGTGCAATAATGGTAATAAATAAATCTCTGGTTTGACCTAAAAACGCGGCTCTGTCAACAATGAGCTGTTCGTTATTCATTTGAATACTGGCGGCGTTACCGTTCACTAATTCCGTAGCCATTAATCCGCCATAAACGATCGCAATAATAAAACAAATGATTGCAATCAGAATGTCAATCCAACTTAGTTTAAACTGATTTTCCACTGTTTCTCTTTTAATAGCTGCAAAATAAGAAACATTCTTCAGGAATGTTTTAATCTGTTGAATGATTATTTATCTGGTTGGTAATATAGTTAGAGACCAGCGTGGCCCATTGCATGTAGAGGTTACCGGAAGGATGGAGACCATCTTCTGCTAACAAACTCAGGTCTGTAGCCGCCATTTGAGTAAGTGGTGTAATATTGATAAAATGTGTTTGGTAATCTTTAGCAGCCGTTTCAATAATTTCATTGAAGGTTTCCAGCTCTACACTGATTTTAGAAGGATTTTTGTCAGCAGCAAACGGAGTTACCCCATAATCAGGAATACTTAGTAAAATACAATGCTGCGGTGTTTCAACAAAACTGAGCGCTGTTTCAATTAATGCAAACAGATTTTCCTTGAAATTCTGTACCGATAAACCCCGATACTGATCATTTACTCCAATCAGTAAAGTTGTATAATCAAATGCCGGTGGTAAAATTCTTTCATCGATGGCCTGCAACAATTCAGCAGTAGTCCATGCCGTTTTTGCTACAATTTCAGGAGCAGCAAACGGAATAGCTGCTTTTCGCAGTAATTGAACAGTCTGATAAGGGAAATTATGATGAAGAGGAACTGATTCCCCGATGGTGTAAGAGTCGCCTAAACATAAGAATGAATACGTTTCCTGCATAGTTGTTTTGAAATTTTAATAATACATTTCATTTAGGTAGGGCTCATCTTATAATGATACAAAAAAAACAGCACATCACCAAATGATGTGCTGTTTGCTTATGATTGTTTGATTCTGATATTATTACATATTCATATCACCACTATCCATTTCCTGGCGGTTGTTTTTACGTTTGAACAGAGATTGGTCGAACTTACCGAATCTTAAACTAAACGTAGCACGTACCACTTGCGGGTCTCTTCTTCTCCACTCATCCTGAATCATTCCGATTGCTTCAGAATGTATAATCATTTTGCGTGATCTCAGGATATCGCTCCAGTTTACAGAAAGGCTCGCCTGGTTATTACCCAGTTTAAATTCTTTTCTAACACCTAAGTCTACACCATAGTTAGCACCGATATAACCCTGAGAAGTTGAGGAGGGGCCTCCACCCATCGGGCCTCTGCCACCACCGCCAAAGCCACCGCCTTGTCCGGAATTACTGGTAGATACAGCCAATGCGGATTTAGATTTGTAATCACCGTTTAACTGAAAACTCCAGCCTTTGTTAAAACGGAAATTATTATTCAGTTTCATCGTCCAGCTCCAACGTTCATTTTCGATATCAGGCATACTGCTGGTACCATTGATTTTAGAGTAGTATAGATTACTACCTAAGTTGGTTTCCCAGAACTTAGTAATATTATTTCTGAAAATTAATTCTAAACCGCTGGCATAAGCGTCGCTGGCATTGATAAAGGTAGAAATATACGCTGTATCAAAGTCATTGCCGATTATCTCATATTTCTGGTAACGGGTAATCAGATTATTGGTATGTTTTCCGAATAAAGTAGCCAATACCATGTTGTTACTTTTACCATAAGTCCACTGATAAGATAACTCTAATGAGTTTGTAAACTCCGGAACCAGGTCAGGGTTACCGGTACTATAATTCAAGGGGTCAGAGTAGTCGGTATTCGGCATTAACTGGAAGAAACTCGGACGGTTGATTTTTCTTGAGTAGTTTACCTGGAAATCCTGATAATCGGTAATACGTTTGTTGATAAATACACTTGGGAAAAGGCTGATAGGAAATTCATTTTTGAATTTACCAATCCCTTTTTGTTCTCCATCGTAATTTGAACTCTCCGCACGTAATCCTACCTGATAACTCCATGAATCTTTTACGTTTTGTGAAAAAGTTGCATAAGCTGCGTACACATTATCAACATAGGCGTAGTCGTTCGTTAAACCCGGATTGAGCACACCGTTGAAATAGTTTTGTTGTAAACTCTCAAAGTTTCTGCTTTGTAAACGAAGTCCACCTTCCCACTTCATAAAATCATTAATAGGAGAAACGTAGTCGATCTGTGCAACGATGAAATCGTTTTTACCATTTCCTCTTACACCTTGTAATAATTCATTTGAAATAGGGGTATGGTGGCCGGCATCTGCATAATTTCTGGAGAAGATATCACTATTATTTACGTTTTTACCGTAGTTGTATGTAAGATCTGCTGTTAGTTCACGTCCGGGTTTTGTAAACAATCTTTTATAACCTATCTGGGTACCCATATTGCGCATTTCAAACTCACTGAATGTATTTCTGTATTGTGAAATGAAATTGTTATGAGTTCCTGAAGTATCGATATTAAGACGGTTATAATTCTCATTGTCGAAATTACCACGCATAATAGATTGCGTAACGGTAATCGTATTTCTATTATCAATCATGAAGTCTAAACCGAAGCGGGAAAACAAAAATCCGCCCAGGTTTTCTCCATCAGTTCTTTGATAGGTATTAATAATATCACCGTCTGCAAATTGAGTACGATCGGTTTCACCCCAGTTTTTAGATTTACGCTGGTTATAACCAAGGTTGGCGAAAAGATTTACTTTTCCCTGGCGAACGTTAATATCACCACCACCGTTTAATTTACCGTATGAGTCGATACCGGCACGGATACTACCGTTGTAACCGGTTTTACGGCTTTTCTTCATAACGATATTCAGAATACCCGACTGACCGCCGCTGGCATCGTATTTAGCGGAGGGGTTGGTGATGATTTCAATACTTTGAATGGCATCGGAAGGAATCTGATCGAGCGTTAATGTAGTGGGGCGCCCATCTACAAAAATGGTAGGAGCACTGTTTCTTAAAGAAACGTTTCCTTCTATATCCACATCCACAGATGGTACTGTACGCATTACGTCGATTGCCGTACCGCCGGTGGCGTTAATACTTTTTTCAACATTAAAGATCTTACGGTCAATTCCCATTTCCAATAAAGGCTTTGAGGCGGTAACCGTTACAGTTTCAAGGGTTTTGGCACCCGCTTCTAATTTAATATTACCTAAATCTACTTCGGTGTTTGGCATTTGACCGCTGGACGGATTAAAATTAAAGCTCACTTCATTCGTCTGGTCTTCATAACCGATGGCGGTGATATACAATTTGAACTTTCCGTTCAGGGGTAAACCACCTACTTCAAAGTTTCCGTTCGACTTGGTCAGCATCCCACCTACTAAACTGTCTTTAGTAGATTGAGTAGCCGGATCAAACTTTAAAATGTATAACTGAATGGAGGCGGCATCGATGCCTTTGTTTTTCTGGTCTACTACTTTCCCGTAAAATTTACCATTGGCAGGCGCAAAGCCACCTCTGTTTGCACCTGCTGGTGGCTGTGCATAAACAAGAGAGGCTGTAAGTACACCTACCAGTGCTGCTAAAAAATTTTTCATAATTTCTTCTTAGTGTATTAGAGTTAGACGGTGAATAGAAATAAAACCTTCGTCCTCAAATGTTAAAAAAAGTTAAAGAGTTATTTTAAGATAAATACACTTAAAATCACCTGTATAACACCGATCAGAAATCCTAATATGCCTCCGATAATTTCAATATATCTGAATTCTTTTGATAAAATCTGGTATAAAATAGATTCCAGCTTGTCTGAAGAGAAGTTTTTGACTTTCTCGTAAACAATTTTTTCCAGGTCGAGTTCATTTTTCATTGAATTAATGTACCCGCTTAAAAGCTGGGGAAATAATGCCTCTAATTCGCCCATGAAGACGGCTTTTAATTCCTGAATGGTTTTGTCGCCAATGAACATACTGATAACGGGCATTTTTTCTTTGAGGCGAACACGTAAAAAATCGTCGATATGGGTTTCAACGAGGGGTAAAACCTTTTGTACATTAGCAGGATTGGCAATTTTTTGTTCAATATCAGCAAATGAGAGCAGTTCGTCACTTACCAACTTTCCGAGTTTTTGGGCAAATGCATCCTGGCGCTTGGGAAATACGCCTTGTAGTTTATATCCTAAAATGTTAACGGGTTGTTTAGGATGAAATAACATTCTGATTGCTATCAGATTCGTAATCCAACCGATAAAACCTGCGATGATCGGTATAATAATAAGTGTCCAGCTCATGTTTGTTTTTTATAAATGCCTGCAAATGTATAAAAGTAATTTGGAAACTGGTTTTTTGATGAAATCTAATATGGGATTGCTTCCTGCGGGGGAGCAAACTGAAAATGAAAACTTTACACAAAAAAAGTTTAAAAAAATAACAAAAAGTTTTTGTGCGAATATTAAACTTATCTATCTTTGCAACGCAAACGGTGGTCATAGCTCAGCTGGTTAGAGCGTCGGATTGTGGTTCCGAAGGTCGTGGGTTCGAACCCCATTGGTCACCCAAAAGGCTAAAGCTTTAAAGCTTTAGCCTTTTTATTTCCGGTCTATTTTGTTAACTTACTCTTTAATAGTTGTTAAACTATAAATAATTTCAAACCTTTCTGACCTAGAATGTTTTATATTTGGTAGGATGTCTAAAGTTTTTAAAAATATGTTTAATAGAAGAAACCTTCCCTTTATTGCAGTATTGGTAGGCCTCGCCCTTTTGATAACAGTCAACACATTAGGTAGAAGTAGTAAAGAGGACCCCTCTCCGAATGAAATGATTCTGAGAAATGTAGCCGTGTATCTGCAACAGCTGCACTATAGCCCTAAACAAATAAATGACGAATTTTCCCAAAATATATTCAATAAATACCTGAACGATCGTTTAGATCCGCAAAAGAATATTTTTATTCAGCAGGATATTAATGATTTAAGCGAATATAAATTAACACTGGACGATGAAATTCTGGGAGCACCCATCAAATTCGTACCGGCAGTGTACAATATCTACCAAAAAAGAATTCGTGAAACGGAAGCTTTGTATAAAGACATTTTAAGCAAACCGTTCGACTTCTCTAAGAATGAAACCTATGCCGTAGATGCTGATAAAAAGAGCTTTCCTTTAAACGAGGCTCAAAGACGAACTGAATGGACGAAACGTTTGAAATACCTGGCATTAAATCGTTATGTTGATCTGGTAATGGAGAATGAAACCAGTGAGAATAAAAAACGCCCTAAAGATTCATTAGAACTGGACGCCAGAAATTATGTGCTGAAACTGATGAACAGAACCTACGATCGTTTTAAAACAAAATATAACGAACAGGAACAATTCAATGATTATGTAAAAACAATCGCTGAATATATCGATCCGCATACTACTTACATGCCGCCTGTAGATAAAAGATATTTTGAAGAGCAGATGAGCGGTAGCTTTTTCGGTATCGGAGCTTCTTTGCAGGAATCTGATGGTAACATAAAAATTACTTCAGTTCTGGTGGGTAGCCCCGCATGGAAATCAAAAGAAATAGCCGTTGGTGACCTGATCGTAAAAGTAGCACAGGGAAAAGAAGAGCCGATTGATATTGTTGGTTATTTTGTAGAAGATGCAGTAAAAGTAATTCGTGGCCAGAAAGGTACGGAAGTTCGTATCTGGTTAAAAAAACAAGATGGTTCAATTAAAGAAGTTTCTTTAATCAGAGATAAAATTATTCAGGACGAAACCTTTGCCAAATCTGCTATTATTGAAAAAGACGGAAAAAAAATCGGATATATTTATCTGCCTGAATTCTATGCGCCATTTACCGAAGAAGGCGGGCAATATAGCTCTGAAGATGTAAAAGCAGCATTGGTAAAACTCAATGAGTCAAAAGTAGAGGGTGTCATCATCGACCTTCGTAATAACGGTGGCGGTGTGCTGCGCGAAGTGGTGAAAATGGTAGGTTATTTTATCGACCAGGGGCCTGTAGTACAGGTGCAGGATAGAAATAAACGTCCTTACATTCATAATGATACAGAAAAAGGAATTGTTTTTAACGGACCAGTCACTGTAATGATCAATGAGTTCAGTGCTTCGGCTTCTGAAATATTTGCAGCTGCTATTCAGGATTATAAACGTGGTGTAATTATAGGAAGTACTTCTTCATATGGTAAAGGAACTGTACAAAGAGTGTTGGGAATTGACCAGGCAACAGGATTTTTTAATACCGATTCTGAATTAGGAACTTTAAAATTAACCATTCAGAAATATTATCGTATCAACGGTGGGTCTACTCAGTTAAAAGGAGTAGAATCTGATATCATCCTTCCTGATTTGTACGAATATGCAAAATTCAGAGAGAAAGATGTGAAAGAAGCATTAGAATGGGATGAAATTAAAAAAGCAACTTATCAGGAATGGCCGATGAATTATGACCTGCAACTGGTGAAACAAAAAAGTGAAGAAAGAGTAGCACAGAATAAAGCATTCCAGCTCATTAAAAATAATGCTGAGTGGCTGGCAGGTGAAAAAGATAGCATTGTTTCATTGCAATTAGACAGTGCACTGAAAGAGCGTAAAAAATCAAAAGAAATTACCAAATCAATTGATGAAGCTTTAAAAGATAAAGTAATCTTAAGCGTGAAAGCTTTTCCTGCTGATATAGAGAAAGTGGCGAATGATACAGCAAAAGCAGATCGTTTCAAAGACTGGATCAAGTCATTGAGCGAAAATGATATTTATCTGAGAGAAACGGTCAGTATCATGAATGATATGATCAAAAAGCAATAAAAACTTAACATTCTGAGCAGAACGGATATTGTTCTGTGATATATAATTCTACCTGAAGCAGTGTTGTTCCGGCTATTTGAGATTTCAACCTCGAATAGCTGGAACAACATTTTTTTTGACGTACATTTGTTTGAACCTACAGCTATGTTAGATCAATTAAAGAATATTAAAGCCTTTGTGTTCGATATGGACGGCGTTTTAACCGACGGAAGTCTTACCGTACATCCGGAAGGTGAACTGATCCGCACCATGAACGTAAAAGACGGCTATGCGATGCAGTTTGCCATCAAAAGAGGGTATAAGATGGCTGTAATTTCAGGTGGCGTATCGCAACCAGCCGAAATAAGGTTTCAAAAATTAGGATTAACCGCTATTCATATGGGCGTGAGAGATAAGGTAGAAGTGCTTAAACGCTTCATGAGTGAAGAAGGCATTAATGCGGGAGAAGTACTTTATGTGGGGGATGATATTCCTGATCTGGAAGTGATGCAAATGGTAGGAGTAAGTGCCTGCCCCCATGACGCTGTACCGGAAATCCAGGCAATCGCACATTATATCTCACCGGTTGCAGGTGGCAAAGGTTGTGTGCGCGAAATCATTGAGAAAGTATTAAAACTCCAGAAAAAATGGGTAGCTGATACCCATATTCCCAGTACATAAATAAGTATAGAGAAAAGCTTATAGCATGCATATTGTTACTGCCTTTTTTAAATTAATTAGAAGTCTGAACTTACTGTTCATTGTGCTTACACAATGCATGTTTTTGTTTTTTATAGCACAGCCGATATTAGGTGAAACTCCTCTAACCGATATATTGCCTTTACCTGCAATTATATCGCTCATTGTAGCTGGCGTGCTGATTGCCGCAGGCGGAAATGTTATTAATGATTACTTTGATATCAATATAGATATTATTAATAAACCCGAACGACGAATCATTGATAAATATATCAGGAGAAGATGGGCTATCGTATGGCATTTAATGTTCTCATTTGCCGGCATTTTATTAACCGGTTATGCTGCCTGGAAAACAGGTGCCTGGTGGATGTTGCTCGGCAATATCGGAACTGTACTTGTTTTGTGGATGTACAGTGCTTCTTTCAAAAAGAAACTATTAAGCGGTAATATTATTATTTCATTACTCACAGCATGGGTAATTCTGATCGTTGGGGGATGGATTCATTTTGTGATTATTACGCGCTTCCCTGAACTGGAGGTGAATACAGGTAAACTATTAAGACTGACCTTCCTCTATGCCGGATTTGCATTTATTATTTCTATCGTCAGAGAAGTCATCAAAGATATTGAAGACCGTAAAGGAGATCAGAAATACGGTTGTAAAACAATGCCGATTGTTTGGGGGATACAAGTCTGCAAAATATTCATTATTACCTGGCTGATTATACTAATTGCCGCTATTGCCGGATTAATTGTATACGTTTTACCTTATCAGTGGTGGTATGCGATCGTTTATTGTATTATTTTCATTTTAGCACCTCTCATGAAAATAGTTAAAGGTGTTTATCATGCACAAACGGTGGCGGAATTTACAAAACTCAGCTCGCAGGTAAAAATTGTAATGCTATTCGGTATTCTGTCGATGGTGTTTTTTAAAATTTACTAAATTATGTACCGTTATCAATATCCTGTTGTTTTGGCTTCAGCGTCACCCAGGCGAAAACAACTGCTGGAATGGGCTGCCATCCCCTTTGAAGTGGAAGTGGCTAATACCGATGAAATTATTCCTGAAAATACCCCTGTAACGGAAGTTCCTATCCTGATTGCAGCTGAAAAAGCCGGTGCAATTCAAAAAAAACATTCGCAACCGTCTATCATTATCGCTGCCGACACCATTGTTGTGGCGAATGAACAGATTTTAGGAAAACCTCAGAACCGCACGGAGGCCCTCGAAATGCTGGCTTTGTTAAACGGAAAAAACCATACGGTGATTACCGGAGTATATATTATTACTCCGAACGAAAATATCCGTTTTTCCAGTTCTACCGAAGTGAGCTTTAACTTGCTAACGCCCGCTGAGCTTGAGTTCTATGTAGATCAATATCAGCCCTACGATAAGGCCGGGGCCTATGCTATACAGGAATGGATCGGTGCCGTGGGCATTGAAAAAATAACCGGAGACTTCTACAATGTGATGGGACTACCTGTTCATGAGGTATTTGCAGCCCTAAAAAAGTTCAGACTGTAACTTATGTAGAGTAAAAATTATGAATTATCTTTAATCCCCGGTTGACTAAGATTTGTTTATATGCCTATCAACCAATAATTTTGCACAACTTTCTAAATAATAAAAACCGGAATGGCAAGAGTTATCGCATATCGTGAGGCGCTTCGTGAAGCGATGAACGAAGAAATGAGAAAAGACCCGAATATCTTCTTAATGGGTGAAGAAGTAGCAGAATACAATGGTGCTTACAAAGTGAGCCAGGGTATGTTAGCTGAGTTCGGCCCTAAAAGAGTAATCGATACCCCAATTGCAGAATTAGGTTTTGCTGCTATCGCAGTAGGCGCTGCACAAAACGGACTACGTCCGATTGTAGAGTTCATGACATGGAACTTCGCTGTATTGGCGATGGACCAGATCCTGAACACTGCATCTAAGATGTTAGCCATGAGTGGTGGTCAGATCAGCTGTCCTATTGTTTTCCGCGGACCAAACGGTTCTGCAGGTCAGTTGGGAGCACAGCACTCTACAGCATTTGAAAGTTATTACGCTAATATCCCTGGTATTAAAGTAATATCTCCTTCAAACCCTTACGATGCAAAAGGCTTGTTGAAAGCTGCAATTCTTGATAATGACCCGGTAATGTTCATGGAAAGTGAACAAATGTATGGCGATAAAGGAGAAGTTCCTGAAGGCGAATACATTATCCCAATCGGTAAAGCTGATATTAAAAAAGCCGGTAGAGACGTAACCATCGTTTCTTATAACAAAATGATGAAAGTTGCTTTGGGTGCTGCAGCTGAATTAGAAAAAGAAGGTATCAGCGCTGAAGTAATCGACTTACGTACTATCCGTCCTCTGGACTGGCATACTATCGTTGAAAGCGTTAAAAAAACGAACCGTCTGGTGATTGTTGAAGAACAATGGCCAATGTGTTCAATCTCTTCTGAAATCGCTTATCGTATTCAGAAAGAAGCTTTCGATTATTTAGATGCACCTGTATTAAGAATTACCGCAGCAGATGCTCCTTTACACTACGCTCCAAACCTTGTAGCAGCAGCTTTACCTGATGTTCCAAGAACAGTGAAACTGGTGAAAGACGTGATGTACAGAAAGAAATAATCAACTGATTATATAAATAAAAAAACCGGAACTAGTTCCGGTTTTTTTTATGAATTTTAATGATTATTTTAATAGCCTGGCGGTGTTGATGATCACTAACAGAAGTCCTAAATTAGTAGCCATAAATAAACTGCCAACTAAAAAAACTTTCCAGAAAATGTTTGAATTTGCGTACGTTGTTTGTGGGTTCATAGGTGATGGGTTTGGGTTTTAACTAAATTACACCGAACTTTAAGAATTAACGAATATTCTACATAAAATATTGAGGCAATACATATTTTTATGTAGAGGTTTATACAGAAAAGCAAACAGCCAAATTGGTAAAATTCTTTAATAAAAAACGATATTAAAAATATGCCTAATATATTGCTGATCGATGATGAAAGAGCAATTCGTAAAACGTTGGGTGAAATCTTAATTTACGAAGGGTACAAATTAGATGAGGCGGTAGACGGAGAAGACGGCTTAAAACAGTTCAAGGAAAAAACTTATGACCTCGTTTTGTGCGATATCAAAATGCCAAAACTTGACGGAATGGAGTTTCTGGAAAAAGCACGTGCTATTAATCCTGACGTTCCTATTGTAATGATTTCTGGTCATGGTACCATCGAAACAGCCGTTGAAGCAGTAAAAAAAGGCGCTTACGACTATATCAGTAAACCACCCGATTTAAATCGTTTGTTGATCACGATTCGTAATGCAATGGATAAAACGCAGCTCGTTGCAGAAACCAAAGTGTTAAAAAGAAAAGTCAGCAAAGTTGCCGAAATGATCGGCGAATCAGACCCTATGGTACATATCAGGGCAACTATCGATAAAGTTGCTCCGACCGACGCAAGAGTACTGGTTTTGGGTGAAAACGGCGTAGGTAAAGAGTTGGTGGCCAGATGGATTCATGAAAAAAGTAATCGCGCAGCATCTCCGATTATTGAAGTGAACTGTGCCGCTATTCCGAGCGAACTAATTGAAAGTGAGCTGTTCGGACATGAAAAAGGCTCCTTTACTTCAGCGGTTAAACAAAGAATTGGAAAATTCGAACAAGCTAACGGCGGTACACTCTTCCTCGATGAAATCGGTGATATGAGCCTGAGCGCACAGGCAAAAGTGCTCAGAGCACTCCAGGAAGGTAAAATCACCCGTGTGGGCGGTGAAAAAGATATTAATGTTGATGTAAGAGTGATTGCCGCTACCAATAAAGATTTATTGAAAGAAGTGGAAGAGAAAAATTTCCGCCTCGATTTATATCACCGGCTCAGTGTAATTATCGTAAAAGTTCCTTCACTCAACGAAAGAAAAGGAGATATTCCTCTACTGGTAGATAAATTTTTATCAGATATCTGTGCCGATTATGGCATTACTAAAAAAGTAATTACTGATGATGCCATTGATGCTTTAAAAGAGCATAACTGGACCGGTAATATCCGCGAATTACGCAACGTGGTAGAACGTCTGATTATTCTTTCCGGTAAGTCTATTAATGGAGAGGATGTGAAGAATTATGTTTTGCCGAAAATTTAATAAGTTATAAGATTTATAAATCCCGTATATAATGGTAGTAGTAAATACTCATTGTATACGGGATTTTTATATTTATGGCATTTTTTCCATAAGACCTCTTACCTTTTCTGTAAGGGTAAATACTTGTTGCGATAAACGGGCTTTAAAGATGCGCAGGCTACTTCTTATCAAACGGTTTTGACAAAGATCAAAACTGGCCAAATTTCTTAGAATAGAAGAGTGATATTTTTGTAATCTATTGAGAATCGGTTAAATAATTTAATAAAAAGATCTATTTTTATTCTCAAACCCTCTCTATTAACTTATGAAATGGATTTCTTTTTCAATTTCTGCATTGGTTTTAGCAGCATTGATTTACGCATTAGACAGGCCTTGGGGGGCAATTCCTGCATTGGGAAAACTGTTAAGTCCGCAACATGGTTTCTGGCAGAATGCTGAATCTTACGATAAAGATTGGTCAAACACTTATCAGTTTAATCACTTAAACGGAAAGGTGGAAGTATTACTGGATGAGAGAATGGTGCCACATATTTTTGCAGAGCATGATGAAGATGCTTATTTTGTTCAGGGATATTTACATGCACAGTTCAGATTATGGCAAATGGAGTTTCAAATCTATGCCGCATCAGGTAGATTGTCTGAAATTCTTGGCTTCGGAAACGATAGCCTTTATCTGAAAGTTGACCTCGGAATGCGTAGACTGGGAATGGTATACGCTGCTGAACAGGCCCTCAAAGAAATGGAAAGTGATCCTGCCTCTAAGTTAATGCTCGATAATTATACTGCAGGGTTTAATGCTTATGTACAGCATCTGCAATGGAAAGACCTGCCTTTAGAATATAAATTATTGAATTATACTCCTGAAAAATGGACTAATCTGAAGTCGGCCATTTTTCTGAAAATGATCTCTTACGATTTAACTGCTAGAGATAACGATATTGAATACACTAATCTCTTAAAAACACTGGGCCCGGATATGTTTGAAAAAATGTATCCTGTTACGAGTGACTCTCTCGATCCGATTATTCCTAAAGGAACTTTTTTTGAAAAGTCGCCCATTGATTTAAGTGTTCCTGCACATATTCATGATAGTACGCATGCATGGGGCGTATTGCTGGAAAAAGAGATGACTGAGCCACATCCCGGAAATGGTTCTAATAACTGGGCGGTAAGTGGTTCACGTACTGCCAGTGGAAAACCGATTCTTTGTGATGACCCTCACCTGGGAATGAACCTTCCCGCACTCTGGTTTGAAATACAGATTAAAACGCCGCAACAAAATGTATATGGCGTCAGTTTCCCCGGAGCACCCGGTGTGATTATCGGTTTTAATGATTCTATTTCATGGGGCGTTACCAATGGTAGCAGAGACGTACGCGATTATTACAAAATTCATTTTGAAGATCAGACCCGTCAAAAGTATTGGTACAACGGCGAGCTGCGGAATACAACCCAGCGTCCTGAAAAAATTACAGGTAAAAACGGCCAGGTATATATCGATACCGTTGATTATACGCATTTTGGTCCGGTAGCACGACAATTATTCCAGGGTGCGAAAGATAAAGTATATGCTGAGTATGCAGTAAGATGGAAAGCACACGATCCGAGTAATGAGTTAAAAGCCTTCTATATGCTGAACCGTGCAAAAAATTATGATGAATACCTGACTGCTATCAGAAACTTTAAAACACCTGTGCAGAATTTTGTATTTGCATCAGCAACAAATGATATTGCTATCTGGCAACAAGGAGAATATCCTGCTAAATGGAGACGCCAGGGTGATTTTTTAATGGATGGAAAAGATTCTACTTATGAGTGGAGAGGGATGATTCCTGAAACGCAGAACCCTCATCAGAAAAATCCTGCACGCGGATTTGTAAGTTCAGCCAATCAGTATCCTACTGACACTACTTATCCTTATTATCTGGGCGGCGATCATCCTCCGTACAGAGGAAAAATTATCAATTTCTACCTGAGCGATATGAACGGAGTAACGGTAGAGGATATGATGTATCTGCAAAATCAGAATTACAACTACTATGCAGAACTGGCTGTTCCTGTGCTGATCAATCATTTGAATCGTGATTATCTTGATGAAAAAGGATGGAAGTATTTTGAAATGATCAGAATATGGAACCGCAAGAATGATCCCGAAGAAAAAGGTGCTACCATCTTTACTATCTGGGCAAAAAAATTCAGAGAACTGACTTATGCCGATGAACTGGCAAAAGTTCCGGATCCGAAAAGAATGCCTTATGAAAATATTCATATTGAAGCTATCCTCAAAGATACCAACTATCTATTTTTAGATGATATCACTACTGAAGTGAAAGAAGGATTGAGCGATATCGTTACCCGGGCTTTTATTGAAACAACTGAAGTACTGGAGAAAATGGAAAATGAAAATAAAGGTTCATTAGCCTGGTATCAATACAATAATGCCAGTGTAAATCACTTGTTGAAACTTCCCGTATTCTCGTATAATAAATTGTATACCGGCGGAGGTGTACACATTATCAATGCGGTGAGTGGAAATCATGGGCCTAGCTGGAGAATGATAGTACATATGACAGATCCTGTTGAAGCTTATGGAATATATCCGGGTGGACAGGTAGGTAACCCCGGTAGTAAGTTCTATGACCAGTTTATTAATGACTGGGCTGCAGGCAGATATTACAAATTGTTGTTTTTGAAAGAAGCCGATGGCACCCATCCGGCAGTTAAATTTAAACAAACCTTCTCTAAATAATTAGTATATGAAATATATAGTAGCATTATTGCTTACCTGTTTACTGGCATTTGCATTGTCATTGTACTTGCCCTGGTATGCTATTGCTATCGCTGCCTTTGTAGTGGCGGCTTGTATCCACCAAACTCCTTTTAAAGCATTTTCAGCAGGTTTTGTGGGTATATTTTTTTTGTGGACTGTTGTGAGTTTTTATTTAAACTGGCAAAACAAAAGCCTTTTAAGTACGAAAATGGCCAATCTTTTTCCGTTGGATGGAGAAGGTTTCGGTTTACTGGTTATAGCCGCTTTAATCGGAGGAATAGTGGGTGGAACCGCAGCTCTGACGGGCTCCTATTTCAGACGCATGCTGAACTAAACAAAAATATAAGCCGAGGTATTTATTTGGGGACTTTTATCAACACAGTTTTGTTCGCAACTTATTAAGTACCAATATGCTGGATAGGTAATAGTTTCGTTTCATCCTAATTTGTCAAGAGAAAAAGACTCTTTTATTGACCTCAGACAATGCTTTTATTTAAAGCATCTAAAAAATAAAAGTGAAATCGATATTCAGTGAATTTCAAGTAGATACGTCATTCGTGGCATCTGCTTTGTAATTACTATATTGGTTTTTCATAGGATATTGGATTTAAAAGTGGGGACTGATTTCTATCAGACCCCTTTTTTTATGCACACCTTAGAAATCGAGTGGAGAAGTAAGTAATCGGTTTGATCACCCGTTCTTGATTCAAATATTGCGTAGCCGTTTTCAATTCTCAATGATCGACTTCTTCACACTATTGTGCTGACGAAAATCATCTCTTTAAATTACTGTTTGTTGTATCTTTGCATCGGTTCAAAATTTTGACCGTCAGGCATACGGTCGCAAAATTTTAAAGTTTATGGCAATTTTACACAATCGGGTTTCTCAAAAGGAACTCAAAGAAAAGTTATTTCAAGAAACGACTCCGCGAAAAACGATCTCATTTTATCATTATTTTCCTATCGCAGATCCTCATCAATTCAGAGATGACCTCTATAAACACTTATATGAGTTAAAGGTATTCGGGCGCATTTATGTGGCTAATGAAGGTATAAATGCTCAAATCAGTGTTCCTGAAACGAACTTCGAGGCATTTAAGAATTTTTTATATAGTATAGCACCGTTGAATAATCTGCGGTTGAACATAGCCGTTGATGACGATGGTAAATCATTCTGGGTATTAAAAATTAAAGTAAGAGAAAAAATCGTAGCTGACGGAATTGAAGATCCTTCGTTCAATATGGAACAGAAAGGAAAGTATGTGAATGCCGAGCAGATGAATGAGTTTTTACAGGATCCGGATACGATAGTAATTGACATGCGCAATCACTACGAATACGAGGTAGGGCACTTTGTAAATGCATTGGAAGTTCCCAGTGATACTTTCAGAGACCAGCTGCCGATGGCTGTTGATATGCTGAAAGACCAGAAAGACAAAAACATTATCATGTACTGCACAGGGGGCATTCGTTGTGAAAAAGCCAGTGCTTATATGTTACATGCAGGTTTTGATAATGTGTATCATCTGGAAGGTGGTATTATCAACTACGCGCGTCAGGTGAAAGATGCTGGCCTGGAAAGTAAATTCATTGGTAAAAATTTTGTATTTGATAATCGTTTAGGCGAGCGGATTACTGAAGATATCATCTCAAAATGCCATCAATGCGGAAAACCATGTGATACGCATACCAATTGTTTAAATGACGCCTGTCACTTATTATTTATTCAATGTAAAGAATGTGCTGAAAAATTTGAAGGAACCTGTAGTACGGAATGTTTCGAATTCATTCATTTGTCAGAAGAAGAGCAGAAAGAAAAACGTAAAGGCATTGATAAAGGAAGAAATATTTTTAATAAATCAAAAGCCAGACTCAGACCCAAAATTCAACCTGGTGACTTACACTAAGTAAGTGTGTAAGCGTATCGATATAATATTTGGTAAATCCGGTAATTTTTCGTATCTTATTAGTAAGAGGCTTTATGTTGGAAATTGAAAATTGAGAATGAAGAATTGAGAATGGAAAGTGTATACTAATTCTTTGTAATTGAACACTGCAAATTGTGTTAAACTCAAAACTGCGTAACCGTTTTTAATTCTTAACTCTCAATTCTCAATCGCCTTAACTCTTTCTTATTAAAGGAATTAAGAATTTTCTTTTCTAATCTTTATGAATCATACACACCGGCTGAATGATATTTTCCAGATGATTGTAATACTCAATTTCTCCTGATTTTTTATCCCGCTTAAAAACAACAATTTTATTGCTGTTCTGATTCTCTATCATTAACCAGTTATCATCTTTACTGATAAAGAAATTACGGGGAGTTTTTCCTCCGGTTGCATGGATATTTTTTTGTTTAATACTTCCGTTATGCTGAATTTCAAACAGTGTAATACTGTTTAACTGGTCGCGAAGCGTGGCATACAAATGTTTTCCGTCATGGCTGACATGAATATCCGCTGCTGTAAACCGGCCTTGAAATCCGTTGGGTAATGCACTTACACTTTCAATATATTGAAACGCTGGATTGGTATAATGATAAACATCCACCATTCCGTTTAGTTCTCCTAAGATATACAACCACTTTCCATTCGGATGGAAAGCGATATGTCTTGGCCCGCCTCCTTGCGCAAAGGGTATATTTTTTGAATAGTCAGGTAGTAGTTCTCCGGTTTTTTCGTTAAAAGTGTACACTTTTACAGTGTCGATACCCAGGTCGGGAACCAATAAAAATTTGTTGTCGGGAGTAAATACCGTAGAATGCACATGTGCTGCTTCCTGACGTTCTTTATTCGTACTTTTTCCGGTATGTTGCAGCGTAGATACGGGGTCGCTGATACTACCATCGTCCTTGATTTTATAGAGCGTAAGGTTTCCTGAACTATAATTACCAACAGTCAGCCATTGTTCTGTTTTGTCTAAACTAATGTAACAGGGGTGTTTTCCATTGGTCGTTTGTGTAGAAAATATTTCGAAACGATTATCTGCATTTTTTCTGATGGCATGCACTTTCCCTTCTGTGTTTTCTTCAACAGCATATAAAATTTCTTTTTTACTGTAAGTTAAAAAAGAAGCCTGCGGTATTGCCACGCTGTCTACAATCTTTAAAGAAGCATCGTTTGCGTTAAACTGAAGCAAATGTATCCCGAAGGGTGATTCTTGTGTATAGGAGCCTACCCATAACTTTTGTTGTGCTGTTAATGCAATACTTACCGGCAAGCAAATGCATAAAAACATGTATTTTTTCATGTCGTTTGATTCGTATTAGATATTATGAATATACAATAAAAAAGGCTCTCAGAAAAGTTCTGAGAAGCCTTTTAGTAAGTTATATCAGTAAAAGTTTACTGTAAGTTGAACTACAGTGATATTGCGCAGTAATATCAATGTAATGATTGATACTGTTCTAAAGCTTTTACCACTTTTGCTTCTAATTCTTCATCACTGATCGGTTCCGGTTTGAAAGTTTCACCGATCACGCGCTCATAAAGCTCAATATAGCGGTTTGAGATAGTCTGAATCCATTCAGGAGACATGTATGGGACGGTTTGACCTTCCTTACCCATAAAATTATTGGCAATCAACCATTCTCTTACGAATTCTTTACTTAACTGTTTTTGTCTTTCGCCTTTTGCCTGACGGTCTTCAAACCCCTCAGCATAAAAATATCTTGATGAGTCTGGTGTATGTATCTCATCCATCAGGTAGATGGTATCCCCGATTTTACCAAATTCATATTTTGTATCAACGAGAATAAGCCCGCGTTTAGCAGCAATTTCTTTTCCTCTTGCAAAAAGTGCCAGTGTATACTTTTCAAGTTGCGCCCATTCTTCGGCAGTACACAGCCCTTGTTTAATAATTTCTTCTTTAGAGATATCTTCATCGTGACCTTCTGAAGCTTTGGTAGAAGGAGTAATGATTGGGGTAGGGAAGTAGTCATTTTCTTTCATTCCCTCGGGCATGGTTACACCGCAAAGTATTCTTGTTCCGGATGCATAAGTTCTCCAGGCATGGCCGGTAAGGTTACCTCTTACAACCATTTCAATTTTAAACGGAGTGCATCTTTTTCCGATAGAAACCTGAGGAGCAGGCGAGTGTAGTAGCCAGTTCGGACAAATATCTTCTGTTGCTTTCAGCATATAAGCAGCAATCTGATTTAATACTTGTCCTTTATAAGGAATCGGTTCCGGTAAGATAACATCAAATGCCGAAATACGGTTAGATGCGATCATCACCAATAAATTTTCATTAATAGAGTATACATCGCGTACTTTACCGCGATAGAAATTTGTTTGATGTGGGAACTGAAATAATTTCATGAGGCAAAATTAATTCTTAGTAATGAAATTCAAGCATTTTCATGGAAAATAGGTAGAATATATTATAGCATTAAAATAAATTTTCAATATTCATCAACTGTGGTTAAATTACGTATATTATTATTGACTAAAACTGCCCATATGAGAAAAGGCTATCAATTTATGACAGCTTTCTTACTGACTATTTTTTGTACGATTGCTGTCTACTCGCAAAACGTTACTATCTCAGGTACCGTTATCAATCAAAGAACTAAAACAACAGTTCCGGCTGTTTCGGTTACCATTAAGGGAACCGGACTGGGAACTTACACCAGCGACAAAGGTGTTTTCAGAATCAGCACTACTCAGCCTTTACCACTCACATTAGTAATTTCTTCTATTGGTTATCAAACTCGTGAAGTTGAATATACCGGTGGCGGAGAATTGAATATTGAGTTGGAAGAAGGCTCCGACCTGGGTACGGAAGTGGTGGTTTCTGCCTCCCGTTTAGCTGAAAGAATTATTGAGTCTCCCGTATCTGTTGAACGTTTGAACGCTGCTGCCGTAAGGTCATCTGCCGCACCTTCTTATTATCAGGGGCTGGCAAACATGAAAGGGGTGGATATGACTTATTCATCTATTACCTTTCCGACTTTAAGTACCAGAGGTTTTAACGGTAGCGGTAACCTCCGCTTTAATCAGTTAACGGATGGAATGGACAATCAGGCGCCTGCACTGAACTTTTCAGTTGGGGTGATTCTGGGGCCTACCGAGCTTGACATCGAAAGTGCCGAATTATTACAGGGTGCTTCTTCAGCTTTATATGGTTCAGGTGGTACCAACGGTACACTTCTGATTACCAGTAAAGACCCGTTCAAGTATCAGGGTTTTAGCTTTCAGGCTAAAACCGGTGTGAACCACGTAGATAACAAACAACGTGATATGGCAATGTATCACGATTATACTTTCCGTTGGGCTAAAAAACTTTCGGAAAAGTTTGCTGTAAAAGTTGGCGGGCAATATATGAGAGCTGCTGACTGGCAGGCTCAAGACACCAGAAATTTGAGTCGTAACAACGTTTTAAGTGAAATTAAATCCGGCGACCGTATGACCGACCCGAACTACGATGGTATCAGTGTGTTCGGTGATGAGGCTTCTGTAAGTATGCAAAGCCTTGCACAGGTAGTACGCGGTCAGGTATCTGGGGCACCGAACGGAAATATGTTGTTGGCAGGGCTGGATAACTATATTCAGGCAGGCTATACACCACAACAGATTGCAGGAGCAATGGCCGGTGATCCGAACCTTGCACCATATGTATCTTATCTGCCTTTCTTACTGGCAACTTCCGGCGTGGCCAATAATCCGTACGCAGGATTATATGGAAACCAGCTCGTAAGCAGAACCGGTTACGATGAAAGAAACCTGGTAGATTACAATGCTTATAGCATTAAAGCAAATGCAGGTTTGTATTATAAAATAACGCCGGGCATCGAAGCTTCATTGTTAGGTTACTGGGGTAAAGGTACCACTGTTTATCAGGGTGCTGACCGCTACTTCTTAAAGAACTTTATCATGGGGCAGTACCGCGCTGAAGTAAAAGCTAAAAACTGGTTTTTACGGGCGTATACATCACAGGAAAATTCCGGTGATTCTTATACCACTACGACCGCCGCTTTGGGGGTAAATGCTACCTGGAAAGGAAACACCGATTGGTTCAGCCAATATTCCGGCACTTATGGTGCTGCAGCATTGGGAATTATTCCGAACCCTGCTAACCCGGGTACTTTCTTACCGGTAATGAATCCGCAGACTGCACATGGATTAGCACGTCAGCAAGCAGACGGTGGAAGGTTTTTACCAGGATCACAAGATTTTAATAATGCATTATCTAATGTCACCAGCATTGATATTAAAGATGGCGGTGCTAAATTCTCTGATAAATCAGCCTTATATCACTTTGAAGGACAATACAATTTATCAGAACAAATCAAATTTGTAGATGTACTGGTAGGTGCAAACTATCGTATTTATCACCTGAATTCAAGAGGTACGATTTTCGCCGATACTACCGGACCGATTAATATTGGTGAATACGGTGGTTATGTACAATTACAAAAGAAATTGTTCAACGATGTATTAAAACTGACAGCTACCGGCCGTTATGATAAATCTAAAAACTTTGACGGACGCTTTACGCCACGTGTAACTGCATTGATACAGGTAGCGAAAGACAATAACATCCGTTTAAGCTATCAGCAGGCTTATCGTTTTCCTTCTACACAGGATCAATACATTAACTTAAACGTTCCGGGTGCACGTTTAATCGGTGGTTTGCCACAGTTCCAGCAATTCTTTGAGTTCGATACTCGTCCGGTATATACTGCCGAAAGTATTGCAGCTTTCAGAAGTGCTTATGCTGCCGGTAATGTTGACCCTACTTTATTAAAGCAGGCTACTTTCAAAGAGTTAAAACCTGAGATTGCCAATTCATACGAAATCGGTTATCGCGGTTTAGTTACTAATAACTTATTGATCGATGCTTACTTGTACTTCTGTAATTACGAAAACTTTATCGGAAGAACAGCTGTAGGCAGAGCCATGGCTACACCGGGTGCCAGTATTGTTAACCCATTGACCAGTGAAAACTATTCATCTCCTCAAAACTCTGAAAACCGCGTAAAAGCTGTTGGTTGGGGTATCGGTGGTGAATATCGTTTCCCGGGAACGTTCTTCCTGAAAGCAAACGTATCCGGTGACCAGTTACGTGATGTTCCTCCGGGTTTGGTTACTTTCTTCAACACACCTAAAGTACGTTATAATGTAGGGGTAGGTGCTGAAAGCATTAGAATGTCTCGCTGGGGCTTTAACATTGCCTACAGATGGCAGGATGCTGTTCAATGGCAAAGTACCTTTGCGTCTGGTATGATTGATGCATACGGAACAGTAGATGCTCAGGTAAACTATAAATTGCCTAATATTAAAAGTTTTATTAAATTAGGTGCATCAAACGTATTGAATAAATACTATGTAAGTGCTCTAGGTAACCCGGCTATTGGCGGTGTATACTATGTTAGCTTCGCTTACAATGTATTCTAAGATATTAAAAAAGTCTACCGAAAAGTGTCGCCATAAAGCGGCACTTTTTTTTTGACTATTTTTGCTTAAACAGTTTCATTATGATACAAACAGCTACCATGGGAGACTCTGTTGCAAATGCTTATCAGGCATTTCTTGCTTATAGAAACTTATCCTATGCCGGAAGAGCAAAGCTATTGAATCATATAGCTGATGCGCTGGCATCAAATGCGAACGACCTGATTGCGATTGCTGCAGAAGAAACAAACCTGAACCCAGCCCGATTAAAAACAGAGTTGAACAGAACCTGTTTTCAATTACGTTCATACGGGGAAGCTGCTGCTAAAGGATTGGTGTTTGATAATACGATAGATGTGGGAACTACAGGTAATTCTCAGGTAAATATAGATATCAGAAAAACGGTTGTTCCAATAGGCGTGGTGGCTGTTTTCGGGGCTTCTAATTTTCCTTTTGCGTACTCTACTCCCGGAGGAGATACGGCCTCAGCCCTCGCTGCGGGTTGTACGGTAGTGATTAAACCACATCCGGCACATTTTAAAACATCCCTGGCGGTTGCAAAAATAATGAAGGAGGTTTTGGCACAACTCCATCTGCCCGGCTCCATCATTACACATCTGGAAGATGCTTCTACTGAAGCCGGTATTGAACTGGTAAAACATCCTCTGATAAAAGCTGTTGGTTTTACAGGTTCTCTGAATGGAGGTAAGGCCTTGTATGATATTGCACAACAAAGAGTGCAACCTATTCCTGTGTTTGCCGAAATGGGAAGTGTGAATCCCGTGTTTCTTTTTCCTAACCGGCTAGCGCAATCCGCACCTAAATATGTTGGTGTACTGGCCGGAGCAATTACCGGAAGCGTTGGTCAGTTTTGTACGCAACCCGGAATTATCGTCGGTATTGATTCTCCTGCTTTGGAACAGTTCAAATCTTTACTGGTAGCAGATTTAAACACAATTCCGCCCGCTAAAATGTTGCATCAGGGTATTGCAGATTCTTTTGCAAAATACCGTCAACTGTTCTTAGATAAAACCACTACTGAACTACTTACAAAAGAGCAATATTTTGAACATGATATGGCAATACCTACTCTGATTGAAGTGAGTGCTGCAGATTTTATCAATGATAACAGTTTACAGCATGAAGTATTTGGCCCCGTGTCATTACTGGTTCGTTGTGCGAACGAACAGGAAATGGTACAGATTGCTTATCTGATGAAAGGTCAGCTAACAACAACTATAGTGGCAAATCATCTGGATGTGGAAGACTATAAAGAAGCTATTCACCTTATTGCTGAAGTGGGAGGAAGAGTAATATGGAATGGTGTACCTACCGGAGTAGAAGTTTGTTTAAGTATGCACCATGGCGGAGATTTTCCGGCTACTACCGATTCACGCTTCACAGCTGTTGGTGCTGATGCTATCAAAAGATGGGGAAAAATCAAATGCTATCAGAACTTTCCGCAGGAATTACTGCCTCCACCTGTACAGAATAAAAATTCCTGGCAAATATGGAGAAGAATTAATAATGAATATTCCAAATCTGACCTGGATTGATTATTTTAACAATAAAAAATGCGCCTTCCCCAAATCCTTATTCTTTTAACTTTAATGATCATTGTTAGTTGCAATGACGAAAATGAAGAAACGAAACCTCCAGAAATGAACCAAGCAGAAATAAATGTACCGGTTGAAACAATTGGATCAATCAATGGTGTTGATGTAAAAGCTTATACGATCAGTAACAACAATAATCTGAGTATGACGGTGTTGAATTATGGAGGAATTGTACAAAGCCTGTTGGTACCGGATAGAGAAGGAAAGATGGGAAACGTGGTACTTGGCTATGAAAAACCCGAAGGGTATTTACAAGAAGGTAATCCATACTTCGGCGCATTAATCGGTAGATATGCAAACAGAATTGCCAATGGAAAGTTTTCTATCGGAGACAAAGAATATAAACTCACCGTAAATAACGATCCTAATACATTACACTCGGGTGAACATGGTTTTCATAATGACTTCTGGATAGTTGAACCACTCAGCAATTCGAGTTTATTACTGAAGTATACTTCTGCTGACGGACAAGAAGGTTTCCCCGGTAAACTTACCGTGGAAGTGATATATATACTCACCGATAACAATGAATGGATTATTGATTATACGGCAAGAACAGATAAAGCCACGCCTGTTAACTTAACCCAACATACCTATTTCAATCTGAATGCATTTCAAAATGCAGCCGATGTATTGAATCACGAAGTGTATTTTAATGTTACTCATTATACGCCGGTGAATGAATATTTAATTCCTACAGGTGAAATCGCTACCGTGAAAAGTACTCCGTTTGATTTCAGCGAGCCGAAAGTATTAGGTACTGTGATAGGTGCTTTAAAGGGAGGTTTTGATCATAATCTCATTTTTCAAAAAGAAAGGGCAATGGATAAGCCGGTAGCGATCATTAAAGACGCATCTTCCGGAAGAAAAGTTACCATGTATACCACTGAACCCGCAGTGCAGTTTTTTACTGGCGGTGTATTAGACGGTAGCCTTATCCATACACACCACCAACGCAATTACCCGCAATTTGCAGGTTTTTGTCTGGAAGCGCAGCATTATCCGAACAGTCCCAATCAATCGAATTTTCCTGATGTAATTCTCAGACCGGGCGAAACTTATTTCCAAAAAACAATATATCGGTTTGGTATTGAATAATTTCGCTGTTTATTTCTTTTTTATCTATTTGAACTTAGTTAAATTCACATCGATTTTTAAGCTCAATTAAAAGTCTATCCTTAACACCTTCAAACATGAGAAAAAAGATTACAATTGTAGGTGGTGGAATTATTGGTCTCTGTTCCGCCTATTACCTGCATAACGATGGCTATGACGTAACTGTTATTGAACGGGGAGATATTACAGACGGTACTTCTTTTGGAAATGCCGGATATGTTTCTCCCAGTCACATTCACCCTCTTCCATCTCCGGGCATTATTGCTAAGGGATTACGTTGGATGATGAGTTCAACTTCTCCTTTTTATATTAAACCCAGAGCTAACTGGGATTTAGTACAGTGGGGGCTTACTTTCTGGAAAAATGCTAACCATGATACGATGCACCGTAACTCACCGCATCTCGATCGTTTATTGAAATTGAGCAGAGAGTTGATGAATGATGTGCGTGATGATATTGGTAATGAATTTCATATGGAGGAAAAGGGAATTCTGAACGTTTATAAAAGCGAGGCGCTTGAAAAAAATGAGATCCGCTTAGCTAAAGAAGCAGCCGACTACGGAATTGAAACCAGAATACTGAATGCAAAAGAATTACAGGATCTTGAACCTGAAGTGGAAATACTGGCGAGAGGTGCTGTGTGGTATCCGATAGATGCGCATATACATCCGGGAAAGTTTGTAATGCACTTACATAAACACCTGGCAGCAAAAGGTGTGGAGTTTGTTCTGAATGCAGATGTACTCAACTTTGAAACCAATGGTTCTAAAATTACTTCAGTCATAACTACTAAAGGAAAATATCCGGTAGAAGAGTTGGTATTAAGCCCCGGGGCATGGTTACCGGTTCTTACAAAAAAATTAGGAATTCATCTTATTTTGCAGGCAGGTAAAGGGTACTCGATGACTTTTGAAAAACCTGCTGTGAATTTAAGACACCCTGCTATTTTAGTAGATGGCCGTGTGGCTATGACACCAATGGGCCCTGATCTCAGAATGGGAGGAACGATGGAAATAAGTGGATTAGACTCTCCCAAACTTTTTAAAAGAGCCCGTGCTATTTATGATGCTGCAATGACTTATTATCCGAACCTTCCGGTAACATTTCCGGGAACAGATAAAATCTGGAGTGGCCTGAGACCGTTGAGCCCGGACGGTTTACCTTATATCGGAAAACATAGTAAGTACGATAACCTGGTAATAGCCGGCGGACATGCCATGATCGGCGTATCAATGGCAACAGGAACCGGAAAAATAGTGAATGAGTTAATTGCCGGCAGGCCTACATCCATAGACATCAGCGCATATAACGTAGAGCGTTATAAATAAAAAATTATCGCTGTTAACCCGAACTAATCAGGGTTAGCAGCGTTTTTTATTTTGTATGGTTGAAAATCAGTGAAGCGCTTCAATTGGCTGTGTCGCTGTGTGATAGGAAATCTGCGTAATAAATGGCTCAGAATAAATTAAACATTCTACAGTGTACGTAGCGATGGAATTAAATAATTTTAACGATCTTTTCAACCAAAAAAACGTAATCTTGTTATAATTCCGAAAAGATGGATGAGTTTATGATGAATACTTCAATTAACAACGTTTCGCTCGAAAGTACAGGCTATTTTTCTAAATTGATGCTTGACTATGTTCAATCGCATCCATCTGTGTCAGGCTTATACGATTATCCGATGAATGAAGAAGGTTTGTTGAATGCGTTAAAAAATAAGCAGCAACAAACAATTAACAGAAATGTTCTTGCAGAAGTATTAAAAGAGCAATATCAGTTACTGTCTACTACCGACCTTGTACAGCAAAATATAGATGCACTGCTCGAGGAAAATACGTTTACAATATGTACCGCGCATCAACCGAGTTTATTTACGGGTAACTTGTACTTTATCTATAAAATTGCTCAAACGATCAGTTTAGCAAAATCAATGTCTGCCAAATATCCTGAATACCGTTTTGTACCGGTTTTCTGGATGGGTTCAGAAGATGCGGATCTTGACGAGTTAGGATATGTTTATCTGAATGGAGAAACATTGCGCTGGGATACCAAACAAACCGGCGCTGTAGGCAGAATGAGTAATAAAGGAATTGATACACTTATACAGCGTCTTGAAAACGAGCTGAGTGTTCAGTCGTATGGTAATGAACTAATTGATTTATTAAAACGATGTTACCGGCCGGATGAAAATTTTCAGCAAGCTACTTTCCGTTTGATTAATGAACTGTTTCAGCAATGGGGCGTAGTCGTATTGATTCCTGATCATCCGGCCTTAAAAAAAGAAATGCAACAAATCTTCGAAGATGATTTAACTACACAACAACCATCTGAGATTGTTGCCAAAACAATTGCGCAAATTCCCTCTCAATATAAAATTCAGGCAAATCCACGTTCTGTAAATCTTTTTTATCTCACAGAAGGTATCAGAAACCTGATTGTGTTTGAAAACAATCTTTATTGGGTAAAAGGCACTGAATTACAATTTACACAGGCAGCTTTACTGGAAGAATTACATACTCATCCTGAAAGGTTTTCTCCCAACGTAATTTTGCGTGGATTGTTTCAGGAGAAAATCCTTCCTAATATTGCTACAATCGGTGGAGGTGGAGAAACTGCTTATTGGTTAGAATTAAAAGACCTGTTTAAGCATTATGAGATTCCGTATCCGGTACTGGTATTGAGAAATAGCTTTTTATGGATGGATACAGATCAGGTAAAAATTCAGCAGAAATATAATATTAGTAATGAGGAAATGTTTTTACCTACACAACAGCTGTATGCTGCGCTAACTAAAAAACAAACCGACAAAGACTTTAGCACGCAGAAAGAATGGGATGAAATGAATGCTATTTATCAGCGTTTAAAAGAAAAGGCTGCACAGATTGATAAAAGTTTGGTGCAACATATCAGTGCATTACAGGTAAATGCTGAAAGAAAATTGAATACTTTAGAAAAAAAGTTATTTAAATCTGAACGGCAAAGTTTTGAGCAGCTTAACCGTCAGGTAGAAAAGTGGAAAAAAGAATTGTTCCCCAAAAACGGATTACAGGAAAGAGTAGAGAATTTTTTACCGTTTTATGCAAAGTATGGTAAAGAATTTATTGAAATCATTGTTGAAAAATCTCCGGCATTATCTAACGAATTTATCATAATAAAAGAAGAGGTGGTTTAGAAACCACCTCTTCTTTTATATTAGTCAATAAGATTGCTCTGTTTTGATCATCAGATAAAATGAGCAATCTGTTGTATTAGTGTTGAACAACACCGTCTTCCTTTAATTTGAGTTTATACAAAGTAGTATAACCATTCTGGTGATGTGAAAGTAACTGAATTTTGATACGATCTACTTTCTCAGATTGTACACAAACACTTTCAACATTACATTGTTCAAAGTCTTCGATGTGTTTATTGAGAACAATCAGTTCATTTACTTTCATATGTTTTCTACCAACTTTTCTCGATGCGTTTTCGATAATGCCCAAATAGTTAATGCTATGTTCTTTTGAAGTATGAGCAGTAAATAACAACCAGTCATTTTCAGGAGCATAAGCAAAATCTGTCAGATGGAAGGGGGCGGTCGGTTTATCCGGAAATTCTATTGGTAAAATACTAATAGGAATAGAAGATGGTTTTTTCCAGAATTTATTTTTAACGATAATGAGTTTTGGAACTTCCACTTCGTTAGTAGGTTGATGTGCTAAGATGATCTGATCATCCGGAAAAGTAGCAGCAGCAATGATGTTGGGATTTTTGATACCAGCTTTTTCAATTTGTTGGAAAAGAAGTGTCAGGTCGAGATCTTCTTTGTGTAAACTGTCGAGATTGAAAAGAATACCGTATTTGCTGTATGGTTCGTTGCCGCCATTTCCTAAAACCAATAAACGCGGGATAGAGTTTACTTCAACAATAGTGTTGGTGGCTAAACCCGGTTCGATGGAAGGGAGATGAAATTTACCTTGTGTAGGTATTTTTGGCTGGTGAAACAAATTAGCCTGTTCGTGATTCCTCCAGTTCTTATTCGTATTCAGAATATCACTGGTTTTTTGGTCAATAATCCACAACTTGTTATCGTGAAATTGTAAATGAGTTCCCAATTTCACATTTTCTAGCTCTTTGGCTTTAAATACTTTTACTTTCATACAGGTATAATTTCAAACATGCTAATGGTACCGTGAAAGATTAGTTTTTCTTCGAATCAAATTCGTTAGGGAATCCTTTTGATTGAAGGTTTTTTACTTTTGTTAATACTTCGGCTTCCAGCTGAGATTTGTAATCTGCTACTTTTTCTCCGATAGATGCTTCAAAGGCCCCGATGATGGAACCAGCTAAAATACCGGCATTTTTGGCCGCATTTAAAGCTACTGTTGCAACAGGGATGCCATTCGGCATTTGTAGAATAGATAACACAGAATCCCAACCATCAATACTATTAGATGATTTGATTGGAACACCTATGACGGGTAAATGAGTAAGTGAAGCGACCATTCCTGGTAAATGTGCGGCACCGCCGGCGCCGGCAATGATGACTTTAATTCCTCTCCCAGCAGCTTTCTGTGCATATTCCACCATTCTTAGTGGTGTTCTATGCGCCGAAACTACCGTTAATTCATAACCAATCCCAAACGCTGATAATACATTTGCCGCAGCCTCCATTATAGGCAAATCGCTGTCGCTGCCCATAATGATGCCTACCTGAATAGGATGGTTCTTTTCAGTAGATACCATTTATTTTGATTTTACTAATTAGCTTTCACGCTATGGCCGCAATAATTATTTTGCAAACCTACGTTATTTTATCAAATCTCCCTTCAATTTTAGAAGTTCGGTTTCTGCTAATTTAGTATTATATCGGGCCTGAATCAACCTGTTATAGCCATCTTCAAGGCTTTTTTGGGCTTCTCTGAGCTCCAGATTGGTAGTGACCCCTTGCTTAAAGCGGGCCATGGCGATTTGTACGTTTTCTTGTGCCAGCTGTATATTTTGCTCTTCTAAGTCAAGCATTTGTAAAGATGTCTGATAGTTTTTGAACTGATTATTGAGTGCCAGATGAACGAGACTTCTCTGACGTTCCAGCTCCAGCTCACTCGCTGTTAATGCATAGTTTGCACGAAGAATATTTTTTCGAACGGTAAATTTATTAAATAAGGGAATGTTGACACTTAATCCATAGTTCAACCCCAGGTTTCTGTTAAACAAAGGGGTGAAGTTGTTGATAACCGTCTGGTTTTCTGTTCTGGAAAAGTTGTAAGCTGTATTCCAGGTAACGGTAGGATAGCGGTCTGCTTTATTTTCTTTCACCCATAATTGCGCCAGCTGAACATTTTGTCTGGCAATCGCCAAACTCCAGTTAGTGCGCTCCGCATCATCGTGCAAATCGCCTAAAACAAGACTTTCATTAAACGGAATACTATCATATACATCGTATTGAGCATTGTTATCAACGCGCATAATCTGATTCAACGTTTCTTTTAACTGTTCAATCAAAGTACGCTGTTGAATCAGCAAACTTTGTTGAGCATTTAAGTCTACCCTGGCTTGTAAAAGCTCAGGCTTACTTCCTAAACCTACGCTTACTTTTTTCTCTGCCAGTACAACACGTTCTTTATTGAGGTCTATCAGCTCGAGCGTAGCTTTCAACTGTTGTTTCTGACGAACAATGTCGTAATAAGTAGCGATTAACTGGGCTAAGCTTTCTGTAATCTGATTTTTCAACTGATAACCTGCTAATATATTCTGCTGATCATAGCGCTCTCTTAGTACAAACATTTTCATACCGTCGAATAAAGTCCAGTTTAATGCCACTGCCCCTTGCATATTACTGGAGCGGATATTAGGGCTACCTCTTTCTTCGCCGTTGGCCAATAATTGTTTCTGGTCGTTTTTATTCCAGGTTTTTGTACCGGTAGCATTTAATACCGGTAAAAAAAGTGCATAAGCATATTCACGGTCAACTGCAACATTCAGCGAATCGTTTTTCGCTAAAAGAATATCGTAGTTGCGCTCGAGCGTAACCTGAATGGCTTGTTCAAGACTTAACTTTTCTTGTGCGGTGGATGTAATGGATAGCAACAAAAACAGGTATATAAAGAATGATTTTTTCATTGATTTAATTTTCATCTGGGATCTGATCAAGATTGCCTGATTCAAATACATTTTTTGCTTTCTTTTTAGATAAATAAGTATACATAGACGGTACTACATATAATGTAAGTACAAGCGAGAACATAATACCACCTACGATTACAATACCTAACGGAATACGGCTGGTAGCTGCAGCACCCAATGACAATGCAATCGGTAAAGCACCTAATGCCATTGCAAGGCTGGTCATCAGGATGGGTCTTAAACGCATTTTCGAGGCATAAGCTACTGCACTGATGGCTGGCATATTTTCTTCTCTTTTCTGATTGGCAAATTCAACAATCAGAATACCGTTCTTTGTTACCAGACCAATCAGCATGATCATACCAATCTGAGAGAAGATATTAATTGTCTGATCAAAATACCACAAGGCCAGTACAGCACCCGCGATTGCCAGCGGAACTGTAAACAGGATGATTAACGGATCTACAAAGCTTTCGAACTGTGCGGCCAGTACCAGATAAATTAATACAAGCGCCAGTACAAACGCAAATAAAGTGTTTCCTGAACTTTCTGCATAATCACGCGAAGCACCTGATAATTCAACTGCAAATGTTTCATCTAATAACTGATCTTTGATTGAATACATCATCTCTATTCCTTCTCCCAATGTTTTACCGGGAGCAAGACCCGCTGAAATAGTAGCAGATTTATAGCGGTTGAAGTGGTACAAACTCGGTGGAGTAGTAGCTTCTTCAATACTTACGAGATTGTCTAAAGAAATCATTTCACCTCTGGTATTTTTTACATAGAGGTTTCTTAAATCGGTCGGATCATCTCTGTCGCTGCGCGCCACTTGCCCGATTACCTGATATTGTTTGCCTTCTTTATAAAAATATCCGAGACGAAGATTACTAAAAGCAAGTTGTAATGTCTGAGAAATATCAGCTACGCTCACACCCAATTGTGATGCTTTGATACGATCTATCTCAATTCTTAATTCAGGTTTATTGAATTTTAAATCTACATCTACATTCAGGAATATACCAGACCGGTTGGCTTCTTCTAAAAATTCGGGAAGTATAGATGTTAGTTTTTCAAAATTATTATTCTGTATCACAAACTGAACCGGTAATCCGCCTCTTCTGTTTACCTGAATGGTTTGTTCCTGAATGGCGAATGCTCTACCGATCGTATAATTTTTCAGATTCCTGTTAACCATGTCAACAATCTCTTCCTGCGAGCGTTCACGTTCTTCCGGATCGTTTAATGTTACCCTTACCGTACCGGTGTTTGCACCCCCTGTACCTGAAAATCCGGGAGAAGTAATGGAAAGAATAATCTTTTTCTCAGGTACTGAATCTAATAGAAAATCAGATAGCTGATAAACATACTGGTCCATTAAATCATAACTGGTTCCTTCCGGTGCGCTTAACGATAGTCTGAACTGACTACGGTCTTCCATTGGTGCCAATTCCGATTTCAGTCCTTTTCCAAGAAAGTAAATCAAACCAAAACAGATCACCGTGATCACTAATGCCAATGATCTTCTTTTTAAGAACCAGTTTAATGATTTGTAATAGCTGTTTTCCATCCATAAGAAGAACGGTTCTGTTTTATCATAAAACCAGCTGTTCTTATGTGTTTTTCTGGCCATTTTTACGTTTAGTACCGGTGTGAGGGTTAAACTCACAAATGCAGAGATCAATACTGCTCCGGCCACCACGATACCGAATTCACGGAAAAGGCGTCCTACAAACCCTTCTAAGAATACGATTGGTAAAAAGATAATTGCGAGTGTAATCGAAGTTGCAATTACCGCAAAGTAAATTTCCTTGGATCCTTCCAGTGCAGCTTTATGCCTGTTCATACCTGCTTCCATCTTTTTATAGATGTTTTCGGTTACAACAATACCATCATCCACTACCAGACCGGTAGCCAATACAATGCCTAACAAGGAAAGTACATTGATGGTAAATCCGCACAGATACATGATAAAAAATGCACCGATTAATGAAATCGGAATGTCAATCAACGGACGGAAAGCAATTAACCAGTCTCTGAAGAATAAATAGATGATCAGTACTACCAGTACAAGTGCAATGATGAGCGTTTCTTCTACTTCACTGATCGATCGTTTAATGAAGCGGGTTTGGTCTAAACCGATGTTCAATGTGATATCGGCAGGTAATTCCGCTTTCAGTTCTTCATATCTTTTATAAAATTCATTAGAGATAGATACATAGTTAGAACCCGGTTGTGGTACAATTGCCAGCGCAATCATAGGAATACCACTTTCACGTAGCGATGACTCTTCGTTTTCGGGTCCTAAAATGGCTTCGGCTACATCACTTAAACGAACGGTTGTACCGGTTCCGCTGGCAACGATGACGTTATTAAAATCATCTTCTGTAAATAATCTGCCAAAGGTTCTTAAGCTTAATTCGGTTTGGTTACCTGAAATTTTTCCTGAAGGAAGTTCTACGTTTTCTCTTGCCAAAGCATTCTGGATATCACGTGGAGTAATGCCATATGCTGACATTTTAGAAGGATTAAACCAGATACGCATTGCATATCTTTTTTCTCCCCAGATCTGAATACCGCTTACTCCCGGAATGGTTTGCAGGCGTTCTACCAATACGTTTTGTGCATATTCGGTTAATTGCAACGGATTTTTGGTTGTACTCTGCACCGTCATAGAGATAATCGCATCTGAGCTGGCGTCTGCTTTTGAAACTACCGGATCGGAAGGGATATCGTCGGGCAATTGTCTTTTTGCGCGGGATACTTTATCTCTTACATCATTGGCCGCTGCTTCAAGGTCAACACCTAATTCAAACTCCACATTGATTCTTGAACTACCCTGGCTAGAGGTTGAAGTAATATTTTTAACACCGGGAATGCCGTTGATTTCTTTTTCTAAAGGTTCGGTAATTTGTGATTCAACGATTTCGGCATTGGCGCCGGGGTAGGAGGTGGATACGTTCACATTCGGCGGATCAATGGCAGGATAATCTCTCACCCCCAGAAAGGTGAAGCCAATGATACCGAAGATCACGATCAGTATATTCATCACGGTTGCCAGTACCGGCCTCCGTAAACTTAGTTCTGAAATATTCATGAAATATTTTTAGTCAACTTTCGATAATTCAATTTTACTATTCGGTCGGATGGTCATCAGCGATGTAACGATAATGGTATCGCCCGGAAGAATACCGCTTAATATTTGTACATAAGAAGCATCTCTGATACCGGTCGTTACCGTCGTCGGAACACCTTTTCCGTCGCGGTAAACAATCACTTGTTTATCTCTGGCCTGTGGAATAATTGCCTGCGTCGGAACTACCAGTTGTACATCCTGATCAGCGAATGCCAGATTTACTCTTGCAAATGCACCGGGTGACAGGTGTTGATCGTGACCGGTAATGGTGGCACGCACTTTCAGTGTTCTGGTATTGGTTTCAATAGTGGTTTCTGTAGCAATCACTTTTGCCTGATAGGGCTTTACATTACCGGCAACGTAAAATTCAATGTTTTTGCCGATACGGATATGATTGCTATATTTTTCAGGAATCGAAAACTCCAGCTTCAACTGGTTTACCTGACTGATTGTAGTGATTAAAGTAGTAGGAGTGATATAAGCGCCGGGAGAAATATTTCTTAATCCCATTCTGCCGTCATAAGGCGCGCGAACTTCTGTTCTGCGGATATTTACATTTACCAGATCGATATCAGCTTTCAGATTGTTTACATCCAATTCGCTTAAATCGTATTCCTGTTGAGAAACTCCTGATATGGTCAATAATTCTTTCTGACGTGAAGCTGTTTGTTCTGCAATAGATAACTGAACCTGTAGTTTTTTCAGTTGAGCCTGCAGGTCTTCGTCGAATAGTTTTACTAAAACCTGTCCTTTTTTAACCTGACCACCTTCCGGAATATTAATGGCTACGACTCTTCCGGAAATTTCAGACATTACATCTGTTTGTTCATAAGGCAAAATCGTGCCTGGTGCATCCAGCTTTTCATCTACCCCCAAAGATTTAGCAACAAACCCTTCGGCAATAATTGTCGAATTTCGGGCAGCGGGTGCTTCTGTTTTTTTTGCTTCCCCTTTGCAGGCAATCAACCCTGTGATTACTAATAGAGACCAGGAAAAGACCGGTATTTTTCTCATATTTGCTTAGTTGGTGTTGATGGTCAAACCATCAAACTATTTTGAACCGTTTAGTGATATATAGCAGACGATAAAAATACGTCATACGTTGCAATCAACATCAACTAAGCACCATGAATTCAGGAAATTAAGCCTTCACTTTCAAAATATTTTTAATGCGATTGGCTTTGAAGGTGAGATCTTGCATCTCTTTATGAATGATAGTGATATGTCCCATCTTTCTACCAGGCTTGGTTTGTGCCTTTCCGTAAATATGCACAAACACATTATCCATTTTTAATATTTCTTCCATATTTTCATATACTGCATCCCCGCTGTATCCTTCTTCTCCCAGCAAATTTACAATGGCTGCCGGTAAAATATGTTCGGTATTACCGAGTGGATATTGTAATAAAATTCTCCACAACATATCGAATTGTGAACTGTAATTGGCTTCAATTGTATGGTGACCGCTATTGTGTACGCGCGGAGCCGTTTCATTTACTAATACTTTACCATCAGTATCAACGAATAGTTCCACGGCAAAAATACCCGGGCTATTCAATCCTTTTACCACTGCCAGTGAAACCGCTTCAATGGTCCATAAAATACGCTCGGGCAGCTGAGCCGGCGCCAATTGATAATCTAAAAGATTCAATTTAGGATCAAAAACCATATCTACTGCCGGATACAAGGCCGTTTCACCTTTTTCGTTAATCGCAATAATCTGTGCAATTTCTTTACCTACATTGACCATTTTTTCAAGAACTGCCGGAGCATCAAATCCTTTGGATATGTCAACGGCAGATTGCAATACCTGTACACCTTTTCCATCATAACCGCCTTCACCGATCTTGTGTACTGCCGGTAAAAAAGAGGCATTTTCGCTCAAAGCCTGTAAGTTCTCCGTAACGATAAAAGGAGAGGTAGGAATCTGAAGATCACTATAAAACTGCTTCTGGGTAATCTTATTTTTGATGATTCGCAATGCAGCCGGACGGGGGTAAACTCTTACACCTTCTTTTTCCAATTGCTCCAAAGCTTCTATATTTACCGCTTCAATTTCAATGGTAATCGCATCCAGCCCTTTACCGAACTGATAAACCGCTTCATAATCTTTGATATCTCCTTTCACAAAGTGGTGACATAAGTGTGCTGAAGGGCAGTTTGCATCATTTTCTAATACATAAGTTTCTACCGGATAATTAGCAGCAGCCTGTAATAACATTCTACCTAATTGTCCGCCTCCTAAAATTCCTACTTTTTGCATGATTAAAACTTGAGTGGCGAAAGTAGAAAACAATTGAGAATGTTCCTGCAAAAAAGAGGGATAATTTTCATTGTAGGAGTGGTGCTAAATTTTTTTTTGAGTGGAAATGCTTTTCCAGACTGCATTTCAAATACCATGAACAATTAAATTTCAATTTTTTATGAAATTTTTTTTGTGTAAATGAAATCATTTTTTACTTTTGCCATCCTTTAGCGGACGGACCGGTAGCTCAGCTGGATAGAGCAACTGCCTTCTAAGCAGTAGGTCATTGGTTCGAATCCAATCCGGTTCACTAAAGCAAAATCCTTCTCAAATTGAGAAGGATTTTTTTATAACCAATAACCACTGCTAAGTTTTTTACGCTTAAAATATTCAATTCTCCCGCAGATTATGCCGATAGCACCGCTGTTATTCACATGATTGATTCAGCACAGCTACACACTGAATTACATTCAATCATCTATAACTTATCTGCGAAAATCAGCGGAAAATTTCACCTGTCAAATATAGGCTGCCATAAAGCAGTGCATTACCCGGTGATAAAAAAATCTGTTCGCACAGAGGCTTTATCGCCCCATCCTTAAAAGATACGATTTTTTTACCAGAGTAACAAATTTGATTTGCGTCATAAGATGCACATAATGTGTGTTTTATAGATCTGTGTTATGTAACATTGCTAATTCCGCAAAAACTCCACTCTTCTGTTCTGAGCCTTACCTTCCGGTGTAGTATTGTCCGAAACAGCTTCGGTGTCACCTTTTCCATCAGTGATGAGCCTGTCGGTTGCTATACCATATTTTTTTGTCAATTCATTTTTTACGGATGCTGCCCTTTGTTTCGAAAGCGCTAAATTATTTTCCTTTTGCCCGGCGTTATCGGTATGTCCTATGATGGTCAGTTTTAAAGAAGGATTTTCTTTCAGTATGGCTGCGATTTCCTGTAGGGTTGCATCAGATGATGGCTGTATGGCTGATGAATTGGTACTGAACAAAATGGCATTGGTAGAATACCTGCCTTCGTTCAGTATTTTTGAACGGGCATCGTCATCTGAAGAGGCAAGCCTAACATTTGAAATATAAAAGTAATTGCCGTCTTTTGCTTCATAACGACTGAATAATAGGGTGTTCAGTACTTGGCCGCTCTCAAATGCCTGTGGTAAATCCCAGATTTTCTGTTCACCCATATACATGCGCAGTCTTTGTTTTTGTTTCCAAATCTGCACTTTAACCTTATTGTTGTTTACGTTGAAGCGGTTAAGTGATTTTATTTTGTTGAAGGCAATTTTTTCGCTGTTCTCCCAGATTTCATATTCACTGTAGCCTGATTTTTTACCACCTTCTTCCTGTGGATGCAGCATCAGTAGTAAGCCGTTTCTTTTTTCTTTCCCTCTTTTTTCTTTATACTTTTCCCAAATCATCAGTTCCCTTTTGTTTTTCATATTTCCGATAACGATCCAGAGCGGATAATCGTAATATGAAAACGTAGAAGGCACGTAAAGATCAAATTCAAGCGTGAAATTTTCAGGGAGATTTTTTACTTTATCCCATATGAAAACCCCTGGCGAAGAAAGCTCCATCCACTTTGCATCACTTCCTGCCATCCTGGTTACTTTAGCTGAACCTGTTGTATTCCAGTTAACGGGCAGGTCTCCTTCTTTGTCGTCTGTAAAGTTTTCAACAAACAGCACTTTGCTACCAGGCTCAAAGTCCGGGTTACTGTTTATCTTATCAGGGTTTTGTTGATCTGTATTGCTTACAGGATTGTTTTTATTTTCCGGAATATTTCCGGTTGATTTTTCCTTTTTCTTATTTTTTTTACCACTGAATATACTGTCAATAGCCTGGTCTGTTTTTTTAGAGCTTTCTCTTTCTACGCGTCGTTCTACCGTACGTTCGGCGGCTTTTTTAGCTTTATCTCCCAATCCTTTTACAAACTGCGCATGGACGTTGCCTGCACATAATAACAGGGCTATCACCCATAGATATTGATTAGTTATATGTGTTTTCATTGTATTAACTGCATTTTTATAAAACGGTGAATGAAAAATTTATCCTTCGGTTTTATCAAAGAACAGTCTTTGTGTTTCCCCACCCGAACTTGCCTCGAATGCCATTGCATCATGACTAATACTTATTATTTCAACAGCCCATGACATAGAAGCTCCATTAATAGTAAGGTATTTATTGTCGGTCAGTGTATAGGTTCCTTCAGATTGTCCATAATCTGTACAAATTCCTTCACTCATTTCAAATGATTGTGATAAGATGGTACCGTCTGCATTAAACCTGAAGTAGGATCTGCGGCTGCAGGCGCTGGTGGTGCTATAGGAGGTAGACTGCAGATACCAGTTGCCCGAAGTGAGATGATCGCGAATATCAGTGGCTTTGTCTTTATCCTTTTTACATGAAGCCAAAATTAAAATAGACGCGAAAAAAAACGTATTAAAAAAGCTGGTCACCGGTTTCTTCGTTACTGGTGAAAAGTGGTTCATTTTCATAATGAGTGTTTTATCGTTTGGTATATTCATAAGTTACCGTTGTTTCAAATTCGGTAGGCATAATTCGTAAGGTCCTTTTAGTAGGATAACCGTCCTGATTATATTCATGCGTGTAGGTATGTGTGTAAGTTTCTGTACCTCCTGATACGGATTGCATTTCAGAAAGATTATTGTTATTAAAACTCATAAAAGGCCGGGTATCTTCGTGATAATAAAATTCTTTTAAAGATTTTTTATCATCGTAGGCATTGCAGGTGATTCTTTCAGTTAATACGTTGGATGAATTGTATACCGTGTATCCGGAAACATTTCCTTTTACATCAAAAGTATATACAAATCTTCCCCAGAGAGAACCGGAAGAACTGTAATTACTATACTCCATAGAGTTCGAAGTATAGGAGTAAACGGAGGTTTTGTAAATAGCGTCCGCTTCTCTGACGGTTATTTTAACCAGCCGGTTCTGACCGTCATATTCCATTTCTTTTGTGGTCGTTTCGCCTGCCTGAACAATTGTTGATTTTGTAGGAAGACCTGCAGCGTTAAAATCGGAATAAGTCTGTGTTGTAATGGTGCCGTCAGTAGCAGTAAATGTGATGGAAGCTAACTTGTTTTCCGGATTGTAATTGAATATTGTTGTACCATTTATGTTAGTTAACTTAGTCAGATAAGTTTTTCGGTTATCATGCTGTTGATCATTACTTTTTTTACAACAGATAAAAGTTGACAGGCACATTAATATTGATAAAATTTTTATCGCATTCATGGGTTTACCATTTTTCATATTGATAGGTATTGTGTTGGCTGCCACCTCCGTCTGAAGCAGTGGTGGTTGTTTTTGTAACATAACCATCTTCGTTATATTCATGAACCAGCGTGTAATTGATGATTAAACTTCCACCACCTGATGCAGGAAAAGTGTTTGTATAAGTCAGCGCATTATTTATACCGATTTGCAATTTCCAGTCAGAGAAAGGGCTGAGAAATTCTTTGAAAGAATGTTTGTCATCATGAGCCGTGTAATTTCTGCGGAAAGTTTGTTCGCCACGTTCGTTATAATTACGCTCGTAGAGAATATTGTCATTATCATCGTAGCCATATACAGACTCGTTGATCTGATTATGAGCGTTGTCAAAAGTCTTCTTTTCAATGAAGTTTCCTGAATAGGCATAGGTTGCATATCTGAATACCACAAGGGTACCGCCTTCATTGAATAAGGTAGTACGTCTTGTGATGCGGTTCTGGCTGTCATACTCGGCTTCCTGATAGGTTCTGTTGTCAGGAGTAGTAGCATTATATCCGGTTACCCTTCTTGCGTTACCATGATCATCGAAGAGTGAATACTCAACAATACGGGTTGGATATATTCCGGAGGGATAGACTGTTTCTTCTTTCACGAGCCTGTTTTCACTGTCGTAAGTGAAATTTATAATTGCTTCTCCGGTGGTTATTCTGGTCAGATATGTTTTGCGGGTGTCGGGCAACGGTTCTTTATCTTTTTGACAGGCGATCAGCATTGCCAGACAGGTAAGTATTGAAATGATTTTGGAGATTTTCATGTGTTATCGTTTTATAAATTCATAAATTTCCTGGAAAGATGCATTAGAGAGCAGGTCGGTCGTTACTCTTTCTGTTGCATATTCGTTCTGGTTATAGGTGTAAGTACATGAATACCGGGCATCTAACACAGCATAGTTGTATGCCTCGTACCCGGTATAGTTGTTGACCGAAAAAAAGTTGGGTGTTTCATTGAGTGCTATCGACAGGTATTTGTAGGGATGTTCAGGAGCTTTCTTGTTATCATATCCTGTAAATACCAACCTCCAGGTAGATACATTATCTGCATTTAAAGAGTTCATAGACGTTACATTTCCTGCATTGTCTATTGAGTATATTCTCAGATACTGTTGTGCACCGCTAACATTAAAAGTTCTGTATTCAATTCTGCCAGTGGTATAGTTATAGGTGTCGTAAGGGCCGGATATACCGTCAGTAGCGTAATTGGTTACTTTGGCTGGCCTTGCGTTGGCATCATATTCAACCAATAAATAAGGTTTATGCGAAGGATTTGCCGGAAAATTATAATCTATTCTTTCAGGCATTCCCGCAGCGTTGAACTGGCGATAGGTAAGATGAATATCTGTGGCGCCGTCACTTTTTTTATAGGTTTCGCCTATCAGTTGATCGTTTCCATCATAGGTATACTCTATCTGACCCGCACCGTGTTTGTGTATTGTAAGGTAAGTTTTGCGGTTGTCTTCCTCTTCTTTACTGCAACTAAAAAGTGTAGTAAAGCAAATAGATAGTAGCAAATATTTTAACTTGTTCATAATTAATGATTTATTTTTTTGCTTATAAGGAAGAAAACTCGCCATTCGTTATTGTAACACGATCGCCCGGAGCCGGACCGGTCAGTTGGCCTGAAAATGTTCCTTTGAATTTTTTAGAAGAACCGGAGCCGGCTACTTCTGTGATTTGTATTACGAAGTTGTTTGCTCTTCCTGTCAGATAGGTTTTTCCGTCTACCTGAGTAATAGAAGCACTTCCGTCCAGCTCATTAAGCACATAAGTGCCGGTAGTTATTTCGGTGGTGGTAGAAAATATGATTGAGAGTCTGGATGTTTGTCCTTCGAAGGTCTGATCACTGCCTGCAAGTGTAAAATTGTGCTTACCTTCAGCAAAAGAGTTGCCGATGATCGTTGTTCCGTCTGAGCTCCAGGTTTTTCCGGCTATGCTCAGCCTTATGTAAGCGGGTGCTGTTTCAGAAGAGTTGTTTTCACTTCGGTTACAAGCTGTCAGGCTTACGTAAAAACAAATGGCAATCAATAAAAAGATCTTACGCATAAGTGTTTATTTTCAGCAAAATTTGCACAAAGAGTCAGGGTTTTTTATAGCATGATGATGCGTAAAAGACAGTTCGGGTATTCGCTCTAAACTTTTTAAATTCGTAATTAAAAACAATTATGATCCGCTATCTGCATTGCTTATTAGCCTGCATGCCATTATTTGCCGTTTCCCAAACGGTGAACGACCGGTATCTGGAACAAAAACTGGACGAGGCAAGGCAATATCATCAGCAGTTTGAGCATAACAAATCAATGCAGGTACTGGATGCTTTATATGCTCAATCAGTAAAAGAGCAAAACGACTTTGCTGCGGCTTTGTCACTGATTAAGAAAACCCATTATACCATAACAAATGGTGGTTTTGCATCTGGTGAACCCGACTGGACGGAGATAGAAAAGTTTACTCCAAAAGATGTTGTGCGACAGAATATACAGAAGCTGCACCTGTTGAAGTTAAAAGCAACCTGGTATCAGTCTACAGGGAAAAATTATCCTGAAGCCTTCCGGTTGCTGGATGAAGGTATTCACCTTGCTGAACGCACTCCCGACTGTTTACCTGTACTAGCTGAAATCTGGTACCTGTATGGTCAATTGAAGTCTAAAAATTCTCAATATGTAGAAGCCAATGCCGGTTTTCTGAAAGCTTTGCGTATTTATGACCAGCTGGATGATGAGGCAAGTGCAGGGCGACTGTACGGAGAATTGGCAAGTACTTCATTTTTAATGGGAGAGAAAGAACGTGCGATTGATTATGCGGGAAAAGGCATCGCTATTATAGAAAACAAAAAGGATTATGAAGAACTCATTGTACAATTGAGTAATCTTGCCCGGATGTATCAGATGAGCGGAGATATTGAGAACGCTATTAAATATTTCTCAAAATCCGCAGAATACGTACCCCGGTCTGCCAAAAAAGAAACAAAATTTATCAGTCTGGTAGATTTATCATTGGTTTACCACGTAAAAAAAGACAGGGAAAATGCTTTAAAATACATGGAACAGGCCATTGCCGAAGGCCGGAAGATAGAACAACCAAAGTTGCACCGTTATATCAGAATGGGGGCTATGTTTGCGGGCTATACCGGCAATGAAGACCTGATGAACCGTTATTATGATGAAAGCTATTCATTGGCACTAAATGATAATGACAGGGATGCCCTGCGTGATTGGTACGGATCGTTGAACTTTTATCATGCGCAGGTGAAGAATGATAAAGCAAAAGCATATCCCTTTCTCGAAAAGTTTCATGCTTATAAAGACAGTATAATTAATGAAAAATCGCGTAAAGATTTCAACGAACTGGAAGTGCAGTACCAGACCGAAAAAAAACAGGCAGAAATAAACAAACTCGCCACCGAACAAAAAATACAGCAACTTGAATTAGAAAAAAAGAATGCACTGCTGCGGGGATACTCAATAGAAGCAGCTCAGAAAGAGAAAGAAATTCAACTGCTCACACAGGAGCAGATTATCAGTAACCTGAAAATAGAACAACAGGCTAAATCACTTAGCCTTCATGAAGCAGAAGTAAAAAATCTGGAACAAACAAAATGGATAGCAGCTCAGGAAAATCTGATAAAAGAAGAAAAAATACAGAATGAACAGCTCAAACGCAATCTGGTAATAGTGTTATTGCTGATTGCAGTTATACTGTTTTTGTTTATTCTCAACCGAACATTGCTCAAAAAGAAACTGGATCAAAAAAACCTGCTATTGAAAGAAAGAAGCCGCATTTCAGCAGAGTTACACGATGAGGTGGGCAGTACACTTACTGCTATCAATCTATTGTCTTACTCCACCATCAATCAGTTACATGAAGCGGAATCTAAAAATCAGGTAAAGAAAATACAAGAGAATACACAATCAGTAATGGAGAATATCAGTGATATTGTATGGAGTATGAATCCTCAGAATGACATTTTCTCGCAGATTGTTGTACGCATGAAAGAATTTGCTGCCAATGTACTTGAACCGCAACAGATACAATATTATTTTAGCGTAGATGAGAGTTTTGAAAAGGTAAAACTGTCTGCTGAAAAACGCAGGGATCTGTATCTTGTTTTTAAAGAAGCAGTGAACAACATGGCCAAATATTCACAAGCCACCAATATTTCCATCAAACTGGTAAAATCTGCACAATATCTGCAACTTATTGTTAAAGATAACGGTATAGGATTTGAAGCCGATACGCTAAAAAAAGGAAACGGATTGAAAAATATGAAAAGCCGTACTGAAAGACAACAAGGCGTTTTTGAAATCAAAAGCAATGAGAACGGAACAACTGTTACAGCGCAGTTTCCTTACGCATGATAATGTAGTTGTCAATCGGAATAAAAGCTACTTACTTTATACTTTTAATCATCGGTTATGATAAACGTTGCTATTTTTGAAGACAATGCTCTTTTACGTGAGCAGCTCATCGCGTTATTAGAACAAACGGGTAAAGGGTTAAATTGTGTTGGCGGTTGGGAAAATTGCCTCAAGATAGAAAAGATCATGGATTTCTACCGCCCTGATGTAGTACTGATGGATATTGATATGCCGGAAGCCAATGGCTTTTTTGGATTGAAGCATATTATGGAAAAACAACCTGGTGTACCGGTGATTATGCTAACCGTTTTTGAAGATGACCACCATGTTTTTGAAAGTATTTGCCTGGGTGCAAAAGGGTATCTGCTAAAAAAATCCAGCCCGGAAAAAATAATAGAAGCCATTCTTGATACCGTAGATGGGGGATCACCGATGAGCCCAACCATTGCCAGAAAGATGATGAGGGCTTTTGCAGCAATCAGACAGGTTAATACTACAGATTACAAATTAACCAAAAGAGAAAAAGATATTCTGCAATCACTTGTTGACGGCAACAGCTACAAGATGATCGCTAATAACCTCGAAATATCTATCAATACAGTTCGCCAGTATATCCGCAGCATTTACGAAAAATTACAGGTTCATTCTATGAATGAGGCGGTGGCAAAAGCGATCAGGCTCAATGTATTGTCTTAAATATAAATAGTTTGACTATCAATTCTTTAGACGTATATCATCTGATATATGCTAAGTTCCGTAGATGTTTCTTCTAAACTTTTTGATTTCTCTTATAATACACTGATGGAGTTTTGCCGCTGATAAACGGATCAGCGAATGATCAACCTGATTGCAATTCAGCAAAGCGCTGTATTGAATTAGTCATTTGAGTTGAAAGGATACTTTCAGCGTAAGCTGCAGAATAACTTTATTGCTCCTCTGTGGTTTAAAATATTACTGAATCAGGTCGTCGAATACTTGATTTAAGGCAACACTATAGCTTTGCGAATAGGATTTTCATTTGTTTTCTTTCACTAATTATCCAAATAATACTCCTCCATAAAATAATACGTATTATAATACGTTGTACGCCAGTAATATAGATTACACTTTTGCACTATGCCTGTAAAATCCAGAAACGATCTCAGCATTCAGATTGGGAAAGCATTAAAAGAACTCAGGCTTGAAGCCGGATATACCAGCCAGGAAGAATTTGCCTGGAAAAACGATTTCGATCGCAATCATTACTCAAAAATGGAAAGGGGTGATATTGATATCAAAGTTGTGACACTTGCGAAGATTTTAGAAGCATTTGATACTTCACTGGAAGACTTCTTTAGCAGACTCGAAAAATAGAAGCCCCTGGAAAGAGGCTTCGCTTTACTTCACTGAAATTCTCCTCGCCTTACAGAGAGAAGATTAAAACAAACTTATGGTTTTTAACTTCATCTGACAAGAATTTCCACGTAAAATATTACGTTGTTAACAAAGAAGAGGTTCAATTCTTTTGTATTACAATGATTAAGAAACATCCATTAGTGATTGAAGTTGGAGACTCATACGTGAACTAAGGAAAAAGAATACCTCTTTGTCTCAGGAACGTTTTGCGCTTGAGCACGATATAGACAGAACGCAATACGGAAAAATTGAAAGAGGTGAGCATGATATCGGTTTGTCAACGCTGATTAATGTGTTGGATAAACATAATATGGACTTGTCGACCTTCTTCAAATTGCTGGATAAAAAGCTGGCCAAAAAAAGTCCGGCTAAAAAGCGACAACTCCCCAAATCAAAGTAAGTTTATTATTGCCACAGTTACCGGAATAATAATTTTTTAAAGTTAATACAAATATTACTGTATGAATTATTCTGCTTAACTTTTCAGTATCCACATTTTTATTTACTCAATGTACGGTTATGAAATATATTTTAGCGCTGATTGTTGCTTTATGCACTCAGGTGATGTTCGCGCAACCAACGATGCCCTCTTTTTTGCAAGGCATTTGGAAAGTAGAAGGTAAAGAAATATATGAACGTTGGGATAAAATGAACGACCAGCACCTCAAAGGTTTTTCTTATAAATTGATAGATAATCAAATTGTGATTACTGAATATCTTGATCTGACCTATATCAATAACGAGATTTTGTACGGCGCTACAGTAATAGGACAAAACCAGGGTAAGAAAGTGGATTTTAAGTTGACAAAAACCGGAAATATCTATACATTCAATAATCCTGCACACGATTTTCCTAAAAGAATTGTATACGAAAGAATAAGTGACCGTGAAGTATTGGTTAACGTTTCAGACGGTCAGCAAAAACAATTCAGCTATACACTGAAACTATTAACCGGCTTGAAAGATACGACGGTAGCCAATCCGAATTATAACGCAGCATTAGCAGCGAAATTAGGAGGTGATGAGTATGGTATGAAAAATTTCATTTTTGTTATTCTTAAAACCGGTACGAATACTACTACTGACAGTGAGCTGATCAATAAAAGTTTTCGTGGCCATATGGAGAATATTAATCGTCTTGTAGCTGAAGGGAAACTCATTGTTGCCGGTCCGTTTGGAAAAAATGATAAAAACTTTCGTGGCCTGTTCATCTTAACAGGTATTGCTTCTCCGGATGAAACCAAAAAAGTATTACAAACAGACCCGGCCATTGCCATAGGCTTGTTGGAGGCAGAAGTGTTCAATTGGTATGGCTCGGCTGCTTTACCGGAGTATCTCCCTTTTTCAGATAAAATCTGGAAAACAAAACCTTAGATTAATTAATAATTAAGAGTGGTTAATGTTTAAAAACAAGACAGAATGCAATCAACAACACAATGGACAAAAGAGTTGAAATTACTGGCTAATATTCTGAATAAAAGTGGCCTGGAAAAAAGTATTAAATGGGGGGCAGAAGTGTTTACTTATGAAGGTAAAAATGTAGTGAGCTACGGAGGGTTTAAAAATTATTTCACCGTATGGTTTTACAATGGTGTTTTTTTGAAAGACAAGTATAAAGTACTCGTAAATGCACAGGAAGGAAAAACAAAGTCTTTACGTCAATGGAGGTTTACCTCAATTGATGAAGTAGAGGAGAAAAAAATATTGGAGTATATTAAAGAAGCTGTTGAAATTGAAAAGAAAGGGTTGAAAATTAAGCCTGAAAAATTTCAGCCGGTCTCCTTACCTGTACTGTTGATAAATGCTTTTAAAGCTGAAAAAACATTAAAACCTGCTTTTGAAAAATTAACTCCCGGAAAACAGAAAGAATATATTTTATATATTGAAGAAGCTAAACAGGAAAAAACTAAAATTGCCCGTGTAGAAAAAATTATACCAATGATTCTGGGAGGAGTCGGGCTAAATGATAAATATAAGTAGCCGAGGTATTATAATATGAATTAAAGAAGTGAAAAAAACTTCACCTCTTTAATTCATTGCAAATAAAAGGGGGTAAAATCATACAGATCATTTTTTTGTAGCTAAATTAGATTCGCTCAACGCTATTTGTGTCAGCTTTGAATCTGTTTCTTTTTCTTCGTTTAATGTTTCTTCCAATAATGACATCGCTTCAGTGTGTTCCATTAATTCGGCATAGGTTACTAAACAACCATAACTGGCTATTTCGTAATGCTCAACTTTTTGAGCTGCTGCTATTAATGCTGCATCCAGCGCGGGGTCATCTTCAAAATCTTCCATAATTTCATCTGCTTCTTCTAATAATCCGGCCATCGCTTTACACTTTTTTGATCTGGCTAATAATCCCAACGACTGAAAAACGCCTTTTAAGCGGTTTATCTGCTCTTCCGTTTGAGCGTAGTGCTCTTCAAAAGCTGCTTTTAAACTTTCTCCGGATGCAGCTGAAGCCATTTTTTTCAGTCCTTTTAATAATTGTTTTTCTGCTCCGAGAATATCCCGGAGTTCGTCAATGAATAAATCATGTAAATGTGCATTCTTCATTCCTTGTTGTTGTTTTGAGTTTGCCATATGCTTTTTTATTGAGGGTTTAAAAAGCATGCCTGGAAAGTTTAATTTTTCATTTACCTGTTCAAAATAAAAGTTAAATACCATGAATGTCAGAGTTATAGATTTTTGAAGATTTTTTATCCGTAAAAGAAATGAAATAACCGTTTAAACAATCATTTAAAGGTCCGGTGTTTTTATACAACACTTAATTATATAGATAAATCTCTTAAAGAGTGAAAGTATAATTTTTAAACTTTTATGAAATAATACCGGATAAACACTTAATGAAAAAGGGTTTATCCGGTATTCAAAATATGTTTTAATCAATTATATTCATATACCTGCAAAACTGCAGAAGAATATTGCGGTTTACCTTTGGAGGCTTTATTCCTGAGCCTTCCAGATGTTCTAGTGTATTGGTAATGTCAAAGTTCGGTGTATCCTGATGCAGCTCTATGAGTGATTTTTTGTCATATACTTCAAACTTAAATAAGCTTAATAAAGGATATAACGGGCTGTTCTCATCTTTTTCCCACATCTTCACCCATTCGCCATAAGAAACAGGTTGCAGACCCATATTGAATTCCTGGTTGAGCATTTCAAAGAAGTCTACAACAGTAATATTGTTGGCGGGGTCAGGACTGAGATGAAATACTTTTCCTGTCGCTTGCGGTTGAGGAGCGATGTGAACAATTGAGCGGGCTACAAAATCAACCGTTACAAATTCTTCTTTCTGATCGCCTAATAACGGGTAGTATTTTAATTCGGTACAGGTTTTTACAAACAGGCTCCACCATTGATATTTAGCAGTGGCGCCCGAATTACCATTGGTGAAAACATAGCCCAGCCTGAATATAGTAATCGGTAATCCCTGTTCAATTGCTCTGAAAGCCATTTTTTCCATTACCCATTTACTTTGTACGTATCCCATATCACGGCTAAGGCATCTGAATACACTATCGATCGGGTCAGTTTCTCTCAGTATTGCGGGTTTTGAAAAATGGTGTTCCCAGCTAAAAACACCGACCGTTGATAATAAAGCGATTTTTTTCAGCTTTTTATCAGTGGCCAGTTTAATCAGCATCCTGAATCCGTCTATATTGGTAGCTTTCATATAAGCATAGGGTTGTATAAAGTTAACCGCACTGCCCGCATGATAAATTATATCTAACTCACTGGCAAGAAATGCATAATCTTCGGCAGATAAGCCAAGATCCGGGATAGACAGATCACCACTCAATACCTTTATTCTGTTTTTATGTATATCTGGTAAGATAATCTTTTGTTCGTCTAAAGTTTTGTATAACCTTGAAGATGCATGCGAGGTATTTTGCGACCTGATCAGTACATAAATATCTGCGGCAGTGTGATGAAGTAATTCCGTTAGTAAGTGTGCCCCAACGAATCCGGTAACACCTGTCAGTAATATTTTTTCTGGTTGCAGAAAGTTTCCTTTCGGTAACGAGCTGATAGCCAGGTCACCCAAATCGATATTTGCATCTTCCATAATTTGCCGGCTCAATGCGTCTTTTCCTAATTCGGGATCTTTACCGGCCTGCAGCACCTTATTTTCTAAAAATGATGCCAGATCCCTGATAGAACTATTGGTATAAAGATCGCCTAATGATAGTTTACCCGGATAATACTCACTGATTCTGTTATACAGTTTGATCAGCAACAATGAATGTCCGCCTATGTTAAAAAAGTTATCATCCAGTTGCATTATTTTTCTGTTCAACACTTCTTCCCATATTTTTTTTAGCTGTATTTCATGTATACCGACAGGAGTTTCTTCGTGCACAAAAGTATGCTGATAATGATCAGCGAGCCTGTTCAGTTCATGCTGATCGAGTTTTCCATTATGATTGACCGGTACTATCTTGAGCGGTATAAACGTTGAAGGAATCATATAAGCCGGAAGTTTTTGACTCAGTCGCTGACGTAAATCATTTACTGTTATATTCCCTGTAAAAAAAGCTCTGATTGATAGAGGTTGCGTGTGATTAACCAACTGCACAACAGCATTATTTACACCTTCAATCTGCATCAGGTGATGCTCAATTTCCTGCAGTTCTACTCTTTGCCCTCTTATTTTAACCTGCTGATCTTTTCTTCCAAGATATTCCAGTAAACCTTCCTCTGAATATTTTACCAGGTCGCCGGTTTTATAAAGTCTGTCAAAAATATTATCACCCTCCCGTGATTTTATAAAATGATTCGTAATAAACTTTTCATTTGTAAGCTCGGGTTGTTGGTGATAGCCACGCGCCAACTGAATACCGGATAAATGTAATTCACCTTTTACACCGGCCGGAACGACTCTTTCGAACTTATCCAGTACATAAAATCGCATATTAGAAGTTGGTACACCAATGGTATTGGATGAATGTAGCAGGTCAAATACAAACCGGTTGACTGATACCGTAGTTTCAGTTGGCCCATATAAGTTCAATAGTTTTACTTTTTGTGACCAGTAATTGCTTAATGCGGGCGGGCAACTTTCCGCACCAGTTCCAATAACCGAAATCTTAGAGAATACTGAAATTTTTGGTAAAGTAGATAGTACGGAAGGCGAAATAAAAGGAATTTTAGTAATGCCTTTTTCAATGAGAAACTCAGCCAGCGGATCTCCTAAAAGTTTATTATTAGGATAAAGATAAAGCGTAGCACCCTGTGTTAAAGGCATCCATAAGTCAATGATAGAACCGTCAAAATTGTAAGGTGAAAATTGAATGGTTTTATCTTTGCTGTTGATCTCTAACAATTCTGCTATTTCACGGATATAGTTATTAGCGGCCCGGTGTTCGATTAATACGCCTTTCGGATGACCGGTGGTACCGGATGTATGAATAACATACATCAAATCTTTATCGTTGTAGTTATCCGCATAAGAGTCTTTTACTTTTGTTTGCTGATAATTGATCATTAATTCTTCCACAAACAAACAATCCACTTCCAGGTCCTTGATTTTTTCTTTAAAGCGGGTAGAAGTAATGAGATATTTTGGTTTTATATCTTCCAGAACAGTACGGATTCTTTCTAAAGGATACTGAACATCCAGTGGAACATAAGCAGCGCCGGATTTAACAATCCCTAATAAAACACTGATACGATCAATTCGTTGATCGAGCATACAGGCAATAAAATCGCCTGGTACCGTTGCCAGGTCAGATAAAATTTCTGCAATGTGACCTGACTGTTGGTTGAGGCCGGCATAACTTATTTCATCTCCTGATAAATGAACTGCAATTTTATCAGGGTTATTCATTACCTGTGTTTCAAACAATTCAATAATCTTCTTATTATCTGGTGCGGGTGCTGGTAATTGAAGTTCGGCAGGTACAGGTGTAATCTCAAAACTACTGATGTTGGTGTCAGGGTTTTCTGCAATCGATTTCAACAGATTCATATATCCTGTAGCCAATGATTGTATGAAATTATCTGAAAAAAGCGGACTTTTATACTCTATATTTACCAATAACTCTTTCCCCTGTGGTAATACTTCAAACTGCAGATCAAATTTTGCTGATCCGTTAAACAGCCATTCGGGCTGATAGAATACCACATCTGTCAACTGAGGTACTACCTTAAAAGAATCCTGCAATGCAAATACCGTATTAAAAAATGGATTATTTCCTTCATTGCGGTAATTACCGGCATGGTGAATAATCATTTCTAAAGGAATTTCCTGGTGCCGGAACACTTTCGGCAATATAGTGCTGATATTTTTCAGAAAATCTTTGTAAAGCGGATCATTCTCGATTTTAATACGCACAGGCAATGTATTTACAAAATAGCCGATCATTTCGTCAAGTGCAGGATGTGTACGGTTAGCGACCGGAGAGCCAATGCAAATATCATCCTGTTGCGTATAATGTTGCATCAGCAGGCTAAAAGCTGATAACATCACCATATAAAGTGTAACCTGTTCGTTTTCTGCCAGATTTTTTAAATCATCACTCAACCGTTCATGAATAAAAAATCGGTATTGTTTTCCTTTTTTGATATTTTTTAAATGGGCCGTACTGTATGGCAGATCTAATAAAGTAACACCTTTCAGATAATTTTCCCAGAAAAGAATACTATCTCCGGAAAAAGTTTTTTGTTGCTGCCAGTGGGCATAATCTCTGTATTGAAGTTTTTCTTCAACTGATGGATGTTCTATAACGTGACTTAAAGAGTGATAATAAGTGTTTAATGATTTTATTAAGACGGGCATAGACCAGCCATCTGTTGCAATGTGATGAATCACAATAAACAGATGCGAAGGCGTAGCATCGGCGTATTGTAAATAGGCGCTCAGCATAAAATCATTACTAAGGTCAAAAGGCAATTGAATATCTTCTATGGGTATATTTCCATCCAACCGGTTCAGTTCAAAATGATCAGCTTCCAGTAATGTCTGATAGGCAATGCCGTTTTCGTTTTTAATGACTGTTCTTAATATCTGATGTTCATTGATTAATAGGCGGAATGCTTTTTCAAGTTTTTTAAAAGATATATCGGGCTTTACTTCATACCTTACCAGTATGTGATAATCTGAACTATTGCTCAACTGATCGAGGAACCATAAACTTTGTTGCTGATAAGAGAGTACCGGCATTTTTTCGGTGGTTGAAATAATTTCCGGTACAGGGGTGTTGGTTGCCGAATCTGTCAGATAATCTGCCAGCTCCTCAAGGGTAGGATATAAAAAGATATCAGCGACCTGAACATGATTTCCGAAACGTTTTCTGATAATTGATACTGTTTTATAGGCGAGTATGGAGTTGCCTCCGAAATAAAAAAAGTTATCTTTCAAACCGATTGGTGAAGTGCCGAGCATCGACGACCAGATAGCCGATAATTCTTTCTGTATATCAGTAACCGGTTCCACATATGAAGCTCTGTTTTCATACAAAGTGGATGTTTCCATTTCGCGCAGAACAGACCGGTCAATTTTTCCGTTGTCGGTTAAAGGAAAAACATCTATATGCACAAAAGAAGAAGGAATCATATACGCAGGAAGTAATTCGTATAAGTGTTTTCTGAAGGTATCACTTGCTACTTCTTTTTCAGCAATGTAATAACAAATCAGTTTTTTTTCTTCTTCTCCTTTGGCAATTACGGCGCAGTTATGTACCAGTCCTGATTTCCTGAGTACTTCTTCAATTTCCGATACTTCTACTCTGAACCCGCGTATTTTTATTTGCAGGTCTGCTCTTCCGGCAAAAACGATATTTCCGTCTTCCAGTTCACGAAATAAATCTCCTGTTTTATAAGCCCGTTGAACAGATCCGTTAGCTAAAGTAATATTTACAAAACGTTCAGCCGTCAGGTCGGGGCGTTTCCAGTAACCTTTAGAAAGTTGCACACCGGTAATATAAAGTTCACCGGCTTCTCCTTTAGGAACAGGTTGCAGGTTTTCATCGAGCAAATGATAACCCACATTAGTAAAGGCACGGCCAATGGTAGCGAGGGGATAATGTTCATTATAATGAAATGCGCTGGTGATAACCGTGGTTTCAGTAGGTCCGTAGATGTTGGTAACTTTTACTTTCGTTTTCCAGTAGTCAATAACAACATGCAGCGGTGCTTCACCTCCGAAACAAAGTTTTTTTATGTTTCCTGTTCTTCCGTCTCTGGGGAGAGTAGAAAGAATTGACACCGGAATATAAGGAAGAATGCTGATTTTCCGGTCAATAATGAAATCAAGTAAAGGTTCACCTACTATACGATTATCGGGATATAAATGAACTTTTAATCCGTAAGAAAGCGGTGCCCAGAGGTCAAGGCCCAAACCATCAAAATTAGGACTCGAAATTTGTAAAACACTGTCATTGATACCCGGGTCAATTACTTTTTTGAAGTTCTCAATAAAATTTGCTAATCCTTCATGTGTTGCCATCACTGCTTTGGGAATACCGGTGCTTCCTGAAGTATAAGCCAGATAAGCCAGTTCGTTTGGTAACTGATCCGATTGGTGAGTATTGTCATCTATTTGTAGAATAGCATTCATTGTTTCCGGATCATCAATTACAATTAAATTTCCCTTAAAGAAAGATGCTTTGTGCCGGAGTGAGGCAGTTGTAATCAAAAAATCGGCATTCACATCTTCTGCCATAAATTCTAATCTTGCGGTGGGATAAGAACTGTCAAAAGAAACAAAAGCAGCACCTGATTTCCATATGCTCAACATCACGATTACACGCTCAATAGACTGATTTAACAGAAAGATAACTTTGTCGTTTTTTTTTTACTTAAAAGAGCGAGGTAATTCGAGAATTTGTTCATATTTTGCTCTAACTGCCGATAAGAAATCTCCTTCTCCTCATACGATAATGCAATTTTTTCCGGGTTATATTTCGACCAATAGTGAATAGAATCGATAACCGGCATTGGAATGTTCAGTTTCATATATTGTGGATTTAGAATTAATACGTATATTAGTGTACGTTTATGTATATACGATTATTTAAATTTCAAAACTAAATCAAAAATTAAATCAGTAATTTTTAAAATAAGCGTTATGAAACAGTATTCGATTAATCCCGCAAATACTTTAAAATTATATGAGCTGATCAGCAGGTATTGGACCGCTTGTGCAATGCATGCCGTAGCCAGATTAAAAATTGCAGACTTACTTTTTGAAAAACCGCTTTCGATTACAGAATTGGCGGATAAAACAAACAGTGACGAGCAGGCGCTTTATCGTTTGATGCGCGCAGTTTGCAGTGAAGGTATTTTTGAAGAGACCGCTGATAAAACTTTTCAGCTCAATGAGCTGGGAAGTGGCTTTTTGAGTAATGTTTCCGGTTCTATCACTCCCTGGGCGCTAGCGAATCTCGGTGAACATTTTGCTGCTTTCGGAAAGTTAACCGAAGGTATTCAGTCGGGTAAAGTTCCTTTCGAAGAACATTACGGAATGCAGGTATGGGATTATTATAAACAAAACCCCGAACGTGGCGAAAACCTGGTGAAAGCAATGGCGGGTGTTTCGGGCGCGGTAATTGAGGGTATTACGCAATCTTATGACTTTACACCTTATAAAACAATTGTAGACATTGGCGGAGGTAACGGTGCATTGCTATTCGGTGTTTTGAATGCTGCACCCGATAGTAGCGGAATTGTATTTGATGAACCTTATGTAATTGAGGCAACTAAAAAGAATATACCAGATCATTTGAAATCGAGATGCGAAGTAGAAGGTGGTAGTTTCTTTGAAAGTATTCCTGCCGGTGCCGACTTATATATGACCAAGTGGGTGTTACATGACTGGAATGACGAACAGGTTGCCCAAATTCTAAAAGTTGCTTATGAAGCGATGAAGCCCGGTAGCAAACTGCTCATCATCGAAGCCGTGATTCCTGATCAACTCAATCAACCCCATGCAAGTAAATTGCTGGATTTGAATATTTACGCAATGACTACCGGTAAAGAACGAACAGAAACAGAATTTAAATCACTATTGGCTGCCGCAGGATTGAAATTCAAACGATTAATATTAACGAATACGGAATTGTCCGGTATTATTGAATGTGAAAAGATTTAGCATATGGTAAAAATAACAGTCGAATATCCTATTAATGAATCATCATGGTTTGATATAACCTATTATGTAAAAAAGCATCTTCCTTTATCAAAATCCATTTTTGGAAGTGTATTAAAAGGTGTTACTATAGAACAGCGTATAGATGAAAATGATTACGGAATCTGTAAAATGGTGATCGGTTGTCTTTTTTTCAATACAGCAGATGATTTTTATAATCATTACCTGCCCGCAGCTGAATTATTAAGTAAAGATGCGGAAAACTATACGAATGTTACACCACATGTTCATCTGAGTATAATGAATGTGATGGAAGAATTCAGAATTAATTAATCATGAAAAGTGATACATCTTTATTATTCTTTAATGAAAGGTTCTGAGCAATCAGAATGGTTCGATTATTATTATTCGAAATTAAATGCTCATTATAAGAATAAGATTAAAAGTTTATTAAGATGGCAAGACAGACAGGTGAGTCTGCTTGCCATTTTTCTATTAATAGAGAAAGTCTGTAATGGTGATTGGACTTATTTAAATCATATTCAGTATAATACTTTTGGAAAACCATTCATAAAAGGCATTCCATTTTTCAATATTTCACATACACAAGATCTGGCTGTAGTACTAACATCTGAATCTGCTGAAATAGGTATAGATGTTGAGCTGATTCAGAACATTGATATATCTGAATTTAGAAATGTACTCAATGAAGAAGAATATAAGAATGTAGAATCGGATGCATTGCTTTTTTTTGATTACTGGACAAAAAAGGAAGCCGTTTTAAAAGCGAAAGGAGTGGGGATGACTATTGATCTGGCAAAGGTTAATGTAACAAGGGATAGCTGTATTGTAGAAGGAGTAGAGTTTTTTATGAAAAATGTTTATATTAGAAAGGAATACTGTTGTTGGATTGCGCAACAGTTGAAGCAAATACAATATATTAAAGTTGAAGAAATCTTTTTAAGATAATAATTATTTTACTGAGTACGTTGTTGATGTATAAAAGATAGAATCAAATAAAAGTATCTATATATGAGTTTTCAGCAGGATTTTTTTAAATGGATTCATTCTATTACAGCCACTAGTGTGGCGAATGAAAAAATTACAGGTTTTAATTTCGGTTTAATAGAAACTGAAGAACAGTATTTAATGTACTTAACCGGTTCGGAACACTTTGATGCAGATGATGATGATTGGGCTACAGAGGTTGATTTTGAACCCGCGAATAAGTATCTCGGCTTCGGAAAAACATTTTCTCAGGGAAAAGAATGGAATGAAGTGCTGGAGTTCTCAAAAAAAATATTAACTGACTTTATAGAATCTGAAGCATTTAGCAACTCTTTTCTGAAAAATGCGGTTGGTATTACCACCGGGTTTGATGACGGGGAGCTGAGTATTGTTTATCTAAAAGATGCTGATGCCTGAATTACTGTGAAAAAAACAGCAAGCCCTATCTATTAAGATACAAAAAAAATGGCAAATTTCCAAATTGGAGTTATGAATTAGTTTTACTATCTTAATATTATGTCATTCGCATGGATGTTGATGATCTATAGAGCAACTGCCTTCTAAGCAGTAGGTCATTGATTTATTTTTGTTACACACATTGCTTATGTTGATATATTTCAACCCGCTTGCTACTTCTCCTGATAATAGTCATCTTACCTGTTCTTTGACCCAAAATAGCTATTCGTTTTGAAAAAAATTACGGCTAACCGTATGACAATGTCATTTCTATTTCTTTAATTGACTGAAATTTTTATCAATTAAAGAAGGAAAAAAAGCATAGGATCGGTACAGTAATCAGTTTATGAGATCTCTTTTTTTGTCATGAATACTTTTAAACTCTAAGATGAAGTTAGACAATAATGGTATTAGCTTTATAAACATTTCTGTTATATTTGCTTGAAAATATTTTATATAATGAAAATAGAAGTCTTAAGAGCAGACATTACTAAAATAAAAGCTGATGCAATTGTGAATGCAGCTAATACATCTCTCTTAGGCGGTGGGGGTGTAGATGGTGCTATTCATAAAGCCGGAGGTAAAGCTATTCTGGAGGAGTGTATTGCTATTCGAAATAAACAGGGGAAATGTGCTACCGGAGAGGCTGTTTATACCACCGCTGGAAATCTGAGTGCAAAATTTGTGATTCATACAGTAGGCCCGGTATGGAACGGTGATCAGGAGAAATGTGAAAGATTGCTGGCTAACTGTTATCGTAATAGTTTATTATTGGCTGATCAGTTGAACGTTAAAGTAATTGCATTCCCTAATATCAGTACAGGTATATATAAATTTCCTAAAGAACTGGCTGCTAAAATAGCTATAGATACAGTCAAACATTTTAATACTGCTGGTATAGAGAAGGTTTTATTTGTTTGTTTTGATGAAGGAAATGAAGAAATTTATAAGAGACTTCTAAATGTATAGCAACATGACGCCCAAACAACAAAAAACGATCAGCAAATTTTTAAGTTACGTATTGAGGCATCATCCTGAACAAATACAACTGCAACTGGATGAAAACGGTTGGGCAGAGGTAGGAGAGTTAATTATAAAATCTCAATCGGAATATATTTCTTTTGATAAAGAACAACTTGAAGAAATTGTTGCCTCCAATGATAAAAAACGTTTTGTATTTAATGAAGATCATTCGAAGATTCGCGCCAATCAGGGTCATTCTATTGAAATAGACCTTGCACTTACTACCCAACAACCTCCTGAATTACTTTATCACGGAACTGCTGCAAAGAATATAGATTCTATAAAAACAACCGGTATACAAAAAAGAAACCGACAACAGGTACACCTGAGTGCAGACAAAGAAACTGCTTTAAAAGTAGGTAGCCGTCATGGTAAACCCGTTATTTTAGTAATTGATGCCGGTAAAATGTATGCCGACGGCATCAGTTTTTATATTTCAGCCAATGGCGTATGGCTGACAGATTATGTAGCTCCGGAGTATATATTATAACTGCTGCACAGCGTTTTATTTTCCACTATTATAACTGCAGATGGATATTTGCGATAATTCTTTTCTGTTGATAAAAATCAATATTTACAAAGGGGGTTGTATTTTTTTTATTTAAATACGGAAAACCATACTGCAAGTGTATGAGTTTTTTAATATATTGTTTTAAATAAAAATGCCCCGAAGGTAGTCGAGGCGCTAAATGTTTTCACAACGGAAAAATCCTTATTGTGATTTGCTTTCAAAGTAAAGCTAACAAAAAGTTGGAAATAAAAAAATAAAACTTGCTAAATGGGAAAAAAAATTCTTGGCTTAGACCTGGGAACTACTTCTATTGGCTTTGCGGTGGTAGATGAGGGTGAGGATTATGAAAGTTCATTCATAGAATTGGCCGGAGTGCGTGTAAATCCTTTGACAACAGATGAACAAACAAACTTTGAAAAAGGAAAACCTATAGCTGTAAATGCCGAACGTACTTTGAAAAGAGGAATGCGACGGAATCTTGATCGATATCAGCTCCGGCGAAGTGCTCTAATAAAATTATTGAAAAATAACAACATTATAAACGACGATACTTTACTAAATGAAAGTGGTAATGATTCAACTTTCTCTACCTGGAGAAACAGGGCTTTAGCAGCTACCGAAAAAATTTCTTTAGCTGACTTTGCTAAAGTACTACTGGCTATTAATAAGAAAAGAGGATATAAAAGCAGTCGAAAAGCGAAGTCGGCAGATGAAGGACAGGTCATTGATAGTATGTCCGTTGCCAGACAATTGTATGATCTGAATCTTACCCCCGGACAGTTATCTTATTCCTTATTAAAAGATGGCAGGAAGCGATTGCCAGACTATTACAGATCAGATTTAAATGCTGAATTTGATAAGGTATGGGAATATCAGAAACAATTTTATCCTGAGATATTTACGGATGACTTTAAAAAGCTGCTTTCCGGTAAGGGGCAAAAAGCTACATCAGCAATATTTTGGAGCCATTACGGTTTTAATATCGCAGAAAATAAAGGAACCAGAGAAGAAAAGCGATTGAAGGCATATGAATGGCGGTCAAAAGCGTTTTCATATCAGTTAACAAAAGAGGAAGCTGCTTATGTAATCACAGATATCAATGGTGAAATAAATAAATCCAGCGGATATCTTGGAGAAATAAGCGATCGAAGTAAAGAGTTGTTTTTTAATAAAGAAACAGTTGGTCAATATCTATATAAAAAACTACAGAATAATCCTCATAGCCGACTTAAAGGACAGGTTTTTTACCGACAGGATTACCTGGATGAGTTCGAAGTGATCTGGCAGACCCAGGCCGGATATTATCCTCAGCTGACAAACCAACTAAAACAAGAGTTGAGAGATATCGTTATTTTCTATCAACGGAAATTGAAATCTCAGAAAGGCCTGATCAGTTTCTGTGAGTTTGAAAGTCAGGAAAAAGAGATGGTGCAGAATGGTAAAACAATTAGAAAAAAAATCGGCTTACGTGTAGCACCTCGTTCTTCACCTTTGTTTCAGGAGTTCAAAATATGGCAACAATTGAATCACCTGGAGTTCAGGAATAAAAATTCCCGTGAGAAAATAGCTCCATCGCAGGAAGAAAAAGATTTATTGTTCGAAGAGTTAAATGTAAAAGGAAGATTAAGTGCCGGCGATGCTTTTAGAATATTAGGATATAAACCATCCGATTGGGAAATGAATTATAAGTTTTTGGAGGGGAATAAAACCTCAAAAGAGTTATACGACGCTTTTTTAAAGATATTAGAATATGAAGGGTATGAAAATAGTTTAATTAAAAGTGATAAAGATGACAATATCGATGTATCGGTAATTGAACAACCGGCTTCAGAAATCAAAAAAATGGTTGAAACGGTTTTTAATTCATTAGGAATCGATACTGGTATACTAAAATTTGATGCAGAGTCTGACGGTAAAGCATTTGAAAAGCAACCTTCGTATGTTTTGTGGCATCTGTTGTATTCGGTGGAGGACGATGTTAAAAACTATACACAGGAAGATATAATTAGATATGGTAACAGTAATGTGGGCCTTAAAAAAAAGATATGTGAAAAATTCGGTTTTAAACCGGAACATGCTAAGATTTTATCAGAAATTGTTTTCCTGGGTGATTATGCCAGTCTTAGTACAAAAGCATTAAGAAAGATCGTTCCTTTCATCAAAGAATTAACTTATGATAAAGCTTGTGCGGAAGCAGGATACAGGCATTCGGCAGCTTCTTTGACGAAAGAAGAAATAGAAAATAAAGTACTAAAAGATCGGTTACCTTCTATAAAGAAAAATGAATTGCGTAGTCCCGTAGTAGAGAAAATTCTCAATCAGACTGTCAATGTGGTGAATATGCTGATAGACCGGGAAAATGAAAAGAGAAGATTAACGGGTAATCAACACCCTTTTCATTTTGATGAAATCCGGATAGAGTTATCCAAAGAATTAAAAAAGAATACAGCAGAAAGAAAAGAGCTTAGTACTGCTATTAATTCAGCAGAGTTAAACCATATAAAAATTTCAAAAATACTTCAGACTGAATTTGGAGTACCTAATCCTTCAAGAAAAGATATAATACGTTATAAGCTGTATGAAGAATTGAAAAATAACGGATACAAGGATATTTATACAAATACTTATATCCCCCGGGAAATATTATTCAGTAAACAAATTGATGTGGATCATATTATTCCGCAAATGACACTTTTTGATGATAGTTTCTCTAATAAAACATTGGTGTTTAGAAAAGTTAACCAGGAGAAGGGCAATCAAACGGCATTCGATTATTTGTTAAATAAAAATGGTGAAAAGGGGATAGAAGAATATTTAAACAGAATTAGATTGCTGCATGAATTTAATTTAAAAAATAAGGAAGAAGGTATTGGCAAAGCAAAATTTCTCAAACTGCAGAAAAGAGAGAGCGAAATAGGAGACGGCTTTATTGAGCGGGATTTAAGAGAAAGCCAATATATCGCTAAAAAAGCGAAGGAAATAATGTTAGATATATCAAGGAGAGTGGTTTCTACCAGTGGAAGTATAACTGCGCGTTTAAGAGAAGACTGGGGACTAAACAATATCATGCAGGAGCTGAATTATCCACGCTATAAATCTGTGGGGCTTATTGAATCTGTTCTGCAAAAAGATGGCCAGATTAAAGAAAATATTGTCAATTGGAGTAAGCGCGATGATCATCGGCATCATGCAGTAGACGCTTTAGTGATTGCTTTAACAAAGCCAGCCTATATACAGTATCTGAATCACCTGAATGCACGGAAGAATGAAAGTCATCCACTCCATGGACATATTATTGGTATAGAAAAGAAGCACGCGGATATTGTTTATGATTCTCTGGGCAACCGGAAAAGAAAATTCAAAGAACCTGTAAAGAATTTCCGGGCTGTAGTAAAAGAACAACTCGAACAACTGTTTGTATCGCACAAAGCAAAGAATAAGGTAGTTACTAAAAACAAGAATAAAATCAGGATAAAGCAGTTTGAAAAGGTTACAACCGTACTAACGCCCAGAGGACAGTTACATAAAGAAACTGTTTATGGGAAGTATAATTTTTATCAAAGTAAGGAAGAAAAAGTTAGTGCTAAGTTTGATAAAGCTACTATTGAAAGAATAACAAATCCTCACTATAGGAAGGTATTGTTGCAGCGGTTGACTGAAAATGATAATGATCCTAAAAAAGCCTTCACCGGAAAAAATTCATTGAGTAAAAATCCGGTTTATCTGGATGCTGAAAAGACAAAAATCTTACCTGAGTTGGTCAAATTAGTTTGGTTGGAAGAGGATTACTCTATCCGTAAGGAGCTTACTCCGGATAATTTCAAAGATGATAAAAGTATAGAAAAAGTGTTGGACGAAGGAGTGAAGCGAATATTAAAAGAAAGGCTAAACGAATTTAACGGAGATGCGAAGAAAGCTTTCTCTGATCTTGAAAAAAATCCGGTATGGCTCAATAAAGAAAAGGGCATAACCATTAAAAGAGTTGCTATCAGTGGTGTGAAAAATGCTGAGCCTTTAGGCTTTAAAATGGACCATTTGGGAAAGTCGTTATTAGACGTAAATGGTGAATTAATTCCGAATAATTATATACAACCTGGCAGTAATCATCATGTATCAATCTATGCAGATGAAAAAGGAGTATTGCAAGACAGGATAGTTTCATTTATCGATGCGGTGCGATTAGTAACAAATGGAGAAACAGTGATTGATAAACAATATAATCAGGGTTTGGGTTGGAAGTTTCTGTATACAATTAAAGTCAATGAAATGTTTGTATTTCCCAATGGTTTGTCGGGTTTCAACCCTTTGGAAATAGATCTGCTGGATCCAAAGAATAAAAGCATGATCAGTCCGAATCTGTTCAGGGTACAATCTATTTCATTACTCAAGTATGGGAATAATATTATCAGAGATTTTAAGTTCAGGCATCATCAGGAGTCGAAGCTGAATGATGATAAAAATTTGCAGGGGGTAGCTTATCGTCAGGTAAAAAGTTTAAAAGATCTGGCTGGAATTGTAAAAGTCAGAATAGATCATATTGGTAATATCGTTTCGATAGGAGAATATTAGAGTACTGAATATTGTTTACGGTTGAATAAAAAACATTTCAACTTAAGAGAATGATAAAGAAAACTTTATACTTTGGAAATCCTGCTTATCTGAAAACCAGTAATGAACAATTAATTATTGAGCTTCATGATAGCGGTGAAAGAAGAACAATACCCATTGAAGATATAGGTTTACTAATATTAGATCATCGTCAGATTACGATTACGCAGGTTTTGTTGGCGAGATTACTGGCAAATAATACGGCTGTTATAACCTGTGATGAAGCGCATCATCCCGCAGGGATGTGGTTTAGTCTGGATGGTAATACTTTACAAAGCCAGCGTTTTCAAGCGCAGGTGGAAGCTACAGTTCCACTGAAAAAGCAATTGTGGCAACAAACAGTGGTTTCTAAAATACAAAACCAGGCTGCTCTTTTGAAACAGGAAAGGCAGGAAAGTAAGCTATTGTATACCTATGCCGGTGAAGTGAAAAGCGGCGATAGTGAAAATCACGAAGCAAAGGCTGCGGCATATTATTGGAAAAGAATTTTCCCGGACTTTCTGATGTTTAAAAGAGATCGGTTCGGTGATCCTCCTAATAATTTATTGAATTACGGATACGCCATACTTAGAGCAATAGTAGCAAGGAGTCTGACGGGGTCAGGATTGTTACCGACTTTGGGAATACATCATAGAAACCAATATAATTCCTATTGCCTGGCTGATGACATCATGGAGCCTTACCGTCCTTTTGTAGATAAACTGGTTTGTCAAATCATTAAGGGTAATGGTAAATTTTTAGAGATGACACCTTCTATGAAGCATTTATTGCTTAGTATACCTTCAATGGATGTAACCATTGAAGGAAAGAATAGTCCATTAATGAATGCTGTGCAGCGTACAACAGCCAGTTTAAGTAAATGTTATGAAGGGAAGGCCAGGAAAATAATTTATCCTGAGTTGATTTAATTTGAGGATAGAAAAGCTGAAAGTAAAATGTTTCATCGTATAAATGCATATCGTACTATGTGGGTATTGGTATTCTTTGACCTTCCGACTGAAACAAGAAAGGAAAGAAAGATTTATGCAAAATTCAGAAAAGAAATTTTAACGGATGGTTTTACCATGTTTCAGTTTAGTATTTATTTACGGCACTGCTCCAGTAAGGAGAATGCTGAAGTGCATATCAAGCGGGTGAAGAGTAAATTGCCGGTAAAAGGGCATGTAGGTATTATGTGTGTAACAGATAAACAATTTGGCATGATGGAGATTTTCCGTGGCAGGGAATTAAGTCCGGTGCCGGAAGTGGTTCAGCAATTGGAGCTGTTTTAACGGGGAAAGATACCTGAATAGGAATAAAAAAACGGAGCTGCAGCTCCGTTTTTTTATTTAAAATCTCTTGTAATCTGTTAATTATAAAAGATTTAGATGAGTTCTGTTGTGTAATACTGAAGTTACATCAAAAATGAAAGCAAATCACAACTATTTTTTCTTTATTCCAAACTATTTTTCTGTTGTGTAATACTGAAGTTACATCAAAAATGAAAGCAAATCACAACTAGGTGTTTTATGTTATGAAGACTTAACAAGTTGTGTAATACTGAAGTTACATCAAAAATGAAAGCAAATCACAACAAAAGAGGATTAATAACAATAATTAATGAAGTTGTGTAATACTGAAGTTACATCAAAAATGAAAGCAAATCACAACGATAAGGCAGAGGTAACGCAGGATTATATTGTTGTGTAATACTGAAGTTACATCAAAAATGAAAGCAAATCACAACTAGAGTATAAAGTATTGATCAAAAAAGGAAATTGAAGTTACATCAAAACTGAAAGCAAATCACAACTAGCAATAGACCTTCTTAACAATAGGTCGAGTTGTGTAATACTGAAGTTACATCAAAACTGAAAGCAAATCACAACTAGCAATAGACCTTCTTAACAATAGGTCGAGTTGTGTAATACTGAAGTTACATCAAAACTGAAAGCAAATCACAACTAGCAATAGACCTTCTTAACAATAGGTCGAGTTGTGTAATACTGAAGTTACATCAAAACTGAAAGCAAATCACAACTAGCAATAGACCTTCTTAACAATAGGTCGAGTTGTGTAATACTGAAGTTACATCAAAACTGAAAGCAAATCACAACTTTCTCTAAGGCTTATGGAGTTTCAATACAGTTGTGTAATACTGAAATTACCTCAAAAATGAAAACAAATCACAACGGTATCGGTAAAGCCCCTGATACCTGTTTAGTTGTGTAATATTGAAGTTACCTCAAAACTGAAAGCAAATCACAACCACTGTGTTGGATGGAATGGGACATAATATGTTGTGTAATACTGAAGTTACCTCAAAACTGAAAGCAAATCACAACCGGGAAAATCAATAGGTTTTTTCCCGTATTGTTGTGTAATACTGAAGTTACATCAAAAATGAAAGCAAATCACAACTATCACATTAATGTGATTGCATATAGTACGTTGTGTAATACTGAGGTTACCTCAAAACAGAAAGCAAATCACAACTAATATAATTAGCGAAATGGGCGATAAATGGTTGTGTAATACTGAAGTTACCTCAAAACTGAAAACAAATCACAACAATAGAGCGGAACCGGAACAATAGCAGGATAGTTGTGTAATCCTGAAGTTACCTCAAAACAGAAAGCAAATCACAACTTTAAGAAAGTTACGACTGAACTTTATAGTGTTGTTTAATACCGAAGTTACCTCAGAAAGAAAGCAAATCGCAACGGTAATGACCTGCACAACGATTGAATAATAGTGTAATGCTGAAATTTCATTAAGACTGAAAGCGAATCATAACCAATCATTTAAAGTAAAGGTTTTATGAAAAGTTGTGTAATACTGAAATTAGAGTAAAACAGAAAGCAAATCACGACGGAGTAATCCGAAAAGGCTGTAAATTCATTTTGTTATATTGAATTTACTAAAATGAAAGCAAATCACCGCTAACGATTTCCCTATACTTCTTTTTGAGCTCCGTAATACTGAAATTACCTCAAAAATGAAAGCTAATCTCAACACATCAATAATACCCCAAAATGTAATCCAGGCTTTATTCTTCAAAAATAGTATTTAACTTATTATTTTCAATAATATGTTTATAAAGGTTGATGTAAGTCAAGTTTGTTATTTTATAGTGCAGCTTAAACTACTGCACTATAAAATAAACATTGTTGTAACTTATTTCTTTACCGGCTTTCGTACTATCACCATTCCTGCATAACTCGGCGTAGCATAGTATTGAGCATCCAGGAGGCTGGTGGGGTCTTTTAACTTGGGCACAACTAACAGTGCACCCCCTCTTTTATTGTTGTTCTGACTATCACGGATGGTACTGCCATAATCGATAGCGATCTGACTACCTGCCTCAACCTGATTGAACTCCATCGTATTGGGCCTTACAAAATCATCTTGTCCATCCCATTTAACTGTTGCATCCTGAACTGCACAGGTCATGGAGGCTTTTCCTTTAAAGTTGACTGAACCTTCGGCCGAAATGGTTACCGTTATCGGGTTAGGGTTACAGGTAGGTTGGAGTGCTGAGCCTTCCCATACACCTTTCAGAGATGCAAAAGCTGCCGGTGGTGTTGTTCCAAAATGTTCCACGTTATTGCGGAATCTGTATTGATTCGAAAACTCTATGGAAGTATAGCCATCATACAACTCACCGTTATCATTCGCATAAATTAATATTTGTTGACGTTTGAAGTCTGTTGTATTCGCCCAGGTGGTAATGGTTGTGTTAGAGGGGGTGCCAGATACACGAATGAATTGCTTATAGTTGCTGCCTCCGTTGGCATTGATATCTACGTTATTCTCGGCCAGTATGCTGCCACTTGCGTTTAATAGTTTCATCGTGAAGGTAGTGCCATTTCTTGAAAGAACGAGCTTGCCCTTGCCGATATCACTTCCTTTGCCTGCAGGAGTTGCATATATGGCAACCGGATGCTCTCCCGCGTAGAAATCAGCTACGGCATTTGCGTCTGTATAAGTAAGCGATGCGGCCCCGGAAAAATTCTTTGCAATGCCTACCGAAAATTCTGAAGATGTACCACCTTCGATCGGGGTTTCTTCTTGATGATCGTCATCGTCGGCAGCGGTACCGTCTTTACCGCATGAAATAAATACGACTATACTGGCCATGAGAACTGCACTCACACTAAAGTATTTTGCGAAGCGCTGAGTTTTTATTACTAATCTGTACGTTAAGTTTATCATATCATTGTTTTATAAAATCTGAATTTTTATACTGTGCCTCTATTGCTATTATTGTAATTAGCTTCAGGCAGGTGCTTCCCGGTTTTTCATTTTATTAATTTTAACAGCATAAAATTCGGAAAACGTTTCTGGCAGCACAATACGCAATTTTGCGTATTATTTTATTAAACAAAGATTGATATTGATACAACTTAAACGACATACAGAAGGTATGTTCTTCTGAAAAGCAACATTCTTCGGCGAACGATCTTTATGTAAAAATGGTTGGTTTATGTTGTATGCCGAAGCCTGCACCATAATATACGGCGACTTCTTTTCTTAGAATCAGATAACGGTAAAAAATAAAAAGAAGTAAGAATAGTTTAAAAGAATATTGAGCGTAATTTTATTCGTGTAGATATTAATGTTATTATTTTTTATTGAACTCTTCTTCGATGAAATGAATACAACAGATAAAAAAAGAACGGTAAGATAAAAATTGAACCCAGCATCAGCGCCCAGGCCAATACTTCTATTGTTCTTTCACTTCCCTGGTGATCAACCAGTGAAAGAGATTGATTATTTGCTAACAGAATGAGATCGGGAAAATGATTATAGGTGGCCGCTACGAGAATCATAAAAGTTTGTAACGCCACGCATATTCTCATCGTTGTAATTTTTTTGTGCTTAAATGCCCAAAAGAGTACTATGATCGATAAAGTAGCGAGAACGATGGCAATCTGACCGATCGTTTGCCCGAATATCCAGGTGAACAAAGGAATCTGCTCAAAATATGATGTTGTGAATACCAGCATGCCTGCTATCATTACTACAAAAAAGTATGTTCTGGCTTTTCCGGTCAGGTATTGTACAAATTCTTTATTCTCTGCTTCTCCGATGATATAAACAGATGCAAGATAAGCACTGATTGCAACGGTAAATAACCCTACACTAATACCGAATGGGTTCCACCAGCTGAAAATATAGGCACTTAAAAAATCTGTAGCAGCCGGATCTATGTGTCGTGAAACGGTACTGGCAGCAATCAAACCCAGAAAGAACGGGGTTATAATGCTGCTGACGCGGAATATCCGGTTATACACTTGTTGCCAGTTGTCGTTAATTGCATCATAGTGTCTGAATGTAAATGCAGTACCTCTGGCTATAATTCCTAATAACATCAGCACCAGGGGTATATGGAGGTAGATAGAAACCGTGCTATAGATAGTCGGAAATCCGACAAACAGCACCACGATGGCAATAATCAGCCACATATGATTGGCTTCCCAAATCGGGCCCATTGATTTGTAAGAAGTGTTTTTGACTTTCTCAATATTTTTTTTACCTGTAAATGTTTCTAATATTCCCACTCCAAAGTCTGCTCCGCCCAAAATCAGGTAGAGATATAACGATACCCATAAAAAGGCGATCACTACATATAACATGGCTAATGTTTTGGCTTTTTTGTAATAAAATGGGGATCTGTGGGATCATAAAGTTTACCCACCATCTTCATCTGTCTGTAAAGTAGAAATATTACAATCGCGGATAATGAAATAAACACAGCTGTAAATATGTAAAATGAATAAACTATACCCGGCATAGGTGTTACTGCATCTTTTGTGCGCATGATTTCATAAATGATCCACGGTTGCCTACCGACTTCCGTTACTACCCAACCGGCTTCCAATGCGATATAGCCCAGCGGAATGGCAAAGACGAACAGTTTAAGGAACCATGCTGCCGACAGCCAGCTTTTTTTCTTCCAGACGGCGAGCAGATATATTAATGAGATAAGGCAAAGTAACATTCCCAGGCTGATCATAATTTGAAAAGCATAGTGTGTAATGGCTACCGGTGGCAGATTTTCTTTAGGAAATTCATTTAATCCTTTCACGGGTGTTTTAAAATCTCCATGAACCAGAAAGCTTAAAACACCAGGTATTTTAATGGCGTAATTTACCTCTTGTTTTTCTTCATCAACAATTCCACCTAATATGAAAGGAGCAGCAGGTTCTGTATGAAAATGAGCTTCCATAGCTGCCAGTTTGATCGGTTGGCGTTTTGCTACATCTTTTGCTGATATATCACCACTCAGCGGTTGTAACAGCGCTGCGATACAGGCGCAGGTAGCTGCAATTGAAAATGCTTTGCGGTGAAACTCAATGTTTTTCTTTTTGAGGATCATGAGTGCATGTACTCCGGCCACCGCAAAGCCTGTTGCGGTAAAGGCTGCCAATACCATATGCAATGCCTGTGAAAACCAGGCTTCATTGAGCATGGCTTTTATCGGATCTATATTAGAGAAAACGCCGTTCTGATAATCAAACCCGGAAGGACTGTTCATCCATGCATTAGCAGCCACTACCAATATACCAGATGCCAGTCCGCTGATACCCACCAGTAAACCTGTTATCCAGTGAAACCATTTGTTGAATTTGTTCCAGCCATATAGAAAAAAGCCTAGAGCAATCGCTTCTATAAAAAATGCAGTACCTTCTAAAGAAAACGGCATGCCGAAAATGGGGCCGGCATGTTTCATAAACTCTGGCCAGAGTAAGCCCAGCTCAAAAGAAAGCATGGTACCGGATACTGCACCAGTGGCAAATAAAATGGCAACGCCTTTACTCCAGGCCTTGGTTAATCCTTTATAAACTTCATTACCGGTTTTCAGATATTTATAATGACTGATGGCCATGAAGAATGGCATAACCATTCCAACGCAGGCAAAAATAATGTGGAAACCTAATGACATGGCCATTTGTGACCGGGCTGCAATAAAATCATTCATGTTATTCAGAATAAAGTAATGCTAAATGTATGGCGCACAAACGAGGGAGAATAGAGATGATATGTAATACAGCAGAAAAGCTTTATACAATCGCTCAATTCTACCAGTAATATTGCAAAGGTAGCTAATAAGTGGAGAAGGAAGAGTTTTTTGTTACACAGTTTTTCACCATTAAGAAATTAAGGTTATTTAGCACTTCAACTTACGTATTAATTTTTTCAATGAATGGGTATCGATGGGAAACATGAAGGTAATGAAGGTTAGGAAGCACTGTTAACCCGCTCTTCATACGCTTTTTTCCTTCATTCTCTTCCTATTTAAATTACAATTAACAGCTAGAATGAACCAAAGCGAAGCGGTATGGGTTTCTTAATTTCTTAATAGTAAATATCATATAACTGCGCTAATTTAGCTGTTCTAATAATTTTGCCAATGCCAGTTGATCTGGTTGACAAACGGTACCGAAATCAAGAACTGCCGGATTGGCAAAACTCATCGGATTTACGGTTGCCTTTCTTAATGAACCGTGAAACTCCCTGGCACCGGTTTCTTTCATCAACTGTTCAATGTTCTCAGCAGTAATTCCTGCACCAGGCATTATGATGATTCTGTCACCGGCTTTTTGTACCAGTTCGGCTAATAATGAAGTGGCTTCAGGGGCACCGCTTTTTTGTCCGGACGTGAGAATTCTTTCACACCCTGCATCAATAATATCTTCGAGTGCTTTGAATGGGTCTGGAGTAGCATCAAAAGCACGGTTACAGGTCACCTTCATCGGATAAGCCAGCTCTACAAACTCTTTTAGCTGGTCAACATTGATCGTACCGTCTATATTTTGTACACCGATTGAAATTCCATCGCATTGTAATTCCTTACACATTGCAATATCATGTTTCAGAATTTCAATCTCGTTTTCATCATAATAGTAATTTCCACAACGCGGACGAAGGATGGGATAAAGCTTAATACTTATTTTATCTCTGGTTTGTTTAATTGTTCCATAGCCGGGGGTAGTACCACCTTCTACCGGATTATCACAAAGCTCTACACGGTATACACCCATTTTTTCAGCGATGATGCAAGACTGTATATTGAATGAACAAAGTTCGAATAATGCTTTTGCCATAGTTAATAAATACTTTTTGCGTTAATTAATTTTTCTTCCGTACCGCTTTTTACAGCGAATGTAAAACCTTTTTGAAGAGCATATGCTCCGTAGTTACCATTTTTATCTAATGCAAGAAATGCGACCTGAATTGTTTTTGATTTTTCAGGGTTGCGTTTTATGATGCGTTGAGTTGCTTCTTTACAGGCTGCTTCCGGAGCATATCCCTGTCGCATAAGTTCTATAATCAGATGTGCACCTACTATCCGGATAACTTCTTCACCTACTCCTGTTGCAGTAGCCGCACCTACTTCAGGATCTACGTATAAGCCGGCGCCAATGATAGGAGAGTCACCAACACGACCATGAATTTTATAAGCCAGGCCGCTGGTAGTGCAGGCACCGCTTAAATTTCCATTTACGTCCAGCGCCAGCATGCCTATTGTATCATGATTATCCGGCCCACCGGGCATAGGATCATTTTCTTTACTGTAGGATTGATTTTCGATATTCATGGATGGCGAGTAGTTGGAGGTTTTTAACCATTCTTTCCATGCCTTTTCACTTTGGGGTGTCAGAAGGTTTTGTTTTTTGAAACCGTTGGCTAATGCAAAACGTAATGCACCTTCGCCGCTTAATACGATGTGTGGTGTTTTTTCCATTACCAGCCTTGCAACACTAATTGGATGCATAATATGTTCTATGCACATCACTGAACCACAATTATATTTTTCATCCATAATACAGGCATCTAAGGTAACACGCCCTTCACGATCTGGCAAACCGCCATATCCTACACTATTACCCTTTGGATCAGCTTCCGGCACACGAACGCCGGCTTCTACTGCATCCAGTGCATGACCTTTTTCTGCCAGTACTTTCCATGCCGCTTCATTTGCCTGCACGCCGAAGTTCCAGGTAGAAACAACAATTGGTTTTTTAATAGTAGTATCGGAGGAGGATGCACTCACTACTTTTGCAGATAAGAGTATTCCTGCTGACCCCAATACTGAGTTTTGAATGAATTTTCTTCGGTTTGACATATACAATTTTTTACGAAAACTTTTAGTTTACCGGTTTGAAAATATTAATGCGGACTTACAAAGGCTTCTTCTATTTCTTCTAATGTTTTACCACTGGTTTCTTTTACTAATTTCCAGATAATAATGAGATTAATGGTGCTGAATGCAGCAAAAATCCAGAACAACCACGCAGCACCTGCCTGTTCCAATAACCATGGAACAAATTGTCCTACCATCCAAACCGCTACCCATAACATCAGTGTACAAAATGCTACGCTCTTTACTCTTACATCGGTAGGGAATATTTCATTGATGATTACCCACGTAACCGGACCCAGTGAAAAAGCAAAACAGGCGATAAAAAATAACATCAATATTAATAGGAGGTAACCCTGCGTGTAATCTGTGTAAAATAACCATCCGCAACCCAGTAGTGAAACTATTATACCGATCAATCCGATTATCATTAGTTTTCTTCTACCGTATTTATCTGTCCATTTAATAGCAATAAAGGTGGATAACAGATTAACTGATCCGATAATTACCTGAAACAATAAAGCATTCTGACTGTCTATTCCTGCTTTTTCAAAAATGCTTGGTCCATAGTAGATGATAGCATTAATTCCTGAAAATTGTTGCAGAACGGCCAGAATGGTACCTATGAATAAAGTCAGCCGGAGAGGTTTTGAAAAAAGAGACCTGCTGTTTTGCCGGCTTTTGTCCGCAGCTTCTTCCATCGCTTTAAATTCTCTGGCTGCTGTTTCCGGTGGAATGATTTTAAACAAGATCGATGCTGCTTTTTGTTTTTCATTAATACTGATCAACCAACGGGGGCTTTCAGGAACTTTTGCCAGTAACAACATAAAAATAACTGATGGTATCGCCATCACTAAAAACATTGGCCGCCATATTTCTGTTTGAAAAATACTCTGTGCAGATCTTGTATCCAGCAAAGCATTTGAAAAGTATGCAAGCAGTATGCCCGCAGTTATAGATAACTGATAGTAAGATACCATTCTTCCTCTTTTTTCCGCCGGTGCAAATTCTGTAATGAACATAGGAGAAATTACTGAAGCCATACCTACGCCAATTCCTCCTATCATTCTACCAATTACCAACATTGAAACGGAAAAACTACCGGCACATAAGATGGCAGATGCGAGGAACATCCAGGCTGATAAAATGATCGTTTTTTTTCTGCCGATTTTATCACTGACCATACTGGTGGCAGCTACTCCTGATATACATCCGATTAATCCACTGCTTACCAGCCAGCCTTCCATGCCACTGTTGAGCGAAAACTGAATTTTGATAGGAGACAGGGCTCCTGATATAACAGCGGTGTCAAAGCCGAATAATAATCCTCCCAATGCAGCGGTAAGACAAATAAATTCCTGCTTACTGATTTTTTTCATTGAATAATGTTTATCCGGTGATTGGTTGATGTGTTATTCCTGTTCTTACCCGTGCTTTTATGGTGGCGCATTTCCTTCCTTCACTATTACCATATGGTGTGATGGTAAAAACATTTACTGAAGCAGGAATAACAAATGTCTCTGCATAGTTTACTTTGAAGGGTGTGAATTCATTTTCAGGACTCTCTACGATTACTTCATCTCCTTCTACGAGGTTGAGTACGTTTACACTACCTTCGGTATAATGAGTAACCTTTTTTGTAAACCAATGTCGCCTGGTTTCAATGAATTCTTTTTCGTGTAAGCCGGTTTTTTCTTCCTTCCATCCGTCACCTGACGCTATTGTTGTGATATCATTGATGAGATGCTTTTGTGTATATGCAGGAGTTACAGACCAGTTAATAACATTTTTGCCATGTTCGATATTAATAGAACGTGGTTTGCCATCGAGGCCCATCCGGTTCCAATCCCATAATTTGAATGTGAAAATGTAAGGAGTTGCGCTTATTTCAAGTACCATACTGTTTTTTCCGGAACAATGAATAGTGCCTGCCGGAATCAGGAAGTGGTCATGTTTTTTAGCCGGCCATTGCTGTACATATTTGTCAACATCAAAGTCTGATGCTGTTTTTTGAGCTTTATGAAGGTCAGCTATCATTTCTGTCGGGTTGATATCGTCTTTTAATCCAAGATATACTGTAGCGCCTTCTGTTGCATCCAGCATATAGTAACTTTCGTCCTGTGTATAATGCATACCGAATTTTTCCTGTATATAACCGGTGGTAGGGTGTACCTGTAAACTCAGGTTGCCGCCTTCTATAGTATCAAGAAAGTCAAAGCGAATAGGAAACTCTTCTCCGAAACGTGCATGTACTGCAGGTCCTAACAATTTTTCAGGTTGGGCAAATACCAGATTGATACCAGGCGTTTCAAAGAAAGTATTTCCAAATTTATATACGATGCTGTTTTCTTCAGCAACACAATCAAATGCCCAGGCATAATTCGGCACATCTTTCGGTAAGCCTAATTTTTCCATCATCCACTTTCCTCCCCATGGGCCCGGGTCAAAAAAAGGAACAAACCGGAAAGGACGCTCAGCAGTATGTTGATAAGCCGCGTTCAGATCATTACCATTAACCATAACAGGGCTACCGGCAGTGGTAGTATCTACAACAAAGTCCCAAACCGGCATTATTGTTTTTTTGTGCCTGTCACAAATACGCCAGTCAACAAAAAAAGCCTGTTTGTATTGTAGGGAAGTTTTATGGTTGTTATTCTGAAAACCAAGGTTTCCTACTGTATTATTTCTAAACCGGAGCTGTATTTCCCATCTGGGCATATCAAAGTATACTAACAGATCTGATGCGGAGGATAGGAGCGATGCTCCCGGACCGTAAATGAGTACAATACCTTCTTTTTGTGATTCGATTTCTTTACGGATACTGTTAAGTTTTTTCGTATCGAACAGGTTGATCATTGTTAGCCGGTTCATGTACCCGAATATCTCATCGTCTGTTACATATGGCTGCAATAAAACTTCCAGTTCTTTTTCATTCAGAAAGTAATCTCTGGTATAAATAGTTTTCAGGTTTAATGGTTGAACTAATCCTTGCAGAATTTCATCATCATGAACCCCCTGATAGGTATCAAAGAGTACTATTTTTTTAGATTTTTTTAGATTTCCGATAGCTGAAGTGATGCTTTCTTTGATGCTGATCCAACCTGTTTTAGGTTCGCCGTTTAAAAAGTTTACTTCTATAAACGGATGTTTATTATATTTTAGAGGGTTTGTCATGATACATGTTTTCTACTTGTTGATACAATAGGGCAAATAAATTCCCCATATACAAGCGTTGCCTGTTTTAAGGCAGAACCTGCATTTGCTATTATTATAGCTAAAAAGTATAATGGTTATTTAATGTTTACCCGGATAGCTGTAAATTTTACGTTTATAATTTCTGGGTGCAGATTTTAATAACTAATGCTGAAGTGAAACTTTAAAGTTTTGTGTTCCGTTCAGATATTGTTTGTATCTGGTTAATGCTTCTACATAATAGTAATCTGCATATACCAGCGGTACGTCTATTTCTGTTTCATGAGGTATACTGCCAACACTATGTTTCAGAATGAAATTTCCATTGGTGTTTAATGCTGCTTTGTAGGGGGATGCACTCAATGAGTGCAACATTTTGATGGCAGCATTTCTGAACTTGTTTTCTTTTTTTCTATCGTAGGTGCTTAGTTCAAATAAAGCTGAGGCGGTTATTGCAGCAGCAGATACGTCGCGGTAGGGTGTATTTACCTGAAGTGCATAAGATTTTTTACCAGGCACAAATCCTTTCTGGTGAATATTGAAATCCCAATACGGTATTTTGTCTTTTGGTAAATTTTTATTGTTCAGATAATATTCAGCCATACCTATAGCAGCTTTCAGGTAAGCCGGGTTACCGGTTTCCCGATAAGTCATGGTGTAACCGTAAATCGCCCAGGCTTGTCCTCTTGACCATGTTGAGTTATCGGAATAACCTTGTGCGGTTTCCTTTCCTGTAACCTTTCCGGTCAGTGTATCATAAGTGATTACATGGTATGAGCTGTAATCTTTTCTGAACTGATGTTTCAATGTATTGTCGGCGTGCGTAACAGCGATTTTGTAAAAAGAACTGTCGCCCGTAACTTTTGTAGCAAAAAATAATAACTCAAGGTTCATCATATTGTCGATGATTACCGGAAAATCATACGTTTTATTTCCGTGCCATGAATGAAACCTGTTCCATGATTTAATACATCCTACTGTAGTATTAAAACGGGTGCTCAATGAGCGCGCCGCTTGTACGAGCAAATCTTTATATTCTTTATTTTGTGTCAGCCTGTAAGCATTTCCATAGCTGCAATAAACCATAAATCCCAGATCATGGTGTTCTGTAAAGTCTTTTAAAGGTTCCAGCTTTTCGGTCCAGCGAATGGCGGCATCTTTTAAATTGGCATCAGGTGTATTTTCAAAAGTATACCACAATGTACCAGGAAAAAATCCTGGCGTCCAATCGTACATGTTTGTGGTAACCAGTTTTCCTTGTGCATTGGTTGTTCTTGGAAATGATTTATCCGCGTCAGCATCTTTTAGCAGCAGTATTACCTGTTTCCTGGCTTCTTCCAGATTTTGTTTTACGAATGCCGCTTCTTCACTTTTATTACCCGATATGGTAATAAAACCGGCAGCAATCAATAAACAAAGACTTGTCCATTTCATAAAGATGAGATTAATGAGTTATTTGTATTTTTTAAATATAATTTTGTGTGACCCTGATTTTTTTGTGTTGAGCAGTTTAAAACTGACACGGCTGATTTCGGCAGGCCAGCTTTGAAGCAGTTTTTTATCAGCAACAGGTATCGCTTCTACCGTTACGCTGAGTAGTGCGGGATCATACTCCACTACCAGTTTAACTTCATTAATGGAGAACATCAATAAGCCGTTATCAATTTTGTTCACCTTTGCTGAAGTCATAAAGTTGAGTGAAGTATTTCCCGACATTTTTGACAACTCATATTTGTCGCTGATCGTAAACGATTGTTTTTTTCGAAGATGATAACTCCGTTGCCAGCTTTTTACATTGGCATTTTCAGGGTAAGCTTTTTCTATATTAGTAGTAAAGACGGCTTCTTTTGGATTGAACCTGAAGGTCGTACCCGTTGCTTTAAATTTTTTGCCGTAAGCCTGTTCAGTATCATTGATGTGGGGCACATTATGATATAATGAACGCATCGTCCATATGTCATAACGTTCACTACTAAATGTTTTTCTGGTGTAGGTTTCGTTGCCGATGTCTATTAAAATGGGTTGCCCATCATAATAGAGTACGCAGGTTCCTACATCATTGTGATTGTGACTTTCATCATTATGACCACCTAATGCCGAAAAATAAAATCCCTCCGGGGTGCCGGCTTCATCTCTGGCAATAGCTATTCCGGTTTCCTGCATCCATATGTCAGAAAGGTAAGGAGCCCGGGGCGGGGTTGACAGAATTGATGAAATATTCTGAAGGTTTCTTAATCCTCCGTAAACAGAAGAAAGAGGAAGACTGTCTTTCCAACGTTGTTGTTGTGCCAGATAAGCTCCGAATCTGATCAGTGTACTGTCGCTGATTGCTTTTCCATAGGAATATACCAATGCCGGATCGGTGGTTAATTTAGCTGATGCATCTGCATAATTCAGGTAATAATTACCATCAATATAGGCTTTCGCTATATAAGTACCGATGCGTTTTACCAGTACACTATCAAACAGATTAATGGTTTCTCCGGTGGCTTCCTTTAGTAGTTCAAGATAATTGAATAACATTCCTCCGGCATGAGTCCAGTAAGCAGGCCCTTCTTCACAACCTCCGTCTTCTTTGTAATAATTGATAAACTGATCAACGGAGCGCATCGTTTTATAGATACCTTCAGTTTTCTTATCAGTATCTTTTTCTACCAATAGCAGGCAGGTAAGTACATTATAATTTAACCATACATTCCAGTTATTCACCATTCTGGTTTTACCGTCCAGTGCCATCCACCAGAAATCATTCCGATTGTAATATGGTTGAAGAATTCTTCGTTGAATTTCATTATAAAGCCTTTCGCTGATTAATGGATTATATTCATCAAAGTTATCTTTCATGAGATAGTAGACCCATGCCATTACATTAGAAGTAATGCCAGCGCCCAATTCAATGATTGGTTCGTTTGGGTCGGGTAGGCCTGCTCCTTTTTTCTGTAAATTGAGGCTGGCTGAAATTGACCAGCTGCTGATATCGCACAAGGCCCATACTCCATTAATTAATTGCGGTACAAACCTTTTTTTACCTTCTACCAGCTCTGCAAACAACAATTTCTGAATAGCAGTGAGGTTTTCATTATAGATATCTTCCATATTGTAGCGCTCGCCTGTAAGTACAAATTCAAGATAGGTCATGGCTGGTACTACCTGCCATTTATAATGCAGAGCATCTTCGCCGGCAGCGATGATTTGATTTTTGTATCGGGAAGGTATAGCATTCCAGAAGCTACGGTTATAGTACGAATATGTTTCCGCAGACGGAATAACCTTCTGCAGATTTTGTGCAAGTATTGTTTTTGTGGCAGCCTGTTGCAAAAAATTTCTTTCATGCTGTGCGCTACAAATTTCAATAAATGAACAAAAGAATATTGTCAGACAAAACAAACGCGTTGATACTGTATTCATAATTTTCTGAAAAAAATCACAATCGGTTCTTTATCAATCATTGCAAAAATTAGTTAATTAAAATCTCGTATGAGAGAAATTCTTAAAAGATTGACGTGATTATTTTAAATCTGTTTTAACTATTTGATTATCAATATAGTGTTTATGCTTTTATAAGTTTTCTATTCCCTGAATAATGTTTGTTTCAGGCTTTTGGGTTCTGAAAATTCCCACTGCCTCAGGGGTAACAGACGTTTTCCAGCAATAAATATTTTTTAAAGAGTTGATTTTTTGCAATATTTCCAGTGTTTTGTTATCTGCTTTGGTATGATTTATATTGATGTATTCAAGAAAACTTAATGCCTGTAATTTTTTGATGCCTTCGGTTCCGATTGAAGTGGCAGATAGGTTTAACCGGATAAGGTTCGGCATTTGTGCTATTATTGCTAAAGCATCATCGGTGATCATTGTATTTTCAACCTGTAACCATACAATATTGTCTTTTAGGGGCAGCAACAGTTGTGCTGTTTTATTGTCAAACTCTTTAAAGTTTACACAACTGACCATCAAAAAAGGACTGTTTTGGGCTACCGGGCTCACCAGCACTGATAAATTTCTTAGGGCTTCCACTGATTCATTATCCGGCATAGAAACTGTTTTTTCAAAAACAGCAGATAGTGCTTCCGGCTCATGTTTTTGAGCCGGCGTAGTTCCGTGGTTTGCTACAAAACTATTTAGCATCACCAGGGTGGAAGAATCCGGATTCAATTCTGCCACTTTTTTACTGGTATTACTGCCACTTTCAACCCACCAGGTCAGTAAGGTAATTTCTTCTTTTGTTAAGGGTTCCTGATCTTTCGGGGGCATCAGTTTGTCATCTTCACGAGAAAGTAGTAATCTTTTAATAAACTCACTATTGGCGGCATTTCCAGGTTCGATGATCGTACCATGTTTACCGCCTTTAAAAATATGTTTCTCTTCATCGAGACGAAGAGCACCTTTTATTTTTGCTGAACTATGGCAGCTGTAACATTTGTTTGCCAGAACGGGAACTACTAATTGTTTATACACCTGCGCCTGTTGAATATCAGTTATTGCTGCTACTGGTGTTGAGTTTATTTTTTTTACTTCGCCTCCGATCAGTCCTGGTAAGCCTGCTGTAAGATAATCGTCACCGTGAGTCATATTTCCTCCCTGGTGCCCTGTGATCATTAAAGCGAGAAAGAGCACGACAAGCCCTGCGCGATACCACCTGATCAGATTTTTTTGATAGAGTAACCAGCTGATTCCTGTAAATAAGGTTAAGCTGATTCCCATCCATTGATGCAGTAACAAAGTATTTTCTTCGTAGCCGCCTTCCTGGCTTAAAAAGAATCCGACAATGCAAGAAATAACTCCTGTGATAAAAGCAACAACAAGTGATAGCCGGATTGCTTTCCCCAGGTTGTTTTCCGGCTTTCTCCATTGAAGTATTTCCATTATGAAAACTATCATGAGTATACCAATTGGCAGGTGCACTACCAGTGGGTGAAAATGTCCGAGAAAACTCATCCAGTTTTGTAAAATATTTAGATAAATCATAAGGAACAATCGTAGAATTTTTAAACTCGTTCTAGTTTAGTTGGATAAACTCCGCCGGCATTCCATTCACACACATAAATGTTTTTTTCATCATCTATGCAAACATCATGGCAATGTTTAAATACAGGTTTATTCTGTACCATTAATTCGGGTTCGTCAGTAATATAAACAGGTTCGGTACCTCCCGGATTGGATATGACTTTGTTGTTTTTGTCAAGTATCGTTACAAATCCTGAATTTAATGTGAGCATATGATGTTTCAGTGCCGAATAGCATACACCAGCATATATATTTTCACCATCAATTACCGGCCTGCTAAGATAAGCGCCCGGCATGTAAATAGAGTCAATATACCGGCCATCCAGCGTAAATCGTTTGAAACAGTTTTTAACTCTCTCGCTGCAGATTAACACAGGGTTGTCAGCGTCGCGTGTATCCAATGCGATACCATGTACCTGTTTGAATTTATCGTCGTAAATAAAACTATCCCCACCAAATTTCCGGATAAATTCACCTTTGGAAGTATACTGAAGAATGTATTGTGAGCCATATCCGTCTGCAATGTAAATATCTCCATTGGGGCCGATACAGGTTTCTGTTGGCAAAAATCTATCGCAGTCTTTATACTGGCCGATGAATTTCGGATGACGTATGGTAAGCAGAATATCACCTTTAAGAGTGGTTTTATACACTTCTCCTAATTCAAAATCGGTGATGTATAAGTATTCTTCGCCGTTTTCATTGTGTAGGGTAAGGCCATGGCCACCGGGAAAACGATTTCCCCATGTTTCCAGTAGTTTACCGGACTTATCATAAATGAGAATATTATTTTTGGTTTCATTGGTCAGCATGATTAACCGCTTGCGGCTGTCCATCACCATTTCGTGACAATCTTTTACGGGATAACGATTCCGGTCGAGATTTCCCCATTCCCGATTGATACGATACCTGAATCCGTTATGGCCGATAATATCATTATTACTATTATTGTTATCAGGTTTGGATGATATTATATTAAAGTGAGGTACCACCAATCCGGTAGTACTGATACTCAGCGTATTTTTTAAAAAGTTTCTTCTTTTCATTTTAAGTAATAATTCCTTTTACAACTTCACCTGCAACATCTGTTAATCTGTATCTTCTTCCCTGACTTTTATAAGTAAATTTCTCGTGATCAATTCCGAGCAGATGGAATAATGTTGCCTGGAAATCGTGCACGTGTACTTTACCATCCACAATATTATGTGCGAAATCATCTGTTTGTCCATAAACAGTTCCCGGTCTGATTCCGCCTCCTGCCATCCAGATGGAGTAAGCGCCCGGATGGTGGTCTCTTCCAAAGTCTTCCTGTGTTAATTTGCCCTGGCAGAAGCTGGTTCTACCGAACTCTCCACCCCATACTACGAGTGTGTCGTCAAGTAGTCCTCGTTGTTTAAGGTCTTTTACCAATGCTGCCGATGCCTGGTCAGTTTGTGCAGTTGCTTTTCTGATACCGGAATGAAGACTTCCATGATGATCCCAGCCAAGGTGATACAATTGTATAAAGCGCACGTCTTTTTCTGCGAGACGTCTTGCCATTAAACAGTTGTAGGCATAAGTTCCGGGAGTTCTTACATCGGGTCCGTACATATCCAATATATGTTGTGGTTCATCACTCAGATCGGATATTTCCGGAACTGCCATCTGCATTCTGTAGGCCATTTCATATTGATTGAGACGGCTGTCTATTTCCGGATCTTTCCATTGGTCTTTTTGGAGGAGGTTAAATTCTTTTATAAAATCTAATGCTCTTCTACGGTCCATTTTTTCTGGCCCGGCATCTGATGACAGATAGAGTACAGGATCTTTTCCGGTCATAAATTGTACACCCTGATGGTGTGACGGAAGAAATCCGTTACTCCAGGCCAGGTTACTGATTGGCTGATCACCTCCACCCTGGGATATAAGTACAATAAAAGACGGCAGGTTCTGATTTAAACTACCTAAACCGTAGCTTAACCATGAGCCGATGCTTGGACGGCCGCTTAACTGATTACCGGTTTGCGTAAATATCACGGCAGGTTCATGGTTGATCTGTTCGGTAAACATACTTTTTACAATACAGATATCATCTACAATACCTGCAGTATGTGGAATCAGATCACTCAGATAAGTACCATTTTTTCCATATTGCTGAAAGGTTGCTGCCGGACCCGCCAGAGGAAAACTATTCTGATTCGACACCATTCCCGAAACACGGTTGGTACCAATTACACTATCAGGTATTTCCTGCCCGTGCATCTCATACAATTTAGGTTTGTAATCGAATAGTTCCATTTGCGAAGGGCCACCGCTTTGAAACAAATAAATTACACGTTTAGCTTTCGGAACAAAATGGGGATTAATCAAGGGTTGATTTTCATCCACATCATTTAAAGTGATTATTTTTTTATTGCTTTTGGCTGCATCATTCTCACATCCCAATAACGCACTGAGGGCAATACCACCCAGGCCAATGGCTGATCCTCTTAAAAACTTACGACGGTCATATTGGTATAATATTTTTTTGATTTCGTCCATAGTTATTTTATTTATAAGGTTAACCGGTTATCACCGGCGGACTGTTTCAAGTAAACCTGCCGGGTTACCGGCAGGCGATGAATACTTGCATATGAGAGATAAGGAATGGTAAATAACTTTTGCTCATATTCAATGTCATCTTATTTTCTTGTGATAAATTCATCTGTATTGGTAAGTGCCATCACCACATTTACGTAGGCTGCAGTTTTGTTCAGGTCTCTCGATTGTGTCCACTTTGCTTCACCTACTGATAAAAGTCGTTTCATCTTTACCGGATTTTTTTTGAATACTTCATATTCCGTTTCATACATTTTTACTAATAAATCCAGCTCTGGTTTTTGTGGTTTTCTTCCTGTTACGAGCCTGAATCCAAAAACAAGCTGGTCGGTGATTTGTGGGCCACCTTCGTTGATCATTCTGTCTGATATGAATTTTGCTGCTTCTATAAAAGTGGGATCGTTCATTAATACCAACGCTTGTAACGGAGAACTCGAATTGGTTCTTTTAACCGTACAAAAGTTTCTGTCTGGTGCATCAAAAATCAACATGAATGGCGGAGGGCTCGAACGTTTCACAACAGTATAAATACTTCTTCTGAATAAATCTTCACCTTCTGACAAATGATAGTGGTATTTCCAGCTTTTGTCACTCAATGCTTCCCAAAGTCCTTCCGGTTGATAAGGGTACACACTTGGCCCGCCAATTTTTTTGGTAAGCAGATTACTGATCGATAATATATTATCTCTGATCATTTCTGCAGGCATCTTGTATCTTGAACTCCTTGCCAGTAAACGATTGTCAGGATCTATGGCATATAACTCGGGAGTGATCACTGCAGATTGTTTGTAAGTGGAACTCATCAATATATATTTCTGAATCGCTTTTGTATCCCAGCCTGTTTCCTGATAAAGGATAGACAAATAATTTAGTAACTCTGGATGCGAAGGTAATTCTCCCTGATTACCGAAATCATCAGAGGTTTTAACCAGCCCGTTACCAAAATATAATTCCCATATATGATTCACTGCTACTCTTGCTGTCAGCGGATTTTCCGGTAAAAACAGCCACTTTGCCAGGCCCAGCCTGTTCTTCGGAAATGATGCCGGATACGGTAGTATTGCTGCAGGCGTATTTGCTTCTACTTCCTGACCGTAATTATCATATATACCCCGCAACAGTATATATGTTTTTCTCGGAACAGGCAAATCTCCCATGACCATTGTTTCCTGAATATCGTCATAGGTACGGGCAAGCTGGGCACGGTAATAAAACAGACTATCTCTTACAGGAGTAATAATCTTATTTTTTGCATTTAATCTGAGCTGTTTATTCTGATAAAGGTAAGCGGCTTCATCTGCTGTGAGCTGATCATTGAACAGATAAAATTCATCAATCATTCCACCTTTCATAGTCTTTTCCAGTGACCTTGCTCCAAATGAGAGTCCGGTAAACTCCACTACCTTATGAATATTCGGAAATGGACGGATGTTTTTCTTCAGGTGATCGTATTCGGTTTCTGTAGTGGTTTGTTTTCCGTTGATGAAAATTTTTACTCCGGCTGCTTCGCTGCTTCCATCATAACTGACAGTGATATGATACCATTTATTTGAATCAAGTGCTGCTTTAGTGTATACACTGATGGCATCATGCGGAAAAGCATGCATTAAACGAAAATTAACTTTATTATTGATCAACATCAGGTCATATCCCTGAAATCCGTATCTGCGCGGATCACTATTATGCAGGATGGCAGATTCTTCATAATTTTTAGGAACATTCAGCCATAATGAAAAAGCGAAAGGTTCATATCGTTCAAAACTTCCGACTCTGTAGGGTGGAAGGTGAACCAATGATTCTTCTTCCAGCTGAAGTGCATTGCCCGCAATTCCCTGTACGAATTTTGTTTGTGTGGCTGTTGCTGAAAGTGCCGGTTGTACACGATTCATCACACCGGTTGTTTTTACCGGCTTATCATTTTTGTAGCTGGATAATTGTTCTGTTTTTTCAAAAGATAATGCAGCTATTATTTTATCATTGATATTCTTTGCCGGTATACTTTCGCTGCCGGTAGCTTTGTTTTTTGAAGTACGCGCAATATGATTTTTGAGTATTTCAAGTTGACTTTCCTGCTCACTGGTAGGTAATAGTAATGTGGGGCCGGGAACAATGTTATTGTCAGCGCCGTAGTTGGAACTGCCCAGTTCAAAAGTGCTGTTGAAAAAAGCGTATAAAGAAAAATAATCTTTATGGCTGATAGGATCGTATTTATGATCATGACATTTGGCACAGCTGACCGTCATACCCAGTAGTGCTGTTCCGATCGTATTCGTTCTGTCAACATTGTATTCTACCCTGAATTCTTCAGGAAGTATCCCTGCTTCAGAATTTTGTTTTTGATTTCTGCTGAAACCGGTTGCCAGAATCTGCTCTTTGCTGGCCTGCGGTAAAAGGTCACCGGCCAGTTGCCAGGTAATAAACTGATCAAACGGCATATTGTTATTATAGGCGTTGATGACCCAGTCGCGCCAGGGCGAAGCATCACGGTGTTTATCATCGAGATAACCATGGCTATCTGCAAAACGTGCAACATCCAGCCAATACGCCGCCATTCTTTCGCCATAATGCGGAGATTTCAAATAATAATCTACTATTTTTTCATAGCTGTCGGTTGAATTGTCATTCAGATAAGCATCAATTTCCTGAATGGTAGGAGGCAGGCCGGTTAAATCAAAACTCACTCTTCTGATTAAAGATTCCTTGTCTGCTTCAGGTGATGGTTGCAATCCTTCTGTTTCCAGTTTTTGAAGAACAAAGAAATCAATTTCATTCTGAGCCCATTCTTTCTGTTGTACTTTCGGAAGCCTGGGTTTTACCGGCGCTTCAAAAGCCCAGTGAGGTTTATATTCGGCACCATCATCGATCCATTTCAACAAAACAGCCTTCTCCTCAGCCGTAAGCGTTAAGTGAGAGGCCGGTGTAGGCATCAGATAGTCTTTATCAGTGCTGAGGATTCTGTGTGCAACATCACTTTTACGGAGATTTCCGGGTTTAATAGCTTTTAGACCGGAGGCGGTTTCCTTTCCGTATGCTGCTTCAGCCATATCCAGGCGGAGGTCACCTTTTTGTTTGGCCATATCCGGGCCATGACAGCTGAAACATTTATCCGAAAGAATACTTTTCACATGGACATTGTAATCCAGTTGGTCGGGAAGGTTTTTCATCGCCAGCTGTACTTCTTCAGGAATGGTTAATTTGGGAGAACCATCCCACTGAACAACGACAATGGTAATCACTAGTAAAATGGTACCTAAAAGAATCTTTTTTTTCATATGCAATCTCTTTCTTAAACTGTTTGCGGTAAATCTGTACTGTGGAATTCAGCACCCGTTTATCTGTCAAACAGCGTAATATTCAGCTGATGTAATCATACTTCATAAAGGTCTTACTATATTTTTCAAGATATGAGTGAATATCTTAAGCTTTATGTTAGACAATAATAAATTGTTGACATTTTATTGGTTTTCAATCGTAAATTTATAACACACTCATTTGGAGTTTTGCTTGTTTCGGGTATTGAGCATAAAAAAATATAGCCGTAATCTTAAAAAGTACCGATGAACCGGTTGATAGTTGCCATAACGATTGTTTTTTTTGTAATGAACCCTGCTGGTATTACTGCCCAGGGAATATCATTTCATCATTTGACTGCTGAAGACGGTTTGTCACAGAATGCTGTTTTGTCATTGTCGCAGGATCATAATGGGTTTATGTGGATCGGAACTTCAAATGGTCTGAATCGATACGATGGTTATCGGATTAAAGTATATGAAGCCCGTAATGATGACCCGGTAACACTCTCTTCTAATAATATATTATCACTAAAGCAAGACTCTAAAAAACGTCTCTGGGTAGGTACTTACATGGGACTGAACAGATACAATCATTTGCAGGACCGTTTCACCAGAATTCCTTCTCCCGTTTCTTATCAACTCGCTTATTACCAGATTTATGAAGACCAGAAAGGTAATATCTGGATGGCAACCAGCGAAGGAATATACACACTGGATAATGTTGCAGATACGCTTAAAAAAATAATATTACCGTTAACAAACAGTACATCGGTAAAAACGGATGTAAGAGCAGTGCTGGTAGACCGAAAAGATAATGTATGGGTAGGTACTACCAACGGATTAATAAAAATGCAGGTGCAACAAAATGTTGCTACGGGGGTAACTTATACACGAAATATTCAATTTCCTGAAACAGTCAGTGCTAATTTTATTACAGCGCTGGCCGAAGACAGATTTGGAAGGATCTGGATAGGAACATTAAACAGCGGCATTGATATATATGATCCGCAAACACAAAAATTTACGCACCTCAATTCTAACAATACAGAAAAAAAACTCATTCATAATAATATCCGCCGGATTTTCGTCAGCAATATAGGTCAGATATGGATTGGAACCCAGGAAGGTATTACTATTCTGAATGAAGATTTCCGTGTCGTAGAACATCTGCAACAAAATGACGGAGTATCACAAAGCCTCAGCCAGAATAGTATTCACGCAATTTTTCAGGATCAGACCGGAAATATGTGGGTAGGAACCTATTTTGGCGGTTTGAATTATACAAATGTTATACATACCGACTTTAAGGTTCTGAGAAAAAAAGATCAGAATAATTATTTGAATAATAATGTTATCAGCAGCATTGTAGAAGATGAGAATAATAATCTGTGGATCGGAACAGAAGGAGGGGGATTAAATTATTTCAAAAGAAAAGAAGGTTCATTCGTTGTATATAAAAATGAAGGACAGGATGACGGAGAGATTGGTTCAAACCTTATTAAATATGTTTACAGAGACCGTCACGGCAGAATCTGGGTGGGTACGCACAGAGGCGGATTAAATGTTTTTGATCCCGGTTCTAAAAAATTTAAAAAATACCTCTTTAAAGAAAATGATCCCTCTACTTTAAATTCTGAAATACTGAGTATTTATGAAGACAGCCGCGGACGCTTCTGGATAGGCTCTACGGAAGGTGTCAGGATTTTCGACAATACTGAGCATGGATTAACAGAAAGGGTAGATTATTATAAAGGTGCCGAAGTGATGAAACATACAGCGTATTATTTTCTTGAAGACGATCAACAGCGATTATGGATCGCGACAGCCGAAGGATTGTATTGTTTCAGAAATGGAGTATTTGATAAAATTACAGATGATATTGTTAACTGCGTAATACAGGATAGTAAATCAGCTATCTGGTTAGGCATGCGCAAAGGTGGTTTGGCCAGGTTCAATGAACAAACCGGTAAATTGGAAATTTATAATCAGGCCGGAAAAATCGGTAACCGTAATATTGTAGGAATTCTTGAAGATCAAATAGGAAATTTGTGGTTAAGCTCCGACAATGGGCTCATTAAGTTTAATGCCGGAGCTGATCTTTTTCAGGTGTTTACCGAAAGTGATGGGCTCGCAGGAAAATCTTTTAACTACAATTCATTTTTTAAAGATAGCAACGGCATGTTCTGGTTCGGTGGGTTTAGTGGAATCACCTATTTTTATCCGGAACAGATTCAGGCAAATCTGAAACCTGCAAATCTTGTTTTAACTGATCTGAAACTGTTTAATGAAACATTGATACCTGCAGCAGGCGGAGAAATTTTAGACAAAGCGGTTGCTTATACAGATGATATTGTGTTAAGGTATAATCAGAACATGATTACCGTAGATTTTGCTTTACTCAATTATATAAAAAGTAGTAAAAATGCTTTTGCTTATATGCTGGAAGGATATGATAAGAATTGGGTATATACATCGGAACCAACCGCTTCTTATACCAATCTTCCTTCAGGCAAGTATAATTTTGTTGTAAAAGGAGCTAACAATGATGGGGTGTGGAGCCCGGTTCAGAAATTGAAAATAACCATTCTACCGCCTTTCTGGTTATCATGGTGGGCTTTCCTGATTTATTCACTGGCAGTCGGAGCAGTTGTTTTTGTGGTAGTACGCTATTTTTTCCTGGGTGCTTTGTTAAAAAAAGAAGAAGAACTACATCAGGTAAAACTGAACTTTTTTACAAATGTGTCACATGAAATCAGAACCCACCTGACGCTGATCATGACTCCTGTTGATAAAATGCTTGAGTCAGATGCCACATCATCGTTTGTAAAAGATAAACTCATCGGTGTTAAAGGTAATGCCAACCGCTTACTTAAACTGGTAGGAGAGTTAATGGATTTCAGAAAAGCCGAAACCAACAATCTTAAATTATCTGTAGGTCAGTATGACCTGGTTGCTTTTCTCGAAGATATCTATAACAGCTTTACAGAAGTAAGTATAAAGAAAAATATTTCGTTCTCCTTTGTTCACAATAATGATGTACTTCCATTGTATTTTGATAAAGAACAACTGGAAAAAGTATTCTTTAATCTACTGGCAAATGCTTTCCGTTTTACTCAGGAAGAAGGAAATATTCTGGTAGAAGTTACGGAAAATGAAAAAGAAGTAATTGTTTGTGTTACGGATAATGGAAAAGGTATCGCACTGGATTATATCGATAAAATATTTACGAATTTTTTTCAGGTAGCTGAAGACGGTAAACAAAATACCGGCTATGGAATTGGTCTGGCACTGGCAAAAACTATTGTAACATTACATAAAGGAGATATTCTGGTTGAAAGTGTACCTGTAGCAGATTCCGGAGAATCGCGAACCTCCTTTAAAGTTTTTCTGAAAAAAGGAAAACTGCATTTTGATCAGGGTGAAGTAAAATCTGACGCATTAATACCTTCAGTGCGCGCACAGGATTCTACAATGACTGATATGAATAAGGTATATCAAAATGAAAATGATACCACTAAAACAGAAACTATTCTGATTGTAGAAGATAATCCGGAACTGAAGAAAATGGTCAGAGAAATTTTCGAGCCGAATTATACTGTAATTGAAGCAGTAAACGGAAAAGAAGGACTGAACATTGCTTATACCGAAATTCCTGATATTATAGTAAGTGACATCATGATGCCTGAAATGGACGGAATTGAGTTATGCCGTATTCTAAAAACCGATAACAGAACCAGCCATATCCCGGTTGTTCTGCTGACAGCAAAAAGTACTCAGAATGATAAAATTACCGGACTTGAAAACGGGGCGGATATATATATCACCAAGCCCTTCAGTCCTAAAATTTTACAACTAAGCATCAGAAACCTGCTTTCTGCACGCGAGAAATTAAGAAATTCTCTCAGAGCTCAATTTATAGATCCCATTTCAGAAAAGCCGGTTTCATTTGCAGCCAAAGAAATGAATACGGTGGATAAAGAATACCTTGATCGTGCTGTAAGTTTTGTTGAAGAAAATATGGACAACCCTGAATTCGGTGTAGAGATGTTATCAAGGCATATGGCGATGAGCGTACCGGTACTCTATAAAAAACTAAAAGCAATTACTCAAATGTCGGTGAATGACTTTATAAAATCAATCAGGTTGAGGCGTGCGGCCGAATTATTACAGGAGCAACGATTGAATGTGAATGAAGTATCGATGGAAGTGGGCTTTAAAGACCGACGCTATTTTAGCCAGGAGTTTCGTAAACAATATGGTAAAACTCCAAGAGAATTTATACAGGATTATCGCCCTCCCACCTCTTAATTATAGAGAAGCTTATTAAACAACATACCGGTAATTATTAAAATAAATACCGCTGGTAACTTAGTTCGATCACTTTAGCATCCGGTAAAGTTTTATTTAAATAGCACTCAGCTTCAGGTTGAACATGAATGACCTGAAAATTCAAAACCAACTATCCAAAACTGATTCTATAGCTCTCACCGATGGTGGTAATCTTAAATAAAAGTATCCAGATTGTAATTTTTTATATTGTAAATCAATTGCTTGTGAGTCCTTTAAAGAAATCCACCTTATCCTTTACTTTTTTCTCACCTTAAAAGCTACTCAGTTTACAAATTTGTGTAAAGTCTTGCCACAAAGAAAATTTGACTGTTCGATTGTATTGATCCTTTGTGGGCAGAGTTTCAAATCTCTAACAAAAAAACTGCTGCTTATGCAAAAAATTAGTTCGTCAGCGAACAACTATTCTTTTTTGAGGATGTTGTTCGGACTACTCCTTCTTTTTCCTGTAGTACTCAATGCCCAAACAAAAACATTTACAGGTATAGTAACAGATCAGACAGGCCTTCCTGTTGCAGGAGCTACTGTAATGATAAAAAATGCCCTTACCGGCACATATACTGATGAAGAAGGCAGGTTCTCCATCAATGCTGAAACAGGGAATGTATTAGTGATTTCATCAGTCAATTTTGATAATACTGAAATCACTTTGGGTAATGAAACCTCTTTAAAAGTTGTTTTAAATCCGTCTTCCGGGAATCTTGAAAATGTGGTAGTGGTAGGTTATGCTACGCAGAAAAAGGTAAATGTTACCGGTGCGGTTTCTACCATTTCTTCTGCAGAACTGAGTTCCCGGCCAATTACTAACGTATCAAGCGGATTAGCAGGTTTGGCTGCCGGTGTGTTTGTGCGTCAGGGATCTGGTAAGCCTGGTTATGACGGTGCCACTATCAGAATCAGAGGTACGGGATCTTTAAATAACAGCGACGCATTGATCGTTGTAGATGGTATTATCACTTCCAGTATGGATGTGGTCAATCCGGCTGATATAGAAACCATGTCTATTTTGAAAGATGCCGCGTCTGCCTCCATATATGGTGCGCAGGGGGCGAATGGAGTTATTCTAATTACCACTAAACAAGGTAAGCGTGGAAAAACGAATCTGAATTATACAGGAATGTTTTCCAGTGCCAAGGCGGTAGGTCAAATCGATTTTGTGAGTGATTATGCCCGCCACATGAGCTTAATTAATGAGAGTGTGCTCAATCTTCAACCAACAGCAGCACCGATCTTTTCACAACAAACGATTGATGACTGGAAGGCTGCAGCAGCCAATCCGAACGGTTTGAATTCATACGGTGTTCCGAATTGGCTGGCATATCCCAATACGGACTGGTATGATGCGGTTTTTGAAAATAACCTTGTACAGAATCATAACATTTCGGTAAGCGGTGGTACCGATAAACTTCGCTACCTCATGTCGATGAACTACCTGAATAACCCGGGTATTATGAGAAATACCGGTACTGAACGTTATCAGTTTCGTATAAATCTTGAATCGAAAATAAATAAGGTACTTACAGTCGGTACACAAACTTTTGCTTCGCTGCAGAGTGTAGGTATGGCGAATACAGATCTTGCTTTTAATTATCTCAGCCAGACTACGCCGGGGCTGTATCCTTATTATGATGGCAAATATGGTTATCCTTCTGCACTGGAAGAATCAGGAAATGCGAATAACATTATTTCTTATCTCGACCGTACAGGAGGTAAAAATAATCACAACAGAATTAACACCACCCTTTACGCTACGTTTGATATTTTTAAAGGATTATCTTTCATTTCTAAAGTAAACTATCAGCAAAGAACCCAGGAGCAGAATACGCACACTATTCCTACAGACAGATGGGATTTTGCAACCAATACATTAAGATATGCTACGGATGCACCAAACGTGCAGAGCTCTTACTACGGCTTCAATAAAGATTATATGGTTACACTCGATAATGTATTAAGATATAATACACAAATCGGTGATCATAGTATTGGTGCATTGGCCGGTTACAACGAGTATTACTTTAATTACTATGATTTCTCTGCTACTAAAAAAGGATTAATCGATTATAATATCACCACGTTAGGAGCTGTTTCGGATATTGAGAATCTGGCAAATGGTCAGGAGTCAGACCGTTCAATGAGAAGCTGGTTTGGTAGATTGAATTATGGTTATAAAGATAAATACCTGGTAGAAGCTAACCTGCGTTATGACGGATCGTCAAGATTTGACAATAACTACAGATGGGGTTATTTCCCTTCAGTATCCGTAGGTTGGAGAATTTCAGAAGAAGAATTTTTCCAAAAACTTACATCAGTAGTTACCAATCTTAAATTAAGAGCTTCATGGGGTGAGTTGGGTAATAACGGTAGTACTGCTATCAGCAACGACTATCTTTATCAGTCTGTTTACGGTGCCGCAGGATATTCATTCAACGGATTACCGGCTACAGGTTTAAGACAAAGACAAATACCTAACCCTGCATTGCTGTGGGAATCAACCACCCAGAAGAACATTGCATTGGAAGCAACTTTATTTAACTCATTGAATCTTGAGGTAGACGTATATGAAAGAACGACCAATGGAATTATAACAGCCCCACCGGTACCTTTAGTATTGGGAACAGCATTGGCGCCTTATCAGAATACATCTTCAGCACTCAACAGAGGGGTTGAAGTAACAGTAGGCTGGAATAAAATGTTAGGAGATGTGAGATTGAATGTATCTGGTAATATGGGTTATAATAAAACTACAGTAACGCAGTACAAAGGTAAACTGGTTGAAGGTTTTGTAGATGTAAACGGTAACAGAACTTATATGACTAATATCGGCGCCGTTGCATTAGACCCTTCAGCCAACTCAATGGTCATTGAAGATAAATTGATGTATGAGTTTTATATGAGAACCCCGTATCAGGGTAACGGAAGTTATTATCATGGAGACGGCGCTGTAAATATTAATGGTGGTCCGAGAGATGGTATGATCAGAACTGTTGAAGATTTGAATTGGGTTCGTGATATGATTGCGGCAGGTTATACTTTTGCACCCGTTTCAGGTGTGTCTAACGGAACCAATACGGCTTTACTCAATTATGGTGACCTGATTTATGCAGATAATAACGGCGATGGTATATATGGTAGTGATAACGACAGAAAGTTCACTAACACTTCTACTGCTCCTAAATTTAACTTCGGATTTAATTTCGGCCTCCAATGGAAAAACTTTGATATGAGTATGCTTTGGTCTGGTAGTACAGGTATGCAATATTATTGGAACAACGGTTTAAATACCACTACTACAAGAAACGGATTCCATATTACAGAAGCGATTGCGAATGATCACTATTATTTTAATGAGGCAAATCCATCCGACCCTAATAACAATATCAATGGTAAATTTCCAAGATTAAAACATAATTCAGACGCACAAAATCAGGTGTTCAGTACTTTCTGGTTATATGATGCAAGCTTTTTCAAACTTAGAAATTTACAAATCGGTTATACTATTCCTGCACGCATAGCAGAGAAAGCAATGATCAGTAATGCCAGAATATACCTTTCAGGTGAAAACCTTTTACTGATTACCAATTACCCAGGTATGGATCCTGAGTTAGGTACCGGTATGGTTTATCCTACTTTAAGACAGTTTTCTGCAGGTATTACACTGAACTTTTAGAATCTTATTAAGAACAACAAATTTAAGCTGATGAAAAAGCTATTTATAATATTAAGTATTGCAGCATTTATCACCGGTTGCCGCAAAGACCTGCTGGATACTTATCCTTACGATGCGGCGAGCTCTCTTTCGATGTGGACGACAGACGGATTAACCGATCAGGGAATTACCGGTATTTATCAGGCATTAAGATTAAGTATCAGTACCAGCGGTGCTTCAGGAATTGAATTATATCATTTTGACCGTTTCGCAGTAACAGGGCAGGGGCGTAGTTTAGACGGCCTTTTAGGGGCAACCGCTACTTCTGCCAATAGTATGTTCGCTACTTACTGGCAACAACAGTATGAAGGAATTATGAGAGCGAATGACGCTATTATGAATATACCGTTACGTTCTCCTTCTTCAGATCAAAAAAAAGCCAGATACATCGCTGAAAGTAAATTTTTACGTGCATATTTCTACTTCAGATTGAATCAGGTATATAAAGGAGTTCCTTTATACCTTGAGCCGATCACCCCTTCAGAAGCCTATCAGCCTCGTGAAACCGAAGATAGAATATGGGATGCGGTTCTGGCAGATCTTACCGATTGTATTAATGAATCCAATCTTCCTGATAAATATTCGTCAGGCGACCCTAACTTCGGACGTGTTACAAAAGGTGCCGCTTATGCATTAAGAGGAAAAGTATACATGTATAAGAAAATGTGGCCAGAAGCGATCAATGATTTCAGAGAAGTAAAAAATGCAGGGTATGATCTGTTTCATGGTACTTATCACGATTTGTTTATTGAAGCCAATGAACAATCTGATGAAATGATCTTCTCTATTCAGCACCTGAATCAGGAAGGTTACGGTTCTACCACCCAATTTTATTGCGGAACCAGATCTTCTTTCGGATCTTGCTGGAATAACTTCCTGGTATCTCCCAACCTCGTTGATATGTATGATAATGCTGACGGTAGCAAATTTAACTGGGATGATGTTATCCCGGGTTACAATACAATGCCGATAAAAGATCGTGAAGTATTCTTCTTCAGAAATAACCTCACTGCCTCTGAAATTGCTGCTGCTACCAACAGAGGACTCAATATGTCTTTATACCTTCCTAATGGTAATGAGCAAAGAATTAAAGCGGCTTATGAAAACCGCGACCCGCGTTTAAAGGCATCTGTCATTACACCGTACTCTACTTATCTCGGACGACCTATTGACGGAGCAGATGCGCTTTTTACGATGAGATGGCCTGCCCGTACAGAAAATGCACCGGAACATGACCTGTTTACAGATACCAGAAGCTACTTCTATTACCTATACCGTAAGTTCGTATATGAAGGATCAAGCCAGTTGCTTTCACGCATTACCGGGCCGGTTGATTTTCCTGTAATCCGTTATGCAGATGTACTGCTTATGTGGGCTGAAGCCATTAATGAACAAAGTTTCAGCCAGGACGCCGTTGATCTGGTAAACGAAGTAAGGAGCCGCGCCGGTGTAGGTTTATTAAACTCTTCACCTGAAACAACAGTGAATGATCAGGAAGGTCTTCGTCAACGGATCAGAGATGAAAGAAGAGTGGAGTTCGTGAACGAAGGTGTCACTTATTTTGATGAGTTAAGATGGAACAGCTGGAAGGATAAAGTATTTGCAACCGGCAATGGTGTGAAACAGATCTGGGGAGCCAATGTAAGCACTTATGTATGGCAGGGTGATTACATCAGTACATGGCCCATTCCACGTACTGAACGACAAATGAATACCTCCTTAGAACAAAATACCGGTTGGATCGACTAGTTTTTTATAAAGTTTGCTACTCTTATTTCTCAATGAAGAGCCCTGAATATTCAGGGCTCTTTTTGTTAGCAGGTACGATACCCACCAGAACAATTTTCCCCAAACATTGTTATCTTAACTATATTCTCGAAAGAGGTAGACTCAAAGAATAATTGTAAAATCATATATATGAGTAATCTTAAAGGAAAAGCGGCCATCGTTACGGGTGGAGGCAGAGGACTAGGTAAAGCAGTGGCTTTAATATTGGCAAAAGAAGGCGTGGATGTTGGAATCAGTGGAAGAAATGAAGCTAATCTGAAAGCAACCGTAGCTGAAATTGAAGCCCTGGGCGTAAAAGCTGCTTATGCAGTGTTTAGTGTAGATGACGAAAAAGCTGTGCAGGAGGGAATACAGTCTTTGGCTAAAGCATTGGGTGGAGTGGATATACTTATTAATAATGCAGGGATTGGTAATTTCGGAACCATAGAAGACATGCCGGGCGCAGAGTGGGAGCAAGTCATTAAAACCAATTTATTCGGGGTTTATTACGCCGCAAAAGCGGTTTATCCGTTTTTGAAGCAAAGAGGTGCGGGAGATGTTATCAATGTAGCTTCAACAGCCGGTTTGAAAGGCGGCGGAACCATGTCTGCCTATGCCGCGTCAAAAGCTGCAGTTATTTCCTTATCGCAATCCATGATGGCTGAGTGGAGAAAACAAAATATCCGTGTTGTTACTTTAACACCCAGCACTATTGCATCTGATATGAGTATCCAGGGGGGATTAACTGACGGTAATCCCGAAAAAGTATTACAACCTGAAGACTTTGCCGAATGGGTGAGAGATATTCTCAAAATGAACAGGAGAGCGCTGATTGCTAATGCTTCTATCTTTTCAACGAATCCATAAATTATAACTACAGTATACCATTCTTTATGCGAAAAATAGCAGAAAGAATGGTTACCTTTTGTTTTCTTTAATTGCCCGCACAATTCTTTCCGTTCTCTTTTCAGCCCGTGAATTGTTCAATGAAATTACCGCCCAGGCAGCAGCGGGTATCCACCCGATAATAGTTATTTGTAAAAAAAAACAAAAAATACCCGTGAGAATCCGCCCTCTTAAAATAAAAGATAACCACGGAAATATAATTGCAACCAATGTCATTGAATAAATCCTTTATATAAATATAAGCAACAATAGAAACATTGGAAGCATTTTTAGATTTTTTTAGCGTACAGAATAACAATTAATTACCCGGAAACGTACTATTGCCTTAATTCTGAAATCGCCGCAGTAACATCTTTTATCCGGGCTCTGCTCTTTTGTTTTCAGGTTAACGAAATTCGTATCTTCCAAATTGATAAAGAATAAATATGTTGTCAAAAAGCTTATCTATACGACCCTTTCTGGGTACCGTAAATTACAATGAATCCCGCTTTTTTTATCAGAAAATCGGATTTGGTGAAGTTATTATTACACCCAACCTGTCTTTGTTTACCAAAGGTGATCTGGCGTTTTATTTACAGGATTATTATGTAAAAGAATGGATAGAAAATACGATGCTGTTTCTTGAAGTAGAAGACGTTGAATCTTTCAAAACCGAAATTGATCAACTTGAATTACGCGAACAATTTACCTCTGTAAAAATTTCAGATTTACAACATCAGGATTGGGGTAACCAGTTTTATATACATGATCCGGCTGGTAATCTTTGGATTGTTGCTACATTTAAGCCCGCGTAAACATCACCAGCAATCCTCCATCTGCTATTCACTGTGTTTTTGTGAAGATCTTTTCAATTCATATTCTTTTACCTGCTTTTTGGTCGCCAGTTCTTTCCAACTCCATTCTAATATTTCATGTAAGAATTCTTTGTTATACCGATGTACCCACATACAGAGATAAGGATATCCTTTAAAATGATCAGGCAGATGAAATATTTCCGGATGACTGGCCAGATACCGGTCCTGCAATTCAAAGTTTACCCTGATCGGAATAAACTCCCCGCTCTCATGCAGCCGGCACATTAATTTCCCCCGCACTTTTACCGAAGGCGTTCCTTCATGCGATATACTTTCTTCGGCTCCTTCAAAACTTAACGCAATCTGTTTAACCGGCTCAAAATCAGCAGTATTAAATTCAAAAGCAGGTTTTTTCATAATCAGTTGTGTTTGTTAGAGTTAGTTTATTTTAATTAAATATTGTAAAATATAAATAAATTATTGTTTTACGATAATTTATTTATATTTGTAAGGAATTTAAACCTGGTTTATGCAAAGAGTAAAACTTATCTCTAAAATACTGTTTTATATTACGCGGTTATTGTCTTTCTTATACCTCACAGGTATATTATATTCTATTTTTTGTTTATTAACGGGATGGAGTATCATACCCTACGGTGATGGAAAATACCTACATATCCTTTATCCCTTTACACAGCAGCCCTTTTTAAACATCGACAATAATCTTCCGTATATTTTATTTGAGTTTATCATGCCGCTATTGTTGTACGGATTATTCTTTTTGTTAAGCAGTAATGTATTTAAAGTATTTCATCAGCCTAAACTGTTTACGACTGCTGCCGTTCAGCATTTAAAAAATTTCTACTGGGCAAATCTTACTTTACCAACTGCAGCTTTGTTTTGTGCAATGGCTTTTGCTGAAGTGGAAGGAATTGCCATTGCTTTAGTATTTATTCATTACATACTCGGAATCTTTGTTTATTTCCTTTCTGAAATTTTTAAACAGGGTTTGAAGTTACAGAAAGAACAAGATCTATTTATTTAATTATGCCAATTGTTGTAAACCTTGACGTAATGCTGGCAAAACGCAAAATGCAAAGTAAAGAATTGGCAGAAAAACTGGGAATAACACCTGTTAATCTATCAATCCTTAAAACAGGAAAAGCCAAAGGTGTACGATTTGATACACTTGAATCTATTTGTAAAATTTTGCAATGCCAACCCGGTGATATCTTAGAATACGTCGAAGAATAAAATGTATTTCTGAGATCATTTTAATTGCAGCTCCACAAGCTGCCGGATTCGTATTGCCTAAACTCAAGTCATTTTATGAACACGCTTTCTATTCAGAATTTATCGCTGGTTTATAATAACCATACTAAAGCCATTAACGAAGTTTCACTCCAGATTAATAACGGTATGTTCGGATTGCTCGGTCCGAACGGAGCCGGTAAATCTTCTCTGATGAAAACAATCGTTGGACTGCAAAAGCCAACTTCGGGAAGTATTTTTTTCAACGGAGTTGAAATTACTACTGATCCGGCATTTCTTAAAAAACAACTCGGTTTTTTGCCGCAGGACTTCGGTGTTTATCCTAAAGCCAGTGCTGCTCAGTTACTCGATCATCTTGCACTACTGAAAGGTGTTACCGATAAGAAAGAAAGGAAAAATCAGATTGAACAGCTCCTTTATAAAGTGAATCTGTATGAATACCGCAATAAAGAAGTATTCACTTATTCGGGAGGAATGAAACAGCGCTTTGGTGTGGCTCAAACACTACTCGGAAACCCGAAACTTATTATCGTTGATGAGCCTACTGCCGGCCTCGATCCTGAAGAACGTAACCGTTTTAATACCTTACTCACAGAAATCAGTGAAGAAGTTATTGTGCTGTTATCTACACACCTTGTGGAAGATGTAAGGAACCTGTGCTCCAATATGGCTGTTATGAAAAAAGGTACTTTACTAAGTACCGGACAACCTGCTCAGTTAATGACAACAATGAAAAATAAAGTCTGGACAAAATTTATTGATAAAAATGAGCTCCCCGGTTACGAACTTCAATATCAGGTGATCATTAAACAGTTTGTTGAAAGGAAGTTGCTGATTACTGTTGTTTCTGAAGATGCACCGGCGGGTTTTGATACCACCATACCTACACTTGAGCATTTCTATTTTTATACACTCACAAAAAACAACTGATCATGTACCGGATATTTTTATTTGATCTTCAATCGTATACCCGGGGTGTAAGAAATAAATTCATTTGGGTTTTATTATTACTGGGTGGTGTTTTTTGTGGTAATAAATTTAATCTTTCAATAGGAGAGGGAGTTTTTTTGAACGGCACTTACACGATCGGATATATGGTCGGATTTCTTAGCTTATCTATCATTTTTATCGCCTCAATTATTGGAAGCAGGTTACTGTTTAAAGAATGGGATAGCCGCTTTCATTGGATGATCTTTTCAACACCGGTAACCTCTCAACAATTTCTGCTCGGGCGTGTTTTTGCCTTTATTACACTTACCTTTGGTTTTTTTTGCCTGGTCATTGCAGGATTCACCATCGGGCAATGCCTTCGTTCAGAAACCGATCTGAACGGTAAATTCAATATCAGTTACTACCTATATCCTTTATTGGTACTCGGATGTATTAATACATTGCTGGTTTGCGGCGTACTGTTTCCTGTTGCTATATTGTCGCGTAAGAAAATTTTACTGGTAATGGCCGGATTGCTATTGTATGTTCTTTACATGGTGATGCTCCTCTACTCCGGCTCGCCTTTAATGGCTAATGCATTACCACAGTCTTTAACAGCCCAATGGATAGCTGCTGTTACTGATCCGTTCGGACTCTCTTCTTATTTTTATGAAAGTAAAGACCTTACTGTGTTCGAAAGAAACAGTGTGTTGGTTCCTTTGGTCGGTACATTTCTCATCAATAGACTAGCGGTAATCATGATTGCCCTGGCAGGTGTTTTTTTGTCAATTAAGTTTTTTAGTTTTCAAATACCAGAAAAGAAACATAAACGAAGATTTGATAAAGATACCACAGCGTTAAAAAAAATAACAACGGTTCAATATGAAAAAGCATATCCTGTATTTCATTGGAAGGCTGCCGTAAAATCATTACAATCTTATCTGAAACTTGATTTTGTATACCTGTTTAAAAGTGTATCATTTTTTGCAGCCACCTTGCTGATATTATTTTTTGTAGGGATGGAAATGTATGCGGAAATAGAAAAAGGAATCAGAATTCCTCAGAAGTATGCGGGTTCAGGTTTAATGGCAACTGCTATTATTGAAAACTTTTACCTGATAGGTACATTGCTGTCGGTTTACTTCGTTAATGATATCTATTGGAGAAGTCATTCCTCCGGTTTTTCACTCATCGAAAATACCACCCCTTTCTCAATTATGAAGCCATTAGGGCATTGGATCAGTATCTGCCTGTTGATATTCATTTTTGCAGTAATACTGGTAGCAGAAGGTGTATTGTTTCAGTTAATGTACGGTTATCCGGTATTGCTGTTTGAAGCCTATTGGGGAGTAATGATTTTTAATGTGTTTCCTCTTTGCTTGTTAGCTGCTTTATTGATTTTGATAAACACATTATTTAAAAACAGGTTTATTGCATTGGCAATATCCCTTTTGTTTACACTTATGTTTAGCACTCCGGTGGTTAAAAAAATAATCTCGTTTCCTTTGCTTCGTTTTTTAACCGGATTTTCCGGTGAATATAGCGACTTTAATGGTTACGGAAAATACCTTCATTCTTTTGGCGATCGCTTAATATTCGGATGGTCGGTGGTCGGTTTTTTATGGATAGCTTATTTTGTTGTATCACGAAAACATCTTTTCAGAAGCTGCATATTGTTTTTTATCATCTGTTTACTGTTGGCTGGTTATAGCGCACCGCGTTTCGTAAAAGGATATTTGCCGGTGAATGAAAATGAAGAACTGGCATGGAGTGCGAACTACGAAAAGACGTATAAACATTATCAGCATTCGCCACAACCGGTAGTGACAGATGTTCATACCCGGGTAGACTTGTATCCAACCCAAAATGCTTACCGGATTGAGGGTACTTATATTCTTGAAAATCTTACGGTAGAACCGATTTTAAAGGTACTGGTTAATTTTGCGCCTTCTTTAAAAACAAATTCGGCTGTATTCATCTATAAAAACCGTAGTTACTCTTTAAAAGAACAAACAACGGAAGTTTTTTTAAGTGATACATTATATCCCGGTGCAAAAGCTACCCTTGTTTTTAAACTTTCTTATGAATGGTTTCCGGTGAACGGGCATCAGTCTTTCAATGCCATTATTGAAAACGGTTCATTTATGCGAATCAGCCGTTACTATCCGGTAATTGGTTATCAGGAAGAAAATGAACTGATGCACCTGTTTCAACGAAAACAGTCGGGTTTAGGCGAACCGGAGGGAATAAAAAGGGTAGATGCACCCAAAGAAAATAAACAGGATTTTATCCGGTTGAATATGACAGTGTCAACCGAGGCGGGTCAAACACCCATAGGAACCGGTGAACTGGTTCGGGAATGGACGGATAAAGACAGAAGCTATTCTGAATACAAAACCGGAGAATCGGTTCCTTTCAGATTTGCTGTTGCATCAGCAAAATATAAGAGTACGATGGATGAACACCGCGGCATTGCAATCAGGGTATTGTATCACCCCGCGCACTTCGAAAATGTAGAACATTTGATAGAACAAACCCGGCAAAGCCTTGATTACTGTATCGATAACTTCGGAAAATATCCATATTCGTCTATCACCTACGCCGAAATATCTTCATTTACAAAAGGGTTTAATGCAACAGCTTATCCCGGTGTTATTTTTATGACAGAAAATGTTACGTTTCATGCTAACCTCCGGGCAGATAAACAACAAGACGTCATAAATGAACTGGCGGGTCACGAATTATCACATTTATGGTGGGGGAATAACCGGATAGCACCCGACGACAGGGAAGGGGCAACGATGCTAACCGAAACCCTGGCGATGTATACCGAAATGATGATATATAAAAAGGTATACGGAACAGAAAAGATGAAAAAAAGACTGGCAGTTCACCGGCAGATTTACGAATCTGAAAAGGGTTTTTCTGTATCCGAACCTTTGTATAAGGTAACCGGCCGGCATACGCATATTTCTTACTCGAAAGGTGCCCTTGTAATGGTAGAGCTGAGTGAACTGATCGGAGAAGAAAAGCTCAACGAAACATTACGCCATTTTTTGAAAAAGTATAGTTATCCTGAACGGCCGGCCAGTACCGATTTTATTCAGGAACTGTATCTCCACACAGACCAAAAATATCATGATAAAATAAAACAACTTTTCACAGAATAACCCGTGGTAGAAATTGTTGCCCAAATGCGCAATAAAAAAAGAAAAGCAGTAAACATTTCCGGACGAAAAGTTGTTGTAAACAGAAATTATTCAAAAGTTGTATTAGTATATGGCAAACCGCGCAGGTGGTTTAAAAGAACCGGTTTAATGGTATAGAGCGGAGGAGGGAGTGTATTTAAATAGCGCAGGAATACGCTGAAAGGAATCATATTGAAGTTTTTATTAAATCGATTCCGGAATTTTGTTTTCTGATATTTTTTTAGTATCTTGATAGTATAGCCTGGTAGCTTAATACTCTTACGATAGTAGCACTTTCCGCACCAAACAAACATAAACCTGTTTCAAGTTACTTACACAACGATAAATTTAGTATATTGGGTAAGTGCTAAACCATCGATTGCTATGCCAAGTATTAATTTATTTTTGAATTTTGACGGAAATTGTAAAGACGCATTTGAGTTTTATAGTAAGGTTTTCGGTCGTTCGTTTTTAGAGTGTCAGACCTTTGGTGAAATACCAGATACAACACCTATTCCCGACACAGAAAAGGATAAAATTTTGTATGTGGCTTTGCCTATTAATGATCAAACAGTGTTAATGGGTTGTGATATATCATCTGCAGTTGGCCATCAACCAATTAAATTAGGTGATAATTTTTCCATCTCCTTAGAAGCTAACACCGAAAGTGAGGCAAGGTATCTGTACCACGAATTGGCCAACCAGGCACAATTGCACCTGCCTCTTGAAAAAACCTTTTGGGGAGCTTTGTTTGGCATGGTTACTGATAAATTTGGTATACAGTGGATGATTAATTATAAGCTTCCACAATAACTCACACCCTAAACACGGAATCAAAAAACTATTCATTATGGATTCTGTGTATCTATCATTACATCAATCGTACATGCAATTCTGCGATTCAGTAAAAAACTTTCCTGACTCGTATTTTCATGAGCGTCTTAATCAGCGTTGGAGCGCTGCCCAGATCGCTGAGCATATTATTAAAGCAGGTAGCTTAATTCATTTGCTACAAGGGGATATCGTAGTGATAGACCGTGAGCCAGACTTGTACGTACCTGTTATTAAAAAAGTGTTTCTTGACTTCCAGAAAAAATATCCTTCCGAAGAACGGTTAATTCCGAGCGAAGAGGGCATCGATAAATCAATCGCCCTGGATGAACTGGCGGAGCATTCTATCAGCTTCCAGGAGTTCGTTCAACAACATGATCTGCATCAGACAGTAAAAGGATTTGAATTTCCTGAAGTGGGCCAGCTTACCCGCCTTGAAGTACTGTGGATGCATTCCTACCATATTCAACGTCACTATCATCAAATCCAAACACTTTATTCAGAACTGGCATCTTTAGTGTAAACAAGTTTTAAACCTCCGGTGGTATGTTAAAGAAAACATACACCGGTTAAAGAAAAATTACTACTCCGGCTATTCAGGGTAATTGAATGGTTGAATCGGTGTGTCTAATTGTTAATCAATTAGTTATACAGCTAATGAGGTTGTTGATACAATTTTTTACAGCCTTTTAGCGTTGTAATTCAGATCCCGTATTTAATCATCGAAAATTGATCCCTATGAATGCTAATCTGAAGAATAATCAAGATTTTTTAGCAGAAAAGTTTCGACTATTGGATAATCATATTGCTCATGCCAGTAAAATTGCTTTACTAAAGATTCAAAGCTGGAAATATGCAGAAGCTCATCCCGAAGTGGGTGCGTTATATGCCGCCGCCGCAAAAGAGATGGTGAAAGAATCTTTACTCAGTCTGGTACCCAACGCTCATATTCTTTGTGAAGAAGGATTTTTCTTCGAAGCAATTGAAAATTAATTGATATATAATTCTGGTTTTGATTAGTGCTCCCTCCGCTACAACGGAGGGATTTTTTTATGCCTTAAAGTTTCCAACTGCCACATTCTGAATATTATGTAGAATTAATACAACAGAAGTTAACAGATCATTATGGCAGGGTAATTGAATGAATATTACAAACCGAGTTACTATGAGCAAAAACATAATAATGGAAAATGAAAAAGAAGTTTCTTTGAATTCATTGAAAAACAATAATGTGATTAATGTATCATGGCCTGAAAGAATGGTTTCTTCCACCGCCGGAGCATTATTGATCAGTAGTGGCATCAGAAATATTTTACATCATCCGGTAAGCTCATTTTTTAAAACAGTAATAGGAGGTTACCTCCTTTACAGAGGTGCTTCCGGTAATTGTGCTCTATATAATGCAATTGGTACAAAACAAATGATTGAAAGACCGGAACCGATTGTGGCAACGGCTAAAATGGTTATTAACCGTCCGAAAGAAGAAGTGTATATGTTCTGGCGCAGACTTGAAAATTTACCCATTTTTATGGAACATTTGTCTGATGTAATAGAAGAAGACAGTGTACATTCTTATTGGGAAGCTTTCCTACCCGGAAAAATAGGTAAAATTCACTGGAATGCTCAGGTGATCAGAGACGATTTCGGTGAAGTAATTTCGTGGCAGTCAATCGGAAGCTCACAATTGGAAAATGCCGGAAAAGTTACTTTTAAGGCAATTGATGAAAATCAATGCGAACTCGAAGTCATTATCGTTTATCGTGCACCGGCAGGTGATATCGGAAAAACATTGGCCAAATGGTTTAACGGTGGATTTCAGAACATGATTCAGAATGATATTCTTCGTTTTAAAGATTATATGGAAGGCCGTTTAATCTCACACGAAGCGCTCGAAGAGTAAATTTTAGCTATGAATATTCAAAAATAACGCACCGGGGTTTTTACAGAAATGTAAGTCCTTTGTGCGTTTTTTTTATTGAAATTTAAGGTTTTTTCGAACCTTTTAGAAATTAAGAAATTAAGTGATAACATTGCCGGAAATTCTCTATCTCTTAACGCTTCATTCTTAATTCTCCACTCTCCATTCTCCATTAATCCTGTATATTTGTTTCAAAGAAAACGTTGCTATATGTCAAAGAAAGAAGTTTATGTAGTGGCTGCTGTCAGAACACCCATCGGTTCATTCGGTGGTTCTTTAAAAGACCTGTCTGCTACTCAGCTCGGAGCTATTGCTATAAAAGGAGCGCTCGGCAAAATTAATCTCTCTCCCGATCTTGTAGATGAAGTATATATGGGTTCGGTAATTCAGGCAAATTTAGGACAGGCACCTGCCCGTCAGGCAGCAAAATTCGCGGGATTACCCGATAAAGTAAATTGTACCACCGTAAATAAAGTTTGTGCTTCCGGCATGAAGTCCGTTTCCATGGCTGCTCAAAGTATCTTGTTAGGAGATGCCGATGTGGTAGTAGCCGGCGGAATGGAAAGCATGAGCAATGTACCTTTTTATGTTCCCAACCTGCGCTGGGGTAATAAATACGGTAACAGTTCACTGATTGATGGTTTGGCTAAAGACGGCCTTACCGATGTTTACGACGGCCAGGCAATGGGAATGGCTGCTGAATTATGTGCGAAAGAATGTGGTATCTCCCGTGAAGAACAAGACGCTTTTGCTGTTGAAAGTTATAAGAGAAGTCAGGCAGCCTCAGAAACCGGTAAGTTTAACGACGAAATCGTTCCGGTGGAAATTCCTGGTAAAAAAGGTGACGCAATAGTGATTTCTAAAGACGAGGAGCCTTATAACGTGAAGTTTGACAAAATTGCGGGTCTTCGCCCGGCTTTTACAAAAGAAGGCACTGTTACCGCTGCAAATGCTTCTACAATGAATGATGGTGCGGCAGCATTGATACTGATGAGTAAAGAAAAAGCCGAATCGCTGGGATTAAAGCCTTTGGCAAAAGTCATTGGCTATGCTGATGCCGAACAAGCGCCTGAGTGGTTTACTACAACCCCGGCTTTAGCTGTTCCGAAAGCAGTGGAGAAAGCCGGATTGTCAATGGATAAAATAGAATATCTTGAACTGAATGAAGCTTTTTCAGTAGTTGGAATCGAAAATACCAAACGATTAAAATTTGATCCGGCTAAAGTGAACGTACACGGCGGTGCTGTTTCTATTGGCCACCCCCTGGGTGCCAGCGGCGCCAGAATACTGGTAACGTTGATCAATGTGTTGAAACAAAACAATGCCACTTACGGTGCTGCCGGTATTTGTAACGGCGGCGGCGGTGCTTCGGCATTAGTACTCGAAAATGTTAAATAAACAGCTCCTTATATTTTGAAAACGGCTCGGTAGAGCCGTTTTTTTTGTTGCAAAATTTTGTAAACGGTTTATGAACGAATTGCAGCACTGTTAAACTGATCATTTGGGTACAAAAAACTCCTCTTACTAAAAGTAAAAGGAGTACGTAGAGTATATTTAAAAATGACTAAAAAATTATTGGCTCTTCAGCTTTTGCAGTGTATTCTTAATGCCTCGTCTTGGTTGAAATATTTAGATAAAAGCTATACAAACGAAGCTTCATACGCTTGCCTGTTGTTTGAAATCGGGTTCGTAACAACTTCCATCAATAAAGACTACTGAAATGTAGAAATGTTTCACTTAATACATATTGATCCGATTACTTCCGGTGAAGATCAGTATGTATATTGAAAGATTGAATGGTTTGTAATAAGAGAAAACAAGTATCCGGTTTGTTTTTAAAAAAAATACCATCATCGTGAGTACGTATACAAAAAATCCCCGTCTGAGCGGGGATTCTGATTATCTTAATAATTCCTTGATATTGTAAAGCTTGTTTCTTGATACCTTGTAGTATTGTTCGGGTGTATTGAATTTTAATAATAAATCTTCAAATGTATTAGAAGTACTCACAGAGCTTGCTGTTTTGCATTGTTCCTGCAATAAAACATTACCGATCACTTTAAACTGTTCGGCAAATTTGCTGAACTTTTTGTGGTCAATAGAAATCATGTATAAACCAAACGGAGCGTCTTCCTCACTGGTACTGAAAAGACTTAAAGCCAGCATGCCGCTTTTACTACTGCCTTTGTCACCGACTATCTGTGCCTGTTGTATCATATCCACCGTTGGAGGCTCAGGTCTGTTATACACCAGTTTCCCTAAAAAATAGGTACAAATACCTCTTTGCTGGATAATATTCAATACTACTGCCGCTGCAGAATTTTTGTTGGGCAAATGAAAACTGATAACATCATTTTCTTTGAACAACAATTTATCTACAGTTTTGTATTTTTTAGGTTTTCTGATTTTAGTATTAGGAACACTGATTTTTTCTAATAACTTCTGTAACTCTTTTTGGCGTGCCTTGCCCATCGCATCACTGAACGATTCCGTCCAGTCTTTCACACCTGCTCCGGCCTGGATAATTTCCCGGGTTTTTGTCAGCATAGAGGTATTAAGCATACCGATTTCCCATGCCGCCAATGCATAGGCACTGATATAATTTTCCTGTTCTACAGCATCTGTAATTTCTGCTGAAGGAAAAGGTTTTTGTTGTAGAATCTGATCAAAACTATTGCCAGAATCATAAAGGTCCAGGATTGCCCAGTAAGTTTCTTCCGCAATTTCATTTTCCAGAATTTTAACGCCTTCGGTGGTCATTTCAAAAATGTTTGAAATTTAATAACGCTAAACTAATTTTTATAGTGTAAAAAAAGAAAGAAAACAATCCTGAGTTTTTAAACGGTAAAATTAATATTTCACATATTAGTTTTATTTCTATACTGATAATGGCTTAACTAAATCGAAATGACTATAATTTCCTCAGAGATTTCTTCCCCAGGTAACGCAGTTAATTCCTCTTCATTTCCTCCATTCCCTTCATGTTTCAAATTGCATCCCCAAACACAGGAGAAATTTTAATTCCTCTGATTACTTAATAGTTTAAAGCACATACTCATCAAACAATCGCTCTAATTCTTTTTGCATATCTTCTCCATAGCCCGGATGAATTTTGCTTACCTGAAAAATAGTGCTTCTGGTGGCACTCAGCCATCTGAAACGCGCCGGTTGGTCTTCTTTAGCCATGATACCACCTTTCGGATTACCTTCACAAATCCACTGAAAAGATTGCATATAACTTCTTAATTGTTCAGTATCACAATCAGGATGAAAAGTACATAAGCGATGGTGCTCACCAACAAAAAGAACTGATAAAAATTTAGCCTGTTTTGAAAATAAAATCACACCGATATTAATAAACTCTTCACGCTCCACTTTTGGAACATATCGAATCACTGCATATTCATATAGTTTTTTATCGAGCATTGAGGGCAAATTTTACAAAGTTAGAAGATTCATTGAAGCGTGTAATCAGAAATTGCTCATACAGATCTCTTGGAACCTGTGCGATGGTTAAAAATTCATCCGGAATCAATGCTACGATAGATTTTATTTTTTCTTCACTGAGTTTTTTGTGTGCCCATTCATTGGCTGCTTCCAGTTCTGTTGCCAATGGTAAAAAAACATGGTTTTTAATCATTGCAAAAGGGTTCAGTGCCGTTTGTTGTATATCATCGGGGATATTATGATGAAAATAAAAGGACGCTCCATGATCGATCAACCATAACTTACGGTCAAATACTAATAAGTTGGTGTTTTTAATTGTACGGTCAACATTCATGATAAAAGCGTCGAGCCATACAATTCTTGAAGCAATCGTGGCATCCACCGGAGTGGCTACCGGGTCAAAAGTGATTGATCCTGATAAATAATGCAATCCGACGTTTAATCCTACACTTGCTTTTAAAAGATCCTGAATTTCTTCGTCTGGTTCCGTTCTGCCGAAACCTTCATCCATTTGTGCAAATACCAATTCAGGTATAGGTAATTCCAGTGCTTTGGCCAGCCCATATCCTAAAATTTCGGCTATCAATGCTTTAATGCCTTGTCCGGCCCCCCGGAACTTCAGTACATACTTGAATCCGTCGTTTGCTTCTACAATACCCGGTAACGAGCCCCCTTCGCGCAATGGTAAAACGTAGCGGGTACCGGATACGGTGCGAATATCTAAATCAGCCATATCTTCACTTTAAGAGTTAAATGTACTAATTATTCACATCATTGAAAATTCATCTTTGCTTTATTATCTTTGCACTGTTTATGAGAAAGTTTGAAGATTCATATTTGCACAAAGGATTAAGAAACCAATTGATTGAAGTATTAAAGAAAAAAGGGATCAGCGATGAAGAAGTACTGGCTGCTATCCAGCGTATACCGCGGCATTTTTTCTTAGATTCTGCTTTTGATCGGTTAGCTTATGAAGATCGCGCGTTTCCTATCGGTGAAGATCAAACGATTTCTCAGCCGTATACAGTTGCTTACCAGACACAATTGCTCGAAGTAAAACCCAACCATAAAATTCTTGAAATTGGTACGGGTAGCGGTTATCAATCTATTGTATTGGCCGAATTAAAAGCATTGGTGTTTACAATCGAACGCCAGAAAGTATTATTCGAACAGCATAAACATTTTATTCTCCGTAAAAAATATAGCAATATCCGTTACTTCTTCGGCGACGGTTATCTGGGCTTACCTACTTATGCCCCTTTTGATGGCATCATTGTGACTGCTGCCGCACCTTTTGTTCCACCCAGATTGTTAGAGCAATTGAAACCAGGTGGTAAAATGGTTATCCCGGTTGGAGAAGGGAATGTACAAAAAATGATCCGCCTTATAAAACTTGAAGATGGAAGTTTTCATAAAGAAACCTACGAAGACTTTTCTTTTGTTCCAATGCTCGAAGGAAAGAATGGTTAACCGGTGAACCTCTCTTCTTTTAAACTCATTTCTTCCAAAATGGATTTAGTGGGTATTTTTAAGCTTATTTATAATGATTTCTATCGAATTGCTATAAGAAATACCAAAAATGAATTATATTCGTTTAAGCATTATGGTATTGCTTATTCTTTACTAAAACTATCTTATGCGGCAATCTTTAAAAATTGCTATTGCCGATGATTACAGATTAATGCGGGAAACACTCAAACAGTTTTTTAGCATACAAGGTTGCGAAGTGGTCGTCGAAGCAAATAATGGCAAAAACTTAATTGAGCAAATCGAATCTTCCGGTCGTTTGCCTGATCTGTGTATTGTTGATATTGATATGCCTGTAATGGATGGTTATGAAACTACTAAAGCTTTACAATCAAAGTTTCCTAATATTAAAGTCTTAGCTACTACGGTATTCAACAATCAACAGAAATTTGAAAAGGTAATGGCCTGCGGTGCACTTGGTGTAATTTTGAAAAACAGCGAACCCGATGAATGGCAGGAAATGATCAGCACTGTTACCTGTATTAGTGCTTAGTCTGCACGTTTTATTTATAGCAACTCCTCTCTTTTTCTTCTCCGGTAATCTATTTTACTTATATTCATAAAGTATTGTAACCGATTTAATAATCAGTGCAATTTTTGTTGCATATTCTTTCTTGCTTTATGAATTTAAAATATTTACTACTACTTGTTTATGTATTGTGCCTAAATTTAATGTCAGTTGCACAAACTTCTATTGTTCTGGCAGAACCAGCTAAACAGATAAAAATCTCCAAACATATTTACGGACATTTTGCCGAACACCTGGGACGTTGTATTTATGACGGTTTCTATGTCGGTGAAAAAAGCACTATCCCGAATACTGCTGGTGTTCGTAATGATATTATTGAAGCATTAAAGAAACTCAATATTCCCAATCTTCGCTGGCCGGGGGGCTGTTTTGCAGATACGTACCACTGGAAAGACGGTGTAGGCCCAAAGGAAAATCGCCCTACGATTGTAAATACCTGGTGGGGTGGTGTTACAGAAGATAATAGTTTCGGTACACACGACTTTTTGAATCTTTGTGAAATACTCGGTGCCGAACCTTATCTGTCTGCAAATGTAGGCAGTGGTGTTGTGCAGGAGTTGATCGATTGGATACAATATACCAATTTCGGGGGCGAAAGCCCGATGTCTAAATGGCGCCGCGAAAACGGAAGAGCCCAGCCCTGGAATGTAAAATATTGGGGCGTAGGTAATGAGGCATGGGGGTGTGGTGGTCATATGACACCTGAGTTTTATGCCAATATTTACCGCCAGTATGCTACTTATATGAATGGATGGTCAGGGATGCCATTGTATAAAATTGCTTCCGGTGCCAGTTCAAATGATTATAACTGGACGGAAGTACTAATGAAAAATATCCCCCACAATATGGTAGATGCACTGGCTCTACATCATTATTCGGTTATTGACTGGAGTGATAAAGGACCGGCTACCGGATTCTCGGAGAAACATTATTTTGCTACTTTAGAACAAGCCTGGATGATGGATAGCCTTATTATCAAACACGGTGCAGTTATGGATAAATATGATCCTAAGAACAAAGTAAAATTAGTGGTAGACGAATGGGGAGGATGGTATGATGTAGAACCGGGTAGTAATCCGGGATTCTTATACCAGCAAAATACAATTCGCGATGCCATGATCGCAGGAATGACTTTAAACATTTTTAATAATCATGCAGACAGGGTAGTAATGGCCAATCTGGCTCAGGCCGTGAATGTATTGCAGGCCGTTGTTTTAACGGAAGGAGAGAAGATGATTCTGACACCGACTTATCATGTAATGGAAATGTATAAAGTACACCAGGAAGGAAATTTATTACGCTCAAAAATTACAACACCCGATTATCAGCTCGACGGCAAAAAGATCCCGGTGGTGTCTGTTTCCGCTTCAAAAGATTCTACCGGTATATTGACTGTTACACTGACGAATCTGCATCCTTCCAAAACCCAGGAAACATCCATTGATTTAGGGGCTGCCTATAAAGCCTATACCGGCAGGGTATTAGCCGGATCTTCTATTCAGGACCATAACAGTTTTGAACAACCGCAGAGAGTAATTCCGAAACTGTTTAAATCTGCAAAATTGAATGGGCGCGAATTGAAATTGACTATTCCGGCGGCCAGTGTGATCGTATTGCAATTCGAAGCTAAATAATAAACTAGCCGGATTTTGTTTCTAGCGGGAACCAGATTCAGGCTGATAGCATATTATCACTTAGCTTTGTAGCTGATATTCCCTTTCTTACATTAGTAACGATAAAAGATGGCAGTTCCCGTAAATAAAGAAGAATTGATAAAAGCAATTACTCTGAACTATGAAAAACTCAAAAAAGAGTTGGCAACTATTCCGGCTGAACTGACAGGTTTTAAGGAGTTGGGAGGCCATGCTAAAGGAACATCGATGAGTATAAATAATCTGTTGGCTTATCTGTTGGGTTGGGGTGAGCTGGTGTTAAAATGGAATAAGAAGAAAGATAACGATAAGGAAGTTGATTTTCCGGAAACCGGTTATAAATGGAATGAACTGGGTAAACTTGCACAAAAGTTCTACGAAGATTATAAGGAAGAAAATTTCACTTCGCTGCAGCAAAAGTTAGATAAAAACGTCACAAAGATATTGGCACTGATTGAAAGCAAAACGAATCATGAACTGTATGAAAGCGCATGGTATGAAAAATGGACTTTAGGGAGAATGATTCAGTTTAATACGGCATCTCCTTATACAAATGCACGTGGGCGAATCCGTAAATGGAAAAAAGAAAAGGAAATATAGATATTGAAAAATACTTTAATGACATAACCCGGGCTGAGAAGTGCAGTTACATTGGTTATTCTTCATTCCTCATCTTCTGAATCTTTTAAAATCTGAAGCTCTTAATTAAGTGCATAAAAAAAGCCTCAACATTCGTTGAGGCTTTTTTGTGGGAGTTGACGGATTCGAACCGCCGACCCTCTGCTTGTAAGGCAGATGCTCTGAACCAGCTGAGCTAAACTCCCTTTGTTTACTTCTCTTTCGGGAGAGCAAAAGTAGTGAAAAGTTTTTGATTAACAAGTTGTTGAAAAAACTTTTCTAAAATTTTTTAAGATCTGTGGGAGTTGACGGATTCGAACCGCCGACCCTCTGCTTGTAAGGCAGATGCTCTGAACCAGCTGAGCTAAACTCCCTTTGTTTACTTCTCTTTCGGGAGAGCAAAAGTAGTGAAAAGTTTTTGATTAACAAGTTGTTGAAAAAACTTTTCTAAAATTTTTTAAGATCTGTGGGAGTTGACGGATTCGAACCGCCGACCCTCTGCTTGTAAGGCAGATGCTCTGAACCAGCTGAGCTAAACTCCCTATTGTTAACCGCTTTATTGCGATTGGGAGTGCAAATATAGATAACAGTTTCAAACTGACAAATTATTTTGAAAAAAAATATTCATTTTTTTTCAAAATAACTATCTGAGGGTCAATTGAATGCAGTGTGGTATTGGGTTTTGTTAGAATTTATAACTCAAAAAATATTTATTCGCGATGGTCTGGCATCTTTGACTATCAGAAGTACTGTTGTCTGTTTGAATGATTGATAATTTAACTAAACAATGATGGAATACGGTTCTGTATTATATACCGGTTAACTGTATTCGAATATGTTCGTCAATGATTTCTTTCACAATGTCAAAGTATGTTTGTCCTTCGCCATTTTCTAATTGAGCTAATTTTTGTTTGAAGTATTCCTGGTTAAATGAACTGCCCGGTTGTAGTTTGTTCAGGTAATAGGCTTTTGTTGCATTATAGCCCAATGCCTCTTTGCTGATAGCAATATCTTTCCATACCAGCTGAACAGGCTTGTTCAATGGTACTTCTCCAAAGCCTCCGTGCAGTAAATCATTGAATGCATCCAGGCTTTGACCTATCTGCCAGTCTTCATTGAACATGAATACACGATTGATTTCTTCGTAAAAAGAAGCAATGTCATGTATGTTCTTTCCTTCTATGGTAAGCGTTTTCATAGATTGTTATTAGTTAATATAAAAGTACCGGCAGTAAATGATTAAACATTGAATAGGCGGTAGAAATTTTGCTGGTTTTCAGTAAAATACGGTTAGTTTTCTGAATCGCTAATAATAGTGTAATAAATTATAAATTTTATAAGTACTTATATATAATCGGCTTCTGATTTATTTAAATCTGAATTTTAATGAAAATCAAACAGCTAAATCTTTTTGATGTCTGCATATAGGTTTTATATTTGTGCTGTGATTGTTAATAATGAAATTGACTTTATGAATTTCCCTTTGCGTCCCAAACACAAAGTAGAGGTAGACGTGCTCACTGAATCGGACGAGCAATGCGACCTTGTTGTATGGAATGATGAAGTCAATACCTTCGAACATGTTATTGAAACGCTGATAGAAGTCTGTGGACATACTCCGGAACAAGCCGCCCAATGTACTTTATTTATCCACTTTAATGGCAGTTATGCCGTAAAACACGGCTCTTATAATGAGCTAAAGCCAATGTGCGAGCAAATTATCGACAGGGGAATCGGTGCTACCATCGAATTTAACACCTAATTTATTTTACGATTTTTTCAGTATCTCTCAATAATTATATACATTTAGCGTTATTAAGTAGATGTACTTATACTACATAAGTAGTAATTGAGTTCGTAGATCATGAAAAACTTTTAGTTTTCCGTGATTTTTACCTCAATTTTTGACTACTCTTTTATTGTTTAGTTGTATATTTAACCATTATTTATCCTTGGAAAGACTAGTAATGAAAGGTAATCATATATAAATATCGGTACCCGGTTGACCCTTTTTGAACCTAGTATATGAAAAATAAACTGAAACGAATATTATTGATTGATGATGACGAGTCCTCGAATTACTTACATCGGATTATAATTAAACAGGCTGAAGTAGCTGAAGAAATTGAAACGATGACAAGGGCCGACAAAGCCATTGATTATTTGAAGGACCTGAATTCGTCTCGCCCCGATGATTTACCAGATCTGGTATTTCTGGATATTAATATGCCCGCCATGAATGGTTGGGATTTTCTAAATGCCTATGCAGAGCTGGATTTAGAGAACAAAGAAAAACTGAAAATCGTTATGTTAACAGCCTCTGTTAACCCAAATGATGTATTAAGAGCACGTACGAACGTGTTTGTATCTGAGATTTTTCACAAGCCATTGTCTGTTGAAGCAGTAATGGAAAAACTTCCCGGTTTATTCCCTTAGCTTTTTGTAATAGGAATTTCTATTTTCATTAAGCAACCTTCATTGGGAGCTGTATCAATCTGGAAACTTCCATTTGCCATTTGAACTCTGCTGTTAATACTCATTAATCCTAGTCCGTTCGATTTTTCTTTCAAACAGAATCCGACCCCATTGTCTTGTACAATTAATTCGAGCATATCGCCTTTTATGGCTATTTTGATATATGCATCGGAAGCATTCGCGTGCTTCAGTATATTTTGTACCTGTTCCTGAATGATGCGATACAGCACCAGATTCAATTCATTTCTGAGTGTGTTAATAGTATCCGGATTGTATTCGAGGTGAAACGAAGTAACACTGGAGTGAACATAACTTAATAGTTCTTTGAGCGCTTCTTCTAAACCAATATCACCTAATGAAGGTGGTACCAGACTCTTACTGAGCTTTCTGATTTCTTCTATTGCTTTATCTATGTTTACAAAACTTTTCTTCAGATAATCTTCTCTGAACTCGTCTTCATTCATCACTATATCTAACCAAAGTTTAGCAGTAGCGAGTATCTGATTGATATTATCATGTAACTCCAATCCGAGTTTTTTTCGCTCCGATTCCTGCGTTTCTATCACGGTTTTTGTAATTAACTGTTGCGTCTTTAGCTGGTGATTCAGTAATTCCTGCTGTAACTTCCTGCGCTCAGAAATATCCATCATAATGCACAACATGCGATAGGGGTCATCTTCGTCCATCAGTATATATCCACGCGCATACACCAACACATCTTCGCCATTGGCATTGGTAAAATGAAATTCATCCTCCCAATGCATTTCACATTCTTCTTTTTTAGAAGCAATCAATTCCAATACACGTTTTCTGTCTTTAATATTGATTTGCTCTATGAACCAGTCAAAGTGGAAATTATCTCTGAATTGCGGATATTTAAATACGGTGGAAAGTCCTTCATTCCATACAAACTCATTGGTTCGTAAATCCCAATCCCAGATAGTATCACTGGTGAGTTTTAAAATAGATTGATACCGGTCGTGGTTTTCTTCAACATTCCGGAGAATCTTTTTACGCTCTATACTATACCGGATGGTTTTGGAGAGTACAAACTCATCAAACTCATCTTTAATCAGGTAATCCTGCGCACCATGTTTGATCGTTTTAATGGCTAAGACACTGTCGGTACTACCCGACAATACAATTATTGAAGAATGTTTGGCGAGTTTACTGATTTTTTCGATCGTCTCTACACCGAAACTATCAGGTAAGGATAAGTCCAGAAAAATAAGGTCAAACTCTTTTTGTTTAAGCGCTTCCAATCCCTTCTCTAAATAGAACTCATGATGAATTTCCTGAATAGGAATATTCGCGTTGTGAAGTTTGTCTTTGAATAGGATAAAGTCTTCTATTCTGTCTTCAATGACTAAAATATGAACGGGATTAAATGCTTCGAACATTGGGCTGATTTCTACTTATTAAATATAGATCATTTAACGCGCTTTTCAGGGTTTTCGTTCATTAATTTTTGAAGATCAATGCTTTTTGTTAACATACTGAGGTAAATACTTAAGTAATTGACTTAGGCGAAGGGATATCAGGAATTAATAATTAACAATTAATGGTGAAGAGTTGAAAGGATATTTTACAGATCAGGTCTGCGCTATTTGTGTGGTTGAAAACATGCTTTTAAAGGGTGTTATTGGTAGTATCTGCGAGTAATTCTATCAGTGCAGAATGAACAATGAATAGTCAAGAAAAAGCCCCCGAACAAAGTCGGAGGCTATTTTATATCGTCCAGTCAACCACCTGATTGACCCATTCTGTTTTTTGAGGAGCTACTATTTTGATATAGTTGTCTGAATATCCTTCCATCATACCGTTTTTCACATGGCCTTCGAACAATACTTTTCTACTGGAACCGATGTGTTGATTCTGGAAGAATTGCTGTTTCATATACGACAGGTTCCGCAGTGTTTTGTTGCGTTCATGGCGAACATTCATCGGAACAACTTCTGCAATCTCCAATGCTTTCGTCTGGTCTCTTTCAGAGTAGGTGAAAACGTGCAGATAACTAATATCGAGGCTATGCAGAAAATCAAAAGTATCTTTAAAGTCTTCTGCTGTTTCTCCCGGAAATCCTACAATTACATCCACTCCGATACAGCAGTCAGGCATTAACTTTTTAATATTAACCACCCTGTCAGCGTATAATTCTCTTTTATATCTTCTACGCATCATGGCCAATATCTTGTTGCTGCCGCTTTGCAATGGAATATGGAAATGAGGCATAAAGTTTTTGCTCTGTGCCACCCATTCAATAATTTCATTTGATAAGAGGTTCGGCTCAATAGAAGAGATCCTGTATCTCACCCCTGAAGCTTCCGTATCTAATGCTTTTACCAGCTCATAGAAAGATTCCTGACTCTTTTTATCACCATCGGGCCCTTTTCCGAAATCGCCCAGGTTAACACCTGTTAATACAATTTCTTTCACCCCATTCGAAATAAGGGTTTGGGCTTGTTTGATAACGTTTTCAACAGAATCACTTCTCGATTTGCCTCTGGCCATCGGAATCGTACAGAATGAACAGCTGTAATCACATCCGTCCTGTACTTTCAAAAATGTTCTGGTACGGTCATTTACAGAATAGGAAGAATTGAAGCCGGTAACGGTTTCAATATCACAGGAACATATTTTAGTATCATCGCCCTTGGTTAAGGAAGATAGATGTTGAACAATATTAAATTTCTCCGCAGCACCCAATACGAGGTCAACACCGGGGATTTCTGCTATTTCCTTAGGTTTCAGCTGTGCGTAGCAACCTGTAATCACTACCATACTGCCGGGTGACTTACGCTGAATACGACGTACCAGCTGACGACATTCCTTATCGGCATTATCAGTTACCGAACAAGTATTAATGACGTACACATCCGCAACGTCCTCAAAAGGCTTCTTTTCATAGCCTTCCTGCTCTAATAATCTGGAGATCGTAGATGTCTCCGAAAAATTCAACTTGCAACCTAATGTATGAAAGGCTACCGATTTCTTTGTACTCATGGATTTGCAAAGATAATTGTTATCGGGAAATTACTATAAATAACTATTTTGCAAAGAAAAGGTTGAAATGAAGAGTACATTGAGAGTCATTATGTTAGTGATAGCCGTGATCATGTCGGTTTATAGCTGGAAACTGTTAAATAAGACGCCCGGCAGTGAAAATAATACCGAACAGCACGAAATCACTTCATCGAATGACCCGTTTAACAGAACTCCTGATAAACTGATCATCTCAAAACATGCAGCGTGCAGAATGGATTGCCGTAAAATAGATGAAAGAGAAATCAGGGAAATTCTGCAGAAAGGAACAATCAACTGGAGCAAAAGTGAGCCCCAAAATAAGCCTGATCCTAAATATGCACTCGAGGGAACCACCTCTGACAATCAAAAAGTTAGAATTGTTTTTGCCGATTCTCCCAAAGGGTTGGTGGTGGTAACTGTAATTGATCTGGTAACTGACTGGGAATGTGCTTGTAATTAATCAAAAAAAATCGTATATTAATTGTACAGACAGGTTTTTTGTGTTTGAAAAATTGGATATGAAACTACTTTTGTGGCCTTTTCGACTGATTTATACGCTTTATGCACTGATTATTTTTATCATTCTCATGCTATTGGTATTTCCGGTAGCAATTATCGGAGCATTACCCGGCGACGGGTTTAAAAGTGGAAACTTTGTATACAATGCCTGCCGTGTATGGGCTGATGTCTGGATGTTTATGATCGGCATCCGCCATCGCAATATTTATGCAGCGCCTCATAATAAAAAAGAACAATTCATCTTTGTAGCCAATCACATTTCTTATCTGGATATTCCGATTCTGGTAAAATCGATTCAACAACCGATCAGGGTATTGGGCAAGGCAGAGATGACCAAAGTACCTATATTCGGGTATATCTATAAAAATGCAATTGTGACGGTGAACAGAAGTAATACCCGCGACCGCGCAAAGAGCATCTTAAAATTAAAAGAATTCATCCATAGAGGCGTTTCCATCTTCATTTTTCCGGAAGGAACTTTTAATCAGTCTGACCAACCTTTAATCAGGTTCTATGACGGCGCATTCAGACTGGCTATTGAAACGCAAACGCCCATTAAGCCGGTATTGATTCTTGACAGTTTTAAGTTGATGCATTATAGTTCTATCTTTTCCTTACTACCGGGCAGAAGCAGAACTGTTTTTTTAGAACCTATACCTGTAGCCGGTTTAACACTTGCCGATCTTCCACAACTCAAAACCGTTGTTGCTGAAAAAATGGAAACCGCATTAATTCAATGGAATGCCGGTTGGATCAAGAATAATAGATAACTTGTGCCAGAATATGTTTGAGAAATTATTTGCCGAAATAATCATTCCTTTAGCGTTACCCAAAAACTACACCTGGTCGGTACCTGATACATTGCAGGACAAAGTTCAAGTGGGTGTAAGGGTAGAAGTAGTACTGGGTAAAAATAAAAAATACGCCGGTATTGTTAAAGCAATTCATTCTTCTGCACCGGAAGCGTATGATACCAAAGATATTATTAATGTTTTGGATGATGCTCCAATTGTAAACGCCGAACAATTGAAGTTATGGGAATGGATTGCCCGGTACTATATGTGTTCAGAAGGAGAAGTAATGGCTGCGGCACTTCCTGCACATTTTAAACTCAGCAGTGAAACAATTCTTGTTTACAATGAAGAGTTCGGCGAAGATTTTCAGGCACTTGATCATGATGAATATCTGGTAGCTGAAGCCTTATTGCTCCGCAAAGAATTAAAGATTACCGAAGTACAGCAGATTCTCGAAACCAATCATATCTATCCGGTTGTAAAAAGACTGATCGAAAAAAGAGTATGTACGGTTTGGGAAGCTTTGAAAGAAACCTTTACACCTAAGAAAGTTTCTTTTGTAAAATTATCTCCGGTATACCGTAATGAAGAATCACTTAGTAAACTACTGAATGAAGATCCCAAGCTGCAAAGAGCAGAAAAACAGTTAGAATTATTATTGAGTTACCTGCACCTTGAGCAAACGGAAGGAATAGTACGGAAGTCTGACTTATTGAAAAAAAGCAATGCTTCTGATGCACAGTTGAAGGGATTAGTGCAAAAAGGAATTTTAACAGTAGAAAAACAGGTGATCGACCGTATACAATACCTGGCCGAAGATATTAATGTTGATACAGACCTCACCCAGGCACAGAATGATGCCTATGAGCAGTTACTGAGCAATTTTGCTATTAAAGATGTTTGTTTGCTGCATGGCGTCACCGCAAGTGGAAAAACCTTACTATACATTAAACTGATTGAGCAATATATCCGTGAGGGCAAACAGGTGTTGTACCTGTTACCCGAAATAGCATTAACCTCGCAGGTGATTCGCCGTTTACAAAAACATTTTGGCGGACATATTGGTATTTATCACTCTAAGTTTTCACAAAACGAACGGGTGGAGATATGGAAAAAAATCAAACAGGGTAAACTGAAAGTGGTGGTAGGGGCAAGGTCAGCTTTGTTTCTGCCTTTTAATAATATCGGATTGATTGTTGTTGATGAAGAGCACGATTCTTCTTATAAACAACAGGATCCGGCACCCAGATATAATGCACGTGATTCGGCTATTTTCTTAGCCGGTTTGTTTAATGCAAAAGTTCTGCTCGGGAGTGCTACTCCTTCGGTAGAAAGTTATTATAACGGTCAGCAAGGCAAGTATGGCCTGGTAAGTTTGTTAGAACGTTTTGGAGGAGTTGAAATGCCGGTGATACAAATAGTAGACACCAAAAAAATAGCACAACCCGATCATGAAAAAGTGATTATTACACCTGCTCTGGAAGAGGCAATGCATTTGTCGTTGACGAATCAAAAACAAATTATTCTTTTTCAAAACAGAAGAGGCTATAATCCTTATCAGATTTGCCAGCAATGCGGTTGGATACCTAAATGCAAACATTGCGATGTTTCGCTTACTTTCCATAAAATTACACATAAACTGCATTGCCATTACTGCGGAACTGTTTATGCGCCTATTCATGAGTGCAGTGCCTGTGGATCACATCACTTTCTCAAACGTTCGTTCGGAACAGAAAAAATCGAAGAACATCTGGCTACTTTGTTTCCCGATGCCAAAATTGCACGGATGGATGTAGACAGTGTCAGAGGGAAGTCTGCCCATGACCAGCTGATATTTCAATTTGAGAATAAAGAAATTGATATTCTGGTAGGCACACAGATGGTAGTGAAAGGGTTGGATTTTGAAAATGTGAATCTGGTGGGCATTCTGGATGCCGACAGTTTACTTACTTTTGTTGATTTCAGAGTAAATGAACGGGCTTTTCAATTAATGGAACAGGTGAGTGGCCGGGCAGGCAGGCGTGATGGTAAAGGACTGGTATTGGTACAGGTAGCACAGGTACACCATCCGGTACTGCAATTTGTACAGAGTCATCAGTACCTGGCATTTTATGATTTTGAAATGCAGATGAGAAATGCTTTTGGTTACCCGCCTTTCTCAAGAGTGATCAATATAACTTTCAAACACAAACAAAAAGAAATTGTAGACAAAGCCGCTAACCTGATGGCGCGGGCACTGCATCCTTTATTTGGCAAATACATTATAGGCCCGTCTGCACCGGTAGTCAGCAGAATCCGCAATCAGTACCTGATGGAAATGATGGTGAAGATTCCAAGGGATGCAAGGTTATTGAATGAATGTAAACACCTGATTCAACAGCAGGTTGCGATGATTCATCAGGAAAAAGAATTAAAATCGGTCGTGATCATTCCAGATGTAGATAAATATTAAATCATGCAATTCTTAAAAAATATATCGTTGAAAGAATACCTTACGATGCAGGTAGATGTTCAGGCACGTAAAGCGGTAAAGGTTTTGTCGGAGGCAGATATAGAACAATTATGGAAGGTTTACCGGCATGAATTGCAGCAGGCTCTGGTAATTGGCGGTGGAAGTAATCTTGTGATAACGGCTTCGCCGGATCAATTGGTTTTATTGATGGAAATACAAGGTATTGAAGTTGTACATAAAGAAAAAAAAGTTTTACTGCAGGTGGCAGCAGGGGTTACCTGGCAACACTTTGTGGAATATTGCCTGAATAACAATTACGGCGGTGTAGAAAATCTGATCAGCATCCCCGGTAAAGTAGGCGCTGCTCCTATGCAAAACATCGGTGCCTACGGAGTGGAGGTAAAAGATACCATTCAAAGAGTAAAAGTATTCGATTTAACGACAGGTGGTTTTGATTGGATTACCAATGAAGATTGTCATTTCGGTTACCGGGAAAGTATTTTCAAAAATGTAGCAAAAGACAAGTATATAATTGTTGCGGTAGAGTTTTTACTAACAACCAGCGACCATACAATAAAGGTTTCTTATGGTGACGTTCAAAAAATGTTATTCGAAAGAAATATTCATGAACCTCGTATTCAGGATGTAGCTGCTGTAGTTGCTGCTATCAGAGCGAGTAAGCTACCTGATCCTAAAGAGTTGCCGAACTGCGGCAGTTTTTTCAAAAATCCGATAGTTGGCGTAGAAGTGTTCACAAAATTGCATGCGCGGTATCCTGAAATACCACATTATTCAGTAGATACCGAATGGGTGAAAATACCTGCCGGCTGGTTGATTGAAAAAGCCGGTTGGAAAGGTTTACGTAAAGGCAAAGTGGGCGTACATGAAAAACAGGCATTGGTAATAGTAAATTATGACGGAGCTGACGGAAACGAAATACTGAATTTTTCAAAAGAGATTATGAAGGATATCAAACAGAAGTTTGGTATAGAGCTGGAGCGTGAGGTGAATTTTGTATAATGTCACTGCTTGCAAAGCAGCGCCAGTAAATCTCTCGCGCCGGATTGTATCCGGTGCGTTATATCATGATCATTCTGAAAAGTATCCTATTATATAATAGGCAGGTATAAAGAAAAGGGGTTTGGTCAAAGGGAAAGATAAATTTTGTATAATGTCACTGCTTGCAAAGCAGCGCCAGTAAATCTCTCGCGCCGGATTGTATCCGGTGCGTTATATCGATATTTTTTCGAGAAGTATTAAATTCTATAATCAGCAGGTATAACGAAATCGGTTTTGTCGAAGGGAAAGATGAATTTTGTATAATGTCACTGCTTGCAAAGCAGCGCCAGACTATCTCTCGCGCCGGATTGTATCCGGTGACTTATATCGTGATATCTCTTCGAAAAGTAATTTAAATCATGTAATAACTACGTTAAAGCATTCTTGCTTGCAAAGTATTGTAGGTACGAGAGCTAACAAAAAAGCTGACCATAAATGGTCAGCCTTTTTGTTTATTCTTTATTGAAGCGGAATATTATTTTCTATTTTCTGGTCATCTCCGAAATCCTGTTTTAATTGTTCAAGATTCATTAATAACTGGAAGGTAGATAAGATGTCTTGTGCAAATGCTTCCTGACGGCGGTTTAAGCCTGATAAGCGTCCGTTCAGCAATACATTTGCCTGCATCGCTAATTGTTCGCCGGTTAGTTTATTATTACCTAAAGCTGCGTAGTAGGCCATTTGTTCATTCAGGTCTTTTTGTAATGAAGCGCCCACTTTTTCAGCAAGGGCTTTGTCGCCTGAACGGTAAGCAGCATATAAGAATTGTAAAGTAATTCTGTTATGGAAGTTACCTCTGTTAGAGGTCATACCGTAAGGAACATTTTCCTGATCTACGTTCTGATCATATTTATTGAGTACTTCTTTAGCTTTTCCACTTTCACCTGCATCTACCAGATGATTGGCTACGATCGCATGTGTCTGGCGCATAGAGTTGATGTGGCGACGGTTTTCTTCATCGAAATAAACTCCTTTGGTTTTTGCATTACCATAATACATGTGGTTCATGATATTATTATAAGCGGCATCTAAACCTACACCGGATTTTGTTTTGTAAGGAACCAGGCGATAGGTTAAACCTTCTGTTCTTACATAATCGGTTAAACCTAATTCTCTCAATTCCTGCTCAGAGGTAAAGTAAATCGGTCTTTCCCATTTATTAGCTGCGATCACCGCTAATACGGCTAAATCATTTTTAAGAATCAACGATTTGTTCAGGTCGATTTCTATGTAGTTCACCAGGCTGTCACCTTCTTCCAGTTTGTATTCTTGTTTTACTTTTTCAATGTCAACAGGAATTCTCACTTTAGTAGTAGGTAAGAAATGTACTTTTTCTGCATCACCTCTTCTGCTGGCCATCAGGTTTGGATCATCTTTACCAACAAAGTCTTTTAGTAAAGTGTACAGATCATGATATTCTCCATTCTGATAAGCATAAGCTGAAGGCGGAACACCATAACCATAGCGTTGTAATCCCTGAACGGTAAATACTACGTCACGTTTGTTACCTGCAATCTGATTTTCAGTGAAAATAACATCAAATGGTGCGCTTTCATTCAGTTTATAACGAAGCTGATTGATATACCAGTCTGTGCCTAATAAGCTGTAGTTAATCACACGTAAATCTTTTCTAACGCCTTCTACTTCCTGTGTAAACCAAAGCGGATAGGTATCATTATCACCGAAGGTTAATAATAATGCATTTTCAGCAGTTGATTCGAGGTAGCTTTTACCTAAATCTCTGGCGAGGTATTTTTCTCCTCTGTCGTGATCATCCCAGGTTTGAGATACCATTAATACCGGAGCTGCTAAGAGTGCTGCAGCGGCTGCAACAAATTTAGCCGTATTACCTGAAGGAATGAATTTTTGTAGTCTTTCCTGAATCCACAATACTGATAAACCGATCCAGATAGCAAAGGCATAGAATGATCCTACGAATGCGTAGTCACGTTCTCTCGGTTGAAATCCGGCCTGGTTCAGATAAACAACAATAGCAATACCGGTAAAGAAGAATAGTAGTGTAGCTACCAGCCAGTCTTGTTTGTTTTTTCTTAATTGGAAGAAGAAGCCAATTAAGCCCAGAATAAAAGGAATTGCGTAAAATTTATTATTGGCTTTGTTGTCTTTTCCGGCGGTACTTGGTAATATATCATCGCCATCTTTTCCGAACAGATTATCTACAGGTTTTATACCGGTAATCCAGTTACCGTCTCTGCTGTTTCCAAAACCTTGTAAATCGTTCTGGCGGCCGGCGAAGTTCCAGAAGAAATATCTTCCGTACATCCAGTTCAGCTGATAGTTGAAGAAGTAGTAAATGTTATTGGAAAACTTAGGCTGGCCTCCCGGAGGGATATTTCCGAATACGCGATAAACGTAATCCTGCTGGCGTTCGGTGCCGGCATCATACATTCTCGGGAATATATGTGGTCCGATTTTGCTCGGATCCCAGCCTGGGTTTTGTTGAATAATGTATTGAATTTCTTCCTGGCTCGGTTTGGCAGAATAATCTACTTTTCTTTTTTTACCAGAAACAATGTATTTGTCTTCGCCTTTAATGTACTGATCACCGGCGTCAACGAAATTCGGACGGTAATTATAGTCAGGTCCGTATAAAATCGGCCAGTCACCGTATTGTTCACGGGTTAAATATCCGATCAGGCTGACTGGATTATCAACGTTATACATATCCACTGAAGGATTTGCATTTGAACGGATTAATGTAGTAAAATAGGTAGTGGTTCCGAGAATCACGAAGAAAGTAGACCAGATACCAATTTGTAAGAAATTAAATATTTTTCTTTTATGGGTGCTCAGGAAGAACAACAGCACTCCTGTAGCGATAGCAAAAAGAACGAAGCTTCCGCCAGACTTGATAAACGGAAAGCAGAACATCAGTAGTAAGACGGTTAGCCAGGTGGCGAAACCAGAAAATTTCTGAATGCTTTTGTCTGTGAATCTTAATCCTAACAAAATAAATACAAACAGGAAAACGAAATAAAATCCGAAACCACTGAAGAATGGTAATCCGAGCGTATTTACGAAGAATATATCAAAAGAGCCGGCACCCTGAATACTCCATTGAATAAATACAACCTGTGTTAAACCGGTTAGTACACATCCTACCAAAAAGGCAATAATGGTATTTTTAGTAGTGATCGGATATCTTTTGAAGTAATAAACCATTACGATGGCCGGAATGGTCAAAAGGTTTAATAAGTGGATACCGATAGATAAACCTACCAGATAGAAGATCAGAATGAGCCATTTATCGGCCACGCCGAACTTACCGATCGGGTTAGTTTCTTTATCAGCGGCATGTTCCCATTTCAGAATTGCCCAGAATACCAGCGCTGTGAACAATGAAGAAAGGGCATATACCTCACCTTCAACAGCACTATACCAGAAAGAGTCGCTCCATGCATAGGCGAGCGCACCTACTACACCGGCAGCCTGAATGGAAAAAAGTTGACCAAAATTAAAGGTATTCGCTCCCGGTGCAACGATTTTACGGGCAAAGTGAGTAATAGACCAGAAAAGAAATAAAATAGTAAAGCCAGAAGCCAGGGCGTTCATGAAGTTTACTGCAAGTGCTGCGTTCATTGGGTCAGCTCCGAATAAAATGATAAAGAAACGACCTAATAAAACGAATAATGGTGCGCCGGGTGGGTGAGGAATTTGTAATTTAAAGGCAGTTGAGATAAACTCGCCACAATCCCAGAAACTACCCGTTCGTTCCATTGTTAGAACGTAAGTGGCAGTCGCTATCAGAAATACCAGCCATCCGACAATATTATTCACTCGGTTAAAGTTCATATACGCTATTTTTTTAAAAACTCAGCAAATATAATATTCAGAGCACAATGTTAATAAAGCAAAGTGCTAATTCATAGACTAAAGCATTAAAATTAAGGTAAATAAGGATAAATTATTCAAAATGCACTCTTACTGTTTGATAAAAAAGCCGATTTTGACTACTTAACGACTTTTCCGAGAACCCTTGTAAACCAAGTAATCCGGCAGCATTGCCTTTATTCATGGCAATTTCGAGGTAACCGGCAGCATTGAAGAGGGCTAATTTTTCACCTTCCATTACATCAGCATAAGTTTCGCTGATGGTAGTAATAACTTCATTTCGAACGAAAACTATACGGAAACTTCTGTTTTTTCGTTGACTTTCGAATTGTTCGCGGGTGATATTGACAATGACGTTTTCGAAATTGTCAATATAAATAATATGACCTTCTATCCAGTTTTCGCCTAACAACGGGCGAAGGTGATTTTTTTCGAGGTAATTCACATCAGGTTGACCAATATCAAGTATACTGGCACCTTTGTGTAATTGATGAACAGCTTGACCCATTATTTCGGCGATATAAAGCGTGTTTCTGTTTTCGAAAAGGTTTAAAGGAAGGCCGATGACCATTTCGGGGCGATCTTCCAGAATCATATTCAGGAGGCCGTTATCGGCACAGATAAAATATTGGTTATTGTGATAACATAGCAATAATTGTTCGGGTTTTTGCTCGAACAGATTGATAAAGATTAAGTGAAACGAGTAAGCAGGGAAATGCTTTATGGCATTTCTGGTAATATATGCCGCCTGCGGATAGTTAAACGGAGCAATTTCATGCGAAATATCTACCAGATTAAAACCCGGATCTACTGATAGCAGTTTACCCTTGATAGCCCCGACCAAGTAATCTTGATGCCCTATGTCTGATGTGAGGGTAACTATTGCCATGGGTGCAACTTCGACTATTTAATAAGTTTACCGTCTTTGAAATAATATTTATGTACCAGTTTATCTGCCCAGGCCGGGAAGAAGCGGTTTAAGAAAACAGTTTGTTTACCGGTTCCGGTAAGTACAAGGGTACGTTTTCTCTTTTCAATCGCTTTTACAATGTGAACAGCGCACTCTTCGGCAGACATTAATTTCGATTCATCTAATGGCGATTCACCTTGTGACTCACCAGTGGCGTTCAAAGCGGCATTACGTATGTTCGATGAAGTGAACCCCGGACAAACCCACATTACATTCACACCGCTATCCAGCAATTCGGTTCTCAATGCTTCCAGCCATCCCTGTAATGCAAATTTGGAAGCAGAATAACCGGTTCTTCCGGGTAAACCACGGTAACCGGCTATAGACGATACGCCCACAATGGTTCCTTTACGCTCCAAAATAGAAGGTAAAGCATATTTTGTACAATATAAAGCACCGAAAAAGTTTAGATCCATTAGTTTTTTAATGACTTCGGTATCGGTATCATTAAACAAACCACGCATACTGATACCGGCATTATTGATCAGAATGTCAATGCCACCGAGGTTTTTGATCGTTGATTCAATAAAACGCTTACAATCACTTTCTTTACTGATATCGCAGGTAATTGTATGCAATAATGCATCACTATGTCTGATCTGCAGATCATAAAGTTTGTCGTGATTTCTGGCGCACGTAGCCACTTTTGCACCTTGCTGGATGAAATATTCTACCAAGGCTTTTCCTATTCCATCACTTCCTCCTGTTATAGCTACTACTTTATTATTGAATATACTCATACGATGGTTTTATACCGCAAAAATAATAAATGATGTTTGTATTATAATACCTGTTAGTGTAATATGTTATTTTTTTAAATACCAATATTTTAGTAAGTCCATATATGCCACAATAGAGTGGTGTACAAATATTTTTTTACCGTTTTCGTCAAGATATTTGCTGTTATACTCTTCTGTTGCCTTGAGCACTACCGGCTGGCCGGTACGCGCATACTGGTGTGAAGTGGCAAATACGGGTAATGTTGCGTTCGGATCGGCTTTAATAATGAATTTTCCTATGGTTTTGCCCAGTCTCTTCTGAAACTTACGTTGTGCCTTTTCCGAACTTTTTGCCAGATCATTATAGTATTTCTTTAAGGCCCATCTCACCGGAACTTTTTGCTTTTTGATAACTCCTCTAAGGTTGGCAAAAGGATTTACTTTATTAAAATCCTGCATGGTTTGTATAGAGAAAGGTACTTCAGGCACCCAATCCAGCTCATTTACTATATTAAAAGCCCAGCCACCTCTAAACAAAAATTCAAAATCATATGCAAAACCGGTATTTCCGGGCTTTGGTGCTGCCGAGCAGTATACTTTTACAGTAAGGCCGGGATATGCTCTTTTTAACCAGGTTGCTAAAATATAGGCAATGGCACCGCCCTGGCTATGCCCGGTTACAATAAATTCATTAATACCTGCTGCCATTTCTGCTTTAATCAGCAGGTCGAGGCTATCTTTCATGTACGAAAAACCTAGTGTCCAGCCTACATGTACTGCGGCATCGGGGCGATCGGCTAATTGATAGTTAAACTTCTTTCCGTCAATAAAATCAAGTTGCCCGGTAGCAGGGATCATCGCTGCATAAAAGTTTTCTAACCACGATTCCCCTTTTCCGGAAGTGCCGCGAATAACAATCATACCTACCGGCCGTTTATTACTTTTCCAATACGACCAAACATTGTCAAGTGGTGAAGGGCTACTCTTATAAATCATTTGAAATTCAGCCGGGGGTGGGATTGAAGGCTGTTCAAAACCTGAAATAATATTATTGACCAGGCAAACTTCATAATATTCTTCCGCGTCGAAGTCTGGTTTTAAATATTGCTGTGCTGCTCCTTTTAATGAAATTGTCAGAATCAATAATAAGGTAGAGTAAATGCGCATAAAATGGTTTTTGAGGAAAGCTTTTATGAAATTACCATGCAAAAAGCATTTCGTTAATATACAATTTTTTTCAGGATTACTAACATTTAATGTTCATGAAGGTTTATTCTTCCGCTGTTTTTTAAGTTTACGCTTAATAGGCGAATTGATTATTGAATTCATCAGTTTATATTTGGGCAGAACGAATTTAAGTGTATGTGTTTTTATAAAGGAATTAAGACGAATGTTACCCTGAATATAACCTTAGGCGAAACTGATCTGGATCTGAGCGGTTTCGAACCATTGTTTAAAGAGGTGGAAGTGGGGTTTGATTTTTCACCCTCCGTAGTTGTTACCAATGAAAATGGTAATCTACAACCCAGAATAATGGAATGGGGTTTTATTCCTTCCTATATCAGAGACGGGAATGAATTACTGAGAATGCGTAGCGGTTATACCGATAGTACAGGAAAGTTTCACCCGCCAATGGATTTGTTAAATGCAAGAGTGGAAACAGTGTTTCAGAATTTGTATAAAGATGCTGCTCTGAAAAGACATTGTCTTGTTCCTGCCACCCATTTTTTTGAATGGCGTCACCTCCCGAAAATAAATAAGAAAACCGGTAAGCCGTTAAAAACTACTGATAAATATCCTTATGCCATTCAGGTAAAACAGCAGGAATGGTTCTGGATGGCCGGTATCTGGCAAGGCTGGACCGACCGGCAAACGGGAGAGTATCTCGAAAATTACGCGATCATTACGCAGCCGGCGAATGAGTTAATGAAAAAAATTCACAACTCAAAAGAAAGAATGCCCGCCATTCTTACAAATCAGCAGGCATATGATTTTTTAAATACATCCGCAGAACAGGAAACGCTTGCGGTATTATCAGATATATTTCCCTCAAACAAGTTACAGGCACATACTATTCAGAAGGATTTCAGAATGAGTAGTGAACCTCTTTTGCCAGTGATCTATACAATGATAGAAGAAACTGAAAAAGGTACAGTTGAAAATGGTAAGCTTTTCTAACGCCTTCTTAGTTTTTTGAGTCTGTTTTCATATTCATTTACATCGAACTCATAGTTTTCTTTACTCTCTTTTAAATAGAGTAACAAGTCTTTTCTTTCCTCTATGTATGTAAATGCTTCTATTGGAATTTTTTTATAACCCGCAGGTACCCGTAGGTGCTGTAATGAGTCTATTGTTTTGTTCAGGTCAGCAAAACATTCCAGTGCATAATTTACTTCTTTAGGGATATCAGCTCTTCTGTAAAGATGATAATTCAATAAGATAAAATTACCGTTTTCATAATACAGCTCGGCTTTTTTCATATGGTGTTCCCACTCTTTAAAATCAGTTGGTTTTGACAACACTATCAACATTGCTACAGATGCTGTTAATAGTGGGGCAAACAGAATTCTCAGATTTTTTTTAAATGGGGCTTTTCTATTACTGTAGTCATAAATGATCCCGTATATAAAGCCGAAAGAGAGTCCGGCAAGGTGGCCGGTATGATCAATGTATGTATCCCAATGCAGTGTAATCATTACAAGATCTACTGATAAAAAAGCAGCTATGCTGAGGATGGTTGGAATAATAGCACGCGGAAACTGTTTTCGAAGCAGCGCAAAGAATAGTAATCCCAATAACCCGAATGCAGCACTGGATGCTCCCAGGATAAATCCACCGTCATGAAAGTAAAAACTCAGACTGGCGGCAAAAAAACCGATCGAAATAAAGTGAATGATATAGAATTTAGAGGATACCCATTTTTCTATAAATCCGCCGATAAGGAATAACACAATGATATTTCCGAGCACGTGCATAATATCACTGTGTAAAAATATACTGGTAATCAGTCGGTGTATTTCACCGTTAGAAACAAACAAATCATGGTTAGCTCCCCAGGTACGCATAACAGCGCGGTTGACATGCCCTGTTTGAGAACTGAGCACCATTAGTCCGTATACTAACAACAACGACACAATCAGCATCAGATTTGCGTAATAGGGAGGTCGATTGCTGACAAAATCAATCGGCGCTAAAAACCGTGGTGTTTCTACCGGAGGAGGTATACTTTCTGTTATCTCCGGTGGAGCAGAAGTATTGTTTCCGGTTGTAATGTCATACTGCAACGGCTCTTCTAAAGTGTTTGTTATAGCAGCTATAGAGGTCGTATTATCCGGGCTATCGCTCATCAAAGATTCGTCTGTATTTTCATCTGCAGTATCTGCTGATTCCGTATTTTCTCTAATGTAAGCAACAAAGTCACGAACGTTGAAAAAATTTGCAGAAAAATCATAGAAAGTAGGAAAAATTTGCCGGCTTAATACTTCCCAGTAACCATTTTCGGTATCAATAGAAATTTCCTGACCGAGACTATACCATTTTCTGACTCTGTAAAAGATAAAATGGGTATTGCTAAGCTGGTAACAATCGTATTTTTTTTCTTTACAATAATTAAAAATCAGCTGTTCTGCATCTTCGGTACCGGTGAAGATTTGCTCATTATAAGCGCAGTAAGTTATTTTTGAAATCACTTTATACTAAAATCGAGGGTTGATGTAATACTGGGAAATTAACTGATTTAGCAATAAAACAGGCTTTGTGTGCTTCGTGATGCAAGGTCATAGCCATGGTTGTTTTCTCCGGATTTTTTATTTTGACCTGTGGTTTCAGCACTACTTCAGTAAAACGGCCGTTACCGGTATCGTCGAGTTCCATCTTACCTTCTGCAAAATCTTTGTATTCTTCCACCACCACGTCATTAACGGCACAAAGGTGCAGGTACCACAACATATGACAGGAGCTGAGGGAAATAACCAGCAGGTCTTCGGGGTTATACCTGGTGGGATCTCCTCTGAAAATAGGATCGGAGCTGCCTTGTAATACAGGCTTTCCGGGAATGGATATATTATATCCTCTTTCATAGCTGGTGTAAGCGGTTGTTCCGACACCAGTATTACCAGTCCATTCCAGTTCCAGATGATACAAATGAGTACTCATAACAAAGCGAATAAGTGGTTAGCTAAAATTGCATCGGGGTAAGAGCCCTAAGTTCACTAAAAAAAAGAAAGTTTCAAAGCTTAGTGAAAGAATTTAAGTTGAATTAATAAAAAATACTTAAATACACGTAAAATATGCGCTGATATGTGCAATGAAATACATCATATTATGATAAAACTCAACTTTCTTTGCTAAATAAAAATGTACATTTGTGGCCGAAAACCTGACGGTATATGAAATTAGACGAACAATTGAAGAATCGCAGTGGTAATCAGTGTGAACTGTGCACAGCAGCTGCTCCTTTACACATGTATGAGGTACAGCCCGCCAAAAATATCGGTGCAGACGGTTACGTACACTTATGTAGTACCTGTATCGAACAGGTAGATAAAAAAGTACCACTCGATGCACAAAGATGGAATATCCTGACTACTACTATGTGGAGCGAATATCCTTCCGTACAAGTACTGGCCTGGCGTTTACTGAATAGATTAAAGAGCGAATCCTGGGCCGCTGAACAACTTGAATTGATGTATCTTGATGATGATACGCTGGAATGGGCAAAAGCATTGGGTGATGCTGATGCTGACGCCTCCGGTGATCTGTTTCACAAAGACAGTAACGGGCATCTCTTACAGAATGGCGACAGCGTTGTATTAACACAAACTTTGGATGTGAAAGGTTCTACAATCAAAGCGAAAGTGGGTACTGTTGTAAAAAATATCAGACTGGTACCGGATAATCACGAACAAATTGAAGGAAAGGTTGAAGGACAAATGATTGTAATACTCACTAAATACCTGCGTAAACAACAGTCATAAAGAAATCAAACATATTCCGGAAGCTATTTTTCCGATCATAATACCAAACAGGTCTGTCCGGGCTAACCGAACAGACCTGTTTTATTTTTAATGTGTTAACTTGTATCCGCTTTATTAATAAAAATTGTGATTCATGAATGTTTTAAATCAATTGACCGGAAGCTGGAAAGCCGACTTAGCTATACAAGGTAATAAAGTGGTCATACAGCTGGAAATTAAAAATCAGAATGATACAACAGCAGCATTGGTTTCTATCACCGAATTAGGATTACAAAACCTGAATGTATTTCCTGTGGTGGATGGTAATAATGTAAATTTCAGCATTCCTCCTTTAGGAGTTGAATTTAAAGGAATCTTTGATGGAGAAACGTTAGCCGGTGAAATAGGAAATGAAGGAGATACTACGGCAATACAATTTACTTCCTTCGAAAAGAAGTTACCGGGAAACCCTGCTTTGGTATCTTCTGCTGAAGAATTGAACGAACTGATTCAGCTCGATAAAGGTGATTTTAAATATAAAGTGGAAGATTATTTTCAGCGACCGGAAATCAGTGCATTTGCACTATCTCCCCAAGGCCGTTATATTTCATTCAGAGAAAAGAACGCACAACATAAACGACCTGTTTATATCCGGGAAATCAGTACCGGAAAAGTGTTGAAAGTAATCGATGAAGTAAAAGAACTGGTGCGTGATTACTATTGGTTAAGTGATGAGAAACTGTTGTATTTTATGGATAACGGCGGCGATGAAAATTATCATCTCTACACCGTAAATGTAGACGGTTCCAATAATATCGATTTAACACCTTTCGAAGGAGTAAAAGCCGGTGTGATCAATGTGTTGAAAGAGGATCCTGATCATATGATTATTTCTATGAATAAAGAGAATCCTCAGGTGTTCGAACCTTATAAAGTAAATGTTCATACAGGAGAATTGGTAAAGTTGTATGAGAATAAAGATGTGGTGAATCCTATTCAGTCTTATACCTTCAATAAAGACGGCTTAATGAAGGGGTTTTCAAAACTGAAAGATGGAGTAAATACACAATACTTCTACAAGGCAGCCGGTGAGGAGGAGTTTAAGTTATTGTATGAAAATAAGTATTACGATCATCACGCTATTCTTGCATTTGATTATAGCCAGGCTGATGAAGATATCGTATATCTTGTATCCAACCTTCAAAGTGATAAGGCCAGAATCGAATATTGGAATCTGAAAACGTATCAACAACTTAAAACCGTATTAGAAGTAGAAGAGTATGATGCTGCCGGTTTACGGTTATCAAGAAAGAGAAACTGGGAGATTGACTTTTTTACTTATGAAGGTGAAAAGCAGGAAATCATCCCTGTGAGCGAAACCTTTAAGGAAATTTATAAAAAGTTAAATGCCGAACTGGGTGACGATGCGATTCATATTATTGACAGAACAGATGAAGAAGACCGTTTTCTGGTATATGTCACCTCCGATAAGTTGTATGGAAAATATTACCTGTACGACCATCTGACGGGTAAGATAGAGTTATTAATGGATTTAATGCCTCAGCTAAAGGAAGAAGATATGGCTTCTATGAAGCCTATCCGTTTTCAATCGAGAGATGGTTTAACAATTCATGGTTATATCACATTACCGGAAGCAGCGCTCTCTGGAAAAAAAGTGCCTTTGATTGTGAATCCGCATGGCGGGCCGCAGGGTATCAGAGATTCATGGGCTTTTAACCCCGAAGCTCAGTTATTTGCTTCGCGTGGATATGCTACTTTACACGTGAACTTCAGAATTTCCGGAGGATATGGAAAAGAATTCATGCGAAAAGGCTTTAAGCAAATCGGTCGCGCCTGTATGAATGATGTGGAAGATGGTGTATTATATGTGATTGAGCAGGGGTGGATTGATGTAGCAAAAATTGCCATCTATGGTGGTAGTCACGGAGGGTATGCCGCATTAATGGGATTGGTAAAAACTCCGAAACTGTATGCCTGCTCAGTTGATTATGTAGGGGTATCAAACCTGGAAACATTCTTTCAATCGATACCGCCGTACTGGAAGCCAATGTTAAAAATTATCAAAGAAATCTGGTATGATCTGGATAACCCTGCGGAAAAAGAAATTGCACTGGAAGTATCCCCCATTTTTCATATTGATAAAATTGAACGGCCATTATTTGTGGTACAGGGAGCAAATGACCCGAGGGTGAATATTCATGAATCCGACCAGATTGTATCCGAATTACGCTCACGCGGTTTTAATGTACCGTATATGGTTAAGTATAATGAAGGACATGGATTTGCCCATGAAGAAAATCGGATTGAGTTATATAAAGCAATGATGGGTTTTTTCAGTAAATATTTAGGAGGTAAATAATAACGGGTCATGAAACAATTAGGTAATAGTAGTTTATCGGTAAGTGACTTGATTGTAGGTGGAAATGTTTTTGGCTGGACGATAGGTGAAGAAAAGTCTTTTGAGTTATTAGACGCCTGGCTGGCTCATGATATCAATACAATCGATACTTCTGATAACTATTCACATTGGGGAACCGGTTTGAAAGGCGGTGAGTCAGAAACTGTACTGGGGCATTGGATAAAAAAAAGAAAATGCCGAAGCAGGGTAGTGATTGCTACAAAATTTGGTGGTACATATTCTGAAAACACTTCGCGTAATATTTCTGCGGCATATGCCCGACAGGCAATAGACAGATCATTGAAGCGGTTACAAACTGATTATATTGATTTGTATCAGGTGCACCACGATGATGAACAAACTTCTGTTGAAGAAACCATTGAGGTATTGAATGAATTCGTGTTAGCAGGAAAAGTGCGGGCCATTGGTGTATCAAATATGAATGCCGGAAAAATAGCTGCTTCTATAGAATATAGCCGTTTACATCAATTAGCAGCTTATGTATCTATTCAACCTGAATACAATCTGGTATTCAGAGATAAATATGAACAGCAGTATGCAGCATTGGCAGAAAAGTATGGGCTGGGGGTGATGCCGTATTTTTCACTGGCCAGCGGTTTTCTGAGTGGAAAATATAGAAGAGGAGAAGAAGCATTGCTGCAAACAACAGCGCGTAAAGATTTTGTAAGGAAATATATCAATGATGATAGCTGGAAGGTGTTGGAATGTCTGGAGATGTTAAGCAAAAAAAAGAACCAGTCCATGGCGTCTATTGCTATCCGGTGGGTGATGCAGCAAACAGGGGTCACCGCACCCATAGTTAGTGCAACATCAATTGAACAACTGCACGATCTGGTGAGTGTGCGTACATTTGAATTGAGTGCCGGGGAAATAAATGATTTGAAATAGTATTCTGAGGATAACAAAACAATTTTGAATAAAATCATTAAACAAAATAATGGTTTAACTGAGCGGCATGTTAAATTAACAGATGAAATGTGTTTACTCTTAAAAATTACATCATGGCTTATTCGAAAGGAGCTCAGTTTTCTCAGCAACAACAAATGCTTGCTAAAGTAGCGAAAGCCATTTCGCATCCTGCAAGAATTGCTATCATTGATCATCTGATGACAGCTAAAGAAAGTATTTGCGGTGAAATAGTGAATGAAATCCGGTTAGCGCAACCAACCGTGTCACAGCATTTAAAAGAGTTAAAAACAGCAGGATTAATCGATTGCAAAATTGAAGGAAACGTTGTTCGGTATTTTCTTAATGTTGCGACGTTGGAGCTGTTGGGGTTGTACGTGGTGTACGTTCAAAACAAACTATCACCTGAACGTAAATTAAAGGTTGTTTCGCAAAATTAGAAAATAACTGTAAGGGATATTCTTTCTCTGCTGCTCTGTAAACTGCAAAACAGCAGAGAAAGCCGGCTATTTGATATTTCGGCTTATTTAGGAATTATTGTCACATATCAAAATATTCCTGAATGTTCAGGTCTTCTAAAAAGGTTTGATCGTGTGAAACTACCAGTAAAGTGCCTTTATATGCTTTGATTGCTTCCGTAAGGATTTCTATACTTTGTATATCCAGATTGTTAGTCGGTTCATCTAAAATGATAATATCGGGTGCTGTACGCTGAATGTTGATGCAACATAATAATAAACGCATTTTTTCTCCACCACTCAATTTTGAACAGGATTTATTCCAATCACGTTGATAAAATAGAAAACGAGTGAGGTAGATATTTATCTCGTGTTCTAATAATCCTGTTTTATTGAAAAGCTCTGCTTGCCCGAATACCGTCAGTTGATCGTTCAACAGGCTATAATCCTGATCAATATACACGATCGAATTATATTGAAGCAGTAAACTTCCTGTAGTGGGCGGTATTTTTTGAGTGATGAGATTCAATAATGTTGATTTACCACTACCATTTCCACCTTTTATAGCGAGCCTTTGTCCGCAATTAATTTCAAAATTGAAATTTTCTTTCCAGAGATTACCACGCCCATAAGAAAAATTTAAATCAGTTGCCTGAATCAGTTTTTTACCAAAATGAAGTTTCGTATTGTCTAGTTCCAGACGCATTCCATCTTTAATAATCAACTGGTCTTTAATCTGATCCAATTCTTTTACCAGGTTCTCTTTTTTGTCTGCATGAACGGCTTTTAATTTCGCACTGCTCGCTTCACCACTATTGCGAAGTTTATTAAGCATGATGGTCGGAATACCACCGGCAGAATTCTTTTTCTTCCCGCGTGTATTTAGTTTGTTTTGTCTTTCGATTGATTCTCTTTCTGTTTGTTTTGCCTTTCTGATTTCATGCTCCTTGTTTTTGAGTTGTTGTGCCAGCGCTTCCTCTGAAAGCAGTTTTTGTTCTTTGAAAAATGAGTAGTTGCCACCGAACTTATTTAATCCTTTCGGCGTAAGTTCCCATATTTCTTCCATCTGATTCAGCAAACCACGATCATGGCTCACTATCAGGTAGGTTTGTTTTGAATCACGAACATAGTTCATCAATAACTGCCGGCTATAAGTATCTAGATGATTGGTCGGTTCATCTAACAAAACCAGTTCGGGTTGATGAATCATTAATCCGGAGAGGAATACTTTTGTTTTTTGTCCGCCGCTTAACTTTTGTAATGGGGTATTCATATCAAAAGAAGTCAGTTGCCAATAGCTGAAAGCTTCTTTGCAACGTTCTTCAATCGTCCAGTCGTCATCGAGGTCGGTATAATTTTGCTCGTCAATGCTGCCGTTTAAGATAGCAGACAGTGCTGCCAGCTTTTTATCAACGTGTAATGCCTCAGCAATAGTGAGATGATCAAACTGGCCTACTATCTGCGGAATGTAATAAGCTTTAGAAAGCATATGAATTGTTCCTTCAGCAGCAGATAAATTTCCGGCAATCAGTTTCAGCAGGATGGATTTACCCACACCATTGTCACCAACCAGTGCTACTTTTTTTTGCGCGGGTATAAAAGCATTAATACCTGAGAATAAAGGTTGAAGATCGGGATGTATATATCCCAATTGTTGTATAGAGAGCATAATTTCTTTCTGTTGAAATAGTTAAATATTATATTAATTGCCCGGGCGGGCAGCTGAAATGATATTTAGAAAGAAATTATCTACTACATGGAAACAAAAGATTTGTGTACTGTAAAATTAAACAATTTTTTGAATAATTGAAAGCGTGGGCATTTTTTTCAATTACTAATGGTATAATTTGCTTATTTCTAACTACTTGGATGCAGCCGGAATAACCGTCTCAGCTGTTCCTCTGGTACCATATTTCTTTTTTGATTTCATATACAAAATTCGAACGGGGTGCTTCTCCGAAGTAAGGCACTATTTCTTCTCCGGTTTTAATTGCCCCGATACGGCCGATGGCTATTTGTGAACGCGTGTTTTGGGCACCGATATGGAAATATACTTTAGTTACAAATTGAAAGATATAATCAAGCATCATCTTTTTTACCAAAGGGTTGATTCCTTTTCCCCAGTAGTCGGTGGCATAAAAAGTATAACCTATAAAGATGCTATCGTCTTGTTCATTATGATCATAAAATCGGGTACTTCCAATAGTATTTCCTGTTTGTTTATCAATGATTTTAAAAGCACCCTGGCTTTGCAGTGCTCCTTCAAAAAAAGTTTGAAATACTTCTTTTTTCCATCTGTCTTTGTTGGGATGTTGTTCCCATACTTTAGGATCGGCAGCTACCAGATACAGATTTTCAAAATCACTTTCCTTTAAAGGTAAAAGCTTTACCTTTTCTGTTTCAAGAACCGGTTGTATATTGATTGGCATGGTGTTTAGTTTAGTGCTTTTTTCATCATAATATCTGTTTGTTCGGAACTACCCAGTTTGAAAATATGTTGATCGAAGGCTACAAATCCATTTTTTTGATAAAAAGCAACGGCTCGATGATTTTCTTCCCACACCGCTAACCAGAGATAAGATTTCTGAAGATGATGAGCGGTCTCAAATGCTTTTTCATAAAGAATCTGGCCAACTTTCAGACCATGATATTCTTTTTTAACATAGATGCGTTCTATTTCGATGGCCGTATCATCCTGTAACTCAGTTTGTGCCTGACCGGTATTCAGCTTCAGGTAGCCGACAGAAACCTGATCGTGCCAGGCGATGAAAAAAAGAGAGTCCGGATGGTTTAACTCGCTTAATAATTTTTCGGTACTAAAACTTTCAGCAAGATATTTCTTCATGTCTTCTGCTGAGTTGGTAGAGGAAAAAGTTTCAAAAAAGGTATCTCTGCCTATTTGTTGTAAAATGGTAATGTCTTTTGGGTTTGCCTCTTTTACGATGATCTCTTTCACGGTATTACTATTTTGTAAGTTAATTTATAAAGTTACGTTTTAGTTTTACATTCTCAGGTTGATTACACTCGTATAATCACTTTCATGTGAGTAACCTGCCCGCTGATTCCTGCATTTTAAGATGGGTATTAAGCAAATTCCCATATCAGTTTTTATAGCCTTCTTAGAAAGCATGTGATTGGAATATGAAAGAACCAGGGCTTCTCATGATTTATAGAATTATCCTAAGGGTAATTCCAAGCGTTTGAACAGGCCGGTCGTAGTAAGAGTTTTATACAAAGAAATCCCTCTGTTACACATACATACAAATCTCAAGAATTTAGGCATTTCAAAAAAGGATTTTGAAGAATATTTAAAAAGAAATTCATAGTTGTTGTTCTGAAGAATATAATTTATTATAAATTAAAACCCTTGTTAACTAACAAGGGTTTTAATTTGCTTTTATTCCATTCTTTTTACCGGTTCGAGGTTTTTCAGTTCCTCTTCAGTAAAAAGCCGGTAGTGTATTTTAAAAGTTTTGTTGTAAGGTGTTTCGAGTGAAAAACCGCCCGGTCCGAAACCATCCAATACATCGAGTGTAAAGTGAGAATATTGCCAGTACTCGAATAAATCTCTGTCTACCCAAAATTCGTAACCATTAATGGTACCGATGCAAACATCATTCATCCGGGGAAAAAAGCCTCCTTTTTCGAAGCATTGCGGTTGCGTTCCTTCACAACAGCCACCTGCCTGATAAAACATTAAGTCGCCATGTTGCTCACTTAATAGTTGAATCATCTCAAGTGCTTTTTCTGTGGCATCCAAACGTTTTACCATGGTAGTATTTTTAATTAGAAGAATCCTAGTTTTTGTTTATTATAAGAGATCAGCATATTTTTTGTTTGACGATAGTGCGCCAGCATCATTTTATGATTTTCTCTACCTACGCCTGATTGTTTATATCCACCAAAAGGTGCTCCGGCCGGATAACTATGATATTGGTTTACCCAAACTCTACCTGCCTGAATTGCTCTTGGAACACGATATAATTCATGAGCGTCTCTGGTCCATACACCGGCGCCTAATCCATACATGGTATCGTTGGCGATTTCAATCGCTTCCTCAACCGTTTTGAAGGTGGTAACGGCCAGAACCGGTCCGAAAATTTCCTCCTGGAAGATACGCATCTTATTATGTCCTTTAAACAAAGTAGGTTGAATATAGTAACCGTTTTCAAGATCGCCGCCCAGGTGGTTAATATCACCGCCGGTTAACACTTCTGCACCTTCTTCTTTACCCAGTTTAAGGTAAGATGCAATCTTATCTTTCTGAATTTGTGATGCCTGAGCACCCATCATTACAGTCGGATCTAACGGATTACCTACTTTTATTGCCTGCACTCTTTCAATAACACGTTTGATAAAGGCATCGTAAATATCTTCCTGAATTAATAGTCTTGACGGACAGGTACAGATCTCACCCTGATTTAAACAGAATAGTACAGCTCCTTCAATCGCTTTGTCGAGGTATTCGTCGTCTTCATCCATTACTGAGTTGAAGAAAACGTTAGGAGATTTACCACCCAGTTCTAAAGTAACGGGAATAATATTTTCGGTAGCGTATTGCATTACCAGTCTGCCGGTAGCTGTAGACCCGGTAAAGGCTGCTTTTGATACTTTAGGGTTTGTTACCAAAGGGCGTCCGAGTTCAGCACCGAAACCATTAATGATATTGACTACACCGGCCGGTAATATATCACCGATTAATTCCATCAGTACCATGATTGAAACGGGTGTACTTTCTGCCGGTTTCAGTACAACGCAGTTACCTGCAGCCAGTGCCGGCGCCAGCTTCCACACAGCCATCAGAATCGGGAAGTTCCATGGAATGATCTGTGCCACAACACCCAGTGGTTCGTTGATGATGAGGGAGAGCGTATCTTTATCCAGTTCCGTTGCTGATCCCTCTTCAGCGCGTATCACACCGGCAAAATATCTGAAGTGATCAATTGCTAAAGGAATATCCGCATTCAATGTTTCTCTTACTGCTTTACCATTATCTACTGTTTCAACAGATGCTATATATTCTAAGTTTTCTTCTATCCTGTCGGCAATTTTATTCAGCAAAATGCTGCGTTCGGTTGCTGATACATTTTTCCACGATTTAAAAGCATCATGTGCCGCATTGACTGCCAGTTCTATGTCTTCTTTCGTTGAATGTGCTGCTTGTGTGAATACTTTACCGTCTATCGGTGAAATAACATCAAAATACTTTCCCTTCGAAGGTGCTGTCCATTTTCCATTGATGTAGTTATCATATTTGTCTTTGAAACTTGGTCGTTTAATAGCGTTTGGCATATGACATTTATTTAAGTTAAAAAATGATTTCAATTGTAAATGACGATGTTTAACCATTGATAAGAGCGCAAAAAAAATTTACCCTCTTTTTAAATACTAACAGGTATTAGTTTTTATTTGTTCGTAAGTTTTGGGATTTTAATGTATAAGTGAAGTTGCTGGCTCCGCTGTACCATTATTAACGTTATGCTGAACAGCTTAAAAGCTAACAGCAGGAACGGATTATTAAGCAGTGTGGTGCAGAATTGCCGGTAAGTAGAACGGATTTTACTTTAAAATCGGCCGGCTGATTCATGATATTAAGTTAAGAAATTGATCTTGAAATATTTGCAAATTACATGTTACAGTGTGGTTAATGTCGTTTATAGTGTTTTCGACCAATCCCATAATACAATATTCCAGTCCTGATATTTATCAGAGAAAGTATGAATGGTTTTGAATCCGGCTTTCTGGTGTGCTTTCATAGAGCGTTCGTTGGATACGGCGATTTCAGTAACACAATAATTATATTTTTCTGAGTAGGATTCTTTCATAGCAGTATACATTTTTGTTAGCAAGCCCTGGTTACGATAAGCTTTATCTACGCATGCTTGTCCGCAAACGATGTATTTTGAAGAAGATAATTGCTGTTGATTATATTGCAGGTTATTGAGCAACTCAAACATAGGAACCAGTACCGGTACTTCATTATTTAAGGATGGATCCATTGATAATACATAACCTACTACTTTATCATTCTCTACTGCAATAACATGCCGCGCAATACCATTCATTTTTTCAAGTAATTCAAGGGTATGCTTCACTGTTACGAATCCTTGTTCTTTTATTTCCTGTTCTGAAAGATTGGCGGGCAGGTTGAGTGCTTGTAAATCAAGTATACCTTGTAGATGTGTTCTGTTTTCAGCAAGGGTGATCATAATTTTATTATTTTAAGATGAATAAAATTATGCATTTAGGCTGGATGAGTTTACTTACAGTTTTTTACCTGTGTATGAGTACAGTTTGTTTTTGTTAGCTAAACACTGAAGGGCTGAATTCTTTCCACACATCATATGCATAACGGATGATCATAAGAGAAACTACTACCAGAAAAAGTTTGCGTACAAAGGCATTTCCGTTTTTCAGTGCCATACGGCTGCCAATAACATTTCCCAGAATATTGAAAACTGCCATCAGTATACCTATTTCGAGTAGATAATTTCCAAGTTTTATAAATACGATAAGAGCAGAAATATTGGTAAGACAATTGATGATTTTTGAATAGGCGGAAGCAGTTACAAAGTCGAAACCGAGAATAACAACAAAACCGAGAATCAGGAAGCTACCGGTTCCGGGTCCGAAAAAACCGTCATAAAATCCTACCACCAGCCCGATGAGTGATCCGAAAAGAATTTGTTTTGGAAGGCTTAATGTTTTACTCACCGAATTACCCAGACTCTTTTTCCGGTAAATGTAAATTGCCATAACAATGAGAATAAACAGAATTACAGGTTTCAATACATCGGCACTGATAAAGCTGACCAGTTTGGCTCCTGCTGTAGATGCTATAAATGAACAGACCGATACTGCCAGTAATAACTTGTAATCAAACTTAATTCTGCGGGCGTATTGGTAAGCTGCTACAGAAGTGCCGGATAATGCTGCAATCTTGTTGGTGCCGAATAGAGTAGCTACCGGTGCATTCGGAAAAGAAATCAGCAATGCGGGAATTTGAATTAATCCACCTCCACCCACAACGGCATCAATAAAACCGGCAATGAAAGCAACTACAATTAAAGAGCTTATTAATGCAGCAGAGTGGTCGGTCAGGAAAAGGGATAAGTCCATTACTAAAGTTTCGTTTATACAAATAACTCAATTCGTTCATGTTTATTATATCAGGTCAGCCAGTGTGGCGTCAATGGCTTTCACCAGGTCGAGGGGATGAATGATAATTTGTAACCCTCTTTTACCGGCACTGATTACAATGGTTTTTTCTATTGAAGATAATTCTTCAATAAATGTTGGAAATTGTTTTTTCATACCGATAGGTGAACAACCGCCACGGATATAACCCGTCACCGAAAGTAAGTCTTTCATCGGTAACATTTCACAGTTTTTGTTTCCTGAAGCCCTGGCAATCTTTTTTAAGTCTAGTTGTGCATTGCCGGGAACAACTGCTACCAGGTAAGGATCTTTCTGTCCTTTTAATATAAGCGTTTTATACAAACGTTCGGGTTCAATACCGATTGATTCTGCTACATCTGTTGCACTGAGATGGTCTTCGTCTACTATATAAGTGCGCAGTTCATACGGAATACTTAAACTATCTAAAATACGTACTGCATTTGTTTTTTGTATCATCTTTGATTTACTAAGCTTTTATATTAATGCCCGATACAAAAAAGCGTTTCGTCTTTATTAACAGGGGGTGTTCCCACTTTGTATAATATCAGGCCTTCGGTGGGCGATAAGATCGTGTGCAGTGTTTTTCCAAACTCATCAGCAATGTAACCGAGTTCCTGGCCTTTCAACACTCTATCGCCACTTTTAAAATTACTATAAAAAATTCCTTTTACCGGTACCTTAATATAAACCTGGTCTGAAAGTATGATGGGTGCTCGTGTTTTCGTAGAGCGGCCTGTAGTGGTATACATTGTCATATGATCAAGCATATTATACACTGCTGTTTTAATCAGTTGTACATTTTCTGATTGTACTGTTCCTAATTTTCCTGCTTCAATGCTAAGCGCCGTAATATCGTGTTGTGTGGCCTGTTTAAATGCATATTTAGCAGGTTCTGTAGAAGAAATGGTATAAGGATAAGAAACAATGTGATCTATTCCTGATGCAACAGAGAGCTGGTGTGCCTGGCTGGTTTGTAAGGAAGCATCTTTGCGGTCATAATAACAGATAAAAGGTAGCAGGTCTTCATTTGCATCTCCGCCGTGGATATCGAGAAAAACATCGCTCTGCGGAATAATATTGCCGGTGATCCAATGGGCAATCTGTTCGGTGAGTGTACCGCTAGCAGACCCCGGAAATGCGTTATTGAGGTTTTTTGAATCAACCGGATTCACAAAAGGAACTCTTTTGTAAAAAGACGCAATATTAGCTATTGGTAAAACGACCAGTGTGCCTTTCAGTTCAGCCGGATTAATTTCATTTACTAATTCCTGTACGGCAATAATAGGGGGATACTCATAACCATGTATACCGGCTACAATTGTAAACACCGGCCCTTTTTCTTTTCCATTAATGACTGTTAGCGGTAAATAATTAAATTCAGAGGAGCTGCTAAACCGGATGAGCGTATCTTTTCTTTCATTTTGGGATTGCAGAAAGGATTTTGTAAAGTTCTGTGCCTGCAACGTGAAAGGAAAAAGAAGGCCGTAAAGAATTAATATTTTTTTGATCTGCTTCATTTTTAGGATGTTTTACATTCAACGGCTAACATTTTTGAAAGGAGCAATGTTGACCCGATAATGAAAAAGTGCCTGACAAAGATAATGTTTGTTAATGCATATGTAAAAGTGTATCAATTAATTAACATTCTATGGGATGAAATGTTTGGTTATTGATGCACGGTCTTGATGAGTAAGCTGAAAGCCTCTTTTTCCTGAACGTTGGGCTTATCCATCAATCCGTACCTTTTATCAAGAATTTTACATAAAAGCCAGTATTAAAGGATATTTTTGTAAATCCAGAAATGATTTGAATTGTATGGAGAGCGTGTTTAAGGTTAAATGTTAATGTATGTATATTCCTAACTCCTTTAAGTTTGAAGACCGGCAGGCGATGATCGATTTTATGAAAAAGTATAGCTTTGCCACGATTATTACCGTGAAAGAAAACATTCCGGTAGCCACTCAATTACCGTTTTATATACAGCAAACTGATGAACATTTATTATTACGGTCGCATTTCGCAATAGCCAATGAGCAGGCACGCTATATTCAGGAAAATACCTCATTAGTTATTTTTTCAGAACCACATGCGTATATTTCTCCCAAACATTACGACAAACGCGAGAGTGTTCCTACCTGGGATTATATAGCCATACACGCTTACGGAAAAGGCCGTATTCTTGAAAGCGAAGCGGAAAAGATCGATTTGCTGGAACAAACCATAAAATTCTATGAGAAAGATTATCTGGAACAATGGAATAGTTTAAGTGACAAGTATAAAAATGGAATGATTCGGGGTATTGTGGCTTTTGAGCTGGAGGTAACCGGCTTGCAGGGGCAACAAAAACTCAGTCAGAATAAAACGCAGGAAGAACGTAACAGAATTATTAATCATCTCGAACAAACAGGTAATACTGTAGAAAAAGATATTGCTGTTTATATCAGCAAATTATAGTTTCAGTTATTTTGTTAGTTGTGGTGAAATAAAAGAGTTGATATGAATATATACGATCTGATTATTGATGACAAGAATGCCGTAAAGTTGGAGGATGTATTATTGAGCGAAGAGAATAGAAAAACGGTTAACCAATTGATTAAGGAACATCTTTATATAGAGGAATTGTCGCGTTACGGATTACCGGTGAACAATAAAATATTTTTACATGGGAGTTCGGGTTGTGGTAAAACAACAACGGCAAAAGCGATTGCTGCAGCTCTGGGAAAACCGATTTTGATTTTGAATCTGAGCAATGTGGTTTGTTCTCGAATCGGAGAAACGTCTCAAAATATAAAAGCAGTCTTTGATAAAGCTGCCAGAGACAAAGCTGTTTTGTTTTTGGATGAGTTTGATCAGGTAGGCAAGGAGCGGGGTAATGATGAAAAAGATGTAGGGGAAATGCGCAGATTGGTCAATACGCTGATTCAATTGATCGATTACTTTCCTGAAAAGTCGATGCTCATAGCTGCTACTAATCATGCTACTATCATTGATCATGCATTAACCCGTCGTTTTCAACTTCGATTGAGTTTTGAAATGCCCTCCCGCGATGAATTAGACCTGTATTACGATAAATTGTTGGCTGAATTTCCACCACATCTTCGAAAAATAGAACGGCTATACGCAATTTCATATGCAGAGGCGAAAGACAATGCACTCACCCAGGTGAAAGTGATCTTGATTCGACAGTTAGAGAGTGCTGAAAAGTTAAGTGTTGAAAAATAAATACAAAATTTTATTATAAAAAAAGTATAATGTTTCAGAAGAATAGATTGCATGCTTTTGGGAGCCTATTTTTATTGGCTACTATTTTTTTTCTAATGGCTTGTAATAAAATCGATGGTGATAAAAAGGAAGAAGATACCAATGCTTCAGCTATTTTGAAATACATTGAATCGGGCGCACAATTGCAAACACTTACGAATAGCTTTATGAATGAGTTTGTATTTGATAACATAAATGTAGTCAGCGTTGGTGCTTATCCCCAGCAACCTTTTGTTTTTTACTATGATGCCGCATGGTCTAAACAGTTAACCAATGAACTCTATTTAAACAGGCATTTAAGTGCTACTGCCGGTGCTGGCAGTATGACAATGGAAGATTATTCGTCATTAGGATTTGTAAAAATTTCTGACAGCAGATTGAATGAATCTCCTTATAAAAATTTACTCTTAGTAAAGAAAAGTGATAATAATAAACGTGACTGGCGATTTGAAATGCATATCCCCTTAGAAAATAATAACAGGCGTTCTCAGAATATCACTATATCCGGTTCTTATTCTCCTTGGAATGACCATCTTGAAGCAACCGTTCCTGCGCCTCCCGGTGATAATGAGGTAGTCTCAGTGATGTTGCAATTAATAGAGTCACAAAAATTGTAGTTTATCCGAAATGAATTGAAACGGATAGCTCTTTTAAAGAACTATCCGTTTTCCATAATAAACGTGCCCGATTTCTTTGTCTTCAAAAACAGCTACATTCGGTAGATGTCCCCATTTTTCATAATTGTATTTTTTCAGTAATTCAATACTGGCATCATTACTATCGATGATAATTGCAATAAAAGTTTTTAATCCCAGCGATGCACATTTTGCTTCTGCATGTTCGATTAATTGTTTTCCAATACCGCGGCGTTGATAACTACTGTCAATATAATAACTGATTTCTGCTGTTTCTCTAAGTGCCATTCTACCAGGCCGGTAGGCACTGACTGCTAAGTAGCCAACTACTTTGTGGTCGATTTCAGCAACGAAAACCGGATAATGATCATTATGATCTTCAAACCATTTTTTTCTTTTTTCTTTGGTGAGCGGCATTAAATCTGCTGTTTTGAACTTCAATGATACTGCCTGGTTATAAATATTATCAATGGCTGTAATGTCTGCAATAGTTGCGTTGCGAATCTTCATTATGTTAGATAGCTTTGGTGTATAAATAGTGAATGTTATAGCCAACCGTTTTCCATCGCCTTTTTCAAGAGCTCAGGAAAATTATTGCAGTTGCTCTTTTTCAGGATATTTTTCCGGTGGGTGTTGACTGTATGAATGGATATATATAACTCTTTAGCTATTGCCATAGAGGTTTTTCCTTTTAATACCTGCTGTAAGATTTGCTTTTCCCGCGGGCTGAATATTTCCGGATGCGGAATATTGAATGTTTTAGTGGTGGATACATTATAAAACGAAGGTTCACCTTCGAGTCCGATAAAAGACAAACCAGCTGGTTGATCTCCTCCTTTTAAGTGTGTAATGTCGGTATGTACACCTAATACTCTGAGTACGGCAGCTGTTTCGTCTGTTTGAATGGTTAAAACCTGTTGCAGAATCCACTTGTAAGAACCATCAGTATGCCTGATCCGGTAATCGTAACTCACTTTGTATCTTAATACCTGCTCAGGAGTGAGTTTGCTGAAAAATTCCGTTACAGTGTGCTCATATTCAATAAAACGCGATTTGTCATCAGGATGAATATTATCGTATAAATATTCTATCGTTAATTCATTGGCATGATGCAATCCCCAGATGTATTTTGCCCGCTCACTGATAAACTCCATATCAGCTCCGTTTGTCCTGAATATATAGTAATAAAAATCTCCGACATGAAAGATATGCTGAAGTTTTTTATGCAGTTGCAGTTGAAAATCAGGATCAGGAGTTATCTCATTATTCCCGCCTATCTGATACCAGGTTTTTTTCATCTGGTCGTATTGTAATAACTCCATCGGCATTTGAATTAAAATCACTAGAAGTAGCTATTGGTTGCTATATAGAAAATTACAATTTTTGCTTCATAAGTAGATCATTTTCACGATGGTATTGTTGTTAATTTCAAAAAAAAGTACTCCTGAAAAAAAATATACTGCGTATTCAGGCAGAACAGGTAATTGATATCTACTAATTTGTTATAAATTTAATATGAAATTGTTTGATAGTCAGTTGTTAAGTGTTGTAATCTGATTACTGTTTAAGTTTATCACTTCCTTAATCCAAATGTAGGTACTCTTAACAGGATCCAGGGTTTTATGTAATAAATGTTTTTTACTTTTCGTTTTATATAATGCCCTGTTTATTTAAAAGACAGCTTCTTAATTATTTTTTATGAAAAATATATATATTCTTGTTGTGTTTTTTTTGCTGGTATCGGCTTCGGTAAGTGCTCAGAATGATTTAAAGGTCGCCGATCTGAAAGGCAAATGGACAATGGTAGCTTTTGATATGGGAGGAATCTATTATGATTGGATAAATGATTCAATAAGGCTACCGGAACATATGTCTTCGCAGGTAGAAGCGAAAGACTTAGCCGAAACAAAAAAGAAAATCAAATCTAATCTGACACCTTATACCAAGGGAGAACTTGAAATAACTGATAATAGGTATATACAAACTTTATTGGGTGATACCAGGGCGGGTGATTATACATTGATAAAAAAGGACGGATTTCAACAGTTACGTGTTGTGAATGACGTTGATGATTTAATGGAAGAAGAATTGATAGACTTTTTTATTATCATGATGATAAAAGATATTTTGGTCTTAAAATATATAGATGAAGCGGAAGAAAGCGAAGCCTTGCTTTATTTTAAGAAAGATCAATAGAGTTTTTAAGAATGCACTCACCACTTTACTGTTAAAGTGGCGGCGGTTTTATATTTTTCAAATATAGAAAACGTGATTTTTTGTTTATCTTCAGTAGATGAACGAACAAATTACTTGTAAGAAAGCAAAAAGGGCAAAAAAACTTGGTATATTTTCGATTCTTTTTCTACAGGCTTCCATTGTTTGTTTTCTGATATGTACCCTTACCGAATTGGGTAATTCTGCAATTTTCATGGGTATTGTATTGTTTCTGTTCGGAGCTTTTATTCTTGCGTTAATAAGTGTTGCAATACATAAAACGTTGGCAGGTAGTATAAGTTTAATATTATCTTCCGGATTGGTTATTTGTTATATTGGGTTAATATACGTTGTTGAAAAAGATATAAATGAGTCACAATACAAACCTTTTCCTACCGGTTATAATATTACCCCACTTCAACATCATTTTTATCTTTACGAACAGATGCGATCAGTACAGGGTCTATCCGCAAATCAGGACGGAACAATTCAACTCCTTCGATAAACTTTTTCATTAACGATTTGGTATCTCTTCCAACATACCAGATATGACCATTATTAAATGTTTCTTTGTATTCGATCAGTTTTCCATTTTGACTTTCCCACCAAACAATACAGTTGCTGACAGTTGGTATAGTAGGTGTGGCAGTCCAGCTTAAGGTCTGATAAATATCATAAGTAAGTGGTGACTTCCGGAGATCAGACCAGGCTAACTTCCGGATGGTTTTTTTATGCAGTTTATTCAAATAGTGTATTCCCTGCTGATCTATTAAAATATGTGTATGTGCCTTCCGTAAAATACTGTATAGTACAATGAGTAACACTACTACTATTACTGAAATGAGCGGCATAGAAGCAATTGAGTTGACGCCCAGAATGATTGCCAGTAAGAATATAAAAGACATTAGTGTTCTGATAAAAATTCTTACAAAGCCTGCCTCCAATGATTTACCAGATTGTGAGAGAAGTGACTTAAACAAAACAGGCCCTTTGCTCTTGGTGATGTTTACTGTGGTGTAACTAATTGGGGGGAAGTGATATTGATCTTTTGCAAAACCAAAGTAACGATATTTAGTCCACCCACATTGGTTAAATTTTGCTTCCAGCTCCAGACAGGCATTTAAATCTTTTTTTGTTACAGCAGATGTTTTTTCTAAACCGCTGAGAGTGAAAAGTATATGATCTTTTTCTATCCATACAAATACTGAAATATTATCAATAGACACCATTCCGGGCTGTTCTAAGTCTGGAAACTCATTAATTCTTGTCCGGAAGTTCGCGATAAAAGCTTCAGAAGGGTATTCTTTTTCAAGTGCAGTGTCAGGCATTCCTTCAGGAATAATGTTTATTCCAATGTTTAAATGCTGTAATTTTCTTAATAAATCTTCGCGGTTTGAATAAATGATACCGGCTTTAAATTCATCAGTATCATTGGCATAACCACCGTAGGCACGCTTATAACAGAAATAGCTGAGCATATTTTGCCATTGGCTTATTTCCTCCCGGCTATGAGTTCTGTACAAATATTTTTGCATGCTGATTCAATTATCGTTAATGCCACTAAAATATTTTTTCAATAGAAAAATCTATTGCTATATCCTACAAGAACTTTACCATAAATATGCAATCCATTCAGGATTGTTGTTTTGCTTCCCAAAAGC
>NZ_RCWL01000019.1 GCF_003991195.1 Gynurincola endophyticus | reverse complement strand
CAAGGAGAATGATGATGAGCTCAAGGGTGCAGGCAACCAGCAGGATTACGGCATGCGGATTTATGATCCGAGGTTGGGTAAGTTTTTGAGTGTGGATCCGTTGACAAAAGGTTTTCCACATTATACACCTTATCAATTTTCGGGGAATAGTCCAATATTAAATATTGATCTTGATGGTGCTGAAGAATATAATGCTATAAAGAGATTTCTAGACATTAATATAGACATGTCTCCAACTCCTTTAAAATATACAGGTGTAAGTGGTTTAGTAGTAAATACAACATATAATTTACATGGATACCCTGTTAATAATTTGTTTTTCTGGGAAAAAGTGATCGAGAAATATCCGAAATTCTTAGATTCATGGAATAGGGATAGGGTTTTAGTAGAAGGTAGATCTCCAATATTCACAGGTGCACTCAGTGCTCATTTAGAAAATTCAGGATTTGATGTTACAGGTCTGAAAATTGGAGAAGTAATTGATCATCACCATATAAATCAAAGTCGGGTCGCCACTCCGGTAACAAGGTCTGAGCATAAGAAAATTCCTGTACAAAAGAATGCTTCGGGTATTAAAATATCTAATAAGTTTGGTCGATTTTTTAAAGGCATGACTAATGTAATGACAAATATTGGATCTGAGTTTTCAGGATTGTTAACTGATAATCCTGATGCTACGATAAATCAATTTGGAAAGATGACTGTAGTAGGAAGGACTTATAAAAACGCTGAGTCTGGGCTATATTTTACTATAACTTCTTTACGAAAAGATGATATATCTGCAACTGCTAATTTTTGGATATATGGATCTCACGAATGGAATAAAGAACAAGGTAAATTTATTGGTGTGAATCCTGTTGGATATGGTACTCAATATCAAGAAAAAAGTGGGTATCAGCAAACTACTATTTATGATTTAAATGGGAATGTAAAATCTCATAGTACAAAAGGTCAAAAGAAGAAAGAAATAATGTAAATTATGAAAAATGAAATATTTTATAGAGGAGTTTAACCTATCCTTGCCTACAATAAGTCAATTGGAGGGAAAATTTAGGTCTGTAAAAGTTGATTACAGTACCGAAAAATTAAAAAAATATCAAGAAAATATGGTGCTAAAAATGACAGGCGAATATGATAATACTGAAAGTGTTCTTGATAATTTAATTTATGCTACGAATATAAGTAGTATTGGTATTGGACAGATTAATTTTTCTACTACAATATTCGAGATGGAGGGTAATTATCGAGAGTTTGCAACATATAATGATTTCTATAACTTTTGTTATAAAGAAGCCGAAGAGGGTATTTATATATTTGATCAAAGTTATGAGCAGAGCGAGCAGTTATGCCACTGTTTTGAAGACTTTCTTACTTTCTTGATCCATTATAATCGATGTGACAGAAGCAAAATGTTTGGAGTTAAATATTCTTCATCAGATAGTTTAAAGGTTCTAAATAATCTGGTAAATAAAGGGTTTTCACTCAATTGGATTAAAGAATTTATTCCATCTTTTTCTTTACTGGACTCTTAATTTGAAGTTTCCATAATCCTAAATTGGAGTAAAATCATTAGATACACCACTCTCGCGCCGGACTGTGTCCGGTGCTTAACCAAACACTCATTTTCGTAATAAGTAATTTTAAAACCGCTATAATATAGCGGTTTTTCTATTGTATAGCGGTAGGAAAGTGTATTTGGTAAAATGAAGAAAAAAATGTATCTTAATAAATAGACTCATCATTTTTTTAATTCACACTCTTTTATCTTCCGTTCATT
>NZ_RCWL01000018.1 GCF_003991195.1 Gynurincola endophyticus | reverse complement strand
TTTAATTAAACACCGGACACAGTCCGGCGCGAGCGGAGTAAATATCAGGATTCAAAAAAATACTTACTTTAATTTATTCATAAATTCTTTAAAACTTCTATCCATAAATGTAAGCGATGATTCTTCATCACCTACTTCATAACTATCATTATTACTATAATAAATATAGCCATAATCTTTTTCACGAGTAGATATACAAAAAAAATTACCTCCATTATCTGTCGCAAACACAACCATTCCTTTTGGCAGTACTTTTTCTTCTACTACTAGATTTTGGTAAGCATCTTCCAATCGTGCAAATCCTTGGTGTTTTATAGAAAAAAAACAATTAATCCCAGTTTCTTCATTATTTGACCAGATATAAGTATCTGTTTTTGGATACCCTCCGTTAAATTTTAAATAATGTATTATAAAATCTTCAGGTAAAGTAAGATTAAACCTTTGTTGAAGTTCAGATATATCATATTGAGTTAATGCTGCGCTGGTTTCTTCAAAATGCATTTCCTAATTTTTATATTTTGTATTTTGGTAGCGCCAAATACATAGTAATCATTTAAACTGAATACAGAAGGGTATTTGATCGTATCATTTTCTACCGTTACATAGTCTCCGATCACCGCCATTACATTACCTAAATGATTACTCAGCTCATATTGCCGGCGGTTTGTATAATTACTTATTTTCCAAAGATCTGTTGCTGTCGGTACCGTGTCGATACGCCAGATTCCTAAACGGCTGCTACCCTATAAATGTTGCTCGCGCCACTGTAAATTACCCGACTGCTCCTCGTATAAAGATAAGACATTTCCCTACGACATTTTGATGAAAATGGGTTTGCAAGTCAGAGTATTTATATGCAAAAGAAAGAGGCTCTTAATGAACGGAAGATAAAAGAGTGTGAATTAAAAAACTGATGAGTCTATCTATTAAGATACAATTTTTTCTTCAATTTACCTAATACACTTTCTTACAACTATATAATAAAAAACCGCTATAATATAGCGGTTTTAAAAATTATTTTTTACGAAAATGAATGTTTGGTTAAACATCAGAGAGTTCGGCGACGGTAAATTTAATCATTTAAATAATCATCAATATTTTTAATACCTCTTTTTACTGCATCCTCATAATTATCATATAAAAGACTCCTTCCATATGTCACCATTTTCAAAATATCCCTTATGGATTTCTCATTTTGAGAAGAATACACAATTATATTTATTTTATTCCTTTCCTCCTCGTCTCTTCCTATTTCATTGAAAAAATTCAATACCTTTAGAATATAATTTCCCCAAGAATACTTTAATTCTCTCAAATCAATAATTACAGATATAGGTTCATAAACAAAATAATGAGATACTAAAAGAGAATAAATACAAATACCATCATCATTCCCTTCACTACCATAACGATAATTTCCGCAAACTTTCATGCAAAGGATCGACCCTTCTTCGTTTATAGACAACTCACAAATAAGTGAGCTAATGTTATTCAAATTTATTTTATTAAACTTCATTAATTTTCTGGTTTAAAGATTATATGAGGTAAATCTAGGTCTAAGGAAACATCTTTTAATATTTCTGAACCAGGTCTTTTCATTCCATCTTTTGCAGCATTCATATTCCTCGGCAACTGATACAATGCAGAACTTCTTGCCTTCGATGTTCCTCCATCAATAATATAGTCCCAATCAGAAAAAGCATGAGACGACCCCTTTGCTCTATACCCTACTACTGTTATTGTTAGATTATATTTAGTCGCAATTCCTTGAATTCTATCCACACTATTGCCCAGGTATTCCAATTTAGCTCCACCACCGACTACAGGGCTTTTTGCATTCATTGCAATAGGCATAGTATTCTCCCCTATGAAACTTTTAGTACTATTCTGTACTTTTTCAACCCACAACTTTGGTAAAACTTTACTACTCCCAAAAGCAACAACTAGTCCCTCACCCCAATTCTTTCCGTCACCCGGATCATCCAGAATTTTCTGTACTGTCATGATGGGAGCCATTACTGCTCCTTTCCCCACATCCAATAAGTTCTGATTGCCTGTTAAAGGAAATGTTGTTGACACATTCCCACTTCCTACCTTATTCTCATAGTGAATACGAGCGGGCATTTCTGTTAAAGACCCGATAGCCATAAAAGCTGTTTCTACAATTCCTTCTGCTACTTCTCCGGCAAATTTGATAAACCTTTTAGCTCCTGTGGTCAACATCCGGGTATTAGGCATCAGGTAATAAGGATTGCCTTCTGCTCCATCCAGATCTGCTGCCCATATCGGTGTATTACTGGCGAACTGATAAGGTGTAAGCATTGGACATTGATTCGTCAATGGATCCACACTCAAAAACTTACCCAACCTCGGATC
>NZ_RCWL01000017.1 GCF_003991195.1 Gynurincola endophyticus | reverse complement strand
AAAAAACGGGCTTTGAAAAAAGCGAGTTCTTTGGAGGGCGGAAGGAGGGAGAGAAAAAAAAGTCAAGATAAAATTTGGCGGTTATCTGAAACTCACTTACCTTTGCAACCCGGTTGAAAATCAAGTAATTGTGAGTAAAGGGTACCGGGAGATAGTTCTTGAAAAAAGTGATCAATATTAATTTACAGATATTGTTTATAGGTTTCTGGTAAAAAGGAGCCTGAAGATCTTTGAAAGTTTGGAAGCAACAGCACAATAATTAATTTATTATTTATTGGTAAGAGAATCTGAGCGACAAAAAATTAACGCATCGAACGTTATTCTTTTTTAGAGTAACCAAGATCAAAACTCATTTACAATGGAGAGTTTGATCCTGGCTCAGGATGAACGCTAGCGGCAGGCTTAATACATGCAAGTCGAGGGGCAGCACAGGATAGCAATATTTGGGTGGCGACCGGCAAACGGGTGCGGAACACGTACGCAACCTTCCTTTAAGTGTGGGATAGCCCAGGGAAACTTGGATTAATACCACGTAAGATAGTAGAGTGGCATCACTTAGCTATTATAGCTCCGGCGCTTAAAGATGGGCGTGCGGCTGATTAGGTAGTTGGCAGGGTAACGGCCTACCAAGCCTTCGATCAGTAACTGGTGTGAGAGCACGACCAGTCACACGGGCACTGAGACACGGGCCCGACTCCTACGGGAGGCAGCAGTAAGGAATATTGGTCAATGGACGCAAGTCTGAACCAGCCATGCCGCGTGAAGGATGACGGCCCTCTGGGTTGTAAACTTCTTTTATCTGGGAAGAAACCTGCGATATCTATTGCAGTTGACGGTACCAGGTGAATAAGCACCGGCTAACTCCGTGCCAGCAGCCGCGGTAATACGGAGGGTGCAAGCGTTATCCGGATTCACTGGGTTTAAAGGGTGCGTAGGCGGGTATGTAAGTCAGTGGTGAAATCCCCGAGCTTAACTTGGGAACTGCCGTTGATACTATATATCTTGAATATCGTGTAGGTAAGCGGAATATGTCATGTAGCGGTGAAATGCATAGATATGACATGGAACACCAATTGCGAAGGCAGCTTACTTTACGATGATTGACGCTGAGGCACGAAAGCGTGGGTAGCGAACAGGATTAGATACCCTGGTAGTCCACGCCCTAAACGATGGATACTCGACCTTAGCGATACACCGTTAGAGTCTGAGCGAAAGCATTAAGTATCCCACCTGGGAAGTACGACCGCAAGGTTGAAACTCAAAGGAATTGGCGGGGGTCCGCACAAGCGGTGGAGCATGTGGTTTAATTCGATGATACGCGAGGAACCTTACCTGGGCTAGAATGCTGGTAGACCGTCGGTGAAAGCCGATTTTGTAGCAATACACTGCCAGTAAGGTGCTGCATGGCTGTCGTCAGCTCGTGCCGTGAGGTGTTGGGTTAAGTCCCGCAACGAGCGCAACCCCCATCATTAGTTGCCATCAGGTTAAGCTGGGAACTCTAATGAAACTGCCGTCGCAAGACGTGAGGAAGGAGGGGATGATGTCAAGTCATCATGGCCTTTATGCCCAGGGCTACACACGTGCTACAATGGGGAGGACAAAGAGCAGCCACTTGGCAACAAGGCGCAAATCTCAAAAACCTCTTCTCAGTTCAGATTGGAGTCTGCAACTCGACTCCATGAAGCTGGAATCGCTAGTAATCGTATATCAGCAATGATACGGTGAATACGTTCCCGGACCTTGCACACACCGCCCGTCAAGCCATGGAAGCTGGGTGTACCTAAAGTCGGTAACCGCAAGGAGCTGCCTAGGGTAAAACTAGTGACTGGGGCTAAGTCGTAACAAGGTAGCCGTACCGGAAGGTGCGGCTGGAATACCTCCTTTTTAGAGCGCTGTGAGGATTGTCTTTTTAGTTGTTGCTTCACTTTACTTTCATATTGATCAAGCGATATTGAGTAGAAAAAAATATTATAAGAAAGTTCTTTTAATAGTAACCCGAATAAGACGGGCTACCTAGATCCGTAGCTCAGCCTGGTTAGAGCACTACACTGATAATGTAGGGGTCACCAGTTCAAATCTGGTCGGGTCTACGCAATGTATTTGCTGGGGGATTAGCTCAGCTGGCTAGAGCACCTGCCTTGCACGCAGGGGGTCAACGGTTCGAATCCGTTATCCTCCACCATTTTTTGAAGCGGAGGGACGAGAGTAGGACAGTAAGTCATAGTAGTAGTAGTAGTAGTTCTTTTCAAACGAAGTAAGATAATGCCTGAGAGGCTGAGTAGTAAGTTCGAAACTTAATTATCTGCAGTACACCTGAATTTTTTGGAAGGAGGGTGACAAGTTGCAACAATACTTGTGAAGTTCTTTGACATATTGGGAGAATCGTAAGATTCTAAATAAAATTTTTAGTTGTAAATGACGAGTAACGGTTTGTAACTCTTTTAAAGCACTTAAGGGCGCATGGTGGATGCCTAGGTTCTGAGAGACGATGAAGGACGTGGTAAGCTGCGATAAGCTCGGGGGAGCTGCACACAAGCATTAAATCCCGAGATTTCCGAATGGGACAACCTGGTACCTTGAAGAGGTATCACTCCGAAAGGAGAGTCAACCCGGGGAACTGAAACATCTAAGTACCCGGAGGAAAAGAAAATAATAATGATTCCCTAAGTAGTGGCGAGCGAACAGGGAAGAGCCTAAACCGAAGCGGCGTGCTGCTTCGGGGTTGTAGGACCACTTTTAGAAATCAACATCAAGCAGAAGCCTCTGGAAAGTGGCACCATAGGGGGTGAAAGTCCCGTAAGCGGAAATTGTTGAGGACGTGTGGTATCCTGAGTAGGGCGGGACCGGAGGAATCCTGTCTGAATCTGCCGGCACCATCCGGTAAGGCTAAATACTCCTCAGAAACCGATAGTGAACCAGTACCGTAAGGGAAAGGTGAAAAGTACCCTGAATAAGGGAGTGAAATAGTACCTGAAACCGTGCGCTTACAAGCGGTCGGAGCAACAATAGGTTGTGACGGCGTGCCTTTTGCATAATGAGCCTACGAGTTACTCCTCACTAGCGAGGTTAAGTTCTTCAGTAACGGAGCCGTAGCGAAAGCGAGTCCGAACAGGGCGTTTAGTTAGTGGGGGTAGACGCGAAACTTTGTGATCTATCCATGGGCAGGATGAAGGTGTGGTAACACACACTGGAGGTCCGAACCCGTTAGCGTTGAAAAGCTTTGGGATGACCTGTGGATAGGGGTGAAAGGCCAATCAAACTGAGAGATAGCTCGTTCTCCCCGAAATGTTTTTAGGAACAGCGTCGTATAACAGAAGTTTATTAGAGGTAGAGCTACTGATTGGGCTAGGGGGCTTCACCGCCTACCAAACCCTGACAAACTCCGAATGCTAATAAATATCTACGGCAGTGAGGCTGCGGGTGCTAAGATCCGTGGCCGAGAGGGAAATAACCCAGATTAGCAGCTAAGGTCCCTAAGCGTATGTTAAGTTGATCAAACGAGGTGGGATTTCTATAACAGCCAGGATGTTGGCTTGGAAGCAGCCATTCATTTAAAGAGTGCGTAACAGCTCACTGGTCGAGAGATCCTGCGCGGAAAATAATCGGGCATCAAACATACCACCGAAGCTCTAAGATGCACGCTCGGCGTGTATTCGGTAGGGGAGCATTCTGATCAGCGTCGAAGGTGTACCGCGAGGTATGCTGGAGCGTTCAGAAACGAAAATGTAGGCATAAGTAGCGATAAAAGTAGTGAAAAACTACTTCACCGTAAGACTAAGGGTTCCTGATCAACGTTAATCGGATCAGGGTTAGTCGGGTCCTTAGGCAAACCCGAAAGGGGTAGTCGATGGAAAATGAGTTAATATTCTTATACCTGCTTTAAATTCGATGGAGTGACGAGGTTGTGAAAGACCCGCGGGGCAACGGAAGTTCCCGTTAAAGCGTGTAGATATATCCCGGATAGTTAAATGCGTTTGGGATGTCGAACGTGATAGTACAGCAATGCTTCTGGCAAAGCTGATAGTGGTCCTAATCATACCTCCGAGAAAAACTTCTAAGGTTCGTTTAAAGCAGCCCGTACCGCAAACCGACACAGGTAGTCGAGGCGAATAGCCTAAGGTGCTCGGGTGAGCCGTGGAGAAGGAACTAGGCAAATTAACGCTGTAACTTCGGGATAAAGCGTACCATAGCGATATGGTCTCAGTAAAATGGTTCAACCAACTGTTTAGCAAAAACATAGGGCCCTGCAAAATCGAAAGATGACGTATAGAGCCTGATACCTGCCCGGTGCTGGAAGGTTAAGGAAGGATGTTCGGAGCAATCCAAAGCTTCTGACTGAAGCCCCAGTAAACGGCGGCCGTAACTATAACGGTCCTAAGGTAGCGAAATTCCTTGTCGGGTAAGTTCCGACCTGCACGAATGGTCTAATGAGTTGAACACTGTCTCCTCCACGAGCCCGGCGAAATTGTAGTATCGGTGAAGATGCCGGTTACCCGTCACGGGACGGAAAGACCCCGTGAACCTTCACTACAACTTTACATTGATTTTGAGCAACCGATGTGTAGCATAGTTGGGACGCTATGAAGCAGGTACGCCAGTATTTGTGGAGCGGTCGTTGAAATACCAACCTTCGTTTGCTTAGAGTCTAATCCCTGACGGGAGACATTGTATGGTGGGTAGTTTGACTGGGGTGGTCGCCTCCTAAAAAGTAACGGAGGCTTGCAAAGGTTCCCTCAGTACGGTTGGTAATCGTACGCAGAGCGCATTAGTATAAGGGAGCTTGACTGTGAGACAGACGCGTCGAGCAGGGGCGAAAGCCGGCTAAAGTGATCCGGTGGTTCTGCATGGAAGGGCCATCGCTCAAAGGATAAAAGGTACTCCGGGGATAACAGGCTGATCTTTCCCAAGAGCTCATATCGACGGAAAGGTTTGGCACCTCGATGTCGGTTCGTCACATCCTGGGGCTGGAGAAGGTCCCAAGGGTTCGGCTGTTCGCCGATTAAAGTGGCACGTGAACTGGGTTCAGAACGTCGCAAGACAGTTCGGTCCCTATCTGTGATGGGCGTTAGAATATTGAGTGGACATGACCTTAGTACGAGAGGACCGGGTTGTACGGACCGCTGGTGTATCTGTTGTGCCGCCAGGTGCAGTGCAGAGTAGCTACGTCCGGGCAGGATAAACGCTGAAAGCATCTAAGCGTGAAACCTACCACAAGATGAGTATTCTTTTAAGGGTCGTCAGAGACTATGACGTTGATAGGCTATAGATGTAAAGTTGGTAACAACAAAGTCGAGTAGTACTAATTACCCGTACGCTTTAATTTTTTTAATTATTTTTT
>NZ_RCWL01000016.1 GCF_003991195.1 Gynurincola endophyticus | reverse complement strand
TCACTACCAATACCTTAAGAACTATCCCACTTTTTTCAAAAGCGGAGCGCAAAGATATACAAACTTTTCAATTCAGCAAACTTTTTTTAAAATTATTTTTTTGAATCAAAATTCTTTTAAAACATTGCCTATCAGCCTGTTATCAATGAACTCTCGTTTGTTAAACGGAGTGCAAAAGTATACTGTTGTGCGTTTCACTCCAAATTTATTTTGATATTTACTTCAATTTCCTTATATTTTGGCAAGGAGTGAAAGCTCCAATGCAGCCACTCTATTGTATTTCAGAAGATTTGTTAATTATCCTTAACATTATTGATTCTCCATCTGTTTTTCAAAATATCCCAACGGATAACTCACTTCTGCCAATTTCAAGCCCTTTCCGGGTACCGAAAAATCTGCTTTTGAACAGTCCATTGCAGCGAATACCTGTTTAAATGCTTCCAGATCAAACTTTCCCCTGGCCATTTTCAGCTGTGTTCCTACCAATCCCCTCACCATTCCGCGCAAAAACCTGTTTCCTTTTACTCTATATATAATACCCCCCGGAATTTCTTCCCAATAGCTATATTCTATAGCACAGTTGTTCGTAAATGTTTGGGTATTACGCTTAGAGAAACTGGTAAAGTCTGTTTGAGTAATGATATATGCAGCCGCTTCTTTTAAGCGATCCATATCAATCTTAAAAGGATAAAAATAAGCGCGGTCTTCTACGAAAGGATCTTTTTCCCAATGCACCTGGTACTCATATGACCTGGCGATTGCATCAAAACGACAGTGGGCAGCTGAAGATACCGGAATGATAGCCAGCACAGCTATATCCTTTGGCAGCATTGCGTTCAGCGCATAAGCTATTTTATCATGAGGAATGGTTTCGCAATCAAAATGAAAGTAATTCTGTAAGGCATGTACGCCTGCATCGGTACGGGATGAGCCTGTCAATACGATCTTTTTCCTCAAAACCGTCTCCAATACCTTCTCTATCTCTCCCTGAACAGTTTTTGCGTTCTCCTGAATCTGAAACCCCGCATATGCCGTTCCTAAATAAGAACATTTCAAAAAATACCGCTGCATACTTACTCTATTTTATGCAAATTTATTGCATACGCGTCATTTGTCTGAATTTTGTACGATTCAGCTCTGCGTTCAAGAATTCTATTAGCTCTTTAAAAGTGGTGGTTTCCTCTACATAAGGATAAGCCAGTTCAAAGAACCTGTATTTATCATCATCGGAAGGATACAATTCGCTGAGCGCCTTTACCTGCTTCACTGTGAAACATTTTGCTTTGAGGTATTTTTGCACCTGAGCAAAACGTTGCTCCTGGTTTAACGACAATAAGCGCACTCTGTATTTATCTATTTCAGCATCGGTAGCTACCTCTTTACAGTCTGAGTTGTACATGATAAACTGTTCCTTTACAGCTCCGGTTTCGGCAGGCTTAGCCACTGTGTTTACTTTTGCGGAACCGTTATCGATCACTTCGGGCAGCTCTGCCGGGGTTGTTTTCACTGTTACCGTAGTTTGGCTCACCGTATCTTTAACAGTTACGGGGTTTTCTACCGGTATAAATACATCTACCCGTTCTTCCATCTCTCCTTCCCGCACGGCAAAAGTCATTCTTCGTCCAGCTGCCGTAGTTGAATCGTCTTTTAATTGTACTGCAGTTTTTAAAATGGTACCTGTATCTTTTGTAGTTACCGGTAATATTGTCTGTTGAACACCTGTATCCACCTTCGGCTTTTCTTCAGCCACTGCAATCTGTTCTGCCACCAGTGTATCGGGGTGTACAACTTCTACTATCGCTAATTCACTTTCGCCTATAGCTGCCGTATCTTTTATTACTGCTGCCTCTGCGGTTTCAACGACTGTTGCAGAGGAAGGGGAAGGGCTTAATCTCGGATCAGTTTTTGCGATATCCCCAGGCTTTGCAGACGCAACAATTTTATTGGTGGTGTACAAAACAGCTGAATCAGCAACAAGGTCAGACATCATTTGTGCAAAACGATTATCTGTTTTCTTAGTACCATTCCACCACTTATCAGTTTCATACTGTGTTACTGGTATTATCTGTTCTTTGGTATTCCAGTTTTCCAGTATGGCAGATTCTTTTGACAATAAAAGGTTCCACCCCTGATTTTTTTCATCGAGGGAAAGTTGGAACGTAGGTATATACTTAGGTTGTTGATGCAGAATAACAGAGAACTGAAGTGCCCCTTCGGTTAATTGAGGAATAATTAAATTACCGGTATCATCAGATGCATAAATCTGATGATCTATTCGTAAATTAAACTGTTGATTATTAGCATTATGAATATACAAGTACCGTTTTGTTTGCCCCATCGTAACCAGCTGGCAAACCATCAAACACCACAAAACAAAGCATATTTTCTTCATATAAACAAAATTATCCCTGTGATACAAATCTAGTTAATTGAAATCGGATAGCCGCCTTTCATCCATATTTTCATATTTTTTAGATAGAATTTCTTATTTTTCGACTTACATCAATATTAAAGCATGAAAAAATTTTACGTCGCCTTATTAGCGTTAAGTTTTCTCGTAGATGCGCAAGCACAGCATAGTCCTGATCGAGAAGAAGCCTGGAAAGAGCTGTATAGAGAATCGGCTCCAATAGAAAATGCACTTGTACATACAAGACTGGAAGTTAGTTTCAATTATGACAGTTCACTTTTGTATGGTAAGGCACAAATTACGTTGAAACCTCACTTTTACGCTACTAACCACCTGACGTTAGATGCTAAAAGCATGTTGATTCACAAAGTATATTTAATCGGTACAAAAAACACACCATTAAAATACGAGTACAACGACGAACAGTTATCCATTCAACTGGATAAAACCTATAAAAAAGGGGAACAGTACAAAATCGGTATTGAATATACTGCTCAGCCAGACAAACGTATTGCCGAAGCAGGTTCAGCTATCCGTAGCGACAAAGGTTTGTATTTTATTAATCCGAAAGGAGAAGATAAAGAAAAGCCGGTGCAGATATGGACACAAGGTGAGCCGGAATCAAACTCAGTTTGGTTTCCGACAATTGATAAGCCTAACCAAAAAACCACTCAGGAAATTTACATGACGGTTCCTCAGAAGTATGTAACCCTGTCAAACGGTTTATTGCTTTCACAAAAAGCAAATGGCAACGGTACACGTACCGATTACTGGAAAATGGATAAACCACATGCGCCTTATCTGTTCTTCATGGGGGTAGGTGATTTTGCCATTGTAAAAGATAAGTACAAGAACATTGATGTTCATTATTATGTAGAAAAAGAATATGAGCCGGTAGCCAGAAAAATCTTCGGTCATACACCTGAAATGATCGGTTACTTCTCAAAATTATTAGGTGTTGAGTATCCATGGAGCAAATACCATCAGTTAGTAGCCCGCGACTACGTGAGTGGTGCGATGGAAAACACTACTGCTGTTATTCACGCAGACGCAGCGCATCAGGATGCAAGAAGCCTGAAAGATAAAAACACCTGGGAAGGAACGATTGTACACGAATTATTCCACCACTGGTTTGGTGATCTGATTACTACCGAAAGCTGGAGTAACCTTACAGTAAACGAATCGTTTGCTAACTACTCTCAATATCTTTGGGATGAGTATAAGTATGGAAAAGATGAAGCTGATTATAATAATGCCGAAGAAATGAACGGCTATTTATTTTCAGGTAGCGAAGAAAAAAATCTGGTTCGTTTTTACTATGAGCGTCCTTTAGATATGTTTGATGCAGTAAGTTATAACAAAGGCGGACGTATTCTGCACATGTTAAGAAACCATATTGGTGATGATGCATTCTTCACTTCATTGAATGTATTTTTGAAACGCCACGCCTACCAGGCAGTGGAAGCACACCAGCTGAGACTCGCATTTGAAGAAGTAACCGGAAAAGACCTGAACTGGTTCTTTAACCAATGGTATTTCGGAAACGGGCATCCGGTTCTTGATATTAAGACGGCTTATAATGCTGACACTAAAAAAGCCAGTGTTATTATCGAACAAAAGCAGGAATTTGCCGATCCGTTTAAATTACCGGTAGCAATCGACATTTATCATAACGATAAAAAAGTTCGTCATCAGGTATGGGTAAACAACAAAATAGATACATTCTATTTTGATGCTGCTACCAAACCAGGTTTAATCAATGTAGATGGAGATAAAGTTTTATTAACAGAGAAACACGAAAACAAAACCGGAGAAGAATACTTGCATCAGTTTAAGTATGCCGGATTGTATATGGATAGATTAGAAGCGTTGATCTGGGCATCTCAAAACGCTACTTCAGAAGTGGCTAAGAGCATTTTTACAGCTGCATTAAACGACAAGTTCTATCAGGTAAGAAGAGATGCACTTTCATTTATCCGTACTAATATAGAGTTCATTAATACAAACCTTACTGCAATCGAAAAAATCGCGAATACCGATCCGTCAGGTATTGCAAAAGGTGCTGCACTAGAAGTTCTGGCAGTTAAAAAAGATCAGAAGTATGCAGAGTTGTTTAAAAAGAACCTATACGACAGCAGTTATTATGTAGCAGGTGCTGCATTAAAAGGTTATCTGGCAGTTCAGCCGGCCGAAGCGATGAAAGCTGCTGAAGAAATTGCTAAGTCAAAAACCAGTGGTAAATTATCAGGGGCGATCATGGAAGCTTTTCTCAGATCTGAGAAACCTGAAAACTTTGCCATAGCGGTGAAGATGTTCAAAGATTTACCTTTAAGCCAGGAAAAGTTCAATTATGTTCAGCCGATTGTTTCTTCATTAATTGGTATTAACGATACGGAGCGATTCAAGCAGTTGTTTGACATTGTGGAGGCCTTTAAACAAGAGTTAAAGCCGCATAATGTGAACCAGTATGTAGATCAGCTTTATACGCAACTGGTGAATGAGAAGAGAAAAAATACAGATCCTTCTTTGAAAGCAGCATTAGAAGAGCAGATTAAATACGTTCAGCAGTTTATCGGGAAATAACTTAGCTTAATGAATAATTAATAGTTGAGAATTAAGAATTTGGAGATTATTTATAATAAAGAGAAGGGATTCTGTTTAAACAGAATCCCTTCTCTTTATTATGTGCATTATGTTTTATAATACATAGTGTCATCCACTCTTAATTCTTAATGATGAGTTATTAATTTAAGAATTACCATGAGCCGCTGGCTCCGCCGCCACCGGAAGAACCTCCTCCGAAACCGCCGAAACCACCGCCGCCGAAGCCGCCACCGCGACCACCGCCACCAAATCCACCAGGGAAAAAGATAGGCGGAGTATTACCACGATAACCTCTCCTGCTCATATAACCACCTCCTTTGTTACCACCACCACCGCTCATAAACACGACGAACAGTATCACCAGGATTACAACAAATCCGAACGGAAATCCTTTTTCAGATTTTCGTTTATTGTAACCAGCAGGTGCTTTATACTCACCTTTGGCTGCTGCGATAATAGAATGCGCCGCAGCTGTAAGTCCGGCAGCATAATCACCGCTTCTGAAATTAGGTTGAATATCAGTTCTGATAATCTGATTAGCCGTGATATCGGGTACAGCGCCCTCCAAACCATATCCAACTTCTAACCTTATCAGCCGGTCGTTAACAGCCACCAGTATCAACACACCGTTATGTGTTTTTTTATTTCCGATACCCCAGTGCCGGTACACTTTCAGGGTTGCTTCTTCGATAGGGTATCCGTTTAAGGAAGGGATGGTCAGGATTGCGATTTGTGTAGAAGTAGAGTCGTCGTAATCAACCAGCAGACGTTCGAGCTGCGTTTTTTCACCGGAGCTTAGTACACCGGCAAGATCATTTACCAGTTGGCCCGGGGGTTGTTTTTTCAGGATATCATCCAACTCTCTCACGCCGGTTTGGGCAAATGAGATTATTGACAATAATAAGCCTACTATAATTATACTAAATCGCTTCATGTAATTAGATTAGTTGCCGAAGATGATATCGTCGGGCAATTCATTTTTATCGTCTCTTCCAGTATTAGGAAAATGTTCTTTCAAAGCTCTTCCAACGTCTCTGATTACTTCGGCAATAGCGTCAACATAATGGTTTTCTGAGAAGTGGCGTTTCATATCGGCCACTTCTTTATTCCAGAAATCCTGTCCAACTTTCTGATGAATTCCATCATCAGCATAGATGGCGTATTGATGATCGGTTACTGCGATGTAAACCAGTACTGCATTTCTATTTTTCGTACAGTCCATCTTGAGGCCCCAGAAAACTTCTGCGGCACGGTCTAGCGGACGAACAAAACGGCAGTGGCGTTCGATATAAACACGAATTTCTCCACTGGTCATAGTTTCTGCATCCTGGATAGCATTTACAATCGTATCATTTTCCTGCTGGGTAAAAAATTCTTTTCTGCGTAGGAAAGGAAAAAATCCCATGATGATTATTTTAGAATGTAACGTTTGGAGCTACGTTTGCACCAGGATCTGCTTTGAACCCTTCTTTAGGTTGGAAGCCTAAGATACCTGCAAACAAATTAGCCGGGAAACGTCTTACTTTTACGTTGTACTGTTCAACAGCAGCGTTAAAGTCGTTACGTGCTACTTTAATTCTGTTTTCAGTTCCTTCCAGTTGTTTTTGCAAATCCATAAAGTTCTGGTTTGCTTTCAGGTCAGGATACTGTTCTACTGTCACTAACAAGCGGCTAAGAGATGATGATACCTGTGATTGCGCCTGTTGGAATTCAGCTAATTTTTCAGGCGTTAAATTATCTGCATTAATATTTACAGAAGTAGCTTTTGCCCGCGCTTCAATAACATCTGTTAAAGTTTTTTGCTCAAAGTTTGCATAACCTTTTACCGTATTTACGAGGTTAGGAATCAGGTCGCTTCTTCTTTGATATTCACTTTCAACGTTGTTCCAGGTTTTCTTTACATTTTCGTCAACACCAACCATGCCGTTGTACTGACATCCACCCCATAATAATAATACTGCAACGATTGCGATAATAACACCTACTGGTTTCATTGTAGTTTAATTTTATTTTTATTGATACATGTACTGATACAATTTATGTACCCATACACTATATCAGTCGTTCTGACACTTAAAAAGTTACATGTTGAGCAATTTATCTTTTAAGTGGCAGCAACTGATATGTTGTTGATTAAATATAATAAATCTTTAGTATAAACCCGAAACAGTTTACGGTTACCGGGTTTCCGCTGCCAACGGCTTTGGCTACTAATAAGAAAGCTGTTCAACTCTTCCGGGTTGAACAGCTTTCTTCATTGATTATGATTATTTTACCGCAGCGATGCCGGGTAATTCTTTTCCTTCAAAATATTCTAACAATGCACCACCACCGGTACTTACGTAAGATACTTTTTCAGCGAAACCGAATTTATTTACGGCTGCTACAGAGTCGCCTCCACCTACTAAAGAGAATGCACCTTTATCTGTTGCAGCAGCAACTGCTTCAGCAATCGCTTTTGTACCTGCCTGAAATGTTTCCATTTCGAAAACGCCCATCGGACCGTTCCATAAGATGGTTTTAGAACGTGCTATTACTTCGGTAAAAGCAGTGCGGGCTTCAGGGCCCACGTCTAATCCCATCCAACCGTCAGGAATCTGATCAGAAGGAGCAACCTGTGTTTTCGCATCATTTGCGAAGTTATCTGCAATTACAGAATCTGCGGGCAAATGAATATTTACTCCTTTTGCCTTTGCAGTTTCCAATAATTTTTTAGCTGTTTCCAGGCGATCGTCTTCGCAAAGTGATTTACCAATCTGACCGCCTTGTGCTTTCATAAAAGTATAAGCCATACCTCCGCCTATGATAATGTCGGTAGCACGTTCCAGTAAATTCTCGATAATGAGAATTTTGTCAGAAACCTTGGCTCCGCCGATAATGGCAGTGAAAGGTTTTTCTGATTGGTGTAATACTTTTTCAGCACTGTTTACTTCTGCTTCCATCAGCAAACCGAACATTTTCTGATCAGCGGCAAAATATTGAGCGATTACCGCAGTAGAAGCGTGAGCGCGATGTGCAGTTCCGAAAGCATCATTCACATATACATCACCTAACTCTGATAGTTTCTGAGCAAAGCCCGCATCACCTTTTTCTTCTTCTTTATAAAAACGAAGATTTTCTAATAGTAGTACTTCACCCGCTTTTAACATTCCGGCGGTTAGAAAAGCTTGTTCGCCGATACAGTCATTTGCAAACAAAACGGTTTGTCCGTCTAACAATTTTGACAAATGCGCTACCAGATGTTTCAGAGAGTATTTATCAGAAGGGCCGTCTTTCGGGCGGCCTAAATGGCTCATTAAGATTACGGAACCGCCGTCTTTCAAAATTTTTTGAATCGTAGTAACAGCGGCCTGTATTCTGGTATCGTCGGTGATTTCAAAATGTTCATTCAGCGGAACGTTGAAATCTACGCGCACTAATGCTTTTTTTCCGGCGAAGTTATATTGGTTAAATTTTGACATAACTGTAAGATTAAAAAAACCGTAGCGGTTCGATAAACAAAGTTTACCGGCACACTACGGTTTCAGCCTATAAAAATTATTTGCTAATTAAACCTGCAAAATATTTTACTGTACGTACTAACTGGCTAACATAGCTCATTTCGTTATCGTACCAGCTAACTACTCTTACTAACTGAGTATCTCCAACAGTTTGTACTCTTGTTTGAGTAGCATCAAATAAAGAGCCGAAGCTGATACCGATGATATCGCTTGATACGATTTCATCTTCAGTGTATCCGAAGCTTTCGTTAGCGGCAGCTTTCATAGCGCCATTTACTTCGTCGGCAGTTACTTTCTTACCTAAAACGGCAGTAACTTCCGTTAAAGAACCGGTTAAGGTAGGTACACGTTGTGCAGAACCGTCTAATTTTCCTTTTAATTCAGGTAATACCAAACCGATTGCTTTTGCAGCACCTGTACTGTTAGGAACGATATTTTGAGCAGCAGCTCTTGCACGGCGCAAGTCACCTTTCGGGTGCGGAGCATCTTGTGTATTCTGGTCGTTAGTATACGCGTGGATAGTAGTCATTAAACCATTTACGATACCAAATTTCTCGTGTAATACCTGTGCCATCGGAGCTAAACAGTTGGTAGTACAAGACGCACAAGAAATAATAGTTTCAGAACCATCTAAGGTATTATGGTTAACGTTGTAAACGATTGTTTTTAAGTCGCCTGTTGCAGGAGCAGAAATTACTACTCTTTTTGCACCGGCAGTAATGTGTGCTTCAGCTTTGTCTTTATCGGTAAAGAATCCGGTACACTCTAATACAACATCAACATTATGTTCTTTCCAGGGAATTTCAGCAGGGTTTCTTTGAGCGTAGATTTTGATTTCATCGCCATTCACAACGATTGAGTTTTCTGTAGCAGTTACATCTGCATCAAAACGCCCTTGAGCACTATCGTATTTAAGTAAGTGGGCTAAAACTTTAGGACTGGTAAGGTCATTGATTGCAACTACATCGATACCCTCCATTTTATAGATTTGACGATAAACCAAACGGCCGATTCTTCCGAAACCATTGATCGCCACTTTTACTGTACTCATTGTCAGATATATTTTTATTGTTTACAAATGCGCCGTGAAGTTACAATTTTGATTAGAAAATCTAAAAGTGATTTTTATTGTCTCTAAAAAGATTTAAATTTTTAACCATTCATTCATCTTCAGGCGGTTATAGATTTTTTTTGAAAAAAATCAACCAAAAATTTGGTAGAAATCAAATCATTTGTATTTTTGCGCTCCCAATACGAACAATGCCGCGTTCGTCTAAGGGCTAGGACACCACCCTTT
>NZ_RCWL01000015.1 GCF_003991195.1 Gynurincola endophyticus | reverse complement strand
GCACAAGACCCCCACTTCTGGGAAGGAATGGTAGCAACTGCGGTGTCTTTTAAAGTCGTTCCTAAAATTAAACAATTAGCTGTTAATTCGGGAGGTGGTTGGTTGCAAGGAGGTAAAACATTTGCACAATATAAAAGAGCAAGGGGTGGAACAACGACATTAGCCAAAATTTCGACTTCTACAGGTACTCAAAGAATAAGTACAGAGTTTCATCATGTCTTTATAACTCAACGTATGCAACGAGCTTATAATTTACCTAACTGGGCAGTAAATAATAGGTTGAATGTCTGGAAACTAAATACAGTTCAACATTCGCTTCTAGACTCATATCGATACAACTTTTTGCGAGCAGGCTTTAAGCCTGATGTTGGTTGGTTTGGTAAGTATAATTGGTTTACAAAATTTTAAAATAATTAGAATGTTTGGTTTATTTAAAAGAACTAAAATAGAGAATTGGGAAATCGATTTGATTCGGAATGTGATAACTAAGCTTCCATCAGAATATTCAAATTTGATAGATCAAATCAATGAAGGATTGTTAAGAGGTGTACTTGTTGGTGTAAGTGATATTCTTGGTTATGTAGCTTTTACTTTTCATTCTAACATATTGAAAAAATATGATAGAGAAACGGAACGTGATTTTAAACTTACTAACATAAAAGTATATGACAGCAAGTCATTGAGTTTTGTACCTTATGAAATTTATGTCTCAAGTGGTACAATTAGTGGCTATTCTTTGATTGGTTGCAAGGGACGTGATGTTGATCTGAGAAAGGTAGATGTATCAGAATTTAAGAAAGAATATATAGGTGAATCTGATTACAACCGAATTATGTATATCTTTAATGAAGAAGAAAAGAAACTTTTAAATCCTTCGGACGTTTATTCGATCCTTATAGCTGATAAAGAATACTTCCATCTAAAAGATCTGGAAGATGGTGACTTTATTGGAGTAGATGAAAATAAAGTTATTTACAGGATGACTCATAATCCATTCAGAAAAGAAGAGATTAGTAAAAAATTGTCAGAAGTCTTAAAAGAATATTAATTGATTGGAAATTTGGCGAAAGGAAAGTGGTTAACACTGGTAAATAGAGTTAGTATTAGAACTCCTATTTAAGGATGCTATTCGTTATATTAATCACTTCTCCCTTATCGCACAATATGTATCTTAATCTTTTAATAAGATTGAACGTAATTCTACAGAATGTTTGGTAACTCTCTAAAATTAGAGATACAGGACTTTATGTATCCGTACTGACTAATACTAAAAAAAAGACAAAACGCTGACAGGGAATCAGCGTTTTGTCTTTTTTACCTCATTTTGAAATCTCAACAATTTTTCGTATCTTATTAGTATAAGCGTAATGTCCTTTATTTCTTAATGGTGAAAAGAAACTAACCATTAAAATAAAGTTCTTCCCTGTATGTGGTGGATGAGACATCCACCACTGGTTTATTCCCCGAAGCAACAAAGTTGCTTCCATTAATTCCCTTACTGACCATAACCTGCTTAATACCTTAATGTTCTTAATGGTGAAAAAAATCAGATCTGCAACATAGGAGGAATTAAGTGTTTTGTATATAGAATTGGTGTTGGATAACTGTAGATGATTTCAATCTAAAAATGAAAGGAGTGAAGTTAAAAAGTACGTGAAGCCGGTACTGGTGGCTTCTTGTTTCCCTTCATTTACTTCTTATTTAAATGACGATCAAAAATATTAACCAACATCAAATTTATAATGATTTCCCGTAAGCAACGGAATTGAAGGCAATTGAAAGTTGAAAATGGGTAGTGCAATTCATAATTTATAATTGTTACTGCATAGCCGTTTTCAATTTTCAACTTTCAATTATAAGAACTGGCTTAATTCCTTAATGTTGAAAAATTAAGATCTCAAACATAGGAGGTATTAAGGGAATTGAGAAGAAAGCCTGGTATTCACTTTCTTCCCCCGGCTAAAATCAAACCTGTTCCTTAAATTTTTTATTTATATTTGATACTAACTGACAAACTAACAGGTGATAGCAAAAATCTGTTGCTGCTTATTGATAAAATTGGTGAACAACCATTTTTGTCGGGCGACCTCGTGTGTTTGTAATTTACACTAACCAGACAAGGTATTGCTGATTTGGGTTCGAACAGAGCATATATAGATGAAGAGCTTCTCCTGCAAATTGCAGATGGCAGCGAAACTGCCTTCAGAGATTTGTATGAATTCTATCGCCATAAAGTTTATTATGTAGCGCTCAAAATGCTGCGCTCCGAAACCGACGCAAAAGATGCGTTACAGGACGTATTTCTCCGGATCTGGCAAAATCGCACCAGGCTGGTAGAGATTGAGAATTTTTCCGGTTATCTGAATGTTCTCATCCGTAATTATATTTATGATAAGTTCCGGAAGAAAATGAATGAGGATAAATATCTTCAGCAACTGCTTCCGTCAGGCTGGCTGGGAGAAAATGACCAGTTATTCGATGAAATCAAATACCGTCAGTTACTGGAAAAAGTTTTCCTTGCAGCTAAAAAACTCCCTCCCCAACAACGCCGTGTTTTTGAATTAAGCCGCATTGAAGGCCTGAAACACGAAGCGATTGCTACCGAGCTCGGAATTGCAAAAGATACGGTTAAAAAACACCTGATGGCCGCCCTCAGGCAATTACGGTCAATGCTTGATCCGAATGGCGAATGGTAATTTTTTTTTACCGGCACTACCCCTCTTTTTTACTTCAGACGTTCTATATAGTATACCGGCAGATCAGAAGCCGGTAACCTTATCCATGTTTTCTATAAAAATTCAACAGGACAACGATTGTCATTGATCAAAAGAATCTTGTGCGGAAGCGACAAGCCGTAGAAATGTCCTATATATTATAACAGTATGAAAGTTAGTCGTTGTAGTTATCTACTGGAAAAATATAAAAATGGTCTTTGCACTGTTGCAGAAAGACGTGAATTGCTGGAGCTGTTATCGCTTCCGGAAACGGAAGATTGGCTCAAGCAGGAAGTAGATAAAGAAATACTGGCTGCAGAGTTCATTGAATCTTTTTCAGAGGGTTTATCAAAAAATGAGGCAGATGATATTTTTGAAACAATCGTTTCAAAAGATATTCAGGAAGCGGAAGTTGTACCTGCCAATGTGAGAAGAATGTACTGGTTGCGTTATGCAGCTGCTATTGTATTAATAATAGGAGTGGGTGGTTTCTTCATCTGGAAAAATACAGATTTCGGTAGCTCAGACAAGCAGCACTTGCCTGTTGCCATGCTAGATATTGACCCGGGAACAACCGGCGCCGTATTAACACTGGCTGATGGATCGACCATGATACTGGATTCATTACAAGATGGTGTGATTGCAAAAGAAAACGGTGCATTAGCTGTTTTAAAGGCAGGTGAACTGAATTATAATGTAGCCGGAGATGCCAGTGATGCAACCAGTTTCAATACCATTACAACGCCGAAAGGCCGTCAGTTTAATCTGGTATTGGCTGACGGAACAAAAGTGTGGCTGAATGCAGGAAGTTCTTTAAAATATCCTACGGTATTTAAAGGAAATGAAAGAAGGGTAACGGTTAGCGGAGAAGCTTATTTCGAAGTAGCACATAATAAAGCATTACCGTTTTTTGTGAATGTTGAAAATAAAGCGGAAGTAAAAGTATTGGGAACTCATTTCAATATCAATGCTTATACCGATGAAAAATCAATCAATACCACCTTGTTGGAAGGCGCTGTATTGGTGAAGAAATATAAATCTGGAAAGATTGACAATAATGCCGGCGTTGTGCTGAAACCGGGAACACAAGCTCAGATAACAGAGAAAGAAACGATCAGAGTAGTCAGTGATGTAGAAACAGAACAGATCGTAGCATGGAAGAATGGCATTTTCAACTTTGATGATATCGGGTTAGAAGATGTCATGCGCCAGCTGGAAAGATGGTACAATATCGAAGTGGTTTATGAAAAAGGTATACCTGATATTGTTTTTTGGGGAAAGATGGAGCGCAATTTAACACTATCAACAGTTTTAGGAATATTGGAGAGATCCGAAGTACAGTTTAAAATCGAAGAAGGACGAAAACTGATTGTATTGCCATAATGAAATAAAGATTGTATAAATAACAATGAAGTATGAATCATAAAAAACGGATTCTGCCTGCCAGCAGAACCCGTAAGAATTTGGTTGATTCATATAAATGTCTCTTGTAATCATCTAACTAAACAACCAAACACTGCAATTTATGCAAAAAACTGCTAACTGCAACAGGTATTCTGTGCCCGGTTTGTTCAGTGTTGCGTCGCCTTCAACTTCTGTGGATCAGGATGGCGGTCAACGTCCGGCTCAGTTTCGCCGGTTATGGACCCAAATGTACCGTGTTATGAGAATCACTGCATTCATCCTTTTCGTATGCTGTATGCATGTGTCGGCCAACTCTTTTTCTCAAACTGTAACCCTGGCCGGCAAGAATATTACGCTGAAAAAAGTATTCACTGCTGTTGAACAGCAAACAGGATACCTGATTTTTTCAAATCGCGCTTTGCTCGATAATACAAAGCCTATTACCATATCTGTAAAAGATATGCCGTTGAATACCTTCCTCGATAAGGTTTTAACTGATCAGCCAATTGCTTATAAAATAGAGAACAGAACAATTTCTCTTTATCGAAAACTTAACTCCGCCGTTAATAATTTTTCCAGAAAAGAAGAAGTAGCCATTCCGATATTGATGGCCGATGTTTCGGGTGTGATTACCTCTGCTGACGGTACTCCGCTGGCCGGTGCTACCGTACTGGTAAAAAACTCTCAGAAGTATGTGGTAACCAACGAAGCAGGGCGCTTTCAGATTGAAGCATCCATAGGAGACGTTTTAGTCGTAAGTTTTGTAGGTTACAATCCTAAAGAAGTGGCCATTACCGATAAAAATATTTCAAACCTGGTGAGTATTAAACTGGAAGAAGTATCCGCTTTAATGGATCAGGTAGAAATTGTGGTGGCTTATGGCCGGCAGTCTAAATCTTCTTATACCGGTGCTGCCTCTGTTGTAACTGCTAAAGATCTCGAAGGAAAACCCAGAGCCTCTTTTCAGGAAAGTTTACAGGGTAATGTAGCAGGGTTGCAATCTACTTCCGGTACCGGGCAACCGGGTGCCAGCGGAAACGTACGTATCAGAGGTATCGGTTCTTATGCAGCCGGCAGCTCTCCTTTATATGTGGTAGATAATGTTCCTTTTGTTGACGGTCCTACCACCGTACTGGCATTCTCTTCTAATACATTGGCTGGCATTAACCCCAATGATATTGAATCGGTAACCGTATTGAAAGATGCATCTGCAACCGCTATCTATGGGTCAAGAGGTGCGAATGGTGTAATTCTGATTACTACCAAAAGCGGTAAAGCAGGAAAAAGTAAAATAAACCTTTCTGCACAAACCGGTTATAGCCAGATTGCAATGAATGAACGTAATAAACCTTTATCAACCCGCGAAATGACCGAGTTACTGATTGAAGGTGTTATTAATAGCAACGCTACCGGATTATCAGGTATTAATACCAATGAAGCGGCTTATCAATACCTGATTGATCAGGGTTTAAAACCGAATGTGAATACCGATTGGTTTGATGTAATTACACAACGAGGCAAATTTCAGCAATATGACCTTTCTTTATCAGGTGGAAATGATAAAACTTCAGTATTCGCTTCTGCCGGTTATTACAAGCAGGACGCCACAGTGAAAGGACAGGGTTTTGAAAGATTTACTTCTCGTCTTCGGGTTAAACACAAAGCTTCAAACAGTCTTTCGATCAATGCAGGCTTTGCGCCAAGCTATCAGAAGTTGAGTACCATTCCTAACTCCGGAACAGGTGCCAACCCGATCAGATCATTGAACAGATTGGTTCCATGGGTAGCGCCTTATAATGAAAACGGTACTTACTCAGGAATTCTTTACAATCCGGAAATTGTCAGAAACGAAAATAAATACGATACCCGTATCTATGCATTATTAGGTGATTTCGGAGCTGAATTAAAAATTACTCCGGATCTCGTTGCCGAAACTAAAGTGGGTATTGATTTCAGTTATACCGACGACTATCGCTTCTGGAGCCCGCTTTGGGTGGATGCAGCTTCTGTACGTGGACGCGGTGCCGAATACACCAGCTTATTTATTAACTGGTCGGTAACTAATCTATTGAAATATAACAGAAATCTGGGAGACTTCGGTTTGGATGCTACATTAGGACAGGAAGCTCAGAAGATTACCAGAAAATACATCAGTACACAAGCAGATGAATATGCACAGGCCGGATTATACACTTTATCGAGTGCCGCCAAACCTTTTGTTGCATGGAGTAATGAAGGAGCCTCCGCATTAGTCTCTTATTTTCTGAATACAAGTGTTAACTACAAACGTAAATTATATCTTAACCTGACCGGTAGAATTGATGGATCTTCACGTTTTGGTAAAAGTGTTCGTTATGGTAAATTCGGCTCTATCGGATTTGCATGGAACCTTTCTGATGAAGACATTATCGCGAATCTCGGTTTTGTAAAAGAGTTGAAAATCCGCTCAAGCTTTGGTGTGAACGGAAATCAGGCGCCGGATTGGTACGGTGTATTGGGAGAATATAGTACTTCGGGAAGCTATAATGCAAGCCCTGCTTATATACTTCGTCAGATTCAGAATGATTTCTTAACCTGGGAGAAAAATAAACCTTTCGATATCGGTGTTGAATTTTCTTTATTTGATAACAGATTATCAGGATCGTTTGATTATTATCAGCGTATCACCTCTGATTTGTTAATGAGTGCTGATATCTCTGCTGTAAACGGTTTAGGTACACAAAACAGAAATATCGGATCTTTTGAGAATTCAGGTATTGAATTGAGTCTGACTTCACAGAATATCCGTGCAAACAAACCTTTAGGTTTCAACTGGAACACCAGCTTCAACATCTCCACCAACAAAAATCAAATTCTTACGCTTAGCGGAGTTGATCAGATTATTACGGGTAACTATAACCGTGTAATCGGTGGTAACTATTATGAGTTTTATATGCCGGGTTGGGCAGGAGTAGATCCGCAAACAGGTGAGGGATTATGGTATGTAGACGGAACTAAAAACACTACTACCAACAAATTTACAGATGCCAGACCTTTTAATCAGGGAAGTGCATTGCCGCGTTTCTTCGGTGGTTTAACCAATACTTTTGAATATAAGAACTTCACTTTGTCGTTCATGTTCTATTTCAACTGGGGTAACAAATTATTTGATACCTGGGGTGCTTATACATCGAACGACGCTTCTGCAGGTGTTACCGATTATGGTGCAATTGCACGCGTTGATTATGAAAATCGTTGGCAAAAACCGGGCGATGTTACCTCTACTCCTAAAATGGTTTACAGAGGGTCACAAACAGGTGTTGCCAGCCAAACTTCTTCGCGCTTTATGTATGATGGGTCATATATCCGTTTAAGAGATGTGTTCCTGTCGTATGACCTGCCGGTAAAAAATACCGTTCTGACTAAAGCACAGTTGTTCTTGAGAGCCAATAACCTTTTCACTTATGTAAAAGATGACAGATTAAGACATGATCCGGAAACCTATGTAGATGGTTTGATCAATCAGAATCTGCCGATCTCTACGCAGGTATTGGTAGGCGTTAATTTATCATTCTAATCAGCAGAATTGTTGAACAGGTGATTGATGAAAGTTTATGTATGTCAAAACAACAAAAACAATTAGTGATGAAATTTTCTTTTTCAAAAATAAAATTACTGGTCTTTGTAGCTTGCTTTTTAGCAGGTTGTTCCAAAAGCTTCTTAGACCTTCCCAATCCTTCGGGATTACCACTGGTCGGAACCATTAAAGACCAGGCATCTTTAAACACAGCCAGCAATGGCGTATATATTGCTTTAAAGAGCAGCGCTTATTATAACAGAACTTTTTCTCTTATTCCTGAGTTAATCGGCGATAATGTTTTTATCAGCCGTTCAAACGGAGGACGTTTTCTTGCACACGATAATTTTGCAGTTACAATTACCGATGGTTATGTTCAGGGAGCATGGTATGCAATGTATCAGGTAATTGCTAATGCCAACCTGGCTATTGCAGGTGGAGAAAGTCTGCCTCCAACCACCGCTATTGATCAGCTGCTGGGCGAATTGTATGCTGTGAGGGCTTTAGCTCATTTTGACCTGGTTCGTCTTTTTGCACAACCCTATAATTTTACTGATGACGCTTCTCATTTGGGAGTGCCTGTTATAACCGTACAGGAATCTTCTATCATGGAACCTCCCCGCGATACAGTCAGAAGAGTGTATGAACAAATCGTCACTGATTTAAATAAAGCGCTTTCGCTGATGAATGTGAATCAAAAACCCGGACGTATGGTTCCGGCAGCTGTAAACACCCTGCTGGCGAAAGTTTATCTGTATATGGGTGATTGGGAACAAGCTGAATACTATGCTTCACAAGCAATAACAGGACCGTTTATTTTATTGGGTACTAACAATTATGTCTCCAGCTGGAACGCTGATTTTAGTTCTGAATCTCTGTTCGAACTGGTGAACCTCGCTACTGAAAATGCAGGCGTAGACGGTTTAGGTTATCTGTATGACCAGTCTGGTTATGGAGAAGCACTGGCTACTGCTGATTTGTATAATTTGTATTCTACAACAGATGTTCGCCGTTCATTGATTCAGGTGGGCGTAAGAAACGGAACATTCGAAAACCCCGCTTACTTCGTAAGAAAGTATTTAGGGCAAACTGCTAATATTAAAGTATTGCGTTTATCAGATGCTTATCTGATTCGCGCCGAAGCGCGTGCCGAATTAGGTAAAACCGATGCTGCTAAAACAACCCTCGCACAGCAGGATTTAAATACGATTGTTAAAAGAGCAGATGCTTCTGCGGCCGATATTACGTTAACAGGTGATGATCTGATTGAAAGGATTCTGATCGAAAGAAGAAAAGAATTTGCTTTTGAAGGACATCGTTTGTTTGATTTAACCAGACGTAAAAAAGAAGTAAGACATATCCGTTCAGGTGATGATATAACGACTTATACTTATCCGAATAACCGGTTCATTATGCCTATTCCGTTTAAAGAAATGAACGCAAACGATAATATGGTACAGAATCCGGGATGGGTACAATAGTCAGATAAAGAAATTGGTATAACCTAAAAACTGTTACAATGAAAATGAAACAATGGTTATGGATGGGAGCTTTATTGTGGCTTGTGTCCTGTTCTAAAAGTGATACACCGGGTCCAGACCCGGTGATTATTCCACCGATTCCACACGTGCCTTCTGATACATTAGTGATGTCGGTGATTGATGATGATATCAATGCATTTATATCAAAACACAATGTACCCGGATTGTCTTTAGCAATTGTAAAAGACGGAAAACTGGTGTATGCGAAAGGTTACGGATATGGCGATAAGGAAACTTCTCAGAAAGTAACCACTATCAGTCAGTTCAGATTAGCCAGTTTAAGTAAGTGGATTACTTCTGCTACTATTATGCGCTTAATTGATCAGGGCAGATTATCGTTTAATGAAAAAGTGTTTGGCCCGGGTAGTGTTTTAGGAACTGATTTCGGTACCTCACCTTATGCAGGCAATATTAATAATATTACTGTTGAGCAGTTGTTACACCACACCGGCGGCGGTTGGGGTAACTCGAGTAACGATCCGATGTTCAGAGAAGCACAGCTAAACAGTGACGATCTGTTGAGTTTTGTTTTAGATAACCGTCCTCTTTCCAGTACACCGGGAACTCAATTAGACTATTCAAACATCGGCTATTTTATTCTTAGTCATATTATTCAAAAAATAACGAATCAGGATTATCAACGTTATGTTACAGATACCATTCTGAAGCCAATGGGAATAACCGACATGACCATGGCTGCAACTTCACTTTCAGGAAGAAAACCTAATGAAGTAAAATACTACGGAACCAGCCCTTATAACTACGGTGAAGGAACCATCGCCCGTTCAATGGGTGCCGGCGGATGGTTAGGTACTACCACCGACCTGATGCGTTTTATCGTAAGAGTAGACGGGTCTAATACTGTACCTGATATTATCAGTAGCAGTACACTGGCATTAATGTCATCAAGAACTGCGGCAAGCGGAGGTTATGCCTGCGGATTTATGGTGAGCAGTAATGGTAACTGGTATCACGGAGGTACTTACAACGGATCGAGAAACTGGATGGTGAAAACCGCTACCGGATTTGCATGGGCAATTCTGATTAACACTACGGCAAGCAGTACCGCCTTTAATACAGATTTAGACAGGCTTGTTTGGCCGGCGGTGAACAATCCGTCTACACCATGGCCTGACAGAGACCTGTTTTAAAATTCAAAAAAGCCTAAGAGAATGATTTTGTGCAAAGTGGTTTGTTCCTCAGGAGCAGACATAGGATACCTATTGCCATAACTTAATGAACAATAATCTACTCTTTATATGATAAAAGCTCATTTTTTAAGGGATTGGTCCCTTACCATTTTAGGACTGATTACGGGTTTAATCGTAGCGAATGCGCAGGTAACAAAAGAGTTACCTGCAAACTTCGACGCTTATGTAGAAAAGGTAATGAAGGAGTTTGAAGTACCGGGTATGAGCATCGCTATCGTAAAAAACAATAAGACACTCCTCACAAAAGGATACGGTATAAAGCAGTTGCATTCGTCGCAAAAAGTAGATGAGCATACACTTTTTCCGATAGCCTCGAATTCAAAAGCATTTACTGCTACCTTATTAGCATTATTAGTGGAAGAGGGCAAAATAACCTGGGATAGTCCGGTTATCAATTATTTGCCCTGGTTCAGGATGAATGATCCATATGTCACAGCGAATATGACCGTAAGAGATTTACTGGTACACCGTAGTGGCCTGGGGCCCTATGCAGGTGATTTGTTACAATTTCCTCCATCCACTTATTCCAGAGAGGAAATAGTAAAGAAAGTAAAATTTTTGCCGCTAACTACCAGTTTCAGAAATGCGTATGCGTATGATAATATACTCTATCTGGCTGCAGGTGAACTGATCAAAGAAGTTACCGGAAAAGAATGGGAAGAATGTATTCAGGATCGTATTCTGAAACCATTAGGTATGACCGGAACAGTTAGCCGGATTTCTTCATTTGGCACAGCAAATAATACCTCCGCATCACATGCGCGCTTTGATGGAGAAATTCGTGAGGTTAAAAACTTTTTGCAGTACGGGGTTTCTGACATCACCAACCCTGCGGGTGGTATTGCTTCAAATGCAACTGATATGGCGAAATGGCTCATTACTCAACTGGATTCAGGAAGAGCAGCTAATGGCCATGTATTATACAAAAAAGTAACTGCTACAGAATTGTGGAAAGGCGTGACGCCAATGCCGGTAGCAAAACTGGCAGATCATATCAAACCCGCACAGATGGAATACCAGTCATATGCATTGGGTTTTTATACTTACAACTATCGTTCTGAGCGCATCGTTGCTCATGGTGGTAAGTTAGACGGATTTGTATCCAGAGTTGTGATGGTTCCTTCATTAAATCTCGGTATTTCTATATTAACCAATCAGGAATCGGGTGGTGCTATTGCAGCAATTGTGCATCAGTTGATAGACCATGCATTAAAAGTTCCTGCTTTTGACTGGATATCCGGTTACAAAAAAGAACAGGAAGCCGGTTTTGAAAGAATCAGAAAAATTGAAGCAACGGCAGTTCAGGAACGGAATGAAAAATCTCAACCTTCATTACCACTGCAAAAATATACTGGCCGTTACAATGACAAGTGGTATGGTGATGTGCTGATAACGCTGGAACAGGGTCGATTGGTGGTAAACTTCTCACACAATCCTGGTATGATCGGAGATGTGGAACACTGGCAATACGACACATTTATTGTAAGGTGGCGTAACCGTGAGTTTAAAGCAGACGCATATATCACCTTTTCTTTGAATGCCGATGGTTCCATAGATCATACTAAAATGAAAGCCGTATCTCCTATGACTGATGCCAGTTATGATTTTCATGACTTGTATCTGAAACCGGTAATCAAGTAAACCTTTTCCCCCTAAATACCAAAACAATCAGCTTATGAGAAATAAGTACACGATTATATTATTCATTGCCGTGTGGATGTTTTCGTTCGTAACGAAAGCAGAAGCTGCGGTATATTATGTAAAAACCACTGCTTCCGGTTCAGGAAACGGTAGCAGCTGGGAAAACGCTTCAGGCGATTTACAGGCAATCATAAATGCTGCTGTTTCCGGAGATGAAATCTGGGTAGCTGCAGGAACTTATAAACCTGCTGCATTACCTGGCGCCACCGGAAATGCAGGTGCAAGAGATGTTGCTTTTGTTTTAAAAAGCGGTGTTAAAATTTATGGCGGATTTACAGGATCTGAAACTGATTTGAATCAACGTAACAGTACCCTCAATAAAACAGAGTTGAGTGGTGATATCGGAACGGTAAACGACGCTTCCGATAATGCCTATCACGTAGTACTTTCTATCAATAATACTGCTGAAACACTGATAGACGGTATCAGTATCACCGGCGGAAATGCAAATGGTGAAGGATTTTATGTAATCGGAGGGCGTGAGGTATTCCGTTTCTCCGGTGGAGGTATGTTTACCCGCGGAAGTTCAGCAACCATTAGTAATGTTACTTTTTCAAATAACAAATGTGTCACCACCTCATCTAACGGAAGTGGGGGAGCTCTCTATGCAATGAACAGCAGTCTGGTAATTACTGATGCTGTGTTCTCTCAAAACGCTGCCACATCGCCTTCTACAGGAGGCGGTAGTGGTGGTGCTGTTTACCTGGTAGGTACAGCCGACAGTTTAAACAACACAAGCTTTCAGCGTGTACGGTTCAATGAAAACACTACTACCAATGCAGGTGGTGCTTTATTCGCCCAGCATTTTACCAATCCGGTATTAAGCGATGTTACTTTTACAGGTAATAGTGGTGGTACATCTGCGGGTGCTATGATTGTTTTAGGAAATGCAGCCCGGCCAAATGTTGCCAGCTTAACCAATGTGAAATTTGAAAGTAATACTGCCGTAGGTGGAAGTGGTGGTGCATTGATGTTGTCAAACTATGTAAAAGCTACTTTAGAAGCAACTGAATTTATTAAAAATACTTCCGGAGCTTTAGCGGGTGCTTTATATGCTTTAGGGGCAGAGAGCACACCTAATACCATAGAGATTAATAACTCCACTTTCAGTGAAAACAAATCTGGTACATCAGGCGGAGCTTTTTACATCAATATTTTTAACAACGCAACTTTCAATACGGTTAATTTTATTGAGAATGTAGCCGGTTCAACAGGAGGTGCGTTTTTTGTACTCGGAAGTGAAAATAATTATAATAATTTTTCACTGATTAACTGTTTCTTTAGTAAAAACAGATCTGCTACAGCAGGTGGAGCCGGATACGTTTCCAGTTTTAATAAAGCAAATATTGATCGAAGTAAATTTTTTGAAAATAAAGCAACGAATAGTGCAGGTGGCGCTTTATTTATTTTTAGTGCAGCTATTCCTTTGCCAAACGAAAATATCTTTATTACCAATAGTGCTTTTTATGGTAATGAAGCCAATCTCGCTTCTTTAGGTGGCGGTGCCATCATGGTTTCAAATAATACGAAGCCGTCTATTATTAACAGTACTTTTTATGCCAATAAGTCAACCTTTGATGGTGGTGCAATTGGTATAAATAATAGTAATACTGCCGGTGTTAATATTTACAATTCCATTTTTAATGGTAATACCAGTAACGGTAGTGTGCAGGATATTTTTAAAGGATTAAACGGTAGTCTGAATCTTAAATATTCCATTACACAGGAAACAGGTATTCATGGCGTAGATGGAGTAGTGGTAGGAGGTGATCCGGGCTTTGCAAATACAACACCAGGTTCTCCGGATTTCTTACAATTAAATGAGCAAAGTGTTGCTATAGATAAAGGTGATAATACGCTTTTACCAGCTGCACTCACAAAAGATCTTGCAGGCAATGATCGTTTTTTTAATGTAAAGGTGGATATGGGTGCATACGAATTTGCGAGTGCCGAAATTCCGACTACTCCACAAACCATTACGTTCGAAAATAATCTTACTGCATCATACGGAGACGCAGACATTGATGGAGTGGCCACCGCATCATCCGGCCTTCCTGTTGTATATAGCAGCAGTAATCAGCAGGTAGCTATTATTGTCAATAATAAAATTCAGATCGTTGGAGCCGGTAGTACAGATATTACGGCATCACAACCGGGCAATCAGACTTATATCGCAGCCTCACCTGTTGTACGAACTTTAACGGTGAACAAAATACCTCTGGTAATTAAGCCTGCTGACGTTACGGTAGAACAACATTTACCTTTCCCGGCTTTTGCTGTTTCTTATAATGGTTTTGCAGCTGGTGAAAATGCATCAAATTTAACGACAGCACCTGTTGTTACTACAACAGCAACTTCTGCTTCAGTACCGGGAGAGTACGATTTGGTAGCGTCTGGCGCTGTATCAAATAATTATGAAATTACTTATCAGATAGGAAAACTAACGATCACGACCGGTTCTACCGGAGATATTCATTATGTTAAACCTACAGCTTCGGGTTCAGGAAACGGTACCAGCTGGGCGAATGCATCCGGTGATCTGCAGCAAACCATCAACAATGCTTCGATAGGCGACCAGATCTGGGTGGCGGCAGGTACCTATAAACCGTCAACACTTACCGGCGGTACAGGAACATTAGGAGCAAGAGATGTTGCTTTTGTTCTGAAAAGCGGTGTGAAAATTTTCGGTGGCTTTGCAGGAACGGAAACAATTATTTCCGAAAGAAATGTAACCTCCAATACTACTATACTAAGCGGAGACCTGGGTATTGCCAATGATTCTTCTGACAATGCTTATCACGTTGTTGTATCTGTCAATAATACTGACAACACGTTGTTAGATGGTTTCACTATCACAGCTGGTACAGCCAATCAGGACGGCGCTTATGTGATCGACGGACAAACGATTTCCAGAGCATCGGGTGGTGGTATTTTTGCCCGCGGAAGTAAGGCCGTGTTTAGTAATATCATCATCAGTGGCAATAATAGTGCATCAACTTCTTCTACTGCCGGTTTCGGTGGTGGTATATACAGCTATGCGAGTACCATTACCTTACAGGACGTTCAGTTGAAGAATAATAAAACTTATTCTGAAAATACACTCGGCGGTGCCGGTGGTGCCATTTACCTGGTAGGAAACAGTGATAGTGTCAGCGCTTTAATTATTAAAAAAGGAGTACTGAGTAATAATATCTCCCGCAACGCAGGCGGTGCTATCAATATGGCTACTAATGCAAGTCTGTATATGGAGGATTTTACTTTTGCAGACAATCTGGGTACAAATTCTTCAGGAGGAGCAATTTTCTCAAGAAGTGAAAATGCCCTATTCAATATTATTGAGTTGAAAAACGGCGATTTCTCAAGAAATCAGACAATGACCGGTAGCGGTGGTGCTATAATGATGTCTTATTATACCAACCTGACCATGACGGATGTTTTGTTGTCTGAAAATAAATGTATTTCATTGGGTGGAGGTTTATACATTCAGGGAAATACTGATAATATTCATCACAATGAATTGGTATTAACCAATGTTCAGTTTGTGAAGAATATTGCATCAGGGCCAGGATCTGGTACCGGTGGTGCCGGTAATTTCCAAAACAATTATAATGCTACCTTAAACAATGTTGTATTGCGTGAAAACTACGGCAATGTTGCTACCGGAGCTTTACAAATAAGTGGAAGAGTGGGCCTGATGAATAATTTTAAAATGAAAGGCGGTGGTTTTTATAATAACAATACTCCTGCCTTTACGGGTGCTGCAGTGGTTAGCAGTAATGTGAGTTATGATATGGATGCAGTGACCTTCTCCGGTAATACCGCGGGTACTCATGTGGGTGCACTCTGGTTATCGGGTACCGGATCTGCTGCCGGACCAAATCCTACAGGTAAAGTATCTAACTCTCTTTTCTATAATAATGAATCGAAAAGTACATCACTGGGGGGTGGGGCCATCTATATTACAACAACCTTTACGACTCCACTATTGGTAAATAATACCTTCTATGGTAACAGGGCCACTAACAATGGCGGTGCTATCATGATTGCTGATAATGCTAATACATCGGTAACAATTGCCAATAGTATCCTTTACGGTAACCTTGCTTTAACCGGTACAGGTGCAGATATATTTAAAGGGCCAAATGCGGCGGTTAATTTACAGAACTCACTCACTCAGGCATATGGCACAAATGGTAGTAATGGAAATCTGGTAGGAACCGATCCCTCATTTGCAAGTGTAGATCCGAATGTAGCTGGTTTCTTACGACTAGATGCATCCAGCCCGGTTATCGACAAAGGATCAAACAGCTTGTTGCCAGCAGGTATTACTACAGACTTAGCGGGTAATGCGCGCGTAGTGAATGTTGCTGTTGACATGGGTGCTTATGAATATTCTGCCGGAGGTTCTACTCCAACCATTCCGCAAGCTATCACTTTTGAGCATGATTTTGTAAAAGTATACGGCGATGCCGTTTTTAATCCGGGAGCGGTTTCTTCTTCAGGGTTAACCATCACTTATACTTCCAGTAATACAGACGTAGCTGTTGTTACCAATGGTAATATACAGATCGTTGGTGCAGGTACCACTACCATTACTGCCCGCCAGCCAGGCAACGGTACATATCTGCCGGCACAGGAAGTTCCGAGAATATTAACGGTCAGCAAAGCTGCTTTAGTAGCAAAACCTGCTGATGTTTCTATTGTACAGATGACAACTTTACCGGCATTCGCTATTACCTATACAGGTTTTGTAAACGGTGATAACGAAAATAGCCTTACGGTAAAACCTACTGTTACAACCAATGCTGTTTCAAATATTGCAACCGGTATTTATTCGCTGACAGCTTCCGGTGGTATATCCAATAAATATGAAATTACTTATCAGGAAGGAACATTAACTATTACACCGGCTTCAGTTAACGAAAGTAAACTGGAAACCTGGTTTAGTAATAGTTCAACACTACAGGTTTATGTAGACGTGCCTTCAGATCAGTCTGCTGTACTAACTGTGTATACGGCTACGGGCCAACGGGTATATAAGGCAGACGTGTCTCTTAAAAACGGTAGAAACAATTTTACAGTTCCTGCCGACAGAATGTTACCGGGTGTTTACATTATTAATGTAAAAGGTAATGCTGTTAAGCTCGATAAAAAAATCATTAAAAGATAATAACCATCGTTTATGACAACTTTAAATAAAAAGGCAGTAGCCGGCTATTGTTACAAAATATATCTATCGATTCTGGGAGTATTATTTTTAATACCTGCTGTTGCAGTATCGCAGTCGGCAACTGAAACCAATCCGGTTTCAACAGCAGCCCCTTTACTCCGGATCTCAGCCGATACCAGAGCTGCGGCATTAGGAGAAGCAGGTATTGCAACCTCAGCGGATGCATCCTCTATTTTTCTGAATGCTGCAAAAACGGTGTTTGCTAAAGAAGAAGGTGGCTTATCTCTTAACCATGTTTCATGGTTAAGAGAAATCACCTCCGGTTTTTACCTGCTAAGCTTGTCTGGCTATCAGAAAATCGACGATAAGCAGGCGATTTCAGGATCTATCCGCTATTACAATACCGGTAAGGTGGAAGAAAGAGATTATAACGGTACGCTATTACAACTGGCTACTCCGAGAGAATTCGCTATTGATGCAGCGTATTCAAGATTACTTTCTGATCAATTATCTATGTCTATTGCTTTCCGCTATATCCGCTCCTCACTGGGTGCCTCTGTGAACGCAGGCACTACATCCGGTGGAGCAGGTGCCTTACTGGGAGATATCAGTGTTTTTTATAATGGGGTAGATGATGAAGGCAGAGGTTTTACTGCCGGTGCAGTACTCGCGAATATCGGTACCGGTAAAATTGATTACGGTTCTGATAATGGGAACAACGGATTTGTTCCGGCCAGAATCGGTGTAGGAGCAGGGTATCATCTGCCGATCGATGATGAAAATAAGCTGATGTTTACTGCCGATTTTAATAAATCAATGGTGCCGCTCATACCTGACGGTGCAAACGGTATCGATGAATACTATGATTACAGTGTCATCAAAAGTTATTTTAAAGGAATTGGTAATGAAGCATTCAGCGTGTCAGCCGGTGCAGAATACATTTACAAAGATTTATTATCAGTACGTGCAGGATATTTTGCAGAAAGCGGCGCTTACGGAGGAAGAAAGTATATGAGCACCGGATTAGGATTAAAGCTGAATCAGTTCGGGTTAAACTTTGCTTATATCGTGCCTTCAGGCGATAATACATTAGGAAATGCTTTATCCAATACACTGCGTTTCGGAGTTACTTTTTCTCCTGTAAAAGAATAATTACAAATCTATATCCACAATTATTGTCTCATGAAGTATGTATCATATGTGTTGTTTTTGGCAGGCAGCATCCTCACAGGGGATGCTGGTTATGCCCAGCTCAATAAAAATATAGCCGGCCCGTTAGATTCTTTGGTGCAGCAATTACCTACCAGCGGACCTGGAGGTGTTTTAATTATTGCACAAAAAGGTCAGCAATTGTATCACCGAGAATTCGGATATGCTAATCTCGAACATCAGACACCTATTACCAACGAAACGGTTTTTGAAGCAGCTTCCGTTTCTAAACAATTTGCCGCTACTGCAGCCTTATTGTTAATAAAAAATAATCAGCTTTCACTGGAGGATGATGTACGTAAGTATGTTCCCGAGTTACCTGATTACGGTACTAAAATTACCATTCGTCATTTATTAACGCATACCAGCGGTTTAAAAGACTGGAGAAATGTTACCTATCTCACCAACCTGCCCACCGGTTACAGGTTGTTTAACCAACAGGATGCCATTGATGTGATATGTCGTCAGTCAAACCTGAATTATAAACCGGGTGAAAGATACTCTTATACTAATGCCGGTTATGATCTGATTGGTATTATCGTAGAACGTATTACGAAAAAAACATTCAGAGATTTTGTAAAAGAAAATCTGCTGAACCCTGCAGGTATGTCAAATTCTAATTTCAGAGGAAAGTATACCGATATCATCAAAAACATTGCAACCAGTTATGCCGGCACACCGGGTAATTATCAGGTGGGTTACACTATTGATGAAACTTATGGAGCCGCAGGGTTATTAACAACTGCCGATGACCTCAGAAAATGGAATGAATTTATCAATGGCAAAGCCGGAGAGGCGGTGAAAGAAATGAGACTGGAAAGATATGTACTGAATAACGGTGATACGATCACTTATGCAAACGGTGGCGTTTGGGTAAACCATATTCACAATATCAAAGAAATAACCCACTCAGGATTAATTGCCGGCTACCGCGCACTCACTGTATTTTATCCGGAATATGACCTTTCGATTTCATATATGAGCAATACCCGGAATATTATCACCGGTGATTTACATGCTGAAGTATTCAATATCCTGTTCGGAAAGAAATACAAAACCCCGCTTCCAAAAGCCAATACCGTTTCATTTCAGGAAGGCGAACTAAAAAATAAAACCGGTCAATATTATAGCCTGGAAGATTTGTCTGAATACCTGACTTTTTCCGTATCTGATAATGTTTTGTTGAATTATCAGGCTCCTTTAAAACCGATTACTAAAAATTCGTTTATCTATGAAACAACAGTATATGAATTTTCCGTTACCGGTGATACTTTGTTGTTGAACAGAAATGGAGCCGCAGTTACATTGCACCGCGCAACTGATTTTAATCCTTCTGAAAAAGAACTGAAAGAGTTTACCGGTAATTTTTATAGCAGTGATGTAGATGTTACACTTCAGTTTAAAATAACCAATAATAAACTGGTGATTTATAGAAATGCTGCTGATTCTGTTATTCTTACGCCTGCTTATCGCAGAGGCAATGAATTTTCGTTCCGTGGTTTTGATCATGGGCTCAGAGTTGTTTACACTTTTACAAAACCGGCCAAAGGTGCTATTACTGATATTATGGCTCACTTGCCAAGGGCGAACCATATACCTTTTAAAAGAAAAAAATAAATCCTCATAAAAGTCAACAAACATCACTATCATGAAGCTTGCTTATCGTATTGTAGAGCTAAGAAGAAAATATCCGTTTACCATTTCAGGACATACCACAGTGGCGGATAATGTTATTTACATCACTCTTGAACACGACGGAGTGATTGGCTACGGAGAAGGTTGTCCGGGTTATTACTTCAGCGAAACGCTCGAAGATGAATTAAAATTCTTATCAAAATTGAAGTTGGAGCAGTTTAATAATCCGACAGATATTGAAACCATACTCAGTTATGTGGATGGCGTAGAGGCCGGGCATACAGCTGCAAAAGCAGGTGTAGACATCGCTTTGCACGACCTGGTTGGAAAATTAACAGGATTACCTTGTTACAAATTATTTAATAGTGATCCTGCTAAAATGCCGGAAACTACTTTAACGATTGGCATGGATACACCTGACATGATTCGCAAAAAGGTATTGGAAGCGGAAGGTTTTCATTTACTGAAAGTGAAGTTGGGTGGAGATAATGATAAAGCTATTATTGAAACGATTCGTTCTGTTTCGGATCTGCCTTTAACAGTAGATGCCAACCAGGGTTGGCACAATAAAGAAGAAGCACTTGAAATGATTCATTGGCTGAAAGAAAGAAATACCATCTTTATCGAGCAACCTATGCCACGTGAACAACGTGATAATAATGCCTGGATAACAGAACATAGCCCTTTACCAACAGTAGGTGATGAAGCGGTTCAGCGTTTGGCTGATGTTGATCAGGCAAAAGGAGTTTACACAGGTATTAATATTAAAATGGTAAAATGTACAGGTATGCATGAAGGATATAAAATGATTCTTCGTGCAAGAGAGTTAGGGTTAAAACTGATGGTAGGATGTATGGGCGAATCGTCGGTTGCTATTCTCGGTGCTGCAGCTATTGCTCCGCAATGCGACTGGGTTGATTTAGACAGTACCTGGTTAATCAGTAATAATCCTTATAAAGATCCGGTGTTAGAAAACGGAAAAATCATTTTGAATGATCAACCAGGTTTAGGACTTCAGCAACTTTAAAAATAAATAGTGCTCATGATTTTACTTGCTAATACGCAACCCCTCATTACCAGTGATATAGTGATCTTCGGCATATTAGTCGTATTCATGGCATTGGTACAATATACTACCGGACTAAAGAATAAATTCGTCAGAAAGTTTTATTATTTCTTTCCGCCGTTGTTATTGCTTTACTTTTTTCCGGGAATTCTCAACACAACGAATATAGTATCAGGAGAATCATCGCAGTTGTATGAAATTATCTCCAGGTATCTGTTACCGGCGGGTCTGGTGCTTTTTACATTAAGTGTAGATATGAAAGTGCTCTGGAAACTCAGAAAAAAAGCCGGCCTGATGTTTTTAGCCGGGGCAGTGGGTGTGATCATCGGCGGTCCTTTAACCATACTCATTGTAAAAAGTTTTGCTCCTGACCTGGTGGGAGGTGAAGGTTCTGATGCGGTATGGCGTGGTTTGGCCACCGTTGCAGGAAGCTGGATTGGTGGAAGTGCCAATCTCGCTGCACTCAACGAAGTTTTTAAACCCAGTCCTCAGTTATTCTCTTCGATGGTAGTACTGGATACTATTATTGCAAATCTGTGGCTGGCTATATTGCTTTTCGGAGTAAGCAAAAACAAACAGATCAATAAGTTTTTCCGTGCTAACGATAAAGATGTGGATGAGGTAAGAGAAAAGATGGAAGCCTATCAATTGGCTACTGCCAGAATTCCTAACCTGTCTGAAGCTTTAGCAATTATCGGAGTTGCTTTTGGCGGATGCGGGCTGGCTTATCTGATCGCAGATCCGCTGGTAACTTACATTCAGGCAAACTATCCGGCATTGGAGAAGTTCAGTTTAACTTCCACATTTTTCTGGGTAGTGATTATTTGTACAACGTTGGGAGTGATTCTTTCGTTTACACCGCTCAGACGTTTGGAAGGAGCCGGTGCTTCAAGAGTCGGAACTGTTTTTTTATACCTGTTTATTACTGCCGTAGGCCTGCAAATGGATATTGTCAGTGTAATTAATAACGGTGGTTTATTACTGGTAGGTTTGATCTGGCTGTGTTTCCATGCATTGGCGATGATCATTGTAGCACGCATTATCCGTGCACCGTATTTCTTTTTTGCCGTATCGGGTGAAGCTAATCTCGGTGGTGCCGTACAGGCTTCTTTAATCGCTTCGGCCTTCCATACCTCGCTGGCGCCGGTTGGTGTTTTACTGGCAGTGTTAGGATACGTTTTAGGAAATTACGGAGGCTATATATGCGGGTTACTGATGCAATGGGTTTCGTAGTTAATACCTATAGATTTATAGATAAGAAAATATGCATAGAGAAATATTATATATGTTTTTATCAAGATAAGTTCGTAACTTATTAGAATAGGGCTTGTGTTTTAGTGTTTTTAAAGCTGAAGCAGCAACCGTACGTACAAGGGTGCGACGCAACAAAAGCCCTATAGAAAAGTGCAGACTATGTCCTTCTCATATGTTTCTTGGTTTACGATTCATTTAAATTAAAATATCCCTCCCTCTCTGCAAAGAGAATGGAGGGAATATTTTATGGACTACTACACTAAACTGCTTTACATTCTTCGCAGCAGATTGCCGGAACTTCCGTTAAAGGAGAAGTTCTTAATATTCTGAATTGACCGAGTGAGTTATTCAGGGCATTTACAATCGGTCTCTTATTTTTCATCGCTCTTTCATAGTACTCCATCATTTTCGGATCATTTTTCTGAATTTCTTCTTTTGATAAGCCCATTAAGTCGATGGCATTGGTAATATCTCCGAACACTTCTACGGCAATTACACTGAGTGGAGAGTCGCCGGGTAAACCATTTTTCATCAAAGCCATTCTTATTTCGTCGCTACTGAAATTGATTTCAGCCATCGGTGTGGCATTTTTCTGAATGGCAGCCAGTAATCCTGCAGCAATACTTTCTTTTGTGATCAACACAGGAACTGCCTGAGGAGCAGGCACTGCATTCTGTAATTTTTCAGTGGCATCTATCAGCTCGGTTACCAATTCAGGATTCATATTAACGACTGCACCTTTTAGTTTTTGTGAACTGAAGGTTTGGAGTTGTTTGAATGATTCGGCCGATAATAGTTTCTGATAAGTATTGATCTGGTTACTGTGGCTGGCCAGGCTTAAAATCATATCTGCCTGTGCGATTTTATTTTCGGTTAAATCGGTTTTTGCCGAATGCGTGAAGTTGAATTCAAATTTTGGTAAAAGCGGTTTGAAATATTTAGGATTTTTTAAATTCATCAGTTTGTCGAGCAACAGAATGTTACGGTAACCATTGCCATCTGCCTGCGGAACCTGTGCATATAATACGGCAAACAAACTGGTGCGCGGCGGATATGGCGTTAACTTTTTACCTTTATAAACAGACTCTGCATAAGGAGCAGATACTGTTAAACGGTTTTCGTTTCTATCAGTTTGGCAGAGTAAGTTAGGAGCGGGGTGTTGTAATCCGGATACCACAATCGGACGGCCAAACCTGCCCTGTGCTGTACACCATAGCTGATCGTCTATTTTTTCGTGATTACTCCAAATGGCATGACCCACTCTGAATTCATACCGGAAGAAGCCGAATAACTCAGGGCTTTCAGTACTTAACCCCGGAGGAATAGGCATTAAGTAAAAACGATTGTTTCCGTCAGCAGCTTTTTCCAGAGGCTGCATCGCGTTAAAGCCTGCCAGGTCATTCGTATGGTGCGGTGTTACTACACGGATATATTCAGGGTCAACCGGTAAAGGAGGATCATTGGTATAATCGCTTAAGGGTGGAGTAGCTTTCGATAGTAATTGATCGGGTGCATAAGTGAGTACTCTGCAGAATAAAGTATCATACTGATTGGCAATCGGTTCTTTCAGTTCAACCCAAAGGTGTTTTTTTCTCGGAGTAGTAGCGCTGTATTTTTCGTTTTTTTCATATTTGGAAAAGGCTATTCCTACTCCGACAATTTCAGGCATTTGTACGGGAGGTACGGTACAAGGCAACCTCAATTCTGTTTTGTAAGCATTATCTCCCAGCTGATGAGCCGGCTTTAAGTGTGCTTCAATAGAATATTTAGTATAAATTTCATCAGGAAAAGGATTGGATGTATACCCGTCTTTTTTGGGATCGACTGCATCTATAAAAATAAGTGTGGTACTGCTGCGGTTTACAATACCGAAATCATCTGCTTGTAGTGATTCAAAGGAGGCGGTTCTTTTTAATGACAATTCGCCTACTTTTTCAGCAGTGAGGAAGGTATTGTTATCGCGCCACCATCTTTTATCTCTTTTAATGGTAAAGCTGATGTCTTCGTTTCCCTGCCACGACCAGTCGCGGTTGAGCTGGTAGGCTGTTACTACCAGCCAGTGGTTTTGTAAATCAGACTTTGATCCGAAAGTAACACTGGAATGATCGGGTGCCAGGTGATGGCGTATTCTTTCACTGCAGCCAAAAATTACGCGGTGTCCTTTTCTTCCCATCAATGTCATTCCATTATGATTCAGGTGTAGTTGCTGAGCCAGTCGTTGCATGATGTTGGGCAACGCGAACTGATCTGCGAGGTCATATTTTTTCAGCAATGCTTCCGGATAAGCATCCGGTTGCAAATAAATTCCCTGTAAGGGTTGAATGAGCGGTAATGGTTGAAGCAGATTCGTTTCATTCAACGAAGGATGATAAAAAGCAAAGTGGTGTTCTTTGCCGTAACGTGAATCAAAGAGTCTGTCAGAAGAAATATTACCGAAATACTTTTCATCACCTTCACAAATACCGGCAACTACTACTTTTACATTTCGGGCTGTAGGCAAAGGAAGCGCATTCATTTGATGAACCTGTTCTAATAACAAATCATTTCTGTTGAAAGGATTGATGACATTTCCAAAACTTAAAACAGGAATATCCATGAATTGAACAGGTACATTCAGTTGGGCATCAAAATCGCTTTTAGAAAAAGCTCTTTTGGTTTCGTAGAGTAGTATGTAATTATCTTTTCCGGTTTCACTCAATTGATGATCAAGTCCGAGCGATTCAACATACACACGGATATTCAGATGGGTTACATCCGGATCGGCCAATGCCGGAACTTTACCCTGGTTGGTTCCGATACTGGCGGTAATAGCTTTTAATTTTTGTACGGCATCGGAATATTTGTTTGTAAACAAAACAGCCGGATATCCTAACAGCGGCCGTTTTACTTCAATCACGGGTGTACGTTCAAAAACCGGATTATCTACACTTCCGGTAGCATTGAAATAATTTACTTTATTGTTTTTTAAAAGCGGCGGTAATTCAACCCGGCATAAGTTCGGATTTAAGAATCTTCTGAAATGCCATTTCGCAGTAGGAGAGGCGGCGATGTTTACCGCTTTTTCATTAACGGAAGGTCCGCCACCGCTAAGGTCTTTCATTCTTACTCTGAATTCATACTCATGTCCGTAGGTCAGTTCAAATTCCAGCGGTGCCGGATGGTACATGTTATTAGGATCTACCGTGGTTTCGTTGCGGAATATTTCAATGGCATCTGTATCTTTCAGTACCATGTTTTTACCGGTCCAGTGGGTAAAATACATCGGTAGCCAGAAGGGTTGATTTTTGTTATTATCAATCTGTGTAGGAAATACCTGATAGGGTAATTCAATCGATTGATTGATGTCATTGTTGAGTGCGGTACCGCCGATCTGATAATTAGCTTTGGTAACTACTGTATTCAGGCTTTGCCAGGTACTATCGTCTTTTTTTACATCAATGGCATAACCGTAAATACCGATGGGTGCATCAATCCGTTTAGATTCTCCGGGGGCTTTTGCCAATTGACGGATATACCATTCGAGAATCTGTTCGTCATCCCAGGCGAGGCGGATGCCTGCTTCATCAGAAGGATGTGTGCCGTCATTTCTTTCTTCCAGAATATTTACACTCACGGGTTGATTGGCGTGTACGATTTTGGCGAAACCGTCATTGTATTGATTGGCTTCAGCAAATACCTGGTCCCAGTTACCTATAGGTACTTGCAATGGGTGTACTTCCGATTTGAATAAAACCGGAAATAAAACGGGTGCAAAAACAGGCCGGTTCTTATCTAATGCAGGAATACGTGCGGCATATGATTTAATAAAAGGGTTGTCGGAATTTTCATAACTATAAGCTTGCACAGCGCGGTATTCTTCATTGATGATTTCGCAAAAAAGATAACCGCCCTTTTTAGCTTCGTCAGTTAATTCAATAGTAGCAGAATAAATAAATCCGCAAGCCATCGCCAACATAGGTTGACGAAGAATATGTGCATAAATTTGTCCCCAGCTTATTTTGTCAACATCCGGTTGCCAGTTGGGTACCGGATCTTTTGGTGCTTTCATAGCGCAATGGTAGCTGTCGTCAATTTTTGCATTTGAATGGCGGGGTTGCGTAAAATTGAAAGCATCTCTGTAAGAGTGCGGCAGATATTTATTAACTGACCGGTTAATTTCTAATGGTTGCTCTGCTTTATCGGTTTGAATATCGGCATTGATTTTTCCGTTAAAATCAGTTTCAATACCTCGTAAAACCAGTTCTTTGCGAGTGGCTTTTGAGTAGTCGACCTGCGATGTGAGTGTAACTAATTCACTGGCCGTAGCATTGTATACCGGCCACTCTTCGGTTTTTTTCAGCCATTTAAATTTGAAATTCGGTTGAAACGTAGCAAACGGAATTAACTGATTTCCGTTCGGAACACCAAGATTATAGGGAGTAAACGGAGAATAATTTTTAGGAATCAGAACAATATTTACTGACAGGGAATTTCCTTCAACGCGTTGAGGAAAAACCATGATGGTATATCTTTGAAGATTCATAATTTGAATGATTAAATGGTTAAGCAATCTGGCGATCTTCGCCCCAGGTTTTTGAGAATGAAATATCAATAACCAGGAAAATACTGATGTCTAATGCAAAAGTTACCTGTGCCTTACATTCGGTTTTGTTTCCGATCTTTTTAACCCCTCCTTTTGCTTCAATCATGATAGTAACGGCTACAATGCCACCCAATAAACTGGCATTTCCTTTAAATACCATGATCGCAGTACATTCAACTCCTTCGGTACTGATGATTAATTCAACTCCTACCATAAAGCTGACACTTGCATGCCCTACTACTGGTAAGCTCACCGCTATTTTAACACCGAATCCGAAAGTCATCATCAGATCGGCTTTACCTGAGGTATCGGCCGAAATTTGTAATCCGACCTTACCGATTGCATAAATAGAACCGGCTCCTACGCTGGTACATAACACTTCAATACCACCGGTAAATCCTAAATAAGCACCTGCAGTCGGAATCAGTTGATTCAGGTCATTGGTGACTTTCAGTGCAGCATTAAAATAAGCCCCCAGGGTAAGCCCGCATTCGAGTTTTAATGGAGTAGTGGCATTGTTGTACAGTTCATCCTGTGCCGGGAATCTGATGAGTGGAATAGATTTATCAATCTCATATTTGTATTGCCAGATTTCTCCACTATTGCTCATGGCTATTTTCAAACCGTTTTTAATCACATCGTCGTAACCACCACCGCTGAGTTTTGCCAGAACGTCAAGAATGTCCATGATGGGCTTTAACTCAGGGCTGAAAACAATTTCCGGAGTCGGTAATCCGATTCCGTTTTTACTACCGCCGAAATTGGTAGCATCGCCTTTCTGTGAGTTGAAATTGGCTTTTACAGATACAAGCCTTTTTATCGGTCCTAAATCAACTACCAGAGCAATATTGCTGAGACGTGATTTCCACTGATCGGTAAAATCATTTTTTAGTGAATTGAAATCATAATCGAGTAAAGTTTTACCGTAGTATTTGTCATAATTAACCGGTGCCTGTTGTGGTGCTACATATTCTACGTATAGCTTGAACATGTCTTCTTCCACGATGTAAAACTTACCTTCGGGCAGATCAAATTTGAAGGCTTTGTCCAGAACATTGTTCACTTCGTTTTTGGCCAGGCGGATTCCCTTTTCAATAACTTTTTCACCTTCTTTTTTAACGTCGATCACAATCAGTTCGAATACTTTTTTACCTGCATCTTCCAAATTGAGTTCTTTGAAAGCATCGATAACGGCGTTTGCTTCATTTCTTCCTTTATCCAATAGAATGGCAGCACCATAATTGGTAACTGCATCACCGATATTGGCAAAAATGCCCGAGCTTTTCATTAGCCGGTGAGCATCGGCAAAAAGCGGTGGAATTCTTCCGAGTATGGCTCGTCTTGATTTTTCGTAAGCCGGGGCTAAGAATAAAGTTTTTTGTGTATTGGTATTTTGAAGAATACCGTAATTCTTTTTGAATTGAGTATAGTGCAACAATAGTTGTTGCGGATGTGACATTTTCGCCAGTTCTTTGGTCAGGTTTACTGAAGGAGATAGTTTGCCTGCTTCCCACAAACCGTTTCGCACAAATGCTACGCCTTGTTCTGTATTTATAGGATAAACTTCACCGGTATCAGTGTCGTGTTCAACAACCGTCCAGCTGCCGTCATTTGGTAAAATGGCATTTCCTCGCAGTGCTCCGACAAAACTATGTTTACCAGATTGATCGGTACATAAGTTCATATCAAAGCGATGGATACGAACCAGCTGTTCTGATTGATGCAGGTTCATTACACAATCAATCGCACCACCGATGTTCAGTTGCGGTTGGTTTCTGATTAAAGCGGCGAGGTCGTTTTCTGTAATCAATTGTCCTTGCGGGAGGTTGTGTAAGTATCCTAAAATTTTTTTAGAGGGAACTCTGTGATTGGTACCTCCCTGACTCACATTTTCAAGAATGATATCGCCATCGAAATAAACGGGATCCAGTTTTACATTTCCTCTTACAAAAGGTGAAATGTCTAAAGTTTCACGGATATTCTGAATATTAATAATACCATGCATCAGGCCGGGATGGAAGCTAAAGGGATCGGTAGTGATACCTTTTACCCTGAAGTTGAACATACCGTCTGATTCGCACTGCCAACCGGAATCTTCGCGGAATACGCGACCGTTCTTTCCGCGATAAGTAGTAATGGTTCTTACCACTCTGATGCCCCAGGGATAAATCATGCTTTTAATCTGAATCACTTCATGGGCAGTTCTGCCATGGAATGTATCAAACTTTGCCTGACTCACTTCGTTTAATGCAGCGGCTGAACTCACCCAATTACTGAGCATATTCGTACCATAACCGGTTAAATCAACTCTGGTTACCGGAACACCTCTGCTGAGTTTTAAATCAGGATTGGTAATAAAAGAATGGAAAAATTCAAGATTGAAAGTATTGGTTACGGTATCGCCCAGGTGACTTTTTCCACTGGGCATTCCTAACTCATCTGCATAATTGTTCAGTTGAACTGTAAAGCCCGGAAACATATTTGAGTCGGGTGCAATACCGGGATATTGCCTGTTACGTGCATGGTTACCTGCTTTCAGGCTGATCTGATGCCCTCCTTCAAAAAGAAAAGATCCGTCATTTTGTTTTCTGAATTTAGGGCGGATATTTTCAATTTTGGGTTTAACCGTTTCGTTTCCTTTATGATTTAATACACTCACGGCTTTCATTCCGAAAGGAAGAGTAAAGGCTGCCAGTGTATAGTTGGATGAATTGTTTTTGAAATCTTCGATCATTGCATCAATGGCCGCAATTGGTGTAAGCGCAATAAATTTTTTACTGTTATTGGCAATACGCGAAGGTCCGCCATTGTCTTGAAAGAAATGAACACCGATGTTAGGGTCCATTTCTTTTAACGGGCTGATTGCAGATAAGTTTAATACGGGTTCCCATGCGTGTTGAGGGAGCATAAAGTTTCTGATGCGGTCGTTTTCGAACAACACCTCCATTCCTTCTACTTTAAAGTTCAATGCACCTGCCTGAACGGTATCAAATTCTCCGGTTGTTTTCTCCCGAAGCCTTGCAGTAGGAACAAATAATTGTTCACCGCTGATACTTACTCCCATCTGATTGGCATTCGAACTGATATCAAGCAATGAGAAAAACTCATTATCGAGGCGTGCTCCGATAATATGATCCTGATAAACCTGTTCGTACCTGCGCTCTTTGAATAATAAACCATCCGCTCTTTCCTTAATACCAGGATCTATGATATTTAACCGGAACTCTTCGGTGGGTATTTTATCTCTGATGATAATGTCTTTCCATAATCTCGACACTGCAATCACCGATTCCATTTTGTTAGATAATGCGGGCTTTAATTTATTAATCGAAAGTCCTTCAAGGCTATTCTGCAGATCGGTTTTTTTAATAATTTTTTTTATTTCTTTCGCCAGTGGTTCGTTTACCAGTTCTGTTTTGAACCTGCCGGGCCGGTTCAGTTTCTCGAAAAGTTCTTTACGCGAAGGCGTCTTTTCATCTTTAGGTGCTGGTATTGGTGCTGGTGCAGGATCCGTATCTTCCGGAAGATTCAGGTCATTCAGTGTTGGCATCGTACCAAAGTAAAATTTGGTGGCGAGGGTTTCACTTTCTTTACCGCCATTATTGAGCTGAATATGATAGATAAGTGGCATCGAACGACCGTCTCTCATACTGCCGGTAAGCCTTTGCCAATAAACAAAGTTACCAATGTAAGGGTCTGGAAGTGTTGGTTGATAACCGTATAATAAGTGGGTTAAGAAAATGCTGGCTTTTTCTACCTGATCGTTGGTGTCATGCAGTTTACTGTTGAAAAGGCACTGAGCGAAGTTGGATACTTTAAACAGTGCATTATGCAACGCAATACCGTGTATAACACTGGCCATGGCAGGACGGTCTTCGAGTAGATTGTGATCAAACATACCAAAGAAAATACCTTCGGCTTTCTGAATGAAAGCAACAATAGTCAATTGGCTATCCAGTTTGAAGACCGTGTTTCTAACTGAAATGGGCCGGTCGAAATTTCCGGTTACATTACCGAGTGTAGAAACCATTTCCATGTTTTGATCGGCGTCGCTTAAAAAAGCCAGGATCTGTTTCTTTGTATAAGTAATATCCAATGTGCTTCTAAGGTGGGCTGCTTTAGTTTTCCAGAGATCAAGATGGGTAGCTCCTTCTAAGCCGTAAGCTTCCTCGTCCTTCCACAGAATATTACTTTTATTGATATATAATACAGGTTTCTGAAGTAAGAATGCCTGGTATTTTAAATGTCTCCAGTTGATAGAAAGCCCTTTGTCGAGCGTTACTTTCAGGAAAAAGTTATTAGTGGCAGCAGGAATCTGATTGAAATTAATAGCAGACAAAGGAAAAACCCAATGTAAGGCTTTGGCTATTGTATTTCCTGAAACATTGAAATACTTATTATCATTTGTTTTGTTCGCAAAAACGTTTTGATTAAAGGAAAGCGGAAGTTCCAGCACTTTGTCAGCCGCGTTGAAGCCGAATGCAGCAGAGGATCCTACCGCATAGTCAGAACTGTACTCGTAGGCTTTACAGATTCCTTTGTTTTTGGTACTGAAAGATAGTTTTTGTGTGTTACCTGATAAAAAGATATCAGTTGGGAATTCGAGCTTGATGGTGTTGGTGTCGAGTGCTACGGAAGAAGAGTTAGGAGTTGAATTGGAGTTTGCTAAGGTAAGTTCTAATTGAATGGTGGTTCCTGAGGTAAGCGTATATCTGTTGTTGGTAAGCGTTGGTGCTTTCGAAAGGGTGAGGGTTCCTTTCGTAATGTCGAAACCGGCGAAAAGGGTAGGTGCGGCGTTTACATTCAGCAACTGTGCATTTACCCATAAAGAGCCTTTGTTGAGGGTAAGTTGTGTACCTAAAGCCGGATTCGGAATCAGTGGTGAAGATCTTAAAGTGCTAGAAAAAGACAGGATGGGAGTAGTACCTACGTACAAAGTAACCAGTTTCACTACCCTGTAGAAGTCTATAAAAATATTTCGGCCGTCTCCGTCCGGAAAAGGTCCGAAGGTCTGTACCGGTTTACTGGCTCTGGCCCAAAGAGGTTGTGCTGCTTCAAGTAACGGGTGAACGGACTCTGCACTGCGTATATAAAACAGTTCTTCTTCCTGACTTTCACGGATATTTTCTGTGAGTTTTTCAATTTTTTGGAGGTCGATGGCAGCCGGGGTAAAAAGTTCTTTTGCCGGAATGGTTTTCAGAATAGGCAGATCCAACTCCTTTTTCTGGAGTAAAACGCGCCCCATTCTCTCTTGTGCCAGGTTAAGTGCTGCAGCTGCTTGACTATCGGCCGGTTTGAGCGAACCGGTCAGAAAGCCGAGCACTGATTGGATGTCAGTGCGTTCCATAGTAAATTGATTAATAAGGTTATATGAAATGCTACGATCAGAGAGGGTACGGCAAGTTAAAGGAAAGTTTCATATAATAACTATTTCACATATAACCTTTTAGTAGTAGCTAATCAATTTACCATTAAGCGGTACTACCACTTAGTGGAAAGCTTTGTTAAAGATTAGAAATCTTCAATTTCATACGTTTCTATAATCATACTGAGCTGATCTGTTTCAACCACCTGGTAATGAAGCAGAGAGTCGGCTATTCTTTGTCCTTTCGGGCTCATCAGGATAAAAATCACTTCAGCAATTACATAGAGCGAGTTCACATAGGGGATAACAGCGGCAATGGCAAGTATACCATTTCTTTTAACGGAATCGATCAGCGAAATACGTTGATTGTTTTTAATATTTACCACACGCAGTCCCATAGCATACTTTCCGATGCTTTTATCTTTCAGAATTGCATCGTGTAAGAGGTAGTAAATAAAGTAAAGTGCACTGGTAATATAAATCAGACTGTTATAATCAGCGGCCAGCTGTTCTTCATTGTTTAGAATACGCGCCCTGTCAATCGTGTAACCGAACGTATAAAGAAAGATGGGGACGCTTAAAAGGAGATAATCGATTACGGCGGCGGCGAATCGTTTACCCAGGCTGGCTTTCGGGTAATTAATCTTTAAATGCCTCGTAATAGTATAATTACAATGAGGGCATTTGGTATCAGCAGTACTGATAGCCTGTTTACAGTTAGAGCAAGTCATTGGAAAGGTTTAAATAAAGGAAAAGGTCGTAGTTAATAATACGGAAATAAGAGGAAAAAAGCAATAAAGAGAAAAATATTGCAGAATAATTTGGAAGGAATAAAAACCTGCTCTATATTTGCACTCCCAAAACGAAAAGGGGTAGTTCATTGAAGGATTGATTCTCAGAAAAATAAACCGAAAATATTTAAAAATAAATTTGGTTGATATTCTGAAACTTTCCTATCTTTGCGCTCCGCTTTTGAAAAAGGGGGATAGTTCTTAAGGTATTGGTAGTGAGGCGGTA
>NZ_RCWL01000014.1 GCF_003991195.1 Gynurincola endophyticus | reverse complement strand
ACCCCTTTTACCATACACTACTACCTGTGGTAAAATGTAGTTCTTGTTACAATGGCCGCCTCTTTTCCTGGATCACCTACACCCTAAAGCTTTGCTACTGATGCCCTGCATCACCAAACCAAAAGCATAGAAATGCCTTTAGCAACTAATATAAGGTTTTTATTATGATATGGATTACACTACAGTTCTTCCGGTGGGGTTACCACATCATAATAAGATACAAAAAAATAATGGAAATTCAACATCAGCCATATTATACCATTTATACTATCCCATAAATAAAACGACAGGGATTAAAGCCTGTCGTTATTAAATGATCAGATATTTTTTCACTTCAAAAGTATTATGTTATGCACACCGGATAAAATCCGGCGCGAGAGGGGCGTGGATTTCCTCATCGGTGAAGGGGAGCTGGCCGCACTGGACAAGGATCTGCTAAAACGCATCGAGGATATTGAGAAGCTGGACGAGGATACCAAAAAGCACCTGTTCTTTCTCATTGACAACGTTATACAAAACTATAAAACAAAAAAAGCCTTTAATAAATAACAAAGCCCGCTACTGCGGGCTTTGCTCTTGTAACTTCTCTTTCGTCTCGATTATCTTCTGCTTTAATTGTTCTTCATTATAATAAGTGCCTGGATATTTCACTAAATCCTCTTGAACATCAGTATATCTACTGCTTATTTTATCCAATTCAGAAAACGCAGACTGTTCTATGTCTGTTAAATCATCACTTTTAATCTCCAAGCTATAAGAGTAGTAATATTCATTACAAAATGTCCAACCATTTATTTGTTCAGACAAATATTGGTCAATAAGCCAATACAATCTTCTTTTATCATTTTTTTCAAACATAATTTACTATCACTTTATTGCCGGTAAAGAACCCAAGGGCTTTTGGGTATATTTAAAGTGCATTATTGTATTAGCTCCTTTATCATATAAAACCTCTACATTATATAGCTTGCCGTTCTTCCACATTTGTGAATAATGCATTAATGCCTTCGTACCCTGAGGATCTTTAACTACTGACATTGGGGCTTTTATTATATCATCTAAAGTCTGAATAGGTATCATACGACCTGCTTCATCCATATGCTTAGCGGCTGTACCTGTGAACTTAAATAATTCTTTTCCCCCCTTAGCGGCAACTACTTCACACGTCTAAAAACAACTTAATTTCACTAACAAGTTCAGCTTCTGAAACATTCCTGCCAACTCTAACAACATTAAATTCTTCTTTATCATCTTCATCAATTGTCTCCAAGTCAAAATCGTACATCAAATCTTCATTTTGTGCATAATTAAAAGTTGAAATATACACTAACTTATTTCCCTTCATTAACCCTATTGCACAAAGATCTGCTTCCCAATAGTCAACAACTTTGAGTAAGGAAAAATTGATTATTAATTTCAAACTTTCTATTAATTTCAATATCGTTATATCTTTTTCCATTATTTTACAAATCTTCCGTCTGTTAATAGTTTTCGTATCGTTGTGTTGCCACTCTTTAATGCTTGCTCGACTGACTGACCTAAGAATTCACCTGGTATTTCCGATCTAATTGAGGATTTTCTGTATGTTGAAATAAAAGACTCAACAGATTCATCCAGACTATTAAGTACCTGCCTTGTCGTTGGACTATTAATATTCATCTTGAGTTTCTTCGCCAACATTTCAGCCCTTGAAGCAGCGCCAAGGCTTCTCATTATTGGCCCTGAGTTTGGAAGTACCGTCTTAGCGGCAACTGGTGGTTTAATTTTAGGAACTGCTTTAAAAGTCACAGCAGTGGCTACCATTCCTTCCCAGAAGTGGGGGTCTTGTGCCTTCTCTCCCGCATCACTGATTATTTGTTCGATTGAATTCTCATCAATATATTTAATCAGCCCTTCAACCCCGTTAACCACTGCATCTAAGGTTTGAATCGGGTGTAAAACAGCATCTGCCGTCCCTACAACACCATTCCATACATCAGATACAGTATTAGCAGCAAATTTACCCACCCTTTTAAAAAAGCCATCACCTTTATTGTAACCAAACTTTCCTGTTCCTAATGAATTAGAAAAGTAAAAACCACTGTTACTATTTTCCTGCACAGCATTACCACCCCTTTTACCATACACTACTACCTGTGGTAAAAATGTAGTTCTGGTTACTATGGCCGCCTCTTTTCCTGGATCACCTACACCCTCTGGTTCTTCAGGCATCATACCCGTCGGGTCTATCAGCGTGACAGGATTGTTAAACACATAAGAGTATGGACTCCAGGAAGTCATAGCCATTGCCATCGGGTCTATTGTAAACCATCTACCCAGCTGCGCGTCGTACATCCTGGTACCAAAATCCAGCCATTCTAATCCGCTGCCATCACTGAATTCCCCGCTCTGCTCTTCCTTACTATTATATTTATACCTGTTTAATGGTTCACCAAACTTCAATGCTTTGCTGCTGATTGCCTTTATTACCAATCCAAAAGGATAGTAATGAGTTTCTTCTACGATTCGCCCTCTTCTATGCGAAACTCTTAAATCATCAAAGAAAACATCCCAGAGCTCAGTTTCATTCGAAACATATACATAAAGATATCCATTTTTATTCAACTGGATATTGGACTGCGCCAATAATCTGATGGCATCCGCATTTCCTACATGTATTCCACCGGAAGATTCAGCCACCACTTCCAGTTGTTCATCCAGCAATACCCAATTTAACCAGGCTTTGGGTTTGGACGGAGTAGCAGAGTTAACATTTGACCGGATAAAATTAAGTGCATTCACCAGTGGGTTACCCATCGGATTACTCAACTGAGCTGAAGAACCGTGTGTTCCGCCGGTTACACCCATCAGTGCTCCTGACAGATTAGTTAAGATATCAAGTACAGGGTTTTGGTTATTCGGCGTAATGGTTTTATTTACATAATATGATTTAACAGAGATGTCTACAACATCACCACTCATTACTCTTAAAAGCATCGAAGGGCCCACTTTCTGATCACTGCCATTTACTCTGGCAAGTGAATCATTTCCCACAGTTCCTGTAGGATAACCACCTGGTACATTTGCTGTAGGGAAACTGGATTCAGACAGATTAACAAAAAACTGTTTTTCAATATTCCGGTAGGTCGCTTCCATTGTAGCCATATAGACTGTAGTATCAGTCTGATCTGTCAGAACCATACGAACATTTCCAAGATAATCAGTGATAAAGTAATCATTCACCAATTTTTTTTCCGTTTTCGTGTGATCTGCTATCCTTGTTCGACCTTCAGCATGACTGATGAATTCGAGTGTATCATTTTTATAAACAATATTCCCAAAATAGTAAGTGATACTTGGTATCCAGCCCGGAGAATTACGTACCACTTTTCCGAGCTTTATTCCTTCTGCAGTATAGATAAAGTCTACGGTGCCTTTCTGCCACTCCCATTGTTCAGCAAAGGCATAAACTTTTTGAGGAAGGTTTAAATAATTATACTCGATACCATCGACATTATTAGTACCAATATATTTATTTAAATCCCTTACCATATTGCCATCAACATCATAAGTAAAATCAACAGCTGCGCTGGTTTTAACACCTCCCAGCTCATTATGGTAGCGTTCTCCATAATGGAAATCTCCCAGTTTGCTATTTACATCCTGACTGGCATCTATTACATTTTTTAATTTATTAGAAAGCGGGAAATAGTTATATGTTAACTGATCTATAAAGGTTGATCCGCCCAACTTCCATCCCTTCCTGTTTACCGCAAGAATATTCCCATTCATGTCATACTGGTAACCGCTCTCACTGAAGTCTCTACCTTTGGAAGTACTATAAGCTACACCATCTTCATATCCATCAAATTCTACAAATAGGGCACCTGTCATTCTACCCATACGATCATAACTATAATCATATTTCCTGATGACTCCATCTCCTTTTGATCTCCAGTGAATTCCGCTTACATTTCCTGAATATTGAGGATATAAAAGAAAAAGTTCGTCTCCCAAAAACTGGTTATCATACCCAACTACATACCCAAAGTAGTTATTCCCGCTATTGAGAATATAGTTTTTATTCATTGCAATAAGGCTACCTTTCAGATTATACTCATAATTTAAAGTTTCAATAGTATTATCGCGCCCTCCAAGCCATTTAGTTTTAATGTTTCCGAGTTGATCGTAAGCTATTGATACCAGATCGTGTTCTGATTTATGGTAACTTCCTTTGATGGCCTGCTTCTTTTTAGTGACTCTCCACAAACCATCATATTCCACTTTATCAATTACTATTATGTTCTGATTGATTGCACCTCCAAAATTTTGCTTATTTACTGTAAGGAGGGTACTACCGTTCCAGCTATACTGAGAAGTAACTACCTCTACTCCACCAGTTAAAATAGTACTCTTAACCTGAATTACTCTTTCATTTTCATCATAAATATTTACACTAAACAGAAAATCATCAGTTCCTAATACACGAACCATTTTTCCCGTAAACAAGTTCTTCGTTCTTTTCGACTGAATATTCTGTTGAGCATATGGCCAGGTTACATCAGAGGCAGTCAGAAGTTCTGAGTCATAAGCATTGTCGTATAAAGAGGTTAATCCTGTTGAATGATTGCTCATCCAGTTATAATCATCATAAAAGCTTTTGGTAAGAACAGTGTAGGTACTTCCTGACAAATCAGGATAATTATTTGAAGAAGCCGCTGCATTCAAATGGGAACTATGCGGTAAAGAGGAATTCACCATTCCTGTTTCAACAGGCCTGTTCAGCTGATCGTATAAAGTATAAATCCATTTTCCTTCTTCACGGAGTTTACCGGTTTGTGACATTACCTGCCGGTCCTTGTTATCATAAACATAATATATCGGTGCTGCACCGGGAACCTTTTTTCGGATTAATCTTCCACGTACATCATACTCATAACGAAAAGTAAATTCATCATACCATGAAGGCAACATATTACTGCTATCCCATTCAGATTCTATCAAAGGCCTTAAACCTTCAGGCTGAATAACGAGTCGGAGGCGATTCCAGTTATCATATATATAATATGTACTTACCCATCCGATATGACTCGCTCCGTCACCGCTATCCTTAATTCCATTCAGGTTCACCTTTTTTAATATGAGCTGACCATTTTTATCTCTGAATTCTACCTGCTCATTTCCCTGTGGGTCCAGAGTTAAGGTTTTAAAAAGTGTACCTGGTTTATAGTCATCCTGAATTTCAACAAAGCTAAAACCGTCTGCATCATAAACATTCATCAATGTAAAAAGCCTAACACTATCAGCAATTGTATTAAAGTTCTGCTGAGTTTTTAAACTTCTTCTTAATTGAGGGTTTGTATTACCGTAAGAACCGACGAAAGATGGCCCTGCAGAGAAACTTTCTTTAATACGACTCAGTGGTGACTGCTCATAAAAAACTTTTGTATATGACCAGACCTCATCACCAGAACCATCCCCGTTTGTTAAATAATCATTATAAAATTGTAATTGATCAAGAAAAGGACTGCTCTTAAAATTTCCTCCGGGTACACTTGACACAAAAGGCAGATATTCATTTTGAATTCTTCCATATTTATCATATACAACGGAACTGACAAGATCCATAGGACCTTCATTATCCACCATTGATGATTTCGCAGCTACAGTCTGAATGAGTCGTCCTAATCCATCAAAGTACTGAGTAGTTTTTGCCACTTTAGAATAATCAGATGTCAGCATTGAGTCTTTTACCTTCAATGGAACTTTAGCTGTGTATGTTGCTATTGAATTCAATACCGGATTAACATATGGGGGTGGTATAGGATCTGGTCCCTGTGCAATTGCAACCTTTATAAAAAAAAAGAAATTAATGAGGTATATAAAAATTTTGTATTTCATTACAGTTAGGTTAAGGTTATAAAGTGTAGCCTATTCTGAATTTTATCGGACTGGTAAACGGAATTTGCCGGTAACTCAGAAAATCCCAAAAAACCTGTGCTTTTGTTTTTTTAAAAAACTTGTGATTTATAGAAACTATTTTTGAAATTCCTATTAATCCACTCTGTGAGAAAAAAGGAAGTACTTCTTTATCAGAAGTATTCTGAAAATCTTTTACCGGCTGATGATTCAGTTCAAACCCTCCGCTCAGGTAAAAACTTGATTTTACCTTATAATCAATAAATGAACGTATAGCAAATCCCTCCTGCGTAATACGAATGTTCTGAATAGAGCTTCCCCATCCAACCTTAGCACTGATTCCAATACCTATTACACCAGAAGAATTCAATCGGTATCCAACGTTGGTGGCCAGATCACTCGTCATTGGCCAGAAGGGGGTACTTCGCTGAGATTGAAGATTAAAGCTGTATTCTATTTTATTCTTAAGTTTTTTTCCAAACGATGGAACAGAATCAGCATTCTCATATGTCTCGTTACTGTTAGCAATGACTGAATTAAATATATTAGAAAACTTTTCCTGAACCTGTCCGGCAACAGATGACATATCAACATTCTGCGGAATAATACTTCCTATCTGGAATTGTACTGATTCAATATTCTGATAAGATGGTGATAATCCGGCAGCATCATTTAGCATCCATGGGTTAGAAAATAATCTGCTGTATTCAGAATTCAGACTGAAGAAGTCTAAAAAATCAGTATCAGCTCTTGATTGTATCAGTAGCTTTCTAAGGATTTTATCTTTAATATTAGTTACTGATAAAACCCTTCCTTCCAGCACCGACAAATCGCGGTATAACTTCTTAAATTCCTTCCTGCCTATACTTTTTTTCAGATTATCACTTTGAAGAATACTTCTATAAAGGTTTATTTTTTTTAAATACTGCTGAGAATCGTCTACAGCAAATGATTTTATAAGTTTTTTTTCGGATAAATACTTCAGGTAGGTATTTAAGCTGTCTAACTCTGATAAATATTTTTTCCCTCTTTTGTTAAGAGAGTCTATTTTATTAAAAAAAACAGAAGAATCAATGGCTTGGAAAACAAATTTTTCCACTTCGTTAAAACTATCTTTCCATTCATTTTGCTTATTTTCGAACTTACTAACTTCTTTTAATATCCGATTCTGAGTATGTACTTTTTCGATTGAGAATAAAAGAATAACTATTAATAATATCATTTTCATATATAAGATAATTCTTTGAATGAATTTAAGATCTCGGCTTCGAATGAATTAACACTTCCGATCAGGGAGTTAAATTACATTCTGATGCAATTCCATTTACAGAATAACAAATACGTTTAAGAATATTCTTTTTTTCGTCTAATACATACGATAATCTGTTAAAGCTGTCATATTCATAATATGTCATGTAGTTGTTAGCACTACATTCACTTTCCATACCAACAAGAGGATTATAGGTATAAGTTACCATCTGAGCTCCTTTGGGATATAATCTCAGTTCATCAATAATAATATTATTACCTGATATTGCTACCGCAGATGTCGTTATCGGCAGTACGTGCTGCCATAGAGTCCAGCCATCTATCTGTACACCAGAAACACCAGCTATTCCATTGACATTGAGAGAACCGTTTCTCGACCAGTACGTCACTATATATTCATTACCAGTTGTCAATCCTGGTTTTGTTATACTGAAACCACTGCGAACGTTATAAGCCTGTTTTCCGGACAAGGAATGAGTTCTTATTCTTACCGTATCAGATAATATCCAACCACCATGTGTATTGGTTTCAAACGATGTATAAGCTATTTGTGTGTACTGAGCGTTTAATACACGAGCTACGGGGTAAACATTATCATATCCCCATATTACTGCTGTAAGAGAAGATTTATCATTGATCTCAATTAAATTATTCAAAAAGTCATATTTAGCAGAACTCTCAATAAAGTAATGATCGGGCTTAACCGTAAAACTATCATGCTCAGCTACATTCAATAGAGGGAATGGTGTTTTGTAGATGTAAAGTGAGTCTACCAGACCACTGAGATTATAATAATACAAGCTACCTGAAAGTACTTTTCCGTTCACTGATGTTTCTTTTCTTATAGGATTTTCTATGTTATGACGATTAACCAGCTCAGGAATATTATTGCCTATGAGCATACTGTAATCACCCGGGTACCAGGTTCTTTCTATAATAGTGTCATTACGACTGTTTACAGATCTAGTTTCAGCTAATTGATAAAGTTTATTGTAATAATACTTTGAAGTAGTTTTAGATGAACGCAAAAAGTTTTTACTATACTCGAAATTTTCAATACTACTTGAATCTAAAACATACCATTCAGATACAGAGTTGTAGGGATATTCTGTATAATACCCTATCTCTACAGACGGGTGAAGTACTACACCAAAATCCCCTCTGTATACCGATTCACGGTGGCTATAGAAGTTCCTTTCTACAGTAACTGGTTTATAAATAGAATGGCTTACACTATCTTCTACTTTAAACATTTCCTTTTTCAACAACTGCCCTACTGTCCACTCTTTTGTAAGATGCTTTCCATAAGCATCGTGCAGCATTGCAGAAGGATACTCCATGTGGTAAGACAGAGTATATTCTGTTTTAAAGGAAGAAGCAGAGTCATCGTAATACTCTGTCACATTCGGGTACATTATAATCCTTCCATTTCCAAACCCGATGGTAGTTGCGCTATTTGAAGAAATTTTTAAGACATCTGGGAAAGAAAGATCACAGCTGACCCAAGTCGTAAAAAGAGGAAGAGTAGTTAAAATTCCACTACTTATCCCATTTTCATTAAAATTATCATAGCTATAAGATCTAACTAAACTGTTTCCATTACCATCATTACTAATAATTTTTTTTATTCTGAGCCCTCCCACTATGTAGTTTAGTGTATCTGGGATAATGTTCCATTCAACCAGATTGGAAAAGGGAATATTCGGTCCAGTTATGAAAGTAGGTGTTACAATGCTCTCCAATTTATATACTCCAGGAGACAAAAGATGTAATTCAGAGGGATGATTAATTCTTACATTTATTCCTGCGTCAGTAATCCCCCTTATCCAACCTTCAATAGGACAAGAATCACCGCTCATATCTTCGCATCCATAGTTAGAGGTAATAGCGGTAGGGCCATATACATTATCAGGTATTTCAAATGTACGTGAATATATTTTACTGGAACCCGATACTGTGTAAGCTGAACCATCATGCAGGCTTACATTTCGGGGCTCAATCCCAGATCTTTCTATATAGCGTAAATCCGAGGCTCTTGCAGAAGCAATGGTGTTCGATTCGTATTCATATACCACTGAACCACCTGTTGGATATTGAATTTTATAAAGTGAAGATGCCTTAGCAAATACAGAGTCTACAGTTCTGTCTGCTCCTTCCAAATATCCAGAAGAAGAAGGATTATATATTGACATACTTACAGTAGGAATCAAAAGTCCACCTCCTGACTTACCATTATAAAATCCCCAGTAGTCTCTTGCCCCATATATTCTGTTAGGCAATTGATTTCTCGTATCATAATAAAATTTATAAGGCGCTAACGTATCTGTTTCAGAAAATTCTTTTAAAGAAAGTAAAGCCAATCTTTTCTCAGCTGCATTTTTTACAACTGTACCCATTATAGCCGGAGCAGCATCTGAGCTTTGAAAATAATCATATCCAAATTTAAAACCTTTAATAAGTTTATTATTTTTATTCTTTATAATGATACTATCAAGGCTTTTTAAACCTAAAGCGTCTAATCTGTTAGTTGCTGATAGTTTAAAATAAATATCACCCTGATCACTTGAAATATGGCTAAGGATCGCTTTCTCATAATTCTGAATACCAAAACTGGTGCTATAAGTATTATTTCCAAAAAAGAACCAGGGAAGAAAAGGACAAGAAACATTGCGATACATTTTTGACTGCCCGCCATAATAAAAATCTTTAGAAAGGTTAGAATTTTCATAGAAAAAGTCAATAGTTTTACCATCAGGTGCTACAATGTCTAATATCTTCCAAGCTACAATATGAGGATTGAGCGGAGGAACCTCAGATGAACCTTCCGATGTTGTAACATATGATTCACCTCCTTGCAACAAATCGCGCGCAATACGATTATTATTCTCGGATTTACCAAAACTACACACAACCCCATTAGGAAGAGTTATTTTGAAACCTTCAATAGTAGCTCCATTTTTGAGCGTTTCTATTTTAATATTTTGATAAGGTGCAACAATAAATTTATTTTGCTGTTGATTATGAAAAAATTTGCCAGAGTAACCAAAAATCGAGAACATAAAAATATCTGGTTCAAGATCAAGCCGATTATTAGCATATTCATTATAGTAAGTTTGCTTTAAAGCAATACTAGACGATGCAGCATTAAATGCTTGTACGGTTACACTATTATTCATGTATCCATAATCTGTATCATCCGGAAGGCCATTCACTACTCTGGAAAGAGTTGGACCAGTACTTATATCCCAACCTAATCCTACCCATGAGGCTGCTTCTTCTACTTTTATACCAGATGCATGGTAACTTAATCCTATAGGCAAACTTATATTCCCTGCTGAAAAATCATACAAAGGAATACCTATTTCAGGTACACCGGTGGAATAACTTACCGGCATCTCAAGATATTTTCCTAATGAAGCAACTTCGGGCGACGAAGGATGAATAGTTGTAGCCTGATAGGGACTTGAATTCTGTGCACTCAGGTCTATAACAAACAACTTTAGTACAATTACTGTTAAACAAGTTCTTAAACTCATAAAAGATTATTATGAAAAGAGTAATGAGGTTTTTAATACACTTTATTGAGGCAAGGCTAAGGCAATAGAAGTCTGTGTTAGCCACTGTCATCATTTACTAACGACATTCAGCATTCTATTTTATTCAATAGCCATCTATTATATTATTAGTAGAATTAATAATATAAAATAGTAATCTAAAAAACGAAGACACAACCTGATACAAAAACTTCAAGCATATAATAGGGGCTTAAGGTTATTAAATTAATAAATTGGTATGGAGAAGAGAAATTGATTGATCGATTCATCAATCTGGCAAATATAATTCAAGAGGCAAGAAAGGGAGGTAATACTATTATATAATTCTTATAATTTCTAAAATAATGACATATATCAAATCATTACACCATTGCATATACGATTTTAATAATACGTTAGTTTCATTAAAATATCTCTATTAAATAAAAAACCTGCCAGATGGCAGGTTTTTAGAAAATCCTCTTATAAAAAAGATAACTAAAATTACACATATAAGAGTTTATATTTTATCATATTTAAATCATTCATCTATTTTATAAGCAGAAACCGTATTTCCAAAGAAAGTGGGTACAAACACGGTACGTGTTTTTGCATCATACCCAATGTCTGCCGTATTCTTCTTTTCTTCTCTTGTATTCAGAATTTCAGTTACGGTACCATCTTTTTTTGCAAGAAATATTTGTCCGTGCCACGAAGATGTAATAAAAGTACTGTCATCTACGATTTCGATTCCGTCCATTGCGTCTACCGGAAACTTAGCAACCGTGGTCACCGAGTCGTTGTGAATTTTCTTTAACTCATCATGTGCCAATACCCACAAAGTGTCATCGTTAAACTTCAGGCCGTTTACATTATTGAAGCCGTGTTTATATTCACTGGCAATATCATTACTGATGGTATAAATCGTTCCTGTACGGCTATCTGATACGTATACTGTACCTTTGGGGTCAACCGTTACATCATTTAAAAACTTAGCGGTATCAATCCCGATTTTCTTAAGTATTTCACCGGTATTTGCATTAATCAATACCACCTGATCGATATCAGAAACGTATAGTTTATTTTGATGTAGTGCCAGCCCTTTCGGAGCATTTAAACCTTGCGTAAATTGCGTATTCACTACTTTACCATCAGGGGTAAGAATAGCAATTTCACCAATACCGTCCTTTTCTGATCCGTTTCCATTAATTAATGAAACAATCAAACGGTTACCTCCTGCATCATACAAAACAGATTCCGGGGTTCTTAGAATCGTATCTGTTTCCCAGAGTTTTGTTACAGCAGCAGGAATAGTTTCTTTTGGTTCAGGAGTTGGTTTTGCGTTTGATTGGCAAGCTGTAAATACCAACGCCGAAGCCATTGTTGCGTAAAAGATTCTTTTCATATTTGAAGGTTTTACTTGAACATCAAAACAATTCATAACTATTAATTATTAATTGTTAACTATTTACCACTTTCGGTATTTGTTGCTCCAACAGCATCAGATCGGCCAGCACAAGCGCCGTCATTGCTTCTACAATTACCGGAGCACGTAAAGCCACACATAAATCGTGGCGTCCTTTAACACTAAACTTTTCTTTTTCACCGGTTTGCCAATTCAGGGTGAATTGTTCTTTAGGTGTGGAAGAAGTGGGTTTAATGGCAATTCTGAATACCAGTTCATTACCGTTGGTGATACCACCTACAATACCGCCTGCATGGTTCGTTATTGTTTTTCCGGTCATATTTTCAATAGCATCGTTGTGCTCTGATCCGAACATTTCTGCTGCTGCAAAACCTGCACCAAACTCAATTCCTTTTACGGCGGGAATGGCAAACATTGCATGTGCCAGTAATGATTCTACCGAATCATAAAACGGTTCTCCTAATCCGACGGGCAATCCTTTTACACAACACTCAACAATGCCTCCAACAGAATCTTTAGCGGCAATTGCTTTCTCCAGGCCTTTTTCTACGGTATCTTGTCCTGCAACTTTAATAATCGTAGCTTCTATTGATACTGTACCAGACTTTGAATGATTCAACATTTTTTTAGCAATCACACCAGCTCCTACAATACCAACGGTAATGCGCGCACTAAAATGACCACCACCGCGAAAATCTTCAAATCCGCCAAATTTCTGATGTGCAACAAAATCTGCATGTCCGGGGCGTGGCACATCTCTTTGTTTTTCATAATCTCCCGAACGGGTATTATTGTTTTCAAATAACAAAGTGAGTGGGGCACCTGTTGTATAATCGTTAAAAGTGCCACTTTTAAAGAAAGGTATATCATCCTCTTTACGGGGAGTGGTTCCTTTCTGAATACCGCCTTTTCTTCTTTCGAGGTCAGGCAAAAAATCATCTAAAGGAACTGCTATTCCGGCGGGCACACCATCCAACACCACACCTACACCATTACCGTGCGATTCACCGAATATACTCACTCTCAGTATTCTTCCAAATGTATTCATACGCTTTTGTTTTATTAACTAACGCTAGCGCCTAGTTGTTGTATATGTTGATAGAAGTCAGGATATGATTTATTCACTGCTTCTGCATCTTCTATTGTAGTTATTCCTTCAGCCTTTGTAGCAGCTACTGCGCAGGCCATTGCAATTCTATGATCATGGTGTGAATGCGTAGCAGCGCCTTTTAAGGAAATTGCGCCGTAAACAATCATTTCGTCACCATTCAATTCAATTGTAACCCCCATCTTACCAAACTCTTCCTGTAAAGTCAGTGCCCGGTTACTTTCTTTATGCGTCAGGCGTAAAGCTCCTTTCAGAACTGTTTTTCCATTTCCGAATGCAGCCAAAGCAACCAGTGGAGGAAATAAGTCGGGGCACTCGGTGGCATCAAAGGTAAATGCCTGTAATGCACCGCCGTATAAATAAATACCTTCCTGATCGATACGCATTCTTGCACCGGCCAATACCAATGCTTCTACAATCGCTTTATCGGCTTGTGTAGATTCAAGTTGCAACCCTTTTACCAGAATATCACCATGAATAGCACCTGCAACCAATAAAAAGGCTGCTCCGCTCCAATCTCCTTCTACTGTGTACACAGATGGTTTAAACCCTCCATCCGGTTTTATGTGAAATACTTCATATTGGTCGTGTGATACGGTAACCCCAAAGGCTTTCATTACTGACAAAGTCAGATCAATATAAGGTTTACTTTTTAATTCTTTTACGCGAATAACAGATTCCTGATCAATACTCCCATAAGCCATTAACAATCCTGTTAAAAATTGTGAGCTTAAAGAGCCGTCAACTTCAATATTATTTGGTTGTAGCGGACCTTGTATTTGCAAGGGTAATTTTCCATTATTTGATTGTATCTGAATACCCAGTTGCGGAAATATCTCATCGAAAAAATTCATCGGGCGGGTAACTAATGACCCCGAACCCGTAACAGTGATTTTTTGATTGCTTGTAGCAACAATCGGTGTAAACATTCTGATTCCTAAACCACTTTCGCCACAATTGACTTCATTTGAAACAGGCTGCACACCATTACTATTGACGATTAATTCGTTTGCAGACAGTTCGGTAACCTTTGCACCTAATTTCTGAATAACGTCAATAGCGGCTTTATCATCGTTGCTCGAACCCGGGTTCAGTATGGTAGAAGTACCTTTTGCCAGTAAAGCAGCAGCACAGGCGCGTTGCATAGACGACTTAGAAATATTAACGGTGACAGGCCCTTGCAAACGGCCCGGATGTATAGTAACTTTCATTAATTATAATTCTTGTATCATTTGCGACAGATGTTGCATCGGAATAGATTCTACTATCCCTTTTCCAATCTTATCTAATAAAATGTAATTCATGGCAGCGCGCTCACGTTTTTTATCCATCTTCAGCACTTCCAGTGCTTTTTCTTTATCATAAGGAAGAGTGGTTGGTAAACCGTATTGCTCCAGTATTTTTACAACTTTTCCGGTTTGTTTAAATCCCCGAATTTTTTGTGAAAGTTTTGATGCTTCCACCATACCTACGGCAATTGCCTGGCCATGGGATAATTCATAGAGATTTTCAATAGCATGTCCCAGGGTGTGTCCGAAATTCAATAAGCGTCTTTCGCCCTGTTCAAACTCATCATTCTTCACTACTTTAATTTTGATACCGGCATTTTTCCTGATCAGTTCACTCAGTGCTTTTTTATTTTTTTGATAAAAAGCGATATCATTTGCCGAAAGTTCATTAAACATTCTGACATCTTTGATACAGGCATGTTTAATAATTTCAGCAAAACCATTGATCCATTCCTGTTGGGGAAGGGATTTTAAAAACTGATAATCGTATAATAAAAATTGCGGTTGACGGATTGTTCCTGCCAGGTTTTTATAAACACCTATATCGATACCGTTTTTGCCACCGATAGAAGCGTCTACCATCGCTAAAATTGAAGTAGGAATAAATCCGCAACGGATACCACGCATATAGATAGCCGCTACATAACCGGTTAAATCGGTAATAACACCGCCACCGATTCCTACCAGCCAGGTTTTTCTGTCGGCACCGAAATCAATTAATTGTTCAATAATTTCATTGACGGTTTGTTGCACCTTAAATTGTTCACCGGCATTTAGCACGATGGTATTCCAGCCTTTGAACTTTTTTTCATTTGCCTGAAAAACATTTTCATCTGTAATTAAAACAGTATGCGGCTGACCTGTCAGCGTTTTAAGGTCGGAGAATTTTCCGTCGAAGTAAAAATCAACTTGACCGGATGCAAATTGAACAGATTTTTTTTTCATCTCATTCAATCGTTTTAGAGTGAAAAAATACTAAGGTACAGGCATCTTTTCAAATACTGCCAACTCTTGCCCGAGGGATCTGGTTTTGTGATATTCTTCTTGTTTCTGAATATAATCAACAGTTGACTGATAAGCACTGGGGCTTACCGAGTAGGCCAACCATTCATCAGACCATTCAACCTGTTGCTTTTGAAAATTACTCTCATTTACCCAGGTTAAAGCATCCTGTTGCAGCAGACGAACCACTTGCGACAGGTTTTGAGTGGCATGCAATTGCAGCAGGCAGTGAACATGGTCTTCTACACCGTTCATAGTGATCAGCGAGATACCTCTCTCCGTTGCCTGCTTTTGCATGTATGGAAATAAAACTGTACGAATAGGTTTAGATAGCGTAGCTTCCTGCGACTTAACAGCCCAAATAATATGAACAAACAAATAAACTCTTGATTTGAGTATCGCCATGTGTAATTTATTTAAAGCTACTGTCGATCATCACTAGCTGTTCATGATTTTGTTCTGATGTTGAATACTCTCCATGTGAACGGCATCAAAGTATTTGGTAATAAATTCCTGGCTAAGGCCTAATTTATTTCCTTTTTGAACAGCTCTATCTAATATCTCATTCCAACGATTGGTTTGAAGGATTGTAATTTGGTTATTCTTTTTGAATTCACCAATTTGTTCAGCGATTTTCATACGCTGACCGAGGATTTGCATTAATTCGTCATCGAGGTGATTGATTTGCTGACGTAATTTTTCTAATGCGGATTGCAATTCTTCTGAATTGGATGCTTCCTGGCGCCAAACGATTCTATCGATCATTTCACCTAATTGCTCCGGGGTGATTTGTTGTTTTGCATCACTCCATGCTTTATCAGGGTCGATATGGCTTTCAACGATTAAGCCGTCGAAGTCAAGGTTAATGGCTTGTTGGGCAACATCAAATAAAATATCTCTTCTACCACAGATATGTGACGGATCATTAATGATCATCAATTCCGGGTTTCTTCTTTTCATTTCAATAGCAAGGTGCCACATAGGGGCGTTACGGAATTCGGTATTACCATATGCGCTGAATCCTCTGTGAATCAAACCGATGTTTTTGATACCGGCTTTAGCTACACGTTCTACGGCACCTGTCCATAATTCAAGATCCGGGTTAATCGGATTTTTGATTAATACGGGTACGTCTACACCTCTGAGTGCGTCGGCAACTTCCTGTACGCTGAAAGGGTTAACGGTGGTGCGTGCACCAATCCATAATACATCTATATCAAAGTGGAGAGCGTCTTCAACTTGTTTAGCAGTAGCGACTTCTACTGTAACCGGCAAGCCGGTTGCTTTTTTAGCAGCCTGCATCCAGGGTAAACCTTTGGTACCGATTCCTTCAAATGACCCGGGGCGGGTTCTCGGCTTCCATATACCGGCTCTTAAAATATCTACTTTACCGGTTTTTGCTAATCTTTCGGCAGTAGCAATTACTTGTTCTTCTGTTTCTGCGCTACAGGGACCAGAAATGATCAAAGGACGTTTTTTCCATTTTTGTTCAACGATCTCTTTGATGTTCATGACAGTTGCTTCCATTTCAGTTTAATTTGATAGATTAAAAAGTTCCATTTATTTATACCGTTGCAGGATTTTCATAAATGGAACCTTTCGATCCATCTATAATTATCTTCTGCTGTCGGCTTCGTTCATTCTGATTTTTCTACCGCGGTAATTTTTACCATCAATAGAAGTGATCATTTGCCTTGCGGCAGTTTTATCGATTTCAATCCAGCTGTTCATTTCTTTCATATCGATACGTCCTAATACGTCTTTACGCAGGTCGCTCATGTCTAAAATGAACTGTAAAAAAGAGGCTTTATAAAAACCGTCTTTGGTTCCCAGGTTTACGAACAAACGGGTAGTATTTTGTTTACCGCCGTATTCTTTTCTTTCTCTTGGGGCACCACCATCACGGTCTCTTCCGAAACGGCTGTCTCTACCGCCATCTCTGCCATCTCTGCCGAATTTTCTATCATTTCCGCTTCTGTCGGTACGTTCTCTGCGGGTATCTCTGGCGTTCAGATCTCCTGCATTTTCGTAATACTTTAAGAAACGGTCAAATTCCATTGCTGTTACTCTTTTCAGGATGTCTTCTTTCGACATATCTGCAAATTTTTCTTCCAGCATAGGTAAATAAACATCGTAGTCATTTTGCGTAATATCTACGGTCAATAATTTATCCATGAAGTGGTAAAACTGTTTTCTACAAACGTCTTTACCGCTAGGAATTTCTAGTTTGTTGAAAGTGGCCTGAACAATTGACTGAATCTGGCGCATCTTTCCCATTTCACGGGTATGAATGATAGACATACAAACACCGGTGTTACCGGCTCTACCTGTACGGCCGCTTCTGTGTGTGTACACTTCCACGTCATCAGGTAATTCGTAGTTAATTACGTGCGTAATTCCCTGTACGTCAATACCACGTGCTGCTACGTCGGTAGCGATTAACAATTGAAGAGTTTTTTCTCTGAACTCTCCCATTACTTTGTCTCTTTGTACCTGTGTTAAGTCGCCGTGTAAAGCATCGATATCATATCCTTCGCGGGTCAGCTTTTCAGCAATTTCCTGTGCATCCGCTTTTGTACGGGTGAAAATGATACCGTAAATACCGGGGTTAAAATCGATCAGGCGTTTTAATGTTTCGTAGCGGTGTTGTGCGCTGGTAACAAAATACTGGTGATCAATGTTTTTGTTTGCGGTGTTTACTTTACCTACTGTAATTTCTACCGGCTCTTTCATGTAGCGTTTGCTTACACGACGAATTTCCGGTGGCATAGTAGCGCTGAATAACCAGGTACTTTCTCTGTTAGGTGTGTTCTGCAAGATGAATTCAATGTCTTCCTGGAAGCCCATGTTCAACATTTCATCCGCCTCGTCCAAAACAACATATTTTATCTGCTCTAGATTAATTGCCTTACGTTCGATTAAGTCAATTAAACGTCCGGGAGTAGCAACTACAACCTGCACTCCTCTTTTTAATTCGCGAATTTGCTGTGTGATAGAAGTACCACCATATACTGCTGCGACATACATTCCAGGAATAAATTTCTTGAATGCTTCAATCTCATTTACGATCTGTAAACACAGTTCACGAGTAGGACATACAACTAAAGCTTGCGGATATTTTTGTTTCTCATCAATCACGTGCAACAAAGGCAGTCCGAATGCAGCAGTTTTCCCCGTACCTGTTTGAGCCAAACCAACCAAGTCTTTGGTGCCACTTAATAACACAGGAATCGCTTGTTCCTGAATAGGTGTCGGGTTTTTATAACCTAATGCATCGGTTGCCTGAACCAATCTCGCATCTAAACCCAACGCTTCAAAAGTCGTCATATTCTATAAAAATTTCCGCAAAGGTACTGCAACTAAGCGCTTTAGCCTAATTTCTATTATCAAAGAGCTCAAATATTCTTATGAAAAGGAGGTTTATCCGCTTAAATCAATGGTAAACAACCCCTAATCTTTCAAAAAACAATCCGGTAAATTTTTGTTAATGGAGAATTTTCCTGATTTTATTGGCATTTTCAATCAATTCTTCCATGTATTCATAGTTGTCTTTCTCTAAACAGGCCTTAAATTTTCTCAATTGGCTGATATGCTCATTTAACACATCCAGTACATGTTCTTTGTTTTGCTGAAAGATCGGCACCCACATACTGGCTGAACTTTTAGCCAAACGAACAGTGCTTTCAAAACCACCACCGGCTAATTGAAAAATGGCATCTTCTTCTTTTTCTTTTTCCAATACTGTATTCGCCAGCGCAAAAGAAGTTATATGCGAAATATGACTAATATATGCAGCGTGTACATCATGTGCTTCCGCTCCCATATAAACCATTCTCATCCCTATCGTTTCATATACATTCTCAATCACTTTCACCGCTTCCTGATCACTCTTTTCCTTCTCACAAATTACACAGGCTCTGCCGGCAAAAGCTTTATGTACTGCAGCTTCAGGACCACTGAATTCCGTACCCCACATCGGGTGTGTGGCTACAAAACGGCTTCTCTGCGGATGAGTTGCCATTGAAGCACATAGAGCTGCTTTGGTAGAACCTGCATCTACTACTATCTGAGGGGCTTTCACCAGATTCATAATCTGTTGCATCACCGGAATGGTAGCGTCTACAGGAATTGCCACATAAATCAGATCACTCACCGGAACAGCCTCTTCAATCGTTCCTATTTCATCAATAATCCCTAACTCCAATGCTCTTTTTGCAGAATTTCCCGACCGGCTGACGCCTATCACTTTCTTCGCCAGTCCATGATCTTTCAATGCCAGCGCAAATGATCCGCTAATCAAACCAACCCCAACTATAGTAACTGTATTAAACATTTTATTTCAACGATTGAATTCTTTTTAAACTTTCGGCTAACTTATCCTCCGTACTACACAAACTGATACGTATGTAAGCTTCTCCGTTTTTACCAAATATGCCGCCGGGTGTAATAAATACGTTTGCGTTATACAAAATTTTATCACTCAGTTCATAAGCATCTTTATACGAAACAGGTATTTTTCCCCATACGAACATTCCTACCTGATCATTTGCATAAGAGCATTCCAGATAATCGAGTATTTCAAATACTTTTACCTGTCTTTTCTTATACTGCTCATTTACCGAATCAAACCATTCTTTTCCTAAACCCAGTGCTTTGGCTGCAGCCAGTTGTAATGGTAAAAACATTCCGCTATCCATATTACTTTTAAATCGCAATATTTCATTGATCCTGTCTGCCGCACCTGCAATCACTCCCACTCTCCAGCCGGCCATATTATGTGACTTACTCAATGAGTTCAGTTCAATCACCACCTCTTTAGCACCGGGTACGCTCAGTAAACTTTTCGGTGATTCATTCAGAATAAAACTATAAGGATTATCATGACAAATCAGTACATCATTTCTTTTACCGAAATCTATCAAAGCCTGCAATAAAACGTCATCCGCTTTTTGTCCGGTAGGCATATGCGGATAATTCACCCACATCAGCTTTACCTTTCTGGGATGCGCTTTGATAATGGCATCCAATGCCTGAAAATCAGGTTGCCAGCCGGTAGCTTCTTCCAGAGAATAATCGATGCAGGTTCCACCCGCAAGTTTTACAGCACTTCTGTAAGTAGGATATCCGGGGTTCGGCACCAGGGCGATATCACCTTCATTCAGATAAGTCATACAGATATGCATGATACCTTCTTTACTGCCAATCAACGGTAAAATTTCAGTATCGGCATCTAAACTTACTCCGTACCATTGCTCATACCATGCAGCAAAAGCATTTCTCAATACAGGCGATCCTTTATACGACTGATAAGCATGTACGTTCGATTTAGCAGATTCTTCCTGTAATACCTGAATAACGGATGGGTGCGGTGGTAAATCCGGACTACCAATTCCTAAATTAATAATCTGTTTTCCCTGTTGATTCAGCTGATCTATTTCTCTTAATTTTTGAGAGAAATAATATTCTCCGATTCCGCTTAACCTGTTAGCAATACTGATCATAAATTCTTCTATCCTTTAAAAATTTCTTGATATAATTCTCCCAACACTCATAATTCTTCATTCCTAATTATCAATTAAGAATGAAATTATCCTTTTTTATAAATACCATAGATCTTGGTAGCAACCGTATGGTTCTTAACATCCTTCATTACTTCATTAAACTGATCGATGTGGTCAAATTCTAAATCTGCATAAAAACTATACAACCAATCAGATCCGGGAATAGGGAAACTTTGCAGTTTCGATAAATTGATTCCGCCGGCAGCTATTGCTGTTAATACCGTAGCCAGAGAACCTCTGGAGTGATCGGTTTGAAAATAAATAGACGCTTTATTTGAATCAGGGATAGGATCCATTAAAGAAGGTTGTACTACAAGAAAACGTGTATAGTTATTCTTCATCGTATGAATGTTCGGCACAATGATATCCAGATCAAATAATTCAGCTGCTAATGCACTGGCAATGGCAGCTACTTTTCTGGTGCCCTGTTCACTTACTTTACGTGCACTCAATGCCGTATCTTCAGACTCTACCAGCTTCCACTGATACTTGTCTAAAAAATCCATACATTGTAACAAAGCCATCGGATGAGAATGTACTTCTTCTATCTCTTCAAGCTTTACACCTTTATTAACCAATAAGTGTTGCTGAATAGGTAAATAGATTTCCCCGGTAATTACCAAATCACTCTTTTGTAATAAGTTATAGTTAGGTAAAATACTACCTGCTATAGAGTTTTCAATGGCCATTACCCCACCGTTACAAGCATTCTTATCAGAAGCGAGCTTCACTACTTGTCTGAAAGTATCACACGGAACCACTTCTACATTATCACCAAAGAACTTTCTTGCAGCCACCTGATGAAAAGAGCCTTCGTACCCTTGAATGGATACTTTGGTAGCCTGTGCCACTGTCTTAGTGGTGATCTGACTTGCTGTGGGTGTAATCATTGATTCCATTTTCATAAATTTCTATAGCGTAAAAAAAAAGTCCCGGCTTAATAAGCCGGGACCTGATATTGTTATAAACTATTTACATTTTTAGTTCAACAATAGCATACCCGGCCTGCTTCCAAAAAAATAGAAGAAGAAAAAGTTAAAGTATCGATATGCTTTTGTTACGATTGTCATGGTGTAAAAGTAATGAAGAAATTTTAATGACAAAATTATTTTTTTGAGCCGGAAATACAGTCTTCAAAGCTTACCTCAAAGCGTAGAAACGTTTACCACTCTATGTTTCATTGGTTTGATTTCATCAATTTCAAAAAAAACGATAACAAAAAAATTACAAAAACTAACGTTCGTTTAGAAAGGTAAAAAACGAACGAAGTTGTATAAACCTCCTTTTTTCAGTTTCATTAACAAAGAATGACTAATAAAAAGATAAAATTCGGTTACGGGCTATTAATGCCGCCCCTACTATTCCCGCTTTCTCTTTAAGTTTGGAAATGCTCAATTTAGAATCGCTGTTTACAAGACTTAAAGAGTACTTATTTAATGCAATTTTGGTAGTGAGATACAAGTAATCGCCCGTATTAGTGAGCGCTCCTCCTAATATGATCAGTTCGGGATTCAGCAGATTTACAAGAACTGCTAAACCTCTTCCTAAATGATAACCAATTTTAGAAATCAATTCAATGGAAAGTACATCTTCCTGTTGAGCTCCTTTTATGATATCATGTACGGTAACAGTGTTTAATTCAGAAGAAGCTGAAACAATACCGGTAACAGACCCACTTTTTACAGCCTCACCAAACATTCTTAACAACGCTCTTCCGGAAGCTTCTGTTTCCAGACAACCTTTTTTACCGCAATGACAAATCATTTCATTAGAGAACAAAGGTATATGTCCGAATTCACCACTAAAACCTGATTTGCCATAGTATACCTTGCCGTCAATCAGTATACCTAACCCTAACCCATAGTCTATATTAACAAATAAAACATTCTTTTCATTTTTCACAACTCCCTTATGAAACTCTCCATAAGCCATTGCTCTGGAATCATTTTCGAGAAATACTTTAATACCAATTCTGTTTTCAATATGTTTAGCGAGGGGTTCTTCGTCAAAATGGAAAAAACTATAACTATATCCGTTGTCGATATTGATACGGCCGGTTAAACTGATACAAATCGATAAAATGGTTTTATTACCAACCTGCGGGTGGTTAATAAATTTTTGTAGGATAACGATCAGCTGCTCTAAACTTTCAGCTGTATTCTCTAGATGAAAAGGAATTTCGAGTTCACTTAAAGTAAGATTTTTCTTAAAATCAAGTAATCCTATATTAATGTAAGTATCCCTCACATCCATTCCAATAAAATAGCAGGCTTCACTCACTAACCCGTAATGGCTGGCCGGCCGGCCGGCAATGGAATCAATCTTACCACAGTCTTCGATAATTCCATCTTCTAAAAGTTCAGTCACAATAGCTGTAGTAGTAGGCACACTGATATTCAGGCTTTGTGCGATTTCCGGTATCGTTGATTCTTCCGTCAGATCTAAAAGACTTATAATCTCTCTTTTTCTGATAACATTTTTAAAAGCTACTCCCCCCTGCTCTTCATGAGTTAACAAAAAGTCCAGTTTCGAAATATTAGAGCTCATTCTCAATAATTTATTAATTAATCTCTTTTGCACATAATAATATAACAAAGATAAGATTATACACCACACATACTTAAATAATACCACTAAAATGTATCATATTATAAATTATTTTTTCTTTTGAGGCTTATTTAATAAAATATTTTACTAATTTAGGTCTTGAAACTATAAAAATTTTAATTAAACAATTCAAGTGATTAACAATCAACAAATTACTGAAACTTTAGCCGAATACAGCTCGCTTTACCGACAGGAATTACTCGATAATGTATTGCCGTTTTGGATGAAACATAGCCGGGACGAAGTGTATGGGGGATATTATAATTGCCTGAACAGAGACGGCTCTGTATACGATACCGACAAATTCATGTGGCTGCAGGCGAGAGAGGTATGGACCTTTGCTACCATGTATGAAAAAATTTCTCCCAACTCTGAATGGCTGGACATGGCAGAGCAGGGGGCAGCATTTATTCTTCAAAATGGCAGAGACAAGGAAGGAAACTGGTATTTTTCTCTAACCAGAGACGGGAGACCGCTCATTCAACCATATAGTATTTTTAGCGATTGCTTTGCTGCAATGGCATTGAGTGCTTTAGACAAAAATATCCCTGGCAAAGGCTATGGGGCAGTTGCTTTACAGACTTTTGAGAGAATTCTGGAAAAAAGAGCCAATCCAAAGGGTATTTATAATAAAGAAGTGCCGGGCACGAGGCCAATGAAAGGATTTTCACTTCCAATGATTTTATGCAATCTGGCATTGGAAATGGAACCGATTCTGGGAAAACAAAAAGTAGACGCATTCATTCCCGAAGTGATTCATGAAGTAATGAATATTTTCTATAAACCCGAACTGGGATTAATTGTAGAAAACGTTGGTCTGAACGGCGAGCTCGTTGACAGTTTTGACGGCAGGCTTCAGAACCCCGGACATGCGATTGAAGCAATGTGGTTTATAATGGACCTTGGAGTACGTCTCAATGATTCTTCTCTTATTCAGAAAGCTGTAGATTTAACTATTAAAGAAATTGAATACGGTTGGGACAGTGAATATGGTGGAATTTTTTATTTTCTTGACAGAAAAGGCTTTCCTCCCCAACAACTGGAATGGGATCAAAAATTATGGTGGGTACATCTCGAAGCTTTAGTGGCATTAGCGAAGGGATATGAATTGACAAAAGATCCACGGTGTTTCAATTGGTTTGTGAAATTACACAATTATTCATGGGAAAAATTCAGAGACCCGGAATTCGGAGAGTGGTTCGCTTATCTGAACAGAAGAGGGGAAGTTTTACTGCCATTGAAAGGTGGAAAGTGGAAATGCTGTTTTCATGTTCCAAGAGCACTTCTGAATATCTGGAAGACTTTTGAATCTGTTCTTGAAAAAGAAGTTACTCAACAAAAAATATTTTAACCCAAATCATAAACGATGGCTTTAGCTGTATCTGATCTTCATGAACAAAACACCCATGATGGAAAAAATTATACTCCGGCACTGATACTGCTTGCTGTATTATACTTCATGATGGGATTTATCACCTGTTTGAATGATACATTAGTACCTTATTTCAAAAAAGGATTTACCCTTACTTATGCAGAATCCTCGCTTGTTCAGTTTTACTTCTTTTTAACATATTTAATGATGTCTGTTCCCGCAGGAAAATTTGTTGAAAGAGTAGGCTACAAATACAGCATGGTAATCGGTTTTCTATTGGCCGGAACAGGTGCCTTCTTATTTTATCCGGCTTCTCTTTTTCATGAGTACTACTTTTTTCTGGGAGCTTTATTTGTTTTAGCAATAGGAATTGTATTATTACAAGTAGCCGCTAATCCGTACATTACCTTACTCGGACCAGCAAAAACAGCTCCTTCAAGATTAACTTTGCTACAAGGGGTAGGATCTATTGGAACAACTGTTGCTCCGTTTTTTGGCGCTCAGTTCATCCTTTCAAATATTACAGTTTCTGATAAAGATAGTTCAACACTGAGTTCAACATATTTAGGTATAGGAGCTGTTCTTCTGATTATAGCTGTTATCCTTGTCACTATTTCACTCCCAAAAATTCAAAAAACGATACGTACTACGCCGGTTTTACTAAAAGAAACCCTTTCTTTTAAAAATCTCAAACTTGGTATGCTGGGAATTTTTATGTACGTAGGGGCAGAAGTTTCTATTGGCACATTTTTAACCAATTATATTGTAGACACCGTCCACATTCAGGAACATGACGCCAACAAATATGTTGCGCTGTATTGGGGGGGCATGCTGGTTGGACGTTTAGCAGGTGCACTTATTCTGAAATACATCAACGCTCAGAAAGTACTGGTCATTTTAAGTATTGCTGCTATCACTCTCATTACTCTTTCTTTATTATCAGACGGGTATGCAGCCGTATGGTTAATGGTTGCTGTAGGCATCTGCAATTCTGTAATGTTCGCCATTATTTTTTCGTCTGCCATTGCTGGTTTAGGCAAACATACTACACAGGCATCTGGCTTATTGTCATCGGCGATTGTAGGCGGTGCCGTTATTCCATATTTTCAGGGAATACTTATTGATCAGTTCAACTGGACTATTTCTTTTATTCTCCCACTCTTATGTTACATCTATATCATTTGTTTTCCACGGTTGATTAAAAAAACAGAAATACAAACAACATAAAAATTCATTTTAAAATCCATTCCGGTTCATCAACTTATTTAATTGTTTTTAAAAAAAACAGAATGCAAAAAGATTTAAACCAACGATTGCTGAAAATAGGATTTGTTCTTTTTGTTACTACAATTACTTCTCTACAGATACATGCTCAACGCATTACTGTTAGTGGTAAAGTAGTAAATGAAAAAAACGAGGCGCTATCAGGCGCTACGATATCTGTGAAATACACTAACAAATCTACTATAGCAGATCAGCTCGGTAATTTTTCAATTACAGACGTGGCACTAACAGATACGCTGCACATTTCGATGGCTGGATATGATCCGAAATCTGTAGTGGCTTCCATATCAGGAAACATTATTGTACAACTGGTCGCTTCTTCCAGTTTAGACGAAGTGGTCGTAGTAGGTTACGGAACCCGGCGTAGATCGAACTTGACCGGAGCTATCAGTCAGATTAATAATAAAGAAATCACCACTACTACTCATGCCAGCCTTGCACAAAGCTTACAGGGTAAAATTCCTGGTTTACAGATCCGTCAGAATACGGGTGAACCCGGTGATTTCAGTACTTCCATTAACATCAGAGGGTTTGGTAATCCTTTGTATGTAATTGACGGAATACCTCAAAATGATAACGGACAAAGTTTTCAAAGAATCGATCCGAATGATATCGAATCTATTTCTGTTGTAAAAGATGCGTCGGCAGCGGTGTACGGTTTAAGAGCGGCCAATGGAGTTATTATTGTTACAACCAAAAAAGGTGAAAAAGGAAAACCAACCTTCAATTATCAGGGAGTGATCGGTACTCAAAAACCAACAGATATGCCGGCAATGGCAGACCGTGCTCAGTGGGCTATTCTTAGAAATGAGGCTGACATAAACGTCAGCGGTATTCCCTATTTCACCAAAGAACAGCTGGAAGCTCATATAAACGGAGAAACCACTGACTGGTACGGCTTAACTATGAAAAATGCTTCAACACAGTCGCAAAACAATATTTCTATCAGAGGTGGCGGCGAAACGGCCTCCTATTTTCTGAGTATGGGATATGTAAGTGAGCAGGGTTTATTAAAATCAGGTGACCTGAATTATAAGAAATATAATTTCAGAAATAATATCGAGGTTCAATTACATAAAAACTGGAAAGCAGAAGTTAATCTCGCCGGAAGGTTCGATACGAAGAATATGCCCAGCGCAGGTTTTTATAATATTTTTAATGGAACAAGAACAGCTCTTCCTTATGCAGAAGCCTACGCCAACGGTAATCCTGAATATCTGGCCCTTCAGCAATATATCAACCCTATCTCTTCTTCAATAAGTGATATCAGCGGATACCTTGAAGATAAAGGGAAAGAGTTTAACGCATACGGCACATTAACTTTCACTGTTCCTTATATCAAAGGGTTAATATTAAAAGGAAGAGCGGGATACATGAATAATCAAAGCATGAATAAAACCCTGCAAAAATCTTACAGGCTTTATACCTATGACCCGGCGCAAAATGATCCATATATCGGACATATTATGAACAACCCTTCAAAAATTTCAAATGCAAACTTCAATTCAGATGCTGTTATTCTTCAATCGCATCTGATATATAATACAAACTATAAAAACCATCAGTTTGGTGCCACGGTCGTTTATGAACAGAATACATTCCTCAGCCGGTATTCTTCCCTCGGCAGAGAATATGACTTTTATACCAATGATCAGATCAATCAGGCGGGTTTAAATAATCAGGTAACTGCCGGCTTCGAAGAACAAAGAGCCAGTCAGTCAGTGATTGGAAGATTCACTTACGATTTCAGAAGCAGATATATGCTGGAATACGCATTCAGATATGACGGTTCGTACCGGTATCACCCTGATCGACGTTGGGGATTCTTTCCTGTAATTTCAGCGGGGTGGCGAATTTCTGAAGAAGATTTTATGAAATCCATAGACTTCTTATCTAATCTTAAACTAAAAGCTTCATATGGTAAAGTAGGTGAGGATGCAGGAGAACCTTTTCAATATGTACAAGGATTTACTACAACAGGCGGAGGCGGATATGAGTTTGTAAACGGAACCTGGCTAACAGGGGCCTCCTCCCCTTCAATTGTAAATGAAAAATTAACCTGGTTTACCTCTTCTATTTTAAACTTGGGATTAGAATTAGGCTTTTTCAATAACCGCTTAAATATCGAAGCAAACGTTTATCAAAGAGACAGAGAAGGTTTATTAGCACGCCGGCTCGTAAGTTTACCCAACACCTTTGGAGGAACTTTACCTGACGAGAATTTAAACAGTGACAGAGTGAAAGGTATTGAACTGGGTATTGGTTATAATAATCGCATTGGTGATTTTCATTATGGTATAAGTGCAAATTTCAACTATGCGCGTACCATGAACAAATATATTGAGCGTGGAGATTTTTTGAATAATACCGATAAATGGAGATCAGGAAACGGATACAGATGGAATGATGTGATTTGGGGTTATACATTAGATGGTCAGTTTCAATCATACGAAGAAATTGCAAACGCTCCTATACAGGGTGGTAACTTCGGAAACAGTCAGATCAGACCGGGAGATTTTAAATATAAAGATATAAACGGAGATGGTGTAATTGACAATAATGATATGAGTCCGTTATTTTATAACGGCACACCAAAAATGCACTATGGTTTAACCTTAAACGGCTCTTACAAAGGTTTTGATTTTAACTTACTATTTCAGGGCGCTGCCCGGTATACCATTCGCTTCAGGGAAGTTTATGCAGAAGTATTCGCTTTCGGTTTGAATACTCCCGCATATTTCTTTGACAGATGGCATCAGGCAGATCCTTATGATCCGGGTAGTGAATGGATTCCCGGAAAATGGCCGGCCACCAGATTTGTAACCAATGCCGGTACTAATTATTTAGAAAGTGAAGTATGGAGAAAAGATGCTTCCTACCTACGTTTAAAAAGTATTCAACTAGGTTATACAATCCCAAACAAAATAATTCAAAAAGCAGGTTTCAACAGTATCCGGGTTTATTTCAACGCGCACAACCTGATCACTTTCGCTGATGCATTTGTTAAACCTTTTGATCCGGAAAAAATTGAAGGAGCCTACAGTGCCGGTTTTTCTTACCCGCTTACCAAAAGTTTTAATCTGGGTATCAATCTAAACTTTTAAAACGATTGACAATGAATTATAAAAAATATATAGTACCACTAATCGCGATAGCGTCTATCACCACATCCTGCAGCAGGGTGTTAGATTTAAAACCATTAGATAAACTCGACGGAAACGCAATGTTTTCTGATCCGCAGGGTGTGAAACTCTACATGGCTAACCTGTATTATCAGTTACCCGTTGAAGATTTCAACTTTTTAAGAGGAGGATTCAACGACTGGATTGGTGAAAATATGGTGATGGCCCATTTTACCGATGAAGCTACACACTCTGAATATTCAGCGTTTTATAATCCCGAAAATAATCACTGGTGGGAAAAAGGATACAAATTAATCAGAGATGTAAACATTTTCTCCAATGCAGTTCCTGATCTTAAAATAACTGAGGATGAAAAGAAAAAAATGATTGGTGAAAGCGCTTTTATCAAAGCATATTCTTACTTCGCTTTAGTAAAAAGATATGGCGGCATTCCTCTTATTGATCATGTTCAGCAATATGAAGGAGATGTAGAAGTTTTAAAAGTTCCACGAAGTACGGAAAAAGAATCCTGGGATTTTGTGATGAATCAATGTGACATTGCTATCCTGAACCTGCCTGAAACCTGGCCCGGTGGCGAAAGACGAGCTACCAAATGGGTTGCTGCAGCTTTAAAATCAAGAGCTGCATTGCACGCTGCTTCGATAGCAAAATTTGGAGAAAATGCTATTCTTTCAGGAGATGCCGCCTCAAGAAAACTGGTAGGTATTGATAAAATGTACGCCAATGATTACTACAGAAAAGTAATTGAAGCCAGTGAATTGATTATGTCTTCAAATGAATACTCTTTGTACAAACCCAATCCCGCATCGCCTGAAGAAGCAGCAGAAAACTATAGAAAACTTTTTGAAGATCCTAATGCTGCTTTAGAAGAAGCTATTTTTATTAAGGGTTATACCAAACTCGACTTTGGCCATAACTATGACATCTATTTTAACCCGGCTCAAACCAGTAACGGATGGCCCCACCCCGGCAGAATGAACCCTGCTTTAGAGTTGGTAGATTTATATGAATCCTATACCCAACCAGGCGTGAGTACTCCTGTCAGAACTTCAAGCGCTGCTAATGATATTACAGACTACAGAGGTTTTGATGCCGGTAAAAATTATTATCATTTTGATAATCCTTATGACATTTTCAAAAACAAAGATGCACGCCTGTGGGGTAGCATTATTCTCCCCGGTACTAACTGGAAACAAACTGAAATAGTGATTCAGGCAGGTTTTATAAAACCCGATGGTACTCCCCAGATTTTATCAGGTAACCCTTATACTCACACAGATGGTAAAACTTACCACATCTTTGGTTCTTCCGACAGAACGCAATATTCCGGCTTTGATTCTTACGGAGGTAATTATACCAGAACCGGATTCGCATTCAAAAAATTCTTAAATGCACAGGAACCCGTTGTATATGGCTATTCAAAAAGCCTCACTGATTATATCGATTTCAGATATGCCGAAGTGTTACTAAACTATGCTGAAGCTGTTGCAGAAAGCGGAATTACCGATAACGGAGCCGTGGCTAAGGCAACAGATGCTTTAAATGCCATCAGAAGAAGAGCAGGGCATACACAAAATATTTCTTTGACTGCTGCAAATGTTTATCGTGAAAGAAGAATTGAACTGGCTTTTGAAAATAAAAGATTCTGGGACCTGATCCGGAGAAGAGAATACCATACCTTATTTGATAATACCATCGTTCATGCCCTTTTGCCGGTCATTGATTTAAGAGTAACCCCCGCCAAATACATTTTTTTACGAACTGAAGTTCCAAGAGGCTGGAGATACACTTTCGATATGCGCCAATACTATAGGTATATCCCAGGAATTGGTTCTAATAATCTGATACAAAATCCTCAATACTAACGATTCTTTATTATGAATAATATACTTAAAGCACTCAGTTGCCTTGCTGTCAGTTGTTCATTGTTTTCTTGTACACTCGACAATTACACTATCCCTTCCTCTACTTTACATGGCTCTTTTATCGATAAAGAAACAGGTGAATTGATTGAACAGGATATTATCAGAGGAACACAAATCGAATATCAGGAAGGGCGGTTTACAACTAACCAATACATTATAGTTAAAGCTGATGGCAGCTATTACAATAGCCAGTTGTTCAGTGGAACCTACAGGATTACTCCCGTACGAGGAAACTTTGAACCCGTCGAAACTGCCACTGTTGATATCAACGGCGACACTAAACTCGATTTTAAAGTGCTCCCTTTTTTAAGAATCAAGAATGTAAGCATCTTCAAAAACGGAACTAAAATCAGAGCATTGTTTAAAGTACAACAAACAGGTTTCGATAACGTGCTGAAACTAGGATTATATGCAGGTGGCGACGCAGCGGTTGGTGCAAATGTGAATCTGGATTATGTTGAAATTCCCGTTGGTTCAACCGTGAATGAAGATCAGTACTACACAATTGAATTAAACACAGAAAACAATAGCAAACTTATTAAAGGCAGGTCTTACTTCTTTAGAGTAGGTGGCGTAATTGATGCTCCTGAGGCAAAATTCAATTATGCCAGATCAATAGAACTCACCTTATAATTTTAAAGTAATCAAAATGAAGTTTTATAATTCTATATACTTTTTATTTTTCTTTCTGCTGCTTTTTAATACAGCATGTGAAAATAAATCATCCCTGCTTGATAATTCCATTCTCCCGGAAAATAAAGAAGTGCTGATTGATGAAGCCTTCGAATTATCGTACTGGGTAGATATTGATGTCAGACATAACAACGGCAGAGGTTATTGGTTTAACCGTGATGTTATGGCAGAAGATATCACTCCTACAGAACAGGAAATTAATCATTCTGTTAAAGCACTGGCGCTTGACTATCGGGGAAATAAGTTATATGTTACTTACCACCGGCAATTTGAAATAGACAAAGCAAAAGCTGTATTTCAGTATTGGAGACTTTATGGTGACCAGTATAATATCGAAATCGTTCCCACAATAGTACTGGAAACTTATGCGACCCCCGCAACAATGAATTTTACGAATAGTGAATTAGTTGAACTGGCCGAATGGTGCAAAACAAACATCAATTCAAAAGAATTTGGAATCTATGATGTTTATGTAAGGCAGTCTAGTGGAAGTATACAGGATTTACAATTGGAATTTTTAAAACAACACGTACCAATTGATCTGGTTAGAGTAGGTATTCAACCGGGTGAACGATTGAATAGTTATTACACCAGCGGTGTACAGGATACATGGTCAGCCGAATGCCATGGAATTACCAACGAACTTTGGGAATTTCCCAGATATTATAAAGGCACTAATAATTACGGAAGAAAATTACTGGAAGATTGGGTGAACGCCAGAATAAATGAAGAAAAAAGAAAAATTATCTGGAATCTTATTCCTGTAGCATGGGACTACGATGAGCCATTAGACCCGTTCAGCTATATTTTTCCCGGAGACAACGCTTTAACAAATGATCCACCAATCCCCGGCCGGTTAATTCTTTCAAAAGATTATATCATTTCATGGTATGCTGAAGGAACCAGCAACCAACAGTTCGGAGGTTTCTCCTGCGATCTTCATATCCTTGAAGCTAATAGTTATGGTAAACCCGAAAGCCCGACTTTTTATGACAGAATAAGAAACAATCAGCCCTACGAAGGATACTTCTCCGAAGCGATGAAAGAAATTGGCGAAGTTTATCAATCATTATCTAAATAACCAAAATATAAAAACTAACGAGATGAAAATTGTTTATAACCTACTAATTGTTATTGCCTGTTTCGAAATAACCGGTTGTAATGATCACAGCCCCAGCACTACTTTCGGAAAAGCATGGGCCATCGGAGATTTTGAAAGATCTTACTGGATAGATATAGACCTCAGACACAATAATGGAAGAGGATACTGGCAAAATATTAATGACCGGTCTCCTGACTCATTACCTACGGCTACAGAAATAGAAAACTCATGCAAAGCACTCAGTACAACATACAACGGAAACAAATTATATGTAACCTATCACCGGCAATTTGAATTGGAAGATGCTAAAAAAGTTTTCAGCCTATGGAAAAAATATGGTAACCAGTACGGATTAACCATTGTTCCTACTGTTGTTTTACAATCATATGCAAAAGAAGAAAAACTAAACTTCAGTGATGAGGAAATCATAATGTTTACTAAATGGTGCTTAGAAAATATTGATGCCAATGAATTTGGAATCTATGATGTTTACGTAAGACATGCTGAAGGCTCTGTTCAGGACATTCAAATGGCGGCAATCAATCAGGCAGTAGGAAATAAATTAATCAGAGTAGGCCTGCAGCCGGGTGAAAAAATAAACCAGCATATTGCCGGTGGTGTTGAAGATACCTGGACGGCAGAATGTCAGGGTATCACCAATGAACTTTGGGAACATCCTGTAACAGTTCATGGAACCAATAAATATGGAAGACTCTTATTAGAAGAATGGATATTGGAAAGAATTAACGGTGAAAACAAAAGAGTGGTATTTAATAAAATTCCTGTAGCATGGGATTATGATGAACCGGTAGATTCTTTCGGATATGTTTGCCCTGGTGATGATGCACTGATCAACGACCCGCCATTGAAAGGCAGAATTGAACTATGCGATCAATACATTGCTCAGTGGTATAAAGAGAATAACGCAATGGAGAAGTTTTATGGTTATTCATGCGACCTGCATATTCTTGAAGCAAACAGCTATGGAAAACCTGAAAGACCAAGTTTTTATCAGCAAATAAAATCGAACCAAGAATATAAAGGGTATTTCTCAGATGCTATGCTGGAAATTGCAGGTGTATATGCTAAATACAAATAATCATTCAAAAAATCATAAGAGATGAAATTCATCAGATCCATATCATTTTTATCAATCATACTTCTTGTTTTAGCCTGTTCGCGACAATTTGAAGAGGATACTTTTTTAAGAGCGCCAGAAACAACGAATGAAAAATTGCCACCTGCTGCGCTTTTAGAAGACGGTGGTTTTGAAATTTCTTACTGGATTGATATTGATTTAAGAACAAATAACGGAAGAGGATATTGGTTTCATACAGCGGGATTACCTGCTGACAGCTTACCCACCAGTGCGCAAATCTGGGGAGCATCTTCCAGATGCAGATTTACTTATCACGGGCTATCATTATATGTTATCTACCACCGTCAATTCGAAATTGATGATGCCAAATCTGTTTTCAAACTATGGAAATACCACGCTGAAAATATGGGTATGAAAGTTATTCCGGTACTGGTTCTGGAAGATTATATGCCTACCGCCGCTATGAACTTTACAGATACGGAAATAGGAGATTTTGCAGAGTGGTTAATCGATAGTATTAATAACCAGGAAATCGGAGTATATGATATTTACTCAGGAAGACAGGCAACGGGAACAGCTCAGAATACACAGTTGGGAATAATGTATTCAAGAATTGGGAATAAAATAGTTCGCGTTGGTCAGCAACCGGGAGAAGCCATCAACCCATACATTAAAAGAGCAGTACAGGATATGTGGAGTGCAGAATGTCAGGGAAAAACGAATGCATTATGGGAAACACCGGTTACTTATATGGGAACTAATAACTGGGGAAAAAATTTATTACTCGATTGGGTAAATCAAAGAATTTCAGGAGACACCAAACCGGTTTCTTATTGTTTAATTCCTGTAGCATGGGATTATGATGCACCACTTGACCCGTACGGATACATCTTCCCCGGCGATGATGCACTGACGAATGATCCGCCAATTCCGGGCAGAGTTACTTTAGCACATAATTACATTGTAGGAGCATTTCCGGGAGGTAGTTCCAATGCTAAATTCGGTGGTTATTCCTGCGATTTGAAAATAGTACAAATGAACAGTACAGGAAACGGAGAAGCCAATAACTTTTATAATCAACTTAAAAACGATATTCAGTATACCGGATATTTTGCGGGTGCAATCAATGAAATCGGAGATATTTATTCTTTATATGATCATTAAAGAAACTGTTTAAGGATTGTATAAATGAAATTAAAAACATAATTCATCATGACTTTAGTGCGCATACTTTCTACATCTTTATCGAAGAAGACCAGTACGCTTCTGGCGATATTATTAACTGTTGGTATTAATAAGGCTATATCGCAGGATTTTTACTTCTGTGGCCCTACAACGAATGACTTATACATTCAACTATCAAATGAAGGCTATCAGATAAAAACTTATCAGAACATAAAAACGGCTATTCAGGAAGTACCTAAAGGTAAACACCTGATCATTGTAGCTTCGGAATACCCCGGCAAAAGACTGAATATTGAAAATGCCGATTATATATTGGCAAACAAAAAAAAGATAAGATTATTCCTTGAATACCCTTCCAGCATTCCAGGATATACGCTACCAGATACTACACACTATGACAAACTTGAACGTGGTGTTGTATTCAATAATTTCTTCGGAAAAGAATTGCCATCTATGAGTATATTGGGAATTAACGGCGCACATCTTATTGATATCAATGTAAACAAACCATTACTCGTAATGGCTAAAATAGCTGGATTCGATCACGCGCAATTCGGCTTAGACAGTACCCGTTATTATCCTTTACTGTTTCAGAAAGACAATGCCCTCATTGCAACTACATCTCTATCTAATTTTAAAACCGGCCGTTTCGGTCCGGTAGACTCATGGAAATATACCTGGGAAGGAATTTTGAAATGGATTACCCGAAATGAAAAATTCAGATTCACAAATTTTAGTGCTGATCCCGTACCCATGTATGCAAAAAATGAAATATTACCGGCAAACGCATCTAAAATAGCAATAGCTAAAGGAACCGAATGGTTATGGAAAGCAAGACTATTCATTCACCCCTCGTGGGAGCAGGAAAAAATGGATTTATACCAACCCAAAAATGGTGACCCTAATCTATACTTCGGACCTCCTATTACCAAAGACCTCTTACAGGGCGATGGAAGTCGTGGTATAATGGAAGGACATGGTTCCACCATCTACCATGACGGAACACAGGATTACAGATATTTTATTCGTGCAGACGTTCAGGGCGAATCTGCCTTTTTACTGGCAGCAGCAGGAAAAACTTTAAATCAACCAGGCTACTCTCAAACCGCTGAAAAATTGCTGGATTACTTATTCTATACTTCCGGTTTCAGAGGAGATGCCAGAAATCATAAAGACAGCTCATCTTACGGTTTAATCAGTTGGGCAAATACACATCCAGGCACTTTCTTTAATGATGATAATGCCAGATGTATTCTGGGTGCTATCGGAGCTTCCTCTTATATGAAAAATGACCGATGGAATAAATTCATCATTGAAAATATCTTAGGAAATTTCAGAACATCCAGCAAACAGGGATTTCAGGGTAATGCATTGAATCAGTCAGAAATTGAGAATAAAGGCTGGCAATATTATTATGATCGCGATTTTGTGAATACGCATCCTCATTTCGAATCATGGATGTGGGCTTGTTATCTCTGGCTATACGATAAAACAAAATATCAGCCTTTACTGGATAAAGCAAAAACAGGTATCAGGCTGATGATGGAAGCTTACCCTGATAACTGGAAAACCCAAAATGGTATTCAACAGGAAAGAGCAAGAATGGTATTACCATTAGCATGGCTGGTTAGAATTGAAAATACACCGGAGCATGTAAAATGGTTAGACGAAGTGGTTACCAAAGTACTGGAATATCAGGAAACCTTCGGAGCCATTCGTGAAGAACTTGGAAATTCAGAAACCGATACACATAAAATTCTGGTAACATCTAATGATGCATATGGCAAAAATGAAGCTTCACTCATTGCTATCAATGGCGACCCGGTAGCAGATATGTTATATACCTGTAACTTTTTGTTCTTCGGATTAAATGAAGCTGCGCACGCTACTAAAAATCCTACATATTTTAAAGCATTGGAAAACCTATCAGATTTCTTAATCAGAATTCAGTCTAAAAGTGAAAAACATGATGATCTCGATGGCGCCTGGTTCAGAGCTTTTGATTTTGGAAGATGGGACTATTGGGCATCAAATGCTGATAACGGATGGGGCGCATGGTCAACATTAACTGGTTGGATTCAGTCATGGATTGTAGGTACACAGGCTTTACTCGAAAATAAAAACAGCTACTGGGAAACTACCCAAAACTTAAACCTTCAAAAAGATTTTGAAGAATCATTATGGATGCTGAAAAAATAATCTAAAATGAAAAGAATCAATCGTATTCTGTATGCTTCTCTTTTATTCACTGCTTTTTTTGCTTGTAAAAAAGATATAGCAACATCAGAAGAAAATATTTATAACACTGATACAAATATAAAAGGTATCGTGGCATTTGTAAAAAATGTATCAGCCACTAACGATACCTTAAATGTCAGCTTCAGCGATTTAAAGGATACTATTTATCTGACCACTAAATCTTTAATGGTCGGATTACCGCCTATCGACATTTCGAAGGTTACTATCGAAATAGAGGCTTACAAAAAATCTGTTATCACTCCTGCATCACCAGTAACGTTTGACCTGACTACACCGAAAGAAATCATCATTCAGGCAGAAGACGGTACTACGCAGAAATACATCATTGAAGCAATCGTATCTGAACCTTATCAGGTCTTCCCGCAATTTGAAACCACTATTACCGAGCTGTGGAATAAATCCGGAACAGATCTTCAGCTCAACTTTCCCGGTTCAAATAAAGGAATGACTGTAATTGGCGATTATCTGGTAATGTTAGACAATAATGTTGATAAAAGTGCTTCCGCCTCTATCAAATTATATAATAAACTGACCGGTGAGTTCGTAAAAAATATCAACCACTACGAGGGTGGATGGACAGATCCACGGTCTTATTCCTGGAACCTGGAAACAGACGACAATGGTCACCTGCTAATGGGACGTCTGAATTCTGGCGGCGCAGGGTTTATGTTAGACTTATGGCCGGAGATCGACGGTGTTCCGTTTATCAAACTCAACAGTATTGCTGGTACAGATTTACCTGATAATACCGGTAAAAGAATAAACATAACAGGTGATATAACACAAGGCACTTCTTATGTTTATGCATCAGCAGCACATTATTTCGGAGCAGTCAAACAGTCTCCGCAATATGCAGTCTGGGAGTTTAATAATGGTACGCCGGTCAACGTCAGACCAACAGTCTTTACTTATCCGGCTGCCGGCAACGGATGGTATAATGCGGTAATACAGAGAGCTTCCGTTGAAGACAATACACTTTACATCAGTTGGGTAAATGAAGACGGTTATCCTTCCGACCCGTTCGAAACATGGGCAAATCTTCATAGAATCAATTTCCACATTTTTAAACCAGGTAGTACTACACCCGCTCAACAGGTAGCAAATGAAAATTTCGGTTACAGAATGTTAGATACAAAAGTATTCAATTTATCAGAAGGAACATTTATGGCAATGCTGGAACAGTCTTATTCAACAGCAGGAACGATGAAATTAAATCTGTTCAACTTATCTGATCCTGGCAGATATTCTTTAAAACCCGGAGATAATGAACACGAAAAGTTGAGAATTTTCTCTTCACCGGAATCTTTACCTACTTCAAACGATGGAAGATATGGACATGTTGCAATAAGCAAATCCGCAGAAAATGAAGCGATCATTTATGTTTATTATGCCAATCCGGATGCAACTAAGGCAAATGTAGCAGCATATAAACTGGCCGTTTCTAAAACAAACTAAAAATAGCTATCATAATGAAACTTATGCGAATAATTACTGCATTGATATTATTGCTGGGTATGGGTTGCACAATCAATAAACCAGACCTGAATAATGATGTTCATCTTACCCTCATACCACCGGGAATGATTACCAATAAAATTGACCTTGATATCAGAGCCGGAATTAAAAACAATTCTGACAAAAATCAGAATTGGACGGTAGAGTTATTTGTTTATTCATCTTCAAAAGAAACATTGATACACCAGGAAAAAATATCCTTATCTGCAACAGAAGCGATTGAAATTAAACACATCATTCCGAAAGGTAGCCTGTTAGGAAAACATATCGTTAAGCTAAAGCTCACCCATCAGAATGGTGCTACTCTTGAAGCAGAAAAAAAAGTGGAAGTGGTTGAATCAGCGTTTCGTTCTACCCAAACGATTGATGGAGCCTGGGCCGGAATTTATCATTGGAGTGAAATTGAAGGAAAACACTGGAATCCGGATATTCAAAAACTTACTGATGATCAATGGAAAAAAATGATAAAAGGAATGCACCAGCTAAATATGAATATGATTGTTATTCAGGAAGTTTTCAGAAAAGATGCATACGCAGGTAAGAACTCACTCACTGTTGAGAATTACGATGGTAAAGCTTTTTATCCAAGTTCAATATATCCAGGCAGAATGGATATCTCCGCCGAAGATCCCATTGAAGCAATTCTTTCCGAAGCCGATCGTTTAGACATGAATGTTTGGATGGGCGTCGGTTTATTTGCCTGGTTCGACTTCTCTCCTGAATCATTAAAATGGCATATCAGCATTGCTGAAGAGTTATGGCAAAAATACGGGCACCATCCTTCCTTTTATGGATTCTATGTATCGGAAGAAATGGGTGGTAGTCTGGATAATTGGGAAACTACCGAAGAGATGCAACAGTTCAGAAAAAAAGAAATGGTACATTTTTTCAAAGAGTTTAAATCCTACACCACTTCTATTGCTCCGGGTAAGCCGGTCATGTTGGCAACCAATAGTATGGAAGTTCCCAAAGGTGCTGACACTTACCCAGAACTCTTGAAATACCTCGATATATTATGTCCTTTTGGTTTTGCCAGAATGCCTGAAAATGATTTAACCGGTGAACAGGCCGCCAACATGTTACAAAAATTTTGTGACGATGCAGGCGCACACCTCTGGTTCGATCAGGAAGTATTTCTTTTTAATCCGGATACTTCACTTTATCCAAGAGACTTTGAAGGTATCTTACATGATTTAAACCTGTTTAAAAATTTTGAAAAAATATTATGTTATCAGTATCCAGGTGTATTTAATGACCCGATAGAAACATTCGTAGTGGGTGATACAACATCTTTATCTCTTTTCACCAAATATAAAGAGTATCAGAATACCCAAAGGAACAAACTGAGAAAAAAGAATTAATACTTCACTTACCATCAGTTTTTATAATGATAAAAACTGATGGTATTTTCTAAGAGGAAGAAATATTGTGATCAGTTATTAAGATGTATAACAAACGATTGACATTGCCTGGAAAATAAACAACAAATAATTAAATAAAATTGTCAGTAGATAAACTATGCCAATTTACATTCACTGACCGGTATTCATCCATGTAATATTGAATCGAAGTGAATGATATAAACTGAATGATATGTCAAACATTACCTCTTTACCCGCTAGTGTCGAAAAAATCAATGTAGACATTTGTTCGGATGCAAAATCGGGAACACTTAAAGCGGCGCAACAAATTGCAGAGATGATCAGATACAAGCAAAAAAGAAATCAGACTTGTGTGTTGGGTCTTGCTACCGGTTCCACTCCAAAACAACTTTATGCAGAATTAGTACGGATGCATAAAGAAGAAGGGCTGAGTTTTTCGAATGTAGTGACCTTTAATCTCGATGAGTATTATCCCATTAATAAAAATGCAGTTCAAAGTTATTACAACTTTATGCATAAACATTTATTTTCACACGTAGATATTGCTCCGGAAAATATCCATATACCGGATGGTGAGGTTACCAAGGAAGCTATCAAATCAGCCTGTACTGAATATGAGAGAAAGATTGATGCAGCAGGCGGAATAGATCTGCAGATTTTAGGAATCGGAATTAACGGACATATTGGTTTTAATGAACCGGGAGCGGGTATTCATACAAAAACGCGTTTGGTAAACCTCACAAGCAGTACCAGATACACCAACTCTTATGAGTTTAATAAATTATCCGAAGTTCCTCGCATGGCCATAACAATGGGTATTAATACTATTCTGAAATCAAAGCAAATTATATTGATGGCCTGGGGTGAATCTAAAGCTGCAGCCATTCAGAAAGCCGTAGAAGGAGAAGAAACTGAAATTGTACCTGCTTCATTTTTACAAAATCATGATAGTACTACTTTCTACATCGATCAGGCTGCAGCTGCTCAGCTTACGAGGATAAATGCACCCTGGCTGATTGGTGAGTGTAACTGGACACCCCCTCTGATTAAAAAAGCAGTGATTCATTTAGCATTACAATTAAAAAAAACAATTTTAAGCTTAACCACTGAAGATTACAATAACAACGGATTAAGTGACCTGTTAGTTGAAAAAGGCGATGCTTATGAAGTAAATTTACAGGTTTACTATATGCTCAGAGATACCATCACCGGCTGGCCAGGCGGAAAAAAAGATTTTCAAATACCAAATCACCCTGAACGATCTGATATCTATCCTAAAAAAGTAATTATCTTTTCACCGCATCCTGATGATGATATTATTAGCATGGGAGGTACATTTCAACGTCTGCACGATCAGGAACATGAAGTACATGTGGCTTATCAAACCTCCGGAAATATAGCAGTAACTGATGAATTCGTAACCAGATTTGTAGATTTTGCAGTCGGCTTCAACCATATTGTAAATATCGAATCTGCTATTCCGGAACAGATATTGAATGAAACCAAAGAATATATTTCCTCCAAAAAACCTAAACAGATTGATACGCCAATCATCAGAGAGATCAAAGGGCTTATCAGAAGAAGTGAAGCAAAAGCGACCTGCAATTATGTAGGAATAAATCCCGAACATATACATTTTCAAAACCTGCCTTTCTATGAAACTGGTACGATTGAAAAAAAACCGATGGGAGAAAAAGATGTTCAGCTCACTAAAGAGCTTTTAAGAAAAATAAAACCCCATCAGCTGTTTTGTGCCGGTGATTTTGCTGACCCTCACGGTACGCATTTAGTTTGCTTTAACGTAGTTTTAAAAGCGTTACAGGAAATTAAAGCCGAAAAAGACGAGTGGGTTAAAGACTGCTGGCTCTGGTTGTATAAAGGCGCATGGCAGGAATGGAATATTGAAGATATTGAAATGGCTGTTCCCATGAGCCCTTCGCAGGTATTACAAAAAAGAAATGGAATTTTTATCCACCAATCACAAAAAGACAGCGTACCCTTTCAGGGAAGTGATAACAGAGAATTCTGGCAAAGAGCTGAAGAAAGAAATGCTGCAACCGCAAGATTGTATGCTGATTTAGGATTACCTCATTACTCCGCAATCGAAGCATTTGTAAAATGGAATTTTTAGAAATTGAAATACTTCAGAAAATAAAAACTACCATACCGCTTATAGCAGTACTGGTAGTTTTTACATATTTAATCTGAATTGCATATCCTGATCAATTTTTTTAAACAGGTGATACGGTTTATAAGTACGCCAGTTATCCATCTGCATTAATTCGAGATATCTTTGCAGTTTTGCTTTTCTGAAATCGTATTGCGTAGCTTCCGGCATATTTAAGATAACGACCCATCCGTTTTCATCCATAAACTCTTCATACCACTCTTCGTAATAATCCCTGTCGCCACTATGATAATTCAAAACATTCTCTGCTAACAATATATACTTATAAATTCCATTTGTTTGAAAATGATCAATCACATCTCTTTTAAATTGCATGATATCATCTTCAATAGCATCATTCCATTCTCCGATGAGTTCTATGATAGCATATCCTTCTTCGTAATCGGCCATTAATACTTTCAGATAAAGTGTTCTTGAACCGAATTCATCCCATTGCGGATGTATGTAATAATTATAAATTGTTTGGGAAAACTCAAACTCACTGTACACCCGTCCAAAAAACGGTGATCGCTCATCAGTTTCGCTGGTATAAATATGTCTCCAATTATAAAACGGTTCTATTTCATGCATAACGATATCTCCTCTATTCAACTCAAATTTATTACTATTACTTCTTTTACCCAGCGATATTTTTTTATTTAACAGTTTACACAATACATTAAAAACTAAACCTTTATTAAATTTCTTGCTGGCACATGATTTATAGTAACAACTGAATCTGTCTTATTGACTTTTCGCTACAGACTAAAAATCTCTTCCATCAGTACCCACTTCTCTCCTTCATTGGCACCTTCTACCGGAGCCTGATACTTCCACATTAATGCTTCCCATTCCTGTACTTTTTTATTTTGCCGGTCGGAGGCCGCTTTTTTTTCGAAACTGAATGTTTCATCCACTTCCATGATCATGAACAGTTTTGTACCCCACCTGTAAATATGCATGGCTATAATGCCGGCTTCTTTTATTGAGGCCTCAACTTCCGGCCATATTTCCTTATGCTGCCGGATATAATCTTCTATCAAAATCGCATCATTTTTCAGGTTTAACGTCAGAGCATATTTTTTCATGATTGTTTCATTTTTTTTATTCGTACGGCAAATAATGCCGTTACAAAAAAGCAAACCACTACCACCCAGTAACCGTTTAATAACAACCCGGTCGTATCAGATAACAAACCAAATAACAAAGGTAGTAATGCACCGCCTACAATCGACATGATAATCAGACTGGATGCAGAATAAGTATCTTCACCCGCTCCTTTAATTCCTTCGGCGAAGATGGTAGGAAACATAATCGACATAAAAAACGATACAATGACCAATGCTACTAAACCAACATAACCGCCAGCAAATACCACTGTCAATATTAATGCGATACAAACGAGTGAGAACACGAACACCAGATTAAGCGGACAAAACCATTTCATCAGCGACGTTCCGAAAAAACGGCCCAGCATAAATGCCAGTCCGGCAATAGCACCATAATATTTCGCTTCCTGTGGAAGCAGTGCAGCCATATCTGTTGCGTATAATACCAGAAAACTCAACACACATACCTGTGCCCCTACATAAAAGAATTGCGCAACAACCGCCCATCGCACTCTGTACAACCCTAAAGCTTTTAACAACTGCAGATTTTCTTTTTTATTCTTTGATTCCGGCTCGGGCATTCTGGTAAAATAAATTAGTATCGCTACTACGAATATAACAATACCCAGTATGAAATAAGGCATTTTTACAGATTCTGTTTCTGACTGAATATAAGCGATCCGATCTGCTGCATTTAAAGCAGCTATGGCTTCGGCTGGCAGCGGCTCTTCGCTCAATATATACCTGCCGCCGATTATCGGTGCAATGAATGCAGCTAAACCATTAAATGATTGTGCTAAGTTTAAACGCCGGGTAGATTTTGAAGGGTCTCCGAGCAAAGTAATATATGGATTAGCCACTGTTTCCAATACTGTTAAACCGGTAGCCACCACAAACAGCGCAAGAAGAAAATAGTAATATTCAATAGTAGAAGCAGCCAATACTAACAAAAAACACCCCAGGCCGAACAAGATAAGGCCAACGATCATTCCCCATTTATAACCGTACCTTTTCATCAACATTCCTGCAGGGATGGCAAAGAAAAAATACGCTAAGAACACCGAGGCATCTACCAACGAAGCCTGAAAGGTATTCAGGCTAAAAGCATTTCTTAAATGGGGAATCAGAATAGGGTCAAGGTTATGAATAAACCCCCAAAAGAAAAACAGGGAGGTCGTTAGTATGATGGCATAAATCGCCTGGCTGGCTTTCGTCATTCGATAAGGTTTATTATTTAATTTACTGATTTAATTCCACTTCCGTGAGCCATTACGTCAGTTTTTCAAATCAATTATCTTCCTTATGAATAATCTGCTTACATTCACTTACTAACTACTTCTATATTTATTTTTAACGGAAGATTTTTTGATGAGTTGCCCACCATTATTCTGAACATTCCGGGTTCCACCACCCACTCATTTTGTTCGTTCAACATAACCAATGCCGTTACCGGTAATCTGAATTGCACCGTGCGTGTTTCGCCCGGGTTCAACATTATTTTTTGAAAACCTTTCAACTCTATTACCGGCCGGGCCGTCGTGGCCAATTCATCATGCACATACAACTGTGCTACTTCTGCAGCTTTTACGGTGCCCGTATTCTTTAGCTGACAGGCTACTACGATGGTATCCGTGAGCTGATATTGTTTTTTATCTACTGTTAACCGGCTCCATTCAAAGGTTGAATAGCTCATTCCATAACCAAACTCAAACAATGGTTCTCCGCTAAAATTTCCGTAATAATCGGCTCTGCCGGTAGGCTGGTGATTATAAGTCAACGGAAGCTGGGCTTCGTGTAACGGAAAAGTGACCGGAAGTTTCCCTGAAGGGCTCACTTCACCGAATAATACTTTGGCAATGGCTGCCCCACCACGTTCTCCCGGATACCAAACCTGCAATACAGCAGCTGCATCTTCTAACCAATCGGTCATAGTAATAGCAGATCCGCCTACCAGAATCACCACCACCGGTTTTCCTGATTTTGCAGCTTCTTTGATAAACCTTTGCTGGTTACCGGGTAATGATAACAATGCACGATCGTGAAATTCTCCTTCCTCTATTCCCGCAGCTACAATGATCAGGTCTTTATCTTTAACAGATAGTAAAGCCTGCTGATATTCTTTTTCTTTAGCTGAAGCGGGTAAATTCCAGATTAACTGTAATGACGCATTGCCGGTCATTTCACGAAATTCAATTTTCAATTTGTACTGTTGACCGCTTTTCAACTCTACCGGATAGGTATCAGTAGAATAGCCGTGCCGGTTCCACTGATCTATCACCAAACGGTCATTGAGATACAACCTGAACCCCTGATTGCCTCTTAAACCGATCATATATTTACCGGTTACGGGCGATTGCAAAGCTCCTTCCCAACGAACGCTGTAATAGTCGCGAACTTGTTTTTCGGGGAAGGGTGGATACAAGGTCCAGGAAAAATTAATATGCTCATCGCTTCTTTCTGCTACCGGGTTGCCTTCCAGATTCGGATTATTAAAATATTGTCCGGTTAAACCTTTTTGATTTTTTGCAGTCAAATAAGCAGAAGGGATGATTTCCCACTGGCCGTCATCCTTCAAAACGCCTTTTTTGTATTCAATTTGTAATGCCGGATCGTGAGGATATTCGTTTATGCCTTCTAAAAGATTGATAATTTTATTACCGGGCCCTGCATAACCACCTAAACGGCCGAGTTCAGCCTCCTCACCCACCACCAGTATTTTTTTATATTGCTTCAGTATGGGCAATGTTTGCTGCTTATTTTTTAACAACACCATTGAGCCCAGTGCAGCTTTCTCTGCAATTAAAGCATGGGCATTCAATTGTTGTGTGGAAACTATTTTCTGAAGGTCGAGATAGGGTTGCTCAAATAAGCCTAATTCAAATTTTGCCCGTAACACTCTTCGTACTGCATCATCAATTCTCTGCTGTGTAATTCTACCGTCGAGAAATGGCGGCATGAATAACTTATAGTGGTCATATTCTGTTTGAAAGATTACATCCAGCCCTGCATTCATAGCCTGTGCACTGGCGTCTTCATAGTCTTTTGCAGTCATGTGCAATACAGTGGGGCCGCCTACAGCACTGGCATCACTGATTACAAACCCTTGAAACCCCCATTCATCTTTCAGCTTTTGCTGTAACAACCAGTGGCTGGCTGTAGCCGGGCGGCCATTGACGAGGTTGTAAGCGGTCATTACCGAGCGGCTGCCTGTTTTTTGAAAAGCATATTTAAAGGGAACCAGATGTGTTTCTTCCAGATAACGTTCGCTCCAGTGTATCGGATAAGAGTCTCTCCCTCCTTCCCCTACATTTGCCACAAAATGTTTCGGGGTAGTAATAACCCCATTTTGTTCAAACATTTTCATGAAGCTATTGCCCATCATTGTAGTAAGAAAAGGATCTTCACCATAGGTTTCTTCTACACGCCCCCAGCGCACATCATTGGCAAGATTCACTACGGGGCTCAATATCTGCCGGATACCAACTGATTTTGTTTCTGTGGCAATGGCACCGGCTACTTCTTTTACCAATGCGGTATCAAAACTGGCGGCAAATGCAATGGCTTGTGGAAAAGCGGTAGCGCCTTTTCGGATCAAACCGTGTAAGGCTTCATCAAACGGAAGCATGGGAATACCCAGTCTTGTTTTTTCAACAAAAAATTGTTGCAGCTGATTTATTTTCACACCGAGTGTTTGCAGGCCTTCGGTGGTATTGTACTGTAATAACTGACCGGCAGCCCCATCTTGTTGTGCGCCGGCACTTACCTGTAGTCCGAATATTCCATGTTGATATTTCCCTTCAGATAGTTGCGTAACATCTCCGGGTATCATAAAACATTGCCAGAATTTTTCTTCAGGTGTCATTCTTTGTAACAGATCTTCTACCCTTTTATCAATCGGCTGTTTAGCATCTTTATACAAAGGAACTTTAACCTGTGCATAGCCCGTTACACCAGCACTATACAAGAGAATCAACAATAGAAAAATCCTGTTCATAGCTGTTTATTAAAAATTATAAGCTCAACTGAACAACAGCTGCTTTATTAATTGATACATTTTTCGGTAAGGTAATTTCTAGAGTAGTGTCTTTTATCTGCCACTTCAATTTATCTTTTATTCCTAATAATTTTACCTGTTTAGGAAAATAACCTACCGGTAAGGGAATAGAAAATTTTTCAGGAAGTGAATAATTATTTTCTTTCTCCTGTAAGTGAAAAACGTTTACCGTTCTGCCGTCTTTACTTCTGGTATAATAGAATTCCTCATACTGATAAGGTGCAATTGTTCTGGTTGAATATACAGCAGACTGATTCACCGACATCCATTCTGCAATTTCTTTTAACCGATCGTAAGCCGCCTGATCATAATCGCCTGTGGGCCCGGGAGCAATATTTAATAAGTAATTTCCACCTCTTGAAATTATTTTTACAAGTGTTTCAATTATTTTTTTCCCGCTTTTATAATTATCATTAGGTACATAACTAAATGAATCGCCCATGGTAATACAACTTTCCCACGGAACATTTAAAGGTTCGGTAGGAACAGACTGTTCAGGAGTTACATAATTCTCCCACTTACCACCTACTGCCCTGTCTACTACAATAATTCCGGGTTGGTTTTTCAATGCAATACCAGCCAGTTTGTCCATATCAATATCCTGATCAGGGCGTAAAGGTTTTCCTTCATGGTCAAAATCGGAAGGTTTTGACGGACGAACCCAGCCTCCGTCTAACCATAAAATATCTACTTTACCGTAGTTAGAAGTAAGTTCATTAATTTGTGTATGCACAAAGTTTTTAAAATTATTCCAACGTTCGGGATATCTTTTCGGATCATAGTTAACGTGTCTGTCTTTCGGAGGAAAATACGGCCACCAGTAATTTTCATTATACCAGTCTGGTTTTGAAAAATAAGCACCGATTTTAAAATTGTCTTTTCTGAATGTTTCAAAGATAGCTTTGGTTACATCAGCCTGCGGATTAGAGGAGAACGGTGTTTTCGAAGAGGTTATTTTATAGTCAGACACTTTGGTATCAAACATTGCAAAACCATCGTGGTGTTTGGTAGTGAACACCACATACTTCATTCCTGCAGCCTTTGCAGCATCCGCCCATTTCTGCGGATTAAATGCAGTAGGGTTAAACGTTAGTTGTAATGCTTCGTAATTCTTTTTATATTCATTATAAGTAGCACCGTGTTTGGTTTCGCGTTGCGTCCAGTCTTCATCTTCCGGGCAAAGACTCCAGCTTTCTACAATTCCCCATTGGCTATACGTGCCCCAGTGCATAAATAAACCGAATTTAAGGTCTTGCCACTCATCCAGGTGCTTCAGTACCAACGGGTCGTTAGGAGCTGTATATTCTTTGGTTGTATGGTGAGCCTGAGAAAAGGCATTAACACCGGTTAATAAAACAACAGCAAGCAGTAAAAGTCTCATGTGCATTTAGTTTAGAATCGGAATCTTAAAAATGAGCAACTTCTTATATTCCTGAATAACAGATTTTATCCCGACTGTCCGGTTTACCCAACAAACAGCCGGGATAATTATATTAACGTTGATTATTCATTCGAAAATTAGTCAGAATTTATTGAATATCCCAGAATAATCGGGTATTTAAATTGTCGTTTGCACTTACTTCTTTGTAATTCTCAGCATTGAAATTTACTTCGGAAGGAGGTAACGTCCATCTGACCGGTACGGCTTGTTGAATATCGGAAGCGTCGATTCTGAAATTGAAGGTCGGATAATCTAACCGTCTTACTTCTGCCCAATTTTGAAGCGGTTGAATAATATTGTAGTGAACCCATTTCTGAGTAGCCAGCAATTGCATTTTGTTTGCCGTTCCGGCCCAGTTTAATCCATTGATAAAGGTGGTAATGGCACCGGCTGAAGGAACTGTCGGTGCAGGTACTGAATTATCATTACTTACGGTGCGTATACGAACCAGTTGTTCAATTGATGCGCGCACTCCTTCTTCAAAGGCTGTTCTTGCATTTGCAGCGTTACTTTTATCTAACCAATGTTCTGCAAGATAAAACTGAATTTCGGCGGCGGAAATGATAATACCGGGGAAGTACTGATTTCTGGAATAGGTAGACCGGTTATAAATTGCCAGATCACCACTGGCCACCAGAACGTTTTGTGCTCCGGAACTCAACATCGGATCGAGGCCGGTGATTACGTTACCGGCACTGTCGCCCGGCTGAAACATATAATTTATTCTTGGATCATTCGTTGTTTTCAGCTGATTGATCATTTTTTCGCCGGCCAGATTAAAATTCCAGCTTTCCAAAGCATCTCTTAAGCCACTTGAATTGATCGGCGATCCTACATTAAAAATATCAATCCGGATATTTTCCGGAGTAGTTAAAACAATGGGATAAGCTGTGGGATCTGCCAGTATTTGATCGATTTCAGTTTGAACACGCGCAGCAAATGCCGGAGCGCTTTTTACCCGCATCAGCATTCGGATACGAAGCGAATTACAATATTTTTTCCATTTGTTAAGATCGCCGTCGTTGATAATATCCTGACCTTTAAAGATTGCAGCAATTGAAGCAGAAAGATTAATCGTATTTAATTCATCGCTCATTGATTTCAGGTCATCGAGCATGGTGGTATAGATGGTTTCGGCGGCGTCATATTTAGCATAGGATAAATCGTAGTTACCGTCGTTGGTTCTTAATTTTCCGGCTTGCGACCAGGGAATAGCTCCGTGCAGATCCACTACCTGCTGTGTTTGATCATATATAAAAATTTTCGCAGCCAGCATGAAAATCTTTTTATCATTTTTTTCTTCTTCCGACACATTGCTGTAAATAAATTCCAGCTCTCTGTATTGCGCCAGTGCCGTGTAGTAGTTACTCCATCTGTCGCCGGAAGCAGCAGCACCCAGGTTTAACAGATTTTGCTCATTCACATAACCTCCGGCCTGCACGTACCGAACCATAGTGGTACGCATCACAACAAAATAATTCCAGTAAGAAGGAACCACTAATTCACGTGAAGTATAAATATATCCGGCAAACTGTTTTTCAACAGAACTCTCCGTTACTTTACCGGGGTCGCGATAATAATCTCCAAAGTCCGACTTTTTACAAGCCTGAAAGCAGCTCAATAAAATGAGTGCACCGAGTATGTATTTTAATTTTTTCATTTTCAGATAATCTTTAAGGTTAGAAACTTGCTCTTAACATTACACCATAAGTTCTTGTAGCAGGGCCAACACCGGCATTACTGACATTATTTACCCAATACGATCCACCGGTCATTTGTTCAGGATCAAGGTCTTTGATCGATCTGTAAATAAAGAATGGGTTTCTGGCAAAAACGGAAAGATGTAAATTGTTGGCTCCTAATTTTGAAGCAAGGGCAGATGGAATGCGATACCCCAGTGAGAGTTCACGCATCTTTATATAATTATTTTCCTTTATATACAATTCATACCGTGAACTGGAATATTGAGGTCCTCCCCAGTTATAGGTATTGTTATAATAGAATGCCTGTGATATCACATTCTGATTATTCTGTCCGTTAGAAGTAACTCCTTCTACGAGCATTCCATCATGATAAACCGTTTCACCATTTGGGCCGGCACTACCGCTCCATTGCACACCTTTTCCATTTGCATCCCGGTAATAACTAATACCTCCTCTTTCAGTGGTGGAGTGATTTAAACTTTCTTCTAACAATCCTCGGCTGATCATCCAATTAATACCGGTGGGCATTACGTGGCCACCCCAACGGTAATCGATCAATACATCTAAAGAAAAATTTTTAAAGGTAAAGTTGTTGATAAAACCTCCGATTCCTTTGGGCATATAATTGCCGGCTTTAATCCAGTTAGTACCATCCAGCTGATACAAACCATTATCCTGTACCAGTAATTCACCTTTATCATTTCTGGCAATGGGATGTACCATAATATCACCGATCGGTTCGCCAATTTTTGATACGAGTTGAGCAGCTGCACCATCATAATCTCTATGCAGTAATTGAGTAATCTGCCCGGGTAATTCTTCAATTTTATTTTTGTTCATCGCCAGGTTGATCGCTGTATACCAACTAAAATCGGGTGTGTTAATTGCTGAATAATTCAATGAAAATTCCCAACCGGTATTTCTTAACGATCCGAGATTCGATAAAATCGAAGACGCCCCCATTGATATCGGCAGGCTATAGTATAAAATCTGATTTACCACCCTTCCGTTATAGTAAGTTGCATCAAATCCCATCCTGTCGTTCATAAACTTCAATTCAAGCCCTAACTCCACCTCGTGCTTATTTTCTGGTTTAATTCTTTCATTATAGAACTCAGCATTCGGAATAGTGGTATACAATACAGCGGTTCCATTTCCCTGGTCACCAAGTGTATTTTGCGTATAACTGCTGGCACTTTGATAAGGTTCGGGATATTTACCTACAATACCGAAAGACCCTCTCAGTTTAGCATATGATATAAAAGTGGGAAAGTTGATAAAATCGCTGAATACAACTCCTGTGTTTACAGAAGGATATAACAATGCATTATTATCAGGGTGCATGGTAGAAACTCTTTCTCTCCTGATAGTTCCTTCTAAAAACCAGAAGTCTTTATAATTAAAACTCAATGTTCCGAAAGCGGCATCTCTTAGTGTATAAATTCTTTTAAGAGTAGTGGTAGCCTGATTAACACTTGAGCTGATATCAAACCAGTTACGAACACTTAATCCGCCATTGGTTAACGATTTCTGATTTTTAGTTTCATTTTTAGTAGCGGTGTAACCTGCCATTGCAGAAATGGTAACATCTTCCGAAACAGGATAATGATACGAAAGCAATAAATCGGTGTAGTAAATATTGTAAGCATTTGATGTAAAATCAAAACCTCCGGTATTTCCGAATTGTAGCGGAAGTTCATTCGGGCGTTTGTCTTCTATGTCTAATGAAGTTACATCTGCCGAGAATCGGCTTCTCAGTGTAAGTCCTTTCACTACTTCCCATGTATTCGTAAATGAACCGATCAGTCGGTTGGAGTATTCATCACTTTTATTAGCCATTGAATTCCAGAAATAATCCAGCACATCTACCCTGTATCCGTTATACCTGATATTTTCTGCCGGTGTTAAACTCTGATTATTAGCTGTTACATATTTGTATCCAAGACTGGTCTGGTATTTATTAATATACCAGTCCGGATTATCAAAAGTAGAAATCATACCTGCGAAGTTGTTGATTAATCTGTCTGTCATAAACGGACGGTTATGTGTTCGCTGATTGATAAAATTTACAATTACATCAGTAGTAAAATTTTTCGCTAATTTGAAAGAAGTATTTAAGTTCAGAATATTTTTTTTATTGTACGATCCGATCGTCGTCATTTCATTATCCTGCCGTGTAACAGAAAATCTGACTTTCACATTTTCTGTTCCGTATGACATAGCCGCGTTAATAATGGTGCTTTGCGGATTATTAAAGAAGTTTTTATAGGCATTCTGAGCAGAATAAGGCCGTATCTGACCATCCCAGGCAAGATAAGGTTGTCCATCGAACGAGGGCCCGAAGTTGAGCGTTCCGTTATAAGCTCCTCTGGTTTCATTTACTCCGTCGTTATTCAGATCATACCAGAAAAAGCCATCGTCTGCCTGGCCGCCATCTGCCACCCATTTCGGTGCACCCGGTCCTCTTTCTTCCTGAAATCTTGGCAGGTATGCAATTTCATCTTTTGTATAGGTAGCATTAAAATCGAGTCCTATTCCTTTTCTGACCCTTCCGCTTTTAGTAGTAATCATCACTACTCCATTGAGTGCTTCGGAGCCATACAATGCAGCAGCAGAAGCGCCTTTTAAAATAGAAAGTGAAGCGATGTCTTCGGGATTCAGATCTTCCAGGCCATTACCCCGTGAACGTTGATCGTTCCAATAATCACTATTATTAAAATCATTGTTACGCATTGGAACACCATCAATAATGATGAGCGGCCGTGAGTGGCCGGTAATAGAGTTAATACCGCGGATATTAATATTAGCGCCAGAGGTAGCACCGCCGGGAGAGGTAGAAATCCGCACACCGGGAGCTTTTCCGTATAAAGCGCCTGCTATATTGGGAGAACCGGTTTTAGTTAACTCTTCGGCCTGTATCGTACTTACCGAATAACCTAACTCGCGTGGTGCCCGCTTTACGCCCAAAGCTGTAACCACCACTTCTTCCTGTAAACTTTCGTCGGTCAATAATACAACATTGTGAACCGCCTGGCTAACGGTCACTTCTGCAGTACGATATCCAACCATTGAGAAAACCAATGTTTTTCCACGCTCAACAGTTAATTGATAATTTCCGTTCTCTGTAGTTTGGGTACCGGTTGTTTGTCCTTTAATAATAACAGACACCCCTTGTAAGGGCTGTTGCTCTTTATCTGTAACTCTCCCGGTTACAGTATTCTGAGCAAACAAAGGAGATATCGAAAGCAATAGCAATACGATTCCCATAGAATTTTTTAGAATTCTTGTACTCATAAGTGTTGTTTTGAATAAATGGTTGCTGATTAATGTGATTTAATTTGAGTAGTCAATTAATTACACGACAATCCCGATCCTCTCAAAAAATTGAAAAGACATAGCAAAAGCGTATAAAAATTGAAAGGCTAAGGAAGATATTTCCGTAAAGCAAGAGTGGTAAAAACTTCTCTCATAGGCATTATATTAGTTTAAAAATTAAGGATTTCTACAAATTCAGGGTTAGGGATCGGGAGAGTTACGCGCACAGTAATAAGTGTCGCTTAATAGCAACAAAAGTTTTATCCGACATTACTACAAAAGGACATAACTATACAGTACACACTAAAGTGAATTCCTTTCAATAGCAATACCGTTAGTATTACTTAATTGACCAGAAACTAATAAATAGGACTATACTTTACGATTGCAGAAGATACAAAGCCTTAAGTTGACTTTTTCCATTCGATGGTACAAATACAAACTAAGCCGATTACAATAAAATTTCAACTTTAATTTGATTCTTCAATATTTATGAGTGCTTTTATCATCCGGTTAACAGAAACTGAAAAGAAAGAATGTTTTTCATGTATGATCGATCTTCGTCAATGAACGAAAATGATTTAATCATAAAAGCAGCAGAAGGACTATTCACTAAATTTATAATACAAAAATCATGCAGAATTTCTGCATATAATCAGGATAGGCTAAAACGATTACGAAATGACCGGATAAAAAAACACCGGTTATGCGCCGGTGTTTGTATAAGAATTATTTTCTCAAATATGCGTCAGTTGCTTTTTTAACGCTACCGAATTCAACCAGTAGCTTCTGCGCCACTTCATATTCTTTAATACCTGTACCTTCCATGACCATTTTTGTTCCCCGATCTATTAATTTACTATTGGTCAGCTGCATATTCACCATTTTGTTATCCTCTACCCGGCCAATCTGAATCATCGCAGTAGTAGAAATCATATTCAAAACGAGCTTTTGAGCAGTTCCGCTTTTCATACGTGTACTGCCGGTAATGAATTCAGGGCCTACCACCACTTCAACAGGAAATCGGGCTGCGGCGGCTAACGGGCTTCCCTGGTTACAGGTAATTGCTCCGGTGATTATATTTTTGTCGTTGGCTTTTTGAAGAGCGCCGATAACATAAGGAGTGGTACCGCTGGCGGCAATTCCGATCACGACGTCCTTTTCGTTAATATCATATTCGAGAAGATCTTTCCAACCCTGGTCCCAGTCATCTTCAGCCTGCTCTACCGGTTTTTGGATGGCTTCGGTACCACCAGCAATCAAACCGATGACGAGCCCGAACGGCAAACCGAATGTAGGAGGAATTTCTGATGCATCTAAAATTCCCAACCGGCCGCTGGTACCGGCTCCTAAATAGAATAACCTGCCTCCGGCCAGCATTTTATCAACCACCGCCGCAGTTAATTCTTCAATCTGCGGAATTGCTTTTTCGATCGCAGCAGGAACCAATTTGTCTTCCTGATTGATATTAGTCAGAATTTCCATTACGGTCATCTGCTCTAAATGTCTGTAATTACTTGCCTGTTCTGTAGTTTTTATAAATGACTCCATGTACCTACTATTTTTCCATAGCCGACTGGTGGTATTCTATTAAACCAGTCATTGGGTTATTCAAAATTTTACCGGGCTGGAAACCATAGTCTGAACAAAGCGATTCCAACACGTCTGAAAAGCCTGCAGCAACTCCTCCAACAAAGTGGATTGGTACGGATTCAGACTGTTCATACCTGCAAAGATGAGTAAAGAAAAAGTCATTTAGGCCATCTTCTATAATATTTTCTATCATAAAATGATTGCGGTTTTCTGCAAGGAATTTTGTAAAATCAGCTAAATATCGGTTTGGGAGTGGCTTTTTATACACGTTTTCCAGTATTTCCGCAGGATTTGTTTGATATTTCTGATCAAATTTCTCCTTTAATTCAACATCAAAAGTTTCATACAAATAGTACTGTATCACCTTCTTTCCAAGATAAGCTCCACTTCCTTCATCACCCAGAATAAACCCGATTCCGGAACGGTTGTGAACAATATCAGTTCCGTCAAAATAAGCTGAATTGCTGCCTGTGCCTAAGATACAGGCAATGCCGGCCTCATTCTGGCACGTAGCTTTAGCAGCAGCCATCATATCATGGCTCACTTCCACAACAGGTGTAGTGTTAAACACTGCTGTAAGCGCCTGGTGTACAAGCGCAGCATTATTAGGGTTTTTACACCCTGTGCCGTAGTAGTAAATCGCATCAAAATGCGTTTTTTTGATGGATGGTAGCAATTCTGTAGTCAAAATTGACTCTATTTGCTCCTGACTCATCAAATAAGGGGCAATCCCCTGCGAAAAAAAAGTTTCATTCCGGCCGTTTTCAAGCACTGTCCAGGCGGTTTTGGTCGCTCCGCTATCAGCAATGAGTATTAACATGAAAAAAATTTTGAACTAAATGGCTCTAAAGTTCGTATTTAAGAATTAATTATGAACTTCGCCGATAAATTTGATAAACTTTAGATAGAGCATGAAAAAACTACAGATTTGGACTCCTTTAATTATCGCAGTGGCGGTCATTGCAGGAATGTTGATCGGGGCCGGCTTGAGAAAAAATATCCCTTTTGAAAGAAATATTTTAAATACAGGTAATCGTTCGTCTACTCAGGAAGTATTCGATCTGATCAGAAATAATTACGTAGATCCTGTTAATAGCGACTCTATATCAGAGCAGGCTATTAAAGCACTGGTTCAGTTAGATCCACACTCTCTTTATATTCCACCATTGAATCTTTCATCTGTTAATGAAGATTTGCAAGGAAATTTCCAGGGTATCGGTGTTGAATTCATGCTTATCAAAGATACTGTGAATATAACAAATGTTCTCGAAGGCGGACCAAGTAGCAAAGCAGGATTACAAACCGGCGACAAACTGATCAAAGCCGGTGACAGCTTATTGGTAAATCTTGGCAGTTCTGATAAAGTAAAGAAATTTTTAAAAGGACCGGCAGGCACTACCGTTCATGTAACCGTGCTGAGAAACACCGAAACGCTCGTAGTACCCATCAAGAGAGGAAATGTTCCGGTTTATTCGGTAGATGCAGCGTTTGTATTGCAAGACAGTATCGGTTTTATACGTATCAACAAATTCTCTTCTACTACATATGAAGAGTTTATGTTTCAGTTAGAGAAACTTCAAAAAGAAGGTATCAACAAGTTAATCGTTGATTTGAGAGATAATGGCGGAGGCATTCTAATGGAGGCCGTTGATATTGCAGATGAATTTTTATCAGGCGATAAGTTAATTGTTTATACAAAGGGAAATAAAAAACCAACGATCGAATATAAAGGAAGACGCCCGGGCTTATTTGAAGACCAACCCGTTGTTTTATTAATTAATGAAAGTTCGGCTTCTGCCAGTGAAGTACTTGCCGGCGCTTTACAAGATTGGGACAGGGCTACTATTGTTGGAAGAAGAAGTTTTGGAAAAGGACTGGTTCAGGAACAATTTGACATTTCAAACGGTGGGGCAATCCGCTTAACCACAGCAAGATACTATACACCCATCGGAAGAAATATTCAAAAACCTTACGGCAAAGACTTATCAGAATACCATCATGAACTGATTGACAGATATAACAGAGGTGCTTTAACAACCGAAGATACAGCACATCTGGGTGAAGCTTATAAAACACATGGCGGGCGCACCGTTTATGGCGGTGGTGGTATTACTCCCGATGTTTTTGTAGCAGTGGATACAACCACTTATAGCAGATCAGTATATGAGGTATTAATCAGCAATCAGATTGCACAGTTTATTCTGCAATACTATTTACAAAATCGCGAACAGTTAAAAACTTATCAGAATTCGAGTGACTACTTACAAAACTTCCAGCCTGATGAAAAAATATGGAATGACCTGTTAACTATTACCCAAAAGAAAAATAGTGACTTTACCGCCAGAGATAAAGACATTATAATGAAAAGATTTAAAGTTAATTTAGCTGCACAAATCTGGGGGCCAAACGGATTTTATCTGACAAACTCCCCAAGCGACCATATGGTTCAAAAAGCACTGAGCATTCTGAAAGAAGAAAATAAATAATATTAATTATCCATACTAAAAAAGAGCAATGATCTGGTGATCATTGCTCTTTTTTCAAATAGACTATATCAGGTTTAGTTTATCAAGTTTCTTACCTATCACTACTTTTTTCATCGAAGCTTCTAACTTAGGAAACGCTTCTTTATCGAACGATTCTACAAAAGCCCCTCCTGAAAGTAAATGAATTTCATCGCAGGTTTCGCTGAGCGTTGAAAAAATATGAGAAGAGATTATAACCGTTTTATTCAATGATTTCAGTTTATGAATAATTTCAGTAATGATCAGATTACTTTGAATATCTACACCATTAAAAGGTTCATCAAATATAAAATATTCATTTCCCTGTAAAAGAATTGCAGTAATAGCTAACTTCTTTTTCATACCTGTAGAATACACCGAAGCATACTGTTGTAATGGAAGCTCAAAAATATTTTTATGCTCCATATCAGTGATCTCCTTGTTTCGTGCATTACACAATAAGCGGAGATACTCCTCTCCTGTAATTTTAGAAAAAAAGTAAGGCTCTGCAAACAAGAGTCCGAGATGGTTTTTGAGCGGATGCAAGTCCGATTCAATTTTCCCCTCGAAGTTTTCAAGCGCAGCGATACAACGAAACAAGGTTGTTTTACCAGCACCGTTCTCTCCTACAATTCCATAAACCTTACCTCTATCAAACTGAATATTGATATCCTTTAAAACTTCTTTTGTACCAAATTTTTTATATAGATTTTCAATTCTGATCATTTCAATAAACTATTAAGGCGATGAACTGATTTATAGAAAAAATAAGGAATCAGTACCAATAATAACGGCGGATAAAAAGCAGCTACTACCAGAAACAATACCTGTATCACATTCATTTCATCAGGAAAAACAGCATACTTTGATACAATCATATAAATTACAAAAAAACAGCCCGCTGTCATTACCAATAATATTAATCCAAACTGTTCCCTGTAAAAAAACAGCACTAACAATATAGCAGGTATTACCAGTACTATTGAAAAAAGAACAGCTATTTTTATTTTCTCTAAAAGAAATTTTTTCGGAGTTAAAGCGTGTATCCACACATAATATTCATTCTCCGGTTGTGTATAAAACCCCAGTACCAATAAAAAGATTATCCCGATAGCGAACAGGCCCAGGTTAAAATTATCTGCTGCTACGGCAATACCAGCCAGCACATAAACACCAATTATCAGGTAAAATGAATTTCTGAAACCTACGGTAAATTCAAAAGGTTTGTGGCCAAAGGGAGTGGGTATAACGATATTAACCTGTGTATCTAAATTTACAAATGCCATTAAAAAGCTCAACAGGAATAATACAGATGCAGTCAGAAAACATTGCTGATATAACAGAAAAAAAAGAAAAGGAAAGACTGTTATCATATTTTCAAGCACTCTGATCTTTTTCAATTCATGCGCTAAAAAACAGGTTTTCAGAAAATCATTCTTTTTTTTGTCAGAAAGTTTCACTGTAAGGGTTAATGCCAGAAACGCATAAATGTATTCAGCATAAGAGGTTTTATAAAACAAATACAGGGAGAAGCCGACAAAACCGATCAATATCAATATATAGGCGAACAATGGCTCTGTACCAGCATCCTTAAATCTTCGGTGGATCATTTTAGCCTGTAACTGCCAATAAACTTTCATTGTGAATTTATTGTTTGATAACTAATAGCTGCGCTTCAGCGTAAAAGCCACCGAATAGATTATTTGATAACCAACCCGGTGGCTTCACAGAATTGATATACAACTAATACAACGGCATCATAGCCGGAGACTGTTGCAATAAAACAACATATTGAAAAAATTCGGTAGAGGGCGTTTCTTTATCAGACGGTTCTATATTATCGCCGAACATAGTAGATTTTACTCTTGCTAATCTTTGTCCGTTACGATAAGGAGATTGGTCTGCTTCCAGATTAAATAAAGTTATATTTTGTGTTCCGGCCGCAGCTTTCAAATCTTTGATGCCTTTTACCAGCATGATAGGCCCGTCTGCGTTAGAAATACCAATCTGCTCATCTTCAGGTGTAGGAATACCCAGCCCTTTAGGTAAATACATTTTGCCGGCTATCGTATAAATCGTTATACTTTTGACATCCACGCCCGACTGTTTAAGCCGTGCAGCAAATGGTCTGGAATTATTTTCGCCCACCATCGACTGTAATACATGGAAATATCCGAATAAACCATAAAATTTCTCATTTTGTAAGCCTTTTTCCTGTACCAGCTGTCTGAAATTGAACATCATTGCCGAATCGCGTGATATACCTGTATTTACAGTATCACCAGCAATTTTATCCAGTCCCAGTACAGTAATTCTTAAAGAATCGGGTAATGAATGATTGAAATCATAAACAGATAGCCATTTTTCATAAAACTGGCGACCGGCCTGCTGTGGAATCCAGCTTTTATGTTTCTGTACTACTTCTTTCAGTAAGAACGTGTCTTTTTCCTCACCCAGTAAAAATTTATTTAGCAGCTTCGCCTGTAAGCTATCCATCTCGGCAATGTAATAACGTACACCTTTTGAATGCAGCAGCTTCAATAATTGTAAGTCGAGCGCCTGAACATCTCCGAAACCATGTACTTCTCCCAACAAATAAACATTTGCAGCATCAAAACCCGCTGAGAAAAAAGAAGCTTCGGATAAAATATTTTCATTTTTATCGATAACCAACTGATGCGTGCTCAGATAAGCTACGTTTTCTTTATCCGTACCTCCCAAAAAGATACTGTTACGAATAAAGAAAAAGCTGACAACAGCTATAATTACCAACAAAATAATAATTACTACTTTAAGAAATGTGGGAATTTTTTTCATTGAACTTTTTTGTAAGATGAGTTTTTATAAGCAAATCTGCCGGAATAGTCTATTGTTGCACGGGGTAATTGCTGATCTCATATGAGCAAGTATTAAAAAAGGAGTCGTCCGCAAAGACAACTCCTAAGACCTTAAAGTAAATAGCAAAAAAATAGAATGTTACTTCTATTCGAATACAATTTACAACATATTTTTTTAATATTAAAATTCTTCTTGAGGTCATTTATCCCTGTCATAATCAAATCATTGACTAATTTTTCTGCAATTCGTTACCGGAATATTGGGTATCCGTCAATTGACGGATTTTTCTGCACAAAAAATGGACTGCAACCTTCGGAGCAGTCCATTCATACTATAAACAAAAACTAGTCTTTAAATTTTTTCTTTAGTTCCATCAGTTTTGCCTGGAATGGATTTAAAGGTTCTTCTTTTTTCGGAGTATTTGGTTTTCCGCTATGTTGTTTTCTTGGAGCAGAGCGTTCAACCGGTGCACTACTGTCTTTCATACTTAACGAAATCCGCTTTCTCGCTACATCTATTTCAGTAACCGTTACAGTTACTTTCTGGTTTAGTTTTACTACAGTGGTAGGATCAGATACATAAGTGTTACTTAACTGGGAAATGTGTACCAGGCCATCTTGTTTAACACCAATGTCTACAAATACGCCAAAATTAGTGATGTTGGTTACAATACCAGGAACGGTCATACCTGCTTTAACATCTTCGATTGATTTGATCGTATCATCGAACTTGAATTCTTCGATCTGAGCACGAGGATCACGACCTGGTTTTTCTAACTCTTTTAAGATATCTTCAATGGTATATTCACCGATTGTTTCGGTTACATATTGTTTCTTATTGATTTGTTTTCTTAAATCGGCTGTTTTGATTAATTCTTCTAAAGATGCCTGCACGTCTTTTGCCATTTGTTCTACCACATGATAACTTTCAGGGTGTACGGAAGAATTATCCAAAGGATTATCAGCTCCCGGAATACGTAAGAAGCCGGCACATTGTTCAAAAGATTTAGGCCCCATCATTGGCACTTTCTTCAATTCATCTCTTGTTTTGAAAGCACCGTTTTTCGCTCTGTATTCTACTATGTTTTTAGCAAGAGTAGCGCTCAGGCCCGAAACATATACCAATAAATGCTTAGAAGCAGTATTCACATCTACGCCCACAAAGTTTACAGCACTTTCAACCACTCTGTCAAGCGCATCTTTTAATTTTGTCTGATTCACGTCGTGCTGATATTGCCCGACACCGATTGATTTAGGATCGATTTTTACCAGTTCGCTCAAGGGGTCTAATAATCTGCGCCCGATACTTACGGCACCACGAACGGTTACATCCTGATCAGGGAACTCTTCACGGGCCACTTCTGATGCAGAGTAAATAGATGCGCCACTTTCATTTACCTGGAAAATACTTACCTGTTTTCCGAAATCGATACTTCTTGCCAACTGCTCCGACTCTCTGCCTGCAGTACCGTTTCCGATACCAATAGCTTCAATTTCGAAACGGTCTACCAAAAACTTCAATTCAGCGACTGATTTCTCCCATTCATTTTGAGGAGGGTGTGGATAGATTGTGGTGTTGAACAGGAAGTTACCCTGTGCATCGAGGCATACTACTTTACAACCGGTACGATAGCCGGGGTCGATTGCTAATACTCTCTTCGATCCGAGAGGTGAAGCTAATAACAGCTGACGAAGGTTCTCTGTAAATACAAGAATAGCTTCTTCGTCTGCTTTATTTTTTCCTACTAATCTGAATTCATTTTCAATAGAAGGTTTCAGTAAACGGTCGAAAGAATCTTCGATCGCTTTCTTCACTTCTTTAGCATTTTCATTGCTGGCTTTGATAAAGATATTCTCTAACCCTTCTACCGCAGTATCCTTTGCAATACTGATATCCATCACCAGGTAACCTTCTTTCTCTCCTCTTCTGATAGCCAGCATTCTATGCGAAGGTGTCTGTTCTAATGGTTCGTTAAACTCGAAATAGTCGCGATATTTCTGGGCGTCTTCCTCTTCTTTTTTACTGTTTAATACCTTCGCAGAAATAACAGCGGTTTCAGTAAAATATTGACGTATTTTATTACGGGCCTGCTCATTTTCTGAAATCCATTCAGCAATAATATCTCTGGCGCCTTGTAAAGCTTCTTTCACATCCTTTACCTGTTCGTTGATATAAGGTTGGGCTGCTTCTTCCGCATTACCGGCTGCTTGTTCAAAAATCAACTTAGCCAAAGGCTCCAACCCCTTTTCAATTGCCTGCGTAGCGCGGGTTTTACGTTTTGGCTTGTATGGAAGATAAATATCTTCAAGTACAGTTGCATCAAAACAATCTTCAATACGTTGTTTCAGCTCAGGAGTTAATTTTCCCAAACCTTCGATTGTTTTAATAACGGTTTCTTTACGTTTGTCTAATTCTTTAAAATAGGCGACTTTCTCTACCACATTCCCGATAGCTACCTCGTCCAGATTACCGGTTGCTTCTTTACGGTATCGCGCCATGAATGGAATTGTTGCGCCTTCGGCCTGCAGATCATGAACACTTATAATCTGTTTGATCGATAAACCCAACTGTTCTGCAATCTTTTGTATGTACTTTACTTCCATAAGTTTATATAATTAGAGCGTCTTCCTTTAAGGAGGCAAATGTACTGCATGCCGCCACAAAAAAAACTTTGTTTTTTTAAGAATTTGTGATTAATGTAATAATACTAACCTAAAATCTGTTTCTGATTATCAATACATTACAAATAATCACCGATTTTATTCCCTATAAAACTGAAATTAATTTATCAGAGCAGGAAGGGTGTGATTTCATTTTCCTATTTTAATATACGCAAAAAGTAAGTGACCGGATTATTTAGCATTTCCGGGATATTCCGATAAAAAAGCATTTAGTGCTCTTTGAAGTTCATTGGCTGAAGACAATATCATAGCGTGCCCACCCGTTATTAACTGAGGGGCATGACGTATATACCTGACAGGTAATAACCAGTCGTGTTTACCATGTACATGAAAAATTCTGGTAGCCGGCCTGGTGCCGCGCCAATTTAAAATAGCTTTTATGGACCAACTTAAAAATGTTTCATCGCTGGCCTCAATCATTTCGAGTAACAACTCTTTGTCTTCTGCGGATTCTTTAAAAATTCTTCTTTTGAGTTTTGACAAAAACTTCAAAGACCGCATTGGTACAGCATTAGCAATTCCGGTACTTCCTAACCAACGATAATAAGGAGGAAGTTCGCTATAAGCGCTTACACTGGAAATCAATATTAAAAATTCAGGTGGGTGTTTTTGTGCAAAACAACTGGCAATCATTCCTCCCATTGACAAACCAATCAACGCGTAAGGTTCCCCGGTGTTGATCATCGATAATAACCGCATCGAATAAGCGGCTAAACTTTCGTCTTTTAAGGGGTCGATCCACTCTACTCTTATACACTCAAACCCCTCCGGCCACTGAATTTTATGAAATACACGGCCGTCTGCCCCCATACCGGGAATCGCGTAAATCTTCATACTTCATCGATATTTAGCAACTAACACTTATTAGTCTTCACAACAAAATAGTACCTTTGTTCTAATCATAATAAATGACCATGGACATTAAAAATAATATTCTCGAAACGATAGGTAATACCCCTTTAATAAAATTAAATAAAATTACCCAGAAAGTTCCGGGAACCATATTAGCGAAAGTTGATTATTTCAACCCTGGAAACTCTATCAAAGACAGAATGGCGTTGAAGATGGTAGAAGTAGCTGAAAAAGAAGGTAAACTGAAACCAGGCGGAACAATTATCGAGTGTACCAGTGGTAACACAGGCATGGGATTGGCGTTGGCGGCTGTAGTTAAAGGTTATAAATGTATTTTTACCACTACAGACAAACAATCAAAGGAGAAAATGGACATTCTGAAAGCAGTAGGTGCAGAAGTAATTGTTTGTCCGACCAACGTAGAACCCGATGATCCACGTTCTTATTATTCGGTAGCCAGAAGGCTGAACAAAGAAATTCCTAATTCATTTCACTGTAATCAATATGATAATCCTGCTAACCGTTTAGCGCATTACGAAACCACCGGTCCTGAAATATGGAAGCAAACCGAAGGTAAAATCACACACCTTGTATGTACTGCCGGAACCGGCGGTACTGTAACCGGTACTGCAATGTATCTGAAAGAAAAAAATCCTAATATTAAAATCTGGGCTATCGACGTATACGGTTCTTTATTAACGAAGTATTTCCGTACCGGCGAAATTGATATGAACGAAGTACACCCTTATATTTCAGAAGGCTTCGGAGAAGATTTTGTTCCTGAAAATTACGATATGAGCGTGATTGATCATTTTGAGCAGGTAACCGATAAAGACGGTGCAGTGATGGCCAGAAAGCTGGCAAAAGAAGAAGGTATATTCTGTGGTTATAGCGCAGGCTCCTGCTTACAGGGATTAATGCAATTAAAAGATCAACTTACAAAAGACGATGTGGTTGTATGTATTTTCCACGACCACGGTTCAAGATATGTAGGTAAAATATATAATGATCAATGGATGATGGAAAGAGGCTTTCTCGAAGTAAAATCATTCCAGGATATTGTAAATGGAAGAGCTGCCCATCAAAAACTGATTACCATCGATCATAATGCTACAGTGGCCGACGCCGTTGCTTTGATGAAAAAGTACGGCATTGAACATATTCCTGTTTTAGACGGTGGTGATTTTACCGGTAGTATTTCAGAAAGCGGCTTATTTGATAAGCTATTCGACAATCCATCTCTGAAAACGGCTGGTATCCATGAAGTAATGGAAGCAGCATTACCTATCGTACCGATGAATACCCCCGTTGAAAAGTTGAGTAGCCTTATTAATAAACATAACGGAGCAGTGCTGAGCAAAGATGAAATCAGCGGTCTATATCACATAGTAACTAAATATGATATTTTACAGGCTCTGAATAAATAAGTTTGAATTTAAAACAGACTATACTATATAAAAAGAGAGACACTTTTAAAAGTGTCTCTCTTTTTGTTTCGCTAACTCGCGACGGATTGTATCCGGTGTGCCAGCCTATTTGATCTATATTACAACAATACTCATTCAAAAATGTACCATTATAAAGCGGCACCGCTTACAAAGCGGCGCCAGACTATGCCGCTAACTCGCGCCGGATTGTATCCGGTGTGCCAAGCTATTTGATTAATATTATAAGAATACCATTCAAAAATGTACCATTATAGAGCGGCACCGCTTACAAAGCGGCGCCAGACTATGCCACTAACTCGCGCCCGATTGCATCCGGTGCGCCAGCCTATTTGATCTATATTACAACAATACTCACTCAATAATGCACCATTATAGAGCGGCACCGCTTACAAAGCGGCGCCAGACTATGCCACTAACTCGCGCCGGATTGCATCCGGTGTGCCAGCCTATTTGATCTATATTACAACAATACTCACTCAATAATGCACCATTATAAAGCGGCACCGCTTACAAAGCGGCGCCAGAGTATGCGCCTATATCACATCTACCAGTTAGGTATATACAAAAAAAGAGACGCTATTAAAGGCGTCTTTTTTTTAGTTTCAGAAGTGAGCAATGAACATACTCACTGTATGCTTTCTTTTCTTTCTTGTGGTATCTTGCGTATCTGTTGTAAAATTCCTATTCTTTACTCCTCCCCGCAACTAATTTCGATCAAAGTCAGTATTCCTTCGTTTGAATGAAGCTTTTCTTCGATTAATAATAAATGCCTTCTTTTAACGTTTTCCACATATTGGGTTCAGAAGTGCTTAAAACAGACAGTAAAACTACGGCTTTTCGTAGATCTCCGATACCAGTTCAGTTGAACTACGAAAAACACTATCGATCTTTTTCTATCTGTGTGGTAAATTCTGAAAGCAAAAGAAAGAGAAATAGTGCTCTTGTTTTGGGAACGATGTGGATATATCTTTGTTGTAGAAGTTGATTGATAGATAACATCAATCATAACAATATCCAAAGAAAGATCCACCAATATCCAATTAAAGAGAACCATTCCAATATCAATGAAAAAACTAGATGTAAAAATCCAGTATCAGTCAACTTCTTTTTCTTTTAATCCAATATTTTTAAATAGTTCTCGACCGAATATCCAAGAAAAACAATATCCAATAAGATCCTAAAAACCTAAACCAAATCCATTTAAAACCAAAATCCAGGTAATCCGTTAAAAAACCGTCCAAATCCAATTAAGTCCAGAAAAACAAACCAATTATCCAAAGAAAAACCAGTCCAAAAAGTCCAAAGTCCAAACCAAAATCCAGATCCGGTAAAAAACCGTCTAAATCCAAACAGTCCTAAACCTAGATGAAAACATTAAAGAACCAATCCTAGTAAAACCATTTATCGAATCCAACCGAAAAACCATTACCAATTCCTGTGTGTTAAGAACCGACTGCAATCCAATACCCTCCTGCTACACCCTATCTAATAGCAGGAGGCGCAGTATCGGTATCAATTTTTGCATAACTTAGCTTATGCAAAGGGAAATTATTGATCAACTTAACAGGAAACTCAGTTTATCCAATAAGCCTCAAAGAATTATTTCTTTGGTTCCATCCCTGACAGAGTTACTTTACCACTTAGATTTAGAACAGCAAGTGGTCGGCATCACCAAATTTTGTGTGCACCCCGATCATTGGTTTCGTCAAAAAACGAGAATCGGCGGCACTAAAAACGTGCATTACCACCTTATTGACCAATTACAGCCCGACCTTATTATTGCGAATAAGGAAGAAAACCGTGCGGAAGATATCCGGGAGCTCGAAAAGCGCTATCCTGTTTATGTGACCGATATCAATACTCTTCCACAAGCGATCTCGGCAATTGAAGAGATAGGTATTATCACCGACCGTTCCGTTCAGGCGAATAAAATCAACATCAAGATTACCCAGGCATTTGATGCACTGCCTTTTCCGAATGCTTATATGGATGCCTTATATCTCATCTGGAAAAATCCTTATATGAGTGTAGGGAACGATACTTTTATTCATGACATGCTCGAGAGTGTAGGATTTAAAAACGTTCTGGAAAACCGGACCCGTTATCCTGAAATTACAGTGGAAGAAATTGTAGCTCTTCAGCCACAGGTAGTTTTATTGTCTTCAGAGCCCTTCCCTTTTGATGAAAAACACCTGAACGAAATAGAAAAACTGCTCCCTGATGCCCATATTTTACTGGTAGACGGCGAAATGTTCAGCTGGTACGGCGCAAGGCTCCTCTACGCACCGGCTTATTTCAGAAAAATTCAGGAAATGGTGGGTCTCGACCGCTATTATGATACGGATATGCATTAATTATGCTAAATCACCTCCCTCACTACTAACTTTATCTACCTTTTCGTAACTTACATGAAAAGCATTTTTCATGTATAAACCATTCTTTCATCAGAACTTTGCAGACAATAAACCGTCTAAAAGGAAACCTATGTTTCCGGTAAATGATGAGTTGCGTGGATACCTGAAAACGCATGGTCGCGAAGTTCAGTTACCGGTTACTTATAATGACCTGATGCGTATCACCTATAGCATTCCGTTAAAGGATAAAAACGGAGTAGATACACATTGGGAAACGACCATTTACGACCTGAGAGAATGGGATTATATCCGTGAGGGATTGGTTAAAATTTATGCTATTCTGAAAACCGAAGGAGATTATACTTTTATCAATCAACTGGATGTTGCCCGGATAGATTATTGCGGATTTGGCAATTCCAATCCATTCCGGATCAGAATTGTTAATAAGTACAATGACAACTACGACCATTACTATATTAAAAAAGCTGATGCGTCGAGATTATACGGATTAGAATTGGAACATCTTCTGTCGCCCAATCGTATTACGTTCATTTCGTCGGGAGATACGCTGGTTGAAGAACACATTCCCGGCATCCCGGGTGATTTGTTTATCAAAGATCATCTCTATCGATCAGACACCAATCAGGTACGTCTTGCAAAAGAATTTGTAAAGTTTAATGAACGTTGTTTTGTAAGATTGCTGGGAGATATGCGTTCCTATAACTTTGTAGTAGATGTAACTCCTGATGTAGAAGACTATCAGTATCGAATACGCGCTATTGACTTTGATCAACAATCATATGAAGGCAGAAAAAATCTTTATCTGCCGCAGTTCTTCAAAGAAAACCGTTCATTAGTAGATATTTGTCAGAAGCATCTGAACCAGGAATCTATCTTACAATATCAGATGGAGGAAAGAACAATTATGGCATTCAGAGTGGCTTCCACACGACACCGGCTAATGGAATTACTCAATATTATGTCGAGGGATAATATTTCTTATCCGGACAAGCTTTTACAGCTCAAAACCGAATTGGGAGAGTATTTTCAATCAGCACACTTTTTTAAGTGTAAATCGATGGGACAATTAGTGAAACGCCAGATGAAGCAAACCCTTCAAAAAAATCTGCTGCTGATTAATAAAAGCCTGGGGCGTTTTTCTGATTAAACACTTCTTAATTAATAATTAAGAATGGCTAGGCAGTTCTTAAACTCAATATCATTGCTGTGTTCAATTAATAAAAGATTTTTTGCACTTCCATTTTCAATTAAAAAAAATTGATAGTTGAGAATGGAAAATTGAAAACGGATACGTAGATAAATTAATAATTAAGAAGGCTACGCAGTTCTTAAACTCAATATCATTGCTGTGTTCAATTAATAAGAGTTTTTTGCACTTTCCATTTTCAATTTTCCATACATAGAAGAAATTAAGTAATCAAGATTTTATTATAGAGCCGGCTCAGGCAGCATCGGTTCTGTATCAATTACTTTTTTAGGAGCTGTAATAATTAATGTAGAAGGAATAGTGGTTAACCATTTACTCTTTTCCTCCACTAATTGTTTCCAGCTTTCGATACTTACTATCACCAATGAGTAGTCAGCCATGAGTTCTTCATTAATATCATTGTATGTATATACATTAATATTATTTGCTTCAAAAGCACTTAACGCATTCATCTTTTGTTTAATAATACTTTCATGTCGCCCTGATACATCAATGATAGTGATTTTAGACTGAGCATTTCTGGCCAGCATTTTTCCGTATCGTAATAATGAGATATCCTGATCAGAGAAAATAGGGATACATACCTTGTTCATATTCTGCAGATCATTATCTATTAAAATACCGATAGGGCGATCCATTTTATCAATCAATGTTTGCAACTGCTCACCGAACACCTCTTTATTCAGAAAGCTTTCTTTACCGATCAACTTATTAACCAGTCTTTCAGGATCAATAATCGATGTTGTAAAACCAAGTATATTACCTAACAAAGTTCCTTTATAAATTGAATGTTGAATACCGGTCAGTAACAAATCAAAATTACCCTGTTCGGAAATTTCAATAATATCACTATTGATATTGCTGGATGCTTTCGACAAAGTTATTACCCGCTGATTCAGCGCCTGCGCTTCTTCTACAATCGGTTGTAATGTTTCTTCCTCTCTTTCATCTGATATGTATCCATGAATCTGATCAGAAGAGGTAATATGCATTGCTGTAATAGCCTGTTTATCTTTTGATTTACTAACAAATCCATTCGCCAGCTTTAACAGGGTTCTTCCTTTTTGCGGATTTGTAAATGATAGTAATACTTTATAATCGCAGTCAGGCCCCATCTCCACCACCGGCAATATTTTTTCTTTCTTAGATTTGAATGCCCAATTAATGAGATCTAATGCAGGGCCGGTCATAAAGGTAGTTACAAGTGCCATGATAACCATCATTGAGAACATTTCGGGAGACAATACGCCTAAGTCGTACCCTATATTCAATACTACCAGTTCCATCAAACCACGGGTATTCATTAATGCACCGATAGTAAGACTGTCTTTCCAGTTCTGACCCACAAATTTTGCAGCAACAGCACTTCCCAGAAATTTACCGGCAACTGCTACTACAATAATCCAACCTGTCAATTTCCATAATTCAATATCATTAATCAAACCTATTTCAGTACGCAATCCTGTAAATACAAAGAACAGTGGAAGGAAGAGAATCATTGCGACGTCTTCAACTTTTTCGATAAAAATATCTCTGAACTTAATTTTATCGGGCATAATTGCTCCGGCCATGAACGCACCGAATAAAGCGTGAATACCGATAATTTCAGTCAGATAAGACGAAAGTATCAGTACCAACAGAAAAATAGCAATGATTGGTTTGCTAAGGGTTTCTTTGGTAGGATATAATTCACCTATTCTTTTTAAGAAAGGGCGAACACCTTTAATCATAAGAAGTACATATGCTATCGCCAATACAATTACAAATAAAGAACTGGTTAATGAACCGGCTTTTACAATTGCAATTACGGCAGCCAGAATACACCAGGCGGTAATATCATCTGCGGCAGCGCAGGTAATTACAATGGTACCCAGTTTGGTTTTTTGTATTCCCCTTTCCTGTACTATTCTGGCAAGCACCGGAAAGGCGGTAATACTCATTGCTATACCGATAAATAAACTAAAAGACAAGAACTCTACTCCTGCCGGTGCAAAAGAAGAATAAATAAAATAAGCCAGGCCAAAGCCTAAGGCGAAAGGAAAAATAATACTTGCGTGGCTGATCACCACTGCATCATGAGCCTGTGTTCTGAGAACTTTCAGATCTACTTCCATACCCACGATATACATAAACAAAATCAATCCCACCTGACTCAGGAACTGCAGGTTACCTAATGACTGAACAGGGAAAAGAGCGGCAGAAAATTCAGGAAAATACATTCCGATAAAAGAAGGCCCTAATAAAATACCTGCAATCATCTCACCTATAACGGAAGGTTGCCCGATTTTAACACAAATCCATCCGAATAAACGTGCAACAATTACAATCGTTACAATTTGTGCTAATAACAATGCTAAAGGATGTTGAATATTATGTGAAAATGAATCCAGAAATTCGACCCATTGCGATTTTTCAGATGTTACCTTAATAACTTCTTTTCCTGTTTCTAAGCCCTTTCCGATAGTAGCAATCCAATAAATGAGTGCTGAAAATCCACCAATCGTTGCAACATAAAATATCAAATTTCTGTATTTACCCATACGCTTCTCCTAATTTTTTAAGATCAAATGAGAATATTCCCGGTTGTAGTTACGACATGTTTTAACTGCAGGCAACACCTTTTACAAGGCTTACGAAGATAATATTTTTTCAGATTTTTTTTGGACTTCAAACAATGATAATATTGGATATTCTGAAGTAAACTTCACTCTACAGAAAGCTGATTTCAAATACTTTCGAAGTAGCCGAAACAAAAAAATGAAGAGAGCAGGTGAAAGATCTGACTGTGAACTTTTCACAGCTATGTCTTCACCCTACATTTCTTCATTTTCCTATCAGGATCGTTCTGTTTCAAAATTTCAGCCCCGCAGAAAGTCATTATATAAAGATTATCAGGGCGTAACAGAAATATTTTTTTCATAAAACCACCACAATCCACCCAAATAAACGGCATGTATCAACTGAGCTTCAATAGCACTCCAGTTTTCAATAGAACTGCTACCCAAAATCAATACACTCATCAAAATCAAAGCAGCCATTAATGTATAACGAAACTGAAAACCAACCATTAACAAAACACCCAGAATTGCTTCTGCAATGGGTAGTATATAACTAAAAGGTATAATCAAAGCAGCAGGAATAGCAGATTTCTCCATCGTTTCTACCATCCAGCTGCTGAATGCCTGTAGCTTGGGTAATCGTACCAATCCATGGCCGAGCAATGACATTGCCACAGGAAGACGTAAATAAAAAAACATTGTTTTAAAATTCTTCATGCTTTGATATTAGAATAGTTCTATACAGGATGTATCGGTAATGGTATTATAAATTTTAAATTAAAATCATCCACTTTATTTGCTTGCCTGATTCAACACTTCCAGGTCTTCGGCATCTAATTGCAATTCAGGAGCATCAAACAAGGTTTTTAATTGTTTTTCGTTGGTTGCGCTTACTATCGGTGCACCTACATGAGGTTGGTTCAGCAACCAGGCCAGCGCAACGGTAGCAGGTTGGGAGGTATGTTTTGCAGCTACCGTATCTAATGCAGCTAATACTTCCAATCCTTTTTCATTCAGGTATTTTTTTGCTCCTCCGCCTCTTACACTTTTTCCTAAATCAGCTTCAGAGCGATATTTACCTGTTAGAAAACCTGCAGCAAGCGACCAGTAAGGAAAAACAGTCAATCCATGTTTTTCTACTAATGCTGAATATTCCGTTTCATATTTTTCTCTTTCCACCAGATTATAATGGGGTTGCAAAGCTACATACTTAGGAAATCCGCTTTTCTCCGCTACCTCTAACGACTCTTTCAATCTGGCAGGGCTGAGGTTGGAGGCAGCAATGTATCTTACTTTACCGGCTTTCACAATTTCATTATAAGCTTCCAGTGTTTCCTCTACCGGTGTTACATTATCATCAAAATGTGTATAATACAAATCGATATGATCTGTTTGTAAGCGTTGTAAAGATTCATCCACTGATTTCAGTATATGTTTTTTACTGATATCGTATCCATGTTCTTTTGTTTCTGATCCCACTTTTGTAGCAACGACCACGTTATCTCGATTACCGCGGTTTTTCAACCATTTGCCAATGATAGTTTCCGACTGTCCACCGGTGCCATTCACCCACCATGAATACGTATCAGCGGTATCAATGAAATTGAATCCGGCATCATAAAACTTATCCAGCATATCGAAAGATTGTTTTTCATCCAATGTCCACCCAAAAACATTTCCGCCGAAATTAATACGCGCTATTTCAAGATCTGTATTAGCAATTTTAATCTTATTCATACCATTTTATTTAAGGTTTTACTATTCTTATTACATCCATACTAAAATGCTGTATCTACCACGCCACCGTCTACACGTAAGGCGGCGCCGGTGGTAGCCGAAGCCAACGGACTTACGGTATATACCACCAGATTGGCCACTTCTTCTGCCGTTGCAAACCGTTGTATAATAGAAGACGGTCTCTTTTCTCTGATAAAAGCTAAAGGAGCTTCCGATTGATGAATACCTTTTTCCTTTGCGATCTGTTCAAACATCTGATCAGAACCTTCGGCAATCGTCGGACCCGGCAAAATAGCATTAACTGTTACGTTGGTACCTTTCAGGTGTTTAGCCAGCCCTCTGCTCAATGACAAATAAGCCGTTTTTGTAACGCCGTATAAAATCATATCATCGGGAATGTTAATTGCCGATTCACTGGAGATAAAGATGATGCGGCCCCAGTTTTTTTCACGCATTTTTGGAGCATAATAACGAGACAAACGCACTCCGCTCATTACATTGATATTAAAATCGTTCAACCAGACGTCGTCGCCAGTGGTTTCGAAAGGCTGATCTCCGTACACTCCTACATTGTTAACCAGAATATCAATATCAGGCAATGCTTTCAGTAAAGCATTTATTTCCTCTACTTTAGAAAAATCAGCAGCAATACCTTTAACTTTTGCATCAGGAATTTCACTTTGTAACTGATTTTTCACATCATCTACTTTAGATTGTGTACGACCGTTGATATAAACCACTGCCCCTTCTTTCAGTAATCCTTTTGCAATAGCCAGTCCGATACCACCTGTAGACCCGGTTACCAGAGCTATTTTATCTTTTAACTTTAAATCCATTGAAATATTTTTTATTGTTAATACGATAGAGTGATTACTTATTGAATATTGTTTGCGGGTGAACAGAGTTCAGGGTCACCCTGCAGGTTTTCTTTTGTAATAACAGTATTCTTTCTCATTATTTTGTTTCCCATTACGTGTACAATCCATATCAGCACACTGAGTACAATGCCTGTTACTGCAATACCATCCCATTTAAAGAAATGCCAGATATATCCGCCAATAAAAGTGCCAAGTGCACCACCGGTAAAATACATGACCATGTATACTGTATTGATTCTGTTTCGGGCTACAGGGTTACCTTCAAAAATGATGGTTTGATTTGATATATGCACCGATTGTACTCCTATATCTAAAATAAAAGCACCCAGAATAATACCGATAAGGCTTTCTTTAGAGAACCCAAGAATAACCCACGAGATCAACACAATAACAATACCTATGATGATGATTTTATTTTTACTCATTTTATCACTGAGTTTTCCTACTACAGAGGCTATCAGTGCGCCTGCTATTCCAACCAATCCGATAGCTCCTGCTATATCACTCCCCATTTTGAAAGGAGGTTCAGCCAGTAAGAAAACAAGTGTCGTCCAGAATATACTGAAACAGGCAAAATCCAGCGCACCTCTGAAACCTGCCAGTCGTAGTTTAGGATTTTCTTTGAACTGTACAACTATCGAGGTGATGAGCTGAGTGTAAGTTCCTTTAAAGTCAGGATAAATTTCAGGGAGATACCTTGCCAGTACAATGAACAAAACAAGCATAATACCTGCGGCAATCAGAAACATTTCATGCCATCCCAGATATGCACCTACAAAACCGCTAACAGTGCGTGATCCTAAAATACCTATAAACATACCGGTCATTACTGTGCCGATGGCTGCACCTCTTTTTTCATCTGTCGATAACTGAGCAGCCATTGGTACCATGATCTGCGGCACCACAGAGGTTAGCCCGATCATAAAACTGGCACACTTCAGTTGAAAAGGTGTAGTAGAATAAGCGGCAAAAAGCAAAGACAATATGATCAGTACGAAATCGATCAGGATCAGTTTTTTTCTCTTTAGCATGTCCCCCAAAGGAACGATCAGCAATAACCCGATGGCATATCCTATTTGCGTGAGCATAGGAACATTGCTGATTTCAAATTCAGAAACGCCAAATGAATCAGCCATTAATCCTAACATCGGCTGATTATAATAATTATTAGCTACCACCAGCCCGGTAGTAACAGCCATTAACAACAATAATGATTTAGAGAGCGGTTGCTGTGTAGTAGTCATCTACATTCATTTATTTTTTCAGGTACGACTTCAAAACTTCTATAAACCGGTCAAAAACTTCTATATGTGGCAGATGGCCTACATTTTCAAATTCTACCAGCTCTGAACCTTTTATTTTTTGTTGCGTCTTTTTACCTAATTCGTTATACAATCCCATCTTATCCCTGATACCTGCATCTTTCACATTATTTTTACCAATAGCTGTTCGATCGCGTGTACCGATTATCAGTAAAGTGGGGGTTTTTATTTTATCAAACTCATATACTACGGGTTGTGTAAAAATCATATCACTGGTTTGCGCATTATTCATTGCTACAATAGGATACTCGGGGTGTTTCGTCCAACCGGTTAATAAATAAACCCATTCATCATATTCCGGTTTCCATTTATTATCGTAATAAAATCTGAGCTGGTATTGCCGGGTAGATGCATCATCCACTTCAAGCTCTTTGAGGTAGTTCTCATCAATTGATGTATAAGGTGCTACCAATTTCCAATCTTCAAGTCCGATTGGATTTTCAAGTATTAATTTACCCACACGCTCAGGAAACATTAAAGTAAAGCGGGTGGCCAGCATACCTCCCATCGAATGTCCTAACAAAAATACCCGGTCTATCTTTAGCTCATCGAGCAATGCTTTAGTATTTACTGCCAATTGCTGAAATGTAAATTGGTAATGGGCCGGTTTAGATGATTTACCAAACCCTATCTGATCGGGTACCACCACTCTGTATCCATCTTTGACCAGCTCATTGATAGTTGTTTTCCAATATGCTCCATTAAAGTTTTTACCATGTAATAACACGATTGTTTTTCCATTCGGCTTAACAGGACGCACATCCATGTAAGCCATTTGTAAATTTTCCTGTTGGTTCTGCAAACTCAGGTATTTTACTTCGAACGGATACTTATAATTAGTAAGCATGATGTCAAGTACAGGCCGGTCAGTTTGCGCCATAACAATAATGAAAGCAAACAACGATAAAATAGTCAGGGATAATTTTTTCATAGTAGATGGTTTAATAGAACATCCTGGTGAACAAAATCATATAATTGATACTAATTATCTTACAAAAATGTGACCGCGGAATAATAAAGTTTATTTTCCGTTTCGGAGCAAAGCTGAAATCGTTAAAAGAAAATTTCGGAAGAGTGCTGTTTTATTCAACAAAAAATAACCCCAAATGTTTTTAATAGATTGTTATCATTATCAACACCAGGCATGGGGTTATTTACAATTACCTGGTCTGCGCTTACAAAATTGATGATTATGACAGTATAATCAGTTGTAAAAAAAGAAGATTATCTTGTATTTTAACAATATTCACGTTATCATAACAAATGGCCTATATAAATAAGTACATAAAAAAACCGGCTGGCCGGCCGGTGACGGTAATCACTGTAAACGTTTAATGTGTGCCTTGAAAAGCCTTCAATATCCAACGAATAGCCTGTGGCGAGTGTAATTGTTCAGTAGCTTCCAGCGACATCTGCGTTACCTCAGCTGCACGCTTTCTCATGTTTTGTTCAAAAGCATTGATTGCCTCCTGAATCGTGTTAAACGTTGTACCGGTCATACATTCAGCCAATTCAAACGCGTCCTGCATAGCCATATTTACACCTTCTCCCGCATAAGGCGGCATACGATGTGCTGCGTCTCCGATCATCGTCAGGTTCGATTGTGTTTTCCAATATTGATCTGCCGGAAAATGATATTGGGGGCGAGGGATAAATTCGGCCTGATCAGTCTGAAACAGTACCTCCCATTCCTTACTCCAATTGCTGAAGCTTGTCTTAAACCAATGGAATACCTGTTGCTGATTGGTAAAATCTATTACTCCGGATGATGCCCGGTATTCGTCAATTTTAGTTCCTGAATAAAAAGACAGGCTACCGTCACCTTTAGTACTTAATATAAGAGACTGTTCATTTCCCAGGGCAAACACTTTTCCTCCTTTCACCAGCGACCATAAATCCGGTACATGTGTCTTTGCAGAATAAATATTTCCTTCAACAATTGTTATACCCGAGTAAACCGGTTGTATTGTTGTTATGAGCGGACGGATTTTTGAATTTGCTCCATCTGCGGCAATAACGATATCGGCATAAAAAGAACGGCCGTCTTTAAAAAATAACTCCCACCCTTCCGCAGCTTTTTCCATTGAAAGAAAATGACAATCCCATACGACTGTTCCGGGTTGCAATGACTGTAATAAAATATCCCGCAGATCTGCTCTGTCTATTTCAGGGCGTTGTTCACTGATTTTACCGGCAACATGGTCATCGAATACAATTTCCATATTATTCTTTACTACTCTTAGTAAGCCTGCTTCAGGGCGATACTTTTGATAAAATTCGGCTAAGACTCCTGCTCTTCTGATCGCTTCCAAACCAGATGTTTCGTGCAAATCAAGTGTTGCTCCCTGCGATCGAACGCGTTCATTAAAATCGCGTTCATATACCTGTACAACTGCACCTTTCAGCTGTAAAAGTCTGGCGAGTGTTAAACCTGCCGGTCCTCCACCAACGATGGCTATTTTTTTATTATTCAGTAACATACCGTATGATTTATTTACGGTACAAAATTATTTTTCGTTGAGTGTTGAAAATTGTATAAATCGGCCGTTTTGATTCTGTTTAAGTTCTTTTGGTAAAACGCCGGATAACTTTTTTACTTCTTTAATAAAGTGAGACTGATCTGTAAAGTTTTGTTCGGGAAAAAGTTTCCCTTTTTTAATATGTGGGAAAGAAGCTCTGAAACGAAGAATACTGCTATAGGTTTTCATAGAAAGTCCTAAGAGCTGATTAAAATAGCGGTTAATCTGCCGGCTGCTCCAGAATACTTCTTCAGACAATGTTTTTACGGTAAGTGCTCCATTTGATTGATACAGCAAATGAAAAAGACTTTTTTTTCTGTCATCAACATCATGAGGAATCCGTTCTTTTATTTTGGTAGCCACTTCATTACAAAATCCATTAAAATCCGTACAATTAATAGTATTGATTTCCCAGATATCCGGAGGCATATTTTTAGCATTGTTAATAATGTCAGCCACTGATTCATTTAAAATATACTCAATCGCCAACGGTTTAAAGCTGACGGCAAACGTGCTGGTTCCGGCTTTAATCATTGCTTTTTCCGGATAAGTACTGAGACCCAGTAAAGTGATATGAAATGGTTCGGTAGCAGACCGGGAAAAAAAGAGGTCAATTCTTCCATCAGGAAGAACCACCACTTCCTGATCAGTATCAGAATGATTATACAAACACCAGAAGCTGTCCACAAAATCCGCCAACAGTGCATCGGGTGTCACAATATGGTATTCAATTTCTTTACTCATTTTAAGTAGAAGATTAAGGTGCGGTATAAGGCAAGTTTAAGATATAATACACTTATCTCAAAATACGGAACGAATCTGCGGATTAGTTTCATGGCGTTAAAGATTTATAATCGGATAATCACCTCATTTACAATCGTGATGAAATCTAAAAAAGAAAATCCTCAGCACCGGAAATTAAATTACACAAGTATTCGCAAAGAAAAGAAAGCGAATGAAACCTGCTACCGGACACAGGGCATTGACAGTACAGGAATATACCCAATACCAATGAGTAAAAAACTTACAGTTGTTTGTGTGAAAGCAAACGAAACCTCAATGAAATATTAAGAAAATTCTATAATGAAATATTTTAGGTTGGAAAAATATAGCTGTATCTTAGAGCCCGTAAATGACAAGCGCAATTAAAAATCAGTTTATACCATGAGTAAATTCAAGTCAGGGGTATTATTCGGTGAAGAATTAGAGGCATTGTATCAAGATGCATTACAAAACCAGTATGCCCTTCCTGCCGTAAATACAATCGGTACCAATACCATTAACGGAGTTTTAGAAACAGCCGCAAAAGTTAACTCACCAGTGATCATTCAGTTTTCGAATGGTGGTGCTCAGTTTATTGCAGGTAAAGGAATGCCGAACGATCAGTTACAGGCAAATATCGCAGGTGCTATTTCCGGTGCATTACATATTCACAATGTTGCTAAATACTACGGGGTTCCTGTAGTTTTACATACAGACCATGCTGCTCACAAATGGTTACCATGGATCAGTGGTTTGATCGATGCAGGCGAACAATTCTATAAAGAAAAGGGCCAGCCTTTATTCAGTTCACACATGCTTGATTTATCAGAAGAGCCAATCGAAGAAAATATCGGTACCAGTGTTGAGTTTTTCAAACGTATGCAACCATTAGGTATGGGTATTGAAATCGAATTAGGTGTTACCGGTGGCGAAGAAGACGGAGTGGATAATAGCGGTGTTGAAAACGATAAATTATATACTCAACCTGAGCATGTAGCTTACGCTTATGAAGAGCTGAAAAAAGTAGGTAACTTATTCAGTGTTGCTGCTGCTTTCGGAAACGTACACGGTGTTTATAGCCCGGGGAATGTTGAATTACGCCCTGAAATTCTGAAAAACAGCCAGGATTATATCCAGCAGAAATACGGTACAGGTGAAAAACCGGTATACTTTGTATTCCATGGAGGTTCAGGTTCACCTCAACACCAGATCAGAGAAGCTATCAGCTATGGTGCTATCAAAATGAACATCGATACTGACTTACAATGGGCATTCTGGGAAGGCGTACTGAACAACTACAAAAAGTACGAAGCTTATCTTCAAGGCCAGTTAGGTAACCCAGAAGGAGCTGACAAACCGAATAAAAAACATTATGACCCACGCGTTTGGTTGAGAAAAGGTGAAGAGAGCTTCAACAAACGCTTAGAAGTAGCATTTGAAGATCTGAACTGCATTAATAGAAATTCATAATTAAAAATTAAAAATGGGGAATGAAATTCATTCTCCATTTTTAATTACAAGGCAATAAAAAGCGTGTGCAGTAAACGCAGCTTTTGCAAAATTCCATTACAAGTAATAACAAGTTGAATTACAGCAATTTATGTGTTTTTTGGAAATTTCATTAAAATTCAATATCTTATAAGTATAGGCTAGTCTCATTCAACGCTCGTATTGATTTCTTAATATCTCGTCAATTCTTTCGATTCATTCTTACACAGCGTTCAAATCAACCGTCAATCTGAGAGGCGCTGCGGCTTTTATTTCTGCTGAAAGTGACATTATCTTTGTGGCTTATCAGACAAACGAACCGATCCTTCAAACACAAAATAAGACTTGTTATGCCATCAGAAAAAACGATTGATCTGTTAGGAGATCAAGCAGCGTATTTATTAGACCATCAGTGTAAAACAATCCCTTCCAACACAATTCACCTACCTTCTGCAGATCATGTAGACAAACAATGGATCAACAGTAACAGAAGTAACCAGGTGTTAAACAACTTACAAAGATTATTGTCGCACGGAAGACTGTCAGATACAGGTTACTGCAGTATATTTCCGGTAGACCAGGGTATTGAACACAGCGGAGGTTCAGCATTTGCACCGAATCCTATTTATTTCGACCCTGAAAATATAATTAAACTGGCTATGGAAGGCGGGTGTAATGGCGTTGCTTCTACTTATGGTGTTTTAGGATTAATGAGTAGAAAATATGCCCACAAAATTCCTTTTATCGTAAAGATCAATCACAATGAATTTTTAAGCATGCCGAATCGTTTTGACCAAACGATGTTCGGTACTATTAAAAATGCCTGGGAAATGGGTGCCTGCGCGGTAGGTGCTACTATTTACTGGGGATCTGCAGAAAGTGCACGCCAGTTAAAAGAAGTAGCGGAAGCATTTGAAATGGCACACGAATTAGGAATGGCAACTATTCTTTGGTGTTATACCAGAAACAACTCGTTCAAAGTAGACGGTGTTGATTATCACACCAGTGCCGATTTAACCGGCCAGGCAAACCATTTAGGAGTTACCTTACAGGCAGATATTATCAAACAAAAATTACCTACCAATAATGGCGGTTACCTTGCTACCAAACATGGTAAAACACATAAACTGGTATACGATAAACTAAGCTCAGATCATCCGATTGACCTAACAAGATATCAGATTCTCAACTGTTACAACGGTCGTGTTGGTTTAATCAACAGTGGTGGTGAGAGTAAAGGTTCGAGCGATCTGGCAGATGCGGTTTATACTGCAGTAGTCAACAAAAGAGCCGGTGGTATGGGATTGATCCTGGGCAGAAAAGCATTTCAACGTCCGATGAATGAAGGTATAGAATTACTGAACGCAGTACAGGATGTTTATCTGGATGATTCTATTACGATCGCTTAATAGAGTGAAAAATTAATTATTACGAATGGAGAGTGGAGAATGAAATAGGTTCTCTACTCTCCATTCTTTTATTTTCCTTATTAACAAAACGGATGACCTGTTAGCCCAATACCTTAATAAGGTAATCTCCAGGCATAAACAAGCAATTTAAAAATTGTAGTATTAAAATTAATAAACATAATTAAGAGCTAATACGTCATCTACACTAAAAGGGATATTCATTCCATTACTGATACAACTGTTCATCCATGAAGGTACACTTGAAGGAATTCCGGGAATAATCACAGGGATACCGGACGGTCCTGAAACGATATCCATGTTACAAGCAGTAGCAGAATAATAATCAGTATGATGAAACCCGATACAGTGACCGATTGCATGAGTAATAACAGAAACTACTGTATTACTGGCCCAGGTGTCCAGGTAAGATCTGTTCAAATCTATACTACCATACGGATTACCCCCAGTCGGAAAGCCTGACATAGAGAGATAAGAAGTACCGGTAACTCCATTGATAACAATACTCCCTCCGGTAGTTACTCTGGTAAAAGTTAAACTTAACCCTAAAGCATTATAGCGCGCGATAGCAGCATTGGTAGCTGTAATGTAAGAAGCAGGTAACGAAGCATTCACTCTGATTGAAATCACCCGTGGTAAACCGGTCACCAGATTCACATGCCTGTAATGTTCTTCATTACTATTTAATGATTGAATGGCATAATTTTCAGCTTGCAGGAGATGATCATTACTGATAAAAAGATCGCCTTCTA
>NZ_RCWL01000013.1 GCF_003991195.1 Gynurincola endophyticus | reverse complement strand
TCACTACCAATACCTTAAGAACTATCCCACTTTTTCAAAAGCGGAGCGCAAAGATAGGAAACATGACTCATTCCTTCCAAATTATTTTGTTCTTTTTTTCAAATTATTTGCTCTTCTTTCTCTTTCTGCCTCTTTCGATTTCTTTAGAACCTTTGCTGGTAAAGGATTATATAGTTATAACGGAAAATCACTTTTTTTTATATATTTCAATGTAGATTTCTCTTGCCTGATCCATTTTACTCATTCTTTCAAGGTATATATAATAGAAAAGGTCGCTTTAGAAAAAGCAACCCTGCGTTTTTAAAACCCTAGAACACTTCATTTCCTAGCTTGTAACTAGCAAATCATGAGAATTCAAAAATAGAACTATGAACTACTTGACAACAATTAAATACATAATTACTCCCAACATCCCCAAAAAAGCCATCCACCCGCTGTTTTTTGTAAACCACCTTCTCCTTTCACTCCAATAAGTTTTACCATTGGCTTCTGACCACTTTCGTAGTGAAGCCCTGTCTAACACCAGCACCCGGTATGGAATATAAGTAGCGCTGAAGTCAAGATAATGTGCCAGGTGCTTCTTTGTAACCGTATGCAAACCATTTACAGAATCAAACACACGAAATGCTATATTCCAGACAGGTGTATCTAATAATAGCATCCGGTCATCTTTTTCTACCAACCATACTTCATCACGATCAATATACGGCCTGGTGGTATACACTTCCTGTACCGCAGCATTGATTCCGATCGATCTGGCGGCGAAACAAAGGCGTAGTAACGGATCGTGCAGATGAACTGCATTTGCACATTCTTCTATCAGTTGTTCAGAAATAACCATCTTCTCACTTAATGCATAAGCAGACAAGAGTCGTATTCCCGATTCGAGCTTTTTATCTCTGTAAGCAGGTGTAACATCCATTGTTTTCTTTTTAGCCTGATATGTATATAACCCCTATCCTTACAAACAAATAATACAACTTTGTTCAATATACGAAGTATACTCCACTACTGCAACCATACAGTATAACCGAAGATCATATTTTAAAACTTTTTCTTTGAGGCTTTTTAAAACCTAATGAAACCGACCTTTCAACATATGTCTTTTTTTATCAATAGGTTTGTTTTTTTGAGGCAGGAACAAAAAAATAAGGGGCATAGCCCCTTACCTTATTAAAAATCACCATATGAGGGAATAACACTCATGATTTATTCAATGCTGCTTCTATCTCTAATGATTTTGGCAACAAGACTTCTTTCTTTAACTGGATATGACGCTGCACCTGAAAATCAAAAGCCTTCAAATGCACTACGAGCGAGCGTAACTCTTCTCCCAGCTGATCGATACAATAATAGTTAGATTGTATTCTGACGCCTGCAATGATTTCTTCCATCATAACAATTTCAGCATTCAATTGCTGAGCAATGGGTTTACGCAGCGTAGATACCAGCAATTCGCCATAGCTTTCTTTCGACTTATAGGCTCTTGTAATTTGCTTGATATAAGGAAAAATTGCATTCTCAGTAGTACTAATCATAGGCAGCAGCTCTTTCTTTACTCTTAATAGAATCTGCATCAATACTTTTACTGAAGGATCGGCTTTTTCCACCTTCACCTGCTGAATTTTTTCCTGCAATAAAGGAGTTGTTCTTCTAAGATATTTATGATGAATATTGATTAAAAAATCTACCAGAAAGTCAAGCTCCCACTCTCTTGCCCCTACTGCTTCTACATATGACACCTCGATCATTTCATTCAGAACAGCCTCCATTTCTTCAACCGGCACCTGATATTTCTCACAGAAATCCGCCACTGTTATCGGGGTCTCTACACAATGAATATTCTTATATGTATCAAATAAATGTATAGCCCCTGGATGCACTTTGAGAATCTCACTCACATATTCTGAGCGCCATTCTTTTTGATTCATTTTTTCCATACAGGGTAATTTTTTAAAATACCCGGCAAAATATTCTATTTCAAAAAGCTATTCTATGACTAAAATCATATTAGTAAAGATTCTATTCATATTAACTTTTACATGATTTCAAGCTTTTTACAGACCTTTGTGCAGTTATGAAACAAACTCAGCAAAAATATATTTTGTGGATCGGCATTGCGCTCTCAATTGCAAGTGTGATTTTGTTAACCGCCTTTCCGCATCACCAGATTTTCTTTTCCGGCTTCGTGCTTTCCATTCTGTTAAGCAGCTTTTTAAGAAACTGGAAGTTCACGGCTTTTTCATTTGCGCTCGCCGTAGCCAGTTTGTTTATCCGTTATCAGATCATCGCCCCCAGCTACTTTATTGAGTTCTGGATCAGTGATCTGTTAGTAATTCTTGCAGTTTTAACACTTACTGCCATTGCCGGATGGTGGATAAAAGAAAAATATGCGGCACAAGATTCAGACCGTCAACAGATTACAGCGCTTTTTGAATATGCTACCGAAGGTATTATACTCACCAACGAAAAAGGTGAAATTATTCTAATAAATCCGGCGGCATTACGTTTGTTTCAATTTTCAGAAGAAGAGATTATTGGTCAGAAAATAGAATTATTGATTCCTCACCGCTTTAGCCGAAACCATAATAATTACCGCGAACGCTTCAATAATAATCCGTCAAACCGTACTATGGGACACGGCAGAGACCTTTTTGCCAAAAAGAAAAACGGGGAAGAGTTTCCTGTAGAAGTGAGTTTGTCGTACTATAAAGACAACAACAAAATTTATGTCATCGCCTTTATCGTAGACATTACCCAAAGAAAAGAATCTGAGCAGAAAACTGTAGAACAAAAAGAAGAACTGGAGCGGGTTTCGAATGTCATTCGTAAGCTGAATACCGAACTTGAATCGAAAGTGGAAGAAAGAACGATGATTCTCAAAGAAGCTTTGGAAGAACTGGAGCGCTCTCAAAAAAGTTTGTCAGACGCTTTAAATAAAGAAAAAGAGTTAAATGAAATCAAATCGAGATTCGTTTCGATGGCTTCACATGAATTCAGAACACCGCTAAGTACGGTACTTTCATCAGCCAGTCTGATTGCCAGGTATCAGAAAACAGAAGAACAGGAGAACCGGGAACGACATATCCGGCGTATTAAAGATTCTGTTAAACACCTGAATGACTTGTTAGAAGATTTCTTGTCGCTGGGCAAGCTGGAGGAAGGAAAAGTTGTAACACAGTTTGCTGAATTTGATGTGCCCGACTTTCTACAAGACACGATTGATGAGATGCAGCCAATACTGAAAAAGAATCAGACAATTGATTTAACGTATGAAGGTGATCATTTCATTACCACTGATAAACGTCTTCTGAAAAATATTCTGATTAATCTCATATCCAATGCAGCGAAGTTTTCAGATGAAAGCAGTACCATTCAACTGATTGCCCGTAATTTAAACAATGAGTTATCAATTCAGGTAAAAGATCAGGGGATCGGTATTTCGCAGGAAGACCTGCAACATATGTTCAGTTCATTTTTCAGAGGAAAAAATGCGTTGAACATTCAGGGAACAGGCCTGGGTTTACATATAGTTAAACGCTATCTGGACCTTATTTCGGGTGAAATACATCTGGCGAGTGAACTCAATGAAGGAACCACTATTTCGATTGAGGTTCCTAACCAGCCATTTAAAAACAATGAATAAAATCATTTAATTTTTGTGGCAGCATGGGGCTTAACATCGGAATACCGAGCTCCATCCCTCTCAGAATTAAAACGACTCCCAATACCATTGAGTAAACGGGTATTAATCTGAGTATTTTTTGGCGGGTAGCAATATTTATTTTCCAGCCAAGAAAACCGGCTCCAAATAATAGTGGCAGCGTACCCATTCCGAAGAAAAACATGTATATCCCTCCGTGCAATACGGGTTGAAATGCCAGTGAGCTGGCAATGGCGATATACACCATCCCGCAAGGCAAACAACCATTGAGCATGCCCATCAGCCAAAGTGCACCTGTTGAAGGATTTTTCGATAATTTTAATAAATAAAAATTTATCCAACCGAACCAGCCCATGATTCCGTTTTTGCTTTTTGGAAGCCATTGATAGAGCGCAAAACCCAACAAAAACAATCCCATCATAATGGTTAAGCCTTTTTGAAATCCTGCCATATATAACTGGCGGCCGAAAATACCAAAAATCAACCCGAACAGAACATAAGTAGTTATTCTTCCTCCATTATAGACCATCATGCTGATAACAGGAGAAGTTTTTCTGCCCATCAAAGGTAAACTCATTACGAGCGGGCCACACATGCCAACGCAATGCAGGCTGCTGACAAGCCCCAGAAGAAGTCCGGATATGATTATTGTTATCAATTTATTACGATTGAGATAGGTTTTTCCTGATAATATTGCTGTCCGTCTGCATTGAACTTCAGTTTCAAAGTATAACTTCCTTCACCGATTTCACTCAATAATATCGGTGAAGAAATACCGTTTTTGAAATTCACTTTCATTTTCTGGTCTTTTTTGGCATCATAGGCGCAATAAAAATGTGCATCGGCCTCTACTTCATTCTGATGAATATCGGCAGGCAGAGAAATTACGAGTTGCCGCTGGTCAGTGTGATAACTGATCGAGTCTTTTAATGCAACGGTTCTGTTGGCCGCATCTATGATTTGCTGATACACTAATTCTTCTTTGTAGTACTCTTTTGATACCATATCATAATTAGAGTTCATGCTTTTATATACGAGGTAAATAATCATTCCACCGAATGCGATGAAAGCAATGACCAATATATTTCCCCAATGTAATTTCATATATTTATTTTTTTCTTTTGATAGGACCCAAAAAGTTTACTTTTTTCTGAACGATCAATTTTTCGCCTTCGTAAACAGCTATTTTGAGATTCAGCTTCCGGTCTGTTACCGCTTCTTTTGGCAATATGACAAAGAAGGTTCCTTTTGACTGGTCTTGTGGTTTCAGATGAATTTCCTGATGTGTTCCGATAACTTGTATCCGCCCGTCAACATCAGTTAATTTCAAGGTAATACTCATATCATTATTCGTTTTATTGAGTATTGAAACGTTGTAAAGGTTAGAGATAGAGTCTTGCTGATGTTCCTGAAAAAGCATTCCGGGTGCTCTTAAAAAAGTAGCGTCTACATCGGTTCTGCTAAATAAAAGGGCTGACAATATTCCGACCAATACCACCAACAAACCGGTATATAGCTTCATCCGGGTAGTAAATCGTAAAGGTTGTTTTTGCTGGATTCCGTTTTCTGACGCGTAACGGATCAGGCCAAGGTTACGATTCAACGCTTCCATTACATTGTTACAGGCGTCGATACAAGCGGTACAACCGATACACTCCATTTGAACACCGTTTCTGATATCGATACCAGTAGGACAAACTTTTACGCACTGATTACAATCTATACAATCACCTAAAGGGATTGCTGATTTTTTAGAATTTCCTCTCGGTTCACCTCTTTGATAATCATAAGCAACGATCATTGAATTTTTATCGAGTAAAACTCCCTGCAAGCGGCCATAAGGGCAAACGACAGTACAAACCTGTTCTCTGAAAAAAGCATATACGCCATAAAAAACACCTGAGAAAATAAGAATAGCGAGAAAGCCTTTATAATGTTCAGAAAAGTCACCGGTAATAATTTCTTTCAATTCATCAATACCAATGATATAAGAAAGAAACGTATTGGATATAACAAAAGCCAGTAAAAAAAAGCTGAGATGTTTAGCCGTTTTTTTAAACAACTTTTTGGCAGACATTGGACTATTATTCAGTTGGCGTTGTGCAGCGGCATTTCCTTCAATAAAATATTCTACTTTTCTGAATAACATTTCCATGAAGATGGTTTGCGGGCAAACCCATCCGCAGAATAATCGTCCGAAAGCGGTGGTAAAGAGTACAATAAAAATCACAAAGGTGACCATTGTAACACCGAATATAAAAAAATCCTGTGGCCAGAATACTTTTCCGAAGAGAATAAATTTAGCCTGTGTAATATCAAACAGAAAGAACGGGCGGCCATTTACTTTGATAAAAGGCAGTGCAAAGAAGAGGAAGAAGAAGAAAAAACTAACCCAAGTTCGCACATTATACAACTTCCCTTTGGGTTTAGTGGCATAAATCCATTTTCTTTTACCTTTTTCGTCAACGGTAGCTAGTCTGTCTCTAAAAGAATGCTGGCTTTGCGGAACTTGGGTCATGTTACATCGATTTAGGGTTCGTCTTATTCTTGTGAAGGATTGTCTGGTACTTCTTCAGTGTACAATTCACCTTGCGGTTCTTTTGCATTTGGCGGATTTGATCCTTTTATACTTTTAATAAAGCTGGCTATTTGTGCCATCTGTACAGGTGATAAATCTTCCTGCCAGCTTCTCATACCTTTGTCGGGCCATCCGTATTTAATTGACTTGAAAATATCTGCCATTGATCCGCCGTGGATCCAGTAATCATCAGTTAAGTTCGGCCCGATAGCATTCCCTTCACCAACTTTTCCGTGACAGGCAGAACAGTTATCAATGAAAACTTTTTGTCCTAAAGCCAGTTGTGATGCATCGTCAATATATACCACAGAGTTTTCATCTACATTATTAGCTGCATTTTTCAAATAAGCTTCTTGTCTTATTTTAGCCTCTGCTACAGAAATTTCATATTCCTGGTGGCTTAAAGGAGCCGATTCGGCTACGTGATATCTCCATAAATACACCACACTGAAAATGATGGTAAAATAGAATCCGTACAACCACCATGGGGGAAGTCTGTTATCTAATTCACGGATACCGTCATATTCATGTTCCATTACGATGCCGGCTTCTTCTTCTTTAGATTTAAACTTGTTGAGTTTATTCCAGAGTTTAGCCCAGTCAATTGATTTTTTCGGAGCAGTTTCTTTTCCGAAGTTTTTCGACAATACTATTTTAATCTGAACCAGGAGATACAAAATGACCATTAGTTCGATCACCAGTACACTGATCATTACATAAAATGCTGTTGCAGACAAACCGCCGGGATAAAGCACGGTTTTTGCCACTACTTCAGTAGTTTCCTGTGCAAACAAAGCCGGGCTAACAAATAAAGCACCAATCAGAAGAGCCACTTTACCGGCATCAGTTTTTTTGATTTCGTCGGTTTTAATCCGGGATGCACCGATTAATACATTTGCTAACAATGCAATAATTAACAGTAAAACAAACATCAGTATCACCATTGTTAAAACGGTTGGATCACTGATAGAAGACTTTACAGGAGCGTACTGACTTTTCGCGAAGCCGGGGAGTGCAACTCCCAGGCTCATGAAAAGGGTTAAAAAATATTTGAATTTATTTTGCATAAAAGAACTCATTGGAAATTATTAATCGAGGGGTATTCTACTGATTTCGTTAATAGTATTCTTATCCGATCTGAATACCCAGATCACCATGAAAATGAAGAATAGCCCGAACATGGTAAATGAGATCAAAGGATAAATGCTTACTCCGGAAATCTTTTCGAGATAGTGAATGAATTTCATTTGAATTCAATTTTATTTTTGAGCAGTTTCTGCTTTAATATCGGTACCGACTCTTTGCAAATAGGCGATCAGTGCCACGATTTCATCAGTTGGTTCAACCTCCAGTTTATCTTTTGCAAGACTTGCCTGAATTTTTGTTGCCTGAATCATCAGATCTTCATTTGCCCTTTGTTCATATCCTTTTTCATAAGGAACTCCCAGTTTAATCATTGCCAGGATTTTTGATCTTGTGGTAGCGGTATCTACTTGTTTTTCGAACAACCACGGATAGTTTGGCATAATAGATCCGCTGGAAACCGATGCAGGATTTAACATGTGGTTGTAGTGCCAGCTATCGGGATATTTTCCACCGATACGAGCCAGATCCGGACCGGTACGTTTAGATCCCCACTGGAACGGGTGATCATATACGAATTCACCGGCTTTTGAATATTCTCCGCTGTATCGCACTACTTCATCTCTGAAAGGGCGAACCATTTGCGAGTGGCAGGTATAACATCCTTCTTTGATATAGATATCTCTACCCTGTAATTCGAGCGGTGTATATGGTTTTACACTGGTGATAGTTGGAATATTTTCTTTTATGAGGAAAGTAGGAATCATTTCTACAGCTCCCCCAATGGCCACCATAATTAAGCTAAGTACTAACATGGTCATTGGTTTTTTCTCGATCCAACGGTGCCAGTATTCTTTTACTTTTGAATGATGAACCGGTAATGGCGCTGCTTCGGCGGCCTCATTAGCCACAAAACTTCCTTTTTTCACAGTTTTGTAGATATTATAAGCCATGATGATTGCACCTGCGAGGTATAATAAACCACCCACACTTCTACTTACGTACATTGGCAGAATTGCCTGAACAGTTTCCATGAACTGGAATTTTAATTGTCCGGCTTCAGTGAAAGTTCTCCACATCTGAGCCTGCATAAAACCAGCCCAATAAAGTGGAATTGCATAAATCACAATACCTATTGTACCTAACCAGAAATGGGCGTTGGCTAATTTTTTAGAGTACAATTCGGTTCCCCACATTTTTGGAACGATATAATAAAGCATACCGAACGCCATAAATCCGTTCCAACCTAATCCCCCGATATGAACGTGAGCAATTACCCAGTCGGTAAAGTGCGCAATCGCATTTACATTTTTTAAACTCATCATCGGACCTTCGAAAGTAGACATACCATAACAGGTAACTGCTACCACGAAAAACTTCAGTACAGGATCTTCTCTTACTTTGTCCCATGCTCCTCTCAGCGTAAACAAACCATTTAACATACCACCCCATGAAGGTGCCAATAACATGATAGAAAAAACTACCCCTAAAGATTGTGCCCAGTCAGGTAAAGCGGTATATAATAAGTGGTGTGGACCTGCCCAGATATAAATGAAGATCAAAGCCCAAAAGTGTATAATTGAAAGTCTGTAAGAATATACAGGTCTGTTCGCTGCTTTCGGCAGGAAGTAATACATTAAACCTAAAATCGGAGTAGTCAGGAAGAAGGCTACGGCATTGTGTCCGTACCACCATTGTACCAATGCATCCTGAACACCTGCATACCAGCTATAACTTTTAAACAACGAAACAGGAATAGCAAAAGAGTTTACAATGTGCAACAATGCTACAGTTACCCAGGTAGCGAGATAAAACCAGATAGCTACATAGAGGTGTTTTTCTCTGCGTTTTGCAATGGTTCCTATCATATTAATACCGAATACTACCCAGATTAAAGTAATGGCGATATCAATAGGCCATTCTAATTCTGCGTATTCTTTACCGGTAGTAAAACCTAACAACAGGGTAACAGCGGCGGCAACAATGATAGACTGCCATCCCCAGAAGTGAATTTTACTCAGTTTATCACTGAACATTCTGGTTTTACATAAACGTTGTAATGAATAATAAACGCCGGTAAAAATACAGTTACCAACAAACGCAAATATGATCGCATTTGTGTGAACCGGTCTCACTCTACCAAAGGTGGTAGGAGCGAAATCAAAACTCAGAGCGGGGATATACATCTGAACAGCTGCGTAAAGTCCGGCCAGCATGCCCACGATTCCCCAAACGATAGTGGCGTATCCAAACCACTTTACGATCTTATTGTCGTAGTAAAACTTTTCAATTTGCATAAAAACTATAGTTTCGGATTTGTAGGTAACTTTTATTTAGAAGATTCGGTTGTTTCTTTTTTGGGAGGAGCATCGTCGAAAAGCATTCTGATCGGTGGCGAATATTCGTCTTCATATTGTTTTGATTTCACATTCCAGATAAAGGCTCCCAGAAAAATGGCAGCTACTGAAATACTGACTAACAACAATAATATTATTACACCCATAGTAACATAGAATTATAGAACAAAGCTAAATTTTGTCACAGGTGTGTAAAATGATCTGATACAGTGTGGGAAGTGATTTTAATCAGGCAGCAGACAGAGGAATAAAAAAGCACATGACTTGCGTCATGTGCTTTACTCATAATTTCCATTTTTTGGCCAGGAGATTACTGGCACCGTAGGTTAGTAGTAAAATACTTAAACTGCTTGAAGGCATTAGAATAGCTGCAATCATAGGACTTAATACACCTTTCAAGGCAAAATAGATTCCGATTACATTATAAACAACAGATACAATAAATGTAATAATGATAATAACTTTGTTGGCTTTACTCATCTTAATAAACACAGGCATACGGTTAAATGAACCGGCTTCCAGTATGGCGTCACTTGCGGGAGTGAAATTGTTTGAATTCTCCGCAATAGCAATACCCACATTACTCTGTTTCAATGCCCCTGCGTCGTTCAATCCGTCTCCCATGAACATTACATGGTCGCCTTCGTCTTGTACAGATTTAATATATTTAAGCTTGTCTTCAGGTTGTTGTTGAAATTTTAAAATTGCCTTTTCTCCCAGTAATTCACGCAAAAACGGTTCATCTTTGTCTGAATCACCCGAAATCACAGAGATTTTGTAATTCTTTTTTAAAAAAGAGAGGGTTGGAGATAATCCCTCTCTAAACTGATTAGAAATAATAAATCGACCGATATACTTGTGGTTGATTGCAACGAGTACTTCCGATAATGCTTTTTTGTTATCAAGCTCAGAGGTTTGAATCCATTGACGAGAGCCCAGTTGAACGTAGTTTCCATCAATATATCCGCTTACTCCTTTACCGGGAATTTCTACCACGCCTGTAACATTCATTTTATCAAACTTGATAAAGTGTTTTGCAATGGCCCTGCTCATAGGGTGTGTAGATTGAATGGCCAGGGAACAAATCATCGACTCATCTTCCCAACTTAACATTGCTCCCTCCCACTCTACTTTCTGTTTTATGCTGGTGGTTAAGGTTCCGGTTTTATCGAATACAATATGATTTACCTTTTCTATTTCTTCTATAGCCTGTGCATTTCTCAGGTAAAATTTATTTCTGCCTAATATGCGAAGAATATTTCCATTGGTAAAACTTCCTACCAATAATAGTGCACACGGACAGGCTACTATCAATACTGCTGTTACTACATTTAATATTTTTGACGGATCTGCCCAGGCCCAATAGGCTGCACCTAATATAGCAATGGCAAAAACCACCACTGTAAACCATTTACTGATACCATGTAAAAAAGATAACCCTTTTATTTCATCAGCAGCAGAATCGTCATTTGTCCATAAACGGGTCAGATACGACTGGGTAACTTCACGCATTACCAGCATTTCTACATTCCCTCCCACCTGTTTTCCGCCCGCATATACAAGCTCACCCATTTCTTTAGTAACCGGTGCAGATTCTCCTGTTACAAAACTATAATCAATATGGCCTCTGCCTTTTACCAGCATTCCGTCACAAGGAATTAGTTCTTCATTATGAATCAACAAGGTATCACCCACTTTAATATCCGGTAACGCGGTAGGAACAGTAAGATTTTTCTTTATTACTTCTACGGCAATAGGAAAATAAGAAGTAAAGTCGCGATCAAAAGTTAACTGATCGTAAGTTCTTTGTTGTACCACCCTGCCTGCTAACATAAAAAAAACAATTCCCGACATTGAGTCAAAATAACCCGCACCAGTACCACTCAGTACTTCATATACACTTCGCGCATAAGTAACCAGTACTGCCAACGCAATCGGGGCATCAATATTCAGAAACCTTTTCGTTAATGCCTTCCAGCCGGAAATAAAAAAGGGTTGAGCGCTGTAAAAAAATACAGGTATTGCCAGTACAAAGATGATGGTTCTGAAAACGTTTTGTAAGTTTTGTTCTGAATCTTCTAAACCGAGGTATTCGGGAAAACTCATCAACATGATATTAGAAAAACAGAATCCTGCAACACCCAATTTGTAGATCAACCCTTTTTGATAATTGGCAGGTTGTTGTTGTAACTGATTTAAGCTGATATAAGGTTCATAACCAATAGAAGTTAACAATTCGGCCACGGTTCTCAATGTTGTTTTTTCTTTCAAAAAAACAATACTCACTTCTTTTTTGGCAAAATTTACCCGCGCGCTAACGATACCATCATTCAGTTTATGAAGATGTTCGAGCAGGTATAAACAAGAACTGCAATGTATCTGAGGTAAATAAAAATCAACATGAGCCTTAGTTTCATCCTGAAAATGGATGAGGTTTTGCTGAATTTTATCTTGTTCTAAAAAAGTAAATTTATCTTCTCTTACCTTAATCTTTTGCTGTTTACCCGGATTGTCGTTCAGATTGTAATAGGTACACAGGTCATGTTCATTCAACAACTGATACACCATTTTGCAGCCTTCGCAACAAAACTGATGATCGTCGTAATGAATTTCTTCAGCGACACAATCTAAACCACAATGATAACAGGTTGTAACAGCTACCTCCATATATCAACATTTGATAGGTCAAAATTAGTGGCTGATTTTCACCGGTTTCATGAGCACCATCACCGATTTTCATGATTTTAGTCACCACTTATTCTGATATACTTTGTACTTTTACCAGACGAAAATCAGCATGAGCTTATGCAAAAAATCTTAGTTATTGACGACAATACGGATATCAGAGAAAATACCGCTGAAATTTTATCATTGGCGGGTTATCATACGGTTACTGCAGAAAATGGAAAATCGGGTGTGGACCTGGCTATCAAAGAAAAACCCGACCTGATTGTTTGTGATATCATGATGCCCGACCTGGACGGATACGGAGTACTACATCTATTAAAGAAAAACACTGATACTGAAAGTATTCCATTTATTTTTCTGACTGCCAAAACTGAAAGAGGCGACTTCAGAAAAGGAATGGAAATGGGAGCTGACGACTATATCACCAAACCATTTGATGATATTGAACTATTAAAGGCGATTGAAATTCGCCTCAAAAAAGTGAATATCATAAATGCATCCTACGAGCATTCAAATCACGGTGCTTCTCAGATGATGAAAGACCTTGAAGATTCGGGCATGGTAATGCTCGATCCGGAGAGATACGATACCGAAACGATTTCAAAAAAACGAATCCTCTATTCTGAAGGTAAACGCCCTAAATATCTTTATTACCTGAAATCAGGAAAGATCAAAACTTTCAAAACCAACGATGACGGTAAAGAATATATTACCAATTTATATAGCGCGGGCGACTATATCGGGCACCTCTCCTTACTCGAAGATGAAACCTACGATGAAACAGCTGAAATATTGGAAGAGGCAACCATTGCTTTTATTCCGAAAGAAAATTTTGTAACAACCGTTTACAACGACCTGCAAATCGCTACTAAATTCATCAAGCTGATTTCGAAAGATGTAAAAGAAAAAGAAGACCGTTTACTGAACCTTGCATACGATTCGCTCAGAAAACGTATTGCCAAAGCATTAATTGATATTTATAATAAATTCAATCAACAAAATAATGCAGATCAGATTGACATCTCCCGCGAAGATATCGCACAATATGTGGGTACTGCTACCGAATCACTGATCAGAACACTGAGTGATTTCAAATCTGAAAAATTGATTGAAATTAAAGAAGGAAAAATAAGAATTACCAGTCTGGATAAATTAGAGCACCTCCTTTATTAGTGAAGAATTAATAATTTTTAATTAAGTGTGGTAAATGATGGGGGGCTTATCAGCAATAAATATTCAGGAGCCGGATGAAATCATCTGACTCCTGAAGTAAAACTAAAAAATCAATCATAACATTTCCGATAAAGCCATTTCCAGACCAATCTTGTTCTGTTGTTCAAAACTAAGATGGCCCGTATGTTTAACAGGCAACCAGGTGTTTCTCATTCTTCGTAAAACGGTCACCTCTATTCCCCATAAAAGATCAGCTTGCTTTACAAACGATTCGATAGAATCTGCCTCACCGGCCCCAATATCATTGAGCTCAAAAACAGAATAACTCCGTCTCCAAACATTTAACTTCGATTGTGTATGAAAAGGATTTCCCTTTTGCCGCATTATCATTCTCAGGTAAGGATATTGTTTCTGAATCAGACGATCACAATCTTTTTGAAATTCATGTATGGAATATATTATCATATTGGTGAGGTAAATGGTTGATGACAAAAAGTGGTGCCGACATGCGTTTTTTGCTGTAGGATATTGAACGGATTTCTGTAGGATTTGGACTTTCAGACGCGTCATATCAACACCACTCGTACTGTCAATTGTGATACAAATATACCATGCCCGAAACGTTGATTCCATTGACTTCCATCACCGCCAAACATGATCTTCATAACCATCAAACGAGAACACCGGTCATATCAGCAGATGGGAAAATGAAGTACAGTATTATAATACGTAAATGTCACCAGATAAATGGTAAGATGTTATGGAGTATTGAAAATGAGGTATCTGAAGAGAGTAGAAAAGATATTGACAAAAAGTGGCGTCGACATTCTCTTTGTTTTTAGGATATTGAATGGACTTTCAGGACTTGGATTTGTAGGACGTTAACATCAACACCACTTCTACTGTCAATTGCAATGCAAATATAAAAACAAAGAAAACATAACAAACTGATTTACATCAGATTAAAACATGATCTTTGTAAATAAAAGAAGGTCAGACTAAACGCCTGACCTTCACCAATGTAACCCTTTATAGCCGTCACAAATATAGATACACCAATGTTTGCGAAAACTGATCTGTGGCATACCTGATACTGATTTTGCTCAGGAAAATATCTTTTTAAGGAAATAATATTCTTTTAAAGAATTTATGACTATTCGTGCCTGTTATATCCTATTTAAACTGGTAAATTATTTGATTTTTACTATTATTTCCGTATCTTCTTGTAAAGAAATCTTTGCGTTTTTGTACCGGGGAGGTGTTCCCAAAATGCCTCTTCTATTTAGCGAAAAACCATAATTCTTAGGTATTCCAAAAAATTTTGTATCCATTTTATTGTCGAGATTCGCATCAAGAAAACACGCTAAAGCAAACTCTCCTCTGGGCATTACATAAATCATTTTATGCGTTTCGTTTTTCTGTATCGGAAATATACCGCTTTTTATACCGTTTCTTCTGTTGAAATTATTTTCGCCTTGCATCAGTGTATAGTAGATATTCCCTTGCACAGATTTCGAAAGGAAAGTAATTTTCAAATCAATATAATTTTCCTGAAAAATTTTATCGATTCTATGTTGATCTGGTGTTATCTGGTGCATCGCTCCTAATGCTTCATCAACTTTTAACCCCATCATTTTCATAGACGTTGTAAACAGCACTTTATTCATTTCAAAAGAGTAATTTTCCAATTTAAAAAAATCCTGATTAATAGCAGAAGCCTCCGGATCAGCATTAAAATTTATTTCCGATAACTTAAATTGTTTAACAGTTTTATTGTTGAATGATTTAAAGTACACTTCCAGGTTAGTTAAATCGTAAACAACAGTCCAATAAGTTTTGTAATGCTCTTTACTTTCAGCACTGTTGCTCAAAATTTCAAAAGCCTGATCAGCATTTTCAATTTCGATATTTGATAAACTATTTTTTATCTGGCAATACCTGTCGAAGTGAGTTCTTGAATCTTTATCAATTTTCGATTTATGCAGATCAAAATATCTCTCAGAATCCAACAATGTTTCATTAGTTATTACCTGACTTTTTTCAGACTTTCTGCTGACCACAGATTTTCCATCTACAAAATCAATCACAGCAGAATGACCGTTTTTATCAGCAACAAAATAATGAATGGTAGCAATAGGTTTTATTGTCAGATTATTCAGATTTGAAATAACTTCCTCAACTGATGAATAATTATCCAGTTGGTATTGTATCCATTCCAGCTCGGAAATAGTTTGATTTTTATTATCCTGATAGATACTTTCCGACATCCATAATTGTTCAACCACCAATCCTTTTTCATTTATCCCACCATAGGGAAACTCTTTTCCGATCTGATTAAAGGTGATTGACCCAAATTCAGACGTCCAGTTAGCCTGATTTGAACCTCTTAGTCCGTAAGCAAACTTTTTTTGTCCTGCTATATTTTTAATGATATACCCTTGCCCTGTGCTCCAATCAAAATTTTTAGCCAGATACCTGGTTTTCCCATCACAGAAAAATGCTGAACAAGCAAACGTTTTTAAAGGGAACAATACAATTAATATGATTAAATATTTCATCCGGTTTTTTAGTTTAGAACGGTGAGTAACAATCACTTTCCTCTAAAGTAAAGTATTTTCTATTATTTATATGCAGATAGAGGCCTCCTCCCATCATCACCATATTCTGCCGGGGTCAGTTGCATCACTTTTTTTGAAAGTCAGCGGTTACGCATACCACTCCAGGTAATGAATGTGTGAGATTGAACATATATTTTTTAATTGCACTACATCCAAAATCTAATCCGAATTGCATAAAACAATAAAAATCAATTATTTATAAAACAAGCTGCTAATTCAGTTTTATTAACTAATAAGAAGTTGACGTTCAATGATTTTTCTGCACTGTTGTAAAGCGCCGTATATGAACGACGTTTATCTCTCTAAGTTTAAGTTTTCATCTTGAGTTTTTATCAAAAAAGGGGTAATCGGCTGATAAAACTCAAACTTTTTAGGTCATAAAACAGGCATCATGAATATTTTAGCTTCATTTTCCATTGATTTGATAGTAAATTCGCGCAAAGTGTTTTCGATGCATAAAAAGGTGAAACTGATATCTGTTATTATTACTGCTGTTTGTTTAGCAGGAATTGTGTTTTTGAGTATCCGGTTATTTAAAACAGAACTTCCGGTTTTAGGTGATCGCGAGCATCAACTGGAAAGTTTTCAGTTTTTAAATCAGGATAGTGTAGTGATTACAGAGAAAGACCGTGAAGGGAAAGTGGCCGTAATTGAATTTTTCTTTTCTACCTGCCCCGGCATTTGCCCCATCATGAATAAAAACCTTCAACCGGTTTATGAAACCTTTAAAGACCGGAAAGATTTTATTATCTTATCACACACTGTAAACCCGGCGTACGATTCTGTAGCAGTATTAAAAGCCTATAGCGAAAAAATCGGTGCGTATACACCTGTCTGGCAACTTTTAACGGGCGATAAAAAAGCAATTTATGATGCAGCGAGATACGATTACATGATGAATGTAGTGGATCCTGCAACAGATATAGAAGATGATTTTATTCATACTGAACAGGTAGCATTGATTGACCAACAGGGAAAAATCAGAGGATATTTTGATGCTACCGACGAAGAAAGCATGAAACTTTTGATCAGATCGATCAAATCTTTATTATAAACCTTGTAAGTTTAAAAAATGGAATTGTATTACACCTTTTCGGTTTTGATTGTTTTAACCTCATTGTTTGCGTATTTCAACCATCGCTTTTTAAAGCTACCTGCAACAATCGGTATTATGATCATTGCCCTGGTTTGTTCAGTAGCGTTAGTGGCGTTGGGTAAGTTTGTACCGCATTTGTTTGATGATGCCAAAAATCTGGTGAGAGATGCCGATTTAGAAGAAAGTTTAATGGGGGCTATGTTAAACTTCCTCTTATTTGCCGGTGCTATTCACATTAAGTTCTCTGATCTTAAAAATCAAAAAAAATATGTAATCACTTTCTCTACTGTCAGTGTGATTATCTCCACTTTCGTAGTAGGAGGATTAATGTTTTACATATTACAGGCATTAAACATCGGTATACCTTTTATTCAGTGTTTACTGTTTGGTGCATTGATTTCTCCTACTGATCCGATAGCCGTATTAGGAATTTTGAAAAAAGCGGGTGTTCCGAAAGCGATCGAAACCAAAATCGCCGGCGAATCTTTGTTTAATGATGGCGTAGCCGTTGTAATGTTTGTATCCATATTAAATCTGGCAAAATCACAGAATATGGATTTCTCACTCGGAGAAGTGAGCTGGTTGATTGTGAAAGAAGCTGTAGGTGGTGGTATTTTAGGTGCTGCTTTGGGTTGGACTGCTTCCAGAGCCATGAAAAAGATTGACGATTATAAGCTCGAGGTATTAATTACATTGTCTATCGTAATGGGTGGTTATTTACTAGCTAAAAAATTACATGTATCCCCTCCGATTGCAATGGTAGTAGCCGGTATCTTTATCGGTAACTATGCCCGTACCTATGTAATGAGTGATATCACTAAAGACTATGTAGATAAATTCTGGGAGTTGTTAGATGAAATCATGAATGCCATCTTATTCATGTTAATTGGTTTTGAACTTTTAATTATTGAAAACCTGAACGATTACTGGGTAGCTGGTATTATTGCTATTCTGGTAGTGTTGTTTGCACGTTTCGTTTCCATCTGGGCCCCTTCCAGAATCGTTCCGCTCATTGATCGCTTAGATAAAAAATCTACCACTATCCTTGTATGGGGAGGTTTAAGAGGAGGAGTTTCCGTAGCACTGGCCATGTCGATTGATTCGGAATTGAATAAGGAATTAATTTTATCCATTACCTACTTTGTAGTGGTATTCTCTATTATTGTTCAGGGATTGACCATCGGTAAATTAACCGGGGCGAAGAAAAATATCAAAGCATAAGCTTAGTAGAATACATAAAAAATCCCTCTGAAGTAATATTCAGAGGGATTTTTTATGTATATCAACAGAATTTATCTTTTGATCTAATTATTTCGGAAACTGATACCTACGGAATCACCCACTTTTTGTTTTACCCAGCTGCTATATACCCAGATCACACCTTCTCTTGTATCGACTTTTATTTCATAATGGGTTCCGTAAAAAGAAATTTTATTGATGACTCCTCTCCACATACAATTTCTTAAAGGAACGAGTTGCAGTTGTTGCGGACGAATATACCTGAATTGATCACCGAACAGATCCTGCTGGTCGAACTTCACCAGCTGTTGCCTCACTTTATTGTATTTTCCTAAAATACCGGCAACATATTCATTTCCGGGTTCATAATAAACAGCGCCGGGTTCTCCGGACTGAACAATTTTACCGGCCTGCATAATATAAAGATAATCGGCCCATGAGAGGGTATCCTGCGCATCATGCGAAACCATGATGAAGCTAATTCCTAATTCCGTTTCCAGTCGTTCAAAAAGTGCTTTCAGCTGATCTTTGTGAATCGGATCAAGATTAGAGAATGGTTCGTCGAGTAGCATTAATTTCGGACGGGCGATCAATAGCTTTGCAATGGCAATTCTTTGTTTTTCTCCTCCCGATAACTGATGTGTTTTACGTTTCATCAGGTGGTTGATATCACAAATATCAATAATTGACTTTGCTTCTCCGGCAGAAAGTTCATTAGCATATTCCAATACCTGTTCAATACGAAGATGTTGGGGCAGATCGAAGTGTTGCGACAAAAAAGCAATTCCTTTATGGCCGGGAATGAGCTGATCATGCGGACCCATGATTTTTTGTCCGTCAAAAGTAGCCAATCCGTCGTCGGGCTGAATAAGCCCACCAATGATTTTCATTAAGGTGGTTTTACCTGACCCCGTTTCACCTGCAATTGCAATTTTTTGAAATTGCTCCATCTGCAAATGAATATCACTGAGCGTAAAACCTTTATCGCCCTGTTTGTAGATATGTTTGAGGTTAAGATATGCCATTTGATTCGTCAACACTAAAGGTCAAAAATAATGATCAATCGTGTAATTTCATGGAAATGAAACGGAAAAGTATACCAGTTATTTCGGAGATGTCTCTTTTTTCAACCTTTTCGCTACAAATTCCTATCTGCAAAGACCATTCGCCTGCGCTGTTTACTTTATTTACTGTTTTACAAAAAGAAGCTGTCCTTTTCCGGTCAGGCCGGAAAAGGACAGCTTTTTAACAAGAAACCAAAACTACTCTCTTTATTAGTTATTCACTCTTATAGTGGATGTAGATTGTTTCTGATCAATATTACGAATCACCACTTCAACACGTCTGTTACATTGTCTGCCTTCTTCGGTATCATTTTCACATTTCGGATTGTCTTTACCAAATCCTCTGGCGGTTAAGCGTGATTTTTCTACACCTGCTGCAATCAATGCACTTGCTACTGCCTGTGCACGTTGCTGAGAAATTTTCTTATTTACCTGAACACTACCTTTATTGTCGGTATAACCGTCAATGTAGAAAGTTGAATTCGGTATTTGCTCATTCATTGTTTGAGCTGCTCTTTCAATAATCGGCAATGATTCAGGACGGATGGTCGCTTTACCAAAGTCGAACAGAATGTTTTTGAAATCTGCAGTAATACGAACAGCAACTTCTTCTACCGGACAACCTCTTGATGAAGCCGGACCAGGTTTATCAGGACAAAGATCTTCTTCGTCATTGATACCGTCACCGTCTCTGTCAGGAATAGGGCAACCCTGGTATTTAGCAACACCTGCAACGGTAGGACATTTATCGTCTTTATCAGGAATACCGTCACCGTCAGTATCAGGACAGCCTTTGAACTGGCCAGAACCTGGTTGGTCAGGACATTCGTCGATTTCATCGTTAATACCGTCACCATCTCTGTCAGGAATAGGACAACCCTGGTAGCGAGCTAATCCCGGTTCGTCAGGACATTTATCTTCTTCATCATTAACACCGTCACCATCTCTATCAGGAACAGGGCAACCATTGTAACGTGCTACACCCGGAACTGTAGGACACTGATCTTCTTTATCATAAATACCATCGCCATCGGTGTCAGTTTTCTTCACTTTTTTATGTGGCATACCGAATCTTACACCCAGATGTAAATCAGCTTGCTTATTATTGTCAAATAAAGCGGTGATTACACTTCCTGATCCCAGGAATACAGGGCCGAAACGGAATGAAATACCGGCATTGAAATCAGTTAATTCGTTGTAGTTAATAGGAACAGAAATTCCGAAACGTTCAACATCATAACGTGGAGTTAAAGTATATGAGTTGAAAGCATATAAATTCAACCCTTCGGTTTTGCTGGTAGCTATCTGACCGGCAAGATTCACAAACCAACGATCATTAATATTATAGTCAACATTCGCCTGAACAGTGGTTGGAATTGAAATTTTGTACTCAGTACTTCCAGTACCAACGTTGGTAAAGTAAGGAGAAGCATTTAATACGTCTGTATATTCAGAAACAGATCTGTCCTGGAAATTAGACAAAGCAAAGGTTCCGCCCGGAGGGATTGCTACATTATAATTAGCAGCATCGTTGGTAGACTTTTTAAACTTGATCTGACCGATGTCCATTACGGAAACCCCTACTCTCAACTTATATTTATTGAAAGCGCGATCATCTTCATATTCAGAGTAATCGGTGTTTGGTCTGTATTCATATACGATACCTACATCTCCACCAACACCGTGGCCGTTGAACTTGAAGAAATCTCTGAATTTATAATCAGCAAAGTTTGCATCAGTTGTATTTAACTGAATAGAACCGGTCATATTCGTTAACTGTGTTTGACCGCCAACATTTACGATAGAACCATTCAGGTTACTCTGACGTAAATAAGCGTCGGCTACTCCTGCCAGATATTTGGCAGTAAGACCAAATTTCAATTGGTGACGTGAGTCACTATTGGTTAAAACCTGCCCCCAGCTGAGGCCGAGCTCCGTCCAACCGGCTGTGTGCATATCACCTTTTGACACATTAAAGTTGTAAGGATAATTAGCGTTATTGACTTCACCGGCATCAATTACAGCACGTGCTAACCGGCCATCAATATTAGTGGCATTCGCCCACACCCTGGTTCTTGTGGTAACGGCAAAAGAAGTTTTTTTGCTGGCGCTAAACATAAAAGATGGCCCCAGGATATCTATTCTGCTTAATGCCGTCAGGTTATCACCGTTAGATGTTAAAAGTTTTGATTTTAAAGAATCGGCGTTAAAAGAACGTGTAATGTCTTTGAATTTAAGCGTATTCTGATCATTACCGGCATATCCGTCGATTGCGAATACATTCACGTCCCATTTGTATCTACTGTCTGCAATATTCGCGGGGTTGAAGAATACCCCGTTCACGCCTGTATAGTTATTAGTTCTATATCCTTGAAAGCTTTGAGCTTTAGCAGACAATGATACAATGACAAATAAGAAAATACAGAAGAAGGAATTTCTCATACACTTAATAGTTTGATAAAACAATGTTATTAGCTCTCGACAGTGTAGGGGGCATAGTCGGACCATAACATTCCCAACCAGGAAGCGAAAAATGAATTGGTTGCGATGTTTAATTAATCCGAATAATTGAATAGAGGTGCTAATGGTCTGATTACAAAAGAGAGACCAAATATTAAAGTTTTCTAAAAACTGTTATAAACTGTCTTAAAAAGGCTTATAAAGAGTTCGTAATTAACGAATTCGATGAATAGTTCACTAAAATGTAGAATTTGACACACATTTTTTTATGATAATTCTATCTATACATTCAAAAATTCAACAAAATATGTGGAATTTTGTTATCATAGTTAATACTCTCCGTACACTATTGTATAAATACGATAAGATACTCACATCCTGTTTAAAATCTCTTTAGCAGTTGATTAAAATCAGGGTTATTTTTGTCATTCATTACGAAATTAGTAGTAGAAAACATATTCAATGAAAATAGAACAAATATATACCGGGTGTTTAGCGCAGGGCGCTTATTATATTGAAAGTAATGGTGAAGCTGTTGTTATTGACCCGTTACGTGAGGTAAGCCAATATATCAAAAAGGCTGCAGACAACAACGCTCAGATAAAGTATGTATTAGAAACACATTTTCACGCCGATTTCGTTAGCGGGCATTTAGACCTGTCGCAAAAAACGGGCGCTCCGATTGTTTACGGGCCAACCGCTAAGCCTGGCTTTGATGCATATATTGCAAAAGACGGTGAGTTTCTAACAGTAGGTAATATCAAAATTCAGGTATTACATACACCAGGGCATACAATGGAAAGCACCTGTTATCTTTTATACAATGAAGAAAGCAAACCCGTAGCTATTTTTACCGGTGATACTTTGTTTATCGGTGATGTAGGCCGTCCTGACCTCGCACAAAAAGTAAAAGAAGATCTTACTCAGGATATGTTAGCAGGTTTTTTATATGAATCTCTCAGAAATAAAATATTACCCTTACCAGACGATGTAATTGTTTATCCGGCCCACGGTGCAGGATCTGCATGCGGGAAAAATATGAGTAAGGAAACTTTCGACACATTAGGCAATCAAAAGCAAAAAAATTATGCTTTACAACCTATGTTGAAGGAAGAGTTTATTGAAAAAGTCACAGATGGATTACTTCCACCTCCAGCGTACTTCCCGGAAAATGTAATGATGAATATCCAGGGATACGAAAGCATCGATACTGTATTAAACAGGGGTACACAGGCATTAAGTGTAGAGGCATTTGAAGCGGCTGCCAACGAATCAGGAGCACTTATCCTGGATACCCGCAGCCCGCAAACATTTGCGCAGGGGTTCATTCCAAATAGTATCAATATCGGTATTGACGGCGGATTTGCTCCCTGGGTAGGTGCACTTATTACCGACATTAAACAACCGCTTTTATTACTTACAGATACAGGAAGAGAAGAAGAAGTTGTTACAAGATTAGCAAGAGTAGGTTACGACAATGCATTAGGTTATCTGAAAGGTGGTTTCGATGCATGGAAAGCCGCAGGTAAAGAAGTAGACTCTATCGAATCAATCACAGCTGAAGAACTGGCCGCCAGAAGAGAAAAAAATCCGGACTTAAAAGTGCTGGATGTTCGTAAACCCGGTGAATATGAAAGTGAACACATTAATAATGTTCCTAACTTACCGCTTGATTATATTAATGATCATCTTTCTTCTATCAACAAAGCGGAAACCAACTACATCCATTGCGCCGGCGGATACCGTTCTATGATTTTTGCTTCTATTCTTAAATCAAGAGGTTATGAAAATGTTGTAGACATAAAAGGCGGATTCAAAGCAATAAAAGACAGTCAACAATTTGACCTGACAAACTTTGTTTGCCCCAGTACTCAAAAAAGTTAGTGACCAGTAATTATAAAAGAATAAGATTGAGAAAAAGGTTTCATCTATATAAGAAGATGAAACCTTTTTTATTTCGGATACTATTTCTCATTAGAAAAGAGCGATGCTAAACGGTTGTTCACCGTTCTATATGAATATGCTAATTTTTAGGCGATAATGCAAGCTTAATGCATTAATTTTTCATTTTATTTTTAAAATCACTCCAACACCTGCCTGCCCGGTTGTTAAAAAAAGAAGTTATCAGAAAATAGATACTCCCCATTAAAACAGACAATAAGAAATCTTTAAAAGCAATATTCATATGAAATTTATAGATTACACGAAGAATAAATCAACCCACTATACATGCAAATAATTTAATAAGTTTATTTTTCACCTTATTTCAGTTCTAATATTTTTTCAACCTGATGTTCTAAATAAGCGGCAGCCGAAGCAGATGCCCCTTCAAAGACAGCCCCGGTAGCTCCTACCGCGAAAGCACCCCAAAATCCCCCTAACAAAGAACCTACTTTTCCAAATTCCCATGCCCCCTTTACGGCACCAACAGCATCCCATAAAGCCAGCTTTTTTCAAGGAATATCATTATCTACCCGGGATGAATTTCTGGTAAGTTCGGGCTTTAAAACAGGCTCAAACTTATTCTTCCAGTATAAAAAGGAAGACTTATAAGTTTCTATAAAAGCTTTTTTTGTAATCTCACCTTCTGCATTTAACATTGGACCGGCAAAAACCTGATACGGATCCAGCAAATCCATCGGTTTTCCAATGAAGAGATACCCGAGTAATTCAAATACCGCCTGCTGCACGGCAGCATCTGTAATACTATATGCTCATTGTTCATAATGCTGCATATCAAAAAGTTCATATGCCTGTTTATCTAACCGATTCAAAAGCATATCCTCGTTCACCCAATTATTTAAACCAGACTTAACAAACGATTGCCGATAAATTTCTTTTAAGACCAGTGCTTTTTCATTCACCAGGTCATTATCAGAATATTGGTGCACTACAGCTAACAAATCGTTTAAAAGCAGGTTATGTTGCTGACCTATATCCGGTACTTTTTCCTCATTTCACTTTTCACCATTTTTTTTACACCCCAATAATAAGAATGCCATCAATAATGAATAACACCATTTCATAAGTAAAATTTTTAAATCAATATTAAGTTCTTCTATATTATACGTTATCAAAAAGAAAATAGATTTAAATACAGATAAATTACATAAAAAAAGTGGTTGATGTATATCAACCACTTTTAAATTATCTATATTACTTATTACATGCCAAAAATGCGGAACCCGCTTTGTTTCGGTGTAAAATTGTTTATATTCATACTGAAGGTGAGTAAAAAGTATTGTTGTTGAATACGGTTTTGAACATCACTTATATAGTTACTCATCACCGTTCTTCGAACCGACACGTTATCGTTTAGCACATCAAATACAGATAAAGTAATTTGTTTTCCCATATTTTTTCCGAACTGATAAGTACCCGACAAGTTCCATAACTGAACATATTTCTGAAAACCGTCAGCAATCAATTGATTGTAGGTTAAACTATAATTAGAGTTCAATACAATCTTTGGAATCGGTCGATAAGTTATGTTTGCGTCGAATGTTTTCAGGTTATAAGCAAAATCCTGCACATTCTGATTTTTGAATTTATTATCAATATAGGTTACTCTGAAATTAAGGTTCACTTCCAATGAATTCTTATGAATAAACCCTACTCTTGAACCTACACGGTATGAGTAAACTTCCGACGAAATTTCCTCTCCATTTAAGAAGCTTGGATTTTCATTGATATTGATAAAAGAGTTTATACCCAATGATAACTTCTGATCGGTAGTATTCTTCCAGGTTTTATTATAATCACCGTTTAACTGTGCTGATCTTCTTCCTCCCACCTGTATAAATTCAATGGTTTGCACACCTTTCGGATCTACGGTTCTGCTTTCTACTACAGCATTTTCATAAATACTTGCGCTGGCTGATACATTGTAGTATTGATCCGGTTTACCAAAATTTCTTACCGCTACATTGAATGATGCACTTTCCTCAGGTTTCAGGTTCGGATTACCAATTATAATCCGAAGCGGATTATTGGCATTGGCTACCGGCTGCATGGTTGTTAACTCAGGGAGATTTACATTTTTAGAAAAAGATAGGGAAAGCTTTTTATATTCCATATTTAAACTGGGAAGTAAGTAATTGAAGTTATAATTACGTCTGTTGCCCAGCGTGATGAAATCGTTCTGCATTCCTAAGTCAACATATCTGAGCGTTGGAGAAATTCTCCAGTCAGCAGTTCTATATACGATAGAAATATTTCCATTATGTTCATTTACCCTTCTTCCAAAGTCGTCAGATAAAGACGGAATGAATATATCATATACATCGTTAGGGTTTAATGCATCATAGGTATACACCCCACTCTTTTGCTTTTCATATTGATAACGGTATCTGTAATTAACCGACCATGTAGAATTAATATAGTGAGTCAGGTTAAGAGAGTTGTCAATGCTTTGCTGAACCCTGTCCTGATTTTGCTGACGATTCTGACTCAATGCATCACCGGGAAAATAGAAGTTCAATACATTATCTATCAATTGTTGATCGGTATTATCTATACGAACAACATTTGTAACACCAATCAACCATTTTTTATTCAGATTTCTGTTTACGTGAAACTGGTGGTCGTAGTTCAGACGGTCATTAAATGTTTTACCGTCCAGTGTACTATTATTAAGTTCTTCGGTTTCATTCTTGATCATTTCCGAATAACCGGGGCGTATGGTTCTGCCATTCGTCAGCGTAAGCGAAGGATCAAGACGCATAGTAGTAACACTGTCTATTTTCCAGAAAGAACTAACATTTACTACATGCGTATTGGTGATCGACTTTACACTGGAACTGGCATTCGTTGTTAAAATGGTATCCACAATAAACTGGTCTGTTCGTGATCTTGTATCCAGCAAATTATCAGCCCGATTGTAAAAGTATTGAGTAGATACTGACAGATTATTTTTAAAGACGTGATTCAGGTTAATACCTCCACCTGTCACTTGTTCAATTCCTGAATTCATACCACCGGTTGAAATTCCGTTGAATGCGATTCCTCCGCCAGAATTAACACTGATGGAGCGGATCGGGGAACGATTCATTCCACCCAGATTCATCATATCACTGGCAGAGAAAGAGCTTTTAGACAAGTTGTTCGAATATCCCAGCAAGCTGATTTGTGTAGTATCTCTGAACATATTGACGATACCTCCGATTTCATATCGGTCGTCAGTTCCACCACCTGCGTAAACTTTTCCGAAGAGTCCTTTTCTATATTCCTTCTTGAGTTTAAGATTTACTACTTGTCCAACCTGATGTTTCGGCTTATACGGATCGTCCATCAGATCTCTGGGGTCATCGTAAACAGCCACTTTACTGATTGTAAATGCAGGTAAATTGCGTGTAGTGGTTTGCACATTATTGCCGAAAAACTCTTTTCCGTCAACCAGAATTCTGTTGACAGTTCTTCCGTTGACCATAAACTGGCCATCTTCCGTTAATTGTACACCCGGCAATTTTTTCAGGAGATCTTCTACCATTGCCGTAGGGAGGGTTTTGAATGCCGCGGCATCAAATTCAATCGTATCTTTTCTCATAACGATCGGAGGACGTTCTGCACTAACAATTGCTTCTTCCAGCATATCGTTATCTTCTATCATGGAGATAATTCCGAATTCTTTTTTAGGAGACTCTGTTGTAAGAGAAAACACTTCTCTGTGTGATTGCTGACCTGTAAAACTTACCAGTAATGTCAAATCAATTCCGACAGGCAAAGAAGCGATTTGAAATTTACCGTCTTTATCCGTTAGTTTATAACTTACAATACTGGTGTCTTTTGTTTTAAAAATAGTAATCGTAGCAAAAGATAAAGGGTCGGCATCAGATGATTTTACCTGGCCCGCAATCGATCCATTATTCTGAGCATAGGTAACAATCATACTGCAAAGAAGAAACGAGCAGATAAGTATCTTCTTCATTGATTTAGTGTTTGGCATGCCTCTAAAATAGTAAGAATATGCTCACAATCATTATATAGCAAGCGTTTTATGTCGAAATTTAACCTTATTTAACGCTGATTTACACTAATTAAAAAAAGTGCGCCTCCTTTCGGTAAGCGCACTTCGAGTATCAGAGTTGAATGAATTCTATATAATCTAATAATGCATGGTTCACGTCTATATTCATATTATCCTGGTCAGGGGTTTTCTTCAGCCGGATTTTATTCTTTCCTTTCTTCAACTTAACAGTGATTGTATTTGACCACCCCCAATCGCTCCATTCATCTTTTCCGCGTTGTGGAAAAACCATGATTCCCTGTTTTATATTATTTACACTTAATTGTCTGATTGCACATTTATTGTCAGTATTAAACGGTCCATTTCCATTCGCATAAACAATTCTCACCATATACGCTCCTTTTTTAGGTGCTTCCACCTCCAATACCAGCTCATTATTAACATCATTGGCGGTTTCTATATATCCTTTTCCGGAATAGCCATTCGCAGGTAATACCGCTGTAGAATAATAATCTTCCCACTCTTTTTTTATTACGTGAGCCGTATTCTCTTTTATAACCGGTTCACTGGCAAAAGAGGGAATATTATTTTGATCGATAGCCTTTACCTGATACTCGACTGCACCTTTTTTCAGAGGCAATGAAAAGCTGGTTCCGGTAATGGATGCAATTGTTTTTCCATTTTCGATAATCTGGTACTTTTCTGCACCTGCTACAGCATTCCATATCAGTTTATCTGTTTTTATTTCCGCAACAGGCGCTGCCGGTGAAAACAGCACTGGCTGCCGGTTCATCTGACTTTTACTTTCAAACTTATTATTCATTTCAATACGAATGCTGATTTTTCCTTCCATTGTTGCGGGAATAATCAAATCAGTAGCAGTTTTTCCGTTAACAGTAAAGGCTTTAACCGCATCACCATAACCTGAAATTTCAATATCAATATTAGCATTACGGTATTTATAGTTCTGTAATGAATATTTTCCTTTCAGCGGTTCAGGAATAAAAGGAGTGAATTTCAAATATTGATTTTCATGTTGAATTCCGAAAATAACTTTATGAATGATACTTAGATTTCCAGACAAGCTCCACAACATATTACTCGAATTTATCTGGGTACCGAGATAATCACCATTTTCTGAAACAAAATTTTCTTTGTTAGTCAGAAACAGGGCTGCCGGTCTGTAAATAGCAGCAATACTTTCCAATACAGCCGGTTCATTTTTTGATTTTGCGGAAGCTAACATCCAGTAAGCCTGTACAAAAGGCCATATTCCATTATTGTGGTAAGGCGGGATATTGGGAATTTGAGGATAAATACAAGCAGCACCATATGGTGTAACCGGCATACTTTCAATGATTCTTTTTTTCCTGTTATCATCTGCAATATCAAACAATATGGTTAAAGCTTCTCCCAGCGTTTCTGCACGTGATGAAACTATTTTAGTATTTCTTCCATATAAGAACTGTGCGTAATAGCCTTTATCTTCCAACCATAAGTATTTATTAATACCGGCTTTAATGTTTGCGGCGAGTGTACCATATTTTTTAACTTCTGCATTTTTGCCTAAAGCATTACCCATTTCCGTCAGTAAATGATAAGCCTGGTAATGAACGGCATTGGTTCCAAGTGATAGTGACTCAAAAATATCTGCCGGTTCCATCCAGTTCGGATATGTTTGTTCTCTCCAATCCAGAAAAGAAGATTCTCCTTTTACCAATCCCGTGGAAGGATCCAGAATATTTTTAATATCAACGTCTAATGATTTTTTTATAATCGTGTACGCTTGTTCTAGCCAATTTTTATCACCGGTTACTTTATAAATTTCCCAGGCTGCTACTGCCCAGATCATTCTGTCGGTACTAACAGGCCAGGCACCGCCAGTACCGGTATCCTGTACGATCACTCCGTTTCTGTTTACTTTTTTCAATAAACTGATTTTAGACACTTCAGGCTGAAGCGCTGCCATTGCCAGAATAATACTGTAGCTTACGTCACGCGTCCATACGCCCGCCCATTCCTGGCCGGTACGCAAAGTGCTGTCTGCTTCTATTGCATTCAGCATTTCTTCCAGCGAAAGTTGATACATTGCTTTCATCAAAGTATTATCAGCAACTAATCGGGGAAATGCTGTTATATCTTTTGATAGTTTCCATTCTTCTACTGCACTTACTTCTCCGGTTGTTTTATTTAACTCCAGTGTGAGTTCATAAATACCGTCACCATCATCATCTTTCAGTTGAAGATGCGAGAAGTTCATCAGATTATCAAAATCCCAGGTCATGGGTGCTGATCCACCTGCTACATATACGCCTTTAAAGTCGCTGGCGTATATTTTTTGTCCGTTAAATGTTGTGTAATAACCCTGATCTTTAAATGCCTGGTGTACCTTTCGAAGGTCTACTCTGAATGTAAGTGTAGCGCCGGGCAAAAGAAATCCTGCTTTTTCAGCAGCAGCCGGTTTTATTTGTTTTCCGAACTCGATGAGTGGTGTAGCTACATGTAATTCATTTTCAGGCAGCACAAAAAGATGATCGTTTCCACTCACCATTTCATTATCCTTACCGTTAATACTAAACTTAAAAGAAATTGCGGAGGATTTAAACAGATTCGCCGGACTTTGATAATCGGAAATAATATGTTCTCCATTCAAAACGCGTGCAGTATAATCGCCTTGTACAATTTTATCATTGTACATACTGTAAGCATCAGATGTCCAGATCTTTTTCTCCTGCCCATGAGCAAACGCTCCCCAGAGACACAGGAATGTGCCTAAAACTTTTTTCACAGTACTCATTCTTTTGTTTCTTTTTAAGGTTGTATCGTAATAGTAGAAGTTTGTTGATTTTCTAATACAGTTACATATATCATTTGCTCGTCTGCACTCCAATACCAGGTATTACTCTCGGGTATTGCAGTAATGAGCTGTTGGATTAATTTTATTTTTCCGGATTTTATCTTTTTATCATTTACTATAACACTTCCGGGCTTTTTAGTTGCCGGTGTTTTAATGATATAACCTCTCTTTCCGTCATGTATATATCCTTTATTCTCACGAGGATAAATTTTAACCACAGCGGCATTTTTTTCTGTTCTTAATTCAAAACGGGTATTAGAATGTTTGTTTTGCAGATAATCGGTAGATTCTCCATCATCTTCATAAAGATTAAAGGCTATCGACTGTGCTTCGTTAGGTTTTGTAACATACAATACAAGCGGGAAATCTTTTTTCTCATGGATGTATTGCATTACCGGCATCATTGGTATAATTGCTCCTTTTTTGATAAAAATGGGAACCGTTGACAATGTTACCGGATATTGAATGGTTTGTTCGCCATCATATATCGTGGAAGGGTTATTAAAATCAATCCATTCACCTTCCGGCAGATAAACTGCTCTTTTGGTACTTCCTTTTTTTACAACAGGTGCCACCATCATAGATTCGCCGAACATAAACTGATCGTCTATTCTGAAAGTTTCTGCATCATTCGGATACTCCAGAAATAATGCACGCATGATGGGTAATCCCTGATCATGTGCTATTCTTGCTTGTGTATAGATATATGGGAATAACTGATATTTTAATTCTATAGCGGCTTTTGACAACTTTTCAGCTTCTTCACCAAACATCCAGGGTTCTACGGCATTGTCTCCTTCATGATGGGCTCTGCTCAACGGATTAAACATTCCGAACTGCATCCACCTTACATATAGTTCAGCCATGGCCAGATGATTACTGATATCACCGCAATAGCCTGATATATCTGTTGTCCAGAAAGGGATTCCTCCCATACCTGCAGATAAACCTACCGGAATCTGATTCGCCAGTTGTCCCCAGCCTTCCAGTACATTATCACCATTTCCGCTGTCGCCCGACCAACCGAATGTGTAACGTTGCAGGCCGGCATAGGCAGCCCTTGTCATCTGAAAAATTCTTTTACCCGGATTATGTTTTTCGAATTGTTCTTTTACAACTTTATCCCAGGTCAATCCATATACATTATGAACTTTATCATGCATACCGTCGTGGTGTTGCATAAACAATCTGTCCTGATCAGCTTCGTTGCTCCATGCCGGTTCTCCCATATCAGTCCAGAACCCTCTTACGCCATCTGCCACCGGCATCTGTTGTAATTGGCCCCACCAGTCAGCTACTGCAGGATTAGTGAAGTCAACCACTCCACAATTACCACCCCACGGCCATGGCATATCATATGATTTTCCCGTACGGATATCTTTTGCGAAGTAACCAAGTGCATCTGCTTCTTTCCATTGTTGCTGGTTAGATTGAGAGATGACCGGATCTTGTGATAAAATCATCTTAAAGCCGGCTGCATCTAATTTTTTCAACATTTCTTTAGGATTCGAATAGCGGTCTTTGTGCCATTTAAAGCTTTGTAAGTCATTTACCCAACCGATATCCTGATAAATAATATCGCAGGGAATCTGACGCTTTCTGAACTCTGCGGCAATTTCCAGTGCTTGTTTTTCATAAGTATACATACCTCTTGACTGAGCAAAACCCAGTGCCCATTTCGGAGGCATGATCGGTTTACCGGTAAGATCTATATATTGAGAGATGATGGTTTTAAAATCTGTACCTGCAATAAAATACCAGGTAAAATCACCACCGGGCGTTTCATAGCTGAAATAATTATTACTTTCAGAACCGAATTTAAATTTAGTTTTATAAGTGTTATCGAAGAATACGCCATATTTATAACTACTAAAGAAGAAAGGAATGCTTTTATACAATGGGTCTTCATATACACCATAACAGGGTTTATCACTGTTCCACATAGTGAATTCTTTACCTCTTCTGTTCAGGTTTCCTGATTTTTCCCCTAGTCCGAAAAACTGTTCATCCCTTCTAAGTGTTTTATAGGTAACCAGTCCGTCTTCATTTTTTATTAGCCCCTGATCATTGTAATCACTCAATAATAGTTTTTGGTATTTATCAAATATTTGTAACTGATAAGGATTTTTATTTACACGAACACGTAATCTTGACGTATAAAATTCATACGCCTGCTGTGATTCTTCAATATTAATTTTTCCTTCGAATCCTAACGTTTCATTTACTACAGCATAAGATTGAGTATTCGCAAAATCTTTATCTACCGGTTTTTCATCAGGGGAATAATGAAACTTCAGTAAAGATTCAGAACATACTTTAATAGCCATGTGCTGGTTATTCTCAAAACTAAACACCACCATATTATCAAAAACCTTGTATCCCACACATTTTTGTAAAACTTTGGTTTGGGCATTCAATAAAAAGGTATTCACCAGCAATAAAACAAACAGAGATAAATAACGCATACCAGATATTTTAATATTCAGCAACAATCATATTCCAATACAACAGAGAGGGCAGGTTGAATTGAACGGTATTGCCGGTTTGTGTGAATGAAATTTCTTTAGCCACGCCGTGATCAGCATCCGGTGATGCCAGCCATAGTTTTTTAACGGGCGTTGAAGACTGGAAGCTTAGCGCTGCCTCTTTGAATAAAGTTGGAGCAGTAGCTGTTCCGTTCGCATCTCTCCAATTTAAAGAACTGTTCTTCGAAAAATTAATCAGGTGAAACACCTGACGGTTATCTACTTTTTTAGAAATAGCAGCAACTCTGCCACCTGAAGCCGGCCAGTTTTGAACAACAAACTGATCATCGGTACATTCTATATTGGTATTGTCAAAAGTTCCACCGTCTCTCAATAAGTTCTCATAAGCTACCAGAAAGTCATAATACTTTGTAATAGCAATGGTCAGATCATCCTGCATCATGAGATTATTATTCGGAAAGTATTCGTTCGACAACATATGCTCACCGAGTTCAAGGTGTGCTCCACCAAATGCAAAAATTACTGCATCGGTTAATAAAACAGCATGTGTATTAAAGTATCCTTTAGATGAACTTTTATCGTAATTCATGTAAGCTGCCAATACGGTACTTTTACCATTGCTGGCATCAAAGTTATCAGCTATAATTTTTCTTAACGATTCATACGTTTCATTCGGTGCCCATACTTCCGTATAAGGAAACTCAACAGGTGATTTCAGAATATGAGCTAATTGACCGTTTTGATTTACAGCATTCATTACCAGTTTTTTTTGCGGATGTGCTGCTTTCATTGCCTCAAGAAAACTACGATAGGTAGCTTGCTGATTTACTACATTTCCATCATAATCGTATAAAGTTCCTCTTTCACCTAAAGCGTCTACGTGATAACCATCAAAATTCAATGTAGCATATACCGCTGCATTTTTTCCGATAATATATTGTTGCCAGTTCTCATTTCCTGCATTCGTCAGCAGAATATTACTTTTGAAATATGGTTTTGGTAAAGAGTGTTGATCTATTTCGGTATGCTGATTATCTTTGAATAAATACCATTCTCTGTTTACGCCGTCTGACATAGCATCTTCCAATGCCCCGAAAGCCAGGTTGTAAAACATAGAATTGATATTTCTTTTGTGGCCTTCATCTATATAATATTTCAATGTATTTAAATACACTTCTTTATTAGCGATTTCCGTCCACATTGACATTGGGTTGGAGGCTGTACCGCCTAGAGGCCAGTGATGCTTATACAACCAGTCATAATATTGAATTCCATTAATATGATAACGTGTAAGTTTGTCGAGTACTGATTTCATCGAAGCTTCTGAATAGTTTCCATAACCGGATAAAAAACCGTAACGTGGAAATTTATTCCAGTCGCTTGATACATCTATCCCTGCACTTGCCAAAACCGAATCAGTTCCGTCAGCGGCTTTAGTATAAAGGTCTACCATGTAACCTTTAAAGTCGGCAGCAGGAACTGTCCATGTCCAACCGGTGCCACTCCATCTGCTTTCGCTGATAGTTTCATTCAAATGCCGGTAACGGATGGTCATCTCACCTTCTGCCGGTTTATTTACTTTGAAATTTACCACATCACCCGGATGGTAAACAGATTTATCAGCAATGATGGATAAAACAAAAGAGTTTCCATAAGTAACCGGATCATTTTGAGGGCTATCTTTTTTACAAGAGAACAAAACACAAACCCCCAGATATATAAAGTACTTTCTCATTATTTGTCGGATTATTCAATGAACGATTTGAGATGAAAAGTAGTAAGAGGATGAAAACCTTTGGTATTTTTATCACCTTTTATTGTCACCCTCTTACATTTTCATTTAGTTAGTCTTATAATTTCGTAATCACAATCGTTTCATAGAATTGATTGATTACTATTTTGTAAGTTCCTGCTTCGTTTATTTTCCATTTGTTATCAGGAGAACCTCCCGGTACAAATTTCATTTCTGTTTTGCTTAAGTCCTGATAGTTCATCACCGGCATAAAGAAGTCTCCTCCCCAATTTCCTTTTTCTACGGGTAATTTGAATTCACCTACGTTCAGTGTTCCTTCAAAGGTGAATTCATAAGGGTCATTCGGGTTTTTAGTTAGTTCGAACGGATTATCTATATTCCAACCTGCAGGTGAAGCATCTCCTACCATGTAAATTTTTTCGAACGGTACAAACTTCTCGATAGAGATAGATGGTACCTGAATGTTTAGTTTAATTTTATAAGGACCTGCCTCAGTAATTTTCCATTTATAATCAGGGTTACCTCCCACTACTAATTGAGCACCGGTTTCTGAAAGAGCAGGATTATTTTCGAGTGGCATATAATAATCGGTTGAAAAGTTTCCTGTAGCAACCGGTATTTTAAATTCTCCCACACTCAATACTTCATTATACGTAAACACAAACTTGTTAGATTCATCTACGCGCATTTCAGCCGGATCGTCAATATTCCATCCTGTAGGAATCGCATCACCCAGCATCCATAGTCTGCTGTAAGCAGGTTCTGCAGAAGCAGCAATACTGATAGTAAGATGCAATAAGTCTATACTCACCTCATAAAGTCCACCTTCTTCAATTAAAAATGTTTCATCAGGTTGATCAAATGAGGTTCTGTACACCAGTGAAAAATCGTTCTGACCTTTATTATAACTGGGAACAAATTCTCCCTGAGTAGTAATGAATTTCAATGCGCCGGCATTTAAAATTCCTCTCCAGGTAAATTTACCTGGAGCTACAGCACTTAAATCCATTGCGGGTGCATTATCAGCACTCCAGCCTGCCGGAGCTGCATCTCCGATGAGATATAAAGTTTTAGTAACAGGTATATATGTTTTTACAGATATATTATACCAATCTGTTGAATCGTGAAAAGTAGTAGCTGTTCCTAATGAGTTATACACTTTGGCTTTTAGAGATACGGTATTTCCGGGTGTAATTCCCCATCTGTCAACCAGTAACTGGTTCAGTTCTTGTACCGTGTATTTGTAATTATAACTAGCCTTTCCCAGTGAAACTATAATCGGATTGGTTTTAGTTTCATCGTCAATGTCTAAAACAAAGGTATAAGCAATAGACTGGTCAGTACCTCCATTAGTACCTGTTGTCCAGGTAAACTGCACACCGTCAACGTTAAAATTTTTCTCGATCAGTTCGATTTCTTTTTTATCTGCACTGATAGCCAGTGGTGTTTCACCTTTATTCAGAATCATCCGGTCTACTTTTGAGCAGGCTACGATCGAGAGGCAGCAGATGGTTAAAAAGGTGAGTAATTTTTTATTAATATTTTGAGTATGCATAACAATCAAAATTGAGTAAGTAGTAAATTAGTAACCGTTGTTTTGTTGCAGGTTTGGATTTGCGTCTCTTTCCCTTTGAGGAATCGGCAATAACAGGTGTTTGGCTGCTGCATTTGTTTTTCCGATGTTGTGGAAAAAGTTTAATGCGTAAGCACCGTTATCATATCTGATCAGATCAAACCATTGGTGTCCTTCGAATGCCAGTTCCATTCTTCTTTCATGTCTGATTTTTTCTCTGAGCGCCACCTGGTCTAAACCTTGCACATTATTTAATCCGGCTCTTAACCTTACTCTGTTTAAAGGGCCTCCGGTATTGATACCCGTAGCCAGTGCCTGTGCATCATTTGTTCTTCCTGATTCGTTTAATGCTTCGGCCCACATCAAGAGTATATCTGCGAATCTTAATACGGGAAAGTTCAGAGGATTCGTATCATAATCAGGAGAGTCGCCTTTGGTTACTAAAAACTTTCTTACATTATATCCGGTAGTAGAATAGGTAGCCTGATAAGTATTGCCATCGAATGTTGGCCCGCCGGCGTATAAAATTGTTTTCGCTTTTCTAACATCTCCGGTTTCATATGCGCTTACAAATTCTTCGGTAGGTTGATTCCATCCATAACTACCTGCTACAAAATTGCTATTGCGGGGGCCCATGAAAGTACTTAACCAACTTGACTGGTTTTCGTTATCCCAGAAACCGAAACTTGTTTTACCGATATATTGAACTTCGAATAATGACTCGATAGAGTTTTCTGTTCTGACGTTGAAGTTATCTGAATAATCTGTGTTCAACTGATATTGCAATGTATTGATATCTTCACATAATCTGATTACTTCAGGATAGTTCTTTAACGTAAGGTATACTTTTGCCAACAAGCCCATGGCAGCTCCTTTCGAAGCACGGCCAATGTCTTTTGCAGCATACTGAGCTCTGTCTGGTAGTAATTGTACTGCGTCTTTAAGATCAGTAATGATCTGATTGTATACAACATCTTTTGAAGTTCTGGCTGGCCGAAGATCATCATCAGGAGTTTGTCCTACAGTAATTAAAGGAACATCCCCGAATAGTTGTACTAATAAAAAGTAGTATAATCCTCTGAGAAATTTTGCTTCTCCTACCACTCTGTTTTTTACCTCAGCATTGATGTTCATTCCCGGTACATTTTCAATTACCAGGTTAGCGCGTAAAATACCCGGAGCTGGTCCTCTCCAGATATCAAGTGCTGCTGCATTATCGGTTGTGGTAACAAAATTGGCAATATCTACCGTTTCGATACCATCGGTACCACCACCTGCACCTACGATGCTGTTGTTCGCCCAGATGTCAGTTGTCCAGATACGCATATTATACAATTTCGGCCATTGCAACGGTTGATAAGCGCCGTTGATTGCACTGATGGCGTCACTTTCAGTGAGCCAGTAATTTTCGGTATTCACCGAATCAAGGGGATATTTATCTAAAAATTTATTACAACTTACTAAACCGCTTCCGGTAATGAATAGTGATATATATAGTAACTTTTTCATTGCATCTACTTTTTAAAAGGTTAATTGTAAACCTGCACTGATGGTTCTGGTTACAGGATAAACATTTAAGTCAATACCATTTGCACCAACTTCAGGATCAAATCCTGTGTATTTGGTAAAAGTGAATAAGTTCTGTGCAGACAAATACACTCTTAAATTGTTGATGACTGATTTTGAATGAGCAGATTTGGGCAATGTATATCCTAAGGTTACATTCTTTATGCGGAAGTAAGATCCGTCTTCAATAAAACGATCAGAGATTCTTGCGTTTTTGTTAGGATCATTATAAACAGCTCTTGGCATCACATGGCTGGTTCCTTCGCCTCTCCAGCGATCCAGTACTGCAGTGGTTTGATTATATGCGACTGCCATACCTTCTGTATAAATTCTGTTTGCATTAAAGATCTTATTTCCGGCCACGCCCTGTAAAAACACTGACAGATCAAATGCCTGATAGGTAAATGTATTGTTCATGGCGAAAATAACAGTAGGATTAGGGTTTCCTAAGAAAGTTCTGTCATCATCATCTATTACGCCATCATTATTTAAATCTTTAAAACGGATATCACCGGGTGAGGTTCTGTTAAAAGGATCGGATCCGGGAATTTGTACAGCATATCTGTCTACTTCACCCTGATTCTGGAAAATTCCATTGGTCACAAAGCCATAAAATTCATTGATCGGATATCCGCCCGGATGTTGAATAGTCAGGTTCTGGCTTAAACCGATACTTCCTGTATACATCGGAATAGTATCATTCAAACGGAGAATTCTGTTTTGATTGAATGAAATATTAAAGTTGGTCGTCCAGCCTAACTTACCTTCAAGGTTCGTAGAATTGATCGCAATCTCTACACCTTTATTCTGAACTTTACCTAAGTTGATCTGTGGAACATTGATATCAGAATAGCCGGTTGAAATAGGTACTGACATCGGAACCAGCATATCGTTAGTATTTTTAATATACAAATCAACCATTACATTTATTCTTTTATTGAATAAAGTTGCGTCGATACCCAGGTTAGATTGCTCTACACGCTCCCATCTGATACCAGGGTTTGGAATCATATCCGGAACGATAGCACTGACCGCCTGTCCGTTAAAATTGTATTGTACCGTTTTGTATACTGAAGCAAATGAGTAGTTACCGATATTCTGATTACCGGTAACGCCATAACCGGCACGGATTTTCAGGTCATTTAACCAGCTGATATCGCTCAGGAAAGGTTCGTCAGATACTCTCCAGGCGATAGAGGCAGAGGGGAATGTTCCCCAACGATTATTTTTTCCGAATCGTGAAGAACCATCTCTGCGTACTGTTACTGTTGCCAGTAATTTATCATTGAAAGCATAATTCACTCTACCCATGTACGATAACAATGCCCATTCATTTGCATTACCACCAACGGTGGGCAATAAAGTTCCGCTATTCAACTGTTGCGTTACATTACTTGCAAACTGTTGAATAGATCCGTTCATGTAATCAAATCTGTTGGTTTGAGCACTGGTACCCGCCATTACACTTAACTTATGAGCGTCACCCAGATAAGTATCATAAGTGAAATAGTTATCCCAGAGATAAGTAATGGCTTTATTGTAGCTCTGGCCCAGATAACTCATTTCCTGTGCTATCGGCTGCCAGTTATAAGCCGGTGCCCAATTTTTATTATCCCAGAAAGAAGCCTGAATACCTCCTGTTGTTTTAAACTTTAAACCCGGAAACAGTTTTACCTCTCCCCAGATATTACCTAAAACATTATAACCTTTGGTTACATTAGTATTTAAAGTGGCTTTTCCGATAGGGTTTGCCACATCTCCTACCCATGAAGCCTGTCCTACCGGACCAGCCCACGAACCGTCATTATTGTAAATAGATTGTGTAGGTAAAGCCAGCATGGCATTACGGATATCATAAGAACCGTTTGACTTTACATCATGGTTTAAAGTAAAGTTATTTCCGAACTGTAACCAGTCATACACTTTAGAAGTAGAGTTAAACTGTACAGTATATCTTTTATAGTTGGTATTAATAACGATACCGTCTTGTTGAAAAACATTACCGGAAACGTAGTAGGTAGATTTATTACTACCGCCGGAATAAGCCAGTGTATGACTTTGAAGCGGTGCATTTGCTCTGAACATGGCGTTCAACCAGTTTGTTCCGGTTCCTAAGGATAATGGATCTGCAAAAGCGGGATTCTGTGCCTGACCATTGTTCGCCATCATTTCGTTATGTAAGGAAGCGAACTGATAGGCATTCAACATATTTACGTCAGCAGTTTTACTTTGTACACCGGCAAATGATTTAAAATCGAGTTGACTTCTGCCGCTTGTACCACGCTTAGTGGTAATCAATACCACTCCATTCGCACCTCTTGATCCGTAAATAGCTGCTGCGGAAGCGTCTTTCAACACTTCAATGCTCGCTATATCGTCTGAACTGAAATTGTTTAAAGAAAGATCTGTAGGTACACCATCTACCACTAATAAGGGGTCACTATTATTAATGGTACCAGTACCTCTTACCCGGATAGTAACATTGCTTCCCGGTGCGCCGGCAGAAACAATTTGTACTCCTGCAGCCCGGCCCTGTAAGGCTTCACCGACATTCGGAACGGGTAGCGACTCAAGGTCTTTTCCGTTAACAGAAGCAACCGAACCCGTTAAATCTCTTCTTTTTTGCGTACCATAACCAATCACAACTACACTCTCGAGCGAAGTAGATTTGGTTTGCAGTACAATGTTTAAATCGGTAGTGGCAGAAACGACCGTCTGAAAAGGTTCGTATTCAACATGAGAAAAGAATAAGGTATCACCCACTGCAGCATTAATAGAGAAACGGCCTTCTTTGTCTGAAGACACGCCCGAGTTGGAACTCCCCCTTTTAACCGATACCCCCTCAATAGGTTTATCGTCTGTAGAGCGAACCGTACCACCAATGGCAGCGTTTTGTGCAAATGATACTTGAGAAGAAAGGATGATGAGCATCCATGCTATCAATGACCGTAACTGGCAATTTTGCATAATGCAATCGTTTTGGTATTTAGAAAGTTTGACTAATGAAATGCGAAAACACTACAAATAAAATTAAAATTGTTAAATCGGGCTGTTCAGAGCGTTTCAATTACTTATCATCCCGTATCAATCTGAATTATTAAATTTGAGGTAGAGGAATTATTTTTAATATACATGCTGATACCAGAATTTAAAGCAATTGACACGACTCTATCTTTATATTATTCTTTTAATCCTTCCTTTTTCAGTAAAAGGACAGCAGGTTTATTTTAAGAATTACCAGGTCGACAATGGTTTGTCGAGCAATACTATTACAGCAATTTTACAGGATAGCAAAGGTTTTATCTGGTTTGGTACCAGAAATGGACTGAACAGATTCGACGGAAATCATTTCAAGGTTTACCGTTCAGATCAGAACGATCCGAATAGTATCGGCAATCATTCCATTACCTCTATCAGCGAAGACAGCAGCCAGAACTTATGGATCGGTACCTACAAAGGAATCTATCATTATACACCCCGTACCGAATCATTTGAACTGGTTTTTTCCGAACATCCTTTTGTTACAGATATCCAGTCTGACAGTAAAGGCGAAATGTGGTTTATTTCTAACCAGAAACTATACCGTTTAAACATACAAAAAAGAAAAATCAGTTTTGTATTGCAACAATTCGGGGAGCTTTCGGCTTTTGCATTCGGCAGCCGGCAATCTATCTGGGTGGCAAACAGAAACGGAACCATCACACAAATTAACCTGGAAGGTAAATCACTTCAAACATTTGACTTAACCGGCATTAACAAAGGGGTGTCCATTAATACCATTCAGAAAATTCATCCTGTCAATGATTCAACCCTATTGATCGGTACCATGAATAACCTGTATCTGTTTGAGCTGAAAAGTAAAAAATTACAATCATTACTGCCTGATCATGTACCTCATCAGATACACGCCATTATTCATCAGGAAGAAGATACATACTGGATAGGAACAGAAATCGGTTTATTCATATTAGATCTGAAAAAACACAGTTCCCGGAAAATCATAAAAGAATACGCCAACCCTTACGCACTTACCGATAATGTTATTTATGCATTATGGAAAGATAAGGAAGGGGCAATCTGGATTGGTACCTTCTCCGGTGGTATTAACTATTATGCCCCGGCACTCAATTATTTTCAGAAATACTATCCCAGCGCTTCTAAAAATCAATTAAGTGGCAGCATTGTACATGAAATATGCGAAGATGATTATGGTAATATCTGGATTGGTACCGAAGATGGTGGCATCAATAAACTTCAGAAAAAAACCGGACAAATCACCAGCTACCTTCCTTCCGGTAAACCCGGCAGTATTGCTTATCAGAATATTCACGGCCTGATTGCTTTTAAAAACGAATTATGGATAGGTACTTATGAGCATGGGTTGGATGTAATGGATATAAAAACCGGCAAAGTTATCCGTCATTATGAAACCGGGCCACAACCAGGTTCATTGAACGGAAACTTTATTGTCAGCTTGTATAAAACAAAAAAAGACGAAATCTTAGTAGGTAACTGGAACGGATTATCTACCTATGACCGGAAAAACAACCGTTTTATAAATGATACGTTTTTTACAGTGCCCATTCAAAGCATGCTGGAAGATCATCAGAATATTCTATGGGTAGCAAGTTACGGCGGAGGTATTTACTGGCGCCATCAAACGACCGGTGAAACAGGAAAGTTTTTACATGATGCCAACGACAAACATTCTTTAATCAGCAACTTTGTAAACAACGTTTATCAGGATAGTAATCGAGACCTTTGGTTTTGTACAGAATCGGGTATATCAAAATTAAACTACAATACCCGGCAGTTTGAAACCATACAGCTTGGGCTACTCAACGATTTTCAGGTTTTCAGAATTGTTGAAGACCGCCATCATACCTTTTGGATCACCACTTCGAAAGGACTGGTACATTATCAACCCGCTACCGGTCAAACCAAAGTATATACCACCAGCGACGGATTATTAACAGAACAGTTCAATTATAACTCAAGCTATCAGTCTAAAGACGGTACGATTTATTTTGGAACAGTAAAAGGAATGATCAGCTTTCATCCTGACCAGATTGAAGAAACTGGCTACAAACCACCAATTTATATAACAGGGTTTCAAAGTAACAATGTTACAATCAGTAGTCATGATAATACAGACCCTGCCGGGTCGTCTATTCTCTACGCACAATCCATAACACTGCCATATGACAGTTCAAACATCAGTTTTGATGTAGCCTGCTTATCTTATATTACTCCTGAAAAAAATGAATACCTGTATAAGATGGAAGGTGTGGATGATAATTGGACACTTTTAAAAAACAATCGCACTATTTACTATACTAAACTATCACCCGGAACCTATACTTTTAAGGTGAAAGGAGGCAGAACAGTAGAAGATGATAATGTAGCAATTACCAGCATTCAGGTAAAAATCCTCCCCCCCTGGTATCTCAGCGGATGGGCATACCTTGCTTACTTTTTAATCATTGCTTCGGTACTATACCTGATTATAAGATATTACAATCTGGCACATGAAGAACGAACCAAAAGAAGACTTGAATTTGTAGAACGTGAAAAGGAACGCGAAATCCATCATGCGAAAATTGAGTTCTTTACCAATATTGCCCATGAAATACGTACTCCCTTAACTTTGATAAAACTGCCGCTGGATAAACTCCACGCCGATCTAGAAAACGATTCTCTTTACAAAGAAAACTTGTCAATGATGAAAAAGAACACCAATCGGCTCATTGAATTAACCGACCAATTGTTAGACTTCCGTAAAGCGGAGGCTAATAAATTTACGCTCAATTTTATCAATACCGATATCAACGAATTACTAAGAGAATTGTATCAAAGTTTTTTACCTGCCGCTGAGCAACGGAAGTTGGAGATGAATTTAGAAATTCCCCGTGTATCATTATTAGCTTATGTAGACCCGGAAGCACTAAAAAAAATAATTACCAATCTGATCAATAATGCTATCAAATACGCTGACAAAAAAATAACCGTTAAGTTGTTTCCATTCTACAGTGATGCAACGTCTTTTGAAGTCGGTGTAAAAAGCGATGGCTATAAAATACCCGAATCATTAAAAGAAAAAATCTTTGAGCCATTTTACAGAATCAAAGAAACCGACAAAGCTGCGGGCACAGGAATCGGATTGTCGCTAGCCCGGTCTTTAGCTGAATTACACAATGGCTCACTCGTTCTAAGAAATACGGAAGATACCCTCAATGAGTTCATGTTAACAATTCCTATCCATCAGGAAGAAGAAATACACTTTACCGATAAAATAACAGATGACCAATTACCTGCAGAGGTAATTGAAATTGATGAAAACAAAATAAAAATACTGATCGTTGAAGACCAGAAAGAAATAGTACGCTTTCTTCAAAAAGAACTAAAAGATGAGTTCGGTATCTATTCGGCTTATAACGGTAAAGAAGCATTAGAAATACTCGAAAAAGAAAACATACAAATCGTAATCAGTGATATTATGATGCCGGTGATGGATGGTATAGAGCTCACAAAAAAAATTAAACGTGATGTTCAGTACAGTCACATACCAGTTGTATTACTGACTGCTAAAAATACAATTCACTCAAAAATAGAAGGACTGGAAGCTGGAGCCGATGCATATATTGAAAAACCTTTTTCGCTTGAACATCTCACTGCTCAGATCAATAATCTGCTGGCAAACAGAACTATTATTAAGGAATACTTTTCAAAAGGGGCGGTTATTAATTTAAAAGGAGCAAAACTATCTTCAGTAGATCAACAATTTATTGAATCATTGCATCAATATATTCTTGAAAATATTACAGATGCCGATCTGGATGTTGACAAGCTGTCAAAACTCATGAATATGAGCCGGGCTACTTTTTATAGAAAAGTAAAAGCTATCTCCGATTTATCACCCAATGAATTAATTATTGCTGCAAGATTAAAAAAGTCTGCAGAACTGTTGATTGGAGACGGGTTAAAAATTAAAGAAGTAGTTTCAATGGTTGGTTATAGTAATAGCAGCAACTTTTCCAGAGATTTCAGTAAACAGTTTGGAATGAGCCCCAGTCAGTATATAGCCGAAAATAAAATCGGATAAGAACGCTATTAAAAAGAATATTCTTATCGAACTATTAAATTATTACTGACTGAGAAATTCAATTCAAAACATGAACGAAGTGAAAAGATGAAGGCAACAAAGCAGGATCTTTTAATGAAAAATTGAAAATTGAAAACGGCTACGCAGCTCTTCATTCCCACTATATTCGATTAACGAAGAAGAGTTATACACACTTTCAATTTTCAATTGCTTACCTCACCTCTTTTTTAGTAATTTTCTTAGCCACTACACTCAATAAGGCAGAACCTAACAAAGCAGAAAGTACGGATGCCGTTAATATAGAAAACTTAGCCTCCGCCAGTAAAATTTCGTGTCCTGTAAACGATAACAAAGCTATAAAGATAGACATGGTAAAGCCTATACCGGCCAACATTCCTACGCCGATAATTTGTATCCAACGGGCTGCAGTCGGTAATGTAGATACCCCCAACTTTACAGCAATCCATGAAATCAGGGTGATTCCCAAAGGTTTTCCGAGTACTAAACCTAATACAATACCCAAACCTAAAGGAGTAAACAAACCTGCTACCATTTCTTCCTGAAAACGTATATTAGTATTTACCAATGCAAATAACGGCATTATAATAAAGTTGACCGGATTCAGCAGCATATGCTCTAACCGTTCAAGAGGAGATTCCTTCGCATCAGGTGTTGTAGGTAAAGCCATGGCTACCAATACCCCCGCAATGGTAGCGTGAATACCGGAGTGATGTATAAAATACCAGATGAATACGCCGGGAATTAAATAAAAAATCAACTTTTTTACACCAAGTTTATTAAAAACCAACAGAAGCCCGAATAATCCGCCGGCATATAATAAATAATTCCAGTGTAGTTCGGAAGTATAAAAAACAGCAATTACCAGAATTGCCATCAGGTCGTCAACGATAGCTAATGCTGCCAGAAATATTTTTAAAGATGCAGGCACTTTTTTTCCTAACATCGTAATGATAGCAATTGCAAAAGCAATATCCGTAGCCATCGGAATTCCCCAACCACCTGCGGTTTCCGTTCCTTTATTAAGTAAGAAATAAATGCCTGCAGGCGCCAGTACTCCACCTACCGCAGCCAATATCGGCAAAGCAGCTTTTTTAGGACTTGATAACTCCCCCTCTACCAGTTCACGCTTAATTTCAAGTCCTACCAATAAGAAGAATATAGCCATCAGTCCGTCATTAATCCATAAAAGAATTGAATAACGTAAATGCACTGAGGCAGTATCAAACCCGATTTCTGTATCAAGCAACCGTTCAAAATCGGCTCCAAGAGGAGAATTCGCAATTGTTAACGAGAGAATGACACAAATTAACAGCAAAACACCGCCTGCTGTTTTTGATTTCAAAAAGTGCTTAAAAACCGTTAAATTGATCAAAGAATTTCCCATATGGTAAAAATAATAAAGAATACATACACATAACAGCTGTAGTTGAGATCTTTATAAAATCTTTATACCCCGGTCACTATTTTTGTATATATATCAAAAAAACACCTGCTTTGCCCACTAAAAAAAAGAGTACCGCCACTCAGTTAATTATCAGCATCGTACTGGTAGTTGCACTTTCAGCACTGGGATATGTATTTCGTAAATATGTAGACTATATGGCTGTGGCATTGATTCTATTGCTGGCAGTATCTACGCTCGCCATTCTCTTTGATATATTTTCGGTATTGATAGCTGCTATCCTCAGTGCCCTGATTCTAAACTTTTTTTTTATAGAACCTTATCTCAACTATAAAATTAACGACACCGAAAGTGCACTGCTATTTTTCATCTATATTTTCATAGCCCTCGTGAATGCCGTTTTAACCAACCGGCTACGGAAGCAGGAAAGTAAAATCAGAGACCGGGAAGAAAAAGAAAACACCATTAAAATATACAATACGCTTCTAAACTCACTTTCGCACGAGCTTAAAACACCTATTGCCACTATTATAGGAACAATTGATACTTTAAAAGAATCTGATACGATACTACTACCCGATCAGAGAATGGAACTTTTATCAGAAATAGGTATTGCCAGTAATCGTTTAAATACACAGGTGGAAAATTTACTGAATATGAGCAGGCTCGAAGCCGGTAATTTCCAGTTAAAAACCGACTGGACCGATATCAACGAACTTATTTTTATTGTTATCCGGAAACTACCAGAAAACAACACCCACACCGTTGTATTCGACCCGGATGAAAAGCTTCCTCTGTTCAAAGTAGACCGCGGACTCGTAGAAACCGTTTTATACAATCTTATCAATAATGCAGTCAGATATACGCCGGTAAAATCTACTGTAACCATTTTTACCGGTTATACCGACGGTCATTTGAATATAAAAGTAAGTGATAATGGTAAAGGTATTCCTCCTTCGGAAGCCGACCTGATTTTTAATAAATTTTACCGATTGCCGAATTCGGGTACAGGCGGCTCAGGGTTAGGTTTATCAATTGCAAAAGGATTTATTGAAGCTCATCACGGAAATATCAGTGTTGATAACAACAAAAGCGGTGGTGCCGTATTCACCATCAGCATACCTTGTGAGATTTCTTACTTAAAGAATCTGAAAAATGAATAAACCTACCATACTCATTATCGACGATGAACCACAGATTCGCAGGCTCCTCGAAATTAATTTCGTGAGTAACGGATATCTGGTACGCCAGGCAGCTTCGGGTAAAGAAGGATTGTTGCTTGCCGCTAATCTTATTCCCGACATTATAGTACTGGATTTGGGTTTACCCGATATAAAAGGACACGAAGTATTAAAAGTTTTGAGAGAATGGTATACAAAACCGATTCTGATCTTATCAGTACAGAGTAACGAAAATGATATTATTGATGCGCTTGACCAGGGCGCAAACGATTATCTGACCAAGCCTTTCAGGGTAGGTGAATTAATGGCGAGAATCAGGTCAGCCAGCAGAAATAAAACCACCGACGAAACAACACAGATACTGGAAGCCGGCAATATTGAAATTGACCTCGTAGGCCGGGTAGTAAAGTTCAAAGGCGAAGTACTGAAACTGACAGCAACTGAATATTCCTTATTGGTAATGCTGGTCAAAAACGAAGGTAAAGTACTGACCCATCAATTTTTATTAAAAGAAATCTGGGGCATGAGCTTTCAGGCAGAAACACAATATTTAAGAGTATTTATTGCTCAACTTCGAAAAAAAATAGAAGAAAATCCTAATCATCCGCAATTAATCATCACCGAGAGCGGAATAGGTTACCGGTTTCAGCAAAGTACCTAAACTGAGCAGCAAAATATCATTGAAGGCTCATTTCTGATTGTCTTTATAAAATCTTTATATATTTCGAATAAGAGTTTATTTCCTTTTTATACTTTCCGCAACACCTTTGTTTCATTAAACAGCATTTGATAATGGAACAAAAGAAAGGACTTGAACACAAGATAACCTTTGCCTCTTTACTGATTGCACTTGGAATTATTTACGGAGACATCGGTACCAGCCCTCTTTACACTTTTAAAGCAATTATAGGCACCAAAGAAATTACCGAACAATTAGTATTAGGTGGTGTATCCTGTATCTTCTGGACATTAGTATTACAAACTACCGTAAAATATGTTTGGCTAACCCTTAAAGCTGACAATGAAGGCGAGGGAGGAATTTTTTCTCTTTATTCATTGGTGAGAAAGTATGGTAAAAAACTAATTCTACCTACAATGATCGGTGCGGCCGCATTGATGGCAGACGGCATTATAACTCCTGCCGTAACAGTAACCTCAGCTGTAGAAGGATTAACTATGATTGATCATCTGAAACATATCTCTCCCGTGCCGATTGTAATTCTGATCGTATCCGGAATATTCTTCTTTCAGAGATTCGGATCACAGAATGTGGGAAAAGCATTCGGCCCGATCATGACTGTCTGGTTTACCATGCTGATGATTTTAGGTCTGCTTCAGATATTTCATTACCCTTCTGTAATTAAAGCACTCAATCCGTATTATGCTTATAACCTGCTGACCCACTATCCACATGGATTCTGGATTCTGGGAGCAGTCTTTTTATGTACCACCGGTGCAGAAGCACTTTATTCCGACTTAGGCCACTGTGGCAGAAGAAACATACGTATTACCTGGGCTTTTGTAAAAATATGCCTGGTCATCAACTATCTCGGTCAGGCAGCCTGGCTATTACATCAACCCTCTTCATTGCTGGAAGGCCGTAACCCCTTCTTCGAAATAATGCCCTCCTGGTTTTTAATAGCAGGCATTATCATTGCCACTTTTGCAGCCATCATTGCTTCACAGGCATTGATCAGCGGGTCCTTTACATTAATCAACGAAGCCATCAACCTCAACTTCTGGCAGCGTGTACAGGTAAAACAACCTACCGAAGCAAAGGGACAAATCTATATTCCCAGCGTAAACCTTACTTTATGGATTGGCTGTATACTGATTGTACTCTATTTCCGTGACTCTGTTAAAATGGAAGCAGCTTATGGTCTGGCCATTACCATCACCATGATGACAACTACCTTCTTATTGTCTTATTTTCTTTTATATAAACTGAAGTGGAATAAATTAATCGTTATAACATTTTTGTTCACCTTCTCCATTATTGAAATATCTTTTTTCATTGCAAACATTGTAAAATTTCAGGAAGGTGGTTATATCACAGTTCTGGTGGGAACAATTTTCTTCCTCGTCATGTATTCATCTTATTACGGAAGAAAAATAAATAATCGTTATACAAAATTCACTCAGCTGGGTAAGTTCACTGAAAAAATAACTGCTCTCAGTGAAGACACCAACATCCCCAAACTGGCCACCCACCTGATTTATCTTACCAAAGCCGACAGGCGCGATCAGATTGAAGAAATAATCATCGACTCAATATTCTCTAAAAAACCAAAACGGGCAGATATCTATTGGTTTTTCCATATCAACAGAACCAATCATCCTTATACATTGAATTATGAAATATCAGAACTTGTAAATGATAAAATAATAAAAATAGTAGTCAATATCGGGTTCAGAATCCAACCTAAAACTGAGCTTTATTTCAAACAGATTATCTGTGACCTGATTGAAAAAAAAGAACTCAATCTTCCGCTAAAAGATAATGCAGTAAGTAAATACAATCACGAGTTGGATTACCGGTTTGTTATCATTGAAAAGTTTCTTTCTATTGAAAATGAATTTTCATTGCACGAGGGATTTGTATTGAACTCTTACTTCTTTTTAAAGCACTGGGCACAATCTGACGAAAATGCATTCGGTCTCGATAAAACCAGTGTGAATATTGAAGCTGTTCCTCTTGTATATAATTCTGTGCAAAAAATAAATCTGACACGACAACAAGGCAAGTAAGGTTAGTCTGTATTAGCAGCAATAGACAAAGGTTAACTTATGAATGAGTTAACCTTTGTAATTCAACAAACATATCATTAATGGGGCGACACAGCCTTTAATCCTATAATTGAGCTTACCAGCGTAAAAATGAAAAACAATCTCCAGAACGTAGCAGGTTCCTTAAAAATAACAATTCCAATCAGTACGGTACCAACCGCTCCGATACCTGTCCATACAGCATAAGCCGTACCCAGTGGTAATTGTTGGGTAGCTTTAATCAGCAGGAACATACTCAGAAATAAGCAGAGTACAAATCCGCCATACCAGGCATATACAGATTGCCCTACACTTTCTTTTGCTTTTCCTAAACAGAAGGTAAAGCCTACTTCGAACAAACCACCTAAAATCAAGAATAACCAGTTCATACACTTATTTTTTAAAATGTTTCGCAAAGTTATTCTGTATTTGAACCGATTTTTTTTACAAATGATAAAAAACTATTTAAAGTCTGAGCGGATACGGCTCAAACTAACCTGTGAAATTCCCAGATAAGAGGCAATATGACCGAGGGAAACACGTTGTAATAGATGGGGGGTGTCTGTTAACAGCTCTTTATATCGTTCCGTAGCTGTTTGAAACAATTGGGAAATCAATCTTTTTTCAGTTTTAATCAATTCGCTTTCAATCAGTTTTCTTCCCCAATTTGCAATATGAATGTTAGATTTGTATAATTCCTGAAGATCTGCCGTATTGATGGAATAAAGTTCTCCGTCTTCGAGCATTTCAATCGTTTCATACCCTTTTTCATTCTCCACATAACTACGCATTGAAATAACCGTGTCTCCTTCTTTGCCGAACCAGAAAGTAATCTCTTTGTCCTCAACAAAAGAGTAGGCCCGCACAATTCCCTTTTTTACAAAGTACATTTTTCGTTCTATCCTGTCGGCCCGTAACAAGATTTTATCTTTCTCTATCCGTTCTTCCCGGATATAAGTTTTGAAAGAAGTTTTCACCGCTTCCGGTAAAGGAAAAATAGTATCGAGGATCTGATCTATATGCATATTTTATAGAGATAATAGAGTTCTCTTAACTTAAAATAAAACTCTTTTTAGCAGGTGGCCATTACCACAACTACGTTACTTCCAGAAGCTTATTCCGTCAAGATATGTTTATAGTGTAATATCTTTAGCAAAGATACATTAGCTTTTTGCCATTTAATATTTCAGACAGGAAAGACGTTGATACTGCCAACGCTGTTGCCAAAACAAATTTCCCAACCACCAGGTTTAGCACTCAATCATTTAATGTGTAGTTTTTTTGTGTAATTAAGATACAAAAATTATCAATAACCAAACTATCTATTTCATTACCTATCAAGGCTTTATAATTACAACTGTATAATTATAACTGCTTTGCGGTGCATTCTGCACGCCGGATATTCTTATGGTATAAGCCATATCCGAATTACTGTTTATTACCACATTAGACGGCTCCCAAACAATGGTATTATCGCCCATTCCGGTAGCGGTACGCGAAATTACATTCAGTGTTACGTTAATGCCTGCAGGTCCGGTCATAGTTACCTGTGCATTCGTAAAATTAGCATTTGGTATACCAAACGACCAGCGTTGAAAGACGAGCTGCTGTGGAAAGTAACCTTCGGAAGGATAAGCGATATAAGGAGGAATATTCGTATTACCACCTGCCGTTCCTATAACGCCCAGTGCCATTGTATTGTCGGTAGAGCCATAGCTGAATTGAGTTTTGGGAGAATGTAAAATCCAGCGGCGATGCCCTACAGCTTCATTTCCGGCACCCGGGTCTTCTATAAACAAAGTAATAGCATCGGCAGCATTTTTGCCAAGTGCTAAATTGGCAGAGGCTGCACCTGCATGTGCTACGGAGGTCCAACACGACCATGTATCGGGTGGATTATGGCTTAGTGCATTGTTGGCTTTCATCAACAAAGCAGTTTGCTGGTATTGTGCAAATTTGGAAACATCCCAGGTAGTATTATCATTCAGGCCTACCAGACGACGGAAATAATTAATGCGTTGCAATACCTTATCATGCGTTCCTACCGATACACTTCCGGCGATGCAGGCTGTGGCATTGCCATTCCAGCCGGGATCACTAACTGCACTACCCAGGTAAAAGTTTTTATAATCCTGAATCACTTTTTCTTTATCCACTGAGCATGGCGCACACGGTCCGCCACAATCAATACTGGTTTCACCCTGATTCTGAATGCCATCGGCACAGGATGGAGTGCTGTTATCATCGTTTTTCTGACAAGAACATAAAACTAGTATAAATACGAACCATATTCCTTTGACCGACCAATATTTCGCGATATTCATAAACTGTTTTTATAACAGTAAAGTACAACTATTTCTTATTTATTTTAAACAAGCAAGAGCGTAAAGATCAAACTTTTTCAAAAACAATCTGATCATACAACTGCTACATATCAATGATTTACATGCCAGATAAAAAAAACTGAAAAGTCTGTAACATTTTTTCCTGCCTGGTATCTAAAAAGAAATTAAAGCAGGAGATCATGCGTACATTCAAATTAATAGTTCTGTTAGCGATAGTCTTTATTCCTTATTACAGCCAGGCTCATGAAAAATCATTTACTGTAAAAAAATCAGGTACGGGTAGTCAAAGTATTCTCTTCATTCCCGGATTTGCCAGTTCAGGAGATGTGTGGAACGAAACAACTGCCCTGCTGAAAGGCGATTACACTTTACATGTTTTAACCATGGCCGGATTTGCAGGTACCAGTCCTGAGAATAGTCCATCCTTTGAAAAATGGAAAACAGACATTGCTCAATATATCAAAGACAATCAACTCAAAAAACCTGTTGTGGTAGGTCATAGTATGGGAGGAGTAATGGCCATGGCACTGGCAGCCGATTATCCTGATCTGCTCAGTAAAATCATTGTGGTAGATGCCCTGCCTTCATTAACGGCATTAATGAACCCCGGGTTTCAATCGAACCCTGAAAATGACTGTAGTGCAATGATTAATCAGATCACTCAGTTATCAGACTCTGCATTTGCGCAAATGCAGCAGATGAATGCAGTCAGCTTAACCGCTACACAGGAAAGATTTCAGGAAATTGTAGGTTGGAGTATTCGTTCAGACCGGAGAACATTTGCAAAAATTTATTGCGACTTTGCCAATACTGATTTAAGAGAAAAGGTCAAAAACATTACTATTCCTTCACTGATTTTATTAGAGCCTTATTTTAAGAATATCGAAACGGCCATTAACGAACAATACAAAAACCTGAAAACTGCCGATCTTAAATATGCTACGAAAGGACTACATTTTGTAATGTATGACGATAAAGATTGGTATATTCAACAGCTAAATGACTTTTTAACACAGCGATAAATGAAGTTTGAAGAAATATACACTACTTACTGGGAAAAAATATTTCGCTTGTGTCTGGGTTATACAAACGAGTATTCACTTGCCCAGGATATGGCTCAGGAAACTTTTATCATCGTATGGCAGCAACTGCCTAAATTCAGAAACGAATCATCTATCGGAACATGGATTTACCGTATTGCTACTAATACCTGTCTCCGTCAAATAGAAAAACGGAATAGAGTCAAACAAACAGCGCTTCCTGATAATTTTGTTATGGCAGAAGAAAAGAAACATGACATTGAACCACAGATTCAACTGCTGTATCGTTTTATTGCAGAGCTTCCGGAAATTGACAGAATTATTATTTCTCTGGAACTGGAAGATGTGAAACAAGCAGAAATTGCCAGCATTACCGGATTATCAGAGAGTAATATCCGTGTAAAAATTCACCGGATTAAAGATAGGCTCACCAAAAAATTTATGGAAAATGGAGAATAATCAACCCATCAATTTTAAAGAATTATGGAATAAACAAGTAACTCCGGCTCCTGATCAGCAGGACTTGTTTAACAAAATCAGCAAGGAGCAAAAAAGCAGGCTTAAAAAAGTTATTGTAATGAATGTAACAATGTTATTCACAGCAACATTCATTATATTAATCTGGATATATTTTCAACCACGATTTGTTACTACAAAAATTGGTATATTCTTTATACTTTTTGCCATACTGATGATGATCCTTTTTACGAACAAAACCGTTCCATTATACAAGCAATTGAAACCAGATGAATCGAACGCTCAATACCTCGAGGTGTTTAAACGGATAAAAAGCCGGGAGGCGTTTATTCAAACAACTGTTCTGCGGCTTTACTTTGTTATATTATCTGTAGGACTTCTGCTGTATATGTACGAATATGCCTCCAGAATGCAATTGCACTGGGCAGTTATCTACTATGTTGTTTTTCTGGCATTTGTTGCATTCAACTGGTTTTACCTTCGTCCTAAAATGATCAAAAAGAATACAAAGAAAATTGATAGCATCATTGAAAAAATCACTACAATAAAAGAAGAAAGCATTTAGTATCTGATATATTTCATATCATTCAAATAGCAGGCAACAAAAGATCAGTAATTATTTAATGATTTTAAAAATACAAATACCGGGGCTAATCCCCGGTATCTATAAAAACTAAAAATAGTATACTATTGATTGTCTTCTTTTATCATTAAAAAGTTAGCTACCCATTGGAAAGCAACAAAGCCCATTACAAAAACCAGCGCAAACTTACTATATAATTGGCCTGTTAAGAATGCTGATGCAATGCCTGAAAGTCCTACTATAGCCATGCCGATAGTATAAATTAAAAGTGCATTTTTATATTTTGAAGGAGAAAACATAATACCCAATGGCAACATCATCGCAAAACCGAATATTGCAATTGCTAAAAAGCGTTCATCGGATAATATAAAAGTGCATATGCTCCCCAATATAAAAGCGACAAAACTGATGGCTACAAAATTGGAGCTCATTTTTTCTTTTTTGCTCAATAACACTTTTCCGTATTTGTTAAATCGCAAAAATAAATTACTTACGGGTGTGATGATCCAGGTAGAAAAAGCAAGTATAGCCAATCCTATAATAAGTGGCGTCAGATAAGGTTCCAGTGCTTCATTACTTTTAGCAAGAGCACGAAGCGCTCTGAAGCCAACATAAAAACCAATAATAACTGCCCATTGGTACTTTGCATTCAGATTATTCATCCAGAACGAATACTTTAGAAAAGCCCGGTAAACCGGATTCGTTGCTTTAATAGCTTCCAGCATACCAGCTTGAGCATATTCGGAATCCGGGTCATTTTTAAGCGCTTCTTTAAAATGTTCCAGGGCCTTCTTGTGTTTACCCTTTTCCAGGAGCGCCCACCCGTAATTAGCGTGGGTATAAGCATTATTAGGATCTTCACGCAAAGCGCCTTCAATAGTTTCGAATGATTCTTCGCTACGATCAAGTTTGTTTAAAGCAGTACTTCTTGTATTAAGTGCCAGTAAATTTTCAGGGTTAATTTCTAATGCCTGATTAGCTGTTTGCAATGCAGTTTCAAACTGCTTTCTTGCCAGCTGAATGTGCGCCAGCAAAGCAAAATAATCTGCATCATAAGGATCAATTGCGATAGCCTGTTGTACGTACCTTTCGGCATCACTCAATTTTTCCTGCTGTATGGCAATGCGCGACTTCATATAATACAGGTAATCATAATCAGGCGATAATCCGATAGCATTATCTATAATGGAGTGGGCTGCCTCCAGCTTATCTTGCTGTAAATAAACTTCGGCCAGTAATGTTAGAAAATGAACATTGTCAGCATCACCAATCAATAAATCTCTAAGCACATTTTCCGCTTCGGCGAACTTTTTTTGTTGAATTAAAATTTCAACTTTTGATAGCTTAATATCTTCTGACATTTTATTTCTTAATTTTTAAATAGGCCAAGATGTCATCATATAAACCAGCATCATTTGCAAATAAAGCAAAATTTTTAGCTGTTGCGAACCATTCCTGTGTACTGGCTTTATGTTTTTTAACAGCGTTCAACAGATCCTTTGTTTCCAGTGGTTTAGGTATTCCATCTTCAAAAGAACTTTCCAGTTTCTGTTCAATCGCTATATCAATAATTGCATCAATATCAGCACCTGAGTAATGTTCCGTTTTTTTAGAAATACTGTCTACATCTATTGCCACGGCGGGTTTATTCTTCAGTTTTAGATTTAAAATAGAGGCTCTTGTTGCAGCATCCGGTGGTGGAACAAAAACAATCCGGTCAAATCTTCCTGGCCTTCTGAATGCCGGATCTAAATTCCAGGGTGTATTCGTTGCACCTATAATCAGCACCCCTTCATTAGTATCACTTATACCGTCTAATTCCTGCAAAAACTGATTGATAAGATGGCGTCCGCCAGATTGTTTCATGTCACTTCTACTGGCCCCGAGTGCGTCTATTTCATCAATAAAGAGTACACAGGGAGTATGCTGACGCGCTAATTCAAAAATTTCATGTAAGTTTTTTTCACTGTTCCCAATCCACATGTCCAGAATATCATTCAAACCGACACTGATAAACTTTGCATTTACCTGGCCTGCCGTAGCTTTCGCAATAAACGTTTTACCGCAACCCGGAGGGCCATATAACAATATACCGCCGCCTATCTTTTTTCCATAAGCCTTATACAAATCGGGGTGAAGTAAAGGTTTTATAATTTTCAGGTCTATTTCTTTTTTTACACTTTCCATCCCTCCCACATCACTAAAATTAATAGAGGGTTTCTGTAAAAAACGGTTGTCCACTTCTTCCTCTTCATCGAATGTTTGCTCCACACCTCTTATGCGTAGTTGCTGATCTAACTCATCATCAAAATAATCAGGATTAATTAACAGCGCCTGTTTATAAGCTTCAATCGCTTTAGAAAATGCATTTTCTTTCAGTAATGCCTTTGCATGTAAAACAAAAACATTCAAATCCTGCATGCCGGTTTCGATGAGTTCTTCCAGAATCACATTACAGGCAGAGTAGTTTCCTTTATTGTAAAAAACTTTTGCAAGCCCTATGCTGGCTCTCTTATTATCTGACAACTGCAGAAGTGTTGCATATTCCATCTCAGCCTCATCAAATCTGTTCATCGCGAATAAAGTATCAGCTAATAAGAGCCTTAAAGGACTATTATCCGGTGATTGCTTCAATGCTTCTTTTAAGCCATCAATTGTATTATCGTTCATAAGATCATTAGTTACTTTGAATTTTGTCTTTAAAAGTAAAGAATATTTAAATTTCAGCCCCTATTGTAATCTTCCACATAATTCCAAATTTGTCAATACAAATACCATAATAAGAACCCCAGAATGTCTGGTTCATCGGCATTTTGATTTGCCCGCCTTCAGACATTTCATTGAAGACTCTATCCGCTTCTTCTTTGCTATCCGCATGAATAATAAGAGAAAAATTACTGTACTTTAGTAACTCTTTATAGGCTTCTCTGTTATCTGATCCCATGATGGCAGTTTCCTTACTGACAGGCAATGTGACGTGCATGATCTTTTCGTCGCTTTCCTGAAATAATTGTCTGTCGTTTTGAGGAACATCTTTATACCTTCCGAGATAGGCAAATTCTTTTTGAAAAACTGATTTGTAAAAATTAAATGCCTCCTCGCAGTTGCCGTTAAAATAAATATAAGGATTTACGGTTGACATGAATACTTTAAATTTTTAAGATTTCAGTATAATTTACACTTTACTTTGATATTATACAGGGTTCATCCTGTAGTTATGCCGATCAGTTCGTCTTCAGTTGAACAACCGGGTACTTTCTTTTTCAATTACTTTAATCATAACTGTTTATGACGGATGCTTTTTCACAGAACTAACTTAATCAAAAAAAATGAACATTGTATATCTTCTTACTATCTCATGAATTTTGTTTAATCTTTCAAAGGTTATTTCAGACATAAAAACCACTTAAAACCTATGTATTTTATTGATTTATAGATACTATTTTATCCATCTTCTGAATTTAAAGAATCAATACGCTTAAGATTTCAATATATCCTATTGCGTATTTAAAGGTATAACCAAAAGAATATTGTAAGTCATTAATTATGCTATAATAAAGAGAGCAATAACCAGCTTTCTCCAAAAGAAATTACATATACATTAAGAACAGAACGATAGAATGTATCGTCAGCCCAATTCCATTATTATATAATTCATACAAACTTAATATCCTGTTAATCTTAAACAGGCAATTTTGCAGATGTATATAATATATGAATTACCAGAAGGCTTCTGATATTGAATTATGGCATAAATGTCGTCAGAACGACAAAAAGGCTTATAGCGAACTTTTCGAACGCTTCTTTCCATCTCTGTATAAACAGGCCACCTTTTATACTCGCAATGAAATGGATGCAGAAGAGTTGGTAATGGACTTGTTACTGGCTATCTGGGAAAAAAGATCGCTATTGAATATCACTGTTACGGTTAAAGGGTATTTTCAACGTTCCTTACGTAACCGTATTATAAATTATCTTCATAAGAATATACCCGGAACGGAACCTATTGAATTAATTCCGGAAGAACAGTTAATGAGCAACCTCTCTACCGACCGTCAATTGTTGGAAAAAGAAATTATAATAGCCTATCAGAAACAACTAGATCAACTCAGCCCCAGACGCCGGCAATTGTTTCTTTTAAGCCGTGAGGAAAACCTTACGCACCCTGAGATTGCTCAAAAAACAGGACTCTCTGTTAATACGGTTAAAAATCATATTACCTCAGCCATACATACACTTCGGGAAAACACAGAAGGGTTGACCACTTTTTGCATCCTGTTGATTATAAACAACTCATAAACCGGCTCATCTTGTAACTATTATAAAGTATCTCTAAAAAAATTTAAATATTCATTAGTAGTATGCTCTTTCTTTTCCTGTCTATAATTATATAAAGACATATTTATATAATGGAAAAAGATATACGGGGTTTATTGAAGGTTTTTTTGCAGGGAGAGTGCTCTGATGCGGAACTTGCTGAAATAAGAAAAGTTTTAAATACCCCTCAGGCAAAAATCATCTTATCTGAACTGATAGCAGAAAATGAAGCTGCTGTAGAAGCCGGTAGTAAACTTACTCATAAACTTTTGCAGGAAAAATCCAGAAAGGTCAAATACCAGTTGCTGAAAAAAATAAAGGAAGAGGAAGTGTCAGCGCTCCCAAAAACAAGATTAATTTCTAAAAGATTATTACAGCATGCTGCGGTGTGGACAGGAATTTTATTTGTGTCAACGTTTATTCTATGGAAGTCAGTATTATTATCACATTCTCCCAACGAAATAGCCTCCATCATTAAAGAAAATCCTGAAGGTATTCCTGTAAAACATATCCTTCCAGACAGTACTATCGTTTTTCTTTCGGCAGGTAGCAAGCTTATATATCCGAAAGAATTTCCGAACGCAGGCAGAGATGTACAACTTTACGGCGAGGCATTTTTTGATGTTACTCCCGATAAAGAGCATCCGTTTACCATTCATAGCGGAGCTATCAAAACACAAGTGCTGGGAACTTCATTTAAAATAAATGCATTTGACGGATATCCTTTTGAAGTAGCTGTTTCAACGGGAAAAGTGGCAGTTACCACAGACCTGCACAACCAGGCCGAACACCTGGCATCTCTTACGCCGGGCATGAAAGTAACTTATGACAACCATACGCAAAAAACCACTATCGGATCTATAGATATCAACCACCTGAAACAATGGATTGATGGTGATATTGTATTTGACGAGAAACCTTTAGCACAAGTGCTTTTAGAACTAAACAGGCGCTTTGGAGTGCAGATTGATTGTAATGATACCAAGATTACTTCTAAATCAGTAACCGGCTCTTTACCGGCAGGTTATCCCATAGAAAAGACATTGGAACTGCTGAGTGATCTGGCTGATTTCAAGATCAGAAAAGAAAGTACTGATACATTTAAACTATACCAAAAATAAAATTGCCTATGTGATAAATAAACTTAAAAAATGAGTGTTCCCGTTCATACCGGAAACACTCATACAAATGCCGGAGCCCTAATGATTTGCCGTCGTAAGAGTTCCTGCGAACCGGATAAACCGATCATGCTGATTAATCCGCTTTTCAACAAATTAATAAACAACATTAGTAACAAATCTATGCAAAAAGCAATAGACCAATTCAAATTATTTCACTTTTTAAAGCAGCCCCGGTTAACAGTTAAAACCCTTTACCTGCCTGGTATAATTTTATCACTGTTTTTTTGCACGATAATACAAAAAGTTGAAGCACAAAATATCGAAACCAAAACCATTTCTCTTAACCTGAAAAATGCTTCCATTAAAACAACCCTCGATGAAATACAAAAACAGAGTGGTATTCGTTTTCTTTACAATAGTGATATTAATGAATACGCGCACGTTCATATAACACATAACGCACAAAAGATTTCCGTTAAATCGGCATTGGAAATTGCCTTAAAAAACACAGCGTTAAAATATAGCCTGAAAGACGGTTTTATCCTCATCAAAAAAGAAATGACTGCTTCGCCGGTTGTTTCACCCCAAAAAACGCCCATTCAGGAAGCTCAACCCGGGCGTATCTCCGGTAAAGTATTGGATGACCGCGGGCAACCTCTATCTGGTGCAACCATACGCGTTACAGGTTCAAAAAGTATAGCCACACAATCATCTGCAGATGGAAATTATGTGTTGAATTTAGTTGGAGGAGTTTACACATTAGAAGTGACTTATATTTCTTATCAGACACAACGTATCACTGAGATAGTGGTAAAGAACAACAGTAATACACCGCTTAATATAGCTATGAAAGCAGAAACAAATACCTTACAACAGGTCGTCGTTTCTTCAGGATATAAAAAAGCTTCCGTTGCAGGATTGTATGCGCGTCAGAAAAATGCTGCATCCGTCAGCGATGGCATCTCAGCCGAGCAAATTGCACGTACACCTGATAATGATATAGGGCAAGTATTAAAACGTGTTACCGGACTCACTACTGTGAATAACCGAAGTGTAGTTGTACGGGGAATGTCTGACCGCTATAATCAGGCTATGCTCGATGGCATAGTTATTCCAAGCACTTCTCAGAACAGGCGTGATTTTTCCTTTGATATTATTCCTACCGAAATGGTGAGTTCTATTGTGGTCAATAAAACAGCAACGCCTGATGTATCGGCCGAATTTTCGGGTGGGCAGGTTTCAGTAAATACCATGGATATACCCGAACAAAATTTTACGAGTGTTCAATTTGGTATAGGTGGTAATTCGCGTACTACCGGCAAAGATTTTTATCGCCTCGGTAAGCGTAATACCAACGAGTACTTCGGATTCTTCGACAAATCCGCAAAGATTCCCGAAGGTATCAAAACCTGGGAATGGAATAACCGGGCTACACAACTGGATGCACCTCCGGGATATATACTGACAGATCCGGAATTAAACAACAACGTTCTCAATTCTACAGAATTTGGTGATGCTGTTAAATATAATGAGATGGACGCCATTGCCCAGTCAAAAAAACTGAACAGTGACGCTATGCGGCCATACCAATACAAAGCTTCTCCAAATCAAAATATGCGTTTATCGCTTGGGCGTATTTATGACCTGAAAAAAGGAATGCGCTTCGGATTTGTTACATCCGCTAATTTCAGAAACGAACAAAATATCATTTCCTTTAATAACGTAAGACGTTCGCCTATGGGCAACTACATTGATAGCACAGGCCTTGGTGACAACGGGGCAGGTATATCTTACCGGTTTAACAGTAACAGCGCGCTGGTTGCCAATATCGGATTACAGGGGCAGCGTTTTAAAGTAGCACTGAAGAATATTTATGCCCGTACTTACAGCGATAGCTACAACGAATCAATCCAAAAACCCCGCGAAGAATCGAATCCGATCCCTACTAAACTCGTATATCAATTACCGGAAGCTATGTCGTTACAACAACATCAGTTAATCGGTGAATATAAATTGCCCTGGAATATAAAAGCTGAAGGGATGTTTACCGTCAATAAAATCAAGCAACAGATTTTAGATGAGCGTAAATTATCTTATAGATTAACTACTACACTTGATGACAAACCCTATTTCATGACACCCGGCCTGATGACGCATTCCGCTGCCTCCACAGGAGGAACTTTCAGAGACTGGCGTATGTGGACACGAATCGACGAAACGGATTACAACTGGAGTGCGGCATTTTCCCGCAAATTCGGAGAAGGAAAAAAATTCTCTACGGTGGCCAAACTGGGTTATCAGGCATGGACAAAGAAAAGATCACTGGATGTAAATAAAATGGCACCCTGGACCAGATCCTGGGCGGAAGGTACCACCAATCAGAGAGCCCCTGAGCTGGAAATTCCCTATCACCAGCTATTTGCAGCCGAAAATATCGGCAATGGCGACAACCAGGCATATTATTACGCCGATGCACTCGGCGGAAGATACTATGATGGCGATATGACATTGCATGCTTTATTCCTGATGGCTGATCAGAAATTTGGCAAGAAGCTTCGGCTCGTATACGGCGTTCGTGCCGAATATTTTGGCCTATATTCAAAGCAGGAAGAATTGTTCAAACGCAGCTATAAAGACCCGTCAGACCCTAACCATGTACAAAGACACCGTTTCGGAGTAAAGGAAAATAACTGGCGCTTCCTGCCTTCAATCAATACAACCTATAGCATTACACCGAATTTAAATATCCGTGCAAGTTATTCCAAAACCGTAATCCGCCCCGACTTCAGAGAGGTGGGAATGTTTGCTATGTATGATTTTGAAATTGACGGTTATGTTTACGGTGAACATGTTCAATCTACGCTGATAGACAATATAGACCTGCGTATTGAATGGTATCCTTCTCCCGGTGAAATCATTTCTTTAACCGGCTATCATAAAAAGTTGGATAAACCTATCGAATTAATTCATTCGTTAGACAACCAATATACCTATGCCAATATGGACAATGCCATAAATCTGGGATTAGAGCTCGAAATCAGAAAAGACTTTTCGTTTCTGTCCGATAAAGATTGGCTCAGCGATTTATTCATATACGCTAACGGAACCTTACTCAAATCAAAAGTAAACGTGCTCAGTCATTGGCAATGGATCAACAATCCGGAAACACAGGTTGCTGAACGCGTTCAGCAACGGTACCCTAATCAGGATAGACCATTAATCGGACAGTCTCCCTGGTTATTGAACCTCGGGCTTGGATATTGGGGCAATCAATATGGAGCTACGGCAAGTTATAATCATCGCGGTTATCGTACTAATCTTGCGAATGTGAATCTGGCAAGAGTTGAATATGAACTCGCACCTAAACAATTGGATGCACAGTTTTATGCCAGATTTCTAAAGCAGAAGATGGAGGTAAAGCTCAATATTGCGAATATCCTCGATGACTGGACCCGCTATTACGTGAATATACATGATTATGAAATGGACGAGAGTACCAAATTGAATGTACTAAAAGAAGGCAAATCCATCCAATATAATAAAGCAGAAGGAGACAACATCACTTATCGTAAAAGAGAGGGACGACGTTTCAGCCTTTCCGTAACCTACAACTTCTAAATAAAACGATATGACAGCTTATAATAAAATTTCAATTTACCTGCTCGCATTTTTGATGAGTTTTGGTTTCATCGGATGCAATAAAGGAGAACTGGTGGAAGAGCAGGAACAATTAGCCAGAATTACCTTTAGAACTTACACTGGTGAGCATTTGAATATCAAAAAAATATCCATCAATGGTGAGTTTACCCGGCCAGATGGAACAAGTTTTCTTTTTTTCGTGGATAAAAAGGATAGTGCCGACGTAGTTGCTTTTGATGACAAAGACAATAAGCTGATTCAGCAACGGCTGGCATTAAAAAGGGGGAGTAATGTTTTTGGAGTGTACCCTAAAAGTCCGCTCGACCCCACATTGGTAGTCGGTAAAAACCCGTTGGAAACTGGTGTTGCCCCTGAAGGAACCTATCAGGTCAAAATATTGAACTATAATAAGATCATTTCGCCAAACGGTGAACCGATACGCCTGGCTATCTACAAAGGAACGATGGTGTTCGATGAGGTTTCGGGTTGGGAGCAAATCTTTTTTGAGGAAGAGCCACTCGTAACAACAGATTTAATCACCGATCAAATCCCTGAATACTTTATTCAGATTCCAAGAACTACATTTTACAAAGCCACTGTGCTGGATAAAGATGGTAACCCATTATTGTTAGATGGACAGAATGTTTACATATACCCAAGACTTGGTGTACTGCAAGATTTTAAATTTGCTATCATGTATTTACCCAATAAGGAAGCTGATGTAATTTTCGAAGAAGATTGGTTTAATATGGTTGATGGCTTAGGCTTTGAGTTGTTCGATGTTTGGTTGAAAAAATAAAATAGTAGCAAAGCCATCAGCACGCAACAAAAACAGCAGTGAAAAATGCTCTTCAAAAGCTTCAGTAGCTTATCTTAACCTACCGGGCATGTTTCCTGATGCGCCTGCTGATGGCTTATTGATTATATCCATCTATTCAGGAAGATACTTTACACACTACGAAAAACTGATCAACGAACAGGTACGCAAGAAGTCAATATAAAAGAAAGTAACCTATAGCTAACGTTATAAAACACCAACTTCACAATACTTTTTATTGATTTTCATACCATTAATTAAATTTTCAAAAAAATAATTAAAAAATATTTGAAAATTGATTTTTCGATTTATATTTGCACCCCAATCACGCAATACCTTGTGTATGAGTGATTAAGGATCGGTAGTTCAGTTGGTTAGAATGCCGCCCTGTCACGGCGGAGGTCGCGGGTTCGAGTCCCGTCCGGTCCGCAAAGGTCACTCTGGAAAGAGTGACCTTTTTGCTTTTAAAACCAGCTCTATTGAAACACTACCATGAGAAGATTAAAACTCCCTGCCATCTCAAAACTTTAAGTAATAAAAAGAAAATGGATCCGGTTACCCCGAATCCATCTATTCCTGGTTCAGATTTGCCTGAACTCATTAACCAAAACAAACCAAAAGGTTCTAATTATATCCATTATTCTGCGGTAAAAGATTACGGTTTGCCTCCAGCTCCTTTAATGGAATTGGCAATAAATCATTATTCACTGACCATTCAGGTTTTAAAGGACTCAGGAATTCCTCAGTTCTATTCATACGTTTCAGGTCAAACCAGCGATGCGACATTTCCATAAAGAACTCAATTCTTCTTTCTTTTAATATAGCGTCCAAAATTTCGTCTTTATCTGATGAAACAAAATCATCCAGGTCAGCACGATTTCTGATTTTATTCAAATCTTTCAACGCATCAGTATATTGTTCTGTCTGCGCTAAAGCTTCAGCCCTTATCAGGTATTGTTCCGCCAGCCTGAATACAATACTATATTCCACACTAACGGTACCTGTAGGATTTCTCTGTTTATACTTGTAAGGATAGTGCCATGAATTATTTCCTATAGTAAAAAGTCCTAACCAGTCTGTTAACCTTTTATCACCGGTTTCATGCGCATTGAGAAATTCATCTCGGATTACAAAACCAGCTATTGACGGATCCTGAACCATTATAAAAGTTCCTTCTGATGCATTAATACCATCCTGTGAAGGTTTAAACTGCCAGATTGCTTCTTTACTTTCTTTTAAAAACACTTTGTTCAACACAGGCTCTATGTCATACAGTGCAATATTACCAATCACCTCTGAAGACTGTAGCAGGGCATTCGGCCAGTCTTTCTGATATAAGTATACTCTCGCCATAAAAGATTTAACCACCCATTTATTCGGACGTACACGTTCGGCAATCGGATAATTTTCTAACAATAAATTTTCTGCTACTTTCAGATCTTTTAATATTGCTGTATAAACTTCATCAACAGTTATCTTACCCTGATTCTTTGTTTGAAAATAATCAGTAGTTGTTACATAAGGTATATTTCCATAAGTGTTGGCAAGATAAAAATGTATCAGTGCCCGTACAAACAACGCTTCACCAACCAGTCTTTCTTTTACACCTTCACTCAGATTGGTAGACTCCTCTACCCCCTCAAGAATTGAATTGGCCAGATATATTGCCTGAAAAGAATATGACCACAGATTATAAACCTGATTAATCGATGGGTTTAATATACTATTTGAGAAAAAGTATCTGTCATTAACAGTAGGGTTTATATACTCTATTTCATCAGCGTATAAACCCAGGTATTCTACGGAGCTGACAATAGATCCTGTAAGAAAGCTATTGGTTCTTAAATAAGCATACATTCCTGCCAGTGCAGTTTCTGCAGCTTTATCAGATGAAAATAATTCTTTTCTCAACAACTGAGATTTCGGAGGTTCCACTTCCACAAATTTTGTACATGCGGAAAATAATATTAAGCAAAACAGGCAAAGCCATTTATAGAGATGATACGATTTCATACTTTTCTTTTAATACGTTATAAAATTTCGTCTTTCACTTTTTATCAGAATGTTATCTGCATTCCGAAATTCCATACTTTCAACGGGGCCATGTAAGAAGAGAGGGCATTTTCAGGATCAGATCCGGGAAATTTTGTAAAAGTCAGCAGATTCTGTCCCTGCACATAAATACTTCCACGGATACCTAATAACTTTTCCGGGATATCATAAGCCAGTTGCACATTTTTCAAGCGAAAGAAAGAGGCATCGGAAATAGAAACATCACTATAACCGATGTTTGAGTTGGCAGTGATCGCCTGCGTATTTGCGCCGGTTGTTAAACGCTGGAATTTAGGGTTTTCCTTGTTATATGTCCAGTTATCCAACAGATCTCTGCTTACATTTCCGAACATACCGCCGGTAGCACCTCTGTTATAAAAAAAGTTTGTCGCCGTTTTATTTACATATTGAAAAAACACATCCAGATGTAATCTTTTATAAGTAATCGTATTGTTCATCCCAGCTGAATAATTCAGCCCTACATACAACCATTTCTTCCGATCATCATTATGCGTTAAAAATCCATCTTTATTTACATCTTCAAAGGTATAAACGCCCGTTACCGGATCTATTCCTGTATAGGTAAATACTCTTGATACACTCAATGGCATTCCAACTTTATACGTATTGGCATAAGCAGATGATTGCAGTCCCGGATATGAAACCAGTTTATTTCTTGGTCTGGAGAAATTAAAAGCGGTTGTCCAGCTAAAATCTTTTGTTTTAATATTGACAGTATTAATCTCCACCTCTATTCCTTTATTCTCCACTACGGCATCAAGATTGGCTAATACCGTTTCAAATCCTGTCATTACAGGAATAGGCAGGCCAACCAGTTGATTAGACGATTTGTTTTTATAAAAGGATGTTGCTATCATCAACCTGTCGTTGAAAAATCCTAATTCCAATGCCAGTTCTGTTTTCTTATTTGTTTCCCAGCTAAAATCAGGATTATAATGTTTAGTAGGTTTCATTCCGGTTACAGATCCATATCTGTCGGCTGCTGAATAAGTATTCAAAAACTGATAGTCACCGATCTGATCATTTCCTGTGAGTCCGATACTACCTCTAAGCTTAGCGAAACTCAGGAAGGTTATATTCTTCATGAAGTTTTCTTCAGACAGTATCCAGGCAGCACCTATCGCACCGAAGTTGGCGAATTGTTTACCAGGGCCGAACCGGCTTGAACCATCTCTGCGCCCGGTCATATTTACAATATACCTGCGATCCCAATTATAATTTATTCTTCCAAAAACGGCGTTATACTTATAGAGAACATTTTCTGACGATCTTATCCGGTAAGTTACAGCCGATCTCATGTCATAGATAAGTGCGTCACTGGGGAAATTACTTCCATAGGCACTTTCTTTTTTAGAAGTTGATTTTTGAAAAGTTGTTCCCACCAGTACATCGAGGGTACCTTTCCCTATTTCTTTTTTCCAGTTTAGCTGTGGCTCTATAATCCACGAATTACGGTTTCCTTTATTATCATAGGCTGAAGATCGTTCAGCACCAATATCAGGACTAGGCGCATAAATAGTATGTGGGCTTGTAAAATATTCATATACATTATAATCGTTGTATCCAAACCGGCTGCTGAACGTGATCCCATGCCCGAAATCATAATTCAGGCTCATGGTAGCATTTAAAGCTTTGGTATTTGACTCATAAGTTTTATTAAAGATTGCGAGGGGGTTGTTGAATCCGGTTTCCCAGTGTAAAGAACCATCTTCATTGTACATCTGTGGCGAATTGGGAGGCCTGATCATGGCCAATGAATTCGGATCTTCTCCCGGAGCATTATTAAAATCAGTGGAATAATTGATGGTAAGATTAGCTGAGAATTTCTTGTTTTCTGACCGGTGATTCAGGTTCGTATGTACACTGGTTCTCTGATAGCTAAAATCATAAGCTTTCGGAAAAGAGGGTTTTTGTTTCAGGAAAGTTCCGCTGATCAGAAACTGAGTAAGTTCATTTCCGCCTGAAACTGACAGTTGAGAATTCATCCTTGACGATGTACGTCCTGATAGTGTCTCATACCAATTCGTGTACCTTGTAGTATCCCATGCTCCATTAATATCATAAGCTGAAACAGGATAAGTCGTAATACCATCCTGAGCGAACGCTGCTTTCCTCATAGCGATATACTCCTGAGTATTCAGCATTTCTGTACCCATAGTAGGTTTATTGATGCCCGCGTTGAGAGAAAAGTCAAACTTTGTTTTTCCCGCTTTTCCTTTTTTGGTTGAAATCAGAATTACCCCGTTGGCACCGCGCGACCCATATATCGCGGTAGCATCCGCATCTTTTAAAACTTCGATACTTTCAATATCATTCCCATTCAATGTATTCAGTGTACTTAATACACCATAACTACCCATTGCCAACTGACGTGAAACCTGAAAGTCGCCTAAAGATTCAGAAGAAAAAGGTACACCATCAATGATATAGAGGGGATCAGTTCCACCGGCAATGCTATTTCTGCCACGAAGATTTACCTGCACCATATTTCCGGCCATGCCACCGGTTTCAACGATATCCAGTCCGGCAACTCTTCCCTGCAAGGCTCCCAATACATTAATCACTGGCTGACGTTCAATAATTTCTGCAGATACCTTTGTTATATTTCCGGTTTTCTCTTTATCTCTTACAGAATAGTATCCCGCATTCAGCACCACCTGATTGAGTTCTCCGACTTCCACCTGAAGTATAAGATCACCCATGGCAGCAGCAGCTTTCACTTTTAAAGGTTGATATCCCACAAAACTCAGTTCCAGAAAAGCATCATCAGGCACATTTTCGAGCATAAAATAGCCCTTACTATCCGTCACAGTCTGAATAGATTTACCGGAGACCTTTACAGTAGCTCCCTGTAAGGGAATGCCCGACACATCAACCACCCTTCCTCTTACTTCTTTGATAACCGCTAATTCTTCAACCGAAGGGGCTACAACCTTTGGAAGTTTATGATCGTTTCTGACAAGAATAACTGTTGTGCCTTCAATTTTATAATCAATAGGCAGTGTAATGAACATTTTGTTGATCACAGACAAAATATCTTCATCTTTTGCATATACAGATATTTTACCTATCCCTTTAATAGCAGAACCAGTAAAAATAAAGTCATAATCAGCTTGTTGCCTGATTTTCGAGAAAACTTCAATCAGGGTTTTATTCTTCTCATTCAGATTAATTTTCTGAGCATAGGTGTTTGCGGATACCTGAAGAATGGAGATCAATAGAAAGAAGGATACTAATTTCATTATCATCCAATATTTTCTCAAGTTCCTTTGGAGGAACTCAATGTTAGTTTTGGTCATTTTTAGCAGTAATTGAAACAAATCTTACAGGCATAAGAATAACCTGTCATTGCATTTACGCAATAATTACTTAGATTTGTTTAGTTAAACAATTCAACCGGAGAGAGCTTCCACATTCCATCCGGTTGTGATAAATTTTCTGAAAAGGAAATGTTTACACCAGAAGAATTTTTCTTCTGGTTTTTTTATTTATGAAGAAGAGTTTAATGCTATCATTCTTTTAAACAGATTTTAGTTTTGATTTTATTTATTGTAATACATGTATTTTATTCCCCATTACTTTAAATTTCACGGCACCGGTTTTCTCCAGCATGTCTAATAATTCACTTAAAGGTTTATGCCTGCTGATCATTCCCGAAAACACTTCCTTCGTCTTTTCACCTTCAAATATTATACTTACATCGTACCAGTTCTGAACTTCATTTAAAGCCTGATCAATGGTGTATTGATCAAAATAAAAAATTCCATTTCTCCATGCAGTTACCTGATCTGTATTAACATTTATTATTTCAGTCAGTTGTTTATTTTTTACGATTGATTGCTGCCCGGGTTTCAGCAATTCTTTCTTTTCTGCAACATTCACCTCTATCGAACCTTCTACCAGTGTAGTATAGGTTATATTTTGCTGGTAAGTACTGATATTAAATTGTGTTCCCAGTACTTTTACCAGTTGCTGTGGAGTTTTCACAAGAAACGGTTTTCTTTTGGCCGGGTCAGTACTGATAAATTGTTTTGCTACCTCAAAAAAAGCTTCTCCTTCAATTTCTACGTAACGTTCTTCCGCATTGCTTAGGTTTGAACTGTATTTAATACTTGAATTAGCATTCAGCCAGATACGGCTGTTATCAGGTAAAACGACCGCCACAGACTGCCCTTTACCTGTTGAAACGGTATTCCACAAATCTGGGGTAGAAGCATTATCAGTTGTTTTATAAACCAATGTTCCATCCTCAGCACGCGAAACGGCACCTCCTATCTCTTCCAGTTGCAGATCCGGAATACTGTCGTTTAGCTGAACCGTTTTTCCGTTTGACAAACGAAGTGTTATTCCTTCCTGTGCAGGTAAGATATGTTCTCCTTTTGTTACAGGCACGTCAGCTTCATTTCTAAATAAGGTTAAACCTAATACACCCAATCCCACCACCACAATAACTGCCGCCGCAACTCTTAACCAGTTACTGTAAATGCTTTTTCTTACAGGTATTATAAGCTCCTTTTCATCTGATTTCTCTGATTGCCAGATGGCATTCAGTATCATATTTTGCACGTCCCCCTCCAATGGTTCTGCATTTTGCTCATCGGCAAAACTTTCATCAAGCAGTTGCGCTATTACTTCGGCATAGCGGGGATCACGCGCTGCGTCGGCCAGCGCTCTTTTTTCGTCTTCCGTAGCTTCATTTTTCAGTACTTTCTGAAATAAACGAGGCAATTCGTTCATACCGGGTTGACTTTTATCCATCTGAAAATATTTATTCCCTTTTATATGATCCCCGAATTTAAAGTTTGGGGGGCAATTAAGAAAAATTAGTTTCTTTCTGTACTTCCCCAAAAGTTCGAATGTATTTTCTCCGATTCATTGGCCTGGTCGCTAATATTATGTTTTACAGAGATTTTTCAAGAATTACTTTTACCCGGTTGCTTAACATCGTCAAATGAAATTGATCGGTTTCTTCAGCAAAAGCATTCTTTTTAGAGTCAAACATTGTTTTAAGGTCACTCAAATGTTTTTGAATGGTTGTTACCGATTCATATAAGGTGGTATTTTTAGGGTAATAGGTTAACATCAGCTCCCAGTTATCAATGTACTTACGGTGTAGTACTTTTTTTACCTGGCTGATATTACCCGGATTATTCATTTCACTAAATATATAATATTCCACATCGCTCATCAACTCATCAAGAGTATACTGATCTTCTTTAAATTGTTTCGATTTCTCCAGTTTTGAAATTTTTTGCGCTTCGAATAATTTGGCAATCGTCTGATTCTGTAGCGTAGTTAGCAGCTCAAAAGGAGTCTGGTTCATCTGCGTATTGGTAAATGCGGCGGTAAGATTTTTATCCAGGAACCATTCCGGTGTAGTAAAAATATTTTTCCCTATAAATTCAACAGCTCTTTTTTGTTCGGCTTTGCTTACCCATGCACTCAAAACAGGTGAATTGATTTTATTAAAGCTGATCTCAGACCCTCCTACCAATGCTGCTACATGTTCCATGTAGTTTTTCATTTGTATATAAGCTTCTGAGAATACAGCGCGGGCATTTTCATAATTATATTCACCGTTGGGCTCTTTAGTCCATTCAAGTATATTCGGTACTACTTTTTTAAGATTTTTAATGCCGTATTCAGAAGCGAGTACAGGGTCATCTCCTACATCTTCCATTCTTATTCTGTAATCGTCTCTGTAATAATCAATATTCAGATATTTTATAGCGATATTTTTTTTAATTTTTTCATCATACAACTTGTCTAGCTTTTTCTTCTCTTCAACAGGGTTCTCATCGGGATACCATTTGTACAACCATTCTACTGCCCAATGATCATAGAGGCCTACTTTTGGCAGCATGCCCTTTAAACTGATACCGTCTTCAGGCTGGGCAACATAATTATATCGTGAATAATCCATAATCGAATAAGATATACCATTTTCTTCTACCCATTTTTTATTGCGTAAATTTTCAACAGGTATCAGTGAAGAAGAGATGTAATTATGATGAATTCCCAAACAATGACCCATTTCATGCGAAACTACTGACTGCGCAAATGCACCTACCATCGATATTGGCATATTCATAGTTCTGCCATTGGGGTCAGCAGCACCAGCCTGTATCATGTATTGTTTCATATGATGATGCGGGTTACTATGTGGTATGTAAATTTTACTCTGAACAATTTCTCCGCTCCTGAAATCAACCGTCAGATCAGCAGACCCTCCATAACTATCAGAAGCTGCATATACCAGAACATTATACCGGGCAGAAAAGATATTAAAATCTGATTTTTCCTCTTTAACTTCTTTTACTTCAATTACATCTTTAAACCCTGCACCTTCAAAGGTTTTTGACCATGCGGAGATACCGGCTTTCATATACTTTACCAGCTCTGTTGGTGTGGAAGGATCTATATAGTAAACAATCTTTTTCTCAGGAGAAACCAGCTTTCCTTTCAGATAAGCGGGTTTGTCTTTTTCAGCCGGACGAATATCATATCTGTATGCATATTCATTCTTAACAGCATAATAGGGATTGGTACCAAAGTCCCAGAATTTCCGTACATTGAACACCATGGCATTTACATTATAATTTGCCAGGCGTGGCACCATTGGTTTTTCAGAGAGCAGTAAAAATGTGGTATTAAATTCCATAGACCTGAATCCGTTTGTGGTACTGTAAGTTCTGGAAATACGTATATCCAATCCTCTGTCAAAACGCTCTCTGAATAAAAATTCAAATTTCGAATGCTGGCTTTGCCCCACTCCATAAAATTGTTTCATATTATCAGCCAATCCCATATAAATATTATCCTCTGACAAAAAGGTTGTAATATCCATTCTTATTTTTCCCGGAGTTGATTCTGGCAGGGGTTTAAAAGTTGCTATCGTAGCAGGTTTGGAAACTCCTTCTATCGCCTGATATAGCGGTAGAGAAGTATCTGCTATCAACTTCATATTTTTATGATTTACCAATAAAACAGCCCCTTCTCTGTTAAGAATAAATTTCACCTGATTATCGCCAAAAATTTTACCGGCAGACCCGGTAAGGTTTTTCGTAAGATTCATTTCTGGTATTACAGCCCCTTGCGCTACCGTTGTTAAAATTTTAATGTCTCTTCCTATTACAGACTCATCGATGGTCATAATATATTTACCATCTGTTATTTCAATATTTATCGGACCGGCACCCATATCCTGCGATTGAACAGTTAAAGAAGCTGACAGGATTACTATCAATGAAAAGAATTTTTTTAGTATACGCATATGTTATTTTTATAAATACTGCACTCCTTGAGAATGCGAAGATTTTTTTTAGATCGTCTCAACAATAGCAGCTCTTTCATATCCCTTATTCTTAAATCAATGAAACTATGCTAAAACATAAAAGTTAAAACTGCATCAGAAATGCAGGTTTTTATCTGAAATTTCGATAAGCTGTTGAAGATGTATACGCTCACTAGCGGAGGAATATGAATTGATTTTCTTTTTGAATAGTTCAGATAAGTAAAACATATGTTCCTTTACAACTGGCACACATTCAACCATCAATTGATCTTTTGAAAAGGCAGGAAGTAATTGTGCGATCCGCTCCAGATATTTTCGTTGTAAGCGTTTTCTGTCAGCTCCAATTTTTTCAGAACTGGTAATTTCATTGAATAACTGTTCTTCAACGTCAGTCATGAGCTCATTGAAAGTATATCGTTCCTGATCAAGCCGTGAGTTTGTCAATAAAAACGGGATTTTTCTTAAATCAAATAGTGCTTCTATCGTGTAATTCTGAAGGCCAATCAACATTTCGTAAGAACTACTATTAGTATTTGCTGCTGAGAGTGCTGCCGAAGTTTTATTTTCTAAAAGCCATTCTGTATTTTTAAATACATTTTCTCCGATAAAGTTTATCGCTTCTTTTTGCCGCGAAGCTGATACCCATCCTGATATTTGCATTGAATTGATTTTGTTCAGAGTAATCGTTGTACCTCCTATCAGGTTATTTACATGAGTAAGAAAATATTTAAGCTGTAAAAACAATTCCTTATACACTTCCAATGCATTGAAATAATTGTATTCACCAGATTGATCACGTGTCCATTCAAGAATATTCGGTGCAACAAATTTCAGATTTCTTATTCCATATTCAGATGCTTTCAGCGGGTCATCTCCAACATCTTCCATTCTTAAACGATAATCAAATTTTGCGAGATGAATATTTATATGCTGTAGCTCCGGTTGTTTCTTTACCCTGAGATCATAGAGTTTATCCAATTTTTCTTTTTCGGTGGTTGGATTCTGATCGGGGTACCACTTATACAACCATTCAACTGCCCAGTAATCATATTGTCCGATTCCGGGAATCAATCCTTCCCTTCCAATTTTATCTTCCGGCTGAGCTACATAATTGTGACGGGCATAATCCATAATTGAATAAGTAAATCCATTTTTTTCTACCCATTTTTTATTTCGCAGATTTTCTACCGGAATTAATGAAGACGATAAATAGTTATGATGTATACCCAGACAATGCCCCATTTCATGCGACACTACCACTTTCATCAACTCACCTACTAATGAAACAGGCATATGCATACTTCTGGCTTCAATGTCAGAAGCACCTGCCAACACCATGTATCTTTTCATCAGATGATGCGGATTACTATGCGGCCATTGTATTCTGCTGGTGATTACTTCACCGCTTCTGTTATCGATCAACAGATCAGCACTTCCTCCATAACTTTCCGAAGGGTTATACACAAGCGTATTATACCTGGCCGACTGTATGTTAAAATTTCTATCATCATCAGCCACTTCGCGCACCTGAACAGCATTTTTAAACCCTGCCCGCTCAAATGTTTTTGCCCAGGCTGTAATACCTGCTTTCATGTAGGGCAACCATTCCTTTGGTGTTGCCGGCTCGATATAAAAGATAATTGGTTTTACGGGTTCTACCAGTTTACCTTTCAGGTAATGCTGCTCATCTTTTTTTGAGGGATAGAGGTTATACCTGTATGCATATTCATTTCTGACTACATATAAAGGATTGGAAGAATAATCATTAAATGATTGAGTATTGAACCCCATACCTGTTACCCGATAGTCTGCAAAACGGGGAGTCATCGGCTTTTCGCTTAACAATAAAAAAGTGGTATTAACGTCCACACTTTTATTACCTGCGGTAGAATTATATGTTCTGGTAAAGCGAAAATCAATTCCTTCATCAAAACGTTCACGGAATAAAAAAACAGATTTTGCAGGTTGATATTGCAATAGATTGAACATCTTTTTGTAAGGATCGCATATGGCAAAGTAGTCGTTATCTTCCATGATAAAAGAAGTAAAATCAATTCTTATCGTATCAGCAGAAGATGACGCAAGTTGTTCAAAAACGGCCACGATTCCTTCATTCGATATACCTGCAACAGATTTATATAAGGGAGTGTTTACATCAGCTATACGATTCAGATTTGCTGTATTAACCAGTTGAATTCTTTTATCAGCAGCGATAGTAAATTTCGCACTGACAACACTCATCTCTCTTCCGGCCGGAAGTTTTTTATTATCGTACTTATCTGTTACGGCAAAACCTTTAGCAACTCTCGTAACCAGTTTAAATTCTCTGTCAATAACTTTTTTACTAATTTTCAGGATATACTTTCCTGAAGATAACTCCAGATCAAAAGGACCATGACCCATATCCTGACCATATATATCTGAAAAACTTATTACCATTAATAATAGTGATAACAAAACCTTAATCGGCTGCATGAGTTAATTTTTTTTAATCATTCATAAATCATTTTGCAAAGGCATAGAACTACCATCATCGCTATCAACCATTGTTGTGCAATGCAAAAACTATAAGCTTCCGCCAATAACTATATGATCCCGGATAAATAAGAATGGGTGGGTACTCTTAACATTTTTTAGCAAACTGCTATATATATGAAGAATATTATAATGGTAGAATTTTCTTCGAAGTAAACGATACAATATGCCCGTATACTTTTCATGGCCTGAGTGAGATTATATTTAACTGTTTCGGGAGAAACATTTAACAATGCAGCCACTTCATTTCTGCTGTATTGATTCTCTTTTATAAGAAGGTAGGTTTCTTTTTGCTTTAATGGCAAACGGTCAATTGCAGTTTTGAGCAATTGATCATATTGTGCTTCTCTTACTTTCCAGTCAGTTTTTCCTTCACTGATCAGATGTTTTTCAAAAGTGCCGTCTTCCACACTTGAAGTGTTTCTGACATGTTTTGACTGTAGTGCTTTTAAGGTGTAGTTTCTGGCAACAACATAAAGCCAGGCTTCAAAATTTTCTATCCCGGGTAGTGAAGTTCGTTTTAACCAAACTTTCAAAAAGGTATCCTGTACAATTTCTTCGGCAATTTGCTGGCTGCCGGTTATTTTCTTTACAACACCATTTACCTGCTTACTATAATAGGTAAACAGGCGATTGAATGCATTATGATCATCTAATGCAATTTGCTTTAATAAGAGTTTTATATCGCCCGTTTCTTTCAAAATCTGATTCAGTAATTAAGTAGAATAACTTACCAAACTTAGGATTTTTCTTACAAACCAAAAACTATTGACAATACAACACTATTCAAAAAAGGCATTTACAAATCTATATTTAACACATATATTCAACAATAACCTTACTGATAAAAAGTTAATGGGTCAATCAACTCTATCTATTACCCACCATTTCCTGAATTTTCTGGAACGCCCGTTCATAAGCCTCCCGCAAATGCGCTTCGTTTTCTGCGGCTCCATGAGCCTGTACTTTTAAAAGAGTAGAATATTCATCTACCGGTATCAGATTATACATTTCCATCAAACCAAGCGGTTCATCAGGATCAGCAGAAGCCTCTACCATTTCACCATTTTTTACCTTACCTGCTAATACCAGATAAAAATACATCGGTGGTTTTCTCAATACTACATTGGTAGCCCACCCCTCTCTTCTGTCGTTTAAAAACCAAATACTGTCACTGGTTTCTACATCTCCCTGTACAATCGTAGATGGCTCAAATGCTTTTGTCCATTCTCTTAATCCTTCATTCTTAAACATTACATTCCACAAAGCTGTTGCAGTTACATCAAACCGCTGCTGAAAGGTAAATAACTTCATTCCCAACAGGTATAATCTCAATCCCATTTGAATGATACCCGTCCAGCCAAACTCAAAATCAGCGGTTGAAAAACCTTCACCGGCATCGGCAAACTGGTCGGTACCTTCATGAATCAACGACAGCTTAGACCCACCCGACACTTCTTCCAGTAACCAGGTAACGGTACTGGTACCTTTCGAATGATCGGGATGACGCCAGGTATGCTTGATGAAAGTCTGAGGGATGACTTCCAAAAACTCTATTTCGTGTAAATACTTTTGAGCGCCGCTTTCATAAAACTGAATCTTTTTACCCACTACCGGTTCATAGTCCTGAATATCCATATACCACTCTTTCATATTGGCTTTATCGGTAATAGCCTTCCAGACCATTTCTTTTGAAAATGGGAATATCTGCTCAATTCTAATACTCATAATCAAATTTTTTTTACTATATTAACGTAGGTGCGCTTGCAGCATCCACGACATCTTTTCGTGTGCCTGTAACAATCCTACTAAAAAGTCTTCTGTACCCTGATCTTTTAACTTTTCTATTTCGTCGAGAATCGACTTTATGTAAACAATAATTGCTTCGTGGTTAATCAATAGGTCTTTAATTAAAACGCTGCTGTGTGTACCATCCATTTCGCTTTCGAGAATATGAGTCATACTGAGATATTCATTCATAGTACCCACTGAATAATGCCCCAACATTCTTACCCGTTCTGCAATCTGATCTACCCATTCGTCGAGTTCATTATACTGTTTTTCAAAAAAAAGATGCATCGCATGAAAATCGGGCCCTTCCACATTCCAGTGTGCTCTTCTGGTTTTTAACAGTAAAAGTTGCTCATCGGCTAAAATCTGATTTAAAAAGTTTACCACTTCGCGGGTTTCTTCGCTTTGTGCTTTTTTATACTTAGACATAAGGATAGTTTTGTTTAAACTGTTCAATTCCGGTGCCCGACTATATCAATCGGGATTCACTTCATTAACAATCATTTCTTTTCAACAAAACAATCTATTATGTTAAACATTACTGTTGAACTGTGAAATACGTTCTACAGTAAGGTAACATAAAAAAGCCCTCAACGGCAATGCTGGTGAGGGCTGAATAGTATAATAGATGATTTACTTTCTTTTAGCACCAATCCATTTTTGTACGAAAGCTTCCTGTGCTGATGTTTTATTAGTCATTGGTTTGATTACCTGTGCCGGATTAGCTTCGATCTTTAACTTCGATTGAATGGTGTCACCATAAGAAATGAATTCAATGTTTACTGACTCTCCTATTTTCAATGAATTAATTACCTGGTCAAGGTCTTCCTTCTTTTTAACAGTTACTCCATTCACACTAATGATTTCGTCTCCCACATCCAAACCTGCATCATACAAAGGAGTAAATTTTCGGGTCGCCGTCTCTACTACTAAACCGGTTTTGCCTGGTCTGAACATTCCACCACCGATCCAGTTACTATTTTCAGACATCAAAGCGAGTTCATAACCTGCCTGATTCAGTAAAGTACTATAATTAATCGGGCGGCTGTTATATACATAATCATTAAAAAACTTTTGTGCGAAAGATTTATTGGTAATCGACTCCAATACTTTTTCTACATCTGGTAATGTATAAGGAATTTCTGTTTTTCCGTGTTTTACCCACAATGCAGTCATAAAATCGTCGAGTGTTTTATTAAATTGTGATCTTAGTTGTAAATCTAAAGCCAGACCCAACGCTCCACCATGTGAATAATAAGAGCTGAACATATTCTGATAGTTTGTTTCATCAACAGCCACACCTGCATCTACAAATACAGCACGCTGACTATTTTCTACTGCAGAATACTTTCCACCTGGTGCAGACTCTTTTGAATTGATCAGACCGTTCATACTTCTTAGAAACACTTCAGGTGTCATTAAACCTGCTCTTGTCATAATTACAGAAGTGTAATACTGCGTAAACCCTTCTGCCAACCATAATGCTTCACTCATGTTTACCTGATCGTACTGAAATGGTTCTAAACTTTTCGGACGGATTCTTTCTACGTTCCATGCATGGAAGAACTCATGCGCAAAAGTTCCCATAAAAGAGTTAGAACCATCGAATTGGCGTCTGGAGTTAACGATTGTAGAGTTTCTGTGCTCCATACCATCTCCCTGAATGTAAGGATTCAGGCTGGCGATGAAAGTAAACTTACCATTATCAAATTCTGGTACTTCTCCAAAAATAGCGATTGATTCATCCACCACTTTTTTCAGGTTATTCGTAAAGCTGTCGATGGCAACGGCCGGAGCATCTGCTTCCAGCGCCAACTCAATCGTATAAGTTTTACCATTCGGATTTTTAACCGTCCAGTTTCTCCAATGTAACTTTCCTACCTTAATAGGAGAATCCATAAAATACTGGAAATTCGGCGCAGTAAATACTTCTTTTTTAGCAGTCGGGAATAATTGTGACGCTACACTCCACCCTTCAGGCAGGTTTTTGAATTCAACACTGACCGGAGTCTGGTCTAAACCACGCACCCAGATAAAACTCGCAGGAATATTTAACTGATAACCATTACGGGCAATACCGGCATAAGTACCGTCTGCCCTGTTGGCAAATAAAGTATAAGTTAGTTTAATAGTGGCTGCATTTTTCACTTTATAAGCATTGGAGGCAGATTTTACCACTGTTAAAGGATTATTTTTTGCGTCGACAGCTCTTACATTATACACGTTTTTCGCAAATTCATGGGTTGCATATCTTCCCGGAGAAGCTTTACTCATTACAAATTCCACACTATCAGTTTTTGCGCCTTGTACAGTCACTGTGATTTCAGCCTCATGGTGGGCTGCATTCGGTGCTTCTACTGTATAATAAATTGATTGAGCGCTGGCGAATACCGGCAAACATAACAAACATAAAAAGAGAGATCGCATACTGGGTTTTTCAGATGAAGTTAATGAAATTATAGCTTTTAAACACTGCTTTTGTACAGAACCTGATAAGTTTATGTATTAAACAGCCGGATGATGCGGTTGGTGGCGATCACGCTGGTACGACCCCTTCAGGGTCGGCTCCGCGTTGTTACGAGGTTATAAATGTTAGACCCCTTCGGGGTCTGAGCAACAGCATGAAAGATCTACTGCTTCCTTTAGTATGATTTCAAGATATTTACTGCCGGATTCTAAACCTATAAAACATTACAGGGAATATCGAAGCTTAAACGGAGTGATAGAGATAAAAAAGTATTCACTAAATTCTACAGAATCCGGTACCGGAATCCCGAAGGGATTCTATCTTTATAACAAAATCTGCTATTTATTGTTACATTCACTATAATTAAAGCTTTTTTTATGATGGAATTAATTGCGCAACCCTGGCCCTGGTACGTGGGAGGTGCGTTGGTAGCATTCATCATGCTATTATTGATTGTTTTAGGAAAGACTTTCGGGTTTTCATCCAACTTCAGAACCATTTGTGCCGCGCTCGGGGCCGGTAAATCAGTCAGTTTTTTTAAATACGACTGGAAAGCTCAAAAATGGAACCTGTTATTTCTTGCCGGCACCGTTATCGGCGGATATATCGGCGCTTATTGGCTGTCGGACGTACAGGTACCGGATGTTTCGTCTGCCACTATTCAGGACCTCAGAAACCTGGGCTTCCGCAGTGTAGGTACAACTTATGCACCTCCTGAAATTTTTGACAGCCTTTCTGTTAGAAATGTGTTGATTTTATTGGTTGGTGGATTACTGGTTGGCTTCGGCACCCGTTATGCGGGAGGTTGTACATCCGGTCATGCCATTACCGGTTTAAGCAGTCTGCAGTTACCTTCATTGATTGCAGTAATCGGATTCTTCATCGGTGGATTACTGATGGTTCATGTATTATTTCCTTTAATATTCCAGTAATGAAAAATATAATCGTTTTATTGTTAGGCACTTTGTTTGGAGTGGTGATGTTTAAAGCTGAAGCAGCTTCCTGGTTCCGTATCTATGAAATGTTTAAATTTCAATCTTTTCATATGTATGGCTTTATCGGAACCGCACTTTTTATCGGTGTTATTGGCGTACAGCTGATCAAAAGAAAAAAATTAAAAGATATTGACGGTCAACCGATCGAAATGCCACCAAAAGAAAAAGGTATTCCCCGTTATCTGATCGGAGGAACTTTATTCGGAATGGGCTGGGCGTTGATCGGAGCCTGCCCGGGCCCCATGTTTGTAATGTTAGGAACAGGGTTATTCACTATGGGAATTGCTATTTTCGGAGCAATTTTAGGAACCTATATCTACGGATTAATCCGTCATCATTTACCACATTAAATTTGAAGCATATGAAATCGAGTTTTGCAGACTTAATTAAAAGTGAGATTCCGGTAATCGTAGATTTTCATGCTACCTGGTGCGGGCCTTGTAAAATGCAGGCACCCATATTGAGTGAATTGAAAGCAGATCTCGCTGATAAAGTAAAAATTATCAAAATAGACGTTGATCAGAACCAGCCTCTGGCCTCACAATTAGGCATTAGCGGCGTACCGACACTGATCATTTATCAAAACGGTGAACAAAAGTGGAGACGATCTGGCGTTACTCCTAAGCACGAGTTAAAACAGATCATTGAAAATTTATAGAGAATTACCGATAGTCAAGAATATCTTCTATATTTTAAAATACTATTAAACATGAAGGAAATGAAGAAAAGAACGCAATGAAAAATAACATAGTTTAACATTGCCACCTTCATTTTCTTCATCTTTTTCACCCAGGCAAATTCTTAATTAAGAATATCATACCATCCCGATTGATTTCAGAAAATCCGCTTTAAAGTTATTTCCGATAGGCAATTCTGTATTTTGAATAAAAATACGGTTGCCTTCCAAATGGCCGATATGCATTTTATTGATTACATAAGAGCGGTGTATCCGTATAAAATTCCGCGATGATAATCCTTCTACAAACTGTGTAAAACTTACAGCCGGCATCAATTTATGCTGAACCGTATATACTTTTGTGTAATTTCCACAGGCTTCAGCATACAGTATATCATGATACATTACTTTAAAAATCTTTCCATCCGACTTTAAAAAAGTAAAATCTTCTGATTCAGTTACGCCAGGTTTCACCTCTAATCTTGATTTTACTTTATCTACTGCTACAATGAACCGCTCCAAAGAAAACGGCTTCAGCAAATAATCCGTTACATCCAGGTTAAATGCTTCATGCGCAAATTCTTTATACGCTGTTGTAAGAATTACCAATGGGGGTTCCTTTAATGTTTTCAGAAAAGATAGCCCATCCAGTTCAGGCATATTTATATCCAGAAACAACAGGTCAATAGGATGTTGCTGAAGCAGGTCACGGGCTTCCAGTGCATTCGAAGCATTCGCCACTACCTGCAGTTCAGGTAAAAAACCGGCGTACCGGTTTACAATATCCCTGGCGATCGGTTCATCGTCTACAACAAGGCAGGTAATGATCATATGCTTATGAATGTTTTAAATGTAAAGTAACTTTATACTGATCCGGCTCTTTACTTATGTGCCAGTCATACTTATCAGGATATAACAACTCGAGTCTTTTTTGTACATTTTCTAAACCAAGTCCACTGTAATCTCTCTCTCTTTCCATCGCCAATCCCTGATGTTCATTACGGGAGTTATAACTATTAGTGACAGAAAATAAAATATCTTTTCCAAAAGTCTTTAACACAATCGATATATACAGTTTATCCGTAGTAGTATTTTTAGCATGCTTAAAAGCATTTTCAATAAAAACGATCAACAACAACGGCGGAATAACAATCTTTCTATCCGTCACCTGTTCTATTTCAGTATGCAGATCGATACGGCTGCCAACGCGTAATTTTTCAAATTCGATATAGTTATTAATGTACCCTATTTCATCAGAGAGTGGTACATACATTGTTTTTGCTTCATAAACGGCATATCTCAATAAATCAGACAATCGCAACAATAAATTGGGAATTTTAACCGGTTCTGCCAGAGAAATTCCATAAAGATTATTCAATGTGTTGAATAAAAAGTGAGGACTCAGCTGAGATTGTAAAAAATGCAACTCAGACAAGCTCTGAGCAGCAGACGCTTTAGCAACTTGTATTTCATTGTTCACAGAAAATCGCGCTAACCTTACCAATAACCCCGCTGAAATACCAACAGCAACCACCCATATCCACGAAATCAACAGATTAATCGGCAGGTTTCTGATAGAGTGGCGTCTTATATATAAAGACTGAGCGTGGAAAAAAAGAATAATCAGTCCGACTAAAACAATTCCGATTAACCAGTAAAATGTAACAGCGGTCACTTTTCTTCTTCCATCAACATATATACGCGATACATACCATCCCAGCAATACGCTTCCAAGCAGAAGAAAATAAAGTGCGAAGGTTAATGGTCCATGATCGCCGTCCTTCATCAGATCCGCATAAGGCTCTAAAAGAAAGGCAAACACAATAAACGAAAGTACAAAGTAAAGCACCCACTGGCCTATTATTTTTGTTTTCATGCTATAGTAATTTAGTTTAACCCTTAATAATGAAGTAAAACTATATTTTCCCAATCACGGATTATAAAAATAATGACGAATGACCACTAATTCGTGACCAACCTGTTTTTTCGTTCTTGTTTCTGACGAAAAAGAGCAGATTAAGGTGCGCTCCCGCTGATAAGATTCAGGTAAACGAATAAATATTGATGTATTTAACAGAATGTAGAAAAAGAGGCTAAAACTCTGACAGTAGAAAACAGCAACCAATACAGGTATCTGCACAAGAGGAATTACAGGAAATGTAACAGTCAGTTATTACATTTCCCTGTAAAAAAGATCAGGGCTATACTAATAATATACGAAAAAAAGACGACTTTTCCAAAGAAAGCTTATTCCACCGCTCTGCGTCTTTCATCCTGAAGTTTTTTTCTGCGCAATAAATAGCCGCATATAATTAACACAACAGCAATAAAGCCGAATATGATATGTATTTTTTTGGTAAATCCTAATAGCACTACCTGTGCAGCGATCCATAAGTACAATACAATTCCCTGTATAATAATACCCTTTTCAGCCCATCGTGAGCGCATGGTTAATGCAAACAATACCACTGTACTGAAAACTCCATTCAATAATAACAGCAGGATGCCCGGAATCAGAAAATCATCAAAAGGTGAATTTTTGAGAATACTGGCAGGAATACCCAATTTACTGCCATCAGGCTCAATGATCAAAGCAAAACCGCCGGCCAGGGCACCAATGGCATTAATGACCAAAAAAATGATCGAAAGTGTACGTAAAAAGTTGGTTATCATAATAAATTTTAAAATAATCAGGAAGTTATAAAAAAAACAGGTAATTATTGTTTTCATCTACAGAACGTATAATTTCCAATAATTTGTATTTTTTTCCTAAAAAACTAATCAATAAGTTTATCTCCTAATTAATTAGTAGTTATATTTGATAAAATTATTGTAATGCAAAAACTAGCTCCAAGAGAAGAACAGATCATGCAGGCTTTCTGGAAGTTGGAAAAAGCTTTTATCAAAGAAATTATTCCTGAACTACCTGATCCTAAGCCACACTATAACTCGGTGGCTACAATTGTAAAGATTCTTGAAGAAAAAGGATTTTTATCACACGAGGTATGGGGTAACATGTATAAATATTATCCTTTGTTTTCAAAAGAAGAGTATCAGAAGCATGCTATGAAAGACGTGATGGAACGTTTATTCGATAATTCGTCTTCGCAGATGCTGGCTTTTTTTGCCAAAGAAGAACAGCTTTCAGAAAAAGAAATCAATGAGATTCTACAGCTCATAAAAAGTAATAAGAAATGATCACCTACTTTTTACAAGCAGGCGTTATTCTTACGGCGGGAGCCATTTTGTACAGATATTTTCTGTACAAAGAAACCTTCTATCAACTCAACCGATTTGTATTACTGATCAGTATTATAGCGGCATTTACACTTCCGCTCATTCCCTTACCTGAAACCTTATCCCTTAAAAATCTTGTTTCCCGCCCCTTCAATACATGGGTAAACGGATCGTCAGAACTGATGATTATTTACCAATGGTTATCTGCAATTTACTGGGGCGGTGTGATTATTTTTTTGCTCAATACTTTCATTCAATTCGGAACACTCATTTATCAACGATTAAAGTATCCTGTAATCCGCGATAAAGAATATAGTATTGTTGAACTGACGGGCAACAAAGCCCCTTTTTCTTTCGGAAAAACCATCTTCATCAACCCGGCTCTTTATGACTGGGAAACTTATGAAATGATTCTTTTACATGAAAAAGAACATATCCGCCAACGTCATAGTTTTGACCTTGTGTTAGCAGAATGCATGCTCGCATTACAATGGTGGAACCCTTTTGCCTGGAAACTTTACCGCTCTGTTGCTGTTAATATTGAGTTTTTAACTGACGATACGGTACTGCAGAAACATAAAGTAAACAAAAGTGATTATCAATTCAACTTATTACAGGTAGCTGCTCCTAACAGCACTTTACAGATGGCAAATGCTTATAATCAATCCGTACTAAAAAAACGAATGATTATGATGAACCGGCAACGGTCTAACACACATGTTTTCTGGAAATATTTTATTTACATCCCTATCTGGTTTTTGCTGATGGCATTTATGAATGAGGTAATTCCTCAGGTAAAACCTATATTAATTTCTAAACCCTCCAGTGATGTAAATATCAGTAAAACTGAAGGGAGTAAGCCGATAATTACACAAAATGACAGTATACCTCAAAAGCAATTACCACTTATCCAAAAGCAGCTATCAGTAAACAGGCAAACGGCTAAACCGGTTGAAGCGGAAATAGAATCTCCTCTTACCGAAGAACCGCCTGTTTCAAAAGAAATAAAAGAAGTTAAGCCGGATACAAGTCATACGCCTGTACAGGAAACCAAACCTATCGAAAAAAAGACTATTACAGAATTTCCGGTAAACCAAAGATTATCCATTACCGATCTTGACCGGTTAAAAAAAGCAGGTGTAACATTGCCGGTTATCCAGTCTTATTCGGCTATCGGACTTTCAGATCTCTCGGCAGATGAAATTCTTTTATTGAGGAAAAATGATATCAGTGCACCAGTAATTAAAAGCTATTGGGATATTAATTATTATGACCGGTCACTCAAGACTATATTATTTTTCAGAAAAAATAATATAACCGCCCCGGTTATTGATTCATATATAAAAACCGGCTATCAGTTTCTATCGCCTGAAAACATTGTTGAATTACGCAAGGGAAAAATAATTGCGCCTGTTTTACAGGATTACATGCAGGCCGGATATGCAAATCTTGCTCCTTCGGTTTATATTGAATTGAAAAAAGAGAATATTACTCCTGTATATATCAGAAGCTTTCAGCAACTCGGCTTCAAAGACATATCAGTAGAAACACTCAAAAAACTAAAAAAACAAAAAATAACTTCGGTAAATATACAAACCCTGATGCAGAACGGATATGTGCATGATAATCTGGAAGCCTATATACCGAAAAATAAATAACTACTTTTTACCCCATAGTAATCTCTTACAACTATAGTATCATTTTTTAAACACTAAATCATTCAAATATGCAACATCTGTTGAAAAGGTATTCTCATACCTTAATGTTACTGCTATGCGCTTTATCAACGGCCGGTATACTTAGCGCGCAAACAAAAGGAACTGTTACAATTAAAGGAGAAACTGTTGAACGTAATAGCAGGGTAGTTTACCTTTTACCGAAAACAATGACAATACGGTCTGATGAAAAAATCAGTATACCGATCAGAAATAACCGATTCGAATACACTTTTACTCCTCCAAACATGGAGACTTACGAACTGGTTTTTCAGGATGAATATGAAGAGGGCACCTGGTTTGCTATTAACTTTTTTCCGGATTCAAGCACGCTGTTAATGAAGTTATATCCCAAAGAAAAAAACGCTCGTAATTTAATTATCGGAGGAGCTTACAATCGAGCTTACAATCAGATAAAACAACAGTTAGACGATAACTTTAGTACAGTTGAAAAAATCAATGCTGACTATTTCAGTAAACTTAGCGAAGAGCAAAAATATAGCCTTGAATTTATAGCAACTTTAAAAGAATTGAGGACCAGAAAAAAAGATGAACCGGTGGTGCCTATTTATGAAAAAATGGAAACGCTCAGAAAAACCGGAGCACACCTGTCTGATACCGGAAAAGTATGGATGAACCGGTTAGACAGTATAGCAAAAGCAAAACTTGCTTTCAAGTATAATATAATATCCACTACTCCCCACCCCGCTCATTTCTATTTAATTTATGAAGACCTTTTGTATAGAGTGAACGATCATAAAGATTTATTATCGATGTTTGATAATGCCGTAATAAAGTATAGCGAACTTTACCCCGACATGGTATATACCGCGCTCACCACAGAGAAAATGAATAGCCTTAAAAATATCTACCCGGGTAAAAATTTCATTGATGTAACGGCTGAACAGGTAAATGGAGATACTATATTATTATCTTCACTCATGAAACATAAAATCACCTTGCTGAATTTATGGGGCTCATGGTGTGGACCGTGTATTGAAAAAACACAAAAAGTAAAACCATTGTATGATCAGTATCAATCAAAAGGCTTTGGCATTATTGGTATCGCCCGTGAGTTTAAAGATACGAAAGCCATGTATAACAGAATTCAGAAAGACAATTACAACTGGGTAAATCTGATCGAGCTAAACGATCGGTTTGGTATATGGAATAAATACGGGATTCAGAATGCAGCAGGTATGCAATTGTTGGTAGACGAACAGGGGAAAATCCTGATAGTGAATCCGACTGCTGAAGAAGTAGAACAGGTATTGAAAAAACAATTAAACTAAAAACTAAATAGTGAAGGAATTAAGAATACACTTGTTGACGGCTTCTTAATTTCTTCTATGTTTGAAATGGTAATGGGGAAACATGAAGAAAATGAAGGGAATGAAGAGGAATTAACTTCGGCAAC
>NZ_RCWL01000012.1 GCF_003991195.1 Gynurincola endophyticus | reverse complement strand
AATACATCTTTTTACAGGTGAAATTTACTGTTTGAGGATAAATTTACAATCCGAAGGCATTGTTTTGTTTCATGAAAATTATTGACCTGAAAATTTTTACAATAATCTATCACACCTCGAAGAGATTAAAATTATAACAGATCAGTAAAAGGAAGCACAACTCGCGGGGTCGAATCAAATGGCTTAATACAAATTGATATCACTGCCGGTTTGTTCAAGATATTTTCCATTTTCCAATCTGTACATCCATTGTTTACCTTTTTTTACCAATAGAGGAAATAATGGTTCTGATTGTTCTGTAAATTCATTGGGAATATGTAAATTATCAAACTCAACAGAAACTATGATCTGTCCATTCAGATCAGCTATTCCAAATTTTTTATTAGCTTCCAACAGGAGGTATTTTCCCTGGTGGATCGGCCTGATATAGTCATACACCATTTCTAAAAGTATTTTACCGGATTGAATATCTCCCAAACCATATTTTTCGGGATAAATATCCATTTTAGGTAAAATTACCTTTCCGTTTAAGCATAAATCTTCGGGTAATAATGCGCGGTGGTACGAATATTTTTCTATTGGAAAAACTATTTTTCCTGAAAGGTTCATAAAGCCTACCTGATAAATACTGCTACCATATTGCTTCGATGGTTCTCCAAACATGATTATCCCATTATCCGGAAAATCTTCTGCCAGTTTATAAGTAGGAGGTAAAATGACTTTTCCTTCTTCATTAATGTATCCATATCCTTTTTCACTTTCTATTTTAGCGATCCCTTTTTTAAACGTATAAATAGAGGGGTGTTTAGAATAAACAGATGATGAATAATTACCGCTCTGATAAGTAATGTCATACTCATCCTTGAGTATTTTTTGTTTATTTACCTGATAAAGATTAGCTGTTTCATTATTCTTCGAAACCAGCAATAATTCGTTTGATCCGGTGGCATATACGTAAGGATAGTTAATTTCTTTTATTTTCATCTCTTTTACATCGAGCAATGCTGGTTTTGAGTTGCCCGCAGAAAAGTTTAGCAGGTATATATTGTCGTTAATCCGGTCAATTGTTTTTATGGTTTTGTTGATCAGTTGGTTCCCTTTTTTATCAAACAGGTCGATAAAAGGAGTTTCGTAATTTCCTCCTGTGGCTATCAAAAGACCTGCACCAGCTTTAGGCGATACTTCTATTTTGTTATATAAAGGAGGAACAATTTCTTTTTGATTTTTGATGTCAAAAATTCCGACCAGTTCGTTTTTGAATACCCATACGTATTCATCCGGTAGTGAGTTGGAGAAACGAAAATTATTGTAACCCGAAGGAATTATTTGCTTTCCCTTGAGGTCAAATACAGTGATGATACCCTGGCGTTCAGCAATCAGAAATTCTGTAGCATCTTCTTCATCAGGCATTTGTACACTAACGTTATAATAAGCCGGTTCGTAATAAGTATTGGTTTCAGGAAAATAGAGTCCTGAATAAGCGCGTTTTTTTATTCTGAAAATATTGTTTCCTTTACTGCCGGAAGAATAGAAATAATCATTTACATGACTGATCTCACCGTTCTCTACCTGCGTTAAAACTTTTTTTGTACTATCGATGAGATAGGTTATATTTTTTTTACGTGCTGAAAAATACGCTTCGTACACTTTTATTTCATCATATTCTACAGGGATGATAATATTTCCCTGGTGATTGATCACACCCTGCTTTTTATTTTTATGAACGATCAGATAGGGCCCGCTATAACCTAAATATGAATTGGCATTCGGTTCTTCGATCAGGTCATATTCAAAAGGTAGAACTAATGTAGCATTTTGCGAATATAAACCGAATTTTCCGTCTTTCTGATAAATCAGTGATCCGCCAATGATTTTGCCTTTTCGAAAATCAAAAACTTCTTTTGATGCAAGATTCAGAATTGCAAATTCTGTTTCACTTTTTGAAAAAGTCTGTACCCAGTTATCACTACGCATTCCCGAATGGTAGTGGTTATATTCAAAAGGAATGAGTACTTTTTCATTCCAGTCAATGATTCCCCACTTGTTTCCTTTTTTAGCATAAACATAGGAAGCTGCTTTTCCGCACCCTCCACAATAATCAAAACCATCGTATTGATTTTGTGTTATGACTTTTCCTTTCGATTTGCTGTAAATGCTCCATTTACCATTTTGTTTGATATCAAAATGCTCACCATCGAGATAACCGATATCGTCAAAAAAAGGTAAGGTTTTCTTATCTGGTAAATACAGGCTTACCTTCCCGTTTTGGTAAAGTTTCCAGAATAATCTTGACCCGGTATTAATATCATCGTAAAGAGCCGCTACCAATACATCACCTGCAGGAGATTGTATACCTGTTTTTCCTTTATCGTTGGTAAAATGTGAAACGGTTGCCGGTAAGTACGCAGGATTTTTTTTGAGCTCGTTTTCATATTTCTCCAAAGCTTCTTTGCCGGGTGGTAACACACCGGCTTTATCAGGGGGTGGTGTTATTTTTTGTCCGGATGTGTTGATATAATAAGTTTGATGATCAGTAACGATTTTAGCATAGCCATCTTTAAACGGATTCAGTATCGTACGTTCATTAGAGGACGTCTGAGCTTTTACATTAAAAGAGAGGGATAATAAAACTGATAATGCTATATTGAGTTTCATTGTTGTTACTTTTTGATTTTAGCCGTGCCAGAGGATTCTTTTCCGTTTTTATCTATAAAATAAAACCATTCACCATTCTTTACTAACACTGGCCATATTTTATCATCTCCTTCATAGTTTACATGGATCATGTCGTAAATTGCAGGAAGCAGCAGATGACCATCACGGTCTGCCAACCCTCTTTTACCATTTTTCGTGAGTTGAAAATATTTTCCCTGACCCTGAAGCGAAATTTCATCGTATTGTGTAGGAATTACAATAGTTCCGTTTCTGGCAATCACTCCTTTCTTTTCATTGATGCTTACAAGCAATAAGTCGTTTCGGTCATAAATGGCAGCAATATTGGTAAACTGAACAGGAATTATTTCTTTTCCGGTTTGATCGATGACCCCAAATAAATAATTAGACGATTCGTTTTTAGTATTGTTATTCTTTTTCGCTACCAATGCATAACCATCATAAAAATGATCTACTTCCGTATAGGTGGTAAATCGTTTTTCTGTTCCTTTTTTATCTATAAAGAGGTTGCCTTCAGAAGTAAGTATTTTCATCAACTCATCTTTAAATTTACTATCTGCAGCTCCTCTATAATCCGGAAAACGGACATTGCTGTAGATGCCTCTGATTTTCCAATCGGCATTTTCATACACTATCTTTCCATTCAGATCGGTTAGTTTATATAACCCATTTTGTTTAACACGTAAGCGTTCATTGTTTACCGGTTCAATGTCTTCGATCGTTTCATCAAACTGATGAAGCAATATACCGGTTGCATTATATAGAGAAATGGTTTCTTTGTAGTTTTCTTTTTCGTGGACTACCTTAAAAAAATCAGTACTGAGCCAGCTGATATATTTTGCTGTTGGTGCTACAATTATTTTTTGCTGTTCAAGATCGAACAAACCTATTGAGCCCGTTTTTTTTGCGGGGGAGCTGATCGCAACATATCTTTTTCTTAGCTCATAAACCGGAGAAAGCTTTTGATCGTTGTAGGGATAGCCGGTTATAATGGAATATTCTAACGGTAAAATTGATTTGCCCTCCTGATTCAGCAATCCATCTTTTCCGTTTGCGGATACTTTTATGTAGGTTTTTTGATTATTATATTTTGTTTCAATAAAGTGATTACCCGGAGCAACTATTAATTTTCCGTTCGTATTGTACAAGCCTGCATTATTTCCCTGATGAACAATAATAAAATACGGTTGTTTCTCTACTTCTCTTTCAAATAACAATTGTGTTTTTCTTTCTTCTGACAAAGCTTCCTGTGTACTGATTTCGGGCACAGCTGTTATAATCTCGTCTGAATAGCGAATCTGGCCGTTAGCATTCATAAAATTTACTTTACTGAACTCAACGGGTACGATTACTTTACCGGAAGCGTCAATCACTCCCTGTTTTCCATTTTTTTCTACTTTAATCAATCCTTTTACTGATTCGAATAGATTGGTGAATTCAGGCGCGAGCACTTCTTTGCCGGTAACAGGATCTGCAGCTCCGAAAAGTTTATTTCTTTTGAAGATGATCAGGTCTGAGTTTTTCATTGTTTTGAAAGACTCATGATCAATATTCAAAACCTGTTTTCCGGTAGAATCAAATAAAATGTTTTTCTGCTGACGGTGTGCATCGATATATTTATGCGTATTGGTAAAAATGTAAGTGAAGTAACCTTCGTATTCAAGTGGAATTAACAATCTACCTTCAGCATCTGACAATCCGGTTTTATTATTAAGAGATACCTGTACATAATTATCGCCAAAAAAGCTGTGTGCTTCATCGTATTGAGGTTTTTGTAGTAGCTGTCCGTTGGAAGCAGCCAGCCAGCCCCAGTATCCGTTTTCTGAAAAAGCGATAAGGGTTTTACTCAGCACTGCCACCTGCTGATATTTCGGCTGTACGATGATTTTGCCATTTTCGTCGGCAAAACCATAGGAATCGTCTTTTTGAAGAAGAATAAATTTATAGTTGTATTCTTTTCCTTTTTTCCATTGCCCTTCATAGGACGTAACTAGTTTTATACCATCATACTCCGGAGAGATGATCCATTTTCCGTTTTCATGCAAAACTCCATAAGCACCGTCTTTAACAACCACCAACAAATCTGCGGCGTGCTCATCTACCATATCAATCAGCACATCGGTTTGAGGGTGATAGAAGTATTTCATGCCGTCTTTCTGTACCTGCGCCAAAGGAGAGTGGTACCCGCCAAACCCAATAGTCTCAAAAACAAGTTTTTCCTGCGAAAAAACTAAAGCGGAAATAAGTAATAATGTAATGAATACGGAAATCTTTTTGAGTAGCATCATATAAGTTTTCTGTCAGTGCTTACAAATATATTGAAAAATGAAAAAATGGTATCGGGGGCATAGAAGAAAGAGCTAGCTGTTAATAGACGCCGAGGGGCTGCGGTGAGCATATTTATGACTGAAGAATGACACGCGTTCGGCTTATTTAAGCCGAATAATGAATTAATTTTGACAAACTATTCTGCGATACCAATTCCCTTTCAGGAAAACAACATATTGGCGGGAGGCAAAATATCCCACGTTTCAGTGCTGTAATTGAGTGACTGTATGATTCACCGGTTCGGTCAGAAACAAAAAGCGTGTATTGATTGTAAGTTTAAAGGCTCCGACATTTGTTGGGGCTTTTAGTTTTAGGAGGGTTTACTTATTCAATTGAATGAATCGTTTTCACCCATCTGGCTGTCACCAATAACTGTCCTACGTGGCGCTGTGTGTGTTCTGCTGCGTGAAATAGCAGTCCTATCAGGGAGGTAGGAATTCTTTTTCTGCCAAGGAAACGTTCGTGTGTCAACAGATTGGGGTCTGTTTGTTTGAGCTGATCAATTGCTTTCTGAATACCATTGTGCAGTAATTGCAGCAGCACCTCTTTTTCAGCATTCTCTTCTTTTGCTTCACCGGCAAGATAATCGAACTGCGCCGGAGCAAGCGGTTTTTCCTGTGCGTAAGTAAACATTCTGTCGATTACCCCCACGATATGTTTTACATGAAAAGCGATAGAAGCAGCACCTTCCGGTTGGATCAATAAATGCTCATTATCAAGGTTACTCAGGTAGCGGATAACGTCTTCCTCTACCTGTAACAAAGCGTGTGCTACCGGCTGCAAAAGTGCAGGCACATCCTTTACAGGCCCGCGCATCCATACTTCAAGCTCCTGTTGCTGTTTCATTGGTTGAAGGTACAAAAACTTCAGGCATAAACCTCGTTTTACTGTTAACAGTATTATGAAAAGGCCATCAGAGGAGGGGCTTTAAATTTTATGAAAATCCTTTATTTTGATGCAGGAAAATTACCCGGTTTGAAGTAAACCGTCCATACCTGATCTTCATAAATAGAAGTATAATCTACTGCGATATTGAAGTTTCTGGCTGAAAATATTTGTGCAAGCCTTTTCAGGTCTTCGCTTCCATGGTCTTCGTTGCCGATTACTTCGATACTTTCGTTGGCAGCAACCAAACGGCCTTTATGAATTGAAGAATTGTAGAATGAGAGCGTTGAGTCTATTTCTGAAATAAAATGTGCAGGCTCCATCTGATAAACCGAGTCATTATAAAGAATTCTTACATCTTTGATTTTGGCAGGCCCCACTCCCGAGTTAATCAGTAAAAACTTATAGTACATGCCCGGCGTCTGGCTTTGCCCCAGCTCCAGATGAGGAAATACCGACATTTTCTGGGCTTTCTCTTCCAGGTAGTACATTTTTTGTGATAAGCGGGTCTGATAAAAAAGAATAAACAGTGTACAGATGCTTACAAATATGGCAGTGAGACTCAGTATCCGGTCTGTAGACGGCATGCTGAATTTCTTTGATGGTATTGGTTTACGGGAATCTTCCATTATCCGGCTTTGTTTTAGTATGGTGCGATAAAAACCTCGCAAATTAAAATAATAAAATATATTCCGGAACAATCACGCGGCAATAAAATAGCTTTTTACAAAAGACAAACTGCTCCGCGGCATTTCTACAAATATTCCTGGAGCCAGGTTTGAAGATCATGATAAACCTGTTGTTTTATCCCTTCATTTAATATTTCGTGCCGCATCCCCGGATATAACCGGATACTGATTGCTTTAAATCCCTCCGTCCGGAGTTCTTTTACGATACTTTCTACTCCTTTACCAAAGTTGCCGATAGGATCATTTGCTCCGCTGATAAAAAGCAGGGGAAATTCTTTAGGAATATTATTCGCCCATCCTTTACGGGTAGCCTCAACATTTAAAGAAAGCAGGGTATGAAAACCGTTATTGGTGAAAGGAACACCGCATAACTTATCTTGTAAAAAGTTTTCTCTGTTGTTTTCATCTACACTCAACCAGTTGGTACCGGAATGGGCAGGTTCCTGTTGAAAGGCTTTGTTATTCATTTTACTGAACAGATTATTTACAAAACTGCTTCTATGTGCAGGCTTTATTTTGTTCAGGAGGGAGAGGTATACGCCGGCAAGCTGCGCTTCCAGGTTTCTGGTACCTGTACCCATAATAATTGCCCCGTGAAAGCGGTCAGCAGCTTGTTGTAACACGCGCCGGGCAATAAACGAACCCATCGAATGCCCCATCAGAAAATGCGGTACAGCCGGGTACTGTTTTTCAAGATGGCTGGCCATTGTTAAGGCGTCTTGAATAACCTGCCGGTCAGGTGTTTTATGGTGAAAGAACCCGAGTTCTGCTTCATTTTTGGCTGTTTTGCCATGGCCCAGATGATCATATAGCAGAACGGCAAATCCCTGCGCAGCAAGAAAATTGGCAAAATCGGTATAACGGCCACTGTGTTCCTGCATTCCGTGCAACACAAGAAGCGTAGCTTTTGCCTGTTGTGCTTCCGGATGAAACAGTGTAAAATATAACTGATGGTCACTATCTTTTGCAGGAAGGTAATCAGAATACGGTACCATTGGTAATTGATTTATTTTAAGCAAATTACTATGTAGTAAGATAGTATTTTATCTGATACTGCAAAATAAAGAGGATGAATCAACCTCATAAAAAAAGCCGAACGTTTCAGTTCAACCTTTTAATCGTATATAGTTTATTGCAGGTGGATAATAGAGTTCTGACACTTATTCTTTAGTATGCCGGATTTGGGGATATTCGTCAGCAAGTAAACGGTTAACATTTTTTTTACATAACGGCCCCTTCTAATAAGATACAACTATTTTTTCAATTATACAAGACACGTTTAAGCCTGAAAATACGCAGGCTGGTCAAATACTTTTCCGACAGCTGACCGTATCTTTTTTAGCAAAAGAATAAGTAATAGGTATGATTCTTTCAGGTATAGAATGAACGAAACATTTCCGGTAATGTAGAAGAATACCGGGTTTCAATTATAGAATATTTAAAAGATATCTTATGAGTACAGAAAATTTGCACGATCAGGCAGCAGTAGATAAGCTGAAAGAAATGATAGACAAAATCGATATTGGAATGTTGTGCTCGAATATTGCCGGTAGTGATTATGTACATGCCGTTCCGATGAGCAGACAGGAGGTGGATGAGCAGGGTAATATCTGGTTTTTGTTTTCTTCAGAAAGTGAAACCTATCATAACCTGCAACAGAATGATAAAGTAAGTGTATTATATTCAGATATAAAAGGATATAACTTTTTAAGTATTAACGGTACTGCCGAAGTTTCAAGAGATGAAGCCAGAATTGAGAAATACTGGAACAAAATGATAGAAGCCTGGTTTGAGAGAGGAAAAGAAGATCCGCGTATAAGAGTTTTAAAAGTAACACCTGCAGAAGCTCACTATTGGGATAACAAGAGCAACAAACTGGTTACCTTCTTTAAAATAGCTGCCAGTGCTTTATCTGGCCAAAAAGTGGATGTAGGTAGAAAAGGCGATTTAAATTTATAAAATATATTCTGAAGGATCTATGGATTTAAAGTCGAATGAACCTTTCTGGTTGGTTAAAAACGGATTACTGGCATCTTATCCGTCTTTACATGAAAATATAAGTTGCGATGTGCTGATTGTTGGCGGTGGTATTACCGGCAGCCTGATTGCTTATCAATGTATTCGTGACGGATACAATACTGTTTTAATTGATAAGCGGGAGGTTTGTAACGGAAGTTCTTCTGCCACCACTTCTATGCTGCAATATGAAATAGATGTTCCATTATATGAACTGATTGAAAAAATAGGAGAGAAAGGTGCCCTCGCGAGTTACGATGCCTGTTGTAAAGCGGTCGAAGACCTCGGGAAAATTGCACATAGAATTAAATCAGCTTCCGGCTTTCAACTCAAACAATCATTGTATTATGCAGCATCCAAAAAAGATGCGGAATGGTTGCAAAAAGAATTTGAAGCACGTTCCAATGCAGGTTACGATGTGCGGTGGCTGGAGCCGGATACAGTACTTTCGAAATACGGTATTCATCATAACTATGGTGCTATTTTATCAGCTGCCGGAGGAAGTGTGGATGCTTATAAATTGGCACATGAACTATTGCTGCATTCTTATAAAAAGGGCCTCCGGGTTTTTGATAAAACAACATTGGAGAGCGTACAATATAAAAAAGGTTTTAATCTGGGTACTGTTACAGGAGGTGCCGTCATTAAAGCAAAGAATATTGTTTATTGTACCGGTTATGAAACTGCAGGAATGATAAAAGAAAAGTTTGTAAAACTACTCAGTTCATTTGCGATTGTTTCTGAAATTGATAAGGATTTATACCGGCAATATAAAGATATATTAATCTGGAATACTTCAAAACCCTATCTGTATATGCGTGCCACTGATGACGGACGTTTTCTCATAGGTGGGGAAGATGAAGATTTTAAAGACCCGGTAAAACGGGATGCGATGCTGAAAGAAAAAGAACAAAAACTGTTGAAGTCGTTTGCAAAGATTTTTCCTGATAAACAGTTCTATTCAGATTTCGCGTGGGCCGGTACTTTCGGCGAAACCAAAGACGGATTGCCATATATTGGTGAGCACCCTGACTTTAAAAGATCCTATTTTGTAGGAGGATTCGGTGGTAACGGTATTACTTTCTCTGTTACAGGAATGGAAATGGTCTCTCACTGGCTCAAAGGAAAAAAACACCTGCTCTCCGAATATTTTCGTTTTGGAAGATAACTCCGTTTTAACCAAAAAGCTGTGCGGAAATTCAAAAATGCTAAAAAATTTAGTATTTTTGAATATATCCAATTGAAAAAAATGCACAGGTTAGAGGAAAAATTGAAAATACTGGCAGACGCAGCAAAATATGACGTGAGCTGCAGTTCGAGCGGTAGCAAAAGACAAAATACCGGTGGTATCGGGGATGCTTCTTTTGGTGGAATTTGCCATACTTACACAGAAGATGGAAGGTGTGTTTCTTTACTAAAAATTTTATTAACCAATCACTGTATTTACGATTGTGCTTTTTGTGTCAGCAGAAAAAGTAATGATATTCAACGTGCGGCTTTTACTGTACAGGAAGCGGTAGACCTTACCATGAACTTTTACAGGAGAAATTATATTGAAGGGTTGTTTTTAAGTTCCGGTATTTTTAAAAATGCGGACTTTACGATGGAGCGTCTGTTACGGGTGGTTAAAAAACTGAGAACAGAAGAACGCTATAACGGATATATTCATTTAAAGACTATTCCGGGTGCCAGTGATGAACTAATAAAAGAAGCCGGTACTTATGTTGACCGGATGAGTATCAATCTGGAACTTCCTACTGAAGCGGGGCTGAAAATGGTAGCTCCTGATAAAGACCATGCATCGGTACGAAAGCCACTGGCTTTTGTGAACGAACAGATACAGGCTTATAAAGCAGAATCTGCTCTTATTAAACATACACCTATATTTGTTCCTGCCGGGCAAAGCACGCAAATGGTGATCGGTGCTACCCCCGAAACCGATTTTGAAATCATGCAGGTGGCCAACGAATTTTATCAGAAATATCAGCTGAAAAGAGTTTACTACAGTGGTTATATTCCGATTAATAATCAGAACAGTTTATTACCTCAGATAGGTTCTGCTCCTCCGGTAGTTCGTGAAAACAGGTTGTATCAGGCCGATTGGCTGTTGCGGTTTTATGATTTTACACTGGAAGAAATTGTCAATCCCCTGCATGTTAATCTGGAGTTAGATATAGATCCCAAATTAAGCTGGGCACTCAGAAATCCACAATTGTTTCCGGTGAATATCAATACGGCTGATTATAAAATGATTATCCGTATCCCTGGAATAGGCCGCCAATCGGCTATGAAAATTATTCAGGCGCGTAAGTTTGGAAAACTACATGAGTATCAGGTAAAAAAAATGGGCATTGCTTTTAACAGGGCGCAACATTTTATGTATTGTGCAGATTCTGTTATCAGATTAGGCATGCCTGTTATGCAAAGTATACGAAACAACATCCTCAAAGCCAGTACAAATAATAAATTATTCCAAACCCAATTAACACTTTTCTGATATGTATTATTTGTTTGACGGCACCTATTCAGGGTTTTTATGCTGTGTTTTTGAGAGTTTTGAAAGAAAAGAATTTGATGTTATCCCGTTAACCGGTAGTGAACATCAGAACAGTTTTTTTCAGAATAGCCGAACAATTACCACTCATCCGGAAAAAGCTAAACGGGTGTTACTGGGCATACAAAAGAGAGTGAGTCGCGAGAAAGCGGTTGATTTTTATAAAGTGTTTTTGTCGGAAGACCGCAAAGCGTGGCTGGCCTCCTATAAAATAATCGTGGATCTGTTTAATACCTCAAAGCAGGTATTGCAGAATTATGGAAATGAAAGTACACTTTACTTTTCGAAGATGTTACAGAAAGTTGGCCGCGAAAGCCACCGGATGGAAGCCTTTGTACGTTTTTCAAAAACAGCTGACGGTGGTTATTATGCTGTAGTGGAACCCGATTTTAATGTATTACCATTGATTGCCGATTTTTTTAAAAAACGTTATGCTGATCAGCAATGGCTGATTTATGATATCAAAAGAAAATATGGAATTTTATACGATAAAGTAAATGTGTCTGAAGTACAGGAAATGCCACTTGATAAACATGCTGTTGCTGCACAGCACAATATCATCACATTAGATGCAAATGAGGAAAAATTTCAACGGCTTTGGCAAAAATATTTTACCAGTACGAATATCGAAAGCAGAAAAAATACAAAACTCCATCTGCAACATGTACCTAAAAGATATTGGAAATACCTTACTGAAAAAAAAGTTGGGTAAAAAATGATGAATCATATTTCACTGATAATGTTGTTTGTTCTGAATTTTTGATTTTTCATATAGCTTAAAACCCTTTCTTAAGCATATAATTACTAACAGGTAATTAAAATTATTTCATTTCTCCTTTAAAATAAATGCTGCCGAATGGTATACCTATTGCATAGCTAGGGTTACTGTAAACCGGTATATAAAATCCTCGAAAATTATTAATGTTTGAACATATTTGATGAATTGACAGCTAATGTTGTATAGGTATTAATTATCCTCTATAAATTTTTTCAGTATGAATACAAGAAAAAAAGAGCAAATGAATCATCATCTGATTGATAATTCTAATCGTGAAATGACCACTAATGATGGTGTTCCTATACATGATAACAACAACACGTTAAAAGCAGGCGTTCGTGGTCCCTCGCTGTTGGAAGATTTTATTTACCAGGATAAAATGGCACATTTTGATAGGGAAAGAATTCCGGAGCGTGTTGTACACGCACGCGGTTCAGGTGCACATGGGATCTTCGAGTCAACTGCTGATATATCGGCGTATACAAAAGCAGCCTTCTTAAAAAAAGGAACGATAACGCCCTTGTTTGCCCGTTTTTCTACTGTAGCCGGTTTTAAAGGGTCTACCGATCTTGCACGGGATGTACGTGGTTTTTCGATTAAGTTTTATACTGAAGAAGGAAACTATGATTTTGTGGGTAATAACATTCCTGTATTTTTTATTCAGGACGCTATGCAGTTTCCTGATGTAATACACTCGGTAAAACCTGAACCTGATAAAGAAATGCCACAAGCGGCTTCTGCTCACGATACTTTTTGGGACTTTATTTCTTTAATGCCAGAAGCTGCACATATGTCTATGTGGGTGATGTCAGACAGAGCTATTCCCAGGTCTTTACGCATGATGCAAGGATTTAGTGTACATACTTTTAAATTTATTAATGATAAAGGCAAAGCAACATTTGTAAAATTTCATTGGAAGCCTCGTTTAGGAGTACATCAGGTTGCCTGGCAGGAAGCACAAAAAATATCTGGTTATGACGCAGATTTTCATCGCAGGGATTTGTGGGAGGCCATAGATGCAGGTGATTTTCCACAATGGGACCTGGGCGTACAATTAATTCCTGAAGAGGATGAACTTAAATATTCTTTCGACATTCTGGATCCTACCAAAATTATTCCGGAAGAACTGGTTCCGTTAAAAATAATCGGTACGATGACGCTTAACCGGAATCCGGATAATTTTTTTGCAGAAACAGAACAGGTGGCATTCGATCCGGGAAGGCTGGTACCGGGCATTGATTTCAGCAATGATCCATTGTTACAGGGACGCGTATTTTCATACGCCGATACACAGCATTATCGTTTAGGAGGACCCAACTTCCACGAAATTCCTATTAACCGTCCTATTAATGGAAAATATAATAATCAAAAAGATGGTTTTGCCAGACAGGATATCCTAAAAGGGAATGTAAGTTACTTTCCGAACAGTTTAGGCGGAGGATGCCCTTATCATGCAATGCTGAAAGGTGAAAAAGGATTTGAATCACATGCTGAAAAAGTAGACGCAAAAAAAATAAGAGGCCGCTCTGCATCTTTTGCAGACCATTTCACACAAGCACGTTTATTTTATAATTCACAGTCTGCTGCTGAAAAAGAGCATATTATTTCAGCATTTAGCTTTGAGTTATCAAAAGTAAATTCAGAAGCGGTACGTAAAAGAGAACTGGCAATATTAAATCAGGTAGATAAAACACTGGCTAAGCGGGTAGGAGACAATCTTGGGCTTGTTCCGGCGAAAGAACTGGATAAACTCACCATACAATTTGCAAAACAAAACCATCCTGAATACCCGATCAAACCACCGAAACCGGAAGTTGAATATTCACCCGCATTAAGTATGGAAACAAAAGCCGGCGAGGGTAGTATTGCCACTCGAAAAGTGGGTTTTCTCGTTGCAGATGGAGTGAGTAAAGTATCCATAGATAAAATGAAGAAAGCTCTGGTCAGAGAAGGCGCAAAAGTTGTATTGATTTCAACCAGAGTGGGAAAAGTAAAATTCAAGGAAGGTGGTGAAGAAACAGTACAACATAGTTACCTGACGGATGCTTCTGTATGTTATGATGCGCTTTATACTCCTGATGGGGATTCGGTAAAAATATTAAGTGACGAGCCCGATTATTATCAATTTGTTAATGAAGCATACCGGCATTGTAAGGCTATATCCTTTGCAAAAGGCGCAGAATCATTGCTGGAATACACTTATGTAAACAAAAATGAATTGGGAAAGGGGGTAATTCTTGAATCAAAGCACAAGCTGGTACAAGATTTTATACATATAATGAAAGCACATCGTATATGGGAAAGAGAAACTAATCGTAAAATACCAGTATAAGATAAATAATACAACATATAACCTCAATCATTTTTTAATTTTAAAAAAGGAGACTATTATGAACAAGTTAACATGGAAGGGAAGATGGAATGAGTTGAAAGGTAAAGTAAAGCAACAATATGCCGATCTTACTGATAACGACTTATTGTACGAAGAGGGTAAAGAAGACGAATTATTGGGTAAATTGCAGAAAGCCACCGGTAAAACAAAAGATGAAGTGGAAGACTGGTTGGATAAAATGTAAGCCAATGATTGCTTTCCTTTAAAATAATGAAAAGGTTGAATTGAAAAGTTCAGCCTTTTTGTTTTTTTATAGATGAAGCAGGGTTTCTTCATTTGTTTATCCTGAAAAGTTAGAAACTCATAAACAGTTTGTTCAGTGATCTTTTCATGTTACAAGAAAAATCTTCCTGCTTTTGTATTGACTTTTTTGGGGTTAAAGGTTGCATCGTATTGAAAATGGCAATGAAAATATAATATATCAGAAAACCAGTGAGGATAATGTAAAACATTTACTACGACCCGATTGGAAGTATTACGGGAAACTGTTACTTTAGGGTGTTGCTAAACTATTAAACCGGAACAGAACATGCAAAAGGTTACTGTTATGTTGCTCTTAAAAAGAGTATTGCCGCTTTTTTTCTTTATGGGTACAAAGGAAGCGGTGAGTCAGAATAGTTTCGCTGCCTGCATTGAAAAAAATATTACAACGGGTAGCGAACACGATTTAAACACATTGGTGAACAGAATGATTGAGATATTACCGGATAAAACATTCTATTTAATCGGTGAAGCGCATACCTACCTTGCTAATAATGATCTTCAGTTGTCGTTAATCTACTCGTTACACCGGAGGAAAGTGTATAATATAGTGAATGAATTACCCCATGCTACCTGTTTTCTGTTTAATGAGTACCTTGAAACCGGTAATGATTCCTTACTGACTGCTATTAAACCCACTGCCACTTATGAACTTCTTCAGAAAGTAAGGATATTTAATCAAATGCTTCCTGCCGGTCAACGAATCAAATATTATGGTATAGATTATCTGGATTCTAAATATGATTATGATAATTTTTTGATATCGTTAGCCATCATACGGGAAAAAGTTCCTTCAAAAAATTTAGCATTGGATATATTGCTGGATAGTATTATTCTTAAAGATAGGCTGGAAGATTCAGAGATGATAAACATAAACAATACTTTATTTAAAACTTTGCAATCAGATCGTCTTCTCTATCAGCAACATTTTGGTATTTATTATAATGATTTACTTTTAATGGCCAGCAACATGGTAGGGTACAGGCGGAACCGGGATGCAGATATTTTTAAAAGCTTTCTGGTACTTTATGAGCAATTGAAGTCTGTGCAGAAAAACGAGCCTAAGTTTTTTTCCTTCTATGGAATAGGCCATATGGATAATTTGGGAAACATACTATTGAAGAGTAATCAATCCCCGGTTAAAAACAATGTTGTAAAAATAGGTATTTTGTATGTTAATTGTTGGGGTGGGTGGACAATACCTTCATTGAGGGATGACGGCATTTTTGAACTGAAAAAAAGTAATTTGAAAGATTTTATCGGATATTGCAAGCAACAGAAGTGGAAGGTGGCTACTTTTAACAATCTGGAATGTTTTGAATTTAAAGGAAAGCGTAGTAACGATGCAATTATTGTTTTCAATAATTATGGAAACAGAAAAATGAACTCCTGGAAGTTTGATTAAACTTTAATTAAATAAGAATAAAGGTACAAACAGAACGGGTCGGGTCAAACTTTGAACTTCCATAAAACCTAAAAGATTAAAACCGGAATCTGAACTGTTTTAATCTTTTAGAGTGTATAGAAAATTTAGCTCTTGCTGTTGCAATAAGCTAGTGTTCTGGCATCGACTACCATCCTTTAACGGCTTCACCTCTAAACGCCTTCAGCGCAGCTTTTTCAACGGCTTCCGATTGATAAGCTTTAACGAATTTTTTGACTTTCTCCGCTTCTTTGTTATCTTCTCTTGCTACAATTACATTCACATAGGGCGACTCCTTATCTTCTTTCATTATGCCTGACTCGTCTGGGTTTAAACCTGCCTGAGCTGCGAAGTTATTGTTGATAATTGCAATCGTTACTTTTTTGTCGTCCAATACTCTTGGCAACTGTGGTGCTTCAATTTCTATTATCTGTAACCGGAGTGGATTCTCTGCTATATCTGTTACCTTAGGGAGCAGGCCGGTATTGTTTTTCAGTTTTATTAACCCGTTTTTCTGTAACAGCAATAAAGAGCGGCCGCCATTGGTAGGATCGTTAGGAATAGCAATTGTGCTGCCGTTTACCAGTTCGGAAATAGTTTTTATTTTTTTTGAATAAGCTACAATCGGATATACAAATGTGTTTCCCACAACAACCAGTTTGTAGCCTCTTTGTTTGGATTGCTCTTCGAGATAAGGAACATGTTGAAATGCATTCGCATCAATTTCACCATTGTTGAGTGCTTCATTCGGAATTACATAGTCGTTAAATGCCACTAATTCTACTTCTAAACCATATACTTCCTTTGCTACTTTTTTGGCTGCTTCTGCTATTTCCTGTTCCAGCCCTGATGTGATTCCTACTTTGATGTAATTTGGATCATTTTTACCTGCATTTCCGCAGGCATTCAATATGAATAGGCCTGCCGTCAGTAAACCATAAAAACCTGTCTTTTTCATTTATAATCTTTTATCTGTGATTGAATTTTTTTGAAAGCTTGTCACCGGTAAACTGGATAATGAATACCAGTGCTATTAATAAAATCAGAACGGTATTCATGATGAATGCATTATAACCCACGTAACCGTATTGGTAACCAATCTGGCCCAATCCACCAGCTCCTACAGCACCCCCCATTGCCGAGTAACCCACCAATGTGATCAGCGTAATGGTAGCGTTGTTAATCAAAGATGGTAATGCTTCGGGAAGCAAGACCTTTTTGATGATTTGTAGCGGACTGGCTCCTAAGGCCCTGGCAGTTTCTATTAAACCTCCGGGTACTTCAAGCAAGCTGTTTTCCACTAAACGTGCAATAAATGGTGCTGCGCCGATACTTAACGGAACAAGTGCTGCATACACACCAATCGAAGTGCCGATAAGTGTTCTTGTAAAGGGAATTAACCAAACAATCAGAATGATAAAAGGTATAGAACGAAATACATTTACCAAAACTGAGAGTGTACGGTTATAAAACCGGTTTTCAAGAAGTTGCCCCTGCCGGGTAATGAATAGTGTGATTCCGATGGGTAAGCCCAGTACAAATCCTGCAAACCCGGAAACGAACGTCATAAAAACAGTTTCACCCAAACCTTTAAGCAGTAATGAAATAGTAGTTTCGTCAAGCATATCCTTTAATATTATTTTGAATATTGTTTTTTGAGAAATAGTGAATCACTCTTTGGTTTTGTTCTGAACTTCCCTGCAAATGCAATAGTATTTTTCCAAAGCTGGAGTTTGCTACATACTCTACATCAGCAGAAATCAATTTGTAAGGAATGTGATAATCGTTGTACAGCACGGCTAATAGTTTTTCAAACGGAAGGTTTCCGTTTAATTCTACTTCCACTACCGGATATAAATCCTCACCGGATTCTTTCTGCAGTTTACTGCTGATAGATGGAGGAATATTAAGTGTTTTAGGCAGAATAAACTGTTTAATGACCGGGTGTTCTTTAGCTGAAATAATATCTTCCAGATTTCCCCTGGCAATGAGTTTACCTTTGTCAATGACGGCAACCTGATTACAGATTGTTTTTATAACATCCATTTCGTGAGTAATCAACAGAATAGTAATACCCAGCCGTTGATTGATATCTTTGAGTAGTTGTAAAATTGATTGAGTCGTAGCCGGATCTAACGCACTGGTTGCTTCGTCACAAAGCAAAAGATAGGGATCGTTTGCTAATGCCCGGGCAATGGCTACACGTTGTTTCTGACCTCCTGAAAGACTTTTAGGATATTCATTGGCTTTGTCTTCGAGACCCACTACTTTTAAAAGTTCGCTAACCCTTTTTTGGATATCGGTTTTATGAACACCCTCTAATTCTAATGGTAATGACACATTATCAAAAACAGTTCTTGACGAAAGCAGATTAAAGTGTTGGAAAATCATTCCTATTTTTTTCCTTTCTTTTGCTAATTCCCGACTGTTTAGTTGGGTCAGATCCTTACCGTTAATGATGATTTGACCGTGGTCAGGTTTCTCCAGCAAATTAACCGAACGTATTAAAGTGCTTTTGCCAGCTCCCGAAAAGCCGATAATACCTAATATGTCTCCCTGTTCTATTTCGAGACTGATATCATCGAGCGCTTTAAAGACTTTCTTTTTCTGTCGAAAGGTTTTAGATATATTTTTAATTGCTATCATTGATTTATCTTTTAATGGCTACCGGTTTCAATTTTACCGAACTTCTATCGAAGGTTAAATAACAAAAGAGAAGGTTTTCGTAATAATACAGCCGCTTAATAGTATCAGAAAATTATGATTGTTACTACCGGTGCGTTAGTGCAACTATAAAACAGTTTCTGACTATGTTGGTCAAAAACGATTTTGGCAATCAATATTGTCTGGTGAATTCTGATAGTAAATGAACTAAGTCATAAAACAAAAAATCCACTGATAGGTATCGGTGGAGTTATGATATGTTTTATCAGTCGTAGTTTTTATCCGATACTATAAGCACATAAATACATACACATGCATGGTTGCATTGTATTGATGTTGTTTCGCATCTTATTGTTTTTGTTGTAGTTATAGTTCATTTTAAGAAAGTTGAAATTCAAATAGCTGTGCTTCTGAAACAAAGATACTATTTATTTTAATTACCCTACTAAATTAGTAGAGTTTTATTTTTAAATAACAAAACCTTAGTAAATGTTGCGGTGGTGCTACATCAGCTGTTGAAGCAATGATGAGATGATAATGCAACTTATCCTGAGAGCTTTCTTTAGAGAATAATATAAACTTATCATTTAATCTGTGATGGAAAATGGTTATTTTAGAATGTTCATTTGCGCTTGCTTACTAAATTATTCCTCAAAATATAATAGTGAAATCAACCTCTTCTGAAAAAAATAGCTGCCGCATAAAAGGTATATGTGGTTATACTTACAGCGTTAAAGAAGTGTTCTTATTAATTCGTTGTGTTGTTTTGTTTATTGGGTTAACTGTTTTATCGGTTAAACAGTCGGAGGCACAACAAACCTTACTGGCCAGTGAGCTAAGCACTAAAGAAATATATAATATTCAGGATAGCGTAATGATCAGATTACCCGATGGGGCTTTTATATCTGCAATAGTTGTCAGAAGAAAAGGGGATGACCTTCCTAAACCTGTTATTTTTCAGTTTACTATCTACGTTCGTGATAAGGGGCGGGATTTACAGTCTTTAAAAGAAGCTGTTGACAGAGGTTATGTGGGGGTGATTGCTTATACGCGTGGCAAAAGGTTTAGCCCCGGAGAAGTATACCCATACGAAACGGACGGTTTGGATGCTTATCAGGTGATTGACTGGATCAGCCGGCAGCATTGGTGTAACGGCAGCATCGGAATGTACGGCGGAAGTTATAATGGTTTTACACAATGGGCAGCTGCTAAAAAACTTCATCCGGCATTGAAAACAATTGTTCCTTATGTTGCGAATCGCCCCGGTATGGGACTTCCGATGGAAAACAATGTTTTTGTAAATCCGAACTATGAATGGTCTTTTTATGTGGGTAACAATCAGTACCTCGACACGGCTTCCGGTAACGACAGGCAACGTTTCAGAAAAATGATGTTCCGGTGGTGGGAAGAAGGTACAGCATATAACAAAATGGATAGTATAGACGGTACACCTAACCGCTTGTTTCAACGATGGATCGCCCATCCTGATTTTGATGCTTACTGGCAAAACATGGCTCCATATGAGAAGGATTTTGAACAGATCAATATCCCGGTATTGATATTTGACGGCTATTACAATGATTCTCAGAATTCAAGTCTCTATTATTTAAGAGAACTGAATAAGTATAACCCGGAAACACCTGCCTATCTAGTGATCGGGCCGTATGGCCATTTTGGTACACAGATAGGTGGTGAAGCGGTGGTAAATGGTTATAAGGTAGATACTGTGGCATTGTTTGATATCAAAAAATATACATATGAGTGGTTTGATTATATTCTTAAAGATGGCAAACAACCCGGATTTCTGAAGGGTAAAATAAACTATCAGATAATGGGTACCGACCGGTGGGGTAGTGCAACCTCTTTGAATACGCTGCACAACGGATATTTAAAATTTTATCTGAGCCTTGATAAGAAAGATCAATTTTATTCTTTAAGCGTTCAGCAGCAAAAGAAACCTGCTTTTATTACACAAAAGGTGGATTTTTCGAATCGTACAATCAGCCATAATGATTATTATCCTGATCCGGTGATTCGTAAAACTATTAACAATGAAAATGGTTATATTTTTATCAGCGAACCTATACAGGAACCGCTGCTGGTGAACGGATCGTTTATCGCACAAATGAATATCAGTATCAATAAAAAGGATGTAGATGTTGGTGTTACGTTGTATGAAGTAATGCCGGATGGGCAATATTTTCATTTATCGTATTATATCGGACGTGCCAGTTATGTGAAAGACATTACGAAAAGACATCTTTTAATACCAGGAAAAAAAGAATCTCTGCTTTTTACCAATACCCATTTCGTCAGCAAACAACTTTCAAAAGGAAGTCGTTTGGCTGTTGTTATTAATGTAAATAAAAATCCTTTTTCTCAACTTAATTACGGAACCGGAAAAGAAGTGAGTAAAGAAACGATTCAGGATGCTAAAGAACCTTTAATCATAAAGTGGTATAATGATAGCTTTATTGAAATACCGGTTTTGAAGTAATGAATTTCATGAAAATAAATTAAAGATTAAGGTGCTTTTTTAGTGATACAATCTCTTCTTTAATAATGAATAGATCATCTATTTTGTGTGTTCAATAATCCAGTTAACGATTAATTGTAATGCTTTGGGAGAGAAGGTTTGTTCAATTTGAGGGTATTCTGAAATTTGCCCTGTCTGACTTTCCTGAAACAGATGATTGAGCCCTTCCAGCAAAACTACTTTATGTGTAGGAGAATTACTGGCTGCTAAAGCATTCTGTACAGGTTGCAAATGATATTTGGGGGGAACCTGTGTATCTTTACTACCGTATAATGCAAGTGCGGGTATATTGAGCTTCATGATTTCATCAGCGGGGTTATAATTGTAAAAATAACTGATCCATGGAGTGGTTCGCGTGGATACAAGATTATTGATAAACTCCTCTTTATCTGCTGTTGAGGGTAACAGGGATGCTAACAATGCTGACTGCTGATAAAACCTGGTTAACTCTTTCCGGATGACGCTCGCTTCTTTTACTGAGGAGGCTATTTCTATTGCTTGTTTTACATATGCTTCGTACGCCTGCTCGTCTGTTACGTTAAAGTTTCTATAATCAAGTGCCTGATGCAGGCTTACTTCTTTCCCGGGTATTCCGGTACCGGCCAACATTACAATAAAAGACAGGTTATTCGACTGATTGGCTACCATAGGAGCAATGATTGCACCTTCACTATGTCCGATTAAACCGATTTGCAGGGTATCTATATCTGTTCTCTTTTTCAAAAAATCAATAGCACTTCTTACATCTGTTGCAAAGTCTGCTGTTGTTGCTTCTGAAAAATTACCTGTTGATTCACCAAAACCTCTGTCATCATATCTCAGAACAGCAATTCCTTTTCTTGTGAGGAAGTCTGCTAAAACAAGAAAAGGTTTATGTCCTGCAAAGGACTCGTCTCTGTCTTGTGGGCCACTTCCTGATATTAATATTACTACAGGTGGTTTTTTACCGGATGAGTTGGGTAAAGTCAATGTTCCGGCTAATGTGATGTGGTGTTCTTGATTGCTGAAAGTTATTTTTTCTTCCCGGTATGGATAAGGTTTTACCGGTTCCTGAGGCCTTTTGAGTTTTACTTGTTCGATGACTTCTCTGGTTAGTAATAATGGAACGGAATTTACACCTTCCCGAAAGTTACCCTCAATAGTTTGATGGCTGGTATTCCATTTTCCGGTATATTTAAAACCTAAATTGGATGCATCGATCAGAAGTTCATTGTTTTCAAAGATGGTCGCATTCGTGATAAGATCTTTAACTCCCTGGCTGGGTATGGAGACGTTGCTGGTCAGCTTTCCGTTTATATGTGAAATGGTAAAAATAAATACAATTTTTCGTCCTGGCTGTACCTCAAGATTTCCATTCCAGGTTCCGTTAATATTCTGAGAGAAGCAGGAAAATATAAGAGATAGAAGACCTATTGTAACGAATATTTTTTTCATGATTCAATTTGTTTGGGGCATAACATTTCCGTAACTGCATCGGCAGTTATCAAAAAGTTATGTATGTTTAAGATTTTTATTGATGGAGGTCGGAAAGCATTTTTTCCGTCGCATTCAGTATTTTGTTGTAAGATCTGAGTACCCAGAGAGCAAATGCCAGAAAGGAAGCAATGGATATGGGGAAAATCAGTGACCAGAAGTATGGAATTTCATGAATGTTTTTACCTTGTATTGCTGAAAGTACAGGAACAGACACCACCAGTAAAAATAAACCTAATGACAGGTTTAGTTTTTGTAGTTTTTGAAATTTTAGTTTTCGTTTTCCGAAGTCTTCAATTGCTTCCAGATAAGTACCGGATGAAATATTTACATTTTTGAGTGTACCCAAAGATAAGATAGAGATAATGGGCAATACAAGAAGTAATAAAATGGCAATGAGTGTAAACACCTGTATGACGGGTGTATTTGTTTTAGAAAAGTGAATCATTAAATAGATAGCACCCAGGTAACAAATGATTGTACCAATATATTCAGCATATCCGATTTTGTTGATTTTAGAATGATATTGATTACGGGTCATTTTTTCAATCAGTTGATCAGTAATTAATTCCTGATTTTTCATTCTGGTGTTCATACTTTGCCACTGAGTTCTCATTTGTTCCAATTCCATCGCTATTGTGTTTTAGAGATTTGAAGTTTTAGTTTTTCTTTAATACGCGAAACCTTTGTGCCAACGTTTGTCGTAGTGATTCCGATAATTTCTGCTATTTCCTGATGACTTTTGCCTTCCAGGTAAAGGAGAATAATTCCTCTTTCTAACAAATTAAGAGTCTGAATACTTTCATATAGAAGCCTTATTCTTCGTTCTTCGGATTCATCTGATGCTTCTGTAAGACGATCGGTTTCGGTATCGATAGCAATCGTATTGATTTGCTTTTTAGCGCTTTTTAAGTTGTAAATAGCCGTATTCATCGCTACACGATACATCCAGGTGCTTAACTTAGATTCTTCCTTGAAAGTGTCGAATGACTTCCATAGTTGAAAGATGATTTCCTGATACAGGTCCTCCTTGTCATGAGAACTGTTGGTATAAAGTATTGCTACTTTAAAGATCAGCCCTTCATTTTCTTTAATAATCTTTGTAAACCGGCTTTTTTTGTCCATAGAAAATCACAATTCTCTTTATTAGTGTAAAAAATGGTTGAAAAATCACAGTAAAGGGCACTTTTTGAGAAAAATAATTTTTTAAGTGTATATACCTAAAAATAACTACTCAAATGTTTCTCACAATGACGGGTATATGAATTTTTTTATTTTTTATATGTTGTGATGTGTTTTAATGTATTGGTTTACAGATAGTATATTACTTTTTTAGCCATCTTATACCTTTGCGAATAATCAAAAAAATACCTGATACGGTATTTCGTAATAAGTTGGAGATTCTATTTTGTAAATTACCGGTTAAATAATAAAATTATTACAATGACTTATTGCTTCCTCCTACAGAAGATGAAAAGAGCTAAGCACATCGAAAAATTTCTTTTTGTGTTTCCTCTATTGACAATTTTATTAAGTTCCTGCAGTAAAAAAAATGATTCTTCGGATTCTGATAGATTTAGTTATGAGGTGGTTTGTGATTTTTGTGACATAAATTATGTTGATATGTCTAATACTTTACAGATCGTAAATAATAATGTAGGTAGCTGGAAGTATTATTTTGATGAGAAAGTGACTTTTGATTTAAAAATATCTGTAAAAACTACCCGTTCGGATAAGCAGGGTATACATGTTTATATTCTGAAGAATGAAGATGTAGTGTTTGGAGATTTTGCGTTTAATCAGGCAGATCTTGTTTTTTCTACAAAACAATCAAAGGGTACAGGAAGTTACGGAACTTACCAGAATCCCGGTTCGGGAAGCGGAAGTAATAATGGTAATGGAGGAAGTAATGGCGGCTCTGGTACTGTGTCTTCTGTATGTGGTGCTAAAAATAAAACCGGCGGTTATTGTAAAAGAGTAGTTGTGGGAGGTGGATGGTGCTGGCAACATCGATAATTTTTTTTAATGGGAATATTTGAATGACAAACCACAAAACCTCAGCACCTGCTGAGGTTTTGTGGTTTGTGGAATGCACCTATGTTGGCGTGTTGCTCTGCTGCTGGCCGACGAAAAACTGTTATAAATATGTCCGCATCATTTCTACTTTTTCACCAATACATCGTTTTCAAAAAAGTGTGCTTCTGATTTTCCATCCGGGAAGATATTAATCAGCCTTCCATGACGTTTACCGTCCTTCATTTCTGCCAGTTCGATACCTCCGGTGGGATACATCGTTACTTTAACACCATGTGATATGCCGCCTTTGAATGTACCGTAAATGCGGTTCGGGCTGCCTGAATACAGTACAAAGCCGGCACCTTCCAGAACACCATTTACAAAGTTTCCGGTATACACAATCATATTTTTATCTGCAAGCATTTCTACTTTAACGCCTGTACCGGTTTCACAAGTTCCATAAGGACAAGCGGTATTAGTAGATTTGCTCGTGGTAGTACTTGTTTTCATAACTCCTTTATCATACATATCAATTGTAATACTGCCGTCATCGAATGGAGTTATATGCACTCCTTGTTTGAGGTCGTTCACAAAGAGTCCGTAAGTAATATATTCTTCATCTTTGTATACCACAAAACCTTCTTTTTTTCCGTCTTTCCATTGCCCCGAGTAAAGCTTTTCTCCATATACATCTCCTAAACCCTCCAATTTACCGTTTTTGAAAAATCCGGTGGTAGTCGTTTTTCCTGAAATCAATGAACCATAACCGTTATTGCAATCTCCCTGGCACTGTGCTTCTGCGCGCGTAAAGCATATGATGAATGCAAGCGTTGCTAATAAAATTTGTGTTGTTTTCATCTTATATTATTTATTGTTGAGATCATTTTATAATGGTGGGTTTATCTTCCCGTGTAAATGAACGGTGCCCATGATAATGATAGCTGAAGCATTGGGTCACCACTGGTGATAAATTCTCTTTTTACTTCGTTCAATGCTTTTACATAGTCTTTTTTATCCTGAAAAACTTTTTGATAAAGTCTGGACACTAATACGGACGTAGCATAATCATTCACATTCCATAAAGATGTAATGGTAGCATTCGCACCCGCCATGAGAAAAGCATGATTCAATCCGGCTACACCATCACCCGGAACCAGTTTTCCTAAACCTGTCTGGCAGGCGCTCAGCATGACCAGTTCGGGAGCCATTTTTAGTTTAGCTACTTCACTTACCACGAGTTCTCCGTCTTCTCCATCTAACGGTTGTGGAAAAACTGAAAACATGATACCGCTTAAATCGAATACGTAAGGATGTACACCCGCATGGCTAGCCAGATGAATAATACGGTAATTATTCAGTGCACCGGAAGCGTTCAATCGCTTAAACTCATTTTCGGTCATTTTTTCGTTTAGAAAAATATCAGCCTCCGGTACAATAGTTTTGATCATTTCCACTTCTTTTTTTGTACCCTCGAGATAAGTAGCAGCAGTTTTGCTAAAGGTGGCAAAGGCAGGATCCAGATGCTGACCGTTGGCGATTGCTTCTTTCACTTTAAGTTCAACACGTTCAATGTCGGTTTGAGATTTTAAAGCGTAGCCTTCGGCTGTTCTTGCGCTATAGCGCGCATCACCAAAAGCCAATACAGGTTTACTGTATGTTTTTGTTTTGCGGTTGCGTAAATTGACCAGTACTGTACCACTCGGAATATAGCTGACATCATACTTTTGTACGAGGTATTGTCTGTCTTCAGTGAATAATGTTTCAAAAGGAAGGTAGTTCAGTTCTCCGTCTAAAGAGAAAATCAGGTGTTTTTTACCAGCGAGCTGCGGTTCAAACATCTGCAATAACATGTTGTAAAAGGCCATACCTGCAGCCTTTGCAATGTTCGGATTATAAGTACCGTTACGGAGTTCTTCATGCTGAGGGGCCAGTTTCCGGCGGTACCATTCAATGAGTAAGCCCAATTCGCCCTGTTTGAAATCTTGCCCCTGTGCCTGCTCTCTCGACTGATACTGTGTGTATACAGGTGTACGAAACTCTTTTTGTGCTAACTCTTTTTCAATTGCTCCGATTTCAGCATTGAAGCCGCCGTAGAGATCGGGGAGTAAACTGTTTCTTGCAAAGGAAAATCCAAAATGTACTTTATCTTTTGTTAGTAGTAAGGGAATATAGTAGCCATCGTATAAGTTGCTCGAAATATCAATATAGTAAATCAACGCCTCATCCGGTTGTAGTACAGTTTGTATCTCTTTCAAAGTTGCCCGCTTTTTACTTTTTGAGGTGCTTTCTGCCAGACTGTAACCTTTCACATCTTCAATAACAGGTAACAGGTCTTCACCTCTTTGTTCATGGGCAATACAGCCAATCAATAAATTACAAACACGATTATAATCTGCCAGTAAACCTTTTGTTTTTTCAGAAGAGGCGGTTGCCATTTCCGTTTCAATGATTTTTTTAGAGCGGATAAAGTGAGGAATCGCTTCTTTGTAGTTACCCTGATCAGTGAACAATATCCCCTGATTTTCTGCAGCGATGAATGACTGCGCATCGTTCTTAAGTTCGTTTGATATTTTTTGGTTGATGAACGCGTCTTTGTTTTGTACTAAACCACCATCATTTGTGCCGGTTCTTTTTGCATAAGCAATTCCTTCATCAAACAATTGAGCGGATTTGTTTTTATCTATGTAACTCATAGCCACTGCGGCAGCGTTGTAAGCATTTATTTTATCTTCCTGTATTACGATTTTCGGAATAACAGCTGCTAAAGTCTGTCCGTACTCTTTAGCTTGATTGATATCATTTTTTTTCAAAAACGAGTAAGTTAAATTAATCAGTACTTCATAAGAAAGGGAAGGAGTGATACCTGAACTATTCAATTCAGCCAGCATTATTTTTGATGCTAAAATAATAGCTTCATAATCTTTCACATGATCGCCATAGCGTTTCATTTGTTTATAGAGATAATATTTTGAAAGGGTGTGTTCGCGTTTTTCGGCAATAACGGCATTAAATTCAGGTAATAATTCCCGAAATAATGACTCCGTTTTTTCTTTACCGTTGACGCAGGAAGCGGCAATACCCCCCAATATATAATTGTACAGAACAGTTGGGTAACTACCTGCGTTCTTATGAGATTTGAGTCGTATAAAAGCTTCCTTTGGAAAATTACTTTTTTGGGCATTGAAATCTTTTAACAGCTGAACATATTGTTCATGGAAAGTCATATTTTCTGTATAGTGCTGACGATATTGTTGCAAGCCCTGCTGTAAGGCGCTGGTAACACCTGAGTAGTCGGTATAATTAGTAAAATTGTTGAGTATTTCCTGGAGGTGACGTTCCGCTTCTGCCTTTTCGTTGGCAGACATTGGTATAAATGAGAGTATATGAAGTGTATGAGTAATTACTTGTGGGTCTTTGGCGTACATGGCACCTAATACAGCTGAAGTGAGGTTAGTAGGTTGAAACGGATATAATGCCACTACAGCCTGATAATACTGCGAGGCCATTGAGTATTGTTTATTCCGGAAGAGCGTATTCCCTATATAAACATAAAGGCTGCCCTCTTCCGGATATCTGTCTGAGAGCGCAATGGCCAGATTAAATGATTCTTCCCATCGCCCGGCCTGGTATGCATTGGAAAGTTGCTGCCATGCAGGATGCTTGTTTATCTCGGCAGGTTGAGGAAATACCTCCTGAAACTGGCCGTACACGCTACTAAAGGTGAGTAGCAGGTATAATGAAAAAAGTAGTTTCACTATTTGATGTTAAGTAGTAAAATATAAATTCACTGATTAGTAAGGTCTGTTCAAATTGTCATTATCAATACTCCAATGAACCTTCATATAAACGATTGAGTGTTCAGTTTGATAGTAAAAAGCTGTCTGACTTTGGTTTATCTGAGTAACAAAACCATTATTTTCTTAGCCTGTTTTCATAATTCTTTCGAATTTTTGGGTTTATTTGACTGAATAAAGGTCGGGCGAGCCCTCCTTCTGTACAATACGATGAATTGCGTATTTTTATCATTAAGCGGTATTCATTATTTTTTTATTTTAGTATTCTAATAACCGACTATGATAAGGCACTTTGTTGTACAGTTCCTTTTATGGATATTTTCTTTGTTGACAGGCAACTCGTTGTTTGCACAGGAATTTAAGAAACATGCTGGTGAAATACTGCAATCAGATTGGCCTCCGCAATCTAAAATTGACAGCCTTTATCAATTGAGTTATCAGTACTATCGTCAGGACCATACTTTTTTTCAACAAGTATCTGATTCCATTATGCTTCTCTCCGAAAAAGTGAATTATAATGTTGGAAAAGCTAAGGGCCATATTATTTTGTCGCTGCTATCAGAAGGCCAGGGTGATCTGGAAGCAATGAAACAACATGCACAAAAAGCAGCTCAATACATTCCTGTGAAACCGGCAAGTAATGAGCTTGCGATGGTATTGTTTTTTGAAGGCAATTATTACAGACGGAAGAAGAGGGATAAAGAAGCGATGGAAACTTATTTTAAAGGTTTACGCGTGGCAGAAGAAGCCGGTAGCCGGCGTATGGAAGCTACTTTTAATACTTCACTAGGTATTATGCATGTGGGCAGGGAAGAGTATGACAAGGCCCTGGAATATTATAATAAAGCACTGGCTATCGCTCAGGCTGCAAATGATAAAAACCGTATCCAGAGAACCTATACCAACAAAGGTATTGTATATATGCGCCAGCGAAAATACAATGAAGCAATACAGTCGCACCAACAGGCACTGATTATGGCGAAGGAGCTGAATGATGAGCGGGATGAAGCTTTTGTTTATAACGATTTAGGAGCTACTTATTTACAAATGAATCAAAATCTACCGCAAGCGATTGACTATCTGAAAAAATCAATAGAGATCAGAGAACGGCTGAATGAAAAAGTAGAAATTGCTTACACCTATAACTATTTGGGTGAAGTGTATGGAAAAATGAACAATAAGAAAGAAGCGGTTTACTGGATTGAAAAAGCATTAAATATATCTATTGCTATCGGTAATAATAAACAACATTACGAAGCGCTTGAGTCACTATCGAATCAATATAGTTATTTCGGACAGTATGACTCAGCCTATCGTTATCTCAGGGAATATACAATTTTCCGTGATTCGGTTCGTAAGACGCAGCAGGCAGATGTAATAGCTGAATTGACGGTTCAGTATGAAACAGAAAAAAAAGAGCAGGAAATTGCTTTACTTACGCAACAAAACAAAATTCAGCAGTTGGGAATTAATCAAAGAAATCTTTATTTATTCATTGCTGCATTATTAGTAGCCGGAACGCTGGTAATACTATGGCAGTTTTACCGGACAAGAAAAGCAAAAGAAGAAAAGTTAAAACAAGAAGCAGCCATGCAAACTGAACTGTTACAACTGGAAGCCAGAAATACTCTTCAGAACGATCGCTTACGGATTTCTAAAGACCTGCATGATAATATTGGAGCAAACCTTACTTTTATTCAAACTTCTATAGATGAATCAGCTCCAGAAAATGCCGAATGGCAGGATGTGAAAAATCTGGTAAACGATACCATTACAGAATTAAGAAGAACTGTATGGCTGATCAACAAACCTTCTGTAAGGTTAGACGAGTGGTTGGTTAAGTTAAGAGAATACTATCGGAAAATAAAAAAAGTTGAGGTGGATATCGATATTGCAGATGAAACACTGGTGTTGTCTTCTAAACAGGCTACATTGATTTTTCGTATTATTCAGGAAGCTGTTAATAACAGTTTGAAACATTCCGGTGCAGGTAATATCCGGATATCGATCAAAGCAGATAATGCAAATATGAAAATCAATATTCTGGATGATGGTCGTGGTTTTGACAATATTGCTGCTTATCAGGGGTTTGGATTAGATAATATGCGACAAAACACGGAAGAGTTAAAGGGTGTTTTTTCTATAAAGAGTTCATTAGATCACGGAACCGGCATTACCATTCAATTACCAATAAATACGCAATAATGCGTATAGGTCTTAGTGAAAAATGCATCATTTTTGTAAATGACTCACAGTGCCAAAAACAGAAAGAGATGACTAATATTTCAATAGCTATCGCCGAAGATCAACCTTTGGCACTGAAATCAATATTAAAAAAGCTAAGCAATACAGCTGGCCTGGATGTTTCATTTACAGCTGCGAATGGACTCGAGTTGCTGGAAAAGTTTGAAAAACAACAAACAAATATTGTATTGATGGATATTGAAATGCCTGTAATGGAAGGTATCACCGCTACCCGTCAGTTAAAAGAAAAGTATCCTGATGTAAAGGTGTTAATGTTGACCACCTTTGATGACGATGATAAAATTTTTAACGCTATACTGTCTGGTGCTGCTGGTTATTTGTTGAAAGACGAAAGTGCAGATATGATAAAAAAAGCTATTGCTGATATTTACGAAGGTGGTGCAGCCATGTCTCCGGGAATAGCTTTGAAAGCACTCAATTATATTAAAAGCACTCCACAACCGAAAGCTGAAACCACATCACCCGAACCAAGTTTACTTTCTGCAAGGGAAACTGAAATATTAACAGCGTTAAAAGAAGGATTGGCCTATAAACAAATAGCAGACAAACTTTATATCAGTGAGGGAACTGTACGTAAGCATATTGAAAACATTTACCGAAAACTTCAGGTGAATAATAAAGTGAGTGCAGTGAATATGGCAAAGGCAAATAAGTGGTTATAAGATATATGTATTATTGTACTTATTTAATGAACTAATTTTTCAAATACTTTTATATAATAATAAAATGGCTGTTTGTCAGACAGCCATTTTTGTTATAAACATAATATATCTGGTTATTCAGGAATGCCATAATATCTGCATACAGCGCTGTAATCGCTATAGTCGACCGGTGTTGCCAGCCGTCCTCCTGAAACACCCCCCGGTATAAGAATATAGCGATATTGTAACAATGTACTCAGATTTACACTGTTACTGTTATCATGTGCAAATCGTGTGATCAGTATTTTATTCAACATTGGCGTATACGAAATGGTATTGGCTTTACCGCCGGCATTACTGGTATAAGGTAAAGTGAAATTTCCACCACCATAAGTAAAGTACACCATTACCATTCCTGAGTTTAAGATAGTATTAGTGAGGTTGGGAGCTGCTACATAACCGACTTTTACTTTTGAATTATCGATCGTTGAATCGTTGAAATTGGTGGCATATTTCCAGGTAGAATAAATCACATTAGCAGTGCCTGTCGGTCCTTGAGGTCCAGCAGGGCCAACCGGTCCTTGTGGTCCTGCAGGGCCTCTCAACGATAAAGCTGCTCCCCATGCGCCGGCTGTTTTCGGGCCGTAGAAATTATAGTTAGATTTATCCAGATAATAATCGCCGTTATTTCCCAGTGATGCGGCCGGTGCACCGGTACCACTATGTATTTTACTGCCTGCGGCTCCGGTAGCTCCCGTTGCTCCGGTTGCTCCGGTAGCACCTCTCAATGTAATAGGTGTGCCCCAGCCATTAGTAGTTTTTGGACCATAAAATTGTGAGGTGGAAAGGTCGATGTAAAAGTCGCCGATGGCACCGATATTGGCAGCTGCTGCGCCGTTTCCGCTGAGAATTTTACTGCCATCAGGACCGGGAACACCTTGTTCTCCTCTTTCTCCCTGCGGACCCTGGCCTTCTTTTTGACAACTTACGGATAATAGAAGTATACTGCAAAAGAATACCGTAACAATGCTGAATTGTTTCATGTGAAGTGTGTTTAAATCGAATTTAATATTTACATTTCTGCGGAAGGGTTTAACGCTGGTGCGTTTGAATGCGGTGCCAAATTTTTAAAAAATAAAAGATTATAAATAGTAAAAAACAATAGATTATTGACTGTTTAATCTTGATTTCTTAGCTCGCAGTTGGTGGGGTATAATTTGAACGGCAATTAAGCCGATGCAAATATATAAAACATCAAAACAATCCAAATACCATAAAAATGGTAAATTAATTTTTAGGAAATCAAAATTATTTTTTTTATCATTTGAATGAAATACCGGATAATATGCCGGTGCCGGATCTTGTATTACTGCCTGAGATAAGATTTGTTCTGTTTTTAACTCCTATTTCGAATGAAGTACCTTTACCGCCGGTGATGGCTTTGGTTGCCTGATCAATTCCTTTATTCACAATTTTGTCTTCCACTTCTTTACCAGGAACTTTGGGTACATCAATTCCTACCTTCACCTGTGCTTTCGTTTCAAAAATGAGGTTTTTTACTCCTGACTTATCCAATTCAATTTCCATCGCGGTGCTGATAGAAGCATTTGCGCCGACAGGACCTATACCTGCACCCACTCCAAAGGTGAGCTCACCTCTTACAAAGGCATTCCAGTCTTTTATTCCCTGCGGATCCATTTCAATACTTACTTGTGATACCAGAGAAGCACCTGCTTTCAATGGGCCTATATTGGTACTGCCGCCTAGTTTGGGTTTTATAACGAGACTGCTGGTTTCATACTCGTCGTTGGCACCTAAATTTCGGGTATACTTTATAAAGTCAGTATTGAACTCCCAGGAAGTGTGTGTACAATTAGTTTTTAAGGTAATTGGCCCGCCAATAGAGATAACACTTTTATATGTACATGCATCCGTGTAGTCGAACTCCTGCAGTTTTCCATAAGTCTTCTTTTCAGCCCCCTGTTCATTACATATAAAAGTAGATATACCATCAATACCTTCAAATTCAGGTCTGAAATCTATGCATTTCTTCAACCAATCGATCTGAAATTCCATAGCTATCATTCTGAGCATATTTTCATCGGTACTGGTAAATAGTGCCCAATAAGCCATATCTTTCAGGTAATGTCGGTATTCTTCCAGGTATTCTTCATCATAAGGTTTTTTATATTTATTGAGTTTGTTTATTAGTTCGCTTTTAGACTGCTGGTGAGCTTCACAAGGTGCTTCAGGAGGAGGGAATTTATGTGCTTTTCGAATAGAGTCCATTCCCAGTGTTTTCTTTATCTGGTTGGGAATGAGGTACTCTTCTAGTCTTTTCTCGAAAAATTCATGAGTTTGTTTTGATCCATACATTGCTTGCCGCGACATAAAAGGAACAAAATTTAAAATAGGCAGGCTCCCATTCTGAAAATCATTCATCATTTGTTTGGCAGAGTTATGTGCACTGGTTGACATTTTAGTAACAAGGTTTGGAACTTCTCTCTCAAGTTTTTCTATCCGTTTTTTACATTCAGTAGTAAATTCTTTCCATAAGGGATACAATTGATTTGCATCAACAACAGACAGGGGGTATTCAGGACGGTGGATGGTTTCCAGTTCTAAAGGATCTCCACTGCGTACAAATGGGAGAAAAATGTCCGCATTTTTTAATTTGTAGCCAAGTTTTTTTAACTTCTCTTCTTTCTCTGGTGTATAAGCATGTTTAATAGATTTTTTTACATTCTCTATTGCTTTGGTAACATTACCTTTACTTTCTTCAATAGCAGCTTTGGTAAGATTTGCCTGCGGATGGTAGGGGTACAATGTAAGAGCACTGTCAAGATAGTTGCCGGCTTTATCTAAATCTCCTAAACCAAACCATGCCTGCCCCAGGTTATTGAGTAAGGTGCTGTTCCATTTAAATTTCTGATTAAGATTATTCAATAAAGGAATAGCCAGGTGCTGACCGCCCTGCATCGTCAGCATTGCTGCATAGTTACTGATATTGTCAGTGCTGGAAGCATCAGAAGCACATACTTTTCCTAAAAGATAGAGCGCTATCTCTGGTTTTCCATACAGCCAGAAACCCATAGCGATATTACCTGATTCATCACTATCATACTTATTGGATTGCATATATCCATAGATATTCTCGGCAGTTATTCTATTTTCAGGAGAAATTTTACTGACGCTTTTTGAATGTATAGTGGTTATATAAGATGCTATTTCCGCATCCTTCAATGGTTTGGGAATAGCAGCAATTCTTGCAGCGTCTTTTTTAGGAACTATGCGGCCTTCCTCTTCCCATGCTTTGGCCAGTTGTTTGTCTGTTATACCGTTAAGGTTTTTTGCTGCTTTTCCCATATCCGGCAGCTTTATTCCCATACTTTCCATCATCTTTTTATCTTCTTCGCTCATTTCGCCCATCATACCCTGTGCCTCTTTAATCATTTCCTCCATTTCTTTCTGGGTAGGAGGCGCTTCTTTTTTGGTTGGTTTTTTCTGCGCATAACTTGCAAAAGCAATCAAAAGAATCAGTGGGATAAGTATTATTCTCATATAATTAGTTATTGAATAATTGATTTTAATCATTATTACCGGGGGGATTATCTATCAAAGATTTATTGGTATCCATACGGCTGTAGTTAAATTCATGTGGTACATTAGCCCGGTTACTTTGTTTACCATCACGTGCCGTCTCTTTGGCGGAGGTTAATATCAGATAATTTTCACCCATTCCTGAGAGATATCTGATCTCAAAAGTGTAGGATGTTTTTTCAAGTGGATAAGGAGCATTTTGCTGAAAGGAACCCCATCCTTCAGTTCTGTCATTGTTTGCTTTACTCCACCATTCTCCTTTTCCCTGCCGGGGAGTAATGGTAAGTTGGTTTCCATTTACAGAATAGTTGCCGGTTTCTCTTATAAAGAGAATGTGTTTAATAGTAGTTGACCAGTTTTTTGCCCGGTACTCATAAGTACCATCGGCATGAAAGAGATATTCTTTTCTCATATAACCACCCCTTGTCATCGGTAGTCCGTTCAGATAACCGTCTGTTTCTGTAATTGATTTAGTCCATAAACCTATAATTGAAGAGGCAGCACTGTTATTGACTGTTGCAGTATTTGTTGTAGCGTCGAGTTTTACAGAAGAGATCAGTTTTTGAAAATCTTTCAGGTAGGGTTGTGCAGTAGCATTACAAAGAATACTTAAACAGACCTTTCCGTTACTATAGGTGGTAAGAATACTTGCCACATTCACACCGTTGTGTTGCCATACACCGCTGCGGCTCATCACACTCCAGCCTTCGGCGCTTTCGGCTTTTGTTTTTTCCTCCTGTTGTACCGGGCGTGCTGATAATACGATATTATTCCATTCGCTTTGCGAATCTTCTTCTATGCTACCTTTACTTGCGGTGCTTTTGTAGATAGCTATCTGCGACCAGCTACCTCCGTCAATGCGCGAATAGCTGGTGAATGTAGTGTTGATTTCTTTTTTCCAATTTTTCAACGGTGTATAACGCACTATATCATAAGTTTCTTTTTGTGCAAAAACAGTAATGTGAAGAAATAATAAAATGAATAGTTGAATGTTTTTCATAATTATACACAGGTTGTTTATTAGTAATTGGCGATATGTGCTTTTGACCGGTCAAAAGGAGTAAAGCTGCTAACGATACCATCAGCACTCAGCTTTCGGATAACATGGTTTTGAGAGTCAACGATATAAAGGTTACCCTTGCTGTCGTACACCATACCTTTAGGGAAGTTGAAGAGCGCGAGTTCTGCTTTACCGTCTTTATGTCCTTCCTGTGCGCGTCCGCCGATGTTCTGAGAACTCGGGTCGATAATATTGTTTCCGGCCATCGTAATTACTTTACCGGTGGCTACTCTTGTAATCCGGTGGCTGCGGTTGTCTGAATAAACGATATGATTATTTTTGTCTGTCAGCAAAAATCCCGGATCAAACAATTCAGCTTTACTGGTATCGCCGGTTACATATACAGGATTCCATTCTCTTTTGAATGGTTTACCGGCGACATTGCTGATTTGTAATGTTTTCAGATCCAGTTTTCTTATGGCGCGCGAAAACCCACCACCACTGTAAATAAGATTGCCTTCTTTGTCTAAAGTAATACCACTGATATTTGCAAAAAGCATATACTGGCCTTTACTGTTTTTTAAAGTGGTCACTTTGCCATTGCTTACTTTGCGAATAATCGTCCACCATTCCCAACTGTTTTCATTCTTCATTTTTGCCGGTGCATCGGGCTCAAATGCGAGCTGTTCACTTTTAACAGTACCGAGTTCTTTAATAAGTTTTCCGGCTACATCAGCAAGATAGATATCACCATTTTCAGCGATTATCATACTGTTGACAGTGTTGAATTTTGCCGTTTGCAGGGTACCGTCTCCTGTGCCACTATAGTTGACATCACCGGCGTAGTGTTCAATGCGTACGCTTCCCTTGTTATCAAACGTAAACTTTTTAATGGTGCCTGAACCCGAAGAGTAGAGAATATCATTTCGATCCATCATGATCAAACCGTCTCCGTAAGATGAAACTCTCTGTATTTTACCATCGGGTGAAACCCTTACGATTCCGTTGCGGTCTTTGACATACAGATTGTCTTTACTGTCTATTGTTATTGACCTTGGATAGTTAATGACATTTGATTCCGGAGGGAAATCTGATTCTTTCTCAATAATGCCATTATCCTTTGCTGTGCTTGCCGTAACAGTGTGATTGGCATTACCTGTTGTGTTACCCGCTGCTTTATCCAGCACCTGATCGGTTTTGTTATCCAGTGGCTTTTTTACCATTTTATCAATGGTTTTGTTAACGGTTTTATCTACTGACCCGTTAATGGTTTGATCCATTTTGTTTTTTATTTTTTTCAGCACTTGTGCCTGTGCTGCAAAGGAGGAGAGGATCAGGACGGGAATAATGATGGACTTTTTCATATCAATTATTTTATATAGGAATGGTTAGTAATAGTTTAATAATCTTTCACATTGAAAAAGAATGAATTATATAAATATTCTAAATTTAAGCTCAGTGTAGAATGTTGCTATTACATTCATATACGGATAGCTGATTTCATTAAACAAAGGTGTCTGATTAATCAACACCGGTCAATCGTCTAAAAAGATGATTTTTTATTTTCTGTTTAAAATCATCTTTTTGGATGATAACTTCTGAATAGTTTAATATTTATCTTTATTACAATACTTTATATGCTATGGCAGCACTTTTTCCTAATAAAGTTGTAACGTTGTATAGCGTTCTTCTTTGTAGTATCTTATTATTGTTTTCTTCTACTTTACTGATGTCGCAGAGTCATAACCTCGACAGTATGGAAAGTAAAATCGGGTTGCATTCAACGAGAGATACCATAAAAGTGCGTCTGCTATTAGACTATGCACGCGCAACATTAAATGACAATACTACTAAACTGCTTCCTTTTCTTGAGGAAGCTGCCAGCATCAGCCGGGAAAAAGAATTCCGGCGTGGGTTACAATCCTCCTATTTAATGTTACAGATTTATTACTCTGACAGAGGTGATGTTGAGCTGGCAAGAGTTTATGCCGATACTGCTTACAGGTATCTTAAGAATGATACAAACAAATCTGCCATCACAGATCTGGCATGGTTACATAATAATATGGCTGGCGATTATGCCAGGTTAGCTGATTATCAACAAGCCATCGATCAACTAACTAAAGCGGCTACTATATTCGAACAACATAATCAAGAAGCACTACCTGCCATTTACAGTAATATCGCTCTGATGTACGGAATATTGTTATTACCGGAGCGGGCTCTCGAGTATGACAGAAAAGCGATTACAGCCGCAGAAAAAACAGGAAATCAGTTAAGCATAGCACGTCGTAACCTTGGCTATGTGGCAAGGCTGATTACCCTGAAAAATTTTAAAGAAGCTGAAGTCATTTTAAACAAAATCGAACCCATCGTAATGGCGGTGGATAACAATTCTACCTATATTTTTTTTTATCAGAACAAAGGACTGGTCAGCCAACACGCATCTGATTATAAAAACGCAATTTATTATCTGAAAAAGTCGTATAGCTATACGCTGAAAAATGATGACAAACTGATGCAGGTAACCATTCTCAATCCGCTTACTTCGGTTCTGTCAGATGCGGGTGAATTTTCGGAGGCAAAAATTTATCTCGACACATTGCTAGCCAAATCATTAGTACATAAAATACGTTCGGCAGAACTGGACGCATACAGAAATTATGCACAATGGTACCAACTGCAAAAGGATTACAAAATGGCAAACGGATTTCTTACCAAAAGCATACAATTGTCAGATAGTTTGTCATCCGAAGAAATGAGAGAAAAAATAGCGGCAATGGAAACCCGCTTCAGTGTAGAAGGAAAAAACAATGAGATAAAAAAACTGCAAGCAGAAAAGGAATTACAACAATTGCAATTACGTCAGAAAAATACGCTGAACTATATTTTGATGAGCAGTGCTTTGGCTTTAATCCTCATTTTTTTACTGGTATATCGTAATTATCAAAACCATAGAAAATTACAACAACAACGAATTTCTGAACTGGAAACCGAAAAACAGCTTGCCGCAACAGAAGCAGTCCTTAAAGGAGAGGAGCAGGAGCGTGCGCGTCTTGCCAAAGACCTGCATGATGGCTTAGGTGGTATGCTGAGCGGAATTAAACACTCTTTTACCAATATGAAAGAAAATTTAATCATGACACCTGAGAATGCGCAGGCTTTTGAACGTGGTATCGATCTGCTCGATAAAAGTATCAAAGAAATGCGTCGTGTGGCGCACAACATGATGCCTGAGATATTGATTCAATTCGGATTGGATACAGCCTTAAAAGAACTTTGCCTGGAAATAAACCGTAACGGATCAATGAATGCTACCTATCAATCTGTTGAGGTTGAGGGGGTACAGCTCGAACAGAATCTTTCCGTTACCACTTACCGTGTTGTACAGGAATTGGCGAATAATGCGTTGAAACATGCGCATGCACGAAACTTACTGGTACAGGTACATATTTCACAGGAAGATAATCTGTTGCTGCTGACGGTAGAAGATGATGGTAAAGGATTTGATGTTTCGCTGTTGGAAAAATCCGGTGGTATGGGATGGAGAAGCATTCGTAACCGCATTGAATCAGTGAAAGGAAAGATTGATATCAATACCGGAACGGGAAATGGAACTTCTGTATTAATTGAAATACCATTGTCATGAGTAAGAAAGTTTTCATAACCGATGATCATTTCATGGTGATTGAAGGTATACGGTCGTTATTACAGAACGAACAGGATATTGAATGGTTAGGTCATGCGATGAGTGCAGCTGCTTGTCTGGAGTTTTTAGAAAACCAGTTGCCCGATGTATTATTGATGGATATCAATCTTCCAGATCAGAAAGGTACTATCCTTTGTAAAAAGGTAAAGGACAAATACCCGCAGGTACAGATTTTAGGGCTCAGCACTTACGACCAGCAATCGATTGTGAGAAACATGCTGAATAACGGTGCCTCCGGTTATTTATTGAAAAATGCTTCAAAAGAAGAATTACTTGAAGCAATTGAAGTGGTAATGGCCGGCGGTGAATACCTTTGTATGGAAGTGGCTGAATCATTAAAACAACGTATGATAGAAAAACCTGTTATCACCAAACGTGAGCAGGAAGTGTTACGGCTTATCTGCGATGGACTCACCAATCCTGAAATAGCGGAAAAACTATTTATCAGTCTGCCCACAGCGAACACACACCGTAAAAGCTTATTGAAAAAATTCGAAGCCAGAAATGTAGCCTCACTGGTGAAGATGGCGATAGAGGCGGGGTTGGTTTGAGCATAATCAATCAGTATATCGCTTGCAAATAAGCTAAAAAACATGATTATGTAAATATTATCACATTTTACAAATTTAAAATAGGTTTTAGGGATGTCAGATTGTAATAAACTTTAGTTTTCATATACCAATTAATAAATAGAATACTAAAATATGTTCTCTTTGCATCCACAAAAGTATTATCAATTTGTTCTAAACTTTTTCGCTTTCGTTAAATCCCCTGCAATAAGTTTTGATTCACCTGTCACAAGGCAGGATAAAATTGCTGAATCAGTAACTCTGTTTATACTAAAATTTTTGTTTGCTATTCTGATTGCTTCTGTTATAGGTATTTTTTATGAGCCTCAGAATCTTACAGACAAATCAATGTCTGATCGTTTTATTCCGATTCTGTATTTACTGATAGGAGGAATGTTATTACCACTTTTTGAAGAAACTTTATTCCGGCTTTCTTTAGTTTTCAAACCCATTTACCTCGCCTTATCTGCGGCTTGTTTCGGTTATTACCTGAGTACTAAAATAATTTTCAATAGTCGTTTAACATTAATAGACGATACTTTCCTGTATAGGATAGGAATAAGCATTTTATTAGGAAGCTTAATGCTCATTATCTTAAGCAATCAGCAATTGAAAAACCGGTTAAGATCGGTATGGACTAATAAATTTCATGTTATTTACTACACATCAGCAATTGTCTTTGCCTGGTTGCACCTACTTAACTTTGAATTAAACTATACTAATATTCTGTTAACTCCGATTCTCACCTTACCACAACTTTTCAGTGGTTTGGTTACAGGCTATCTTCGTGTGAAGTTTGGATTTTTATACCCTCTATTATTTCATGTATTTACCAATTCTATTTTAATTGGGTTAAGTATTTTGGTGGGATAATACTCATTCTATATAAAAGAAATTTTAGATAAATTGTCCTCCTTTTAAAAATTCAATCGTCATTAGTTAATTAAAATATTAAACAATGAAAGAATTTGCATTAATTTTCAGATTGAGTGACATCGCTGACTTCCAGCCTTCACCGGAGCAAATGCAGGAAAGAATGAACTGGCTGGGCGGTATTGCTGCACAAAATAAACTGGTAGATAAAGGGAATACATTATTACCTGCACCCGGAACTGCGAAAACGGTAAAATCCGATAACGTAGTAACTGACGGGCCTTATACGGAAATTAAAGAGTTTATTAGCGGTTACATAGTTGTTAGAGCTGAAACCATTGAAGAAGCCGTAGCAATGGCTAAGGGAAATCCTATTTTTAAAATCGGTGGCAGTATCGAAGTAAGAGAAGTTTTAAAGCGTAATTAATGCTGCTTATATTTAGTAGTTAAATCATACAACCATCACACAATGAGCTTTTTCAATCTTGAAAAATACCGTAACGCAAAACTATTAACTAAATCTGATTTCCTTATCGGAAGTGGTCTTTCTATAGTCATGCTTATCTTATTTGTTTGGGGAAGCTCAGGGATGAGCCTGGTAGCAACTTTTGTTCCCGGGCTTATATTTGCCTGGTATTTGTTTGCGTTTATCTATTTTAACAAGATAGAATTACCGGATTATAACATCTTTTTACCTGTTTATTTTTTAACTTTAGGCTGGCAATTTGTTCACTTCGCAGAAGAATTCATCACTAATTTCAAAGAGTTATTTCCTTTAATGTATGGTGGATTGCCTTATTCGGAAAACAGTTTTGTTATCTTCAATATGTTTTCTTACCTCATGTTTATTGTTTCTCCTGTATTAGTATATTTCAGAGGATTAAAGTTTCTTTTCATACCTGCATTATTCTTTATCGTTTATGGAGCTATGGGTAATGCTATTGCCCACAGTTGGTGGAGTATTTATTTCGGACAGTATTTTTCAGGGTTATATACCTCTTTGGTGTATTGGATATTGGGAACAGTACTTGTAACAATAGTATTCAGGTCAAAACAACGTTCTTTTACTTATATTCTTGCTTTTACAGGCGTTTTGATAGCAACATTAACTCTTTTAATGAAATAACGAGCGTAAATTGAACATTGAAAACAGATGAACTTATACCTCATTTATTCCGTCAGGAATATGCTAAGATGACGGCTGTATTATGCCGCCATTTTGGTTTACGCCATATTGAAATAGCTGAAGATATAGCCAGCGATACATTTTTGAAGGCTTCTGAAAATTGGGCAATTAACGGAGTTCCGGAGAACCCTTCCGCCTGGCTTTATACGGTAGCAAAAAACAAATTAAAAGACTCTCTTAAACATATATCCGTTTTCGATACAAAAGTCAGCAACGAAATAACACTGAATGAAACTCAGGTAGATAAAGAGTTTGAATTTGATAGTCAGATCATTGCGGATAGCCAGCTGGCAATGATATTTGCTGTTTGTAACCCTGCAAATGCTGGTGAAAGTCAGATTTGCCTGGCGCTACAAATTCTTTGTGGTTTTAGCGTGGAAGAAATTGCTACTGCTTTTTTTGCAAAGAAAGAAACCATTAAAAAGCGTTTACAACGGGCCAGAGTTAATCTTCGCAATGATAATTTTAAAATTCAAACACTAACCAGCATTGAAATAGAATCGAGATTACAATTTGTTTTAAGAACGTTGTACTTATTGTTTAATGAAGGATATTATTCTGCAACCAACGACCGGCAAATACGCACTGAACTCTGCTCTGAAGCAACCCGGCTAACTTTGTTGCTCACAGAAAATACATTAACAAATACTGCAGAGGTAAATGCGCTGCTGGCCTTAATGTGTTTTCAAAGCTCAAGGCTCAATGCAAGAACTGATCAAAACGGAACAACTGTTCTTTTTGAAGAGCAGGACAGAACTTTGTGGGATAGACAACTGATTCAACGGGGAAATTACTATCTGGTGAATGCAACAAACGACTCCACTCAGTACCGAACAAAATATCATCTCGAAGCCGGCATTGCTTATTGGCATACGACCTCTGACGCCAACAAATGGATACATATTCTTCATTTGTATAATCAACTGTTGTTGATCGAATACTCGCCCGCAACTGCCTTGAACAGAGCATTTGTATTTTCTAAAATATACGGATGCGAAAAAGCTATTCAGGAAGCTGAAAAATTAAATCTTACAGAAAGTAATTACTATCACGAACTGTTAGGTTACCTGTATGCTGATATAAACATAGAAAAAGCACTTTACCATTACGGTCAGGCAGTAGAAAATACAAAGTCTAAAAAAGAACGGCAAACATTGCAGAGAGAAATAATACGCCTGAAAACCAGCGTATAAACATTGATGATTGGCGTAAATGCCTGCAAAAATGATAAATTTGTAACTGAAATAATCTCTTTACAAAGAAAAATTCATTGTTCGGCTAATTTTATATTTGTAGATAATTATAGAATATGAACCAGCTTAAAAATATTATAACCATTCAGCATCCCGAATCTATTCACCATACAAATGGAATGGTCGGTTCCTGGACTGATTGGGAACTTTCTGAAAAAGGGAAGCAGCAGGCTAATGCTATTGCCCGTAATCTTAAAAATGAAATCGGCTCTAAGCAGTTTGTATTATATTCTTCACCACTATTGAGAACGGTGCAAACCGCAGAAATAGTTGCGAAACAGCTGAATATTGTTCCGCAGCTGGTTGGGGCGTTGAAAGAAAGAGGACTGGGCAGAGCGAATGGTCAATCAGTAAAATGGTTGAAGGAGAATATTGAACAGCAGGAATTGACTGTTTATGACAGGTGCTTTAGTGATGCTGAATCAAGAAGTGATGTCTGGAACCGGCTGCTACCTTTTTATAACGAAATAGTCAATGACGATATTGAGAACTTCATCTTAGTGTCTCATGGTGATACATTGAGTATATTGAATGCAATATGGTTAAGGTTAGAGATGGAAGTGCTCAATACAATTGATTTGTATGGTGTAAGTGGGGGGGTATCTTTTTTACAGCAGAATAAACAAGGAAAAAGAATTATCAGAAAGTTGGGAGATACATCATACATGAAGTAGCCGGCTTCAACACGTATTAGAGTATTAAATGATCACAATAAGATTTTAATGTTTATTTGGTACAGAGGTTTTTTAATGATAAAATTTTATCTATCAGTTTTTGTGCATGTTCTTTAGCCCTTGTCTTTATCTCTTCTTCACCATAACCTGCGGCGGAAGAAGTACCATGAAAGTATAACGGATCAATATAATTCATCTGAGTGTGGTACGCAGTCTGTTCAAGATTTTTACAGAATTCATGTACCCTGAAATGTTGAAAGCCCAAAGCCGTATAACTTTTTTCAGAGGATCCCACTGTAAAACTTGGTAAAAAATTTTTACCCTTTAATCGATCGCCTTTTGAACCATACGCAAACTGGTGTTGAAATACTTCGTCAAACCAATGTTTCAGTAGGGCAGGCATGCCGTACCAATAAAACGGATATTGAAAAACAATGGTCTGGTGTTGCAGTAAAGCTTGTTGTTCAGCGCTGATATTGATTTTGAAATCGGGATATAGTTCATGTAAGTTTCTGATTTCCATATCTATATTACTTTTTTTTAGTACCTCTATAATAGTTTTGTTTGCAACGGATTGTGTTAGATCCGGATGAGCCAGAATGATTAATGCCATACTATAATTATTTTAGTTACAAAACTATTTTTAGTATCTTGTATAAACAATAACTATCGAAACCGATAGGTTAAAATAAGCTATATGAAACCTTTGGAATGTACCGGCGATCACGTAAAACTGAATGGGAAAATATACCCTTGTACGGTGAGCCTTACAATGGATCTGGTGGGGGGCAAATGGAAAGCTGTTATCCTGTATCATTTAAAAGATACTTCTAAGCGTTACAGTGAACTTCATAAAGAAATGCCGTCTATCACTGAAATGACTTTGAGTCTGCAATTAAAGCAACTTGAAAAAGATGGGTTAGTCATCAGAAAAGTATATGGCAAAAAACCACCTGTTAAAGTGGTTTATAGCCTGACTGATTTTGGAAAGAGTTTTGTTCCGGTTTTAGAGGCCATTACAACCTGGGGTAACAGGGTAGTGGAAACAAAAGGGGAGTTTGTGATGGTATCATAAATAACGTATATTCCGTTTTATTGATCGAACAGTATTACAATCAATTATCAGACCCTGATGTGTTTAATAATTAATTATAAAAGTTGCCTGCGGAATGTTTTAATTACTTTGTTTTGGAATAGTCGGTTAAGCCAAGTTTGTTTCCGAACGGATCATTAAACTCTACAGCCCAACCGGTCATGATTTCAAAAGGTTCGCTCAGAAATGTAATTCCTTTTTGTTTAAGTGCATCATATGCTTCCTGCACATTATTTACTGTAAACCAGATAGCCGGTTTTGCCTGCGGTAGATTACTCAGTATAATAGCGGGTTCATTATCACCTACTTTAAAAGCTGTCATGCCTTTGTCTGAAAAGTCGAACTTAGTTTCTAATCCGAGTTTATTTCTGTAAAAATCCTTCGCTTCTTCAAGATCTCCGGCCGGAAGAAAAAAATTATCGTAATTGTTTATAACACTCATTGTTATTAAGATTTGATTTGTGATAAGTCTACACCCAGTTTGGTAAATTCAGCTATTCCTTTATCGGTAATATAGAAATTTTTATCGCCGGCGGTTTCTTTAGCCAGCCATCCTTTCAGAACAAATTGTTCTAACAGCAGACTCCCTAGTTTTCCGCCAATGTGTTCATAGCAAAGTTTAGCTGGTTTTTTTTCAGATGAATAACTCATATGAGTGTATTTATATGTTATAAGCTATTTGATAAGAGTGCCTACTTCTACTGTATATTTTTAGGTTCTTCTATCAAAAGTAATAAAAGTAAAGAACGAAAGTATGAGATAAGTCATCATCTTGTATGAGTTCAGTCGCAAACAAAGATGGGTTAGCATGCTGAGCGTAATTATTGGGATGAGTGGTGCTGGTAATAATCTCTGGTTGATGTTAAAGTTTCATATTCCAAGAATATGCTTCTAAAAAGAATTACCACATTTCTATTACCTGACCGGCAGTTGAAATGTGGTAAAATCCAATACTTTATAAGAATTTATTTAATTCGGCTCAATAGCCGCTTTAAATTAGCTATCTATAAGGGTAACGGTTCCTGAAGTGGTTAGTCCTTCTACGCGAACCAGTACGCCCGAATCACAGATTTCTGTTATTTTGCTGCTATCATAGGTGTATTATTTATTATCTTCCAATTTCTATTATCCCGAACGCATATTATCAATGAATGAAAGATAAGATACTCACTTTCCAACGTCACTTGTGCAATAGCCATATTGTCTGATTGTTTTATGCTGTTTATGACCAGGCTCCTTGGGCTCCCTCCGAATCGCTTGGTACGGATGAGTTCGATATAGTCAGATTTTGAGAATACAAAAATCCCTTTCTCATCGAAAAACCCGTCCTGTATATTCTGAAAGCGGGGATGTAAGATACTTTCCAATGCTGCTACATCACGATTATCGCCAGCTTTTACAAATGCTGCGATTGCTTTTTCTGCCTGTTCCATTTTTATTTGTTTAAGATGTTCGTAAATAATTCTTTTTGATGATTTAGCTGTTGTTTGATATATTCTTTATCATCGGTTCCGTCCAATGAATAATAGTAAATCTCCCTAATGCCAATAAAGTTTAAAATCTGCTGCAGATGCATTTCCACCAGATTGGGTATATCTGCTTTGAAATTCCCCATAACGGAGAGAATGTATGTTTTTTTATTTTTCAGTAATCCGATTGCTTCGTCCTCGTCGTACCTGAAAGTTTTACCTGTGCGCAACACCAGGTCAAAATACGCTTTCAGCGAAGAGGGAATACCAAAATTATACATAGGCACTGTGATAAGGATTTCATCACACCCGAATAGTTCTGCGATCAACTGGTCAGATAATTTTAGGCGGTCTGAAGTATCCCCGGCAGTATAAAATTTCTCAAGTACTTCCTGTTCAAGATGAGGCACGTGGCAGGTGCCGACTTCCCGTATACTGATGCTTCCATGTGGATTCCGTTCTTTCCATGCCTGAACAAAATGGTCTCCCGCATTGCGGGAATAGGAGTTTTTTAAACGTAAGCTGCTGTCAATCCTTAATAATGTCTTCATCTTTTTTACTCTTTCTATGGAAGACAGGTTGAGTGCTAAATATGTGACAGCCTGGTAATATTTTTTAACTTATCCGGGTCTACAATGGAGTATATTTCCTGTATTAGTCCATCTGCGCTTAGTTGGAGGATATGACAGTTATGGAGCTTTTCATGTTCCCAAAAACAGATTGCAGGCTGATGATTGAAAAATTGAAAGGTAAATTCTTTTCCCATCAGAAAATGCTGCTGAACATAAACCAATAAAGTGGCTGTAGCGGTTTTTCCTATTTCCGAACCACTCACTATCTGCACTTTGGTACCTCCGTCTGCACTTAGTTTTATGTCGTTTACCAATAGGTTCTGCAATTCAACGATATCAGCCTGAGCCAATGCTTTCTGATACCTGGCCAGGGTCTCAAATGATTGACCCGAATGGGGGGTATAATTTGTGTATTTACCAGCTTTTAATTGTTTGTTGGCCCTGCTTAATAGCTGACGCGAATTTTCTATGCTTATCTCAAGCAGTTCGGCTATCTCCGCATGGGAATAATCAAAACCTTCTTTCAGTATGAATGCCGCTCTTTCTTTTGGTTTCAGGTACTCTAGCAGCACGAGCATGGTATAAGTGGCAGTTTCTTCTTTTATGAGTTTTGCATCGGCATTTTCAAACGAAACAGGTTCGGGGAGCCATTCGCCGAAAACTTCTTTTTTACTTTGGCGGGTTTTAAAATTTATGGCATGATTAATAGTACTTTTAATCAAAAAGTTGGATTCGTGGCGGATACCTGATTTATCCAATGTAATATATTTTTCAAGTACGTCCTGCACCAAATCTCTGGCATCTTCGTAAGAACCAACGATGTTATAGGCATAGGTCAGGAGTTTATTATAGTTCTTCTGCATTGGTTTCTAAATTTTTGTTGAAGTTTCTCGCTGTCGGGATGTGATGTCGGCAACATACGCATAAAAATACTTTACTCGTTCGCAAGATTCGCTTCTTCTGTTATTCATGCCAGGACGATTTTCCATCCTCAAATTTGACCCCGTTTGATTAAATAGCTATTCCACTTCCACCAACTACTTTTATCCCTTCAGGAAACTTTTTCCAAAAACGGATATATCTGTATTGAGCTTCAAAAGGCTCATTATTGTAATCTCCTTTTAACTTCATCTGCAATGTAATGACAGCCAGATCCTCTATGATATTCAGTTCTTCTACTTTGGGAATTATTTCTTTGACTTTTAAATTTCCCTCACGATAGGTTTGCAAATCCATTTCTTTATTTATTGCCTGACCGCCGGGAACTAAAAAAAGCAAATCAGCATGCAATAGCTTGTCGAGCACTTCCGTATCACTTTTTTTGATAGCTTGGTAAAGTGTGTTTTCGAGATTTAAAATTTCATCCTTTGTTATCATTGCTTAATCATTATTTGTGTTTACTAAGCTTCCTCTTATACCAGGTAATTTTTTGTTCCGGTTTAAACCCTCTGGCTTACTCCTCGACTACCTGATAGATACCCCTTTCCATAGTAATACCATGTTGTTCTAAAAAGGCGGGCATATTAATCCCTGCTTTTTGCATCGCCTCCCGTATCACAATTTTGGCATCGTCCATGCGCTGCCGGTTTGCCCAGGTGGCAACAGTAATGACCAGAAGGTCTCCACCATCGCCTGTCTGTTGAAAGATTTCATATTTTACAAAGCCGGTCTGCTGCCGAAGTGTATTCCTGATGAAAAGCGATTTTTCGGAATACGCCGCGATAGCTTTTTGGGGAATGCTGATTTTATCAATGACGGCGACCTGTTCTGTAACAGTGCGCTGTTCTCTGTTATTCTGTTCCATTTTGACTTGATTTTTATGTTGACCAAAAGTTTTTATCGCCATAAGGATAGGCATGATAAGGATGATGGTTTTTAATGTTTGTTTCATAAGTCCGGTATTTATTGTTTCCAGTTCAGGTTACCATTTTTGTCGAACATTTCGATGGACGGATTACCAAGGCTATCCACCTTTAGAATAATTCTTGGTATTTCGTTGTTGTCCTTTATTACCAAAGCCGCATTCCCGTTTTCTGTAAGCAGATTGATACGGTTGATGTTATGGCCTGGTTTACCGGAAAGGTCTTTGTCGTTAATCAGTAGACCGGCTCTGAAATAGTTGTCGTGTTTATTATCCTGTGCCAGGATACCGATAGCATCGGCATTCTGATAGTCAAAAGATAGAGCATTGAGGTTGGTTTCCTCGTTATCGGTAATGGCAATACCTCCTCTTTCGTCGCCGTTTTTATCATAGAAAATAAGACCTGCCGGTGCGTAAGCTCTTTTATAAATTTTGCCCGCAATAATGGGTTGCGGAATGTTGTCTGTGTTGGCAATAACTACGCGATTCTTTCCCGAAGCATCATTGATATTTATCCTTTCTATATTAAAGTTTCGCTTATTGTTTAAATAAAAGCAGACGACACAAGTCATCAAAACAACATTGGAAAGTACAAGGGCGGATAATAATATTCTTAGTGGTTTAGAAATGGTTTGCATAATTGGGTATAATTTTTTAGTTCATTATTCTTTTTATTCTACCGTTTTCCTGGTGCTGATTACAATCCTGTTCCATGCATTTATGGTAACAACTGCCATTATAATTTGTGCAATTTGATTTTTATCAAAAAGTTGTTCGGCCTGTTTGTACGTTTCATCGCTTAATCCGTTTTGGCTGATTAGGGTTACTTCCTCGGTGATGGCTAAAATTATTTTTTCTTCCTGGTTGAATAATTCAGTTTCTTTCCAGGCGTTGAGCAGGAAAATTCGCTGTGCAGTTTCACCCTGTTTTAATGCATCCGAAGTGTGCATGTTGATACAAAAAGCACAAGCGTTGATTTGTGATGCACGAATTTTAATCAGATAGAAATGTGTTTTGGAAAGCCCCGAATTTTGCAGGTAACTTTCCAAAGCAAACATTGCTTTGAATGCATCCGGTTCAAGCTGCTGTATATCAATTCTCTTTTCCATATTTAATTTATTCTTTTTAAGTTATTTAGCTTTTGAAAGTACCATCTTTATTGCCAAAAGTGTCAATATACATTGAATTTAAGCTGTGAGTTTTTTGGATATCAAATTGTCCAGTGAATATTTTCCGCTGCCCTGAATGATCAGTGCCAGGCATAAGCCGAGCATCAGTAAATGATATTCGAATCCTTCTCCTTCCTTATCGCCAAACCAGTTCATAAAAAAGCCATGCTCAAGATGCCCTCCCAATAAAATTATCCCGATAAAAAGACCTCCCATTGCGATCGCCCAAAAACGGGAGGCAAAGCCTATTATAATAAAAATAGGTGCAAAGAACTCTATTAATATAACTAATAGCCCCACCATCCACGGCTGTCCCATCTGTTGCAAACCCTCCAAAGTTTGGGTAAAACCAAACCCTCCAAACCAGCCCAGCATTGCCCGCGCTCCGTGTGGAAACATAACGATGCTTATTGTAAGGCGAATGATTAAACCTGTATAATCATTGTGTGTACTAAAAAAATTCTGTTTCATTATTTCCTTCATTATTTGATGATATAATTATTCAAAATACTTTTCTCACAAAAAGTCCAAAGTTGCTGTAGTTTGTGGCAAAACGCCCGTACTGGTCAAAATTTGCGGCCATTCCAAACTGTATGCCGCCGGTATCTATCCCTGCCCTTGCATATTGGTAGCTCCTGCTATGTTCGTTCCTGTTCCATGTGGTCATATACTGAAATCGGGCATATAGGTTTATAGGTCTGTTTATGGCTCCCTTATATTCAATAAAGCCCATAAGTTCGAGATTGGGGTCAGACCATATATCCATCCTCGGATAAGCCAGCACAGATGTTGTTTTCCCTTTATGGAAATACTGGAAAAATACAGATGGTCTTACCCGGTTTACGGGAGTGAAGATGGTGCCAATTCCTGATGTCCATCGGTTGCCCATCGCATAGGAAAGGTAAGACTGGCTCATAATTTCATTTCCACGGTTTTTATCATAGGGTATAAGAACCGACGAGGTGTGAAAGAATCCGAGTGATTTTTCCGGATTGAACCTTGTAGCGAATGAATGCTGATAATAGTACCCGGAATGTCCCGCACTGATTTCAATTGGTATCTGCGCGCGGCTATGCAAGTGCCACATGCTAAAAAACAAGCAGGCCAGCAAGTGTTTTATTATCGTTGTTTCTTTCATCGTTCCTTTCAGATTTCAGTTTTTTGTTTAAGCTGTGCCGAAGAATGGTTACAACCAACCACTGTTTAACATGGACACATCAGGTGCTGAAAACGTGACAATATATTTAGGGTATTTTTCTTTCGTAAATGATATGTTTTGTCTTTTCGTAATGAAAGAAACAGTGATATGCTGTGAAGAGGGCATTTGTTTGTGATAGCATTTACCATCCTGATAAAACATCGTATCTAAACTTCATTGTACGTTTTATGTAATACCCTACGAAGATATGGAGAGGAGTGGCCGTCAATACTGTAAGTATGGCGGTAAAAAATGTAGTTTTTTCTGTTTTTGATTTAGAACGCTCGATCAGGTAGGATTTTCAACCGTATTTTTGAACTCAGTGGGGAGCTGACCGTCGTAGCTTCTGAATGCACGTGAAAAATGAGAAGTGTCTGTGTAGCCAAGTTGAAACGATACCTCCTTAACAGACATATTCCAAAAGCTCAACAGGTACTTTGCCTCCTGCATGATATGAAATTCAATCCATTTTTTTGCCGAAAGACCAGTATATTCAACTAATATTTCACTCAGGTATTTTGGCGATATATGCAACTGTTCCGCATAAAAAGCAACATCTTTATACTCGGAGAAATTCTTTGAAACTAATTCTCTAAACTTTACAACGGTATGTTCTTTACCGTTGAGTTCCTTTTTATTGCCCCGGTGCAGATTCCAGAAATATTTCTGTGAAATAATCAGGATTGAATATAGTATTCCCGATACAGCTTCGGGCCTATCAGCGATAGTTCGAAGCGTACTGAAAAGCTGTTGCATTTCTTCAAATTGTGTGTCGGAGAGTTGTATTACACTCTTTTCATCGGGGCAAAAAAATTCAAGGGAATAGAAGAATGACCTGCTGAAATTATTTACAAAAATATCATCATAAAAAAACAGCGTGTCATTTGAGGGGAAGCTGGTATTGAGCCATTGGCAGGTCATTCCGGGGCCAATCGTCAACAGGCTTCCACGTGTTAAATCATAATCGGTAGTGCCTATTCTGATGCGGGCTCCTTCACCATAATACAGACCGATAGTATAAAAGTAGTTTTTAAAAGGGTGGGTGATTTTCAAGTCTTCCAGACACGTTTTTGATGCCAAATAATAAGGTGCCATATTGCCATCATTTTTTTGAGACCTTAAATATCTGAGCAAATCAAAGTTATCTGGTTTTTTTTGTATCATAAGGAAGATGTATAAAAATTAGTATAGTCCAAGGAATGCTTCTCCGTCAAAGTTGAAAAATGATAATTATGAAATGTAAATTTTTTTATATCAAACCTATTATATCCAGGAAATACTAAAATACGTAATTATTATTACTTGAAAATGAAAGGATATTTATAGTTGCTGCAGATGAATATCTATAATAAATAAGGAGCAGCTATTACTTATTTATTCCTTATTATGACGAATACAACCTGTTTGTGAAATGCAGATGTGTTGGCATGCTGAACGTAACTATTGGGATGAGCAGTGCTGGTGATAATTTCTGGTTGGTGTTAGAGTTCCATATTTTAAGAATATGTTTCTAAAAAGAATTACCACATTTCTATTATCTGACCAGCAGTTGAAATGTGGTAAAATTCAATATTTTGATAAGAATTTATTTAATTCGGCTCAATAGCAGCTTTAAATTGGCCCTCTGTAAGGGTAACGGTTCCTAAAGTGGTTAGTCCTTCTACGCGAACCAGTACGCCCGAAAAGGAACCTTCTGCCGATCCGTTGTCAATTTTGTCTATTTTGAGACTAAACGCATCTTCCCGGGCTGCTGTACCTCTTGTTGCGGCATGGTTTAACTGAGCATTGTTATTAATGGTGGTATGAGTAGAAAGGATGGTAAATGCTGAGCCATCATCCAGGCTGTATTGCCCTGCCGGAACTCTTGTAGTTTCTGACATGACCGTGATGGTAACCCATTCACTTCCGTTTTCGGAAGCTGTTATTTCAAGAAAATTGCCGGCTTCTATCCAACGTGCCCTTACATCCGGAAAGTTTTTTTCACGTCCGTCAATTTTAACTTTCAGATAGTTTTCTTTAACGCTACCGTTCACTTTATCATCCTTACTGCATGCTGTTGCAAGAACGATGAGCAACAGAGCGATCATTTTCGATACGATTTTATTTTTCATATGTATCACTGATATTTTATTGTTAAGCCATACTCTAAAATCATACCGAAATTATTTGAGAATAGCAGTAATTCATAGTAGATGCTCTTATATATACCAACTGCTGTAAATATCATTTTTTACAGACTGAATCAGGTAATGGAAAAAGAGGGATACTTTAGCTGAATGAGATTGATTGATACGGGAGACTTTTAATGATAGTGTAGGTAGCATACTTACTAACGAAAAAAGGCGCTATATTAGCGCCTTTTCAGTGATCCCGCTGGGACTCGAACCCAGGGCCCATACATTAAAAGTGTATTGCTCTACCAACTGAGCTACGGAATCATCCGCTTTGAGCTGTATAATTAGCTCGTTTGGGAGTGCAAAAGTAGAAAAAAAAATATAATCACCAAAAAAAAGATGATTTTTTTTCAAAAAGAGTTCAATATTAATCATCTATGAGCATCCGGTATTCCCAAAACCGATAAATGTGAATATCTCTTTTGCTACAGGATAGGGTTATTCACATTTTGCCCGTTCTTTGGGCACCACCTGACTATTCTCACCTTTTCTATTCAAGAATCCTTCCTACTTTTAGTAAACCCATTTTCATCAACCACTTTGTCAATGTATGAAGGATAAAACCGCCGTTCAATTGCTCAAAACTCCTGAGGAAAAACCTACCGCAACTCAGCTGCAAACTATACTTACCAAAAGTCTTTATAAGTTGCCCGGTGACATGAGTCAACTTTTTGCCGATCATTCCCTCACTATGGAATGGCGATTCTACAAAGACGGTAATGCCTGGCTGGGTAAGGTAACCCATAAAAGGAAAACAGTACTATGGCTGTCTGTCTGGGATCAGTTTATCAAAACCAGCTTTTACTTCACCGAAAAGACGCGTCAGGGTATAAATGACCTGGCCATCAACGCCGGTGTGAAAAAAAGCTTTTCCCATGCCAAACCAATCGGTAAACTCATACCTTTGATCATAAACCTGGCTACACCCAGGCAGTTGAATAAACTGCAACAGGTAATTAAATACAAACTGGTTAACAGTTGATTTTCGAGATAATTTGTTTTTATGGTATACATTTCAATTTTAAGAGGCATCAATGTGAGTGGTCAGAAACTGATCAAAATGGACGCTTTACGAGCCCTGTATGAAAACCTCGGGTTTAAAGATGTTACTACCTACGTTCAGAGTGGTAACGTGGTTTTTAATACTAAAACAACAGATGTTCTAAAGCTGGAAAAAAAAATCGCTGCACAAATCAATACGGAATTCGGTTACGAAGTACCCGTACTGGTATTAACCATCGATCAATTGAAAAAAGTGATTCAAAACAATCCGTTCTTAAAAGATAAGCAGAAAGATGTTGCTTTTTTTCATGTTACCTTTTTATCACAGCCTCCTATAAAGAATCAACTGACAGCTATTGAAGAGAAAAAAACAGCCGGTGAGGCAATTACGTTGGTGGATACAGTCATCTATCTGTATTGTCCTAACGGATACGGCAAAACCAAACTGACCAATAATTTTATCGAAACGAAGCTCAAGGTAGATGCTACTACCCGTAACTGGAAAACTGTTAATGAACTATACAAGATGGCTGTTAATGAATAGTTTGAATTCTTTCCCGGGCAAAATAAGCGTTACAGGCACTTTTGAACAGTATATCCGGCCAGATTTGCAATAATGTATCAAAAATAGTTTGTAATTATATTGTAATCTTACACTTTGCAATATTGTTGCACTGCTTATTGTTTTATTTTTGTTATACATGAAATGGCTGGTGACTATATTTTCTTTTTACCTGGTGGCGTTGTTAATTGCTCCCTGCAGCGATGCGGAAAACAATTGCGACAATCTCGCGGGTATCCCTCTTTCCGGCCAGCTGAAAGACCACGCGCACAATCAGGACAAAGATGATCTTTGCAGTCCTTTCTGCAATTGTGTTTGCTGCAGTGTGAATGTAAGAAGTATTGACTTTACCATTACCCGTATCCACACACCCGTTCTGCCTTTTATCGCTCTCAATGATATATTAAGCGATTCTGCACTTGTTTCCAACTACTACGGAAATATCTGGCAACCGCCACGATTCAATGCTTAACATTTTTGATGGTATACTGCTGTGTTGTATTTAACAATATGACCCGCTATGCGTATGCCTTTTCTAATTGCCTCCGGGCATACTTGTTAATCATTAATTGATGAATTGTGTTAGACAGAATTATTAAGTTCAGTATTCAAAACAAAATCATCATCGGATTGATGACTTTGTTATTGATCATCTGGGGCATATGGAGTGCTGCCAGATTACCCATCGATGCCGTTCCGGATATTACGAATAACCAGGTACAGATTTTTACGAGTTGTCCTACTTTAGCCGCACAGGAAGTGGAACAACTCATCACTTTCCCCATTGAGCAAAGTATTGCCAATGTACCCGGTGTGGAGGAAATCCGTAGTATCTCACGGTTCGGCTTATCTGTGATTACGGTTGTTTTTAAAGAAGAAACAGATATCTACTTTGCCCGTCAGTTAATCGGAGAAAAACTGAAAGAGGCAGAAAAATCCATTCCTCCCGGCATCGGCTCACCCGAACTGGCACCTGTCAGTACCGGATTGGGAGAAGTGTATCAGTATATCATCCACCCTAAAAAAGGAAGTGAATCGAAGTATAATGCGAAAGATTTACGTACGCTGCAAGACTGGATTGTTTCGCGCCAACTTTACGGAACACCCGGTATTGCAGAAGTAAATAGTTTCGGGGGGGAGTTAAAACAATATGAAGTAGCGGTTAATCCTGAACGTTTACGGGCCATGGGAGTCAGTATTCCTGAAATATTCACCGCGCTGGAAAGAAATAATGAAAATACCGGTGGCGCTTATATCGATAAAAAACCGAATGCTTATTTTATCAGAGGTGTCGGGCTGGCTAAAACATTAGACGATGTAAGAAGTATTGCCGTAAAAACGACCGGCACCGTTCCTGTGTATGTAAAAGATGTGGCAGAAGTTCGGTTTGGCCATGCCGTACGCTACGGAGCCCTCACTTACAATGGTGAGGTGGATGCTGTGGGTGGTGTAGTGATGATGCTGAAAGGCGAAAACAGCAATGAAGTAGTAAAGCGCATCAAAGAAAAACTGCCCACCATACAAAAATCATTGCCCGACGATATTGTTATAGAACCTTATCTCGATCGTACCGATCTCGTAAGCCGTGCGATCAGGACTGTTCAGAAAAACCTGATCGAAGGCGCATTGATTGTAATTTTTGTATTGGTAGTATTTCTGGGAAACTTAAGAGCCGGATTGATTGTAGCATCTGCCATTCCGTTGTCATTGTTGTTTGCCCTGGGTATGATGAATGTATTCGGAGTAAGTGCCAACCTGATGAGTTTGGGTGCGATTGATTTCGGATTAATAGTAGACGGTGCCGTTATTGTTGTTGAAGCTACCTTGCATCATTTAGGTCTTCGAAAATCAATGAAAAAACTGACGCAACCTGAAATGGATCTGGAAGTATATCAGTCTGCCTCCAAAATACGTACGAGTGCAGCTTTCGGAGAAATTATCATTCTGATTGTATACATTCCCATTCTGACACTCGTAGGTGTAGAAGGAAAGATGTTTACGCCAATGGCTAAAACTGTTGCCTTTGCCATTCTGGGTGCATTGATTTTATCGATGACCTATATCCCGATGATGTGTGCGCTGTTTCTGCCAAAACAACAAAAACAAAAGCAGACATTCAGCGACCGCATGATGCAACAGTTGCAAAAAATATATCAACCGCTTTTAGCAAAAGCCGTTCGTTTTAAATACTGGATTGTATCGCTCACCATTGCTGCTTTTGCCATCTGTGTATTGTTATTCAAAAATATGGGCGGAGAGTTTATTCCTCAATTACAGGAAGGCGATTTTGCTTTTCACTGTATTCTTCCCCAGGGTAGCTCGCTGAGCCAGAGTCTTGAAACTTCGATGCAGGCATCACGTATTATCAAAGAATTTGATGAAGTGAAAATGGTGGTAGGTAAAACCGGAGCTGCTGAAGTGCCTACCGACCCGATGCCTCCGGAAGCCACCGACTTAATGGTAATTTTAAAGCCTAAAAAAGAATGGAAATCCGGCAGAAGCTATAACGAACTCGGTGATGCCATTATGGAAAAGCTGGAAGTTATACCAGGCGTTTTCTTTGAAAAAAATCAACCGATTCAAATGCGTTTTAATGAACTGATGACAGGTATCCGGCAAGATGTAGCAGTGAAAATTTTCGGAGAAAACATGGATACGCTACAGGCTTATGCCAATCAGGTGGCGGAAGTCATTCAGTCGGTAGAAGGTACTACTGCTCCGCAAATTGAACGGGTGAGCGGTCTGCCGCAAATTAATATTGATTATGACCGTTCAAGAATCGCGAATTACGGATTAACCATTAAAGAAGTAAATGATATTGTCAGCACTGCTTTTGCCGGCAAAAGTGCAGGTATGATTTATGAAAACGAACGTCGGTTCGATCTGGTGGTACGTCTGGATAGCGCACACCGCGGAAGCATTGATGATGTCAGTAACCTGATGATTCCTACTAATACCAATATACAGATTCCTTTATCACAGGTAGCAAAAGTAAGTTATCAGTTAGGCCCGGCGCAAATCAGTCGTGAAGCCGGCAAAAGAAGAATTGTTATCGGGTTTAATGTGGCCGGCCGTGATGTTCAGTCGGTGGTAGAAGATATTCAGACAACATTGTCTGAAAAAGTAGGCCTGCCTCCGGGTTATTACTTCACTTATGGCGGACAATTTGAAAACCTGAAAGAAGCATCTAACCGGTTAATGATTGCCGTTCCTGTTTCATTATTACTGATATTTATTTTGTTGTACCTGACCTTTCATTCTGTGAAACAGGCAGTGCTGATTTTTACCGCTATTCCTATGAGTGCAATTGGTGGCATACTGGCTCTTTTATTACGTGGAATGCCGTTCAGTATCAGTGCCGGTATCGGCTTTATCGCTCTTTTCGGGGTGGCAGTACTCAATGGAATTGTATTGATCGGAACTTTTAATCAATTAAAAAAAGAAGGAATGACAGATGTTTGGAAAAGAGTAAAAGAAGGTACTTCTATTCGTTTACGGCCGGTATTGATGACTGCTACTGTAGCATCACTCGGTTTTTTACCAATGGCTATCAGTACCAGTGCCGGTGCTGAAGTTCAAAAACCTTTGGCTACGGTGGTAATCGGAGGTTTGGTTACCGCCACTTTCTTAACCTTATTTGTATTGCCTTTACTATATATTATTTTCAATACTAGAACTACTCCCAAAGTAAAAACAGGTGGTAAAACGCTGTTGCTGTTATTGGTTTTTGTTGGGGTGGGAGGTACTACCGCGATGGCTCAGAAAAGAATAACGATCGATACCGCTGTAAATATAGCATTAAGGAATAACCTGCAGTTTAATATTAATGATGCGGAGATTAAGTCGGCCGATTATAATATAAAAACCGCCAATGATATTCCTAAAAGCGGGGTATTTGTTGAAAATGAAGATTACAGGCCTTCTGATAAAATTGGCATTATGAAAATAGGAATTTCACAAAGCATTGCCTGGCCGGGTTTGTATACAGCCCGTAAAAAATACTTTCAGGAACAACTGAAGTATAATAAACTGAATTCGGAAGTATTGAATACAGTCATTACCAGAGATGTCAGAACTGCCTATTATCAATTGTGGTACCTGCAGGATAAGAAAGCATTGTACCGTCAGCTGGATAGTGTTTATACGAATTTACTCACCACTACCGAATTGCGTTTAAAAACGGGCGATATAGCTGCGCTTGATAAAATTGCGGCAGAGGCAAAATTAAGAGAGTTACAGGCGCTGATGATTCAGAATGATCAGGAAATGGTTATTCAACAACAACAATTGATGTTGTTACTGAATCAAAATGAATGGTTATTACCGGTAGAAAGTAGCCTGGTGAAATTACCCCTCCATTTAGCGGAAGGAGAAAATATCCATCCGGTATTGACGATTCAGCAACAGAATGTAAATATTGCCGCTTCTTATATCGATGTGCAGCGAAGTACTAATAAGCCCGAATTTTCGGGAAGGTTTTTCAGTCAGCGGTTATGGGGTAAAACAGACCCTTTTACAGGATTTTCGGTAACAGCAGCATTTCCTTTGTTTGGAATGAAAGCTTATAAAAATAAGGTCAGCGTTGCAAATGCGGAGAAAGAGGTACAGGAGGAGATATTAGCGTATCAGACGCAGGTGCTGCAAACGCAAAGAGCAACTACCATTGCCGAATTAGAAAAGAATATGGCCTTGCTGAACTTTTATGAATCTTCAGGTTTGCAACAAGCCGGTGAAATTATAAAAGCCGCCTCACTCAGTTATAAAACCGGTGCTATTGGCTTTGCCGAATTAAGCCAGTTTTTTAGTCAGGCAATTGGTATCCGTCAAAGTTATTTAGAAGTGCTGAACTTGTACAACCAGTCGGCCATTCAACTCAATTACATTAATAACAAATAATTTCAGATGAATATAGTATTGAAAATAGTCTTTTTTGCTGCTGTTCTTTTGGGTATAGGCTGTGCCGGTGGGGAGGAAAAAAACGTTGCAGCAACAAAAAATACCGTTAATGCAGAGCAGGAGCATGAAGAAGAAAATACGACACACCTTACCATGGATCAGCTGGCAGCGGTCGGCATTACCATTGGTACTTTAGAGGAGAAAAACCTCACTGCTACCATCAGGGCAAACGGACTGCTACGGGTACCGAATAATAACAGAGCTACTGCAACTGCTTTATATGGCGGAGTAGTAAAGGCTTTATCTGTAGAGTTGGGAGATTATGTAAACAAAGGACAGGTAATTGCCACACTCGTACATCCACAGTTTATTCAATTACAGGAAGAATACCTGACCATCTGTAGTAACATTGTGCTGGCAGAACAGGAAATGCAACGGCAACAGGAGCTCAATGACGGCAATGCCGGCGCTAAACGCAATCTGCAGACCGCCACTGCCGAACTGAACGGTTTACGCACCCGAAAAGCTTCTTTAGCGCAACAGTTGCGGTTAATGGGAATTGCGGCAGATCAATTATCGAATGGTAACCTACGGTCAGAGTTAACCATTGCAGCGCCTATCAGTGGGGTAATCAGCAATATGTTCGCAAAAATCGGTAGCTTTATAGATGTATCATCGCCCGTAGTGGAAATTGTTGATAATAAACTCCTGCACCTCGACCTTCAGGTTTTTGAAAAAGACCTGCCACAGATAAAAATTGGTCAAACCGTCAACTTTGCCTTAACCAATAACCCCGGAACAAGTTACACTGCAAAAGTGTTTAATATAGGATCGTCTTTTGAAAATGAGAGTAAAACAATTGCCGTGCATTGTAATGTTACGGGAGATAAATCAGGACTGATCGATGGCATGAATATCACCGGAATGATCAGTTTAAACAATGTTACAGCTCCGGCAGTACCTGATCAGGCTATTGTAGAAGCAGACGGTAAATATTATCTTTTTGTAGAAACCGGCCGTGATGAAAATAAAACGATTCATTTTAAGAAAATAGAAGTGATAAAAGGCGTTTCAGATGTTGGATATACATCTGTAGTTCCGGTAACGGAGATTGCTGCAGGTACAAGAATTGTTACAAAAGGAGCTTTTTTCATCAATTCGAAAATGACAGCACCGGAGGAACACGCCCATTAATTACACATAGCTCAAAACGAATAAAATATGAACGATAATACGGTTAATAAGCTGATCAATAAAAATACAAAACCTACCAGCATGCGTATTCTGGTATATGATTTTTTAAGTGCGCAGACTGTAGCCATGTCATTGTCTGAAATAGAAAGTAATTTTCATAATGCAGACAGAGTAACCATCTACCGTACTTTAAAAACCTTTGAAGATAAAGGAATCGTACATAGCATTCAGGAAAATAATACCACTAAATACAGGTTGTGTGAAGACGGTTGCGATGAGCAAACCCATAAAGACTGGCATTTGCACTTCTATTGCAAAATTTGTAAACAAACCACCTGTAAAGATGAAATTACCTTTTCAAAAGACGTGCAGGTAAATTTCAGAGTAGATGAAATCAGGCTTTTTGCAAAAGGTATCTGCGAAAATTGTCTGGAAGAAACTTTGCAATAGGATTGTATTTACTGTCCGTCTACTTTTGTACCAGGTCAATTGTCAGAAAAACAATTGAATATTGATCTAAAGAACTTAAAGACGATATGATGGAACATAAACATATTTATGACGCTGAAGGCCGCCAGCTTTGCTGTACACAAACTGAAAAAGTGTATGTAAATGCCGGCGCTAAAGAATTACTAAACGGTCATCATAAACACGACGGGCATGATCACGATCACGACCATGATCACGATCATGCGCTGGCCGGTGGTGATCAGTGGAAACTGTTTACTCCTCCGGTTATTTCGCTGGTTTTATTGCTGTTGGGAATTGCTTTTGACAACTGGATTTCTACATCGTGGTTTACCGGATGGGTGCGTTTAGGATGGTACGTGGCTGCTTATCTTCCGGTTGGTATTCCGGTGATAAAAGATGCTGTCAAAAGTATCAGTAAAGGTGAAGTGTTTTCTGAATTTTTTTTAATGGCCATTGCTACGCTTGGTGCATTTGCTATTGCTGAATATCCCGAAGCTGTTGCTGTGATGTTGTTTTATGCAGTAGGGGAAGTATTTCAGACATTGGCAGTATCACGAGCAAAAACAAATATCAAGAGTTTACTCGATCAACGCCCCGATGAAGTTACCATCATAAAAAATAACCAGTCACAGGTGGTGAAAGCCGAAACGGTTGAAATAGGTGAAATTATTCAATTAAAGCCGGGAGAAAAGCTGGGGCTGGATGGTGAACTATTATCTGACACCGCTTCTTTCAACACCGCAGCACTTACCGGTGAGAGTAAACCCGATACGAAATCAAAAGGAGAAAGTGTACTGGCTGGTATGATTAACCTTAATACAGTGAGTTTGGTTAAAGTGACTGTTGCCTACACCGATAGTAAGTTAAGTAAGATATTAGAACTGGTACAGAATGCAACTTCTCAAAAAGCACCGACTGAATTATTCATCAGAAAGTTTGCTAAAATATATACACCTATTGTTGTATTTCTTGCGATCGGTATTTGTCTGGTACCTTACTTTTTTGTGGAGAACTATGATTTTCAGGATTGGTTATACAGGGCACTGATCTTTCTGGTCATTTCCTGCCCATGTGCATTAGTTATTTCTATTCCGTTAGGATATTTTGGTGGTATTGGTGCAGCCAGCAGAAACGGTATCTTGTTTAAGGGCAGTAATTTCCTCGACGCACTGGCTAATATTCAACACGTGGTAATGGATAAAACCGGTACTATGACTGAAGGCGTTTTTAAAGTACAGGATATTGTATTCAATGATGATGTTGACCGCAACACATTGTTACAGAAAGTAAATGCCGTTGAAAGTTTAAGTACGCATCCGGTTGCAACAGCTATTCACGAATACGTAGGTAAGGTGGATGAGAATATTCAATTAATAAATGCTGAAGAAATAGCAGGGCACGGATTGAAAGCTACTATCGATGGAAAAGAAATATTAGTAGGCAATTTTAAACTAATGAATAAGTATAACATCGCTTATGACGTAGATCCTGCAAGTATTGTTTATACAACTATTGCCATTGCTTATGACGGCAGGTTTGCCGGTTATATCACCATTGCCGACAGTATTAAAGAAGATGCACAAAAAACCATCGATCAGCTTACTGCTTACAATGTAAAAACAACCATGCTGAGCGGTGATAAAAGTAGTGTGGTGGCATTTGTTGCGAAGAAACTGGGTATTCAACAGGCTTTTGGTGATTTGTTGCCGGAAGACAAAGTGAATAAGGTAAAAGAAATTAAAGCGGCAAATCAAACTGTGGCGTTTGTAGGCGATGGTGTAAATGATGCACCGGTGGTAGCACTGAGTGATGTGGGAATAGCAATGGGAGGTTTAGGAAGTGATGCTACTATTGAAACCGCTGATGTGGTGATACAGGATGACAAGCCTTCGAAAATACCATTAGCCATTAATATCGGTAAACAAACAAAGAAAGTGGTATGGCAAAATATAACACTGGCATTTGTGGTGAAAGGTATTGTGTTATTGTTAGGAGCAGGAGGCCTGGCCACGATGTGGGAGGCCGTGTTTGCAGACGTAGGCGTTTCTTTGATTGCTATTTTAAATGCAGTAAGAATTCAACGGATGAAGTTTTAGCAGGCTTGTAAAAACAATTCAAATAAGTTTAACTATAAAAATTTGGTGGTATCATTTATTCATAGTATCTTAATAGAAGGAACTATTGATAAATTTTTTATACTAACCTTTATCATATGAGCCGTATAATAATCCACTTGTTCAAGGATTTTATACGGCTATTTTTATGCTGATATTTCTTCTTCAAGCTCGTCGTCGTCTTTGTTAACTTCTTCCGTTAAATAGTCTTTTCTGCGTTCTCCGATTTGTTGACGCCACATAGAATAATACAAACCTTTTTCGGTGAGTAATTCACTATGACTGCCCTGCTCCACTACCTTACCTTTTTCTAATACCAAAATGGTATCGGCATGCATTACGGTCGACAATCTGTGCGCGATAAGTATGGTAATTCTTTCGGAAGAGGCGGATACTTTCTGAATGGTTGAGGTGATTTCTTCTTCTGTTAATGAATCCAGTGCAGAAGTAGCTTCATCAAAAATGAGTAACTCCGGATCTCTTAGCAACGCACGCGCAATGCTCAGACGTTGTTTTTCTCCTCCGGATAATTTCATGCCACCTTCGCCCAAAACCGTATGGATACCGTTACCGGCTTTTTGAATCAGCCTGATAGCAGATGCATCTCTTAAAGCGGCTTCCAGCTCCTCGTCAGTGGCAGCTGGTTTTACAAACAACAGGTTGTCTTTAATAGTACCGGCATATAATTGTGTGTCCTGCGTTACAAAACCTATCTTTCTTCTTAAAGGGTTATAGGCAATCTGAAGGCTTTCAACACCGTTAAAAAGAATGCTTCCTTCAACCGGCGTGTATAAACCTACCAGCAACTTGATCAGGGTACTTTTGCCCGAACCTGAAGGTCCTACAAAGGCAATGGTTTTTCCTTTACTCACTTTAAAGCTGATACCGTCAATTGCATTGTACTGGGCGGTTTTATGTTTAAAAACCACTTTATCGAATTCAAGTGTTTCAATATGATCAATTGTTGCATAATCTTCCGGCCTTTGTTCGATTGGCTTTTGCATTAACTGATCAAATATATTGATCGATGTTTCTACTTCGCGGTATTGTAAAATGAGATTACCAAGATCCTGCAATGGTTGAAAAATAGCGGTAGAAATAAATTGCATGGCAATCAGTTCACCGGTCGTCAGAATATCCTTAAAGATCAGCCATAAAAGAATAAACAGAATTGACTGCTTGAGTAAGTTAAGAATATTACCCTGTAAAAAAGACAACTGACTTACTTTTTTTGCTTTTTGTAATTCTAAGTCATGAATGTTTTGAGTATACCCTTTAAGCCTTCTTATTTCAGGAAAAGTGAGCCCCAGGCTTTTTACCAATTCTATATTCCGTAAACTTTCGGTAATACTGCCCGACATTTCATTTGTTTGGCGGTTGATAGACCGTTGAATAGTTTTTATTTTTTTTGAGATTAAACCGGTGAGCCCACCCAACACTAATACACCGATTACAAATACGGGTACCAGCAACCAGTTTTTGGTCACCGAATAAAAAATAAGAAATCCGATGCCCACTACTGAGGTAAAGAGAACATTGATAAAAGTATTAATAAATCTTTCTGTATCGGTTTTTACTTTTTGAAGAATGGAAAGGGTAGTACCGCTACGGCTTTCTTCAAATTCCTGAAAAGATAAACGCAGGGTTTGTTTTAACCCGTCGTTAAAAATATGCATACCGAATTTTGCTACTGCTTTACGCATAAAAAAATCCTGCAAGGCTTTTGCCCCTCTGGCTACAAAAGCGATGGCAATGGCTAAAATCAGTAACTGAATGATGGTGTTCATGAGCTCAGGATCTTTGGCTTCCTGATGAGTTGTGAATGTGTCGATGATTTTACCGAAAATAATAGGGTCAACGAGGTTCAGCAATTGCGCGGCACCTGCGAATAGCAGAGAAATAGCGATGAGTTTAAATTGCGGTTGTATATATCGAAGTAAGATTTTCATGTAGTTGCCTGTTTGCGGTCATTTAAGATAACTCAAAAAGTTGAATAATTTGATACACAAAATGAGTGCCATTGGCGGTAGTTCAGCTATGGGCAACTATAAGAGCGTCATTTTATATCGCGGCATCAACTATATCAACCAATATAAAAGCCGGTTGTGGTAATGCTATCACCCCTGACCGGCTTTTAGAGTATTTTAAAAGTGAGTACCATTCCGCCCACACTATCATAAACTGTACAGCAAAGCAATTTTACTGATGAGCTTTTAATTCATTAATTTTTAAAATATATTTTTGTGCATTTTTATTGTCGGGGTTCAGCTCAAGCGATTTTTTGTAGTTTATAATTGCCTTATCATATTCTTTATTGATGAAATAGGCTTCACCAAGACTATCGAACAGATTTGCATTTTCAGGATATTCCTTTGTTGCTAATTCAAATATTTCAATAGCTTTATTTATTTTTTTGTCACCATACAATAGTTCATATCCAATAGTATTTAACACATCCTGCAGGTTAGTATTGAAATAAGTTTCTTCCTGTTTGCTTAAAATATTAAATGTGTCTTTAGCCTTTTGGAGATCAGTCAGAAAATGAGTTTTAATGGTTGATTTTAAATTTATTTTAGGATACCTGATTAAATCGGTTTCTACTTTGTTGAACAATATTTCCCAATCTTCAAGTGCAGCTTCAGATTTGTTATTAATGATGATAATCTGGCCGTACTTACTGTCGGGGCAGATTAAAATACCACTTCTTACACCATTTGCATCTCCGGTTTTTGAGTAATAAAATCCTTCTTCTTTGCCAATTCCCATATCCTGCCACAAATAACCCATTACATTGTCTTCATCATCTTCAAATAAGATTCGGGTTGACTCTTTTACAAGGGGATTGTCACTCTCCAGTTGAAATTTCATCAGTTTTATCAGATCGGGTAAGGTGGTAATAATTCCGTAACCACCGCCCAATAACGGATTTTTATCCAGCGGAGCCAAGGCTCCGGAACTGGTGTAGCTATTAGACAAATGCTTTTTATGTTTCTGATAATCTTGCAAATAAGTATTGGTCATTTCTAGTTCGTTCAGAAAATCCTGTAAAAGTTCCTTATATGATTTACGATAAACCTGTTGCAGAATATAAGCAATCAATTCTGAACCAATAGAATTATAGGCATAAACGGTTCCCGGTTTCTTATCGAGTTCTACGGTTTTGAGTTCTTCCAGGAAAGACGAAATGTTATAATCAAAAGGTCTGTTTTCATAATAGCCTTCCGCAGTTCTGCTGTTGACTTTCGCTAATTTGGGAGGTATTTTGGTTTTAAACCCAAGTGTATGTGTCAGTAAATTTTTAATTGTTATCGGAGTGTTTTGATATTCCAGATTGGGATATGCGGCTGGCAGATACATCCTGATATCATCATCCGTTTTTATTTTATTTTCAAGCACGGCTTTGGCCGCTAAAGAGCCTGCAAATACTTTTGAAATAGAAGCAATTTCATAGAGCGTACGATCGTTCGGTTTATTTTTAGAATTTCTGTCTATCTCTCCGTAATAATTATGAAAAACCGCTCCATCTTTATAGATAGCCAGCGCAATGGAGTGTATGTTACCTTTTTCTATTTCATTTTCAGCATACTGATTTATCAGGTCTGTTAACTTTTTGAAAGCCTTCGTTTCGCTTTTATCTTTATTCTCCTTCGCCCTGATCAGCATTTTAACGGCATTCTTATTTTCAGCATCAAGTGATAAAGATTTCTCATAGTTTTTAATGGAGTTATTCCAGTCATTATTTTCAAAATATGCCTCCCCCAAACTATCGTACAAGTCTGCATTGTTGGGTATTAGCTGAATAGCATATTCAAATATTTTGATAGCAGCTTGCGGATTTTGTTTCTGTTTTAACCATTCATAACCGATTGTATTCACGTCATCGGCAAAATCTATTTCGTTGAGCTCCTCTTCAGAAATATTTTCTTTGCCGATTATTTGTTTTAGAAACAAAGCAGGATCCGTTGAATCATTATAATTCAGATAGTGTTTGTAACCAATAGATTCTTTCGGAAACAAATCTGCAATCATTGTTTTATGATTCCCTTTTTTCAATTCATTTTTCAGGTCTATTTCAACAAATTGAGAATAGTCGTGAAAAAGATAGACCCTGATTTTCAAAGTATTCAGATCGTAAATAGTAGAATACTGCGTGGAATTAATTGATTTTTTTTGTGCAAAATGACTCATTGCTGCACTACAATAATCAAGCGTTGCTTTTTTATCGGATGAGTGAAGGAATTTCAGGCCATTTTGATAATACGACAAATTAACGTCTTTTAAGTTATTGGTTTGAGAATAGTAAAAATTTGAAAATGACTTTTCTGATTCTTTTCCTATAATCATTTCATCACCTTCAACAATCAGATAAGCCCCCGATTTGTCGACGAACACAATCATACTGTTGGTAAGAGAAGATAAATTTATAGTTTCCAGATAAGATTTAACTTCCTGCACATTGCTCATCGTTTGCATGATGTTTCTGATCGCTTTAGAAATGGAAATTTTTGTTTTCCCTTCTGTATTATGGATCGCTAAATAAGGAACATAAAACCCGTCAAACATTAATCCTTTTTCATTAATTGCTCCCTGCGCAAAATTATCCAGCAGCCCCATATACATAACTCCGAATTTGTTTACTTCAGGTTCTTCAAACCAAAATTGACTGTTAGGGCTTAAGTAGTCTTCATTATTGCCAACAATGGTTTTTCCTTTTTTAGTAATTTTATACATTGTACAGGAATGTGCCATTTGCGGTGATAGTAAGCCTGTTAATATGAGTAGAATGAATGTGAATTTCATTTATTTGCTTTTAGAATTTAACCAGTTAATGAGTGTATCTATACCTACTAAATTATTTTTAGCAAATAATTCTACTGCTTGGTGTAGTTGCCCGTTTTGTAGATGAAGAATTATATTTTCGTGCTGTGTAACTGACTTCTCAACGGTGTTATTCATTTCCATATAAGCATATTCATACCGCTGCGACTGACGATGCAGGATTTTTATCATTTTCAGTAGTCTTTCATTAGAACAGTTTGAGATTAGCAGCAAATGCCAACGTTCATCCAATTCAACAATTTGTTTGGAAGAGGTGGTGTTCAATATTTTTTGATTGATTTCAATAAGTTCGTCCAAAACCTTTTGTGTCGGAATACCCGATAATTCGAGGGCAAATGATTCTAACCTGGCTCTTAGCGGATAAATTTCAGTAATATCATTTTCTGAAAATTGTGCCAGTCGATAGCCCTTTCTTGATTCAGATACTATAATACCTTCCCATTCCAGCTGCTGAAGCGCTTCTCTGAGGGGAGTGCGGCTAATATTTAATAGTTCTGCCAGATGAACTTCCCGCATGGGTTGGTTGGGTAATATTTTGCCTTCAATAATTAATTGCCATAAGGCCTTAATTATCTGAGATTTAAGAGTTTCGTGTGCTATCATGAATTTGTATATTGTATACAATGTGCAAAAGTAGGTTTTCCTGATGAAATTGCAAGGGCCTGACCCGTGTATTCATTATTTATTAGAAATGTTCCGGGTTTTCGTGTTTTCAATTTTTTCACTGAGAATTTTTTTTCGTATGATCGTTTCTTTTATTTTTCGGTGCTTGACGAACTTATATACATATAATTCTTATTGCGGCAGGGATGAAGATTGATTTTGGGAAGGAGTTTGTTTTAACAAAAAATCTTTCATCAGCAGATGACCGGTTGGGTGTTGTTGGGATGGAAGGTTCATTTGGTAATATGACTATTTTTTTGTATCTTAATAGATAGAGCTATTCTTTTATCAGCTTATTAGGCTGGTTCAAACGTACAAGTGTGCGACGCAACCGGTGTTGCTCAGTATTACTGCCGCCGGTTCAAAAAAATCAGTGTTTTTTATAGGGTACCGGCATCGGGTTGTATGCGGTGCTACTTGAAATACTACACTCATTTTATCAGATCTTCTCTTTTAAAATTTCTTCTTACCTTCACGCTCCAAACTTAAAAAATGAAAGATAGCCTGGTTATTACAACGAAGTTAACAAGAATGATTGCCCTTTTATTGATATTTGGCGCCTGTGCTATCTCATTAACTGTTGCTAACCGCGACCTTACCGGAACATTGGTAATGGTGGTAGCGTTGTTGTACTTCCTTTATATTCTTAACCGCCGGCTGATTCTAAAGATGGTTGCCGACAGGGAAAACGTTACGTTCGAATACCTGGAAAATAAAAGAAAATCGATCACACTTCCTTATAAAGACCTTTTGTTTAAAAAAGGTAAAGTCAAAGGTATGCTCGGTGAATCTTATGTAATAGAGGTTTATCGCACCGGTTCTGACGAACGCGTATTTGGTATCAGTAAAAAGATGTTTAGAAAAAAAGCCGATTATAATGCTTTTCTGGAATTCTTCGGTATACAAAAAGATTAATCACTTTTTTCAGTTGCTTTTTTGATGGAAAGTGGATATAGCTCTTCTTATAATTGAATATAGCTGAACTGTAAGAACTGCGTAGCCGTTCTCAATTCTTCATTTTCAATTTTTAACTCTCAACTTTCAATTACATTTGATAATCAATAAACTAAACTCCTGATTCATTTTTGATGACCTTTTTTATTTCTCACGATATAGAGATAAGAAAACAACAAAAATGAATAAACTGACATTCTTCTACCGCTGTTGCAGCCTTGTGCTTGCCTTATCTGTTTTTGCAGCCTGCTCTAAAGGTTCTGATGAGCCGGATGATGATCAGAATCCAAATTCACAACAAAATGACATCGCTGTTTTAGATAATGCCGTTCAGGCTTATATGACCAAGTATAATGTACCGGGTTTATCGCTGGCAGTTTCGAAAGGTGAAAAACTGGTGTACGTGAAAGCGTACGGACAAGCTGATAAGGAAGCCAATCAAACCATGACCACCGATCATATGTTCCGTATTGCCAGTATTTCAAAGTCTGTTACCGGCATTGCTTTCATGAAACTTATTGAAGAAGGAAAAGTAAAACTGAGTGATAAAGTATTCGGAAATGGTGCTTTGCTTGGTACTACGTATGGAAATAATACCTATTCAGCCAACCTTCAGGCCATTACAGTAAAACATCTTTTAGAACATACCGCTGGTGCCTGGGGTAACTCGGTAAATGATCCGATGTTTTTGAATGGCAACATGACTGCCGATCAGTTAATTTCCTGGACACTCGATAACCGTCCGGTACAAACCACTCCGGGAACAAAATATGATTACTCAAACTTTGGGTATTGCGTGTTGGGACGTATTGTCGAAAAAGTTTCAGGCAAATCGTATGAACAGTATGTGAAGGATGCGATTTTACAACCAGTAGGTATTACCCGCATGACTGTTGGCGGTAATACACTCGGCGACCGTAAAAGCGGTGAAGTGAAGTATTATGGTACCACTGCCGGTGGTAATGCTCCTTACAGTTATAATATCGTTCGCATGGATGCACACGGCGGTTGGATTGCTTCTGCCAAAGACCTCGTTCGTTTGCTGGTGCATGTAGACGGATTTAACAATAAAAAAGATATCCTGAGCAGCGCTTCTCTTACTACTATGACTACCGCGCCCTCACTGGCTACTCCTTCCGGGTATGGATTGGGATGGAGTGTTAATCAGGCAAAACACTGGTGGCATACCGGTTCATTACCGGGTTCTGTATCGGTATGGGTGCGTGGTAACAACGGCTATAACTGGGCGGTGTTAACCAATACCAGAGCCGGTGGCAATGAAATGAACGAACTGGATGCGCTTGTCTGGACAGCTATTAATGGCAATGCGCCGTGGCAGAATATAGATCAGTTTTAATCATACGGATTCATCTTTTATTGCAATAGTTCCGGTTGCAAAGTGCCGGAAGGGAGGAATGATGTGTTGCTGCGGAAACTCTGTGTGTAAAAAGTAGTAATGTGTATGTTGCAGATAACGAGAGTGTTGGGGACGCTGGTTGGAGTAACTAACTGGTTATATAAGTTGTTTGCTGTGCTGTATAAAAAAGTGCCTTATTGTAATACTAATGGAAGAAATAAGACCGGGAAAGATCAATAATATTTTCAGATAATGTTTTGATAACTGATAATGAAGATTTCATAGCGTTGAAGTATTCAGAAATTTAAAGAAAAATCATACATTAGTTGGAAATTATTATTGATGTCTCAACCTGAAGAATCGTCTGTTTTTGTGGAAGCAATCCAACGTGATGATTTACACTTACTGAAACGGCTATATGTGCATAACTTTCAACAAGTGAATTACTATATCGTGAAGAATAGTGGAACGGAGGATGATGTGAAAGACATTTATCAGGAAGCTTTTCTGGCCGTATGGAGAAATGTACAGCTGGCACGCTTTTCTCCTGTAGATGAAAAGGAGTTCAGCGCTTATCTTTTCAGAGTGGCAAAGAATAAGTGGATTGATGAACTTCGAAAGAAAAAAACAAGGCAAGTAGTTTTGGTGAACGATTCGATAGATGAGATTCCGTTTCATCAGGAAACAGACGAGACGGATCTCTATATCGATACTGTCAAAAGTAAATATAAACACCTCGGTGAAAGATGTCGTGAATTGTTAAAAAGATTTTACTTTAATAAACAAAGCTTAAAAGAAATAGCCGCTGCTTTCGGTTGGACGGAAGCCAGCGCTAAGAACAACAAATACCGTTGTTTGAAACAACTTCGTGAACTTGTAATGAATGAGGAAAGCAGTATATGAGAAAACCATCTTATGAAATAGCTCAGGAAGAATTGACTTTAATCAGTCAGTACTTATACCATGAAATGGATGAGGCTGCAGTGACTGCTTTTGAAAAGGAGTTACAACATAACCGCTTGCTGCAACAAAAAGTGGAGGAAGTTAAATTATTATTAATTGGAACACGTGAAGCTGACCTGAACGATCGTTTGAATGACTTTCATAAAGATGTTAGAACATCTTCGCGAGATAGTAATGGAAATATACATGCTATGAAACGTTGGTGGTGGGTTGCTGCTTCGGTGCTCGTGCTGGCAATAGCAGGTATCTGGTGGATGCAACCTTCCGGAAGCTCAAACGAACAATTATATAAAAATTTCTTTACGCAGGATATCGGATTACCGGTTGAAATGAGTAATGCCGATTCTGCGCTTTATCTTTTGTATGACGGTATGATCAGCTACAAAGAAGCTGATTATGAAAAAGCATTGAGTAAGTGGCAGCAGGTAACTACCCTGAACGACGAAAGCGATACCCTGCAATATTATTCAGCTATCGCACTGATGAGTCTGAATAAAGTGGATGAGGCTGTAGCAATGTTATTGCCATTGAGTAAATCTTCCGGATCGGTATACCAGGAAAAAGCAGTCTGGTACCTGGCACTTTGCCATCTCCGGTTGAATAAAAGAGACGAAGCCATTGTATTGTTAAAAACAATTCCGGAAAATAAACAATCGCAATTATTGTTGAAAAAACTTGAATAAATATGAAGTGGCTTTTTTGTACTTTTTTCCTGACAAATTTATTGACTTTGTTTGCCAATGCACAGGAAAACAATTACGATAAAGCTGTGCGTACTTATCGTGAGAATAAAATAGACAGTTCTCTTTATTATATTAATTTATCTATTGACCGTCAGGTTCAAAAAAGTCGTATAGATAGCCTTGTATTGGCAAAAGTGCAAAAAGTATTGGTGGTATGGCATAATAACGGGCTGGATTCTGCATTCAGTTTAATGGACACTATCTTAACACTTGCAGAAACCCTTCCCCCAAAATCTGTTGCGCGTGTGGCTGCTTATAGCAGAATGGGACAACTATTTATACAGCAGCATGAATTAGACGAGGCTGATAAATATTTTGTGAAGGGGCTGGCTGCCATTAATGAAAATGAACCACCGAACCGCCATTATATACTTCTCTACAACTATATTGCTGTAAAAAATCTTTTACTGGGTGAATATGCTACTGCCAGAAAGTATGCAGACGATGCATATAATATGAATCTGGCTTTAGAAGGTAAAGACGGATTTACCATGAGTACACTTGTTCAAACACGTTATTACATCAATAGTTATGACGAAAAATATGAAGCCGCTTTAGAAGATGGTAAAGAGTTTCAAAGAGTAATGATGATTCATTTCTCTAAGAATCACCCCGGGGTGGGCACGATGCACAATAGTCTGGCGATTATCTATGAAATGTTACGCAGATATGAGGAAGCACTCTTTCACCGTCAGAAAGCAGTGGATATACAACAGGAAAATTATATCAGTGGTGGAGACGGTTTTCCGTTAGCGGCCGCTTATCAGAACCTGGGTAATTTATATCAATATATCAATGAACCATTTCTGGCACAGGAATATTTACAGAAAGGATCACAGCTTCTTACCAAAACATATGGTGACGATGGTCCGGGAATGGTAAATATTTTATTAGATCTGGCAGTGAACAAAATGAAAGTAGGCCAAATGGAGGAGGCCGGTAAAATATTCGAACGTGCCTATCAGTTACAATTACGGCATGCTCCTTATAATTTATCAGACCTTGCTTATGCTGAAACTTTTTATGGTGATTATTATGTATTAAAACAAGATTACGTTGCTGCTAAAGCCTGGTACCAACGCGCACTGAGTAACTATAAAAAAGGGAAGTCTGAACATACTGAACTGGCTTTGAAAACAAAGCTGGATCTTGCTAAAATACTCGCGATCATGGGAGCGAAAGAACAGGCTCTTGAGTTAACAAAAGGAATTGTACAGTCTTTCCGAACAAAATATCCTGCCGGTAATCAGAGTATTGCGGCTAAGCTGGGAGATATCAGTGAAATCTATTTATCTGCCGGTGAATTGGAGCAGGCCTATCGTTATTCAGATAGTGTTTTTACAGAACTATTAACAGGCCGGCCTGATTGGAAACAAAAAATCGAATGGATACAAAATTTACCTTTTAGTTATAATGTATTGGTATATATCAATACACGTATTGGTATATTAATGCGAATGTATCAGCAGAATACCAATAAAGAACAACTAATTGAATTGCTGCAGCTGGCTGATCAGTATAAAAATTTTATCACCGGTAATCTGCATGCATTCCGATCGCAGGCTGCATTGATTGATTTAGCTGATGTAAATAAACAAATCTTTGCTCAGGCAATGGAGGCCTGCTGGATATTGTCTGAAAAGGGCAGTCAGCAGCAATATGTTCGTAACGCTTTTTCTTTTGCAGAGAGTAGTAAAGGTTTATTACTGAAATTAGCCTCGAACAATATGTTGGTTGAACAAAATATCGATGAGAATCCCGTAATACAAAGAGATCAGTGGTTTAGGGCAAATATTCATACCATCAACCTTCAATATCTTAATGAGGATAGAAAAGATTCATTATTGGGAGTGTTATCATCGGCAATGGAATCGTACCGTTATTTTCAGGATAGTTTAAAACAGGCTGGCGATAATACTTTGTTATTGAAAAATGATATTACTCCGGCAACTCCCGAACAGATAAGGAGGGAACTGTTAAAGAAGAACGAAACATTGGTTGAATATGCTATTACAGAGCAGTCTATATTTTTGTTTGTTTTAACCGCAAATGACTTTAAATTAAAACAAATAGACAAAAAGGTACTGGAACGGGTGGCTCTGTTGCGTAATTTATATGGATTAAAACCGGAGGAGTTTACAGAGAATGCCTATGCTTTATATAAATCGTTGATTCAGCCGGCAGAGCAATATTTTTCTTCTCGCAAACTATTGATTGTTCCCGATGGAGAATTACATTACCTGAATTTTGAAATACTTTTATCAGATGACAAGGAGAGGAGTTTTGCAAAAATGCCTTACCTGATTCAGAAATATGAATTGTCGTATTTGCTCTCTGCTACCAGTGCGATACAGTTTTCTAAAATGAAAAACGGGCGTGATGTTAAAAAGCTGGCTTTATTCACACCGGTTTTTTCAGATGAGATGAAGCAGAATTATTTTAATAGAGCGTCTGATGTATTGGCTGATGAGTCGTACCGGTATTTATTCAGACAGCCATTTGCTTTGACGGGAGCGGTACGTATCGCTACTCTATTACCGAATGATATGTATATTGAACAGGATGCGGAAGAGCGTATTTTTAAAGAAAAAGCAGGTAATTACAGAATCTTACATTTGGGAACACATGCTGAAGTAAATGATCAGTCTCCGTTACAATCCAGGTTTTTTCTGGCGAAAGCTATGCCTGATGATACATTGAATAATGACGATGGTTATCTGCATGCGTATGAGATCTATTCTATGCAATTACGTGCAGAGCTGGCTGTGTTGAGTGCCTGTGAAACAGGTGCGGGTGCCTGGCGAAACGGAGAGGGCGTGATATCTCTTGCACATAGTTTTATGCACGCGGGATGCCCGGGGGTGGTGATGAGCTTGTGGAAGATTGATGAAAAAACAAGTACGGATGTTATTGAAAAATTTTATCAATACCTGGCCAAAGGGAAAAGTAAAAGTGAAGCATTGAGGAGGGCAAAGTTAGATGTCATTAATGGCGAAGATGAATCTCTGGCGCATCCTTATTACTGGGCCGGTTTATCATTGATTGGTGATACAACTCCAATTTATAATAATCTTTCGGCATATTACTCTTTAATTGTAGTGGCTTTGTTGCTACTCACCGGTTTTTTGTTTTACAGGAAAAGAGTCAAATCAAAGCGATGATTAATCTACTACCATTGCTGCGCGTATGATCTTTTTCTCTATCGGCAGGTTCACCATTTCGCTTAATGAATGTTCGATGGTGATACACATACTATTTAATGCCAGGTCATTCGGTTCGGTACCGAAGGGTTCACTAATTTCATCTACAATAGCATCCAGCGCCATAAATGTATATCCGATAAACATCACAATTACAGGTGTCATCCAACCGATGCTGTCAACCAGTCCGAATGGAAGTAAAAAACAAAAGATATAGACAGTCCGGTGCAGTAATACGTAATAAGAGAAAGGGATCGGGTTGTTGGCAATACGTTCACAGCCGCCCACTATATCGGAAAGTTTATCGAGGTTAGCGTCAATTCCCATTTTAGTAATACTGTCAATATGCCCTTCCTGGTGCGCACGATCAATCCAGCTGGCCATTTCTCTTAAAATAATCACCGGTTTGAAATTAGCAGAGTGTACTTGTATCGCTACATCTTCCGGTAACAGTCTTTCAATGTCAGGTGTAGTGTCAGTTTTTCTTAATTGATGTTTTAAAGCATATGAAAATGCTATAGCCATTTTTGCAAACTCATGTGAAGGATATTTATCGGCGTGTAGGTAGGTAGTAACTTGTCGAACAACAGAACGGGTATTGATGATGAGTGATCCCCAGAGTTTTCTGCCTTCCCAATAACGGTCATAGGCAGCAGAGTTACAAAACCCTAAGAAAATAGCCAGTGCTATACCTACTAAAGTAAAGGCGGCAGGATTCAGATTAATTTTATAACTGAAAAGATGGCCATGAAAATGATAAACAATTATAGACACGCCTAATAATATTAATAACCGGGGCCATATTTTGTGAAGTACTGAACCTTGCCAGATGAACAACATCCGGAGCCAGTTCTCTCTTTCTCTGGTGATCATAGTGTTGCTGTTTGAGAGCTGCAAAGATAGGGGAAGCCGGCTGGCTGAGAAAATTGAATTAATCACTAAAAAGGTTTTTTCGCATGGCCGGGCTTCAGTTTTGCATATAATTATTGTAGGAGCAGTAAGTATACCAGCTCTGATTGTTTATTCTTTGTTTTAGCCGAATAACTGTACAAATGGTTGATAATGCTTCTGTGATTTATTGAAAATCATTTATTTGTAGAAGGTGAAGATGTTGTTTAAATAGTTATTACAAAAAATATTCTCTTTACAAAAGTGTTATCAACCGTACATAGGCTTCCCCCTCTAAATGATTTACTTGCTTTTTTCTATTAATTAATTTTTAATAGAACATATTCTCTTCAATTTTGTTAGTAATCATATATTAAAAAAGAACGATTATGGGTTTATTAAACGAAAAAGTAGCACTGGTAACAGGTGCCGGCTCCGGTATTGGTAAAGCTATAGCCATTGCTTATGCTCATGAAGGAGCCAGTGTGGTCGTTTCTGATATCAATGAACAACATGGTCAACAAACCGTTGCTGATATTGAAAGCCAGGGAGGAAAAGCACTCTTTGTAAAGGCTGATTCTTCAAAAGCTGAAGATAATAAAAACCTGGTAGCTGCTGCTGTAGCCAGATTTGGCAGGTTAGACATTGCTTGTAATAACGCAGGTATTGGTGGGCCCGCCCAGTTAGTAGGAGAGTATGATATTGCAGCCTGGGATAAAGTGATTGGCATTAACCTGAGTGGTGTTTTCTACGGATGCCGTTATCAGTTGGAGCAAATGGAAAAAAACGGTGGTGGTAATATTGTTAATATTGCCTCTATACACGGTACTGTAGCAGCTCCGATGAGCAGTGCTTATACCGCAGCTAAACATGGAGTAGTTGGTTTAACAAAAAATATTGCCGCAGAATATGGACAAAAAAATATCCGTTGTAATGCAGTAGGCCCTGGTTATATTCTTACTCCTTTATTAGATGATAACCTCGACGAAAATGCCAAAAAAGCCATTGCTGCAAAAGCCCCGATGAACCGTTTGGGCGATGTGAAAGAAATAGCAGACCTCGTTGTATTTCTAAGTTCAGATAAATCTTCTTTCACTACCGGTAGTTATTTTATTGCCGATGGTGGTTATACCGCAGTTTAAAATAGTGCAGTGATTGATAAATAACGAAGTTGATTGTTTCTTCGTTATAGTGATAAGTTAATAGTAGCTGAAAGCAGGTGGTTGTGTAATGCAATCACCTGTTTCGTTTTATACCCTTATTGTTTGCCCACCGGTTTAATAAATGAGGAATAATGTTTTGCTATTCAATTCTTCGTACCGAAATCAGTAATAGAAACGGTTTTCTTTACCGAAACTCTGTTACCTTTGTGCTTCTTTAGTAATTCATTTTACTGAATCATATGAAATATTTATATTTTTTATTTATACAAGTTCTATTCGTTGCCTGTCAACAAAATAACCGCTTACCTTTTCTGGGTGAGCCTGAGCAGATGGGCGATAGCACAGTATATCCGACCATTGCCGACTTCTCTTTCCTTAATCAGGATAGTCAGTTCGTAAGTAACCGGTCATTAGCAGATAAAATTTATATAGCAGATTTCATCTTTTTATCCTGCCCTACGATTTGTCCGGTAATGACCAGAGAAATGTACAAAGCTTACGAAGCTTTTGAACAGGATAACAGGGTAGTATTTGTATCCCACACCATTGATCCGGTCAGAGATACGATTCCACGACTGAAATCATATGCTGAAAACCTGGGCGCAAAATCCGGTAAATGGCATTTCCTTACCGGTAATCAGGATGAAATTATAGACCTGGCCGAGAAGTCTTATTTCGCAACAGCATTACCAGATAGTACTGCTCCCGGTGGATTTGTACACAGCGGCGGCTTATTGTTAATTGACCGTAACAGACATATCAGAGGCGTTTATAATGGCACTAAACCTGAAGAAACAGAGCGCCTGATCAGTGACATAAAAAAACTTTTGAAAGAAGAATATTAAGGCTAATTTTGCATCGTTGAAAAAACTATTGTCCATATTACTCATTCTTGCTCTACTGATACAAAGTACCGGATACTTATGTATTGTAGGTATGTTTAAGTTGAATCAGGACTATATCGCAAAAAACCTCTGTATTAATCGCTTTGATGCTATTCCTATTTGTATGGGATCTTGTTATCTCGAAGATCAATTCAATTCAAAAGACCAGCAACAACAAAATGCTCCGGATTTTAAAAATGCAGAAGCATTTTTTTACTGTGAGCAGTTAATAAATAAAGAAACATCCTCACACACTATTGCCGGTGATATTCAGTATCCCGAATATGGCGATTACTATATTCCATCCGGTTATATTCATGCTGTATTTCATCCCCCCGCAGCAGCTGCAGTTGTATAATGTTCCGGTAAATTCTCTACGAATGATGTAAAACATCTGTATGCGGTGATAACCATTAATAACGGTTATGCCTGGCAGCGGTATGCTTATTCTTCAAGCGTCTTACTCATGTTTTATTGGTGGTATCATGACTGTAAAAACGAATACAATACCTTCTTTTCAATTGAAGGTACTGGATGAAACACGCCCGTATTGTTGGTTGAGCGATCTGCAACGTATAATAGAAAACTATCCGTTTCTGAAAAAACCTCATCAATTACAGGCGTATACGCTGCTGTTTATTCAGGACGGGAGCGGGTCTCTTCAGGTTGATCAGCATACAATAATGTTGACGCCCGCTTCGGTAATATGCATTCAGCCAGATAATGTAATAAGCTTTTGCATTGAAAACAATATAAAAGCCAAGATGCTCTGTTTTACAGAAAGCTTCTTCTCATTGCGATACAACAATAATGTTTTGTATCAGTTTGAATGGCTCCGGTTCTCAACCGAAAAAACAACAGCATTATCAAAGGAACAGTTTATAAAATGTAGTACTATACTGCAATTTATGAATGATGAATTTCAGCAGAATTACAATCATGGTGAAAAAGTTATCCGCTCTTACCTGAATATTCTTTTGTTTGAACTGGATAAAAACTTTAAACGAGATGTTCCTCCGGTAAAACCTGGTAGCAGTGAAGAAAAGATCATTCAGTTTGAAAAGTTGATCGAACTGAATTATCAGCAGCATAAAAATCCTTCGTGGTATGCAAATCAGTTGCATATTAGTGTTAATTACCTGAATAAATTGTGTCAAACGTTACGCAATAATACAAGTAGTGAAATTATCCGGAAAAGAGTATTGATTGAAGCAATGCGGATGTTGTATTATACTTCATTATCTGTAGCAGAAATTGCTTATGAACTAGGATTCGACAGCTCGTCTTACTTCATTACTTTTTTCAAAAAACATTCAGGTGTTACACCTGAAATGTTTAGAAAACAATAAACAGTTAATTGATTTAAGATGATGATAATTATGAAAAGAAATATATTGATTTTAAGCTTGTTGGTGATTTTTTGTTTTACGGCCTGTACAAAAGAAAAAGAGGTATTAGTAGAAGTGGAGAAAGAAGTAATCGTTGAAAAAGAAATTATTATCGATGCACCAGGTACGCTTACACTTAATTTCCAGTCTAAAGTAGGTGCTGAAAGTTTTGTTCTGAATACCGATTTCAATATCGAAGGAAGAACTTATAATTTTAATAAACTCAGATATTGGATTTCAAATGTAGTTTTAACAGATACGGCCGGTATAGAATATGCTGTACCCAACAGCTATTATTTAGTTGAAAAAACTGCTGCTGTAGTAGTGCAGGATGGTGATTATACCTACCCAGCTAAAGAAAGAGAATCTGTTAAAATTGAAAACATTCCTGTTAGTGAATATATTTCTGTTAAATTCTTTATAGGAGTAGACCCTGTTTACAATAATAATCTGAGTTTACAGGCCGGTGAGTTATCGCAGCTGAATGGTATGACTAATGTTTCATGGATGTGGCATACCAGTTATATTTTTACGGCGATCGGTGGAAAAGTAACGGAAGGCAACGTTAGTAAAAATATTCAGGCTGAAACCGGCTTAAATACAAATTATAAATCTGTAACCATTAATCTGCCAACCGGCGTCAATATCAGTTCTACTGATCCTAAAAAAGCAAACTTTTCGGTAGATGTGGTTAAAATTCTGGATGGTGTTGACCTGATCGCTACTCCTGTAGTGGGTGCTTCACAGGCGCAGGTAATGTCAAAGCTCGCCGAAAATTATACCAAAGCAATTGTTCTGACAGATGTTGAGTAATGAAACAATCTTTATTACATTATATTTTAAACGGTTTTATGACAGGAATGTTATTCATTTCCTGCCATAAACCTGATGTTATTCTGCCAGACGAAGAGCCGGGTGAAACTGCTGCATTTACTATTCCTGAAAACTTTCCTCGGGTAATGATTGATCCGGATAACCCAATGACAAAAGAAGGAATTGAATTAGGAAAGCAATTGTTCTTTGATAAGCGTTTATCAGGTAATAACCAGATTTCCTGTGCTACATGCCATCGTCCTGAATTATCCTATAGTGACGGAGCTGCACTGAATAATATCGGCGTATCCGGAACCACTTTGTTGCGGCATTCACCGGCATTGATCAATATGGCGTGGGCTAATAATGGATTGTTCTGGGATGGAGGTGCTACTAACCTTGAATCGCAGGCATTCGGGCCTTTAACAGCCCATGATGAAATGGCACAGAATCTTTTTGAATTGATTGAGGAACTGATCGTTGTTCCTGAGTATGTTCAATTGTTTGACAAAGCTTTCCGGGCACCTGTTACTGCTGCTAATATTGTAAAAGCATTAGCACAGTTTCAACGCTCATTGGTTTCAGCCAATAGCAGGTATGATAAATATGTGAGAAAGGAAGCCGGTGGATTTTTGAGTGATGAAGAAAAACAGGGAATGCTGCTCGTACAGTTAAAATGTCAGCCTTGTCATGCAACTGACCTTTTTACGGATAATCTTTACCATAATAACGGGCTGGATGACGACTTCTCTGACGCGGGTGTTGATGATATTTATCTGGGGCGTGCAAGAGTAACCTATAGCGATAAAGACATTGGCGCTTATAAAACATCAACTCTGAGAAATATTATGGTCACTGCCCCTTATATGCATGATGGACGCTTTGCTACTATTGAAAGTGTTTTAATGCACTATTCTGAAGGTGTAAAGTATTCACCGTCATTGGCTGCTGAAATGTTTCAAAAAGAAAATGGTGAAGCAGGTATCCCTTTGTCAGAAACCGAAAAGAAAAATATTATAGCTTTTATGAAAGCATTAACCGATACCGGCTTTCTTAAAAAATAATTATAAAAATATTAAAATGAAGTTTGCAAAATTATTGAATGTTTTTGTCGGGAGTGTTATTCTGTTAACTTCCTGCTCTAAAGATACAATTGAACCAGACTATAACGAAGGTAACCTGTCTGATTTATCACTGGAGTTTGACAATATTGTTGGCGGGCAAAAGCTGATTCTGAATAATGTGAATTATCGCAGTGCTGCCGGTGAAACTTATAATATTCAGCTATTGCAGTACTTTATCAGTAATATAAAACTGAAAAAAGCTGATGGTACGGAATATATTGTGCCGCAGGATAGTAGTTACTTTCTCATTAAAGCAGATGATGTGGAAACACGTTTTGCTAAAGTAAAAGTTCCGGCAGGTGATTATACGAGTGTTACTTTTGTATTAGGTGTTGATAGTTTACGCAGTACCATGGATATCAGCCGCCGAACCGGTGTTTTAGATCCCGCAGGCGGTATGGAAGCCGGTATGTACTGGGGATGGAATTCAGGCTATATCTTTTTTAAAATGGAAGGGATCAGTACTGCCGCACCGGTAGACCCGACCGGCCAACATAAATACCGTTATCATATCGGTGGTTTTGGCGGATACTCAGCGCCCACCATTAATAATATCAAAACCATTACAAAAGATTTAACTGAACGGGGTATTGCACAGGTAAGAGCCGGAAGAAGATCGAATATTCATTTTATGGTCGATATCAGTAAAGTGTTAAGCGGTGCCAATACGATTAGTCTTGCTACTCACCCACAGGTAATGTTCAGCGATTTCAGCGTGAATGTTGCAAATAATTTTACAGACATGTTTACGCACGATCACACTGAAAATTAGCGATAATGGGAAAAAAACAATACACGATTATTCTCGCATTCATCACTATAGTGATTGCCTGTAATAAAGATGTGACGGAAGAATTTTTTGCCGGTTTTATAAAACCGGCTCATTTTCCTGATCCCGTATACCGGTTTGCCGATAATCCTGTAACAAAAGAAGGTTTCGAATTAGGAAGAAAACTCTTTTATGAACCACGGCTTTCACGAAACAATACTATTACCTGCGGAAGCTGCCATATTCAGTCATCAGCATTTACACAGCATGGGCACGATGTGAGCCACGGTATTGATGATCGTTTAGGCCGTAGAAACAGCTTACCTATCATGAACCTGGCCTGGATTCCGAATTATATGTGGGACGGTGGCATTTTTGATCTCGACCTTCAACCTATTGCACCCATTACGGCACATGAAGAAATGGATGAGACCGTAGCGAATATTATTAGTAAACTACAGGTACACCCGGAGTATCCGAAACTATTTAAAAATGCATTCGGGTCAGAAACAATCACAACAGCAGCTTTTATGAAGGCTTTATCGCAGTTTATGTTGATGTGCATCAGCAGCAATAGTAAATACGACAGTGTTAAAACAGGAAGAACAAGTTTTACCGTTGAAGAAGCGCAGGGATATACTATTGTACAGCAAAAATGCGCAGGCTGTCATGCTGAACCTTTGTTTACTGATAATAGCTTCAGAAATAACGGTATCGGTATAGGTGCTAATGATGACATGGGGCGTTATGAGGTTACATTAAATGAAAATGATAAATACCGGTTCAGAGTACCCTCGTTGAGAAATCTTGCCTATACGGCACCCTATATGCACGACGGCCGCTTTTATACATTAGATGCAGTGATCGATCATTATAGTTTTACCGTACAGGAAACACAAAACCTCGATCCGCTGTTGAAGCAAAATAATGAACCGGGTATTCCTTTAACTTCTGACGAAAAAAAGAAAATCAAAGCTTTTCTGAATACGCTGAATGATAAAGTTTTTGTAACAGATAAACTGACTGCTGAACAATAATCTTCATAAATAGTAAAACAACATGAAAAATATTTATTCATCTATACTTGTAATCGTTGTTTCAGGCATTTTATCTTGTAATAGTGATCAGGCAAATGCTGAGGAAAATCATGAAATGCATAAGGAATATCCGGGAAAATTATATGCATATGATCCCGATTTATTTGTGTCTTCTACAGATAGTATTTGCAATATGTCTATAATCAAAGGCGCTGCCGACACATTGCATATAAATGGAAAAATATATGGTTTTTGCAGTAGCGGTTGTAAAGATGCTTTTCTGGAAGAAAAAAATACTCATTCTTCTGCCAATAGACACTAGACGTTTAAATTGTAAATTATGAAAAAAATTATTTCTGTTTTGATTATTCTGATAACACCGGTAATGATTTTCGCATGTGATATCTGTGGATGCGGCGTCGGTAATAATTATATCGGTATTCTTCCTGAATTTCAGAAACACGTTTTTGGTATCCGGTATAGAACCAATAGCATGCTTACTCATATCGGTGTTGGAGGTGCTACTACTTATTTAACTACACAGGAAAATTACCGCATAACTGAATTCTGGGGTGGATGGAATATTAATGAGAAGTTCCGTGTAATGGCTTCTCTGCCTTATAGCTTTAATGAAAAAACAAACCAGGGAATTACCGAAACCAAGAATGGAATTGGTGATGCGAGTGTTTTCGGTTTTTATCAGTTGTTGAACAAAAGAAATTCGCACGGAAATAGTTTGTTAGTACAAAGTTTATGGTTAGGTGCCGGTGTTAAATTAGCTACCGGAAAATACAATCCGGCCGACCACCTGGCTACCAATGCCTCTTTAAATTTATTTCAGCTGGGAACGGGTAGCTATGATTTTAATATTCAGGCTATGTATGATATCCGTTTACAGGATGCAGGTATTAATGTTACGGGTGGATACAAGATGAACACCGCTAATAAATACGATTATCAGTATGGTAACCGCTTTAATGTAAACGGACAGTTTTATTATAAATTCAGAACCCGTCAACAAATACTGATTGCACCAAATGCAGGAATGCAATATGAAAACTCTTCGGTAGACAGAGACGGTACCATACAGGTAGCCAGTTCCGGAGGAAATTTATTACTGGGAACAATCGGCCTGGAAACGGCCTTTAAAAGAATTTCCCTGGGTGGAAATTATCAGACACCCTTATCTCAGAACCTGGCAAAAGGAATGGCAAAAGCACAAGACAGATGGATGATACATGTTGCGATAGTATTATAAAGCGGATTTGAACTCACCATTCAGCAATTAAATAATAACTACAGTTCAATTATTGATCTGATAATTGACTATCTTGATGTTGAACAATGTAAAACATGAAGAAAATGAAGTGAATAAGGATCTTACGGCAGCAACACTGTAGCTTCATTCTCTTCTGTTTCTACTTATTTCTTCATGTTTTCATCATTCACTTATATAAGTAAAAGATTGAATTTCGAATCAATGTTTCTTAGGTGATTCAGCGTTGTTCAATTAATATTATTTATAGAAATAATTTTTTCGGCAATACCTTCTGGTAATTTTATTTCTGAATGTTTAATATCTTAGTAAAATGAAGTATCTATTGATCATTTTATTTGTGATATTGAACTGTAGCAATATTCAGGCTAAAAAAAATGCAGGCACTATAGTGGAATATGATTTCATCGTTGCCAAAGACGGCAGTGGCGATTTTGTATCCATTCAGGAAGCCATTGACGCTGTACCTGATTACCGGCGCGAACAGACTTTCATTTTTGTTAAAAGAGGATCTTATAAAGAAAAAATCGTTCTGGCAGAAAGCAAACAGAATATCTTTTTTGTGGGCGAAGACCCCTTACAAACCATCATTACTTACGATGATTTTGCCAGCCGCCAAAACCGCTTTGGTGAAAATATCGGAACTTCAGGATCTGCCGGTTTTTATATCTACGGAATTAATATTCATTTTTCAAAGTTAACTTTTGAGAATACGGCCGGGCCGGTAGGGCAGGCTGTGGCTGTACTGGTAGCCGGAGATAAAATACAGTTTACCGATTGCCGGTTTATAGGGTATCAGGATACTTTATACACTTATGGGAAACAAAGCCGTCAATACTATTTACGGTGTTACATAGAAGGAACCGTAGATTTTATTTTCGGGTCGTCTACAGCCGTGTTTGACAGTTGTACGATCTTCGGTAAAACAGCAGGCTATTTCACAGCGGCCTCCACACCACAGGAAAACGCCTTCGGATACGTTTTTCTGCATTGCAAAATAACCGGTAATGCTCCTCCGGGAAGTTTTAAACTGGGAAGGCCCTGGCGGCCTTTTGCTAAGACTGTTTTTTTATACTGCCACATAGATGAAATAGTAACTCCGAAAGGGTGGGATAACTGGGGTAAAACAGATAATGAGAAAACCGTATACTACGCTGAATATAAAAATAAAGGAAATGGCAGTTCGGTGAAAGAAAGAGTAAGCTGGGCAAACATGCTTACTGAAAAAGAAGCATCTCTCTATACGCTTGAAAACATTTTCGGCGATTGGAAACCAGCCCGTTACTAATAACCTATCTCTGTTTTAACAGATTATAATCACTAAAGTATGGTTTTTGCAGTAATTAGATAAATAGACAACCAAATACCAACATCTATATAAACTGATTACTATGGAAGATCAAACAAATATAACAGTCAGAAAAACTGTTGCAAAGAATATATCGCTCGGTAATTTCAAAGCAGCCTATGATTACCTCACCGAAAATGTAGTCTGGAATATTGTTGGTGAAAAATTACTGGCTGGCATTGATCATGTAAAAGAATATTGCGAAACAACAGCTGCTTATTTCGAATCGGTTGAAACTGACTTTATCATTGAGAAAATAATTGAGGATGAACATCATGTAGTAGTTACCGGTAATGCGCGCTTCGTACGTGATGGCAATACGATAGCAATCATTTCGTCTTGCGACGTATATGAGTTTAATGCAATGGATAAAGTAATTGAGATAATGTCTTATTGTATTAAACACAACTAAATAAATTAAGAATTAATAATTAAGAATGTTGTTTCTTCTATAACTGATCAGATCAACATTGTTTGCGTGACAGATAACCATACAGCTAAAGATATTATCTGCACCAGTTCCGGAGCAGTTGCTTCAGTGCACAATGAATTCTGCAAGAGATTCTATGCCTGATCATATGCACGGGAAACACTATTTACATCTTGCCTGAAATAACTTATATTTATAGAAATTAAACCATCCATCATGGCGTCTATCAAAAAAGAAGATATTCAACAAGAAGTGTTTGATCTGTATGACGATTATGCACACAACCGTCTGACGAGACTCGATTTTGTGAAAAGACTTTCTACCTACGCTGTAGGTGGCCTGACCGTTACCTCTTTAATGAGTTTTCTGATGCCTGATTATGAAGCTCAAATTCAGGTGAAAGAAAACGATCCCCGAATTATTACAGAATACATTCATTATCAATCTCCTAAAGGAGGAGGTTCTATTAAGGCCCTTTTATGTATACCTAAGGATGCTAAAAAGAGAGTAGGTGGAGTGCTGGTTGTACATGAAAACAGAGGATTAAACCCCTATATAGAAGATGTTGCACGAAGAGCTGCCGTTGCAGGTTTTGTAAGTCTTGCTCCCGACGCATTAACCCCCTTAGGCGGTTATCCCGGCAATGATGATGAAGGTAGAACCATGCAAAGTAAAAGAGATCGCAATGAAATGTTAGAAGATTTTATTGCCGGTGCTGAATACCTTAAAAAACACGAAGCCTGTAATGGAAAAACAGGAGTGGTAGGATTTTGTTTCGGCGGCTGGATATCCAATATGATGGCAGTAAGAATGCCCGACCTGGATGCCGCTGTTCCTTACTATGGCGGACAACCGCCAGTAGAGAATGTGCCTGATATTAAAGCACCGCTGCAAATACATTATGCATCACTTGACACTCGTGTAAATGAAGGATGGCCTGCGTATGAAAAAGCACTGAAAGAAAATAAGAAGGAATATCAGATGTATATGTATGAGAATGTGAACCACGGATTTCACAACGATTCTACACCGCGTTTTGATAAAGCTGCAGCAGAGCTGGCATGGAACAGAACAATAGCGTTTTTCTCTGCTAAACTTAAATAAATGAAATATTTAAATCATTAGGTAATAAACATCTCCTCAAGGCCTCGACGGAAAAATTTTTCAGAAGAAGGAATTCAGCAATCAAATAATACATGATGCCGGATTCCTTTTTATTTACCGGTATAACACTATTCACCTGCGAACACATTTTTTTTAATATTTTTTTATTGTTGTAACAATATGATTGATTCATAAAATATTGAACAAAACCGAAGTAACTCATAAGTGGTTTCTATTTTTATTTGATTAAGTACACTTAATAAGAAAAATGTATTTTTTAGCTTATAAAGTTTACACTTAGTCGAAAATATATGTCTACATTTGTTTCAGACTAGTGGTTCATCTGGTGTCTTTCAACCAGGCATATTACTTCCCCCCCCAAATGGTTTTCATCTGATGGATAAAGCGGTATCCATAGTAATCTACTGTAACTGAAGTTCGTCTCTCAACGGACAATATTTTGTTGGCCTGCGGATATCTCTGCGGAGAGATAGAAAACGTATGCATTCAACGATGCCTTTTTATTTTATTTTTTAAAATAGAAATATCGATGTTATCAATAATACATAGATGCTTATGCATGCTGTGCCTGTTATGTATTTCTTTGATAAGCCAGGTACTTCATGCTCAAAATACATCTGAAGAGGATGTATTGTCTTTTTCTTTTGAAAAATATCAGAAGAAAATGACTGATAAATTTTTACATATAGAAGGAGAGTTGAATCGAAAAACTAAAAAAATATTCAACAAGACAGAACAACGTGAAAAAAAACTACTCAGAAAGATTTTAAAGAAAAATCCATCTTTTACTGCAGAGTTACTGAGTGCACAGAATGAATTATTGGTCAATACATTGAATGGCCCCCGTTCAACAATGAAAATTCCCTACATAGGTTATCTGGATACGATTAAAACATCTTTTGCTTTTTTGTTACAACGACATTCCGGTTATCCGGATGGTCAGTTAAAATATTTGGAGCATATTGAACAGCAATTAGGAAAGGCTGAAATACTGCGTAAATATTTGAATAGCCGGCAAATTATCTTTCGTGAAAAGTTGTCGGAAGTGTCACTGTTGAAAGAAATGAAAAGGTTTAATAAAGAAATATACTATTATACAGAACAACTAAAAGAATATAAATCCATCATTAGTGATGCTAAAAAATTTGAACAAAAAGCCATCAATGTATTAAAAAGTATGCCTTCGTTCAATCGTTTTTTTAAAGAAAATAGTGAGCTGAGCGCATTGTTTAATCCCATGCAGAATGATATTTCCGGTATAGCGCCTGCTTTCGGTGAATTACAAACCAGAGCTGCCGTTATGCATTATATACAACAGCAAACAGGAAATACAGTTGACGCAGGGAATATCCTTCAACAGCAGGTTACACACGCAGAAACAACACTGTCTGCTTTGAAGAATAAAATAGATCAGTTGCGCAACAGAGATACCGATCTTGAACTTCCAGATTTTAACAATCATCCGCCATCAACAAAATCTTTTTTGAATCGATTAGAGTATGGTGTCAATTTCCAATCTGAAAAAGGAACGAATCAATTGCCTGCCAGAAGTGAAGCTGCTTTCACTGCCGGGTATAAATTGAATGATAAAAGTATTGTCGGGATAGGAGGAAGTTATGCCGTATCATGGGGGCAACCTTTCCGGAATATAAAAATAAAACATGAAAGTGTCGGATTGAGATCTTTTATAGACTGGAAGTTAAAAGCAAGTTTTTACCTGAGCGGTGGTTACGAAAAAATTTATAACATCGGCTTTAACAGATTTTCAGAATTGCGCGGTGCAGATAAATGGGAGGAAAGAGGTTTGCTGGGAATTTCAAAAAAATACTCAGTAGCAAAGAAAAAAGGGTCTCTTCAACTGCTATGGAATTTTTTATATGACCGCCAAACTGTTCAACGGCAACCGCTCATTTTTAGAATGGGATATACCTTGTAAAAGCATTCATGATTTGTAAATGAAAATTAATTAATCTGAACATAACTCAAGATTATGCCAAAGAAGCTTACCTATATATTCTTACTTTTTTTACTGTTTCCATTGTATTGCTATACTCAATATGACGGCTCTTTGCCATATGCCAAACCCGTTACACCCACTATGGCTGCGTTGTACAAGACTGCAGAACGGCCGGTTGGATCATTTACAGGAACAACACCTATTACAGTTCCTTTATATACCATTGATGCAGGAAAAGTAAAAATACCGCTTTCTGTTAATTATCATAATGGCGGCATTAAAGTAGAAGAAATTGCCGGAAATGTTGGTTTGGGCTGGAGTTTTTCCGGAAACTGGAATATCACAAGAACCGTGAGAGGTGCACCCGACGATCTGCCCGGTATAGGTTTCCTGCATATTACTACCCGCCCTTCTCATATGAACGGATCTTCCGGAACACTTAAAGTGGATAGTGTTCTGAGAAACTATATTGACGTAGAACCGGATATTTACTATTTCAATTTTAATAACCATAGCGGCAAGTTTTCCTTTAATGAACAAAAGGAGATCGTCATCATGAATCAATTGAATATAAAAATTGAACCGGTATGGTTAAACAAAGCTCCGTATGGAAATATTATTCAGGGGTGGATTGTTACCGACGAAGATGGAATAAAATACTATTTAGGATTGAATAAACTTAAAACAAAATCTTATCTCGACAGAACATTATCCGATTTTGTGAGCCTTGGTTTTGATAATAGCCGCCCGTACCCGATTGAATATTTCTCTACCTGGCATATGTCTGAAATATTTGACATGAATGACGAAAAAATATGCACCTATTCTTATGATTCAACGAATACGTATACTTATAATTATTCCGGAGGATACTATAATTTAATCGCCGGTTATAATTTATGGCAGTGTAAAACTTCTGACTTTAACTCGGATAATGTTTATAGTGAAATCAATGCCTGGGAGAAAATGCTCAAAGAAATAGAAACGAATACTGAAAGAGTTGTTTTTTATAATTCGTACGGAAGACAGGATGCTGTGAATTACCGCATCGATTCAATCCGTATTAATGATATCAATAATAACCTGCTGAAAAGAATCCGTCTGAATTATAATTATTTTCTTTCCAGCGGTGCTTCAACCGGTTTCGATGCAAACCGGAAAAGATTAAAACTTCTGAATATCTCTTCTTTTGGAAATGTGGGTACCGATAGCCTGACACACCGCTTTGACTATGTGGAAACGACCAGTCTGCCACCAAGAAATTCTCCTGCAGTGGATTACTGGGGTTTTTACAACGGTAAAACTTATAATACTTCTTTTTTCCCGAATGGTTCTTATAGCGGATATGGAAATAGTGTAATGGTTGATAATCTCGGTGACAGACGCAGCGACCCTTATTATACACCGGCAGCAACGCTCAGAAAAATAACCTTTCCCACCGGGGGCTATCGCGAATTTGTTTATGAAAATAATGATGCCTTATATGATCTTGTACATTCTCAGGTAAAACCCGATGCCAGATATTATCAGACCGAATATTTTGACACCAGCTCGTTTAATACGACCAATCCCTGGGAACCTGCTTATAAACGTTCATTTACTATCAACACAGCTGAAGAATTCAGTGTTTTCTATTATTCTCTATGGGGTTATGGGTTCGGCAGTTTTTCTGTGAAAATTATAAGAGTTCTGGGGCCTTCATCTGAATATACCGTTCATGAATTCTTTAATCAGTATAATGGCAATTATTCTCTACCGAGCGGAAATTACCGTTTAGAATTTAATTATGATTACCTGTATAGTACTTTCGACGAAATATTCTGTTACTGGAATCAGCTGAATCTGAACAAAACAAACTCCAATTTTCATGGCAGCTATTCAGCGAATAATATGTATGTCGGCGGTGTCAGGGTAAAAGAAATAATTGATTATGATCCGATAGCGGCAAAGTCTTACAAAACGAAGTACAAGTATAAACAATTCAGAGATACTACTTTAACCAGTGGTATTTTAATCAGCCCGGTGAGTGTTTTGCATAAAAACGGCTGCGAAAATCGTTATTGCGATTATTTACGTTTATCAGCAACCAGTCAGTTTCCTCTGGCAACAGAAGGTGGTTCTTATGTTGTTTATCCTGAAGTAACTACCATCGAAGAAGGTTTTGGTAGAAGAGAACAAACCTTCAGCTTCAGGTATGATAATGAATCGCAATGGGTAAACATGTACGAGTTTCCGGTTTTACCTCCACAGGATTTCGGTTTTATGAGAGGTAAACTACTTATGGAAAAAATATATGATCAAAACAACTTGTTGCTCAAAAAGAATATTACACTCTATCAGTTGATGAATCAGATACCGGCCGCAGACTGGGATTATGATTTTGACCAGGACGTCAATTTATATGATTATTTAATAAAAGGAACTGTAACAGGGTGGAAAGTAGCCGGCTATTATCAGGTGCCAATGTCTTGCCCGGGTTTACCAGCTAACTTACCCTGCGTGTTTTGCGGAAACCATTATTACCACGAAAGCATTATTATTGCTCCAAGAATGACGATTGAATCTACTTATACACCGGCAGGCAGGCAGGATATCAGAACTGATTATGAATATCATTATTCAGCCGGCAGGCCACAACTCAAACAAACCAAAACCTTTCTTGACGACAAAATAAAACTCACGAACTACAGATATGCATTCAATGGTAATGGAGATTTTTTAATGGGATTAACCACCCCTGAACAACAAATGAAAGACTCGCTCTTAAAGAGAAATTTTCTGAGGCCTTTAGAACAAACAACCTATGTACTGTATGGTAGTACTGATTATTTGCTGAACGGTATTAAAACAGCTTTCTCTTTTTTTAATACTACAGATATTCAACCTTCATCGGTGAAAAATTATACTACATCAGCTGATTATGATGAAATTGTTTTGGCAGCATATGACACGAAGGGTAATATACTTAGCAAATATGCAGGAAACGATGTACGTGAATCATTCATACGTGGATATAATGATACTTATATAATAGCTTCTGCATTGAATGCAACGCCTGCTGAAATTATTTATGCCCCGCTGAATGAATTTTGTCAGGAATACAAAGGGTTGAGTTCTACAAATGCTTTTAATATCACAGCAGCAACAAATGCACCTGTCGGTACAAAAGCATTGAGTATGGCTTCTCAAACCGGAACAATCAACCTTGCACTTACGTTGAATTCTTCTGATACTTATGTATTGACTTATTGGGAAAACGGTTGTGTATTGCAGGTACAACAGACAGCGGGAGGTATTACCGTACTTTCAAATGAAATACTAAAAACCAAATCGTCGTGGAATTTACGCCGGGTTAAGTTTACAGGAGCAACTACTAATCTGAGATTTTCCTTTACACCTGCAGGTTTTGTACAGGAAATTCGTATGCACCCTGCAGATGCACACATGGAGACCTTTAATTATAAAATTGGAGCAGGCGTAACTGTAAAAACAGATGCGGCACTCAATACTACATTTTATGAATACGATCATCATCAGCGATTAAGAACAATCAGGGATATCGATAAATATATCTTAGGTTCTTATTGTTATGATTATGCTGCACAACAAATCAACTGTGAAAGCGGAAATGCCGGTGTTGCTGCCCTTCTTTTACAGGATACTCAGGAACCTCAACAAGTACCCGACCGCATAGAGAATGATTATAACACCCTTTACGCACGCCTTCAGTATGAGAATCTTTACACTACCTGGGATGCAACATACGCAGATGTAACCATTCAGTTATACAAAGATGAAGCCTTTATGATTCCGGCAAATGATGCTGCTGTTACAGTAGAATACGAAGTAATGTCTGTTGATCCTAAAGGTAAATGGACATATCCTTATGAATGGTCATTCCATTCATTTATCACTGAAGGGTCGAATAATACGATTCTGTTGAATCAGAGTGTTTATATCAATTCTCTTATTTACACCGGTACTTTACAACGAAATATATATTCTCTTGTTGCAAGGAAAGATTATAAAGTCATCTATTAAATAGTAAGCCATGAAACTTAAACTGTTTTTTTTAATCGCATTCTTATTGAGCTTTTGTTCGGTTATGCTTGCACAACCGACAAACAGATATGGTGATAGTGCAACGCTGAGAAGAGCCTCTATGGAAGCATCAGCTATTGCCGGCGATTTGCAGCTTTCTCAGGATCAGCAAAAATCACTGGAAAAGGTATTGGACACTTTTTATTTCAGAATGCAACTTTTAAATGAAAAGTTTGCTGATAGCAAATCTGCTGCTACAAAAAAGAGAGATGAAATGAGAAGGGTATATGTTGAAAGAGAGAAACGTATTGAGTCTGTATTGAATGAAGTACAATGGAACAGGTATCTTTCTGGCATGAATGAACGCCGTTACCGTTTACTGGCGGATACTGCCTTGAGCCGCAGTATCGGTACTTCTATTATCCATCAATAAAGGAATGTTATGCGTTTGCCGTATTTTTTGTTGCACTTACTGCTGGCAGCTATTTATTCAATAGATGCCAGCAGCCAGGTGGTGCCGGTGGTTTCTCCCACAGTGCCTGCACCCACATTGCCAGTGGCAGCCGTTCCTGCAGCTTACAGCAGTACATCGGTTAATAAGCTATACAGTTGGATACCTGCCCGGCCGTTGACCGCAGAAACAGATGTTCGGCTGTCTACCCGCAGTATTGCAGAAGTTCGTTTGACTGTGCAGTACTTCGACGGCCTGGGCAATCTGTTGCAGCAAAGTGCCAGAAAAGCGAGTCCTGCGGGTAAAGATATTGTCACACCGTTCTTATATGACTCCATTGGACTGGTCNGTAACACCGGTATTGTATGACTCGATTGGTTTGGTGAGTTTACAATACCTGCCTTTTGTTTCTGATACGGTGACGGGCCGTTTTAATCCACACCCTTTTTCAAAACAGTCCACTTTTATGAGCAGCCAGTATCCGGGAGAGTCCGTCTACTACAGCAAAACGGTGTATGAACGCTCGCCGCTGCACCGGCCCTTGTCGGTACAGGCAGCGGGCAACAGTTGGGCGGGTTCGGGTCGTGGTGTTTCCACCAGCGAAGAATTAAACAGTGCTGTTNCGTGGTGTTTCCACCAGCGAAGAGTTGAACAGTGCTGTTGGGGAAGTGCGCCGGTGGGAAGTTTCTTTAACGGCCGGTTCGGGTCCCTCCACCCCGGGTTATTATGCCATCGGCACATTAAGGCGTATCACCACCACCGACGAAGACGGTAAACGCAGTGTTACTTACATCGACCGGGAAGGCCAAACAGTGCTGCGTAAAGTTGA
>NZ_RCWL01000011.1 GCF_003991195.1 Gynurincola endophyticus | reverse complement strand
GGAGATCCTGGAAACAAGTTCAAGTATAACGGCAATGAAGAGCAACGCAAAGAATTTAGCGACGGCAGTGGTTGGGAAACATATGATTTTAATGCAAGAACCTATGATGCACAGACGGGTAGGTTTATCCAGATAGATCCTCTGAGTGAGGATGGAGGACAAGAGAGTTTAACACCTTATCAGTTTGGATTTAATAATCCTGCAAAATATAATGATCCAGATGGAAAGTGCCCAACCTGTATAATAGGAGCTATTATCGGGGCCGCTGTTGAGTATGGAACACAAGTAGCGGTTAATTTATCAAAAGGTAAATCTGTATACGAATCGGTTACGGAAATAGATGGAAATGCTATGATTATTTCCACAGCTGCTGGTGCATTAAGTGGTGGGGTATCAGCATTAGTTCCCAAAAGCCAGGCCGCAAAACTTCTTGTAAAAGGAGCAGATGTTCTCATTAATACAGCAGAATCAATGGCTACACAATATAATGAGAGTGGATCTGTTTCTTTTATGACAACATTTACTGATATTACGTTAGGAGAGATTGGAGGTAGGGTCGCTGAAAAAACTAAGATTTTTTCTGAAAATTCAATCACATTTAAAGAACGACAACTTGATAGAGCTGAAAGAATTGCTAAAGGAGATCCTAATAGTTCTGGACGAAGGAAAACCGTAACAGATTTAACGAAGGAAGTAAAAAATAAAAAAACAACTAATTCTGTTGTTCAGATTTCAACCGGAGCCATTTTACCAACCTTATTAGAGGGTATCGGTAATTCAATAAAACCTGAAGCTATACCGAATGTAATTATGACATTACCAGATCATGAAAAAAAAGCTAAAGATAATACATCTATAAAAAATCGTCTGCCACAATAAAAGTATACTAATATAAAATAGTTATAATGAGAACAATTTCAATAGTTGCTGGATTACTTTTTTTTGTAGGATCTTTACTTATAATATTAGGTCAACGAGAAAAACTTAATGTTTTCAGAAATGGTACAATTGTAAGTATGCGTATCGAGAAATTACCTTTATCATGCTTGGGATCTAGGGTTCGATATTTTGTTGATTATAGTTATGAGGGAAAAACTTATGCGAAAGCGACAAGAGGAAGATTCTGTGAAAGCCATAAAGTTGGTGATTTGATTGAAATGAAATATTTATCTGGATCAGATATAATTTTGCATCCTAATGAATCTGTGATACAGAATATTATTTCTTTTATATTGTTAGGATTGTTTGGTTTAAGTATTTTTCTTGTTTATTTATTAAAAAAATAAATAGGAATGAATGTATTGTATAAGCCCCCCCTCTCGCGCCGGATTGTATCCGGTGTAAATAAAATAATACTTTTTAGTTTAAAATATCTGATTGTTAATAACGACAGGCTTGAAAGCCTGTCGTTATTTTTTTTCGAGAGGATAAATTGTATAGTTGATATAGTATGACCGATTTTGATTTTTCAATATTTTTATTGTACCTTATTAGAATGGGCTAACCCCACCGAAAGAATCACAGTGAAATCAATACCAAATAAAAACTTATATTAGTTCTTCCAAGACACTATTATCCATTTGGATTGGTGATGCAGGGCATCAGTAGCAAGGCTTTAGGATTTGGAGATCCGGGTAACAAGTTCAAGTACAACGGCAAAGAAGAACAACGTAACGAGTTCAGTAATGGCAGTGGATTAGAATGGTTGGATTATGGTGCCCGAATGTATGATGCACAAATTGGAAGATGGGGCGTGGTAGATCCGTTGGCAGATCAGATGCGCAGGCACAGCCCGTATAATTATGCCTTTGATAATCCGATAAGGTTTATTGACCCGGATGGAATGGCTCCCAGTGATAGTATACTTGGTAAAAACGAAATAACAAAAAAGGATTTAAGTATAAAAGAGATAAATCAAATATTCGATCAGGAATAAGTGGTGCTGCAACAGAAGCTACAGCAGGGGATGTTACTAATATGTTTAATGGTATGGGTACAGATGTTATAACTTTTATTGAGGTAGTACACAATTTTTATGGTTGAAAAATGGTAAGGCTCAATTGGAAACGTTATCAATGACAGATATGTTTAATCATGAATTTATTCATGTTATAGTTGAAATGAATGGCGAAAGAATGGAAGGTAATTCTAAGCTCGTTTATAACGATGATAAGGGGCGTACACAAACGGAGTCTATTTCAAAAGGAGGATATTTATCCTAACGAAAATAGTTTAAGATATGAACAAGGAAAAAGTCAAAGAAAGAGTTATACTTTCCCCGGATAAGTTAAAAAAATATAAAAAAAGTTTGGTTGTAATAGCTATAATAATACTTTGTTATGCTTGTAGTTTAAGCAAACCTGTTGTTAATGATGTTTTTAGAACAGACATACGTTTTGTTAATAAGTATTATAGTATTGTAATTGATAAAAAAGGTAAAGGGTTTGTGGAAAAAGGATTTTCTACTTATTATAAAGATCCTTTTAAGGCTGAAACTATAATACGTAGTGATACATTTGTCATAGACTCCGTTACCATATTCTGGAATAGAGTAAATACACTTAAAATAAATCCTTCTAAAGCAGATGGCGAGTCTAGTGCTCCACGTGTAGAAATGTATTATAATGAAGATCTAATTTATGATTCATATATGTGGAGAGATGGAATATGGGATATTTTCTCATTATTAATAGAAAAATTGCCAAAAGGTTTTAATCCTTTTGCTATTGGAGATAAACCATTTGAATAAAAAATATTCCCCCCCTCGCGCCGGATTGTATCCGGTGTAAATAGAATAATACTTTTTTAGTTTAAAATATCTGATTGTTAATAACGACAGGCTTTCAAGCCTGTCGTTATTTTTTTTCGAGAGGATAAATGGTATAGCTGGTGTAGTTCAAAAATATTTTGATTTTTCAATATTTTTTTTGTATCTTATAAGAAGGAGTTGGTCGTATTTTTGTAATTAAAACAGGATAAAGATCATCTGTATGAAAGTATTTAAAGAAGCCTCACCGCTCGCGCCGGACTGTGTCCGGTGTATAATGTAAAAGTACTTTTAGTTGGAGAAGTTTTCAGATAATATAATTTATTTTATAACGACAAGGTTTATACCCTGTCGTTTTTTTATATCCCTCGCTCGCGTCGGATTGCGTCCGGTGTTCGTGTATAGTAAAGTCTGTAATTTTTGATCAGCTGTTCCATCGTCAGCGTATGTACTGTTATCAAGATTTTTTTGGTAAAATCAACTTTTTTTCGTAACTTATTAGAAGGAGTTGTTAGTTTTTGCAAATCAAAGTTTGATAAAGATTATCTATGAAAACATTTCAGGAAGCGTTAGATACAAAAGTAATCGTGTCGAAAGATGTTTTAAGCGGACATTCACCCATATTGATCGTAGCCCATTTTGAAGACGGCTTCTGGCAGTTTTCAGGTGAAGAAATTGACCTGCCCGACGAAGAATATAGATTGGTTACTTTAGAAGAAATTATAAAATTAGACGATACCGTACTGGAAGTGGCCGATTTACCTTTTAATGCCGTTGCCAGCAGAGGTGATGCGCATTCTGACTGGATGATTGAATAACGATCTCATTCCACGCAAATAATGCTGATCAGTTATCTGACTGATCAACCCGAAAACTTAAATCCTTCCTTCCTGAATGGTGCCATTTCTTCATTACATTAACTGGTAATTGAGTGACCGGCTTTTATATTTCTTTTGCATTTCCCCCCGCCTGTCTTACTTTTATTATCTAATTTCATCATATGAGCCTGATCAAGGACATTTACAATAAATCTTATTACCAGTTTCTCGCAAAAGAGTTCAAAACCGTTTACGCTGCTTTTGATGCAGATAGATTTGTAAAACAGGTAATGCCCAACGGGTTTAAGCAAATGGAATGGAAAGAGAGACTCAACCATACCACTGCTACCTTACACGATTTTTTACCCGGTGATTTTAAAACAGCACTGAATATATTACTCGATGTAATTAAACATCTGCAAAATCAGGGAATTCAGCACCGGTTAGAATACATTTTTTTTCCTCAGTATATCGCCGATTATGGTTTAAGTCACTTCAAGCTATCGTTGAATGCATTTGAACGCGTTACGCAGTTCATTTCCTGTGAATTTGCTATCAGGCCGTTTATTATTGAAGATGCGGATGCTGTATTGAAAATAGCTACTAAATGGACGCGTCATAAAAGCGAACACGTACGTCGACTCGCCAGTGAAGGCATACGACCACGCCTGCCCTGGGGGATGGCTATTCCGGCGTTTAAAAAAAATCCAGCACCTTTATTTCCGGTATTAAGCCTGCTGATGAATGACTCTTCTGCCTATGTGCGTAAAAGTGTAGCGAACCATCTGAATGATATTTCAAAAGATCACCCCGAAGAGGTATTGAAGTTTTTAAAAGGATGGAAAGGAACTTCTCCACAAACGGATCAATTAATTAAACACGCCCTCAGAACTTTGCTGAAAGCCGGACATACCGGTGTACTCGATTTTTATCAGCTCGATGCTTCCAATATTATTTGCAGTAGTTTCAAACTGAAGAATAAAAAAGTACAGATAGGAAATGACCTCTTTTTTGAAGCGGTAATTGAAAATAAAGCGGCCGTTAAACAGTATGTACGGTTAGAATATGCAGTGTATTTCAAAAGATTAAAAGACCTTAGTGCCAAGAAAGTATTTAAAATCACTGAGAAAGAAGTTTATCCGGATCAATTGCTGGATATTCAGAAAAAACACTCTTTCAAATTAATTACAACCCGTAATTATTATCCGGGTAAACACCAGATCAGTATTATTGTAAATGGCAAAGAACTGGATAAGTTAGACTTTACTTTATCCTGATTCTGTACAGTTTTTACGGGCTAAGCCGTTATATTTGTTCAGTACCTAATTTATTATAGTCATGCGTTATTTAATGATCTGTTTGTTTTGTTGTTCACAGCTGTTGCTGAGTGCACAAACAAATACCCCTGATAAAGAGTTTAAAGAGGCAGTAGGGAAGTGGTTTAATGCCTGGGAATTAGTTTACCAGCAGGTTTACCAGATGAAGACTTTTTTGCCCGTAGACTTTGTATTTTATGATGAAAAATATGTGTATTCCACTTCTGCCGTTACCATCCCTAAAGGGAAGATAGTAGCAGGTCCTTCTCTAAAACAACAAAAACTGCAATGGAAAAAAGCTTTGCACAACGGTAATCTGGTATTGCCTAACAGAGATACGCTTCCATTGAATATTTACTCGTATGCTTCTGTAGCAGATACCGCTAAATTATCTACCTTTTTTATTATGCCCTTGCCCTCTTTCTGGCAACAGGCGGGTGTAGAGAGTAAAGAGTTAGGACTTGAAAATCTTTTAACCGGCGTTTTTTTGCATGAATTTTCACATTGTCAGCAAATGAAAACATACGGAAAGAAGATTACTGCATTAGAAAAACAAATTCCTGAACATTATGAGTTGTCAGACGACCTGATACAGCATATTTTTGCGTCGAACGAAAAGTATCTTGGCATTTACAGAGTGGAATTAACATTTTTAGACCAACGCCCTATTACCAGTGATAATATCGAAGGTGTTTTAAAAACCATGCAGTTCAGACGTCAACAGTTCTTCAAAGATTCTTTTGAGGTATTTCAACAGCTCGACCCTTTGTTTTTAACAATGGAGGGGTTGGGCCAGTATAGCATGTATGTATGGCTGATTCATCCGCAGGGTGCAAATCTTTCAAAAGAAACTGCCATCGCAGGCGTAAGAAGAAATAGAAAATGGTGGTCGCAGGATGAGGGCTTTAGTTTATTTCTGGTGCTTGAAACCCTCGCACCGGCTAAAGACTGGTCAAACTTTGTATTAGGTGAACAGATGATGACAGTAGAGGAATTGATTAAGAATTATCTTTCGTTTAAACATTGATATAATTGAATCATTAAGAAGCTCCTGCCGCTTCGCTTTGGCTTATTCTATCTTATGATCACCATTTTAACATGAAGAGAATGAAGCTGAAAAGCGAATGAAGTGCTGTGTTCCGCGCTGCGTTACCTTCATACCTTCATTTTCTTCATGTTTCAAATTCGATTTTCAAACATAGAAGAAATTAAGAAGCTCCTGCCGCTTCGCTTTGGCTTATTCTATCTTATGATCACCATTTTAACATGAAGGGAATGAAGCTGAAAAGCGAATGAAGTGCTGTATTCCGCGCTGCTTTACCTTCATACCATCATTTTCTTCATGTTTCAAATTCCCTTTTCAAACACAGGAGGAATTTAGAATCTTCTTAATTTCTAAATTCCTTAATGGTAGTTTAATTATTTCTTATTTGTATAATCAAATACGATTTGCACAAAAGCTTTCACTCCAACATCTAACCGGCTGTCATCTAAAATGAAGTCAGGAGTGTGGTGTGGGAAAGATGCTTCCAAACTTACATTGGCAGGTCTGCCTCCCACATTAAAAAAGAAGGCGGGGGCATGTTCTCCATAAAACGAAAAATCTTCAGCTCCGGTAATCCAGGTACTTTGTACCAGATTTTGTTTTCCTCCCACAGCTTTTTCCAAAGAGGGTAATGTACGTTCTACTAATGCAGGATCATTGTAGGTCAGTGCAGTTTTTTTGTCAATACTCACATCTATCCTCGCACCCATTGCTTCTCCCACTTCTCTGGATACTTTTATGATGCGTGCATGTACTTCTTCCTGCATGTTTTTATCTAATGTTCTGATCGTTCCTTCCAGAATAGCCTGTTCAGGTATGATATTACTTCTTACGCCGCTATGAAATTTTCCTACAGTGATCACTACCGGTGCTTTGGTCAGATCAGACTGGCGCGATACTATTGTCTGTAATGCATTGGTGATGGTAGTTCCGACTACAATCGGATCAACACCAGTCCATGGCGTAGAACCATGTGATTGTTTACCGTTCACGATAATTTTAAACCAGTCGGAGGCTGCCATGAAGGGCCCTGACTTATAAGCGATGGTACCAATCGGCAATTGAGCGGAGATATGAATACCGAAGATGGCATCTACTTTCGGATTTTGCATAACACCTTCTTTGATCATTAGTGGAGCACCACCTTCTTCACCGTCTGGTGCACCTTCTTCTGCCGGTTGAAATATAAATTTAACGGTGCCGGATAGTTGATCTTTTAAAGTGGTTAATACTTTGGCTGCGCCTAATAGCATTGCCATATGTGAATCATGCCCGCAGGCATGCATAACAGGAACGGTTTCTCCGTTGTATTCTCCTTTTTCTACTGATTTGTAGGGGAGATTTGCTCTTTCCAAAACCGGTAATCCGTCCATATCGGCGCGTAACGCCACTACGGGGCCGGCATTTTTTCCTTTGAGTATTCCTACAACACCGTGTTTACCAATGCCGGTTTGCACTTCTATTCCCATCGCACGCAACTTCTCTGCAATGTATTGTGCAGTTTTTTCTTCTCTATTAGATAACTCAGGGTATTGGTGCAAATGCCGGCGCCATTCAATGACCTGCGGTAAAATGTCATTGGCATTGGAGACGATCAGCTGATCGATGGAGGTCTTTTTCTGAGCAGCACCAAATGCAGGTAACAGCAATGCGAATAGCAGACCCTGATGAAATTTTCTCATAAGTGATAGTTTGGTTATTTCGCGGGTATTCCGTTCATTACAATATACGCAAAAGCTTTTACACCTACATCTAAGCGGCTGTCATCAATGTAAAAGTCGGGTGTGTGATGTGAAAATGCTTCTTCTTTGCTTAAATGTACGGGCCTGGCGCCTACTCTGAAAAAGAAGATCGGTGCACGATGTCCGTAAAAAGCAAAATCTTCAGCACCTGTTCCCCATTCGCCGGCATACACTTTATCTTTTCCGGCGGCTTTAATTAAGGCGGGTATAGAATAATTTACCAGTTGTTCGTTATTCGCTAATACCGGCGTCGATTTTCTGATGGTCACCGTAACATCGGCTCCCATCGTTTTGCCGATTTCTTCTGCTACCTGTTTAATTTTTTCATGCGCTTTTTCCTGAACGGTGGCATCAAGGCAACGGATAGTGCCGTCCATTACTACTTCTTCAGGAATGATATTACTCCTTATGCCACCGTCAATTTTTCCGATGGTAACCACCAATGGTGATTTGGTCAGTTCTGTTTGACGCGATACTACTGTTTGTAGTGCCGTGATGATATTGGCACTGATAACGATCGGGTCAACACCTTGCCATGGCGATGCTCCATGTGTTTGTTTTCCTTTCACCTTAATCGTTAACCGGTCGCTTGAGGCTGCCAGACCACCAGACCGGTAGGCTATGGTTCCAAGGTCCTGCTCAGCAGAAATATGAATACCGAACATAGCTTCTATTGCAGGATTATCCATGATACCTTCGGCAATCATTAGCGGTGCGCCTCCTTTTTCACCTGCTGGTGCACCTTCTTCTGCCGGCTGAAATACAAACCTGATCGTTCCGGGTACCTGATCGCGCATAGAGGATAATACTTTTGCCGCTCCCAGTAACATGGCAACATGTGCGTCATGACCACAGGCATGCATGACGGGAACTTCTTCACCGTTATAAATTCCTTTGGCTGTTGACTTAAAAGGAAGATCCCCCCGTTCCAGCACAGGTAATGCATCCATATCGGCTCTGAGTCCGATTACCGGACCGGGTTTACCGCCCTTTAGTGTAGCGACTACTCCCGTATGGGCAATATTGGTTTTCACGTCAAGGCCCATTTCTTTTAATAAAGCTTTTACAAATGCTGCGGTTTCAAACTCTCTGTTCGATAGCTCCGGGTGTTGGTGAAGATGCCTTCTCCACTCAATTACCTGTTGATTTATTTTGTTTGCTTCTGCTGCAATTCGCTGGTCAACAGATATTGATGATTGTGCATAGAAGAAGGTGGGGAGGGATATAAAACTATATAATAATAAAAATATCTTTCTCATAGTTGTTGCATTAAGGTTGAGGGATACCGTTAAACACGAGATAAACAAATGCTTTTACGCCAACATCGAGGCGACTATCGTCTATGTAGAAGATAGGTGAATGGTGGGGTGGAGCTTGTGCTGCGGGCAGGTCTGTAGCTTTACCGCCAACCGTAAAATAAAAACCCGGAACCTGTCGGGCAAAATGTGAAAAGTCTTCTGCAGCGGTTCCCCATGAGGTGAGCTGAAGATTATCTTTACCAACTGCTTTTTCCAAAGCCCTGACAGCATGAGCCGTTAGTTTTTCATCATTGTGTGTAACATAGTTATTCGGAATAATATTGACAGAGGCTTCTCCTCCCATTGATCTGGCTACTCCTTTGGCAATTTCTTCAATGCGGCGGAAGGTATTATCCTGGAAGTCTCTTTCTAATAATCTGATGGTACCTTCCAATACAGCTTCTTCGGGTACAATATTGTGTCGTACGCCGGCATTGATCTTCCCCACTGAGATAATGGCAGGGGCCTGGGTTAAAGGAGTTTCCCTGCTAACAATCTGTTGTAGTTGTACGATGATCTGAGCGGCTATAACGATCGGATCTGCTCCTTGCCAGGGTCTTGCCCCATGCGCTTGTTTACCGTGAACAATGATCTTAAAATTAGCAGAGGAAGCGAGAGTGGCGCCCGGCTTATAACCGATTGTGCCAACCGGTAAGCCTGAAGACATATGTGCACCATAAATAACATCAACATCGGGTTGTTTAAGTGCTCCTTCTTCAATCATGAGTGAAGCACCACCTTTTTCACCTGCGGGTACACCTTCTTCAGCCGGCTGAAATATAAACTTCACCGTACCGGGAATATCTTTACGCATTCCGCTCAATATTTTTGCAGCTCCCAGCAGCATGGCAGTATGGGCATCGTGCCCGCAGGCATGCATGATACCGACCGTCTGACCATTAAACTGAGTGGTTTGTATCGATTTAAAGGGAATGTCTACTTCTTCTTTGATCGGAAGCGCGTCAATGTCAGCCCGTAGTGCAATTACAGGTCCTGGTTTGCCACCTTTCAAAACAGCAACAATGCCGTGATGTGCTACAGGGTACTGAATCTCTAATCCGAGTGGTTGTAATTGCTCAAGAATATAAGCAGCCGTTTTTTCCTCGCGGTTGGATAATTCGGGATACTGGTGCAAATGCCTTCTCCATTCAATAACCTGTGGTAAAACTTCTTTTGCAGCAGCAGCAATCTTTTTTTCTGCCTTTTGTGAAAATAGGGGTGATGTAAAGAATATACAAGAAATCCCCAGCGTGAAAATTTTTCTCATGCCAGTCGGTTTTCTTAAAGTTAATGTATTGAGTAAGAAAAAGAATGAAATTGAACTGAAAGTTTGTAAATCATATAGCTACAAAGGCACGAATAAGAATATTCGTGCCTTTGTGTTATTTACAGATCTTTTTATACAAAATTTTAATGACTCTTAATTCTTAATGTTTAATTCTTAACTGATCAACTTGCCTGGTACTCTCCAAAAACTTTTCTAAGTGTATTGGCGATTTCGCCTAAAGTACAATAAGCTTCTACCGCTTCGATGACCACCGGCATCAGGTTAGATCCGTTGTTGGCAGCAGCTTCTATTTTTTGCAGGCAGGCTATTGCTTTTTGCTGATCTCTTTTTGATTTAAGTTGGTGCAGCTTTTCTATTTGTTTAGTTTGAATGCTGTCGTCAATTTTGAAAACAGGAATTTTATCTTCCTGTTTTACCTGAAACTGATTAACGCCGACGATTATTTTTTGCTGTTGTTCGATTTCTTTTTGATAAACATATGCAGATTTTGCAATTTCATCCTGAATAAAACCTTCTTCAATTGCTGCAACACTTCCTCCCAGTACATCAATTTTATCAATGATTAGTTGTGCAGCAGCTTCCATTTCGTTGGTAAGGCTTTCAACAAAGTAAGAACCAGCCAAAGGGTCTACAGTATCTGTTACACCGCTTTCATAGGCAACGATCTGTTGTGTTCTGAGTGCAATTCTTGCTGCTTCTTCGGTCGGTAAACTCAAAGCTTCGTCATAACCATTGGTGTGTAAAGATTGTGTTCCTCCCAATACGGCTGCTAATGTTTGAATGGTTACTCTTGAAATATTATTCAGCGGTTGCTGGGCTGTAAGGGTAGAACCACCGGTTTGAGTGTGAAAGCGTAACATCATTGCTTTAGGGTCGGTGGCTCCTAATGATTTCATCATATTGGCCCACATTCTTCTGGCGGCTCTGAATTTTGCTACTTCTTCAAACAGGTTATTGTGTGAGTTGAAAAAGAAAGATAATCTTTTACCGAATACATTAATGTCTAATCCTTTTTCAAGTGCAGCCTTCACATATGCTTTTCCGTTACTAAGTGTGAAAGCGATTTCCTGTGCGGCAGTACTACCGGCTTCACGGATATGGTATCCGGAAATAGAGATTGTATTCCATTTTGGTAAATCTGTACTGCACCACTCAAAGATATCGGTAATGATTCTCATTGATGCTTTCGGAGGATAAATATAAGTTCCTCTGGCTGCATATTCTTTTAATATATCGTTTTGGATGGTACCTGAAACTTTTGATAAGTCTGCCCCTTGTTTTTTTGCCAGTGCTACATAAAAAGCAAGCAGTATAAACCCTGTTGCATTGATGGTCATTGAAGTAGAAACTTTTTCTAACTCAATTCCTTCAAACAATTGTTCTATATCTTCTAAACTGTCAATTGCTACACCCACTTTACCTACTTCTCCATTTGATAGCTGGTGGTCACTGTCGTATCCTATTTGTGTAGGGAGGTCAAAAGCAACGCTCAAACCCATTACACCTTGTGATAACAAATAATGATAACGCCGGTTACTTTCTTCGGCCGTTGAAAATCCGGCGTATTGACGCATGGTCCAGAACCGGCCGCGGTACATGTCAGGTTGAACGCCACGGGTAAAAGGAAATTCACCGGGTTGTTCGTTCATTTCCTGATAGTTTGCAGCATCTTTTGTATACAAGCGGTCTACAATAATTCCACTATCAGTTTGTTTAATTTTTTCATTCATAGCAATCGTAACTAAAATTATAAGAGTTTTTTCGCTTCATAACTGAGCACTTCCATCACAATCGTGTGAAGCGATGCTTTAGGGTGTTCTACCAGCATTTCCAGAATGGCCCTGTTCAGGTCCTGGCATTGTGCACCTTCCGGTAAAAACGATGCTACCTGATTAATGATCAGAATATTCTGATCTTTTAAATTGGTAACAGCGTCCCAGGCTTCTTTTGAAACATAAATCTGTTGGGTTACATTGTATTCGAATTCCTGTTTGATCGTTTGCGTTAAAAGAATCTGCATTTCCCTGGCTGTACCGGTTACATTAGAACCGACGCGGGTGATAATATTGGGTAATGAAATTCTATCTGCCAGTAATATGAGTCGTTCATAGGATTGTAGTTGCAATTGTCTGGCAGGATTTTCAGAATCCACTGTTTTTTTATGCTGATCTAATGTTTCTTTGATTTCCTGCTTATTTTTTCTCATTAAAAAGAACATATAAGCACCTGCAATAAGAAGAGCCACTAATACGGCGGGGAGTAAGTATTCGTCGTACATTTTAAAGCTGAATTTTGAGTAACAAATGTAATGAATTAATGATGAAAGCGTTTGACATTTATATGAACGCTAATGAGTAAACAATTTGTACATTTGACTGAAAATTTATGCAATATGAACAAGGGGCCTATTTTATTTACGGCCGGAGCGTTGACTGAATTGAAGCGTATAATCACTGCTCCGGAATTTGATACCACCAAATTCTTACGGGTAGGGGTGAAGGGTGGAGGCTGTTCCGGTTTCACCTATTTACTCGGATTTGATGATAAGCAGGAAGCGGATGAGTTATATGAATTTGAAGGAATTCAATATATAATGTTACCGGCACACGGAATTTATGTGTCAGGAATGGAAATCGATTGGCTAGATGGACTGAATGCCCGTGGATTCAGCTTTAGTAATCCCAATGCATCAAAAACCTGTGGCTGTGGAAGCTCGTTTAATACTTAATACTTTGTAAAGTAAGCATAAAAAACTCCCCTATGAGTATTGTTGCCGATTTTATAGCATTGTCTCAAAGGGGAGTGTTGTATTTGAAAATAGTAATGGCCTTAAAAGAAAACAGCTTTTCTGAATATTATGCCAGGATATTTGCATTAAACCTGAAACCTACGCCGTGGATGGTTTCAAGATTTACCTCCGGATCATCTTTAAAAAACTTTCTTAGTTTGGTCATGAATACATCCATACTTCTGCCAAGAAAGTAGTCATCTTTGCCCCATACATTCAGTAATACCTCATCTCTTTTTAAAACACGATTGGCATGCTGACACAAAAACTTCAATAAATCAGCCTCTTTTTGAGTAAGATTATACTGATTATTAGGCGTTTCCAATTTCAGGTCAGTATAAGAAAATTTCATACTGCCGATATTGTATTTAATACCCTGATCTGAATAGAGTTTTTTAGTTCTGCGGAGAAATACATCCATTCTCAACAGCAATTCTTTCATGCTGAAGGGCTTAGTGATATAATCGTCGGCTCCTGTTTTGAATCCCATGATTTTATCTTCTTCCATCAGCCTTGCCGTCAGAAAAATAATAGGAATGATATCACTCATCTGTCGTATTTTCTTAGCAACGGTTAATCCATCTTTCACCGGAAGCATTACGTCGAGTATACAGATATCAAATTTAGTTTTATCGAAACGTTCAATTGCTGTTCTGCCATCGGTACATTGTTCTACTTCATATCCGGCCATGGTCAAATGGTTCTTGATCAGGCCACCTAACATATCATCATCTTCGGCCAGTAGGACTTTAAATTTATGTTCGTTCATGTAATCTTTTTTGATGAGTTTTATGCTTACAGTTCCTCTAATAGTATATCATTAACGTTAGTTAATGAGACATTGCAAAATATGTACCCTTCTCAAAATGCAATTTTCTCCCCAATTTGGGGTAAAAAAAATCCCCCCAACGAATTGGGGGGTATGTGTAATCGATTGAATTTTAATGTTGCACTACTTTGTAGAGTCTTGTTTATAACCTGAAAGAGGTTTGTTTTTCAGGAAGTCTACAATGATCGGAGCAGCCACGAAAATGGATGAATAAGTACCGGCAACAACACCCACCAACATAGCGAATGCGAAACCTTTTGTAACTTCTCCACCTACCAGGAACAGAATCAATACGGTTAAGAATACTGTAACAGAAGTCATAATCGTACGTGATAATGTATCGTTAATCGCTTTGTTTACAAGGTCTTCTTTACTGATTCCTTTCATTTTCCCTGCATATTCACGAATCCTGTCATATACAACCACCGTATCGTTCATTGAGAAACCGATAACCGTTAAGATGGCAGCGATAAAGTGCTGGTCAATTTCTAAGCTAAACGGCATTACGTCTTTTAAGAACGAGAATACAGCTAATGTAATTAAAGCATCGTGTATCAGTGAAATGATGGTTCCGATAGAGAACCTCAGGTCACGGAAACGGATGAAGATATAAAGTGTAATCAGTATTACGCTCCAGAAAGTAGCCCATGACGCACCAGTTTTCAAGTCATCAGAAATTGTTGGGTCAACTTTTTTGGTACCTTCTACATATTTATTTGTAGCGAAGTCTGCGAAACTTAATCCTGCAGGATAGAAGCCTTGCAAGCCTTCATATAATGTATATAATACAGCAGAATCAGCTTGTACACCACCTTCGTTGATTTTATAATCGGTAGTGATTTCTAATTTCTGGTTGCTACCGTATGTTTTTAAGATCGGTGCTTTGTTATCGAATACCGCAGTTAATTTCTCACGGATTCCTTCCTGATCGGCAGGAGCGTGGAAGTTTACGATAAATGATCTACCTCCGCTGAACTCAACCCCCTGGTTAAATCCGTTGAAGAAAGAAGCGATACCAAGAATACAAAGAATACCAGAGAAAATATAGGCAGTCTTACGCATTTTGGTAAAGTTGTATTGCGGGTGTGCAAAGATCTTTTTAGACAGGTTGGTAAAGTAGTTAAAGTGTTTGCCATTTCTCATGTAGAAATCAGTGATTAAACGAGAAATAACGATTCCACAGAACATTGATAATAATAAACCGATGATCTGAGTGGTAGCAAACCCTAATACCGGACCTAAACCGTAAATAAAGAGGATGATCGCTGTTAATAATGAGGTAATGTGACCGTCTAATACCGGAGCCAGTGAACGTTTATAACCGAGATTAACGGCTTGTTCATGAGAGTGGCCATGTATTAATTCGTCTTTGATACGCTCGAAGATCAACACGTTCGTATCAACCGCCATACCGATGGTTAATACTAAACCTGCGATACCTGCAGCAGTTAATGTAGCATTTAAAGAACTTAATATACCGAAAGTTAATAGTAAGTTTAAGATCAATGCAATATTGGCAACGATACCTGCTGAGTTATAGTAAATGATCATCAATAAGAAGATCGCCACAAAAGAAATAGAGAATGATAAAATACCACCTTTGATGGCTTCTTCACCTAAAGTTGGTCCTACTACCTGCTCCTGAACGATTTTAGCCGGTGCATCCAGTTTACCACTCTTTAAGATATTAGCGATGTCATTTGCTTCTTCAACCGCAGCATTTTTGTCATTACCACCTCTGCCTAAAGTAATTCTTGATTGACCACCGTCGATTTTCTGATTTACGTTAGGAGCTGTATAAACGATATCATCTAAAACAATCGCAATTGGTTTATTGATATTTCTTTCAGTCATTTTAGACCAGACTTTAGCACCGGCATTAGTCATTGTCATACTAACACCCACTTCATTGGTAATCTGATCGAATTGTTGAGCAGCGTCTTCAATAGCGTTACCTTCCAACTCAGCACCTTCTTTACCAGGGATGGTTTTGATGGCGTATAAGTTTAAGTAAGGTAATAAAGATCCTTGTGCGTCTCTTTCTTGTTTACCCCAAAGGAATTTAGCGTTTGCAGGGAAAGAGTTTTTCACTGCATTCATTTTAAGGTAAGCGTTAACAAGGGCAGTATCTTTAATTAAAGAAGAACCGATGAAACCTGCATAATGCGGTCTGCCATTCTCATCTGCTGAAGGGAAAGCCGGTTGTAGAATACGCATTAAAGGATTTGCACGCTCAGCCAGGAAAATACTATCTGCCAGTGCTTTTGCTGAATCAGATAAATTATTGGCTTTTGCGATAGAATCTTTAGCAGCGATTTCATTGCCATATAAAATAGTTTCCAATGCTTTGTCAGCATTCTGGTAACCTGTTTGGATAGCGTTGTCAGCTAATGTATATACTTCCCAGAATTGTAAGTTCGCAGTAGATTGTAAATAGGTACGAACACGGTCAGGATCAGAAGCTCCTGCCAGTTCTACGGTAATAATACCTTTATTTTCATCCAGAGAAATATTAGGTTGGGCAACTCCGAATTTATCGATACGTTTTCTTAATACTTGATAGGTTTGACTCATTGCAGCGTCAGCCTGGGTGCGAATGTACTTAATCACGTCATCGTTGGAAGCGTTGGCGTTTAAGCTACGGTTCGGATTCGCGAATAAAGGAGCTAATTGTACGTTCGGGTGAAGTTTCTTGATGGCCTGATCAAACAACGTAATGTAGTTCTGATCACTGTTTAATTTTAAACGGTTGGCTTCATCAATAGCACTTACGATGATCGGGTCTGAAGCGTTATTAGACAAGCCTTTGATTAATCCATCTAAAGCGATATCCATTGTTACGTTCATACCGCCCTGTAAATCTAAGCCGAGTAATAACTCTTTTTCCTTAGCTTTCTGGTAAGAATGACCCCACCAGGTGATTTTGTCTTCTTTGCTGGCATCTAATAAACTGTCCGCATAAAACTTACGGATGAGGTTTAATGAATCCTGATAAAGGCTTTGTGCCTCCTTGCTTTCAGGATACTTTGCAGCAGCTGCTTCATAATTGTTGCTGATGTATAGCTCTGCTTGCGCCGCTATCTCTTTTTCATGTTTATTTACAAACCATGTAAAAGATAGCTGGTAAAGGGAGATAAGAATTAAAAAACCAGCAAAAATGCTAACCAGTACTCTCATTGCAATGTTGTTTATTTTTTAAGAGTTGGCAAAGATAGGGTTTTAGTCCTGAATAGGAAATAGCAAAAAATGTCTGTAATGTAGTGTGTTAAGGCATTACATTGAATTTTTATCCTCCCCTTCCATCCCTTCAAAGCCAAATTTTCAAGTAAAAGAATTTTTGTGATAAAATTTTGGGATTCAAGATAGTTACAAGATTTCAAAAAATAAATTCTTTCTTTAAAATAAGTGAAAAAATGTTCATTTATTCTTTCTTATTTTTGTTCTACAAACAAGCAAATCAACTACATTATTTATTATCATTATGGCACTATCTACCCGTTTACAGCTTTTCAATGAGCCGGAAACATTGAAAATGGCTAAACTGGGACGCGAGTTGCGCGCCCAGGGCATTGACGTTATCGACCTGAGTTTAGGCGAACCGGACTTCGACACCCCCCAGCATATTAAAGATGCCGCAAAAAAGGCAATTGATGATAACTGGAGCCATTACACTCCTGTAGCGGGTTACCCCGATCTCCGCGAAGCCGTTTGTACCAAGTTAAAACGTGATAACAACCTTGATTATAAGCCTGAAAATATCATTACCTCTACCGGTGCCAAACAAAGTTTACTAAACGCCATTTTTGCAGTGGTTTCTCCCGGCGATGAAGTGATTATTCCAACACCGTTTTGGGTAACTTACTCTGAAATCGTAAAAATGGGCGAAGGTGTGGTGAAACTGGTGAGAACTTCCGTTGAAAGTAAATATAAAATCACTCCTGCCCAGCTGGAAGAAAGTATCAATGAGAAAACAAGGTTATTCCTGTTCTCTTCTCCTTGTAACCCAAGTGGTTCTGTTTACACAAAAGAAGAACTGACAGCACTGGCAGAAGTATTTAAAAAATATCCTAATGTGTATATCATTTCAGATGAGATCTATGAGTATACTAACTATGTAGCAAAACACGAATCTATTGCGCAGTTCCCTGAGTTGAAAGACAGAGTGATACTCATCAATGGTCTTTCTAAAGGTTATGCTATGACGGGCTACCGTTTAGGTTACATCGCTGCTCATGTTGATGTGGTAAAAGCTGCTGAGAAGTTACAGGGCCAGATGACCAGCGGTACCTGCTCTATTACCCAAAAAGCAGCAGTAGTAGCTTTAACCGGTGATATGCAGCCTACCTATGATATGGTAACCGAATTCGAACGCAGAAAGAAAAGAGTATTGGAGTTAATGGCTGAAATTCCGGCACTTCAATGTGTTGAACCTGACGGAGCTTTTTATGTATTTCCGATTGTAAAATCATACTTTGGTAAATCTGACGGTACTACCACTATTCAGAATGCTGATGAGCTTTGTATGTATCTGTTAAACACGGCACACGTATCTTCAGTTACCGGATCAGCGTTCGGTGAACCGGATTGCATCAGATTATCATACGCGAACAGTATGACAAATATCGAAAAAGCATGGGCGAGAATTAAAGAAGCATTGGCAAAACTGAAATAAATTATAAATATCAGTATGCCTGAATACCAGGAAATACTTATTAACTAACAAACCGGATTGATTATCAGTCCGGTTTGTTATTTGATAGAATCATTTCATCCGGATGAACCTCGTATTCGTATATAATCTAATATAATATTTTTTCAAAATGTTGCCTTATTCGGTAACTTTGTCATTCTGTAATCTTATGGAAAAGGTTTTTGTTAGAAAGATATTCTATTGGAAAAGGTACTATCTTTCTTTTTTGAAGAATTAAAATCCGAAGTAAAAAAGAAATTTATGTGAACCCTGCATCTGATTGCGACAACTCCGAGGGTATCTGAAAAATATTTTAAATGAATAAGAGGTTCCTCCGGATTGCTTGAAATCAGAGTAGAGGTTGCATCCGATATTTATAGGGTATTTGCATGTTTTGATGAAGGAAATCTGATTGTACTTTTTAATGGTTTTCAGAAGAAGTCTCAGAAAATACCTAAAAATGAAATCAGGCAGGCCGAAAAATTAAAAAAACAATACTTCGATGAAAAGAAATCGTTCTAATCTTACCAGCTTTGTGGATCATCTGGATGAGCTATATGGAAAGCGTGGCACTGCTTCGAGAGAAAAGTATGAACAGGAGTTTAAAGCTTTTAAATTGGGGGTATTATTAAAGGAAATGAGAAAGCAACAAGGTCTTTCACAGGAACAGCTGGCACAAAAATGTGGTACCACAAAAAACTATATTTCAAGAATTGAAAATGATGCCAGTGATATCAGATTATCTACTTTAATGAGAATTGTTCAGGAAGGGTTAGGTGGACGGTTAAAACTTAGTGTAGATTTCTGATAAGTATCAACAATCGTAATCTTTCAATTTTCAATTTTCAATTGATTAAACTGCTCATGTAAAGCCATTACCTGAGGGATCAGCGCCTGCTGATGATCGTTTACAATAACGGTATCACATAATCTCATCTTAATTGACTCTTCCAGTTGTTGTTTCATTCTTTCGATTACCTGCTCTCTGGTAATCTGATTACGGTTCATTACTCTTTGAATACGTACGGCTTTCGGCGCATACACACCAATCACAAAGTCGAGTTCGTTTTGAGTACCACTTTCAAAAATCAATGCTGCTTCCTTGATGACATAGGGCGTTTTTTGGGCTGCCATCCAGGCTTGTCCGTCAGCGATGGTTACAGGATGTACCAGTGCATTCAGTTTTTCTAAAAGGGTGGGTGAGTGAAAAACTTTTTGAGAAATATACGACCGGTTTAATTGTCCGTTTTCATAACTCTCTGCGCCCAGCAAGGCCGTAATTGCCTCTTTTAATGCTTCGTTTTCGCACATTAAACGTTTCGCAGCATCGTCTGCCTGATAAACAGGAATCCCTAATGTTGCGAATATCTGACAAACCGTAGACTTGCCGGAACCAATACCGCCGGTAATACCAACTTTAAGCATGACTGCAAGATAGCTATATAAGTGTAGAGTTGAGAATGCAGGGGAAGTGTTTCAAAATAGAGAAAAAAAGAGGTTGTTCATGTTTGAACAACCTCTCTGAAATTATTTTGCAGGAGCAGGAGCGGCAGCTGCTTTGTTGATTGCATTTGTCCACTCTAAAGAGATAGCACTTTTTTCAATTTTGATGTAGCTTCCGGGAGAAGTTTCTAAATTGATCGTTGTATTATCTTCGTTTACTTTGTTCACTACACCGTGAATACCGGCGATCGTAACGATTTTATCTCCTTTTTGAATATTTTCCTGAAATTTTTTAGCTTCTTTTGCTTTTTTCGCTTGCGGGCGGATTAAAAACAACCAGAAAACTAGAATCATACCTCCTAACATAATCAAGGTAGAATAACCACCACCCGGAGCAGGAGCCTGTAATAAAACTGCTGATAACGTCATCTTATTAAATTTGTAAATGAGAGTGTAAAGTTAGGGATTAAGGCATTAATAATGCATTAATAACCCATAAAAATTAGTCCACAAATACATCAAACAGCAACCTGTGCATTGCTGTACCGTCTGTATTTGCTTCTACATATAAGTCTTTATGATTAGCTCCTTTTCTTCCTTTTGAATCAAATGTTGCGGTAATTTCGCCAGTTCCGCCCGGAGGAATAGGTTTTGCCGGAGGTTCTGCAGCCGTACATCCGCAGCTTGGGCGTACGCTTTTGATCACGAGGTTGGATTGCCCTACATTTTTAAAGGTAAAAGTTACTTCCAGTTTCTGGCCTTCCTGAATATTGCCATAGTCTTTTGAAGTAGCTTCCCATTCGATAGAAGTTAATTTTTCATTGGCTGCAGACTGTTCAGTGCCAGCTTCGGCATTTTTGTCCTGATTTCCGCAAGCTGAAAAAACTACCAGTGCAGTTACTAATAAAGCATAAGGCATTTTCATATCGTAAAGTTTTTAAATGATAATTTCAATAATAATGTAAATCTCTATTATTTTCCTTTAAAATCCACCTTGTTAATGAGGTTTTTAGCCAATAAGTCTTTTTTTATGTTGTCTAAAATACCGTTAGTAAATTGTCCGCTTGATGGAGTACTATACTCTTTTGCCAGATCAATATACTCATTAATCGTTACGTTTGTTGGAATTGTATCGAAATACAAAAATTCTACAACCCCCATCTTGATAATGATCAGGTCGAGTACGGCAATACGGTCTGCTTCCCAGTTTTTTAATTTGGGTTTAATTAAATCCATCAGATAATCTTCTTTATCGATCACCGATTTCAGTAAAGACTTTGCGTATTGCAGTTTTTCCGGGTCAATGAACTGCTGAAAGTTTACCTGATGAGGTTTCTGAATCAGTTTCTGCATATTGGTAATCATCATATCTCCATCGTCAAACCAGTTATTGAACTGATCTTCCACCGCTGTTTCCAGCAATGAAGAAGGAAGCATGATTTCTGCAAAAATATAATGAATGATCTCTTTTTCTTTTTTAGGATCACGGGAAGGAGTTTGGATATACTCTTTATAAATAGCTTTATCTGTCAATTCATAATAGAGTTTTTTGATAAAGTCGGCCGGCAATAATAAATCAGGTTTGAGTTCAGCTACTGCCTTTTGATAAGACGGAGATTCAATCAGTCTCCAGATCCACTCGTTTCCGGCCAGTTTGGTATTTACATTCAGGTCTTCAGCAGAAGGCAAATATTTTGAGGCTCTCTGACGAGAATCCGTTTCTGCATAGCGGCAGATTTCCACTAAACTATGTACCAGAAATAAGAATAACTTGTTTGAATCATCAAAATGAGCGTTCAGGAGTCGGAGAGGGGCGCCGGGTTTTGACAAATTACCATTCATCACATCTTCGGACTGTGTTTCCAAAGTATAGAGCGTCTGCATCACTTTTACGCGTATATTTCTTCGGCTAATCATTTTATAAGAGCTTGTTTTTAAGCGGGCAAAGCTACTGTATTTTAGAATAGTGTCAAAGTTTCAATGAAGGCTTTGTGAGTAATTTAATAAAAATACCTATTTAGCTGAAAAATTGGCACTTATACCTGCTATTCTATTTTAACTGTGCTGTCAAATTTGAGCAGGGAGGTTATATTACTGAAAAAATGACCTGAAAGAACGTATTGGTATAAAATTCGAGTACTTTTGGCATCTTCTCATCAGAAGAAATAAAATTTCAACTTAAAAAAATAGATAAAACTATGGCTAAGAAGTTAAATGTTACCCCATTACACGACAGGGTAATTGTGAGACCCGCTAAAGCGGAAGCAAAAACCGCTGGTGGTATCATTATTCCTGACACTGCCAAAGAGAAACCTCAACGTGGAGTAGTAGTGGCTGCCGGCGCAGGTAAAAAAGACGAGCCGGTAACTGTAAAAGTAGGAGATACTGTATTGTACAGCAAATATGGTGGTACTGAAATTAACATCGAAGGAGAGGAATTATTGATTATGCGCGAAAGCGATATTCTGGCAATTGTTCCTGCTTAATCTGAACCTTTAATTAAACAATCTATTTTTTAGAAGAAGTTCTTTCTATATAGATCCTTTTTCTAAACTTCAATTTAGTAAAAATGGCAAAACAATTATTTTTCGATATCGAAGCCCGCAACAGAATGAAAAAAGGGGTAGATACCCTGGCAAATGCGGTAAAAGTAACTTTAGGTCCTAAAGGCCGTAACGTAGTATTAGAGAAAAAATTCGGTGCACCTCATATCACTAAAGACGGTGTATCTGTAGCGAAAGAAATTGAATTGGAAGATCCGATCGAGAACATGGGTGCACAAATGGTAAAAGAAGTAGCCTCTAAAACTGCTGATATTGCAGGTGATGGTACCACTACTGCTACTGTTTTAGCACAGGCAATTATCAGCGAAGGTTTGAAAAACGTTGCTGCCGGTGCAAACCCTATGGATCTGAAACGTGGTATAGACAAAGCTGTAGAGGCGGTTGTTGCAAGCTTGCAAAAACAATCTCAGGCGGTAGGAAACGAAACCAAAAAAATTCAGCAGGTAGCTACTATCTCTGCTAACAACGACGAAACAATCGGTAAATTAATTGCTGAGGCTTTCGGTAAAGTAGGTAGAGAAGGTGTTATCACTGTAGAAGAAGCAAAAGGTACTGAAACTACTGTTGATGTAGTAGAAGGTATGCAATTCGACAGAGGTTATATCTCTCCATATTTCGTTACTAACAGCGAAAAAATGGAAGCTGAATTACAAAGCCCTTATATCCTGATCTACGATAAAAAGATCAGTGCAATGAAAGACATTTTGAGCATTTTAGAAAAAGTTGCTCAAAGTGGTCGTCCATTAGTAATTATCGCTGAAGATCTGGAAGGCGAAGCTTTAGCTACTTTAGTGGTAAACAAATTACGCGGTACTTTAAAAGTTGCAGCTGTAAAAGCTCCTGGCTTTGGCGATCGTCGTAAAGAAATGTTACAGGATATTGCTATCTTAACAAAAGGTACTGTTATCAGCGAAGAGCAAGGTTATAAATTAGAAGGTGCTGATTTAACTTATTTAGGTCAGGCTGCTTCTATTACAATCAATAAAGATAACACTACCATCGTAGGTGGTAAAGGTAAAAAAGATGATATCGCTGCCCGCGTTAATCAAATCAAAGCACAAATCGAAGTAACTACTTCTGATTACGATAAAGAAAAATTACAAGAGCGTTTAGCTAAACTTGCCGGTGGTGTTGCCGTATTATATGTTGGTGCAGCTACTGAAGTTGAAATGAAAGAGAAAAAAGATCGTGTGGATGACGCTTTACACGCAACCCGTGCCGCTGTTGAAGAAGGTATCGTACCTGGTGGTGGTGTTGCTTATATCCGCGCTACCAAATCTCTTGATAAGTTAAAAGGTCTTAATGAAGATGAAACTACAGGTATCGCTATCGTTAAACGTGGTATTGAAGAGCCTCTTCGTCAGATCGTTCATAACAGTGGTTTAGAAGGTGCTGTTATTGTACAAAAAATCAAAGAAGGCGATGCTGACTACGGTTTCAACGCACGTACCGAGAAATTCGAGTATTTGTTGAAAGCGGGTGTTATCGACCCAACTAAAGTGACTCGTATCGCTTTGGAAAATGCAGCTTCTATCGCTGGTATGTTATTAACTACCGAGTGTGTAATTGCTGACAAACCTGAGAAAAAAGACGCTCCTGCAATGCCTGGCCCTGATATGGGTGGTATGGGATACTAGTCTTCTCATATAATAACTAAAAAACCTCCTCAACTAAGTTGAGGAGGTTTTTTAGTTATATCGTGTCGTATAAAGGGTTTAGGAGAGTTGCTTGAATCTGAAATTATTTTAAAAAAAGGCCTGGGCAAACTGCCCAGCCTTGTCCTTATTAAAAATTTCCATATGAGATCAAACCTCAATTGTGGGTACTTTACGGATTAACTTTGGGAATGAGTTAAAAAGGGAATCCTTTTCTATTAGACGTCACTTTACTTAAAACAGTTGCGCTTTTGCGAAAGATTTCTGAAATTTTTTTTAGAAAAAATACAACCGTTTCGTATCCAATCTTTTATGGTTTTTCCACTTTTATTTTATTCGGTAAAGTACCATAATACCATGCATTCAGCGAATCTTTGATTCTGGTAGTATCTCTTTCTGTTGCCGGTAATACTACAAATATTTTATAGGTAACTGAGTCACCGGTTTCCATTTTTATTCTTGGGTTCAACTCATTTACTTGTGCAAACCTTCTCAATGCACGTGTTTTTCTATCGGTTACTTCCATTACAAATTTATACTTGCCTTCATTTTCTTTGGCCAGTGCGAGCGCAATGGAGTCTCTTCTTAATGCAGCTGTATCTACTATCTGAACTTGCTCTACAACAGGCGTTTGTGTTACTTCTGACGGAGTGTTTTTAGCTTTCATGAAAAGTCCGACCAACCACCATACAGCAGCTAAAGTAATGATACCGATAAAGCCGAACAAGATAGCTTTTACAGGAATTTGTACAGGTTGGGCTTTTGAATAGTCTTTAGCCTTCTCCTCAATTGTATTAATAGATTTACTTTCTATTTTCTCAAGAATGGGAGCGCCCATCGTGAATTGTAGTTTACCGTCATTCAGGTAAAGAAGTGTTCCGATACCTTCCAGATGAAAAGGCTTGCCTAAATTCAAAAAAGCTTTGGCATCTTCCAGATAACTCACCACATCGGCTTCTGCCAGTGGACGTAATTTACCTGTTTTCAAACGGATATACTCGATGAGCTCCGGTGATAACTGAGTGATTTTTTTTCCCTGAAAGGTAATATTCCGCGACTCCGCCTCTTTTGAAGAGTGATGGTCAGTCGTTGATTTTGAATCATTCTCTACTTTAAAAACGCCCAATCCGGGTAATTCCAAAAGATGGTGGTCATAGAGATATTGGGCTACTAAAACTGAAATTTTCAACTCGATAAATGTTTAGGGTTAGCTACAATTTACTAAATATTCAACTTTCCTACCTTTCCTAACGTTAAATTTGTGGTACTTATTTGAAAAATGCCAAATTATTATTCTCATGCTTACAGAGTCGGAAAAAAAATTTATTAGCTATTGGGAGTCTATTCGTGAAAAAGAAGCAGCACCTTTGCGTCAGTTTATTTTGGGTTTGCCCTACGGATTATTGTTTGCACTTCCGATTGCTTTTATTACCTGGACGGCAAAGTACTGGTATGTTCGGGCAGATTGGGAAGCAAATGCCAAAATGAACCCTGTACTGTTAACTATAATTATCCTGATCATCACCCTTTTTGTTGCATTTTTTTATAAGAAGCATCAATTTGAATTGAGAGATCAGGAATACATGCGATTAAAGCAGAAACAACGTTTAGAAGAAGAGAAAAATTCACCTAACCAATAAAACGATCAGCCTTGCCACACGAAGCAATTTCAGTATTCGATATTTTTAAGATAGGCGTTGGTCCTTCCAGCTCCCACACACTCGGACCGTGGAGGGCAGCTCAGGCATTTGTTGAAGAAATTCAAGCTGCACAATCTCTTACCGAAGTAGAGAGTGTTACCGTTTTACTATACGGGTCTTTAGCTAAAACCGGTAAAGGACACGGAACCGATATTGCTATCTTATTAGGACTAAGCGGCGACGATCCCGTTACTTTTGATACGAGTTTAATTAATTCAAAAGTTAAATCTATTCAGCAGAACCAGGTATTAAGTTTGGGGGGCCAGGTGTCCATTCCTTTTACACAAGGTGTACACCTTCAGTTTTTGATGAATGAATCATTACCGTATCACCCGAACGCAGTTACTTTTCTGGTGAATTTCAAAAACGGAGAAAACTTCGCCTCAACTTACTATTCGGTAGGAGGTGGATTCATTCAGAAAGAAGGTCAGCTTTCAACAGCCCATACTCAAAAAATAGATCTTCCTTTTCCGATTGATCATGCAGATGATATTTTGCACTGGTGCCGTAAAACCGGTTTGAGTATTCATGAAGTAGTAATGGAAAACGAATTGGCATGGCGTGACGAAAAGACTACTAAAGAAGGGCTGATGAATATTTACCGTGTGATGAAAGAATGTATTTTACGGGGTGCTACCACACAGGGTGTTTTACCTGGCGGGCTAAACGTAAAACGTCGGGCTGCAGACCTTTCTAAAAAGTTACTGGCCGGTAAAACGTACACTGATTATGATTCATGGATTGCTGCTATTCAGGAAGGCGGTACCAATTTTAAATATATTCTCGACTGGGTAAGTTGTTTTGCACTCGCTGTAAATGAAGAAAATGCCTCTTTCGGGAGAGTTGTAACAGCTCCTACTAACGGTGCTGCAGGAGTGATTCCGGCAGTATTACATTATTTTGTGGTGTTTTGTGATGGAAACCGTGAAGACAAAATTTTACAGTTCATGCTCACTGCTGCGGAAGTAGGGTCTATTTTTAAGAAGGGTGCTACCATTTCTGCTGCAATGGGAGGGTGTCAGGCAGAGATAGGTGTATCTTCAGCTATGGCGGCAGCGGGGTTAACAGAGGCTTTAGGAGGCAGTCAGCGACAAGCATTGATGGCGGCAGAAATTGCGATGGAGCACCACCTGGGATTGACTTGTGACCCGATCGGCGGTTTAGTGCAGGTACCTTGCATTGAACGAAATACAATGGGTGCTATCAAGGCTATCACGGCTTCACAACTGGCACTGCAAAGCACGCCAGATTTTGCAAAGGTATCGCTCGATACCGTGGTAAAAACGATGTGGGATACCGCGGTTGATATGAGTTTTAAATATAAAGAAACGGCTGAAGGCGGGTTAGCGGTACATATTCCGATTTCATTGCCCGAGTGTTAGACAGTTGATAAGTGAACTGTTTGAGATAATGAACTTATTACCGTTCGTTTTGAACTGAGTGTTATGAGGTTAGGCTGTGGAGATGGATAAGCAGTGCAGCGGTGCCACCTTAACTTAAAATGAAAATTGGGAGTCTTAAGACTCCCAACTGTATATATTTACGATATTTCAGGATGATCAGATTTTTTGTTTAATCTTTTTCACATCCAATATTATTAACGAAATTAATTCAACAACGGATTCGTTTCAATTGTTGCTAAATCAACATCATTATAATCGCGTAATTCATTGTATAAGGTATCGCGCTCTATCGGATGACGTTTTACCTGCTTGATTAAGCTTACCAGATCGGCAGTACTCATTGCCGGTGTTTGTTCTTCAGATCCGGCCATTGAATAAATCTTGGTAGAATCATCAATCGTACCGTCAATATCATTCACGCCGAATTGTAACGCTAATTGTGCATTCTGTCTTCCCAGCATCGGCCAATAAGCTTTCAGGTGAGGGAAGTTATCCATGTATAACCGGGCAATGGCATAATTGCGCATATCTTCAATAATGGTAGATTCTGCAATATTGCTCATTTCATTGTTGCTGTTTCTGAACTTCAGTGGAATGAAAGTATTAAAACCACCGGTTTTGTCTTGCAATTGACGTAAGCGTTCCATGTGATCAATCCGGTGTTCAAATCCTTCTATATGTCCGTATAACATTGTAGCGTTCGAATGCATACCCAATTCATGCGCTATTTCATGAATCTCCAGCCAGCCGTTAGCGTCTACTTTATCATGGCAAATCTGCGTACGTATTTCCGGTGCAAAAATCTCAGCACCTCCGCCTGGTAATGATTCTAATCCTGCTTCTTTTAAATATTCCATTCCTTCACGACGTGTTTTCTTCGCTTTACGGAACATATAATCAAGCTCAACAGGAGTAAATCCTTTCACATGTAAATCTGCACGATGAGCTTTTATCTTTCTCAGTAAATCTGCAAAAAACTCAAGCGTTAATTTAGGGTGTACACCACCTACAATGTGCACTTCCGTTACCGGTTGATCATCGTATTTTTTTACAATTTCCAACATCTGGTCGGTGGTTAATTCCCAACCTTCTTCACGGTGCGCATATAGTTTAGAATAAGAACAAAATTTGCATGAGAATACACAAACGTTGGTAGGCTCGATATGAAAATTTCTATTGAAAAACGTTTTATTACCATGTAATCGCTCTCTTACAAAATTGGCCAAAGCTCCAACATAAGCTAAAGGGGCTTTTTCATAAAGAATCACACCTTCAGCAGCAGTAATTCTTTCTTTATTGATTACTTTCTGACCAATGCGTTGTAAATCCTGATCTTTTTCTGACGCTACTATTTGTTCTATTGATTGACTCATGGACGTAATATTTTTTGCAATCCTTCACAAATTTAAGATAGAATATTAACAAATAACCTATTAGAATGTTTAAACGCCGGGGTTACATTAACATACCCGCTACACAACCACACATTAAACAGGCAATTGTACCTCCCAACAAAGCTTTTAATCCTAATTCCGTAAGGTTTTTTCTTTGATTCGGAGCCAGTTGGCTGATACCTCCGATCTGAATACCTATAGAGGCGAAATTGGCAAAACCACACAATGCGTAAGTTGTAATGAGAATCGATTTCGGATCCTGTATCACGCCGGCATTTTTCATCGCTCCAAAACTGGAATAGGCAACGAATTCATTGAGGATCGTTTTTTCTCCTAACAATTGCCCCACCTGAATCATTTCATTAGAATTCACACCAATGATCCATGCAATAGGAGAGAAGACGTAGCCTAATATCATTTGTAAGGATAATCCTTCATAACGGTTGCCGGTCATCCGGGCAATATCATCATTGATAGAAAGTAAATCGCCGGTAAAACCCAGGGTTGCATTGGCGAGATACATTAATGCAGTGAATACGATCAGCATCGCACCTACATTGACAGCCAGTTTTAAACCATCGGTTGTTCCGATTGAAATTGCATCCAATACGTTGTCGCCGATTTTTTCTTTAGGAACTGAAAGGTTGGATATTACATTTTCAGTACTGGGAAATAATATTTTTGAAACTACAATCGCCGCCGGAGCACTCATGATAGACTGACTTAACATGTGTAAGGCGAAATAACGTTGCTGGTCGGGGTCATCGCCACCTAAGAAACCTACATAAGCTGCTAAAACCGAACCGGCAGTATTGGCCATACCACCCACCATGATACACAGCATTTCGGAACGGGTCATTTTTTCAAGAAAAGGGCGGATCATTAATGGCGCTTCCGTTTGGCCCAAGAAGATATTACCGGCAGTAGAAACAGATTCCGGCCCTGTAATACCTATTTTTTTTAACAGAAAAGCAAACAGCCATACAATTTTTTGTAAAATACCCAGGTAGTATAATAAAGCGCTGAGCGCAGAAAAGAAGATAATGTTGGGAAGTACCTGAATGGCAAAAACATAAGCCCAGCTTTGAGAAGCATCCGCCAGATTACCGAATAAAAATTTGGTTCCTTCATGCCCGATGTTTATGATCTTGACAAAACCGTCTGAAACCCACTCGAAGATTGTTTTTATAAAATTAATCTTCAATACACCCAACGCAAAACAGATCTGGGCTACTATACCGATCATTACTAATCTCCAATTAATAGCTCTTCGGTTATTACTGAATATAAAACAAATAAAAATAAGCACCAACATGCCGAATAACCCTCTACCAACGTTTGTTAAGACCTGGTCCATATAAATTTAAATGTGCAGGCAGAAGCCTACGGGTGATGCGATAACTGGTTGACTTTAAATATAGTCAAAAAATATCGTGCAAGTTATTCCTAAAATCGCATTTTTAAACACTTCATGAGTGGAATTACTGCGCATGTGCGTTTTTTCTTCGATTCTGTGTAAAACTTTTACATACTAACCATCCGTACCGGTCGTTTAGATTAATATCCCGAATTCTATGAGTAAATTATTGACAGTGTTAAAGGCTAACTGGGTGGTCATTATGTGGACGACGTTGATTAGTTGTATTATTTTCCTGATTCATTTCTCAATGATTACCAGTGATGTTAGCTGGAGTTGGGGAAAATTGAAATGGGCAGTAGACAGTTATTGGAATCTCTGTAAATGGTACTGGTTGCAACTATTATTGAGCTTAATGGTGGCTGACCTGGTATTATTCGGCTGGTGGCAATCTAAAAAGAACTTAAAATTCAGATTTTTTTTAGAATGGGGGTTGGTTGCCGGGATGTTTATTTACTGGGGTTACTCCTTCGGATATCCGATTTTTTACTATACTGCAGCACTACTATTTATCGGAATTTACCTGAAAATGCGGTGGGTCGTGAAAGTGCTCGAAAAACTGAAATACGAATAATATCAATAAAAAAAGCCCCCAATATTTTGGGGGCTTTTTGAATGCCTTATGAGTGTTGTTCAATTTTTTTAACAAAATTAGCTTTAGGGTGTGCACCTACTAATTTGTCAACTAACTGACCATTTTTAAAGAATAAAATTGCTGGAATATTAGTGATTCCGTATTCTACAGGTACTTGCGAGTTGTTATCAACATTCATTTTACCAACATTCACTTTACCATCGTACTCTTTATGTAATTCTTCGATTACTGGTCCGATCGCACGACAAGGTCCGCACCATTCAGCCCAAAAATCTACTACTGATAATTTATCAGAATTCAAAACCACTTCCTGAAAGTTGGTATCTGTAATTTCTAATGCCATGATTTTATATTTTATGTGTTCTATGAAATAGTTTATAAAAAGTACAATTAAGTAAAAACAAATTTACAACCAAGTTTGGAATTGTGACGTTACGACATATCCACATTATGCAACTTCAACTTTTACCTCAAATTCAGGCGTTTGTTGCAGCCAGATGGCCAAATCGTCATTCATTTCAAATTTTTTATCCACCGTATTGAGGCTGATTTTATACCCCATTTTCGGATCTTTGATGTTAAACTTAATAGGTATAACACCCGGATGCTTCTGTTGGTTCTCTGAAAGGAAATTTACCATTTTTTCATTCAGGTACCGTGCTTCGATGTCGATGGTAATGTTTTTTGTTAAAATAGACTTAATGCTTTCGAGTAAAATAATCTTTTCGATCTTGAATTCGTACTGATTCTGATTAAAACGTTGTTTAAAGAAACCGGTAATGAATACCATTTTACCCTTTTCCAGGTAATTGTTGTATTTGATGTAATCATCACTCCACAGCATAAATTCTGATTTTCCGTTATAATCTTCAATCATCAATGAGCCGAAGTTTCTACCGGTTTTTGAAACTCTGTGTTGAGCATCGGTTACTAAACCCGCCAAACGGAAATTCCGGTTGGTAGGATTATGAACAATATTATCCTTGATTTCGTTGAATTCGTTCAACGGTGTGATATTATAATGTTGTAATTCAAATTTGAAGTGGTCGAGCGGGTGGCCGCTCATGAAAATTCCTGTAACTTCTTTTTCATGTTCCAGCAGAACAGTTAACGTCCATTCTTCACATTCCGGAACTTTTGGAAGAGGAATGTCCATACTGTTCGATAATTCTCCGAACAGTGTATTGGCAGAGCTGTTTGATTCTGCCTGGAATATATTTCCGTATTTAATAATTTTTTCAAGTCCGGTAGAGGTGTCGCCCGGAGGAATATGAAAATACTGGGCTCTGTGAAAATCAGGGAAACAATCAAATCCCCCGGCATACACTAAACTCTCCAGTGTTTTTTTGTTTACGGTACGTTGATTCACCCGTTTGATCATATCGAATACATCGTGATAAGCACCGTTTTTCTGACGCTCTTCAATCAGGCTGATTACGGCGGCTTCACCCACGCCCTTTAATCCTCCCAAACCAAAGCGGATATCTCCTTTGGGTGTAACGGCAAATCCTTTATTAGACTCGTTTACATCGGGTCCTAATACATTTAATCCCATGCGTTTACACTCTTCCATAAAGAAGGTGATTTTTTCAATACTACCGGCGTTGTTCAAAACTGCCGCCATGTATTCAGAGGGGTAGTGAGCTTTTAAATAAGCCGTTTGATAAGCTACGAACGCATAACAGGTAGAGTGTGATTTATTAAAAGCGTACTGGGCGAATGCCTCCCAGTCGGTCCAGATTTTATCCAATTTATCAGCAGGATGCCCCTTGGCTACAGCCCCGTCAATGAACTGTGCTTTCATTTTATCGAGAACAGCCTTTTGCTTTTTACCCATGGCTTTACGTAAAACGTCGGCGTCTCCTTTACTGAAGCCGGCCAGTTTCTGGGCTAATAGCATTACCTGCTCCTGATATACGGTAATACCATAAGTTTCTTCAAGGTATTCCTGCATTTCCGGGAGGTCATAGCTGATGACTTCTTTTCCGTGTTTACGGTCGATAAAGTTAGGAATGTAAGCCAACGGACCGGGGCGATACAAGGCGTTCATCGCGATCAGATCCGCAAATTGGTCAGGTTTGAGATCGCGCAGGTATTTTTGCATACCCGGACTTTCAAACTGAAACGTACCAACGGTATCTCCCTTCTGATATATCTCAAATGTTTTCTGATCGTCGAGTGGAATATCATCGATTACGATTTCAACACCATGGTTCTGTTTAATCATCTCCAGGGCGTTTTTAATAATCGTGAGGGTTTTTAAACCCAGGAAGTCCATTTTGATTACACCAGCATCTTCAATCATAGATCCCTCGATCTGCGTTACCCACAAATCAGAATCTTTAGCAGTACATACCGGAATCAATTCGGTAAGATCTTGTGGAGCGATGATGATACCCGCCGCGTGAATACCGGTATTTCTTACAGAACCTTCCAGCCTTTCTGCTTCGTGTAATACATAGCCGGCCAGTGTATCTGAATGATATACTTCTCTGATTTTTTTCACATTCTCCAGATCGTCGCTACTGATCCCGTCTTTTTCTTCCAGTGATTTAGGACCTTCCTTCGCTGTGAGTGGTGCTTTTAATACCCTGCCCAGTTCAATACCGGGTTTATCCGGCACCAGTTTAGCAAGGGCATTTGATTCAGACAAGGGTAAATCCATCACACGTGCAACGTCTTTAATACTCATTTTCGCTGCCATGGTACCGTAAGTAACGATTTGTGCTACCTGGTTTTTGCCGTATTTGTCAACTACATAATCAATCACTTTCTGGCGTCCTTCATCGTCAAAGTCTGTATCAATATCCGGCATCGATTTACGGTCGGGATTGAGGAAACGCTCAAAAAGTAAGTTGTATTTAATAGGGTCAATATTGGTAATACCAATACAGTATGCTACTGCAGAACCTGCAGCAGATCCCCTTCCGGGGCCAATGAATACACCAAGGTCTCTCCCTGCTTTAATGAAGTCGGATACAATCAGGAAGTAACCGGCAAATCCCATCGTTTTAATAGTGAATAATTCAAAATCGATCCGTTCCTGAATATCCGGTGTTACATCGTTATATCGTTGATACATCCCTTCGTAAGTGATGTGTTTAAGATATTCCCACTGATTAAGGTTCGAATCATTATGGATCTTGAATTTATCTTCGATAGGGAAAGCCGGTAGTAAGATATCTTTTTTCAGGTTTAATACTTCAACACGATCAACAATCATATTGGTATTGTCGATAGCTTCAGGAATATCATGAAAAAGCTTTTTCATTTCATCCTGTGATTTGAAATAGAACTGATCGTTCGGAAATTTAAACCTTCTGTCTTTGGTATTGCTATCGTCGTTTACAAAGTCATCATAGCCAGGTGTTGCTTTTTTCTCACCTGTGTTAATACAAAGTAAGATGTCGTGGGCATTATAATCGTCCTGATCCGTATAATGACTATCATTGGTAGCAATTACCGGAACGTTATATTTTTTAGAAAACTTCAGCAGTGTTTCATTGATGACTATCTGTTCTTTGATATCATGGCGTTGTAATTCGATGAAAAAGTCTTCGCCGAATATGTCTAACCACCATTTAAATTCTTTTTCCGCTTCTGCTTCGCCTTTATGCAGTATGGTTTGGGGCACATAAGCACCGATACAACAAGTGGTAGCGATGAGGCCTTCGTGATATTGCAATATCAATTCTTTGTCGATACGCGGGTATTTCGAATACATTCCTTCTATAAACCCGAGCGAGGTAAGTTTGATCAGGTTCTCATAGCCCTTGGCATTTTTTGCCAGTAATACCTGATGGTAACGACTGTCTCTTTGTTCTTTAGAGAAGGTTTTACGATGCCTGTCTTCCACTACATAAAACTCGCAACCCACGATGGGTTTCACTTTTAAAGAACCGTCATCGTTTTTATGTTTGTATGCTTCCGATACAAATTCAAAAGCTCCGAACATATTACCGTGGTCGGTAATCGCAACAGCCGGCATTCCATCTTTGATCGCTTTTGAGTACATCGATTGAATGGAGGCAGCCCCGTCTAACAACGAAAACTGAGTATGGCAGTGTAAGTGAGAAAATTTAGTCATCCTTTAAAAAATTGAGCGTGGCGAATTGAGCATTGAGAGCGTGAATCATCCTGCAGCAACAAGTTAAATCTTAAGCGTCTTTCGTTCTGAATGCTGAATTCTAAATTCTTCATTATCAATAAGCCGGTAAAAGTACCGAATCAGATTGAAACCTTCATGAAAATTGAAATAAAACCTGAGTGGTCAGGGTAACTATCATCATCCATAACGTCTGTTTACCATTCACTTCAGCGGATGCTGATTTGCTGCAGATTTCTATCCGTTTGGTAAGTTAACAAAACTAATGGCTTTCTGTTCTCAAAAAATATATACATTTTGGCAATGTATTTGTAAATTTGGCAGTTAACTGAAAAACCCATTAAGTGATATGCATTTTAGAATTGTTTTAGCGATTGTTTCATTGGCACTTGTGAGTTGTGGTACAAAAAAGGCTACGCAATCCAATTCCACGGCATCGCCGCACCAGCGAAATCAGTCGGGTGCTGCCAAATCGCGCTATTTAGAAGATATTTCAACACAAACGACTTCCTCCAACGATTATATCCGTCCGAGTTTATCGAACGAATCTAAAAATATACCGGCCTTAAGTATTGAGATGAGTTTTCCGGCCCAGTTCAAATATGCGATTTTGCTGGATGTTGCAGTGGAGGAGATGAATAACAGAAAAATGCTGAGTTTTCTCGATGAGTGGTGGGGAACCCGTTATAAATATGGCGGTGATGGCAAAGACGGGATCGATTGCTCAGCTTTTACCAAACGTTTTGTAAGCGCTATTTACCAGAAAGAAATACCCCGTACCTCAGCTCAGCAATACCAGGCATTGGTAAAAATCAAGAAAAAAGATCTCAAAGAAGGAGATCTGGTTTTCTTTAATACCCAGCGCCGGAAGGGAGCTATCACGCATGTGGGGGTGTATCTAAAGAATAACAAATTTGTACATGCTTCAACTTCTTCGGGAGTAATGATCAGCGATTTGGATGACTTTTATTTCTCGAAAAGATACGTAGGGGCAGGTAGATTATAAAAAATTATGTGCAACTGTTTATAAACAGTTGCATTTTTTTGTATGTTCCTTTCTGTGATCTGCTGTAAAAACCAAAGGGCCTATCTATTAAGATACGAAAAAAAACGGATATTCCGAAGTTGCATTTTGTTGCATAACAAGCCTCTTAAAAGGATGATTTTTAAATAATTTAGGAAAAAAATTATGCATAATTTGTCAATGTTATTGAATTATTCAATCCAAACCTTAACTTAGTGCAACCGATTGTATTTTTTAACCCTCAATCCAAAACAAAACTGTAAAAAGCTGCATATGAACACTAGTCTTCAGACGATTGATTACATTATTATTCTCCTCTATTTTATCGTAGTAGGTTCTTATGGGTACTGGATCTATAAGAAAAAACAAAAAGCAACGCTTGATACTAAAGACTTCTTTTTAGCAGAAGGTTCACTGACCTGGTGGGCAATCGGGGCTTCCCTGATCGCTTCTAACATTTCTGCAGAACAGTTTATCGGTATGAGCGGAGATGGCTTTTTTGTGGGTATTGCCGTAGCTGCCTATGAGTGGATCGCTGCTATCGCACTTATTATTATCGCAGTATATTTTATTCCGATTTATCTGAAGAACAAGATATACACAATGCCTCAGTTCCTGAAACAACGGTATAATGAAACCGTTGCCCTGATCATGGCTATCTTCTGGTTATTCCTTTACATCTTTGTAAATCTTACTTCAATTCTTTACCTCGGTGCTGTTGCCATTAATGGATTATTAGGTGGAGAATACCTGCACATATTGATGATTATTCTGGCATTTTGTGCCCTGATCATTACACTGGGTGGTATGAAAGTAATCGGTTATACTGATGTAATACAGGTGGCAGTGCTGATTATCGGAGGTTTGGCCACTACTTATTTCGCATTAACGATTGTAAGTGAAAAGTTCGGATTGGGAAGAGATGTGCTGGCAGGTTTCAATGCCCTGTTGCAGGATTCACCTGAACACTTTAAACTTATGCTGGACAAGCCGGCCGTAAATGTGGCTACTATCACAGATCCTTTGAATACGGAAATTCAGAAGTATGTGATTTTACCGGGTATCGCTATGTATTTTGCAGGCCAGTGGATTGTTCACCTGAACTATTGGGGCTGTAATCAATATATTACTCAAAGAGCTTTAGGGGCTGATTTAACCACTGCCCGTAACGGTATTTTGTTCGCAGGATTTTTAAAACTGATGATGCCTATTATTGTAATGCTGCCGGGTATTGCTGCCTGGGTACTTTATAAAAACGGTCATTTACCGGAAATGTCGGGTGGTAAAGATGGTGCTTATTCAGCTATTCTTGCTTTCTTACCGCAAGGTTTAAAAGGTTTGTCAATTGCTGCTTTAACGGCCGCGATCGTTGCTTCGTTAGCGGGAAAATTAAACAGTATATCCACTATTTACACGCTGGATATTCACAAACGCTTTTTTGATAAAGAAGCTACCGAAAAGAAAATGGTGTGGGTAGGAAGAATGACAGTAGTGGTAGCATTACTGGTGTCTATCCTGTTTACCTGGAATGATACTTTAGGTATCGGCGGAGAAGGCGGTTTCACCTTTATTCAGAAATATACCGGCTTTATTTCTCCGGGTATCTTCGCGTTGTTTATTCTGGGCTTCTTCTGGAAAAGAACAACCGGTACAGCAGCCATAGTGGGTATTCTGACAGGTTTTCTGATGTCGGTGTTCTTCAACAGTTTTGCAGTAGATATTTTCGGAAAAGAAACTTTATTGTACACTGCTTATCAGTATGAGAAGTTAATTGATGGCAATGTTCAGACAATTGTTGAAATTCCTTTCCTTATCAGTATGGGATGGTCTTTCTTCTTCACCGTGTCGTTAATGGTCATCGTGAGTTTAGCTGGTCCGAAAGTTAATCCTAAGGCATTAGACCTGGATGCTTCTATGTTCAAATTGAAACCGGCTACCATTGCTTTAATCGTTATAACGTTAATGATTATCGGTGCGTTGTATGCCCGATTCTGGTAGTAAGTAAAATTTATAAAATTAAGTGCTGCCCCCAACTTTGTTGTGGGGCAGTTTTTTTATGGTAAAGTATAAATTGTATTGTTTTGGTTAAACTATTCATGCAGGAGTTATTTGTTAATTGTTTTTGCCTATCTTCACGCCCTCGAAAAAACGTATCATGGAATTATTGGATAGTCAATTAGTCGTAAAGAAATCAACATTGCCCGGAGCAGGAAAAGGATTATTTACAAAAATATTCATTCCTAAAGGAGCATTTATTGTAGAGTATAAAGGAAAAGTTTCTAGCTGGAAAGAAGCCGAACCAAAGGAAGGATTCAATGGATATATTTACTATATCACCCGAAATACTGTAATCGATGCAATGGGAGATCCTGAAGCTATTGCCAGATATGCCAATGATGCAAAAGGCATCTCAAAAGTGAAAGGTATCAGCAATAATGCAGCATACCACGAGGAAGGAAAACGTGTATTTATCGTTGCAAAAAAAGATATTCCAAAAGGAAGTGAGATCTTCGTAGATTACGGTAAAGAATATTGGGACGTTGTGAAGTTTAATATTAAGCTACAAAAAGAGGAAGAAAAAGAAGCAGCAGCTAAAAAAGCCGCTACTGAGAAAAAAAGTTCCGCAAAAAAGAAAACTTCAAAAAAAGCCTCCGGCACCGCTAAAAAAGCGAAGAAAAAATAAATACCAGCGAATCAATCTGATTCGCTTTTTTTATGCTTTGCCGGTACCTGGCCCGGATTTCGTAATTCGCATATACCTTGGTTTTAATTTTATAATAGTGTAACTGTCTGAATTGACTCAATTCATAAAGCTTTAAATTAACAGACCGTAGTCTATATAAAGGAAATTTATAATTCAATAAAACTCAAGTATTATGAAGAAAAGCTATTATTACTTTTTGTTGACTCTGTTTATTGCCGCCACCTCTTTTATTGTAGTGGATACGTGGAAGGTTGATAAAGCCCACGCTGAAGTGGTTTTCGAAGTAACACACTTAGGTATTTCAGAAGTTTCAGGGCATTTTAAGGATTTTGATATCGAAATTCAAACCAATAAAGAAGACTTTACAGATGCCGTTTTTAAGTTTTCTGCAAAAGTAGCTTCGATTGATACGCGCGTAAAAATGCGCGATGATCATTTGAAAAGCCCGGATTTTTTTGATGCAGAAAAATATCCGTCAATTGATTTTGTAAGTACCGCAGTTAAGAAAAAAGGAAAAGACGAATTAGAAGTGACCGGAAACCTGACGATGCACGGAATTACCAAAGAAGTTAAGCTGGAAGTAAAGTATAATGGAATGGTAGAGAACGCAATGAATAAAAAGATGACGGCAGGGTTCAAAGCAGACGGAAAAATTAAACGCTCCGACTTTAATATCGGTGCTAAATTTCCACCGCCAATGATTAGCGATGAGGTTGAAATAGAGATAAACGGAGAATTTACGAGATAAAATAAAAATCCCCATATCGGGGATTTTTTTCTACACAGGTGATATATTTATTTGAAATATATTTGAGTATGATTCTGCTAGTTGATGATCGTCAGGAGAATATATATTCCCTTAAGCAGTTGTTGGTGCTGAACCATTTTCAGGTTGACACGGCAACTTCCGGAGAAGAGGCATTGTTGAAAATTTTAAAAAATGATTACACTGTTATTATTCTGGACGTACAGATGCCGGATATGGATGGTTTTGAGGTAGCAGAAGCAGTAACCGGTTTCAGCAAGTCAAAAGATATTCCTATTATTTTTCTTTCGGCAGTAAATACTGATAAAACTTTTATTGCAAAAGGATATGATTCAGGGGCGATGGATTATATTACCAAGCCTTTTGATCCGGATATTTTGCTCATGAAGGTGAAAACCTTTTATCGCCTGAGTATGCAGTCACGTGAGTTGAATGAAATCCATCATACATTATTGCAGGAAGTTGAACAAAGAAAAGCTGCACAGGAACGATTGAATCAAAGTGTTGAAGAACTCAGATCAGTGCTGGCTTCTATCCCTCAAATTGCCTTTACTTTAAATACTGCGGGCGAAATTGAATTCGTCAATCATTTCTGGTTTCTTTATTCCGGAAATGAAGATGAATTTCCGAAAACAGCAGAAGGAGAAAAATCTGTTCGTCAGCTGATTGATCTTACACTAACAAATGAGCAGGCATCGGTTTATGACGTAACTATCGCACTTAAAAATGCTGAAACGTATCGTCATCATCTTTTATCGTTGACTCCTGTAAAAAAGAATGATGAAATTTTGAAGTGGGTTGGGATGTTTACAGACATTCATGAACAGAAAATGATGAATCAGATTCTGGAACAAAGAGTACAGGAAAGAACGAAAGAATTACAGCAAATCAACCATGAATTAGAAGTGTCTAATCATGAGTTACAGCAATTCGCTTATGTGGCTTCTCATGATCTGAAAGAACCGCTTCGTAAAATACAGGTGTTCGGCAATCTGATTACTTCAAAATTTCTGGCCGATAACCATGATGCCAAAGATTATATGCAACGGATTATGCGTTCATCAAACCGGATGAGTAACCTCATTACTGACGTATTGAGTTATTCAAAGCTTTCAATTGAAAATGCTTTTAAACCGGTAGACCTGAATGTGATCATGGAAGGTATAATGATAGATATGGAATTGCTGATTAAAGAAAAAGAAGCTATTATCCGGTGGCAGCAGCTTCCGGTGATAGATGTGCTGGAGCCGCAGATCAGACAGATCTTTCAAAATATTCTATCGAATGCATTGAAATTTGCCAAACAAGATATTCCTTTGATACTCGATATTACACACAAAAGAGTAGATGTATTACAACCGGATGCACCGGAAGATGAGAATGGTAATTATGTATGTTTATCTTTTGCAGATAATGGAATCGGATTTAATGAAGTGTATAAAGAGAAAATATTTTCTATCTTTCAACGGTTACACTCGAAAGAAGAATATGAAGGTACCGGAATCGGTCTGGCTATCGTGAAAAAAATTATTGAGAACCATAAAGGAAAAGTATTTGTGGAGAGTAAAGAAGGTATCGGAACCACTTTTCATATTCTGTTGCCGGTTGCTCAAAAAGTCTAATGTTAAATTGCCTTAATAAAAAAATATGAAGTCTTTTCGTAGAAATCTTATTATCAGTTATAGTACTTCGATAGTCTTGTTATTGATTGCATCAATAGCGTCGTATATCAGTATACAAACCCTGCTTACAAGTACCGATAGGGTAAATCATACAATGACAGTATTATCGAAACTGGATAATATCCTTTCACTGGCGAAGGATGCCGAAACCGGTCAGCGTGGATATTTACTGACCGGTAACCAAACTTTTTTAAAACCTTTTGATCAGGCGCTGGAAGAAATTAGTGTGGAAACCACTGCGTTAAAAAGTTTGGTGGCAGACAATCCCATTCAGGTATTCAGAGCAGATACGTTAAAAGGCCTGGTGACAGAAAGAGTTCGTTTTCTGAAAAATAACATCGAATTGTACGGTACTAAAAATGATGAATTGCATCATCAGCTATTGTTGGGTAAAGAGATGATGGACAATATACGTACCTATATCGGTATCATGAAACAGGATGAACTGCAACTCCTTAACAGAAGAGATGCGCGCTTAAAGGCATTCGCTACTTATACACCGATTATTATAGTTTTAGCTTCTCTTATATCTATTTTAATTACCGTTGTTTCATTCAGAAGAACGATGTTAGAATTTGAAAGCCGTTCTAAAATGCAGCGGGCACTTGAAGAGAAGGATGCGGATATCACGCATCGTATTAACGTTATCCGCGACATTGCTAATAAAATTTCAGAAGGAGATTATTCTACAAGGGCGCAAGATCAGGGTGAAGACGGATTAGGTAATGTTTCTATTGCCATTAACAGAATGGCTAAAAGTTTAGAAAACTCTTTTAATGCACTATCTGACAGAGAATGGCTGCAAACAGGAGTTACTCATTTAAATGATGCCATGCTGGGTGAATACGAAATGGAAGTGCTCAGCAGAAAAGTGATTGATTATGTAGTAGAATATACTGATTCTGTATTGGGTAATTTCTATCAGTTAGACGAAAACAGGCAGCTGGTATATTGTGCAGGATACGGAGTAGAAGATGTTGCTACTAAAATGCTGTTAACACAAAAGTCAGGGTTGCTGTATGAAGCCATCAGAAAAAATCAGGTGATTCATTTAAAAGATATTCCCAGAGAAAATGTAGTGATTCCGGTCGGTAGCGGAAATCTGGTGCCGGCACACTTGCTGGTAATCCCTTTCCAGCACGAGAGAAGAGTAGAAGGCGTTTTGTTGATCGGATCAGTAAAACCATTCTCTGAAAAAGCCATGGCGTTTTTCAATGATATTCGTAGTAATATAGGAACAACTGTAAACGGCATTAAAAACAGGAAGAAACTACAGGAGTTGTTTGAGGAAACTCAATCGCAGGCCGAAGAATTACAAGCTCAACATAATGAGTTGGAGAACATCAACTCTGAGTTAGAAGCACAAACTGAAAAATTACAGGCTTCCGAAGAAGAATTACGTGTGCAACAGGAAGAGCTCATAGAAGTAAATGAAACGTTAGAGCAAAGAGCGAAAATGCTGGAAGAAAAAAATCAGCTGGTATTTGAACGTAATCTTGAAATTCAAAGGAAAGCTGAAGAACTTGAACAAAGTACCCGTTATAAATCTGAGTTCCTTGCTAATATGTCGCATGAACTGAGAACTCCTTTAAATTCTATTTTACTGCTGAGCCGTTTATTGGTAGAGAATACCGTTAAAAACTTAACACTGGAACAGGTGGAGTATGCACAGGTGATTCATGGTTCAGGACAGGGTTTACTTGCCTTGATTGATGAAATACTCGATCTTTCAAAAATAGAAGCAGGTAAAATGGATCTGGTTTATCAATCGGTTCCGGTACAGGAAATCTTAGAAGATATGCGCTCGTTGTTCGATCCGATCGCTAAAGAAAAGGATCTGAATTTTTATCTTGAATTAGATGCTTCGCTACCGGCTTTATTAGATACTGATAAAATGAGGCTGGAGCAGATATTAAAAAATCTGATTTCAAATGCCCTGAAATTTACTGCAGAGGGTTATGTAAAACTGGAAGCGAAAGTAAGTGAAGGTAAAAACGATCATATCTCATTTGCCGTAACTGATTCAGGAATCGGTATTATCCCTGAAAAACAAAATATTATCTTTGAAGCATTTCAACAGGAAGACGGATCTACCAGAAGAAAATATGGTGGAACCGGACTTGGACTATCTATCAGTCGTGAACTGGCTAAATTATTAAAAGGAGAAATTCAGCTGGAATCGACTCCGGGCAAAGGAAGTATATTTACCATAACGATTCCGATCAATAAAAGCGTTGCCGACAAAATAGTTGCGGAAGAAGAGCTTTTAACTAAACTGATCAAAGGAGAAGTAACCGAAAGTGATTTGAATAAAGACGAAGACGCATTCAAAAATCAAAGATTGATTGCACAGCGTATTCCGGTAGCGATAGAAGATGACCGTGACGCTATTGAGATTAATGACAGAGTTATTTTGATTGTGGAAGATGATACGCCATTTGCTAAATCACTCCTCAATTTTACCCGTCAGAATGGGTATAAAGGTATTATATCCGTAAGCGGTGAGGAAGCTACCAAACTGGCTGAGCAGTACCAACCGCACGGAATTCTACTCGATATCCAACTACCGTTGAAAGACGGTTGGGAAATCATGGAAGAGTTGAAAGGTAATCCGGCTACCAAGCATATTCCGGTACATATGATGTCGAGCCATGATGCCAAGTATCAGTCGATCAGTAAAGGTGCGATCAACTTTATCAACAAGCCGGTTTCTATTGAAAAAATACAGGATATTTTCAAACAGATTGAGGTTTTCAACAGTCATAAACCGGATAAAGTATTGATTATTGAAGATAATATACAACACGCACGTGCATTGGCTTATTACCTGGAATCTCTTGATGTAAAAGTGGTGATCAGCCCGACCCCTGAAAACGCGAAATTGCAATTAAAGCAAAATGGTATTAATTGTATTGTGCTCGACTTAGACAGTCCTTCACAACAAACCTATTCTATTCTGGATGAATTAAAAGGAATGGTTTCTTTCGGATTGATTCCGATCATTATTTTTACCGGTAAAAATCTTTCTAAAACCGAAGAATTAAGATTGAAGCAATATTCTTCTTCCATTGTGATTAAAACTGCACAATCCTATCAGCGTGTGTTAGATGAGGTTTCTTTATTCTTACACCTGGTGGCTGAGAAAAGTGAAAAAACATCGAAAGTACAGCGGAAAGGTAAATTGAAAGATGTTTTGCAGAATAAAAATGTACTCATTGCCGATGATGATGTAAGAAATATCTTCTCATTAACGAAAGCACTGGAAGGAGTGGATATGAATGTTGTTTCGGCAGTGAATGGTAAAGAAGCGCTGGATGTGTTAAACGAACGAAATGACATCGATATCGTATTAATGGATATGATGATGCCCGAAATGGATGGATATGAAACTACACGAAGAGTAAGAAATAACCAAACGTACAAAAAAGTACCCATTATTGCTGTGACGGCAAAGGCTATGGCTGGTGACCGTGAGAAATGTATGAATGCAGGTGCATCCGATTATATTAGTAAACCGGTGGATATAGACCAATTACTGTCCCTATTGAGAGTTTGGTTATACGATTCAATAAAATAAGTGAACAATGAGTAACAAAGTGATTTTGATCATTGATGATGATTCCAGAAACATATTCGCATTAAGTGCGGTATTGAGATCAAGGCATTATGAAAGCATTTCCGCTTCAGATATGAAAGAAGCTTTTGTAATTCTGAACCAGCGGGATGATATAGGCATAATTTTACTAGATATGATGATGCCGGTTATGGATGGATATGAAGCGTTACCGAAAATTAGAGAAATAGAAAAATATAAAACAGTACCCATTATCGCTGTTACAGCCCAGGCAATGGTAGGAGACAGAGAAAGATGCTTAAATGCCGGAGCCGATAATTATATTTCTAAGCCCGTAGATGTCACAGAACTTTTTAAACAGATTGATCAATTTTTGTAATGTATTCAAGAAAGTTTGACATAAAGGATGAAGAAATATTTCAATTGCTGAGAGATATTAGCGATTGGTACGGATACGATTTTACTGAATACTCAAAAGCTTCTATGAAAAGAAGGATTTTGAGATTAATTAATTTAGATAATTTTGCCAATTTTAACTCTTTCAGAAACCGTATCAAATTAGACGAAGTATACTTTCTTCGTTTTGTAGAAGAGATAACGGTAAACGTTACGGAAATGTTCCGTGATCCCAAGTTCTTTCGATCTCTGCGCGAGGACGTACTCCCTAATATAGCACATCACTCGTTCATTAAAATCTGGCATGCAGGATGCGCCACAGGTGAAGAGGTTTATTCTATGGCCATCTTATTGCACGAAGCAGGATTGTTGGAGAAAAGCTTATTATACGCTACCGATTTAAATGCACAGGTACTGGAAACTGTATCAAAAGGTATATATCCGCTCAGACATATGAAACTGTATTCTGAGAACTATATCAACTCAGGAGGAAAATTCGATTTTTCAAATTATTATACTGCCAATTACGATAATGTTAAATTCAGTAAGTTTCTCGTACAAAGGTTAGTGACCTCTACGCATAACCTGGTATCAGACGGATCGTTTAATGAGTTTCAGTTAATACTTTGCAGAAACGTACTGATCTATTTTGAAAAGCAGTTGCAAGACAGGGCTATACGTCTTTTCGATGCCAGTCTTGAGGTAGGGGGATATCTGGCACTGGGAAGTAAAGAAGCTTTAAAGTATGTGGATGTTTATAAACGTTATCAACATGTAGGCAAAGAGAAAATATGGAAAAAACTATCCTAAGCATACCATCACATCTTGTGGTAATAGGAGGTTCTGCCGGTTCGTTGCATGTAATGTTATCTATGGTTGCTCAATTGAAATCTAACGCAAACGTAAGTATTGTTTTTATCATGCACCGAAAAGCCGCAGCAGACGACCTGCTTACCCCTCTGTTGCAATCACGCACCAAATGGCCTGTCATTGAAATTTCTGATAAAGACCCGCTGCTTGTTCAAACCGTTTATGTAGCTCCCGCTGATTATCATGTATTGATTGAAAAAGATTTTACTTTTTCGCTCGACGTTTCAGAAAAAATTCACTTTTGCAGGCCAGCCATCGATATCACGTTTGAATCGGCTGCTGATTTATTCCGCCATTCTGCTACCGGAATCTTATTGTCGGGTGCAAATGCAGATGGGGTAGAAGGTTTGATTTATCTGAAAGACAGAGGTGGTATTTGTATGGTACAGGATCCTGAGACTGCTGAAGTGCCATATATGCCTAAACAGGCAATAGAAAAAGTGGCAATCGACAGAGTTATTCATCCCGACGAAATTGCCACTTATATCAATTCTCTTATATAGTATCTTTAATCAATCTCACCTTCTGATCCCTTTTTGCGAACATGCCGGTTACGTAAACGAACCACATAATTCGACATCGGACTTAATTTAGGGCGCTCATCTCCCAATAACATGCCCCAATGGTTAAACTGATCTGTACGGTCAAAAACGATTTTGATCAATGCAATAATCGGTAGCGACAAAAACATACCTGATACACCAGCTAAAGTTCCACCCACAACCACTCCTAATATAGAAACCAGCGCATTGATTTTAATTTTTGATCCTACTATTTTCGGCATCAGAATATTGTTGTCGAGAAATTGCACTACTGTAATAGCTATCAGTACGGCGGCTACATGCCACAACTGGTTCGAAGAACTCAGGGTAATTAATACACCGAGGATATTACCCACCAGTGCCCCCACATAAGGAATGAGATTCAGCACTGCAAAAAGAATAGCAATTAAAAGTGCATGGTCTATTCCGATCACCAAAAGAATTCCTCCCAGTAAAAGTGTCATGTAAGTTACCTGAATCAATAAACCGATCAGATAACTTTTTACCATCACTTCACTTTCTCTTAAAACACATTCAACAGTTTCATGATCGTCTCTGTTAAACCATAAAAAAATGAATCTTAAAATCATGTTTTTATAAAACAGTATCAGAAAGGTATAGATAGGAATAAGACCGATGAATACAAAAATTCCCGTAAGCGAAACCATAGCTCCACTTAAAACAGAACTTGTATTGTCGAGTAATTTCTGACTCTGTTCTTTCAGCATTTCGCCCTGTTCTGTACTGCTGATGTTGAACTTCTCCTGAATCCAGGCACTGAGGTTATCCCAATGTGCAATAAAGTTTTGTTTGAGTTGGGGAAAATCCTGTACAAGTAAACCTACCTGCCAGCTAAAAAAACCTGCGATTACCAGAATGATCAGAATGGCAAAAAATATGGACAAAACAATTGCAATAATCTCCGGAATGCGCAGCCTTTTCAGAAACCGGTAAACGGGTAATAACATTAAACTGATGAAAAAAGCCATTAACAGTGGCATAATTATACTCTGCCCCACATAAAATACAAAAAAGAGCAGCACTAATCCTAACAATTCAATAGATCGTTTAACTGTTATAGGTAAGGTTCTCATGAAGTTTATTTTGAATCATCTATCCAAATCTTATACCTAAGATTTTTATTATAAATGATTTAAATAAGACAATCACTCAAACATGATTGTTATCATGTTTACCGCTTACAATCAATAAAAAAACTTTGATAGCTAATGTTTTAATTAATTTTGAATAAGTTTCTCAGTCACAATGGCTACTTTGGTAAACCTATTTTTAACTCTCTTTTTTATAACGATTCTTTTATGAATAACAGGATTAAGATCTCTCAGCTTTTGGATAAAGTAACGACAGGAGAAGAAGCAGCAAAATTGTTTAAGGATAAAATGATCGTTGGTACAAGCGGTTTTACAAAAGCCGGAGATAGTAAAGTGGTATTACCGGCATTAGCCGAAAGAGCCAAAAAAGAACCGTTGAAGATCACGCTGATTTCTGGCGCTTCTTTAGGGCATGATACCGATGCTAAATTAACCGAGGCAAAGGTTTTACATAAAAGAATGCCTTTTCAGGTAGATAAAACATTACGAACTGCTATTAATAAAGGCGAAGTATTATTTACTGATCAACACCTGAGTGAAACGGCCGAATTGGTGCATGGCGGATACATCGGTGATATTGACATTGCGATTATTGAAGTAGCGGCAATCGAAGAAGACGGTAGTCTTATACCAACTACCTCAGTTGGAAACTCTGTTTCTTTTGCTGCATTAGCTAAACAAATCATTCTGGAAGTTAATATATCCATTCCCGAAAGTATTAAAGGAGTTCATGATATCTTTTTACCGGAGAACTATCCTCACCGCAATTATATTCCGGTAATTGCCCCAGGAGTACGTGTGGGAAGAACTACCATTCCGGTTGATCCCGAAAAAATTGTAGCTATTGTTTTTACTGATATTCAGGATTCTCCGGCAGATATTGCAGTACCTGACGAAAAAACAATCGCAATCTCACAACATCTTACCCGCTTTTTTGAGGAAGAAGTAAAAGCAGGCAGGTTAACTGACCGGTTATTGCCTTTGCAGGCTGGTATCGGAAAAGTAGCCAATGCTGTGCTCACCGGCTTTAAAGATTCTAATTTTTATGACCTTACTATGTATTCGGAAGTGTTGCAAGACTCTACTTTCGAGTTGATTGACTCAGGAAAATTGCAGTTTGCTTCTGCATCTTCAATTACCGTGTCAAAAGAATGTTATCAGAAAGTCATGGATAATCTGGATACTTACCGCGAAAAAATTCTTCTCCGCCCGCAGAATTTAAGCAATTCACCTGGTATTATCCGTCGATTGGGAGTAATTGCCATCAATACAGCTCTTGAATTTGACATTTACGGAAATGTAAACTCTACGCACGTAAGCGGAACCCATATTATGAACGGAATCGGAGGCTCCGGAGATTTTGCACGAAACTCCTACCTGAGTGTATTTGTTTGTCAGGCAGCATCAAAATCAAACCGGTTGTCGCATGTTGTGCCGATGGTTCCGCATGTAGACCATAATGAGCACGACGTAGATATTCTGGTAACAGACCAGGGTTATGCCGATTTACGCGGATTAGCGCCCCGTGAGAGAGCCGTTACAATTATTGAAAACTGTGCACACCCTGACTATAAAGAAGCATTACTCGATTATTTTAACCGCGCCGGTGAAGTGAGAGGCGGACAAACGCCACATATTCTTTCCGAGGCTTTTACATGGCACATACGGTATCTTGAAACAGGATCGATGAAATCATAAATATTATCATCTGTCTGATGTCTGCACCGAACAGACGATGATATTATTTATATTTGCAGAATGAAATTTCAAGTAGGCGATAAAGTAGTGGTCAGACTCTCAAATGAGGAAGGAGAAGTAATTGAAATCATCGATGAAAAAATGGTGATTGTGGAAGTGCGTGGGGTGAAGTTTCCTGCTTATACAGATCAGCTCGATTTCCCATATTTTAAATGGTTTACGGAGAAAAAACTGGTTCAGGACAAAAAAAAGGTTGAAAAACAATACATTGATCATATTCCGCGCGAAAACAAAAAAATTATCCGGAAAGAAGCTGACGGTGTTTGGTTAACCTTTATCCCCGTTTTTGTAGAAGATGAATTTGGTGATGATGTTGTTGACCGCCTGAAAATTCACCTGATTAACAAAACGAACGATCATTTTAAGTTTACTTATCAATTAGATTATTTCGGAGAAACTCATTTTGAATTGAATAATGAAGTGATCGCTTTTGAAGACTTTTACATTCATGATATAGACTTTGAGAATCTGAACGATTCTCCGGCATTCAACTTTGAATTTTCTTTGAAAGAGTCAAGTAAACAAAAAGCTGCTCACCATGAAGCTCACCTGAAACTGAAACCCAAGCAGGTATTCAAACAGATTGAACAGCTTCAGAAAAAAGGTGAACCTACATTCTCTTACAAACTGTTTGATGAATATCCTGATAAACCTTTTGAAGAAGATAAGGGGTTAGATATGAGTTCTTTAATGAACAAAGGATTCAAAGTAAAAGTATATGATGCTTCAAAAGGCAGGCAATATTTAGAACCTGCCCGTCAGAATATTGATCTGCACATTGAAAATCTTACTCCTGATCCGGATGTATTGGATAATTTTGAAAAAATGACTTTACAGCTGGATACGTTTGAGAAATACCTTGAACTGGCTATCGCGCACCATTTACCGATGTTTATTGCTATTCATGGCGTGGGAACCGGAAAACTGCGTGATGAAATTCACGAGGTATTGCGTACTAAAAAGGAAGTAAAGCACTTTGTCAACAGATATCACCCGGCCTACGGTTTCGGGGCAACGGAGATCTTCTTCCAATATTAAAAATAGTCTTCTTAACTTTGTAAAACTACAAACCAGGTTATCGCTCTCCTGATATTTCAGGAGGGAGGAAAGTCCGGACAGCATAGAGTAAATGCACCGGTTAACGACCGGGGTGGATAGAAATATTCATACAGCGAGTGCCACAGAAAATAACTACCTCCATCCGTGGGGGAAAAGGTGAAAACGTAGGGTAAGAGCCTACGATGATATTTAGTAATAAATATTGTGGGTAAACCTTGCATGCTGAAATGCCATGTATACCAGTGCAGGAGCTGCTCGTTCCGTATTGCTTTGCAATTCACTGGGTGGGTAGGCAGCTAGAGTTGTACAGTAATGTGCAACCCAGATAAATGATAACCACTTCCAATTAATTGGAGGAACAGAATCCGGCTTATCGGTTTGTAGTTTTTTTAGAATAACATTATTAACTCCATCGCAAGAGCGATGTATACATGAATCAGAATACCCTGATAAATTTCATTTGTACGGTAAGTTAAATACCCAAGTAACAACCCTCCGAAAAAAGAACTGATACATTCCAATAATGGTTTTCCTAAATGAATCGCTCCGTACACCAATGCCATCGGAATAATATAATCACGCGCTTTTTTGTAGTGTAAAAAAAACTGCAAAAGCAGTCCTCTGAATAAAACTTCTATCGTTACAAAATCGAGTAAGTAAAAAGTTTCGAAAGTGAAAGCATATAACCAATAACCTGTCTGATCTTTTAACCCGGCTATTGCTTTTAATTTGGGATAAGCTATCTGAAAGGCTGGTTGTTGCTTCAGATAGAAAAGAACCGGAATAAAAACGATTACAAAGGCTATAATGAGTAGCTGCTGGTTGTTTTTAACCGGTGAAAGTTTTTTAGGTTTGTGAAGGTAAAATCTCCAAACCATATAGAGCGTAACCGGAATAACTGCCTTGTATCCCCAATGAATACATTTTTTGAAGACTGTTTGCCAATGTGGGTCATGTATGAATTTTACAGAGAAGAATCCGGCGGGAATAGTAACTTTTAATGAAACCAATAACAAAATAAGTAGTACATAAACGGGGTTATGTGAGAAGTATTGAAATCCCTGAATTCGCATGCCGGTATAATAGAGCAAACAAAGAAACAACCAGAACAACAGGGTGCTGACCGGAAAACTGAAGTACAACAAATAGGGGATAACCGGAATGGTATAGTTTAACAATACGAAACCGGCGATAACGCCCACGAACAATAAGCCCGTTGTGATATAGCTACGAGAAATCTGCATTCTACCGAAATATTGGAGATTATAAAACCTTTTAGTTCAGGGTAGGAATGCTCATGAATGAGTCAGGCTATTGATCAGCGAGTGTTTTAAAGCTTTCTTTGATGGTAGACGGTAAATCGGTTTGTACCAACTTCTCTGCCAGTTTAATCATGTTATTGAATGCTAAAGCTTTTGAGATACCGTGACCAATGATTACGGGCTTGGAAACACCCAGAATCGGTGTACCGCCGTAGTTTTCATAATTAAACTGATCGAAGTATTCGTGTTTGATCTCTTTTTCTTTAGTGATATCGTAAATAGATTCAGCCAGTTTAAGAATAATATTACCGGTAAATCCATCACATAACATGATATCGGCTTTGTCTAAGAAAAGGTCTCTTCCTTCAACATTTCCTATGAAGTGGATGAGTTTGTTTTCTTTGAGGAGGGGATAAGTAGCCTGCGCAAGAATATTTCCTTTACCTTCTTCTTCACCAATATTCACCAATCCAACCCGGGGTTGATCGATACCCAGAATATGTTTGGCATATAGTGAACCAAGAATTGCAAACTGGTTCAGGTGCTCGGGTTTACAGTCTGCATTTAAGCCGACATCGAGCAACAAACCTAATTGGCCATTTTCTTTCGGTAAAACGGTAGAAATGGTGGGACGTGTAACTCCTTCAATAGGTTTGATGGAGTACATGGTACCTACTAACATAGCACCGGTGTTGCCGGCACTGATGAAGGCATCGGTTTTTCCGCTTGCGAGCAAGTGAAAGCCGACGTTGATAGATGACTGCGGCTTTTCTTTCAATGCTTTGGTAGGATGCTCGTGCATATCCACTACCTGAGGGGCATGAACAAGCTGAACCTTATCAGAAGGAATTTCAAATTCTTCTAACAGAGGCCTTACCTGTGCTTCGTCACCAGTCAATACCAGCATAGCCGGATTAACAGATTCAGATAAATACAGTTTAATTCCTTTAATTGCTTCGCTAGGAGCGAAGTCTCCGCCCATAATATCTAAACCAATTCTCATCCGGCAATGCAGGTTTATATTAAAAAAGGATTACTTAATAGGTGATACTTCAGCTACCACTTTTCCTTTATAATACAATTTACCTTCACTAACGTGAGCTCTGTGACGCACGTGGATTTCGCCGGTAGTGCTGTCTTTGCTTAAAGTCACTTTCTCAGCTTTGTAGTGAGTTCTTCTCTTCGCACCTCTTTGTTGAGAGTGTCTTCTTTTTGGATTCGGCATAACTCAAATTTTATAGCTATGTTTTAGAATATACTTTTTGTTAATCGTTTAAGTCTTTAAACTGGTCTAAACCCTTCCATATCGGGTTTGTCTGTTGTTCATCAGCCGCTTTAAAATTATTCAATTTGGCTAATACTTCAGGATTACATTTCGACTTTCCTTTTTCATCTTCCCCACACATTCTCTGCATCGGAATGGATAAGATGACAAATTCGTAGAGCCAGGGAGCGAGGTGAAGATGGCTTTCTCCTTTACTGATATAAAAAATATCCGGATCTTCCTCTTCTTCGTTCATTTTTTCAGGCTCTTCTACCAATTTCACAATCAGATTAAATTCATCCCACAATTCTATTGGCAGGTCGTTTCCGCACCGGTCACAAGTAACTTCTGTTGTTCCACCCACTTCAAACTTTAACTGCATGAAATTGTGGTGTTTATCCAGCATCACTTTGACTTTGGCAGCCGTATTCCTAAAGTCTACTTCATGAAAACTTAGAAAGAACTCATCGTTCAACTCGTAGTTGAACTCATGAACTCCGGGCTTTAAACCAACAAACGCAATGTCAAAATTACGACGGTAATCCATGATGTACCCTTTTTAAGAGTTTGCAAAGGTAGTGATAATCTACTTAAAATGAAGAAATAAGCGACTTTTTTTCAAAAAATTGTAAAATTTTCGCTTCAATTCTGAAAAACAGGTGTTTGTAGAATTAGAATATTTAACTTCGTTGGCTGAAAGGTACCTAAAATAACAGGTATATACTATTTAAGATACAAAATTTTTACCAGCGATCAAAATTTATAAACATGAAAAAATTGTTAGCCTTTTCCCTAGTTGTATGTAGTTTTTTAGGTGCACAAGCTCAACCACCGGAAGGTAAAGCAACTCCGGGTAAAGTATACGGCGATAAGGCAACCACTACTCAAAACGCAGTAGATATTGCAACTCTGCCTGGTTTGTTGAAAGAGGTTCCGAAAGAAGAATCTATCAAAACAAAAGTGACAGCTACCGTACTGGATGTTTGTCCTAAAAAAGGTTGCTGGGTGAAATTAAAAGTAGACGACGGTACTGAAGCTTTCGTGAAAATGAAAGGTTATGCTTTCTTCGTTCCTTTAGATATGATCGGTAAAACTGTGGTAATCGACGGTGAAGCCACTGTTTTAGAAACATCTGTAGCAGAGTTAAAACACTATGCCGAAGATGCTAAAAAATCAAAAGAAGAAATCGAGGCTATCAAAGAACCTAAAAAAGAAATCAGATTAACTGCAACAGGTATTGTGGTGGTTAAGTAATTTCTTTACTGTTATAATATCAGCCCGCTCGGTTTTGGAGCGGGCTTTTTGTTTATCTGATTGATTCCCCCCCCGTGCTGCATTGTAATATTATTGTCATAAAAAATCGTTTTTTCCTGATATCGTAAATGTTTCTGACTTGATTTAACTCAACTTTGCAGCCTCTAAGAAACGGGCTGATGAAATTTTTGCAACTGATAGCACTCCTTTTTATAGGTTCCTGTACATCTTTTACCCTAAATGCTCAAACAAAAAATACATTGGCATTTCGTGTTCTTGATGAAAAAGGACAAACCCTCAACTTTACTACTGCTACCCTTTACCCCTGGGAAATATCAGCAGTGGCAAATAATTCAGGTATTATTTATTTGAATGTTCCTTCTTTTCAGGAAAAAGTAGTTGTAAATTTTTCACACGTCGGAAAAGAAAGAAAAAACATCACTGTAGAGGCTGCGTGGGCAGGTACCATCCGGAATATCGTTTTGAAGAATAATGACCTGAGCCTTGAACAAGTACAGGTTACCGCCACTCAAAGTGCTAATAAGAACTCTAACTCCAGTATTATATTTGACCGTACAGCTATTGAACAAACACAGGCTGTGAGTGTAAGCGAGATTTTAAATTACCTACCCGGACAAACCATTTTAAAGTCAAGTGTAGCCATTCAAAGTTATAATCCTTTAATGTTGCGAAGCGGTATTACTGCTGCCAGCGGAGTTTCCAGGGAGTTTATTATGAATAATACTTTCGGAACTGCGGTAATTGTTGACGGTGTAAACTGGAATAACGGCGCTGATATGCAATCTTTAAACATTGCCAAGAATGGTTTCGGTGCCAATATCCGCCACTGGAATAATGCTTTCGATGACAGAACCGTTCAAAATGGCTCTATCTATAATCAATATACAGCTGCTCTTTCACACGATGGATTTGATTTCAGAAGCCTTTCTACCGAAAATATTGAAAAAATAGAAGTTATTCAGGGAGTAGCCAGCGCCAGATATGGAGATTATACTTCGGGCGTTGTAAATATCGTACGACAAGCCGGTAATTCAGCATTACGGGCCAGAATTAATAATACCAGCGGCTTGTTAAATACCTCCCTCAGCAAAGGATTTAACCTGGGAAGCAATGCGGGGGCGTTGAATGTCAGTTTGAATTATCTGAACGGACACGACGATCCGCGTAATAGCAGAAAAACCATGGAACGCATCAATGCAGGTGTTATGTGGACGATCAAAAGTTCCAGAGCCAATGGTATCAGAAATACTCTCTCGCTCGATTATATGGATTCCAGAGACCAGGGACGGGTGGATGCTGATGACCCTTCCGACCGAGCTTCTGCTTTTATTAATAAATCAATCAGAATCTCCAATCGTTTTGCTAAAGATTTAAATACCGCCCTGATCAAATCTATTGAACTGAATACTTCCGTGAGTATCGGTCAACAGGAATCTTTTGACCAGTATTATTTAAACAGCAGTTTTAAAAAAATTGCCTATGCAATGGAAACCGGTGTCAGCGAAGGTGAAATTATGCCGGGATATTATCTTGCCTATCGCAGAATATTGGGTGAACCGGTAAACCTCAATGCTACGCTGAATATGCATACAACTGTATCAGACCGCAGTTTTTATTATCGTATCAATTATGGCTTAAACTATAGCTATTCTGCAAATAAAGGAAAAGGAATAGTTATTGATCAGGATAAACCCCGTTTTCAAAGCGAGGAAGGGGTAAACGACCGGCCTACCAATTTCCGTATTCTGCCTGCAATGGTAACATATGGCGCTTATGTTGAAAATCAGTTCAGAACAGATATATGGGGTAAAACACTCAATGCTAATTTCGGCTTAAGAGGAGATTGGCAGAACGGTTATATTAATGCTGCACCACGTTTAAGTGCCAATTATGAAATATTACCTAAGTTAAGGTTTAATGCTTCCTGGGGATTGAGTTACAAAACGCCTTCGATGTCGCAAATTTATCCGGGTAATATTTATTATGATATTCCTATTCTGGAACTGACCGGAGCTACCGCCAATGAATACCTGTACCTTGTATATACACAAGTGATCGAACAAAATAATAAAGATAACCTCAAGCCCTATAGTAGCCGATCGTATGAACTGGGATTGAGTTATGAACACGCTTATGCCAGCATAGGTGTCAATTATTTTGACAGGGTTTCTGAAAATGGATTCGGTTCTGTTTCTAACCTTTTATTACTGGATGTTCCGCTATACGACTATTCTGTCAATCCGGGATCGAAACCTACCTATTGGGCAAACGGTGATACCAAATACATTTATAAAACTTATACCACCTTAGGTAACGGCGTGTATAATCACTCAAAAGGGATGGATATAATGATTAATACAAAAAAAATCAAAGCCATCTTAACTTCATTTAATCTTACGACCGCATGGTATGAGAGCTACTATAAGAATAATCTTCCACGAATAGTTACCCCCGAAGCCAATAATTTTGATGAAAACAGGAAAGCTTTGTATGCTGCATTTCTTTCCAGCGAAAGTAAATCAGTCAACGTAAAATCTACTCTTTCGAGTATTACGCATATTCCAAAATTAAAAATGGCCTTTACATTTACCGGTGAAATTTTCTGGAAAAATTATACTGAAAGTCCTTTGGAAGATAAATTCCCTGACGGCTACTATGATCGTAGCGGTAATTTTTATCCTTTAACTAAAAATGAAGCTCAGTCTCCCGAGTATCAGCACCTGTGGAAAGCCAATAATACTTTACAAACAAGAGTACATAATCCTGATATGGTTTATTACAATATTCACATGCGCCTGTCTAAAGATATCGGTGAAGTGCTTCGTTTGTCGTTCAATGCTTATAATATATTCAACATACGTCCGCTATATGTAGATCCGAATACCAGAATTGTGAGATATTACAACGGACAACCATCCTTTAGCCTGGACCTTCAATTAACAATTAAGTAATTATGAAAAAATTAGTCTATTTAGTAGCAAGTTTAATGGTAGCGCTGACTGCCTGTAAAAAAGATACTGATATTTCTACCAGTACGGTTGATTTTGATGTAAAAGTTCAATTTGAAGAATTCGATTTTCCTTTGAATAATATACAAGTGAAAATTGAAAATGAAATATTAGGAGTAAATGCTACTCAGAATACCAATGCTCAGGGTGTAGCGTCTTTCAGAGGAGTATCATTGGGATTATATAAAATTTCTGCCAGCGTTGTTTTATCTGCTGAAGAATATTTTCAGGCAACCGGTATTGAAGTGGGTACAGAAGTTGTAAACTTTAACGGATTATTAAATAATGTGAATGTAAGTGCAGTTCCCGGCACTACTTACGATCTGAAAATGGATGTTGGTAAAGTGGGTGATCTGGTGATTAAACAATTATATTATGCAGGTAGCCATACTTCTAATGCAGCCAGCTTCAGAGATTGTTTTGTTGAAGTTTATAATAACTCTAATGAAGTGTTGTATGCTGATAGTCTTTACTTCTCTCAGGTGAAAGGTGTTGCTTCTAAATTCTCTACACAGGACTTATCTCCGGGCTATTTTATTACTGACGCTTCACATCCGTTGTACAAACAATTCGATTGGTCTAAATCTCTTTCGAATACTACTGCAATGGGAAACACGGCATATGAAAATTACATTTATGTAGAGTCTGCTTTCATGATTCCGGGTTCTGGTACATCTCACCCGATTGAACCGGGCGAAAGCATCATTATTGCAGCAAATGCCATTAACCATAAAGCTCCTTATGTTAAAAATAATGGCGAGCAGCAATTGGTAAAAGACCCTGCTTTAACGATTGATTTAAGTGGTGCCGACTGGGAAGTGTATTACGGCGATCTAAGAAACGGTGGTGCTTATGATTTTGATATTGATAATCCGGATGTTCCGAATGTAGTTATTTTCTCTATTAAACATGCTACAGATTTAATTATGGATGCTACCGGTAGAGATGCTTTTGTAATTTATAAGTTACCTCAGGTAATTACTTCTTATCCTAAATGGGCTACCCCTGATGTGAAAGTAATTGACGCCAATACTACTTTGTTCTATCAGATCCCGATTGAATATGTATTAGATGGCGTACAAACGTTGAATCCAAATCCGGAAGCGACACAACGTAATGCAAGAAAATTAAATAATAAAATTGATGCCGGTCCAACATGGGTGACTGACGGCCAGTACAGTTCTCAGTCATTGATGAGAAAAACCGCAAAAGTGGTAAACGGCAGAAAAGTATTACAGGATAGTAATAACAGTGCGGAAGATTTTGTGACAATGAGTTTGGCTCTTCCTTACGGATTCGCAAACTAGTGTGAACAGTTAAAGTATATCAGATAGCATATTCAGTTGATTGGGAGTTGTCGGCTTTTGATTGAATGAGGATGCTGTCTGATTACTTTTAAATAGATTTTATGTTTAAATATATTGTGGTCATATTACTGCTATTTCCTGTAACAATATTTTCTCAGGATGTGCTTTCAAAAGAAGATATGACAGATTTCTTTCAACAGTTTAAAAGAAACAGCCTCCGCCAGATTACGACGATGAACTGGTTTCAGGTGGATACTTTTGGAATAATAACTGCGCAATACGGCAATGTGAAAGGAGATTTCCATCGTTCGCAGGATGCACCTGAAAGAAGAGATCTTAATTTTTTTAGTGAAGGGTTGAAAAAAGTGAATAGTATCCGTTTTTACGGTTCTTTCAACTTTGAATACTTCCGTGCTGATTCGGTAGGTAATACAATGCAATATACCTATAGCGATGAAATTCCCTATTATTTTTATGCATTTAGAAAAGGTTCATGGGGAGGATTGAAATATGATTTTAAAGGCATGGCTGATTGGGAAATCAATTCGAAATTCCATCTGATGGCTGGCCTAAATTATAAAGCTGAAAATAAATGGCGTACAATCGACCCGCGTCCGGAAATTTTTGATCAGCACCAGGAATATACCGCTGCCCTGGAATATCGTTTTCTGCCTAAACACTCAATTTCTGCAGGTGCAACAGTCATTGCAAAAAATCTGGAAACTACCGTAGGTTATATGAATAAAGATCTTACGGACCGTTTTTCAGATACGATTTATATCAATCATATGATGTATGGTTACGGTTATGGTTTATATTGGACTACAGCGCGTAATCTTTACCGTACTAGCCGGGGTAATAATTTTCAGGCTGCATATTCATATCTTGGAAGAAAATGGCAATTGTATTTAAATGCAAATATTCAAAGTGAAAAAGAAGACGTTACCCAGCGATTAACAGAATCTGAACTACTTGAAAACAGTTGGTTCGGAATTGTTTACTATGACAAATTATACCTGAATGCATTTTTAAACTATAAAATCAATCAACACGTTCTGTATTCTAAACTTTCGTATGAGAGTTTGCAGATCAGAGATAATAATAAAAAGTTGTTTATTGATAACTATACGAATGACAAAAATAGTTATGGTATTCTGATAGGTGATCTGATTCACAGGAATAATAAACCGTCATGGGAAGTTAACTTACACGCACGATACCAGGATTGGTTTAGAAAGGATGCTGCTATGGGGGTGTATCATCAATATGATCATGCTTCTTTTAATATTACTGCAGGTAAATTTCTGTATCAGAAGAATGAGAATTATTTCCATATTAAGTTGACAGGGGGGTATACAAAGCCTACCAATAGCCTCTTAAACCTGGGTTCTATTCAAAATTCTTTTATTGATCGGGTAGTAAAGTATGATTATTATTATAATAATGCTACTGTCACTGATGCTGCTTTCAGTATACAATATCACTTTCCTATCGAAAATCTGACTACATTTGCTGGATTTACCGGAAGAATGCAATGGGCAAAAATGCCTGAAGGCAATATCCTCCCAAGAAGCTATCCGGGTTTATCCAGAACATTGTTTCAAATTAGATTTGGCGTATTTTTGTAAGCACATGAAAAAGTCAGGAGTTATAATCGGCGTATTAATGCTGGTAATGAGTGGAGTAGCTTTTACCAATAAGTTCGATGGTAAAAGCATGGTGATTGTATTGAATGACTCCTTACGTATTCTCTACGCCCAGGATCCTAAAAACTGGCCCGCTCCCTGGGTGGATGCCGGTGTGAACTGGGAAGAACTGGGGCTTTTACCCCGCGATTCCAATCTTGCTAAAACATTAGCGAACCCTAAAGTCATACTCGGAAAAACACTTTTCTTTGATCCCCGGCTTTCAGGTTCCAATCAGATCTCCTGCGCCACCTGCCACGAACCTGACCTTTCATGGGGCGACGGCAGAACTTTATCAATCGGTCACGACCATTTACCCGGTACCCGCAATACCAATTCATTGTTGAATATCGGATTATTTAAAGAACTTTTCTGGGACGGAAGATCGAAAAGTCTGGAAGATCAGGCGATTAACCCAATTGCTACTTTACATGAAATGAATCAGGAGCCCCCTGCTCTTGGTTATAAATTATCCAAAATAGAAGGCTATAAACCTTTGTTTGAAGCGGCTTACGGTGATGAGCGAATCAATCTCGACAGAATCGTGGATGCACTCGCTACTTTTCAAAGAACCATCCGTTCACGTAAAAGCCGTTTTGATGAGTTTATAGAAGGACGGTATACGCGAATGACAGACCTGGAAATTGAGGGGTTACACCTCTTCAGAACAAAAGCCAGATGTATTAACTGTCATAACGGACCATTGATGTCAGATCAGAAATATCATAATCTCGGACTTACTTACTATGGAAGGAAATATGAAGACCTGGGAAGATATCTGGTAACAGAAGATCCGGAAGATGTTGGTAAGTTCAGAACACCTTCTTTAAGAGATGTGATGCGTACCCGTCCATGGATGCATAATGGTCTCTTTGATGAAATAGAAGGTATTCTGAATATGTATATTGCCGGCATGCCCCAGCCACGCCCTACAGAGGCCCAGAAATCGGATCCTTTGTTTCCGAAAACGGATACCTTACTCAAACCGCTTGACATCAATCAGCACGAAAAAAAGGCCTTGATGGCGTTTCTCGAAGCCATTACAACATCTCCTACAAGAGTGGAGCGACCGATACTGCCGAAATAATTATGAATTAAGAATGCTTAGTCATTAGTTTTTATTTATGTGTTTCCGGAAAATATTACGCCGCCGCAATTAACTGAGTAATTCTTAATTATTAATTTTTAACTCTTATCGTGTGTTCATATAAAATTTTAGAAATATTTGCTAAAGTAGCTTTGCCTTTTTCACTATCTTCCAGTTTCTTTGAAAGTAATACCAGGCAGTAGCTGGTTCCATCAGGTAATATTACCACACCGGCATCGTGCACCACTCCGGTAATACTGCCGGTTTTATGAATCACTTTTACATTGTCGGGAAGATGAGCCGGGATGATTTCATTAAACTTCTGTTCACCAAGAATATCGATCATTTCTTTCGTGTACGCTTCAGTAGTAAATTTATTCTCATACAGGGCTTCAAAGAATAACATCATTCCTCTGGCTGTAGTGGTATTATTCAAACCCGCGCGATAAGCTTTACCGTCTTCTACACCTCTTAATACTTTTACATCTTCAATTCCTGCAGCAGCTAAGGTTTGTTTAATCGCTTCAGGTTTTACCCACTCAATAAGAATGTTTGTAGCGAGGTTACTACTGGTAATAATCATCTCTTTAGTTAATTCATAGAGTGTGGTAGAAGTTCCAACACGTTGATACAATGACTTTTCAGAATCAGCCGTGCTATCTAATTGATAAATGCTTCCGTCAACAATACTGGTAAATTCATTTTTAATTAACACAGAATCATTCATCGTGAATTTTCCATCGCTTACATTGCGGTATAACTCTACCATAATGGGCGTTTTCATTGTGCTGGCAGCATGAAAAACCGAATCTTCATTAAAGAAGACCGTTTCACCGGTAGTTAAATTTTTATAAGCTACGGCAAACTGGCCTTGAGCAGTATCCAGTATTTGCTGAATGCTTGATATCGGTTGTTCTTTACCGGTAGAGCAGCTGTTTGATAACATAGAAAAGATAATAAGAATCAGGAAAAGGTGTTTAAGTTTCATTTTAACGAGATTTTCTTTCTAATCAAATATACTATCTTTCAGGTAGATACATATTAAAACCCGGGTTCTGTTTATTATGCTCTTGGAGACATTAGTAAAAAATCGTATCTTTAAAGGCTTCTCCTTCTATATCTCTTCACTTTTAAAAATTATTCGCGTATGATTTCAGTGGTTATTCCCGCATTGAATGAAGAAAAAACAATTGGAAATGTAGTGAGATTTGCATTTCAATCAAAAGGAGTAACTGAAGTAATTGTTATTGATGATGCCAGTGTAGATAATACTAAAAACTTTGCTTTGGAAGCAGGTGCAAAAGTAATTGACAGTACCCGGTTAGGAAAAGGTATTTCAATGAAAGAAGGTATTATGGCAGCCACTAATAATTGTATCGTTTTTCTGGATGGTGATATTGATCCTTATCCCGCCCAAACTATTTATCTGCTTACTGAACCTATTCTGAAAGAGGGTTTTGAACTGATAAAAGCCAGTTTCAGCAGAAATGCAGGGCGTGTTACCGAACTGGTAGCAAAACCCTTGTTACAGATATTTTATCCCGAGTTAAGTATCTTTTCTCAACCACTTAGCGGCATGATTGCCGGTAGTAAAGAGTTTTTACAAAAGCTACACCTGGTAAGTGACTATGGAGTGGATATCGGCATTTTAATTGACGCTCACCTGATGCATGCAAAAATGAAGGAGGTGAACATCGGTTATATCGAAAATAAAAGTAAACCCTGGCATATGCTCGGAAAGATGAGTGGTGAGGTGGCGAAAGCTATTATCAATAAAGCAATTTTAAGAAAAGGTAATTTAGTAACCTTAGACGAACTGCAAACCATTCACGTTATTTCAGAATCATTAGAAGATGCATTAATGAATAATCAATTCTCTTTAAAAAAACTGGCGGCATTTGATATGGATGATACTATTCTTCAAGGCCGTTTTATTGATACCTGTGCTAAAAAATTTGGATTTGAAGACGAACTCAAAAAGCTTCGTGAATCATCTCTTGAACCCAATACCCGAACGAAACAAGTGGCCCTGCTACTGAAAGGAAGGTCAATTACCGAACTTTTAGCCATCGTTCATGAAATACCAATGATTGATGATATTGTAGATGTTGTTAAAGAGCTCAAATCAAAAGGATATGTGGTAGGTATTATTTCTGATAGTTATCAGTTTATAACAAATTATGTCAAATCGCACATAGGAGCAGACTTTGCTTTGGCGAATAACCTCGAATTAATTGAAGGCAGGGTTACAGGAGAAGTAAGTATACCTTCTTATTTCTTTTATCAGAATTGGGAAAATCCTAAACCTGTTTTTAGCAAGGCAAATGCGCTTCATTATATATGTCACGAATATAATATTGCGGTTGCTAACACCATTGCCATCGGCGACAGTGCCAATGATATCGATATGGTGGAAGTGGCAGGTATGGGCGTAGCTTTTAATAGTAAAGAAAAGCTATTAATTGAAATGGCTGACTATCACATTACCGAAAAATCATTTCAGAAACTACTGAAATACGCGTAAGCACTTATTGATATAATAATTAAGGTCTTCACTGATTTTTATCCGGTAAGCCAAAACAATATAGGTTGAAACAAAAATGAGTGACCTTAATATTATTCCGTAAAAACCACTAATGGTTTGGGTTGGATACAAGGCTATGCAGTAACAGCAAATTCCAACTATAAGAATATAGAGCGATTGTATAGTGAGTGGTTGAATGCCAAACTTTTTGTATAAGAATGTAAATCTTATTGCAAAATAAATTGAAAAAGCAATGAGGTTAGAAATAGCGGGGCCGATAGCGCCCCATTCTTTTGCCAGAAAGTAATTTAACGGCAGTGCTAACGACAGTAAAATAATTCCTGTAAAAAAATCAAATCTCCAGTAAACTGAAGTTGAAATAATCTGGCTGCTTAAACCAAACGTCATTTCTATTATGCGCATTAAACCGATGAATAAAAAAATATTCTTCGCATCAATATAAGCTGTCTTTAAGTGAAATGTATTGATCGCTTCGGTAAAGTTCATCCATATCAAGGCAAACATACCTACCGAAAATAACAACTGATTGATTGAACCACGCTGGTAAATTAATTGAATTTGTGACGGATTTTTATCTTTCCACGCAGTAGAAAAATGAGGAATAACTGCTGCCTGTAAAGCTCTTTGTGGCGCCTGAACCAGGCTGCTGATATTCTGAGCGAGGGTATACACTGCAGTTGCTTTTAAGCCATCTTTTACGACTGATGCGATCACGATCGTGTCGAAAAATTGAGACAGGTTAAAGATCAGGCTTCCACTCCATAAGAATGCACATAGTGTGATGATCTGTTTTTTTAACCGATGGGTCAGTTTTGATATTTTGGGATAAATGTAAATTTTTTTGGTATACAACAAGTATCCTCCCAACAAGATGGCTATACCTAAATAGGTGAAAGAATAAATTTTGATGAACAGGTCAAACGACTCAATAATATGCCGGTAAGTTAAAACAATTAATAGGGTAGTGAGCAATCTGAATATGACCTCTCTGAAAAAATGGGTGAGTACCGAACGTTCAAATTGCCAGGCAAATGCTTCAAGCAGAGAGTAAAGCGTTAAGCCGTATCCGAAAGGAAAAAGAAATCGGTAGTATTTTACAAAATCCGGCGAATGTGTTGAATATTTCTGAACTACCAGATCTTTGAAGATAAAGGCTGAGATCAGAATAATTAAGAAACCCACCCCGCTCACTACTAACGATATAAAAAACATATCATTTTTAGATGGAGCCAGGTGGGTTTTATAATATGGATGAAATTTATATACATACACCAACATGCCCAGATTTGAAAAAGAAAGCATGATGTTGGCAATTGCAATAAAAATTCCTGTTAAACCGTATTGTTCCTGAGTAAAACCTCCTTCGATAGTAAATAAATAGGTATTTAAAAATCCTAAAGCAAAACCTATGTAAACTACGATGGATGAAAGAATACTTTGTTGTCTGATTCTTTGTATGGAATTACTCAATTGAATGGGTTTATTTTACTTTTTTACCGGTTACATACATTAAATCATTAATAGTAACGTCGTCGATATTTACATCAGCAGGGAAGTCAACTGACTGCCATGTAGTGCTACCCGGTAAATCTTTTACCCATTTTCCTCTGAACTGAACGGGTAAATTAAAGCCTTCGTTTACTTTAGTCCAACGATAACTGAATTTACCGTTTTCTACATAATACTCTAATTCAGGAATACCAGTGCTTCTCAGGTAGTGGTCAAATACTTTGCTTAAGTCAAAGTTAACCGCTTTGCTGAATGCATTTTCAATATTCTGAGTGGTGGCATTCTTATGATAATATTCAGTGTAGATACCACGTAAGAATTTTTTGAATTCTTCAGTGTTAGGGAATAATTGTCTGATGGTATGAATGATGTTTGCACCTTTTGAGTACATATCACCTGAACCTTCTTTGTTTACACCGTATTGTCCGATGATCGGAGTTCTGTTACCAATTCCTCTTCTTAAACCTTTTACGTAGGCGTTGGCACCTTCAGCACCAGACTGGCACTCTGTATAGATTACTTCTGTATAAGTTGTAAATCCTTCATGTACCCACATATCAGCGATGTCAAAAGAAGTGATATTATTACCAAACCATTCATGGCCGGTTTCATGGATGATGATATAGTCCCATTTAGCACCGAAACCGCTTCCAGACATATCTCTTCCTAAATAACCGTTCTGATATTTGTTACCATAGGCAACAGCACTTTGGTGTTCCATACCCAGGTGTGAACTTTCTACCAGTTTATAGCTGTCTTCATAAAAAGGATATGCTCCCATCCACTCTTCAAAACATTTCATCATTGGTTTTACCTGCTCAAACTGTTTTTTTGCTTTCTCCAGGTTGTAGTCTAACACCCAGTAATCTAAATCCAGTACGCCTTTTTCACCCTGATACTTTTCACCGAAATGAACATAATGTCCGATATAAGGAATAATGTTATAGGAATTGATAGGGTTTACCACTCTCCAGTGGTAAGCTTTACGGTTGGCATCTACTTTCTTTTCGCTGATTAAACGGCCGTTTGAAACGCCCACTAAATCGTTTGGAACGATAATCGTGATATCAGCGCCTTTGTTAGGTTCTTCACTTTGGTGATCTTTAATCGGTAACCAAACACTCGCTCCCAGGCCCTGACAGGCAATGGTAATCCATGGGCGGCCCTGATCGTCTTTTGCAAAGACTAATCCGCCATCCCAGGGTGCTCTTTTTGCAATACGCGGGTTACCGGAATAACTTAGTTTAATTTTTTCTTTGCTTCCTTTTTTTAAGTCTTTAGGAAACTCGATATAATATACATTTCCGTTTCTGGTAAATGGAAGTGATTTTTTGTTCCACTCGGCTTTAGTGATTTCCATCGGCTCCTGCAGGTCAATCTGCATTTTTTTACCCGGCGCCAGAACGTTGAAGGTGATTTCATTAAATCCTCTGATCGATTTTTCGGCTTCGTTCGCTTCGAACTCAATGTTATAGTGCTCAACATCCCACCAGGCTCTGTGCTCGCCGATGCTACCTCTCAGCGTATCCTGCATCGTAAAGGTAGTTTTTTGGTTGAGGGGTTGAGAATAGCCAATGGCAACTACTGCACATAGGATGGCTAATAAGGCAATTTTTCTCATAAACGGTTGGTTGTTATTTAAGCTTATCTTTAAAAACTTCTCTAAATTTCTCCATTTTCGGACGAATTACAAAATAACAATACGGCTGGGCCTGATTTTGTTTGTAGTAATTGTCGTGATAATTTTCAGCGGGCCAGAAATGTTCAAACGCGGTAATCTCTGTTACGATAGGTTTGTCCCAGGCTCCGGCAGCATCCAGTTGCTTTTTATAACTTTCCGCTTTCTGCCGTTGCGCTTCGTTATGGTAAAATACACCGGATCTGTATTGTGTTCCAACATCGTTTCCCTGGCGGTTTAATGTGGTCGGATCATGCGTTGCCCAAAACACCTCTAACAGCTCATCAAAACTGATTACGCTTGAGTCATACGCTATTTGTAAACATTCAGCGTGACCCGTTGTTCCGTTACAAACCTGTTCATAGGTCGGATTTTTTAAATGGCCCCCTGTATATCCGCTTTTAACAGAATAGACGCCCTTTAAATCCTGAAAAATAGCTTCTGTACACCAAAAACATCCGTTTGCAAAGGTGGCAGTGTCTAAGTGCTCTTGATTCATACTCAAATTCGCTGGTTTTTGTGAATGGCAACTCATGAATACCATTAAAAAACAGCACCATACGATGTTATTAATTAATTTATTCATAAGACTTCTTTACAATAAAAAACAAAACTGTATAAAATTTGTTGCCTAAACGACAAATTACCTAAATTTTAAAGATCTACGTTAAAATAAACAAAATTAAAGAGCGTAAATTTGCAAATTTTAGGAGCGGTTCATATAAAGGATGGAATTTTATGAAATTATTTCCGGAGTCAACTTTAGTTCAGTTAGAATTCGACAAAATCAAAGCTTTACTGGAAGCATATTGCCGAACGGTTTATGCTAAAAATAAGGCGGCCAATCTGCGCGTACACACCCAGCGCTCGTTTATCGAGCTGGAACTGCAGCAAACCCATGAGTTTTTGCTGCTAACCGGGCATGGTCTGTATTTCCCGCAGGAAGAAATTGCTAACCTGGAAAAAGAAATTAAATTATTAAGTATTCCCGGAGCCGTCCTTTCTGAAGATCAGTTTGTTGATGTCAGACGTCTGGCGGATGCCCTTCAGCAAATTTTCAGATGGTTTGATAACGAAAGAAGAGAAGCTTACCCGGCCCTTACCAGAGTAATTGAAAATACTTACTACGAAAAAGCAATTATCGGCTTAATCGATGAAGTGATTGATGAAAGCGGACAAGTGAAAGACAATGCTTCTGACGACCTCGCTAAAATCAGGCTCAATCTTTATAAGCGTAGAAACGAGCTCAGAAGGGCGTTTGACAGAATTCTGCAAAGGCTCGGCAAACAGGGTTATGTAGCGGATATTGAAGAGGCATTTCTGAATGGCAGAAGAGTTGTAGCCGTTTTTGCTGAACAAAAACGACAGATCAAAGGTATTTTGCATGGCGAGTCAGACACACGTAAAACCGCGTTTATCGAGCCGGAAGAAACGATTGAACTGAATAACGAAATCTTTGCTCTTGAAAACGAAGAAAGTCGTGAAGTTTATAGAATTCTCCGTGAGTTAACCGCCCGTTTAGGTATATACTCGCCCTTGCTGAAAACATATCTCGAAATTGTAGGGCTTTTTGATTTTATCAGAGCTAAAGCAAAACTGGCTGCTGATATGGATGGTGTTTTTCCGACCCTGCACGACAAAGCACATGTTGAGCTGATAAAAGCTTATCACCCCTTACTGCTTCTTTATAACAGAAAGTCGAATAAAACCACCATTCCGGTAGATGTAAAGCTGGATGCACAACAAAGAATACTGGTAATATCGGGTCCGAACGCCGGGGGTAAAACCGTTACCATGAAAACAGTCGGCCTATTGCAGTTAATGTTGCAAAGCGGACTACTCGTACCAGTGAACCCTTACTCACAAATGGGCGTATTCAAACAACTGATGATTCATATCGGTGATACACAAAGCCTCGAATTTGAACTGAGTACCTATTCTTCACACCTGAAGAATATGAAATATTTTATCGAAAATGCCAACGGAAAAACCTTATTTTTTATCGATGAACTGGGAAGTGGTTCCGATCCTAACCTGGGTGGTGCTTTTGCTGAAGTAATCATGGAAGAACTGGGAAAAAAACACGCCATGGGAATTGTTACTACACACTATCTCAACCTGAAAGTGATGGCGAATAAAACGCCCGGTATTGTAAACGGTGCAATGGCCTTTGATGAAGAATCTCTATTACCTTTATATAAACTCATTATCGGAAAACCAGGTAGTTCTTATACTTTCTCTATTGCTGAAAGAATCGGATTAGATAAGTCTTTGATTAATCGTGCCAAAAAAATGGTAGACGATTCTCATTTTAAGCTCGACCACCTGTTGAATAAAGCGGAACAGGATTTGAGGTCTTTAACTGACAAAGAAACCAAACTAAATGCGCTCTTGAAAGATAATGAACGTTTAAAGCGTGATATGGAATCACTCATTAAAAAAGAGAAACACCATCAACAGATTGAACTGTTAAAACAGCAGAATAAAGTAACGGAAGATAGAATTGCCTATCTGAAAGATATGGAAAGAAAATTGAGGCAGATGGTGGGAGACTGGAGAAAAGCTACCAGTGATGAGGATAAACTGAATTTGATGAAATCTTTCCAACTGCTGCTCTTTAAACAACAACAGCAGCAAAAAAATGAGAAGGCTCAGAAAAAGATTAATAAAAAATACGAGGAGGCTGAAGGAATAATTGAAGTTGGTGTGAAAGTGTTAATGAAACAAAACCATCAGGTAGGAGAAGTGAAAGAAATACGGGGCAAGAAAGCAGTAGTACAGTTAGGGTTAATTCCTCTTACAGTAGATTTGTCTGACCTCGTAGTGGTAGTACAGAAGGAAAAAGCAGAATAGCGGGTCTTGATTTTGCAGAAGATATTTAAAACAAGGTTATGAACAAAAGGTTATTGATTACAACGGTGGCAATGGGTGTTATTGCAAGTTGTCAGAATCGGTCTTCCACAACAGACGATTCGACCAAAATTCATATCCTATCCAATGAATTAACTCCAAAAGTACAGGGCGAACAATTAAAAAATTACTTCGTTCCCGGTTCAATCGAAATTACCGATCGTTATCTGGTGGAGGTAATACAGACCCAGTCAGCGTTTGACAGTTATTTGCACCCGGCTGCCACGATGGGAAGTGTATTCAGAAAAATAGACTTTGAGAATGAGTGGGTATTATTAGTGGCAGGAAAACCTTCCGGTCATCGTACTACTTTCACTGTTAAAAAAGCTGAACAGGAGGGCGGTGTGTTACAGGTACAGCTGAGCGAGAATGTGTCAGTGGATGTTGACAGTTTTGTATCTTCTTCTTTATTGGTATATACTTTTCCCAGAGAAGGAGTTTCCAAAATAATGGTTGCAATTAATGGATATACCACAGAAAAAATTGTAAATTAGAAGTATCAGTTATGCTTAAAAGATACTTCCACTTAAAGAAATGGCATAAAATAACCCTCATTAGCTTACTGGCACTTTTTTTAATAGGGTTTGTGTTGTACCAATACGCTGTACGACATGCTTCTGCTATTCTGGAAGAACTGGTACATGAAAAATCAAACGGTACCGTTGCGCTGAAAGTAACGAAGGTTAAACTGAAGTGGTTTAAAAATACCGTTTTACTCGCCAATTCACATCTTTATAACACCGACCGTAGTGGAGACGTAACGAAATATGACTTTTTTATAGAAGAACTGTCTTTGAAAATGACAGATGTATTAGGACTGGTGCTGAAAGAAGAAATTTCCATTAACGAAATAATGTTATTCAAACCCCGTATAGTGGTAGAAACAAGTGGAGAGCAAAAGAAAGAATCTTCTAATCTTTCAGCGGAGGCCGGAAATGTATTTTCTTCCATTCAGGACGGATTAAAAGCAGTTCAGGTCGATAATTTTTATCTCCGGAACGGATCTTTTACTCTCATTCAGGCTACTGACTCAATACCCGTGTCAATTCATTTGTCTCAGTTTAATTTACAGATTGATAACTTTAATCCTGAAAAAGCCGATAAAGATCAATTGCTGTTCAGCGATAATATTTACTTCGAAACATTCGATCAGAACCTTATTTTCCCGGATGGAAAGTATCAACTGTTGTTTAAAAAACTTAGTATCGGTACGCAGAATAAATTTATTCAGCTGGATAGTTGTACCATCGCTAATGTTCACAAAAACAAAACGAAAGGTGATATAGATCTTCACTTTGATACACTCCGGCTAACCGGTATAGATTTTAATGAGCTTTACCTGAATGACTTTATTACGGCAGACAGTATGTACGGTAAAAATGCATTGCTCGATTTAAAGCTCGATTTAAACGCTAAACCCAATCAGTCTCCTCTCGATTCAATTTTCTCTTCACTGGGAGCAGATATTGACCTGAGATTTGTAGGTATTGATAACCTGTCTACCAAACTGAAAACAAACAAAAACGGAAAAGAATCTGATTTTTCTACGAAAGGAGATGATATTGCCATTCAGAATTTAAGTATCAGGTCAAAAGGTAAAAGGCCTTTTGAAATTGAACGTTTTGAAATGGCATTAAGAGATTATACAAGTTATACGGCAGACTCGTTGTATCAGTTTAAGTTTGACAGTATCAAGTTTGTAAACCGGTCTGTAGTATTATCAAATCTCCGGGTGAACAGTTATAAAAGCAGTAACGTTAAAGAAAGATATAAAATTCCCCAGTTTGTACTGAATGACCTGAATTGGGAAGATTTATTGACGAATCAGCAATTGCATGCTAAAAATGCAACGTTGTACCAACCGGATCTTTATTTTAACCAATACGTAAAAAACACAAAAGGTAATTCTAAATCTGTTTATGAGGTATTTAGTGATATCAGGCAGTTTATGTATATGGATAATATAAAAGTGGTAGACGGAAGCCTGGCCATTCACTCGTTTAATAATACTTCTTTTCTTTTCGATAATGTAAATTGTAAGGTAAGTATTGATGAATTGTTGCGTGCACAATCATCCAGCATGATTGAGTCGGCAGTAGAAGCTTTTCAGTTTGACCAGGGAACGGTTGCAGCGGCCGGGCTAAACCTGAATGCATACAATGTGGTTTATAATCCGGAGGATACTTACTTTCACATTGATTCTTTATTTCTGCTGGATACTACTTCTCAGTTAAATATTGAAGCACATAAAGTTTGGTTACACCATCCTTACTTTGACGAACTGAACTCTTTTCTGCAGTTAGACTCACTTAAATGGGAGAGGGGAAGTATTGATTATACGAAAGGAGCCCAGCAGGATAGACCTTTTCCGATCAGTGTATTTATTAATTATATCCAGGGGCAGAACACCTCTTTTAACCTCGAATATCAACAAAATATTGGCGGGTTTATTCAACAGATCAATGCTTTTAATCTGGAAGTAAACGAAGAAAAAATCTTTAAAATACAACAGGTGGATGCAGTGGGTAAAGGGTTGAATATTTATGATGAAAATCTCAGCGTGTTTACCAGTGAGTTTGAAATCAGCGACCATCAGGCATCAAAATTCAAGAAACTGGAATTTACCTTTTATAACCGCCCCGATACTTTAAAGGTATTGGCAGATGAAATCGACTTCATGCCGGGAAATACAAACCTGAAGAACAAAAAATTTGAAGTAAAACGACTGGCATTGTATGAACCGACTGTCATTTACAATAAATATCCTAAAATCAAGGATTCTTCGGTTGCTCAAAAAGATACCATAGAATTTTTCTTTAATGAATTAGTACTGCTGAATCCGTTTATTACTTATCACGATCATTATGCCAACCGCATCGACAATATAACCTGGAAAAGAAACAGTACCTCTAAAACAGATAGTCTGAGTATCCGGAAGGCATTTATGAAGCTGGACAAAGAGGTGGATGTGAATATTCAAACAGTATTATTAAACGGAAATGATATAACCATTAACGAATCATTTGGTATAGACTTTACCTATCTGTCGCAACCTATCAGAGCCGACCTGAGGAATATAGAAATCAACAAAGCATTTGGTAAAACCCAATGGCAGTGGAAAGCCTATCTGAATAAGCTGGAACATAAAGGTGTTGAAATCGGATCGATCGGTTTAGATGATGGCAATTTACTGATATCAGAAGGAAGGTATTATTCACTATGGTTACAAAACGAATGGTTAGATCCGTTTGAAGCATTGAGTAACAATCCGCAATTTTCTGCAATTATCGGTCCTTCGTCATTTGCTGAAAAGGATTATATTATTGAATGGGACAGTTTATCCTATTTCGCACCCAATCAAACACTGAATATTTACGAGTTTAATTATCAACCTTCCGTTTCACTGACAGAGTTTTTAAAAACACTCCGCTATCAGAAAGATTATATTGTTTGCCGGATTCCAAAATTAAAAGTTGACGGGTTACATTGGTGGAAACAGCATGAGGAATGGTGGACACGCGCCACCACCCTGTCAATAAATAACATGAACCTGCAGGCTTATAGAGACAAACATGCGCCGTTGGATACGGTTACTTATAAAAACTTACCGGTTGAGACACTACGGAAATTGAATACAGCGTTTACCATTAATGAAATAAAAATTCAGCAATCCGCTGCTACCTACAGTGAATTAGGATGGAATAGAAAAGATACCGGTGTAATTCACTTTGAGCAGTTGACGGGTAGTTTAAAAAATGTAAAGAACTTTTATTTCACAGAAAATGACAGTTTACAGGTAGATGCTCAGGCTAAATTGTTAAATTATTATCCGGTAGGGTTGTATTTTAAGCAGGCTTATCAGGATATGGATAACGGTTTTACCGCCAGAATGATTATTGGGGAAGGGGAGCTGAAACGGTTAAACGACCCTTTAAATAAGCTTGCAAATTTTGGTATTCGTAAAGGGTTATTGCAGGAGCTGACTATCCAGGTGACCGGTAATAATGAGGCGGCGACAGGTGAGGCTTTTATGAGATATAAGAAGCTGAAAGTGAGACTCAACCAGAAGGGAAGGCCCAATAAATCGTTTTTCAAAACTATTCTGGCAAACACATTCGTGATTAAAAACAATAATAAAAAACATCACAAAGCTGTGTATGTTGACCGGATAAAATATAAATCTATTTTCAATTATCTGGTACGAATTGTGTTTAATTCAGCTACAACTACCATGGGGGTTACCTCGGAAAGAGCGAATAAAAAGAAAGCCCAGCAACAGGTAAATAACGGAAACAAGTAGTTAAACAGTGAAATATTTGATTTAAAACACTTTTTTTGAAACCAAATAAAAATTGTTTAGAAAGCGAAAATCCCTAACTTTATTAAACAAGCAATTATTTTTAAATATTATTATGAACAGACTGGTTATTAAAGGTAGTGGTGCGTACATTCCTTCCGAAATTAAAGCAAACGAAGCTTTTCTTACTAATGATTTTTACGGAGAAACTGATAAACCTTTAGAGATACCATCGTCGACGGTTATACGAAAATTCAAACAAATTACCGGTATTGAAGAAAGGAGATATGCATCTGATAACATGGTGACATCAGATATGGCATATGAGGCGTCATTGTTGGCAATTGCCGACGCCGGTATCAATAAAGAAGAAATAGATTATATTATTCTTGCTCATAATTATGGCGATACAAAAGCCGGAACGATTCAGATGGATGCAGTTCCTTCTTTGGCGTCACGTGTAAAGCACCTGCTGGGTATTCAAAATCCAAACTGTATTCCTTACGATGTATTGTTTGGATGTCCGGGTTGGGTACAAGGAGTTATACAGGCAGATGCATTTGCAAAAGCTGGTCTCGGAAAAACTTTTTTAATAATAGGAGCAGAAATTTTGTCGAGAAGGCTGGATAAATTTGACCGCGACAGTATGATTTTTGCCGATGGGGCAGGAGCTACTATTTTTCATTATGAAGAAGTAGGCAATACCAATAAAGGTGTATTGGCATATAGTGTTCAATCACACTCAATAGACGAAGCATATTATATTTTCAACGGCGTTTCCTATAATACAACAGATCCGGATACCACTTTTATTAAAATGCATGGCCGTAAGGTATACGAGTATGCTTTAAAGCATGTTCCTTTAGCGATGAAGGATTGTTTTGATAAAGGAAACCTGCCGATTAACTCATTAAAGAAAATATTTATACATCAGGCAAATGAAAAAATGGATGAAGCCATTTTAAAAGCCTTTTATAAATTGTATAATATAGATAACTCTCCTCAGGATATTATGCCGATGTGCATTCAGTGGCTGGGAAACAGCTCTGTTGCCACGGTTCCTACCTTATTGGATTTAGTAGTAAAAGGCAAATCCTCACCACATCAGTTAGCTGCAGGCGATTTAATTATGTTTGCATCGGTTGGTGCAGGTATGAATATTAATGCAATTTTATACGGGTATTAATTTGCTAACAAACGGTTGTTAGTATTTCCTGTCAATGCCGTGTTAAATTGACAAGAATACTTGTATATATGCAAATAATTTATTTTGTTTACACCAGTAACAGACCTATCCTCTTGATTTCACATCTAATATCTTCTGATAATTAGCAAAAAAATTATTAACCGTATTGCCGATTGGAATGGTTTTGGCTTTCCAAATGCAATTCAATATTAGAATATTTGCACGATGGTAGTGTATACATGTCGATACAAGGTGGATTATCTCGAAACGTTACGTAATTCAACAGAGAATTATGAGCGTTTTAAATTAGACCATTTTACGGCAATCAGAAAGAGTGTTTACAAGTGGTTAGGTGAAGATGCTGATGTAGATGTATTTGTTCAGTGGGTTTATCAGAAAGTAGGAATTCACCATCATTTGCTGAAAAAGCTGAAAAATCCTGAGAAATACTTTGATATTATTGTACAGAACATGATTGAAGAATACGTGTTCGGTGAAGATCATAGCCAGGATCTTGAAACGCTGAATCTATATTCACCTAAAGCTAATCATAAATACTTTCAGGACTTGTTTGAAAATGTTGATCAGTCAGTATTAATTACCCATCAGCAAAAGCTGATTGTAGGACTAAGATTACAAGGTTGCTCTCTCATTGAAATTGCGGAAACCTTAAACATCCATCCGCGAATCATCAAAAAAAGAATGGAAAAAGCTTTTAAAGCTATCAGATAAAAAAGAAAAGTTTATTCATACGAATAAACTTTTCTCATGTGCCACACTCATTCTGCTGCGAATGATGATGAAGTTATTCATAAAATGAATAACCCTGCTACTAACCAAAGATTAAACCATCCTTCTCTCAAAATTTTGATACTTGCGTATCATAATCATGTGTGCTTTTGTATGTTATCAGATTACAGAGAGAAAGTATCTTTACATATATTGGTTTATACATTTCTGTTATAACGACTGTGAATATACGAATTATCTTAATTTTAGTTTACTAATTCCCCACTATTTTAGTGGTATTTTGAAACAATTTATGAATCTCTCATTGTTTCTGGGTAGTTTAGTAACTAACAGGCACTGAAAACCGTTCCTGCTGCTTCATACATACAACAAGTTTATCACCAATCTGCAAGTTTTTTAGGGTAAAAAGCTGCAATTAGTTACGGACAAGAACACCGGTTTTAGTTTTAAGTAAAAATTGTAGGATGGGTTGTTTATATAAATTAATTAAAAAAAATGAAACTTCAAAATTTTGATTTTTGCAATATTTAATTGCTTGAAAAATAATCTTTTTTGAATATTTTTTATAAAATAAAACCCTGTTGAATGTTTCTCAACAGGGTTTTATTTTTCTACCGGTTTAGGGCAATGGTTTTTCGGAAATACTATTTAATGATCACCCAACGGTTCAGAAAGTTATCAGGTGTTTCAATGACTATTTTGTAAAACTTTGAGCTTTGAGGGGCTATGTCAATCAGGGCTTCCTGATTTTTTAATGGAACTGTCTTTTTTAGCTGATATTGATCGTTACCACCTTCTTTAAAGTTATTTGTGGTTGAAATCCAAATCTTTGCATCACCTTTTGATTTTAATGCTTTCCAGGTTACTTTTATTTTTCCCTCCGATAATTGAGCGTCAGGATGTATTGCTGATACGGGTCCTACCAGACTAACACCGTCAATTTCCATTAATTGATTACGCGGGATAGTGATATCCATGAATCTGGCAATAGATGGAGCAATGTCTACGACGCCCGGTTTTTCGTTTTTAAAGTGATTATTCAGGTTTCTGGCATTTGTAATGATCCAGGTACTCCTTTCTCTGTCTGACTGTCCGCCATGGTGTTTTCCGGTAGAATGATCTCTGCCGTGATCTGTAGTTATATAAATAACCCATTCTTCCTGATGATTTTCCTCCCGGTACCGGATAGCGTTCCACAAACGACCAATCTGCTGATCCATTAAAGCAATTGCACGAAAATACTCAGGACTATCTCCATACATATGCCCCATATCATCTGTATATTCTAAGTATACCCATGATAAATCGGGCGCCTGGTTTTTTATATAGTCGGCTGCATGATCGGTTACGGCTTCGTCAATGCGATGCATGAAGTCTCTCTTTTTGTCGTGTGGATAGTTTACCGTATCCAGCTCTAAGCCGTCAAAGTGATGATCGAGTTGTAATTTACCCGTTTCTGGTAAATCTTCACCCACTAATTTCGTTCTGTTATCTAACCAGCTTGAAAAAATGGCCGTTTTCTTTTGAGGATACTGCTCTTTGAAAAAACGGAAGATTGTCCAGTAATTGTAGTTAGGTTTTGCAATATTATTATCCCACACATTGTGTTTGTTCACCCATGTTCCGGTTAAAAGGCTGTTGTATCCTACGGCAGAAATTGTAGGGGTTTGTGAGTAACCGTCTTTTTCACCGCCCACATAAGCCTGCGTATAGCCACCGGCTTTAGCAATTTTATCTAAAGATGGTGTAGGTTGGCTTTCTATTACATCTGCAGCAATTCCGTCTACAATCACAAAAATTGCTTTTTTTGTTTTTTGCGCGTATAATCCGATACAACAGTAAATGGATACAGCCAGTAAGAGCAATTTTTTCATATCTGAATAATTTTAAAGTAAATGATGCTTTATTGTAAAATCCACATGGCTCCGTTTACATTGTCGCCTTCGCTAAACTGAGCTCTGACAGCGTTTTCTACATTTGTGCCATTGTTTTCGTATTCTGAATTTGGATACATCCAACGTTTAGGGATGCGTCCGTTATTTAAGATACCTCCTCCGTTGGTTTCAAATGCCGGGAAACCGGTACGTCTTTGTTCAAAGAAAGGTAACCAATCAGTATTCATAAACATACTTACATATTTCTGCGTGATGATCTGCTCGATTTCAGCGCCGGTTTGCAGGGCAATAGACGGCTGATCTATAAATTTATCGATATCCGCAGTGGTATAAGTATTATTAAAGTTAGAGAAAATCATAGAAGCTTTGATACCTTCTTTATAAAAGGTTTCTGCATTTCCGGCGATCCAGCCTCTTACTACTGCTTCGGCCAGAATAAACTGAAGTTCGGCGTAGCTCATTAATAAACTGGGTTCATTGGTAGCATGGTAAGCGTAACGGTCGTGAATTTGTGATGCGTTACCTGCTCCTCTTTTACCCGTGTTATAAGCAAGTGTTGCACTGCCTCTTAAACCGTCATATGCATCGAAGTCGGTTGGCGGAAGGGTAGATGATGGTTTTGGTTTTCCGAAAACTAATAAACGCGGGTCATTGTGTGTACGTAAAATATCTACAAAAGTACTGTCTAAATAATAATCCGTTTTCATCGAGTTATTATTGAAGAATGGATACTGGTTACCGGTGATATCGTAGTAAGTCAATTTACCGTTGTCTGCGTTCGATTGTAGTAAAGGATACCTGGCAGGGTTGGAAACTATTTCTGCAAAACGCTGCCTGATGTTCAGTGTAGCATCCGCTTCTTTTTTAGAAAGGCTCATTAATATCCGTAAGGTAAATGAGTTAATCAATCTTTTCCACTGCTCCACATTACCATTGTAAATGATATCGCCATTCAGGGCAGCTTCCTGATTTGATAAAGAATCGCTGGCAATTTTCAGATCGTTTAAAACGCCTGCATAGATATCCTTCTGACTGTCATAAGATGGCCGGATAGCTTCAGCACTGGTTACATCATTTTCTGAAATAGCCTTCATCATGCTTGAATAGGGAATGTCACCGAATCGCTGTGTCATAGAAACAACATAATATGCGCGGAAAAATTTACCAAGATATCTGTAATTTTTTTTCGAAACTTTTGCTGCCTCCTGCTCCATTTTTACCACCTGGGTAATATTGGCATAACCCATACTTGATTCACGCTGCCAGCCATAATATTGCGCATTACTTGCTCCTTGAGTGTATACCAGATATCTCGATGCCAAAGCAGCATTTGCTGAAATATTAGAGAAGGCATTTAACTCAATTGCTGTTAATCCTAATGCCGGATCAGCTTCTGTAGGGTTGTTGGGGTTTGATTGAAAATCTGTTAGTTTCTTACATCCCGTTAATGCTGTCAGCAATAATACCGGAAATAAAAATTTATATTGTTTCATCTTATTAGATTAAATAGATTGATGATGATGAATTAGAACTTCAGGTTGATGTTAAAACCGATGCTTCTCATAGAAGGAGTTTGCAGGTTATCGCTTTCTGCATCCGGATCAACGTTCGGAATCTTTGATAAAATAAACAGGTTGTTACCAATCAATGAAAGCGATGCTGAATTAAAGAAACCTTTTGTCCATCTTTGCGGTAAGTTATAAGTGAATACCAGTTCTCTCATTTTTAAGTAAGTACCGCTATAGTAATGGTAATTGTTTAACATGTTACCACTGGTAGTTTGCATGAAACTGATATAGTTTACCGGTGTTGTATTCTGTTCGAATCGTCTGGTATCTGATAAAATATTTCCATATTTATCGTATTCAACACTTCCTGAGGTAACCACAACACCAGGTCCTATATAAGTACTGTTACCTGCATTGGCTTCGTCTCTATCGGCCGTTACGGTTCCTTTGGCTGTACCGCCCCACCACATTTTCTGATTGGTAGTTGAATAGATTAATCCGCCCAGGCGTCCGTCAAATGAAAAACTCAAAGAAAGGTTTTTGTAGTTGAAAGTATTTTGTATACCGTAAATCCAATCCGGATCTCTGTGGCCAAAGTATTGTGCTACCGGCTCAAAAGCCTGCATACCGTTTGAGTTGTAAATAGCTTGTCCGTCTGGCGTACGTGAGTCGGTAATGAAAATGCGATCCATTCTCTGACCTTCTTTCACCAATTTGTAATATCCGTCAGCATTATCAGTTGCTTTATTTAGCCAGGTATGTACTCTGCTGAGGTTGATGCTGGTTTCCCATTTGAAGTTTTGATTTCTTACAGGATAAGCACTCAGCATAAACTCCCATCCTTTTCTGATGTATATGTTTGAATTCTTTAACAGATAAGTAGCGCCGCTTGCTTCTGATAAAGGAATTTCTTCAAAGTTGTTATAGTCTTTGTTTCTGAAGTAAGTTACATCTAACAAAATTCTGTTGTTTAAGAATCCGATGGCTGCACCGTATTCACCTGACATAACTGTTTCGGGAACCAGGTTCGGATCGATTGCTGTGTTCGGCCAGCGTAATGATGGAACATTGTTCCACTTAGTACCGATCTGATAGGTTGTAAGGTGAGCATAAGGGTTACCACTATTGATGAAACCGGTATTTACCTGTGCCCATGAACCGCGTAATTTCAGGAAAGAAATAGCAGTTGGTAAGTTCAATACATCAGATAACACGGCAGAAACACCTGCTGACGGATAGAAGTAAGCATTGTTTTTTACAGGAAGGGTGGATGTTTTGTCGTATCTGCCTGTAAAAGAAAAATATAAAAAGCCTAAAGTTTCTACATCCAACATTCCGTATAAACTCGATGTTCTTCTTTCCTGTAAAGTACTTCTGGCTACCAAAGGATTGATTGAGTTGCCGATAGAGTAGAATTCAGGAATGGTTAAACCGTCGGTGCTGGTATACATTGATTCAAACCTTCTGTACGTATTAGCTCCGCCTGCCGTAACGCTGAATTTGAAATGATCACTGATTTCTTTATTGTAATTTAAAATCAGATCAGAGTTAATGTCAAAGTAATTTGAATAAGTAGTAGAGTAGTTCCCTCTTGAAATATAGCTATAGGCTACATAACTTTTCGGCTCTCTCAAATCTGATAAAGTGGAATGTTGATTGAAGCCGTTACGGAATTTGATAGAGAAATTGTCATTTACTTTATAATCAAAAGTTGCTTGTCCGAAACTATTACTTTTGTTATAACCGTTTAAAAGTTCGTTGGCGATAAAGTGCGGATTATTATACCATGAAAGGTTATAGTTTCTTTGTTGTAAACCTTCCTGGCCAGGCATCCAGTAATTTTCCAGATCGCGGATATCAACATCCGGTCCAATCCATAAAATCAGATTATACAAATAGTTTGGAGGCCCGTAACCTACTGTTGGATAGTTATCAGAATATTCTCTGTTGTAAGTAAGTTTTGCATCCATTGATAATTTATCCGTTAAACGATAATTACCGCCGATAGAAAAGGATGAGTTGTTTAACGAAGTGTTCGGAACAACTCCTTTCTGAAAGACGTGGTTGGTAGACATTCTTAAAGAACCTCTGTCTGAACCAATTGAAGCTGAAACGCTATTGGTAGATAAAAGTCCTGTGCGGAAAAAGTGCTTAATGTTGTTACGTCCTCGTGATACCCAAGGAGTCGGAATCAGCTGACCCGTTACCGGATCTCTCGGGCTGTCGTACTGTGTGGTTTCATAATAGCCGCTTGGAGTTGAAGGATCTCTCTGGTCTAACTTCGGTCCCCAGATCCAACCACCACCTTCAGTTCCGCCACCGGAACCGTTCACATAAGCATATTTACCCTGGTCTCCGCCACCGTAAATAGTTTGAACTTCCGGAATCACAGTATACCCCGGCTGGAACATGGTAGATGAGTTGAATTCTACACTTACTTTACCTCTGGCGCCTTTTTTAGTAGTATATAAAATGGCACCGTTTACACCTAATGCTCCATACAACGCGCCCGCGGCCGTACCTTTTAATACACTGATACTTTCTATATCATCAGCATTGATCTTGTAAGCATCAGCTTCCGGATCAGGAATACCGTCAATAACAATTAAAGGGCGTTTGCCTCTTAACGAAATACCGGGACTTTGAAAGAAGTCTGTTGTATTGTTAATATTCAAACCAGCTACTTTACCTGTTAATGCACCTAGTGCAGTAGTTGTTTTTGTTTTGGCCATCGTTTCTCCGTTTACTTCCTGAACGGAATAGCCTAAAGTTTTTTGTTGTTTTTTAATACCTAATGCTGTAGTTACTACTACTTCGGTGAGTTCGTTTCCGGAACCGGGATGTAAGTAGATATTAATGTTTGTTTGATTGGTTACTCTTATTTCCTGTGAAATGTAACCCAGATAAGAAAAAGTAATCGTACTGTTTACAGGAGCGATAAGGTTAAATCTTCCTTCAACATTAGAAGACGTTCCTTTAGACGTTTCCAGTGTTACAATGGAAACTCCGCTCAAGAGCGTACTGTCTTTCGCTGAGCGAACAGTACCCGTTACTGCAACATCCTGTGCCTGCATAACAAAATGTAATAGTAAAGAAATAAAAATCAAAGCAGTTGATTTCATAAAAGAAATTATTTAAAAAGAAATGATGGTGTCTGAGTGATTAATAAAAGTTCGTTTTAAAGTTGCTGGCGCAAAAATGAAAAAATACAACAGATTAAACAATTTATTGAATACTCATTCAATAAACTTTTTATATTATTAATGCAATGATTACAATTTCTTAATATTGTGATTTGATTAAAATTCTTACGTATTAAATTGAACAGTTGTTCAATTTAAAAATTGATTACCTTTTTATAAGTTGTGATGCTTTAATAAAAAGTAATCATATATTTGCCGCAAATCGCAGCTATATTTATGGGACGACCAAGTATCAAGGCATCCAGACAAAAAGAAATTATTGATGCTTTTTATAAGATTGCAAAAAAAGAAGGTTTAGAGAATGCTTCTATTGCCAAAACTGCCGCTTTAATAGATATCAATCCCAGCTTAGTAATTCATTATTTTAAAACTAAAGAGTACCTTGTTTATGGTTTGATTGAATATATTCTTGATAAATATCTGTTGATATTCAAAACACCGGTGTCTTTAGATAATGACCCGAAGAAAAAGTTACTAAAAGTAATCGATAATATATTTTCGCATAAATGGAATACATTATTTGATGATAGTGTATCATATAGTTGTTACTCTCTGGTATTCAGAGATAAAAAGGTAAAAGAAAAATATAAAGTTCTGCTCGACAGCTTGAGAAGTAACCTGAAAGAAATTATTCAGGATTGTAATAAAGAAGGTGTATTGTTGGTAAAAGACCCTGCATTAACCGCTGATATAATATTTGTGATTGTAGATGGAGCTTATTATTATTTGAGTCTGGTTACTAATAAGGATGAGTATAAGAAGAAATTAAATCAATATAAAAAACAAGCGTTACTGCAACTTAATTTTCTTTAACTCTTTTTCTGCTAAAGGCAATGATTGCAACTATTGCAATTACTCCCCACGCTATATTCACTACGATATTGGGTAGGTCTGCATAATGCATGGCATTGGCGACAAGGCCCACCGAACCCACAATATTTAATGCGTGATAACTGATCTGAGTAGATTTCAATTTATTAACACTTAATAAAAGATAAGCAAGCAGGTAAGAAAGTGTTCCAATCCATCCTAATGCTGCGTAAACGTTTATTTGAAATAATAGAGTCATAAGCATCTTTGTGATTCTCTTTAGGTATATCTTCAATGGATTTACTGATACCTGCTATTAGATTCCTACAGTATAAACTAATTGTTTAAATATCAACATGTGATATCTAAATTTTTCAGATTTTTTTGTATTTTGACAGTACAAATAACAGACATCCAATATTACCGGAATGTTATCTTTTATTCTTTCTTATATTTAATCAATAGTTTTTACAACGTAATCTAAATCAGACTCTTTTATGGTTCAATATAGAAAAAAGATTAGCCTTGTGGCGCTTTTGCCGGGTTTAATTGTTCTATTGATGAGTTCCTGTTCCCGGCAGCAGGGCGCTGATATAAATAAGTTGTTAGAATCTTACGAAGAGCTTGATAAATTTAGCGGAACTGTGCTGGTAGCAAAGGGGGGAGAAATCTTTTTTCAAAAAAGTTATGGCCTCGCAAACAGAGAATGGAAGCAATCTTTTCAGGATGATACCAGATTCCGGATTGCTTCGGTTACTAAACAGTTTACTGCCGTTTTGATTCTGCAACTGGCAGAAGCGGGTAAAATTAATCTTCAGAATCCTTTGAGCCATTATCTGCCTTATTACAGAAAAGATGTAGGAGGTCAGGTGACTATTCATCAGTTGCTGACACACACTGCAGGTTTAGCTGAATATACTTTTAAATCCGATTTCTTTTCTGATGTTAGTAAAAGGCAATTCACCACACGTGAGTTTGTTGAAAAGTTTTGCAGTGATACATTGATGTTTACTCCGGGAACAAACTATCAATATACCAATACTGGTTATTATATTTTAGGGGCTATTATCGAAGAAGTAACTGATAAAGATTATGCTACTATTCTAAGAGAGAATATTCTGGAAGTGGCAGGGATGGAAAATAGTGGCATAGAAAGCGGCCTGGATATTTCTGTTAAACGTGCCGGCGGGTATAATTATTCTTATGGTACCTATTCGAATGCTGATTATATGGAACTGGGTTCTGCAGTATTGTCTGCAGGTGCTATGTATGCTACTGCTTATGATCTGTTTTTATGGGATAAAGCATTGTTTTCAGATAAGTTATTGACGGCTGAAAGTAGAATCAGAATGATGACTCCGGTAATGGCCAATTATGGCTATGGTGTGGGTATTACAAAGTTTGTGCATCCGGAACTGAAAAAAGAAATGCATTTTGTTTTTCACCAGGGAGCTATTAATGGCTTTCGCTCTATGTTAACGCTTATTGTAAATGACGATATTGTTGTCATTTTACTTTGTAATAATTTTGATACTGATCTGAACCAGATTAGTAACGCCATTTTTGCTATTCTTAATGATCAGCCTTATCAACTGGCTAAAGTTTCAATTGTTGAACAAATGAATAATGTTTTACTAAAAGATGGAATGGCAAAAGCTATAAACTTCTATCAACAAAATAAAGACAATGAACATTTTGATATCAACCAGCTGGAATATGAACTAAACAGGTTTGGGTATCATTTAATGAATCAGGGCCAATTGCAGGATGCGTTACTTGTTTTTGAATTGAATGTACTGGAAAATGCTGCTTCATCGAATGCTTATGATAGCTATGCAGAAGCATTGATGAAGAACAAGCAACCGGCAGAAGCGATTATTCAGTATAAACGTTCCATTGATTTAAATCCCTCAAATGTGAATGCGGTTAACCAATTAAAGGCTTTGCAGGATACACTTCGGTTATCTTTAAAAAAGTGATGTTACCACTTGTTTTTTCCGGTTATTTTTTCTTTCCCAGGCATATTGTGCTTTTGCTGTAAAATGGCCGATTACAGCACCTGCCAGCACATCACTGGCCCAATGACGGTTTTGTACAATCCGCGAAGCTCCGGTTAAGGATGCTATTCCATAAGCTACCCAGGGAACCCACTTTTTGTCTTTATATTCCAATGCATAAGTTGTAGCAATTGAAAATACAGTGTTGGTATGCCCCGAAGGAAAAGAGGTGTAATCTACGGTAAATGGGGCGGCAAAAGTAAATTGATTATGAGCCACATCCGGCCTTAATCGTCTTACAAAAGCTTTTAGCGTTACGTAATGAGCTGTAGATATAATAAAGCTTCTGGTAGCCAGTAATGTGGTATGTTGGAGGCGTTCGTCTTTCAGAAGCTTGGAAACACCATACATTCCAATGAGAACATACGGAGAATACCGGTTGCCGAAAGGCTCCACGGTATTGAAAATATCATCTATAGTACTGTTACGGTTTTTCTGCACCCAGCTTCTTATATGATCGTCAGCCAGCATGGTGGTACCTATTACACCAATTGTAATACCGGCTTTTATAAAGTCATTTTGTTTCCATCTGGCAGGTGATGAAGTAGTGTACCATAAAGCAGAAGGGTAAGTTTTTAAATAGGCCAGGTTGAGGTCATAAGTATATAACCTTTCTGTACTGTTATTAAATTTATTAATAGAGTCTGTTTTTATGTGCTGTGATTGTACTGTTGGTAAAAAGAAAATAATCAGTATAAAAAGAATTAATAACTGCCTCATGCTATGCTTTTCTGTAAAATTATAAATAGTGAATGTGATTTAGTATATTAATCGTATTTAATTCCGACCCTGAATGCTTTTAATCCTGATATACCTTGCATATCTTTTAATTCAAATTTTTCTATATCATTTAGCAGCAATCCTTTTTCTATTAAGAATTGCAGGTAATAGATATATTCGGTTTCATTTCTGGGGTTATAATATACAATAGATAATTTTCCCGGTTGTGTTAATCTTTCATTTGTTTCTTTGATAATGGCTTTGTCAATTCTTTTCTTGATCATCTGGTAACGGAGGTTGAATACTCCGTCTATATCGAATCTTCGTTCATCATTTCTGAATACAATATCAATAGGAGAATCATATACCAGAATCAATGAGGTAGTTTCTAATTTCACATTCATATCGCGTATTATTTCATGGCTTTGACGTGCCATAATTGTGGTGGAAATCAATTGCCATAACCGGAGATTTTTCAGGTAAAGATTAGAAAAAGGTTTTGAAGGTACCAGCGACTGTCCGATGTAGATATCATATTCAATACCGTCGGTTCTGAATTTTTCAAAATAAAACGGATACTGATCATTGATATCATTGATGAGTATCTCGATTGATTTTTCCAATTGTTCATTAATCGTTTTAATAGATAGTTCGAGGTCTCTCCTGTTAGCGTACACTTCGCCGGTCTCCGGATGTGTTGCTTCAAAATAACGATTGATGATTGGTGCTGTTTCCGGGTAGCTTTTCTGCAGATGTGATAAGAAGCTGTAAACATCATTATTTACAAATTCTGTTATTTGTGCCATTCTGCTAAATTCATTATCCGAACCTATTTTATTTTCAAAAAATTCTGCCTGATACAAAATGTTTTCAATAAGATCGAGATGTACAAGGTTTTTAAGTTGACGTAAACAGCCTAACAGACAGGTGAAATGGTGCGTGAGATCTTTTTGCAATGCGGCATTTCTTTGTATGGTAGAATCTTTTATATCAATGGCTGTATAAATAGGGTATACCTGTTGGAAATGTATTTTTTCGTTAAATGGTTGAGTAGGATGCGTGTTCTGCCAAAGCATCTGCTTAAACGCTACTTCATTGAATTTCCACTGTACAACAGGTTGTAAAGCGGTGTATTTATTCCTGATAATATCTGTAATATGAATATTAAAGTTATCTGCAAGAATTCTCATCAAATAAGATAATGTAGGTAACGCGCGTTCTATCCGGGCTAATCTGTTTTCATCCAGTATCCCTGCTTTTTTACTATGTAATTCAAGAATGCCGATTACTTCTTTGTTGAAAAGTATCGGGATCATCGCATAAGAGGTAATATTTTTTTGTGTGAGGAACAATAACAGAGGATACCTGGTTACTATTTCTTCTGTTATTTTTCTGAAGAATATTGTTTTAGGATTTTCTATAAACCAGTCTAATATGGTGGAGTATTCTTCTGTACGGTTAGTGGAAAGTATGTTTTGTAGAAATAATACCTGGTTTTCAGTATTCAGGTTTTCTAAAACTATTTTTCCATTCAGTTTTATAATAGGGAAATATCCCAGTCCGATGTCTCTTGATCCGATCAGGTTTTGTATGCCTTTGGTAATGGTTTGAAGTTGTTCGTTCTGATTGATTTCAAGTATATCCTGCTCCATATGACGAACCGACTCTTCTGTTGTTACATCTACAATTTTGATGATATTAAATCCTGATATTTTAAACCGGTTAAGCGGTAAAAATTTCTCTATTAATGGAAACTCATTGGTTTTGTCAATATCTTCATTAATAAAGTCAAGATTTAATTCCGGCAGTTCCCCATTAGCAGTAATTTCTATAAAGTCTATATTTATTTCTGCTTTATAGTATTTTTCAAGATCGGTTATTTTGTCTTTCACCTTGTAAATAAAACTCTTATCATACCATAGATTAGTTAATCCGTAGAATCTTTCCAGAATGATTTTGTAGATATATGTTTTAAGATTGTTTTCGCTATCCGGTGACCAGGATATTTCTATGTCTTCTTTGAGTGATTTGCATAATGGGTCAATGAGCAATTCATTCCATTTCTCAGAATAGTAGAATACCTGTGTTTTAAAGGGTACTCCAAATGCCAGTATTTCATTTTCCTGTTCTGTATTATAGCTGGATGTGCAGGCATATATAATATCCAATACTTCATTTAGTTCTAATAAACGCTCTACTGTTATCGGATACCATAATTCGGGATATTGTTTCAGTTTTTCTAAAACTGAAAGATAGAAGTTATGAATAACGTTGTTTTTATTCTTTATTTTTTCTTCTACAAAATGAATAAATGGCAGTATAGACAAGCTGATGTCAAGCTCTTCATGCAATTTTTCTTTCGCACTATTATCCAGGTTCATTACATCTTTAATCATTGCAGTATTTTTTTAAAATCTTAATCCCATTTTTACATATGGATACCATCCGTCTCTCGACCCTGCCATTACGAAATTTACAGTGGCGATATTTCCGGGTGAAAAATAAATTCCCCCGCCATAACTATTGTGAAATTTTTTTGAGTCTTCGTTTTTTTGCCAGACTCTGCCGATATCATGCAGGGCTATAATTCCCAGTTCTCCCGGTAGTAAATAATTGGTGATTTCTGCCAGTTTGAAGTGAGTCTCAATATTATGATAGATGGCGTGGTTACCGGCAAACCTGTATTGGCGATAGCCGAGCAGATTACCGTGTCCACCAAGAAAAGCAGATTGGAAAAAAGGATTTTTCCCCATTGTTAAAGTTCCGCCAATGCGGTTATACAAACGGATATTACCACGGCGATCGAGACGGTTATAAACCATCAGCGAAGGTTCTAATAAGCCGTAGTTTTCTGACCACTTGTTGATTCCCCATAACCATTGATAATGTATATCTACAACATATCCCCAACTATGTTCACGCATTCTGTTCTTTTTATTAATCAGGAAGTGAACTTTTAAACCTGTATGTGCCTTATCGCTGGTTATATGACTGCTATCATATGTAAGAATGGGTGCATGGCTGATAAACCTTCCAATAGTATCGTTGCTTTTAAAATGATAGAACTGAGCAGTAGGGCCTGCTGAAAAAGAAATGTCTTTTCCTGAATTCCATTTCAACAAAGCGTCTATATTGTAAATAGAATAGCGGGCTCTGTAAAACCTTTTATGTCCTTCAAATTTTTGAAATGAAGTTTCGTTACCATGCCCGTAAAAGTTAATTGTATTATTCGGCGCTTTGATATTGGCCTGTAATACCAGGTTTGTTTTGTGTAATATTTCTGTCCACTCGCCCCTGTATTTAATACGGTAAGCATTTGTAGAAAAAGAATGTGCGAGTGTTAAGCTTTGTTGATAAGTAAATGGAAGTTTTCTGAAACCGCTTTTATGTGTGTAGGTAAAGCCGGTTCCTAAAATAAGTCCGTCGTCAACATTTAAACCGATATCAAAAGATGGTGCCCAGAAGTTGTACAGGTTCACCGGTTCAAAAAGAGAAATACTCTTATTGTTTCTTAAATGTCTTGAGATGTGTTGATAGCTACCTTCAAGGTTGGTATGCTTTGGCTGGCCATAATAATGAATTTTCTTAGAAGCATCTTTTACAAAAATATTGTTTTTACCTTTGTCGCCGATAATTCTGATTTTCATGCCGGGATCCGGTGTATTAATCCATACGCTGTCATCGCCTTTTGACAGATAGATTCTGAGTTCTTTTGTAACAGCTGATTCGTAGTTATGAGTTAACAGTGTATCGGTGAGTTTTCCGTTTTTATTGATTTTTTGTACCAGCAGATGAATATCGCCGTTGTCGTTTTGTGTAATGTTTACTTTTTCGTGTTTGTCGCTCAAACGGACATCTACTTTTTTATGAATGAATTGATAAAATTCTTTGAAGGCAGGTAATAGGGCATCTCTTCTGTTTTGTAGCGTTTTAGTGATATCAGCTCCTCTTAAATTATAAATAGCGGCCGGAAGCTGGTAAATAGCAGCATTCAATACGGTATCGTTGAGTTGATAAATGGTTTCTGTAACAAGAGCTTCCCATTGCTTCCAGCTCATCTGCGAAGCAGGGTGTGCATTCAGAAAATTAGATTTAAAGAGTGAATACCTGATAGAAGGAATATCACCCCTCCAACCCTGAAAAGTTGGTAACAGATAAGGGCGCGACATGATATTGGGAAATAAACCTTCCGTAACATGGAAAACCTGATCTCTGTCTCTGGGCACATCCACATAAAATTTATCTTCACCTTTGGCTGATAAATTTTTCCATCGCCACTGATCTTCATGACGATCCCAGTCACCGATTAATACATCGAGTATCCTTGACTTGAAAAAAGTAATTGCATCAAAACGATTATCATTGTCATTTTGTATATTTTTTAAAAATTTCAGGGTATTGTCTGATTTTCCCAGCGGGTTTCTTTCTTCCAGTAAGGCGACCGTATTTGCAAAAGTATAGTTATATTGGTTTAAGGTAGCGTCTGCTGAAACAAAACCGATTACGGGATTGGCATGTGGTACTCCGATAGCTTTTGCCAGCGGGGGAACAATCAAAGCACTATAAGGATGCTGCGCGCTCATGGCATCATCTACCCAATCTTTTGCAAAACTGTTTCTTAAACCTTCCGGTAAAACAGTTTCCGCTCTTTTCAGAACACTTCTGAGCGCATATTCATTTCCTTCTTTGTCTACTAATCTTAAAGAAACAGACTGCATTCCTCCGCCACGTTGTGTAGGTGTTAATCCGCCTTTTATAGCAGAAATTTTAAATACCGGTAAATGCACAGGTGTAGCATATTCTTTTCTGAAATTTTCTCCGAATAACCAACGATGGAAATTGCTCTTTTGGTCATATGAAGGTTGCAGTGTTATCTGTACCGAATCACTATTAACAGGGTTGAATTGATAATCGGCTATACTGTTTTTTATTGCTATAGCTGGTTGTTGGAAAGCTGTTTTTTTCCAGGTATTTTTTTCTAAACTATGAAAAGTATATACTGCCTGGCCATCGGTTAAAAGATCAATTGTAACAAAACCGGCATGATGCGAAGTATAAAAAGCTTTTTTAGATTTTTTTACATAGTCGATTCTCGAACCACCACCACTTACCAGTTGCGTCAGATTACCGCGTTGGATGTATTGTAATCCGTGTTCGTGTCCTGCAATATATAACCAGTCGTTATGGCCTTCAAATGCAGTAGTAATCTGACGGATCATGTTTTTATAACGAGGATGTGCAATGTCTTCCGGATGAGAAATAGTTTTTCTTAGTAAAGGATACAGGCTACCCGCTACAGGAAGAGGAATATACATTTTTTTGTTAGCGGCTCTGAGCGGAAAGAGGTGATCCATCCAGTAAAAATGCCCGCCATGGTTTCCATAAGAAACAAAGGGATGGTGGCCTGCCAGGATAATTTTATCATTTTTATGTTGATATACCAGGTCTTTCAAGCGTAGACTTACTTCTTCGGGAGTTGTACAATCGCAGTCGTTGTTTTCATTGGCTTTTGAATAAGGAAATAACCACCATTCGGTATCAAGGTAGATCATGGTAACGCCGGGAGCTATTTTTTGTACAACAGGGTCAGGACATCCATTGGCTGGTACCAATGCAAGCAAACTATCATTCTGAGACTCCAAAAAAGCGGATTGCGCCTGAATTTTTTCGAGGCCGTTTTTCCCGGAACGATCCCAATCATGGTTTCCCGGAACAAAGTAAACGGGAACCTGCCTTTCCCTGAACGGTTTGAATTGTGCAGTAAGAATATTTTGTGTATGTGTTTCCTGCGGATCACCGGGCAGTTTCATGCCGTCGGAATAAATGTTGTCACCCAGATATACTACCTGTGTTTTACCGGCAATCAACTCATGAATCGCTTTTTGAATAATGTTTTTCTGTATAAGATTGATTTCACCGGCATCACCGATAAAGATGATACGTTTGGCAATACTATTCTGCGCATTTAAAGTAATATGACAAAGTACCGGAATCAGTAACAGTAATATTGATTTCCTTATTGACATACCGATAATTATTTAGAAACGTACTGAAATTTTAGTAGGGTGGGGGCGTTCATATCATTTCCTTCATTAGAAATATACATATTACCTTGCCGGTCGAAGCAAAGACCTTCCGGTTGTTTAAAGAGTTTGGGGGAGAGGTGATACCAGCTTTTAACCTTCCACTCATTATCGAAGATGATCAGTAGTTTATTGATGGATGCCAGCATATACCATTCGCCGGTAACTGGGTTTTGGGAAACTGCTGAAGGTCGTATTTTTTTTTCTTTTGTTTTGCTGTAAGTTTCATCTTTTAAAATTTCTCTTACATCAATAAAAAAAGGTTCATCGAGCGAAAGTGAATCATTTTGGTGCATATTGATTCTAAAAGCTTTTATAGTAGCTTCACGATCGTCGTCTTTTGGTTTTTTGGCTACAATGATCATCTGTTTATTAGTGGCATCGGCAAACATTGATTCATATTCTCCTTTAGCAACAAGATGCTTGTGAATCAGTACCGCATCTATATCAAGATTGTTTTTTTGATGAAAAGGAAACTGATAAATATGACCGTTGCTTTTAAGAACATACACGGTTTCACCGGCAATGCTAAGGTCTTCATAGTCGCCGGTTTTACCGAAAGTATAGTGTTGGTTTTCTTTGCTTCCGGTAGGAAGTTGAAATAAACGGCCCAGTTCATCTTGTATCGCGTATATAGTGTCTGCCTGTAAATTGTAGAAGCTTATACCGGATACTTCATTCAGTGATTCGGGGAAGAATGACTTTTGGGGGTTGTTCAGATCGTAATGTTCCGGAGATGTATAGTCAGGAACTGTTACACATCCGCTAAGTGATAATTGTATGAAAAAAGAAAAAAGTGTAAAAAATTTATTCATTATTTTTTTCATTTAATAGTGATTGTAAACGCATTTGCGCACTGAATCCTTTTTGATGAAATGAGGAACTGAAAGTATTCGATCCGTTACCTGCTAATTGAACTCCCTGAATGTCATCTGCCCAATAGGTATCCATCAGGTTGATGATATTCTTTTTTATCTCCGGATCGCTTATCGGCACACATACTTCTATTCTTCTGTATATATTTCTATTCATCCAGTCAGCGGAACCGATATAAATTTGTGGGTTTCCATTTTGATGAAAAAGGAATATCCTTCCATGTTCTAAAAAACGATCAACCACTCTTCTAACAGATATGTTTGAATGAAATTCAGCATTAATACAACAAATGCTTCTGACAATTAGTTTAACACGAACACCTTTTTCTGCTGCTTCCTGTAATTTTTTTATAAGTTTTTTTTCTTCCAGGTTATTGAGCTTAATAAATATTTCTGCAGGTAGCCCTTTTTGTGCATTTTCTATTTCTTGCTGAATCAGGGAGAAGAATTTTTCCTGTAACAGAAACTGTGATACCAAGAGTTTCCTGAAGTTTAAATCTTTTGCAGTAATGTCTTTATGCACAAGAAATCTGAATAGTAAATGCAGTTCCTCCAGTAATTCTTTTTGTTGTGTGAATAGAATATGATCGGTGTAAAATTTTGAAGTTGTTTCGTTAAAGTTTCCGGTAGCAAAAATACCATAGAAAATTTCCGTGTTTTTTTCTTTTCTTTTAATGAGTGCAGTTTTCGCATGCACTTTAAGATTAGCTTTTGTATAAACTACTTTAACACCTGCGTTTTTTAATTTTTTTGCCCACTTGATATTGTTTTCTTCATCAAACCGGGCTTTCAATTCAATGAGTACATATACCTTTTTACCGTTTTGTGCAGCACTGATCAGTGATTCTACAATGGCTGATTTTTTGGCAACGCGGTAGAGTGTTACATAAATTTCACTAACATTAAAATCGAAAGCTGCTTCATTAAAAAACTGAAGAACAGTATCATAAGAATCAAAAGGTGTATTTAACAGAATATCCTTTTTCGATAAAGTATCGAATAGTTTTTCATTGAAGTGCTGTGTGTATTTCCATTTGGGAAAATATAGGGTATCATCGTTTATTTTTATTTGATTCAAATCACTCAGGTGATGATAAAATCCTCCCTGAACAATATTGGCATTTTTGATTTGCAGAAAACTGATCAGCTGCTTCAATGCTTCAGCAGGAAAATCCGGCGCATGTAAGAGCCTTGTTGCTAAACCTGAATTGCGGTGTTGCAACAGCTTTTCAATTTCTTCTAATACATCCCCCTCGTACTCGTCATCTAATTGAAGGTCTGCATTTCTGGTGATTTTGAAACTACCTGCATATGTGATAGTTTCGTTATTGAACAAATCGCCAATAAACTCTTTAATAAGGTCATCTATGAAAAGTATATGAGTATGTCCGCTAGCTGATTTGAAGGTAAAAAAGCGGTCTGATTTATTACTGGGTATGTTTACTATATAATAAGCGGTTTCGTTTTTCGAAGAGGTTTGTAGTAAGAGGTAGAGTTGGTTGTTGACCGGAAAGAAGGATTTGTTTTCTTTTTCTAAAGGAATACAAACCAGATAAGCCAGCAGATGCTGATAAAAGAACGCTTTTGCCTCCGGAATAATTGCTGTAGGAATGTTTTTTTCTTTATAATGAAATTTGATTCCTTTCTGTTCCAACGCCGGTAGAATAACAGCTAACGTGCTACCGAATAATTCCTGCTGTTGCTGAATCAGTGCTTCGATCTCTACTAAGGCATTACTCAGATCCGGTTTGTTTTCTTTTTTAGCAATTACCTGATCAATCGCGAGTAAAGCCGGTATACGTACCTTATAAAACTCATCCAGGTTGGAAGAATAAATCGATAAAAAATTCAATCGCTCCAGTAGTGGCAGCTGAGGGTTGGATGCTTCTTTTAATACCCGCTCGTTGAAGTATAACCAACTGATATCTCTTTGAACAAACCGTTTTGACATACATTAACTTTTAAAATACAAGGAAGCGATCACAAACGAAATAACGGATACAATAATTCCGAACATAAACACATTGTAAGCAATTCTGAGCAGTTTATATTTTCTTCCCAGTACAACACCTTGTGAATGGATGTCCTGAATCATACTGCCATATAAAAAGCCCGCATCATTCATCATGTTTTCCATTCCTCTCTTATAGTCCATCAACGGCATATTATAAAAGTTACCAAAGAACAGCAGATTTGTTTTTTGCTGACGAATATCTTCGTCAGTAAAATTGCCTGAAGGGATGGATGGACGCGTTGCCAGAATAGAGAATACCATGGTAATTACACAAATCGTTAAGAGAACAATAGTAGGTATTGTGAGGTGTGGGTATTCTTCCAGTTTTCTTAGTAATACGGTTAATAATACTGATATAATAATCGAAGTGGTGGTAATCATTATATGCGCTTTATTGTCGGCCATATCACTTAAACGCTGGTGATTGTTTGAAGTGATCCTGAACATTGTTTCTATACCTTTTGATGGTTTTTCAGGTTTGTTTGCCGGAACTTCTTTTTCAGGAGTTTCTTCTTTCTTGTATTCTTTTTGTTTCAGCTTTTCAATATTTTTTTGTTTTCCTTTTTCAAGCAAACTTTTTGAAAAGTCAGTATGATATTTGTGCTGGGAGAGAAGCAGTAATGCATTTCTGCGCCAGTCTTCTTTCGGAATTTTGTAATTAAGAATCAGTTCACATTCTTTTCTGATAAGTTTGTTTGTTTCGGAGAAGTCATCGGTTCCCAGATGAAAAAGATCGGCATCGCACACAATCTGTTCTAACAGGTTAGTTGGTGCCTGTGGCATTTTGGTAGCCAGAATACAACCTTGTACCTGTTGGATAGTTTCCGGATCAACATTGAGTGACTTCAACAATTTTTCAGCTTCATCTGCTGCTACTTTTTCGTGCATACGCGGATCGGTGAAATAACCGATATCATGCAGCCAGGCAGCAGAGATCACAATAAACCTTTCTTTTTCGGTGATTTTATAATAGTCGGCAATTTTTTTAGCGGCTTTTACCACTCTTTCCGTATGCGAAATGTTATGATAAACAAGCTTTTCATCAGTGTGTTGCTGGATATAGTTTCTAACATATTGTTCAATATGTGCTTCAATAGTGGTATAATTCATAAAGGAATTTTTTGATGCCGGATAAAGTCCTGAGCCGGAATCTTTACTTACGCTGTTAATATTTTCTACTATAAAATCCTGCTTGAAACATAAAGTAAATGAACATGAAAAGTGAAATAGGGGTGAGGATGAAATGATTATTAATGCGCCCCATTTTTCATTTTCAACTTACCATTTTCAATTTGTTTAACCAAGTTAAGCCAAGTAATGTTCAAATTACATTTTTATTTATAACTTATAATCGTATACTAATATATATTATTGTTGATTATCAATAATATATATTGGAAACCCCTGGTGGTCAGGTTTATTTTTGTTTAAAAGACCTTTTTAGGATGTATCTGTTAAAGTTCAGCAATTTATATGCCTTTGAGCAGATGGGGGATAAAAACAAAAGCCATCATTCTGAAAAATGACAGCTTTCGGGAATTTTCAAAAGGAATATTGTATGGGAACTAATGTAAGCAGGGGAAAATAACAGCCGCAGGAAACATCTGGTAATAGAACTGCGGCTCATTGATTGGTATGAGAACTAAACTTAGTTAACGTATTCAATTGGAATATTATCAGGGAAGATGAAGAATGAATCACCCCATTGGCTCTGATTATTCTGGGTTCCTTCGGTTAATATTAACTTCTGAATTTTTCCTCCGGTATAAGATCCTTCCCAGTCTCCTACTTCACCATGTAACCATGCGAAATACAGGTTTTTGGCCTTCCGTAGATCCAGAGTGTGGTTTTCCGGCCATCTGATTCCGTCTAAGTAACAATATTTCAGGCTTTCTAGTTCTTCTAAATTAGGAAGGAGGTCTGAGCTGAACTCTCTGTACTGCGGATCATGAGAATTAAAAGAACAGAAAGAAACATTGAGCTCGGATAGTTTTTTGAAACCAGCCATATCTGTCGCGTTAGAAAAATTAATAGTTGTTAAGCTTAACACCTCCAGTTCGGGGTTATTGCTGATATCAATTTTTCTTAATTTTGTGTTCAGTTGTTGTCTGTAAGGTGTACCCGGATATAGATCTCCTTCAGCACGTCCTGATAGCATTAAGAGTTTTATCTTTTCTGCTTTAAAATAAGACATTTCATGTGCGGCAGAATTGACTATCACCTGAGTTTTATGATTGCCTCCTATTACCACAGAATCTAACATCATTGCTGTTGACTCACCTATTCTGACTTCTTCAAGTGCTGGCTTGTTTTCTGCAAATACAGCTTTTAGACTGTCTACTTCTAATCGAAGATAAGTCAGCAATGGCAAAACATCATTCAGGTCTAATCTGGTGAACGCATTCTTTCCTCTTACATTAATAGATTTCAGATTAACACAACTGTCGATGATCAGACGGGTGTTTTGCTTCAGTTCAATGGTTAATGAACGGAGCTCTGTGAATTTATTCAGGTTGACTTCAGCTAAATTATCCTCGATAACGATAGCATTCATGACTTTCAGTGAAGTGAACTTCTTTAAATCGCTGTAAGACATATAAAAACCGGAAATACTATCTACCTTGTCAATGTCTGATCTTAAAAAGGCTATATAATCTTTTCCGGGAATTGCTTTAATGCCATAGGCATAATTGAGCCAGAAGTCCATTCCTTCCGCGAAAGAGGTGGAAAATAATACTTCAGAATTATCGTAACCGTTTTTGTTATCTTCCAGCTCTTTGAGTAATATTGATTTTCTTGGAATGAGGTCTGTCATAGATTCTACCAGTTGGTAAACCTGCTCATACTTCTCCAGAAAATTAATTTCCTCATTAATTCTCAGTTGTTCGATCAGAGGGAGAATGTCTTTTAATAGTATCACACTGTTTAACATTTCTCTGAATTTCTGTTGTGCCGCCGCATCGGTAACCCTGTCTTCAATCAACCTTTGGAGCGACTCTATATCGGTATCTGTAATTGCACTTTGCTTGGATACACCCAGAATACGTTCTTCTGTTAATACCGTGTAATTAATATTTTCGCCTTCTTCTTTTTTACAGGAGAAGATAAAAATGAATCCGAAACATAACAGCCATAGAAATTTAGCATTTCTCATGATTTCCTTTTTTATTTATTTTTTAAGTATTGTTTGAATTATTTACCTGAAAAGATTAAAAGTGATTTTCGCGAAATAACTTCTTCCATAATACAGTCGAAGTACCCGTTGTGTGTTAATCATATTCTCGCGTGGTGGATTGATCGGTGTATAGAATATATCGGTTACGTCAAACAGGTTTCTTACACCTATCCTGAAGTCAATTTTGTTTTTAAAAAATGAACGGGCCAGGTTAAGGTCAAGGTTATGATAATCATCAGTTTTGTATAAAACTTTTACATAACCGGTTGCCTGAAAATCGCGGTCCATACCGGTTTCCTGAAACTCGTAAATCGGCTCCCTTCCTACATAGCGGTAAAATGCAGAGATGCGGATGTCTTTGGGTAAAACATAGGTCATCTGAAAGTTAGCTTGAATGTTTGTCAGATAATCTGTATAGTTACTGATCGATTCCGGATCATGCCCGCGGAATGCCAATAGCGAAGCAGCGGTCGTAATGCTGAATTTGTCGGATACAAGATTTATTCTTAACTGGTTGATGATGCCGTTATACTTTTGTTCATTGGTATAAGTATTTCTTCCGGTTATCTGTGTTGCGCCTTCTACTCTGAACCGGATCGGTACAATGCGGTCGGTGAGATGTTGGTACATACTGCTTAAACTCGTTTCGAGCTGTAGTTTTTTATTGATTTCTTTCCGGTGTGCCCACTGTATTTCTACCGATTTTCCATATTCAGGTTTCAGGTCAGGATTTCCACGATAATCATGCACACTGTTTACATACCATGAATACAATTCTTCATAATTTGGAAAACGCGTGGAAGTTCCTATTATAAATCTGATATCGTTATTGTTATTTAACTTATACCTGGTTGTTATAGATTCGTTGGTACGCATTTTAAGTCTGTTACTGAAATTAACTCTGAAGCCGGGGCGGATCATGATCTTATCTGAAACGGTCCATTCTGCAGAAGTATAAGCTGCACCGGTAAATAAAACCTGTTCAATCGGGGTACTGAGTGAAACATCGTTGAACCAGGAAGTGTATCCCTGATTTCCTCTGGTATTGTCCATTTCAAATCCGAGATTGTATTCAAGTTTATTTTCTATCAACGGTTTTATAACAGAACCTTTCGTATAAAATCCTTTCGATTGAAAGTGTTTTTCCCAACCGGTAGCAGTTAAACGGTCACTTCCCGGAATGCCGTCTTTTGCATCGAGTGCCGTATTGTTCATGAGATTGATTCCCTGCCGGCGATGTTCGAGCCCGTTTTTTTGCATCGATACATCCAGCGAAAAGTGAGCGTTTTTCCAGAAGTTTCCTCTGGCGTTCAGGTGATGATTGTATCTTTCTGTATGATAATCGTTATTCACTCCTCCATTTATATATATTCGTTCGTCTGTCAGATAATGTTGTACGGGCGTACGGCCATAGTGCGTAAGATCGGAGGTGAAGTAGTTAAACTTATAAAAAAGGCTCAGGTTATTTCCAGTGCGTGAGAGGTAAAAGTTACCGTTGTAAGATTCTTTTGGAGACCATTCAAAACCTCTTTTTGGGGGACTGTATGCGTCAATCGGCTCAAGTATTAATCCTGCACCGATACGTTCACCTCTATAGCCGTTAAACTTGTCTCTAGAAAAAGAAACGCCGGCGGAAATATCCGAAGTAATACGCTGACTAAAGTTAAATCGTTGAATATGCCTGCCCCTGGCTGTACTGTTATATTGAACATTGTATTCATCGCGAACCGTTTCTTCCTGTATTTCAAAGCTCAGATCTGTTTTATTGCGTGCTGTTTTTTTTGTAATAATATTTACAACTCCACCGATACTGTTTGCTCCATATTCTACTCCCATGGCACCTTTAACAATTTCAATGCGTTCAACATCGTCTAAACTGATCGTACTGAGATCAACATCACTTCCCATATTTTCGTCGCCGGCAACAGGAATATTATCCATCAGAATTTTAATATACTGACTATTTAATCCCAGTACCCTGATCTTGGATCTTCCCATTTCTGATTGGTTTTCGATTTCAATATTTAATTGAGATTTTAATAATTCAGCAACAGTGCTTACCGCCATATTTTGTATCTGTGCTTTGTCAATGACTTCTACGCGATAAATAGATTTATTGACCGACTGAGGCCGGTACTGCCCGGTCACTACCACCTGATTCAATACATGGTTATTTTCATTACTTAATTTCAACATAGCATTCAGTATGGTTTCGTTCGCTTCAGTAATAGTGATGTTTTTATTGAAGGTCTCGTGTCCTACATAAGAAATACTGATGTTGTATTTACCGGGTTGCAATCCTTTTACAATAAAATATCCGCTTTGATCGGCGGTAATGTTAATTGTTGTTTTTTGAATAGTGATAGTGGCTCCTTCTAACCGGCTGCCCTCATTGTCGGTAACATATCCGGATAGTGAACCTTTTGCCGGAGCGGCTTTTAAAGCAATGGTATTGCCTGAAATATTGTAAAGTAACCCGGTTTGATTTTGTACCTGGTTCAGAAGCTGTGTGACGGTTGCTGTGCCCGGATTGAATACAACCGTTTTCGAAAGTTCTTTTTCTATGTCACTATAGATAAATTTGTAAGAAGATTTTTCTTCCAGTTGGGATATGAAAGATTTTATATCCAGTTTGTTGGGTGTAATTGTGAACTTACCGTTCTGAGCCGGTAAATAAATACTGAAAAGTAAAGGCAATAAGGTAGCAGTTACCCTTTTTAAGGATATTCGCATTAAAGATGAGCGCATGATTTTTTATTTATAATATGCTAGTAAACGGTAATAGTATGTTGCTCTATTTTAAATTGTATGCTGGTACTGAAGTGAATCATTGTTAGTACTTCTTTGAGATTCATGTTGTCAAAAGTTCCTGTCAATGTTTTATCTGAATCGGCAGATGATTTTTTGATAAAGCGAATTCCATAATAAGATTCTATTCTTTCCAGTACCTGATGAACCGGAGCTTCTTTGAATATTAGTTGTTTATTGATCCATCCGGTAGCGATGTCCAGATTGGTAGCTTGCAGTGCTATGGTTTTATTTTGTTGTTTATTGAATAACAATTGTTGACCGGGAATTAACTTTTGTGGTATTGTTCCGGCGGCCTCAAACTGAATACTACCTTCATTGAGCGTTACGTATAGTAAAGAATCTTTAAAGTTGTTTTTTACATTGAATTTTGTTCCAAGTACTTTAATGGTGCCGGATACGCACTCCAGCAAAAAAGGTTTTTTTTCATTATGTGTTACTTCCAGGAATATTTCTCCTTGTTCTAGCTGTAATACTCTGTTGTTTTCACTGGAAAAATTAGTAGAATAACTGATGGTAGAACCGCTCATCAGGTATACCTTGCTGCTATCAGGAAGAAACAATGTACTGGGTTCTCCTGCCGGTGCTGTAAAACTGATTGCTGTAGCGGCAAGCTGCGTTTTTGTATCAGTTTTATTGAACTGATAATAAGATAGTACCCCAATAATACCTGTTATACAAGCGGCAGCTAATGTTTTATACAACATAAACCTGAGTGATGAACTGCTGTTTTTTCTTTGTTGAATACCTTTCCAGATATCATTCTTTACCAGCTCCTCGTTTCTTACAGGTGCCTGCAGTAATCCATCTTTAAAGATGTTATTCTGTTCATTCAACCATTCCTCAACAACGGCTTTTTCATCAGTATTACATAAATGCTGACTATATTTTTGCAATAATTCCGGTGAAATATGTTTCATACATTATAATATACCTTGAAGCTTTTTATACCCTTGTGCGATTTTTTTAAATTACTTTTCTATGACATTCAGGTGTTTCCGTAACCGTTTAAGTACTTTGGAAATATGAAACTCTACTGTTTTGATACTTAAACCCAGATGAAGTGCTATTTCTTTGTAACTCATTTCTTTTTCACGGCTTAGTTTAAAAATCGTTCTGGCAGGCTCATGAAGTGCTTCTATTTCTTGTTGAATGTTGGTGAGTATCTCTTTGTAATGAATGTTATCTTCCGGATGGTGGCCGGAGGGAAGGTTGTTGTCAGTAAAAACAGCAGTAAGCTCTACTTTTTTGAATTTTCTGAAATGATTCAGTACCTGATATTTTGCGGCACGTGAGAGATATTTTTCAATAGCATCCTGGTCTTCCAGTAAAAAGTTTCTTTCCCACAATGACAAAAAGATGTTTTGTGTAAGGTCTTTTGAAATACCCACATCACTGGTGTATAGATAGCAGAGATTATAAACCTTTTTCCAGTAGGTTTTGAAGAGCTGCTGAAAGAAGGCTTCTTTTTCAGAATTAGTGTTTGATCCCGTTGATGACATTATCTAATGTATACTTGCTAATAATAAGAGTAGTGCAAGCTATTCAGCAAAAAGGTTATACTGTTTATGAGAAAGGAAACTTTTTGTAGAGGGTGGGAAATATGGCCTGATTTTACAGGAATCTGACAGTACATGCAAATTTGGAAATATGAAAAAAAAGTAGTATCTTATAAGAAGGGGGTGTTATCTTTACCTTCCAGCCAATTTTACTATGTTTTTTCATGCATTTACTTTAGCCGGAGTTGTTCTGAGTGTTTTTCTGATTGTTCTGATCTGTTCGAAAAAACATTTACAGGCTTCAGATAAGGTGCTGGTTTGCTGGTTAGCGGTTGTTGGTATTCAGCTTTTTTTTTACTACGATAATTTATCTTCTCATCCGCTCATTCCTGGCTTCCTTGGAATGCCATTGTTTGCTTTACCATTGTTAAGCGCGGGAATACTGTTTTTATATGTGCGGTCAATTATTGGCAAAATATTAAAATGATTCAGTGATTGAATTGCGTGTAGATCTCAATGTGCTAACAATACACAAAAATAGGATGAAAATGTACCATTACAATGTATAAAATTTTCTATATAATAGAAGCGTATAGCTTAGTTATTGATTTTTGTCAAAAAGAGATTTAGGAAAGAAAAAAATATTAATTAGTACATCTATTTTTTACATTGATGAATATAAATATATTATCTTGGCGGAAAGCAGCAAAAATTACTATTTCTTTATAGAATACTTATTAAGATTAATTGCATTTTATAATTTGGTTTATTTTTGTCTTTCTTAAATATTTTAAGTTGTTGACCTCATTTTATACCCCATTTCTGATATGAAATACCTTAAATTGCTTGTATTTGCTTTTATATTTAATCTTACTGCAAATGCACAAACACCTTCTAAACTTTGGGTTGAAAATCAAAAAATAGGACAGAGTTTGCATCCTAACCCTGAGGCGTACAAAATTACCCAATATGGCGATGTGCCGATCAATCATTCCACTGGTAGCCCCAATATCACAATACCGGTTTATTCAGTGAAAACTGCTAATTTGTCTTTACCTGTTAGTTTGAATTACACAACTACTGGATTCAGGCCTAATGAATCCAGTGGCCGTTACGGCTTGTCGTGGAGTTTAAATGGTGTTGGGGTGATTAATCTGACAACTAACGATGCGGTTGATGTAACTAATGTACGCGATGAACCGCCAGCCTCGGTTCTTAACGGAATAGTGAATGACGAGAGTATGTATTATACTCTTAGAAACTCTCAGAAATCAGAATACTACGATGGTTATGATACCGAATATGATATTTATAATTTTAGTTTCCTGAATCACTCCGGCCGGTTCGTTATCAGTGAAGGAGATACGGTTTTTTTAGGTAATTACGGTTTGAAGGTAATTTATGATGCTATGGAGGGGCGTGGTTTCATTGACCAGCAGGGCATAAAGTATTATTTTAAATTGAATGATAGCTTAGGTACTGCAACAAGAGGCGTAGACTGTGGAAAAGGAAGATACAGAATCTATCCGCATACCTGGTATCTGACTAAAGTAATTCATCCGAATGGTGATTTTATAAAACTGGAATACGATCCGCTTTATTCTACTTATTCTACAGGGAAAAGTGAAACGATTACCAAGTATCTGAAGATGACACATATGGATTGCTTTATTAATAAACAGCCCATGATCCCCGGAGACCCGCTTCCTTATCCTACTGACGAACATAGTACTTGTTATAATTACAATGTATCTTATGATTTCGTATTGAAAAAAATTAGTACATCAGAAGGTTTGGTCGTAAATTTCGGATATACTGCAAGACAGGATGTACTGAATGAAAAATTACTGAATAATATCTCAATTGTAGATACGCTTTCTAATACGATAATCAGTAAAGTTCGTCTGGGTTACCACACCGCCGGATTGGGTAATTATGAATTGGATGATTTTGGGAACAGATTATCCATCAGGAGTTATTTAACTACGGTAGAGTTTACCAATACTACTGACAGTGTATTACATAAATATAAATTCGATTATACATCCTATGATAGTGAAAGCAGATTTTCAAACTCAATCGATTATTGGGGGTTTTATAATGGTGAACCAAACACATCTTTAATTTATCTTACAGATTATAAAGATAATAGTTTGATTTATTTTAATACTTTAATAACAAACCTTGCAAATAGAGAAATAAACCCTGATTACGTAAAGAAAAGTTTGTTAAATAAAATAACTTATCCGACAGGAGGCTCGGATAGCCTGGTTTATGAATCAAATGATTTTGCTTATACCGGATGGACTAAAAAAAATAAACGGGATACTACTATTATAATTATGGCTGAAGATAGTTTGTTGTCATCTACACATTTTGTTACTTTCACTTCCCAGACATTTACAATTCCGCCACAGGCCAAATATGTAAGACTTGCAGGGTTTTTGCAATACCTGAATTATGTACCCGGTTTGCCTTATGCCTTTAATGTAGTGATCTACCGTAATAATATGTACGTGGGTAATATGGATTTTACACTTAATGAAACCGGTGTAGTAGGAGATGATTTTATGGTTGACCTGGAAGGGGATATTCGTCTTGAAATACAGGTAAGAGGTGATAACTTAATCGCTAACTTAAGCTGTACGTATGAATTATATGAAGAGGTAAATGTTGCTGAAAATCAGTTGGCCCCTGGCGTAAGAGTAAAGTCGGTACATACTTACGATAATCTTACAAAAAAAATATCTGCTTCAAAGTATTTTTCTTATACTTTTTTAGGAAATAATCTTTCTTCTTCTGCTCAGTATAATTTACCTGATTTAAATAATAAAAGCAGAACCGGCGACCTTATCAAATGTGACCCGGTTGCAACGTATCATGGTATCGGAGATTATACGGTTGATCTGATGAAAGGTTTTGTGACTTTTTCATCTTCTCCTGTCGGCCCTATTAATTTCTACACCGGCCGTTATTCTTTATATAGCTCGGTAATTACCTCAGATGATAGTTTAAAAAGAAATGGTTTTAACAGACAATTGTATTTAAACCTTGCAGATGAGTTTCCTACTGTTGTTTTTGGTAATGAAAGAATATCGAACAGACTGACTGCCCTGCCTGAGCAACAAGCTGTTTTGTATCAGGAAGATATTTTTGAATGGGCTAGTGATACTGCGAAGATTGTAAAATCAACCCAATACGAGTATGATTTTGACAACAGATATTATGAAGTATTTAATAATGCAGTTTCTAGGGTTAATTATCATCCTTTGGATTTAGGCCTCCCTTATACGTCGATTTTGCAAATGGGCGATCTGGCGGGAAACAATTATTACCATTTTGGAGCAGAAATTTACAAAACATATAAAAAATGGTATCGCCTTTATGCGATGGTGACAAAAGATTTTGATCGAAACGGTGTAGACTATTCAGAGAGAAAAGACACACTAATTCATACAAATCTGTATAATATTTCTCCGGATATTTCTTACAATGATTTAGGTAATGAAATAGTTGGTACGAAAAATACTGTTTCTGAAGATTTGTTTTCATTATCAGGCATTCCTGCCTGGCTGCTGGCACACAAAACGAATAATTATAGCCAGTTGCCTATACAGACTTTAAGTATTAAGAAAATTGGTAATGTTGAATATGTAACAGGCGGACAGCTCTTTGAATATGATGCTGTATTGCCATGGAATGTGTCTAAAAGATATTCTTTAAAGCTGGATAAACCTATACCTATTGATTCCTTAGAAAGTATATCTGTTCAAGGCAGCGAGTTAAAATTTGATAGCAGTTTTACTCTTGATGAGTCTTATTATTATTCAGCACTTCAGGGTAATAAGCTGGTTGGGGTTGAAACTTCAGCCGGATATAAAGAAACGCTCATTTGGGGATACCATAATATGTATCCCGTAGCCCGTATTATGAATGTATTGCCATCGGAAGTGAACCCTTTATTGAATTACAGTATATTGACGTCAAATGATTCCTATGCTATTTATAATCATTTATTATCTGTAAAGAGCAGTTTAATTGCAACCACAACTGCTTTTATGGATATCTATTTGTACGACAGGTTCAAAGGTATTAAAGATCATTACACCTATAATAATCTGCACAATCAGTATGAATATGATGAGTTTAACCGATTGTCTGTTGTTAAGGATAAAGACGGCAATGTTATACAAAAATATTGTTATCTGCTGAATGGTCAGCAGGAGAACTGTACCAATGTTGGTTATTATTATAACACAGCGATTACTAAAAATTATCAGAAAAATAATTGTCCTGCTGGAGCTGTATCTTCAACCGTGAGTTACTCATTACCGGCAGGTATCCTTTACTCATCCATCAGTCAGGCTGATGCAGATGCAAAAGCTATAAGCTATATTGATTCGGTAGGACAGGTTTATGCCAATAATAATGCAGTATGTACTTTTTACAATGATGCGATAACGCAATCTTTCACTAAGATCTGTTCTACAGGGTTTGTAGGGTCAACGCATAGCTACACAATAGCAGCAGGCACCTATTCATCTACTATAAGTAAATCCGACGCGAATAGTATTGCACAAAGTAATATTGTTGCGTTAGGACAAGCACACGCTAATAATATAGGTACCTGTACTGTACAATGTAATTCATCGAATTGTGTTGGTGAAGACAGAAAGTGTGTTAATAATGTCTGTGAATATGGTTATTTCATTCTGGATCAATGTGCTTATAATCCGGCAACAAGACAATGGGTAGAGTATTACTACTATCGTTTCTCAGATAATTCCGTTTCTCCAACCTATTACAGAGTAGTAGAAGAATGTATTTGGGATAACTAAAAACTAATTTATGCGTAATTATATTTTATTATTTTTTTTATTGACCGTAGGCCAATATTTAATTGGGCAAAATGTGAACAGCCAAAACAATGCGCATCACCAGACTCAATGGATCGTTGATTCTTTGGGTTTAAATGAAACGATGAAAAAGAAATTGTTTAAGGTGAACCTGGATATTGAACTGGAGTTAGAGCAACTCATGAAAAATACTGCTAACCGTGATAGTTTACGGGTGTTGATCAGAGGTGTTGAACAAAAAAGATTGTCCGGTTATTCCAGAGTTTTAGGTAATGAATTATACAATCTTTATTTAGAGAAGAATCTCAATCGGTTAAAGAACAGTGCCCGCAAAGAACAATAATTCAGTACCATATACTATCCGTATTCCTATATATGAATACGCTCCCTAAACTACTTAACTTCTTATAATGTTATCGAAGAAAAGTTTATTATCTTCTTTATTCCTATTCA
>NZ_RCWL01000010.1 GCF_003991195.1 Gynurincola endophyticus | reverse complement strand
GATTCACGTGCCTGTAATGTTCTTCATTACTATTTAATGATTGAATGGCATAATTTTCCGGTTGCAAGAGATGATCATTACTGATAAAAAGATCGCCTTCTACGATAAAGCCATCCGGTAATTTCAAAATACCTTCTTTACTAAACCCCATTGATCCGATACGTTCCATATCAGATGCAGAAGCTTCATCCTTCTCAACAATTGAATTATTTTTATGACAGCCACTGTTCATAATAAATGCTGATAAAAGTATTATAACTATTTTTCTCATGTGTATTATTTAGGTGAATAATTTAAACTGCAGCAGTTTAATAAATAGTAGTAAGTGCTAAAATATCCATAGCGGTAAACGGACGATCAACACCGTTAGGAATGCAGGCGAGCATCCATGAATCAGGTTCAGGACCGGTTGGAGTACCCGGCACGTGAACATTCCGCGGAGGAACGGGTCTTGATGGAGGCCCGCAACTATACGACACATCGGCATAGTCAGTATGATGAAAACCGATTGCATGGCCGATTTCATGTGTAACAATAGTAGTGAGCGTACCCATTGCCCATACATCCAGGAAAGATCTGTTTAACAAAATAGTACTATAAGGATTGCCTAATGATGGAAATCCTGTCGCTGCCAGATAGCTAGCTCCGGTCACACCATTAATAACTATATTTCCACCCATTGTTACTCGTTGAAATGTCAAACTCAATCCTAAAGCATTATAACGAGCAATCGCTGAATCAGCTGCCGTCATATAACGTGACGGCATAGCTGCGTTTACCCTAATTGTAATTATTCTGGGGCCTATTACCAGGTTACTGTCTACATAATGCTCAGCATCAGTAAATAGTTTTCCCGGGGTTTTCACCGGTTGCACCAATTGTTGATCGGTGATAATAATATCCCCCTCAACAACATACCCATTATCGATTCTGATAATTCCTTCTGCACTAAAACCCATTGCTTCAATTTTTTGAATATCCGCTTCATTGATACTATTATCAGCCGGAATATGTTGGCTATTCTTTTGACAACCCGCGCTGATAAACAGTATCAGCAGTGACATTGATATTATATTTTTCATAATGAAATTTTCAGGTGAGTAAAGAATGCTACAGACCAATTTTCACACTACGAATCAGCGCCACTATTACCCATAAATGATTCTAAGAACAGTAAGATCTGTAGGCGTAAACGGGCGATTTATTCCATTACTGATGCATCGCAGCATCCATGAATCGGGAGAAGGGCCTGGCGGTACTCCCGGAATAGGTACAACACCACCTGAAGGATATCCGGGTTGTTCAAATCCACCACTGCCACAACTATAAGACGGGTCATACTGGTCAGTATGTCCGAAACCTATACAATGCCCGATTTCATGTGCAATTACAGTCGTTACCGAGGGAGCAACCCAGCTATCCAGATAGGTTCTGCTAAGTTGAATACTATTATAAGGATTACCTCCGGCAGGGTAACCGGCAATCGCAAGAAAAGATGTAGAGGCAACTCCGCTAATAACGATATTGCCTCCGGTGGTTACCCGCGCAAAAGTAATTCTCAGACCAACTGCATTATAGCGGGCGATGGCTGCATCTGTTGCTGTAATATAAGAAGAAGGTAAACTGCCTGCCACCCGGATAGTAATCGTTCGGGGTAAACCTGTAACACGGCTGGTTCTGACTACATATTCTTCCAATTGATCACTAAAGCCGTTATATGCAGCCTCATCCTCTCTGATAAAAATATCTCCTTCCACAATAAATCCCTTATCCACTTTTTGCAAACCTTGCGGATTAAACCCCATTGCAGTAATTTTTTCAATATCCGAATCTGTTACAAGGGTTTTATCTTCAGGTATAATTTCATTTTTCTGACAGGCTGTGAATAAGAGCAAAAAGCAACACACTGATAAGCATATGTTTTTCATATACTATTCATTTAAAGGTGAATAATTTGTTTCATTCTTTAAATCATAGTGTACGAATTCATCATCTTAAAAAAGCAAGCAACGTTATAATCTATCTGGTATTAGTAAACAAAATTCAGTGCAGTGATATCCAAAGGAGTAAACGGACGGTTAATACCATTACTGATACAGGTCAGCATCCATGAACCGGCAGAAGGACCGGAGGGTGTTCCCGGAATCAGTATAGATGGAGAAGCAGGTATATTATCGGGAATAGCCGCTCCGCTACAACTAAAAGAAGGGCTCATCTGATCAGTATGCAAAAAGCCGATCGCATGGCCTATCAGGTGAGCGATAGAAGTGGTTACGGTAGGTTGCACCCAGGTGGTTAAAACAGGTAAATTCAGTTGAATAGTAGGAAAAGGATTACCTCCTGTCGGAAAACCCGATACACCGAAAATTGCTGCCGTCGTACTTAATGGCTGTATATTAATATCTGCAGGAGAAGTAACCCGTATAAAAGAAATAGTTAAACCTAAACTATTGTATCTGATTAATGCAGAATCAACTGATACCTGAACAGGTAAAGGAATGGCCGGATTTACAAATACACGTATGGGTCTGGGAGTTCCGGTAACAATATTCGGCGTACGATAATGTTCTTCTCTGAAGGTTGCTGCATTCAATAATAACATTTCAGGCTGCTGCAGGTCTTCATGGCTGAGGAAAATATCTCCTTCCACAACAAAACCGCCTTCTATTTTATGAACTCTGTCTGAGTTAAAGCCCAATGCATCTATTTTCGCCAGATCGGCTGCGCTAACTCCATTTTGTGATAGTGATACGGTTTCATTTTTCTGACAGGCAGTAAACAACAACATCAAAAAACACAAAAATAAATATACGTTTCTCATACTATCAATTTAAAGGTGAATAATCGTTTTCGATGCTTTAAATCATAGAGGTACGCATTAATAGTTTTAACAAAAGCAAGTAACCATAAGAACTGAAAAGAACATATTAGTACAACACATTCAGTGCAGTAATATCCAGTGCGGTAAACGGACGGTTAATACCGTTACTGATACAGGTCAGCATCCATGAGTTTGGTGAGGGGCCAGAGGGTGTTCCCGGAATGACTGCTCCCGGAGAGCCCGGCACGCCATCAGAGATACCGGCACCACCAGTACCACAACTAAAAGAAGGGCTCATCTGATCAGTATGCAAAAAGCCGATCGCATGGCCTATGAGGTGAGTAATGGAAGTAGTAATAGTTGGGTGTGCCCATGGCAATAAAACAGGCATATTTAACTGAATAACCGGATAAGGATTTCCACCGGAAGGGAAACCGGAAACACCAAAAACAGATGGGCTTATACTCACCGGATTAATATGAATATCTGCCGGAGTGGTTACTTTAATAAAAGTAATGGCCAGGCTCAAACTATTGTAACGTAACAATGCCGAATCAACAGCTGCCTGTATAGATGGCGGCAACGACGGATGTGCATTTACCCTCAGTATTCTGGGTAAACCTGCCACAAGGCCCGGACTACGGTAATGCTCTTCATTCAGTGATGTTGCATTGACAGATAATATTTCAGGTTTCAGCAGGTCTTCATGACTCAGAAAAATATCTCCTTCCACAATGAATCCGCCTTCTGTTTTATGTACTCTGTCAGCGTTAAAACCCAATGCACTGATTCGTTGCAGATCGGCAGTTGTCACTTCATTTGATGACGATGTTGCCGTTTCGCTTTTCTGACACGCTATTCCTACTAAAATACAAACGAGCAGATAAAAAATTTTGTTTCGCATATTGTTTTGATTTAGGTGATTATTTATTGGGTAAACAATTAATACAGATAATTCAATGCTGCAATATCAACTGCGGTAAAAGGCCTGTTAATACCATCAGAAATACAGGTTAGCATCCACGAATTAGCTGAAGTTGTTGTGGGTGTACCCGGAATATGAATAGCCGGCGCAGTGGCATTTAAAGAATCTCTCACAGATAAAAACGAACCACAACCTGTGGTACTGATATCTGAATGATGAAAGCCAATAGAATGGCCAATCAGATGAGTTACAACAGTAGTAATGGAAGGTAATCCCCACGAAGAGAGTAAAGTATTATTTAATTCAATCACCGGTGAAGGACCACTGACTGTAGGAAATCCGGTAATACCGGTAATACCAGAAATACTACTTCCGATGATTGCTATATCAGGAAAAGCATTCACTCTCAGAAATGAGATACTCAGGCCCAGGTTATTGTAACGAGATAATGCTGAATCAATCGCAACACTTATTTTTTTGGGTAATGATACATCTACAGTAACTCTGATAATTCCGCCACTCACTAATCTTCCGGTGTAATAATGTTCTGCACTGGGAAGTTTAACGCTACTGCCCTTGTCAACATCTAACAGTTCCTCATTACTAATAAATATATCACCTTCCACTACAAGTCCTTTTTCCAGTCTTAATACATGATCAGGATTCAGACCTTTTGAAACGAGTACTTCTCTCTCCATAACAGAAAGATTACTACGGTTTTGAACCGGTGTATGACCTTTATTACAAGCTATGTTAGCTATACACAAATAAAAAAATGACAGGTATAAAAATCTCATCGATTTGTTTTTAATTAAAAATATCGGATAAAAAAATGGGTATCCTGTGGATACCCATTTTGGTAGTGTCTTTGTATACTATAAATACAAAAATCTTAATGCAATGATGTCGTTAGCAGTGAACGGACGGTTAACGCCATTACCGATACAAGCTAACATCCATGAATTAGCATCAGGGCCTGTTGGTGTACCAGGAATGTGAATAGCACCTACACCTGCAGCACCTTCATTATAATAAGCCCCGCCGCAGCTGTAAGAACGGTCCATATAATCTGTATGGCGAAGACCGATACAGTGGCCGATTTCGTGTGCAATGATAGAAGTAACTGTGTTAGCCACCCAAACGTCCAGATAATTTCTATTTACATTAATATTTGCATGAGGGTTACCTCCAATAGGGAAACCTGCAGATGCTAAATAAGTAGCAGTACTTGGGGCAGGATTAATAACGATATTACCACCGGAAGTAACTCTTGTGAAAGTTAGTCTTAAACCTAAAGCATTGTAACGTGCAATAGCAGCATTGGTAGCAGTTACATAACTGGTAGGTAATGAAGAGTTCACCCGGATAGTGATATTTCTCGGTAAACCTGTTACAACATTAGTAGTTCTATAGTGCTCAGAGTCACCAACTACTAATTCACTACCACTTCCGATACCATTTCTCAGATCTTCATCAGTGATAATGATATCGCCTTCTACCAGATACCCTTCAGGTACTTTCTGAATATCATTTGTTTTAAATCCTAAAGCAGCGATCAGTTCAATTACATCCTGAGAAACTTCATCGATAGAAGCATCCGTTTTAACCTGATCTTTCTGACAAGAAACCATAATTAGTGAAAATACAGCAGCAACAAATAGTAATTTTCTCATGTGTTTTTATTTAAAAGGTTTGTTAAGGATATATATGACACTACCGATTAAACGTAATTTAACTATTTTTTCACATAAACGTATATCCGTAAATGTTAGCCACATACCCTTAAAAGATCACTAAATAACTTACACATGATTGTTACCATCAAGAAATCAACAAGATAAGTTAACACCTATTGTATCTAACTTCAATTACTATTCATTAAAGCGAACTTTTACCCATAAAAAAAACAGGAACAATGTTCCTGTTTTAAGCATAAAATAAAATTTATTATTTTACTTCCGGAGATAAGATATATTGGAAGTGATATGACTTATCCATTATCTCTTTGAATAACGCAAGTACATCTTCTTTCGTAATGGCAGCAATTTCTTTCTTTAATGAAGTAACTGCCGTTAATGGTTGTTTAAAGAAATAGTGTGAAGTCATACGCGTTAACCAGAAAGAGTTTTCTTTCTCTAAACTATTTAATTGATTCAACACCTGGCTTTTAGCCGCTTCCAGTTCTTTTTCAGAAGGCCCTTCTTTTTTAAAGCGTTCAAACAACACATTCTTTTCTTTCAGTAAACTGTCTAATAATTTAGGTTGAGTCGGCAACTGATAGATCAACATAAAATGTGGTTCTGGTATATCCGTTACGTTAAAATTCACCCCTCCAGAGTAAATTAACTGCTTCTCCTCTCTTAAATATTCAATTATGCGCTGATTTAAAACAGACACCAGTAACATTCCTACCCTTTGTTTTTCGGGACTGGATTGCATTTCACCAAAGTACTCTCCCATAACGTTTACACCTTCCTGGTTTCCTTTTACGATTCTCACAGACTGATCTTTCGGCAATGGTTTATCCCTGTATCTGCCCATTTCATGTTTCCGGTTATTCACCGGCAACGAAGCGATATATTCTTTGATATATATTTTTAAAGAATCTTCATTATAGTCACCTATGAAATAGAAACTGAATCCTTCGGCACTGGCAAAACGTTGTTTGTAATAATTATACGATTTAGAAGCCTGTACACTTTTTAATATTGCCGGAGTCATTACTTTATACCCGGCATATATATTATTTCCATATTTCAGTTTATGTACAGTATCTGCAAAATAAGCTTCGGGGTTATTTAAAACGTGTTCACTCGACACAATTGCTTTATCCAGCGTTGTTTGCAGCAATACACTATCAAAGCGGGGATACAACATTTTTAATTGAATCAGTTCGAACAGGGTAGACAAATCTTTCGTACGGGCATTTCCGGTTACCTGCTCTACATTATCACCTACCATTACTGAAACGTTAGCGACCTTTCCTGTTAAAAATTCTTTTAGTTGAAGCGGTGTAAAGGCACCATAACCCATTATGTCTACTACAGCATTTGCAAACAAAGCATCTTTTACCTGATTAGCCGGTAAATTATTAATACTGCCTGCCCGGTAAGCTGTCATTTGTACGGTTTCTTTTTTAAAACTGGTTTTCTGAGCATATACAGTTAAACCATTACTGAGATCCCACCGTTTAATTCCGTTTGTGCTATCGGTGAGCGTTTCTTTCAAGATTTTTCCGGCAGGTAATTTTTTATTCAGCAATATAGTTGGTAATGCGGCGGTTGTTTTTGCCGTATATTGTTTTTTAAAACCGTTATCAATTGCATTTATAATCTCTGCCGAAGAAGCTTTCTTCAGATTATTGCCTGATAAAAATACTTTAGCGCGCGAAAAATCTATCTTCTTTATGCGTTCATTTACTTCTTTCAGGGTAATATTCTGCAGGAGAAATTTTTCAATTTCAGCTACCTGCTCAAGGCTGGCTACCGGTTCACCTGTCTGAAACCAGTTTTTAATATCGGTAACAAAATCGTTAGAATTAATTTTATCCTTATTCTGCAAACGTGTATCCAACGAAGCAATCAGCGTTATTTTGTAACGGTTCAATTCATCCTCTGTAACACCATGCTGATACCATGGCCCGATCACTTCAAACATGCTATTGATTACTTTAACCGGATCAGCATCTGCAATTCCGCCACTCAAAAACGGATTATAATATTCTTTCAGTAAATCAAAATCAGACAATGCCATTGATTGATAAGGTGTGCCGGTTGTTCTGATAGCTTCTGTAAACCTTTCATTCAAGGCGGCCATTGCAAAACGGTCAAGTAACTGCTCTTTATAAATGTTTAAATGTGTAACCGGTTTATTCTCTACCGGATTAAAAAAGATTTCCATTCTGTTTTGTGACAAATCTTTGTCTTCAAAGTAAACGACACTACTTACATCAAATTTGCTGAGTGCTAAGGATCTTTTGGTTGGAACTGACTTGTTACGGGTATTTTCATTAAAGTATTTTTTAATGACTGTTTCCACGTCATTCACCTCAATATCTCCTACTACCACTACCATCATATTTTCAGGAACGTACCATCGTTCATAGAAACTGCGAAGGGCAGCCGGTTTGATCGTATCAATTACTTTTACATCTCCGATCGGTAATCTTTTTTCCAGCGCTGCGGGTTGCGTTAATTCTTCTACTAATTTTACGATCAGGCGGTATTGTACTCCCGCTCTGGCATTCCTTTCATTTTGTATAATTGGTCTTTCACTATTGATATCTTCCGGTTTCAGCGACATCCTGAAAGCAAAATCTGATAAAATCAATAAAGACGAATCTATCGCTCCTTTTCTCTCAGCCGGTACTTCGAAAAAATAATCGGTGGTCGTAAATCCGGTTTCGGCATTTAAATCGCCACCGAATGTGAGTCCGATTGATTCAAGATATCTTATCACATCATTTTTAGTAAAATTGCTTGACCCGTTAAATGCCAGGTGTTCTATTAAATGTGAAATGCCCTGTTCATCATCACGTTCCCACGCCGATCCTACTTTTACCAGCAAATCAACGGTTGCTTTCTTTTCCGGATAGTTATTTTGTTTAATGACATAAGTCATTCCATTAGATAGTTTTCCCGTTTTTATAGAGGCATCGGCAGGAACCGGGCTTTGTAACGTCCATTGTGCTGATAAAACAGCCGGAAAAAACAATCCCAACACTAATATAATGATCAGTCTTTCTCGCTTCATAGATAATAATTAAAAAAGTCTACCCTGTAATACAGGATAGACTTTAATTTACAAATCAGGTGCCACTTGAATATTCAAGAGAACTATATTATTTAACAACTTCTTCGATTACGTGGCCGGTAGCACCGCTAGGCATTTGTAATTTCAGAAGGGCTGCTAATGTAGGAGCGATATCGGTCATATAAGTTTCTCTGTTTAATTTTCCATGAGGAATTTTCCAACCATAGAATAACAAAGGAATATGAGTATCGTAGTTGTACCAGCTACCGTGTGTTGTACCTTTTGCACTGCCGCTGAAATACTGAGGTTTTAAAATGATCTGAATATCACCTGAACGGTCAGGATAATATCCGTTTACCACCATTTCTCTTACTTTTTTAGGTAAAGAGGTTACGAGTGTTTTTGTATTGTCAAAAGCTCTTTCAACGATTTCATTTGCCTCTAACAAAGTGATTACCGTAGCTTTTACATCTTCCAGATCTAACTTCATTGAATCGATGAGCTTATGATTTAAAGATACCTGATAGTTTTGTGCTGCGCTGATTAAACGATGTGTTCCGTATTTAACCGTTAATTCTTTACCCAGTTCACGTGCCATACCACTGGTACTTAAAGTACCTGCCGGGATACGGTTTTCATTTAAATAAGCCGGAACGTGAGCGGCGCCGTGATCGGCAGATAAAAATACCATCCACTCTCCTTTTCCTACTGTTTTATCCAGAAAATCAAAGAACTCACCCATTTCGATATCTAAACGCAGATAGTTATCTTCCGCTTCGATTGAGTTAGGGCCGAATGCGTGTCCTACATAATCTGGTGAAGAAAAACTTACCGCTAAGAAGTCTGTAAATTCATCTTTTCCTAAACCTTCGTTTAGTAAAGCAGCTTTTGCAAATTCAAAAGTCAGTGTGTTACCATGCGGTGTGCTTGATACTTTACCGTAGTTTTTACCGGCATAACCTTTCAGGTCGTACGGAAATTTTTTACCATAGTCAGAGAATGGTGTTTCCTCCCATCCATTTTCGTCGCTTGAGCTATTTACATAAGTATCGATCGGATACAAAGTTTCCCATCCTTTTTTAAGTAATTCACCAGGCCAATCTTTAGCATTGAATTCTTTTGCCCAGTTTGGCAAATCGTTCATATAATGAGTTGAAGTAATAAACTTTCCGGTAGATCCATCGTACCAGTAAGCAGCATTACCGGTATGGCCGGCCGGTAAAATAGCACCTCTGTCTTTAATAGATATCCCAACTACTTTACTACGGAAATTAGTTCCCAATCTCAATTCATCGGTGATAGTGGTTACCTGCATGTTTTTAGGACTCATTTGTCCTTGTTTACCGGTACTTCCTACATTCTGTACTTTAGCATCTTCTACACAGTACACAGAACGTCCTTGTACATTATCGAACCAATCGTTTCCGGTAATTCCATGAATAGCCGGTGTTGTACCGGTGTAAACGGTAGCGTGGCCGCAGGCTGTGATCGAAGGGGTGTAAGGAATTAAGGTGTTTTCACAAGTAAATCCCTGATGTAAAAATCTTTTAAAACCACCGTTTTCAGTATATCTGTCGTAATACCTGTATAGATAATCCCAACGCATCTGATCAACAATAATACCTACTACTAACTTAGGTCTTTCACGATAATTAGGGGCTTTTTGCTTTTTTTGCGCCATTGATGACAATGACACTAATAAAGCTAGGGCAATAAAAAGTTGTCTCATAATTAAAATAATTGCAAAATTTATTGGCAATGATAACGTTATAAAGTTATCTCAAAATTACGTTTTACTTAAATCTCTTATAAAATTTATTGAAAGAATATAATTTCGTAAAGGCAAAATCGGAAAATTCTTACCTTTGCGGCAATTTTAATGTAAAGTTTATTTTAAAACACTCCTATATATGGCAGACATATTTGAAAGGTTGAGGAAAAACTCTGGAGGTCCGCTGGGTCAGCACCGTAAAAGAGCACATGGATATTTCGCTTTTCCTAAATTGGAAGGCGATATAGGCAGCAGAATGAAATTCAGAGGTAAAGACATGATTGTGTGGAGCTTAAATAACTATTTAGGCTTAGCAAATCATCCTGAAGTTAGAAAAGCGGATGCCGATGCAGCAGCACAGTTCGGACTGGCTTTACCAATGGGCGCCCGCATGATGAGCGGTAACTCTAACTACCACGAGCAGTTAGAAAGAGAATTGGCTGATTTCGTATCAAAAGAAGATTCCATCCTTTTAAATTTTGGCTACCAGGGTATGGTGAGCATCATCGACTGTTTAGTAAGCCGTCATGATGTAATTGTGTATGATGCTGAGGCTCACGCATGTATCATCGATGGTTTGAGATTACATCCTGGACATCGTTTCGTATTCAAGCACAACGATATGGAAGATTTCGAAAAACAGTTGCAACGTGCAACTGCTTTGACAGAAAAAAGCTCAGGAGGTATTTTGGTAATCTCTGAAGGGGTATTTGGTATGGCCGGAGACCAGGGTAAACTAAAAGAAATCGTGGCCCTGAAATCTAAGTATCAATTCAGATTATTAGTAGATGATGCGCATGGCTTCGGTACTTTAGGAAAAACCGGTGCAGGTGCAGGTGAAGAACAAGGTGTGCAGGACCAGATTGATATTTACTTCTCTACTTTCGCTAAATCTATGGCCAGCATTGGTGCATTTGTAGCGGGTGATCAGGAAATCGTAGATTATATCCGCTATAATATCCGTAGCCAGATATTCGCTAAATCTTTACCAATGCCATTGGTATTAGGTAATTTAAAGCGTCTTGAATTGTTACGTACAAAACCTGAATTAAAAGAACAACTTTGGAGTAATGCATTGAAATTACAAAAAGGGTTGAAAGAAAGAGGTTTTGATATCGGCAATACTGATTCTGTTGTAACACCGGTTTATATGAAAGGGGGTGTGGAAGAAGCTACTGCAATGGTAATGGACTTACGTGAAAATCATGGTATCTTCTGTTCAATTGTAGTTTATCCGGTAATTCCGAAAGGGCATATCATTTACCGTTTGATTCCAACCTCTGTTCACACAGACGATGATATTCAACAAACTTTACAGGCTTTCGAAATCACCAAGAAGAAATTAGATGCAGGTGATTATAAAGTAGAAGCTATTCCTGATATGGCAGAAAAACACTAATAGTTGTAATATTTATGATAAAAAGAGCTGATCAAATGATCGGCTCTTTTGTTTTTGCACTGAAAACACTCTTCGTTTTGTAAAGAACAGTACTTTTTTAGCCATTTTAACACCTGTTAATCGGATCGGGTTTTACAATAAGCCTCGTACTTTTCTCTATATTTAGGTGCCCCCAACAACCTTATTCCATTTTATTCACCTTAACATTGTGTACTATGATAAGATGTTTACAACGGGGAACACTATTCATTTTTATTTTATTCTCTCTCTTCAGTACTCTTCCTTCATTTGCGCAAACCGATGCTACAGTTACGATTACCACTACTGGGAATTATTACGTCAATCCCGGGCAGGAAGTTGAATTTCTTATTCAGGTCGGTAATATCGGTACAGCTCCTATCATTAACGGAGCCTTACAATTAAGTCATTTCGGTAATATTGCCCAGGTAGTATCGAGCATTAATTGTATTACAGCTCCAGGTTATGCAGGCGAATCAGTTTGTCCTGACCTTGTCACCTGGAACGGAACAGATCTTATCACCGGATTAAATATCCCTGAAGGAGCAGTTCTGCAATTTAACATCAGGTATTATGTAAATCCTATTGCTCCATTAGAACAGGATATCGGTTTAATTGCCGATTTCACTGATAACGGAGCCGGTACGGAAACGGATCTTTCTAACAACTCGTTTACATTATCCCTCAAAACAAAACCGGTTTTTACACGGCGTTTACAATTCAAGGTAACTGCCAATCCAACTTCATTAAATGGCATCAACACTTTTGACCTTCTCTTTGTACGAACATCACCTTATAAATGGCGTGATGATACCCTGTCGGTACCGGTAACTTTATCGGCTATAGATTCACGATCTGGTGCTCAGCGTAACTGGGGAGCCGTTAGTACGAATGCTGCGCAAAACGAAGTATACATTTCTTTTGATTATTCTGATCCATCCGGTTACTGGAACTTACCACCCACCCAGGAACTTTCTCCATTTCATCCAATGGGAACCGATCACAACCTGAATGAACTACTTCGCACCGCACTAATAGAACATATGGGATTTTTTCAGTTAGAACTCGGTGCCTTCCCTTACCAGATTTATAGCAGTGAAACTTATCTCGATTTAACTTATCTCTTATTTGATGCCAAACCATACTTTCAAAATGAAACCGGTTTTTTAAGAGCTTATGATTTTTTAGGCGTCGTGAATAATTATCAGCGTGTAGGAGATTTAGATATTTCACTTTATCCACGAAATGTGGAACCTGATTCATTTCGCTGTTTCTTTGAAACACCTGTTTATTACAGGTACACTGCGGTAAAATCACAAACAGGGTTTACCGCGCCACCTACCGATGGTACAGCGCGTGTTCGTATTCATGGATATATCGACCTTTATTACAGCGATAATGTGTTACCGGTAGAACTCACAAAATTTGATGTATCACAACAACAAAAAAACATTTTGTTAAAGTGGAGTACTGCTACAGAACAAAATAATAAAGGTTTTTATATAGAATACTCAACAAACGGTAAAGACTGGACTAATATTGATTTCGTAGAAAGCGCAGCAAATAACGGAAATAGCCAGGCTCTGCTTAATTATTCTTATCTACATAAAAATATTATCCGCGGTGAACATTATTACCGGTTAAAACAAGTGGATATAGATAATGAAAAAACTTATTCAAGTATAAAGTCTATTAAAGTAATTGACAATTCTAATACAATTGAGATTTATCCTAACCCTGCCAATGCAACGATCACAGTGCGGAATGTTTCACCGGGAGCAATGATCGTTATTTACAATTCAGCGGGCACACCGCTATTACAGTACAAAGCGCAGAATGTTTCTGAAACTATTAATATCACCTCTTTACCAAAAGGTGCATATTATTTAAAAACAATTCAAGATCAACATGTAACGACGAATAGTTTTATTAAACAATAAAAAAAAAGCCCGATGTAAACATCGGGTTCTTTTTATATTAAAAACTATAGTTTAAAAAATAACCCCGTAAGAGTACGGGGTTGCACTAATCAAATACCATTAACCATTAAACCTTATCCTATGAAAATTCTTATATAAGATGATTACAGTTAAAAAAGGGTTGCAGCATTAACAAAAAAATTATCATCGGTTACATTTTTATTTTTGACAGAAACTTTCTTATCTAAAAAAGTTTCTGCACCAGCCGCAAAAGATTTTACCAGGTAGGTTTATGCGTTTTCATATAATCATCGAAACTGCTTTTCTCATACACCTGTTCTCCGAAAAATCTATATAACCATTCAGCATGCATTAAATCAAGGTAACTCGGAATTCTTTGCATCTTTTGTGTTGCCGTTAAAAAAACGGTGGTTGGAAAACTTAATCTACCTTCTAACAGATAAAGTGCCAGCTCATTGGCTTTATATTGAGGTAGATAAGTATAAGTTTGTCCTTTCACAACAAATGTATCTTTCGATTCTGCATTTATTTTTACCGAATAAAACTGATCATTCAGGTAACTGACTGCTTTTGGGTTCTGAAAGATATCTTTCTCCATTAATTTGCACCATGAACACCAGTTAGTGTACACAAAAACCATAATCGGTTTCTTCGAAGTAGTTTGCAAATTCAATGCTTCTTCGAAACCAATCCATTTAACCTCCTCTTTTTTAGCATCTTGTGCATTAATTTCTCCTAAAAAAAAGTTCGTCAGCAATAAAAAAAGCCAAAACTGTAAGCGCATATCGTATTTTTGTAAGCGTAATTTATTAAAAGATGTCTAATAAAATTCTTCTTGCCATTACCGGCGCCAGCGGATCGATTTATCCCTATCTGCTTTTAAAAAGATTGTTACAAGTTAAGGAACAATGGTCAGACTTATCAGTTGTGATGAGTGATAATGCCAAACAGGTTTGGGAAGAAGAACTCAATAATACTTCGTATAATGATTTTGATGGGGTAAAGTTTTTCGATAAAAACAACTTTAACGCTCCTTTTGCATCCGGGTCGGGCCAGTATAACATCATGATTGTTGCCCCCTGTTCAATGGGAACGCTTTCCAGAATCGCGCACGGCACTTCTAATGACCTTATTACCCGTGCCGCCGATGTTGTACTCAAAGAGAGACGAAAATTGATCTGTGTGGCCCGGGAAACGCCCTACAACCTCATTCATATTAAAAATATGGAGGCTGTAACGCTGGCGGGAGGCATTATATGCCCCGCTACTCCATCGTTTTACAGTAAACCGCAAACCATTGAAGAAGTAGCATTAACGGTGGTTGACCGTGTGCTCGACCTGGCAGGTATTCGTGTAGATACTTTTCGCTGGGGAAAATAATTTCACCAGTATCTAATAAAAAAGCTGATCAAACTTATGATCAGCTTTTAAAAATATTAGAAGTACTTAATTACTTGTATAAAACCTAAACTTTATAGTTCCTGATATTTAAATGTAATAATGCTTCTCTGCTTAGAAGTCTAATAATTCATAACCCGGGTAATCTTTCGAATTATAAGCGAATTTTGTATCATTAACAGTACTGTTAGGTACTAACTTATTAATCTGATAAGTTATTTTGTTTCCTGCTTTATTTAATAATTTCAAAAAAGAAATATGATTAGTGGCTTTATCAATGCCTAAATAAAGTTTATGAAACTGGTTTGATTTATCTTTTGGAGTCATTTCGATTTCATTAACCGCTCTCCCGTTCGTTGTTCCTTCTGAATTGTAACGGTATAAAAAATCTTTATCATAGAAATTAGTGAAAATCTTTTGCGGAGTAAATCCTGACTCGTTATTCTCTGCCAGTGTTTTTGTAATTTCTTTTGTATCCTCATCTGCATTATAGATGTATTTACCGTCAGACCAGATTTTTCTATTGCCCAGCTCTACATAAAACTTTGAACCTTTCGTCCACATTTTTCCAGATTCTACTCCTAATGCTTTACCGGCAGCAGATTCATTTTTCAATTCAAATTCTGCGTAGATCGTTTTATATGATTTAAAAGTAGAGCTTGACTTGTCTAAAATAGTTTTAGCTTTTGGATCATTCTGACTATATCCTAACGCCACAAAAGAAAACAAAGTAACTAGTAATAAAAGTCTTTTCATTGGTTGATTTTTACAATTGAAAACAAAGTTATACAAACATATCTAACAATTAGACTACCAAAGGCTTAAAAGGTTTAATCAGTTCACACAACTTTAACAGTTATTTCATCTAATAGCCAAAAGTTTCTAAATGTTGTTGCAACTCCATGTCTGTTTTAATGAGTACTTCGCGCGCTTTCGAGCCCTGGTTAGGGCCTACGATACCTGCCGCTTCGAGTTGGTCCATCAATCTTCCTGCCCGGTTATAGCCCAATTTCATCCTCCTTTGCAGTAAGGAGGTGGACCCTATCTGATTTTGTACGATAATTTTTGCAGCATCTTCGAACAACGGATCTCTGTCGCTCGGATCAAAATCTTTTGAGTCCGTATCTTTCTCATCTACATATTCCGGCAATAAAAATGCCTGCGGATAGCCATCCTGATAACCGATGGCTTCACAAATCGACTCTACTTCCGGTGTATCAACAAAAGCACACTGTAAACGGGTTAACTCACCATTATAGGAAATCAGCATATCTCCTTTACCGATTAACTGTTCGGCACCGCCAATGTCTAAAATAGTGCGGCTATCAATTTTAGACGATACTTTAAAGGCAATTCTTGCAGGGAAGTTTGCTTTAATGGTACCTGTAATAATATTTACAGACGGGCGCTGGGTAGCAATAATCAAGTGGATACCTACAGCCCTGGCCAGCTGTGCCAAACGGGCAATTGGCATTTCAACTTCTTTACCTGCTGTCATGATCAGATCAGCAAACTCATCTACTACCAATACAATAAACGGCAAAAACTGATGTCCTTTCTGGGGGTTCAACTTCCGTTTAACGAATTTTTCATTATACTCTTTAATATTTCTGGCGCCGGCTTCTTTTAATAAATCGTAACGGTTATCCATTTCAATACAAAGAGCATTCAATGTATTGATTACTTTTTTTGTATCGGTAATAATTGCTTCTTCTTCGCCCGGCAATTTTGCCAGAAAATGATTTTCAATAGCGCGATACAGGCTCAATTCTACCTTTTTAGGATCGACCAGTACAAACTTCAGTTGTGACGGATGTTTTTTATAGAGTAAAGAAACAAGTATTGCATTTAAACCTACAGATTTACCCTGACCGGTAGCACCGGCCATCAGCAAGTGCGGCATAGTAGCCAGGTCAACTATAAAGTTTTCGTTATCGATACGTTTTCCTAAGGCAATCGGCAAACTGAAATTATTATTCTGAAATTTCTCTGAGCTTAGCAAAGCCCGCATACCTACGATTGACTTTTTCGCATTCGGTACTTCAATACCGATGGTTCCCCTACCCGGTATCGGAGCAATAATACGAATACCCAAAGCAGCCAAACTCAAGGCTATATCATCTTCAAGATTTTTAATTCTTGAAATACGCACGCCGGCTGCCGGTACAATTTCATATAAGGTAACTGTTGGCCCAACGGTAGCACTGATTTTCTGAATAGTGATATCATAATTTCTCAGTGTAGAAATAATCTGATTTTTGTTAGCTTCCAGTTCATGTGCGTCCTGTGCAACTTTGTCATTTGCATAGGCTGTTAAAAGATCTAAAGGAGGATAAGCATATTCTTTAAGATCCCAGGTAGGTTCATAAGGTTCAAGTACATTCGTATTCTGTACAGGCACCAACGGTTCTTCCTCCTGAGAAAGCGGGGTGGTATTGATTTCAAGCTCTAACGAAGGAGCTACATATTTTTCTATTTTTTTAGGAAGAAGTACCGGTGGTTCTTCTATTACTTCCGGCTCTTCGGGTATGATTTCTTCCTCTTCCTCTTCTTCATCGTCCGGCTCAAATGGTGGTTCATCATCATTTTCGATAATGTTCAGGGTCATTTCCTCCTCTTCTTCTTCTTCAATGACAGGTTTTACCATTTTACCGTTACCTTTTAGTCCATTTCCTTTAACTTTTACAGGCACAACTTCTTCTTTGTTTTCCTCTTCTTCCAGAATGGCAGGAATTTCGTCTGTCAATTGTTTTTCAGGTACGGCAGTTTTAGCCGGCATACTGAACCGGGGATTTTTTCTCCAGATAAAATAAGCAAAAGGAACGGCTATCAACAACACAATAACACCCAGTGTACCCGCCATTTTGGTTAACCAGTCATTCATATAATTACCGGCAGCTCCGCCCCAGGGAAATTCGGTTTGAGCTCCCAAAAAAGCAAATAATAAACTGAAATAAACCAGCCCCAATAAAACATACCTGATATTACGCTTGAGAGAAAGTACTCTTTCTCCAAAAATTTTGTTTAATCCAAATGCCAGAAAAAAGGTACAGAACAGAAAAGAAGCCAGTCCGAACCCATAATAAAAAAACTGATGGCTAACATAAGCGCCGATGTTACCTGCCCAGTTTTCGGTTTTCACCTGTGCGCTGGGGAAAAGAATGGAAGAGCCTTTAAAAACTTTATCCTGGTCTTCGCGCCAGGTAAACAAATAGGAAAAAAAGGCAACAAAAAGAAACAAACAGATCAATAAAGATATGGTACCCACAATTTTATGAGTACGTTCATCTTTTACAATCTCCTTCACTTCCACCTTCACTTCTTGTTCCTGAACAAGTTCTCCGGGATCAGCTGTCTTTTTTTTAGATTTCTTGGTGCGATTCGCCATAATTACAAAGATAAGTACTTAGAGAAATTATCTCTAAATAGATAGAATGCACAATGAAAATATGTATTTTACAGCAGCATTCAAACATTCTTAGAGAAGAATTTGGAAGTTATAAAGCCTTATTTAATGATTTATCGTTTTTTGATATTTTATATATTCTTTTGCATTTCATTTGTAAATGCTATTGCTGATCCTATAGATTTAAACGGCATAAAAAATTTCAAATATGTACATCAGGATATAGCTCTTTTTCCTGTAAAACGCGAACAGATTTTTGCTCAGTCACAACTTCCCTACCTCCCCTACCAGCCCGGTAGTTTTTTCAAAAACGGCTTTATTCCCCATACTTATACCGACAATAATATTTACGGAAAACTGATTGTCTATAACACCTCCGGCGATACCCTTTCGGTTTATTTTTCACCCGGGTTCTATAGCAAATACCTGCACCTGTATATTCAAAATTTAAGAACGGGTAGCCCTCCCGAACCAGTAGTAGCGCAAAACCAGGTGTTGGGCGCTAAAATGTACGGATTGTTAACCCTTCAACCAGGTGATAGTTTAGCCTTATATACTCATTTTCACTTTATTAAATCAAATATCAACCGGTTTAAGCCGATATTAATTGAAAAGAATTTTGCTCCTTTCTGGAAGGATATTCTTTATGAGTCGAACCGACCGTTAAATATTTTTTCTTTTTTTGCGGCAGGTATCCTGATGATGATGGTGCTTTATTCATTCGCAGCCTATTATCAGCAAAAGAACAGAGAGTTTTTGTATTACGGCCTCTATGCATTGTCGATGGCCAGTATGTTCTTTTTAAAATCTTTCTTCCTCTTTGAAGACTTTCCTATCATTCACTTATATGAAGAATATCTTGATCTTGTTTGTATGATAATGGGACTGATTGCTTATCTGGCTTTTTTCAGACTCTTTATAAATACCGGCAAAAATCATCGCGGGTTAGACCATCTGCTGATTGTTTCTCAGGGATTTTTATGGGTGATGCTGGCTGTTTTCAGTATCATTTACTTCTTTACCAACAACTATACCATCTTACATTACATCGAAAACTACCTGGTAAAAATAATATTACTACTGATCGGGCTGGTTTTAATGGTTTACGGATTTGCTAAAAAAGAAGTTCTCCTAAGATACCTTGCTATCGGAAATGGTTTATTAATCGGCTTTTCATTTATTTCGCTGGCATTATTAATGTTCGGTTGGGAAATACTTCCCAAGTATCCTGAATCAATTTTTAATCGCTCGATGTTCTGGTATGTATTAGGAGTTATTCTGGAATTGATTTGTTTTCTGGCAGGACTGGTATATAAAAACCGGATGGAGTTAATCATGCGTGTAAAAGAACAGGAGCAGTTAAAGCGGGATAATGAAAGAAAAGAATTTGAAAAACAAATGGCAGTGATTACTGCAACACAACATGAGCGTGACCGTATCTCGGCAGATATGCACGATGAGCTGGGTTCAGGCGTAACAGCCATCGGATTGATGACTGAAATTGTAAAAGCAAAACTAAAAGGAAATGTAGTACCTGAGCTGGAGAAAATTTCAAATTCAGCGAACGAGTTGCTTACTAAAATGAATACCATCATATGGTCAATGAAAAGCTCAAACGACACCATTGAAAGTTTGATTGCTTATATCCGTTCGCACACTGTAGAATTTTTAGAAAACACACCCATACATTTGGAAATTAAAACTCCTGTGATTATTCCTATAATAGAAATCAGCGGGGAAAAGCGGGGGAATATATTTTTAAGTACAAAAGAAGCAATTAACAATATAGTTAAACACTCCAGTGCTACACGGGTAGAAATTACGATTGCCATAGAAAACGATCAATTCATTATCCGTATACATGATAATGGTGTTGGTTTTGATGACATCAAAATAAGACGATTCGGTAACGGTATTACCAATATGAAAAAAAGGATGGAACAATTAGGCGGATCGATGCAGATTACTCAGGAAGATGGAGCTATTATTGTGTTTGAGATTCCGCTGAAAGATTAAAAACTTTAACCAGTCAGAACATAAACCACTAAGAAAGAGCCAACATCAGGTATTTTACTACCTGATCGATAGCCAGCTTAACTTCTCCTATGTTTGAAAGGTTAATGGGAAACATGAAGAGAATGAAGGTAAAGCAGCGCAGAAAACAGCACTTCATTGGCTGTTCAGCTTCATTACCTTCCTGTTTAAATGGTAATGGGAAATAGGAAGAAAATGAAGGTTTGAAGGTAAAGCAGCGCGGAAGACAGCACTTCATTCGCTTTTCAACTTCATTTTCTTCATGTTTATGATGGTGATTATAAGATAGAATGAGCCAAAGCGAAGCGGCAGGGGTATCTTAACTTCTTAATGGTTTTATACTTATATAACTACTCTTATTTAGAAGATTGCATAATTCCTATCGCCAGCAAAATCCAACCCGCAACAAAAAACAACCCGCCAATTGGTGTAATAATACCGATACCTTTTAAACCAACGGTATTGGTAGCTTTTAATAAAGTAATCAGGTATAATGAACCGGAGAATAATAATATTCCTAACAAGAAGCTGTTTCCTGCGTATACCAGATATTTCGAGCTGAACTTTTCATAAAGAATGGCAACAGCCAGTAATGCGAATACATGGTAAAACTGATACCGGACTGCCGTTTCAAAAGTAGGAATAACATCTTCCGATACTATCTTTTTTAAGCCGTGCGCACCGAATGCTCCGAGAATAACTGAAAGAGCTCCGAGGATCGTACTGATTAATAAAAACCCTTTATGCATGTTTGATCATTTTTATGAATACTTCTACAGATAAGTCTTCGTCATTGTTGAGTTGCAGCAATGATTTTTCGTAAAATTTAATTCGCTCGCCCAATTTTTCCTCAATGAATTTCCTGAGCTCATCATTGTTTAATGATTTCAACAATGGCCGGTGGTCTTTTTCTTTTTCGAGGCGTTGCATCAATACATCCACCGGAGGATTTAACCAAATGGTTTTTCCGTTTGCGGTCATATAGTTCATATTACCATGAAAACAGGGAGTACCCCCACCGGTAGCCACAACCAGTTGGGGATATGTTTCTGTAAGGGTTTCGAGTGCTTTTTTTTCGAGTAAACGAAAATAAGCCTCCCCCTCTTCAGTAAAGATATCATTAACAGACCTGCCGTCCTGCTCAATGATATACGTATCCAGATCAAAAAAAGGAGCCTGAAAGTGTTGTGATAATTGCTTACCCCAAAAACTCTTTCCGGCTCCCATGAAACCTAATAAATAGATTCTCATTCAATCATTTATTTAAAAGCGTTCAAACCGGTAACATCCATTCCGGTAATTAACAGATGAATATCGTGTGTACCTTCATAAGTGATTACACTTTCGAGGTTCATCATATGGCGCATTACCGGGTATTCTCCTGTGATACCCATTCCACCTAACATCTGACGGGCATCACGGGCAATATTAGTAGCGATTTCGCAGGCATTTCTTTTTGCCATGGATACCTGTTGTGGAGTTACTTTATGCTCATTCATCAGTACTCCCAGGCGCCAGTTTAAAAGTTGTGCTTTGGTGATTTCTGTCACCATTTCAGCCAGCTTTTTTTGCTGCAACTGAAAACCGCCTAATGGCCTGTCGAACTGTACTCTTTCTTTTGAATAACGTAAAGCAGTATCGTAGCAATCCATGGCAGCACCCACTGCACCCCATGCAATACCGAAACGGGCTTTGGTTAAACATCCTAACGGACCTTTTAAACCTTTTGCGTTTGGTAATATATTTTCTTTAGGAACTTTTACATTGTCGAATACCAGTTCACCGGTAGCAGAAGCTCTTAAACTCCATTTACCGTGAGTGGTAGGTGTTGAAAAACCTTCCATTCCACGTTCAACGATTAAACCGCGGATATCACCGTTTTCGTCTTTTGCCCAAACTACCGCTATCTGAGCAAAAGGTGCATTGGAAATCCACATTTTTGCTCCGTTAAGGATTACATGGTCACCGGCATCTTTAATATTGGTGATCATACCTGCAGGATTTGAGCCATGATCCGGTTCGGTTAACCCAAAACAGCCCAACCATTCACCGCTGGCTAATTTGGGTAAATATTTATTACGTTGCTCTTCGCTTCCGTATTCATAAATAGGGAACATTACCAATGAGCCCTGAACAGAAGCAGTTGAACGGACCCCGCTATCACCACGCTCCAGCTCCTGCATCATAAGGCCATAACTGATGTAATCTAAGCCACCGCCACCGTATTGCTCGGGAACAGTAGGACCGAAACATCCTAACTCGCCTAATTGACGCACAATTTGTTGGGGAAATTCTGCTTTCTGAGCATAATCTTCGATAATAGGGGAAATTTCTTTTTTTACATAATTTCTAACCGTATCGCGAATTAATTTATGTTCGTCTGTAAGCAATTCGTCTACCTGAAAATAATCAGGACTTACAAATAAGTCAGTTCTAGCCGCCATGAAATAGAGTTTTAAAGATGTGCTAAAATAACGAATTGAATCGAAGAAACACTTTTTTTGGGCCTTAAAGAGGAACAAAATGCTGATTTATCAGCACTTACAGCATTTCCGGAAAAAAAAATCAAAAAAAGTTGAAAAAAGTTGAAACATTTCTGAAATCAAACAGTCTTAATAGATAGAAAAACAAAAGAATTGAATTCAAAATTAATTGTAACTGATCCATTAATAGAACTGTGTAAGGAGGGCGATACGAAAGCTTTTCACCAGCTTTACCTGCAGTACTCGAAAAGGGTATACAGTACGATTGTACGTATTGCAGGTAACCGCACCGATGCAGAGGATCTGCTTCAGGAAACTTTCGTAGACGCATTCAAATACATCAAAACGTATAACTACCAAAGCCATTTCAGTTATTGGATCAAACGTATAGCCATTAATAACTCCATTACCCACCTTAGAAAAAAACGTGAATGGGTCGAATTTGATAACGAACATCACGATCAGGGTGACGAAGTTGTTAACACAGAGCAATTGCAAACTTATAAAGTTGAAATCATCAAGGAAGCGATCAAACAAATTCCTTTAATCTACAGTACGGTTTTTACACTGTATGTGTTTGAAGGATACGACCAGGAGGAAATTGCCGAAATTCTCGACATTTCACATAATACGGTTCGTACAAGATACGCACGTGCAAAAGAAAAAATAAGAACATTAATTAATCAAATGAATTGCTATGCATAAAGGCTTTCAAGATAAAGAAGATGGTTTAATCCGTTTCATCGATCAAAACAGAGATGAGTTTGATGATGAAGTACCATCCGCATCCGATATCTGGAATAAAATCGAACAAAGGATTGATGCTCCCAAAAAAGGAGTGCTGATTAACTTCAGACCTTTATTAAAATATGCCGCAGCTGCTGTTTTCTTAATGGTATTCGGTGCTGCCGTATGGATATTAATTGACAACAGAAAACAACCGGTAGACCCGGCCCTCTCCATGGTACAGAAATACTATCCTGATTACGCGGATCAGGTGGTAAAATTCACCAACATTGTAGAGAAACGTCAGGAGGAACTTAAAAAAATAGGAACAAAAGCCCCCGGTATCTATAAAAACTTTACTACGGACTTAGATGAGTTAGACAGTGTTAACAGCGCGCTCAAAAAAGATCTTAACACTTACCCTAATAAAGAAGACGTATTAATTGCGCTTATAGAAAACCTTAAAATGCAGGCAGATGTACTCAATCAACAATTACACATTATCAGAAATTTAAAAAAGGATAGCCATGAAATACATTAAATTTTTATTCACCGTTGTACTAATCACCTCTTTTCAGGTGTACGTATCTGCTCAGGACTATAAAGACAGCAAAGTAGTTGAAGGCACTTACAATGTTGGCAAAGGTTCTACATTAAAGTTACAAAACCAGTTTACTTCAGTTGAAGTAGAAGAGTGGGACAAAAATCAGATTCAGTTCAGAGCTGATATCAGCGTAGAAACATCTTCAAAAGAAGCTACTGAACATCTGATGTCGGTAGTAGACCTGAAACACTCTCAAAAAGGAGATGTTGTTACCATAGAATCGGGTATTCTGGGTAAAGGAAAAAGCATGAACACCAAAGGAAAAACAACCTTCAATATTAAGTTGAAAATTTATGTTCCCAAGGGTACTGTTTACGACGCTTCTGTAAAATTCGGCAACTTCAAAGTACCTACACTTGCTGCCGGTTCTAAAACAGATGTACAGTTCGGTAGTTTATTTGTAAATGATGTAAAATCAAACTCTAAAATCAGTGTAAAGTTCGGTGGACTTGAAATTAACAGAATTGAACAGCCGAATGTAGAATTGGAGTTTGCCAGTGAGAAATCAATTGTAAAAACAATTTCAGGTGATGCCAATATCAATATCCGGTATTCGAATGCTGCAATTGATGTAAACAATATCACCGGTGGTAATATCTCTGTTGCCTTTTCAAAAGTATATTTTGTTACCAACAATAAACTGAGTTCAAACGTAAATATCGTTTCTAAGTTTGGTAGTGTAAATAACAATACTTCATTGAAATTTGAAAAAACTGAAAAAGATAAATACAGTCAAACAGCCGAGTTTAACCATACTACCAACAGCTCTAAATCTATCAAAACCAAGTCTGAGTTCAGTACTATTTACATCGACAACAGCTATCCTGTAGAATCATTCTTCAAAGGCAAAAACAAAAAAGGTGAAGCTTCTTTTTCAGCAGCAATGACTGAAGTTCATCAATACTTTGCTTCGAATGAGTTCAAAGAAGAAATGAATAAGATTAAAGTACAGGCGAATGAAGTATTAGCAGATTTAAAAGAAGCTTTTGCTGCATCTTCAGTAAGCATTAAAGAATTTAAAGCCACTGAAGAGAAAACTGCAGAAGCTAAAGAGAAAGCTGCCAAAGCTAAAATTGAAGCTAAAATAGCAGCAGATGCAGCTAAAGCTAAACTGGATTCACTGAAAATGCAGGAAAATTATTAATATTCTCGTTTTTTGTTTTTCATACTTAACGATACCCACGTATTGTTAAAACAGGAGTTACTCTGCATAAGGAGTAACTCTTTTTTTTGAGCACCGGCAGGGGCTCAAAACTAAATTTGATACTTACACTTTTTTTTCGTATCTTATTATAAGGAGCTGTATTTTCTACTTTTATATTTATGTATATACTTATCCCCTTCTTTAAAGTTTAAACACTTCCCTTCCTGCTATTAAAACTTATTACTACATTTGAGAACCCCCATTTTTTTAAGCTCAAAAAGCTGTAATGAAAAATCTTATACTAAAAAACAGGTTTGTGTTACTGTATGGCTTTACATTGGCCATTTTAGTATTGTTGCTCAAATGGCTTCAGTGGAAATTTGTAATTACCGATATTACGGTGGAAGTTTATGCCGCTCTGATTGCTGTTTTTTTTACTCTTCTGGGTGTCTGGATTGCCACTCAACTGATTAAACCCAAGGTTGAAACCATTGTTGTTGAAAAGGAAATATATGTTCCTGCCCCGTCTGAGTTAACCGTAAATACAAAAGAACTGGAGAAACTGAACCTGAGCACACGAGAGTATGAAGTACTGCAACTGCTGGTAATAGGCCATAGCAATGCCGACATCGCAGCAGCATTGTACTTGTCATTGAGCACTATCAAAACCCATGTATCGAATATTTTTCTAAAAATGGATGTAAAGAGTCGCACACAGGCGATTGAAAGAGCCAGACGGTTAAAAATCATCGAATAACCTTACACCTTTAGTATAAATAATTCATTTCAGCTATTTTGGTACTAAAGTATGAGGCCCTGATGCTGCGTGAGTTATAGATTTGTAAACGTAAATTCAAATCACCTTACATGAAAAAGATAGTATTATTGACCGGTTCAATTATCGGAACAATTCTGACCATCAATATGTTATTAATGGTTAACAGGCTGTATTCAAATCCTGATTTCAAAGGCAACGACGTTGTTGGTTACACCGTTTTTATTCTGCTCTTCTCACTGATTTTTTTTGGTATCAGAAATTACCGCAATAAGTATCTCGGTGGATTTATATCGTTTTCGAAAGCCCTCGTTACCGGTGTTTGGATAACCCTGGTAGCATCCTCTATTTATGTGATAGTATGGCTATTTTACTATTACCTTTTTGTACCTGATTTTATTGATGTATATACCAATCATGTACTTAAAAATTGTGCTCCCGGCGACTTAGCAGCCAAAACCGCAGAAATGGAATCATTCAAAGAATCTTATAAAAATCCTGCATTCGTTGTTTTCAGCACCTTTCTGGAGGTAGCGCCTATTGGTTTCATTGTATCCATCATCAGCGCCCTGATACTTAAGAAAAAGGCAACTACCAATTCGTCAGCAATTTAATGACCGCCAAACCCGGTGTTTGTATTATCCGGATTACAAAAAACGGAAAGCATCTGTTTTTCCACTCTCCCGTTTTCTAAAAGACCGCTATTAATAAAAATCTCTCAATAAAATTATTACTCTATAATTTTATTGAGAGGTTCTATCTATTAAAAAGACAACTTATTTTATATAAGACTTCATTTCTTCCTGATATTCTTTTGCCAGCCTACCGGCAGTAACAGCAAAATTTTCGGTAGTATCGGCGTAGATAATACCACGGCTCACATTTACGAGCAAACCGATGTCATTATTCATTGCTTTTTCAGAAATGTCTTTCAATGATCCGCCCTGTGCACCTACACCCGGCACCAGATAAAAATGATCAGGAGTGATTTTACGGATGTTTACAAATTCTTCCGCCTGTGTAGCACCAATCACAAACATTAAATTTTCAGGGGTACCCCAGCCACTCACTGTTTTTAAAACTTTTTCATATAATAGCTCATCCCCGGCAGCTTGTAGTTCAAAATCGCCGGCACCTTTATTTGAAGTTAGTCCGAGTACAATAGCCCATTTACCTTCGTAAGTCAAAAACGGTTGTACGCTATCGGCCCCCATATAAGGAGCCACAGTAACCGCATCGCAGGGAAGTGCTTCAAAAAATGCTTTTGCATATTGTAAAGAAGTATTACCGATATCACCTCTTTTTGCATCGGCAATAATGAAATGGTCTTTAGAAATATAATTCACCGTTTTTTCCAAAGCGATCCATCCTTTTACACCCAAGGCTTCATAAAATGCGGTATTGATTTTATAGCTTACACAGTAAGGAGCCGTAGCATCAATAATAGCTTTGTTAAATGCAAATACCGGATCCTCTTCATTTTTTAAATGAGCAGGAATTTTTGATATATCAGTATCCAATCCTACACAGAGATAAGATTGTTTCTTTTTTATCTGTTCTATAAGTGCTGCACGATTCATAAGCGCGAAGTTAATCGAACTGGCTTGAAAATCCATATTTTACCCCAGCCGGTCGATAATGCTTTTCAGAAAATGCGTGTCTGTCAGGTCTTCGGGAAGTTTTCCTTCTTTTATTACCTGCTGCATCAAAGTGTTCTGCTGCTGGCCTCTTTTCCGTGCTTCAGCGTAGCTTACATCCGGTGAAAAAGTTACAAGGCTATAGGAAGGAATCCATTTTTCAGGAAAGCTTTTATATAAATATCCCTCTATTTGTTTCTGCAATACGAAATCGGGATCGGCTACTTTCGCACTCATTTCATGAAAATTTTCCACTGCCAGGTCTGCGATGGCATCGGTATTCTGTTTCCGGCGTTCCTGAAAGGCAGGTAAAATCCGGCTCCAGTCTTCTGAAAACTCCTCCATCAGGTCATTTAGCACCGCACAGTCTTCGAATCCGCAATTCATTCCCTGTCCGAAAAACGGTACAATTGCGTGCGCTGCATCTCCTATCAGCGAGAAGCTATCATTATACGTCCATGGGTAACATTTAACAGTTACCAGATGGCTGGTCGGATTTCGTTGAAAATCCTGCCACAGCGTAGGCATTAACGGAACGGCACTTGCGAAATGTTTTCTGAAGAAACGCTCTACGGCTTGCTGCGAATTTAAATGTTCAAAACTGTTTTCACCTTTTGGAGGCATAAACAATGTACAGGTAAAAGATTTATCCTGATTGGGTAGTGCAATAAGCATAAAGGATTGTCCGGGCCATATATGTAAAGCATTCGGTTGTAAAACGAAGTCGTTATTAACGGCAGGGATCAATAATTCTTTATAACAGCAATCAATATAATGTTGCTGATATTCGAAAGGATATTGTTGAGTTTGGTATTCAAGGCGTGTAGCGGCATAAGCACCATCTGCACCGAATAAAAGTTCAAAATCCCATTCAATAACTTTATTCTGATATGAAAAGAGTGCTTTTCTATTTTTATAATCTGCTTTTTGAAGTGCATGTTCAAAATGCATAACAACGCCCAGTTTATCGGCTTCCTCGAGCAAAGTTTGATTCAATACCAAACGTGAAACAGAATGAATGGCCTGCTGATCTTTTCCGTAGGGCAGTAATTTTTCATCTTCTCCCTGATGAATAGCACGTGCATACATCGGAATAGTAATAGAAGCGATGGCCGATTTTAAGCCTACGGCATCCAATGCTTTCCAACCTCTGTCGCTCAGTGCGAGATTAATTGATTTTCCGGCGGTAACAGTATCGAGGCGTATATCTCTTCGTTTATCAAAAAGCGTTACTTTATATCCTTTTTTAGCCAGAAACACACTCCACAACGCACCAACCAGCCCGGCTCCAACAACGGTTACAGATTTTTTTTGCATCATTATGCAGACAGAATTTGATGAATGATATTTCCGAAGCGATACACTTCTATAAACTTATTATATAAAGGAACCGGTGCCAGGCGAATTACATTTGGTTCGCGCCAGTCAACAACCACACCAGCATCTGTTAAAGCCTGAAAAACTTCTTTTCCTTTCTGATGAAACAATAGTGATACCTGACAACCGCATTCGTCGTCATTACAAGGAGTGATCAGATCAAAATAATTTGTTTGAAAATCATTTTTAATCATGGTCAGAATTTCTTTGGTAAACCTTGCCAGCTCTTTTCCTTTTTTGAAAACATTTTCGATGCCTGCTGCATGAAAAACTTCCAGTGAAGAGCGGTGTGCCGCCATAGACAATACAGGTGCATTACTCAGCTGCCAGCCTTCGGCGGTAGCAATCGGATCAAAATCCGGTTCCATTTGAAAGCGTGTGTCTTTGTTGTGTCCCCACCAGCCACCCAGGCGGTTAAGCTCTTTATTTTTAGCATGTTTTTCATGAATGAATATGCCGGCTACGCTTCCGGGGCCACTATTCAGATATTTATAACTGCACCAGGCAGCAAAATCAACCTGCCAGGCATGTAATTGCAGAGGAATATTTCCGATTGCGTGCGCAAGGTCAAATCCTGCCAACGCTCCAACCTCATGGGCAGCTTTAGTAATCGCAGACATATTCAGCACCTGACCGGAATAATAATTTACACCACCCATCATGACCAGTGCCAGACTATCACCTGCTTCTTTAATAGCATCTGTAATTTGATCGGTATAAAGAATTTGTTTATTCGGTAATGAATTAATTTCTATAATGGTGTCTTTAGGATTTAATCCGTGCCATGCAACGTGTGTTTGCAATGCATACAGGTCAGAGGGAAAAGCTTTTGCTTCACAAATAATCTTATAACGTTCTTTAGTAGGTTTATAAAAGCTTGCGAGCAATAGATGCAGATTAACCGAAAGTTGGTTCATTGCCACTACTTCGGAAGGAAGTGCGCCCACCAAAGGTGCTAAAGCCGGAGAAAACCATTCATGATAACTATACCACGGATTTTTAGCATGAAAGTGGCCTTCTACTCCGAGTTTAGCCCAGTCATTCAACTCCTGCTGAATAGCAGTTTGAGCCGTCTTAGGAGCCAGTCCGAGCGAGTTACCCGTAAAGTAAATAATACTTTTACCATCTTTGAACGGTATATGAAACAAACTTCTGAAATCACTTAACGGGTCGCTTTGATCCAGACGCTGTGCTCTTTCGAGCATGATATTCATTTTCATAAGCTAATTATTCAAATGAAACAATTACTTTAAGTTCAATGGAGATGGGTGTAGGTAATGATTTTACTTCAACCGTTGTTCTACAAGCATTGACTCCTTCAAAGAATTGATTATATAGTTGGTTATAGGTTTTGAAATCATCTTTCATATTCGTCAGATAGGTGGTCACGTCTACTATCTGATTCCATTCAGCACCTGCAGCTTCTATAATTGCTTTCACATTCTCAAAAACACTTATACATTCAGCTGTAAAATCGTACGAAACAATATTTCCTTTTTCATCGAGCTGTAAACCGGGCACCTCATTATTCTTAGGGTTTCTTGATCCGATTCCCGATAAAAATAAAAGATTACCTACTCTTCTCGCATGCGGATAATTTCCTAATGGTGCTGCAGCTGAATTTGTATTAATAATATTGCTCATCTTCTAATATTGAATAGTAATATTTTTCTTTTCGGTAAAGAATTCAAACGCATCTGATCCACCCTCTCTTCCGACACCACTGTTTTTCATACCGCCGAAAGGTGTTCTCAGGTCACGGTACAACCAGGTGTTTACCCAAACAATACCTACTTCTACAGACTGAGCTACGAAATGAGCTTTTGATATATCATTGGTCATAATCGTACAGGCCAAACCGTAATGACTCTGATTCGCTGATTGTATAGCTTCTTCAGTATCGCTGAATGGTTGCAGCGTAACAACAGGACCGAATATTTCTTCCTGATTGGTAATACTGTGCATTGCCAATCCTTCAAAAACGGTCGGCTGAACAAACCATCCTTTTTTACATCTGCCTTCCGGGTGAATAGCTTCGCCGCCTGTTAGTAATACTCCTTTTTCGTCTTTAGCAGTTTGAATAGCTTTTAATATTTTTTCATAGTGTTGGGCAGAAACCAAAGCGCCCTGATGTGTTTCAGCTTCAAACGGATCTCCAACTTTTAAAGATTGTACTTTTTTTACAAAAGCCTGTTTAAAACTTTCATAGATCTTTTCATGAACCAGTATTCTACTGGCACATAAACAAATTTGCCCCTGGTTGGTAAAAGCAGCTCTAACGGCAAGGTCTACTGCTTTATCTATTTGTACGTCTTCAAAAATGAGCATTGCGTTTTTTCCACCCATTTCCAGTGAAAACTTTTTGAATTGTGGAGCTACAACCTGAGCAATTCTTTTTCCTGCTCTTGTGCTTCCGGTAAAAGAAACAGCTTTAACGAGCGGATGATTTACTAAAGCTTCACCGGTTAGCAATCCTTCACCATGTACGATATTTAAAACACCATCCGGTAACCCGGCTTCTTTTACAATTTTAGAAAGCAGAAAAGCGGTCATCGGTGTAATTTCTGAAGGTTTTGCAACCACGGTATTACCGGTAGCCAATGCAGGTGCAATTTTCCAGGTAAATAAATAAAGCGGTAAATTCCATGGAGAAATAGTAGCTACTACTCCTAATGGTTGATTCGCAGTATAATTGAAAACAGTATTACCCGATTGGTAAGCCTGTTCATGAAAAGAAATAATTGCCTGGGCAAAAAACTTAAAATTTGCCGCGGCTCTGGGAATATCAATTCTTTCACAAAGGCTCAACGGTTTACCGTTATCAATACATTCAGCTTTAGCCAGTTCATGTGCATATTTTTCAATCAATGAAGCGATTTTCCACAAATGATTGGCACGCTCCTGCACACCGGTATTTTTCCAATCTGAAAAAACATTATTTGCCACTTCAACACTCAGATCAATCGTGTCTTGTGTAGCATTTGGTAAATTTCCATATGGCTGACCTGTAGCCGGATCATAATTGGTCAACGATCCGTCCATAGAGTCATGCATCCATTCACCATTAATAAAATTCTTAATGGTTGTTTTATCGTTTAAAGGCATAAAATCAAAGTTTAAATAGACCCGGTTCTTCCACCATCTACAGGAATACTTACGCCTGTTACATAGGAGGCTGCATCACCTGCCAGAAATACGGCAACAGCTGCAATTTCTTCAGCTGTTCCAAAGCGTTTCATTGGTACATCTTTGGTCATTTGTGCGGTTACTGTTTCATAGGATTGGTTTGCTTTTTTCATCGTTCCATCGATAATACTCTCCAACCTTTGTGTTTCAGTGAAACCCGGTAATACGTTATTTACGGTGATATTGTATTGCCCCAGCTCATTCGACAAAGTTTTTGACCACGAAGCAACGGCTCCTCTAACAGTATTCGACACCCCAAGATTGTGTAATGGGATTTTAACTGAAGTAGAAATAATATTCACAATTCTACCCCAGCCTGCTGCTTTCATTCCCGGTATTACGGCCTGTGCCATCAACTGATTACAGATTAAATGTTGTTGAAAAGCCTCTAAAAAAGCGTCAGTAGTTGCATCAACAATTAAACCTGCCGGCGGACCGCCGGTATTATTTATTAAGATATGAATTGGATCTTGAATTACAAAATGATTAATTTTTTCGGAGAGGTTTTTGTAGTCTGAATAATCGGCTACGATGTATTGATGTTGCCCTTTTGCAACCGGTTGCAACTCACTCACAGCCTTCTTTAACCGATCTTCATTCCTGGCCACTAGTGTACATCGTACACCTTGTTCAGCCAATTGTTTTGCAATAGCAAAGCCGATCCCTTGTGTACTACCTCCGATCAATGCATGTTTATCTTTTATAACGGTTTTCATGTTTCCAAAATTTAAGTAAACCTAAGTAAAATGCGGTAGAATATGCAGGTTTATTTATTAATCGATATCAATTTTAATGGAGGATTGTTTGAATACAAGTAATTTATTATATTACAATGTATTCACTTCAAACAACCAGCTAATTTTTCACGAAAAAAATACGTTTGCCATGTCTATTCTTGCACCCTTCAATTTACAAAAATGGATTGAAGAACACCGCGATTTATTAAAGCCCCCGGTTGGCAATCAATGCATCTACAAAGAGGCCGAAAACTTTATTGTGATGGTTGTAGGCGGCCCCAATGCCCGTAAAGATTACCATTACAATGAAAGCGAAGAGCTTTATTATCAGATAGAAGGTAATATTGTATTGAAAATCATTGATCAGGGGGTACCAAAATCAATCCCGATACAACAAGGTGAGATGTTTTTATTACCTCCAAAAACGCCGCACTCACCTCAACGCCCTGCCAATACGGTAGGTGTTGTGATTGAAAAAATCAGAACTGACGAAGAGAATGAAAAAGATGCTTTTATGTGGTTTTGTGAAAATTGCGGCAATAAGTTGCACGAAGAGTTTGCCTTTATCAAAGATATTGTGCATCAGTTACCTCCGATTATGAATCGATTCTGGAGCACAGAATCGTACCGAACCTGTTCTAAATGCGGCACTGTTATGCAACCGCCTCAAAAGTAAATCATGCAGAGAAAGATAGATATTCATACACATATGATGCCGGCAAAAATGCCGAACTGGACCCAAAAATTCGGCTATGGCAATTTTATACATCTTGAACATACAGGTTGTAAAGCCTGCATGTATCAGGGGCATCAGAAGTTCAGAGAAGTAAACCCTAATTGCTTTGACCATAAAGTACGTTTAGACGAAATGCAGGAGCAGGCTGTTGACGTACAGGTTTTATCGACCATACCGGTTCTGTTTAATTATTGGGCGAATGCAAAAGACGGAGCGGAAACTTCCCGTTTCTTCAACGACCACCTTGCCGGAATTGTAACGGAAGCACCTCAAAAGTTTGTAGCACTCGGAACCGTTCCTCTGCAGGATATCGATCTGGCCATCAGAGAACTGGAAAGATGCGTACTGGACCTGGGCATGCCGGGTGTTGAAATCGGCACTAACATCAATGGTATCAATCTAAACGATCAAAGATTTCATCCTTTTTACGAAGCAGCCGATGAATTAGGCTGTTCAATTTTTGTTCACCCCTGGGATATGATGGGCAATGACCAGCTCTCCCAATACTGGCTGCCCTGGTTAGTAGGAATGCCCGCTGAAACAACACGCGCTATCTGTAGCCTTATTTTTGGTGGTATTTTCGAGTCTTTCCCTAAAATCAGGTGGTGTTTTGCGCACGGTGGCGGTTCTTTTGCCTATACTTTAGGGAGAATTCAGCACGGGTTTGAAGTACGCCCCGACCTGGTAGCCATTCACAACCCATTGCCACCTACCCATTACCTGAATAAATTTTGGGTAGACAGTCTGGTGCACGACCCTTCCGCACTGAGTTTATTAACAGAAAAAGTCGGTTATGAAAAAATTTGCCTCGGTACAGATTATCCTTTCCCTTTAGGAGAACTCACTCCCGGAGAATTGATTCAGAACAGCATTTTTTCTAATGAGCTGAAAGAATCTATGTTATGGTACAATGCATTAAACTGGCTGAACATAACAGATAAACAATTTATATAATACCTTAAACTTATAAATTCTTACCACTTTAATAACAACATTAAAAGTTTTTTAAACGTTTAATATATTTTCACTGAATTTGGGTGTGATATTAAACAAATTCGTTATCCGATTTTGATTAACTAAACAATTTTTATGAAACTCATCCGTACAGTACCCTTGCTTTTTGCACTGGCATTACTGTTTGTGCAATGTAAAAAAGATAAGATCTATGTTTATCAGTCTGACTGGACCACTAAAAATTTTTCAGACTGGACGCTTTCTGATAACAACACCCGTTTAACAACGGTCATTCAGGCTCCGGAAATTACAGCCGAAAAAATGAGCCGTTCCAACATCAACGTATATTTGAAAATGCAGAACAACATCACTGCTATTCCAACCAGATTGTTAGACGGTATGTTAATCATGACAGAAATTTCGCCCGGTCAAATTAAAATCATCCTTCAATATCACACGATCATTGAAGACTTTGAAACGGCTCAGTTCAGATATGTGATTGAACATTAAAATATGAAAGCCCTTTAAAGGGCTTTTTTTATACTTATTAGCAGCTTGAAAGATTCGCTCACCAAATTTCTTTAAATATTTTATCTTTAGACCTTGAAAAAGTGGTTTGCGATATTCTTTTTTGTCATTGCTGTAACAGAAACTTTTGTTCCCTGTTGCCAGGACTCGTGTGAAGAAGCTACTTCTACCGTTGCTTCTGCCGCCGAACATGAAGAGGATGAACATCCGGAAAGCTGTTCACCATTCTTTGCGTGTAATACCTGCGCCCCTTCACTTTTGTTCAATTCGCAAGAGTTAGTATTAACCACTCCACTCAACAATCATACTGTTTATACTTCTAGAGTGATCACTTTACTGGCAACCTACCATTCTTCTCCCTTTCGTCCTCCCCGCCTGAGCTGATTCAATACAGCTATTTCATTTAATTAATTTATTCATCAAACATCGACAACCGATGAAATCTCTTATTATAGGAGCGCTTCTTTGTGCCTACACTTTAACAGCACAGGCACAAAATCAGTTTAAAGCCAAAATTATCAATTGTGATACGAAAGAAATTATGCCGGGTGCCACTGTGTTATGGAAACAAGGTAATCAACAAACCGTTGCTGATGCACAGGGAATGATTACGATTTCTGATATACCGGATGGTGTTCATCTTTTTATTTTTTCTTTTATAGGATTTGAAGAAAAGAAATTTCAGGTAACTTTTCCATTAACTACAGATACTACTTTTCTGATAGATCTTGATACCGACCATCACGGCCACGAGGAAGAAGAAGTAATAGTGATGGCTACACGTAATAGCCGAACCATTGCAAACCTGCCTACAAGGATTGAAGTGATTTCAGGAGAAGAACTGGAAGAAAAATCAAACATGAAACCGGGTGATATCCGGATGTTACTAAACGAAACCACTGGTATTCAAACCCAGCAAACATCTGCTACCTCATTTAATGCCGGCATTCGTATTCAGGGTTTAGACGGCCGTTATACGCAAATTCTGAAAGACGGATTTCCTTTGTATTCTGGTTTTTCAGGTGGACTTTCCTTACTACAAATAGCTCCGCTCGATCTTAAACAAGTGGAAGTGATCAAGGGATCTTCTTCTACTTTATATGGTGGCGGTGCAATTGCAGGTTTGGTAAACCTGGTATCAAAAACCCCGCAGGAAGAAAAGGAACTTAACTTTTTAGCCAATGCTACTTCTGCAGGCGGTTTAGACTTAAGTGGTTTTTATAGCGAGCGGTATGGTAAAATCGGACTCACTTTATTCGGTTCGCGAAATAGTAACCGTCCTTTTGATCCGGCTGATATCGGATTGACTGCTATTCCGGAATTTGAGCGTTATACAATCAATCCGAGAATCTTTTTTTATCATAATAAAACCAATGCAGATATTGGCGTGAGTTATATCACCGAAAACAGAACAGGTGGAAATGTTGACTACATCAAAAATGGCGGTAACGGTTATTTTGAGAAAAACAATACGGATAGAGTTGTAGCACAAATCAACTTAAAACACGATTTATCGGAAAATAGTTTTCTGCGATTAAAAAGCAGTTACAATCACTTTAACAGAAGTATTGAAATTCCGCAGTATATTTTTGATGCCTTACAGCAATCTACTTTTTCAGAATTCAGCTGGAATAAAAATACCGAATCAATGGATTGGGTTATCGGTGTAAACTATATTACCGACCAATTAAAACAAAAACAAGCTGGCAACGGTTCTTTACGTGACTATGATTACAGAACTGCAGGTGTATTTATTCAGAATACCTGGACGGTCAATGAACATTTCTCATTAGAAACGGGCTTACGCGGTGATCATGTGAATGAATTCGGTTTTGAACTGCTTCCGCGTGTATCTGCCATGTGGAAAATAAATGAATCCTTCACTACCCGTTTAGGAAGTGGGTTTGGATACAAGTCTCCTTCTATTTTCACAGAAGAAGCAGAGCGCAGACAATTCCGGGCGATTCTTCCGATCAACCTGAACAACACCCGGAATGAAAGATCAGTAGGTGCCAACTGGGACATCAATTACCGCACGCGTATCGGAGAAGTTGGAGTTAATTTCAATCACTTATTTTTCTACACCCGTTTGAACAGACCAATGGTGCTTGAAAATGCAGGAAACAATAATGTTTCATTTGTAAACTCCACCGGCTACATTGATACAAAAGGGATGGAAACAAATCTGAAACTGAGTTATCATGACTTCAAATTGTTTATCGGATATACTTATACCGATGCCAATACTCATTTCAACAATAAAGAATGGTTGCCGTTAACTGCCAGGCACCGTTTGAATAATGTATTAATGTATGAAGTAGAGGAGAAATGGAAAATCGGCCTGGAAGCCTACTATTACAGCCGTCAGCAACTCAATGACGGAACATTCGGTCAATCCTATTGGATAACGGGTTTAATGGCTGAAAAAATATGGGAAAAAATTTCTTTATTCATCAACTTTGAGAATTTTTCAAATACGCGGCAAACCCGTTTCGGAAATATTTATACAGGAAGTATCGATAATCCGGTATTCAAAGATATTTACGCTCCACTGGACGGTTTTGTAGTAAACGGCGGAATCAAGCTGAAACTTTAATAAAAAAGTGTAGTTTTTATTGTGTGGAACGCTTATTTGGAGATGTGCGAAAAAAATCGTATCTTAATAAGATAAGGTTTATTCATTCTGTTTATCAATCCCTTCATATAAAAGCCCTCTGAAATAGTTATTTCCAGAGGGCTTTATTATTTTCTGTGCAGTACCGTTTATACGGTTTCTGCTACTGTGCTTCTTTTTACTTTTGCATTATTCATCGAAATACTTCTGGCTGCAGTGGCGGCAAAACTTTCAAATGCCGTTTTTGTAATGGCTTCATCGGTCATCATAATCGGAACACCAATATCTCCTCCTTCACGGATAGTTTCCACTAACGGAATTTGTCCTAAGAAAGGAATTTCATACTCTTCAGCCAGTTTTTTTCCACCTTCTTTTCCGAAAATATAGAATTTGCGGTCAGGTAATTCAGGAATAGCGAAATAGCTCATATTTTCTACAATACCAATAATGGGTACGTTTACCTGTGATTGACCGAACATAGCGATTGCTTTTTTAGCGTCGGCCAGGGCAACATCCTGAGGAGTTGTTACTACTACAATACCGGTAACAGGCACTAATTGCAGCAGTGTCAGGTGAATATCTCCGGTACCGGGGGGCATATCAATGACAAGATAATCCAATTCATCCCAGAATACATCTGTAACAAACTGGCGGATGGCACTTGATGCCATAGGGCCACGCCAAACAACCGCATCTTTTTCATCTACCAGCAACCCGATACTCATTAATTTTAATCCGAAACGTTCGATCGGAACGATTTTTCCTTTTGCTTCGCCGGTATTCATCATCATCGGGCGCTGACCGCGCACACCAAACATGATAGGTACGCTCGGACCGTAGATATCAGCGTCCATCAACCCTACTTTTGCACCATTATTCGCCAGTGCAAGGGCAAGATTTGCTGAAACGGTACTTTTTCCTACTCCACCTTTACCACTCACAACGGCAATAATATTCTTAACTTTTGGAAGAACCTGTCCGGGATCAACTCTGTTAGAACTGGTATTCGCAGTAAAATTAACCGTTACCTCAGCCTCTTTATTGACCATTAGTTTTACTGCATTCACGCAAGCCATGTTGATCATATCTTTCATCGGACAAGCGGGTGTTGTAAGTACAACGGTGAATGAAACTTTGTTTCCGTCAATTACAATATCTTTCACCATGTTCAGCGTTACAATGTCTTTTCCGAGGTCCGGTTCCTGTACATGACTCAGTGCTGCGAGTATTTTCTCTTGGGTCATTTACCAATAGTTTTGTTAAAATGAAATAATTTACTGTAAAATTAACGGATCAAAGCTGTATTTTGTTGAAACAATTATTTTCTTAGGTCGTATATTTGAATTAATGAAGCGAATTATACTTTTTCTATTGATTTTGACGCCTTTTGCGGCTAGTGCACAGTTTGAAAAATTTAAGGATTCTGTTGTGCAGATTTACGGTATTGTTATGACCGCAGATAGTTTGGAGGGTATTCCGGCAGTTACCGTGTTCATTAAAGGACAAAACAGGGGTACTATTACAAACGACCAGGGTGTTTTTTCGATTGTAGCTTTAAAAGGAGATAGTATCGAATTCACCTCAATCGGTTTCAAGCCCAAAACTGTGAGAATTCCTCCTGATTTGGAGGGAAATTATCATAGTATGATTCAATTAATGGTTACTGATGCCCAAATGCTGGCAGCGACCATTATCCGCCCCCGGCCTACCAGGGAGCAGTTTGAACGCGACTTCGTCAACATGGAGATGCCAGACGACGCTACTGAAATCGCCCGGAAAAACACGGATGAAACGCGCCGGCGTGTGTTATCGCGTGGAATGCCGATGGATGGAACCGAAGCGACGAATCAATTTATGCGTCAGGGGGCTCAAAAAGCCCGTTATACCGGTCAGGCACCGCCTCAAAACATATTTAACCCCTTTGCATGGAATGAGTTCATCAAAGCATGGAAACGGGGAGATTTTAAGAATAATTAATTCAAAAGTAGGGTCATCCCTACTTTTTTTGTTTTTTTGAGAAATGAAATAATCGGAATTATGGATATTAAAAACGTTGCTGTCATCGGTGCGGGTACCATGGGAAATGGAATCGCACACGTATTTGCTCAAAGCGGATTCACCGTTCAATTAATTGACGTGAACGCAGACCAATTGAAAAAAGCGCTGGAAACTATCGGAAAGAACCTGGATCGTCAGATCACAAAAGGAATTTTAACTGAAGCCGGTAAGACCCAGGCGCTCGCTAATATCACTACTGAAACAGCAATAGCCAAAGGCGTTCAACAAGCAGATTTAGTAGTAGAAGCAGCTACAGAGAATGTAGCACTCAAACTTAAAATTTTTCAGGAAATTGATGCCCATGCACCTGAAAATGCCATCTTAGCTACCAATACGTCTTCTATTTCCATTACTAAAATTGCCGCTGTAACAAAACGTCCCGGCAAAGTAATCGGGATGCACTTTATGAATCCTGTACCGGTAATGAAATTAGTAGAAGTAATAAACGGTTATGCTACTACTGCCGAAGTATCAAAAACAATTGTTGCTCTCAGTAAACAATTAGGAAAAATTCCCGCCGAAGCCAACGATTACCCTGGTTTTGTAGCCAACAGAATTTTAATGCCTATGATCAACGAAGCCATTTATTCGTTGTATGAAGGGGTTGCAGGAGTAGAAGAAATCGATACGATCATGAAATTAGGAATGGCACATCCGATGGGGCCATTACAATTAGCAGATTTTATCGGACTGGATGTTTGTTATTCAATTCTGAATGTATTACATGAAGGATTTGGTAATCCGAAATACGCACCTTGTCCTTTGCTTACCAACATGGTGACTGCCGGTTATTTAGGTGCAAAATCGGGCGAAGGATTTTATAAATATGAAAAGGGATCAAAAGAGTTGGTCGTTTCCGGAAGATTTAGAAAAGCATAAATGGCAGCACAGTATAAGATCGTGCTCCGGGAAATAGTGAAATATCTGAGTATAAAAAACTTGTTTTTATAAAATAGAAAGGAGTCTCAAGACTCCTTTCTATTTTATACGTTTTATTCTGGCAGTTAGATTAAACCGGTTCAAAATTTTCTTTATTGCGGAAATCAATCCGCCGTAACAAATTTCTTTTTCACTATACTCCTTTAGTAAATTAAAATGGATAATAAAACTCCATTTTATATTTATACGTATTTTCTATTGAAAAAGATTATCAGAGTATCAACCAACTTTTTTCACTTCTATATTACGGATATCACCTAAGCGGTACAATACTTCCTCCACCCTTCCTTTTGGTACACCTACGCGCAAATTACAAAACAACATCATCTCCTGCGAAATCACCGTACAGTTCGTTTGCTTTACCACCATCATAATTTCATTCATCTGTGTATAATCAAACTGAATATCATAAGTAATTTCAATAGGCTTTTGTATAATAGGTGTAACCTGCAACACCAAAGCCGCTCCGTTCTTGTAGGCATTAATTAACCCCGGAACCCCCAGTAAAGTTCCTCCAAAATACCTTACCACCACTATTAATACATTCGTTAGCTGCTTTGAATCTATTTGTCCTAATATAGGCTTCCCCGCAGTACCCGATGGCTCGCCATCATCACTCACCCGGTAATTATTCATGTCTAACCCTAAACGATAAGCAAAACAATGATGCGTTGCTTTGGGATGCTCTTTTTTTACCTGTTCTAAACATTTCTTAAAATCCTCTACTCTCGTAACCGGAAATGCATACGACAAAAACTTCGAGCCCCTGTCTTTGAACTCTGTATATGCATTTTGCTCTATGGTATAATAAAACTCTTGATCTAACATTATTCAGCCTGCTTTTCTAAAGGAACATAAGTATTTATTTTGTCGTCTTCGATAGAAATAGATGACTGTAATCGTACGCCTGGAAGTACCGGGGCACGGATACCGTCTTTTATAGTAGTATTTATATTTTTGTTTTCTATCACTCTTATCTCATCCCAACACTTCTGTCGGATAAAATCATTTAATAAAGCAGCCCCTCCTTCTACCATAATCGATTGTATATTCAGTTCATACCACTTCTTTAATAATGATTGCAGGCTCCAGTCTTTGATTTTTATCCAATGAAGATGACCTTCCTTTTTTTCGACCATCTCATTCATAATATACGTTATCGCAGTGGCATTCATAACATAGTGGCCGGAAGGAATTTTTAAGGTTTTATCCAATACAATTCTAATCGGCTGTCTTCTGTTAAAATACCTGTCGGTCAGTTGTGGATTGTCTTTAATAGCAGTATTGGTACCCACTAAAATTGCCTGTTCATCGCTCCTCCATTGATGCACCAATAGCTGAGTTGCAGCTCCTGAAATCATCAAACGTTCATTACTTTCCCTTCCGATCAGCGCATCGGCAGTCTGAGCCCATTTCAAAATGATATATGGACACTTTTTCTGATGAAATGTAAAAAAACGTTTATTCAGGTCAACAGCTTCTTTTTCCAGCACACCAATGATTACCTCAATGCCTGCAGCTAATAACTTTTCAACACCTTTTCCATTTACCTGATCAAACGAATCGGTACAACCGATTACTACCTTCGGAATTTTTTGTTCAATAATCAGGTCTGCACAAGGAGGCGTTTTTCCGTAATGCGCGCAAGGCTCCAGACTAACATATAAAGTTGAACTGCTAATCAACTGTTTGTCATTATCAGCTACCGATCTGATACAATTTACCTCAGCATGCGCCTTCCCATATACTTCATGATAGCCTTCACCTATAATACGGTTATCATACACGAGTACCGCCCCAACCATCGGGTTGGGAGCCACCATCCCCCGGCCCCTCTGTGCCAACTCGAGGCATCGATACATATAAACAATATCTGTTTCGCTGATATTCATTAGTGGTGCAAATATATTCATTTCAAATGGCATTCGTATTTTTGTAATATGACGATCAAAAATGCTCAAACAAAACTGAAAGAAAAATTGGTAACAATCTATGAGCCGCAAGAGGCTCTGAATATTACCAATTGGGTAATGGAATCGCTGACCGGACTTTCACGAATAGACCGGTTAGTGAAAGAAACACACCTGCTTTCAACAGAACAGACGCAACTATTTGATCAGTACTTAAATGATTTGCTCACTTATCGGCCGGTTCAATATGTTTTAGGTGAAGCTTATTTTTACGGACACCGTTTTTATGTACAGGAAGGTGTTTTAATTCCCCGTCCGGAAACAGAAGAACTGGTAGACTGGATTGTGAAGGATGCGGTTAATAAACCTATTGATATATTGGATATAGGAACAGGCTCAGGCTGTATACCTGTCAGTTTAAAAGTTACACTGCCCAATGCTACGGTTCAATCGGTAGATATCAGTGATCGCGCTATCGCCATTGCCCGTCGGAATGCAACAGACCTGTCGGCTGAAATTACATTTCTGCACCGCGATTTTCTATCGTGGGAACAATATGAATGGCAACCTATTGATATTCTTGTTTCTAATCCGCCTTATATCCCACAATCAGAAAAAGCCGGTATGATTGCACAGGTAACTGAACACGAACCCTCTATCGCATTGTTTGTAGCCGATGAAGAGCCACTTATTTTTTACCATCAACTTGCCCGATTCGGAAAAAAATACCTCAAAGAAAACGGGGCAGTATATATAGAAATCCATGAAGACCTGGGTGCAGAAACACGTCAGGCATTTGAATTGGAGGGATACCAAACCGTCATTATCAAAAAAGATTTCCAGGGTAAAGAGAGAATGATCAAAGCCCGGTTATCATAAAAAGAACCTACTATCTTCTGATTATCAACTAACTGCTTTCGAGTCTCCTACCTGCCAGACACAGATGGCAAAATATTTCTAAAAAATCTTGCAAAAAAATTGCGTAGCCAAATAACTACGCATATATTTGTAGCCAAATGACTTCATATATAACCTATATGCAGCTGATGCATTCTTTTTCTATTTAAAAAGCAGCAGTATGAATTTAAGACGCGATGTATTTCAGGCGATAGCCGATCCCACCCGGAGGGCGATCTTATTATTGGTAGCAACACAATCGATGACGGCCGGTGCGATTGCTTCCAATTTCAATACGGCTCGTCCAACCGTTTCGAAGCATTTGCAAATACTCACCGAATGCGAACTACTTCAGCAGGAACAAAATGGCCGGGAAGTTTATTACCACCTGAATCCGCAGAAGATGAAAGAAATCGCTGATTTTATTGAACCTTTCCGAAAGATGTGGGATGACCGATTTAACAAACTGGAATCTATTATGAAAAATTATAAACCTCAATAAAGTGGAGCAAAAAACAAAAATCCATGCCGAAGAAGGCAAACAGGAGCTGGTTATTACCCGTGACTTTGACTTACCGTTAGAATTACTTTTTAAAGCCTATGAAGATGCTGACATTGTAGAACAATGGATGGGTACCAAGGTATTAAAACTGGAAAACAAGAAACACGGTAGCTGGCGTTACGAAACTTCTTATGACGGTAACGTAGTTTTCAGTGCTAACGGAGTAATTCTTGAGTTTGTTTCAAACGAAAAAATCACACGCACTTTTGAAATGGAAAATTCAGCCTTTCCGATACAACTTGAATTTTTTGAGTTTACATCATTGTCTGAAAATTCAAGTAGGGTAACCATGCAGATTGTATTTAAATCTGTATCCTTCAGAGACGAGTTATTAAAAATGCCGTTTGCTTATGGTCTTAATATGGCACATGATCGTTTACAGGAAATTGTAACCCGGTTAAAATAATCAACTATGACAAAACGTAACAAAATCATTTATTGGATTGCTACCGCCTGGCTGGCATTAGGAATGTTATCTACAGGTATCGTTCAGTTAATTCAAATGCAGGAAGAGGTGGATAAAACATCTGTCGGACTAGGATATCCTGCCTACTTTCTTACCATTCTGGGTATTTGGAAGTTATTGGGAGTGATTGCGATTCTTATTCCGAAGTTTCCCTTGCTAAAAGAATGGGCCTATGCCGGCTTCTTTTTTGTAATGTCGGGCGCCATCATTTCACATATAGTATCCGGTGATGCATTCATTGATTTATTCGGACCACTTTTACTATTAGTATTGACGTTTGTTTCCTGGTATTTCAGGCCGTCAGACAGAAAGTTAACGGCAGTAGCTAAATTACAGGCTGCTCACGAATAAAACCTGAAAAAATTACTTTACAAATAGTATACTATTTAATTGTAGCTCTGTGTATAAAGAAACAGGTATTAAAAAGAGTTGTTATAAAAATACTCTTCTTAATACCTGTTTTATTATTATAAACTAATAAAATTTATGGAGGTTTATTGCTGGCCGGTTTTGTCAACCATCAATACTGAACGGGCGCCTAAATCTCTTGCGACTTTCATTACATTTACCACTTCCTCAATAGGAATCGTTTTATCGGCATTAATAGCAATAGTTGCTACCTGTGTAGTATCTTTCAATACCAATGGTTCCATGAAAGCTTTTAATTCAGCGGCCGGTAAAGCTTTACCATTAATGATAAATTCACCTGCAGTTTTGATATTTACAACTACGGTCTGATTAACTTTCGTATCACTTTTAGCTTTTGGTTGTGCCAGTTTAATAACATTCGGGTTAGCCAGCGTTGATACAATCAGGAAGAAAAACAGCAAGATGAACAGGATATCATTCAAAGCTCCTGCCTGCATTTCAGAATGCCCTTTTAACCTTTTTCTTAAATTCATACTTCAATCATTAAAAGGTGAATGTATTAACGTGAGGTCGGCTCTTGCAGAATATCTATAAAATCAGCAGAAGCTACTTCCATTTTATTAGTGGTTTTATCGATTTGTGCATTCAGGAAATTGTAAGCCACATATGATAACATACCAATAATTAAACCGGCGGCCGAAGTAATCATTTTTGTATAAATACCACCGGCAATCTGCGAAGGTGTAAACTCTCCGGTAGCATTGATATTATAGAATAATTGTAACATTCCGAAAATGGTTCCCAGGAACCCGAACATTGGAGCAATAGAAGCTACCAATGATAGCACTGAAAGATTTCTTTCTAACTTATAGATTTCAAGTTTACCAACATTCTCCATGCTTTTCTCGATGGCATCAATCGGTTTACCGATACGTTGCAGCCCTTTATCGATCATTCTGGCCACCGGATTAGGGGTATTTCTGGCCATAGAACGGGCAGCTGTTACATTGCCTGAATAAATGTTATCCTTTATAATATGCATGAAGTTCGGATCAATGTTACTGGCTTTTTTAATAGCAATGAAGCGCTCAAAAAAGAAGAAAATAGCCAGTACAAACAAAATAGCCAAAGGAATCATTAAAGGTCCGCCATGCGCCAGCATTTCCATTACATTCATGGATGTCGGAGTAGGCGCAGCTGTAGTAGCTGTCTGTAAAGGATCACCATTATTAATTTGTAGCAAGAACCAATTCATTCGAATATTGTTTTATTACTGTAAATGTAAACAAATGTGTGCCGAATTTTAACTAATCCGGACAATATTTCACAAAACTTTGTTTTTTTGACTTAACATGCAAAATAATCAATTCGGCTTCACATTGAAACAGTTGATTATGATTAATTTTATTAACATGAAAGAACAACTAAGTTTTCCTTTAGTGATTGTAGGCGGCGGTCCGATCGGTTTAGCCTGTGCTTTATCTGCAGCTGCTGCCGGCATCCCCTATTGTATTCTGGAAAAAGGATGTTTAGTAAATTCACTCTACAACTATCCCGCCAATATGACTTTTTTCTCCACCTCGGAGAAATTGGAGATCGGCGGTGTTCCTTTTGTATCCAATAACTTTAAACCTACCAGAAGCGAAGCGTTGGAGTATTACCGGAGGGTAGCTACCAACCATCAGCTCAATATCCGTTTACAGGAAAAGGTTGAGAAGATTCAAAAGGTAAAAGGTGGGTTTCTGGTAGAATCATCTAAACATCAATACCTCGCTCAATACGTAATTATAGCTACCGGATTTTATGATATCCCCTATAAAATGCATGTACCCGGTGAAGACTTACCTAAAGTAACACATTACTATAAAGATCCTCACTTTTATGCCATGCAGAAAGTATTAGTGGTGGGGGCTAATAACTCGGCAGTTGACGCAGCGTTGGAAACCTACCGCAAAGGAGCTGAAGTTACCATGGTGATACGCGGCGAAGGAATCGGCCGGAGAGTTAAGTATTGGGCAAAACCTGATATTGAAAATAGAATTGAGGAAGGCAGTATTAAAGCCTATACGAACAGTTCCATTAAAGCCATTCATCCACATACAGTTGATATTCAGACAGCAGATGGTGTAATTACAGTAGAGAATGATTATGTAATTGCTATGACCGGGTATCAACCTGATTTCAGTTTACTGAATGCAATAGGCGTACAACTCTCTGATGATGGCGTATCATGCCCTTATTACAACGAGCAAACAATGGAATCAAACATTACCGACTTGTACCTTGCCGGCGTTGTTTGCGGAGGACTGAATACCCACGTATGGTTCATTGAAAACTCAAGAGAACATGCTATCAAAATCATACAGGATATTCAATCTAAAATTGCTTTAAAAAGTTAGTTTTTTTCAGCACAAATAACTGCCAGGTGAACGATTGTATCAACGCTCTTCTGCATATCCTGTACGCTTACATATTCCTGTTTGCTGTGCAGGGCCATTTCACCTGTAAACAAATTCGGGCAGGGCAATCCCATAAAAGATAGTCTTGCGCCGTCTGTACCACCTCTGATAATCATTGGCCGATGGTCAATACCCGCACGCGCCATAGCTTCTTTAGCATATTCAACCACGTCCGGAGATTCATCCAGCATTTCTTTCATATTCCGGTATTGCTCCTGTACTTCAAAACTGGCACGTACACCCGGGTACTGCAACAAAACTATATTGAGTTTTTCTTCGAGTAGCTGTTCATAAAGCTTCAATTTGTTCGTTTGAAAGTCGCGGATAATTAAATGAACAGTTGCCTGCTCAGTAGAGCCGGAGAAATGCACAGGATGCACAAATCCGTCTCTGTTATCAGTCGTTTCAGGACTTAATCCGTGTTTAGGCAGGCTTTCAATAAAAGAAGATGCCGCCTTAATTGCATTTACCAACTTATCTTTTGCAGATCCGGGATGGGCGCTCACACCATAAAAATTAATCACTACCTGATCAGCAGAGAAGTTTTCATCTTCCAGACTTCCACGTTCTCCTCCATCCAATGTATAACCGAAATCGGCATTCACCTTTTTCAAATCCACCTTATCAACTCCACGCCCTACTTCTTCATCAGGAGTAAACAGAATACTGATATCCCCATGCGGAATCTGAGGATTCTTTTGAAAGAAATTTGCCATATCCATAATGATCGCTACCCCTGCTTTATCATCTGCTCCAAGTAAAGTAGTACCGGAAGCTGTAATAATATCGTCTCCTATTCTTTCGCGGAGATACGGATGTTCTTCTATTCTTATTGTTTGTTCAGCATCATCAGGTAAAAATAAAGGTTCACCCGTATAATTATAATGAACAATGGGTTTTACACCTGTTCCACTACAGTCGGGAGCCGTATCCACATGTGAACAAAAACAAATAGCAGGAATTTTTTTGTTTACGTTAGAAACTATACGCGCATATACATATCCGTTATCATCCAGTTCAACTTGCTGAATACCTATAGCTTTTAATTCATCTACCAATAACCTGCTCAGATTTTTTTGTTTTTCTGTTGAAGGAAAAGTAGTGGAGAAAGGATCGCTTTGCGTATCAATCTGCACATACCTCAAAAAGCGGTCTTTTACCGTATAGCTATAATCATTCATCATAGTGTGCGTATTTTATGAATTTGGCAATATAAGCCAATCTGATAAAAATAAAAATCCCCAATTGCTGCCCGGATTTAAAACCCGAACAGCCATCGGGGAAAAGAGAATCATTTATATTAGTATTCCTATATGCGGGAACAACAATGTTTACAATGATTTTATTAAGGCATGATAATAGAAGAAGTACCTTGAACGTCTACTAATTCTATTTCAAAAGTTAAATCTTTACCTGCTAAAGGATGATTAGCATCTAATGTTACAGTTTCAGTACCTACATTCTTAATAATTACAGGTATTACTTGTCCTGCGCCATTTGTCATATTCAACTGCATTCCTGCCTCAGGTTTTAAATCAGGAGGAAACTGAGCAAGTGGAAATTCAACCAGTCTTTCAGGATCAACCGGGCCATAAGCCTGGTCTACAGGTATATCAATTGTTTTTTTATCTCCCACTACCATTCCCATTACACCATTATCGAAACCGGCGATCACCATTCCGCTTCCCACTTGGAATTCCAGAGGTTCGCGACCTTCTGATGAATCGAATACTGTACCGTCGTTTAAAGTACCTTTATAGTGCACTTTTACTTTGTCGCCGCTTTTCACTTGTTGCATGCGTAAATATTTAATAGATGAATGTTTAAAAACCTAGGTTTTTTTTCTGATAACAAAGAAACGAGGAAAATTTTGTGTAACCAAATCAGATATCCCGGCTATATTGGGATAATTATCGTTTCTTTGATTCAAATGTTAACAGCAATGATACGACTACTGATACTCTATATTTTGAGCTCCAGTTTATTATTGGCCTGCCATGCTCAGAATACTACTAAAATTGCGCCATCCCCTGTTATAACCGCTGCTGAACGCACGGAACTTTATTTTCCCTTGATCAGGCACAAAAACATAGCCATTTTTGCTAATCATACCTCCATTATCAATGACGTTAACATTGTAGATAGTTTACATAAAGCAGGTTTTAGCATAAAAGTAGTTTTTGGCCCTGAACACGGTTTCAGAGGTACTGCCGATGCCGGTGCAAAAGTGGGCAACGAAACAGATCCTAAAACCGGTATTTCTGTAGTATCACTCTACGGCAGCAAAAGACGTCCTTCTTCGCAGGATTTAAAAAGCATTGATCTGATGTTGTTTGATATTCAGGATGTTGGAACCAGATTTTACACTTACATTTCTTCTTTGGAAGAATATATGATTGCTGCGATTGAAAATGATATTCCATTAATTGTTCTGGACCGGCCCAACCCGAACGGATTTTATGTGTCCGGCCCTATACTCGATACAGCATTCAGGTCTTTCGTAGGCATGCAACCGGTTCCGGTAGTATACGGAATGACCATCGGTGAATATGCCCAATATTTGTTGGGTGAGCATTTACAAAACAAAACCAGGAAAGGTGCAAAGTTCAACCTCACGGTAATTCCTTTAAAAAATTGGGATCATAACAGTGTATATGAACTTCCCGTAAAACCCTCTCCTAACCTGCCGGATATGGCGTCTGTTTATCGTTATGCCAGTACCTGTTTCTTTGAAGGTACCGTATTGAGCGAAGGACGAGGTACGGAGAAACCTTTTCAATACTTTGGCCATCCGTCTTTACCCAAAAACCTGTTTAGCTTCACTCCCAGATCGATGCCGGGAGCAGCCAAACCCAAATTATTAAATCAGTTAAGTTACGGATGGGATGTCAGTGGTGATCCAACAGCTATCCGGGCTTCCATCAATAATACATTACAGATTGAATACTTACTGGAGGCCTATCGCTTATTCCCACAAAAAGATTCTTTCTTCTTAAAAAAGTTTTTCTACAACTTATCAGGTTCAGAACAACTTTATCAACAGATAGTAAATGGATTATCAGCAGCAGAAATAAGGCTGTCGTGGGAACCGGGTATTACTGCATTTAAGAAAGTAAGAAAGAAATATTTACTTTATAAAGATTTTGAATAGTGATGAAAGCATTTGAAGCATTAAGAATAGTATTTATGGGAACTCCCGGCTTTGCAGTTGCGTCTTTAGACGCGTTAGTACAGGCCGGTGCTAATGTAGTAGCTGTTGTAACGGCTCCGGATAAGCCAGCCGGCAGAGGAATGAAACTGACTCCGAGTGCAGTTAAAACCTATGCTACAGAACATCAGATACCGGTATTGCAACCTGAAAAACTGAAAGAAGCAGGATTTATTGAAACACTAAAAAGTTATCAGGCCGATTTACAGGTAGTAGTAGCCTTTAGAATGTTACCAGAAATGGTGTGGAATATGCCACCGATGGGTACCATCAATGTGCACGGGTCATTATTACCACATTACAGAGGTGCAGCTCCTATTAATTGGGCAGTTATTAATGGAGAAAAAATGACCGGAGTAACCACCTTCCAGCTGCAGCATGAAATTGATACGGGTAATATTCTTTTACAGGAGAGCTTCCCCATTGGGGAAAATGATACGGCCGGTGATGTTCACGACCATATGCAGATAGTAGGGGCTAATTTACTGGTAAAAACTATAAAAGCATTGGCTGCCGGAACCATTACTCCGCAACCGCAGGCATTCGTTGCTATAGAAAAATTAAAACACGCTCCGAAGATTTTTACGGAAACCTGCGTGATTAATTTTGATCAACCTGTTCAGCAGGTACACAATCATATCAGAGGATTATCACCATTTCCCGGCGCTTTTACACACTTAAATGATAAGATATTTAAAATATATCAATCAACAATCGAGCCTTCCCCTGTCAGTGAAGTGCCTGGTACTGTGGTCAGTGATGGTAAAACTTTTTTAAAGTTTGCTTGTAAAGACGGATATCTGGTCACACATAACATTCAACTGGAAGGAAAACGTAAAATGAATGTAGAAGAATTTTTAAGAGGTTATAAATTGTAAATAAACAAATTAATCAAAAAGGAAGCAGCTAATTGCTTCCTTTTTGATTAATGATATTTTCTGTTATAGTTTTTAAATAATTTTTAAATCAAAAGGGAAGTTCTTCTATTGACAGGTATGAAGTAACTTTTCCATTTTCGATTCGAGCCAGTTCAACACTCCATTCCTTTGAAGTATCATAGATAACGACGGAATCAAACATTCAACAGTAGATGTCGAGCTTTTCCAGATTACCGTAGTAGTTTGAATGTATTGTTAAAGGATCAACGTAGTGTCCGCCTTTTCGAGCTCTATTAGACACTCTGGTTCGAGATAAAGTTGAATTATGTAACCCCAAAAAAAGCAGATGTATTTTGTATCCTGCCTCCTTAAAAGTTTTAGGAACACTTCAGGTCATATCATTTGTAAAATGTCCTTCGTATAAAAAATCTTCAGAACGAGCAAGAGCCTTTCCTACTAATTCATTAAATAACTCTTCAACAAATTGCATAGCTAATCTTTTACATTCCTTGTCAGGTTTGATTCCTTTCACTCACAATTCGTTTCTTTTTTGTACGAATATTTTATCTCCATCAAAAACTTTCGCTCTCAATTTCTCAGGTAAAAAAGTCGGGCCAAGTGTGCTTTTCCCGGCCCCATTCGCTCCGGTCAAAATGTATAAATCTGCCATTACTTTATTATTTCAAATTTACACCTGTGTCTTAATTGATCTGCTTCTTCCTTTGATAGCTCTCTGATCAGGATAAATTCCTCAGTATGTTCGTCCATATACATCAGATGAATTTTGCCATCAAGGTATTCATAATAAAAATGATAATCAGGTAATTCATCCTGATATATCATAAAAGGATGTCCTTCACGAAATGTCTCTTCACGTAACTTACGTACAACATATCTCCCATAATCTTGATGATTTCTGTCCATACTCATATTATAAATATACGTAGTAATGAATGATTTAGATCTTTAGTACATATTTTATTGACAGTAATCAAGAAATATAAAAGTAATCTTGTATCAAATAAAAAAACCCTCAAGAAATTCAGCGTATTTTCTAAATTCCTTAAGGGTTCAATCTATGTGTTTTACAATTCTTACTAATAAGCTACTTCTACATAAAATTTCGAGTTACTTACACCCAAAGCTGCTGCTGCGGCATCACTGATCCGGAGTGTTAATCCTTCACTCTGACGCATATCCGGTAAGCCGCCCAACACTTTTACAAATACAGTTTTTCTCGTAGACGGAAATGTTACACTGATAATTGTTCCTACAGGAACATCATTCATTAAAGCATAATATTTTCCATCGCTCCAACCACTGGTTGATTTGAAAATATCAGAATTTCCACTGGTTGACTTTCTTCCGTTTTTGTATTGTGATTTAAAGTAACCACCTTTATGATCAACTAATTTGTTGGTATTGGAGATAGTTGATTGTGTATTTGAAGTTGCCGGCATTTCCTCATCAACATTGCTTACTACCGGAGTTGTAACCGGTTTTTCAGCTGTAGTGGTTTTAGGATCGTCTACAATCACTTTTACAGGCACTCCACCGGTATTATTATTTACGGGAGGCGGTGTTGTAGTCACCACACCACTATTTACGGGCGGATTATTGTTTACAGGCGGATTATTGTTTACAGGCGGATTATTAACACCTGTACTTACACCTGTTGATGGATTTGTATTCACAGGAGCCGTAGCAACTGCCGCACTGTTATTATTTACCGCAGACGGCTTCATCGCATTGCCATTTTTTGCTAATACAGATTCATCGGTTTTAACTTTTAAAAATCCGATGATAATATCCATTCCCACTTTCAAATCTTCATTCCTGATATTATTCCATGATTCAAGATTCACTACCGGAACTTTGTTGTATTGCTGACTAATGCGAAACATCCACTCCTGTGGTTTCACATGGTGAAAAAGAGGAACCAATGTTTCACCTGCAGCCACTCGTTTCTGCTGATCAAAATTTCCAGATTTTAAAGGAATTTTCAATTCTTGTCCGATAGATAAACTTGCATCCAGACTTTTGCCGTTAAAAGGAGCAATTTCTCTCGGACTTAAATTATAGATACGTCCGATACTATACCAGTTTTCCTGCGGTTGAACTTTATGCACTATATAGAGATTACCTGAAGTGCCCTGAACCGTTAAATCAGGCTGCGCCCATGCAATGAATACACTACATACTAAAATAAACGCTAACAATCCTTTTTTCAACATAGGTCAATATTTCGTGTTTTCATATTTGTCATTCAACGACATCGCAAATATGAAGAATTATTTTCAACTAGATATCTTTAAGTATTCTCCAATTTGCAGGATAATAATTATTCATCCGATTAGCCAATATCTTTACCCATCCCAAAGGTAACGATTGATAAGTAACGAGGTGCCATCCCTTTTTATTTGTACTTAAATTTAACGCTTGTTTCTTTAAGTATTGTATCGCCTGAGAATAATCTACTGCCAAACACGGAATTGAATCTGCATATACCCTACTCAATGCTAACGAGTGTTCAGGAATCAGCTCATGGCCGTTTATTTTTCCGAATCCGACTCCCGCGTTTCTAAGATACAAAGTTTCACTCAGGATGAACAAATCTTGTTCCAATACTGAAGGCAGGGCAAAATAACGGTCTTGTATCTTATAGTATTGTAAATCAGTCGTATTTGTCCATAATTTTAATACTTCCTGACTAGCTTTCGGTGCTACCTGTATCAATTTTTTCTTTCCCCCTTTCCACTTAAATTTATCAATAGCTGATTTTTTTTGGAAAACCGCCAGAAAAAAGCCTTCTCCTTTGAGTAAATGGGGATAAAACCGATACCCCTTTCCTTTTTCTTTTTCACTGATTGTTTCCTGAATTTTCCATTCAGCTTCCAGCGGAACCGGTACTGATGCTAATTCAAACGTTGCAAGTAACCAGTCAACCATTTTTTCATTCTCCTCTACAGAGAAGGAACAAGTTGAGTAGATCAGATAGCCGTCTTCTTTTAGAACCGGTAATATATCTGCTAAAATTCTCTGTTGACGTTGACAGCAGAGCTGAACATTTTGTAAACTCCATTCATCGATTGCTTCTGCATCACGCCGGAATAACCCACTACCACTGCAGGGGGCATCCACTACTATTACATCAAAAAAGTTTTTTAAAGGAGAAAAATCGGCAGGATCATTATTAGATACCATTACATTAGCACCACCCCATTTCGTCAGATTTTCTTCTAATATATTGGCGCGGTTTTTAATGACTTCATTACTCACAAGCAAACTACCCGGATCGATATAAGATTGAATCAAGGTCGATTTCCCTCCGGGCGCAGCGCATAAGTCCAGCACTTTTAATCCTGTACGATCAGCTCCGGCTGCTTTCAGCGCTTGTTCAACAAACATACTGGAGGCTTCCTGTACATAATAAGCACCGGCATGTAACAAAGGATCGGCAATAAAAGAAGGTCTTTGACTGAGATACCGCCCATAACGATTCCAGGGAACATCAGAAGTTATTACAGACTCTCCGTTCACTTCAAACACCGGAACATCCAACTGTTTCAGAGGATTTAAGCGGATACTGGTAATCGTTTCAGGATGATGGTGAACTTCCTGTAACCGGTTAACGTTCAGATGCTCTATTTGTGATAAAGCATCAATAAGCGCTGAAGGTAATATTGCCAATGAGAATAGTTTAATTCAAAGATACTGGATTACCAGTTTACACAAAAATGCTGTTTTTCTTTAATTGAAGTGTCCAATACTACAATTCCGATAAAAAACATATCGATGGTTAATCGTACCGCATCATGCTGCTGAATATAAGCCCAGGCCGATTCCATTTCCTGGCTCCAATGAATATCGTCAAATACCAGAATTGTTTTGGAATGAGATTTTTCAAGAAGTTGTTGAAAATAATTAACAGTAGGCTGATATCTGTGATTGCCGTCAACAAATGCAAAATCTACCTGCTGCAAATTTGCCAATAACTTTGGAAGCGTGTGATCGAAATTACCAACAATCGTTGTGATATTGTTTAACCCAAGATAATTAAAATGTTGCCTTGCTTTGTCCAGAATAGTAGGATCTCCTTCAAGCGTAACTAATTGCCCTTTTAAATTACCGGCAGCCAGATAACTACTGGTAAATCCTAACGAAGTACCCAGCTCTACCATGCATTGGGGGTTATAATTTTGTACCATTCTGAAAAGCAATTGTGCAATTGCTTTTGGTTTAGCTGAGCTTTTAGCGATAGCCTTAATACTTCTGTATTTAGTTGCCCCGGTAATACTGCCGGCACCATAATCCACCACCTCAATAACAGATGTATCTTTCTTTACAACCTTACGCAGTTGTTCAATACTGTTGTAAGCATAAAACAAACGTCGATCGTTTTTTACAAATTTTATAAAATGAAAAACGAAAGGTGAATGAATACCATGACCTTTTCTGTTAGACGCTTTAAAATAAAAACCGATAAACTTTTTTGCTAGTTGAAAAGCTGAATACATACCGATTAATTAAGGGGTTTTCTTTCCCACACCTGAAATGTATATGGATAAGCATGCTTTTCATCTGCTTCAAAATGTTTTTCTTTTATCAATTCGAAAGCATCTTCATTCCATTCAGGAAAGAATACGGTAGCTTCAAAACTACCTTGTACACGGGTTATATAAAGAGTTTGAGCCAGAGGCAGTGTTTGTTCGTAGATCTTACCGCCACCGATTACAAACAACTCTGTGGCATCCGTTTTCTTTGCAGCCTGTATAGCTTCATCAATAGAATGAACGGCCACAATACCTGCAGCATTCCAGTCTCTCTGACCCGTAATAACAATATTTTCTCTTCCCGGTAATGTTTTACCTAAAGATTCAAAGGTTTTTCTACCCATTACAATCGGCATTCCCCAGGTAGTATTTTTAAAATACTTCAATTCATTCGGTAAGTGCCAAAGCATTTGATTGTCTTTACCGATTTCTAAATTATTGCCGACTGCAACGATAATTGAAACTTTAATCATAAGTAATTTTATACAGCTACAGGAGCTTTAATGCCAGGATGTGATTGATAATTGTGTAAGGTAAAGTCTTCGTAAGTAAATTCAAAGATATCTTTTACATTTTTATTGAGCTCCATTACAGGCAATGGATAAGGTTCGCGTGTTAATTGCAATTTCGCTTGTTCCATATGGTTGGTATACAAATGTACATCTCCGAAAGTATGTACAAAATCTCCGTAATCCATATCACATACTTGTGCAATCATCATCGTTAACAAAGCATAAGAAGCTATGTTGAAGGGAACTCCCAGAAATACATCTGCCGAACGTTGATAGAGCTGGCAGCTTAGTTTTCGTCTGCCTGTTTGTTGATCAGGAGGTGTTGTATAGAACTGAAACAGCGAATGGCAAGGCATGAGTGCCATTTCAGGTAATTCAGCTACATTCCATGCACTTACAATCAAACGGCGGCTGTCCGGATTTGTTTTCAGCTGATGAATCAGATCTGAAATCTGGTCAATAGTTTTTCCGTCTGTTCCCTGCCATGAACGCCATTGTTTACCATATACCGGCCCCAGGTTGCCCTCTTCATCGGCCCATTCGTCCCATATGCTTACGCCGTTCTCTTTCAGATACCGGATATTTGTTTCGCCCTTCAGAAACCATAAAAGCTCATGGATAATACTTCTCAGGTGTAATTTTTTAGTTGTTACCACCGGAAAACCTTTTGCCAGGTCGAATCTCATCTGATAACCAAAGCAACTATAGGTACCTGTACCGGTTCTGTCTTCTTTTTTCACGCCCTCCTCTAAAATATGCTTTACTAATGAGATGTATTGTTCCATAGTTGTATATTTACAATGCGTCAAATTTAGAAAAAATATGTTGAAACACATTCTTGCAACAGTGCTATTATTAGTAACATATTCTACACATGCACAAACTTTTTCGCAAGACTCTCTGACTGTTTACAGAACGAAATATGTAGCTGATTTATATCCTATTATAGGAGATGATACTACTTATCTGAGGTTCTTTGACGGAGACCCTGCATTTTACGTAAAAGCTGCTGTTCAGTTTTTACCCAATCAGCCGATTGTTAAAATACCTACTACAGGCACCAAAATCAGATCTGCCCGTAAATATGCCAGATTACTATTTGAAATAAAAGGTCAGCGGGAAGTGCTTTATCTTTATAAGTTCGAAAATATACCCGGTCAGGAAAAGATGACAGAGATGTTTTTCCTGCCTTTTTACGATGGTTCGAATGGAGCTACCACCTACGAAGGCGGCCGGTATCTGGATTTTCCTTTAGACGCCATTTCGGATGGCTTACTCTATATAGATTTCAATCGTGCATACACCGGTTATTGCGCTTATACAACTGGTTACAATTGTCCGATTCCACCAAAAGATAACCGTATAAAAGCTGTTATTACCGCCGGCGAATCAAAGTTTGCCAAAAAGAAATAAACTATTAATTTTCGGAATGACTAAACGGTTGAAGGATTGATTCATCGACTTCCACTTCATCTGTTTTTTTCGTAGCGTGGTATTTGCATAAGAGTTTATTGTATGCCTTTTTGTAATGCTTTAACTCTTTTTCCAATTCACTGATTCGCTTTTGTTCAGAACTGACAAAAAGCTTTTGACGCTTCTGTTTTGATCTTAAATGAAGAATAGCTGTAACGGAAACAGCCACCACTGCACAAGGCAAAAGTATCCAAAAAAGAAAAACTGCAATTTGTGTCATACCTCCAAAATTCATGGTATATTTAGACTCAAATCGCACACCAAATATTGTTAGCAAAAACATAAATGATTTAACCACTAAAACGCTATGAGAAAAGTAATAGGAATACTTGCAGTATTGATTTTGAACCAGCTAACGACATTCTCACAAACAGTTATACAAGGTGAGGCTAACAAAGAACCCAGTAATCTGGCAATTAATGTAGGGTTGAAGCAATGGTATCTCGACGCTCCCGACAAAATGTTAAATAGTTTTTTCGTAGGAATCGGAAAAATGCCTTCGGTTGAAAGCCCTGTTTTTTACGAAGTAAATCTGCATTTTATCCCCAGCTTTAACTTTTCTTACAAAAACAAAGACGACGGAAGATCATTTACAGGTGATACCAGAGCTACACAAGCAGGTAATGTGAATTTCGGGATACTGGTAGCTAAAAGAAAATCAAAAGCTAAAGTGCACCCAATGTTCGGCTTAGGCTCCACGATCAACTTTAAACCAGGTTATAACTCTATTTCTCCAAGCTATATCGAAAGCGATCTGCAGATCGACAATAACGGTTTATCAATCGGCTTCCATCCTTTTACCGGAGGTATTTACAGAGTATCAAAACAGGTATTTTTACTGGCTAAAGTAGGCTGGTCAGTACAAAGTAATAAAAATCAATATGACCTGAAAGCGTATAATATATACGACACACATCTTTTCAGTGAAATTTCTTTAAAATTCAACTTCTTAAAATAAAAGAAGGATGTCTTTACGACATCCTTTTTGTTTTTGGCTCAGGCCTATCTAAATAAGATACAAAAAATAATTGAATTTTCCAAATCGGATTTTATCTGCCGGCTGCGGCTTTTCTACGTACCATTTCTTTTCTGAGTAATTGTAATTCACGGCCGGTTTGCCCTGCAATCGAAGAGTTTTCCTGAGCTCTTCGCAAGAGGTAAGGAATAACATCTTCAATAGGTCCGAAAGGCAGGTATTTACTTACTTTATATCCGTCTTTAGCAAGATTAAAAGTAATATTATCACTCATCCCATATAACTGTGAAAAATGTACATGCGGGTGATCGTGTGCAATACCTTTTCTGTCGAGCAGGCTTGCCGCTAACGCACTACTGTTTTCGTTATGTGAAGCAACAATTACAGAAATACGGTTCAGGTGTTCTATACAAAATTCTATCGCCAGATTATAGTCTTTATCGCTGGCTTCTTTTGTAAGCTGGATGGGGGAAGCATACCCCATTTCTGCAGCACGTTTTCTTTCTTTTTCCATATAGGCGCCTCTTACAATTTTAGCACCTAAAATGAAATCGTTTTCCTTCGCTACAGTATGTGAAAGTTGTAAAAATGCTAACCGGTCATGACGGTACAATTGAATCGTATTAAACAGAATTACATCTTTCTGATTATACTTTTTCATCATTTTCATCGTCAATGCGTCTACGGGATATTGAATCCACGTTTCTTCAGCATCTACCATTACGCCTACTTTTGCTTTTGAAGCAGTTGCTGCGATACGTTCCATTCTCTCCTCCACCCTGTTCCATTCAGCCAGTTCTTCTTCTGTTAATCCTGCCAGAATCACTTCTCCGTTGGCTGCTACGATTTCAGGTGTTTGGCCATGAATTTTTTCTAACAAAGCAAAACGGGCAAACCCGGTTACTTTAATACTCATGAAAGGAATATTCTTTTCATTGGCAGCAAAATTAATCACACGGATAAACTCTTCCGTTGCCCGGTCAAAATTGGCTTCGCCTTCTCCGCCTTCCACACCATAATCAAGTATACAATCTACATTATATTTAGCGAGTTTCTGAACGGCAGGTAATGTAGCTTCTAAAGTTTCCCCACCAACAAATTGCTGATAAATTGTATTCCTGATAATGCCTTTAACAGGTAGTTTCCATTTTAAGAGGGCAGGTGCAAAAACACCTCCTAATTTTACTAACCATGGTTTACCCATCATCTGGTATAACTGTACGGCTTTTTTAAGCTCCTTATCAGACATATATGCAAACGCATATGCTGTGTTATCAAAAGAAATTTTCGACATGAACTAACAATTGTTTGGCAAAAATACTTAAGCGATTGGATTTATAAAATCTATTTATGAAATAGCCGCAACCCTCTGAGTTATCTTAGAATTTTCATACCTTTCCAACACACTATCTTATTGATGTTATATGAAAATTACGCACATTGATGTCTGGAAATTCAGCATTCCGATGGAACCGTTTACAATTGCCACCGGCACCATGGACTATGCGCAAAACACATTTATCCGTATTCATACAGATGCAGGTATTCATGGCGTCGGCGAATGTTCTGCATTCCCGATGATTGTTGGAGAAACACAGAACACCTGTTTTGAAATGGCGAAGGATTTTGCCCGTTTATGGAAAAGCAAAAACGCTGAAAATATAGAAGAAAGAATGCAGGAATTGCATCTGTTCACCGCCGGAAATGCCACTATTAAAAGTGCATTTGATATGGCGTTGTATGACCTGAATGCCAAAAAAGTTAACCTGCCTCTTTATAAATACCTGGGTGGTACAAGCCTCAAACAGTTGGAAACCGACTTAACAATGGGAATTAATACTCCTGAAAAAATGGCTGCCACTGCAAAAGATTTTGTAGCCCGGGGAGTAAAAAAGATCAAAGTAAAGCTGGGTAAAAACGCTCAGGAGGATGTGATCAGGATGCAACAAATCAGAGCAGCCGCCGGTGATGAAATTAAATTACGTATTGACGCCAACCAGGGTTGGAGCTTTGAAGATGCCCGCTTTGCATTAACAGCTATGGGTGACTTAAATATTCAATATTGCGAACAACCGATGCGTACCTGGAATGACGGTAAATTACCAGAACTGAAAAATTTATCTCCCATAAAAATTATGGCTGATGAAAGTATCTATCACCACCATGATGCAGAAAGACTGATTGCTACCGACAGCTGTCATTATCTGAATATCAAATTTGCCAAGTCTTCCGGTATACTTGAATCTATTAAAATTGCCGAAGTGGCCCGAAAAGCAAATATGCCGTGTATGATCGGTGGTATGCTTGAAAGCAGACTGGCATTAAGTGCTTTTGCACAATTTGCCCAGGCGTATGATATAGTTCAGTTTTATGATCTTGATACCTGTATGGTAGGCCATCTGGCAGATCCCGTAACCGGAGGAATCAGGTATAACGATTTTTATGTAGAAGTACCGGAAGGAGCCGGACTGGGTTCAGATGTTAAAGATGATTTCTTATCACAACTGGAACATATTCAAATATAAAATTCAAAAGGCTGCAAATGATCGTATTGCAGCCTTTTTTCTGCAATAAAGAAGCTTATTATCCCTCCCACTTTAACGTTCTCGTTGTATATTACTTGCCCCTCTCTTCTATTTTTTAAATCAGTAAGAGTATATTTGCACAAAATCTTTTGCATGGAATTGAAAGCTAAAACAGCCAAAGAGTCGAGTGTGATTATGACCGAGTTAGTACTTCCGAATGATACCAATACTTTCGGCAATTTAATGGGGGGCAGATTAATGTATTGGATGGACATTGCGGGTGCTTTGGCAGCCTTGAAACACTGCGGAAGACCAGTTGTTACTGCATCAGTAGACAATATTTCTTTTGAAAATTCTATCAAACTGGGTAATGTTGTTCATATACAAGCTAAAGTATCACGCTCCTTCAATACTTCTATGGAAGTACATTTAAATGTTTGGGGAGAAGATACGGTATTACAACACAAGTATAAAAGTAATGAAGCCTACCTGACATTTGTAGCAATCGATAATAATGGAAAACCTATTCATGTTCCGTCATTAATTCCGGAAACAGAAGAGGAAAAAGTTTTATATGACGGCGCTTTAAGAAGACGTCAACTAAGGCTGATACTGGGCGGTAAAATGCAACCCGATGCGGCAACAGAGTTAAAAGCATTATTCTTTAAATAATAAAAAACACCCCTCAACTACCGTTGAGGGGTGTTTTTGTATAACTATTTAACAGGTTTAAACTTTTCTGATTGTTCTATTGCATCCATCATTAAAGCCAGTAATTCATCAGTTGTATTTTCTGCAGTGTACTGCATGGGTGGTTTAAATCGTACAGTTAACGTTGTTCTTTTCTCCAGTGCAATTCCTTTTTTACCAAACGCCGTTCTGAAACCATCAATGACTACCGGAATAATAATCGGTTGAGCCATTTTAGCAATGAGTGCTGTTCCCTTTCTACCGGGCGCATATGGAGTGGTAGTACCCTGAGGAAAAGTAATTACCCAATTATCGTCAAGTGCGCGGGTAACTTTTCTGGTATCTGACGGATCGAGTCCTTTCCGTGTTTCTTTATGATCAGGGTTCCATGTTCTTTTTACTGTAATAGCACCTGCCAGTGTAAATAATTTACTTAAAGTAGTTTGTTTCATGGTTTCGGATGCAGCTACATAGTAAATCTTTGCAAAAGGGTTCAGCAAATAATAAGGTACGCCGAGTTTGTTTCTTTTCCGCCATTTAACCGCACAAAAAATATGAATAAAAGTAATTACATCAGCAAAATAGGTTTGGTGATTACTGATAAAAAGTACATTTTTATGGGGTAAATGCTCTATATGTTCGGTTCCTTCTATTTTAATTTTGTTCCGGATTGCGATGAAAGGATAGGTAATTGCTCCGATAGTGCTATAGAGAAACTTTCTGAACAAACGGCTACGTATAAGCGATTCTTGTAAATTCGACATAATGATATTCCTACACAGCTAATTTAAATAATAATCTAAACATAAGTCAAAATATTTCAGCGGAAGTAAATAAACGCAAGTAACTTATTTAAAGTACTTTTATATAAACTTTCTTTTATTAGTTGAATGTAGAAAATTTTTATGAAATGAATACAGGTTGTGTAATATTTGACATGGACGGATTGTTGATCGATTCCGAACCTTTATGGGAACAGGCCGGCAATGCAGTACTGGCTGGTTACGGAGTAACTTTAACCGGAGAGGAGTATACCAGTTCGGTTGGCTTACGTACCAAAGAATGGATTGAATTATGGTTTGAACAATATCAGATTAAAGCGCCGGTACAGGAAGGGATAGAAGCAGTAGAGACACTTGCAACGCAATATATAGTAGAGAAAGGTTCGTTAATGCCAGGTGTAGCGCATACACTTTCTTTACTGGAAGAAGCCGGTTACACAATTGGCCTGGCAAGCTCCTCTCCCATGCGTTTAATAACAGCAGCAGTGGAACAATTTAAAATCAGTCAATACTTCAAGGTAAAATCTTCAGCGGAGCATCTTGAGTTTGGTAAACCGCACCCGCAGGTTTATATCAACTGTGCAAAAGAATTAGGTTTTCAACCGCATCATTGCTTAGCGTTTGAAGATTCGTTCAATGGCATGATTGCCGCGAAAGCAGCCCGGATGAAATGCATAGTAGTGCCTGCTGCACTGTTTCACAGTCAGGTTAGATGGCAAGCAGCCGATGCCCAGCTAAAAAGTTTAGAAGAAGTAACTGCAGACTTAATTAAAAGTATGTTTTAATTAAGCGCAGGCGTGAATACAAATAATAGCTGCCACTAAAGCGATTAACTGAAGATAAGAATAGATGTTTTTTTCCGTGTTCATGATGATATTGATTTAATCGGCAGCGAATCATTAGGTTAAGGTGCGCAAATTTACTTAAAACAATTTACATTTTAGTTATTCAAATGTTACTAAATAAAAAAGGCGTTCATAAAGAACGCCTTTTTCTATAGAAAATTGTCTGAGAAAGGGATTATTGGTCGCCTTTTTCTTCTTGTTTCAATTTTTCTTTGATTTCTGCCAAAGCACCTAAATCACCTAAAGTTGCTTTTTCTACTTTAGATTGGAGGTTTTTAACAGCTTTTTTAGTTTTATCAGATTCTGCTTTTGCTTCTTTACGAGCAGTTTCTTTCTCTTCTATCTTAGTTTGTTCCCAGATACGAGAGTGAGAAACAACGATGCGTTTTTCATTACGATCGAATTCGATCACCATGAATTCTGCAGTTTCGTCTACTCCTAAAGTTTTACCATCTTCTTTTGCCAGATGACGGTTTGGAGCGAAACCTTCTAAACCATATTCTAATTGTACGCTGGCACCTTTGTCATCTTTACGAGTGATAGTACCCTGATGAGTAGTACCTACTGCGAAAGTATCTTGTAAAGCATTCCAAGGATCTTCTTCCAGTTGTTTGTGTCCTAGTTGAAGTTTGCGGTTTTCTTTATCGATACCTAAAATAATAACATCGATTTTATCACCTACTTTAGTATACTCAGAAGGGTGATTGAAGCGTTTCAACCAGCTTAAATCGCTGATGTGAATCATACCACCGATACCAGGAGCTAATTCAACGAATACGCCGTAAGGAGTAATGTTTTTTACTAAACCTTCGTGACGGCTTTCTTCAGGGAATTTGTTTTCGATAGTGCTCCAAGGATCTTCGCTCATTTGCTTAATAGATAAGCTCATTTTGCGTGCTTCTTTATCTAAAGTAACGATTTTAGCTTCGTACTCATCTCCTAATTTAAAGAATTCTTTCGCATTGATCGGAGTATTAGCCCATGTAATTTCACTTACGTGTACTAAACCTTCAACACCAGGCATGATTTCTAAGAAAGCACCATAATCCTCGATGTTTACCACTTTACCTTTCACTACAGAACCTTCTACCACTGTTTCTGGTAAAATATCCCAAGGATGCGGAGTTAATTGTTTCAGACCTAAGCTGATGCGTTTTTTCTCATCATCAAAGTCAAGAACCACCACTTTCAGTTTCTGGTCTAACTTCAATACTTCACTTGGATGGCTGATTCTACCCCAGCTGATATCAGTGATGTATAATAAACCGTCTAAACCACCAAGATCCATGAATGCACCGAAGTCAGTGATATTTTTGATAGTTCCTTCTAATACCTGACCTCTTTCTAATTTGCTCATAATCTCAACGCGTTGTGCTTCGATATCGCTTTCGATTAACGCTTTGTGAGATACTACGGCGTTCTTAATTGCTTCATTGATCTTAACAACTTTAAACTCCATAGTTTTACCAACAAACTGATCGTAGTCAGTAACAGGTTTAACGTCAATCTGAGAACCTGGTAAGAATGTTTCCATACCAAATACATCAACGATTAAACCACCTTTAGTTTTAGAAGTAACCGTACCGGTAATAACTTCACCTGTTTTGTGTACTTCCACAATTCTTTCCCAGGCACGGGTGATACGAGCTTGTTTGCGGCTTAAGTTTAAGTGACCGTCTCTGTCTTCTTTCTCTACTACCATTACTTCCACTTCATCACCGGTTTTTAAACCAGCTAAATCACGGAACTCGTTCAGAGAAACCAAGCCGTCACTTTTGAAACCGATATTGATAACAACATCAGTTTTAGTAACACCTACTACTAAACCGGTTACTAATTCACCATCAGTAACAGCTTTAAAAGTAGACTCATAAACAGCATCATACTTTTCTTTTTCAGCCTGGCTGTAATGAGCAACATTACGTTTGTCAACACTCCAATCGAAATCGTCGTGTGCAGTCGCCTCAGGTGCTTTTTGTGACGCTGTAACATCTGCGTTTGCAGACGACTCCTGAGCATCAGCGTTTAATTGTTTAATGAATGAAAACATAATAAAAATGCCCGAATTGTTTAATTTCGGGCACCAAAGATACTATAATATTTTAATTTTACCTACTGTGGTATATTGGTGAAATTACCGGTGATTTTGGTTTCTGACATTTCTGCATCCTGGTTCATATAAACCTGGCCGAATTTCTTCGAAACACCTTTATAACTCGAGAACCAACGTCCATAAGCTGAAGATAAGTTCTCATTCACCCCTAATTTTAACGTTACATTTGAGGTATCCCAATTGCCACTAACTCTGATTACTTCTTGATAATCAATAGTTAATGTATCGCCGGTTTGCGAATATGCAGCATCATAGCGATATTTGTCTGTTGCAGAAGTAAAACGGTATACTTTTCCTACTCCGTTTCCGTTTAAAAAGATAGAATGGCGTACCTGTGCAAAAACGCCGTTGTCCATACGTTGTGCAAACCAGCCACCTTCTACAGAAGAAAAGCTCGGTTCTTTGTCGTCTTTCGAACAACCGGCTGCCAGCAGTAACATTGCAGCCATTAAGGTGAATAGTGATGATTTTCTCATAAAAGCCTAGAGTTTTGATGTTCTAAATTTAATCACATTCGTTTTAACAATCAAATATTTAGTTGCTTTTATTCAAGTATATTGCCGTTTCAAGCATTTATTTGCGTTTTTCAGTCCCCAGCATCTTCTCTTTCCAGCCTTTTTGCCTCCGCTCACGTAAAAATCCGCAATTCTTATTATTACTGAAACATTAATAATTGATTAGAAAATCGTTGTTAAATATTTTTTTTAAAATTTTTTTGCAGATTGATGAACGATACAAACGTTTTTGATTTACATTTGAGCCCCAATATAAAAGAAGCATTTTTATTTATGATCACACCGCTTTTAATTGAGTTATTCGAGGAAGGATTTGATGTTCTCATTTCTGAAATTAATCAGTATCCGGACGATAGTAGCCTTTGGACTACATTTAATGAAAAAGAAGTTGCCGGAGGTAATCTTTGTTTGCATATTATCGGTAATGTGCAGCACTATTTAGGAGCCGTGCTCAACGATAGTGGCTACATGCGTAATAAAGATGCCGAATTCAAAATCAAGAACGTTTCGAAAGCGAAATTGATTGAAGAAGTAGAAGCTGCAAAAGTTACAATGAGAGATACACTGGAGCAATTGAGCAAATCAGAGTTGCAAAAGTTATATCCTGTACAGGTTTTATCTACTCCTGTTTCAACCGAGCGTTTCCTGTTCCATGTTTTGCAACATCTGCAATTCAATACCGGTCAGGTACAACACCATAGAAAAGCACACGCTTAATATATTAAAATCCCGTTGTTTCACAACGGGATTTTTTATTTCGCCTACATTGCTTAAAACGTCGTAATAAAATGTTTTTAAATCAGTTAGCTGACAGTCACTTACTGATCCTGGTCTTCTGCACTACAAAACGCTTCCACCAGATAAGTTCCTTTCGTACTCTCTCCTACCTTTAAAAAATGGAAGTGTTCCCGGATTAATGAATAAAGTGATCAATCAGAGACACACACTTTGTCCAAAAGTGAGTAAGTTATTATCAGGATCTAACATAGAGAACTCTTTTTGCCCCCAGGGTCTGACATCCAACGCACCGTTGGGATGAATAGGAATATTTTGATCAAGGAAGGATTGATATAATTGCTCAATGTCGTTTGTACGGATATAAACCTGTCCGTAATTTTCTTTCGGATCCAGTTCTTTGAATTCAAAAAAATGAATTTCAATAGCATCTTTCCGAACCATTAAATACTGGTCGTAGCCGGGACTGCCCAATTCCTGAAAACCTAACTGCTGAATATAAAAATCTTTAGTAACGGTTTTATTCCGCATAGGTAATTTGGGATGAATTGCTGTCAACATAGTTTATTAATTGTAAAAGTTACGATAAATAAAAATGATACCCGATTTTCTTTTTATTTTCTCAGTATTTTTTCCATCGTTTTTCCTTTCGCAAGTTCATCAATCAACTTATCCAAATAACGAACTTTTTGCATCACCGGATCTTCGATATTTTCTACTCTATACCCGCAGATCACACCTGTTATTTTTGAAACGTTGGGATTCAACGACGGCGCTTTGGCAAAGAAGTTTTCAAAATCAGTTTTATTTTCAATCACCTGCTGCAATGTTGTTTCATTATAGCCGGTTAACCAAAATATAATTTCATCTACTTCCGCTTTGGTACGTCCTTTTTTTTCAGCTTTCTGAATATAATGCGGATAAACACCTGCGAAGGACATCCGGTAGACTCTTTCATTATTACTAGCTTTCATATGTCATTTCGTTTTAAAGTATCTAACCATCCGGAAATTATTGACTGTCGTAGACTTCCTTTTTTCTGAACGCAATAATGCGTTCAATAAATTCAACCGGCAGCTCTTTGTTATGAGGAAATTGAATCACTGATTTGGAGGTTTTAAACATCGCCAGTTCTTTTTCAAAAGCTTTCAGTAAAGCATCACTCCATGGATTTGAAACAGAGAGGTGTTTTTCAAAAGCACAATAGTATATTAAAAACTTTTTACCGATCTTAAAAGCCGGAATCTGATAACTGATTACCTCCTCTGCCTCCGGTGCAATACGATGTACCAGTTCACGAACAGTTTGCAAACGTTGGCTGATATCTCCGGAAAAAGCTTCGTGGTACTGATCGATAGATTGATAGTCGGTTTTCGCCATAGCAAAGGAATATTTGACTATAAATTTAGCAAATTGATGGGAAGATACCTACCGAAATATTATGAGAACAGTCTCATCTAAACAGAAAAACAACTGAAATACAACAAATTATAGTACATTAGTATTATTTCATTTTTGTAAAAGCTGGTCCGCTTTACTTCCATAAAAAGTAATACAGTACTATCCAGATAGCTATAAAAAACAAAGCCGGGTATAACATAGCTTTAAACTTCTCCCTATCCTTTTTTATTAACAAAAGATATAAAGCATACACAATAAAAATTGCCACTAAACCGAAAGGGATGTACAGGTATCTCATACTGTTTACAGTTTTATGGTGATTAATCGTTTACGAATACAATACTTCGTTCGGCCACACAATTTACGTATAAATTCAATCCTTTCGTTGTTATTCAATTCGCTGACACTTTAGCTTTACACCTTCGGTGAGTAATATAAGATCGTATTTTTTAGTTGCGGGATTCAATTCAAAAATAAAACTCTCTCTGGAACCGGGATTATCAAAAAAAGTAAATTCGCCTTCGGCTTTCATTTCAACCTCATTACCATCGCCATCCAGAAAGAACAACTTACCATTCTTCAACACAACGGTGAAAGTCTGTGTTTTATCTATTTCCAAAGCAAATTTACCAATGTATCCTATTAATTGCACTCCTGCATTCGAGTAGTTATAGCTAGTTCCTGAACGATCAATCAGCTTTACATGTTTCAATTTTTCAAAAAAATCATTTCGGGTAAACTGACTATAACAACTTACCTGCGAATCCACTGAAGAAACATTTTCGCAATTAATAACCGGAGGTAATCCTGCGGAATGCGTTATCAGATGTTTTAAAGTAACAGGTCGATTAGCGTCTAACTGTAGATCCGGATAATAACATTTCAGGTATTTTCTGACATCCGCATTTAATGAAAGCTGATTATCGGCAATTGCCTGAGAAAGCAACAATCCGGTATAAGTTTTTGTAATAGAAGCAATTTCGTATATTGTTTGATTATCCGGTTTATTACCATTGAGCAGTTTTCCGAAATGAAACTGATAGGAAGTACCGTTTATGTAAATAACTCCGGAAAGTGTTGTGTAAGGAGGTTTTAAAAATCCTGTTACTTCTGTATTGATCACACTTTCTATCAACTCAAGTGGCACTTTATTACTTTGCGATTGACTGTTTTGTTTACATCCTGTCAATAGCACCAGTATTAACACCCGTAGGATGATTATCATTCCCTTTATTCTTTTGTTCACAGAAGGTTTTATTGAAATATACCGTTCTCCGCCGTTAATATAACGGGTTTCCCATCTGTTATGATGATGGTATGTTCATGCTGTGCCATGTATCCGCCTTTATTACCGGTCATCGTCCAACCGTCATTTAATTCAGTTACATAGGAAGAGGAGGTTGAAATAAAAGTTTCAATAGCCACTACTGAATTTTTCTTAAAGCGTCGTTGGTCTAAATGGTTTTTATAGTTTAGCAGTTCATCCGGTTGTTCGTGCAAACTTCTGCCGATACCGTGGCCACCAAGGTTTTTAATGACTTTAAAACCTCTTTTTTTAGCTTCTGATTCCATTAAAAATCCGATATCTGCTATTTTTACACCACCTTTGATACTGTTAATCGTTTTTTCCAGAATGTCTTTGGAGGCTGTCACCAACTTTTGGTGTTGATGAATATCATTCCCCAAAACAAAAGAAGCACCGTTATCTGCCCAAAATCCATTCAGTTCAGCAGAAACATCAATATTCACCAAATCACCCTCCAGCAAGATACGTTTGTCAGATGGAATACCGTGGCAGAACTCGTTGTTTACACTAATGCAGGTGTAGCCCGGAAAACCATAGGTGAGATAGGGTGCAGATTTCGCTCCGAAACCGTCTAAAATGGAGGCACCATATTCATCCAGCTCTTTCGTTGTCATACCGGGTTGAGCATATTGCATCATTTCTTTCAATGTATAAGCAACAGCCTTACTGGCTTTCTGCATTCCGATGAGTTCTGATTCTTTTGTTATTGACATTGCCTGATATTTACGTTCATTCTTCACTTGGATTCATGTAAAACGCGATTCAACAATAAATATACACATTTTCTATGGCTCGCATCTTTTAGCCATTTTATCAAAGAATGATTTATTTATAAATGTTTTCTTTCGCTTCATAGTCTGGCACTAATTGATAGTTTGAAAAATCATTTATTTCCAAGAATGCTTTTGCATTCTGTGAGAGCATAATATTTCCCGGGAAATTAATGGGGATGAAAAAGTCGTTCTTTGTTAATGTTTCTTTTTTAAAAACAATTTTTTGATATTTTTCATAAGTACCGCCTATACCTCCACCTCCAGGACAACATAACTTGCAAATATTTTCCTCAGGCTCAGAAAACCATGTAACTTCCATTTTTTTATAATCAACTTGTGTATATGTAATTTCTACAGTAGCGCCCCATAGCGGAAGAATATTGTATTCTTTTTTGGTACTTACTCCTGCCTTTACAATATTAAGTTGAATGAAGCTAACGATACCAGTCAATCCGCTGGAAAGGTATTTGTCTTTGAAATTTTGTGAAACAATTAAATCAACACCAATTACACCTCCTACGAAATCCCCTATCTTTTTTGGTTGTTTCAGAACTATATCATAAGGAGGAAGCCAGTAAGATACCCCTACAGGCTCATGACATTGCGGACACTTCGGAAAATCTTGTGATACATTTGCATTTTCAGTCATTTCAGCCCATGCAAATTTATATTGATTGAAACCAGGTATAGTCAGCTTATAATATATCATTTGTTTATATTCTAAAAATCAACAGATGCTTCCACACAATGAAATTAATGTATCTCTACATAAAATTCTTACATCCTTTTCAGAAAGCCAACCTATTAATTGTCTTTCCTGGCAAAAGAACTATACGTCAGTTTTCTCCACAACCACTCCAACGGACCGTATTGGTGTTTTTTAAGCCACAGATAGGTTAGTATTATCTGAACTATCCATACGCATAAAATGATACCAAGAAGTTCAAATCTTGAGAAGCGGTTGAAGAGCTCAAAACCATAACCGTAAAACACAATTCCGAGCGTAATACTTTGGAAAATATAATTCGACAAAGCCGTTTTTCCGACATTTGAAATCAGTTTTATTTTTGAGTGAACCAAAAATTTCTGATAAAGTCCGTTAATGATCAGAATATAAGCTACTCCTAATAATTCTTTATTAAATACAGACAAATAACCTTCCCAAACATTAGTAATGGGTTTATAGTATTCGTAGGTCCATTTGTATACTCTGAAATAATTCACGAGCAAGCCAATTATTAAAAGAGTAATACTGATCAGCCAGTAGTATTTCCATACCCGGTAATTGGAGAAGATGCCGGCTCTGTACAGAATCATACCCGTGAGCATAATCATTAAAGAAGAGAAGATGACGTGCTGATAGTAAAATACACCATCATGTACTTTTACCTGTTGGTAAGATTCTTTTACACCCGACCAATATGTTTCCTTTTTTGGTTTTATATAACTGGTATCGGGCGATTTTTTTTCTGTCAGACGTTCCCAGGAAGCTATCTTCTTTTTATCTTCTTCCGTTCTTTCTGATTCTGTTACTTTAATAGCAGTTAAATAGTCGCGTTCTGATTCTTGTCTTTTAGTGGTAGACTCATACGATTTCACCATCGGAAAAACTGCGAGTAACAATATAACGAATACCAGGTATTTACTTTGAATAGAACGGAAAGGAAGTAAGAATAATCCGCAAATGGCATAGTGATACAAAACATCTCCTGTCCAGATAAAATAAGCATGAATAACACCGAATATAAACAACCAGAGTAATCTCCGGGTGTAAATATCCATTGCTTTGAGCCCGACATTTCTACTCTCTAAACGGTTCAGGAAGATCACGAAACCAACACCGAACAATAAAGCGAACATCGTGTAAAATTTTCCTTGTGTAAGAAAATACACCCAAAAGCGTGTACTATAGTCTATTTCACTTTGAAATCCGTTTTTCCATGGCGTAAAAGCTTCGGGATAAACAAAACTTTCAATATTGATAAAAATGATTCCCAGAATAGCGATACCTCGTAAGAAGTCGAGTGAAGGGATTCTGTCCAGTGACCCGGTGGGGTTTATTTTAGTGGTTTGCATCGAATAGATTTAAAGTGATGACTAACCATTAAATATAGAGAATTCAACTAGCATATACAAGTAGCCGAATATATATTATTTACTTGTAAGTTTTATAATTCTCAGAACCAGGCTGCTGAATAATTTGCCTGCTTCCAATTGCTGATGAATCTTTAAACAGGAGAGATTAAGTTTGCCCGCAGATGACGCAGAACGGTGCTTTTCTACTGAAGAGTTATTCAGCGCAGATCTTCGCTGAATATTCTGCAGATATAAATTTACTTTTCTGCGTTATCTGCTGGATTTTTATACCAGTTTCATAACTTAAACCCGTAATGCCATAATTTCTTCTTCGCCCGTTCAAATGCCCTATCCTGATTCGAAAAATCTGAATAAGAGCCTGTGATACCGACATCAAATTTAAAAGGTATTTGAATAAGCGTAATGTTTTCACATTCTTCATCTGTAACCGGAAAAAATGCGCCACCGGGTGATTCATGATTAAAATGGTCTCCTTGTAATGCGTGACAAAATTCACAATGATTAGCCCAGTATTCTCCATTTACTGTTTTAGAAAAACCTAACTTAAAATCAGGAAATTGTTGCCTTACAAAAGAAGCAAAATTTTCATCAATATAAAAAACATGGCTAAAAAATGATTTCAACTCTGCTTTTTCAAACACCGATTCTTCATTATCAGAACCCTCTTCATCCAGGTAATAAAAATTATCTGAATATAAAGCAAGTACAGTTATTTTCTTCTTACACTTCCAGCACGATCTTTTATTCGACGCCATATAAAAAGGCGTTTTTAAAATGGTATCAATTTTATCGGTATCAAACCAGGTAAGAAAATCATTGATGTTTCTATGATCAGGAACATACCAGGTTTTCTCTTCAGCATCCCAAAAAGCACCTTTGCTTTTTGCAAGCTCTTTATCGGCATACGGAACATTAAGCTTCAGTGGCATAGCAAGAGTGTTTAGTTAACTTAATCTATCAAAGATCATTTTTATCAATGCTTTAACTGTGCGATACTTTCTAACTTTTGAGCGAGCTCTTCAGGCTTTTTTGTTCCGATGAGTATCTTTTTCTTATTGTTAAGCTCCAACTGCAATCCTTTATTGCCCGAAACATTAAAAGCTTTGCCGGAAAGCCCGATTCTCACACCCCATCCACCATATTCTAACAAAGCTGAATATTTTCTGATATAACATTTCGTCAGCGTATTCCAGGTGTACTGTTTAAACTTAAAATGAAACGGGAAAAAACGTACATAGATGCCATCATTTCTGATGATCGTATCTAAGCGAAGATTATACACCAGCAAAGTTATCAGTAGCGTCAACCCGGTAATGATCAGCAGAGTAGTATTATTCATGGGCTTATTTCCAAAGCTACGACCAATCACCAGCTGTATGAAAACGCCATATAAGAAAAAAGCGTTTACTCCCAATAACAGGATCCAGATCCACCATTGCTTAAATCGCTGTCTTTCGGTAAAGATTATTTCGTTCATGTTATATAGAATTATATGATCTTACAAGATTAAATCTGTCGGTATTGAAGTTACTTTATTATTTTCAGATCTCTGAAAGCAAACAGGGTGATGCGTGTGGTATGAATAAATAAAATATTTTTCATTTTTTCCGGATAACGAAGAATGCTCGGCAGTGATTTTGTATTCGTGTAATATAGAAAAAATAATGAGAGAGTAAATATTGAGAAGCTCTCGAACTAGAGTTTCACCAGGCAAATTATTCCACCAGTGTGACTTAATCAATAAAATTATCCATTTATTTATTTCTTTTTCTTTCGAGTGTCTTTAAGAAGCTTTTTTTCATCATTACTTAACTTTCTTTGTAATTTCTTTACGTCTTCAGCAGAAGGCAAATTTTCAGGAATAATACCCCTGTTTGTAAGCATATTCCTTACTGCTAAGTTATTATCAATATGTTCTTTTTCTATCTTACTTTGTCCTTTCAGATCTTTACTTTGAACATTTAATCCGGTCATTTCCGCTGCTAAATCTTTTGCTTTAATACTTATTGTTGGCAAAAAATCTGCAATTGGCCTACTTTCAGGAACACGCATTTTATATTTTAACATTTGTGTGTTCAACCGGAATAAGGCCTGATCGCCTTTACTTCTAATTATTGCAAACCCTTGAGAATCTACTCCTCTATCGTATAAAATCCCTGAAAGTTGTTTTTCTGTCTGATTTAATTTTTCTCTTGCTTTAACTCTCTCATATTCCAAAAAACGTTGTTCAATCAGCTCGGCTCTTCTTGATAATTTTGTGCAAAGGCTATTTCTATTTTACGGCTATCGCCATTTTGTGCAACTAAATAACGAGTTAATAAAAAATCATCTACTTCATCTTTAGCACCCTTGCCTTTAGTGATCATCTTCCTGACGTCGGGAAAGTGATAAATAACTTCTTCGCCAGCATTTCTGCAGGAATCTTTAGCTTTTTGTATTACTCTTTCAAAGTTTTCCCATTTGCTATACCCTAGTAAAAATTGCAAATCGCGTGCACTCCAACACTCAACGCCTTCTAATTCAGAAGCGGCTTCTTCAAATTTTCTGAATAAGTCTTTTATTTCTTCTGATTTCATTATTTTCTTTTTTTATATTTTATTCTAATATACATAATCGAATAATTAATATCAATTAGGAGAGTTGGGTAGAAGCTAAAATAAATTTAAAATTTACTTGTTATATTATTGGGGAGAAATATTTAAAGATAGATTTATTTGTATTATTAATAAAATAACAAAAATAGTTTTTATAATTTGGTACAACATCTCCAATTTTTTGTACAATTTTTTAAATATCCGATTGTATATTCTTACTATACTGTATTATCTTAAATATCAATCTACTTTTGTGAGTGCCTTTTCATTAAAATTCTTATCATTACCATGCTCTATAAGATAAAATCCCATTCCTATAAACCAATGGTAATAGAAAGTGTACTAAGCGCTGCAGGTACAAAATGCTCATTACTTAAAGGAATGAATTGCCCTAAAATACTTATTGAAAATATTACAGTTAAAAACCATCCTAATATTTTTTTTGAAAATTAGGATTGGGTCGAAGTATTTTCTACTTAACATTGTTAGGATAAAAATAATTATTGGGCTCAAAAAATCTAAATGCTTTCTTAACAGCTAAGATATTGGCGCCAAATTCCAATTCACTTATTTTATAGTAACCTTTCACATTGCTTTTTTACTAAAGAGGGAAAAGTATTAATTTTTATTACCTGCTCAGATACAAATCATCTTTAGCTAAGGCCTAATACATTTATTTCGGAGAAAGAATATATCTCTCCTTCCTTTTAAAATCAATACTAAATATAGGGTGTATTTTAATATTTAAGCTAAACAAAAGAAAATGTATTCAACTAAGTTTAAATAAGTAATCCCAACTAACCCATCTTAAAATTATTGATAATATCAAACACCCTGCACCGACAGTTTACCTTTCAACGCCTCTGCAATCAAAAATCCGTTTGTCCAGGCATTCTGAAAGTTGAAGCCGCCTGTTATGCCGTCAATATTCAATACTTCACCGGCGGCGAATAAACCCGGATATTTTTTAAATTCTAAAGTTTGCGGAACGATCTCTTTGGTATCGATACCTCCAGCCGTAACAAACTCCTCTTTAAAGGTCGTTTTTCCGTTTACGGCTACAGTAAAATTCACCAGGTGTTGAATGAGCTTATTTTCGCTCTTAGCAGGCAAATCGGCCCAGCGCATCTGCTCGGGTATACCGGCTGCTTTTACGAGGAACTGCCATAGTCTGTTCGGGATGGCAGCAAATGGAGATTTGGTAATGATCTGTTGAGTGGCTTTGCCAAAACGGAGCGACTGCATCGTAGGCACGATCGTCTGGTCATTAAACCCGGGTAACCAGTTTACCTGTGCATTGAACTGATACTTTAAATCAGCTAATTCTGTAGCGCCCCAGGCGCTTAACTTTAATACTGCCGGACCTGATAATCCCCAGTGGGTAATTAATACCGGACCGGTTTCTGTGAGTTTGGTTCCGATAATTTTTACAGCAGCCTGTGCTACTGATACACCCATTAATCCGGTAATGGGATGTTTAGGTAAATTAAAAGTAAATAAAGAAGGTTGCGGGGGAATAATATTTAAACCTAACGGTGATAACCAGTCGAACATTGATAACTTCGGTTGTCCACCGGTAGCAATCACCACATAGTCGGCCTGTAAAACCTCGTTACCGTGTGCGTATTGCACATCGAGGTCAAAACCTTTTTCTTTGGGATGAATGGCATTCACGCCGGCACCGGTGACAATTTTCACCTGGTATCGGTTCGCTTCCGCCAATAAACAATCTATAATTGTTTGTGAGTTGTTGGTGGTGGGAAACATGCGTCCGTCTGCTTCCGCATGTAGTTTAACACCTCTTTCCTGAAACCAGTCAATGGTGTTTTGCGTATAGAAATGATGAAACGATTTTTTCAGTACGTTTCCACCCCGGGGATATTTTTTCACCAGCTCGGGAATTTCAAAACACGCATGTGTTACATTACATCGACCTCCTCCCGAAATTTTCACTTTCGACAGCAGTTTATTCGTTTTTTCAACAATAGAGACTTGTAAACCGGGATGTAACCTGGCAGCATTCACAGCAGTAAAAAAACCTGCCGCGCCACCTCCGATTACGATCAGATGAGGTCGATGTTTCATATATTTTAAGCAGTAGCAGCTTCTTCTGTTTTCAATTCGATATTCGCTTTTTCAGCAGCTTCAATCGGTGTGTAATCAGATAAAATATCTGCCTTACCTTTTTTCACACACACATCGTGTTCAAAGTGAACAGATGGTTTTCCGTCCATGGTTCTGATCGTCCAGCCATCAGGTTCAGTGAATACGTCTTTCGTACCCATGTTGATCATCGGTTCGATGGCAAGCACCAGTCCTTCTTTCAATTTAGGGCCTTCACCTCTTCTACCATAGTTAGGCACCTGCGGGTCTTCGTGCATTTTTCGTCCGAGGCCGTGGCCTACCAGTTCACGCACCACACCGTAGCCGTGTTTCTTTTCGGTATGATTCTGAATGGCAAAAGCGATATCGCCGATTCTGTTGTTGACTACGGCTTTTTCGATGCCTTTGTACAAAGATTCTTTGGTAACGCGGATGAGCTGCATAATATCAGCCGGAACATCACCGATAGCGAAAGTATAAGCGTGGTCGCCATGGAACCCGTTTTTAAAGACGCCGATGTCAACGGAGATAATATCACCGTCTTTCAACTCTTTTTCATTCGGAAAACCGTGTACCACTACATCATTGACAGAAATGCAGCTGTTAAACGGATAGCCGTTGTAATTCAGAAACGAAGGCACACCTCCATTATCGCGGATATATTCACCGATGAATTTATCGAGCGAGAGGGTGGTAATACCCGGTTTAAGCATTTTTGCTACTTCTGTTAAAGTTCTGCTCACCGACAGGGCACTTTCGCGCATTAGTTCGATTTCGGCAGGCGTTTTATAAAAAACCATAACGCTGAGATATTTTTATTATAACAAAACCTGACCTCAAACTGTTTGGCAGTGAGTGGTCAGGTTTAAATATTTATTCTATTATCAATGCTTAGATAGGGGTAGTAGTAGTCTGACGACCCTGGATACGACCACTATTCATCAAACCATCATACTGGCGCATTAACAATTGAGTTTCGATTTGTTGTAAAGTATCTAATACAACACCCACCATGATGAGTAACGAAGTACCACCAAAGAAGGTAGAGAAGCTTGGCTGAACACCTAAGCGTTGAGCGAAGCCGGGTAAGATACCTACTAAAGCTAATAAGATAGCACCTGGTAAGGTAATTCTATCGAAGATAGCTGCGATATAATCAGCAGTTGGCTGACCAGGCTGAACACCCGGAATAAAACCATTGCTTCTTCTCAGATCGTCTGCGATCTGACGCGGATTATAGATCAATGCGGTGTAAACGTAGGTAAATGCGATTACCATTACAGAGTACACGACCATATACCATGCGTTAGAGTGGTCGCTGAAAATCTGAGCGATACCTTTAGTAGAATCGAAGTTGCTGAACAAGGTAGGTAAGAACATGATCGCCTGAGCGAAGATGATTGGCATTACCCCGGCGCTGTACAATTTGAATGGCAGGAACTGACGTGCTCCGCCGAATTGTTTGGCACCAACGATTTGTTTAGCGTATTGAAGAGGAATTTTACGTACAGCTTGAATTAATACGATTAATCCCATAACGATTGCTACGAAAACAGCGATTTCGATCAGGAAGAAGAATAATCCGCCGCCACCGCTGGTAGAGCGAGCTAACCACTCTTGCCACAGCGACTGAGGCAAACGGGCCAGGATACCCACCATGATGATAACAGAAGAACCGTTTCCTAAACCTTTGTCGGTGATTCTTTCACTCAACCACATAACGAATAAAGTACCTGCGGTTAGAATGATGGTAGTGCTGAACCAGAAATAGTCTTTGTAAGCTGCGAGCATTGCGTCACCACTTGTTTTCTGAAGGAAAGCAACGTACGCGCTGGACTGAAGGATAGCAACAATTACCGTAAGAACACGGGTGTATTGGTTAATTTTTTTTCTTCCGCTTTCGCCTTCTTTTTGCATTTTCTGGAACCGCGGATAAAGAAGGGTCATCAGCTGCATAAAGATTGAAGCAGAGATGTACGGCATGATACCTAAGGCAAGGATAGAAGCTTGCGAGAAGGCACCACCGGCAAAAGCGTCGATAAGACCAAGGATACCTCCACTGGAGGCAGCAGTGTTAATTTTGGAAGGATCCATCCCGGGAAGTACGATGTGTGTACCTAAGCGGTAGATTGCGATAAACGCTAAGGTAACAGTGATTTTACTTCTCAGTTCTGGGATGCTCCAAATATTCTTGAGCGTCTGAATAAATTTTTTCACGGACTGTAGAAATTTTTAAATGATCGCTTAAACAAAAAAGACGCATTTTCATGCGTCTACGCAAGTTACATAAATTACTTTACGATTTCTACTGACCCGCCAGCAGCTTCGATAGCAGCTTTAGCTTTCTCACTAACAGCATTCACACGGAAGCTAACTTTGTTTTTCAACTCACCATTGGCAAGGATCTTCACTTTATCGGTTCTGTTCACCAGGTTATTGATGTACAGGTTTTCTAAAGAGAACTCTTGTAATTCGTATTTTTCAACCAAATGATCTACCTGACCTAAGTTGAACACTTTGAACTCAACGCGGTTAATGTTGTTAAATCCACGTTTAGGAGTACGGCGTTGGATAGGCATCTGACCACCTTCGAAGGCGATTTTACGGCTGTAACCGGCACGGCTTTGACCACCTTTGTTACCTTTGGTTGAAGTACCACCTTTACCGGAAGCTTCACCACGTCCTAATCTTTTCTCTTTGTGTGTTGCGCCTTTCGCTGGTCTAATTTGATGTAATTTCATGAGATGTTTTTTTAACTCAACGGGGTTGACTCCCCTCGCTAAATAATTAATAATAAAAATAGGAAAGCTTACAATGCAAAATAAAGCATTGTAAGCTAAAAAGTTATTTCTGAATTAGATTTCTTCCACTTTCAATAGGTGGTTTACCTTACGGATCATACCTAAGATTTGGGGAGTAGTTTCTACTTCTTTAGAAACATGTAATTTATTTAATCCCAGCGCCTGCAAGGTCAGCTTTTGGCGTTCCGGGCGGTCGATGGCACTTTTTACAAGTGTTATTTTAATCTTTTTCATTATAATATGTTTCAGTACCCAGTAAAAGGGAAGCAAATGTATGAAATAAATTCAAGAATTTGAAACCGGATTTACCCTTGTACTATTTAACCATTGAATACCTTCTTCAAAGCCACTTTGCGTGTTTGGGCTACAGTAACTGGTTCACGTAATAATGATAAAGCTTTAAAAGTTGCTTTTACCACGTTGTGAGGGTTAGCTGAACCTAAAGATTTAGCCAATACGTCGGTTACACCAGCGCTTTCCAGTACAGCACGCATGCTACCTCCGGAAATTACACCGGTACCTTGAGCTGCAGGTTTAATTAAAACTATAGCTGCACCTTCTTTAGCTAATTGATCATGAGGAACAGTACCTTTCATGATAGGAACTTTAATCAGGTTCTTTTTAGCATCTTCGATACCTTTGGTAATAGCCTCTTGAACTTCTTTAGCTTTACCTAAACCATGACCTACCACACCGCTTCCGTTACCCACTACTACTAAAGCAGAAAAGCTGAATGCACGACCACCTTTGGTTGTTTTAACAACACGGTTGATAGCTACCACTTTCTCTTTAAGCTCCAGATCGCCGGCTTTTACTCTGTTTAAATTAACTTTTGCCATTATTTCAATTTGAAATTCTGTTTTAAAATAGAGGATTAGAATTGAAGACCACCTTCGCGTGCGCCATCAGCGATTGCTTTAACGCGGCCGTGATAAAGGTTACCACCACGGTCAAAAACAACAGTAGTAATGCCTAATTCTGTAGCTTTCTGAGCAATGGCTAATCCAACCAATTTACTTTTTTCAACTTTTGTACCTTTTTGAGCGGTAATGTCTTTTGCTTTAGAAGAAGCAGAAGCCAGCGTTGCACCGTTTACATCGTCAATAAGTTGAACGTAGATGTCGGTATTACTTCTGAAAACAGCCAATCTTGGTTTTTGAGCAACACCCGCAACTTTCTTACGGATATTGTAACGGATTTTCTGTCTTCTTAAAGATTTATTATTCATTGTATTTATTTTTTTCTTCCGATACTGCCGGAAGTAATTCTTATTAGTAGAATATATAAGGTTCTAAAGTGAGTGAGAAAAGCACTCACTTTAGAGATTAAACTATTTACCAGCAGCTTTACCGGCTTTACGACGGATAAATTCGCCCACGTATTTAACACCTTTTCCTTTGTAAGGCTCAGGTTTACGTAAACTACGGATTTTTGCTGCTACCTGACCTAATAATTGTTTGTCGACACCGGTCAAAGTGATTTTCGGGTTATCCCCTTTTTCAGTTTGAGTTACTACAGTCAGTTCAGACGGTACGTCAAAAATAATATTGTGAGAATATCCTAAAGATAAATCCAGGACATTACCTTGGTTAGAAGCTTTATAACCCACACCCACTAATTCGAGTTTTTTCTCGAATCCTTCAGTAACACCTTTTACCATATTTGCTACAAGCGAGCGGTATAAACCGTGCATGGCACGGTGACGAATTTGTTCAGTAGGACGGGTTACGTTCAGTTCACCGTCTTTTACTTCTACCGTGATATCTCTATCGATAGTTTGTTTTAATTCGCCTTTAGGTCCTTTTACAGTTACCACGTTATCTTTACCAACAGTGATGGTAACACCGGCAGGGATGACAACAGGTTTTTTACCTATACGAGACATAGTAATTAATTATTAATTATAAATAATAGATGATAATGGTTGAGCGAGTTCAGCTCCGTATAGAAAACTTAATGATCAACTCAACCTGAATATTTTCTAAATATTACTAGTAGATGTAGCAAAGAACTTCGCCACCTACGTTGTTTACTTTCGCTTGTTTATCGGTCATTACTCCTTTAGAAGTAGAAACGATAGCGATTCCTAAGCCGTTTTTCACTCTTTTGAATTCAGCAGGGCTAGCGTATTGGCGTAAACCAGGACGGCTAACTCTTTCCAAAGATTTGATAGCAGGCTCTTTACTTTGAGCATCATATTTAAGGGCGATTTTAATCACACCTTGTTTATTATCATCCTCAAATTTATATTTTAAGATATAACCTTGATCGTAAAGAATTTCGGTAATACGTTTTTTTAAGTTTGAAGCTGGGATTTCAACGATCCTGTGGCCAGCCATCTGCGCATTACGAACTCTGGTCAAGAAATCTGCTATGGGATCAGTTACCATTTTATTTGATATTATATCAGTTCACAATTTGTTTGAAATCGGGTGAAGATCTGTTGTTTCGAACAACCGATTACCAAGAAGCTTTTCTAACTCCCGGAATTTTTCCCTGTAAAGCCATGTCACGGAAAGTAACACGAGAAACACCGAAGTAACGGATGTAACCTTTAGGACGTCCTGTTAATTGACAACGGTTTTTAAGACGAACAGAAGATGAATTTTTTGGTAATTCGTCTAATGCAGCCCAATCGCCGGCAGCTTTTAATGCAGCACGTTTTTCAGCGTACTGAGCAACCATGCGTTCTCTTTTTCTTTGTCTGGCTTTAACTGACTCTTTAGCCATAATTGTAAATTTCGATTTTTTATAATGTTGAATCGGTAGTATACTACTTAGTACTTGCCCACTCACTAAAATGTTGAGTACTAAATAGCTTGCTCTTTACGAATGTTTTTGAAAGGCATTCCTAACTCTTTCAAAAGCTCGTAAGCTTCTTCGTTAGTACCAGCAGTGGTAACGAAAGTGATATCTAAACCGGTAATTTTATTTACTTTATCGATATCGATTTCAGGGAAGATGATTTGCTCTGTAACGCCTAAGGTATAGTTACCTCTGCCGTCGAAAGCTTTATCATTGATTCCTTTGAAGTCACGTACACGTGGTAAAGCGGTAGCGATTAATCTGTCTAAGAATTCGTACATCTGCGTACCTCTTAAAGTTACTCTTGCTCCAATTGGCATATTTTTACGCAATTTGAAGTTAGAGATATCTTTTTTAGACAAAGTAGGCACTGCTTTTTGACCAGTGATTAGCGTTAATTCATCAACAGCTACATCCACTAACTTTTTATCAGTTACTGCGCCATTAACACCGCGGTTCAAGCAGATTTTTTCTAAACGAGGAACCTGCATTACGCTGTCGTAGTTAAAACGCTTCATCAAAGCAGGTACAACATCTTTTTTGTACTTGTCTGCTAATCTTGGAGTATAATTTGTTGTGCTCATGTCTTAAAATTTATCCGTGTAAGGATGTCTGATTAGATAGCCTCTCCGGATTTTTTTGAAATACGTACCAATTTGCCATTGTTGCGAGTGCGTTTCACTTTAGCAGGAGCACCAGCTTTAGCATCCCATAACATCACGTTAGAGATATTGATAGGGGCTTCTTTTTTAACGATGCCACCTTTCGTCTCACGTGCTGACGGTTTGGTATGTTTAGTGATGATATTCACGCCTTCCACTAATATTTTACCAGTTTCAGGAAATACTTCCAACACCTTTTTAGGAGTGGTTCTGTTTTTATCATCACCAGCGATTACCACTACGGTATCACCTTTTTTGATATTAAATTTAGGTTTGAATCGATTACTCATTTTCGTATAATTTTTCTCAAAAGAGAATTATTGACTTGCTTTCTGTTCTTTGCAATTGCATTGAACGGGTATTAAAGAACTTCAGGAGCCAACGAAATAATTTTCATGTATCCTTTATCGCGCAATTCACGAGCAACTGGTCCGAAGATACGAGTACCTCTTGGATCGTCAGAGTTGTTCAATAATACTACTGCATTGTCGTCGAAACGGATATAAGAACCATCTTTACGACGTAATTTGTTTTTAGTACGAACAATTACGGCTTTAGTAACGGTTCCTTTTTTGATTCCACCTGCTGGGATAGCATCTTTTACAGTAACCACGATTTTATCACCAATTTTGGCGTAATCCTGGCCGCTGTTTCCCAGTACGCGAATACAAAGTACTTCTTTTGCGCCACTATTATCAGCTACGTTTAATCGGCTTTCTTGCTGAATCATTGTATTAAGCTTTAGCTCCTACCGTTAGCAATTGCTAACAGCAAATGATTAAAAAATGTTTATGAACAAATGCGGAGTACTATTTCGCTTTCTCAACGATCTCAACCAGTCTCCAACGCTTTGTTTTACTTAATGGGCGAGTCTCCATAATTTTAACCGTATCGCCAATTCCAGTTTCATTTTTTTCATCATGAGCGTGGAACTTCGTGGTCTTTTTTACGAACTTGCCATAGATAGGGTGTTTCACCTTTCTTTCAACTGCAACGGTGATGGTTTTGTCCATTTTATTGCTAGTAACCACCCCTGTTCTAGTTTTACGCAAATTTCTTTCAGACATACTATTTAGCTTTTAGCTATTTGCCTTTGTTTTGCAAAGACATATAATTTAAAAATTGTCTACTATCTAATTGGTAACAACTTCTTTCGAAATTGACACCTTACGCATTATTAGATTTACCCGTTAAAAGCGTTTTTAAGCGAGCGATGTCTTTGCGTAAAGCACGGATGCTCATTGGATTCTCTAAAGGAGAAATTGCGTGAGCAAACTCGAGCTTCTTCAAACGCAACTCATCTTCCTGAATGCGCGCCTGTAAATCTGCTACAGACAGATCTTTCAGACTATTTAAGAACTCAATTTTCTTTGACATTGTTTATAAATTTGAATTTCGAAAATTTGAAAATTTGAAGTTGAAAAGGAAAGATGCACGACCATACTTCACCTTTTTTTCGAATTTCAAACTTTCCGGTTTGGATTATGCTTGAAGGTCTCTACGAACAATGAATTTCGTTTTGATCGGCAATTTTTGCGCCGCTAACTCCATAGCATCTTTAGCAACTTGTAAAGGAACACCATCGCATTCGAAAAGGATACGACCTGGTTCTACAACTGCTGCCCAAAACTCAGGGTTACCTTTACCTTTACCCATACGTACTTCTAAAGGCTTACGAGTAACTGATTTATCAGGGAAAACACGAATCCATACGTTACCCTCACGTTTCATTGCGCGGGTCATAGCCTGACGAGCTGCTTCAATCTGACGGTTGGTTAACCATACAGGCTCCAGAGCTTTAATGGCGAAAGAACCGAATGAAATTGAAGTTCCTCTTTTAGCAACCTCACGGATACGTCCTTTTTGGGATTTCCTGTGTTTCGTTCTTTTAGGCTGTAACATTTATAAAACTATTTGAAAATTTTAAAATTGATCTTGATAACGATTCTGCCTCACTTTACTGATTCACCGTCGTTATCGCATCGTTGAACAGTATTTTATGCTGGTCTTTTTTCTCCGCGGTTACGGTTATTTCCACCACCTCTTCTTTCGCCACCGCCATCTCTACGCTCTCTTCTGTCGCTTACTTCACTTTTACCACCTACGAAGTTCGGATTCAAATCTCTTTGTCCTAAGACTTCACCTTTACAGATCCATACTTTGATACCGATTTTACCGTACACGGTTAATGCAAATACGTTTGCATAATCGATATCCATACGTAATGTATGTAATGGAGTACGTCCTTGTTTGATTTCTTCTGAACGAGCAATTTCAGCACCACCTAAACGGCCGCTTACTTTAATTTTGATACCTTCTGCACCCATACGTAATGCTGAAGCGATCGCCATTTTGATAGCTCTTTTATAATTGATACGGTTCTCAATCTGACGCGCAATCGTATCACCTACAATCATCGCATCCAATTCAGGACGACGAATCTCCAGGATGTTGATTTGTACGTCTTCTTTACCAGTCAATTTTTTCAGCTCTTCTTTAATACGGTCAACTTCGTTGCCACCTTTACCTATGATGATACCTGGCTTAGAAGTGTGAATGGTAACAATCAGTTTATTCAGCGTACGCTCAATAACGATTTTAGCGATTCCACCTTTATTGATACGAGCATTCAAATAAGTTCTGATTTTATTATCCTCGATCAATTTGGTAGAAAAATCTTTTTTGTTACCATACCAGTTGGATTCCCAACCACGAATGATCCCCAACCTGGCACCAATAGGATTTGTTTTCTGACCCATTTATTTCAATTTGAAAATTTGAAAATTAGTTTTTAGCATCTACAATTATCGTTACGTGATTGCTACGCTTACGTAGGCGATATGCTCTACCTTGCGGAGCTGGTAACATACGTTTGATCGTACGGGCACCATCAACGAAGATCGTTTTAACGATCAGGTTTACATCTGCTACGCCCTGACCCTCATTCTTCTGCTCCCAGTTATTGATAGCACTCTTCAATAATTTGTATAAAGGAGTGGCTGAATGCTGTGGGTGAAACTCCAGTAATGCCAATGCTTTCTCCACTTCCATTCCACGGATCTCATCAGCTAGCAAACGCATTCTGCGCGGTGATGTTGGATAATTCTTAAGTTTAGCTACTGCTTCCATTTTTTATTATTTCAACATTTCTGGTTTCTACTCACTTTAGCTTTCAAAACCCAGAAACTTAGTGATTACTTTTTATTTGCGTGTCCTCTGAAATTACGGGTAGGTGCAAACTCTCCTAATTTGTGGCCAACCATAAATTCTGTCACATAAACAGGGATGAATTTATTGCCATTGTGCACCGCCAAGGTATGTCCCACAAAATCCGGAGTAATAGTTGAACGACGGCTCCAAGTCTTGATCACACCTTTCTTCGTTTTGCCTTCGTTTACTGCTAAAACCTTTTTCTCCAATTTAGTGGCTACATAAGGACCTTTTTTAATTGAACGAGCCATATCTTGATTTTAGTTGATGTTTAAAAAGTTATTTTTTGGCTAATTTCTTACCATCTTTTCTCTGTAGAATCAGTTTGTCACTGCCTTTACCGCGCTTACGGGTTTTCAAACCTTTCGCATATTTACCGGTTCTTGAGCGTGGGTGACCACCAGAGCTTCTACCTTCACCACCACCCATCGGGTGATCTACCGGGTTCATCGCTACACCGCGGGTTCTAGGACGAATGCCTTTCCAACGGTTACGACCTGCTTTACCCATTGTTTCCAAGCTATGATCTCCGTTAGATACTACACCTACTGTAGCGTAACAGTTGATCAATACTTTTCTTAGTTCACCAGAAGGCATTTTCAATACTGCATAACGCTCTTCTTTGTTGGTAAGCTGTGCTGAAGTACCTGCACTACGTACTAATTTACCACCCTGACCAGGCTGCATCTCAATGTTATGGATGTTAGTACCTAATGGCATGTTCTTCATTTGCAATGAGTTTCCAATTTCAGGAGCTACTGCGTCACCAGACACTACAGTAGTACCTACCTGCAAACCTTGCGGTGCCAAAATATATCTTTTCTCACCATCAGCATAATTCAATAATGCGATGAACGCTGTACGGTTCGGATCGTATTCGATTGATACAACTGTAGCAGGAATTTCACTCTTGTTACGTTTGAAATCAATTACACGATACATTTTTTTATTTCCACCACCGATATAACGCATAGATCTGCGACCTTGCGCGTTACGGCCACCAGTAGACTTTACTTTCTCAACTAATGACTTTTCAGGTACATTGGTAGTAACCTCAGCATAAGCATTGCCGATTCTCCAACGCGTTCCCGCAGTCATTGGTTTAAACTTCTTTACTGCCATTTTTTAGTGCTTATTCAGTTTTTAAAATTCGTTTGTCAATGCTTCGCGGCGATTGACTCGCCATACTATTTAAAAGGTCGATTAAATATTTGCGTATAAATCGATTGCTTCACCTTCAGCTACTTTTACATATGCTTTTTTATAAGCAGGCTTAACACCTGAAATAAAACCAGCTTTAGTGAAACGACTTTTAGCTTTTCCCGGAACTACGATAGTGTTTACTTCTATAATTTTTACACCATAAAAGCTCTCTACCGCTTTTTTAATTTCCAGTTTATTCGCCTTACGATTAACACGGAATGCATAAGTTGCTGCTTTATCAGTAAGCTTATTGCTTTTCTCGGTTAAAATCGGTTTTATCAGCACTTCTGAGAGTTTCATATTAACTCGATTTGAAAAAATTTGAAAATAATTGCTAGCATTCTAGCTTTCTAATTAAGCTGCTGCTTCTTCTTCCTCACTGAAAATTTTCGCTACCGCCTCTGTAATCACAAGAACATCAGCATTGATAATGTCATAAGTATTAATATCAGCTACGTGTGTACCATTTACTCTTGGAATGTTGCGTAAGCTTAAATATAAGTTACTGTTCTCTTCCGGTAATAATACTAATGACTTCTTGCTATCAATGTTTAAAGCTTTCAAAATCGCAACTACATCTTTTGTTTTCGGTGCATCTAAGTTGATGTCCTCAACAATTACGATCGCCTGCTCTTTTGCTTTATAACTTAATGCACTGATTTTTGCTAAATCTTTCACCTTACGGTTTAATTTGAAGCTATAATCACGTGGCTTAGGTCCGAAAATAGTACCACCACCTTTGTATAAAGGGTTACGAAGGTTACCTTTACGAGAACCACCGGTACCTTTCTGACGGTGTAACTTTTTGCTAGACCCTTTAACCTCTAAACGGGTCTTTACTTTGTGCGTACCCTGACGTTGTGCAGCTAAATATTGTTTAACTGACAGGTAGATTACGTGATCGTTCGGCTCTGCACCAAAAATTTCTTCTGGTAACTCTACAGTACGACCTGTTTTTCCACCTTTTATATTTAAAACATCTACTTGCATTGTACTAATTTTTAATCGCCTTATTTATACAGCAGGCTACGCTGTCGTTTCACTTTCGTGTAGAATGATTATTTCTGAATCAAAACAATAGCACCGTTATGGCCTGGTACTGAACCACTCACTAAGATGTAATTTTTCTCAGGGAATATTTTCAATATTTTCAGTCCTTTCACTTTCACGCGATCGTTACCCATACGGCCAGCCATACGCATACCTTTGAAAACGCGAGAAGCGTCAGAAGAGTTACCAATTGAACCTGGCGCTCTTTGACGGTCGTGTTGTCCGTGAGATTGCTCACCAACACCAGAGAATCCATGACGTTTTACAACACCCTGGAAACCTTTACCTTTTGTTGTACCAACAACTTCTACTTTCTCGCCTTCAGCGAAGATTTCAACTGTCAGTGCATCACCCAAATTTGTTTCGATGGAAAAATCGCGGAATTCTTTTACTACTTTCTTACCGGCTGTATTTGCCTTTGCGAAGTGATTTTTTTCAGCACCAGTAGTGTGCTTATCTTTCTTATCGCCGTACCCAATCTGTACTGCGTTGTAGCCGTCAGTATCTTTTGTCTTTACCTGAGTAACTACACAGGGACCGGCTTCAATGATGGTGCAGGAGGTCTGCTTACCATCAGGACTGAAGATGCTGGTCATCCCGATTTTTTTGCCAATGATTCCTTTCATCGTTGTTCTGTTTTTGCCTTCTTGGTTTAAGAGACAATTGCAATAGAAATACATTATGCGCATACGCGGCCTGTACAACCATGACAACTTCAATCCCCGTTTGCTATTGACCTTTTCCGTTTGCGTTTCTCGTATCTAAATAACCTTCGTTACCTCAATCGATACATAACTTAGGAAGTACCAATAGTAAACTAACCGCGAAGGGCTAGTTCATATTTTGTTTAATGTTAGCTACTTTCGCCCGCCTTCGCAAGCGGGCGAAATGTTTTTATTTGTATACCCAGCGCTGCTTTATCTGTGATTCATCACAAAGTTTACAGATAGGTTTGCAAAGATCTTAATTAACTCTTATAAAGAAAAACACCCCGTTCGTTCCTCCTAACTAATAAGAGAACCCAACGGAGCACTTTCTTACGCCTTAATCTCTACCTCAACACCTGACGGTAAGTCTAATTTAGACAACGCATCTACAGTGCGGCTAGAAGAAGTGTAAATATCCAATAAACGCTTGTGCGTACATAACTGGAATTGTTCACGACTCTTCTTATTCACGTGCGGCGAACGTAAAACAGTAAATATCTTTTTACGAGTAGGTAAAGGAATTGGACCTGTTACCACTGCTCCGGTGCTACGAACAGTTTTAACGATTTTCTCAGCTGATTTATCAACTAAATTGTGATCGTAAGACTGTAATTTGATTCTTATTCTTTGAGACATAAAGCAAACCCATTTTTGGAATGGGGATGCAAAGGTAGGAGATGTTTCCGTTTAGGCAAAATTTTTTGAGACTTTTTTTTCGAAAAATCTCAAATTTTATGTTTTCACATAAAACCTTCAAAATCACCTATTTCGTCGTTCACCTTCCAGCTCGCAAGTTCCCTTTTCCTGTTTGTATGTTTAATTCTATTTTTTCCTTTACCAAAAATTTACTATCTTAATAGAAGAACTTCTTCCTAAAGTGCATTTTTTTGGAGCTGCAAAAATAATCATTCTACACAATCTAACAACTTATTTCCTCGCTATTTTCTAAAATATTCAGCTGTTTTTTTATTCAACTGTACATTTTGGGCTCTTTTAAGAGTTCTTTTTTACTTTACACGCTTAAAATCAATCCCGTTTCCTCCCTGCTCAAAGTAAAACCCATCCGCTTTTCCGTTCAGTTTTACTTTAATACTCGCCGGCCTGAACTCATATACCCCTTCCGACAACTCGCTTAACTCAAACGGCGCCTGCCCTGTCGCCTGTCCGAACAATCTGCCTTTCTTTACGATCAGATTGATTTTCAACGGTACTCCTTCAGTAGCATATTCTCCTACATACTTTTTCAATTCTTCCTCATTGCTTAACATTTTACTATAATCCGGCATCTTGAAATCACCCCCCTGGTAAATCTTAATGATATCCGCCAATACCGGATCCACTCCCCCATATTGAGCGTTTGCAGCGATAGAAAACGATAACCCGGTTTCTGAATTTACCTGATAGCCCGACAAAAAACCATCAATTGCACCACCATGCCCCCAATAATACTGTTCTCCCTGCTTTGTACGGAATAACCCCAGGCCTACTTCATCCACTACTTCCTGCATTGCTTTTAAAGAGCCCGGCTTGATTATTTTGCCATTGAATAAAGCCCACGAAAACTGATTCAGCGAACGCGGATTCGAACTGATCGCACCAGCTCCCACCGGAATTGACGGATCCGTTTCGTTTTGCTTCACCCAGATTGAATCTATATTCCAGCTATAAGAATAAGCTTCATTTTGTTGCACATCGGTTTTACGCATGTAATAAGTTGACTCCAGCCTGGCTGGTTTTACAATATACTGATTCAGTAAAGAGGCATAATCTTTTTTATACACTTTCTCTAAAATGAAAGTGAGTAGTATGTAGTTTGAATTACTATATTGATATTTTTCGCCGGGAGTGAAAACCGGATCTTTACTGCTGATTCTTTCCACCCACTGTTGCTGTGTTACCGGCTGCTGATAATACTGGCGATATGCCGGATCATTTGTTATATTAAAGATACCCGAACGGTGTTGTAACAAATTTTTTATAGTGACTTTATCCGAATTCTTCACCGTTGGAAAATATTTCGACAGCGAATCGTTCAAGCTCAATTTTTTATCTTCCACCGCCTTCATAATCAATACAGCGGTAAAAGTTTTTGAAATAGATCCCACACGAAACTTCGTATCCAGATTAATCGGCACCTTTTGCTGGTAATCCCTGTACCCTACCGCATAATCCATTACCGGACGGCCGTCTTTATAAATGGATACCGCTCCCATAAACCGTTCATACTTATAGAGTGTATCTATGTAAGCTTTTATTTTTTCAAGCTCAGGAGTCTGAGCATGCATTCCCAACCCTGCGAACAGCATTGAGAAAATAAAAAGTAACTTTTTCATATTTGTTTTTTGGCTTTGATGATTAGTCGTTAAAAGTTTGTTTTTATTACATATGACCCCTTCAGGGTCGATTCAGCTATACAAAAAGATCTTACAAGCAAAATAATGAGCTTATAACTATGATTTTTATACTGCAAACAAAAACAAAAAACATATGACCCCTTCAGGGTCGATTCAGCTATACAAAAAGATCTTACAAGCAAAATAATGAGCTTATAACTATAATTTTTATACTGCAAACAAAAACAAAAAACATGTGCCTCCTTCTGAACCGGTTGAGCTATGCAAGTAATCTTAAATACACCCTGCTTAAAGTATAACGATGATTTTTATTTAAAAACAAACGACCCCTTCGGGGTCACCTATTTATGTTTTAAAGGTTTTCTTTTATATACTTCGTAAACAAATTACTTAAATGTTCAGACGTTCCGCTTCGCTCGTCTATAGAATGAGACCTGCCCGGATAGTACATCATCTGAAAATCTTTTTTCTCACGCACTAACGCATCTATTAATAAATCTGCATTATTAATATGCACATTGTCATCAGCTGTTCCGTGTATGTACAGTAACTTACCTTTTAAGCCCGACACATATTGCAGCGCCGCTCCTTTCGTATAGGCATCTTTGTTTTCCCAGGGCAGGCCCATATACCGTTCAGTATAAATATTGTCGTACAGACGCGGATCAGTGAGTCCGGCGATGGCAATTCCCATTGTATATATATCCGGATATCTGAACAGAAGGTGTAATGTTGCAGAACCGCCACCGCTCCATCCCCAAACGCCCACGCGTTTTTTATCGATGAAGTTCCACTCTAATACTTTTCGTGCTGCTTTCGCCTGATCATCTATATTGATTTGTCCTACTTTACCATATATAGCTTTTCTCCAGGCAGCTCCTTTGGGTGCAGGCGTACCGCGATTGTCCATGGTGATAACAATGTATCCGTCTTCTGCCATTGAGCCGTTATACAGAAAGTCACCCATGGCGCCCGGCACATCCATTACAGTTTGCGCACCCGGTTCTGTATACACATAAAACAATACAGGATATTTACGGGTACTGTCAAAATTTGCCGGCAATTGCATCATGCCATCCATTTGTATTCCCGGTTCTATTTCTACTTTAAAAAAGCGGATGGAGCTGTTGCTGTAAGTGGGAGGTTGTTTTGGTCCTTTAGCCGCTTTTACCACTTCTTCATCCATTCTGACAAACCCACCTTCACCATAACCTTCCTGGTTCATAGGCATCCAATAAGCAATTCCGGCATCCTTACTGATAATATACTTATGAAAACCGGGGGTTTCGTATGAAGTTACCTGCTCTACTCCTTTGCCGTCAAGTTTTGCTCGGAACAGATATTTCTGATAGGCTGTATGGGGGGAGGCATAAAAATAAACATAACCGTTTTTCTCGTCGATACGATCCATAGCGATCACGTCAAACTTCACATCGGTGAGTAAGGTTTGTTTTTTGCCATCTTTAGAAATTTTCCAGATATGCCTCCAGCCGTCTTTTTCTGTAAGCCACAGAAACGACTCTTTATCATTGATCCAGTTCCAGAATGATTTATTAGGTTGAGGATCTATCCAGGTATCTGATTGTTCCTGATAGATACTGGTCTTTTTGGCCGACTGCACATCTACCAGTTCTATATTTACGTGCTGTTGTTTGCGGTTCATGTGTACGGTAATGAGCTCATTGTCTGCAGCCCATTCTACATTTGGCAGATACGAGCCCAGTTGTTCATCTTCTTTCCATTGAATCCATTGGATAATCGGTTTATCAATACTTACCACACCCACTTTAAATTTTGAAGGGCGATCACCCGCTACCGGAAATTCAACAGGTTGTACAGAAGGGTAAACAGAATCGAGGGTATTGAGCAGGAGATAGTCTTTGGTAGGACTCGCATCAAAATACCAGAAAGCAATTTTTTTACCGTCGGGGCTCCATCTGAAACCATCGCGACAACCAAATTCTTCTTCGTATACCCAATCAAATCCACCGAAGATATTTCTTCTGTTTCCATCTTTTGTAAGTGCGGTAATTTTACCGGTAGCAATATCTTCTACATAAATATTATAATCATAAACATAAGCAGCTTTGGTAGCATCGGGTGAGAGTTTGGCGAATGACAGGGAGGAAGGTTTCAGTCCTTTTCCGAGTGCATGCATTTTCTGTGCGTTACGATTATATACGAAGTAATCTCCTTTGGTATTGTATCGCCATACTTTTGCAGTGTTAGCGAAAATCAGGATATTTTTTTCAGGTTCATCAAAAGAGTAAGAATCCATTTGAATATGAGGATACTTACTCAGGTCAAGCACTACGTTCTGTTGCTGACTGATCAGGTTAAACGAAATGATCCGGCCACTGTCTACTTCATGAATCACATACGCTTCTTTTCCCCATGAAAACTGTGCATATACTGTTTGCTGAATTGATAAGTTTGCGAACAGCAAAAGACTGAATAGTCGGGCAATTAATTTCATATAGTAAGGTTGATGTATGGAAGCTAAATTACTTAATTTCTGAATGGCAAAACGAACCGGTCAGGAAGAAGCGGCAATGGGATATAAACAAAAAAGCCATCCGCGAGGGACAGCTTTTTGTTTATAGTAGTAAATGCTATAATATTAGTCATCAGACTTCAGTTTACCTTTAGATTTCGCGATCACTTCTTCAGCAACGTTATTCGGAGCCGGAGCGTAGTGAGAGAATTCCATGGTAGAAGTTGCACGACCAGAAGAAAGAGAACGTAATTGAGTTACGTAACCGAACATTTCTGATAATGGAACTTTAGCTTTAATAACCTGAGCACCGGCACGGGTATCCATACCTTCTAACATACCACGACGACGGTTTAAGTCACCTGTTACGTCACCCATGTATTGTTCCGGAGTGATTACTTCAACTTTCATGATTGGTTCTAATAAAGTTGGTTGAGCTTTTCTACCAGCTTCACGGAAACCTTGTCTTGCACAAAGTTCGAATGACATTGCATCAGAGTCAACCTGGTGGAAGCTACCGTCGAATACACGAACTTTCATGTTTTCAACCGGATAAGCGGCCAACACACCCTGATCCATTGCATTTTGGAAACCTTTCTGAATAGAAGGGATAAATTCACGAGGAATAGAACCTCCGAAGATATCGTTTACGAACTGCATGTTACCTTTTGGATTTTCAGTCATCCATTGTTCATCAGCAGGTCCGATTTCAAACACGATATCCGCGAATTTACCACGACCACCGGTTTGTTTTTTCAGTGTTTCTCTATGTTCAATAGTTTTCTTGAATGCTTCTTTGTAAGCTACCTGAGGAGCACCCTGGTTTACTTCAACTTTGAACTCGCGACGCAGACGGTCAACGATGATTTCAAGGTGAAGCTCACCCATACCGCGTAAGATGGTTTGACCGGTATCTTCGTCAGTATTTACACGTAAGGTAGGATCTTCCTCTACTAATTTAGCGATAGCCATACCCATTTTATCAACGTCAGCCTGAGTTTTAGGTTCAACTGCGATAGCAATTACCGGTTCAGGAATGAACATGTTTTCTAAAACGATCGGATGGTTTTCGTCACAAAGGGTATCTCCGGTTTTGATTTCTTTGAAACCTACTGCCGCTCCGATATCACCAGCTTCGATAAAATCGATCGGGTTTTGTTTGTTGGCGAACATTTTCATGATACGGCTGATACGCTCGTTTTTACCTGAACGCATATTCTTAACATAAGAACCCGCATCTAAATGTCCGCTATAACAACGGAAGAATGCTAAACGACCTACGAAAGGATCGGTCATAATTTTGAATGCCAAAGCTGCGAAAGGAGCTTTTGCATCAGCTTTACGAGTTTCTTCGTTTCCGGTTTCCGGATTGATACCTACTGTATCTTCGATATCCATCGGAGAAGGCAGGTAACGACAAACTGCATCTAAAGCAGTTTGAACACCTTTATTTTTGAAAGAAGAACCGCACATCATCGGAACGATACTTAAATCAATCGTTGCTTTACGGATTGCTTCATGAATTTCAGCTTCAGAAATTGAGTTTGGATCTTCGAAGAATTTCTCCATCAAAGAGTCATCATATTCAGCAACTGCTTCGATTAAGTTTTCTCTCCAGATCTGAACATCTTCCACCATATCTTCAGGAATCGGAACATACTCGAAAGTCATACCTTCGGTAGCAGCATCCCAGATGATTCCTTTGTTCTGAATTAAGTCTACCACGCCTTTGAAGTTATCTTCAGCACCGATAGGTAATTGTAAAGGAACAGCTTTAGCGCCTAACATTTCTTTTACTTGTTTTACAACGTTCAAGAAATCAGCACCGGAACGGTCCATTTTGTTTACGAAACCGATACGTGGAACTTTGTAACGGTTCGCCTGACGCCAAACAGTTTCTGACTGAGGTTCAACACCGTCAACCGCAGAAAATAAAGCGATCAGACCATCTAATACACGCATAGAACGTTCTACTTCAACAGTGAAGTCAACGTGCCCGGGAGTATCGATGATGTTAAATGAATATTTTTTAGTATCAGGACCAGGTTTACCTTGAATAGTAGGAAAGTTCCACTGACAGCTTACTGCAGCAGAAGTAATGGTAATACCTCTTTCCTTCTCTTGTTCCATCCAGTCGGTAGTTGCACCACCATCGTGAACTTCACCTGTTTTATGGATCATACCGGTATAGCGTAAGATACGCTCCGTTGTAGTGGTTTTACCGGCATCGATGTGTGCCGCAATACCAAAGTTTCTTTGTAATCGTAAGTCTGCCATGACTTTGTGTATTTTCTTTAGTTTTTATTATACAGAAATCTGCCTAATTTAGGAGCGCAAAGGTACAGAATTGTTACTAATTTTTTTCATATCTGTAAATTATTTTTACAATAAAAAGCCCCCAACAGTGTTGGGGGCTTCAATATGATGAAATGGTATCATCTGATTACACTCTGAAGTGAGCGAAAGCTTTGTTCGCTTCAGCCATACGGTGAGTATCTTCTTTCTTTTTGAAAGCAGCACCTTCACCTTTTGAAGCTGCAACGATTTCGTTCGCTAACTTGTCGGCCATAGAACGACCATTACGATCGCGGCTGTAACGAATTAACCATTTGATAGACAATGAAATTTTTCTGTCTGGACGAACTTCAGCAGGAATTTGAAATGTAGCACCACCGATACGACGGCTACGTACTTCAACAGCAGGAGTAACGTTTGCTAATGCTTTTCTCCAAACTTCATATCCGTTTTCTCCAGTAATTTGAGATACTTTATCCACTGCATCGTAGAAGATGGTGAAAGCAGTATTCTTTTTACCTCCCCACATTAAGTTGTTCACAAAACGTGTAACCTGTACGTCGTTATATCTCGCATCAGGAGCGGGAGCAATTTTTTTCGCTTTTGACTTCCTCATTTATAATGATTTGTAACGTTTGTCAATAATTGTTGTTATTTTTTCGCTTTCTCGCGTTTAGTACCATATTTAGAGCGAGATTGTTTTCTGTCTTTCACACCTGCGGTATCCAAGCTACCTCTTACGATATGATAACGTACACCCGGTAAATCTTTCACACGACCACCGCGAACTAACACGATAGAGTGCTCCTGAAGGTTGTGACCTTCACCAGGAATATAAGCGATAACCTCCACTTTATTGGTCAAACGTACTTTCGCTACTTTACGTAAAGCTGAGTTCGGTTTTTTTGGAGTTGTAGTGTACACACGCGTACAAACGCCGCGACGGAACGGACAAGCATCTAAAGCTCTGGACTTACTCTTAGCTTTGATAATTTCTCTTCCTTTTCTTACCAGTTGTTGAATTGTAGGCATTTCTAACCTTTTAATTTTGGGAGGGCAAAGGTAATTGTACACATTCTAAAATCCAAATAAAAAAATATTTTTTTTATGGATTTGTAGCATTTCGGGTATCTAATAAATTGGATACCACTACTATGTCGGTACTTTTCTCTACTCTTCGAACTCCCCTACTTTTTAAATAATTGTTTTATTTTTTGCAAAGTTACACTTTAAATAGCCAATTATGAACATCTTCACGTTTTCTTTCTTTGATTTCATCCAGGATTTTTTTCATTCCCGGCGCAATCACCCATGAAGAAACGTCGAACTCCATATCTAAACCATTGTAATTCAACAATCTAATTGGAGAAATGGTAGCAGCTGTTCCGGTTCCGAATACTTCTGTTAATCGACCTTCTTTATACGCTTTCACCACATTATCTATATGAATCGGCTCTTCAATCACCTCATAACCCATATCTCTGATTACCTGAATGGCACTGTTACGGGTAACACCCGCTAAAATGGTACTGCCTTCTAATGAAGGTGTATATACTTTATTATCAATCACAAAGAATACATTCATTGTTCCGATTTCCTGTACATATTTGTGCTCCACAGCATCCATCCATAACACCTGGTGATAACCCTGGCGTTTTGCTTCAGCCGTTACAAACATACTCGCACCATAGTTACCTGCACACTTCACATATCCAACCCCACCCTGCGCAGCTCTTGTATAGGTATCTTCTACCTTGATTTTTGCCGGCTCACTGAAATAAGGACCAGTCGGACATAACAAAATCATGAATTTATAATGTTCAGAAGTTTTCACACCAATCACTTCGTCGGTTGAAAACATAAAAGGACGAATATATAATGCATGATCCGCTTTTGCAGGAATCCACTCTATATCCAATGCAATCAACTGACGCATTCCCTCAATGAAAATATCCTCAGGAACCTCCGGCATATCCATACGCACTGCCGATTGATTAAAACGCTTGAAATTGTCGAACGGACGGAATATATAACCATTACCATCCACCCCTTTATACGCTTTAATTCCTTCAAAAATCGCCTGTCCGTAGTGTAATGAAGCTAATGCTGGACTGATAGAAATATTTCCATACGGCTGAATAGATACATTCTGCCATTTCCCATCAATATAATCAGCTACCAACATGTGGTCGGTAAATACTTTTCCAAAAGGTAATTTGGTAAAGTCAACGTCACCTAACCGGGTTTTCTCAGCTTTGGTTACCGGTATTGTATATGTCTCGGTCATAGTCCATGAAATTTAGAGCTGCAAAGAAACGAACAAAGTTTAGCCTGACAAAATTATGAAGGCAGTTTTTACTAACAATCGTTAGCTTTTTTTTATACAGCCGGTCTCTGCACCGAATAATGAGCCTGACAACCCAAAAATCATCCATCCCTACTCTAATTCTCCATTCTTAATTCTTAACTCTCAATTCCCAATTATTCCTCCCACTCTCCGTTTTTTGAACTAATTTTGAATCAATGAGTTTATCAGGATTACATATACCCAATTCAGTACTGGGAAAATTATATAAAGAGGTGGTGGTTGCTCCCCCTGAATTACATTCGTTACCTGTTCAACAATCTGTTGAAGCTCCTCCGGTACCAGAGCCTGTTTCAATACCGGTTACACAGGCAACACCAGCACCTGCAGCTGTTATTACAACAGCTCCGCAGCAGCGAACAGTAGCCATGGAAACTGCCGCCACTACGGCACCGTTGGTTTTTCTCGGCAATAATCAACGCAATATTGCTATTCTTGTATACTATCCGAATGATAAACATATCGCCGAAGCGCCATTAGACCTGCTCAGTAAAATGCTGACAGCCTGCCAACTCAACCTGGGCGGAGTAGCTATTATCAATACAGCTACTCAAAAAGTAACTTATCAGTTACTGGAAGAGCAGTTACAGTCGAAAACCGTTATTTTATTCGGAATTACTGCCGGGGCAATTGCCTTGCCAATGCAATTCCCGCTTTATAAAGACCAGGCATTTGCCAATGCCGTCTACTTACAATCAGAAGCCTTAGACGTTATGCTACCGAACACAAACGAGAGTAAAATTTCTAAAACCTCTTTATGGAGTGCTTTCAAACGTATATTCAACTTATAATCAGCTAGGATGGAAATTATTTTTGCGACAAATAATGCGAACAAAGTAGCCGAAATTCAAGCGGCTATCGGCGAAAGTTTAAAAGTTATTCCGCTGAAAGATGCCGGAATTTTAATTGATATACCGGAACCACACGATACATTAGAGGCGAATGCTACCGAAAAATCAACCGTTATCCACCGTTTAACCGGTAAAAACTGCTTTAGCGAAGACACCGGCTTAGAAATTACCGCACTCAATGGCGCACCGGGTGTCAAAAGTGCCCGCTATGCCGGCGAAGACCGTTCGTTCGACGCCAATATAGACCTTGTTCTACAACAAATGCAGGGCAAAGCAGACCGTTCAGCCAGATTCCGTACGGTTATCTCCCTCATCTGGGACGATCGTGAATATCAGTTTGAAGGAATTTGTGAAGGAAAAATTCTTGAACAAAGAAGCGGTTCCAACGGATTTGGATACGATCCGGTTTTTGTACCCGATGGCGGCGAAACAAGTTTTGCCAATATGACAATGGAACAGAAAAATGAGTTTAGCCACCGAAAAAAAGCAGTTCAGCAGCTGATTGAATTTCTGAGTCAGCTTCAGTAATCCACCCCAACAACCCTTCATTACCTGAATATTGTTGACGCAATCAACCATCCGGCAGCTGATTTGTTATTTACAGATCAGCAGCTGTTATTTCCACCAGATGGTTTTACAATACTTTGAGTTCCAAAAGTCAATACACTCAGGCTGGATTGATTTTGGTATGTAATATGTACTGTTTACTACAGGTTATAAAAGCGGGTGGTATTATTTTATTTATTCACCTGCAAACTTATCAGGAACACCTTATTCAGACATTTTTGTTCTCAAAACCTGAATTGATTTAAAACACTTTTGTAATAAATTGAAAAACAATAGATTGTTGGCAATTTATGCAATAGAATAAAAAACATTCAGGAGATTATCTACTGATCTTTTTTTGGTAGATTTGTATAATAATATTTTATCAGAAATGAACGATCGGTAAACGCAATGTAAAGCAAGGTAAAAACGTTCTATCACAGTTTTCCGTTTTTCTAAAGTGTTCATTTTAAGTCATTTTTAAACTTTCTTATATTTTTTTTGAAAAAATTACAGAAAATTGAATTCTGAAAGCAACTATATAATACCAGAAAACGACTTAATACAGGGATGCCTTGCGGGAGACCGTAAGATGCAGGAGGTTTTGTATAATCGTTTTGCTGCCAAAATGTATGCAGTTTGCTTACGCTATTCGCAACAGGATAGCGATGCCCAGGATTTACTTCAGGAAGGATTTATTAAAGTATTCAACAATCTGCACCGTTTCAGAGGAGAAGGCTCTTTTGAAGGCTGGATGAGAAGAGTGTTTGTGAACACTGCTATTGAACATTTCAGAAAAAAATCTGCACATCTGACGAGTGTAAGCGATAAAGAGGAAAATACTATTGAAGACTTTAATATCAACGCGATTGATCATCTGGCGGCAAAAGATATTATAAAAATAATTCAGGAGTTATCACCCGGATACAAACAAGTATTTAATTTGTACGTTGTAGAAGGGTATTCACATAAAGAAATCGGAGATCTTTTAGGCATTAGTGAGGGTACCAGTAAATCACAGTTAGCCCGCGCCAAAACGATCTTACAAAAGAAAATAAAACAGTATCTCAGCGATACTCAAAAGTCCTATTCACGTTAAATATGAAAGAGAAAACACCATACGAAAGCTTATATGATATGGAAGTTACTCCTCCGGTGAACTTATGGAATCATATTTCATCAGAGTTAGACCATCATCATATTGCACAAAAAGTGCTTCAAGCAGAGGTGGTTCCTCCATCCAATATCTGGAAGAAAATTGAAAGAAGCCTGTATCCACAAAAAACTTCTATTTCAATTTTCAGATACGTTGCAGCAGCAGCAGTTATTACAGGTTTGGCATTTGTTGGTAATTACATGTTTCAGCATTACATTCAGCAACAACAAATCAACGACGCCAACCACCTGGCCGCTACAGCAAATTCGGACCAATCACCTGTAACCCTTTTCACTAATGAAGCTGAAAACAGCTTTACAAAGAAAAAACAACCTGTGGTTGTGGTGGAAGAAAAGAAACCGGTAAAGAAAGTTATCGTTCCGGTTGACAAAGTTTATTACGCATCGAATATTCTTCCTGAAAAAACCCAGCATTCGAAAGACAATATCCACGTAGAACTGAGGTCATTTACCGATCCTGAAGGAAATATAGTTTTCAATCCGAGCCTGGTGGTAGATCCGAATAGTAATTACTTAACGATCACCGGTCCGAATGGCCAGCAAACCAGAATCTCTTCTAAGTTTTTACCGATGATTACTGAAATCAACGCTACCAAAAATCAAAGAGGTTTCTATAAAAACTATCCCATTCCTGAAAGTGAAAACTGGAGAGAACGATTTTCAGACTGGCGGAAAAAACTGATTCAACAAGATTCGAGCAAAATACCAGCTACTAATCTGATTGAAATCATCAATAAAAATACAAACGGAGAAGATCCTAAATAAAGAAAAAGCTCGACAATCGTCGAGCTTTTTTAACAATCAAACTTACCCACGTAACACTAACTTTATTGACTTTTCTGATACACCCACTGTAATGCAGGCGTAACCGTAGTATCTTTCATATACATCAAATTTCCTTCATGCCAGAACTTCAATACAGCTACCGTATCAATTATATTCTCTGCCGGGAAATTATAAAAGCTGATTAATCCGTTTTCTATTTTAAACATCCCTTCTTTATTCATTGATAAGAAGTTCGGGCTCTCATAATAATAAGCCCCCAGCGATATACCTACCCCTTCCAGTATCTGGGTATTCCACCACATATGCAATAACCTGCCATCTGCGATCATTTCATATCCGAGCGGGTCAGCACCTTTGCTGATTTCCTGCCAAACTGCTGCGCTGCCGTATGTTACCGGGTCGATAATCGGCGCCGGAACATCTATAGGCTTAATACAAGCTGTTAAAGAAAAAACTCCGATAAGAGAAGCGAAGAATGATTTTTTCATTATAGTATCCAGATTAATATTATACATCTATCTCCTTTCTGACCAGCCCTGCTGCTAAATCGTTGCACCTTAATAAAAATTATTTAATGAACAACTGTTAGCATTTAACATTAACGTTTGCAGGCAAACTCCCCCACTTATTCTAAATTCAATAACTTTGTAGTTCAATATTTTGCTACATGTCAAGAATTAAACTAACTGTTCCAGAAACGTTTTCGTTTTCCACCTTTATTCCCATCCGTATTACAGACATTAACTATGGCGGCCATGTAGGTAATGATGCTGTTCTGACACTCGTGCATGAAGCCCGGATGCAATACCTTGCGTCAATGGGTTATTCAGAAATGAATCTGGCCGGTACCAGTTTGATTATGGGCGATGCCGGTATTGAGTTTAAGAAAGAGTTATTGTACGGACAAAAAATAGAAGTACAGGTTACGGCCGACAATATCAGTAAAATCTCTTTTGATTTGTATTATAAAATACTGATTCATGGTGAAGAAAAAGTGGAAGTAGCTGCCCTGATCAAAACAGGAATGATTTGTTTCGATTATACTGCAAGAAAAGTAACGGCGATTCCGGAAGAAGCGTTGGGGAAATTAAAAGTTAAGAATTAAGAATTGTTCTTCTTAATGAATCGCTATTTTCTGTTCCATATCCGCCAGCTTTCTTCAGCTTGCAGCACCAGCATATCAGCGCCGTTTTTAGTGGCAGCGCCTTGTTCTTTTCCGAGCGCCAGAAACCTGGTAAGCGGAGGATTATAGACGAGGTCGTATAAATAATGTTGTTCGGAAAGAGCCTGATAAGGAATATCGGGAGCTGTTTCCGTATGAGGAAATGTTCCTAATGGAGTCGTATTAATAATTATTGTGTATTGCTGCAGGAGCGCGGGCGTTAATTCATCGTAAGTGAACCCGTTTGCTACAGCATTTCTGGATACGATTTTATAACCGATATTCAACTGCGTTAGTACATATTGTACAGCTTTAGCGGCGCCACCGGTTCCTAATACGAGTGCCTGGCGATGATGCGGCTGTAACAATGGCTGAAATGATTGACGAAAACCAAAAGCGTCGGTGTTGTAACCGATTTTTTTACCGTCTGTAATATGAATGCAATTACAGGCACCAATAGCTTTTACACCTTCGCTCTGTTCATCTAAAAAGGCCATTACCTGTTCTTTGTAAGGAATGGTAACGTTCAGCCCTTCTAAACCGGGAGTGGCTAAAACGGAAGGGAATTCCGAAATATCAGCGATGGGATAATTCTCATAGCCGGTATTCGCAATTCCCTCTTTTATAAATTTCTCAGAAAAATATTTCTTGGAAAAGGAATGCCCTAAAGGATAACCAATGAGTCCGAATTGACGCATGATTAAGCTTCTTGATTTAAAAACAGGTGGAAAGTATCACCGCGTAAACCCACACGCATTGCTTCTAATGAAATAATTTCAGTAGGAGCAATATTACCCAGGTTTACATTCGCACCTAACAATTCAATAAAATATAACTGTTGTGCTTTTTGAGGAGCTTCCCAGATTACTTTATCGCCAGGTATCTGTGTAAGAATTTCCTGAACAAGGCCTTCCCTTACTTCACCGGAACCGCGGTAAATACCCACGTTTCCAGCTTCTCTTGCTTCTGCAATTACATAGGTAGAACCTGCATCCAGTTCAGCACGCATTAATTCGATCCATTTGTATGGAGGAATAATATGTGCGGCATCTTTGCTACCTACTTCGCTTAATACAGTTCCATGTTTCGTTAATTTCTCAATATAACCACACTTTTCAGCGTGCGGAATAGTGATAGAACCGTCACTTACTTCCATATACTTAATGTTGTAATCTTTACAAACATTGATATAGTCGTCGAACTGATTACGAATTAAAAAAGCTTCAAATAAAGTACCTCCAAAATAAACAGGGATACCATATGACTGATATACTTCAATTTTTTCTCGAAGATTCGGAGTAACAAAAGAAGTTCCAAAGCCTAATTTTACGATATCAATGTGAGGACCACCAACGCTCAACATGTTTTGAGCTTCAGTAATACTTAGCCCTTTGTCCATCACCATTGTTATTCCACTGTTACGTGGTTTCTTTTTCCTGTCAGGAATGTGAGTAAGATTAAAATTCATTCTTTACTTTTTTGCTGGAAGAGAACTAAACCGGCGCAAAAATAGAAAAGAATCTATTATTACGCTATGATATTTGTCTACATAAGGGCAAGCAATTAGAGAACTATAGACAGAATAGCAATATTTAGCGATCAATTAAATTCTTTAATCGTCGAGTTTAGGGCAGTAAAATTAAATTAATTGTTTGAATCTAAGTAGATTTTTTATATTGGGTGATCAGGTTCGCTACTTTTTTGAACTGTAACAAGGCCGGATCAAACATTATAAATCGTTTTACAAGCTTAGGGGCTTCCTGTAATGCCTGTTCTAAAGTCAGCAATCCTTCTTTCTGATAACCCATAGCCAGCTGAATAGCGCTGGAAATATATTTCCAGATAGCTTTCCGTCCGAGAGTTTGTTGAACTTTATCAAGATGGAATAATGCTTCTTCATAATGTTCACCGTAGTACAGGCTTCTCAGATAAGCTTCCCACATTTTTGTATTACGCGGACGCTCTCTTACTGCAATAGCCAGGTACTTGATAGCTTCTTCTATTTCGGATAACTGCATATAACACTCACCCATTGCGAGGTTGTAATCGGGATTAAAACGATCAAACTTCAGACAGGTTTCCAATACACGTTGGGCCATATCCCACTTTTTTTCGAGCAGGTAAGTATAGGCAATTTTATAATGTACTTTGTGTAATGAATTATCGAGATGAATTGCTTTTCTGTAATATAAACGGGCCAGGGTATTCTGTTTGAGTTTCTCATAACAGGTACCTATAGCTTCATAGATAATATCTTCGGGCATGGAAATTTCCAAACAACGTTCCAGTACTTCAATAGCATCTTTATAACGTCGCAGGCGGATATAAGCTTCGCCCATATTTCTATAAGCAAACTCAAACTTATCATCAATTGCAATTACATATTGATAAGCATCGATTGCTTTTTCGTATAATTTAAGCCCCTGATAAGCTGCACCAAGGTTAAACCAGGCCACCTCAGAATAAGGTTCTTCATTAATAATATTCTGATGTAGCTGGATAGATTCTTCGTTCTTTCCTGTAAAATCTGTCCAGAAGCAGATTTTATACAATGCCTCATCCTGGGTAGGATCCTGCTCTAAAATGAGTTTCAGACAGTTCCATACCTCATCGAATGCTTCATAATCTTCGTAAACGTCTGCCAGTTCGTAAAGCAGTTCAATACGAGACTCACCGGTAAACTGATCTTTTACCGTTTCTAATAATTCCAGCGCTTTTTCGGGCTGATCTAATGCCAGGTAGACATCAGTTTTAAGAATATATAAATCAAGTTCTTGAGGGTCAAGCAATTCTACTTCATGCAGGATCGTAAGGGCCTGGTGAAAAGATCGATTTCCAATGAGCATATCTGCCCAGCGAAGTTTGATAGCAGAAGAGTATGGGTACTGTGTTGCACCCATTTCTGCAGCCTCCAAAGCATCACTCCACTTTTCTAACTGATCAAAATGATCAATCAGCTGTTCAAACTCCTGTTCGTCCAAAAAGCTGTTAGCCTTCCCCTCCTTCAGGTTTTCATACTTCAAAACCAGCTGCTGCATCAGTTCATTATGCATTTCTGAATGTTCACTCATCGTATAGCTAATATAATAAATCTAATACCAGGGAATTATTTTAAATTATCCCCAAATTATTAATATAGTTGAAAATCAATGATTTAACTTTTTTTTGACTCCAAATGCAACATTGCTTTAACATTTTTGGTCAAATATTTGAATTATTCTGTAACAAAATGGCGTTTCAAGCGTATTATATATTATAGTTATTTTAACACTTATAGCCATTTTTTGAAAAACAAATTATAACTTTGCATTATGCATACACAACAACGATCTTCTACATTCATGAGCAAATGTACTTTGCTGCTAACTGGCTTATTTTTGTCAGTGATGTTTGTGTATGCAAGCACCGGCGGCGGAGATAAGAAAAAACCAGCCGACGATAGCAAAAAAACGTTGTCTTTATTAAATTCTCCTAAAGCGATTGCTCCTTTTCGTGCAACTGATATGACTTTTTCTTTAAAGAATTCTAAAGATCTGAAGTTTATCGGGAATCTGAAATTGAATCAACCTACCAATGTATTGGTTAATTCATCTCACAACGGTGTAGTGATTTCTCAAACCACAGTATTAAAGTACAAAGTGGGGAATACAATTTATCTTGTTCCGAAGAAAACCAGCTACAATGTTCAGGTGAAAAACAATCTGAATGTAGTTGATTTCAAAATAGGTTTCTAATACTGCCTATATTATTTATCCAATCTTAATTAATTTCTTCTGCTCTCTTCGTATTGCATTTCTCTGTAACCGGAAGAAGGTATTTCAAACTTTGAAGCCGGAATCGGACTCAGATTAATACTGGATACTACAAACTTGATTTTCAAAGTTCCTTTCACTAATTCATATTCGAGGGGAAGTCCATTCAACTGAGTAAAATACTGATCGTATTCTTTATTATCCGGAACGATTTCATTCGTGTAAAAAACAGTAAAACTTGATCCGTCGGCCAGCGTAGCAGTGGCTTTTTTACATTGATATCCTGCTATTACTTTACTTTCATTGATGTACTCAAAACGAATTCCCTGTAAGTGTTTATTCTTTTCTTTAAGGTTATTTGAATCTAACCGGATGAGTATTTTCTGACCGCTGACTTCCTTCAATAATACAGCCGTATTATTTTTGGCATTATGGATAGTGGACGAAGAATAAAGCGCACTCACCATATCCTGGCGGCTCATATTACCTTTTATGTAAACCGTAGTAGTAGCACCGTCAAAAGAATCGGCGATATCCGGAGTAGTTTTACCGGAGCTTACAAAGTTGTCATAAACGATGGTAATTTCAGATACACGTTTCTGAGATATTCCTTCCAGGCAGAATACCATTGCGCTAACCATCAGAGCTATATTCAATATTATCTTCATTCTCTAGAAATTCCCTTTTATATAAGACGACAAATGAGGGGGTAAAGTTGCCCTAAAAATAAAAAGACCCGTTAAATTACGCAAAATTTAACGGGTCTGCTATTATTAGCCTAAAATTTCACTATTTCTTTTTCTGTTGCTGCTGCATCTGGCGTTGTTGTTCCTGCATCTGCTCCAGCCTCTCCTGCCATTTTGATTTGGTTTTCGGTTTCGACCGGTTCGTTTCAATCTTCGCTAATATCTTATCATGGTCAATGATATAGTTATTAATGATAAATTGTAAAATCAGTGTAATTAAGTTAGACACGGTATAGTACCAGGTTAATGCAGAAGGTAATTCATTGAATACAAATAACAGCACGATCGGGAATATATACGGCATATATTTCATCATGGGGTTACCTGTATCAGGCGTCATACTCATACTATAAACAGAAATCAGTAAACTGGTCACTACTGCCAGCACTGTAAATAAGCTTAAGTGATCTCCTAACAAAGGAATATTTACCGGGAAGTGAATAATCGCATCATAAGAAGCCAGGTTATCTGACCACAGGAAGCTTTCAAATCGCAGCGCAATATTCGAGTTAAAGAAGCTATATAAAGCGAAGAAGATAGGAATCTGCAATAAAGCAGGAATACATCCACCCAGCGGATTTACACCGGCTTCACGGAATAATTTCATTTGCTCTACTCCGATTGTTTGTTGGTCAGCTCCATATTTTTCTTTCAGTTTTTCGATTTCCGGGCGTAATGCTTTCATTTTTGCACTGCTCAGATAACTGGTATAAATCAAAGGAGAAGTCAGCAAACGAATGAAGATCGTTAAGAACGCTACCACCAGCCCCATACTTCCGATAAAACTTCCAAAGAAGTTAAATACCGGCATTACGATGTATTTGTTAATCGGACGAACAAAGGCATAAATATCACGGCCCAGGTTCACCATTTTATCTAATTCGTTCGGGTATTGCTTTAAGATATTATAATCAGTTGGCCCGAAATACAATTGCATGGGAAATGCAGCTACCTGGCCGATGGGTAATTTTGCCTGTAAAGAAGTGGTAACATCAGCTATTCTGCTACCGGTATCCTGTAAATTTTTATTCCAAACCACATTACCTGACTGGAAAGGTGTTTGAGCGATCAAGGTCGTATTAAAGAATTGTTGATTCACTCCCACCCATGTAACATTTCCTTCGAAAGTTTTATCAGTTTTTGTCATGATATAATCGAAGTCATTATTCTCATAAAAACAGATAGTAGCATTTCTTCTTTCATATTTCACATCACTTTCAAGCTGACGCGGTTGTTGCTGCCATACGATATTAAATGCCCCTTGCGACAATAACTGATCAGCGCCGTTGAACTGTACATTCCAGTCAATCAGGTAACCAGTAGCGGGAACAGTAAACTGGTGTGTAATTACATTTTCACCTACCGGTAATTTGTAAGTTACCACAGAAGCACCGTCTGCATTTCTTTCGATAACAGGCGTATTGAACAATTGTGTGCCTATAGCAGTAGATCTGTTGTTTAATCCGTTAATCGTATAAGAGATTTTATCAAATGCCTGTGCATTTAAAGTAACTAATGAACTATCTGTTTTTTTATAGTTCTTCAGTGTTACGGTAGCGGGTTGTCCGCCTTTATTAGTAAAACGAATACTTAAAAATTCGTTTTCGATATCAATAAATTCTTCCTGGGTGACGGCAGGGGTTGCTATCTGAGTAGAATCGCCGTTGATGCCTAATGAATCATTATTTGCTACCGGATTCTTAGCCAGCTCTTCAGCATTGACAATTGAATCACGAATATATTGTACACGAGCTACAGAGTCTTCGTATTGACCTTTCGCTACCTGATATTCACGTTGATTTTTTGAATTAATGTAGAAATATCCAAATAACAGTAAGGCAAGTAACACAAAGCCAATCACCTGATTGCGATCCATCTTCATTTTTGAAAAAAATTTTAGTGGCAAATATAGTATGTTTTCGCCGTTCTCAAGAGTATTCACGAAATTAAAAAGGTCTGTATAAGAGTGTAATATTCATTTTTTAACAATATTTATTCCTGGCGGGGCGATAACGGTTGAACAGGTTTTTATCCGTAACCTTAGTTTGGCGTATGGAAAACAAAAACGCCGGGAAAGTTTCCCGGCGTAAATATCTGATTATCTAAGTTCTAAATAGTAGTTTTTGCGGTAGCAGCTGAATTCTGGCCATTTTTCTGATTATATTCTTTCGCAGCTTTAATAAACCCTACAAAAATCGGAGCAGGAGATTCTACCGTACTTTTCAGTTCAGGGTGATATTGTACTCCGATAAAGAAAGGATGTGCGGGCAGTTCAACAATTTCTACCAGACCTGTATCCGGGTTTTTACCACTTGCCTTCATCCCGGCTTTTTGAAAGTCTGCCAGGTACTGGTTGTTAAACTCCCAACGATGGCGGTGACGTTCAGAAATCTGTGTATTCTCATAAATTTTATAAGCGAGGGTATCTTTTTCAATTTCGCATTGATAAGCACCTAAACGCATGGTTCCACCCATCATGGTAACATCTTTTTGTGCTTCCATCAGGTCGATAACCGGGTAAGGAGTTTCTTTATTCATCTCAGTAGAATGCGCATCTTTCCACCCCAAAACGTTTCTGGCGTATTCAATAACAGCCATTTGCATTCCCAAACAGATTCCGAAGAAAGGCAATTGGTTTTCTCTGGCATATTTTACGGCAATAATTTTTCCTTCTACTCCTCTCAAACCAAAGCCGGGAGCCACTAATAAACCGTCGATACCATTGAGCTTCTCTTTTACATTATCTTCTGTAATAAACTCCGAATGGAAGTTTACCACCTGTACTTTACACTCATTCAATGCACCGGCATGTACGAATGCTTCTAAAATAGATTTATATGCATCCTGTAACTCTATATATTTACCGATCAGTCCGATAGTTACCTGACTTTTCGGGTATTTTAATTTATCTAAAAACTCTTTCCATTTACCTAGCTCAGGTTCTTGTTTCGGAGTGATATTCATTTTTTTCATTACAATCACGTCCAACTGCTCACGCATCATGGTTAAAGGAACTTCATAAATAGTCGGAGCATCTGCCGATTCAATCACAGCCTCCTGCTTTACATTACAGAATAAAGCAATTTTCCGGCGTAATTCGGGGGATAAAGGTCTTTCCGTTCTGCAAACAATAATATCCGGATGTACGCCTTCCTGGCTCAACATTCTTACAGAGTGTTGTGTAGGCTTGGTTTTCAACTCTTTTGCAGCACGCAGGTAAGGAATCAATGTAAGGTGCACCACTACGGTATCCTCATCAGGAAGTTCCCACTGTAACTGACGTAAAGCTTCTATAAACGGTAAACTTTCGATATCACCTACAGTTCCACCGATTTCAGTAATAATGATATCATAGTCTTCGCTTTTTCCCAACAATAACATACGACGCTTGATTTCGTCGGTGATATGCGGAACCACCTGAACTGTTTTACCTAAATAAGCCCCTTCACGTTCTTTGTTAATTACCGTCTGGTACACTCGTCCGGTTGTTACGTTATTGGCCTGAGTGGTATGAATATTCAGGAAACGCTCGTAGTGACCAAGATCTAAGTCAGTTTCTGCGCCGTCTTCAGTTACATAACACTCCCCGTGCTCGTAAGGATTTAAGGTACCTGGATCTACGTTAATATACGGGTCAAATTTTTGGATTGTTACACGTAGCCCCCGGGCTTGTAATAGTTTAGCTAATGATGCTGCAATAATCCCCTTTCCTAATGAAGAAGTAACGCCACCTGTAACAAAAATGAACTTTGACATGAGAATATTTTATTAAACTTTTTGATGGTCTCAAAAAATCATACAAAAAAAATTCCCTACTGCCACTTTTAGCGGAAGTTTGGATAATTATATGACCGTCTTGAGATTATGAGAAATTGACCATCCTGTGAGGTCATGCAAAGTTACAATTTTTTACCTACTAAAAAATAGCGGTCTATATTTTTATGTTTTTTTTTGTTAATCCCCCCGGGCCATCCCTTCCCCCGAAAAAATATCATCTGGCAACTAATTGCTGCACCCTTCTTCAAAAAACAATCTTTTTTATCCTACCGTCATCCACCCTGCTTTCTTTCTACGTATATAATTGTGTCAGGACTCAGACAATCCAATATCAAAAGGTTTAGTTGTTCGTAAGGGGATGAACGGTTAAACAGGCGAAAGCAGCTGGCAGGATCCTGTGAAAACCTTTTTGCTGATTTTAACAATACTAAAAATGAAAACAAATTATTTCAATTCCAGTTGACAGACGAAGGTGATACGAAAAAATGTTGGTTAGTAAGAACGATAAGCTCCCCGGTGCAGAAGAAATGAGGATAATGGGGGGAGCTTGTTTTAAAATTGAAAAACATGAAGGAAGTGAAGTGCTGGCTTAAAAGATAAAACAGGTATGCATTGCTTTTACGCTTTTGATGCCTTCATTCTCTTCATGTTTCCTGAATGAGCTGTTATGAAGATTAACCTTTACTGATTTTATCGTAACTGGCTACAATGCCTTTAATCAGGCTGGAACTGAACCCCTGATGCTCCATTTCATTCAGCCCGGCAATCGTACAGCCTTTAGGAGTAGTTACTTTATCTATCTCCGCTTCAGGGTGTGTATTTTTTTGCAATAGCAGTTCTGCTGCTCCTTTTACCGTTTGTGCAGCGATCTGGCTGGCAGTTTTTGCATCAAATCCGATCTGAATGCCTCCCTGAATATTTGCTCTGATATAACGCATGGCATAAGCGGTAGCGCAGGCAGCTAATACGGTAGCTGCATCCATCAGTTGTTCATCAATCCACACCACTTCACCCAGTTGCTGAAACATGCCTTCTATAAAGGTTTTATTGGTTTCATCAACGCCGGCTGCTGCAAGACAGGTCATGCTTTCCTGAATGGCAATAGCTGTATTTGGCATAGCCCTCACTACTGCAGGTACGGTTCCTACCAGTGTTTTGATCTGTGGTATACTATAACCGGTTACCACTGAAACCACTACGTGTTGCGGTGTAAACAACTCTTTCAATCCTCCCAGCACTTCCTGCATCTGAAAGGGCTTAATTGCAACAATAATAATATGGGCGAATGCCAGCGCATCCTGATTATTAATGCTTACTTTAACACCTTTATCTGCAAGTGCTTTTAAAGTATTGAGGTTACGTTTGGTAACCATGAGTTGTTGAGGTTGTACATAGGCACTTTCAATCAGACCTTCTGCAATTGAAGCTCCCAGGTTTCCACCTCCGATGATAGCTATATTCTGATTCATCTTTTGGTTAGGTTTAGTAAAAACGCTCTTGTGAAAGATAGTTTCTTACATAATCAGAAACGCCTTCTTCCAACGAATAAAACTTGTCGGAATAACCTGCGTTCTTTAGTTTATTCATATCTGCTTCTGTAAAATACTGATATTTATCACGGATATCTTCAGGCATATCAATAAATTCAATATTTGCTGCTAAGTCTAATGCAGTAAAAGTATTTTTGACTAAATCTTCGAAGCTTCTGGCCTGGCCTGTACCTAAATTATAAAGGCCATTCTGCCATTTTCCGGTAGGCTGGCCTGCTGTTTCAAATAGCCAGTAACAAACTTTAATTACATCCTTTACATATACAAAGTCACGTAATTGCTGACCATCTTTAAAATCCGGGCGATGGCTTCTGAATAACTTCATCATTCCCGTCTTTTTAATCTGATGGAATGCATGAAAAATCACACTTGCCATACGTGCTTTATGATATTCATTCGGACCGTAAACATTGAAGAATTTCAATCCGGCCCAGAACGGAGGTGTTTTTGTTTGTTGTAACGCCCATTTGTCAAACTCATTTTTTGAAACGCCATATGGGTTCAAAGGTTTGAGATCGTTGACAATAGTATGATCGTCTTTATATCCCAGTTCTCCGTCTCCGTAAGTAGCAGCAGAGGATGCGTATACTAACGGAATTTGTTTATCGGTACAATAATGCCATATCTTTTGTGTGTATTCAACATTCAGTTTTTCATGAATGGAGTAATCAAACTCGGTAGTATCTGTTCGGGCACCGATATGAAAAATAAAATCGATTTTAGTTGAAGTTTCCGATAACCACTCAAAAAATCCATCCCGCTCAATTAAATCGATATATTGTTTATTCACCCAATTGGCTTGTTTATCCTCTCTCGAAAAATCATCCACAATAATAATATTTTCGAAACCTTTCTCATTTAAGTATTGTACTAATGCACTACCGATAAAACCGGCAGCTCCGGTAACAACAATATTGGAATTTTTGTCCATCTTTTAAAAATTATCTGTAAAACAACTAATACCGGTAAAGATACCGGCAATTTCTTAGAAATTAATCATTCCGGGCGAATGTCTTTTAATGTAGATATTCCATTTCAGGGGGCAAAAGACTAATTCCGGGTTCATGATCCTTTTTGCCAATCACTATATCCTTTCAATAATGCAGGGCATCTGTTCATTTTATGATCAGCTAAGATCAGATTAAAAGCAAAAATGTTTGTAAAGAGTGGCAAGGTAGCTTCGATAGCAATTTAAAAGTTTTTCATCACTGGGTATTTTAGTAGATTTGATGCCAAATTTGCGGACTTTGATCACTTTTATCCAACCAAACAAATCATTTCTTCCTGGCCTTCAGGCATATGAACGTTTTTTATCTAAAATCAATGTTCCGTTTGAGATCATTGGAAGTGAGGAAGCAGCCACTTATAAGACAGCCATTGAATGGCATTTTATGGGTAAAGACTTCAGAGCTACCCGTCCTGCAGACCGATTCATTATACACGAGTATTGTTCCTTATCGATTCCGCCTTTTGCGAAAGCAAAAAACATCTGGAAGAAGGTAAAAAATCTTCGCCCCGATGTAAGAATATTCAGTAACGCACAAATCAGAGAGGAGTTCAACTTTCAGGACGGTATACCGTCGTTTATCCGTGAAGTGGGAGTTGATACACAGATATTTCACCCTTCAGATCATCAAACGGAGAAGAAAAATGACTTTATATATGTTGGTACAGTAGATTCCAGCCGTGAAATTACAAGAATGCTTGATTATTTCACCAGTAAGCATATGACTCAATATTCAGTACTGGTTGTATCAAAAGAGTATGATCAGCTGGAGAAAAAATATAAAAATCAACGTCATATACGCTTTGAAGGTCCTTTACCGGTTACTGAAGTAGCCGAACGAATCCGTTCTTCAAAGTATGCCATCAATTATATACCGGAAATCTACCCATATGAAATGCAGGCATCTACCAAGCTATTGGAATATGCGGCCTGTAAAGTTCCTATATTAACCACCAATGGCAGCTGGATCAGAAAATTTGAGCGTGAGCTGGGGGGAAACTATTATTACTTCAACGACAAACAACCCTATTTTCATCCGGATGATCTTGCCCGCTTTAATTTTAGCTTTCCTGATCTGATTCAGTTAGACTGGGAGTTATTGATTTTAGCGTCTGGCATTTTACAAGATCTGTACAGAAGGTTTCCTGATTTATTTAAAGATTGTACAATTAAAGATAAGCTTGTATAGCTCTTTTATAGTTCTGAATAGTTTGTTGAACATCGAAGTGCAGAATCATGTGTTCGCGGCCTGCTTCTCCCATTTCTTTTAATTGTTCCGGTGTAAGCTGCATAATAGCTTTCATAGCATCCACCAGGTCATTGACTGATTGCGGACGTACGAGATAACCATTGCGGCCCTGAACGACCACTTCTTTACAACCGGTATGAAGTGTGGTGATGATAGGTAATTTCATTGAAGCTGCTTCCATCAGACTACGGGGAACACCTTCGGGGTAATAAGACGGGAATACAAAACAATGCGCTGTTTCCAATATAGACCTGACATCATTCTGATAACCCATATACAGGAATGAATCATTATTTTTCCACTTCTGAACAAAGGACTCCTGAATGGTATCCGGGTGTGTGGGATCATATGTGCCTACCAGAACACCTTTACATTCATACCCCTGAGCCTGCATTCTTTCGATCGCTTCGGCAAACAGGAGTACGCCTTTTGATTTAATCAATCTGCCGGTCATGAGAAACGTAAATACCGTCTTTTTCGTAAGGTTATTTGCTTTGAAATAATCCACATCCACCCCTTCTCCACTAATCACTCTTACCAGTTTTTTATTAACTAAGCCATTTCTGATAAAGAGGTCTGCATCATCCTGATTTAAAAACCAGATTTCTTCAGGAAACTTAAAAGCTGTTTTATACAATGCACTGATCATTCGATATAACCAGTTTTTCTGTGCAAATGCATACCCCAGCCCGGTAACCACTGCAATAGAAGGAATATTCAAACGATGAGCGGCAAGTGAGCCGTAGATATTCGGTTTTGCTACATAATGGAAAATAAAATCAGGTGCTATGCGTTGATATAAACGCTTGAGTTGATAATATAATCGTATATCTTTGACCAGATTAGTAGAGCGATTGTCAAACTCCACCACATGATGCTGACAGCCCAATTGAATTAATTGAACGACTTTATCATCATACGGAGAGACTACATGTACTTCGGCTTTCAATTCTAAAAATTTCAGAATCACTTCTTTTCTGAAATTAAGAATTGACCAGGCATTATTAGCTACAAATACAATCTTTTTATTCAACAAATCCGTCATCAATATATTTGAATATTGGTTCAAATTTATGGCTTTGAAAGCAATACTTATAAAAAAGTAAAATAAATATAGAATGATTTTTCCATTAATTGTATTCACCATACTTTCAATTGCTGCCATTCATCTTTTGATGAAGAAGCAGAAGTATAAGCTTTCGATTGGAAAAATCAGTGCTATTTTTTTATATAAACTGGCGATTGGCAGTTTATACGGGTATGTGTTTTCGAAATATTTTGGTCATGACGATACCTGGTTCATACATAACGGTGGCTTGGAACAGACCCATTTGATCAAGAATGATCTAAAACATTTTTTGTATCAGCTGACACCTTCATACTCCTGGGAAAAGGCCGGTAACAGCCTCAAAGATTTTTTTCCGCGATGGCTCAGTGATATGGAATGGAACCTATTACGTAAGCCGTTAGGAATACTGAATTTCTTTACCGGTGGAAACTACTACGTAAACTTAACCTATATCAACTTCCTTAGCTTCTGGGGGTTATTCTGGATTTATCAGCTATTCATCCAAAACTTTCCAAACTCCGGTAAAATTCTATTGGGTATTATTTTCTTTTTACCTACTACTGCATTCTGGTTAAGCGGTTTAAGAAGCGAAGCTTTTTTAATTTTCTTTTTCGGTTTATTCTTAAAGTTAGTACAAAACAAAAAGAAGTATTGGAGTGCCGCTGCTGCATGGTTGGTTATTGCAATATTCCGAGCTGATTTTGCATTTGTTTTGATACCTCTATGGTACTCGTGGGTATGGTGGCTACGTGATCAACGTCAGTTAAAGAGAAAGCTGCTGATCACCTATGCTGTATTTATCAGTGCAATTACTCTTCTGAGCCTGATATTACCGGGTGGCTACCCCTGGCAATTCATAGTACAGAAGCAAGCAGCATTTTTTAAACTGACCGGTTCGAGCGTGTCATTAACTCCATTGTCGGCCGAATTTCCTTATTGGCTCAAGGCATTTCCACAGGCATTGGTGAACACTTACCTGAAACCTTTTCTGAACGAAGCGGAAGGTGTTTTTCAATTGAGCATGAGTTTATCACAACTGCTGGTTGCAGGTGCAGCAGTCATGTATCTGTTCATGTACAGAAAGCCTTCTATCTGCCCTCCATATGATTTGAAAGCCCGGGCCTGGTTGTACCATCTGGTGATCTGGAGTATTACATTGTACCTGATAGTCGGGTTAATAGTACCCTTTCCGGGAGCAATCATCCGATATAAAATTATCGGCGAGCTGATGCTGATCTGTTGTGTGGCAGTAAGCTGGAAATCACGTATTTCTCCCCAGATCAAAACATATTATAAAAAATAATATATATCATTTCTAAATAGTCTTGTCCTGTTTTTTCACCCATTTATCAAGTTTTTCTTCACATTTCTGCATTAAGACTCATAAAAAATCAAAAAAAAATTTCAAAAAACGATTTTTATTCTTTGTTTTGCATAAGCAAAATAAAAATCAATGGAGTCTTTACGTTTTAAAGCGATCAACAACTTATCAAGTCAACCTCCCGTAGATGTGGAGAAATGTGCTAAAATCACCGGTATTTTCGGTGCAAATGTATTTACCCTTGCTACTGCACGTGAATTTTTGAGCGACGAAGCTTACAAAAGCCTGGTAAACTCAATTAAAGGCAATAAAAAAATTGACCGTGTAATGGCCAATCAGATTGCTGCCGGTGTTCGTCAGTGGGCTGAAAGCAGAGGAGTAACACACTACACGCACTGGTTTCAGCCTTTAACAGGCACCACTGCTGAAAAGCACGACTCATTTTTCACAATTAAGGGTGACGGTACTCCCATTGAAACTTTTGAGGGGGATGCTTTAATTCAACAAGAGCCAGATGCTTCTTCTTTCCCTAACGGTGGTATCCGTGCTACTTTTGAAGCGCGCGGTTATACGGCATGGGATCCTTCTTCTCCTGCCTTCATTATGGAAATCGGCAATGGTAAAACTTTATGTATTCCTACCATTTTCGTTTCATATACAGGTGAAACTTTAGATTATAAAGCTCCTTTATTAAAGTCTCTTGAAACTTTGAATAAAGCAGCTGTTGATGTTTGTAATTATTTCGATAAAAATATTTCAAAGGTTACTGCTACTTTAGGTTGGGAACAGGAATATTTTCTGATTGATGAGGCCATGTTCAATGCACGCCCTGACTTAATTTTAAGTGGCCGTACTGTTTTCGGACATGCTCCTGCCAAAGGCCAGCAATTAGAAGACCACTATTTCGGTTCTATTCCTGAACGTTTCTACGGATTCATGAGAGATTTCGAAGCAGAATCTTATAAATTAGGTATTCCTTTAAGAACCCGTCACAATGAGGTAGCCCCTGCACAGTTTGAGTGTGCGCCGATTTATGAAGAAGTAAGTATTGCTGTTGACCACAATACCTTATTAATGGATGTGATGGACAGAGTAGCACGTCGCCATAAGTTAAGAGTGTTATTCCACGAAAAACCTTTCGCTGGTGTAAACGGATCTGGAAAACACAATAACTGGAGTTTAGCTACTGACACAGGAGTGAACTTACTGGCTCCGGGCAAAACACCGAAAACCAACTTAATGTTCCTGACTTTCTTCGTAAATACGATTAAAGCGGTACATGACTATGCCGATATTCTGCGTGCAGCAATCGCTTCTGCCGGTAACGATCACCGCTTAGGTGCGAATGAAGCCCCTCCTGCTATTATTTCTGTATTTATCGGTCAATATCTGACTAAAGTACTGAATGATGTGAAAGCGCGTGTAGGCGATAGTTTTGACGAGCAAGACGAAGCTATCTTAAAATTAGATTTACACAGAAGTATTCCTGAATTATTACTGGATAACACAGATCGTAACCGTACGTCTCCGTTTGCATTTACCGGTAATAAGTTCGAATTCCGTGCAGTGGGTTCTACTGCAAACTGTGCCAGCCCGATGACTTCTTTAAATACGATCATGGCTGCTACTTTGAAGCAATTCAAAAAAGATGTGGATAGTTTAATTGAAAAAGGCGATAAGAAAGAAATTGCTATTATGCAGGTAATTCGCGAATATATCGTGAGTTCTGAAAAAATCTTATTTGAAGGCGACGGTTATTCACAAGAATGGCATAACGAAGCAGCAAAAAGAGGATTACCTAATTTACCTACCACTCCGGTTGCTTTAGATGCAATGATCACTGAGAAAGCAATTCACCTTTATGAATCAAACAATGTAATGAGTCATAAAGAAATTGAAGCCCGTCACGAAATTGAACTGGAAAAGTATATCAAACGTGTTCAGATAGAAGCTCGTATCATGGGCGAACTTTGTACCAGTCACATTCTACCAGCTGCTATCAACTATCAAAACACTTTAATCAATAATATCAAAGGTTTAAAAGAAATCGGTATCGCAGAAGATTCTTATGCAAACCAAAAACAAATTCTTGTTAAAATCTCTGAACATATTAATAAAGTAAGCGATCTGGTTGAAAAAATGATCGATGCACGTAAAGTTGCTAATAAAATTGAACATTCACGCGACAAAGCTATTGCTTATCAAACCACTGTTAAAGACCAATACTTTGACAGTATCCGTTATCACGTTGATAAGTTAGAATTATTAGTAGCTGATCAATACTGGGTGTTACCAAAATATCGTGAAATGTTGTTCCTGAGATAAGAGAATTACTTTTACCATTAAGGCATTAAGAGCATTAAGAATACACCTTAATATTCTTAATGCCTTATTTTTTAACAACCCTGTGAGTTTCTCAACCTTCCAATGCTTTCTGCGCCTGCAGCATGTGACGCGCATTATGATAAATCACTACTCTTAAAGTGTCGCCCAACCTTAGTTTTAATAATTTAGTAAGAGATATATTACATTTTACTTTTGTAAGATTTACCTGCTCGCATTTTTGTAAGATCACTAATAATTCCTGTTGCTGACGTAAAAACTCTACCAGTACTTCCCTTCCCAACTGTTTTCCAATCGGGTTATATGATTTCATAGATTTTATTTTTTTTGTATGAGACGGCAACATCATCTGAGCAAAGTAATTCCCTAGTAATCCCGGTTTAAATTCATCACTTGCCTTGCCTTTGTAATTAGCAATCGCAGTACTCATTTCAGGAATATAGTATCGGCCGTACTGATTGAGGTGTTCGATGCATTCAAGGGCATTCCAGGCATTCAATTGCGGTCGTGCCTGTAAAGCTTCGTCAGATGCGGTTTCCAGTTTTTGTACAGCCAGGATATGTGATTGCGTATATTGCTGCAGTTCGCTGATGAATTCGCTTTTAGAAACAATCATATTAACTATTTTCTGTAAAATTCTTCCATTCCGGCTTTATAAGCATTGATTGAAATCAAGATTATTATTCTTAATCCTTCTCATCTTTGAATAGTGAAAAGAAAAACCGAACCATTGAGGAAGTTAAGTTGAATTAATTTCTAAGGTTCATGATTTATCTGATTAGTAATCTCAATGGGAAACATGAAGGGAATGAAGAGGTCAAAAAATAAAGGCGTAACCCGCCGGCATTCTTAATGCCATTAATTTCTTAATGGTTAAAATACTCTTTTCAACATTAGGGAATTAAGAAAGCTAAGCCCTATCTATTAAGATACAAAAAAAAGCTGAAATTTCAAAATATGAGTATATCAGACTACTTCCTGATTCTCGACAAGGTTTCCGGTGTCATTCGCAGATAATTAGCAATATGCCGTAAAGGAATTTCCTGAAAGAGGCGCGGTGATCTTAATAATACACGGGCAACTCTTTCCTCCGGTTTTTCAATCAACAGGTCCATCTCCCGCTCCAGTGAACCCAGCAAATGAGCCGTTAACAGTTTATTCCAGAATTGCAGATTTTCAACCGATGCCGCTACCCAATCCATCACCGCCGCTTTTGGAATCACTCCTATTTCACAGGCTTTAATAGCTTCTATATAATACTGTGAAGGTATATCTTGAAAAAATGAATCCATATGTGTGAATATTTCACCCGAATAGGCGAAACGGATATTCTGTTCTTTTTCTCCAATCATTACATACACCCTTACTGTACCATTTAATACAATATATGCATTGTCATCTATTGCCTGTTCAGACAATAACAACTCATTTCTTTTGAGGGTGATGCGGTGAGATATGTAAGATTCGAAGTTCAGTTTTTATTCACAAACTAGTAATAATAATTGATAAAGGAAAGTTGAAAATTAAAAACGAAGTGCCGCGCTATTTTTCGGAATATCACCTTCTCAATTCTTAATTCTTAATTCATTTTGCAGTGCCACTTTCCATAAAAAAGCGAGGCCGCACTCAAAAAATTGAGGCGGCCTCAGGTCCCATTTTCAAATCCAACTAAACTATATCTCGAAAAAATTAGAGTAATTGCACAAGTTACATTTCATTCAAAAAAGCAAATAGTTTCAATTGAGCCTAAAGCCTCTTTTCATAATTTGTAACTGATGCATCGCTCATTTTCCCCACAGTTGCCGATTATCGTCAAACAAACGAAACTGTGCCCTGCATCACAACCTATGACGGTGCAGTTGAACTCATATTAACGAACGCTGTGCCAAAACACTTAAATTCATCGCATTATAACGAAATACTTCGTTATAACCGGCTACAGGCTTTACTTTCGGCGGATAAATAAAATATTTTTTTTCGAACCCGTTATTTTAAGGTGAAGATTACAGATAAGAGATTCCCAAATACGGAGTTATTTTCCCAAAATGAAATATGAATATAAAGTATTAGTCACCGTTAGAAGGATACCCCAATGGTATATTTGGAAAGTCCGCATTTTTTTAGTATCTTATAAGAATGGGCTCATACAAAAAAAAGCTGCTCACTCAACGTAAACAGCTTACTTATTTATTCAGTAATCTTTCTGTACAATTAATATATCGTTTTATTGAACATTCAGAATACCATCTTTTATCATCAGATCAACCGTTGCCCGTCCTCCTTTTAAATTTGCATGCAGATAGTCTGTAAATGAATACGGATCCTGAATACTTCTACTGTAATTGATAACCGGATAACCGGTTAATTCAGTGAATCGCGCCAATAGTTTATCCAGGTTATGAACAGGATAAGTTGGAAAAAACGGCCCCATGATATAATACACTTCTATACCTTTTGTTTTAGCATATGCGCCGATTTCTGCCAATTGACGAATCAAAGTATCATTGACTTTAAAGGTTACACTTCTGTTGGGTGCATCCTGAATAAAAGCTTCAGTGATGGTTCTGTCAAAGTACCAATCATCATCCAACTTATTACGATAGTACATCGCACGTTGAAACACTTCATTATTGTATCTGAAAAGATGTGACAACTGTGATGCGTTCCAGCTTTGTTTATCTTTTACTTTAATCACCGAATCTACTCTCGGTGAAAAATTCATGTATGTAGCAAAGCCGGGTAATAGTTTATCATCTGACATTTCAATCAGCGTCAGTTCTACCAGAATTTTTTTCACTTTCGGATACTGATCGATATAATCCTTTGTCATTACAATAGCCATTTCAGGAGGCATTGAATAATAACACAATGAGAAAGTATTTTGGTTAGTAACCGAATCCATATAGGGTTGATAAAAGTTCAATCCTCTTGAATTACCAACAATGAGGATATCTGCTTCACCATTTCCTGCATACATTCTGGAGTAGCGGAACTGGCTTTTCTCAATCTGTTGCTGAAAGAAGTAACCGACCAGGCGGTCACCTATAAAATACAAAGCAATAAGGCCTAAAATCCAATATAGTTTTTTCATGACTTCTAGAATTGGAAGTAAATAAATGCGTTAGAAGAAAAGGTTCCGAACAATGCAATTAACCACAGTGCTCCGGCAAATAGAATTACCCGTACCGCAGGTTTTTGTAATTGCAGGTGGTTCCATTGGAATCTGACATTTGTTACTTCCACTATCAGTAATACACCAATTACCAGGAAGCCCTTTATGATCTGATACTTATTGAAGGTACTGTGCCAGTTAAAATCTTCACCGGATGCAATGATTTTAAGAATCTGATTGGCTATATGGAAGCTATCAAGCCCCATACTTCCGGCCCTGAAGTATACCCAGGCTATACAGGTGAGTGCGAATACAACGAGCATCGCAATACCGTCGTCGAGGAATTTCGGTAATCGTACCAGCGCAACAAATTTCCGCCAGACGGGTGTTACGATTCTTTGCACGATGAGATATACGCCGTGCAGGAATCCCCAGAATACAAATGCCCAGTTAGCTCCGTGCCATAATCCGCCTAATAACATGGTAATCATATTATTTTTATAGGTATGCACTTTACCTTTTCTGTTACCTCCTAATGGTATATATAAATAGTCTCTTAACCATGATGACAGAGAGATATGCCAGCGGGTCCAGAATTCGGAGAACGATTTAGAGAAATAGGGTGTTTTAAAGTTTTCAGGGAAATGGTAGCCCATAATTCTGGCCAAACCGATTGCCATGTCGCTATATCCTGAGAAATCGCAATATATCTGGAAGGCGTAGAACACAACTCCGATCAGGAGGTGCATACTTCCGAAACGCATCGGGTCTTGAAAACACTGATCCACAAAAGGTGCAATGGAATCTGCGATGGCTACTTTTTTAAAGAAACCCCACAGTATACGCCCTAAACCACTGTTCAGATTGGTCCAGCTGAACTTTTTATCTTCTCCCATCTGGAATAAGAGGTCTTTCGCACGTACGATCGGACCAGCAACCAGCTGTGGGAAGAGCGCGATAAAGGTGGCAAATTTGAGGAAGTCTTTTTCCATGGGTATTTCCCTTCTATACACGTCAATGGTATATGACATTGATTGGAAGGTGTAAAACGAAATACCGACCGGTAAGATGATATTGAGTGAAGAGACGGACGGCTGCAGGCCAAAACCTTGCATCATGGCGATGTAGCTGTCTATAAAGAAGTTGAAGTACTTGAAGAAGCCCAGAAAACCAAGGTTCATGATCATACTCAGAATGAGCATGGTTTTTCGTCTCTTAGGTTCGTTTGAGTTATGAATAATTCTACCAAACTCATAATCAAAATAAGTGGAGAATAGAATCAGCGGCACAAAGCGCCAGTCCCACCATGCATAAAAAAAGTAGCTTGCCAGCAAGCTCCAGTACAATCGGGGTCGTCCTTTTAAAAGGAAGTATACGGGAAAAAAGATTCCTGCGAATACAAGAAACGGAATACTGTTGAATACCATTTGGGTTTCAGCTTAACGTTTAAATTTATTTGAGTAAGCAGATTGAGGCACTGCGGACCACACTTTAATAACGTAAAAAATATTAAACTATTATTAAAAGGCTTTCTTGTCAAATCTCATACCTGACAGAACAAAGGCTAAACCCTGTTTTTTACAAACAACGTTCTTTTACCCAGTTGAGGGCAATCTGCAATTGTTCCTGCATGGTTAAATGAGAATTATCTAAAACTAATGCATCAGCGGCTTGTCGAAGAGGAGATATTTCACGGGTTGAGTCGATATGATCTCGATGTGCCAGATTCTTACGCACCTCTTCTATCGTGATATTGGGATTTTTTTCGTAAAGTTCCTGATAACGTCTTTGTACTCTGATATCCATATCAGCGGTCATAAAAATCTTCAGCTCGGCATCCGGAAAAACGACGGTACCGATATCGCGGCCATCCATTACAATTCCTTTCTGCTTTCCCATGGCCTGCTGCTGAGCAACTGCAAACGATCGTACGATTCCGATGGCAGCCACTTCGCTCACTTTTTCGGCTATAACAAGGTCTCTGATCACATATTCTACGTTTTCACCGTTGAGGTAGATTTCACTATGCCCCGATTTATGATTCGGAGAAAAAGACAGTTCAACCTTATTCAACGCTTGTTCTACAGCCGACAAATCATTAATATTCACCTGATGGCGAATAAAATATAAGGTAATGGCCCTGTACATAGCTCCACTGTCAATATAAACATATCCTAAAGCCCGGGCCATTTGTTTAGCCAGTGTACTTTTACCGCAAGAGGACCAACCATCTATTGAAATAATGATATTCTTCAGCATAATCTCTGCAAAATTGCAGAAAATTTGATCAAGTTTGAAATTTTTTGTGGTGAGGGAGTATTGAACCATTAAGATTCTGTGCTAAACCTGCTGCTGCGCTTTGGCTTATTCTATCTGATGATCACCATATAAAACATGAAGAGAATAAAGGTATGAAGGTAAAGTAGCGCGGACGACAGTACTTCATTCGCTTTTCAACTTCATTCTCTTCATGTTTCCCATTACAATTTCAAACATAGGAAGGATTAAGAGAATCAGGGCTTAACTTTCTTAATTTCTGAATGGTTTCTACGACTGTGTAGCCAACTTTGCACTCTCCCTTCTCCACAATCCACTAAAAAAGCTGTTTCCGTGTGGAAACAGCTTTTTACTATAGAATTTATTTATAGAAACCTAAGTAGCAGATTTCTCTACACTAGGCGCTTTTAATGTAAACTTGATAGTAGAGCTTTCTTTATCCAGGTCAGCTATCATTACATCTCCGGCTTTAATATTCATATTCAGTATTTCTTCTGCCAGAGGATCTTCCAAATGCTTTTGAATAGCTCTGTGTAAAGGACGTGCACCGAATTGTACATCATACCCTTTTTCTGCTATAAAGTTTTTAGCATCTTCTGTCAGCTCTAACGTAAATCCGAGATTTTGTAAACGCTTTAATACTCCTTCCATAATGATGTCAATAATCTGGAAGATATCATCTTTAGTTAAAGAGTTAAAGATAATTACATCATCGATACGGTTCAGGAACTCTGGTGCGAAAGTACGTTTTAAAGCTTTTTCAATAACTGCTTTATTGTTTTCTTCCAGATTTTGCGTTCGTGCCGCAGTAGCAAAACCTACTCCATCGCCGAAATCTTTTAATTCACGTACCCCTATGTTAGAGGTCATAATGATAGTCGTATTTTTGAAGTCTACTTTACGCCCTAACCCATCTGTTAATTGTCCATCGTCTAATACCTGTAACAGTATATTATAGATATCAGGGTGTGCTTTTTCGATTTCATCTAACAGAATTACAGAGTAAGGTTTTCTTCTAACGCGCTCGGTTAGCTGTCCTCCTTCTTCATAACCCACATATCCCGGAGGTGCACCGATTAAACGGCTTACGGTAAATTTCTCCATGTATTCACTCATATCAACGCGTATCAGCGCTTCTTCTGAGTCAAACATATATTTAGCGAGAGATTTAGCCAGTTCGGTTTTACCAACCCCTGTCGGCCCTAGAAATATAAAGGTTCCGATTGGTTTCTTAGGATCTTTCAATCCTACTCGGTTACGTTGAATAGCTTTCACCACTTTTTTGATCGCTTCGTCCTGGCCGATTACTTTTCCTTTCATTTCGTCAGCCATACGTTTCAGCTTATCGCTTTCAGCCTGCACCATTCTTTTCACCGGAATACCGGTCATCATGCTTACTACTTCAGCGATTGCTTCTTCGTTGATCGGGTAACGTTTATGTTTACTTTCTTCTTCCCAGGTAGCTTTTGCTTTTTCGAGTTCTTCCTGTAATTTTTTCTCAGTATCTCTAAGATTGGCAGCTTCTTCGAATTTCTGTGATTTTACCACTTTATTCTTTTCAACTTTTACATCTTCGATACGTTTTTCAAGATCCAGAATTTCTTTTGGAACATTGATATTTTTCAGGTGAACACGCGCACCTACTTCGTCCATTACATCGATGGCTTTATCGGGTAATAAACGGTCGGTAATATAACGATCTGAAAGTTTAACACAGGCGTCAATTGCTTCATCATCGTATAATACGTTATGATAATCTTCGTATTTAGATTTGATATTATTCAGAATCTGAATTGTTTCTTCAACACTTGGCGGTTCTACGATTACTTTTTGGAAACGACGATCAAGGGCACCATCTTTCTCGATATACATTCTGTATTCGTCGAGTGTAGAAGCTCCGATACATTGTAATTCACCTCTTGCCAATGCAGGTTTAAAGATGTTTGAGGCATCCAGAGATCCGCTGGCACCACCGGCACCTACGATCGTATGAATTTCATCGATGAAAAGGATAACATCTCTGTTTTTTTCCAATTCATTCATGATAGCTTTCATTCTTTCTTCGAACTGACCGCGGTATTTAGTACCGGCTACCAGAGCAGCCAGGTCTAAAGAGATCACTCTTTTATCGAAAAGAACTCTGGATACTTTTCTTTGAACGATACGCAAAGCCAATCCTTCCACGATAGCTGTTTTACCAACACCCGGTTCACCGATCAGAATAGGATTATTCTTTTTACGGCGCGAAAGAATCTGAGATACACGTTCAATTTCTTCTTCTCTACCCACAATCGGATCGAGCGCCCCGCTTTCTGCTAACCGGGTAATATCGCGGCCGAAGTTATCTAAAACCGGCGTTTTACTTTTGGTAGCAGCTGTTGTTTTAGATCTGGCAGAGGAGAATCTTTTTTCTTCATCAAATTCGTCTTCGTTTTCGTCAGTATATTCACTGCGTACATTATCATTGCTTTTCACTACACCTAATTCATTTCTGAACAAATCATAGTCTACGTCAAAATTGTTTAGAATCTGAGTAGCTATATTATCTTTATTCTTTAAAATAGAAAGCATTAAATGCTCGGTTTCTACGGTTGGGCTTTTTAAAGCTTTTGCTTCTAACACCGTTACTCGCATCACTTTTTCAGCTTGACGAGTTAAAGGCAAACTATTGATATGTGCGATATTTCTACCTGATTTATCCTTAACTGCCATCTCGATTTCCTTTCTCAAGCTGACCAAGTCTACTTTAAACGACTTTAGAATACGAATAGCGGTATTCTCACCCTCTCTGATCATCCCTAGCAACAAATGCTCAGTTCCGATGAAATCGTTGCCCAGCCTGAGCGCTTCCTCGCGACTGTATGACATGATTTCTTTAACTTGGTTTGAGAAATTGTTATCCATTTTTATAATTTGTTGTGTTATACAATAATAACGAATAAATTTGGAATTTTATGGTGCCCCTTACCGGCATTAACCATAATAATTCTTTAAATTTTATTATGAAAGTCAAAATTGATACCAGAGAGAAATTTCATGTCATAAGCTTCGAAGAAGCGGCAATTACTGCTAATATGACAGCATCGCTAAGAGATTTAGCGACACAATTTTTAGATAAGGATCCTAAAAATCTAATTTTAAACTTCAAAGAAACTGAGCTGATTGACCATGAAATTCTGGAGGAATTGACCTCATTGCATCAATTATTCTACGAACAATCTGCTTCCTTTGTGGTGTGCGAGTTACCGGAAACGGTACGTAAAAATGAGTTAGCTGAACAATTAAACGCTACTCCGACAGAAAGTGAAGCATGGGACATAGTTCAAATGGAAGAGATTGAAAGAGAACTCTTTAATGATGATTCCTCTTATTAAGCTACGATTTTTTTCTGAAAATACCAAAAAGAATTTCCCTACGTTTAAATAGACAAAGGACATTATAGTTATATGAAAAAATATGCGGTAATTGTGGCTGGAGGGTCCGGCTTGAGAATGGGTACTCAGATTCCCAAACAGTTTTTACCTCTACAGGATAAGCCAGTTTTGTGGTATACACTGCAGGCATTTCTGGAAGCCTTTAATGATCTCTACATCATACTGGTTTTACCGGAAGCCCATCTGATGACCGGTCAGGAAATTCTTCGTTCTACCATTGATCCTGACAGAGTATGGATGACAGTAGGTGGAGAAACCCGTTTTCACTCGGTTCGCAACGGTTTACAGCATATTCATCAGCATTCTATCGTTTTTGTGCACGACGGCGTCAGATGTTTACTCACTCCCGAGCTCATACGCAGATGCTATGCTTCAGCAATTGAAAGAGGAAACGCCATTCCTTCTATCGGAGCAGTTGATACGATCCGCATGAGCACCATTGACGGATCTGTTCCGGTTGACAGAAATAAAATCAGAATTATCCAAACACCACAAACATTTTACAGCGACATTCTGAAAGCTGCATTCGAACAGGAATTTGATGAACGCTTTACTGACGAAGCGTCGGTTGTAGAAAAATTAGGCGTAAAAATCAATCTGATAGAAGGCGAAAATACTAATATCAAAATTACACAACCGATTGATATATTGATTGCAGAGAAGATTCTGGAAGAAAGAAACTTTTGAAAATGGGGAATTGATAATTGAATATTGGGTTATTGCTTGATCCAGCGCAACCATTTCGGTAAAAAATTACATTGCAACGGCGGGTATGTTTCCAGCTGTCCGCCCATGCTTTCATAAAATTTTGCTACTCCGGGAATATTGCTCCCTTCGAAATCGAAAAACATTTCCTGCCCGCTTAATGCCTCCAGCAAATAGTACATTAATGCATGATTTGCTCTTAATGCACGTCCTTCTTCCAAACAGGCAGATGTCATCAGATAATATCTTTTACGATCCTTCAACACAATTGCCTGAGCTACTACTTTGCCGTCTATCATCCAGGTGGGAATCAAACACTGTTGATTTTTTTGCAAATAGGTACATAATTCCCCAAACCTGTCATAGATTCCCTCTTTCAATTTTACCGACCGGAAGTCATACAAAGCCGAATTGAAAGCAAGCGCCTCTTTCAGGTCATTGGAAAAATACAGTTTACCGGGTGTTTTTTTACTTTGCTTAAAAGCTTCTTTGAAACTTCTGTTAAAACCCGACTGAATCTGATTGAATGTTGTATCCAAAGAAAGAATATAATTGTTATAACGGGGATGTGGTGTATGTAAAAAGTTGAGCTTAATATCAATATACGAATAATGCTTTTTCAAAAAAGGCATGAATGCGTTCAGATATTTATCCGCCGCCGTATTATTGCTGCAAATAACGCCTAATTGTTGTACAAAAGCTGGCTGATAAGCATATTTTAATCCCAGTTTTGAATTAGTAGGCAAGGGCATCACTGCTTCATAATCGCCATATACCATCCCCACCCACCGCTCACACATCCTATCTAAATACCATGAATAAGCGTAAATAAGACCATTGACAGATCTATCTACCAGCCCGTTCCATTGAACGGTATCTATTTCACCGGATGATATGATACGTACCTCGTTCATCTGTTTAAAGCAATGATGGAAGTTTGATTAGCTTTTTAGTATTAACCTGAATCAGGTTAATATTGAATGATATGTTTTTCAATGCCCCTTTAGTATCGGGTACGGTTTTCAAATTATCTCTAAATACTTTGCTATACACCAATGGCATATACACTTCTACAACGTCGCGCCAGATATTGAGTTGTAATCCGCCCACGTACAGAATATTCGGCTGACTATTTTCAGTTCTCCATGTTTCGGAATAAGTACCGATATCGAGAAACAGTCTTACAAATCTCAATGGAAATACTTTTTTAGGCAAACTGGTGCTCAGGTTGATCGCTGCAATCCATTCATCACTCCTGCCCTGCAGATCTGAAAAGATATCTGTTCTCAACTTCATGAAACCGTCTCTTTCAAAAATCTGTTTAGACCAAAGTCCGTCGTTTTCATTTCTTCCAAAATAGTAATTACTATAAGTAATATCCTCCCAACCTCTTGCAGCAGTCAGTTTAGGCTGAAATATTCTGGTATCATAATATTTCTGATTGGTAAATCCACCGATATAATTGAATCCTGCTACAGTCATTCTGTAGGCAAAATAGCCTTTATCCGCATAATTGAAACTTCCTTTATGAGTGGCCTGCCAGCGAATGAACTCTTTGCCCTGCATTCCCTGTAATTCTATTTGTGATGGTTTTACAGCATGGTTGTTTTCCCAGTGAAAAGTTAACCGATTGATATACCTTTTTTTCCAGTCGGTAGTAGCCGGATGGTATTCTCCATTAACATTCGCAGCATACTGAAATTCTTTTTCACCAATGAAAAAGGTTTTCCACTCAATCCACTTTTTAAAGTTGCTGAGTGCCGTTTTTTCAGGAAATACGTACCGGATTGCTGGAGCTATTTTATAGAATGCGCCAGATATTTTATTCTGATTACTGTCTATTCCCCGTCTGTCAGAAAACTTTGCAAAATCTATCGACTCTATCAATTTACCACCGAAATGTTTTGTGCGGGCACTATAAGAGATACGCGCCAATCCGTTTAATTCTTTACTGGAAGTACCAAACATTGGCATCAGCAGGAAATTAAAATTATTGTTCGGTACCTGATAATTATGAATACCAACCCCGAACATTGTTTTATCGTAATTATTAAATCCGATTACCGGTGTAATATAGACGTTGTGGTGCTGTTCATATTCACCTGAATAAAAAAACTTAGTACGTAAGCCTTTTCTATTTTTTACTTCAAGGGGTGTTGTTTTATCTAATAGCCCGAAATAGTAGTCGCTGTCAAAATCTGCTAACCGATCGAAATACGCTTTAAAATCGTCAGGTTGCGGGTGTCTGAATTTCCAGTCCTGATAATATTGCTGCATAATACTATCAAACTTCTGCTGACCTATTTTTTTTTCTATCAATGCCATCCATTGGGCAGCTTTGGTATAAGCAAAGAGACTGAAATTGATTTCTGTAAATTCTTCCGAAGGAGTATTGATCGGTTGATCCTGTTTTACTTTTATGAGTCCTTTATAAACGGCTTCTTCCAAAGATTCATCACCTTCGCCGAACTGCTGGAGGTAACGTTTATCGTAATAAGAGTTTAACCCTTCATCCATCCATGGATATTTTCGCTCATTTGAAGCGAGAATTGCCTGAAACCAGTTATGGCCTACTTCGTGTTTGATCAACATTCTGAGTGATGACATACTATTCGTTTCAGAAATATTGGTAATGGTAGGATATTCCATTCCACCGGCAAAACCGAGTGGTGATTCAACTACAGAAACTACCGGATAAGGGTAGTTGCCCAAAACATTCGATTTAAAATGTAGTGTTGATTTGATGATACTTACAGCAGAGTCCCATGTAGCTTTATTTTTGTCTCTGAAGAAAGCCCAGGTTTCCACAGGTTTTCCATTGATCTGAGCAGTATCGTAGCGTACCAACCAGTCAGGATCGGCAAACCATGCAAAATCAACAATACTATCCTGAAGGTATCTGAGTTGTTTAAAAGTGTTTGGAGCAGGGTTTTGCTGATCGGTGGTATTAATTCTTTGTTTAAGCCATTCTTTTTCTTTTTCATTCTGTAACCGGCCTGTAGCAGCAACTACATAATGTCGGGGAATTTCAATGGTAACATCATATGCCCCGAAATTATTAAAGAATTCACCGATTTCGAGGTAAGGATACAAGTGCCATCCGTTTTTATCGTACATGGCTGCTTTGGGGTACCATTGTGTAACCTGAAAAGCGTTTCCACCATATCCACCTCTTGAGAAGTTATAAGGAAGTTTCACTGTGAACGGTGTACTGATGGTTGTTTTTTGGCCAGGCAATATCGGTTCGCGTAAAAATACTTTAATAATATCTATATGCTGAGGATGAAATTCGTAATGCAGATCGCCGGAGTGCTGACTGAAATGCAGATTAGTGATATACCCTTTTTTAGCAGAGTCGGCAAAGTAAAAATCCGTTTTCCCATTCTGAACAGTCTGGTGGGCAAAAGCGGTACGGTCGTTTGCGAAAGCATTTGGCCAGATATGCATCCAGATATAATTCAGTGTATCCGGAGAGCGGTTAATGTACTCGAGTGATACGTTACCGGTGAGTATTTTAGCGGAATCATCCAGTTTTACCTGAATCGTATAATTGGTTTGTTGTTGCCAGTTTGTTTGAGCACTGGAAATATTGAGTAAAAAAACACAAAAAATTAGTGCTAACAGACATTTCATAAACATGATAAGTTAATATGGAACTAGTGGATTACTTTCCTTTTCCTGAAATAATAATTTTAAATGTACGAATGATAATTTGTAAATCTAAACTTATAGATACATTTTCAATGTACATCAGGTCATACTTCATTCTTTCAACCATTTCATCAACATTCTCGGCATAACCGAATTTTACCATTCCCCATGAAGTGAGGCCTGGTTTTACTTTATGAATATGTAAATAAAGCGGGTTTTGTTTCTTAATCAATTCAACGAAGTACGCACGTTCCGGGCGTGGCCCTACAAGGCTCATATCACCTTTGAAGATATTCCATAGCTGAGGCAGTTCATCTAAACGCCATTTTCGCATAGTAGCTCCCCATGGTGTAATACGCGGATCATTCTTTGAGCTGAGCAACGGGGTGGCTGTTTCAGCGGGGTAGTACATCGAGCGAAATTTATAAATGGTAAATGGAGTACCGCCTTTTCCAATTCTTTTTTGTCTGTAAATAACAGGGCCTTCCGAACCGAATTTCACTTTTAATGCGATAAAAAGCATGAGTGGCGATAACAGAAGCATGCCGAAGATAGCGGCTGAAACATCCATTAATCTTTTCAGGTTTACCTGAAAAGGCGACATCAGATTGTTGTCAATTTCAATCAACGCTTCGTCATGTACATCGTTAGTTCTAACTGATCCTGATAAAATATCCATCAGATCGGCCTGAATCGTTACACGCACATCCACCTGTGAAAGTAATTCAAGCAAATGCAATATCTGGCTGCGTTCATTTTTTTCAATTGCAATAACAATCGTGCTGATCTGTTCGTCAATTACCACAGTTTTTAAGGTATCAAGTGTTCCCAACTGTGGTATATATTTTGACAAGTCGGTTGCATTAGATTTCGTAGGAATAAACCCTTTGTAAACATTTCCTTTTAAACGAAGTAAATCTTTGGTTTGCAGATAAGTTTTTAATGCCAGTCCGTTATTACCGAGCAGTAAAGCGTTAAACCGGATACGTCCTGACCTGATTAATTTTTTGATAATGCTCAGCAGCGATATTCTACCGATAACAGTGAGTGAGAAATGAACAATAAAGTAGAAGAGTAAAATATTATAGAAATAACTGATATCGTCTTGCGGATCGTCGAGGATGATTGTAAAAAAGATAAGGAGGCAACCTACTAAAGATTGCCATAATGTTGACAAAAATTCTGTTAGCCGTGATTTATAATACAGTTGGGTATAAACACCAACGAGTGAATAAAAAATCAACCAGAGTGCGGGTATGAGTAATAATCCGATCCAGAAGTTTTTATTCAGCTGATGACCGAAGTTTTCGAATAATTGATCGTAGAGCAAGTAGACACGGAAGTTCCACATCAATATCCAACCAATCATTGCAGCGAGTGCATCGATCAGAATAAAGGAAATGAGGTGAAACAGAGGCCGAGACTTGTTTGGATTAACCAACTATCGTATTATTTTTAATTTTTTGTAGAATCAGATGTGCTACTTCCATTGCCCTGAAACCATCTACTTCTGAAACAACAGTTGGAGAATTAGTAGTGATTGCATGTACGAAAGCTTCCAGTTCTTTTTTAATGGCATTGATTTCCGGAACCGGAGGATTTACTACGGCAATCGTTTTTTTACCGTGTGTCGTTTCTACATCAAATGACAGTACCTCAGTATCCTGGTCTGTTTTCAATTTGATCACTTCTGTTCTTTTTGCTAAAAAATCTATTCCAATATACGCATCTTTCTGGAACAACCTCATTTTGCGCATTTTTTTCATAGAAATACGGCTGGATGTGAGATTTGCTACACAACCGTTATTAAATTCTATACGCACATTTGCTATGTCAGGAGTATCGGTCATTACTGCAACACCGCTGGCTGAGATTGCTTTTACTTCACTCTTAACCAAACTCAAGATAATATCGATATCATGTATCATGAGGTCAAGAATCACACTCACTTCAGTTCCTCTCGGATTGAATTCAGCAAGGCGATGCACCTCAATAAACATTGGCTTAATGTCTAAATTCTGTGTAGCGATAAATGCGGGATTGAAACGTTCAACGTGACCAACCTGAAATTTAATATTTGATTCTTTAGCGAGCTTAACGAGTTCACGGGCTTCGTCCATGGTATTTGCGAGTGGTTTCTCTACAAATACATGTTTTCCTTTTCTGATAGCATTTATACAGAGTTGATGATGGTAATTAGTAGGTGCAACGATATCAACGGCATCTACAATTTCCATTAATCTGTTAGGATCTAAAAAACGCGGAATTTGATATTTTTCGGATACTTCCTGAGCAGCGGCATCGTTCGGATCATAAAATCCGACTACTTCCACATCTCTGATTTCTTTCCAGTTATTGAGGTGAAATTTCCCTAAATGTCCAACACCAAATATGCCAACCTTTAACATACATTATTAATTTGAATGATGCAAAGATAAATGACTTCTTCGTATTATTTCAAGAAACTGGAACGATAAGGATATTGTTGAGATGAATGGTAGATGAATAAACAGGTACCGTCTTTAATATCATTAATCAGATCGGGAGCAATTTCTGAAGGAACAGCCGGGCATCCTTGCGACCTGCCTAAATACCCCTGACGATCGATATAAGACTCACTTACATAGTTAGCACCGTGCACTACAATGGCGCGGCGGAATGCCTGGTCGTTAAACCCTTTTTCCATACCGTGTAAGCGAAGTGAATAGCCGTTAGAACCATTATAGGTATTGGCCGTAACATAAAATCCGAGCGAACTTTTGTGTGTTCCTGCTTTATTGCTGAAAGACTGAGCTTCTTTTGTGCCGGTATTTTTTCCGTGAGAAACGTAGGTATTGTATAAAAGAGACTCCTGGTCGAGGTCTATTACATATAAACGTTTTTTATCAGAAGACTGGCTGAAATCTACAATACTGATAATACGATGTTTCAGTTTACCATTTTTATCAAGCTGATCCATTCCTTTCAAGGCATATTCGAACACTTTTTGTGATAAGCCCAGTTCTTTTAAACCGAGGCCGGTATACACGTGTCCATAATTTTCCATTGAAATAGTTGCATCCTTCAGATTGTTTGTCAGAAGCAATGAATCATTATTGATAGTAATATTATTTTCTTCCGCAACCGGAATGGCTGGGTTGGAATGTAAAGGGGAAATAACAAACGACGCGGCCACTACTCCTATAATACAGAGCATGCCGGCAGTTTTCATAGTTTTAATTATTGGATAAGCTTGCAACTTCATTTTACACTAATTTCTTTATACCGCTTATTTTAATAACGAAAGCGATCTGGGGGTTATTGTATTTTCATTAACATTTTTGGAATAAGAATTCGGAATTTACAATTTTTCTTCTTTTCTGCCCATTTTTTTTCCCTTTCCGCCCATTTTGCACCAATATCCTGCCATTTTTGTCATTTTACCCGATCTAGAGGTGAGCATCCACCATTTGGGTAAGCTGGTCCTTATAATGTTCACTACAAGGTAATTCCAGGTCGCCTATATGTATTGTTTTCCGGCTGATTGTCTGAATCTTACGTATGGCTACAATATATGACCGGTGAATCCTTAAAAACTGATTCTGAGGCATTCTCGTTTCAAAATACTTCAAACTTTGTAGCGTTACGACCGGAGCTTTCTGACTGGCCAGGTGAATTTTTGTATAATCCTTCAGTCCTTCAAAATATAAGATGTCATCATAGGCAATTTTCAATATCTTATGAGCCGTTTTAACAAAAAAGAAATCGTCCCCGGCTTCTTTCTTGCCTTTTTTAGACTGCAGATATTCCAATGCTTTGTTAACAGCGGCAAAAAAACGGTCGAATGGAATCGGTTTTAACAAATAATCGATTGCATCGAGCTCGTAACTTTCCACTGCGTATTCCTGATAAGCAGTTACAAAAATAACGGCGGGTTTATGTTTTAACGACTTCAGGAATTGAATACCTGTGATATCAGGCATATTGATGTCTAAAAAGATCAGATCGATATTTCCTTTGTTCAGATGCTCTGTAGCAGCCAGGGCACCTTCACAAGTAGCTACGAGGTTCAACGCAGGAATTTTTTTGGTGTATTCCTTTAACAATTCAATTGCCAGGGGTTCATCGTCGATAATTAAACAATTAAGCGTCATCATCAAGTTCAATTTTAAGATTTACAACATAAACTTCATTGACTGTGGATATATCTAATTGAAAACGATCTTTATAGATAGCTTTCAACCGTTTTAATGCATTCTCTATTCCGATTCCTGACTCTGTTTCAATTTTGCCTGATTCAACAATGCTATTCTTAACAGTCAAAGTCAACAATTGGTTATGTATAGATATGTTAATATTTATGAAAGAATATTTATTATAACTGATTCCGTGCTTAAATGCATTTTCAATAAATGTGATTAACAGCAAAGGAGCTATTAATAATTGAGCAGCATTTCCCTCCTCCTGATATTCTACAGTACATTGCTTCGACAATCTGATTTTCTGGAGGTCTATATAATTCTTAATGTAAGTAAGATCTTTTTCTAACGGTACTTTATCGGCATGTGAATCATAAATCACATAACGCATAATACCGGAGAATTTAAGAATCGAAGATTCTGTTTCTGACGACTTTAAGTGCGCCTGAGAATAAATACTATTCAGCGTATTAAACAGAAAGTGTGGATTAATCTGTAATTTCAACCAGTTTAATTCTGCATTCAGTTTTTCCGTTTCTAATTGTTTACTTCTTTTTTGTGAAAGGTAAAGCGAGTGACCCAGGCGAATGATAGCACTTACCAATAAAATTACGATTACACTTGTTAAGGCATTCATAATCTGGAAAGGCGTTATATAAAACGGTTTTCCGAAAATAATCCACTCGGCATCTCTGTTAGGTCTTAACATCGGCGGCATTGGGTCTACTCTGTTCCTGCGTGAAAAATCAGGTGGTGGAGGCATTGATTCATTGTTCGCCGGAGGAAAATTTCGTTGAGGGCGCATAGAATCATTCTGCTCAGGAGGAAAAAACGGGCGCCGTTGATCGAACCTTACTGAATCATATGTCAACTTTTCACCCGCTTTGAAAAACGCAGGTTGACCTGGCATCGATCTGAAAAACGGGCGTAATAAATTTTGCGCAACCACATCGATTACCAGATAAGACGATATTGCAATCACAATAAAGAAAATATATTTTCCGAATTGCTTTTTTGCAAAAAAACGGGGTAGCAGAAAGTAGTAATGTATATAGAAAATCAGAATCAAAGATGATTTAACCAATATTTCTCTGTAAAAAAACCTCACATCCAGAATCTGAACACGCATAATAAAGAGCGGAAAAAATAACAGCATTATCCACACTACCACATGAGCCAGTACTACAACCAAACGTTGTTTCCACGATTGAATGGGAGTAAATCCCAATATCAACGAAAAGAAGCTGATAATTTTCGTACGCATATTTTATTAATTCGTCAATGGAGAATACGGCAAAAGCTGTCTTAGTATAAGACAGCTTTTATTTTTTATATTTCTCCCTGGTTAATTGTCATTTTCATTTACTTCGTCGTAAGGGAAGAATTCATATCCATTATCGAAGTGCAGTGTTCCGTTTCGGCCGGTGATTAAAAATCCTCTGTTATTTACATTAAACCCGATTGCACCGACTCTGGATGTTCCTTCGAAACTTGTTTTCTGAATCCATAAATCGGTTTCAGGATTGTAAGCCCAAACAGCGCTGATCAGCGAACCGCTTTCGCCTCCTACCAGATAAATCAGGTTATCAATTTGAAACACACTGGCGTTATAGCGGGCGATATTAGCATAATCATCATCGTAACTATCATCAGAACTATTGGTAAGTTTTCTCTTCTCTGTCCAGTCATCTGTAGCAGGATCATATATCCAAAGGTCATTCAATACGGATCCATTATTATTACCTGAACAAATATAGGCTTTATTGTTTACCACAAATGCTACGGCAGCAGTTCTTTTGGTACCACCGAGCGAAGCCTTTTGCGTCCAGTTGTCACTTGCCGGGTCATACTCCCATAAGTCTTTCAGATAATTACCATCATATCCTGAAGAGATATATCCTTTACCATTGATTGCAAATCCTACCGCGTCATATCTTCCACCACCGGGGAAGTCAGCTTTTTTCGTCCAACTGTCACCAGCCGGATCATATTCCCATACATCGTTTAATCTGAATTGTCCGTCGTATCCGGTAGCGATATAACCTTTACCGTTTACAGTGAAGGCTACTGCTGAATTTCTTGCTGTTCCCGGAAAGGCGGCCACTTGCTTCCAATATTTTTTATTCAGGTCAAATTCCCATACATCGGCAAATCTTTCACGTTCATTATAACCGGTAGCTATATAAACTTTGTCGCCAATTGTAAAACTCACTGCTTCACTTCTTGCATTACCATCAAAATCATAACTTCTTGCCCAGTTACCTATTAAATCATCATCAGCGTCTGTGTCTTTGGTACAACCGCTTAAAAGTGTTAAAGAGCTGACTGCTATTATAAGCCCGGAATAAATAGATTTCATCGATATACTTGTTTTTGTAAAAGTATCTATCACTACTTCAAGATTTTTCTTAAAATAGACCAATCGGGCTGTTGAATCGACCAATGCGTTAAAAGTTTCTTTAAGTTCGTTTTCTTAGAAACAATTGTCATTTACAAGAAAAAAACCGAAATCAGGGTATAAGAGATAAATTACCTGAGGTGGTCGATTTTAATGAGGCTTCGATATATAATAACAAAATCCTTCAAGTAGTGTCTGATAAATTGCGCTTTATTATAGAAGCTCATGCGAAGAATATTTATTACAGCCTCAACTGTTGCAATACTCAGCAGCAGTTGTGAAAAAAAGCAGATTGATTTTGGAGAATCATTAGTCAGTAGTGCTACTAAATTAATTCTTATTGACACGCTTACCCCTTTATTAAGTACGGTAGTTATTGATTCGTTTCAGACGGCGGCGTCCAACATTGCGTTGTTCGGCCGAACAAAAGATGTATATGCCGGTGAGGTAACTGCTGATGCATATTTCCAGTTTGGTTTACCTACTGTAAATTCAATTACTGCGAATATGATTCCATCTGACGCAATTTTTGATTCTTTGGTACTAAAAGTTCATCTATCAGCCAATTACTATGGCGACACTGCCGTTCAGCAAACATATACATTACATGCATTAACCGAACAGCCACAGTTTGAATATGCTAACCAACTTTATAATACGTCCTATACTCCTTATGAGCCGTCTCCTGTATCAACCGTAACAAGAATACTCAGGCCTAATGCATCTGATTCTTTGTTATTCAGATTCGATGTTTCAAAAGGAACAGATTTATTCAATCATGTAAAGAACTATACTGATCAGGTAGTAACTGAGGATGCATTTATGAGTTATCTGAAAGGGTTTAAACTGGGTGTATCCGACAATGATCATTCCGGAATTTATGCGAGTGATGGCCTGGACTCTACCTTATCATTAGAATTACACTATCACCATACCATTCCTGATCATGAAGCGAAAGTAATATCATTTCCTATTGGGAGGAATGCATATCAATACAATCGTATCATTAATAATAAAACAGGTACATTATTCGAATCCACTCAAAATGCAGGTCATGGAGTAAGTGTAGTAGTATCAAACGAAACCTATCCTTTTGGAATTTCACAATCGGGTATCGGTTATCTTTTGAAAATAAACTTTCCAACTATCAGAGAGTTACTGAAAATACATCCGGATATTGTTATCATAGATGCGTCGCTGAAAATAGAACCGGTATTTGATTCTTACGAAAAAAGCAAATTCATTTTGCCTGCGAATTTTTTCCTTGTAACAACTGATGCTACAAATAGTATCGGATCGCCTTTACAAACAGGTGATGACTATCTTCTTTTCAATTTAAATGCTGATTACATGGATAAGTTTCAAACAAACTATTCAGTAAATATCACAAATTACATACAGGTATTATTAAAGTTATCAAATGCAGCAGATCAGGGATTATTCATTATGCAGAACTCTACCGGTTTTTCGACTAACCTGAACAGAGCAGTCATTGCCTCTTCGCTCAACAAAAACCATCAGGTAAAATTAACCATTAATGCGCTGGTCGTTCATTAAAACTTTTTAGATGAAAAGAATAACTTTAATACTGTTAAACATCTGTATCGTAAAAGGACTAACCTATGCTCAAAACCTGAACAGTCCTTATTCAATATATGGAATAGGTACGCGAAACGATCAGTATCATGACCGGTCGATGGGATTTGCCAATGCGGCAAACGGATTATTCAGTAGTGCTCAACAGGTATATTTGAAAAACCCGGCATCAATAGCCGGGTTATCGAGAAGTAATTTATATGCCAATCTTTCATTAGAAGCTACTAAGGTCACTTATGTTGGAAGCAATATTTCAGAAACGGATAATTCCGGTAAAGACTTCGCTGTAAAAAATCTAAGTTTCTTTGTAAAGTTAAATGATCATTGGGCAAGCGGACTGGGTTTTCAACCTTACACCACCACCAACTATCAATTCAGTGGAACCAAACAGGTAGAAGGCAGTAACGCTACTTACAACAGCATTTATGATGGTGATGGTGGGATACATGATATTTACTGGCAAAATGCATTTTCAGTTGGGAAACATTTTGCATTTGGTGTAAAATCATCATTCTTATTCGGTTCATTGAATACACATGAGATTATTGAAAAAGACGGCATAGAAATCACTTCGTCAACCATAGACTATTACAACCGGTTTAAACTCGAATACGGTGCTTTATATCGTGGAAAGATCGGAGACCAATGGGTGTTATCATTAGGAGGTAAATTCGGTGCAAAAACAAGTCTTCGCCGCGAAAGCAGTTTTAAAGTAGAGCAGGATGCAACAACAATTATCGATGAATCTATTACAACACGTGGGCGATTTGAATTACCCAAAAATTATGGAGCCGGTATTGCTTTAGAACATAAAGGTAAAAGAGTATATAGTATTGACTATGATACCGAGCAATGGACAGCATTAAAATATAGAGGAAACGGTTGGTCGTACCGGGATATGGAAAAAATATCTATCGGATTTCAGCAAAAAAATCAGGCAATGGCCTGGGGGCAGGCATTTGAAAAATCTACTTTTCAGGCCGGAGTCTACTCGGGTAACGGTTACCTGAGCATCAACAATCAAAGAATTAAAGAGATGGGTATTACTATCGGATATGGTAAGATGTTAAGTTCTTCGGTATATGGATTTGTAAGTCTGGATGCAGGCAAGAGAGGAAAAAATGAAGGCAACCTGATAAAAGAAAATTATGTAAGACTCAAATTCAGTTTCTCGCTACGGGAGTATTTATTCAGTAAAGGTAGATTGTACGATTAAAAATAAGTTTCATAGTAACAATAAGAGTTGTGTTTCATACTTATCAATTTCTCTCTTATGTGCATGAATAAGGGGCTGCTTCTGGTGAAGTGGCCTCTTTTCTTTTTACTACAAGCAGAAACTATTCCCAACAACATTAATGTTTGAATGTCGATAAATAAGAGTTCCGCATTTCGAAAACCGTTTTTCCTGTTGTTTAAAGGTGATTCTACTAAGTTGTCTCAGTTTTGCAACATCGTTGACCGTACGTATGAAGATGAAAAAAACAATAGGGAGAATTCATCTGTGGTTAGGATTAACCGCTGGTGTTATCGTGTGTTTTCTGGGAATCACCGGATGTATTTTAACCTTTCAGGTAGAAATTGAGAATTTAACTCAACCCTACCGGTCGGTGCAACCAAAAGCGCAGGCATATTTACCCCCAAGTTATTTTCAGAAAAAAGCTTCAACAATATTACCCGATAAATTTGCTCATAACCTCACTTATTTGTCGGGAAATAAATCAGCTATTGTTTCTTTTTATAAAGAGGGGGAAGACTATTATTATCTTCTCTTCTTCAATCCGTATACAGGAGATTTGTTAAAGACTAAAGACATGTCGAAAGACTTCTTTCGGATTATATTAAACGGGCATTTTTATTTATTCATGCCTCCCGGTATAGGACAACCGATTGCAGCCACTGCAACATTATTGTTCTTAGTTTTATTAATTACAGGGTTGGTTTTATGGTGGCCTCGTAACAAAGCAGCACGTAAACAAAGGTTTTCGATTAAGTGGAGTGCAAAATTTAAAAGACTGAATTATGATTTACATAATGTATTAGGTTTTTACGCTTTTTTGGTGGGAATATGTTTTGCAATAACGGGCCTGGTTTGGGGATTTGTATGGTTTCAGAAAACTTATTACTGGGTAAGTTCGGGTGGAAAAAAGCTTACTGAATATTACGAAGCAGTTTCTCCCGGTTATGATTCGTTAAGTAGTAGTGATCAGGTAAACTATACTCAACTGGATAAAATATGGTTAACCTTAAAAAAAGAATATCCTGATGCCGCGAAATTTGATATTCATTTTCCCTCGAATACGGAAGAAGCGATTGCGGTGAGTGCGAACCCCTCTGAAAATACTTATTGGAAAGCAGATTACCGGCATTATGACCAACACAATTTACAAGAAATCAAAGTAAATCATTTATATGGCAGATACAGTGACGCTTCTGTAGCTGATAAATTACAACGAATGAATTATGATCTGCACGTGGGTGCAGTGGGTGGACTACCCACAAAAATTCTTGCATTTTTTGCAAGTTTCATTATTGCAAGTTTGCCCATTACAGGTTTTTATATCTGGTGGGGTAGAAAAAAAAGGACTACTAGTAAGAGCCAGACAAAGACCTATACTAGTCAGCAACCGAAAGAGGCTGTTTCATAAGAAACAGCCTCTTCTTTTATCAGTTTGATATTTATATTGTGATTACAATTCGTCTTCTTCAAAACTTTTTGTCTGATCGTGATTTAAAATTTTATAAGTAGGAATTGCCAGCTTTACATCGAGTTCTTCAAGCAATTTTACGATTTCGATTTTCACTGCTTGTTTCTTGTCCATAAAATGCATGTATTCGGGGCTGAGTGACTGAAACACAATTTCAAATTCGTATGAATAATCGCCGATCGCTGCGAGATGCGCTCTGTCGAAAGAGGTATCAGGTTGGCTTTCTACAATTTGTTTTAACCGATCAGGAATAGTTGCCAGTTTATCAGAAGGCGTACTCAGGTCTACTTTAAAGCGGAACAAAACTCTTCGTCGCTCTAACTTCTGATAGTTATGAATACGTGAGTTCGTTAAATTTGAATTAGAAAATACCAGTTGCTCTCCGTTAATAGACCTCAACCGCGTAGTTCTGATACCGATATGCTCTACCGATCCGAGTTTGTCGTCAACAATGAGAAAGTCACCTACTGCAAAGGGTTTATCGAAAAATATTCCGAAGTAAGAAAATAAGTCACTCAGAATAGTTTGTGCTGCCAAAGCGATTGCCACACCACCGACACCCAAACCAGTAATAATCGCTCTGATATCGTAGCCGAAATTTCCAATAATAAAGATAAAGGCACCCAGCCAGATGATGAGCTTTACGACCATGATGATACCGTTCGACTGACGGGCTTCGGTATCAATTCCATACTTAGCCTGAACAAACTTTCTAACGATATAACTGACAATGGCTCCTAATCCGTATGAAACCCAGAAAGTAATCGCGATCAGCATTCCGTAATTAATCGCATTTGACAATTTTTCCGGAACAGTGAGGGCTTGAAATGCGTAATACAAGCACGCTGTATAAGCAATGGGAATAATACAGTTTTTGAATAAAACTTTAATAACCCCTTTAAACTTCACCTCAGTGTTTACTTCTTCAGGGTTTTTATCATTTATAAAAATTTTACTCAGCAATTTTATCAAACCTGATGCACCAAGTATTATACAAATGAAAAACAACCATTTAGAAAGTGAGTTATTCCAAAATTCAATGTCCCAAAAATTCGTCATTATCTCTATAATTTGCTGTAATTACAAATTTAATTCATTCAGCTGAGAATGGGAAGGCACAAGATTTTATGAATAAATTAATCTATGGCACTCAAAAGACTTATTATAGTATCTAACAGACTTCCATTTTCTATTGAAAATGAGGGCGAAACTGCTATTCTAAAGCCTTCCAGCGGAGGTCTGGTATCTGCTATTCGCGGTTTTATCGAATGCAGTAAAGATGATGTTACTTTTGATGAAATAATCTGGTGTGGAAATCCGGGTTGCAAATCAAAAACCTGGAAAACGATCGAATTTCCGAGTGATGATTTGTTTAATTATTTGCCCGTATTCACACCCAATAAGGTTTATAATGACTTTTATAATGGTTTTGCTAATAGTACTTTATGGCCGCTGTTTCATTACTTTCCATCTTACACAAAATATAATGATACACATTGGAATGCATATAAGAAAGTGAATGAGAAATTTCATGAAGTGTTGCAGAAAGAAATCACCGAAAATGATGTGGTTTGGGTGCAGGACTATCATTTAATGTTGCTACCTGTATTATTAAGAAAATCGTTTCCAAAATTGACTATTGGATTCTTTTTACATATTCCATTCCCTACTTATGAACTGATTAGATTATTACCCAATCAGTGGCAGGATACAATTATAAAAGGCCTGTTGGGTGCTGATTTAGTTGGATTTCACACCACAGAATATGTTGCTCATTTTGTGGAAACCGTACAATCTATACTTGGTATTACACATCAGGGAGTATTGTTACCCTATGAAAACAGATTGGTATTAATTGATCATTTTCCTATAAGTATTCATTACGAGCAATTCAATAGTGCTTATGATAAATCGATTGTAAGAAAAGGTAGAAAAAAATTAAAAGAGTTTTTCAATCACAAAAAAATTATATTCTCCATTGACCGGTTAGATTATACCAAAGGTATTTCAAACAGAATTACTGCTTTTGAAGAGTTTTTAAAAAAGTATCCTGAATACCAGGCAAATGTAGTTTTCATATTAGTCATAATCCCTTCGAGAGATAAAATCGATAAATATGAAGAACGGAAAAAAATGATTGATGAATCCATTTCAAGAGTCAACAGTTCTATAGGAACAATAGACTGGCAACCGATTATTTACCGTTACCGGTCACTGAATTTTGATGAATTACTGACGTTATATACGGCTGCCGATGTTGCTCTTATCACTCCGATCAGAGATGGAATGAACCTTGTGGCTAAAGAATTTATTGCCAGCAGGGCCGATAAGAAAGGTGTATTAATATTAAGTGAACTGGCCGGTTCAGCAAAAGAATTACATGAGTCAGTTATTATAAATCCCAATGACACGCATGATCTATGTGATAAAATTTATCACTCATTACAAATTTCTCCTGAAACACAGACAAAAGATATTTCAAAGATGCAGGAGCGGATTAAAAGATTTGATATAAAAAAATGGGCAAGCAGTTTTTTGTGTAAGCTGACGGAAACTCATCAGTTGAATGATCAACTGAATATAGGTATCGAATCGTCAGAAAATCGTTTTTATCTTCCAAAAGAATTATTAAATAGCAAAACAATTCCTATATTAATATATATGGATAGTAAGAGAGATAAAGACGATATTCAGCATACATTTCGTTCTATTCAACAACTTGTTGAACACAATGAATATATTCAAATACACCTGGTTCTTAACAATGGCGAAAATACAGATCAGTTAAATATTTCACATTCAAATTTTATTGTTCATTATCTCAATTCCGATAAAGAAAGTAAACGCAACAAATTACCAAGAAGTCTGGAAGAGGTTAAGGTCTGGTTTCAGGAATTTGTTGAAGATCATTCTCAGCTGGAAATCAGGGAAAATAAGTTAATATGGAGATTTTCAGAAATGGCTGTTCATCAGGCTAAAGTTTTGTTTAAGTCAGTACAGAAATTACTTCAACTGAACAATCTTAGCAGTAGTATTCAGTTTAATGAAATAATTATTGAATCAAATAATTCTTCAATCAGATATCAATTACTGGAATATATATTACAATTAGAAAAAGAGTTTTTTTTAATGGTCGGATTGCCCAACGAACATATAGCTTATTTGCAGGAAAATATATGGAAAAGCATGAAAATGTACTCTATAAAAAAAGATAGTCATTCCATTATGGAACAAATAACCATCTTATTAAAGCAATTAATCAATAAATGATTTAATATCGTTCTGGGTACCAAATAACAATAAGTTATCTCCGGGCAATACTTGTGTTTGCGGATCTATGTATCCGAGTACATCATGATAAAGTGTTTCTTTTCCGAATATATTTTTGCGAACGGTATCCCGAACGATAGTAATCAGAATCAGTTTATATTTTTCATTCAGTTTCATTGATTCTACTGTTTTACCAACATACCTTTCAGGAACTTTCACTTCAATCATCCGATAATCGTTTCTGAATCTGAAAGAATTCAATATACCGGGCATATCTAAACGCATTGCTAGTCGTTCGGCAGAAGAGGCTTCAGGGTATACAAACTCTTCAATATTCATTGCTTCATACACTACCTGTTGTAAAGGCGAGGTAACCCTGCATATAATACGTTTCACATTGTGTTGAATCAGTAATGCCGTTACCATTATAGAGATGCCTTCATTTTCACCGATACCGATAATGGCAGCATCTACTTCATTTAGCGGCAACTGCTTAATTGCTTCTGCATTTGTAGCGTCTAAAGCAATTGTATGCGTAATTGTTTTTTGATATTTTTCTACAAGTTCTACTTTATGATCAACTCCTATCACTTCATGTCCAAGATTTACGAGTTGAACAGATAAAGACGAACCAAAACTTCCCAATCCAAATACAATAAATTTCATAACTAGAGTTTTAACATAAAATATCCTCTTTCGGATATCTGTATAGTAATTGACTACTTTGTTTTACTACAGCAATTAATACGGTAATTGCCCCAACCCTCCCTACAAACATGGTAATTAAGATGACCCATTTGCCGAAATCACTTAACTCATGGGTAATTCCCATGGTAAGCCCGGTAGTGCTGAAAGCAGCAAACGCTTCAAAAGTAATTTTTACCAATCCGAATTGACTATCCTGTATGTTTAATAGAAAAATGCAGGCCCCTATAATCAATAGAGATAATACGATGCTTGCTAATACATGTCTGATCGACTGATGAGAAATTTCAGTTTTATAGAATTCCACCCGATCCCTTCCTTTAATAAAACTCCACAAATTCAGAAATGCAATTGCGGCGGTAGTTGTTTTAATACCGCCTCCTGTAGATCCGGGCGAAGCACCTATCCACATTAGTAATATATATAACATCAACATCGGGAGCGTAAAGTGATTGATGTCAACGGTATTGAATCCGGCAGTTCTTGGAGTAACCGCACTAAAAAAGGAAGTAACGATTTTTCCTGTCCAGGTCGGATGTTCTGCTAATGATCCGTTTTGTTCCAGTGTAATGAATGCAACGAATCCGATGATCAGTAAAATAGCGGTAGTTACGAGGCTTAAAATAGCGGTTGCAGTAACTACCCGTGGGCGATAAATTCGTTGCGCATTATGTTGTAATTTCCAGACAAGGTTTTTTGCTTTTATTCTCAGCAGAGTAAAAAGATTGAATACTATCGGGAATCCGATTCCACCTAAAATAATCAATAGTGCAATAATGAAGTGCATTGAATAATTAAAGCGTAAAGCCGGGTGATACAAGCCTCCGTCAAATGTAGAAATACCGGCATTACAATAAGCTGATATGCTGTGAAATACAGAAAAGAATATTTTATCAATAACTCTTTCAAAATTTACTTTATCAAGTGTAAAGTAAATCATTACCGCACCACTTATTTCGAAGAACAGGCTAACCCATACGATTCTGGAAACCAATTTTCCAACATTGTTGGCATTTCCCTGAAACATATCCCTGAAAGCAAATTGGTGTTTCAGCGACAGTGACCCTGCCATTGCATAACTCAGCATACCGGCAAAAGTCATAATTCCCAATCCGCCTATCTGCATCAATAATAAGATAATGATCTGTCCGAATTGTGTGAACTCCTGTGCAATATTTGTTACACTTAATCCGCTTACACAAACAGCACTGGTAGCAGTAAACAAAGCATCCAGAAAACCAAGTCCGTTTTTAGTAGCATTTGGCAAATGCAGCATTAATGCTCCAAAGATGATTAAGAGTATAAAACTGGAAACAAATAATAAGGATGGATTTAGTTTCTTATTAAAAACGGATCTGGTAACATAAGAAAGTTCTGAAAAAAAGAAGAAAATAATAGTTCCGTACAACACTACTTTATAGATAAGATAACGCACAGAATCATAGTGTATGCTTAAAATCTTTGCAAACAGAACGTGATTGTATAGTATTAATATAACAATAAATAGTCCCAGGTTAATCAACCTTGATTTAAGGCTTCTGCTAACATATAATTCGAGTAACCAGCGGAACAGGTGTAGGAATGTAAGCGACCGTAACAATAAAGTGAGCCATGAATTTACAAGAGGGTCATTCGACTCAAAGCTATTAAACCCGAGATCATACATGGCCCATATAAAAGCAATAGACCAGAATAATGGAATCAGTATAGTTGTCCATTTGGTAGCAAATGAATTAAACTGATAGAAAGCTCTTCTGAGCCACAAAATGGAGTTGCTCCAATTTTTGCCAGATGTCTGCATGCACACGAAGATAAAATAAATGAAGAATTATTAATTATTAATTAAGAGTGGGTGCCTTTTTAATTCTTCATTAAGAGTGTGTGGGACTTCCTTCAT
>NZ_RCWL01000001.1 GCF_003991195.1 Gynurincola endophyticus | reverse complement strand
GATGGATAATAGAAGTACCGATACTGCGGCTCAAGACCGTATCGGCCAGTACACGGTAACGGCGTTCACTACATGAAAAGGGCAACAGGTTATAATAATGTATCAGGTTACAGACTGTAAAATTTAAAACAAACCTACACATCACTGTTATAATAAAAGATCGCAGTATGAATAAAAATCAGGATGAATCACTAATAGAAAGGGGATAAAAAAAATATAGAAAAAACAACACTTTTATAAGGAATCATTTTCAACAAATATATCAGGTTCTTTTTAACCACCGTATTAATTAATGGGCAAAAAATGTTTTTCTTTTAAAATATTATTCTGAATGGCTAATAAAATAAAAACACTTACTCATTAAACAAGTTTGTTCATTTTTATATGACCCACAACTATATATTGAGAAGAAACATTGAAGCAGTAGTTTGTATAAAAACTGAAAAGGCCAACTAAGAATAGTCGACCCTTTTAAATAAAAAACACAGAGAGAGCGTTTAGAATAACTTCACACCAATGCTCAGCGCTCCCATCCAGGCGTGGTGTTTTGATTTTAGCTCAGGCTTATAAAAATCATTTAACTGATACCCCACATTAGGAGTAATTGTTACGGGGAATTTATTGTTACGGAAAAACTCAAAGTTTAATCCTGAGGTTAATGTAAACTGATTTTTGTTCATCAGGTCGTTTAATCTGAACATAACACCATTGGCTTCATCAAAGTGCAACATTTCTTCAGCAATCATCCGCTGGTATCTGATACCTGCGACAACAGAAATACCGTAGTTACCTTTAACGGGTGTCAGCAGGTAATTTACCTGTACCGGAACTGATAACATATGCCAGTAGTTATTAAACTCCTGTTTCTTAATGGGCATTGCCATCGCTAAAAATACCTGATCAACTTCATTCGTAAAGCGCATACCCGGTGCATAAAAATATTCAACAGGTGCAGCCTGGATAGCAGGATTACTCACAATGAAACGTTCTTCAATCACTCTCCAACCTACATTGGTTTTGGTAGATGAGTACTGATAATCGAAACCTGTCTGAATACTTAACCGGTCAGTAAGTGGTTTATTAGCCCATAACCCGGCATGGTAATATTTTTGAGACTGGTGTTTTAATTCATCTTTATCTACATAGTAATTGGCGTTTTGCAGTCCGGGAGAACTGTTATAAACCATCGATGATTTCAGGAAGCTTTCACCGAAACCACCTCTTCCGATACCCGATTCACCATAAGAACCGTGAATACCGAATTTCCATTTTCTTTTTGCTTTTTCTTTTTGTGGTAATACAACAGAGTCAGCCATTGCAACAAGGGTTTCCACCTCAACCGGCAATTGTTGAGCAGTGTCGATTGCCGGTTGGTCATTGGTTTTTACGATATGATCGTCCTCATTTGCATTTTTAGTTTCTTTCTTAGTTTTGGTTTCAAAAGATGTAACAACATGCGTGGGTGGTTCAACCGCTTTTTCCGCAACTTCTTTTACAGGATCTTCCTGTGTAACAGTTACTGGTGGTAAAGCGGCAGCAACCGGCGACTGACCTATATTATTAACTGTACTTTTATTATTTGTTATACGGGCTGACGACGCAGCTGGTTTCTTTTCAATAACAGGCTGAGTGAGCGGTTTGGCATCATTTACTGCAAGGTCTTTTTTACGACCTTCAGCAGTAGTTTCAGGATTAGCTGTTATGATACGATCATTTTTCTGATCGTTGATATCAATGGCAGGTTGATCTGCAAGTGGATTATTTAGCGTAGAGTTTTGATCATTCAGTAAAGTTTGATTAGACAATTCGTTTTGTAATACAGCCTCTTTGGGAGAATGCATCCACCAATAAGTGCCTAATAAGGCTAATACACAAACCGGGATGATGAAACCCGCCAGCCGGCGTCTCCTTTTACGGCGCAGCGTGGCCTGAACCTGGGCCCATACATGATTACCCGGTTTAATGCGCAACTGCGACATTTCATCATTAATATGTTTATCAAATCTATTCTCCGACATAATTGGATACTTTGAAAGATTGGGTTTGGTTATACCACTGGATTAATAAATTTCTGGCCCTGGCATACTGTGATCGTGAGGTTCCTTCGTTGATCTCCAGCATCTTTGCAATTTCAACGTGTGTAAAGCCTTCTACTGCGTGTAAGTTGAAAATTGTACGGTAACCTGTGGGCAATTTCCTGATTAACTGGGCTATTTCCTTGGCACTCAGGTGCAATTCAGGATTGTCTTTCGCAGCTATCTGATAGGAACTGTCTTCGCCGATTTCGTCGTGGTGATAGCGCGATTCTCTCTTGAGATAGTTCAGTGCCGTGTTTACCATAATCCGCCTGATCCATCCGCCCAATTCTCCTTCAAATTTGTACTGGTGTAAATTCTGAAAAACCTTAACAAAGCCATCCTGTAACACATCTTCTGCATCTGTTAATGACCGGGTATAGCGATAACAGACCCCCAGCATGTTCTCAGCGAACATGTCATAGAGTTGTTTCTGGGCCTTTGCCTTACCTCTAACACAGTCTTTAACCAATTCAGTATAATTCATCTCAAGTTAAATGTATGACAACTACAATACTTTAATCGTTGCACCTCTCAGTTTTAACGATTTAGTTATTTTTTAATTCTACCTAACTGTATCTTTTTCTGCACATTAAATATTATTTTTTATTAACGCTGCTCACTTTTTCGTGTCGTTTTACGTTGATTCTATTGTAATTTAGGCATCAAAATAGTGAGCATAACTCTTGAAATAGATCAACCGTCTGACCTTCACGAGACAAAACGCTGACTATCAACACATTTTGATTTTTGAATATTTTTTTGTAACTTATAAGACAGGACTTATGCGTTATTTTATTATCGGATTATTGCTTTTAACGGCAGCTTGTAAGCCAAAGCCGGCTACTCAATTTCCGGTATTGGAAGAAAAAAAGGTATCAGTGAGGTCGTCAGACTATACGGAGCGGAGTAATCTGATTGAGCAGATGTGGGTAGAAGTCAGGAAAAAAACCGATGCTGCGCGAGACATTGAGATAGAGTCGAAAGAATGGGAGAAATTACTACGTGATTCATTAGAGTCATGGAATCACTTCATTCAGAAAAATCAGGAATATTATACACTGGTGCCCGTTTATCTGGGTAAAATACACGACAGTACATTGAGAAGATACTGGACCCGGTACTTTGACAGTGCACAGGCCTCCTTTAAGAATTCTGTAGACAGTTTGCAATCGTTAGCCACCTTACTGACTCAACAGCAGGTAGGATTGAATGATGTAATTGTACAAATGAAATTAAAGTTTACGCACAATATGCTGCACGATTATCAGGAGCAGCAAATACCCAATAAAACACCGTTGGAAAGAATTGCTGTATTGCAGGATAGCATTTTAACTTATTACCGTGAATTATTGCGCGACACTCCGGTTACCGCTCAACCGATTCAGTGATTCTTCCATCATCGGCCCGATTTGTTTTTCATAAATAACGGAACTGAATTTTTCCCACGGATACCATTTTACCTGAATGGTAAAATACCATTGAACAATGGTTTCGCGTTCGTCACCGAAAAATACAAAGCCGCCATCGAAAGTTTTTTTGCTACCCTGGCTCCACAATGTAATGAGTGAATCGTTGCGGAAGTCTGTTTTCTGTACCGTCAATTCGTTAGAACGGATTTCATTTGCACTGGCAGTTAAATTTGTCAGCGCCGGGTTACTAATGTAGAGGTTCCAGTTTTTCCAGTCGTTCATATCGCTCAGGCGATGAATAACGCTATCTTTTGGCAGCGAAAGGTGAACAGACCGAATAATATTTACTTTAGAAGGAATCATTGCTGAAATAGCCGTGATAATTCCTGCAATAACTATAAAACTAATAATCGCCAGTTTAATAAAACGCATACTTATTCCCATTTAAATAATTTGGTAGCCAGCCAATATACCAATATTAACCAGGCTCCTAAAATCACCAGTTCTTTGGTACAACTCCACAAAGGAACACCGTCGTAAGCAATTTTCCTGAGGGCCGAATTCATTTGTGTTAACGGCAGAACCTCGCAAATTGTTTGGATCCACTGAGGAAATATTTCATTATTTACAAATGCGCCGCTAAAAATAAACTGCGGAAGCGCGATTACGTTAGCTAATGGCGGAATTACACTTTCGCTTTTAGCAATACCACTGATGATGAAGCCGAATCCCATAAATAAAATGACTCCTAAAAAACCAACTATCAGCATCTGCAATAATGAAGAAACGCCATTGGTGAGGGTATAGTTGAGAAAATAATAAGCTCCTGCAATCAAAATAAACATTACCCCCAGCTGCAACACTACCCTGCTCAATGCCTCGCCTAACAGTATATAAAGCCTTTTTACGGGTGTTGCAAAAAATCTTTTCAATACCAGTGTACTGCGCATATTGTAAAACAAAAATGCCACTCCGAATACACAGGATGCTAATAAAGTAACGCCTATTTGTCCGGGTAAAAGAAAATCTATCAAACGATAGGGTTTGCCTTGTATCAATTCAACCTGTGGCGATAAACTGGCGGTGGTAATCTGATCGGGATATACGGTTCTGTCGATCTGATGAATCGCTGTTTCGATCATCAATTGCAGTGTAGAAACTTCCTGATCAGAAATAATAGAAGAAGTCGTTAAATGAATTTCACTGGGAGCATTCGCAGGAGATTGTATGTCTACCAATGCTTTGATTTTGCCTCTTTTGAGGGATTCCTGTTGTTCGGTTGGAGTCAGTTGCTCCCACTCGAGAACAGAGAGATTTTTCAAAGCATGATAAATAACAGCTGTTGAATCACTATTTTCAGTAAAGGACACTTTCCACTTCATTGGTTGTTTATGTTCCAATACACTGAAAATGGCGATAAACACTACCGGAAACAGAAAATTGAAGACTAAAGTATTCGGACTTCTCACCAATCCTCTGAAACTAGCTTTAGTAATCGCTAGCATTGCCTTTAGCTGACTATATTGATTCGACATGAAATAATATCTACAATGAACCCGCAAAGCTATTGCAATTTGAGCAATTATCCTTGCGGGTCAGTAGAATAGGTTATCTGATAATAAATGTTTCGTAAGGTTTTAGCAGCGGAACTTTAAAGTTAGATTGCAGGCTTTTGAGCGATTCATACACCTGTAAGCCTTCCTGTCCCAGAGATTCTGCCAGTATATCCTGCTTTGATTTTGATGAAATTAACTCCATCGGGAAATTGGAGAACTCCAGTTTGCTTTTTTTGTCAGGATAATGAATAATACCGTAATCACGCAATTCTGCCTGTTGTGCGGCGATGGCGATAGCGGTATTTAACGATCCCAAAGTATCTACCAGTCCGATTTCTTTTGCTTTAATACCGCTCCATACACGTCCCTGGGCGATACTGTCTACATAATCAACCGAAAGGTTTCTTCCTTCAGCTACGCGTCGCTTGAAAACAGCATAAATGGTATCAATCTGAGTTTTCAGTAATTCAACCTGAAAAGGTTTCAGGTCTTCAAATACATTGATCGGTTGCGCTTTTTCACTGGTCTGTACGCCATCGGTGGTAATTCCGAGTTTATTATTCATTAACTTTTGTACGGATGGGATCATTGCAAAAACACCGATTGATCCGGTTAAAGTGGTAGGATCGGCCACAATGGTATTTCCATTCGCTGCAATATAATAACCGCCGGAAGCAGCATAGTTACCCATGCTTACAATCACCGGTTTAACTTGTCTGGTAAGCGTAATTTCACGCCAGATTTCTTCTGAAGCCAATGCAGATCCGCCCCCCGAATTTACTCTGAACACAACAGCTTTTACGGATGAATTTAAACGGGCTTTTTTAATCAGGGAGATATAATCTTCCGATGCAATCTGCTTGTATCCACCCTTACCGGTAATGATATCTCCTTCAGCGGCAATTAAAGCAATTTTATCAGCGCTGCTATTAATCAGGCTTAGCTTTTTAGCCTCTGCATACTTAGCGATAGATTCATATGCAATTTTGCGTGCAGGAGAAACTGACAATAACTCTCTGAAAATATTTTCTACTTCATCTTCATAACGGAGGCCGTCAATCAATTTAATATCCATTGCGTGTTGCGGAAATACGACCACTTGTTCATCAGCTTGTTTGCGTAACAAAACAGGATCAATGTTTCTTGATGCCGCCACTTCTGTTACCATATAGTTGAAAAGATCTTCCAGCAATTCGGTATACTGAATGCGGTTAGGATCTGACATTTTTTTCTCACGGAAAGGTTCGGTAGCACTTTTAAACTTTCCGGCATAAATAATCTGAGGGTTTATTTCAAGCTTATCGAGTGCTCCTTTAAAGAACAATAAGGTGGTAGATAACCCTGACCACTCGATAGCTCCCTGCGGATTTACAAAAACTGAGTCAGCCGCACTCATTACAAAATAAGACAACTGGCTCATTTCAGCAGCATAACCATATACCGGCTTGCCAGATTTTTCTCTAAACTTCATCAGTGCTTTTCTCAATTCATCGCTGTTAGCAAAACCATTATTGTTATTGCTGCCCTGTAGTAAAATAGCGTTTACAGAAGGGTCATTAGCTGCCATTTCAATCAATTGAATCACTTCATAAAAAGAAGGCAAATCGTATTCTTTATCAGATTGTAAAAACAGCAAAGGGTTTGTTTGCCCCACTTCGGGATAACTCTTTGACAAATCGATGGTTAACACCGATTTAGGTGAAATGGTAACAGCAGATGAACCCGCTGTACAAACACCTATTACAATAATAAAAAAGCAAAAAAATACCAATGCAGCAGTGGATGCAAAGAAAATTTTAAAAAAGCTCTTCATCTGTGTTTAGTTTTATCAAATTTCTATGAACTTTGCGTATTCAGCCTGTAATTAAGTATGAATACATGTTTTTTATTGATCGGCGGCAACCTGGGAGACAGATTAAACTATCTCACAAAAGCTGCGCAACTGATTGGGTTAAATATAGGACGAATCATTGATTTTTCCCCTATTTATGAAACTGAAGCCTGGGGAAATACCGAACAGGCTCCCTTTCTGAATCAGGTACTGAAAGTTCAAACTGCACTTTCTGCTGACAATGTACTACAAAAAGCATTAAGTATCGAGTTAGAACTAGGGCGGATAAGAAATGAAAAATATGGAGCCAGAACCATTGATATAGATATTTTGTTATATAACAACGATATTATCAATCAACCGCATTTAGCCATTCCGCATCCGAGAATAGCTGAAAGAAAATTCGTATTAACCCCTCTGAATATAATCGCTCCCACTTACCTGCACCCGGTGCACCTGAAAACAGTAGAGCAGCTTTACTACGAATGTATAGACTCGTTAGATGTGAAAAAATATATTCCTTAAAATTATCTGATTAGCATTTCTTTGCGGTAACCGACATGAGATACAGATTTATTACGATAGAAGGAAACATTGGGGCAGGCAAAACCACCTTAGCCAATATTCTGGCTAAAAAACTGAATGCGAGATTAATTCTGGAAGCATTTGCAGACAATCCTTTCCTCTCAAAATTTTATGAGAATCCGGCACAATATGCTTTTCCATTAGAACTCTTCTTTATGGCTGAGCGATATAAGCAATTGAAAGAATTACTACAAACCCAGGATATCTTTCAACAGGTAACAATCAGTGATTACTTATTTACAAAATGTTTGTTGTTTGCAAAAGTGAACCTGCCTGAAGAAGAATTTAAACTGTATCAGAAGCTATTCGATATTATCCATGCGCAATTACTTCAACCGGAGATATTGATTTATCTGCATGCGCCGGTTGATAAACTTCAGCAAAATATAAAAAAGAGAAACCGTTCTTATGAGCAAAGTATACCTGACGAATACCTTTCAAATATTCAGGATACTTATCTGCAATACATTAAGCAATATAATATCAAAACATTGATGGTAGATGCCAGCAATGCCGATTTTATAACGAATGATAAACATGTCAATATCATTCTGGATGCTTTGGAAAAAGAATATACAAACGGGCAACACCCAATCGTACTGGATTAAGGCGACAATTTTTCGAGCACATAGTAAACAGCCGGACAAAAAGTAACGTTTTTAAGTGTAATGTTTTTTCTTTTCAACAATACATCTTCATCTGTATAAGGAAATCTGGCACAATCTGAAGGACGCACTTCATAGATGCTGCAATAATTGTCAGCTCCCAGAAACGGACATGGAGTGTTTTTTACAACATAATCACCTTCGTTATCAAGATTCAGGTAAGTATCGATAAACGTACTTTCTCTCATCCGGAGGTGTTTACTGATACGTTTAATATCCGGTGTTTTAAACCGGGGTGAATAGTTTTTGCAGCAGGCTGCACAAGACAGGCAATCTACCTTTTCAAAGGCTTCTTCATGCAAGTCGGGCAAAGCTTTAATAGCAGCAGCCTGAGGAATAGTTTTCAAAAGCTGCTGATACTTTTTGGTATTGGCTTTTGATTTCATTTCCCAATTCTCGAGATCCACTTCTTTATATGTTTTTTTTGCCTTCGACATTGCGCTGCAAAGTTACCGCAATCATTGCTGGATAAGAAAAAAAACTCCACCTGAACCAAAATACAGGTTCTACAGGATTTTACCGTTCAATAATTGCAGGCATATTTAAAAGTCATTTATAAAGAACTGTTTATGACTGATATTTACAAAATGTTACAATATTGAAGAATTGTATACAGCCTTTCCGCAATTCAATTTTGCGCCATTTAAAACCGGTTTTGTTTCCATATCAACTTCTCAGAGCATGTTATTCATGCCCATATACCCACATACGCCCTTGAAAAAACCTTTCATCACTTATTTTACAGAAATTAATGCAACACTATTGCATTAAATAAAATAATTACTATTTTCGCAACACTGTTGCATTATTATCTTATAGCAACTGCTTGTACTCAAAGTGAATTGGTACTTCGTATCAATTCACTTTGAGTAAGTACGATTATAATTTTTCAAAGCTAAAAAAGTGTTATGATAGCGATCCAAAATGCGAGTTTATCATATAAAGGCAAACAGGCAGTAGATAGTTTGTCATTGACTGTAGCCGGTGGAGAAATTTATGGTTTACTCGGGCCGAACGGTGCCGGCAAATCAACCACCATGAATATGCTTCTGGGATTCTTAAAACCCGATAGTGGTAAAACCATAATTGCCGGTATCAATACCAGCGAGCAGGCCGGAACTTCACGAAAGCATATCGGCTATATTCCTGAAAATGTTAATCTCTACCCCTATCTATCTGGGATTGAAAACCTTGACTATTTCTGTAAAATAGCTAACCTGCATTATAGCAGACAGGAATTATCCGGTTTTCTGACGAAATGTGGTTTGCGGGAGGAAGCACTGAACAGAAGAACAGAAACTTATTCTAAAGGCATGCGGCAAAAAGTAGGTATTGCCATTGCATATGCGAAAAAAGCAAGTGCTTATCTGCTTGACGAACCTGCCAGTGGATTGGATCCACTGGCTAGCAATGAGCTATCATTATTACTCAAAAAACTTGCAGATGAAGGAGCGGCCATTTTGATGGCATCGCACGATATTTTCCGGGTGCGTGAAACCTGTCACCGGATTGGTATTCTCAAACACGGAGTTTTGGTAAATGAAATGCACACGTCCGCAGTAACCGCAAATGAACTGGAAAAAATCTATCTGAACTACATGCAGGATTAAAACAATTTATTTTATGAAGCAAATTATCATAAACGAGCTGAAAATGCTGTTCAGAGTCCGGGTATTAGTTTATCTAACGGCGTTGTTCATTATTACACTTATAATGGTAACCTGGTCAGGAAGTGCTCAAACCAGTCAGCAACAACAACAGCAGCAGGCAGCCGGCGAGCATGTACGTGAACAATGGGAAAGTATTGACAATATGAATCCGCACAGTGCTGCACACTACGGCTCTTACGTTTTTAAACCCGTTACATCCCTAAGCAGTATTGATGAGGGTATCAACAGTATTACCGGAAATGTTTTACGGCTGGAAGGTCATATGCAGAACGAAATAATATACTCGGAAGCATCACAAACCCTATCAGTGTCTAAGTTTGGAAAACTCAAACCTTCATTATTACTGCAATATATTATTCCGCTTTTACTCATTTTTCTTGCTTTTGCATCAGTAAGTAGTGAAAAAGAAACCGGAAGGCTTAAACTCCTTGTGCTTCAGGGAGCATCACTTCGCTCGGTTATCTTCTCTAAAGCTATTAGCGTATGGATGTATGGTTTACTACTTTTAGCCGTTACTGTAGCAGGTCAAATGATTATTAATTCACAGGGCATAGGCAAAGACAGCCTGATAAGAATAACTCTTTTGTCACTGGTATATTCGGCATACTATTACATCATTACACTTCTTTCAACCTGGTTTTCAGCACGCTTAAAAACCAATACGGCCTCCTTATCGTCTATGCTTGGATTATGGTTATTATGGACGATATTTCTACCCAGAATATGGGGAAATACCACAGATAAACTATATCCGCTGCCAAGCAGGCAGAACTTCACGGCGGCCATGCAGGAAGACCGGTCTCAGGGGCTCGACGGACATAATCCATCAGATAAGAGATCAGAAGAATTTAAGCAGCAAACACTAGCTAAATATAAAGTTACCAGTCTGCAGGATTTACCGGTAAATTTTGACGGACTTCGTATGCAGGCCGATGAAGAATACGGAAACGCTGTATGGGATAAACATTTCGGAAACAACTACGGATTACTTCAAAAACAGAAAAAATTTTATCAGCTGTCAGGCATCATTAACCCTTTCGCTTCTTTACAAAGCACCGGCATGGCACTCAGTGGAAGCGATATGCATCATCATCTGGATTTTCTTCAACAGGCAGAAAACTATCGCAGAACGCTCATTAAAACGCTAAACGATCAACATGCGTTCGGAGGGTCAAAAACAGGAGAAAGAGCACAAAAAGAAAACAATCAGTTTTACAGATCAATCAGTCAATTTGAATACAAAATGCCCTCCTGGAAACTAATAAGTATACACTATGTAACAGACTTTTTATTGCTTGCAATCTGGGTATTGGCAATCACCATTATTGTATTTACAACTTCAAAAAAAATAAAACTGGCATGAAGCATCTGATTACAATTATGCAAAATGAATTCAGGCATTTTGCCAGAAGTACTTTTAAAATAATTTCCCTGTTTCTTTTTATCGTGGCTGCTATCTATGGCCTTCAGAATGGTTATACGCTTTTAAAAAAACAAAAGGAAGAAATTGAAAGTATAAAAAATAAAAACAAACTTACCATAAACGAAGTTACTGTCTGGTATGATGCAGGAAAAAAAGGTCCTGATGATAAACCCTGGATAGATGTAACTACACCCGTTCGTGCAATATGGTATGCTCCTGCTGTTGCCTTCAAAGAACCTTCTGAATTGATTCCTTTTTCTATAGGGCAGGCTGAACAATATGGTTACTATAAACAGGTCACTAACAGAAGCAGCACTATGGATGCTGATCTTGCAGAAGAAATCGCTAACCCTGAAAGACTGATGACAGGTACGCTCGACTTCAGTTTTGCTATTCTTTATCTTTTACCGGTTTTATCTATTATTCTGCTATTTAATATTGGTGGGCTTGAAAAAGATCTCTCTTTTAATAAACTGATTGAAATTAATAACATCAATAACAAAAAATGGTTATTAGCTCGGTTTGGATTCTATTTCTTCTTACTTATTAGCCTGATCATACTATTGATGTTTACTTATGCCTTACTCACCGGAGCATTGACAGAACTAGCCGGAAATTTTATACGCTTTTGCATGCTTATCGTATTCTATACAGCATTATGGTTTGGAGCTTTCTATTTTATCAATCTGAAAGGAAAAGGAAGTGCAGGTCAGGCAATAAAGATGGTTTCACTCTGGATTATTCTATGCATAGTCATTCCTGGCACTGTACATCAGCTGGTAACATTAAAATATCCTGCCAGTTACATGACTGATTTTCTGGATGCCAGCCGGGAAGAAACCTATAAAATATACGATCTGCCTTCAGATAACATCGCACAGCAATTATTAACAATATACCCGCAACTTGCACACACCCAGCATGGAAAAGACACACTCAAAAATGAACTTATCATTGGTAATTCAACCAGCGGCATAACCAATCAATTAATGAAAAATGCTGTTAAGAAAATTGAAAACATCAACGAAAACAAAAACAATTTTATCCGCAACAGTTATTTCTTCAATCCGGTAAGCTGGTTTCAAAATAAAATGAATTCACTTTCAGAAACAGATTATGATGCATATTATCGATACAGGCAAACCATTCAACAAATGATTGATCAGAAAGTAGAGATTCAACTGATGGACAGCTGGAATAAAGTTAAAGTAGACAAAGAAAGATTTCTCCGTTATGTAGATACTTTTTCCAATATCAATAAAAAATAATATCAAAAACTTTTAACCGATGAAAAATATTTTATACAACTCATCTGAAAAAATATTTTCACCGGACTAAACAGATATGAAAACAGAAAAAAAGTTGCCGGTAACAGTTTTAAGTGGATTTCTAGGAGCAGGAAAAACAACATTACTGAACAATATCCTGCATAATAAAGCCGGACTGAAAGTAGCCGTAATCGTTAATGATATGAGCGAAATAAACATTGATGCGAGATTAGTAGAAAATACAAATACCTTATCCAGAACGGAAGAGAAGTTAGTAGAAATGAGCAATGGTTGTATTTGCTGTACGCTTCGTGAAGACCTGATGGCAGAAGTTGAAAAACTAGCAAAAGAAAACAGGTATGATTATCTATTAATTGAAAGTACCGGTATCAGCGAACCTGTTCCGGTGGCTCAGACTTTTTCTTTTACAGACGAAAAAAATCACATCGATCTATCGCGCTTCAGCTATATTGATACAATGGTAACGGTGGTAGATTGTTTTAATTTTTTCAAAGACTTTGGTACCAATCAACGATTGCTTGACCGAAATCTAACTGATACAGAGGGAGACGACCGCACCATTGTAAACCTGCTGACTGACCAGATAGAATTTGCCAATGTGATTATACTCAATAAAACAGATCTTGTAGATGACTATACAACAGGCCTGTTAACAGCCGCTGTTAAAAAATTAAATCCTGATGCAAAAATTATCAGATCCGAATTTGGAAGAATAGATGCTTCACAAATTATAAATACCGGTCTGTTTGATTTTGAAACAGCACAACATTCTGCAGGCTGGCAAAAAGAGTTAGAAGCATCGCTTCATATACCTGAAACAGAAGAATATGGTATAAGTTCTTTTGTTTTTCGTAACTCCAGCCCTTTTCATCCTGAAAGATTATGGCAATACCTGAATGAAGAATATCCCTCGGGTATTATAAGAGCAAAAGGTTTGTTTTGGTTAGCCTCCCGCCCAAATGATGCACTTAACTTTTCTCAGGCCGGAGGCTCTTCCCGACTTGAAAGTGCAGGCGTCTGGTGGTGTACTATGCCCCTCAGTGAAAGAACAAAATATGCCTCTTTTATCAATCATCAGCAATTTATTGAAGCAAGATGGAGCAAACAATGGGGTGATCGTATGAATGAGCTGGTTTTTATTGGTCAGAATATCAATAAAGAAAAAATAATAATGGACCTTGAAAAATGTCTGCTGCAGGATGAAGAAAAATATCTCTTCGACAATAAAATAAGATTCATTGACCCTTTCCCGAAAAACATATAACAAATCAGTTTAATAGAATAATCAAAATAAAAAAATGAAATCAACTCTTTCCCTTAAGAAATATTTATGATAACGAGTCTTATCAGGCAGATGAATCAATCAATAAAAATGAATATTTATCCCCTATTGTAAACATTGCCGCTGTGAAAGGAGATGGAAAAATGTATTGTTTAATTATAAATAAAAAACATAATTACCGGCCGGAAACAATTGCAACCATAGATTTTTCTAAAGTAATTGTTACTGATATCTGGGAACACCGCAACATCACCCAATCTCAATTCGTATCAAATATGTATGATTTTTCAACAACTCCTTTATCATTTTTTTTCCCTTCCCTTGAAATCGGAGCTTTAAATGACAGGAATTCACCCGTCGCAAATCCTATAAACGAACTGAAGGCCTGGGAAACCGGAAATTATTACGTTGGCTTTATCTCCCACAACATTACCCATAATATGACAGTATTTCATTATGGAGAAATTTCAATTAATATGAATTAACCGATCGGTCCGTAGTATATCTGAAGCAATTGAATAAACCTATCCTGTATAGGGTCAGTATTATTCAATTCCACACTATGGACCGGTTATACTATCAGCGATAAAAAACGTATGCAGATCCGGCATATACGCGACTCTAAATTGTATTTAGCGCACCTCAAAAAACACCGCCCACCTTTCGTATTGACGCACCTCCTGTTTCACTCACCTATTTAAATATTTAGATCATTTTTTAACTTTTATTAGTATTTCGTTAAAAAAAACTACTTTTTTTTGTGTTTTGACCATTCAATCACAACTTATGCACCGTTAAAACTAAAACGATTTAGAATGAAAGATTAACTATAACTTTGCGGCAATTTTATATCCTGTTTTAGTAATACTTTATATATTATGAGTCTTTTTGAACAGCAAAATGCAGAATTTCAAGGCCGCCATATTGGCCCTACTGCCGATGAAGTACAGCAGATGTTGTCTACCATCGGAGTAGACAGTTTAGAGTCTTTAATCGGTAAAACCATTCCTCAAAGTATCCGTATGCAAGACTCGTTAGATTTACCGGGTCCGGTGAGCGAATACGATTATCTGAAAAGAATCAAGGAAGTCTCATTAGATAACAAAGTTTTTAAAACCTATATCGGGCAGGGATATTACAATACGATCGTTCCTTCAGTGATCTTACGTAATGTATTTGAAAATCCGGGTTGGTATACTCAATACACACCTTACCAGGCGGAGATTTCGCAAGGTAGACTGGAGAGCTTGCTGAATTACCAGACAATGATCAGTGATTTAACAGGTTTGCCGATTGCAAATGCGTCATTGCTCGACGAAGCTACTGCAGCGGCGGAGGCAATGGCTATGTTCTTTAGCACACTCAACAAAAATGCATCTAACATTACCAGACCGAAATTTTTTGTTGACAATTATATTTTCCCTCAAACAAAAGATGTACTGGTTACGCGTGCTTTACCCATAGGCATTGAACTGGTATTCGGCGATTATCAATCTGCCGAGATCGACCAGACTTATTTCGGTGCTATTGTTCAGTACCCGAACAGTCAGGGTTCTGTAGAAGATTATGCAGCTTTTATTCATAAAGTACATGATGCCGGTGCATACGTAGTAATGGCAACAGACCTGTTGGCATTAACATTATTAAAATCTCCCGGCGAATTAGGTGCGGATGCAGCCTGCGGAAGTGCACAAAGATTCGGCGTACCTTTAGGTTTCGGTGGTCCTCACGCGGCATTCTTTACAGTAAAAGATGAATTCAAAAGAACAATTCCCGGTAGAATTATCGGTATCAGTGTAGACTCACAAGGTAATAAAGCATTACGCATGGCTTTACAAACCCGTGAACAACACATCAAACGCGAAAAAGCAACTTCCAATATTTGTACGGCACAGGCATTATTAGCAAATATGGCAGCGATGTATGCTGTTTTTCATGGCCCGAAAGGACTGAAAGCAATTGCAGACAGAGTAAACGTATTAGCAGATTCATTGGCAGACGCCTTACAAACCTTAGGAGCAGAACTGATTAATAAATCATTCTTTGATACGCTCACTGTAAAAGTAAATAATAAAGAGGCGGTACTGGCTGCTGCAGGTGCAGCTGGAATCAACTTCAGAATTACAAAAGAAGGATATATTGGTATATCATTAGACGAAACTACTTCTCCTAAAGACATACTGGATATCGTTGCCGTATTCAATACGACGGATAATACAGCTGCAGGTATCACGGTAGCGAACGAAGCCACTTATGAAAATATTCCGGTTTCGTTACATAGAAATTCTCCTTACCTGACACACCCGGTTTTCAATACCCATCATAGCGAAACGCAAATGATGCGTTACATGAAAAAATTAGAGAACAAAGATTTATCGTTGAATACATCAATGATCTCTTTAGGTTCATGTACTATGAAATTAAATGCGGCAACTGAAATGATGCCGTTAAGCTGGAGCCACTGGAGTTCTATTCACCCATTTGCACCTAAAACGCAGGTAGCAGGATATCATCAGATGATTGATGAGTTAAGCCGTTACTTATGCGCTATCACAGCATTCGATGCCTGTAGTTTACAACCGAACAGTGGTGCACAGGGAGAATATGCCGGTTTATTAACAATCCGTAACTATTTCAATGCAAGAGGTGAATCACACCGTACTGTAATGCTGATTCCTATTTCGGCACACGGTACTAACCCGGCCAGTGCTGTGATGGCAGGAATGAAAGTAGTGGTAGTAAAAGCATTGGAAAACGGTTATATCGACGTAGACGATTTAAAAGCTAAAGCTGAACAATACAAAGACAATCTTGCTGGTATCATGATTACTTATCCGAGTACTTATGGTATTTTCGAAGAAAGTGTAAAAGACATTACTCAAATTATTCACCAATATGGTGGACAGGTTTATATGGATGGTGCGAACATGAATGCACAGGTAGGTTTAACAGCTCCGGGTTTAATCGGTGCGGATGTTTGTCACCTGAACCTGCACAAAACCTTTGCAATTCCGCATGGTGGTGGCGGCCCTGGTATGGGACCCATCTGTGTAAAAGCTCACCTCGCTCCTTACCTTCCTTCTCACATTGAAGAAGATAATTCATCAAAAGAAGCTTACGATGCAGTAAGCGCCGCTCCGTTCGGCTCAGCATCTATTTTGTTGATCTCTCATGCTTATATCAGCATGTTAGGTGGAGAAGGCGTTAAAAATGCTACTCAATACGCTATTCTGAATGCGAACTATATGCGCGCTCGACTTGAAAAAGAATTCGATATTCTTTATTTAGGTAACAACGGTACCTGTGCGCACGAGTTTATTGTAGACTTACGTCCTTTCAAAAAAACAGCCGAAATAGAAGCAGAAGATGTAGCAAAACGTTTGATGGACTATGGCTTCCACGCTCCTACTATGAGTTTCCCGGTTCCAGGAACAATTATGATTGAACCAACAGAAAGTGAAAACAAAGCAGAGCTGGATCGTTTCTGTGACGCTTTATTAAGTATCAGAGAGGAAATCAGAGCTATTGAAAACAATCAGATGGACAAAGCGGACAATCCGTTAAAAAATGCACCGCATACACAATTCATGATTACTGCTACCGACTGGGCGCATGCTTACACACGTGAGCAAGCTGCTTATCCGTTAGAGTTTATCAAAGAAAATAAATTCTGGCCTTCCGTAGGCAGAGTTAACAACACAGTAGGCGACAGAAACCTTATCTGTACCTGCGAACCTGTTGAAGCTTACATGGAAAGCTAATCATAAAGGAGGGTGTAAACACCCTCCTTTATTTTTTATATCCCAATCTCTTTGTTAAAAATATCCCGCAGCAGTTAAGCCTATGTTGAGAATAAGATTTTCTCTATCCGTTCTTGATATTTTATTGTAAGTTAATCCTGCTGTAAATCGCAGCCATCTTTTCAACTGAAAGTTAAGTGCCGCTGATGAACGTATAATATAATCATGGCCGTCTTCTAAAGAAGGTTGCCAGAAGTGAGAACCTTCCAAACTAAGGTCTTGAGTAATATTCCACGCATGTTTGATACGCAATGAATTTCTCCAGGTATTATAATGCTCCCTCATTTTATCGGTATTTAATATCTGGCTGGTTTCGTACATGATTCCATCAGTGATCACGATGTTGATCCGATCATTATTAACCACATTCCAACCTAAACCAGCACCTCCCTGAAACTGGTTAAAAATGTTTAATGATTTAGAAGTGGTATAATTCATCAACCCCCAATAATAGATCTTATGTGTATTTTTAAGTATATCCATATTTAGCGATGTGGTATAATCATTGTTTATTACTTCACCGCCCTGTTTGCCGTAAACGTAGTTATGACTGCTAGAGAGTGAAATTTTATTTTTCTCCAGCGTATATGCCAAAGCATTGGTCAATACGAATGATTTTTTATCATTCGTATTATTCAGAATACCCGTAGTACTGAACCTCACATAATTAAAAACAGAATCATTAAACTGTGCATTTCCGGTTAAGGAAAGAAATATTAAAAACAAAAAAACACTTCCTCTCATCACAATATTTTTTTCAAAAATAAAGATTAAAAAAAGAATGCTTTACTATTCGTACGAAACAAATGATCGTTGTAAGGAGAATAGAAAACAAAAAAGCTGTCTGGTAGTCCAGACAGCTTTGGCAGTTGGTTTTGGTTACTATAGAAATTTATATGATCTATTAGTAGAGCATATAAGAAATTAAGCAATTAGTTGGCAATGGAAATAAGCAGTTCGTTGAAGTTTAAGTAGGATTGCATTGCAATCGAGCTATCAAATATAGGCTTTTTTAATATTTTGCCAAAAAAATCAGAAAAATATCTTAAAATTTTGGAGACGAAAAGTTAAAGCAGATTTTTTGTTAAGCGCATTAAAAAAGGTTGGAATAAAATCCAACCTTTTTAATAATTATTTGTATAAAACTACTAATAGAAAATAGCTCTTTGTAAAAAGACATTATATTCTTTGTTACCCACACCATCTTTCACGCCGGTAAACCAGATTGTGTAAGCATTACCGGGAAGAAGTGTTTGTGTATTTCTGCGTGCTAAAACTTCTTCAGGTTGACCGGCTTTTGTAATTTTAATATCGTACGTGTTTGGATTTTTTTCATCAAACAAACGATACAAAGGCATTTCAACGTGATCAGCCAGGTATCGGCCAGACCAGGTCAGAATATCACCTACATAAACGTCTACCACAGCATTTTCATCAGGGCTCAGATTAAAGAAGCGGATAACACAATTATTATTGGTTACTTCTGAAAAATCGTCGCTGATGACTGATAACTTAGTAGTAGAATCGTAGTCTGAATAAGTGAATAATGTATATGCTTTTGCGCTATCAAAACGGAAGTTTGATGTTGTCGCCGCCAATAAGCTATCTGAATTTTCTTTCTTAAAGCTTACTTTATAAGAATTTGACCATACTGTACTGTATGAGCTCAATAATGCATTGACATTTAATGGATTAGTTGCTTTTGCATCATTTAGATACAACTCAGCTCTTGGAGCAAATAATGCCATATGACCTAACATTACAAAAGATTGTGGGTCACGTGCTCCATCACCAATATCATTTTTCAAGCAACCGGTAGCTAATACCACAAAGCTAACCAAGGCTAATAGGTTACATCTCAAGTTTGAAAAAAACTTCATAATTACAGTTTTATAAATTGGATGACATTACATTGATTCATTCCGTTGCACCTGGTGGTTAAAAACTTTTTTTCATTTGCCCCACCAATGTTTTTCCGCTTAATGTACCGGGAACAATGATTCTCCGGATACTGTACAAAGGATACTGAGAATCACGTTTATCCGCTAATTGGTATGCAGATTTCATACCTAATTTCTCTAATTTAGGTAAAACATCCGGACTCCACAAACCAAATGGAAACGCAAAATGCACAACGGGTTTTCCTGTGATGTTTTCCAGTGTTTTAGCAGCCCGGGTAATTTGAATATCCCAGTCTTTTTCTTCAAATTTTTTAACATTTTTATGATCCCAGGTATGCAGTTGCACATCATGGCCGGCATCTGCTAATGCTTTAATCTGAGCTTTTGACATAAACCGTTCTTTTCCGATCGGCACTGTCATCATAAAAAACACCCCTTTAAATCCATATTTATCCAACAAGGGTAATCCGTTAGTGTATTGGTTTAAATTCGTATCATCAAAGGTAATCATTACAGCTTTTTCAGGCAGCGGCTGATTAAACTCGAGATAATTCATTAAATCTTCAATCACGATACTTTGATATCCGCTATCTTTTAGCGCCTTCATTTGTTGTTCGAAAACATTTACCGGAACAATATATGGTTTAGCACTAGCCTGATCACTAGGCAAATAATCGCGAATATGATGATAACACAAGATCGGAATTTCTTTTTTTGCCAGTATTTCCTGCACATTGTTACGCACCGTTTTTTTCACGGTATCTGTCAATTTCTCTATGATTTCCATACGCTCCGCTGCTACTACGTTTTCAGGGGTATTGGCATTGGAATACTGGCAGCTAAAAAAACTGCAACTAACTGCTACTAAAATTAATTTGAAAGGATTAGCGCGTACCATGAACATGTCTGAATATTTATTGTCAAAATTGTATGTATTTTTTCAAACGAAAAAAAGATTCCTTGTAAATTCGTAAGAATGGAAGTGAAAGATTACTATAGTATTCTGGGTATCCCTTCAAATGCATCGGCCACGATGATTAAGAAAGCTTACCACAAAATGGCGCTGGCTACACATCCGGATAAACACCCCGACAATCCGAATGCCATTGCTGACTTTCAACTGATCCATGAAGCGTATACCGTTTTATCTACTCCTTCATTAAAACAAGCTTATTTGTCGCAAAGATGGTTTTTTAAAAGCCAGCATTACGCGTTTCATGAACCTCAACACACTCCGGATGCGATTTTATCCCATCTGATTAAATTATCGGAAGAATACCGCTATAAAAACATTTATCAGATCGATTACGACCGTCTTTCCGAACACCTGCAGACGGCTCTTTCCAACACAATGTTTCCCAATCTCAAAGCGCCTGCATACGAAAAGTTCCAGGATGCTTTCTCTAAAACGTTTTTTACCCTGGCAGAATTGCTTCCTTATAAAAATTCTGCTCCTCTCATTACAAAAGTCATTGACCTTTTACCGGAAGAAGCTGCCTCCCGGGCTACATTGAAACATCTTCTGAACGAAAAAAGAAAAGAAGCGTTGTGGAGCAGGTATAAATACCTCTTTGTTTTCGTGATGGTAGTTTTTTTCCTTCTTTGGATGTTGTTTTCTAGATAGCATCCCTCCCGTCGTGTATATTTGCAGTATGCATTATTTATCTGTTGAAGCACTGTCTAAATCTTATGGCGTAAAACCTTTATTTGAAAACCTGAGTTTTCATATTAATGAAGGTGATAAAATTGCGCTGATTGCCCGTAACGGAAGCGGTAAATCGACCCTGCTGAAAATTTTAGCCCGGCAGGAAACGGCCGATAATGGTAAAGTGTGGGTACATAAAGACGTAACGGTTGCACTGTTTGAACAAGAACCTCAATTTATTGAACATCGCTCTATTTTAGATAATATCTTCTTTCACGATCATCCGGTTATTAAAGCTATCAAACAATACGAAAGTATCAGCGAGTCGGGGGATGCAGAAAAAATATCCGAGGCAATTGCATTCATGGATGAAATGAACGCCTGGGACTTTGACGCAAAAGTAAAGCAGATACTAGGAAAACTAAATATCAGTCACCTCGACCAGCCGGTAGGCAGTTTATCGGGTGGACAAAGAAAAAGAGTGGCGCTGGCAAAAACACTGATCGATATCGGATTTGAACATAAACATGTACTACTGATCATGGACGAGCCAACCAACCACCTGGACGTGGAAATGGTAGAATGGCTGGAACATTATCTCAATCAGGAACATGTTACGCTCTTACTCGTTACACACGACCGTTATTTTCTCGACAATGTTTGTGAGGAAATATGGGAAATTGACAATAGTCAACTTTATATCTACAAAGGAGATTACGAAAATTATTTAGAAAAGAAAGCGGCGAGAGTAGAAAGCGAAATGGCCTCGATTGATAAAGCACGCAATACCTATCGCAAAGAGCTGGAATGGATGCGGAAACAACCGAAAGCCCGTACTACCAAATCAAAAAGCAGACAGGATGCCTTTTACACCATAGAAGCCAAAGCCAAACAAAAAATTGAAGACCAGCAGTTACAACTGCAAATGAAAATGAACCGGTTGGGTGGAAAAATTGCCGAGCTGAAGAAAGTGTATAAAAGTTATGGTGAAAAAGCCATTTTGAAAGGATTTGATTATACTTTCAAAAAAGGTGAACGCGTAGGTGTTGTAGGAAAAAATGGTGCCGGCAAATCAACCTTTATTAATATACTGCAAGGGATGGAGCCGGCTGATTCGGGAAAAATCAATATTGGTGAAACCGTCATTTTTGGTAATTTTTCACAATCCGGCCTCCATATCAAAGAAGATATGCGCGTGATTGAGTTTGTAAAGGATATCGCAGAAAGCTTTCCGCTGGCCAGTGGCGGTTCGCTGAGCGCTTCCCAGTTTCTGACCTTATTTTTGTTTCCTCCCGAAGCACAATACACTTATATCAGTAAACTGAGCGGTGGCGAAAAAAGAAGATTACACCTGCTCTCCATACTCTTCAGAAATCCTAACTTTTTGATTCTTGATGAGCCTACCAACGATTTAGACCTTCCTACTTTGTCAGTATTGGAAAACTTTCTTTTCGACTTTCAGGGCTGTTTGATTGTAATCAGCCATGATAGATATTTTATGGACAGACTGGTAGATCACCTTTTTGTATTTGAAGGGGACGGTGAAATCATTGACTATCCGGGTAACTATACGCAGTACAGAATCTGGAAAAAAGAAAAAGAAGAGAAAGTTGTTGAACAACAAAAAGAGGTAATCGTGAAAGAAGCTGTGAAAACAGCTCCGGTAGAGAAAAAAAGAATGGGTTTTAAGGAAAAAAGAGAATTTGAACTCTTGGGTAAGGAAATAGAAGCATTAACCACTGAAAAGTCTACAATAGAACAAGACTTAGGAAACGGGAGTCTCCCATTCGATAAACTACAGGAATTATCACTCAGAATTCAAACAATAAATGAGCTTTTAGATGATAAAGAACTGAGATGGTTAGAATTAAGCGAATTGGGAGAATAATGCCTCCTGCATAAAAAATATGATAAGCGGAGATTAAATCTAAAAATTAGCTTGTAAATTAGAGCAGAAAATTTGTTTAGAATGAAGAAATCTACATTATTACTTGCGCTTTCCCTGGCAGCATTTCAAGCTACGGAAGCACAGAAAAAAATTCCTAATCCCACGAAGTATGGTAAAACCATTACTGCGGAGGAGTTAAAAACACACTTATATATTGTTGCCGGTGCTGAAATGGAAGGTCGTATGACCGGTTCTGATGGCGAAAAAAAGGCAGCAGCTTATTTAGTTTCCCAATTTAAATCTTACGGTTTACAACCAGGTAACAACGGTTCTTATTTCCAACCCTACCACGTTTATAGCGATTCAGTAGCAAAAGTTGGATTAAGTGTAAACGGCGTAAACTTAGACAATGAAATCAATGGTAACTTAACCGGTTACACAGTTGCTTTCAAATCAGCTGATTTAATTTACTTAGGTGAAGGCGATGCTGAAAAAGTAAAAGACATTAACGTAAGAGGAAGAATCGTTTTAATTACTCCTAAAGCAGAAGCTCCGGCTGCAAACGGTCAACGCCGTATGCCTGCTTATTTAAGAGTAGCAGAAGATGCTAAAGCAAAAGGTGCAATTGCAGTTTTAGTAGCAACTGAAGAATTCAAGAAAGAAAACGTACAGGTTTCAAGAGTTTCCGGAAATGCTTACAAACGCATGTACACCGCTAACTCATTCCAGATTTCTAACAAAGCTGCTGCTGCTATCTTAGGCACCAGTGACTTTGCAAGTGCAAAACTTGGAGTTGTTGCTGCAAGAACCGATTTAAACCAGACGATCGAAAACAAAGCCGTTGTAACTAATAACGTATTAGCTATTTTAGAAGGCTCTGATAAAAAAGATGAATACGTTTTCGTTACTGCTCACTACGATCATGATGGTAAAGTAGGTGATGTTATCTGGTATGGCGCTGATGACGATGGTTCAGGTACCGTTACTTTGTTAGAATTAGCGCAGGCTTTTGCGCAGGCTAAAGCTGAAGGTAAAGGACCTCGCCGCTCTATCGTATTTATGGCAGTTTCTGGTGAAGAAAGAGGTTTGTTAGGTTCTGCTTATTACGGAGCTAACCCTGTTTATCCATTGGAAAAAACAACAATCGACTTAAACATCGATATGATCGGTAGAAGAGACCCTGATTACAAAGGAGATTCAACTAACTATATCTATGTAGTAGGTGATGATAAAATCTCTTCTGAATCAAGAGGAATCAGCGAAGCAAACAATAAAAAATATACAAAATTAGAGTTAGACTATAAATTCAACGATCCAAAAGATCCAATGCAAATTTATTATCGTTCTGACCACTATAACTTTGCTAAATACGGTGTACCTATCATTTTCTATTTTAGTGGTTTACACCCTGATTACCACCGTCCTACTGATACTCCTGATAAAATTGATTATGTACAAATGGCTAAGCGTGCACAATTAATTTTCTACACTGCATGGGAAGTGGCTAACAGAAATGAAATGCTTAAACGCGACACTCCTTTAGATCCTTCTACAAACAGAAGATAATCTGATCGAAATATTTTTACATAAAAAAGGTTCTATCATATGATAGAACCTTTTTTAATTTCGTACTCTTCCACTCTTCCTTCTTAATTACTATTTATTTAATTATTCTATAGCACCATCTGAATAACTTACCCTGAAAATCAAAAGGTGTGGTAGCACCTGTAATATTTTTGATTTGTTTAGCTTCAATGGCGGCTTCGTTTAATACAAACTGCCGGAAGTTGTTACTGAAATATAACACTCCATCGGGTTTCATACTCCTTAATACCTTATTGATTAACTCTACGTGGTCACGTTGAATATCGAGAAAATCTTTCATTCTTTTACTGTTACTAAAGGTAGGAGGATCCATCACTACCAGATCAAAATGATTTGACGGTAATGTATCCAGGTATTGTTTTACATCAGCATGAATAAAAAAATGTTTTTTATCATCATACAACTCATTGATCTGAAAATTAATTTCACTCCAGTTCAAATAGGTTTTAGACAAATCAACTGAAGTTACCGTACGTGCATTTCCATCAGCAGCATACACTGAAAAAGATGATGTATAACTAAACAGATTGAGTACATGTTTATCAGCCGCTTCCTTCCTTACCATATCCCGCGTAATACGATGGTCAAGAAACAAACCAGTGTCTAAATAATCAGTCAGATTTACCCTGAAACGCAGTTCGCCCTCTTTCACCTGAAAAAACTCCTCTTCATGCCCTACACGCTGATATTGCCCTAAACGGCCGGCTTTTCTCTGACGTTGTTTAATATAAATTTTGTCTTGCGGAATACCAATAATTTCTTCCATCACCAACAAACATTCATCCAGCCAGTCTTCGTGCTCTTCTTCTGTTAAAAGATGACGGCGCTTATATTCGGCCAGATAAATTTTATCCTCATAAATTTCAATGCAAAAAGGAAATTCGGGTAAATCATGATCATATACCCGGTAACAGGTAACACCTTGTTTACGGGCAATTTTGTTAACATGCTTGAAGACCTTTGTCAACCGGTTTTTAAACATTAATAACTTATCGCTCATAATGCGAAGATACAGTTATACAGGTAAATTTATACATCGAGAATTTGCTATGGCAATGAAGTTATTTTTCTTTTTTATATCTTCATTTTCTTTTTTTAACACATACTTCTGAAATGTTCAAAGTTTTTATTGCTTCGGTTTTGTTACTGGGTTTTACCCAGGCTGTGTCTGGTCAGGAATCTATCCCATTTTATGCTAACTGGAAAAAAGGAGATTCGTTTGAATATGAAATTTCCAAAGTGAATCAATCGGTATGGAAAACCGCCTCTACCTCAAGCCATGACTCAATCAGTTATAAGGCAAAACTTACAGTAATCGAATCAACTCCATTGAATTATAAATTATGCTGGATAGTACCCGCCAACCTGAGCACCTTACCACTCATAGAATCCACTCTGCCTGCTGCTGCTTTGAAAAATATCCGTACGGCTGATTTAGCAGACTCTATTCAAATTATTTATACGACCGACAAACACGGTGCTATTGCAGAAATTGTAAACTGGCAGGAAATAATAAAGAAAACGCCGGTACTTTATCAAAAAGCTTTAGCACTGCTAAAAAATACCCACGGTTCTGCTTTTGAAATTGAAAGGGAAAATTTAAAGGATTTTTCGAACATGATTGTATCCGAATCGGATGTATATGAATTATTCAATGATCAAATCAGTATGGTGCACATGTTTTATGGCTCAGCCTTAAAGCCTGATGAAACGGTAGATCTCAATGAAGCTGAACTTTATCATTTGCTCAACGACGAACCAGTTAAAGGACATGGTGCATTCTATATCGACAGTTTAAATAAACAAACCGGCTTTGCAAGATTAAACTACCATTTAAGAGCAGATGAAGAAGAATTGATGTTGTTCTTCGAAGAGCATATCGATCAACAAATAACGGATCCTGATAATTTACTGAAGGGAAAGTATGACCCGGCAAAAGCTACTCTATCAAACGATATAGTAACTGAAATAAATACCCGGGCAGGTATTGTTATCAATCTGACATTCACCAGAAGTATGTTTCTCATTTATAAAAATGATTCATTTAAAGCTGAAAAAAAAATATCCTTTAAACTTCTCCAATAAAAAACGCCCTCCGATTGAGTCGGAGGGCGTTTAAATTCATTTGTTTTATTTGCCAAAAACAGATTTCAATAAATCGGTGACTCTTGCCGCCGGATTCTTTCTGATTTCTTTCTCTTCCTGTGCTACCTGGTAAAATACCCCATCCAATGCTTTTTCGGTTACATATCCGGATAAATCCGTATTTAACTTATTAAAACTGGTAGGCAACTTATTATAGGCAGTGGTTAAACTCGTCCAATGTTTGGTTGCTCCGGTATTTTCCAGTGCTTTATCGATAATAGGCTTAAATGCTTTGGTCAATTCAGCTGTTGTTGCTCCTTTCAGGTAGGCGGTTGCAGCGGTATCTCCACCATTCAGAATTTGTACACCATCTTTTACGCTCATGCCTTTAATAGCATTTACGAAAATCGGCGCAGCACTTTTTGCTGCATCTTCTGCAGCTCTGTTCATCGAAAGAATGGCATCATCCACCAGATGTCCCATTCCTATTTTTTGCAAAGCCGCTTCTACTTTCTGTGCCTCAGGTGGTAAAAGTATTTTAACTGCTGCATTTTTGAAAAACCCGTCAGCTACCGAAAGTTTTTGAGTACCTTTTTCAGCACCGATCGTTAAAGCTTCCTTTAACGCAGCAACAATGTTGTTTTGCTGGCCTTTATCGCCGTCTTTCGAAGCAACGGCTTCCTGTGCTTTTTTCAATAATCCGGATTGGGCCTGTGTACCTGTAGCTACCAGTAAACTGGCAGAAATAAATAAGTAATGTAGTTTCATTGGATATAATTATTATTTTTCGTTCCACTCAAAAGCTTCATTTTTAGGCATCTTATCGAATACCGCAATGGCTTCTGCCGGTGGAATGGCTAATTTTCTCTGGCGAACATCCATCCATGCACCATCTAACGTAATAATCGCCGCCAGCGTATCTCCGTTTTTATAAATTTCGTGCTGAAGTGTCCATCTGGAATGATCTCGTCTTGATTTCAGGATTTTTACATTGATTTCCACCTGGTCGTCCATTCTGATTTCACGTCTGAAAACACATTCTTCTCTGAAAATAATAGGGCCAATTCCCAGTTTCATCATAGAACCCGTCGTTAATCCGTTTTCGCTCAGATACTGCATTCTCAAAGCTGCCCCCCAATCATAATAAACCGAATGCCTCACATGAAAATTGGGGTCTAAATCTGCCCATCTAACATTTACCAATTGCTTGTAAATACTTGATTCCATACATGAAAAATAATCATTTATTAGCAAGAAACTGATAAAGGGACGTTAAATTGCAGCCGTAAACTGATACAATTTCATACCGAACCAATTATATTTACAAATAAAATCTCTTGCATGAAAAATTTCGTATTACTGATAGTGGGGCTATGTATGTTTACCGTTAGTCAGGCTCAAAAGAAGTCAGGTTCAAAAAAGAATAAAAAAACACAAACCGTTGAAATACCACAACTTAAAAACCGGGTGGATTCTTTCAGTTATGCCGTAGGTATCAGCATTGCAGGATTCTATAAAGCACAAGGAGTAGATTCTATTGATATTAATTCAGTAGTAATGGCTTTGAATGATACAAAAGCAACTGCCACTAAATTAACTGAAGAAGAAGCTAATGCCGCATTGATGGGATATATCAATGATATGAAGGCTGAAAAGTCTAAGGCAAATAAACAAAAAGGAACAGATTTCTTAGAAAAGAATAAAGCTAATCCGAATGTAAAAGTGACTGAGTCTGGTTTACAATATGAAGTAATTGTAGCCGGTACCGGAGAAAAACCAACCATCAGTGATAAAGTAAAAGTACACTATATCGGAACACTGGTAGATGGTAAAGAATTTGATAACTCACATAAAAGAGGGCAACCTTTGGATTTACGGGTAAACGGTGTAATTAAAGGTTGGACTGAAGCTTTGCTGATGATGCCTAAAGGTTCGAAATGGAAAATTTACATTCCAAGTGAATTGGGTTATGGCGACCAACAGGCCGGTCAGGATATATTGCCCGGATCAGCGCTGGTATTTGAAATTGAATTAATAGATATCGTACGTTAAAAATAAAAATGATGAGTTTATTCCAACAAAAAAAACTGGAACGCCTGCAGGCAAACAAAGAGCAGGGGCAACAGTTCTTATCTGAAAATGCAAAACGTGAAGGTGTTATCACTTTACCGAGTGGTTTGCAATATGAAGTAGTGAAGATGGGTGAAGGCAGCAAGCCGGTTATTACCGACAAAGTAAAAGTACATTATAAAGGTACTTTGATTGACGGAAAGGAGTTTGATTCATCATATAAAAGAGGTACTCCGCTTGAATTCAGAGTAAATGGCGTTATTAAAGGCTGGGTGGAAGCATTGCTGTTAATGCCGGCAGGAAGTATCTGGAAACTATATATGCCCAGTGAATTAGCCTATGGCGATCAGCAGGCCGGGCCGTTGATTACGCCGGGTTCAACACTGGTATTTGATGTAGAGTTGTTAGAGGTAAAATAATTTAAGAATGGAGAATTAAAAATGGGCAGGGATGTTGTTTATAATAACCTTCCACTCTTCATTTTTAATTCTCCATTTTTCATTTCTATACGTACATCAATTTATAATATTGATCAGCCATTCTTCCTGCATCAAAAGAGAAACGCACATCTCTCATACCATTGTAAACAATATTTCTCCAGGTATCATAATCATTGTAATACATTGGTAAAATCTCTTCATTCAGGATCTTGTACATATTGTCTAAATCAAACTGATCCTGTTCTTCTACGCTCATGTGTTCATAAGCTGCCATCGGTGCAACGAAACCGTTATTACCATGGTTAACGAATTCCGGGATCCAACCATCATTGGTAGAAAAGTTAACAGCTCCGTTCATTGAGGCAGTCATACCACTGGTACCGGATGCTTCGCGTGGTACACGTGGGTTATTCAACCAGATATCTGCAGCTTGTTTCAAACGTTTTGAAAGCGTGAGCTCATATCCGATCAGCACTGCAACATTTTTATATTGTTTACTAAGGTGTACCAGACTGTTGAATTCGTCTATAGCCGGATAATCCATTGGGTAAGGTTTACCAGCCCAGATAATTTGTACAGGGTATTTAGTATTAGTAATTAATTCTTCAAATCGCTGACGGTCTCTTGTAATTAAATTGGCGCGTTTATAGCCTGCAAAACGTCTTGCCCAAACGATTGTCAGTACCTGCGGGTCAAATTGTTTACCGGTTTGATCGGCTACAATTTCGAATGCCCTTTTTTTCAGGAAATTTTTTCTGTCATCGTAGGCTACATCATTATTATCATCTAATGCACGATAAATCTGCTTATCACTCCAATACGACCAGTTTTGCGCATTGGTAATGGAAATAATTTCGCAGATATCACTGTATTTATTCCACATTTTTCTTGACACTTCACCGTGCAGGCGCGATACACCATTAGCGCGTTTAGCTAAACGGAGTGCTGCTAAAGAGTGATTAAACTGGTCATCAGGCATACCCGTTAGCTGACGAACTTCATCAATACTTAAACCACAGAAATAACTCATTTTGTGACATAAAGCTATATCGTGTTTTTCGTTACCTGCTTCTTCGGGTGTATGAGTAGTAAATACCAAACGTTTTTTAACATCTGCAACATTACCATATTTTTTAAAGAGGTAAAAAGCAGAAGAAATACCATGAGCTTCATTCAAATGGTAAAAGTCCGGATTAAAATTCAACTCATCAATCAACTTAGCTCCTCCCACACCTAATAAAATGAACTGCGCTACTTTGGTAGCAACATTTGCATCATATAAGCGATGGGTAATTGTTTGAGATACATAATCGTTTTCAGGAAGATCAGTACTCAACAAAAACAATGGAGCTGTATTGTAAGTAGTAGGCGGCAGATAAAGTGCCTTTACCCAAACGGGATGATCGTGAATTAAGATTTGAAACTTAATACCGGTATCTTCCAGAAAACTATAATTTTTTTCCATCCAGGTAACCTGCAGCGTCTGATCCTGGTTACGGGCCTGGTCATAATAACCATACTTCCATAAAATACCAACACCAATTAAATTCTGGCGCAACTCATAAGCACTTCTTAAATGAGAGCCGGCTAAAAAACCGAGTCCGCCACTATAAATTTTTAACGGTTGATGCACAGCAAACTCCATAGAGAAGTAAGCAACTTTCTTAGTATACTGTTCATTCACTGCAAAAGGCACACTATAATTTCTAAAACTCATAGGTTCGCAATAATTTTTATAAAATACAAATGTGTATTTAGTACACATTAATGTACAATATTAAAGGATTTATTTCAAATAATCTAACATCTGCCCTATCAAAATAGCAAAAAACACAAATTAAGGTAACGTCAGATCATCCGAACAAGTTACATCATTGAAGAAGTTTCACCAACAAAAAATCGTTAACAACGATAATCTTGTTTTCAGCTAACACCTGATTCTGCAGAAGTTTTATCATTAATTGAACTAAAAAAGGCTGCACTTTATTGTAAAGGCAGCCTTTGTTTTTAGATTCCCCATTTAAATCAGCTAATATTATTTTTATATAACCTCTTTCCTTTCAGTAAATGTTTGAGTCTGCTGAAAGTTTCGGGTTTTACGCCGAGGTAAGAAGCTATATATTTTTGTGGTACCCGTTGAATGATATCCGGATGGTGTTTTAGAAAGTGCATAAAATACTCTCTGGAGCTCAGTGCTCTTTTTTTATAGATGCGGCTTTCTCTGTGTTTTAATAGTAGCATCAGGATATTTGTTCCCAATCGTTCCCACCGGTCTGAGCTGGCCAGCAGACGTTGTAATTGTTGATGAGAGATTGAAATAATGGTGGTTTTCTCAACAGCTTCTATTACTATTTCTGAAGCACTTTGCTCATGAAAAGAACGATCACTTTGAATAAAATGCCCTTCCTGTGCAATTTGTAGTGTACAATCCAATCCATCCACTTCAATATACTTTCTGACAATTCCCTGGATCACCATATTGAGGTGTTGGTCAACTTCACCGACATTCAATATTTTTTCTTTTCTGTTAAAGCTGCGCAGTTCAAGAAAACCGATTAAGAACTGTACTTCTTCTCTGGTAACATCCATATAACGTTGCAGGTAATTATAGATGTAGTCACCGATTTCATGAAGTGATTTTCTGATTGGCATGGCACAAGGTTGATTAGATTACAGGGTGATTGTTATTAACTTCAAAGTTTTGTTTATGAGCAGACAGGGAGGTCTTGAGCCTGCTGAATGTTTCGGGTTGAATATTCAGATAAGAAGCCAGGATTTTTTGAGGTACCCGGTTAATCAATTGAGGTTGTGATTCAAGAAACCTGGCCATCCTGTCGCGTAATGCATACTTCACCTGTTCCAACTCGTACTCTTCACTTTTTAGTAACATGAGTGTTAATAATTTACGCGACAAACGTTGTATTCCGGGATGCTTGTCATATAATTCTAAAAATCTTTTTTTGGAAATAGATAAGGTAGTTGTTGGTTCCAGCGTTTCTAATTGATAACGAGTTGGTTGATCGCTAAACACTGTTACATCAGCACAAATAATTTCACCTTCCTGCGCCAGTTGAATAGTTATATCTTCTTCATCTTTTTTACAGAACTTCCTGATAACTCCTTTAGTAATAAAATGCAGGTACTCTTCATACTGGTCTTCTATGTTCAACTTCTCATACCGGCCATATGAACGCACTTCACAAATCTTATGCAGATGATAATGTTCCTCTTCACTAATACTAGAAATTTTATCGATGAACGTTTCGAGTAGTATATACATGATATTAGTTTTGGTCTTTATTCTTAAACATCCCTTTCCACTCTTCGTACTATCTTTTTTGTAGATTTTTTTATTGGTGATAATAATTTTTAGTACTATCTTTCTAACTTGTTCTGCCTCAGAACAATTACTTTAAGACCTTATTATGCACATTTTTATGAGGGTGATAACCGAAAGCTGTCAAACCGAACCAATCGGCTCAAAATAGTAACGTTGTTCTTTTTAATGATTTAACGTAGGTTTGCACTCTTCATAGTTAAACATTTACTGTACATGGCAAAAAAAATCAAAGTAGCCAATCCCGTAGTAGAGTTGGATGGCGATGAAATGACCAGGATTATCTGGAAGTTTATTAAAGACAAATTAATTCTTCCTTACTTAGAATTGGACATTAAGTACTATGACTTAGGAATGGAGCACAGAGATGCTACTAATGACCAGGTAACGATCGACGCTGCTAATGCAATCAAACAATATGGTGTAGGTATCAAATGTGCTACAATTACACCTGATGAAGCCAGAGTAAAAGAGTTCAGCCTTAAACAAATGTGGAAATCGCCTAACGGAACCATCCGCAACATTCTTGATGGTACTGTATTCCGTGAGCCGATTGTTATCAAAAATATTCCACGTCTTGTCACCAACTGGACTGCCCCTATTATTGTTGGCAGACACGCATTCGGTGACCAATACCGTGCAACAGATACTATCATAAAAGGTAAAGGTAAATTAACCATGACCTTTACTCCTGAAGATGGCGGAGAAGCTCAAACTTTTGAAGTATACAACTTCAACGGTGACGGTGTTGCATTAACAATGTATAATACAGACGAGAGTATCAAGGGTTTTGCCAGAAGCTGTTTTAATATGGCTTTAAGCAAAAAATGGCCTTTATACCTGTCTACCAAAAATACTATCTTAAAGAAGTATGACGGCCGCTTTAAAGATATCTTCCAGGACATCTTTGAAAACGAATTCAAAACTCAATTCGAAACTGCCGGTATTACTTATGAGCACCGTTTAATCGATGACATGGTAGCTTCTGCTTTAAAATGGAATGGCAATTTCGTTTGGGCTTGTAAAAACTATGACGGAGACGTGCAATCGGATACTGTAGCACAAGGCTTCGGTTCTTTAGGTTTAATGACATCTGTATTAATTACTCCTGATGGAAAAACTTTAGAAGCTGAAGCTGCTCACGGAACTGTAACACGTCACTACCGCGAACATCAGAAGGGTAATCCTACTTCTACTAACCCTATAGCCTCTATTTTCGCCTGGACGCGCGGCTTAGCCTTCCGAGGTAAGTTAGACGGTAACGATGAGTTAATCAAGTTTGCAAATGCTTTGGAAGAAGTTTGTATCGAAACCGTTGAAAGCGGTAAAATGACAAAAGACCTGGCTGTTTGCGTTCATGGTAATAAAGTGAAACATGGCGACCATTTCCTTTATACCGAAGAATTCTTGGAAGCTATTGATTCGAACTTAAAAGCTAAATTAGGCTTATAGTTCTTTATCATATTTTTTTAAAACAGGCTGCGTTTCGTAGCCTGTTTTTTTTAGCAGGTTATCAACGTTAAAGTACTATACTTGAAAATTGAAAGAGCAACTAATCCTTTCATTACTAATAAAGTTACCAAAGGCAATTACACAGACCTGATTAGCTACGTTTTCAATTTTCAACTTTCAATTTTACATCCGCTTAATTCATTCATCCTATATAGAAAACTCATTCTTTTTTATTATCTTCAACTCATGCAGAAAACTATCGAGATTATAGTGAGCGGGCTCGTTCAGGGGGTGATGTACAGAAAGCACACCACTGAAAAAGCACTATCCCTTGATTTAAAAGGCTGGGTTAAAAATCTATCTGACGGCACGGTAATTTTACATGCCACCGGAACAGAAGATCAATTAAATTTGTTGATAGAATGGTGTAAAGAAGGATCTCCAAAAGCAGTTGTAGATAATCTTGTAGTAAAAGAGATTCCGTTGGAAACATTCTCAACTTTTCAAACTATTAAATAAGCACTGATGAAATATGTATTTCTGGCTGTTTGCACATTAACAGCGTCTTCTTTATTCGCTCAGGAAAGAAATGGCGATCCTAAATTAACCGAATCATGGAAACCCGTTCCTCCGGTGGTAAACACACAAGCAGCCGTTCCCGGAGATGCCATCATTTTATTCGACGGAAAAAATATGAACGGCTGGAAACACAAAGACGGTTCCGCTGTTAAATGGGATGTGAAAGACGGTATATTAACTGTTAAAGGTGGTACCGGTGAAATTATCAGTCAGCAATCATTCGGCGATTGCCAGTTACATATTGAATGGAGAACGCCTGCTACCGTAAAAGGCGAAGGCCAGGGCAGAGGTAACAGTGGCATTTTTTTAATGAGTACGTACGAGTTACAGGTACTGGACTCCTATAATAATACTACTTACAGTAACGGCCAGGCCGGTAGTATTTATAAACAAACGCCTCCGTTGGTAAATGCTTCAAAAGGACCCGGTGAATGGCAAACTTATGATATCATTTTTACCGCTCCACGCTTTAACGATCAGGGTATGTTAAAATCTCCTGCTACTATTACCGTATTGCACAACGGCGTGCTGGTTCAAAACAATACCACCATCTGGGGTAGTACACAATATATCGGATTGCCCGACAATATTAAACATGCTGATAAATTACCATTGATTTTACAAGATCATGGAGATCCGGTAAGTTTTAGAAATATCTGGATAAGAAACTTATAAAAATGGAGAATTGAAAATTGAAAATGGAAAGTGTAATAAGTCATCTTTCATTATTTTAAAGAAACCTAACTACGCAGACACGTTTTCAATTTTCAACCACATTTAACAATTTCTCCAAAGTAGTTTTAAATTGCTTTACATACTGATCATAGAAGCCTTCAGTTCCGGGGCCTGAAAAACCGGTATGTATTTCTACTATCTGTTTGTTTTTATTCAGAAAAAGAGTGGTCGGAAAAGTTTGGATATCCGACATCTGCGGTAATGTTTTTTTCGTTCTTTCTTCATCAGCAATACCCACTCCTGTAATCAATACCGGATACTTTACATCAAACCGTTCTATTACCCTCTTTAAAGATCGTTGAGACCGTTCAAAATCGGTAGATAATTCATATGCCAATCCAATAATTTCTACTCCTTTTGATGCATACTTCCCATAGATCTCACTTAAAAACTTCGTTTCATCCATACAGTTCGGGCACCATGAACCCATTATCTGAAGTACAATCAGCTTATCTGCAAACCTCCGATCTGATAAACTTACCAGTTCTCCATTTACATCCCTGAATGAAAATTGAACAGGTGCATCTGATAAAATAACAGGTGTTACTTCCGTCACATCAATAGTAGCTGCAGGATTCTTTTTTGCCACCCACGAATCAACTCTTGTACTTCCAATATAAAACCTGCCGTCTACAATAGAATCCGCATCAATAGTAGCTTCAAAAAAATAAAGCAACCCACCGTCAAATGTTGAAAGCAATAATCGATTTCCGGTAACAATACCCTCTAAAAACCTAAAATCACCGGTAGCAGTAACAAAAGAACCTGTCAGCTCGTTTCCTTTTTGTTTGAATGTAGCCACTGCGGGTCGGCTTACTCCGGCTGCTGTACTGATCGACGCTTGCCATAAGCCTGTTATATTCACCGTAGCTTTACCATCTACCGCCGAAAAACGTTTTTTGATAGCAGGAATCGCCTCGAACTTTAGTGTATTCACAGAGTCATAAGTCCACTTCTCCCATACGCCCTGCATCACTCCTTCCGATGTAATACTAGCCTTAAAAGACGATTCGTAAAAAGGCATTTGAAAATATACCGAGTCTGCTTTTACCATTACTTCATCAATGACTATCTTTTCGTCACCATTTTTTATCGCTATTACAGGCTTTCCGTTCTTTTTAGAGATATCAAAATTAAAATAAACAGGTACCGCATCATTTCTAATAACAGCTCCCCGCCACGGTCCCGTACACAACTGTGCAGAAACACTTCCTACCCATACGATCAATACTAATGCTGAAATGATTTGTTTCATATAAAAAATAGGAATTAATTGTACAATTAATTCCTACAAATTTAGTAGACTTTTATTCTTAAAACTCCGTTCCCGGTAATTTTATGTTTTTCTTTTACTTTTTAAGATTTGTCAGCATATCTGCCGTCATTCTCTGCAGGTCAAATTCATGTTTCCAGCCCCAGTCATTTCTGGCAACGGTATCATCAATGCTGGCAGGCCATGAATTGGCAATTTGCTGACGGTAGTCAGGTGCATAATCCATTGTAAAGTCAGGAATATGTTTTTTGATTTCCGCACCGATTTCTTTCGGCGAAAAACTCATCGAAGATAAGTTGTAAGAAGTTCTGATCGATATTTTATCGGCAGGCGCTTCCATTAACTCAATAGTACCTCTGATGGCATCGGGCATATACATCATCGGCAGATAAGTGTTTTCTTCAAGGAAACAGGTATATTTTTTATTTTCAATAGCTTCATTATAAATTTCCACTGCGTAGTCGGTGGTTCCTCCGCCCGGAGCTGATTTATAAGAAATCAATCCGGGATAACGGATGCTTCTGACATCTACCCCAAAGCGCTGATGATAATAATTACACCAGAACTCGCCGGCATATTTTGAAATACCATATACGGTAGTTGGTTCGATAATAGTTTGTTGAGGACAGTTATTTTTAGGGGAAGTAGGCCCAAAAACGGCAATACTTGAAGGCCAGTATACTTTATGCAGGTTTTCTTCGCGGGCAATATCCAATACATTTAACAATCCCTGCATATTCAGATTCCATGCAAGATTCGGATTTTTTTCGCCGGTAGCCGATAACATTGCTGCCAATAAATAAATCTGGGTTACATTCTGACGGATCACCTGTACGTGCAGCATTTCCTTGTTCATTACATCCATGCTTACGTAAGGACCGCTATCTTTTAATAATTGATTGGGCTCGCGTAAATCTGAAGCAATCACATTTTCTTCGCCATAAAGGTTTCTTAATGCCAGTGTTAATTCAACACCAATTTGACCGGAAGCTCCAATTACAAGAATTTTTTCTTTAGCCATAGCAACAGTTGATTAATATGCTGCAAAGGAAAGAAAAAAGCAGATTCAAAGAACAGCTTCCCCAAAAATGCAGAGAATCCTGCTACTGCTATCATAGCGGTTTACTGATAATCTCTTATTTAATTCTGCTGCTGTTCGCGATTTTAATCACGAACAGCAGCAGAAGATCGTAACGCTATAACGTTTTTACTATTTTGTAAATTTGTTGTCCTTGTTCAGATTTTAACTGTATGTAATAAGTTCCGGCCGGAATATCCTGGGCATTCCACACTATTTTATGCAAGCCCGCATCAAAGCGCTGATCTGCAATCTGAGCCACTGTTTGCCCCGATGCATTGATCACCACTAATTGAATACGTATTGATTCGCTGAGGCCGAATTGTACAGTAGTTTGCTGCACCACCGGTGATGGAAATACTACCAGGTCACTTACAATGGCGGATTCTTTTGTTTCCGTCTCAGTAGAAGTAACCATTCTTGCAGGATAGCTGGCGGTACTGATCACGCGCGGTGCTGTATAGGTAGCTTTCACCCAAACGTTCTGAGCCGGGTTAGCGGTACTGTTATTTCTCACCCTTATCTGGTAAAAACCGGTTACCGCAGGAGTATAAGTCAGTGTAAGCGTTCCTGTTCCGGTTTGTGTTGCAACGCTGCTACCGCCATTATTGTAAAGCTGAACATTCAATGAATGGGCAGGGGCGGCCGGATACAAGTTTACCACGATTGATTTGCCGGCTTCTGCAAAAACTTTTCCTACATATCGTTGCGTGGTAGATGCAGCCGGAAGTGCTCCCCCCTGTTGCAATGAACTGGCATGATTATCACCAAGGTCATTCGCCATCTCCCACTCCTGTGTAGTACTTCTTTGTACAGGAGAAAAACCTCCCGAAATACCTGCAGGCCCCCAGATCGAATAACCTCTTCTGATATTGGTACCATCCACAGGAGGAACCCAGATAGTAGCCTTACCAGTCGCATCCGTCCATATATCACTGGCATTTGCACCGGAATAATCATGCAATCTTACATTCGCACCAAAGTCAGTTTGAATGGTGGCAGACTGCCAGGTATTCCAGTTGTCATTAATACCGATGATGGCATAAGAGTTTTCAGGACCGGCATTGTATCCTCTTTCAATAATCAACAGGTCATTTGCCTGATGGCGTACTTTGTAAGAACCTTTTTTAAAATTCAATTTCTGATGACACCATATGATATTAGCAACTCCGTCTCTGACCGGTAAGTTCGCCAGCGAAGTAGGGCTATGCGAATATCTTTTTCCGGTTCCACCGATATCAAAAAGATCTTCAAAAAACACTTGGGGAGATCCGTCCACTGCAAAAGCGATAGCGTAGGCAGCTTCCAGGCGAATATCAAACGGGTCGATATGGCCTCCTCCTAATTCATTACCGGTATCCCAGCCGGTATAATTACCGTTGGCATCTTTTAAGGGGCGAAAGGTATCATGATTATTCACAAAAGGCATCGTGCGGTAGCGATTCGATTGCTGGCTGCCGGGAATATTAGAAAGATTATAAGCACCGCCACCACTAACCATATTTTTAATTTCCTGACGTAAACTAAAATCAAAAGTTCCTACCAGATCATCAGAACTTCCATTACTGTAACGTACGTCATTAATCCAGCCGTCGAGTTGTGTTTTACTACCAACATATTCTCCGATCGCCATCATCTGAGCACCGCCGTTTGCCCAACCTGCATTATATTTCAGATTCCAGATAAAATCCTGCAGTGCCCAATGAGGAAAATGTTTTACGGCATCAAACCTGAATCCGTCCATACCGGTTTGTTTCTTAAACCAGATCATCCAGTCGCGTGCCTGATTACGCATATAGTTAGACGTTTGAGAAGGATTAAAAGTAGCATTGGATGAAGAGCCGAAAGCGCCTTCATAATAACAGATATCCGGTCCGAAAAACGCCTGACACCAGTCACCGCTGGTACAATTATGTGCTGAATTTCCATGGAAATTCGGCCAGTTTTTAGGCCAACGTCCGCTACGCGCCAGGTAATTGCTGCTGCTTTCACTACTGGCCGGCGTTAAAAAGGAAACATACCTGAAATTCTTATAAGAGTTACCGTCGCCGTTACTGGCACCCGGATCACTTCCACCATCGCCGGTATTGGAACCTGCATTATCAATATGATTTAAAACAATATCCTGAATCACATCAATTCCATTGGCATGCATTACAGCTACCAGACGCAACAATTCATCTTTTGTACCCACCCGGGTTCTGAGCGAACCTTTCTGGTACTTATCGCCGAGATCATAATGATCGAAAGGAGAATAGCCATTACTATTGGTAGAACCATTTTTAACAGTGGGCGGAATCCAGACCCCATCAATTCCCAGATCTCTTAACCGGGGAGCCAGGTCGGTCAGATAATTAGCCCAGGCATTAGGATAATTACTGTTCCAGTAATCCCACCAGAAACCTTGTAAAACAACTTTACCATTCCAGGGATTTTGCGCCTGGAGGTTAAACGCAAAGAAAAGCAGGAACAAGCTTTTCCATAGGAGAATCAGCTTTTTCATATAGCAAGTTTTAGTTAATGTGTATTTTTCACACATTATAAATATATCGAAAATTTTTCGTATCTTCTAAGGATAGGGTGTACTAAAAAGTACAGGATTATCATTTTCTACACTTTTAATGCTCAGAAATCGCTGTATCTTTGAGTTATGAACAAGACATTACAATCCTTATTTTCGAATCAATCATACGATCCCGACAATTTTTTTTTAATAGCTGGCCCCTGTGTAGTAGAAAGTGAAGCGCTTTTACTGGAAGTGGCGGAGAAGGTATCCGGCATTTGCAGGCGTCTGGAAATTCCTTATGTTTTTAAGGCATCTTATCGCAAAGCCAACCGTACGAGTTTAAGTTCATTTACCGGTATTGGTGATGAAAAAGCTTTACAATTGTTAAGAGCTACCGGGGATAAATTTAATTTACCCGTTACATCCGATGTACATGCGCACGATGAATGTGCATTAGCGGCAAAATATATTGATATCCTTCAGATACCGGCTTTTTTATGCCGTCAGACGGATTTATTGATTGCAGCTGCTGAAACCGGCAAAATTGTGAATGTTAAGAAAGGACAGTTTTTAAGCGGCCCTTCTATGAAATTTGCCGTAGAAAAAATACAAAATGCGGGTAATGAAAATATTATTCTGACTGAGCGTGGAACTACTTTCGGTTATCAGGATCTGGTAGTTGACTATCGCAATATTCCATGGATGCAGGCACATGGTGTGCCTGTGGTAATGGACTGTACACACAGTTTGCAGCAACCAAATCAGACTTCAGGTATAACCGGCGGAAATCCTGAACTTATCGGAACTATTGCAAAAGCAGCAATTGCTGCTGGTGCAAATGGTTTATTCATAGAAACACACCCTGATCCTGCCCGTGCGTTGAGTGATGGTGCGAATATGTTACGCCTTGATTTACTGGAAGGGTTATTAGAACAATTGGTGAAACTCAGAAAAGCAGTAGTTAGTTTATAGCATAGTGGTCGGTGTGGCACCATTTAATATAAAAATACCCCTCCATCCCTAATGGGAAGGAGGGGTAAGTTGTTTTCAAGGAATGCTACATAAGTACTTTTTTAAACCCTCATGTGTGCATCATGTAGCTGTTGGATTAAAAACGGGACTATAAAGGTTATCGTAGTGCCCTTAAAGTAAAAGTAGTCTAATACGGAAATATAATGCAACCGTTTGCGCTCAAAATTTATCCATATACGGTAAATCTTATACGAAATGATTTCGTATAAAATTGATTATAAGGTAGCTAAAAGCTGGCTGGGCAGGATACCAAACTCTTTTTTAAACGCTATGGTAAAGTTACTTAAGTTAGAATAGCCCAGTTCCATGGCAACTTCTTTTACAGAAAATCGTCCTGTTAACAATTTATCCTGAGCGGCCTGCATTCTGGTGCGTTGATAATACTCGTAGATGGGTGCACCATACATCACTTTAAAATCTTTCTTCAATTTTGATTCGCTGATAGCCACCATTTTAGCCAGTTGCTGAATGGAAGGGGCAGGTTGAAAGATATCTTTCGTAAGAATATGTTCTACACGCATTACACGGTCAATATCTTCCTGCGAAAGCGGTACTCTGAAAGCAGGATTTTTCATCTTTTCGTAGATCAAAGTAAAGAACCGTTCTCCCAGCAGCATAATTCGGTTAGTGATGATAGTCATATACATATGATTAGACGGTTCAGTTTCATAGATTGAATCCATCCATCTCTTAAACTTCGAGTCTAATGGCATAATCGTAAAGTTCTCTACTCTGAGTGAAATATATGTAGTGAGTACATCCTCCACCTTACTCAGATCAAGATATTTTCGTAAAAATTCTTTATCAAATAAGATGTGAACACCTTTGCAATGGCTGCCTTTCGTACCCATGTATGACCAATCGAACAAAGAAGAAGTGAGATAGGCTATATTTCGGCTTGTATTGGTTTCTCTGATTTTTTCGTCATCGATGGTGATGATCATAGAATCGGGAATAACCAATTCATCAAAACGCAATGTATAAAACTCTGTTTCATTTTTATGCCGGGCATACCTCCAGTCTTGATTAAACTTAATATCAAAGATATGCACCTGCAACCCGTTGGGGAGATTCAGATACATGCTGTATCCGTCTGCTACCTCCTCAGGGAAGGTAAACCGGTTGTCAACGATCGGAACATTCAATTGGCTGGCCATATCTTTGACCATCTGTTCGTATCGTGTGTGGCTAATATCAAACTGGAACACTATGTTAAATGTTTTTTGTAGTGCCTGAAAAAATTGTACCAGTAAGAATGGTTAAAAGACCGTTAACGGGTCAGAACTAAATTTTAGCAAAAATTTCACTCGTAGTAGATGGGATTGCGCCTTTTAGACTGGATAGATCGTTTCATATCCAACCAAAATGCCAGAATAAAATAAATAATCAAAGGTGAACCCATAGTCAGGAGTGATATGTAAACAAACCAGGTTCTGATACGCGATGTAGCAATACCCAGTTTATCACCAATTTTGGTGCAAACACCAAAAACTTGCCATTCAATAAAGTTACGAAATCGGTTCATACTACTAATTTAAAAAAAATTAAAACAAAATCAAGTAGTGTTTGGTTATATCTGTAAGCAGTTTTTTAGGTAAATTTACACTACTCTGAAAAAGTCACTCCACAATGCCCACAGGGTGTTGGTAATCATATAGAAAAAAAATCTAAAATTATTATCATGGTTTTTGATCTGGAATTAATTAAGAAAGTGTATGCGGAAATGCCGGGAAAAGTGGATGCTGCCCGAAAATTAACTGGTAAACCGCTGACGCTGGCAGAAAAGATTTTGTACTCCCACCTTTTTAATCCGCCGGCACAGGCATATGTTCGTGGTAAAGATTATGTAGATTTTGCACCTGACCGTGTAGCGATGCAAGACGCTACCGCACAGATGGCATTATTACAGTTTATGACCTGTGGAAGAGCAAAAGTGGCCGTACCTTCAACAGTACACTGCGACCACTTAATTCAAGCAAAAACAGGTGCAGTTACAGACTTACAAAATGCGTTAGATACAAACAAAGAGGTATATGACTTCCTGGCGTCTATCTCTAACAAATATGGTATTGGCTTCTGGAAGCCTGGTGCAGGTATCATTCACCAGGTGGTGTTGGAAAATTATGCCTTTCCCGGCGGTATGATGATTGGTACCGACTCTCACACGCCCAATGCCGGCGGTTTGGGAATGGTAGCAATCGGTGTGGGTGGTGCTGATGCCGTTGACGTAATGGCCGGCCTTCCATGGGAATTGAAAATGCCTAAATTAATCGGCGTGAAGTTAACTGGTAGAATGAATGGTTGGACTTCAGCTAAAGACGTTATCTTAAAAGTGGCTGGTATTTTAACCGTAAAAGGTGGTACTGGTGCAATCGTAGAATATTTTGGTGAAGGTGCAGATACTTTAAGTGCAACCGGTAAGGGTACCATTTGTAATATGGGAGCTGAAATCGGTGCAACCTGCTCACTTTTCGCCTATGACGAAAGAATGGCAGCTTACCTGAAAGCTACCGAAAGAACTGAGGTAGCAGCATTGGCAGATGGCGTAAAAGACTACTTACGTCCTGATGCTGAAGTATATGCAAACCCTGAATTATATTACGATCAGTTAATTGAGATCGATTTAAGTCAATTAGAACCGCACGTTAACGGACCATTCACTCCGGACCTTGCATGGCCTATTTCTAAATTCGCACAAGCTGTTAAAGAAAATAACTGGCCTGAACGTCTGGAAGTTGCTTTAATCGGATCTTGTACCAACTCTTCTTACGAAGATATCAGCCGTTCCGCTTCCTTAGCGCAACAGGCAGTAGACAAGAACTTAAAAGCGAAAGCAGAGTTCACAATTACTCCGGGTTCAGAATTAGTAAGATATACAATTGAAAAAGACGGTTTCTTAAATACTTTCGATAAAATAGGTGGCATTGTTTTAGCCAATGCCTGCGGACCCTGCATCGGCCAATGGGCGCGTCACATTGATGACCCTAATCGTAAGAACTCTATCATCACTTCGTTCAACCGTAACTTCGCAAAACGGAATGATGGTTTGGCTTCTACACACGCATTTGTTGCTTCTCCTGAAATCGTTACGGCTTTTGCGATCGCCGGTGACTTAACATTCAACCCGTTAACCGACAAGTTGATCAATGAAGACGGTAAAGAAGTAATGTTAGATGAACCTACAGGTGTTGAATTACCACCAACAGGTTTCGCAGTAGAAGATGCCGGTTACCAGGCTCCCGCAGCTGACGGTAGCAACGTTCAGGTACAAGTGAGTCCTGATTCTCAACGTCTTCAACTATTAGAACCATTTACTGCATGGGAAGGTACCGACCTGAAAGGCTTGAAATTATTAATCAAAGCCAAAGGGAAATGTACGACCGACCATATTTCAATGGCCGGCCCCTGGTTAAAGTTCCGCGGCCACCTCGATAATATATCCAACAACATGCTGATCGGCGCAGTAAACTACTTCAATGATAAAACAGATACGGTGAAAAACCAGTTAACCGGTGATTATGGAGCAGTACCTGCCACACAGCGTTCTTATAAAGCTGCCGGTATCGGTTCTGTGGTAGTAGGAGACGAAAACTATGGTGAAGGTTCAAGCCGCGAACACGCTGCAATGGAGCCTCGACATTTAGGAGTCAGAGCAATCATTGTACGTAGTTTCGCCCGTATCCACGAAACCAACCTTAAAAAACAAGGTATGTTAGCATTAACTTTTGCTAACAAAGAAGATTATGATAAAATTCAGGAAAATGACCGCATTGACATCAATGGCTTAAATCAATTTGCTCCCGGAAGTACAATCACCATGGTTCTGAATCATGAAGACGGTACCAAAGACGAAGTGATTTTAAACCACACTTACAATGAACAACAAATCGAGTGGTTCAAAGCAGGTGGTGCGTTGAATGTTATTCGTGCTTCTTTTGCAAAATAGTTTATAGGCAGGATTGACACCCACCTGCATTAAAATTTTAAAATACCCCGCCCCCGGAGATTAAACATCTGGGGGCTTTTTTATCTTTGTCCGGTTAAGCTACTCCGCCTTTCGGGATGACTCGTTTTACCATACCTGCGGAATAGCTAATTCATTTTAACACATTTATATGTTAGCGTATAATACGAAAGATTGGTTAGGTACAATTTTCAGATTTGACAGAAATGATACTTTACAGAAGCTCTGGCCACTGATATTATTAATCTGTTTTCTAACCTGGGGTATTGCCTATCTTGAGTTTCATTATATCAGAGCATCTGAGTCGCAATATCTCAAGAATCTGAATCAGATGCATACGCTATTGAGCTTTGCTATTTCCATGTTACTGGTATTTCGTACCAATACTGCTTACGACAGATGGTGGGAAGGCCGTAAACATTGGGGAACACTTGTAAATGTAAGCCGTAATCTGGCAATAAAACTGAATGCTTTTTTAGTACCTGATGATCAGGTTAACCGCAAGTACTTTGCGAAACTGATTCCGATGTATTCGGCTATACTCGCCCGTCACCTGCATGCAGAATCAACCCGTCTGGCTCTGGATGAGAAAGAACATCCTGAATTAGCAGGTATTTCTGATGCACACCACCAGCCTAATATGATTGCCGGGTTAATTACCCAAAGAGTTAATAAATTATATATTGATAAATTAATCACCGGCGACCAGCTGATTTTGTTAAATAACGAAATCACTTCTTTCACTGATGTATGTGGTGCCTGTGAAAGGATAAAGAATACACCCATTCCCTATTCATATAGTTCTTTTCTGAAAAAATTCATTGTAATTTTTGTAGCCACGCTCCCGATAGCACTTGCATTCAGTCTGGGCTATTATGCCATTCCCGTAGTTGGCTTTATCTTTTATGTTTTAGCCAGCTTAGAGTTGATCGCAGAAGAAATTGAAGATCCGTTTGGTAAAGACCTGAACGATTTACCAATTCATAAAATGTCCGAAAATATTAAACAAAAGGTGGTGGAGATATTGGTTTAATTATGCGAAGATGTTTGACCTCTTCGAGGTCATTATACACGCTGACAAATAAATATACATTTATTCTATACTACACCAATCCCGAAGGGGTCGTATATCTCTGACACGGGTTACCAGGACTGTCGGAATGTTTTAAACAAACTGTCGAGTGTTTCTTTTTTAACGGTTACAGACCCAGGATATTCCTGCATCAATTTTTCTACCTGCTGAATACGAATTTCAGGTATGGGGTGGGTACTTAAAAAGTTCACAGCTTGTTTATCCCCCTCTTCTCTTTTCAGAATGTTTACCAAATCTAACATTCCCCGGGTATCAATACCTGAGCTGAACATCATAACAACACCGTTTTTATCAGCTTCCGATTCGAGTTCTCTGCCATACGACAATCCCTGCAACATATCAGCCTGATTAGCTAATGCCCCTACAATACCTGCATCACCTCCGGTAATAATCATCCACCATAAAGAATTTGAAGCTTTTCTGAAAATTCCTTTTAATGAATGCTTGAAAGCGATATGTGATACTTCATGTGCCAATAAAGCTGCCAACTCTTCGGCACGCTGCATTTTTTCAACAATGCCTCTGTACACTACCACATTTCCACCCGGAATGGCAAATGCATTCACCACGGGTTCATCCACCCAGTATAATTGAACGGGATAGTCAACCTTAAAACCCAGTTCATTATAAAAAGCCTGTAATTGAGCAGATTTAGCGGTATCAATTTTTAAAGAACTTTTCATTCCGGCAAACATTTCTTCTCCCAACTGTATTTCATATTCTTTCGGAAAACTTTCTGCCGCTTTTTCTCCCATCCAGGGTACCACACTTCGGAAAAACAGGTAAATAATTAATCCGATGATCGCAAAAAAGCCGATGATTCTGAGAGCAATACTCATATACACCACCGGGATACCCCAATTAGTTCTTTTATATAGTTGATACGATTTCTGTATTTGTTGAATAACTTTGTCGTCTGAAATAATTAAAATACCTTCTGCCGGATGCTGAACTTCTAAGCGCCCGTATTCAGGTTTTAATACAACATTTTCTAATAACCAATGCTTCTGCTGAGTTCCCTGAATAATGGTAATAGTAACTTTTGAAAGGATGACTTCTACCTGCTCTTGCGATTTACCGGGGTTTTCAGAATAAAGTGCAGTGATTTTTGACATCTTTATACTTTTGGCGTAATTTAAAAAAAATGTGTAGATATTTTATGAAATGGTTTAACATTTTTCTCGTTGGTTTATTAGCAATATCCTGCGGTAGTTCAAAGAAAACACAAAGCACGGTTTCAACTATTCCTGAGAAGCCGGAGCACTATGAAACAGTACCGATTTCAACATTTAGTGTACCCATTGCATTAAACATTAAACCATTGCTGGCAGTTGTTGAAAAAGAGAATGACCCGAACTTTACCAGCGATAAATGGCCGAACTTCGACGAAGATGATTGTTTCAGGTATAAATATCGTTTTACCAGATCGCCCTTTAAAGTTTCTGCTCAAAACAATCATATTAAGGTGGAGTTTCAAGGCAGGTATCAGATAGCTGGTAGTAAAGCACTCTGTGTATTAGGCAAAAAGGTTGGCCCCTGGGTAACCGGCAGCTGTGGTTTTGATGGAGAAGCGCTGCGGAGAGTAAACCTTGAAATAGCCTCAGATATCAGAATACTGCCTTCTCACCACGTTTATTCAAAAACTTATTTATCCAAAATAAATCCGATTGACAAGTGTGAGATCACCGTCATGCAAACAGATATTACTTCAGTAATAATGGATAGCATTAAAAGCAGTATCAACGGATATGCACAAACGATAGACCAACTGGTTTCCGACATTAACCAATCTCCTTATTTCGAAAAATGGAGAAAGAAGAAAATACATGCTTTGGGTATCGATAATTACGGTTTTCTGGTAATTCAACCACAGCATTACAACTTATCACCTTTTCAGATCAGAAATGATTCTTTACTGCTGAGCGTGGGTTTTACAGGTCGTAATTACTTTTTTTCTGATACGCTTCATTACCCGTCTTCTTATCAGTTACCGATGCTGACAAATTATGATGAACCCGCAGGCATCGATGCATATCTTGATATTCAGTATGCTTATGATTCATTGGTAAAGATATTAAAAGACAGTATCGGAAATAAACCTTATACTTTAGATGGAAAAACCTTTGTTGTAAATGATATTCAGTTAAAATCGAATAATAACAATATTGATATCCGGATTGATTTTAGCGGATACAAAAACGGATCTATTCAAATTACCGGAAAACCGGAACTCGATACGGCCCAACAGGTTTTAAAACTTTCTAAAATGAAAGCGAATTTATCTTCGAAGGATATCCTGTTGAAGATAGCCGGCCGATGGATTGAAAAAACAATTGTTAAAGAAGTGAGCGGAATGGCAATGATCGATATAAAAAAGCTGATGGCTGAAGAAAAAGAGTCTATAGAGAAAACAATGTATCAGGAACTGATGCCCGGTATTTTCTCTACCGGGTCTATCGAAAGTATCAAAGTGGTAGGTTTGATCTGCCGTGAAAAGGATCTCCGCCTGCAGGTAAAATTAAAAGGAGATATAAAAATCAAAGGTACGCTGACTCCTGCTTTACTGAGCTGGAAACCATAACGGTGTGGTATCATTCCAATTTCCATTATAATTTACATACAACTGTTCGCCTTCTTCGATCAGGCGAACAGTTTTTATAGTCATGGTGGATGTTTCAAAATCCATTTCGTATTCACAGTTTGATTGATAAGAATGATTATAAACAGCACAATATCCCAGTGCTAAACAACATTGATCCAACTTATATCCCCATTCGTGTATGTAATCGTGTAAAGTAGTTTGATCTAATAACTTTCTTTCTTCCTGGCTCATTACAATAACCGGTGATACTTCTACGATGGTATTGGCAGCAATAGTCTCTCTGGTGTAGACTCCTCTACCCATATTGGGGGTATTTTCGATATATAAACTATAATAAATCATTGGTCTGATATTCTCAAACAAAGTAACATTAAATTTTATGATTGCAAGCGTTTGAATTTTCTCAAAGAAACCGGTATTTTTGAAACATGGCAATGGACCAACATATTGATCAATTATTGGAGCAATTCGAAGTTTTAGTGCAGCAGGAAGATGTGCTGGCTATTCGTGAGTTTTTAAACGACCAGAACATCAGTGATGTAGCCGAACTGATTCATGAAATGCCTGACTATGAAAGTCAGATCATTAGCCATATGAGCGTACACCGCGCATCGAGTGTATTTAAAATTCTGGATCTGACTGAGCAAAAAAGCATTATTCAGGCACTACCGCCTTTTAAAACCGCTGAACTACTCAATGAACTGCCTGCCGATGACCGTACTTCATTTCTGGAAGAACTACCCTCAGAAGTAGTAAAGGAGCTCATTAAATTACTAGACCCCGAAGAAAGAAAGATCACGCTTTCCCTGCTTGGCTATCCGGAAGGCTCGGTAGGACGTTTGATGACGCCCGATTATATTGCCGTACAGGTAGACTGGACCATGGATGAGGTACTGGCCTATATCCGCGAAGAAGGTAAAAACTCCGAAACCATCGACGTAATTTATATCGTTAATGAAAAAGGTGAATTTGTTGATGATATCCGGATCAGAGAAGTTATTCTCACCTCACCCACCAAAAAAGTTGGTGAAATTATCGATCACCGCTATATCACCTTAAATGCAAACGACGACCAGGAGGTAGCCAACGAAATATTCAAAATGAATAACAGAGTGGCATTACCCGTGGTTGATGATAAAGGATTATTACTGGGTATCGTTACCATTGATGACGTTTTATGGGTAGCCAGTGAAGAGTTTTCTGAAGACATGCAGAAAATCGGTGGTACCGAAGCATTGAACGAACCCTATCTGGAAATGCCACTTTTGAAACTCTTTAAAAAGAGAGTGGTATGGCTGGTGGTATTATTTCTGGGTGAAATGCTGACCGCTACTGCCATGGGTTATTTTGAAGATGAAATAGCGAAAGCTGTTGTACTGGCATTATTTGTTCCGCTCATTATTTCGAGCGGTGGTAATAGCGGATCACAGGCATCTACGCTGATTATCCAGGCAATGGCTGTAGGTGAAATCACTTTACATGACTGGTGGCGAATCCTCAAAAGAGAATTGGCATCGGGCTTATTACTGGGTGGTGTATTGGGATTAATCGGTTTTCTTAGAGTAATCGGCTGGAATATGGTGTTTCATACCTATGGAGACCACACTTTGCCGATTGCATTTACTATAGGATTCTCATTGCTGGGAGTTGTGCTCTGGGGTACACTTTCCGGATCGATGTTACCGATTGTTTTAAAAAGACTGGGAGCTGACCCTGCCACTTCTTCAGCCCCATTTGTAGCAACGCTGGTAGATGTTACCGGTTTGATCATCTATTTTTCAACCGCCTATATATTTTTAAGAGGTATCTTATTGTAATGTCCCTTTTTTTCATGAATTTCACTATAGCAAAACAACGGCTTCATGAAAAAATTACTTTTTGTAAGCGCATTAACTTTGTCTGCACAGTTAATATTCGCTCAAACCTCAACTTTATCTGTGGAGAAAATCATGAAAGATCCTAAGTGGATCGGTTATTCTCCTTCCGGTTTAAGCTGGACTAATAATGGACTTTTAACTTTTTCCTGGAATGCAGAAAATTTTCCCGGTGATTCTACTTATTATGTAGATACTAAAAGTTTTCAACCCCAAAAAGCAAACGTATATCAACGTCAGGATTTTCTGAATGCTCAACAGGTTCAATACAATCAGGCCGGCACTCAGTTCATCTATCTGAAAAACGGAAATATTGTTTTAGGCGAAAAAAAGAGCGGTAAAACAACCTTTGTTACACAAATTGTAGATCAGGTATCTAATATCCGCTTTACCCATAACGATACAAAAATCACTTATCAATATGGCCAGAATCTGTATAGCTGGGAAATAGCCACCGGCATTACTACCCAACTTACTAACTTCAGTTCAGGTGGGAATGTAGAAGTACCCGGAAGAGGGGGTATGCCCGCACGTCAGAATACCGGTAATGCAGCAAAAGCAAACGAACAGGAAGAGTGGGTGAGCAAAGATGCACTTAGATTATCAGAAGTGTTACAAGAAAGAAAAGCAAACAAAGAAGCTACAGCTGAGGCACGTAAATCATACCCCAAAGCAGAAACGCTGAGAAATATTTCAACTCAGGGAAAAATGTTGAGTGCCGTATCTGTTAGCAATACCGGTAAATATGTAAGCTACCGCCTTACACAATCGGCTACTAACAAAAACACACTGGTTCCTGATTATGTAACCGAGTCAGGTTATGTTTCAAACCTGAATGGCCGCCCTAAAGTTGGTACGATTCCTTCTACCAGTGAATTTTATATCTGGAATACCGAACTGGATTCTATCATCGTTTTTCCGGTGAAAGACCTTCCCGGTATTACAGAGCTGCCCGATTACGTAAAAGATTATCCTGAAAAATATGCTAAAGACCTAAAAACGCCTCCTACCAGATTGGTAAATGTTCAATCAATTGTTTGGAGTACACAGGGTAACAAAGCAATTATTGAAATCAGATCGGTTGATAATAAAGATCGTTGGTTAGTCTTATTTGAAGACGGCATTTTCAAAAATATAGACCGTCAACGTGATGAGGCATGGATTGCAGGCCCTGGCATCAGTGGCTTTGGAGGCAGGCATATCGGATTTCTGGATGACAACACCATCTACTTCCAGTCTGAGACAACCGGATACTCACACCTGTACACTTATGATATAGCCGGTAACCGAAAAAAACCTTTAACACAAGGAAAGTATGAAGTATTGAATGCTCAGCTATCAAAAGATAAAAAACATTTTTACATTACGACTAATGAGATACATCCGGGAGAACAACACCTGTATAAACTAGAGATCAGTTCCGGAAAACAAACTAAACTGACTTCTATGACCGGTGCACATCAGGCGAGTATTTCTCCTGATGAAAAATGGATAGCTTATACTTATTCTTACAGTACCAAACCATGGGAACTGTATATTCAGGAAAACAAACCGGGCGCAGTTCCAAAACAGATCACCCACCTTGCGCAAACGGCAGACTTCAAATCATACCAATGGAGAGATCCGGAAGTAGTGACTATTAAAGCGAATGACGGAGAGATGATCTACGGTAGATTATATACTCCGAAAAATGCTCATTCGTCTAAACCGGCTGTTATTTTTGTACACGGAGCAGGTTATTTACAGAATGCGCATAAATGGTGGAGCTCATACTTCAGAGAGTATATGTTTCATAACTTATTGGCAGATTTAGGTTATACCGTGTTAGACATTGATTACAGAGGAAGTGCAGGTTATGGCAGAAACTGGAGAACCGGAATTTACCGTCATATGGGAGGGAAAGACCTGTCAGACCATGTGGACGCAGCCAACTGGTTAGTAAAAGAAAAAGGCGTTAATGCAAAAAACATAGGTATCTACGGTGGTTCATACGGTGGATTTATTACTCTGATGGCATTGTTTAACGAACCGGAAACCTTTAAATCAGGGGCGGCGTTACGCTCAGTAACCGATTGGGCGCATTACAATCATGGCTATACTGCCAATATATTAAACGAACCTCATAAAGACAGCCTTAGTTATGCTAAGTCATCACCCATTAACTTTGCTGAAGGTTTAAAAGGTTATTTACTGATGTGTCATGGTATGGTAGATGTGAACGTTCAGTTTCAAGATATCGTCAGACTCAGTCAGAGACTGATTGAATTAGGAAAAGATAATTGGGAATTAGCGGTTTATCCGATGGAAGACCACGGCTTTGTTGAACCGAGCAGCTGGACGGACGAGTATAAGCGTATACTGAAGTTATTTGAAACAACGCTCAAACAATAAAAGCTCAAAAAAGTTTAAAATAAAACAACACTAAAAAACCTTGATTATTAGTAATAATCAAGGTTTTTTTATGCATTAATTGCATGCTTTTTGTACAACAAAATGCATCTTTTTAATTAAAATAAAGAGCCCCGCTCTTCGTTTATCATTATCTCTGCGTTTTTTTGCAACCGCAGAGGATTATAACACCATTTTTTAGATATTCAAGCCAAAAAATCGTAAAATTGCGCCAACTTAATTAATAACTATGTGTGGAATAGTAGCTTACATCGGAAAACGCTCTGCTTATCCCGTAATCGTTAAAGGTTTAAAGAGATTAGAATACAGAGGTTATGACAGTGCGGGTATTGCACTGCTCAACGAAGACTTAAACATATATAAAAAACAAGGGAAGGTAGCTCAGCTGGAAGAGTTTACAATAGGTAAGGATTTAAGCGGTTCTATCGGAATTGGTCACACCAGATGGGCCACACACGGTGAACCTTGTGATAAGAATGCCCACCCCCATCGCTCCTCAAACGGTAAATTAGCAATGATTCATAATGGAATCATTGAGAACTACACTCAGTTAAAAGGAGAGTTACTTAAAAAAGGTTATGAATTTGAGAGTGACACAGATACAGAAGTATTATTGAAATTTATAGAAGATATTCAGAAAAATAACCAATGTCCTTTAGAAGAAGCAGTACGCATCGCACTAAAAAGAGTGGTAGGTGCTTATGTAATTATTTTATTAGACAAAGACAATCCCGATACTTTAATTGCTGCCAGAAAAGGTAGCCCTTTAGTAATCGGAATCGGAAAAGGTGAACATTTTCTGGCAAGTGATGCCTCTCCTATCATTGAATACACTAAAGAAGTAGTATATGTGAATGATTATGAGCTGGCCATCGTAAAGGCCGATGAATTGATTCTTAAAAATCTGGGAAATGAAAAAGTAACACCATTCATTCAGAAGCTCGACATGGAACTGGCTGCAATTGAAAAAGGAGGCTATGATCATTTCATGCTGAAAGAAATTAATGAACAACCTGATACTATTCATGATTGTTTAAGAGGCCGCCTGGATGCCCAGCATTTCAATATCAGAATGGCTGGCATCGACAAAAACATTGATAAACTGATCAATGCCCAAAGAATTATGATTGTGGCCTGCGGAACCAGCTGGCACGCAGGTTTGGTTGCTGAATATATTATAGAAGACCTATGCCGCATTCCTGTTGAAGTTGAATATGCTTCTGAATTCAGATACAGAAACCCGGTCATTCACCCGGGTGATGTGATCATTGCTATTTCTCAATCAGGAGAAACAGCTGATACAATGGTAGCGATTGAAAAGGCAAAAGAACAGGGAGCCGTTATTCTGGGTATCGTGAATCAGGTAGGTTCATCAATTGCCAGAATTTCCGATGCCGGCGCCTATACCCATGCCGGACCAGAAATCGGCGTTGCTTCAACCAAAGCATTTACCGCACAATTAGCAGTACTAACAATGGTAGCAATGAAAATTGCCGAATCAAAAGGCACTCTCAACAGCGACAAATTTAAACATCTTGTGCAGGAGCTAAATGCAATTCCTGAAAAAGTACCAGCCATCTTAGCAAAATCAAACGAATTGAAAGCACTGGCTGAAAAATATAAAGATGCCCGTGACTTCTTATTCCTGGGAAGAGGATTAAACTTTCCGGTAGCACTGGAAGGAGCACTGAAACTGAAAGAAATTTCTTACATACATGCTGAAGGTTATCCGGCGGCAGAAATGAAACACGGACCAATTGCATTAGTAGATGAAAACCTGCCGGTAGTATTCGTTGCTACCAAAGACGCTTACTATGAAAAAATCGTGAGCAATATCCAGGAAATTAAAGCAAGAAAAGGTAAGGTTATTGCGATCGTTTCAGAAGGAGACGATGTAATTACTAAAATGGTAGATGATTACTTCGAAGTACCGGAAGCCGATGAAACAGTAGCTCCTATGCTTTCTGTAATTCCACTTCAACTGTTAGCCTATTATGTAGGTGTAGCTAAAGGCCTCGACGTAGACAAACCACGTAACCTGGCAAAAAGCGTTACCGTTGAGTAATCATTTTACTGAATAAATATCACGAATGAATATTATTCAAAAACAGCCCATCCATCATTTAGGATACAACTTTATAGAACATCCTTACCTTCCCGAAGGTAAGGATGAATACTACATCCGGTATGAGCAGAATAACAATGGTATAAAATACCGTCAACTGACTGCCTTTGAAATTGAAATACTCGTTCGTAACCGAAATACAACCGACAACTGGAATAACATTTTCGTATCAGATGCATTTAACCCTGAACTGGTACAGAACTGTAAATTTTACGGTTTAGTAAGAATCGGTAAACTCGAATCCTTTTACCTTGAGTTTCATAACCTGAAACGCCCGGTAGGACTTTACAACAGCACTATTATCAGCTGTGATTTTGGCGACAATGTTGTAGTTGATAATGTCAATTTCTTATCTCACGTTATCGTTGGCAGTGAAGTGATCTTAATTAATACCAACGAAATTGCTACTACCAATAAGTCTAAATTCGGAAACGGCATTATTAAAGAAGGAGAAAAAGAAGACATCAGAATCTGGTTAGAAGTGTGTAATGAGAATGGCGGAAGAAAAATTCTTCCGTTTATTGGTATGCTACCCGGTGATGCATTTTTGTGGAGCCGTTACAGAGGTAATACCACTCTGATGGAACAGTTCAAAAACTTTACTCAACAAAAGTTTGATAACAAACGAGGCTACTACGGTACAATCGGAGACAGAACAGTCATCAAAAACTGTAAGATCATCAAAGATACCAATATTGGCACCGATGCATATATCAAAGGAGCCAATAAAATCAAGAATGTTACCATTCATTCAAACGCTACTTCACAAACCCAGGTTGGTGAAGGTTGTGAACTGGTAAACGGTATTGTTGATTATGGATGCAGAGTCTTTTATGGTGTAAAGGCAGTAAGGTTTTTTATGGCCTCTCACTCACAATTAAAATACGGAGCACGCCTGATTAACTCATACCTTGGAGATAATTCTACCATCTCGTGTTGCGAAGTATTAAACTCTTTAATATTCCCTTCACACGAACAACACCATAACAACTCTTTTCTCTGTGCCTCTTTAATACAAGGACAAAGTAATATAGCAGCCGGAGCTACCTTAGGATCTAACCACAATTCAAGAAGTGCTGACGGTGAATTAATCGCCGGAAGAGGATTCTGGCCTGCACTCTGCGTAAGCATAAAACACAATTCCGTTTTTGCTTCTTATACTATTCTGGCAAAAGGAGATTACTCTTCTGAACTAAACATACCGCTACCTTTCAGTTTAGTATCGAATGATGCTAAAAACAACGAATTAACGGTTATGCCTGGATATTGGTTCCAGTATAACATGTATGCATTAGCCAGAAACTCCTGGAAATATATCGACAGAGATAAACGTGTGAATAAACAGCAATTGCTTGAGTTCAACTATCTGGCTCCCGACACCGTCAACGAAATGCTGAATGCCATTGAGATGATTGAACACTGGGTGGGAGATGCTTATTTTCAGTCTAAAAACAACTTTAAAGAACATACTGATAAAGCGATTCGCAAACAAGGAAAGGAATTATTATTAAACGACGACCCGATCATTGATACTCTGGATATCAAAGTAACCGGATTTGAGAATACAAAACGGAAAACAAGAATTGTAAAACTGGCAAAAGGATACCAGCTTTACAGGAAGATGGTTGAGTTTTATACAGCAAAAGAAATAATTTCTTTTATTGAGCAATACGGTTACAAACAATTTGCAACACTGGTAAAACACCTTCCTGCCTCTGCTCCATTGAGCGAATGGGTGAATGTGGGCGGACAACTAATACCTGGTAAACACCTCGACACTTTACTTCATTCTATTGAAACAGGAAAAGTAAACAGCTGGAACCAGGTACATGCCTTCTACGAAGCAGAAGCACGTGACTATAGCACATTAAAACTTCAACAGGCTCTGCATGTTTATAAACTGATCTCAGGTATTTCATTATCGGAAGGTAAAAAAGAAGACTGGAAGAACCTTTTACAAAATGCTATTCTTACTAAAGAATGGATCTATCAAATGATCTATCAGTCAAGAGAAAAAGACTATACCAGCCCATTCCGCCAAATGGTTTATACAGACCCGGCTACTATGGATGCTGTTATCGGAAAGTTTGAAGAAAATACTTTCATTCTGCAGGAAGAAGTTGAATTTAAAAAGTTCAAAAAAGAGGTACAACAGATTCTGAAAAAATTCAATCTGTAATATTTTACCTCAGGATGTTCTACGATATAAAAAGCGGTAACACTTATGTAACCGCTTTTTTGTTTATCACTACTTATTCAGATACATGAAAAAATTATCAGCTCTGTTCGTATTTGTTATTGCAACTAACTTATTGTACGGTCAACTCCGCAAAGTTGAAAAAGTAGTTGACTCAATTATTCTTAAAGCAAACTTCAACGGCACTATCTTAATCGCTAAAAATGGAAAAAAAGAATATCTCAGATATACCGGCTTAGCAGACCGTACCAACTCTATAAACTTTTCGGCAAAATCAAGGTTCAAAATATTCTCTATTACCAAAACCTTTACAGCTGTACTGATTATGCAGCTGTATGAAAACGGTAAACTTCATCTCGATTCAACTATAGCAAAGTATTACCCTGAATACCAGGGTGAAGGTGCCGATAAAATAACAATCAGAAATCTTCTGACATATAGTGGTGGGCGAGAACAAAAAGATATCAGTTTTCTGGCGGAGGCTTATAACACTACTATCTGGCCTGTTGATACATTTATTCAACGATATTGCTCCGGAGCACTGCTCGAAACTCCGGGAACAAAATTTAATTACAACAATGGAGATTACATTATACTGGGTAGAATCATAGAGAAAATTTATGGCAAGTCTTATCAGGCAGTCTTACAACAGCAGATCATTGATCCGCTGAAAATGGATAACACGAACTACTTACATCATGAAGATATAGTGACCGGCATGAGTAATGCCTATTTTAATAAAGAAGCAAGCATTACCGATTTTTATACCCCAACAAATTATTACATAGATAATTATTTTTCTTCCGGTGCCATGTACTCTACGGCTGAAGACTTATTGATCTTTGACCAGGCATTGTTTAATCACCGCCTCTTAAAGAAAGAAACCGTTCATCTGATGTTGACTGCGTATCCTCACCTGGGAGAGGTTGCCTTTGGATTCTGGGTTTATGAAAAGAAATTCGGAAACGTCAATACTCTTTTTGCAGAGAGACAAGGCTATGGATACGGATTTAACTCGAACTGGGTTCACCTGATCGATAAAGGAGTTACCCTGATTATCTTATCTAATACCAATACGGTTGATCTTAACAAGATGCGCGAAAAAATAATAACTGCTTACCTGGGGCAATAAAAATTACTTCATTGATTAGTATTTTCATCTTTAATGAGGAGTATTCATTAAAGAAGAAGCCCCTCAACGTTGTTGAGGGGCTTCTTCTTTGCAGTATGTATATTATTGTTTAATAAATCGCTGCGGAGCTGAGCTAGTGCCATCTTCATACAACACTACTACATAATAAACTCCATTAGCCCAGGTTGACACATTTAACGGAATCATTTGTGTTCCTGCATTTACCGAATAAGCATTGCGTTGAACAATTCTTCCGCTGTTATCAGAAACAACAAGGGTGATTTTAGCAGATCTTGAAATATTCAGTTTGATCTGTGTTTGTGTATTGGATATTGTCGGATACAGCTGTACTTTATCACCACTGTTACTGATCTGAACAGACTGAATATCTGAGTAAGTAGCAGAACCATCCTGATCAATCATTCTCAAACGGTAGTATACACGACCTGAAGGTAATTCAGTATCGATGTATTGATATTGAGTAGCGCTGGTAACATTTACAGTAGCAATAGCTGTAAACTGAACACCGTTTAATGAACGCTCAACAACAAATGATACCGGTGTACTTTCAGTAGTGATTTCCCACTCCACTGAAGCCTGATTATTATTTATTTTACTTACATTGAATTTTTTCAACTCAATCGGTAAAGTTGCTGCAGTTCCGAATCCGAATGTATAATAACGGTTTAAAGCTGAGTATTCAGATTGAACCTGACCTTCGTCTACATTACCCGGCACCAGCATATTCGAAACGGTTCCTGCATATTCAGATACCCATTGACTTCCATTGTAACTGGCTACTACTAAACCGTCGGTAGGATTTGTTCCCGGTACAATATTGTTTAATGTTAATTGAACACTTGCATTGGTCGTTCCTGAAGTTGTTCTGGCTCTCCAGTATTCCTGATTAGAAATACCATGCATAATCGGTGAAGTATTCAGATTAGCAAAAGCTTCATTCCAGTATTGAGCTTCGAAAACTGTCGGGTTGGTATCTTCCGGTAATATTATTAATGGTCTGTAAACGCCATTATCTCCGGTTGGAAACACATATGCCGCAACAGTATTCGTTACACGGCGTACCGGTCCGTCAACATAGCCGGTGCTGCCGGCATTGTTCATTACGGTAGCATCGGTAGTACTTGGATTCAAAATCGTTAAAGGAGCAGCTGTACTGGTATTAATAATTCCAGCATTAGCACTATTCCAGCTCACTTTAGATACACGTACGTTGGTTGTAGTGGTAACACCGAGGCTATTATTGATACGAAGAACTATATTTTTAAGTGTATTATCCCAATCGCCACCGGTAGCACTGATCGTTTGTGCGGTAGTACCGGCCATCTCCACCACAAATAATTCATCGGTTGGTGAAGAAACGTTCACTGTTCCGGTTGTAATTGAACCGTCGGTCTGTTGAATATTACCGAATACTTTTAGTACGGTTGGAGTAGTATAGGTAGTGGCAGTGGTAGGCGTTTTTCTAAAGTACAAAGTACCGCCCGACATTACTACATTTCCTGCCACTTCCAACGTAGCAGCATGGTCATTATACGAACCGATGGCTACCTGCGCCGGTGATTCTATCACTAAATTACCGTTTACTCTTAAAAGCGAATTAGAAACCGTAGGACCCGCAATCAGCAGCGGAGCATTCGCGGTTCTGCGGAAAGTAAGATTACCGTTAATAGGTAAGTTATTCGGAAATACTAAACCCAGGTTATTAACGGATGGCCCCCCAAAGCTTACAATGTCTACTACTACATTTCCTACGCTGGCAAGATTAGTAGAGAATACCGGCATCGTATTAATATCGCCACCGATATGAATAGTTGATGTATTATCATAAACGGCAGGGCCGATATTTCCACCGGTTAAGGAGTTTATCCAGTGTGTACTGCCCGCACTAAACACCCAGAAAGGTATCTGACTGGCAGTTAATCCGGTAGCACCTGCGCTGTTCATTTGTTTGTAAGTACCGTTGATAGTCAGTAAAGCATTGTTATTACTGCCACCATAAGCATTGAATGCGATACGGCTTTTACCGACATTCGGTAAAAGGCCTGTACCCGGGTCGCCTGTGGTTACCAGCATACCATCTACGGTTCCTTTGGCATTATTCCCAAACTGAAGGGTAAATACACCTGAAGGATATGCCGTCATTGAATCGGTTAATACTGCATTGGCTGCAACATACAAGCCGGTAGCAGCTGCTGAAGTATTGGTACTGGTTACGGTGAGTGTTGCGTTGTCATTGGCAACCAATTTCACATTACTGGCATTTAATATATGTAAGCCGGTAATAGTAGTACTGGTTACATCAAAAGTTACTGTTGCATTCGTATTGAATACAGCGTAGTTCGATGTACCCGGAACAGTACTTGCCGAAGGGCCGCCTGAAACAGCACTCCAGTTAGCGGGATTATTCCAGTTACCTGAAGGCCCACCTATCCAATAAAGGTTTTGTGAGGAGGCTGCAAAGCACACCAATAGAAGTAAGGTCGTGTAGAAATATTTCATACAAGTAGTTGAATGTTTTGTGGTTTCTATTCGAAGAGGATATGTGGAAGTGGTTTCTCTGGAAGATTGAGGTTTTTCAGTAAGCGCTGATCAGACCTTCAATTGAATAATTATGTAAAAATAAGAATCCTTTAGAATCTTGCAAGTATAAAAAAACTCCCTTAACGGGAGTTTTTCATAAAGATTTATATGCCTATCGGATTATTATCGAAGTCAAATAAAGAATGTATTGAATATGAGCCATTAAAGTAATAAATCTTTTAACAATACACGTTTATACTTAAAAGATACTAAATATTTATTGTATCTGAAAATTTATTTTTTTCTGAAGAACAGCCTTACCGGAATGCCTGAAAAATCAAAATTCTTTCTTAATTGATTTTCAAGATAGTTCTTATACGGCTGCTTAATATCATCGGGGAAGTTACAGAAAAAGGCAAAAGACGGTACATGGGTAGGCAGTTGGGTAATATATTTTACCTTAACCGCGTGCCCCCTTACCACCGGTGGGTGATAAGTTTCTATGGCCTTCAGAATTACATCATTTAACTTTGAAGTAGGTATTTTTTTAGATTTATTTTCATAAACCTGTAATGCAGACTCAATAGCTTTATGAATTCTCACCTTTTCAGTAGCCGAGATAAAAATAATCGGCACGTCGTTAAAAGGAGCCAGGCGGTTTTTCAGTTCTTTTTCATAATCTCTGGCGGTATTGGTTTCTTTTTCAACAGTATCCCACTTATTTACTAAGATTACAATTCCCTTTCCTTTTCTGGCGGCGAGCGAGTAAATACTTAAATCCTGAGCGGTAATACCTTTTTGGGCATCCAATACCAGTAAACAAATATCCGCTTCATCCATTGCTTTAATAGCCCGGATAACAGAATAGAACTCAAGATCTTCGTGCACTTTAGTTTTCCGGCGGATACCCGCTGTATCGATCAGAATAAATTCCTTTCCGAAAAGGTTATAGTGTGTATGGATAGTATCTCTGGTAGTTCCTGCGATATCACTTACAATCGTTCTTTCCTGCCCTACCAATGAGTTCAGTAAAGATGATTTTCCAACATTGGGCTGACCGATAATTGCAAACTTCGGCAACGCATCTTTTTCTTCAGTTTGCTGGCTCAGTTCGTCGGTGATATTTTCCGTAATAGCGTCGAGCAAATCACCACTTCCGCTACCCGACATTGCCGAAACAAAGAATATATTATCGAAACCGAGTCCGTAAAACTCAGTTGCTTCGAGCAGGCGTTCGTTGTTGTCAACTTTATTTATAACGAGGAATACAGGTTTTGAAGTACGGCGAAGCAGGTCTGCCATTGCTTCATCCAGATCAGTGATTCCGGTAGCGGCATCGCACATAAAAATAACCGCATTGGTTTCTTCCAAAGCGATATTTACCTGTTTGCGGATTTCCATTTCGAAAACATCTTCACTTTGAGGAACAAACCCACCCGTATCAATTACGTTAAAAGATTTACCGTTCCAATCGGCAATTCCGTATTGACGGTCGCGGGTAACTCCGCTAACATCATCTACAATCGCTTTACGAGATTCGAGCAAACGATTGAAGAAGGTACTTTTTCCCACATTAGGTCTTCCTACTATTGCAACTGTATAACCAGCCATTTCGATACTATATTTTAGTGATATCCGTATTCTTTCAAAAACAAATCATTGTCACGCCATTTCGGACGAACTTTTACAAAAAGTTCCAGAAATACTTTTCTATCCAGAAACTGTTCGATCGAAATGCGCGATTCGGTGCCTAGTTTTTTTATCATCGATCCCTTTTCTCCCAGTAAAATCATTTTTTGCGTTTCGCGCTGAACAATGATATCTGCAGAAATTTTAGTCAGGGTTGATTTTTCTTTAAATTCTCTTATCTGCACTGTTGTATGATAAGGAATTTCCTCCTGATACAATTCAAATATCTTTTCTCTCACCATTTCAGCTACAAAAAAGCGGGTAGGCAGGTCTGTTAATTCGTCTTCACCGAAGAAAGGTTCACTTTCAGGTAAATAATTTAACACTTCAGGAATTACCTGTTCCACACCAATATTCTGCAATGCAGAGATTGAGATAACTTTTTTACAATATCCCTTCTCACTGAAAAATTGCTGAACGGTATCAATTTTTGATTTTTTAGCCTTGTCGATTTTATTTAACAGCACCAGTGCCGGCACTCTTAACTTCAATGCATCAAACAATTCATGTGCCGCCTGGTAATCATCATTTATGTCTACCAGCAATATGGCTACATCCGCATCTTCCAGAGCGCTTTTTACGGCATCCATCATTTTTTCCTGCAACTTATATTTGGGTGAAATAATACCCGGTGTGTCTGAAAAAATGATCTGGTATTCGGATTCTGTAACAATTCCTTTAATACGATGGCGCGTTGTTTGAACTTTAGGTGAAACGATGGCCAGACGCTCTCCTAAGATGGCGTTTAACAAAGTGCTTTTGCCGGCATTCGGTTTACCAAAAATATTTACAAATCCTGCTTTCATCGTTTGCAAAGGTAAAATCAACATTCAGATTATACTAATAAAAAAAGGAGACTCTAAGCAGAATCTCCTTCCTGAGTTGCGAAGGGAGGGATCGAACCTCCGACCTTCGGGTTATGAGCCCGACGAGCTACCGCTGCTCTACTTCGCGATATAATTAGTTTCAATTTTTATCGCTATTGACCGCTCGTTTTACCGTAACGGGAGTGCAAAGATAACAATATTTCATTAACCACCAAATCTTTTTAAAAAAAGTTTCAAAATATTCTGATTTTCAATCTGAAAGGAGTTAAGAAATGGAAAATGGAGAATTGAAAATTGTGGATGAAGGGGAATAGCATAAGACCAATTCTTTATTGTAACAGCTGTTTTCCCGTTTTCAACTTTCAACTTTCAATTCTCCATTAATATCAGGGCTATACTTTCTATACTTTAGTTTACTTTCTTTACAGAACTGGCGCCACTGGTTCTGATTTCTTTATCGTTAGCGTCACCTTTCCATTTTACAGAACTGGCGCCGCTGGCAGCTACATAAATCGATTTGTTAACCTGAATACTTACATCCGAAGCACCGGTAGTACTGATCATGGCATCAGCTGTTTGCAGCCCCAACCCTTTGAAGTTACTGGCGCCGCTTACCGCTAGTTTTGCAGACTCTGCCTTACCAGTCACTTTCACATCACTGGCGCCGGCAATTTTAACCGTCAGCGTTTTTACTTTCAGATTGATAGTTACATCACTGGCGCCACTGGCAGATAATTCAAATTCTTCCTGCTCCAATGGCTCTATGAACTTTACATCCGTTGCGCCGGAAGCCTGGAGATAACGCAATGTCTCATAAGAAACATATGCATTCAGCTTCAATTTTCCGGTATTGATTTTATTTTTAAACCCTATATATAAAACGCCGTCATTGACGATGGTAGTCAGGTTATCAATTAAACTTTTGTCTGAGGTACTTACGGCTACTTTTGTTTCGTTGCCTTTTGATAAATACAGGTTAATGGCAGAATTTACTCTTACACTATGGAATTCGGGCACTACACGAACCACTACATTATCATCTTGCATTATTTTATCCTGAGCAACCGCCAGTAAAGGCAGCACAGCAAGTAATAACATATATAATTTCTTCATTTTCATTTTGTTTTAAATAGCTTGGGTGAGTTTATAATAGTTATACGTTACAAGGTTTCAAATGTTACAGCCGAAAAAAATATTTTTTTTATTTTTCTCAGCATATTTTCCAAACTTCAACGAATACTGATAATCAATAGAGTACATATTAATTTTCTTATCCTGAAACAATTAATTAGCTTCCCCCTTTTCATGAAAATTTCACTTTTCGTACCGACTGTGGAATATTTCTGACAATGCATCTTTATAGATAGACCCAAGTTTCACCCTATACAGATATTCAATTTTATTTATATGAAAAACATTTTGATAAATAGCCTGTCCAAACAACTTTCCTTTTTATTGATACTTACACTATATGTACAATTTTCCTACGCTCAAAAAAAAGTAGAGAAGGCCACTGCTGTTACTAGTAAACAATCGCATAATCAAGTATTGGATTCTCTGATAAAAAAGCTTCATGATTTTTATGTTTTTCCGGAAACAGCAATACAATTAGAAAAAACGTTACGCCTGTACCATCAACAAGGATACTATAACGGCATTGACAACCCGAAGTCTTTTGCTGATACTTTAACGCAGCAACTTCGAAGGTTTGCCAACGACAATCATCTGAATATTTATTTTCGTGGCGACAATAACCAGACGATCAGTATAATTAATCATGATGACAAAGAAGAAGTGCTAAAGCGACAACGGTTTAAAGTACAAAAGAATTTCGGTTTTGCTAAAGCGGATATTCTGGAAGGAAATATCGGCTATCTAAAAATAGAATCATTTTTTCCGGTGGCGGAGGCAGCACAAACCGCTGCTGCTGCTATGAACTTTTTGACCAATACCGATGCTCTTATTATTGACCTCCGACCTAATCATGGCGGTGACCCTGCCATGGTGCAATATTTAGCCAGTTACTTTTTTGACACTCCGGTCGTTCATCTCAACGATTTATACTGGCGTGAAGGAAATAAAACCGTTGAATTCTGGACATTACCCGATGTTGCAGGCAACCGCTATCTCCACAAGCCAGTATATTTACTGACCGATCAAAGCACATTTTCGGCTGGTGAGGAGTTCACTTACGATTTGCAATCACTGAAAAGAGCCATTACTGTCGGAACTGCTACCGGTGGTGGTGCTAACCCCGGAAGAGAAATTCAACTGACAGAGAAATTTTCCGCTTTTATTCCTACCGGAAAAGCCATTAACCCCATTACCAAAACTAATTGGGAGGGTGCGGGCGTTCAACCAGACTTTACTGCCACCAAAGAAGAAGCACTTCGCTTTACACATATCAAAGTATTACAACAATTAGCCGGTTCTGCTACTGATGAAAGAATAAAAGCTTTTTTTACAAAAGCACTGGAGAAAATACAATCAGAACAGTAAACACTCAATGAACAGGTTTAATATAAAGGCCCATCTTTCAACACATTAACATCGGTTGAAAGATGGGCTTTAATAATTAAATTTTTTTAAAATAAATTTCAGAGTAACTTTGCTTTTTACTTTGGCCAAAGTAGATTGGTTTACCGGGGTGCTTTTTATTAAAAGGCTGAGATAATACCCGTAGAACCTGAACAGGGTAATGCCTGCGCAGGGAGTTAGTTCTACACTATGCAATGCATAGTGCATCTCCTATTCGCAGCATTTCCTCCAAAACATATTTTTTTAATGAAAGAACTACGGTTCTTTAAAGTTTTAATGAATGAAAAAATTGATTTTGGGGATATGCTTACTATTTATTGCATTATTAAGCAATGCTCAATTTGTTGGTACTGTTACCAATCAAAACAATGAGCCTATCCCATTCGCCTCTATTCAATTACCGCAGAACATTTTCATTTCTGCAAATGCAAATGGTTATTTCAGATTTAGTTCAAACAGCGATTCTGTTCGCATTCACATTACTGCGGTGGGTTACAATCCGTATAGCACCACGTTGAAAAAACAAACTACGCCACATGTTATTCAACTTACAGAAAGGGCCGGTTATATGGAACCTATCGAAGTAAAAGCAATCCGTGCCGGTGAGAAAATGCCATTTACACAATCAAAACTCACTGCGAAAGATCTTGAAAAAAATCTTAACGGACAAGACCTTCCTTTCCTCTTACAAAACACTCCTTCACTGGTAGCAAACTCTGATGCAGGTAATGCAGTAGGTTATACAGGTATGCGTATCAGAGGTACAGACGGCACCAGAATAAACATTACATTAAATGGTATTCCTTACAATGACCAGGAATCTCAGGGCGCTTTTTTTGTAAACCTTCCTGACTTCGCTTCTTCTTTGGAAGATGTGCAAATTCAACGGGGAGTAGGCACTTCATCAAACGGTGCAGCTGCATTCGGAGCGTCTATCAACTTAAATACGAACGGTGTGAAAGATTCAGCCTATGCCCATATTAATAACAGCATCGGTTCTTTTAACACCAGAAAACATACAATCAAAGCCGGTTCCGGTTTAATTGATGATCACTTCACCGTAGATGTTCGCTTATCGAAAGTAAGCAGCGACGGTTATGTTGACAGAGCCAGTACCGATCTGAAATCATTCTATTTATCCGGTGCATGGATGAACGAAAAATCATCTGTACGCCTAAACGTTTTCTCCGGTAAAGAGAGAACCTATCTTGCCTGGAATGGTGTTGCAGAAGATAAATTAAAAACTGACAGAACTTATAACGTATCGGGCACAGAACGCCCGGGCAGTCCGTACCCTAATGAAACAGATAATTATCAACAAGACCATTTCCAGCTTTTCTTTAACCACGACCTCGGTAAACAATGGAAATTCAATACAGCGCTTTTCTGGACAATCGGAAAAGGTTATTATGAAGAGTACAGAGCCAGACAAAAATATGCTGAAGATTATGGTTTACCTGAACCGACTATTGGAGGTGTAACATTTGAGCGTGGAGATATGATCCGTCAGCTTTGGCTGGATAACGATTACTACGGTCAGGTATTTTCTATTCAGAAATCAAATCAACAAAACGAATTTACATTCGGTGGCGGGTGGAACCGTTATGAAGGCCATCACATCGGCAGAATCATCTGGTCTGAACATGGTATTCAGGACGGAACTGAATGGTACCGTTTACCTGCACATAAAAATGATGTCAACTTTTATGCAAAATACCTGAGAACAATTGATCGCTGGAATCTGTTTGCAGATGTACAATACAGAAATGTTCACTATGCAATTTACGGTTACAGAAAAGCGCCTTCCGTGAATCATCTCAATACCTGGAATTTTGTTAATCCGAAAATCGGGGTTTCTTATATAGTAAATGACCTCACCGCTTATGCATCTTTTGCTATTTCAAACAGAGAACCGAACCGTGATGATTTTGAAGTAAAGCCAAGTGAGAAACCCAAACATGAGCAACTGCAAAATATTGAATTAGGTGTTAAGAAAGGAAATGCACAGTTAGGAGGAGGTATTAACTTCTATTACATGAATTACAAAGACCAGCTGATCTTAACAGGTAAAGTGAATGATGTGGGCGCTTATGCCAGAACCAATGTAGATAAAAGCTATCGCATGGGTGTTGAACTGGAGGGAAATGTTCAGCTAAGTTCATGGGCGTATTTGTCTGCTAACCTGGCGTGGAGCAAAAACCGTATCAAAAGCTTCACTGCATTTTATGATAATTATGATAATGACGATCAGATTTCTGAAGATTTCTCCAATACACCGATTGCATTTGCACCTAAATGGGTGGGTGGTTATAATTTGAGAATAACACCATTTAACGCATTCAATATTCATTTACTGGGCAAATTTGTAGACCGTCAGTTTCTGGATAATACCGGTAACAAAAACAGAAGCATTAACGGGTTTTACAATCAGAATATACAGTTGAGTTACGATTTAAAGAAAGTAGTATTCAAAGAGTCGCAATTAGTTTTCCAGGTAAACAACGTATTCAATAAAATGTATGAATCAAACGGCTATACGTTTTCTTATTTAGCCGGCGGAGAATTCTATACTGAAAATTATTATTATCCTATGGCAGGAACCAACTGGATGTTGTCTTTGAACATCAAGTTATAAAAACAAAGGGCGGTGTTAACACCGCCCTTTGTTTTATTATCTTTTATCCGCCGAAAGTTTCTCTCCATTTGAGCATTCCGCCTACCAGGTTTTTGGTTTCGGAGAAGCCCATCGTTTCTAACATCATGGCAGCCTGTCCGCTTCTGTTACCACTTCTGCAATACAGTACCACTTCACCGTCTTTCAGGTTTTCAATGGCTTCTATATCCATCTGCATGATTTTTGGCAATGGATGTAAAACACCGCCGATATTAAATTCTTCGTGTTCACCAGCTTCTCTAACGTCTACCAGTACTACATTTTCACCGGCATCGAGGCGGGCTTTCAACTCTTCAACAGTAATGTTTTCCATAAAAAAAATTTAATAAGGTTGATCAATATTATTGCTCACTGAGGTATCTACTTTTCTAACCGGCAACGTCGTACTCATCCAAAGGTCGATCGTTTCACCGCGGCGGATTTTATTAATCCGTCTGTCTGCCGTAATACGCTCAGGAGTTTGTTTATAAATATAAGCACTATTTGTATCGGTTACGTCTCTGTCGAAGAAAACCAAACCGGTATAAAGGTTATTTGATTCAAGCAGAATTTTAGCATCGGCATAAGTCATTCCGAATAGATCCGGTACTGAAAAAGCGATATTACTTAATCCACTTCCGAGTACAAGGTCTATTTTACTTCCGAGCGGTACTTTCTTACCGGGTTCTATTCTTTTGCCCTGATAACGCTGTTCCAATACGGCATTTTTGGCGAAGTCCTGACGATAACTTGTATCCCCCAACAACAACCCCAGCTGTTTAATAGACACTTCTGCACTTCTGAAACTTAACCCTTCAAATTTCGGCATATCAATCAAAGGGGCCACCCAGCGATTAATAGTGATGTAAACGGTTCTGTTAATTTTTACGGTTTCATTCGCATCGGGAAACTGGCGTAATACCATACCGGCCGGCGCATCTTTCTGATAAATAGAATCCTGTAGTTCCACTTCAAAACCCTGGGCAGATAAAATACTTTCAGCTTCCTGCAATGATTTACCGATTACATTCGGGATATGTAAGGTATGTCCGTGTTTGGTAATCAGTTTCAATGACTGTAAGAATACAAACAGAACGATCAGCAATACGCCGAGGCCTGCCAATATATTTACCCACAGGGGTTTGGAAGTAATGAATTTAAACACCATCAAACTAAATTATATGAATCAATTATTTTCTGGCGAGTGCTTCCTGAATAATTTCTCCATAGAAATCTTTCAGGTTACCGCCTGATGCCCTCACCTGCTGAGGAATAACCGATGCGTCAGACTGGCCGGGCACGGTATTGATCTCTAACATGTAGGGAACATTTTTTTCTTCGTTAAAGATAATATCTACTCTTACAACTCCTCTGCAATTAAACACCTCGTAGATATTTTTAACGGTATTTTCTATTTTTTCCTTCATTTCAGGAACTATTTCGGCAGGGGTGGTTTCCACACTTTTGCCTTCATACTTCGCTTCGAAATCGAAGAAATGATTGAGTGCTTTGATTTCAGTAATCGGCAATACGGTTACTGTACCATTTTTACGATATACACCCACGGTGAACTCTCTGCCGGAAATAAATTCTTCTACCAATACCTGACTATCTTCTTTGAAAGCTTTTTCAAGTGCGGGAGCCAGCTCTTCTGCTTTATCCACCCGGCTCATTCCGATGCTGGAACCACCGCTGTTAGGTTTTACAAATAAAGGCAAACTCAGCTGAGCCAGAATTTCGGCAGCCGGAGTAGGGAAATCACGGAAGAGGTGTAATGATTTAGCAACGCTAATGCCTCCGAAAGCAGCAACTGCTACGGTGTAACGTTTATTCATGGTTAATGCGGAAGTAGCCGCATCACAGGAAGTATAAGGAATATTCAACAGGTCGAAATAACCCTGTAATTTACCATCCTCACCCGGAGTACCGTGTAATCCTACCAATACCGCATCAAATGTTATTTTATTGCCATTCAGGGTAATGGAGAAATCGTTTTTATCTACAGGTACTTTTTCTTCACCGTTCAGATAAAACCAGCCAGCGGGATGAATATCAATTTTATAGAGGTCGTATTTGTCTTTATCGACGTTATTTTCTATGGTCCGGGCACTTTTGTAAGATACGATCGCTTCGTTAGAGTACCCACCCGTGATGAGTGCTATTTTGGGTTTCATGATCTTTAACTGAATATTTTAAACAAATAAACGAAATCCGTATTGATTTTCAACATTTTTCTTATAACAAGAAAGGTGAAGAATGTTAACTCTTCACCTTTATCAGTGGGAAATATCACCCACTTTACGTATGTAATGACGGGCACTACATACTATTAAGATACGATTTTTTACACAAATGACCAAATTTGATTTTACAGGTGTAATTTTTCTTTTTTCTCCATGAGTTGCTCTACCGTTTCTTCATACATTTCATCCGGCACACAACAGTCAACCGGACAAACAGCCGCACACTGTGGTTCTTCGTGAAAACCCTGACACTCTGTACATTTATTAGGAACGATATAATATGTATCTACGCTGATAGGAGCAAAACGGTCATCTGAATTCACCACAGAGCCGTCCATTAATGTAAAAGCGCCTTTAAGGCTGGTTCCGTCTGCTAAAGCCCACTCTACCCCACCTTCATAAATGGCATTATTCGGGCATTCAGGTTCACATGCGCCACAGTTTATACACTCATCAGTTATTTTAATAGCCATAGCTGTCGATTTTATTGAGTTGAATACTATTACTTTTGCATACAAAGATAAGACGGAATGAGATTACAACAACGTATTGAGCTGCTGTTTCGTTTAAGAAACTATATTTCAGGGGGTGATGAGTCCTTACAAGTAGCTAAAAATCAGGCATATTTGAAAAACAACTGGTTTATTCCAGCGTTTATTGACATATCTGTTCAAAATATTGCAGACGGATATTTACAGGAGGAAGACTTACTGGCCTGGGTAAAAAAGTATGATATTCCCGCTGAAAACTATGCTCCAAAGCGGGTGGGCATCGTGATGGCCGGAAATATACCACTGGTTGGTTTTCATGACCTGTTATGTGTGTTTCTTACCGGAAATATTGCCGCTATAAAACTTTCGGGTAAAGACGAGGTATTAATCAGACATTTTATAGAAAAAATGATCGAATGGAACCCTGCGGCGGCACCTTATTTTGAATTTCATGAAATTCTTAAAAACTGCGATGCTTATATCGCCACCGGATCAAACAATTCGGCCCGCTATTTTGAACACTATTTTCAAAAATATCCCCATATCATCCGCAAAAACCGCACTTCGGTTGCTATATTAACCGGTGATGAGACGGCAGAAGAACTCGCCGCACTGGCAGACGATGTTTTTTTGTACTTCGGGATGGGATGCAGAAACGTTACCAAAATTTACGTTCCTAAAGGGTATGCGTTTGAACCATTGCTGGAGGTGTTTAAGAAGTATAACTGGATGGAAGAGCATCATAAATACAAAAACAATTACGATTATCAGTTAGCCGTACTCATATTGGGGAAACAGTACTACATGAGTACTCCCGCCCTTGTTTTGCATGAAAATCAGCAACTATTCTCTCCGGTGAGCCAGTTAAACTATGAATTTTACGAGAACGGAACTACAGAAATAGTTAATAGTCTGATAGAAAAAAAGGATGAATTACAGTGTATCGTGGGAAGAGAATATATTTCTTTCGGTACTGCGCAGCAACCGAAACCCGATCAGTATGCCGACGGAGTAGATACTTTAACATTTTTGTTAAAGCTAACTTCAACAGATAAATAAAAATTTTCATTTGAAAAACAGGCAGCAATACTAAGCGTAAAAGAGTGTTAAATATGCTTTAAAGTACTTTCAAAATATTGTTTTTCTTTTTAACTTGGTAGTTGAAAGGCAAGTCAAAAAACAAAAAGTGTAAGATTATGAAGTTTAAACAGATTGTAACAGTCGTTTTGATCAGTGCAGCGACAACTGTTGCTACTTTATGGGGATACCAACAATTGAGTAATCAAAAAATATACAAGTACAGTGTTGGTAATTCCGACTCGGTTCAAGCCATTCCCGCTAATTATGTAGGTATGGCAGGCGATGATAATTCGGTGAACTACCCAGATTTTTCTGCAGCATCCGCTTCAGTAATTCCGGCCACCGTGCACATTAAAACCGTAGTAAAAGCACAAACAAACAATTTACCAAGGCAGTCATCACCATTTGATGATTTCTTCGAAGATTTCTTTGGTCCTTCAATGCCACGTTCAATGCCGAGAACCGGTTCAGGTTCAGGTGCTATTATCAGCGATGACGGTTATATTGTTACCAATAACCACGTGATTGCCGGTGCTGAAGAAATTACAGTAACCCTTCACAACAAAAAATCATTTAAAGCAAAACTGATTGCATCCGATCCGAGTACGGATATCGCTGTGATCAGAATTGATGCAAAAGGATTACCATTTATTGTATATGGAAATTCAGACCTGGTGAAAGTCGGGCAGTGGGTACTGGCTGTAGGATATCCTTTAAGCTTACAAACAACCGTAACAGCGGGTATCGTAAGTGCTAAAGGCCGTACATTAGATATTAACAGCCGTCAGAGCAGTAGCCCGATTGAATCATTTATACAAACGGATGCAGCAGTAAACCCAGGTAACAGTGGTGGTCCGCTGGTAAACATTAAAGGTGAATTAGTTGGTATCAACTCTGCGATCGCATCCCCGACCGGTAGTTATGCAGGATATTCATTCACCATTCCTGTAAACATCGTAAAAAAGATTGTGAATGATTTAATTAAATACGGAACAGTTCAAAGAGCCTACTTAGGTATTAGTTATGCAAAAGAAAATTTACCGGAAGAAATTAAACTAAAAGAAGGCTTGAAAGATGGAGAGGGTGTACAGGTACAGGAAGTTCAGGAAAACAGTGCAGCCAAAGCAGCCGGTATCAAAAAAGGAGATATTATTACAAAAATAGATCAAACTCCTATTACCAGCAATGCTGATTTAGTGGGGGCACTGGCATCAAAAACTCCTGGTGATAAAATAGTGGTTTCTTATGCAAGAGAAGGCAAAGAATTAACCTCTACCGTTACTTTAAAGAACCTTACAGGAGGTACTGATATTGTAAAATTCTCTCCTGACAGAATCGGAGCTGAATTAATTACCATTCCTTCAGAAAATGCAAAAGAGTTAGGTATTAACGGAGGAGTTGAATTAAGAGCCATCAAACCAAACGGATTATTCAGCAAGGTAAGAGTACAGGAAGGCTATGTAATTGTTAAAGCGGATAATAAAGAAATCAAAACAAAAGAAGACTTTATTAAAGTGATAGAAAATGCGAAAGGCTCTATAAAAATCGAAGGAATTTATCCTGGGTATGCCGGTGTATATCCGATCGATGTGAATGTAGATGCAATCAAATAAGATACTGTAAGAAAAATAAAAACGGCCCCTTTAATAAGGGGCCGTTTTATTTTTAACATACAAAGTCAATTAGTTTTCACTAATCCCAACCACCACCCGGGCCGCCAACACTACCACATGGTTGAGAAGAGATGATCGTATAGTTGCTGATAATATTACCGGATCCGTCAACAATAATATAATAGTTTCTCCAGGTATGTGTTCCTACCGGTGTAGACTCTGCACAGATAACATAAAAACCTTCTCCCCCACCGTCACCGGGCAAACCTTTAGGAGATACCGGATCTTTTCCTTTAGAAAAAGCAGAAAGAGAAAAAACCATCATTGCTGCACATACAAAAAGAAAGAGCTTAGAAGAAATCTTTTCCATAATTGTGTTATTGAAGTTAAAGTGAACAATAGTCATTAAATACAAAGGAAAGAACCTTACAAATTAAGTATTAGCCCTAACCCTTAATAAATATAAGCAACAAAACAGATATTCGACTTTACTAACCAGTTATAACACACTATAATGTTAAAAAATACACTAAAGTAGTATATCTGCAAAAAACAGCAACCAATCATTCCCGTTCTGAAAAAATACAATCATTTAATCATCAAACAGAAGTGACGCAGCTAAACATATTTAATAAAACGCATCACACTTCATTCAGATACGAATAAATACTTAGAAAAAGATAAACAGGTGTACCAATAAGCTTAATAACAATTTTATGGTCAACATAAAAATTCATATTAATAAAAAAAGCCTCCTTTTCTGATAAAAGGAGGCTTTTAAGATAAACTAATATTTTATTGCGGACCTGATACTTTCAGGTAAAATTCGCCGTCGGTAATTGCAATAGTTTCTGTAAGTGAACCTGATTTTAAAGCGGTTGCGGTGAAAGTTCCTTTAGCATACGAGCCGTTTATTTCTGAAAATACCACCTGCGTTTCATTTAATATATTGATATTGGGATAACTACTGCGCAACATGCTGGCAGTATAGGTTGTACCTCCGTCATCAGTATAGGTCAATATAATTCGGGGATGATTGAATCCGTTATTGGTAACACCGTCCTGTAAATTATAAACAAAACCCTGACGAACGGCCACTGTATCTTTCACCGAAATCTGAATAAAATTATTCAGGAAAGAGGATACACCATCATGTGTATCGAGCATGCCGGTGATAGTTGCATAATAAAAACCATCCGCCCCTGCATTTATCAATAATACATTGTTATTCATAATTTGCTTACGGTATTCTACCTGCTGGCCATTGACTTTAAACTTTACGTAATATTCACCATCTTCTGAAGATGATTTCTTACAACCGGCAAAAGCCAGTACGATCAGAACAAGACCAATTATTTTTTTCATGCACAAAAATTAAGATGAGTAATAAATTATTCAGCAAACAAGAATTTATACAACCACCTATTTAATGATTCATACCATCCTCCTGTTCATCAGGGTATAGCAACCATAAAACAGCACTAACGGTTCTCTTTAAATTTCCGGATTAACTCTTTATAAAAACCATGCAATTGCATTCCTTCATGCCAGGGTATTTCGTCTTTATCAAAAAACGCTAATCTTTTCTTCAGGGGAAGTTCCTGACCTGAATAAATCAACGGCACTCCTCCCAATTGAAAAGTACGTTCAGCGAAAGGCAGGGCTTTATCTCCATAGCGTTCATATTCGGTACCATTCCAGGAGTTTTCATCGTGGTTACTGGTAAAAAACATAGGCAGGCACCCTTTTGTGAAATTATACTGATATTCTTTTTCCAGTAAATCAAATTCGGCGGCTGACATTTTTTCTTTCACTACACTTTCCGATGCATGTAACCATTTCCAGGCATAACAAACATCAAATACATCCAGATAAGCGGCGGTTTCTGTTTCACCTAACCATAATAGTTTTTTACGCTGATCAAGAAAGGTTCGGGCCTCGTACCAGAAGTCCAGCGGTACCAGATGAGCCATATCGCAACGAAATCCGTCAATACCACCTTCATTTACCCAATACAACATATCCTCTTTCATCATTGTCCTCATTTTTCCATCGTAATAGTTCAGGTCGATCACATCATCCCAGCCGTTACGCTCATAAAATTTACCTTTTTCATTCTTCATATAAGCGCCGGGATGCTGCACAGTCCAGACATGATCGAGGCCGGTATGATTGGCCACCCAGTCTAACACCACCTTTCCCCCCATTTGCTGAATCAGCTGCACGAGTTCTTTAAAATCATCCATAGAGCCGAACTCAGAATTTATCGCAGTATAATTTTGAATAGCATAATAGCTGCCTAAAGTTCCTTTACGGCCTTCTTTGCTGATGGCATAAACAGGCATGAGCCAGAATACATTTACCCCCATGTCAATCAAACGCGGTACATGATCGGCAAAGGCCTTAAAAGTGCCTTCCTGCGTATACTGGCGTATGTTTACTTCATAAATAACCGATTTACTCACCCAATCGAGCATCTTAAATTTTCTAGCCATACGCTAATTTAATAAATGCATCGTTATTAAATTTGTTATAACATTAAAGTATGAAAAAGTTAACCTCTTTACTACTGATCGGCAGCTTATTTTTCCAGACGGGCTCCCTGACAGCACAAAATGCTGAAACTGATAGTTTACTCAACCGTCACTTTACCATCTGGAAACAAAAACTGATGAACGGTGCTTATACCGAATATTATCAATTTCAGGCATATGAGTTTTTCATCAGAGCCAAACTAAAACTTCCAAACGCCACTGCCAGTGCAAGTGATATGGTGGAGACGCTCAATGATATGCGTATACAATCGGTTGACTTCAAAGTAATATCACGTTTGTATCAATCAGATAATGCTGAATATTACACAGGTTATGAGGTATTAAAGCTGGATGCAGGTATATTCGGCGCCGGCGAATTTGAAGCACCCATTATTTTTATCCGCTCTCCGAATGCACCGAGCTGGAAATTCTTTTACCTGAATGAAGCTACTTTACCCCATTTGAAGAAAGTTTTGCCGAATGCTCCGAAAGAAATGATCATTCCGGAAGAGAAGGGAACGGTAATGTCTGACCAATCATGGAAATAGCTCATTTTTAATACATTCTATTATTTTAAGCGCCTGTGGAACTCTAATCCCACAGGTGTTTTATTTTATGTAACTTTGTGGTTGATATTACTATAGAATGAAAACATTCAATGTACCAATAACATATCGGAGCCCTTTAATTACCGCTGTAAAGAACAAAAGAAAAGCTGCTGATAAAATGAAGAAAGACTTTACTCCAACTTTATTGGAGATTGGTCCTTTGGAAATTTATCTGGCCCGGCATTTCGGGTTTTGTTATGGTGTGGAAAATGCTATTGAAATTGCCTTCAGAACAATTGACGAGCATCCTGATAAAAAGATTTACCTGTTGAGTGAAATGATTCACAATCCTCAGGTGAATGCTGACCTGAAATCGAAAGGAGTAGAGTTTTTACAGGATACAAAGGGAAATCAGTTAATTCCTTTTGATTCATTGTCTGCAGAAGATATTGCTATCATTCCGGCATTTGGTACTACAACTACTATAGAATCTCAATTAAAATCATTGGGCATCCCGATTGAAAAATACAATACTACCTGCCCTTTTGTAGAAAAAGTATGGAACAGAAGCGAGCAAATTGCTACGAAAGGATATAGTATTATTATTCATGGTAAACCCCAGCATGAAGAAACCAGAGCTACTTTTTCACATGCGGGCCAGAATGCTCCGGCAGTAGTGGTAAATGATATGCATGAAACCGAACTGCTGGCAAAATACATTCGCAAAGAATTATCTAAAGAGCAGTTTTATAAGGATTTTGCAGGTCGCTACACAGAAGGCTTTGACCCGGAAACTGATCTGACCAAGATCGGAGTAGTAAACCAAACCACCCAACTGGCAACCGATACACAGGCCATTGCAGAATATTTAAAAAACGTTATCAGGGAGTATTATCAACTGGAAGACGGCAAAGTACAGGATCATTTTGCCGACACCAGGGATACATTGTGTTATGCAACCAATGATAATCAGACTGCAATGAAAGCTTTGCTTGAAACCCCGGCAGACCTTGCAATTGTAGTAGGAGGTTATAACTCTTCTAATACTACACATCTGGTAGAACTGTGTGAAGAAGTGCTACCGGTCTACTTTATCAATTCGGCAGATAAATTAGTAAATCAAAACACCGTATTACATTATAATTATCATACGAAGCACGAGCAGACGATTGAACAATATTTACCGGTTCAGGAGAAAGTAAGAATATTAATGTCGAGCGGCGCTTCTTGCCCGGATGCCATTGTTGAAGGAGTGATCAGAAAGCTGGCTGGTTTTTACGGTGTGGAGCATCTGGTAGATGAGTTAATCGAGACTATCTAAAAAATAGATTCATCCATTTAGCAGTATAGAAAAGCTGCTGTGAAAATCAGCATCCACCCATTTCAGGAAGAATACGATGAATTTTCTGACATTTCAATTTACTTATACAAAAAAATAGCTGACTATGTATAGTCAGCTATTTTTTTAAAACAGATATAACAAAAGAGACTTTACTATTTCATCTCGAAAGATTCAAGGAATTTAGTGTTGAAATTACCTTTGATAAAGTCTTCGTTTTTCATTAATTGCTGATGGAAAGGAATAGTAGTTTTGACTCCTTCGATTACATACTCACTTAATGCGCGGCTCATGGTATTGATCGCTTCTTCGCGGGTACGTGCGATTGCAATAATTTTTGCAATCATTGAATCGTAGTAAGGAGGAATTACATATCCTGCATAAACGTGAGAGTCAACACGAATTCCATGCCCCCCCGGCTGGTGCAAAACAGTGATTTTACCAGGAGAAGGTCTGAAATCGTTATACGGATCTTCGGCGTTGATACGGCACTCAATGGCGTGCATTTGAGGTTCGTAATTTAAACCGGAGATCGCTTCACCCGCAGCGATTTTAATTTGTTCTTTGATCAGGTCGAAGTAAGTAACTTCTTCCGTAACACAATGTTCTACCTGGATACGGGTATTCATTTCCATGAAGTAGAAGTTGCGGTGTTTATCAACCAGGAACTCGATAGTACCTACACTTTCATAATTGATAGCAGAAGCTGCTTTAATAGCTGCTTCACCCATTTTCTGACGTAATTCAGGTGTCATAAACGGAGAAGGAGATTCTTCTACTAACTTCTGGTGACGGCGTTGAATAGAGCAATCTCTTTCAGAAAGGTGACAAACTTTACCGTAACGATCGCCGGCGATCTGAATTTCAATGTGACGAGGTTCTTCAACGAATTTCTCCATGTAAATACCATCGTTTTTGAAAGCTGCGCCTGCTTCTGTTTTTGCGGTATTGTAAGCTCTTTCCAACTCATCTTCTTTCCATACCACTCTCATACCTTTACCACCACCACCTGCAGTAGCTTTCAGAATTACCGGGAAGCCCATTGCAACAGACAATTCTCTTGCCTGTTCCAGACTATCCAATAATCCATCGCTACCAGGAATAACCGGTACCCCGGCTTTGATCATCGTATCTTTCGCGGTGATTTTATCACCCATTAAACGAATTTGTTCCGGAGTAGGACCGATAAATTTAATACCGTGTTCTCCGCAGATTTCAGCAAAACGTGCATTTTCTGCTAAGAATCCATAACCCGGGTGAATAGCATCTGCATTGGTAATTTCAGCAGCTGCCATGATATGGGGGATGTTTAAGTATGATTCAGCACTGGCAGGACGACCGATACATACCGCCTCATCAGCGAAGCGAACATGTAACGAATCTTTATCAGCGGTAGAATATACTGCTACGGTTTTGATACCCATTTCGCGACATGTACGAATAATGCGAAGGGCTATCTCTCCCCTATTAGCAATCAATATTTTTTTAAACATTCTTTTTAATTAAGTATTCAACAATGGCGTCTGTAACCTATTCAATAAAAGATTACATAGGTTCCACTAAGAATAAAGGTTGGTCGTATTCAACTGGAGAAGCATCGTCCACTAATATTTTTACGATTTTACCTTTTACTTCCGCTTCGATTTCGTTGAATAATTTCATTGCTTCGATGATACAAACTACTTTACCCGGAGCGATTTCCGTACCTACTTCAACAAATGTAGGTTTACCCGGAGAAGCGCTGCGATAGAAAGTACCAATCATTGGAGATTTGATAGTAATGTAGTTGCTTGATTCAACATCAGCAGCTTTAGGTTTTTCTGCAGCAGAAGTTGGGGTTGCGGCAGTAACTGACGCCGGAGCAGCAGAAGGCTGAGCATATGCCTGAATAGCTGCAGGCGCAGTAGCAATCACTTGTTGAACAGGGTCTTCTTTTTGTTTGATCGTTACTTTAAATCCCTTTTCCTCAATGCTTACTTCACCGATGTTGGATTTATTGATCATTTTGATCAACTCCTGTATTTGTTTAAAATCCATTTTTTAAGCTTTTATTTCTAATTATACGGGCTAAACAGTCGGCTAAGTTAATGATTCATCATTAAATGTCACCAAAAAATTACCTTTTCGTTGAAAAAATGCTCAACCTCAAGGTGTTTCACCCGATTTTCATTATATAAAAAAGGACAATAACGTATGCTATTATCCAAATATTGCAAAGCAAAAAGGCTGCTTTTACAGCAGCCAATTACAATTATTCTTTTACACGCTCAACGTACTCGTTCGTTTTCGTATTGATACGAATTAACTCGCCCTCATTCACAAATAAAGGCACGTTAATCGAAGCACCTGTTTCAAGCGTTGCAGGTTTTAAAGTTCTGGTAGCTGTATCACCTTTGATACCAGGCTCAGAATAAGTTACTCTCAACACAATTTTGTCAGGTAACTCAACACCAATCGGTGTTTCTGATTCTGTATTCACCATGATACTTACTTCTGAACCGTCTTTCAGGTATTGAGGAGCATCGATCAGATCTTCTCCTAATGCAATTTGTTCAAAAGTTTCATTATCCATGAAGTTATACCCTGAATCATCCTTATACAAAAACTGGAAAGGTTTACGCTCTACACGAACAGGGTAGATAGTATCGCCAGAGTTCCATGTTTTCTCAATGCTGCGTTTGTTGTCAACACCTTTTAGTTTTGCCCAAACTTTTGCGGCAGCACGTGCAGTTTTGTTTTCTCCAAACTCCACTACAGAGTAAAGGTTGCCATCTAGCTTAAGAATCATGCCACGGCTGATATCTGATGTATTTGCCATATAAAAATGTACAATGTTTTCACTCAACTGCCTACATGGCCTGAGCTGGTTTACAATTTTAGGTACGCAAAATTATAGCAAAAATGTCTGCTTACAAAGTCTGATTTTTCAACCTCTCAGACCGACTACAAACAACTAAATATCAATCAATTAATACCCATGATAAAAAAATACTACGAAACATTCGTAATAAATACAATATTTACGTACATTTACGAAACATTCGTAGATTTAAAATATATTATATGCTAAAATCATTACTACTGGCAGCTTCAGCATTCATTACAGTTTCTGCCCGGGCGCAACAACCCGAACCAATGCTCTTTAAAGTAGAGTATCAATTTATTCATCTCCTGAACAAGGCCAAAAACGATACTTTACATAATGAGAAACTCGTGCTGCGCGTATCTCCTGAAGGTAGTGCTTATGGAAGATTAGATTTTGAAGCGGTTATACAAAAAAAAGAGTTACTGCCTCCACCCCCACCCGGTTCTGTTACCATAACAGCTGTAGGACGCCCGATGGCCATCGTAAACGACTGGGGAATTACAGACGATGCTTTATTCTTTAACCATTCAAAAAAAGAAATTCAAAAAACGGCATCAGTAGGTGTAATGCTATATTCTATTAAAGAATCATATCCTACTATCAACTGGCAGATAACGTCTAATACCAAACAAGTAGGCGAATATACCTGTCAGGAAGCCACCGGCACTTTTGCAGGAAGAAAATACACCGCATGGTTTACCACCGAACTTCCCTCCCAGGCAGGTCCCTGGAAACTCAATGGCTTACCGGGAACTATTCTGGAAGCCACCGATGACAAAGGTGAAGTCTTTTTTATATTCAACAGAATAGCACAGGCCAGGGAAGGAGAAATGACTCAAAATGAATTGTACAAAGAACCTGTGAGTGTTACGCAATCAGCTTTCAACAAAGCAAAAGATGGTTTTGACCAAAACCCTTCCGGTGTTGTTCAGGCACAAACAGGTGTAACCGGCAACATCCTGTTCCGTTTCAGAGACCGTAATGATAAGTTTCATTCAGATGAAGCGGCACACCGCTTATTGGAAGAAAAAAGAAAAAAGACGAAAGCTGTATTAAGTAATCCCCTAGAACTGAAATAATGAATTCATTATTGCTGACAACCCTTTTCACCTTATGCTGTTTGCTCAGCCAGGCGCAGCAATCTATTAAAGGTACCGTGAAAGACAAATCGGGTAGCCCTCTCGCGGGGGTTACCATTTTAATTAAAAACGAAAAAAACCTAGTACTAAAGTATGCCGTTACCAATACAAAAGGAGAATTTTCACTGGTGGTTGCAGACACTGTATTCGTCAAAAAAACAAACCTTGAAGTTAAACATATCAGCTACCAATCTTTACAGCAATTGATTGAAAAGGGTAAGTTCATTTATAATTTTACAATGGACGAATCAGCTGAAATACTTAGTCAGGTAGTAGTTAAACAACCACCCATCATTACCCGTGGCGACACTACAAGATATAAAGTATCTTCTTTCGCTAAAGATGAAGACCGCAGTATTGCCGATGTAATAAAAAGAATGCCGGGCCTTGACATAGATGAAAGCGGAAAGATCTATTATAACGGAAAAGAAATTTCGAATCTCTATATGCACGACGATGACTTGATGGATGGCCGCTACGGAGGTGCTACAAAAGTTATCAAAAAAGAAATGATCGAAAGTGTAGATGTTATTCAGAATCATCAACCCGTTAAAGTATTAAGAAATAAAAAACCTACTGATAATATAGGTCTTAATCTTGTTTTAAAAGATGAAAATAGCTGGGCACTATCCGGTCAGGCAATGATTGGCATAGGTGCCCCCAAACTGCTAACATCTAATCTGAATACTGTATTATTAAACAAAAAAGTAAAAACACTCAACACTTTAAAAATCAATAATACAGGTGAGGATTACCGTAATGAAATAACACGTATGGGTGGTTTTACAGAAAATCAATTATCCGCTTCTTCCTCACAGCTATTGTCATCAGGAACAGCCGGTAACCCCGATCTTCCACGACGCAATTATTATTTCAACCGTTCCGGACTTGCCAATATCAATTTTCTTGTGAACACTAAAAATCAGTTTCAATTCAGAACCAATATTCAGGCTTTTACCGACCGGCAAACACAGGAATACAATAGCTTTACCGAATTGTATACAGCCACTGATACCATTCGTTATTTTGAACAACAAAACATTCAAAAAAAGCCGTGGATATTGAATGGTGCATTTACCATAATGGCCAATAAAGAAAGATACTATTTAAGTAACCGCCTGACAGTGGAAGCGGAAGGCATTCACGATCCTAACCAGCTTACAACACACCAGAATTCATTCTCCCAAAACCTCCGTCAAAAACCTTTTACTATTGCAAATGCATTCAATTTCACCCCTTCAATAAAACAAAGAGGGATACTTGATTTTGCGTGGAGTTTTAATTACAGCAAACGTCCGCAGCAATTATATGTTGATGACGGTTTACATGCTGATATTCTTAACAATGGTATTCCCTATACAGCCATGCGGCAAACTGCCGATATGCCGGCTTTTAAAAACCGGATAGCCACTAATTACTTAATATCAAAAGGTATATTCAGACAACAGTATAGTGCTGTTCTGTTACAGGAGAATAAAGAATTGAATTCAGACCTGTTGTTGCAGCAGAATAATCATAACTGGACTTTAGTTGACAGCACTACCAATCGCCTGAAATGGAATAATACTTCAGCTACTTTTACAGCACTTTACGGATGGTCGAAAAAAGGTAAATATGAAACCAGTATTTCGCTGCCACTGATACTGCAATCAATCCGCTATCAGCAAGAAGAGTTTTCGATGAAAGAGCAACAAAAAAGAGTTTGGTTTACGCCTTCGCTCAGTGCAAGATGGTATACGAGCACAGAAGATTTTTTACAATTATCTTATAGTTTCAATAACTCTATTTCAGATATTAACAGCATATATCGGGCAGTTATTTTAACCAATTATCGTTCGCTACAAGCAAATAATGCCATTTTACAGGAAGCCCAATCGCACCAGGCAGGCATCCGCTACAACCTGCAGCGAACGATTCAAATGTTTTTCCTGAATGCTGGCATTACTTACTCACGCGAAAAAGTAAACTCAATTCTTGCATATTCTTTAACCGACGATGTACAGGAATCAGTATTGTTACCTGTTCCTAATATTATGGAAAGTATTCAGGGTACATTGGGCGGTAGTAAATATTCTTATTTTCTGAAAAGTACTATTTCCGTTAAAACAGCTTACGGAGAAACCAACTCACGACAGTTAATTAACGATGAACTCATTCCTACAAAGTTTAACACACTCAGTGGTTCATTAGGGTTGGATACACGTTTGTTTAAACGCATTAACTTTAATTATAACGGCAGTCTCAGTTATCAAACCATGAAACAGCAAATCAAAAACAGTACCTCCTCCGAAATGTACAGAATTGATCAGCAGTTTACTGCCACCTTTAATTTATTTAAGGATTTTCTTTTTCAGGTTCAGGCGAGAAATATCAGTAGCTGGAATAATAGCGGAAGCGATGTACAGTATTGGTTCGCAGATGCAAAAGTGCGCTACAACTTAAAGAAATGGAAAACAGATATTGAGCTGGACTGTACCAACCTTGCAAATGTAAATGAGTATGAATTATTGAGAGTTACAGCAGGTATGTCATCGATGAGCAGGTATTTAATCAGAGGAAGAATGGCATTAATAAAATTCACTTTTCAACTGTAGCATTCAAATAAACGCAGGAAAGGAAATAAAGCATCATCAGAAAGAAACTGTTCTACATCCGTTTTCATTATCAGTAGGTTTCTTCATTCAGGTTACGATGTCTTTATTTTCTTCCTGTATTTGTAATAAAAGAGAATTTATTGTTGAGTTTTACGTCCGATAACAATTACTTCTGTATCATCACCGGTTGTATTTTTTTCAGAAAGAGGAACCCCCTTCACTCTTTTAACTCCCTGAACAATTACCTCTTCTAATTTTGTGGAATTGTTCGCAGGTAAATTTTCATTATCAGACTTCTTTACAGCATAAGGATATCCTTGCAAAATAATTGCGTTTTCTTCTTTATTAGTCATTGCTGATTCTAATTTTAACTGGAGCTGTTTGCTTTCTTCAGTAGCAACCGGAACACCCCTGTAAACGCGATTGGTTCTTGCTTCTTGCGGTGGAGGTGGTGGCGGTGTTTCAGCAAGGTCTTCGAGCTGAATTTTTATAGTGTTATTTGCCGGTGTGGAAGTGGATGCCGGTGTAGAATTACCGGGAGCATTGATACCGGCCGAAGACTGTTGTTTTTCAGCAGTATTCAAGGGCGTAATGATAACGCTTTCCAACGGAACGCCTTCAGCAATCTTTACTGATTCTTTCGCTTCATTTTCATTAGACAACCCCTGTTGTTGCGGTGACAATAAATTCAGGGTTAACTTTTTTACAGGTTGATTGAATAACAACAAAAAAACTGCCAGCAATGGAATCATTGAATAAAAAATCAACTTCCCTGCTGCAGATCTTTTCATATTCATCTGGCTGATTCTTTTTCTAAGATCAGAAATACTAAAATTATTCTGTACTCTGAAATCTGGTGATAAACAAGTAGTATTCAGTAAATGATATTGATATTCCTTTTTATTAACACCATTTTTCAAAACCTGATCATCAGTTATATATTCAATATTATCTTTTACGGCTTTTCGTAATATCCATGAAAAAGGATTAAACCAATTAAACAACATTAAAAACTCTGTTACCAGAATGTCTACTGAATGTTTTTGACGTACATGAATGTGTTCATGCAATAAAATAGCATTCAGTTCTTCTTCCGAATGCATTTTCGGATTGATGTAGATGTAAGAGCCGAAAGAAAACGGACTTACTTCATTATGAACAATCCGGATATTTTCTGATGTTTCACTGGGAGCCGAAAGCCGGTGTAACCGGTGTAAAGAATAAAACTGTATGCTTAGTCTAATTAAAAAATATAAAAACCCGACAATCCAGATACTACAGGCCAGATAAAACCAGGCACCAGAAAGTAAACTTTCGGTACGCGATACAAACCGGGGTACCATTGCAGGAATTGAAGGAAGTTGCTTAGAGAAAAGGTTACTAATCTCTATGAAAGGGTATAAAAGCGAAAACAGAACTGCAAACAGCAGGTATAATCTGTTGATATTATAAAAAGTAAGTTTTCTCAGTAACAGCCAATAGAAAGCTGTAAAAATGATGATCGCTACGTTGGTTTTTAATAATATAAGCCCTGCTTGTTCCATATTATTTGTCTCCCTTTTCTATTTGCTGAATAATTTCTTTCAGTTCGTCGGCACTGATTTTTTTGTCTTTAGCAAAAAAAGTCACCAACTCTTTGTAAGAGCTCTGGAAGAAGTTACTAACGACCCCCTGCATATACTTTTTCTTGTAATCGGCTTCCTTTACTTTTGCACTGTAACGGTAGGCATTGGCGAATTTTTCACTTTTTACAAAACCTTTTTTTTCTAAATTCTTTACAATAGAAGCCAGGGTAGTATAAGGCATCTGTTCGGGTAACATGGCTTCCATAAACTCTTTGATAAAGCCCGGTCCGACCTTCCAGATGGCCAGCATTGCCGATTCTTCCTGTGGTGTTAGCTTCTCCATTACACTTTCTTGTTTTCGTAAATATACGAAACTTTCGGAACAAAACGAAGAATATATTGAGGAGATAAAACAGGTTATACGGGGCCTCTGTATTGATTTGAAACAGGTATTTTCTACAGAAAGCAGAAGTGTTTTTTCATTCAAAAATATGATTAAGAGGCTGGTATAACCATGAATTTGCTAACTTTTAATGAAATCTTACCTTTTTTAATGATTTTTTTCTCCATTCGTTGATTACTTTTAGGTGAGTTATTTTTTCACTTAAACGGATTTACTTTGAAACAGATATTTTTCTTACTGACTCTTTTAAGTTTTAGCTGGGTATCACAGGCACAAGAAGCCAATCTGCCTCCCTACAAAAGATTCCCTACGCTCCCGCCTTTTGAAATTACCACCATCGATCGTCAGGTTTATACTAAAAGCAATTTAGAAGCAAAGCCTACGGTGATCATGTTTTTTAGTCCAACCTGCGACCATTGTCAACATCAGGTAGAAGACTTTCAAAAGAATTACGATAAAATAAAACAATTTCAATTTGTGCTGGCATGTTATACAAAACCGGAAGAATTAAGTAAATTCATCAATGATTATAACATGCATAAGTATCCTGCTTTCAAATTAGGAATCGATACTAAATATGTATTACCGCCGTTTTATGATATCAAAAGTTTGCCATTTATCGCGTTGTATGACAAGAAAGGTAAACTGATAAAAGCACAACAAGGTAATATGAAAGTTGACGATATGATAAAGGCATTACAATAACCATTGTTCTGATTATTAAATTTATCTTTTATGAAAATCACTGTAGTGGGTGCAGGTGCAGTAGGTGCTACCTGTGCTGACAATATTGCCAGAAAAGAACTGGCAACGGAATTAGTATTACTGGATATTAAAGAAGGTTTTGCAGAAGGAAAAGCTCAGGACATCATGCAAACGGCTGCATTGCTTAATTTTGATACAAGAGTAACCGGTTCTACGAACGATTATTCAAAAACTGCCAATAGCGATGTAGTGGTAGTAACTTCCGGTATTCCACGTAAACCGGGAATGACCCGTGAAGAATTAATCGGTACAAATGCGAACATTGTAAAAACAGTTTGCGAAAATATTCTCCAGTACTCTCCCAATGCGATCTTCGTTATCATCTCTAATCCGATGGATACGATGACCTATCTGGCACTTAAATCAACCGGCATACCTAAGAACAGAATTATTGGTATGGGAGGTATATTAGATAGTGCCAGATTCAAATATCAGCTCACTCAACACCTGAATTGCAGTGCTGCCGACCTGAATGCCGTTGTAATCGGTGGTCATGGCGATACGACTATGATTCCTTTGATTGATAAAGCGACCTGGAATAGTGTTCCGGTTAAAAACTTTTTAACGGATGCACAGAAAGAGCAGATCGTAAAAGACACCATGGTTGGGGGAGCTACTCTTACCAAATTATTAGGTACAAGTGCCTGGTATGCTCCCGGTGCTGCCGGTGCTGCATTGGTAGAAGCCATTGTAAGAGACGAGAAGAAATTATTTACCTGCTGTGTAGCTTTAGACGGCGAATACGGACAGAAAGATATTTGCTTAGGCGTACCTGTTATCATCGGAAAAAACGGTTGGGAAAAAATCATAGATTTCCAACTTACAGCCGACGAACAAAAATTATTTGACGAAAGCGCTACTGCAGTTCGCAGTATGAATGCTGTTTTACAATAATCTGGAGATAGCACTGATCACTGAATCAGGAGTTATTTCAACCATACACTTAAAATGCCCTTTGGGGCATTTTTTGTATCCGATCTTTGAGCAGGGTCTGCAGCCCAGTCCTTTTACCTCCAGTATATTCGACTTTGCATAAGAGTCGCTCCGTTTTTCACCGTAATAAGGATACATGCCTAATTCAGGAACCGTATTTCCCCATAAAGACACAATAGGTTTATTAAATGCCGCAGCAATATGCATTAAACCTGTATCATTTGAAACCACCACTTTTGCATTTCTTACGAGATCGGCAGATTCATGCAGAGAGAACTTTCCGCAGGCATTGTAAATTTTATACTGGTCCGTTGCTGCAATTTCAGCCCCTATTGCCGCATCTTCTTTACCGCCCAATAATACAACGGGATGATTGATTTTTTTACAAAGAGATTTCAAATTATCCAGGGGATACCTTTTTGTAAAGTAGGTAGCGCCGATTACTATACCGATATAACCAGCCTGATGTGACAACGGCAAATCTTTACCTACGTCTACACCTTTACCTTCCGGTATAAAATAATCAAGCCCTTTACCATCGTTGGTAACACCAAAGTTACTGGCAGTTGCCAGATAGCGGTCAACGATATGTATATCCGGCATTTTATTAATTTTAAAAGCCGTCAGTAACCATTTTTTAAAATTGAGTTTATCAAAAGCGAAGGTTTGCTTTTTCAGTGATCTTTTAATGCGTAATGTTCTGAGATTATGATGCAGGTCAATTACATAATCATAATCTTCCTCAATTAATGCCTGAACTGTATTATTAAAATCATCCTGAAGGGTAATGATTTTATCAATATAGGGATTCGCTTCCATCAACCCCACAAAGGATTTTTTGGTAAGAAAATGTACTTCCGCTGTGCTGATCTGAGTTTTCAGGCAACGCATTACGGGTGTAGTCAGTACAATATCTCCGATAGATGAAAAACGAATCACTAAAAACTTCATGCTGCAAATGTATTACTCCTCTTCAATATAGTTCAAATCTTTATGGAATGTTTCTTCGGAAAGCGCTACAGAAACGATGCCGATTAGCATTACAACGGCGCCGGTAATCATACCGCTTTTTACATATCCCATAGACACCTGCAGTGACACAAATAAAAGCGACACCAGGTTGAGTGCTCCTCTTACGAAATTAGGTACAGTGGTAGTAACGGTAGCCCGGATATTTGTTCCGAACTGTTCAGCTGCCATGGTTACAAAGATGGCCCAGAATCCGGTACCAAAACCTAATAATAAACAACAGGCGTATAACTCAGAGGCCTGTGCATTTTCTAAAGTGAAAAACCAGATAATTGCAATCGCGGTCAATGAATAAAAAACATACAATGCCCGTTTCCGGCTTTTCAGCCATTGGCTCACCAATCCGCTCATCAGATCTCCTACAGAAATACCTACATAAGCAAACATGATGGCTTTTCCGGGATCAATTTCACCAATGATATTCATGTTTTTTCCGAACTCCTTCGAAAACGAAACCAGAATACCGATTACATACCAGGTAGGTAAACCAATCAGGATACTGAGTAAATACTTTTTTAGTCGTTTACCGCTTCTGAAGAGCATAAAAAAGTCACCTTTTTTAACGGCTTTATGCTGAATTTTTTCGAACATGGAAGATTCTAAAACACCGGCTCTTAAAAAGAGTAGTGCGAAACCTAATCCACCGCCGATAAAATAACAGGTTCTCCACGGAAATGATTCTTTAATAAAGTAGGCGAACACAGCTCCTGTAAGTCCGATACCGGCTACCAATGAAGTTCCTATACCTCTTTTTTCTTTAGGTAGTAACTCGCTCACCAGTGTGATACCTGCTCCTAACTCACCTGCCAGTCCTAATCCTGTTACAAAACGGATGAAAGCATATTGTTCTACGGTTTGTACAAATCCATTGGCAATATTACCGAGTGAATAGAGAATGATAGAAGCATACATAATTTTCAGGCGTCCTTTTTTATCGCCCAGTATACCCCATAAAATACCGCCGATCATCAGCCCGAGCATCTGGGTATTAATGATAAACAAACCGTCTGTTGCAATTTGTTCTTCACTTAAACCAAGGTCGCGCAATGAAGGAACCCGGATAATAGAGAATAGCAATAAATCGTAGATATCAACAAAATAACCTAGCGCGGCAACGAGCACGGCTAGGTTAAATACTGAGGTTTTATTCAAATTAGATTGCATATAATATTACAAATGCTAATTATGGTTGAGTAGGTGGATTCTGTTTTTTTCCGCTAAGCAGTTTCAGAATTACCGGCAAAGTAGTTACAAAGACGATTCCTAAAACGATTACTTCCAAATGGTCTTTTAAATTATATCCCCATGCTTCATAGATCCATTTTTGCAGGAAGTGCCCCGCGAATAACATTGAAAATACCCAAGCCAGACAACCAACGATGTTATAGAACATGAATTTTTTTCTGTCCATGCGTACAATACCTGCAACGATAGGCGCAAAAGTTCTGATAATCGGTAAAAAACGGGCAATAACAATTGCACCGCCACCGTGTTTCTGATAGAATTCATCAGCCTGTACCAGATACTTTCTTTTATACAAGAAATTTTCTTTCCAGTTGTACATTGCCGGACCCACTTTCCGGCCCGTCCAATACCCCACCATATTACCCAGGATACCGCATATTGAAATGAGCAGCCATAAGACGGTTAGGTCTACTAATTCATTTCTGATGTGCCCTAATCCGAATAATTTTAAAAACTGGTAAGTAATACCGGGTTGGTTGTTTTCCATTTCGTGTGCATAGATGCCGGCAACGAATAATAATGAGTCACCCGGTAAAAAGAAACCTGCAAACAAGCCTGTTTCGGCGAAAACAACAAAAAGCAATAACCAAAGTCCACCATTTTGAATATAAAATTGAGGCTGAAGTAACTGACCCCAATGAAAATCTAGCAAAATCAAGCTGAGCATATATTGTTCAATTTATGATAGATAAAGTTATGTTTCTGAAAAGGTAAATGCACGACGTGCGTGCATTTTTAACGAAATTTAATTATTTTAAGTATGTTAAGCTTCTGTATCCAGTATTTCGGTTTCCGGTCCTAATTCTCCTTCCCACTTGGATACTACGGAAGTAGCTAAGCCATTACCTACAGCATTGGTAGCAGATCTGAACATATCACAGAAGTGGTCAATCGGTAAAATCAATGCGACTCCTTCGGGCGGAATGTTGAACATCGCACAAGTTGCCAGAACGATTACCAGTGATGCACGCGGAACACCTGCAATACCTTTTGAAGTAATCATCAATACCAGTAACATTGTTAGCTGGGTGGCCAGATCTAATTGAATACCATATGCCTGTGCAATTGCCATCGAGGCAAAAGTCATATACATCATTGACCCGTCGAGATTAAAAGAATATCCCAAAGGTAAAATGAAGGATACGATACTTTTCTTACAACCGAATTTCTGTAATTCTTCTGTTAATTTAGGGAAAACCGCTTCTGAACTGGTGGTAGAGAAGGCGATTAACAAAGGGTTACCCAATCTTTTCAAGAGGTCAAACACTCTTTTTCCAAGAATCATGTATCCAACTCCGATTAACAATAACCAAAGTACAAATATTCCTATTAAGAAATAAAGAAAATAAACGAGGTAAAATTTAAAAATACCTAAACCGTTGATAGCGATTACGGCAGCCAGTGCACCGAAAACGCCTAAAGGAGCAAAGTTCATCACATAGTTCACCATTTTTAAGGTAATATGTGCTAAAACATCCAACGCTTTCAAAATCGGTTTGGTATAATCACCTAAAGCCGTCATTGCCACACCGAAGAAAATAGAGAATACCACAATCTGTAAAATTTCGTTGTGCGACATAGCTTCTACAATCGATTGCGGTACGATGTGTTCAATAAACTTTTTGAGGGTAAAACCTTCCTGAGAATTTTTTACGAGGTCGTCAATTGAACTTCCCTGTGCGTAAGATAAATCGATAGATGCACCCGGTTTGAATATATTAACGAGCACCAATCCTAATAATAAGGAAACCAATGAGGCGGAAACAAACCAAAGCATTGCTTTTCCTCCCACACGTCCTACAGCTTTTAAGTCGCCCATTTTCGCAATTCCTACCACTAAAGTAGAGAATACTAAAGGTGCAATTATCATTTTAACCAATCTGATAAAGATGGTACCTAAAAGTTTGATTTTATCTGAAAAGCCTGTTATAAATTCAGGGGACGCAGAGACGTTTACAATGTACCCGACGATACCGCCAAGTAGCATTGCCAGTAAAATCATAATCGTGAGCCTATTCTTTTTCATTGCTAGCAATAACTTATGGAGTTTGTAATGGGATGCAATATAACACTTTATAAAGAAAGATTTAACGATTAATTTGTGCGGTTATGTTCAAAAAATGTTATAAAAATCGTATCACTTACTTCAATTTATCTGTATCTTTCCACCTTCGAAAAATTTTCGTTCTTAATTTTTTCATGAAAACATACTAAACTGTTATGAGTTTGTTTACAAAAAAGCCAATGGATTTGCTACTGAAAGAAGCAAATGCTACAGGTGAAAACACACTGAAAAGAACCTTGGGTGGATGGGGACTGGTAGCATTGGGAATCGGAGCAATCATTGGTGCAGGGCTATTCGTTCGAACTGCCGCTGCCGCCGCACAAAATGCTGGTCCTTCAGTAACGATTGGTTTCCTTTTAGCCGGAATTGGTTGCGCTTTAGCCGGCTTATGCTATGCAGAATTATCTTCCTCTATTCCTATTTCCGGTTCAGCTTATACTTACACCTATGCCACCATGGGTGAATTATTGGCTTGGATAATCGGTTGGGATCTGGTACTGGAATATGCTGTAGGTGCTGCCACCGTAGGTATTGCCTGGAGCGAGTATCTGAATAACCTGCTGGTAGAAGTACTTCGAATGAAACCCGTAGCTTACGAATGGTGTCACTCACCCTTCCAGCAATTAAATACTTTAATGGTAAGTGGTGCTGAACAGGCACAGGCTTACGCCAACTATTTATCTGCAGAAAAATTCAACGACCTGCTGACTTCGGGTAAAGCTAACATCGACAAAGAAACTGTTGCTGCTTTCCCAGAAGCTTTAAAAGTTGCTGTAGAAACCAAAAAAGGTATTATCAACCTTCCAGCCTTAGGGATCGTAACAGCCATCAGCTTCTTATTAATGAGAGGTACGCAGGAATCAGCCTTTGTAAACAATATCATTGTAATTCTGAAAGTTGCAATTGTAGTGTTAATTATCGCATTAGGGTGGGGTTATATCAATCCGGAATTCCATGCGAATTACATTCCGGAAGCAACTAAGTACATAGACCATCAGGGTATTACACACAACTTCGGTGGTTTCATGGGTATCATCGGTGCTGCCGGAACGGTATTCTTCGCATTTATCGGATTTGATGCCGTAAGTACTGCCGCTCAGGAAACAAAGAATCCTAAGAAAGATATGCCTTTCGGTATTTTAGGTTCTTTACTGATCTGTACTGTATTATATGTATTATTCGGACACGTATTAACCGGATTAGTGCCATTAGAGTTCTTCAGAGATCCAACTAAAGGTGGTGAAGCATCTGTAGTAGCCGCTATCCAGGAAGCAATGCCTGCTTATGGCTGGTTGAGTAAATCTATCACTGTGGCGATTTTAGCCGGTTTCTCTTCTGTAATCTTAGTAATGTTATTAGGTCAGAGCCGTGTATTCTACTCAATGAGTAAAGACGGTTTATTACCGAAAGTATTCTCAGAAGTACACCCTAAATTCAAAACTCCTTATAAAGGAAATATGGTAATTCTGGTATTAGTAGCATTATTTGCTGCATTTGTACCGGGCGACGTAGTAGGTCACATGACTTCTATCGGAACTTTATTTGCCTTCATGCTGGTATGTGCTGCTGTAATCATCCTGAGAAAGAGCAATCCTGAGTTGCCTCGTCAGTTCAAAGTACCTTTGGTTCCGTTCTTACCTATTTTAGGTATCGTAGCCTGTGGTGTAATGATCTTTGGCTTAGGATGGGAAAACTGGGTGCGTTTAGCCGTTTGGTTAGCACTGGGTTTCCTCATTTACTTTGGCTATAGCAAAAAACATAGCAAACTCAATAATCCGAACAAGCCTGAATAAGGCCGGTTCACCCAATAAATTAAAAACCTCCCCGGTAATACCGGGGAGGTTTTTTGCTATCAGGGGCGTTGTACCATACAATAAGAGCAAAAATGCCTTAAACAGAATTGGCTACTTGCAGCCGAATTTTTATTTTTGCAGAACTTTAGAAAGACATTCATTGATTTACAATAAAATATTCCGATAAAATGGGTCGTATATTTGAAGTAAGAAAAGCCACGATGTTCGCACGTTGGGACCGTATGGCAAAACAATTCACTCGTATTGGTAAAGAGATTGTAATTGCTGTTAAAGCAGGCGGACCTGACCCAAATACCAACCCTGCATTACGCCGTTGTATGCAGAACGCGAAAAGCGTTAACATGCCTAAAGACCGTGTAGAAGCGGCTATCAAACGTGCTCAGGGTAAAGACATTGAAAACTACGACGAGATCCTTTATGAAGGTTATGCGCCTCACGGAGTAGCGGTTTTAGTGGAAACAGCCACCGATAACCACGTTCGTACGGTTGCAAACGTAAAAGCCATCTTTAATAAAGCAAGCGGTTCACTGGGAAATAGCGGTTCGGTAAGCTTCCAGTTTAAAAAAATGGGCGTATTTAAATTAAATCCGGAAGGTTTAAGCCAGGATGACCTGGAGCTTGAGCTCATTGACTTTGGTTTAGAAGAACTGGGTGAAGGTACTGGTGAAAATGATGAAACCGTTCTGGTAATACGCTGTGGATTTACAGATTTCGGTAATATGCAGAAAGCGCTCGAAGAAAAAGGGTTAACTCCTATCAGCGCTGAGGTAGAGTGGATTCCGGCCACCACTGTAGCTGTTAGTGAAGAACAGGCACAAGACGTTCTTAAACTCGTAGATAAGTTAGAGCAGGATGATGACGTGCAGAAAGTATTTCACAACTTAGCTTAATCTGTTTTATGTCACCAGACGAGAGTCTGGCGTCAGCAATAAAGAAAAGCCTCTTTACAAAAGTATTGTAAGGAGGCTTTTTTTATGACTAATTCTTTTAATAAGCAGATTCTTTATACAGCGGCTTCGGAAGAGTCTTTTTCTTTGCCCTCATTAATCACTCTTTTAATAATGCGTCTGAATTGCTTTTCATTCGTATTCCATGTAAGCATAGTGATAATTACCATCAACACCAATCCGATAATCGGTACGGGCCAGTAAGCGTATTTTAATCCTAAGACACTCATCAGAAAAGCTACTGCAATAGTTGTTACGATGGTACCCATTGAAATATACAATGCAAAGAAGCTGAATTTGCCACCTTTTCGCTGCTCTTCCCAATACTTTAAAAACCTGCGTTCTTTTTGTGTAATCACGTTTCCTGATTTTAAAAAACAAAGTTAGTATAAAAGTAAAGATCGCGGAATTAATAAAAATTTGGTAATCTTAATTTAAACCGTACTGCCACTACCCTGATAAATACAATAATGCCAATTACAATAGTGGTATTAATCAAATCATTCACCCCCAGTAACATCATGAGGTAATAGGCTACCCCACCGATAATACAGGCCGAGGCATAAATTTCTTTATGAAAAATTAACGGCACATTGTTTAATAATACATCGCGGGTAACACCTCCGAAACAGCCGGTAATAGTACCAAGGGCGATACAAATACCCGGACTCAGATTTAATTGCATTCCTTTTTCAAAACCGATTACGGTAAACAGCCCCAGTCCGAGTGAATCAAATAAAAAGAGTGTTTTTGAAAGCATGCGAAGATACTTTCTAAGGAAAAATGCGCCAATAGCAGCACATAAAATGGTAATACTCATTGTTCCGTTCTGCAACCAGGTAACAGGTGTGTTGCCGATCAACATATCGCGCAACGTACCACCTCCAATAGAAGTTACAAAAGCGATAATGATAACTCCAAAAGGGTCTAACTTTTTTTCCATGGCATGTAAAGCACCGGAAAGTGCAAATGCGATGGTTCCGAAAAACTCGATGAGAAAAAAGAAAGTATTATAATCCATAGAAAAAGGCCTTGTCTGTTAAGAAAAACTTCTCAGATTCTACCTGTATGTAAGGTATAGCTGTTACAGCACCGGAATTAGGCTGTTTGTAAGAAAAATGTTTGCTGCTTTACTTCCCAAATTACAAAAAATGTACACTTCATATTATACGAATCATAAAGTTATTACCTGTTTACCCGAAAGTTTATCGGACATTTATCGGACATTTATCGGACATTTATCGGACATTTATCGGACATAATATTTAGTAGACTTTTTTACTCCAGTTTTCAGCAGCAATTGTTTTTCTACCAGTTCAGTCAGATCTCTTCGTGCAGTTCTATCGGTAATACCATATCTAACAGAATACTCAACTGAAGTGATACCCTGATTTTCGCTTAGGTTTGATAGAATATCTACTTGTCTTTCATTCAAGCCTGATTCAGGCTCCTGATTGAGTACATGATAGGTGCTAAATAAAGTAACCATAAAGCCTCCATCTATTTCTATTAACTCTGGTTCTGGCAATTGAGCTTGTTTACAAGTTTCCAAAATTCTGATAGTACCACGCCCCCAAGAGTCAATGAGTCCTCCTTTAAAACAAACGTCAGCAACAATTGGATTTCGAGGCTTCGAAGAATGAGGTCTTTTTAAAGCTTCCAGGCTCAACCCTTCCGGCAAAGCACCTTCATTCCAAATACTTATCTTATTATCAGATATGCGCATTTGTATCGGTGCTCCCATATAATTACGATGAACCAAAGCATTTAACAGCATTTCTCTAATAGCAGCAACAGGATACTCTCCTCTTTCTATACGATGCATTCCTTCGAAATCTATCTGACGTATAAGAAATTTATGATTGAGCTGATCGAGTACTGAACGTAATAATAAAATGAGATTACCTTCTTCAACTTCCTGAAATCGAAGATTTGTGTCATCATTCTCGAACCGTCCGATTTTGACAAACATATTAGGGTAAAACTTTCCCGGGTCTTTACCAAAAAGTACTATGGCAGCCCGTTTAGGTTGCCCATTCTCTACAAGACGTAGTTTTTCCATAATTTCAGGTATGGTTAATCCAACTGTTTCCGGTAGTCGACCATACTCTCTGGATATAGCAATGAAAGAATTAAATACGTTCTCATCAATATCTGTAAAATCTGCACGTGACTCTATAACATCATCCCAGGTTTTACCCGATTTCTTCAATAAGAATTCGTTAAGAGCAGCTCCAGTTAATTCCTGTTTTGTACTTCCACTTCGGTAATAATATCTACCTCTTAGTGATATGGGAACAGAGTAAGGATATATAATTATTTCTATGAAAAACTTCCCATTTTCTTCATGTAAATTAACTTCGACAGTAATGCCCATTGAGTTTCGGATCTTGTTAGGAATATCATCCATCAATCGTTTAAATTCGAGGATACCTAAACTTCTTCCATTATCATCTTTACCTATAAAGATTATGCCTCCCTGAGCATTTGCAAAACCACATACCCATTTAAGATAATCATCGTGCCAAGCACTTTTGTACTCTATGTTTTGTTGTTCTGGCATTTACTATAAATATTTCTAGTAATTTTTTAGATTAAAGCTAGTCATGTGAAGTTAACTAATAGTGTACTCAAAAAAAATGATGGCTTATTCAGCCATCATTTCTCTTACAACGTTGATAATATCTTCCCGATTGGGCTTACTAAAGTAATCACCATCACTACCGTAAGAAGGCCTGTGTGCCTTACCGGTAATTGTTCGTGGTGCTACATCCAGTAATTCATATCCTTTTTGTTTTTCGATAACATGATTGTACATGTAAGCGGCAGCGCCACCCGGTACATCTTCATCTACAAACAAAATTTTATTCGTTTTTTCAAGTGACTTTCTGATCAGATGGAACCGGTCAAACGGCAGTAAGGTTTGTACGTCTACAATTTCACAACTCACACCTTCCTGCGCAAGGAGGTCGGCAGCTTCTGCTATGATTCTTAAAACAGAACCGTATGACACAATTGTAATATCTTCTCCTTCGCGAACCACTTCCGGAACACCTAAAGCCACCTGATAATCGTTCAGGTTATTGGGCATTTTTTCTTTAAGGCGATAGCCGTTCAGGCACTCTACTACAATTGCCGGATCATTCCCCTGCAATAAAGTATTGTACATACCGGCTGCCTGCACCATGTTGCGCGGAACACATAAATGCATTCCTCTCAAAGCATTCAACATCATTGCCATTGGTGAACCACTGTGCCAGATACCTTCTAAACGGTGCCCGCGGGTGCGAACAATGATCGGAGCACTCTGCCGGCCGTGTGTTCTCCAATGAAGCGTTGCGGCATCGTCGCTTAAAGGCTGCAAACCGTATAACATATAATCGAGGTATTGGATTTCTGCAATCGGGCGTAACCCACGCATTGCCAATCCGATACCCTGCCCCATAATAGTCACTTCTCTGATGGCAGTATCAAAAATTCTCCAGTCACCATGTTTTGCCTGTAATCCGGAGAAGCCCTGATTCACGTCGCCGATATGGCCAACATCTTCACCGAATGCCACCACTTTAGGATTATCAGCAAAAAGCTGATCGAAATACTTATTTAAAACTTCGTAACCATTAATAACCGGTGCATCAGCATCAAACTGAAGTTCATTACCGTCTATATATTCAATTGCTTTCGGCGATTCATCATACAGGAATCTTCCGTAAGTATTTTCTCCTTCCTGTACAAACTGGCGGTAACGTTCTTTCAGGGTTGCTACCTGAGGAGAGTTTTTAAGCAAGGTAATTACCTTGTGTAAAGATTGAATAATTTCTTTGTAATGGGGTTCACGATTCGAAGCTAATTCGTTACGGATGGCCGTTAGCTTACCTCCGTTGTCAAGTCCTTGCTGAACGAGCGCATCAAAATCCGCTACCACTTCAGTAACTACTTGTTTCAGAGGTTGAATATAAAGATCCCAGGCTTTTTGTTTAGCTTCTTTTACAGCTTTTTTTGCCTCGGCTTCAATGTGATTGAGTTCATCTTCACTCGCGAGTAGATTTTCAATAATCCATTCTTTCATTTTACGGATACAATCCCATTCACGCTCCCATTCCAAACGATCTGACGACTTATAACGTTCATGACTACCCGACGTGGAGTGTCCTTGAGGCTGAGTTACTTCTTCTACGTGGAATAAAGCAGGTACATGATCTTTACGCATTTTCTTAATACCCGCTTCGAAGACTTCACACATACCTGCATAGTCCCAGGCTTTTACCTTATAGATTTCGATACCGTTGGTACCGTCTTCTTTTTGCATTCCCATCAAAGCTTCAGAAATAGATCCTTTAGTAGTTTGATATTGTTTAGGTACGGAGATTCCATATCCGTCATCCCAAACAAAAACAGCTAAAGGAATTTGTAATACGCCGGCGGCATTTACTGTTTCCCAGAAATGTCCTTCAGAAGTAGAAGCATCGCCGATGGTACAGAAGCAAACTTCATTACCGTTGTGGCTTAACTCTTCAAAATCTTGTAAAACCGGTGAGTTTCTGAATAGCTTTGACGCTAGTGCCATTCCTAAAGCACGGGGCATCTGACCGGCAGTTGGAGCCAGGCCGGCGGCAATATTTTTACGGTTAGCAATATCTAACCAATTACCTTCAGCATCTCTGATAGGAGTGGCAAAGTGAGAATTCATCTGACGACCACCGCTATGGGGGTCATTCGCCGGGTTAGCATCGGCATATAACTGGGAGAAAAATTCTACCAATGATGCCTGCCCGGTGGCAAAAGCAAAAGTTTGATCTCTGTAATAGCCCGAAAGAAAATCTCCCGGAGCAAAAAACTTTGACGCAGCAATCTGTGCTAATTCTTTTCCATCGCCGAAGATGCCAAATTTAGCTTTCCCTGTTAAAACCTCTTTTCTTCCTAATAAACTTGCTTCCCGACTTTCACAGGCAACCTGAAAATCTCTTAGTACTTCCTGGCGGAAGTGATCGAAAGATAACTTTTCTTCGGCCTGTGCTGGTTGTTGAATAGTACTTTCCATGGCCCAAAAATATCAATAATCTACCCAAAAATGATCATTTTTTCAGGATGTGAAAAAAATGTGTCGAATTGGCAATAATTTTGAAAGTAATTCAACGTTAGTAAAAAAATGCTTAATTTTATTTACCGAATAAAGCATACTTATGCGTAGTATAGTTTTCATTTTTTTAACATGTTTTTTTTGCCAGGCTGCCTGGGCTCAGTTAAGCGACAAAAAGTCATCAAAAGCCCTTGTTTTTTTCCGTAATTCGGAAGTGGATTTTGGCAAAATCCCTCAACATAAGCCGGTTACTCATGACTTCTGGTTGGTAAATCATTCAAAACAACCTATCTTAATAGAGAATGTCATGGCCAGTTGCGGCTGCACCACTCCGGAATACAGTAAAGCGCCGGTGCAGGCCGGTGATTCAACTTTAGTTCGGGTAGGGTTTAATGCAGCGGCGGCCGGAGAGTTCAACAGAGGTATTAATATACAATTAAATAACAGTCAGGTTGAACAAATTACTGTTTCAGGTGTAGTATATGGGTTACCTTCGACTCCTGCACCCAAAAACAAAATAATCGATCAGATAAAATCACAAAATTAATTTGTCATGAAGAAGATGTTAATGTTGGTATTCGCTGTAGCTTTTTCTACTATTGCAATGGCACAGGATATCAAGTTTGAAACCTTAGAGTACGATTTCGGTAAAATCAAGTATGGTGTACCGGTAACCTATGATTTTTCATTTAAAAACGTAGGTTCAAAACCGATTGTTATTGAATCGGCCTCTGCAGCTTGCGGATGTACCACTCCGGTAAAGCCACAGGCCCCTACCGCTGCGGGTAAAAGCAATGTGATCAAAACAGGTTTTAATGCAATGACAGTGGGTACGTTCGACAAAAGCATCTTAGTGAAAGTTGCAGGTATCAATCAACCTATTGAGTTGAAAATTAAAGGAGAAGTTCTCCCTCCGGACGCGAAACAGAAATAAGTAATATATCACACAAGGAAAAAGATGCGCCCCCAACTTTGTTGGGGGCTGTCTTTTTATAGATACCCCTGTTTTAACTTTCAGCCGTCTTTATATATCGCCGGTATGACTTTATATGATCGGTGCGACACCGACCATATAAAGATGTACATTTGCATCCACAAAGAACAGGTATTGCATGGAAATGATCGTTCCAAAACTGGTTTACAAGGTAGAGATCGCCAGGAGTAAAATTGCCGGCGACGGGCTGTATGCCGCAGTGCCTATTCCCGCTAAAAGAAAACTGGGGGATATGGGTGGAAAAATCGTTTCTATCAGAACCGCCAGAAAAATAGCCAAGCAGCAAAAAAGTATTTCGATTGTTGAGTTTGAAGATGATAAAGCCCTGTTAGCCGATATACCCGGCAATGATTTAAGATTTATCAATCATTCATGTGCTCCGAATACTTATATGCGGCTGTTTCGTCATCGTGTAGAATTTTACACGCTGCGGGCTATTAAAAAAGGAGAAGAACTTACTTGTAATTACGGAGAAACACATCATGAAGGAAAACTGAAATGTAACTGTGGCGCTTCGCAATGCAAAGGTTATTTATAAAAGCATTTAATACTAAAATATGTTAACGATCAGTTCGCGCGGGCAGGAGATGCCACCCTCACCTATTCGTAAGCTTGTTCCATATGCAGAAGCTGCAAAGAAAAAAGGAACAAAAGTTTATCATCTTAATATCGGTCAACCGGATATTGAAACACCTGAGTCGATATTAAATGCTGTTCGTACAGCCGATTTTAAAGTTTTAGAATATAGCCATAGTGCCGGTAACGAAAGCTACCGCAAAAAATTAGTTGGCTATTACGCTAAAAACGACGTGAACGTTACTGCCGATCAGATCATCATTACCACCGGTGGTTCTGAAGCTATTTTATTCGGCTTTATGGCCTGCCTTAACCCTGGCGACGAAGTAATTATTCCTGAACCGTTTTACGCTAACTATAACGGGTTTGCAGTAGCAGCAGGTGTTAAAGTAGTACCGATTACTTCGAGCATCGAAACAGGTTTCGCACTACCTCCGATCAGTGAATTTGAGAAAAAAATTACTGAAAAAACCAAAGCGATTGTTATATGTAATCCAAACAACCCGACCGGTTATTTATATAGTCAGGATGAAATGAACACATTGAGAGATATCATCAAAAAACATAACCTCTATTTGTTTTCTGATGAAGCTTACAGAGAGTTTTGTTACGACGGACAAGCAAAAAGTGCTTTAACGCTGGAAGGTGTAGACGATCATATTCTGATGATGGATACGATTTCTAAAAGATACAGTGCCTGTGGTGGTAGAATCGGTGCATTAGTAACCAAAAATAAAGAGGTTTATAATGCAGTGATGAAGTTTGCACAAGCACGTTTATCTCCCCCGTCTTTTGCGCAGATTCTGGGTGAAGCAGCCATCGATTTACCGGATAATTATTTCGACGCCACAAAAGCAGAATACCAGAAAAGAAGAGACGTATTGGTAAAGAGACTGAATGCCATGGAGGGTGTTTATTGCCCTAACCCCGGCGGTGCTTTTTATGCAATTGCAAAATTACCGATTGACGATGCAGATAAATTCTGTCAATGGTTGCTGGAATCGTTCGAACATAATCAACAAACAGTAATGCTGGCTCCCGCCACCGGATTTTACGGAACTCAGGGATTAGGCAAAAACGAAGTACGTTTGGCTTATGTGCTGGCAGTAGAAGCACTGGAAAGTGCAATGGATTGTTTAGAAGCAGCTTTAAAGGTTTATCCCGGAAAAACAAACTAAACAACGATAATACATATTTAATCCCCAACGTTGTTGGGGATTTTTTTTGCCTTTTTCCCTCTAAACTGCTTTAAAATCTAACTCATTGAAAATTAGCTATTGATATAAACACCCGTATTCTCCCGGAAATATCGTATTCTAATGACTTTTTACTTTTCAGGCTCCTGCCGTTTTTGTAATTTTAAGCTATACCAACAACCCTGTTTTATGATAAAGTATCTTTCGTTATTCGTATTGGCCGGCTGTTTATCATTACCGGTCACCGCTCAAACGTCGCGCACAGAGGAAGTGCTGGTGGGCAAAACACTGGTACGGATCGAAACCAAAAAATTCGGCAATAATCCGGTGTATGCAGTGAATTTACACGGAAACGAAAGCACCAGCGTAGAAGCGGCTGAAAAAGTATTTGCAGAAACAGGAGGTACTATTATTAAAATTGTAAATCCCGAAAAAAGAAATCTTGGTTTCTTATTCAAAGGCGACAGCATTTTTGTAGATCCCAACCGCATTTATACCAGAAAAGGAATACGTGCAACGCTACAGAGCCTGAATACAAAGTTTAAGGCCGGTACAGTCAGAGAAGTAAAGGATCTGGGCAAATACATCATTTCTAAAATTCCTGTTACCGGAGCCGCTGTAATTGCCTTACACAATAATACGGACGGTAACCTCTCCATTCTGAGTTATATGGAAGGTGGTACCTATGCCAGAGATGCTGCCGAAAACTATCAGGGAACAAATGACCCCGACGACTTTTTTGTAACCACCAGCAAGGCTATTTTCGACCAGCTCAAGGCTTTAGAACATAATGTGACACTGCAGGATAATAAAAAAGTGAAGAATGACGGATCAATGAGTGTGTATTACGGTAAAAAAGGAATTGCTTATGTGAATGTAGAAGCTGAACACGGTCATCTGAACGAACAGGTAAAAATGATCCGTGATTTACTTCAAATACTGTCCAGATAAAGGTTTCAACATATTTATCTTATTCGGTGACAACCAATTTTTTATAAAAAAGCAAAAAAAGTTTTGTGGGGTCTTTTTTTTTTCTATTTTTGCAACCCCAATCATTTGGCGAGGTAGCTCAGCTGGTTAGAGCATCGGATTCATAACCCGAAGGTCGGCAGTTCAAGTCTGCTCCTCGCTACAAAAATCCCTCAACAGTGTTGAGGGATTTTTATTTTCCTATTTCCCGTTTTTTTAAGAATAGCTCTAAAGTACCTGAAGCAAACTCTTCACGAAAAGATTTTACAATTAACTTTTCCTGCATTTTCGTAAGATCAGGTTTCCCATATTTTCCTGTTTTAGGATAAAAATCCAGTAAATAAATACATGAATTATTTTTATTAACGAAAAAATATATTCTATAACCAGCACTTTTTCCTTTACCAGATTTTGAATTTACAATTCTTGATTTAATAAAGAAGAACTGCCCTTTGATGGAAAGCAATACAGGTCAGCTGATGATTTCTTCAATTGTTTTATCCAAAAAGAGGTTTCAGACATCAATTATAACTGTTAGAGTAGGCATCTTGCTTTTCACACTTACGTATACTTTTCCTGAATAAATCGGTAGTGAATATTTTTACGGTTACTTTACTCATAAAGTTGATTGATGAGGTCTGAACAATCACTCACTTTGTATCGTTCCAAATCGCTCATCAGAGCTTTTAATTCTCCGGTAACCAGTTGCAGTTCATTTAATAAAAACCGAATTTTGATTTTTATAACTGGATGAACCTTCAATCTATCTCTTAGATGTTCATAACTGATAACCAGCGGAAATAAACCAACAATGGTATCTTTTGCCGACTGGATATCAAACAAACTGAAGTCCTTCTCTATTTCTTCTATCAACACCCATTTAGTATCAATAATTTGTTTTACCAGTTCCTTAATATCTTTGGTAACGACCGAGCGACTATATTCTTTTTCATGCAGCAGATTTTCAGCTTTTTCGTAAGCCTGTTCAATTTCTTTTAAAGAAGACGAGTTTATTAAAATCATTATCATTCTTTTATGAGGTTGCAGAAATATTACCCTGTTATACTATTTATACGAAGTGGGTGGACAGAAAGTTTATATTATAACCAGAAATTTTGATAAGTCAACTATTCATTAAGATATTAAAACTTCAGCACCTCATATTTCAGAAATAAGAATTCCATGGCTATCTATTATCTAATAAAAATGAAAATAGGTAGAGACAATAGATTTTATGACTCATTTATTATCATCCATTTCCAAAAAAGATTTAACAAAAGGCCGCCAGTTCCGATAAGTATCTCCAAACATCCAAGAAGGATGCGCAATACCTGTAGCAATACATTCTCCACCTTCATACTTATATTTCCAAGTAGTACTTACTTTTCCCTCTACTTTATTATTTGATAGATAATATCCGTTTTCTTCAGGAATCCAGTTATTCCACATTCTCTTAGATAACACAATTACTTTGTTAGGTTTAAGGTTGTTCAGGAGCAATTGATAAGCTGATGGTATACTTTCTATATGTCTCCTTTGCGGTTGACTTTTCGCTTTAGAAAGACCAATTTGCATTGCATTTGCAAAAGCAATCTTTGGCCATATATCTTTCTCATTTTCGCCAAATAGCAAACCAATGTTTCTAAAGAATTTTATTTTTTGAGGTAAAGTGCCTTCCATGAAATCACCAATAGTCGTTCGGGTAAAATTATCATATCCAGAACTGCAATCATCATTATCATCTAGGTCTTCATCAAGATAATGTGATTCTCCTATTAACAAAATTTTACCTGATATTTCATATTCCTTACCCACATAAGGTTGAAAATGCAGACCTGTTATATTACTAATCATATACATATATTTTTCAATATCACTTCTTGTAATTAAGATATAATACTTAAACACTCGAATACATAAATAGTCCTATCAATTCTAAAAAAATTTCAGAGGCTAACATTTTACTTCAAGTTAATCAATCAGGTGATGCAAGCTGTATTATCTCTTAATATATAATCTATTTTTCCCCCACAACGTTCCCTTTATCATACTAATTGAAAGATTTGATATAGTTAATCATCCCCACCACCCCAATTGCTTCCACCCCATCAGACATTGGAAATTGTTCAGAACCGGCATAAACAACAAACTTATGCGTGGCTTTAATATCTTCGCAGGCGGAGAAAAAACCTTTGGTGAGTGTTGGAGCAGAAGAACGTTTTACTTCTATTGCCCAGATCTGTTTGTCAGGACCTTCCAATACCAGATCTATTTCTGCCTGAGATGAATTTCGATAATAACTATACTGCCATTTATTAGACAGATGACGAATAATATTTTCCACTACAAATCCTTCCCAGCTGGCGCCTACTATCGGATTACCTAGCAGGCTATCATAGTCTGAAATATTCAGTAGTTTGTGTAATAATCCGGTATCACGAATGTATATTTTTGGGGACTTTACCAATCGCTTTTTGGTGTTTCCTGCCCAGGGTTGAATTTGTCTGACCATGTAAAAATCAGTCAGGGTATCGAGGTAAGATTTCACTGTAGTATGACTTATATCAAGCCCCTTTCCTATTTCAGATAAGTTTACTTGCTGTCCATGATAATGTGCCAGCATCGTCCAGAAACGCTTCATTCTTGTGGCTGGTATCTGCGGCCCCATCAAAGGAATATCCCTTTCTACATAGGTGGAAATAAAATCGTTTCTCCATTCCCAACTTTCGTTTTCGTTTACAGCCAGAAAACTATCGGGAAAACCTCCTCTGAACCAAAGCTTTTCAGCGGAAAAGTTTAAAGGATTCATATCATGTATTTCTAATGCAGAGAACGGGCTTAACTCCAGATACCGGATTCTACCCGCCAGCGTTTCAGAGGACTGCTGCAATAAATCACGCGAAGCAGATCCCAGTAACAAAAACTGAGCAGATTTCTCCCCCGCCCGTTTTCTGATATCAACTAATCCTCTCAGAATACGAAACAAATCAGGTTTACGCTGCACTTCATCAATAATCAATAATTTATTCTCAAACCTGCGTAAATAAGACTCAGCATCACTTAATTTATTCAGATCCGTATCCAGTTCCAGGTCGAGATAAATGACTTCCTTTTCTATATGTTGTTGTGTCATTTGCAAGGCCAGCGTTGTTTTTCCTACCTGCCGGGGACCAAGCAATGCCACTACAGGCATATTCTCTAATGCATTCAATAAGTTGGCTTCCAGCTCCCGAGTAATCATTTTATGTAATTTGCAAGTTAAACTTTCAATTTACACAAATTTAAGCCATTTTTTATGCAATTTGCAAGCTAAACTTTCAATCTGCATAAAATAATTGAGAGAGGAGAAGGGGGAGAGGAAAATGAAATTAAGAATTATAGTTCAGAATTCAGAGGGAGACTATTAACAGCTTAAACTCATAATCCTCTCTGCGTTCATAATGCTACATTCTAAATTCTTAATTCCTTTAATTTCTTAATGGTAAAAGTAAAAACAGCATAGCCCGTTTGCAATTTCAGCTTTCAATACACAACAGCTCCTTCTAATAATATACGAAAAAAATACGACAGCTCCAATTAACATATTTTTAACATCAAAAAGTAAAGCTAACTTTACATTAACCCATACCTTAGATGTAAAGAATACTTTACAATGAAACAATTCAACATCCCACACCGCTACAAACCTTTAGGCTGGTTTATTTTTGGAGTGTCAACTGTTCTGGGCATCCTTTATCTGATTAACACAGACCTGTTACCCCGTTGGGAAGTGAACTTTCCGGCAGTACTGTCCAATGAGCTTTTCGGAGAAACCACCTTTTTTACACTTGCAGTAACAGACCTGACCACATTACTTACCGCCATCGGCATCATCATCGGTGGTATTATGGTAGGCTTTTCGCAGGAAAAAGTAGACGATGAATACCTGAATCAGATTCGGTTAAAAGGACTTCAGTATGCTTTTCTCACTCATTGCATCCTGCTCATTTTCTCTCTGCTGTTCGTACGTGAAATGGCTTTATTAATGGTGCTGATGCTGAACATTTTTGTAATGGTCATTCTGTTTGTAATCATTACGCAGGTTTTACTATACAGAATTCAAAAATCGATGGGGCATGTTGAATAAAGTAAAAGAAAAACGAACGGCTGCCGCATTTACACAAGAAGAAATGGCGCAGAAAATCGGTGTAAGCCGCCAAACCATTCACGCCATCGAATCGGGTAAATATGTACCTTCTACAATTCTGGCCCTCAAACTGGCTTTATTTCTGAAATGCAATGTGGAAGATCTGTTCAGTTTAACCCAGGAAGATTTATTACCACTTATATAATTTGTATTTGCAGGTACAATTTTTTTTAATAATTTCAGAGCTGGTTTATGATATGCAACTAAATATCAATTTATTGCGTCCTTAGTTTAACACAAAATCAGTTATAATGAAACAACCTGCTTTACTGAATGCCGTGAGAAAATCGATTGTTCTCCCGTTATTATTCACCGGTGCAGCCGCTATTGCACAACCTACCATGATGGGTAGAGGTCAACAACAACAACTTGACCCGATCATTGAGAAAATGACTAAAGAAGCTAAAGAAAGTTCTCAATTAAAATCTTTAGCACATCACTTGTTAGACAAAATCGGACCTCGTTTAACAGGTACTCCACAAATGAAAATGGCTAACGACTGGGTAGCTGAAAAATATAAAGAGTGGGGAATCAAAGCTGAGTTACAAAAAACCGGTGAGTGGACCGGTTGGGAAAGAGGTATTACTCACATTGACCTGATCACTCCAAGAAGTAATTCATTACATGGCCGTCAATTGGCTTACTCTCCAACAACCAACGGTAAAACCGTTAATGGTGAAGTAGTAGTAATTCCTGAAGTAGCAGATAAAGCTGCATTCGACAAATGGTTAGGAACTGTAAAAGGAAAATTCGTTTTAATTTCACAGGTTCCTGTATCAGGCAGATCTGATGTTAACTGGAAAGAATTCGGTACACAGGAGTCTATCGACAACAACAGAAAAGAACAACTGGAAAGCACTCAGGCATGGATGAAAAGAATCACTAACTCAGGTTATACAAACGCTACATTAGTAGGTGCATTGGAAAATGCAGGTGCTGCCGGTGTAATCATTTGTAACTGGTCTAGAGAATTCGGTGCAAACAAAGTATTTTCTGCTACTACTAAAAAAGTTCCTCATTTAGATTTATCAGTAGAAGATTATGGTATGTTATTCCGTTTAGCTGAAAGTGGTTCTAAACCAACAATCGCTGTTCGTGCTGAATCTAAGCATACTGCCAACGTGCCGATGTTCAATACCATCGCAACGATTCCTGGTACTGAAAAACCTAATGAGTATGTAATCTTATCTGCACACTTAGATTCATGGGATGGTGCTACCGGTGCTACTGACAACGGTACAGGCACTATCACTATGATGGAAGCTGCCCGTATTTTGAAAAAATACTACCCTAATCCAAAAAGAACCATCATCATTGGTCACTGGGCTTTTGAAGAAGGTGGATTAAACGGTTCAAGAGCATTCGTTGAAGATCATCCTCAAATCGTTAAGAACGTACAGGCTGTATTCAATCAGGATAACGGAACCGGTCGCGTTGTAGATGTAAGCGGTTCAGGTTTCTTACATTCTTACAGCTATATCACCAGATGGTTAAATCAGGTTCCTAACGAAGTACGTCAACATATTAAATCTACCTTCCCGGGTTCTCCTGCAGGCGGTGGTTCTGACCACAGCTCATTCATCGCAGCTGGTGCTCCGGCATTCTCATTAAGCTCTTTAAGCTGGGGATATGGTACGATTACATGGCATACTAACCTGGATACTTATGATAAAATCGTTTGGGATGATGTTACCAATAACGTAATCTTAACTGCCGCTTTAGCTTATCTGGCTAGTGAAGATCCTGAAAAAACATCTAATGAAAAAGCGATTTTACCAAGCAATCCAAGAACCGGTCAACCTGGTCAATGGCCTGCACAGGCATCGCCTAAACGTTCTCCGAATCAATAATAAAAAGAGAAAGTTAATATCATAAAAAAGCTTCCTATATGGAAGCTTTTTTTTATTTTCATTACTGAATGTTTCTGAAATGAAAATTAGTGATCCCAACATCAGCTCGACAGACCAACTGATTATCGCCGTACTGCGAGCTTATGACATACCCGCAGACCAGTATAAACTCCATTCCATCGATGTAGGTTTAATCAATCAAACCTATTTATTGCAGGATCAATCCGGCAAGGAACAACATTATATTCTGCAGAATATTAATGCCAATGTATTTGAGCATCCTGAAGACATTGATCATAATATCCGGTTGATTTCTGAATATTTGCAACAGCACTACCCTCAAGACAAAAATCTGTTACTGAAGTTTACGATTGAAAAAAGTACGCTGTTACAGATAAACGATCGCTTTATCCGTGTTTTTGATTATATCAGTAATACTGTTACGCATAATACGGTAGCAAGCGCCTCACTGGCGTTCGAAGCGGCCGGAGCCTTTGCCAGATTTTCACATCACTTAAAAGACTTCGATGTAAATGCTTTACGAATTACCATTCCTGACTTTCATTCGTTGCACTACCGCTCACAACAACTGGAGAAAGCCTATGGAGAAGCGAATGAAGAAAGAAAAAAAGCGGCACACTCCACTTTACAGAAAATAGCACAACAAAAACGTGTAATTGAGTTTTCAATCAATATTCCATTTGAAGAAGGTTTTATCAGACGGGTAATGCACCACGATACAAAGATCAGTAATGTATTATTCGACAGAGAAGATAAAAGTGTTTGTGTAATTGACCTTGATACGGTAATGCCAGGCTATTTATTCAGTGACTGGGGGGATATGATTCGTACTTATGTTTGTCCTGTACATGAGTCATCGCAGGAGTTTGATGCCATACACGTTAGAAAAGATTTTCTGGAAGCAATTTTCGAAGGTTACATACAAGGAATGCCTTCTGTAACCGCATTAGAAAAAGAACATTTTATCACTTTCGGTGAAATCATGATTTTAATGCAGTCTATCCGATTCATGACAGACTATCTCAACAATGATCAATATTATCCGACTGAATATGCCGAACAAAATCTGCACCGGGCAATTAATCAGATAACGTTACTGAAAGCTTTACAAGAAAAGAATTGAAAATGGAGAATTAAAAATTGAAAGTGTAAAAAGCTATTTATAATGAACACAGCAAATTATAGTCAGTTCAAAAACAGCTCTTAATTCTTAACTCTTAATTCTCAATTCTTCTCAAAGGTAATTAGTTTTACAAACTGATCTGGCCTTCGGGCTTCGGAGCTTTTGAACGCACAGAGGTATTGCCTCCTCCTCTTAATCCAAGATCTACCGGTTTATTGATCTTCCAGTTACCTCTGGTAAAATCAGGAACATCTACCGGTCTTGAACGTTTACTTACCGACTGATTTGATAAATGTACAACAGCACTCCAGCTGGCGGCATCATATACATCCTGATCTAAAGCCAATCCGTTTCTTAAACAGTCAATTAAACGCCAATCCATAATAAAGTCCATACCACCATGACCACCGATTTGTTTAGCAATATCACCTACGTGTTTAATCAGTTCAGGCGTATGTTCTTTATATAAATCCTGTAATTGTTCGCTCTTTAACCACGAGTGTCCGAAAGCAATTCGTTCAGGTGACGGCCATTTACTGGCAACGCCTTTTGTGCCTGACAACAGATGTATTCTTGAATAAGGCCGGGGAGAAGTAACATCATGCTGTACCATCAACGTTTTACCGAAATGCGTTCTTAACAGAGTGGTATTCATATTACCCCGATAAGTATGGTTTTCAAATTCTTTAAAAAACTCATCCTGGGCAGCCAGTTCTTTTGCTTTTGCCTGCATCATAAAATCGTTCGTTGACATGGAAACCATGTAATCGAAATTATCACCACGGTTAATATTCAAACATTGCGCTATAGGCCCCAGACCATGAGTAGGATAAGGGTTACCATTGCGTTTGGCATTTTCTCTTAAACGCCACATATTTTCGTATCCGTTTTTACTAAAATTCAAAGAAACGAGATCATGTATGTATGCACCTTCCGCATGAATCAACTCACCGAATAATCCTTTCTGAGCCATTGCAAAAGTGAGTGCTTCAAAGAAATCGTAGCAACAGTTTTCAAGCATCATACAATGCTTTTTTGTTTTCTCTGAAGTTTCTACCAGCTCCCAACACTCATCAAGCGTTAAAGCTGCAGGCACTTCTACCGCAGCATGTTTTCCGTTCTTCATTGCATAAACAGCCATTGGTGTATGCAAGTGCCATGGTGTGCAGATATATACCAGATCGATATCATTTCGTTCACACAATGCTTTCCATCCGTCTTCACCGCTATATTCTACTGCTTTGGATAATCCTTTATCGGTTAAATACTTTTGTGCGGCGGCAGCTCTTTCAGGCAGCTTATCACAAAGCGCAACAATACTCGCGCCTTCAATAAATGAAATTCGCTCAACGGCTCCGGGACCTCTCATTCCTAAACCTATAATACCAACTCTAACCGTTTCCAGTTTAGGAGCCTGATAACCACACATATTGAATTTAGGTTTCTTACCGGCTAACGGATGCGGGGTCTCTTCACTCATAAATGCCGGTAATCCGGCTAAGGCACCCGTTGAAAATGAAACGTTCTTTAAAAAGCTTCTTCTTGAGCTCATAAGTGCAAGTTAGTTGAAGAATGAAAATAAGTACTTTTCCCGATATGAAAAATATGCAAACGTTTGCAATTTATAAATAAAAAAGCCCCCGTATCAACATTGTGTTGATACGGGGGCTTTTATTGATTTCTTATTATTTTACTTCAAAATAGAATTTGTATGAACCGGCTTTTCCTTCTTTATCCAAACCCTGAATAATACCTACATATTTACCTTTTAAATCCGACGTGTAAATGTCTATGCTTTTGGAAGTACCTGCGTTGATTTCTACACTTGGATTCCAGTACATTGTATGTCTGTAATCCGGTAATCTCGATTCTTTCGCTTCTTTGCTCTGATAAACAGGATGATAAAAGGTGCGATATTTCTGTAATCCTTCATAGTTTACTACTTTAACGATTTCTGGTAAAACATATCCACCCAGGTCACCATTATAAGATTTGAAATTCACAATTCCATTGTAGTATCCCATACCGTGAACATAAGCACGTGAGAGCACTTCAACTTTTTCAAACAACAGCGGATCTAAAGCAAAAACTTCGGTATCGTTCTGAATGACTAAACCATCAATCATTGTCAATACATTTTCTCTGTGAGGTTCTTTATAAATCGTATTAATAATACCGATACGCAATTCTTTGTTCTTGGTATATACATTTACCGGCAGTACAAATTCGCGTAAAACCTCTTCCATTGTATTAAACCTGGTGTAGTTATCCAATATATAAGAATACATCGGTTTCTGGAAGAAAGGAATGGTATCTAATGCTTTTACCACATTATATTCTCTGATTTTATCAGCATAATAGATATTGTAGGTCTGGTTACCAACATGGTATTCTTCCAACATATCTAAATTGCCGGCAGTACTGTAAGAAAACTTACGGGAGAATGGTGATTCGTGTTCATTAATAAAATTCTCCGAAACAATAAACTCATAATTTTTATCTGTCATATCCAGCACCTGTAAGTAGATATCATTGACGCCATATACATCCTTCAGAATAAAACTGAAATCGCCAAGGCTATCGGTCATGGCAGTACCAATTTTATAATATTTACCCGGTAATGAATAAGAAATGGTTTTATTGGCAATCGGTTGTTTTGAAACACTATTGATCAATTTCCCATAAACGATCTGCCCTACTACTTCCGGTACATATTTAAAATCGCTGATCGCCAGATCACTCCAGTTAAAACGTCTCCAGCCATTTACCAGCATCAATAGGTCTATTTGCTGATGGATATCTTTTGACGAAGTATTAAAGTAATGACCAGGATTTTCCACTACTCCCTTCAATTCTCCACTCAACCATAAATACTGAAAAATATCCGACTCATCCACCTGAAACAGCGAGTCGATACGATAGATTGACAATGAACTATTGACATCTTTTCCGTTTGCAGTATTGATATCTAATTTCAATAAACTTCTTGTATCTAAAACAGTCTGATTAGTAGTCACTTCCAATTCAAGTTTAGAAGCAGGCACTTTAAAGAACAAACGTTCGCTCAAAGGTTGTCCGAAATCATTGATTGCACTAATAACATTAATACCATCTTTCAGATCATTTTTACTAACAACAAATACGGCTTCGCCATTCTGGAAGTTACCTTTCAGTTCTTTCACAGGAAGCCTGTTTGACGTAATTAAAAGATTCACCAATCTGGCTCTGAAATTATTAGCAGCTCCGATATTCTGAACTTTTATTTCAAGGTCATTTCCTTTATCAGTCAGACGCAGATTTGATCCGGTAGCTTCTATACCTCTTACTGCTTGTAAAATCTGTTCTCCACTTTCCAATTTCACGATAAGGTGATATTGCTGATCTTTTTCAGGAGTAAAAACCAGTTTTTGCATCCCAAGTGCATTACTTTTTACATGTGCGATCGTATCTTTTGCATTCCTGGTTAACCACACTTCATTAGCAACACCTTTACCTATTTCATTAACAACCTGATAGGCCAGATTATTTTCAATACCTGCCAATAATACGCCACCTTCCGGATACAGATTTACAGCGTAACCGGCCTGAATATCTGCCACAACAGCAGTATCACTGGAGAAAGTATTGTAAATAGCAATTTGTTTTTCAAAGAACAGGTCTTCACCAAAGTTCTTCATGTAGTTCGTGTACACTTTCAATTGGTAGATGCCGGATCCAAGATGTAAAGGAAGGTGAATGCTACCATTTGATTCTTTAGGATCAAGTGAAACCTTAGCGCGGAATACCGGCTCAAGCGCCTGATCCAATAATTCTACATAAGCTACATTACTAACATTCAGCGGCTTGTTAAAGTAACCATCTATGTAGTACAATTTATACCACATAATTTCACCTGCGAGATAAGCATCTTTGTCTGTATGAACAAAGATTTTCTCATTGAGGCTTTTATTATTAAATTTTTCCAGTGACAACTTCAACTGCTCGTAATTATTTACCTGAGCCGACAGTGAAGTAACACTAAAAAAGAGAACGATATATAAAAAAATATTTTTCATTGTTGATTTGATATTCGTTTACCAGAATGCAGGTTTATTGTTATTACCACCTCTTAGTCTACAGTCTACACAAAAGTTAGACGCCGAAGGAATGGTACGGCCTCCTCTGTCATAAGGCAGATAAATGGCAGGGAAATAAAATTCTGTAGAATCTACCGTTACATCATAAGGAACACAACTTAATCTGAAATTCCAGTTTTCAACCTGAGCATTATCAATAAAAATTCTTTTATTCTTTTCGATAGAAGCGTCAACAAATCCTAATACTCTTTCATCAGGATCATTCAGACAAACAATATTTCCAACCAGTTCTGAAGGTTGAGGATCAAAGATAGAACCGATGGATTCTGTATTTTTCCGCATCAGATCTAAAAATTTGTATCCTTCGAGAGAAGAAGCATATTGCCGTACTAAAATTGAATACCTTACAGACAATCTATCATCTGCATTGGCTATCAGGTGAAATCTATGATCTACCAGCTTAGAAGAATTTAGATTATCTGTGGTACCTAAAATGATACTGGTAGAACGACTGTTTTTATAACAAAAAAACTGTGTACTCATAGAAGAGTCTACTAACATATCATTTGCCTGGTCATACCAAACTGTACTGTAATATGCAGATCTGATCTCCCAGTCTTCCTCAAACGTCCAGTGAAAATATTTTGCTTTGTTGGACGGATCTTCAGTATTTAACTTCAAAGCGAGCCCGTCATAAATTCTTTCAAAATTAATATCTCCGATATCCGGTGTATTTAACAATTCAGTATACGCAGAAGCATATTCTTTACCATCACCGGTGCGTATGAATATTCTGTAATTTTTACCGATTTCGGTATTTGCAAAACCTTCATATCTTTTATTCTCGTTGGAATATACCAACTCAAAAGTCAAACCGTTTTCATCCTGTACATAAACGCTGGCACCAAATTCAATCACCAGTTCAGAGCGGTCGTTTACGTTCACCGATCTGGTCAGGTAAGCATAACTGATCGTATTGCTACCGGTGATCTGGCCTTCTACCACCAGTACATTTAAATCATTCGCGTCCACATTAATATAGTAAGGGTCTTTACAACCAACATTGACCAATACGATATATAGAGCCAATATATATTTTATAAATTTCATGACTAGAATTTAATATTATAGTTCACAAATGGTATCATAGATCCAAAGATGGACATTCTGTAACCGTTAATAGAGCCATTTTCAGTAACAAAGAATACAGAGTAAGCATTTCTTCTGCCTGTTAAGTTGTATACACCAATCGACCATGAGTTATGGGTTCTTTGGTATATCTTATGGTTACCATATATATTCAATGATAAATCGGCTCTGAAATAATCAGGAATTCTGTGAGCGTTACGATCAGAGTACATTACTCTATAAGCACCATTATAATAATATTTACCTACAGGTAAAGTAATGGGTCGCCCTGTTGAGTAGTTCACATTCGCAGAAATACTGAACCTGTGTGAAACTTTATAGTTACCTACGAAAATAAAGTCATGCGGTTTGTCAAAGTTTGCCGGATAGTAACTACCGTTATTAATCAATGTTCCTTTTGTAGGATCATCCATTTTCAACAAAGTTCTTGAGTAAGTATATCCGATCCAACCATTCAGTTTACCTACCGGTTTTTTCACTAAAAGTTCAACACCATAAGCTTTACCTTCGGTAGGCATTACATCCTGTTCAATTACTTCGTTCAGAATCAGCTTAGCACCTGGTTTATAATCGAGATAATCGTACATCTTTTTATAATAAAATTCAACTGATGTTTCGATGGTATTATTTCTCAGATTCTTAAAGAAACCTAAACTTGCCTGTCCGCCTCTTTGAGGAGCAATATTCATATCACTCAACTTCCATACATCGGTTGGAGCAATAGTAGTAGTATTTGACAACATATGAATATATTGTCTGCTGGTATTCAGTCCTGCTTTTACAGAGAATGAGTTTGTGAAAGCATAACGTCCGGAAACTCTGAATTCTGGTCCGCCATAAGTTTTCAGAATACCTGACTTATCGTAACTATCTGTAATTGTTGTTTCCGATTTAGGAATTCCGTCTAAATATTCGTTCCATTTTCTGGGTCCTAATACATTAAACATAGACAACCGTACACCGGCTGTTACAGAGAACTGTGGTGAAAATGTAATTTTATCAGAAACGTAGATAGCACTTTCAAGCGCTTTTTCAGTTTGCAGATTGATTGGCATTAATGAACTTTCAGCAGATCTTGCTTTAAAATTACCAGGATCCAGATTGTAATGAATAGCATTTAATCCGAATTCAAAAGTATGCTTACTGTTTCTGTAGTAAGTAAAGTCAGCTTTTGCATATTTTTGTAAAATCTGATAATTATAATCGAAGTTATTAAGTGCTCCATAATCGGTATACAAACCAAATACATAATTATCAACACCTGCAGTGAAAACACCGGTAAGGTTTTTATTAATCAGCTTTTTCCATTTCAGATTGGCGTTTCTGTTAGTATAATGATAAGTAGAATCGCTTCTTAATCTGAAATTATCTTTAGAATAATAACCGGTAAAGTACAGCGAGCTGTTTTCATTAAACTCATGGTGTATGTTTATGTTGAAATCAGTGAATCCTGCGTCGCCGTCTTCATATTCTTTCGGCAATAAACTTACCAGCCATTTAGCATAAGTAGTTCTTGCACCGAGCGTAAAGGAAGTTTTTTCTGATTCGCCTATCGGGCCTTCTAAATGCAGGCGCGAAGTAATCAAACCGATACCTGCAGAACCGGTCAGTTCTTTTTTATTTCCTTCCCGGCTCGAAATATCTAATACAGAAGATAATCTTCCGCCGTATTTAGCATCAACACTTGATTTATACAGTTGAATATCTTTAATCACATCCGGGTTAAAAGAAGAGAACATGCCAAAGAAGTGAGATGGATTATAGATAGTAGCATCGTTATACAAAATAAGGTTCTGATCTGCAGCTCCTCCTCTTACGTTAAAACCAGTACTGGCCTCCCCTACGGTTTTAACACCCGGTAAGGTGGTTAATACCCGAATTACATCCGCTTCACCAAATACTGCCGGCATCTGTTTAATCTCTGCAATCGTCAGTCTTTCTACGCCCATTTGCACGCGGTTAATGTTAGCAGATTTTTTAGCAGATACGGTTACTGCTTTTAAAGTTTCTACTCTTTCGGCTACAATGATATCTAACCTTCCGTTATCGTACATTCCCACATTGTAGTGAGCATCTCTGATACCGGCTCCCTGCACTTCTAATGAGTGTGCACCACCTTTAAGATTGAGTGTATAATATCCATATACATCGGTGGTAGCAGTGATAGAAGAGTCTTTAGAACTATAGATCGTAGCATTAATAACCGGTTCACCGGTTTTACTATTACGAACAAAACCCGTCAAAATAAAAGTACTGTTCGGTGTTAAAGTACTTCTCGAACCAAACTCATGTACTTTACTATTAGAAGCCACTTTCACATCTAATAAAGTCTGGGTACTGAACAACCCTTTATTATCTTCATAATTATTTTCCTTTCCGGTATATAATGAAGATAATTCAGGTCTGATCGTATAATCGGTGGTGATGAATACCTTATTATCTTTTGTAATAGCGAATTTAATGGGAGAACCTTCAAATAATTTGGTAAGTACCAAACTCAGGGGAGTTTTGTTCAATTCCAGATTTACACCAATGGTATCGATCGTTTTAGAATCATAGTAGAAAAAGAGGTTAGTTGATTTTTCTACTTCAGCAATAAACGCTTTGAACGTAATATTCTTAAAAGATCCGGTAATCGGAGGATCATTGCTTTGCTGAGCATAAATAAACTCAACAGAGCATAAGAATAAAATTAAAAATGCAAAGTATCTCATAAACAAGTTTGGCTAATTATTTATTTTTTATTTCTGTGGTTATCTGTATCAGTTTTTCCTTATTTCGTTTCCATTTATAATCATTCTCTTTTCCGATTTGTCTTAGCTCTTTAGAATTTATATTCAAAGTTCTTAACAAATCTTTTTTTCTTTCTATCATATAAGCTTTTCCACCCTCTATAATGTAGTATTCATTTTTAGGGAGGAATTCTTTTTCTACAGTCATTGCAACTTTTTCATTTAATTCCACCGCATCTAATGTCAAAGCAGTAAACTGTCCTTTTGCAAGATATCTGTAAATTCCCTGATCCAGGTTTTCTATTTCACCGCTACGGAAATGGCGAAACTCATGACCGTTTATCTCAAAACTTTCGATGCCTTCATTTTCGAGTTGTAAAGAGGTAAAACCATTGTAATGCTTAATGATAAGTGTTTTAATATACTTATCATACAAAGCAGGAATATCAAAGTAAGGAACGCCTCTGAATTTTAAATTGATAGGAGCAAAATCGCCACTAAAAAAATAAGGACTTCCCTTGATGGAACGTAAGTATCCATCATACACTGCTCCGGTGAAGAGTTCTAATTGCTGATACTCTTTCTCCTGATGCAAAACTCTGGCATGATAGCTGGCTGAATCTAAAATGGAAGCAGTTGGTGAAACGGCTTGTGCAAATGATTTGACATTCATTACACATAAGCATACAAGTGTTGTTAACAGAAACGGGGTGATACGCATACTTGAATATCTACTTTATAAAAAATAAGAAAAAATATAAACTATTCAATAGTGATTATTGGCTGTGTGCTATTGATTTTGGTTTTAATCGGATGGGTTCTAAAGCTGAAATATACTTTGCAAAATAGGTTAATTTCGGCGAAAGAATCTGAATTCGAATTTAAAATTATACTATTCAAAATGCACAACTAATCGACGAAAGGAATCAATTAATCGAAAAAACAGCATCATGAATAGTTCACTGATGACATTGTCATCAGAGTTACAATACCTAAAAGGTTCGTACGAAAAAGTAATGCATCGGCTTGATGAAATCAGTTTGAAGAATCAACGTCAAAAAGCAGAGATACAGCACCCTAACCAGTTTCAATTTCAAACATAAAACCTTAATAATCAATCAGAAACCATTAATCAGGAATTAACTGAAGTGATGGTAGAAATTGAACAATTACGTTATGAAAATACTAAATTTAATACAGAAAATAGAATTTTAGAATATCGGCATTTACAGTTAGCAGCAACTTACAATCTCAAAAAGAACGATTCGAAGCAGTCTACTCAAAAGTGCAGAATGAAATCAAATAATTGTCGCAACAAATTCTCTGTGAAAACACACGAAAATTTTCACTTCATCATCAGCAAGCTTTAGAAAAAGTTCTTTTTCCGTTAAGACAACAGATTTACTTTTTGAATGAAAAACTACCCTCCTGATATTATCGTTGAACATCTCCGCAACAGAAAAATGATGATCTGTTCAATGGTTTCTTTAACCGCTTATGAAAAATTCAGTTCCTCTGAAATACCCAACAGAAAGCGCAATTTTCAGATGATCACCCGAAGTTTATCAAAACTCCTGTTCACCTGCTTTCCCCAAAAGAATACAATCAGATTGCCGGTTCACTGGAAAAATTGCTGATTTGACCGAAAAAATGCATCAAAAAATCACCAGTTTTATCAAACACTTCGATGAAACCGGCGCCCGGATTCAGAAAGGCCAAATCTGATACCCTGACTGCTCAGAAAATATTATTAAGAGATAAAGACAAACATTTCAATCAGTTACAGCAGCTGAAGAGCATGCGAGTGTAGTCAAAACAACCAATTAAAACCACCCGTATCTTGCCGGAACCGGAAATACAAGAGCCCGGGCAGGAACAAAATTTATAATAATTTCTGATAGCAATAATTTTATATTGAAAGGAGAACATAAATTCCCTCACGGTGCGTTATAAGAGAGAGGAACTATGATACAACCGAGCGACCACTTTTAAAGTCCAATAACTAACCTAAATTATGAAAACATCATTTCTACTTGCAATACTTATCATAATATCCGGTATTCTTCACGCTCAGCAATTCGACCCGAAATATACTGACGGACGTATTTGGTTCAAAGTAAAAACGACTACCACCACTTCGAACCAAAAAAAGGGGAACGACCCAAAAGCCATCATTACTACGCGTGAAGTGGGCGCTGTTCCGTTAGAAATAAGACAACTTCCTGTTTTCTCGGGCAGCCGCTCCACCCAACAACAATTCAAATTTTACAGTCCGGTGAAAACAAAGCCCGAATTGTTTCCCGATCTTTTTTACGTTGAATACAAACAATTGTCGGTAGAAGATCCGCAAACCATCATTAACAGTCTGGTTAAATCGGGTTTGGTAGAATATGCTGAACGCGAACCAAGATTTGAAACATTTCATGACCCCAATGACCCGCTCAAAACAAATCAATGGTCACTGGAGAAAGTAAAAGCATTTGAAGCCTGGGAGTTATTACTGGATAAACCGTTTATGACCAATGGCAGCCCCATTATCATTGCGGTAGTAGATGATGCTATCAACATAGAACACGAAGACCTGGTAGATGTTCTCTGGATAAATACCGGTGAAATTCCGGGTAATGGAATTGATGACGACAATAATGGATATATCGATGATTACTATGGAGTGGATGTAACCGACTCTACTTTTTCTCCGATGCCTCCGGCAAACACTTTTAATCACGGTACACATGTGGCCGGTATTGCTGCTGCAAAAACAAACAATGGGAAAGGCGTTTCTTCGTTGGGATACAATCTTAAATTAATGGCCATCAAAGCCACCACTCAGGCGGGATATGTAAATGCCGGCTATAGCGGTATCATTTATGCCATCGAAAACGGCGCACATATTATTAACTGTTCGTGGGGAGGTTATCCTTCGTCACAGGTATTGCAGGATATTATTGATATGGCCACTCAAAATAATATTATGGTAGTGGGCGCAGCCGGTAACTTTGGTAACGACAACCTGGTTTACCCGGCCTCTTATAATGGAGTCATTTCTGTTGCCAATACCAACCAGTCTGATATCAGACATACCACCTCCAATTATGGACCCCGGATCGACATCAGCGCACCCGGATTCAACATATATAGTACCCGGGCATCTTCAGCCACAGGATACGAATATAAAACGGGCACCTCTATGGCTGCACCTATGGTGTCTAGTTTATTAGGACTCATGAAATCTATCGACCCAACTATTCCTAATGTTGACATCAAAGGTTGTTTATTATCAACCGCTGTGAATATTGATGACCTGAATCCTGCCTACGCCGGCCAGCTTGGGGCGGGCAGAATAAATGCCGAAGAAGCGATAAAATGTGTTCTTGCGTTAACAGAATCGCCACCAGGAGCCGATTTCAGATCAAATATTCAACAAATTTCAGCTGGAGCCAGTATTAACTTTATTAACCAGTCGAGTTATTCGCCTACTACTTTTCAATGGTTTTTTGAAGGCGGCACACCTGCCACTTATGTAGGAGAAACGCCACCTCCTATCGTATATGAAAACGAAGGCAGCTTCGATGTAACACTCATCGTATCGAATGCTTATGGTTCAGACACTGTTACCAAACCTAACTATATTATAGCAACAGAAGGTATTCCCTGTGAAGCAAAAAACAGAGATAATAACTGGACATGGGGATTGTACGTAACTTCCAATAACCCTAATTCATGGTTAGCCGGAACCAACACTACGCGGATGATTGAAGAAAAAGCGATGTTCTTCGATTTTACATATTCAACAGCCACGCATGTGACCCGTACGTATCTTGAATTTTTCTCTAATACACGTAATTTAAACAATCACCAGGTGGTTCCGTTAAAAATTTATGACGGTACGAACGGTACTCCCGGTGCATTGCTCTATATTGACTCTTCCATTACTTATGCTCAGATAGTGAATGATATTATATTCGGCAGAGGAACTTATTATTACCATGAGAAAGCAGTAGAGTTACCTGCTTCTAAAAAAATATTTATCGCAGTTGACTTTACCAGTCTCTGCAGCACCGGAAATTGTAATGATGACCTTACATTAATCACTACTACCAACGGAGCCGTACCAAACAGTGTTTGGGAAAAACTCAATAACAGCTGGGTACAATACGGTTTTGCCGGCAGCTTTTCGTATGCAGGTAATTTTTCTATTTATCCTTATATCACCGGCATACCTTTTCAGTTCAACTTTAAACTGCCTCCGGCTATCTGCTTAAATCAACCTGCAGATTTTGACGGCAGTGAGATTACTACCAACGGAAACTGGTCGGTATGGTACGATGGTGATTCATCAGCAAGAGTTTTTAATACACTCAATTTAAGTCAGGCGTTTTCGACTCCTGGTATACATAGTATTTCGATTAATGCAACGGGAGGCGCTTGTTTAGACCACCGTGTTAACACTCAGACTTTTATTGTAAAAGATACACCGACCATTCAGCACAACATCCTTTCAAGCCAGGTTTGTTCAGGCAGTGTAGCTGAAATTAATGTTACCGGTGCTGAAAATTATTACTGGGTAAATCCTGGTTTTATAAATGGTTATGATAAAGACACTATATCGGTGGTACTGAATGAAAGCACCAATATTTCTTTAATCGGTACAACAGAAGGATGTAGTTCATATTACGACTTTTTCTTACCGGTAGAAGAAGCGCAACCATCAACAGTATCTCTTACATCCAACAATACGTTGACCGAGCCGGATATAACCATCACATTTACTGCCAGTGGTACTAATCTGGGAAATAATCCGGTTTATCATTTTTATGTAAACAATATCGTTCGTCAATCTGGCGCTGCGAATACATACGATCATTCGAATCCTCAATTAGGTGACCGTATAAATGTAGTCGTAACGAATATATCCGGATGTACTTTAAACACTCAACCTGCTTCTAATGCAATTATATTATCGTTGGTAACACTCCCTATTCATTTTGATTATTTTGATGCAAAGGCAAATACCGGTTACAACGAAATAAAATGGAAATTATCGAATATACAGACAGGTAAAAAAGTAACGCTGGAGAAAAGTACAGATGGTATAAACTTCCAGGCAATTGCAGAATTTGATTTTGTTGCGAATGCACCAATGTTGGTAAAAGATGCCGACCTGGCAACCTTACAGTTTTACCGCATCAAACTATTAAATATAAATGGCGAAACGGAATATTCAAATGTCTTAAAAATACAACGTGAAATCAGCCAACAGGTTAAAGTTTATCCGAGTATTATTCAGGGAAACCAACCGGTCAATATTTCAATGACCGATAAAAGTAGTCATAATTATACAGTAGAGGTATTAAACAGCTCAGGGCAAATTGTAAATGTTCATTTAATCAATGGAAGCCGGGCAATAACGTTAAATACCCCTTCAAAAGGAATGTATTATATCAGAATAAGAAATGAATTCAATAAAATAATAAAACTGGAGAAGGTAATCGTACAATAAAAAAAGGGGCGTGAAAACGCTCCTTTTTATTTTATCATTTAAAAATCCAATTAAACTAAATCGCAAGTTCCTGTAATGCCGGAACAGCGTAAGCTGTTTTAACATTTGTACCTAAAGGTGCCTGTAATAACAACTGATTCAGCAACCAATAGATATCTTTATTTTTATAGCGTTCTCTGAATTCAATTTCTTTAACATGCAGCAGTAATGTTTTTCGGTTAATGCCTCTCGATTTAACCAATCGTTCTTTCATCAGATTCCAGAAACTTTCCAGAACTTCCATGTCGTGAATGTTATTTTGAACTTTAAACATTCTAACACTTTTGAAATCAACAATGGCGTTGTAATGCGAAAGATCCTGATCTCTCAGAAAGTTATAAACATCAATTTTACGCAGTTTTTTCATAGCACTTACCAGATCTTCAGAAAGTAAAATCGGTTCGGCTATCAGCGTATTGTCTTTAATAACAATTCCGTAAGTGTTCGTAACTACCACTTGTTCATCGTAATAAGTATCACTTTGTTGACATTCATCGAGCAGATGAGTTAAGATTCGGTTACGAATGAGTTTAAAATAGGCGTTTACTGTAATTCGGCTAACTTTCGTGATAGTAGCAATTTCACTTGCTGAAACATCTTCACAGAAATAGCGTATCAGATCACGCACTTCTTTTTCGGAGAGGTGTGCTCCTTTTAAAAATTTATTTTTCATGACTAGGCTTTTACAATAAAAATGTTATCGTAAAGTCTAGAAATATTTTAAAACAAAACAGTTAAAATATTATCAACGGTCAATGTTTAGGATAAATAGCAGCAATTCTTAAAGCTGTTAACACTTTAGTAATTTAGCAAAAAGGCTATTTTATTCTGAATTTCCATTATTGAAGGCAACATAAAGCGCTCCAGGTGCTGATTCAAGGGAACAGCAGGTATATTTTTAGCCCCGATAATCTGAACGGGAGCATCAAAACTGGTAAAGCATTTCGTAGCGACCTTACCCGCAAGGGTTTCCATGTAGGAATGATGTAGTTGTTCTTCTGTAAGGAAAATTACCTTTCCATGTTTTTCTATAGCAGCTTCTATACACGCTTCATCCAGCGGATACAAACTTCTGAGGTCGATTATTTCAACTTGTCCGGGGAAAGATTTTGCAGCATCCTGAGCCCAGTAAACACCCATTCCGTAAGTAACGATTACTACTGAATTATATTTATCAGTAGCAGCCAATACAGTGTCAGCTTTTCCGATAGGAACTACATAATCTTTTGCAGGTTCTCTTCTTTTAGCGTTTTCGGTACCGGGTACTTTACTCCAATACAAGCCTTTATGCTCCAGTACCACTACAGGATTCGGGTCATAAAAGGCAGCTTTCATTAAGCCTTTCATATCTGCCGCATTAGAAGGATAAACTACTTTGATTCCTTTTACTCCCATCAGAATAGACTCAATACTGCTACTATGGTAAGGTCCGCCGCCGCCGTAAGCACCTACAGGAATGCGGTATACTGCCTGTATGGGGAACTTTCCGTTCGTGAGGTAGTTAGATTTTGCCACTTCAGTGACGAGTTGATTAAATCCCGGATAGATGTAATCACCGAACTGTACTTCCACGATTGGTTTTACTCCTACAGCAGATAAGCCAACGGTTGAGCCGATGATATATGCTTCCTGAATAGCCGTGTTAAAAACCCGGTGATCGCCGAATTTCTCAGCGAGGGTAGCCGCTTCACGAAATACACCTCCCATCCGACGACCTACGTCTTGTCCGTACAAAATTGCCGTTGGATGATCTGTGAGAATTTCCTGAATAGCAAAAAGAGCAGCATCTACCATCGGTATTTTTTCGGGTCTGTATCCCGAACGATTTCCCTGCTCTTCAGTTATTTCAGTTGGTGCAAATATATTGTCGTATAGCGATTCCAGCGGTGGCTCTGCAGCTTGTTTGGCTCTTTCGAAGTCATCATAAGCTTTTTGTTTAGCATCTGACTCAATCGAAACAAGCTGATCTTCCAAAATACCTTTCTCTACCAATTCTGCTCTCAATAGAAGAATCGGGTCTTTTTTTGAATGTAGCAGCCAATCTTCGGCATCTCTGTAAAATTCCTTTCTCACACCGGAAGTATGGTGTCCGAGTAACGGTACGTTTGCCTGTACTATATAGGGCGTTTGATGCTTTCGTACAAAGCTGATAACATCATGCATTTGCTGATAAGCTGTTGAAAAATCCGCCCCATCGAACTTAATCCGGCTGATACCCGGAAAACCTGCAGCGTATTCGTACACATCCATTGCCCTGGCCTCTTTAGCGGTTACACTAATGCCCCACTGGTTATCTTGTACGAGAAAAATAATAGGTAATTGTTTAAGTGTAGCCACCTGAAAAGCTTCACTGATTTCTCCTTCCGTTACGCTGGCATCACCCAGCGAACACACCACTACAGGGTTTTCTCCATTGGGTCCTTTTTTGTAGAGATCAGATTCGATATTCTGAAGATATTGTAATCCCTGAGCAATACCTGTAGTAGGAATTGCCTGCATACCGGTAGCGCTGGATTGATGTATAATTACCGGTTTATCGCTTGCATTAGAGCTTGGGTGCGAATAATAAGTTCGCCCGGCAGAAAACGGATCATCATATTTGGCCAGCAGTTGCAGCATGAGTTCATACGGCGAAAATCCTAAACCGATGAGCATACTTTCGTCGCGGTAATATGGACTTACAAAATCACAAGGCAATAATTGAAAGGCGGTAGCGAGTTGTATAGCCTCATGTCCTCTGGAGGTCGAATGTACGTAATGGCAAATATTTCTGTTTTCATCATAAAGCAATGCCATTTCTTTGGTAGTACACATGAGCTGATAAGCTCTCAGCAAAATATCTGTCGAAATTAACATAACAAGCGAATTGTAACAAATATAAGGCTAACGTACGTTAGTTTCAAGAAAGTAATGAATATTAATCTAAAAGAATTGTTCTGAAACAAGAAGGAGGAGGAGCAGGCTGGGTATTGAATCAAAAAGCCCCTCAACGGTGTTGAGGGGACTTTCTGATTTTCCTTGTAGTGATCTATATCTGTTATTTGATCTCTATTGAGAATAATTTTTCCTTTTCTAAAAACCCATCTAAAACATCTCCTACTACACACTCACCAACACCAGCCGGAGTACCTGTATAAATCAGGTCACCGATATTTACGGAGAAATAGTTTGAGATATAAGAAACGATTTGATCAAACTGATGTACCATTTGTGATGAGTTACCTGTTTGAACGGTTTCTTCGTTTTTATTGAGTGAAAAATTGATATTCTTTTTGTCTTTGATTTCAGCGAATGGGATCCACTTACCGATTGCCGCTGAGTTATCCCATGCCTTTGCTTTTTCCCAAGGCAAGCCTTTTTGTTTTAATTCATCCTGCACATCGCGTGCCGTAAAATCTATCCCTACAGTTACTGCATCGTAATAACGGCTGGCCGTTTTTTCCTGGATATATTTTCCATTTTTTGATATTCTCAACACTAATTCGCATTCATAATGAAGTTCATTCGTAAACTCCGGGTAATAGAATGGCGTGTGAGCTTGGAGAAGTGCACTTTTAGGTTTCATGAAGATGACAGGTTCAGTCGGTACTTCATTACCTAACTCTTTTGCGTGTGCCACGTAGTTTCGGCCAACACAGAAAATTTTCATACTCAACTAAGGGTTTAACTGAAATAAATTATTTTCATTTTAAAGCCAGATAAGGCGTGAGTAGTTATACATAGGACTATTGAACCGAAAACGAGAGCGAATATAAGTATAGAATTTTAAAAAAACGATCAATTGAACTCTAATTTATTTACGTCATTCATCGTTCTTTCAATTCCCTGGGTAATAAAACTTTCTATCACTTCAACACATTTATTGATCTTTTGATCAACTATTGGTTTTTCCTGCATATTCCACTTACCTAAAACGAAGTCCACCTGATGTCCTTTCGGATAATTGTTTCCAATCCCAAACCTGAGTTTAGGGTATTGTTGGGTGGACAAAGATTCCTGAATACTTTTTAACCCATTATGGCCGGCATCGCTTCCGGAAGCTCTTAATCTTACTTTACTTAGAGGAAGAGCCAGATCGTCTAGTATTACCAATATATTCTCAATAGCCACTTTTTCTTTATCCATCCAGTACTTCACAGCTCGCCCACTTAAATTCATATAAGTGGTTGGTTTTATGAGTATAACTTGTTTTCCTCGGAATTTATGGAAAGCTACTGCTGCTAAACGCTCTACTTCAAAACTTTGATTCCAATGTTTTGCGAGGGCGTCTACTACATCAAAGCCAATATTGTGTCGGGTACCATCGTATTCAAAACCTATATTTCCTAAACCAACAATAAGGTATTTCGACATGTGGTAATTTTATTTAAATCGATAAAATGCAAATTTATCTGATTCAAAAGGGAAAATAAAGGAATACGATTAAAAAGGGGAGAAATAAAGAGAAAAAGAGTATCCCTGATAAATCAGGGATACTCAAAAGCTTATTTTTTGCCTTTAGCAGGAGTTGCTGCGGCTTCTTCTTGTCTTAATTGACGAGTCATTACGATAGAAGCGATAGGAATACGTGGAGAGTTTAAGATCTCGTAGTTTTCTGCTTTAACGTCTTCTACGCGAATGTTTTCGTTTAGTTGTAAGTCGGTCAGATCAACCTCAATACTTTCCTGTAAGAATTCAGGTAAAGTTTTGATTTTCAAAGACTTGATCTTAATCACTAAACGACCACCTGCTTTAACACCAGCTGAATTTCCAGTATATCTCAACGGAATAGTAGCGATTACCGGTTTTCCAGCAACCAATTCTAAGAAATCAAGGTGAATTAAACTATCAGTTACTTTATCGAACTGAAGGTCTTTTAAGATTGCTTTGTAAGTTTTTCCATCTACAGTAATTTCTGCAACTTGGAAATCAGGAGTGTAAACTAAGGGTTTGAAAGCTGATGCCGGAGCCACAAAGTTAATTTCTCCTTGGCCGCCATAAATTACACCAGGCACAAGATCCTGAGAGCGAAGTTGGCGGGCGGCTTTTTTCCCGGTTTCGGTCCTCAGCTGACCTTCGATTGTAATTGTTCTCATTGTATGTGAAATTTAAAATTAAACTTATTTGTTTCTCAACTGGCTGTGAATGAACAGCCCGGTGATACTTCTGTTTTCATAAGCATTACGAATCGCTACTGCAAATAGTTCAGCTACACTTAACACTTTAATTTTTGAAATCTTTTGTTTTAGAGGAATGGTATCACAAACAACCAATTCTTCTAAAACACTGTTTTCAATATTTGCATAGGCATTTCCGCTTAAAACAGGATGCGTACACAATGCTCTTACACTTCTCGCTCCTTTTTCTTTCAACAAGCCGGCTGACTTGGTCAGGGTTCCTGCTGTATCGCAAATATCGTCAATCAACACTACATCTCTATCTTGTACATCACCGATTACCACCATGCTGGCGATCTCATTTGCACGTTTACGATGTTTATCACAAATCACCATTTCGGCATTGAAATAGGTAGCGATTTCCCTGATTCTGTTAGCAGAACCAACGTCAGGGGCCGCAAAGGTAAGATTTTCCAGCTGAAGTTGTTCAATATAAGGGATAAAAATTGCAGAGCTGTCCAAATGGTCAACAGGAATGTCAAAATACCCTTGAATTTGCGGAGCATGCAGGTCCATAGTAATTACACGATCTGCTCCTGCTGCTACTAACATATTGGCAATCAGTTTAGAGCCGATTGCTACACGTGGTTTATCCTTTCTATCCTGACGCGCATAACCGTAATACGGTACAACGGCAACTACTTTATAGGCAGAAGCTCTTTTAGCTGCGTCAATCATTAAAAGTAATTCCAGAATATTTTCAGCAGGCGCAAATGTTCCTTGCACTAAAAAAACCATATCCCCTCTTATACTCTCTTGAAACACAGGCTGTATTTCGCCATCACTGAACCTTGAAATCGTAACTTTTCCTAATGTTGCCCCATATTTTTGGGCAATCTTCTCGGCCAGGTATTGTGACCCGGTACCTGAAAATATCTTAACAGAAGTTTGCATACACCTTTGAAATGTGTGGCGAAGATATAACGATTCGACTGAATGAAAAGTATTTTTTTGAAAAAAGCCTTTACTTATACCTTAGAAAAATATAAGTAAAGGCTTGGCTTTTAGTATTTTTTCAAACTTTCCTGCTACTTAGCTGCTGTTACAACTACATTTGAAGCAATGTTTGAAGAATTTTCAATTACACTGGTTGCTACTGAAGGAGCTGTGAATGCATTGAATAGGGCTGAACAAATAAATACCGCAAAAATTAATGCAATTAAATAGATTCCAACAAAGAAAAACAATGGTTGTAAACCGCCAATTGCTGATAGGGTAAATTTTTGTTTCATGGGATATTGATTTGGATGATAAAATAGGATATGATTGTAACGCGGATGATCCTGTGGATAGTATACTACGTATATATATATTATCCACTTTTTTACAGCCATAAATGAAAACATCTATAAAGAACTGGAGTAAGTTTGATCAACCTCGAGAAAAACTCTTATCCACCCGTCCTCACCTTATCAGTAACGCGGAGTTATTGGCAGTTATTATTAATCAGGGTTCTAAACAAAAAAGTGCACTGGGGTTAGCTTATGATCTGCTGGGTAAATCGCAAAACAATCTGATCAGGTTATCACAACTAACCATTCAGGAGTTAATGCAGCTGAATGGAATCGGGGTTACCAAAGCTGCAAAAATCATTGCCTGCATTGAGCTGGCGAAACGTTTTATGATCACAGAGAAAATTCCTTCCTCAAAAATTTCAGATCCAAAGTCTGCTATTGAATTTGCAAAAGCGAGTATTCAGTTTTTTCCTTATGAGGTATTTCATGTTATTTTTCTTAACAATGCTAACAAGGTGATTAGCTTTGAGAATTTATCAGAAGGGAGTATTACTGCTACTATTGCCGATCCCAGAATTATTTTTAAAAGGGCATTAGAGCTGGGAGCTATTAAATTAATATTATGTCACAATCATCCTTCGGGAAATGCAGCACCGAGTGATGCAGATATACGATTAACCCGAAAACTTTCTCAGGCAGCTCAACTACTCGATTTATCAGTAATTGATCATCTGATTATTACTACCGAACAATATTATTCTTTTGCAGAAAACGGATATGTTTAACCAGGTCAAACATATCCGTTCATTTATTTTTAAGCTTCGGCAGTTGGAAGCCCTAAATTAAAGGGAAGATGATTCTCATCCTGTTCACTTATTTTGCCGTTTGCTGCTTCAAATCTTGCTAAGTTTTCCGCCAGTGCACGCATCATTTTCTTTGCATTTATCGGCGTTAAGATCACTCTTGCCTTCACTTTACTTTTAGGAGTACCGGGCATAATATTGATAAAATCAACTACAAACTCAGCATTTGAGTGTGTAATAATGGCTAAATTAGAATATACACCTTCGGCTACTTCTTCTGATATCTCGATATTTAATTGTGGTTGCTGTTCACTCATAACTATTTGTTTTACACATCTGCAAGATAACTGTTTAATTTAACTTTTGCCTATTCTAAAACCCATTGCACTGTTAATAAACGCTCACTTGTTTTATTATCATTCGTTTGTCTTTCTAATTTAGCACGACAATACATTTGCAATGACCGATTCTGCCCCACCTTTCACTTTTTATTTATTAATAAAGAGGCTGCATATCCTCTGCCATAATAAAAATAAAACCTGTTTAACCATAAACCTTCACGTTCCAGCGCATATATGCGGTCATGATAAGCAGGAACGTCAAAATAGGTAACCCTGACTTCTAACATCCACGAACGTTTCAATTTTGTTTTCAGTTGCGCAAACTGGAGCACTCCACCTTCTGTCAATCCGGTTGTCGTTACCCACTCGCTACGGAACTGAGCTTGTCAATTCTCCCAAAAATCATATTTCAGATGCAGTCTGTATTTAAACATTACCTCTCTTTGATGTTTGCCGGCAGTATCAAACAAGTGATCATTTTTTTCATTGACCTGTAACCTGAATGCTGCTAAAAATTTTTTATTTATTTGACGTTCAACATTCGTCTGCTGTTTTCATACCACCGAACTACTGCTTATCTGATATTTTCACCAGGGCTGAAACATTACAGAAGATTGATAAAAAAAACTACTGTATTTGTTTTTTCAGTGAATATTGATCATTCATCCGGTTTTATTATAAACCTCACTACCAGCATAAATCATATTAGCATTAAAACTCTTAAAATCTATAGGTAAATGAAAGTATAAATTTTGTACAGACAAGTTTAAACCTATTGCACTGGTTCAACCTGCCAGATAAGCAACACTCTTATTTCCGGCTACTGCTACCTCAGTATATAAATGATGATTTTTAATAGATAAAGACGTAAAGATACTTCCATTAAAAAAGTTTGAAGTAATCTGATTTTGAGGTAGTACATCGATACGGCTATCATTTCTGAACGGTTTGGAAAAACTATGGTTCACCTGATTAAGTTGTAAAGTTCAATGCTGTTTTGTGTACTTCAGACTCACTCCATTTGATTGATAAGTAATATTTTGCCTGTTCTGCAAATCATTGGTCGTTTGATGCAGTCCTGAAATACGCATCGACCGAACAAATACCTGTTCCTCAAATTCATCCAGATTAGCATCCAATTTCTGACGATTATAGAAAGCAGTTAATTCTATGTTACCCATTGCCTTATTAATAGCAATGCCTTTCATAAAATTAGTTTCACTACTTGATGCATAAGCAGTTATTGGAGAGGATTGTTTTTCTAAGCTTAAAGCCAAATCACCATACACGCCGTATCCTTGCCATAAAATAAGCCCCTGCGCCATTCTTACCTGATAATTACCAACAAATATATTAGCATTATTATTGGGATTGTAATAGTGTAAAAAGCCGGCAACATGATCAAATTTTAACGGCAGCGACTGATCGCATCATTTTTCACCCCTGTCTTTTTCAATTGCAATGCCCATATTAATATTCTTATACAATGGTGTTTTCACCTTCATATAAGATCTGATATCATCTCCTACCCAATTATTATTAAGCATTCTTCCCTGATTATTATAATTACGCTGTACAACATTTACTCACATTCAGTACCCTTTACTTTCCTGTTTAAACTCATTTACATCTTCTTCTATTTTACAAACAAGCTTCAGGTATTGTATTTGCCGAATAGTTCATTTTTCTAAATGAACCAGTTGCTGTCAGTCAGAAATTTTTCTCAACTGTTTTCTTAAATTTATTAATTCCGTTATTTGTTCGGTAGTAAATAATTTAAACTGCTTCAGCTCATTTTCCGTTATCCGGTTAATTGATTTTCGGAAAGATAGTTTTCTTCATTCCTCCTCATCTAATTCCAGATCATACAATAACTCTTCATATACGATATCATTCGAAGAATTCTGTTCCTGTGCATAAGAAAGTTTACTGATAATAATCATCAAAAGCAATACAATTCTCTTCATTACATTTTTTTTAAAGTTAAGCCTGCAGATAAACTCCAACCTAAAGACGGATGTCATACAATATTAACCAGTGTTTTAGCACGATTGATTTCAATCATAAATGAATTTGATATTTGGAAATTAAACAACGGTACTTCAATAATTCATTGAAGATGATCATTCAGTTGCCAACCAGTCAGTAAATGAACCAGTATTCGCTCGTTACTGAACCAGTTGAGTTGTACACCTAACTTTCAAATTGAATCCAGTTGCATTGTCTGATAAGCCATTATACCATATCCTTTTCCGGACAGTTGCTGTTGAAACAGGTTTTCGATATTCATTCAATGAATTCCCATTTCGCTGTTTTCATTTATTTTAAAAGCTGTCATTATACCAGTATTGATTTTGTATTTAGAAACATTATTTTCCATTCAGTTTTGTTGCAGGGAAGCATAAGTTTTCAAATGAAACCGGTTAAAATTTCGCCCGGTCAACCAATAATATTTTTGAGAGAGCAGGTTCTGGGTTAGGGGTCATTCGGCCATGAACGTCATATTATAGCTTTGCTGCTGTAGTTGTATAACCGCACATACAGTATTCAGTTCTTTTATTCCAAAACGACTATTCATTCATAAAACAGTTTTTATTTTTTCATTTATGGGATAAAGTGTAGCATGATAACGTGATGTATACAATGCAAAGGGTGCACTCAGTAAAGCAGCTCTTTCACCGGCATAAAAATATGGCTGAGAAAACACATTCAGGCTTACTAGCAGTCAAAACAAAAGAAGAATAATCATAAGTAGGTTTTATAATACTTACGTAAAAGGAGGCCTGTCAGATGATTTGACAGATTTTATCAGGGGGATCAAGAGAAAGGTGATTTCTCACAAAAAACGAATAAAAAAAGGAAGCTCAAAAGAGCTTCCTTTTATATATAAATAAGTCTATAATTAGTCTTATTTAGCCCACCATAATTTAACATCAGGGCTATTGTCGTTATATTTTGCAAAAGCAAGTCTGGCGTTTTCTTCGTTGAAGTTCAACTCCGTAGTAGGATATTGATATCTTTCTGGAATTTGACCGCTAGCGCTTAATGCGTTTGGCGAAGGAATTAAGTTTGGAACTCTAGTTCTTCTCCAGTTGCTCCATGCTTGTAATCCGTTACCATACCAGGAGAACCATTGTTGGTATTGAATTAAAGCAGCACCGGTATAACCAGTTTCTGCAGTAACATCAGCCAGATAATCATCAACATCTAAGCTTCCACCAACACTATATTGTGACCAGCCTAAAGTAACACCATTTTTCAACCAGGTAGTAGCATCAGCAGAAACCCATCCTAAGCTGGCCGCTTCAGCAATAGTTAAAGCAACCTGAGAAGCGGTTAAAATAGGAACAGTAGAAGATTGTTGTCTGTAAGCAGGTGCCCAAATTACAGAGTACACACCACCAACAGTGCTGGTAAAGGTAACTGCATCATTTCTGGTTAAACCATAAGGGAAGAAAGTTGTATTACTACCCACAACGCTTACGCGTGGATCGCCAACATCAACTAAAGCTTCACCAAAAACATCTGAAACAGCATAGTCAGAACGAGTTCTGAATAAGCTCCACCAAGGATTACCATAAGCAACTACATCACCGTCATACTTTTGGTTAAAGTTCTGAGCGTTTGTAGCGATATAACCTCTTGAATGTTCGAATGCTTTTTTGAATTCTACAGCCCCCCATTCAGAAGCACCAGGATAAACATTAGAAGTTCTTAATGCAATCACCATACGCAGTGAGTTTGCGAATCTTGCCCAAGACGCAGCCTGAGAAGAACCTTCAGCAATAACATCACCGGTTACATTGTTTGCAGATAAATCTAATTGATCTACAGCTTCTGTTAATTCCTGCATTACCCCTTTATAAATTGCTTCAGGAGTATCATATTTAGGGTACATAATAGAAGGAGCTTTCAAAGCCTCAGTGTAAGGTAAATCACCCCATTTGTCAGTTGCAGCCCAGTAATAAAAGGCCTTTACGATACGAGAAATTGCAATTTGATTCTGAGGTAATCCGTATGCAGCTGTTCTTGGAGCTGTTACCGGATCGCTACAGAAAGCAATGATTTTTTCCAAATCAGCAATTGGTCCGTAGTACAATGCTGTAAAGTCTAATACCGGAGCCTGATAAAGAGAGGTTTCAGTATACTGAGTTTCAGAAAAATGCTGAGCATACAATCCACCTCTTGTTTCTGAAGAATACGAGCCCACGCTCAACAAAGCATTGGTTAATAATGCCTGAGTTGAAGCTAATTCAGTAGCATTCGGACTTATATTCGTATCCCCAAAGTCTTCAAATTTAGCACAGCCTACAACTGATAGAGCTAATGCGCAGGGTATAACAATATATTTAGTTAATGACTTCATATCTTTTTTATTAAGATTCAAAAAATTATAATCCAAACTTCAAGTTAACACCAAATGATCTTACAGATGGCATCTGTCCATTCTCACCATACTGTCCTGAAATTTCAGATGGATCGAAATCTTTTTTATTTGCATTGATCAACCATGGATTGATAGCTACAGCAGAAACTGTTAAGTTAGAGAAATGTTTTCCCCAAGTAAACTTGTTTAAAGGAATTCTATAACCGATGCTTAATTCGCGAATTTTGAAATAGCTCAAATCGCCCACCATGTCATCAAAAATATTTCTAGAATACAAAGTTTGGAAATAAGTTTTCGCATCAACATAAGTATCTACTCTGTCGCCAGTTTCAGTAACACCTACTACGTGTATACCACCACCATTGGCAACGCTTTCGCGGATATCTACGCCTTTGTCATTTTGACCGGCAGTACGAGCCGCTAAACCAGAGAAAGACATCCATTGTTGAGTTAAAGAGAAATATTTACCACCTTTCTGGAAGTCCATAGAAATGTTTGCTACGAAGTTTTTGTAAGCAAGCATGTTTTGGATACCACCTGTATAATCAGGTAAAATAGAACCGAAACGGTGATCAGACTCAGATACATACCAACCTGCAGAAGTAACAACAGGTAAACCGGTAGCTGCATCGATTTTCTTAGTACCACCTACTAACATACCCCACTCTTCACCTTCAAAGTGTACAACCAATGGAGTCTGAGCAGTCCAACGAGAACCAGAAGAATAACTTAATCTTGTTAAGCCCGGAGCTAATTCAACCACTCGGTTACGTAAGTTTCTAGAAACGTTTACATTAATTTCCCAAGTGAAGTCTTTAGTAGAGATCGGGTTTAAGAATAAATTAAGTTCTAAACCTTTTCTTTCGATTTTACCAGCGTTTGTTCTAACTGAAGAATAACCTGTAGCACCAGAAACTGAAATGCTTACCGGAGAATTTAAAGTAACTGCTTCATAATAGGTAGCACTGATACCAAATCTGTTTTTCAGGAATTTCAAGTCGATACCGATTTCTTTTTGGATATTTTTAGCACCAAGAAGATTTGGATCGATCAATGAGTTAGGCTCAGTCATTAAGATCTTTCCTAAATAACGGGTAGTTCCGATAGAATAGGTTGGGAATAATGAATATGCTCCCAATGCCTCAGGAGTTTCACCCCAAGAAGCTCTTAATTTACCTAATGATAACCAAGGCATTTGATCTTTCAGGAATTCACTGAAGATAAATGTTGCACCAAATGAAGTAGTAAAGATGTTATTATCAGCCGGGTTCAATGAAGAGAACCAGTCGTTTCTGATAGTCGCATCTACATATAAGTAGTCTTTATATCCAAAGCTACCTCTTGCAAAAGCACCTCTGGTAGAATAAAAGGTTCTGCTGTTACTATATGTAGGAAGTGCATTAGAGTTAGAAATAGCGAAGAAATCAGGAATTAATAATCCGTTTACGCTATTACCGCTCCAGCTTCTTTGCGCATTCTTTCTGATTTCAGCACCTGCAGTAGCATTGATAGAGAAATCAGAGATTTTCTTAGCATAGTTAGCAACTAATTCATAACGATCATCTAAGCTCCAAGAGCTGCTAGCAGCATATCTGTTGAAGTATCCGGTCTGAGTACCTGAACGTTGTAAGATATCATTAGTTTTGCTCTCATTATTATTATTGATCAGGTTCTTACGAATTGCTAGTCTGATAGATAAATCCTTAATTGGTCTTAAAGTAAGGTTCATATCCCCGAATAAACGGTCTCTTCTTGCATCGTTAATGTCATTCTCAAGGAATGAATAAGGATTCATGAAGTAGTTAGCTCCGTATCTTGTAGCTAAATTACCAGACAAATAAGAAGTCGGGTTATGTTTATTCCAAGAACCAAGTACCGGTTGAGCACCACCTTCAGCAGGAGAATATAAATCTTTGTGCTGTCTCATTTTGTCCATATTGATATCTCTATGGAACCATTGGTTGAACATACCTGTTGTTTCGTTAGAATAAGCATCACTTGGGTTGTTCCTCAGGTCTTGTAATACATAAGTAATGTTAGCACCTGCAGAAATCCATTTTGCTAAATTCAGATTACCAGTAACGTTTAAGGTATGTTTTTTCAGATATGAGGTAGGGATGATACCTTCCTGATACTGATTAGTATAAGACATTCTATAGTTGCCTTTTTCATTTGAGTTACCAAACGCAAGGTTAGCTGTAGTTAATTTACCTACATTAAAGAAGTCTTTAATATTATTTGGCTGAGCTGTTAAAGAAGTTGTTTTGTAAGAATCTTCAGTTCCAGGATACCATGCATACCAGGGAATATATTCCTGACCTTGAATTTTAGGACCCCAGCTACCATCATCGGTATAGTCGTGGTAATATTTACCATCTAATGCCTGCCACTCAGAAGGCATACCTGTTTGCCAATTAAATTGAATCAGGTTAGGGTTAGCACCACCTGCATAATCATTCTGATAAGCAGGTAATACATATACTTTACTCCATTGAGTACCGATATTACCATCTAAACCAATTCCTCTTGATTTTTTACCTTTTTTCAAAGTTACAATGATGGCACCACTTGCAGCCTGAGGACCGTAAATAGCAGCACCTGTAGGACCGTTTAATACTGTAACGTCTTCAACATCATCAATGTTGATGTCACCTTGTCCTACAATTGTACCTTCAACGATATAAACCGGAGAGCTACCACTTAAACTACCATCACCTCTTAAACGAACAGCGTTATCAGAACCTAATTTAGCTCCTGATTGCTCCCTCAGCTGAATACCAGCTACTTTACCGGCAATTGCAGAGTTTAAACTTGGTTGTCTAACAATATTCAGTTTGTCAGAAGTTACTACCTGTGCATTTGAAGTAGTAGAACGTTGAGTTTGACGAATACCGTAACCTGCAGAAACAATTACTTCCTGCATTTCTTTAGTTTGAAGCGCTAAAACAACGTTTAACACTTTCACCTGCCCTAACGTTACCTGAGTAGATGCATAACCTAAAGCAGTAATCTCAACTACTTGTCTTTCGGCTGCTGTAAAACTAAAATTCCCCTCCTGGTTAGTAGAGGTTGCTTTTGAAGTTCCCTTGATCGTAATTGTCGCAAAAGGAACACCTTGTCCTGTTTCATCGGTCACTCTACCAGAATAGGTAGAAGTGGTTTGAGCAAATGCACCGCCCATGAGTCCGCTGAAAAGGATTAAACAAACTAAAATCTTTTTCATTATCAGTAGTTTTGGTTTACGAGTACCTAACAAATTCATTAACATGAAGCTGCTAATCGACCCAGTATATTTCCAGCAAGTTAAAAAACAGTTAAATTCATTTAACATTTTGATAAACATTTTTTAAAATTTTGTTAATATTAATATGTTTTAAATTGAAATTCAATAAGTTATCATGATAAATATAAATTCGCCATATATGTCTGAAATTCAATACCATATCCGCTAATCAGGTTATTTTTGTGTTATTTATGGCTGTTTTTATTAAACAAATTGACTCCAATCATAGAACCAGCGCGGGTTACAGCATTTTCAACCAATTGATTAATGTCATTTTGTTAAAAAGAAAGGTTTTAGCACTTAAAAGCTGAAGATTTTTGCGCCACTCAAACATAACTTGAAGGAAGTCTTGTATTTTTGCGCCATGCAATTACTTGACGGAAAGGTAGTATCTCAAGCTACTAAAGACGAATTACGATTAAACGTAAGCCAATTAAGATCTGCCGGAAAAAAGATTCCCCACCTGGCAGCTGTTCTCGTAGGAAATAACGGAGCCTCAGAAACTTATGTAGGATCTAAGGTAAAAACCTGTGAAGAAATCGGATTTAAATCTACCCTTATTCGCTTACCGGAAGATATTTCTGAAAATAAACTGCTTCAGGTAATTGAAGAGCTGAATCTTGATCAGGACGTAGACGGTATTTTAGTACAATTACCTTTACCGAAACATATTTCTGATGAAAAAGTAATTGAAGCCATTGATGCATCAAAAGATGTAGACGGCTTCCACCCTATTTCCATCGGGAAACTGGTACAAGGAATTCCTTCTTTTATTCCGGCTACACCCTATGGCATCATGCTGATGTTAGAACATTATAAGATTGATACCAAAGGAAAACATGCAGTAGTAGTGGGAAGAAGCAATATTGTGGGTCGCCCGATGAGTATTCTTTTAAGCGCGAATACAAATCCCGGTAATTGTACCGTCACACTCACTCACTCGCATACGCATAACCTGAAAGAAATCTGCTTATCTGCTGATATTATCGTTGCTGCTATCGGTAAACCCAACTTCATCACCGCAGATATGGTAAAAGATGGTGCTGTTGTTATTGACGTTGGTATTACCAGAGTTGAAGATACAACGAAAACAAGGGGTTATTCCATTAAAGGAGACGTCGACTTTGAACAGGTAGCGCCCAAGTGTTCTTTTATCACACCGGTACCCGGAGGTGTTGGCCCTATGACCATTGCCGCATTGATGAAGAATACTTACAACGCCTGCACTTTAAAACACGATTAATTCGATTATATCCAACAGATTGCAAAAGACCTCTTCACACAGTGGGGGTCTTTTCATTTTTTCATCCCGATTTACGACCTTTGCATCATGAGTCAAAGCAATACACTTACAGCACTTACCTATCCCGTTATGGAAGCTTTTTATACGATCCAGGGCGAAGGCTATTATGAAGGGCAGGCTGCCTATTTTATCAGACTGGGGGGCTGTGACGTGGGTTGTGTATGGTGCGATGTTAAAGACTCATGGGATGCCTCTAAACACCCACAGTATACTGTAGAACAAATCGTTGAAACAGCCAGTAGTTTTCCCGGCAGACTAGCAGTAATCACCGGGGGCGAACCCTGTATGCACAATCTTCAGGCCCTTACCTACGCACTTAAAGCTGCAGGATTTAATATCAATATTGAAACGTCCGGCGCACACCCTGTTTCCGGACATCTTGACTGGATCTGCCTTTCGCCCAAAAAATTCAAGTTCCCATTGGAGGAAAACCTCCCGCTCGCCAATGAACTCAAAGTGGTTATTTTCAATAAATCAGATTTTGCCTGGGCTGAACAACACGCTGAAAAGGTGGGCAGTCACTGCAAATTATACCTTCAACCGGAATGGGATAAAAGAACTACTGTTCTTCCGCTGATTATTGATTACATAAAAGAAAACCCTAAGTGGACGCTATCAGTTCAGACACATAAATATATTAACGTTCCTTAAAGTTTTTTTACACTTACAAATACCTTTTCGCCAGGTATTTACGTTATTTTAGTATATAGAAATAACATAGATATTATGCGATTTTTCAGCCTTTTTCTTAGTTTGTTGTTAACGTGTACAGCCGTTTTCTCCCAATACGATCCTTCAAAAATCAGTAAAAAGGGGGCTAACTTCTATGAACAGGCGATGACGAAAGCGCAAAGCGAAAACTTCAAAGAAGCTATAAATCTGCTGATGCAGGCACTTAAAACCGATCCGGGTTTTATGGATGCTTATCTTTCGTTAGGCGGACTTCACCTTGAGCTAAAAAACTACACAGAGGCAATCAGGTTTTATGAAATCGCCCGTCCGATCGACGCTAACTACTTTCATGAATATCGTGTACCCTACTCTATTGCACTGGCCGGTTTAGGACGTTTTAAGGAAGCGCTGAGCTGTATCGATACAATTCAACAGTTCGGGCCTAAAAATGCACAACTGCAAAAACAGGCTCAGCAACGAAAAAAAAATTATGCATTTGCAGTTGAGTTTGAAGAACAAAATCCACCTCATTCAGCTTTTCAACTCTCTCCGATGAGTACTGCTATCAATTCACCTTATCCCGAATACTTTCCCTCACTCACCATCGATAGAAAAGAGTTGGTATTTACCAGACTCGTAAATCATTACCAGGAAGATTTTTTTGTATCGAAATTAGAAGGAAATGAATGGACGAAAGCCGAACCTTTACCCGGTAAAATTAACTCAGGCAATAATGAGGGGGCATCAAATATCTCGCAAGACGGAGAATGGCTGATATTTACAGGTTGTAATTTCAGAAACGGATATGGTTCCTGTGATCTGTATATTTCTTTCAGAGAAAACGATGAATGGACCATTCCCTATAACCTCGGCCCCGAGATCAATACCGAGCATTGGGAATCTGCCCCATCCCTCTCGCCCGATAAAAAACACCTTTACTTTTCCAGTAACCGACCCGGAGGATTCGGCGGTTCGGATATATATGTGTCTGTGTTTGACGGGAAAAAATTCGGTAAACCACAGAACCTCGGACCAATCGTAAACACAGCCGGTGATGAAAGCTGTCCTTTCATTCACGCAGATAACATGACATTGTACTTCACCTCTAATGGACATGCCGGATATGGAGGAGATGATATATTCTATACAAGGAAAGAAGTTAACAAATGGAGTACTCCTAAAAACCTGGGCTACCCGATCAATACTATCGAAAATGAAGGTAGTCTCTTTATTGAGGCCGATGGAAAAACAGCCTATTATGCCAGTAGCCGTGCGGAAGGGCAAGGTTCGCTTGACATTTATACCTTACAACTTCCATCTTACGCACAACCTATTACCACTGATTGGGTAAAAGGGAAAGTATATGATTCACTTACCAAAAAAGGAATAGCTGCTAATGTTCAGCTATATGATTTAAGTACCAATCAACTTTTGAATGAATATCAGACAGATGCCAGCGGTTTATACCTGATGACCATTCCTAAAGGGCGCGAATATGCTTTTTCCGTACAACAAAAAGGATATTTGTTCTATTCAGATAACTACAGTTTAAAAGAAGAAATTTCTTCGGTTGAGCATATTAAAAATATTCCATTACAACCTTTACGGGTAAATGCGACTATCCATTTAAAGAATATCTTCTTCGCTTCTAATGAGTATGAATTATTACCGGCGTCAACTGTTGAACTTGAAACATTGTATGCACTACTTAAAGACAACAATACACTCAGAGTGGAAATCAGTGGTCATACAGATAACGTTGGTAGCGAAAATGCCAACAAGATTTTATCTGAAAAAAGAGCAGCTTCGGTAGTCAATTTCTTACTGTCAAAAGGTATCTCCAAAGACAGGCTTATTTATAAAGGTTATGGAGAATCTGCTCCGATTGCACCAAATGATACGGAGGAAAACAGAGCGCTCAACCGCAGAACCAGTGTAAAAATTATTCAGCTTTAATCCGAACACGTACTGCATACGTATAATTAGATATGATGCAGAACGAGTTAAAACATTTACTGGCATTACAACGTGTAAAAGGGATCGGCAATATTACTAAAAGAATATTGCTGGAAGAGTATGGATCCGCACAAGCGGTCTTTGAGGAGATCAAATCATTAAAACAATCTCCTTTTGCTAAAAGACGGTTACTCGTTGATCTGATCAATTTCAACAATTGAAAAGAAATTGACGATGAATTAAAAACATTAGAAAGCCTGCACGCAGAAATATTGTCTTTTCATTCAACCGCATATCCGGTTTTGCTAAAAGAATGTCCTGATGCTCCAATTGTATTATTTGTAAGAGGTTGTTTACCGGCTTCTGAATCGATGGGAATCGGTATTGTCGGTACACGCACTCCCAGCGATTATGGTACTATTTCAACTCAACAATTACTGAATTATTCGAAAGGTTACCCGATATATATCATTTCAGGATTAGCGATCGGTATCGATGCCACAGCCCATCAGCATGCAATAAACCTGAAAATACCGACTATTGCGATCCTGGCGCACGGTTTCAAATACATGTACCCTGCCGTTCATCGTGGATTAGCCGACAAGATTATAGCAGAAGGTGGTGCTATTGTTTCAGAATATACCCCCTCTGTAAAAATTGAAAAGCATCATTTTTCAGCGCGCAATCGCATTATTGCCGGCTGGTGCAAGTTATTGGTTGTTATTGAAAGTGGAGAAAAAGGAGGTAGCCTCCGTACCGCCGCTTTTGCAGCACAATATAACAGAGATGTACTGGCCGTGCCGGGTAGATGAATTGATGTCAAAAGTAGTGGCTCCAATCAACTGATAGTCAATCATCAGGCAGATATACTTTCTCATCCGAAACAAATTCAGCATTATCTGCCCGCTGCAGGAAGTATTCCTGTTATTCCTCTTATTTCACTATCACACTTGTCAAAAGAAGAACAGGAAATTGTACATTTTTTGACTGTTCAACGTTTTTTACATTTCGATGACCTGCTACAGAGAGTACCGGTTTCAATGGCTGATTTAACGCATAGGCTGTTATTACTCGAGATGAACAACTATATCCAGTGTTTACCAGGCAGATATTATTGCCTGAACAAGAGTTTGGTAAGCGATATCAGCAGTGAACGTTAAGAAAATAAGAAATTTGAAAATTAATTTTGGAAGGTATTTAATTGCATGCCTATCTTTGCACATGGCAACTAGAATTAAAACTTCGCAATCTACTCTTCCCGGTAAAGACAAGTTTTTTGGAGAAGGCTTAACATTCGATGATGTATTGTTAGTTCCTGCCTACTCTCAAGTTTTACCCCGTGATACTGACATTCGCAGTAAATTAACCAAGAGTATTACATTGAATACTCCATTGTTATCTTCGGCAATGGATACTGTTACTGAAGCAAACCTTGCTATCGCATTGGCACGCCAGGGCGGTATAGGTATACTTCATAAAAACATGAGTATTGAACAGCAAGCAAACCAGGTAAGAAAGGTAAAAAGAAGCGAGGCGGGTTTGATTATAGATCCCATCACTCTTACACAAGACGCTACCATTGGTGATGCGCTGGCAGTAATGAAAACCAATAGAATCGGCGGTATTCCAATCGTAGATACTAATAATAAATTAGTAGGAATTCTTACAAACAGAGATTTAAGGTTTGAAAACAGTCCTAAAAGAAAAGTAAGTGAAATTATGTCGCACAACCTGATTGTAGCAGCAGAAGGCACTGACTTAAAAAAGGCTGAAAAAATTCTACAAAAACACAAAATCGAGAAACTGCCCGTTGTTTCAAAAGATGGTATCTTAAAAGGATTAATTACCTATAGAGATATTCTTCAACTGGAAAGTTTCCCGAATGCTGTAAAAGATAATTATGGCCGTTTATTGGTAGGTGCAGCTTTAGGCATCACTTCTGACTTAATGGATCGTGCTGCTGCATTACAGGAATTTGGTGTAGACGTTGTTTGTCTGGATTCCGCACACGGACATAGCAAGGGTGTACTCGATGCACTGAAGAGCGTGAAGAAAAATTTCAAAAAATTACAAGTAATAGCTGGTAATGTAGGTACTGCCGCAGGTGCCTTAGCCTTAGCAGAAGCCGGGGCAGATGCAGTGAAAGTAGGAATCGGACCCGGTTCTATCTGTACTACACGTATTGTTGCCGGAGCTGGTATGCCGCAAATAACAGCAATCATGGAGGCTTCCGGAGTATTGTCTAAAAAAGGGATTCCTGTTATCGCAGATGGAGGTATCCGTTATACAGGCGATATGGTAAAAGCATTAGCAGCCGGTGCCAATGTTGTTATGATGGGTAGTGTTTTCGCAGGAACAGAAGAATCTCCCGGCGAAACCATTATTTACGAAGGCAGAAAATTCAAACAATACCGGGGAATGGGTTCTATCGGCGCAATGAGTAAAGGTAGTGGCGATAGATATTTCCAGGATGTAGAAGATGATGTGAAGAAATTCGTACCGGAAGGAATCGAAGGTAGAATCGCTTACAAAGGAAGCGTGAGTGAAGTAATTTATCAGTATGTTGGCGGACTAAGGGCAGGTATGGGTTATGTAGGTGCTAAAGATATTAAAGCACTGCAAAATGCTCAATTTGTTAAAATTACCAACGCTGGAATGAAAGAGTCTCATGCACACGATGTTGAGATTACCAAAGAAGCTCCTAACTATTCGAGATAACAAACAATTCAGATAATTATAAAGCGTATCTTCTCTGATAGATACGCTTTTTTTTGTAGTTTAGCTTTTACCAGTACTCAAAGAATGAAAAAATTAACTTTACTCATATCTTTATTCACTTGTTTTTTCTTTTTTCCTGTAAGCGCACAGATCGACTCTTGCCGTTTACAGATTAGCTTATTGACCTGCACACAAGGTACTGATGCTTATTCGGCATTCGGGCATACTGCTATCCGTGTAAAAGACCCTGCTATCAACTTAGACAGAGTTTTCAATTACGGTACATTCGATGACTCTGACCCTTTATTCTACTGGAAGTTTGTTCAGGGAATCATGAACTATGAGCTTAGTTCTTACGACATGGTATACTTTCTAAGAGAATACCAATATTTTAGCAGAGGAGTAACCGAACAGGTGCTCAATCTGAGTTGTGAACAATCACACACTATTTTAGATGCATTAACGCGAAATGACCTTCCCGAAAACCGCGTTTACCAATATCATTTTACAAAGAACAACTGTACTACCAAATCTGATGATGCTATTTTCAACATCATCGGTAAGAATGTATCTATTTCCAACGCATTACCGGAAAAAATACCTACCTACAGACAATTACTGCATGAATATCTCGATGAAGGCTACCAGGATTGGATGAAGTTTGGAATAGACCTGATTCTTTCCAGTAAAATTGATACGAAAGTAGATAGTATTGGCTTTCGCTTTTTACCTAAAAATCTGATGAACAGTTTTGCAAAAGCCAAAATCGGTAATCAGCCGCTGGTAAAAGAAACCAATCAGTTACTGCCCGCAGATACTACTCTTTTTGAAGAAACCTCACTGACTCCTTCTATTGTTTTCAGTGTTTTACTGATGTTGTATGTATGCCTGAGTTTCGTACAACTGAGATGGGTTTCCTTATTACTCAAACTGATCAATTTTGTATTGTACTTTGTGTTAGGTGCTTTGGGCGTTGTTCTCAGCATTTTGTGGATTATCCGTGTAGATGAAGTTTGTGAGAATAATTATAATTTACTGTGGGCTATACCTACTCACCTCATTATCAGCTTCTTCATATTCAGCTCAAAGAAATGGGTAGCAACTTATTTCCGAATTACGATGATTATTGCCATCTTCACCGGCATTTTTTGGTGGTTTATTCCACAAAACTTTAATACCGCAGTTATTCCTATTTTAGGTCTCATTGTTGCAAGTAGTTACTATATCAGCCGCACTATTCATCATCGACAACTGAAATAAATTGTTATGGAATATATACACCCACAAGTAAACTTGCAATACACCGTAGAAGGTAAAGGACATCCCGTACTCTTTATACATGGGTTCGGAGAAAATGGTAATGTTTTTAATGATTTACAACATTTACTGAAAAGTCATTATAAAGTTTATATCATTCAGCTACCCGGTATTAATGGTTCTGGTTTTAATGAAAAAACAGCCCTCTGGAACTTAACCGATTATGCCAGCCTCATCAATGATTTTATTGAAGAAATTATTCAGCAACCGGTTACTGTTTTAGGTCATAGCATGGGCGGATACATTACCCTCTCATTGGTAGCACAACATCCTGATAATATTTTAGCATTCGGATTGATACACTCAACAGCATTTGCTGATAGTGAAGAAAAAATCGAAGCACGCGAAAAAAATATTGAGTTTATAGAGAAATATGGAAACGAACTGTTCATCAAAACAACGACTCCAAATTTGTTTTCTACTCAGTCTCAGGAAAATTTATCAACGGCTATTCAGGAGCATATAGAAGCAAATCAGTATACCGCACCAGAAGTATTAATAGCTTATACCAGAGCTATGATTCGGCGCGAAGACCATACGGCTTTACTTAAATCAACCGCTCTCCCTGTTCTTTGGATTATTGGCAAACACGACCAGGCTGTAAAATACGACGACACTCTTCAACAGGTATATTTACCTAATATCAGCTTTGTAAATATACTCAACAATTCAGGCCATATGGGCATGATTGAAGAACCGGAAAGAGTATTGAATGCCGTAAAAGAATTTTTATTTTACATATATAGATAGAAAATGACCTCTAAAACCATATTGATCACCGGTGCTACTGCCGGATTTGGCAAAGCAATCTCACTTCTTTTTGCGAAGGAAAAGTATAAGTTAATTCTTACCGGAAGAAGAGCCGACAGGTTAAAAGAAATCAGTGAACAAATTACCGGAGAGTTCAATGTTGAAGTACACACTTTAACGTTTGATGTTAGAAATAAAGACGCCTGTTTTAATGCTATAGCCGGTTTGCCGGATACATTCAAACACATAGATATTTTAGTTAACAATGCCGGACTCGCTCTGGGCAGAGACCCTTTTGATACTGCCGACATGGATGACTGGGACACCATGATTGATACGAACCTGAAAGGTTTGTTATACATGACCAGAGCCTGCTTACCCCTTTTAAAAGAAAGTACGGCCCCGCATATATTCAATCTGGGCTCCATCGCAGCAAAAGAAGTGTATGAAAACGGTAACGTATATAATGCCACTAAATTCGCGGTAGATGCCATCTCTAAAGCAATGCGGATTGACCTTTTACCACACCGGATAAAAGTAACAGCTATACACCCAGGTGCAGCCAACACAGAGTTTTCTACCGTAAGATTTAAGGGCGACCAGCAAAAAGCAGAAGCAGTATACAAAGGTTTTGAACCGCTGATTGCTGATGACATTGCCAATACTGTTTTGTTTGTAGCCAGCCAGCCGTTACATGTATGTATTAATGATCTGGTAATTATGCCAACAGCTCAGGCAACTGCCGTTTCTTTTATAAAAAGCTAATCCCTATGAAATATATTTTCTGTTTTATAACGCTCTTTACCCTGCTGGATGCATCCGCACAACAAATACCTTGTGATTCCCGTCTTATTCAACATCAAATTGATAGTGTAAAAGACAATGCAAAAGAACAAGGTTATACCATTTACAGAGAAGCATTGGTTCCGATGGAAAGTGAATATGAAATACCGGTTATTGCAGAGTTAAGTAACCAGAAAATTTATAAATACATCTTCATCGCACAACCTGATAGCAGATTATTAGAAACAAGAATTTTCGATTTTGATGAAAAGCAAGTCGCCTATACCAAAAAGCAACCTTTGCTATCTGATCCGAATATTATTGAAATAGAGTTTATTCCTAAATTCACAGAAAAACACATGCTTAGAGCAGTACAGGTACATAAGAAAAAGAAACAGCTCTGCGGTTACATTGTACTCTTTGAAATAGCTAATAAAGAATTATAATAGAATTTTATTAAAAACATTGTACCGGATAATACTTACAAAACGAAGAGGCGATTTACATTCAGTAAATCGCCTCTTCGTTTAAAACTGTTTACAATATAAGTTGAAAACAATTTCAGTTGTTATGCACTAGTTGTTCAAGAAATTATACGTTAAACTCAGCTGAAAAACACTGTTTTTGTAATCAGGTTTTGTATTACCAAATTCATAATCACTTACTTTAGATAATCCTGCAAAATATCTGGCCGCAATACCAAACCCTCTTCCTGAATTAAATCCAAGACCAACTGCTCCGGATAAATCGAGTCCTTTTGCAAAATCATTAATAGTAGAATTTCCGATATTTTCGCTGGCTTTAAATCCAAATTGAGGACCAAATTCAACATAAGCACCTCCTAAGTCAAATTTAGCTAACACAGGAACGTTTACGTAGTTCAATTTATAATCTGTTTTACCGCCTGTAGCATCTTCTAATTTTGCACCTTGCGTTGACCATAAAACCTCTGGTTTCACAGAAAATATTCCCGCTACAGGTATATCTAAATATCCACCAACGTGGAACCCTACAAGACCTTCTTTTTTATATCCTTCAAGGTTTTTCCCTGAAAAGTTACTGGCGTTTACACCGCCTTTAATACCGATTTGAAGTTGGGCAAAGGTTGAGGTGCTGATAAGTAGTGCGATCGCGAACAATAATTTCTTCATATTGAATAGTTTTATATAACTATCTATACAAATCGCATACTAGGCTTATCCGATACAGCTATTTTTAAAAACTGTTACAGTTTTTTTAACATAATGAACTCTATTGTGCTAAAGAAACCCTAATCTGTACCCCACCTCTGGTAGTAGTCATTGGGGGACTTGTTGATATTTTTGGAATTGTTCTTCTTTGCTCAAAGTATAACTTCAGGTTTACTCTCTTACTAACCACATAATCAATACTTGGATTAATGAAAATTACTTTCTGTCCGTTGGTGGGCAGCACCTGTTCCTGATCTAAGCGGCTATTGGTGGTAACATCATCTCTGAAACTTAGATCCAAACGGAAGTTTCCATCATTCTCAAGGCTTTTTCCCTTCCATTTTAAGAAGGAAAGTGCACCTTTCTTCCTGAATCCCGCACCAATGGTAAACTCCTGCGAATAAGCTTCGCTCAACTGATAATCGATCAGGCTTAAGCTCAATTGCCTTGATTTTCTATATTCAAAGCGGCTTTGTAACTGGTTGGTAAACTGTACATCGATGTTGATCAATGGTTCAAATGCTTCACTGATCGAAATATTCGGCACCAGAAAATATGGCATAAAGTTTCCGGTTAAGGTATCAATAAATCCAGGATAGTTAAATCTGAACGGATCATCAAACAATAAATTCGAATTAAAACTATTCATGCTTAAAGTGCTTCTGTAACCATGCGAAATAGTAAAGTTGGTAAACACTTTAGCAATTGCAGGAATAGTCGTTAATCCTGTATAAGTAATATTCCAGTTAGGTTTAGGTAACAATCCTTTAAACGGATTGGAACGGATATTCGGATTTCGTTGCTCGATCAACTCTATACTATTCGGATCTTTGTTGGTATACGCAGCCAGAAAAGCAGGAATCAATACGTCCTGTGCATAGCGTGAATAACCATTGTAAAAACCGTCACTCAGAAATTTTTCATTATCAGGTAATGCCTGCCAGTAAGGATTCTGTTCTGCCAGTCTTCTTGATAATAAAATTCTGTTTTCCTGAAAACGTCTGAATGCATTAGAAACTTCATTCGGATTTACTTTCTCAAATAAAGTCTGATAAGAAATATAGCTGATGCTGAAACTACCTGCACTGTACGGACTTAATTTCGCAAAATGCAATCCGGTACCGGTAGTATCTTTATAGAGTTCCGTATAATTTTTACCGAAAGCTTTGTCAAGATTCAGATCAATGATCAGATCTCTGAACGGAGATAATTGCGCCGTTACATTCAGACGCTGAGAATAATCCTGCCGGTTCTGATAGTTAAAGTCAGGATCACTCGACAACCATCCCTTATTCGCCATGGTAGTTACAAAAGAAGTATCCGGTTGTTTTCCAAATATGAATCCTAATCCTGGCCCCATCGATCTGAAGTTCATACCTAATATCTTTGTACTATCCGTATAGCCATAAATAGTAGCAGAAGCACTTTCTGAATACTGAATCGTTGTTCGTTTTAATGAAGTAATGACTCTTCCTAAAAACCGTTTTCCGGCAGTCATATCCGGCACAGTCTTTTCAGGTTCAGGTTCGGCGTTTGGTCTTGAAATTAAACCAGATGGTGGCTGAATAGCCGGCGCATCTGCTTTATCCAGATTACCCAACCATTTCGATTTCGCATAAAGTTTGGTAAAATCTAATTCGGCATTCAGGTTTTTCTGTTGGCCGTTCGATAAAGTATTTCCCAGATTTCTCGCAATTAATGACGCTCCTAACCAGCTGAAGCTGGCCGTATAACTGGCGCGTACTGTCATCCAGTCAAAGGCCGGAATTTTATTGATCGGCACTACATAAGTGATGTTAAAGTCATGGTCGTATGCAATGGTTCTGCCTCCGTCCCAAAACTTATCCCACATTCTTTTACGTTCTATATGATCGAGCCTTCCGGTATCTTCATCTATCCAGGCTTTATTAATGGCTTTAAAGTCAATATTCAAAGAACGGGTTAAATCCCATCTTAAATTATAATAACGGTCGAAGGTAAAGAACTTGTCATAGGTTTCGGGAATCATTCCTTTCGGCGTACCAACACTTCTTGGCCTGAACGCTCCGAACTGACGATTCACATCCGCTCTGAAACCTATCAGCGCCGGTTTGGGATTTATGTTAAATTCCCGGAAGAAAGCCAACCATGGATTATTACTTCGTACAACTCCTTTTACCGGCTCCCAATATCTGGGGGTGGAAGTATAGTTGTATCCTAGTCCTGCCCGGTGCCGCACCATGTTATTGCTTTCAATTAAAGGACTGGTATGCTGTTCGCGATAATAAGAATAACTGACATCAATATTTTCAATACTCCACAATTGTATTTTTTTACCGGTAGTATTTACTTTTTTGACGTTGGTAAAGTTGACGGTTTGAATTGTTTTTATCTCAATAGCATCACGTTTGATTGAATCTCTGAAAGCAGGGTTTGAAGCATTCAGCTTGTCTTTATATTTAATATCAAGGTCATATGGGTCATATTCGGGAGTAATCACCTGTTGAGAAACACTGGCATATACAGGAATAGACATGCTTGCATTGGCTGGTAACAGCTTACCCAGCTCCAGGTTAGCGGCTGCATCAAACTGACGCATATTTTCACGTGAACGTTCATTCACCCGCTGTTCTAAAGTACCAAATCCGCTGGAGCGTGCACTACCTGCAATATACAATGTACCAAGGTCTGCAAGTTTAAAGTCTACCCTGGCTAAAGCAGCCCATCCACCTTTTTCATTCAGTTCACTCAATCGTAATTCGTTGAACCAGATTTCCGCACAAGCCGGAGCATTTCTTTTGTTCTCAACCCCTATAAAGAATGAACGTACTTCACCCAGATTCGGATTACCGATGATAGCATACTCTTTACCATCGTCGGTAACTCTTTTATAATAAGCATTTACGTTCCCAAGATTATTCCGCTCCATTTTTAAATCGGTCAGTAATGACAAATTTAAATCAAGTTCATTCGCTGCGGGCCATATAAGAGCCGCATCCAGGCTTCCCCATGAAGTTACTTTGAGCGGAATTTTTATTTCATAAAAGTTATTGATCAGATCATTTCCCAATCGTATGACTGCGTATAGTTCATCATTTTTCACATCACCGCTGAACCTGGTACTTTCTGCGTGTATATACATCTGTAACTTCCCGTACATCCGCAAATCCAGATTCATATTCTTGAATACGCCACGCGATTGATTTTGGGGTAAATCACAAATCTGCATACTCAATGACTGTTCATTCAACAACATGTTTACGTTGTTATTACTCAACTGTTGCTGACGGATTACACCCGGAGGCGTTTTATAAGGAATTGGTGAACGGGCACTATTTTCTTCAATATTTACAGCCAGCTGATTAAAAGTTACCGTACTGTTTGCCGGTAATGGTAAGTACTGACCCGTTGTATCTAATTCATAATTAAATTTTCTCCACTGGCTTCTTACCAATTCTAATTTTGCAAAACGTAATACCACAGAATCTTCAAACCCGGTTAAATACATTCTGATGAAACGGATCGATTTAAAATCTGGAATATTTCCGATTTTGGCTTCATATTCAGCAATTGGAATTCTGAATAAATACCAGGTTTCTGCAATACCTGAGTTAGGAGTAATATTCACACTATCCGTGATGAAATTATTTCCCACCTGAAACTGACTTCTGTTTAATCGAACACGGTATTGGAAATATTCTTCCAGCTCATTTAATGTATTGTCGTTATTGAACTCTTCCTGATCAGGATACATGGTAAAGGCACTCACATAGTTTTCATTTGTTGAAACCGGAGAGTTACCCTGAGGAGAGTTGATACTTTTATAGCGTTCAAGAATACCTGCTTTGTTATTATTATAATCCTGGTCTCTGTAGTTTTTAAAGTTATCACTGGCCGGGTCATTCAGTGCGGCCTGATATACCGGCGAGTTAACACCGAACTTAGCTGCTAATGAAGCCAGGTAAGACTGAAAACGTCTTCTTTCGGCATCATCATCCAATCCATCCAGACCGGCATCCTGCAACGGTCTGTCAGCCGGGTCATTACTAAAGGCTTTTGTTACCTGTATCGGGTTTCCGGGAACTTTACCCCATACTGTAGCTGAATCTTCCAATGCTTTTGTGGTAGCACCGCTGATACCGTTTTCAAAGAAACGTTTACCATCTTTTAAAACATCTTCCGATACGTTTCCTAAGTTGAAGTAAAGATCACCACCGGTACTGCCCGGATTCATGATATATGGATCCTGCATCCAGAACTCAATAAATTCCACGTTTCCGGTTTCAAAATCCACCTGATCAAGCCCACGCATAATACCACCCCACCGATCTTTAGGATTTAATAATTTTCCGTTCGCATCTATATTGTCTGTATCAAAGTTATAAGGACCTCTATCCTGCGGATAATAAGCAATATCAAAAGTAACTAGCTGTGCCTGTCCGAAATCAGGTGTTCTGTTTGGATATAACTGCGTTACGGAAATAGATCTTGTTCTCGGGTCGTTTAACTCCTGTTCTAAACCGATCGTTGGCGGATTGTCGCGTAATGGATTATTAGTGCTTCTTCTGTCTTGTAAAATCGGTTCGATATTATACCAGGCAATTTTTGCACGATTCTTACCATAGTTCAGATCGTTCATGAGATTTGCTTCAGGAAATAATCCGTTGTTCGCAGGCGTAGAAGATAAACCCCAGCTTACTAAAGGAAAACGAAGGTCAATCGTATTTCTGGATCCTTCAAAATCATCGATAAAAATCATCCCCTGACTTCCTTCACCGATTTGTTTCGGGTGGCCGGGTTGTAAATAAGCAGCCTCACCATAAGCCTGAATCGTACTCATCTCTTCCGTTGAATAAAAAGGCAGTTTATTTAACCAACGGGTTAATCTCGGCACTTCAGACTGATAACTGAAATCCAATCCATACATGGTATTATTAATCGGATCGTTATCATATAGCATCTTTGTAAAATACGGGCGTTCTCTCAGCTTTACCATTGAAGCTCCGATCGAAAAGTTTTCACGCGCCGACTGTATAGCCATATAATCGAGACGTAATCCCATAAAGCTGCGCTGCTGTATACCGAAGCCCGCATTATTCTCAAACTGAACACTTACCGGAACACCACTATTCAGAATAGCCTGGTTCAATATTTTAACAGAACCCAAACTGTAATCAATTGTATAGTCTACATTCTCAATCAGCGTCTGTCCTCCGGCAGTAACACTTACCGACCCCTGAGGTATATTGAATGCTCCGAGATAAATATCAGAATTTGAATTTCCCTTTCCATAACCACTGATAATATAGCGGTCAAGATTAGCGTAAGTTTTTGCAATTTCTTTAATCGTATCGTAAAGCGGATAATAAATGTATTTATTTTTGGTAGCCTGGTCACTATTGGCAAATGCAAGCGAATCAAGGTCTCGGCCAAAAGGTTCCAATAACGGGAAGATCACTCTTCCCTGATTCGAGATCACTGTAAATCCTTCTATATAATCGAATACCCCATCGGGTGAGGGGTCGTTACGGGCATTTAAACGATCTAAATTTAAGATGCTGATAATAGGCTGTCCGACTTTATCACCTTCCGGTAAAAATCTTTTCTGTCCCTGACTGGGTTCTTCATACAATACGTTCAACTTAAAGTCGTTCGGTTGCATGTTTGACAAATAGCTACCATCTTTAGACTTCAATGAATAAACGTTTTTCATCATCAGTTTCCAGATGGGCAACTGAGTTCGCTGAGAAGTTGCTTTTAATAGTTTTAAGAACAGCATCTTTTGAGTACCTGCAGTTGAAGCAGTGGTATCGGGTGTTACATCCTGCGAAAACTCACCTACCTGATAAACACGGCCATTGTAGCTATACTGAAATGCCACACCCAGTACTTCATCCGGCTGCAGCGCCTGCATCAACGACAAAAACCCTACCTGAGGGTTATAATAATATTCGTTCGTATTTAACTTTCTGGCAAAGGTTTTTTCAAAATCCTGAATAGGAGTCAGACCTAAACTTCCCAACCTGCTGGTCACCATCGAGCTGTTTCTCATCGAAGGATCGTTTACCAGATTGCGGTAAAGCTGGTTGACATTATTATCAGGTAACCCGTTCGCTAACGGGGTACCGGGAGCAAGATTAGGGTTTGAACTGAGGTAAGGATTTTGTTCTCCTAAATCCATCAACGCTACCACATCCCTGGTTTCCGTAGTGGCATTATTGCGGTTGGTTACCCAAACTTCAAGACGTAATATCTGCACCTGCGAGTTTACTACCGGCAGGTTTGACATGGCATGGTTAAAGTTATTCTTAAAATATTGTGATAAAAGGAAGTGTCTGTTTTCTTCGTAATCGTGTGCTTTGAAGTCAAAATACATACTGGCTGAGCCACCTTGTAAGTTGAGCGACTGGCGCTGTGAGCGTTGGTTAGCCAATACGCCGGTTACCCAAAGTTTACCAAACTGAAGCTGTGTTTTAATACCGAATAGTTGCTGCGCACCGGGAATGAGAGATCCTTTCGAAGAAAACGAAACGTTACCGGCTTCAATTTTTTTGATAATCTGATCATCATCACCGGTATATTCCAGCCGAAGCTGGTTTTCAAAATCAAAATTCGATTGTGTGTTATAGCTGATGGGTAGTTTCAGCTTATCTCCCACACTTCCTACTACACTGATGGCAGCATTCATATCAAAATCAAAGCCTCCGTTTCTCCTTGCCCGTTCAGGTAAAGCAGGGTTATTTACTTTCTGGCCCTGATAACCCGCAATCAGGTTAATGTCGCCCTGTGGTTTCAGGTCTACTTTTCCATTACCGAAAATCCGGTTAAACAGATTATCCGTCACCTTCATTTCAGGTTTCAACAGTTTTCTGTTGAGTTCACTCAATGCATTGCTTCTTTTCTGAAAATAATTTTTATCTGCCTGAGCTCCGTAAAGTCTTAGAAATTCATCGAATGTAAAGTAGGTCGGTGTACGATAATACTTATTGCCTATTTTTTCATAAACGTGGTATAATTTGGTTTCCGGATCGTAAGCAATAGAGTCGGTAATATTAATGGGGTTAGGTAAACTGTAAGGATTATTGATAGGATAGTTAAAGCGATCTCCGATCCTATCGCGAATAGGAAACCTGAGCGTGTCAACACCCTTCACTTGCGCTGTATCATTTTGAGCGTAAATATCCGATACAGGCAATAAAAAAGTGAAAACCACACATAGGATGGTTACATACCAAAATTGTTGGTGTTGTAGTCGAGCCAAGCTTTTTCTCTAGAATTGGTTAAGTAGAATTTTGTGGATAGGCTTACAGAGATTTTAGTGCTAGTTTAATAATTTCTTCTACAATATTAAGGTTTGGTTGGGTTTTCATCACTTTTTTAACGGCATTTTCTGCATTTGTTTTTGGAATGCCCAGCGCTACCAATGCATTCAGCGCATCCATTTCAAGCGGATCAGCCTTTACCACACTGTGTTGGGTATCCCATTGATACTTCTGCATCTTGTCTTTCAACTCTAACACCACCCTTTCAGCCGACTTTTTACCAATCCCCTTGATACCTTCTAACACTTTCGTGTTACTTTGAGCAATCGCCTGTGCGATTTCCTCCGGTTTCAGCGAACTCATCATCATCCTTGCGGTTGAGGCACCAATTCCCGAAACGCTGATCAGCTGTAAAAAAAGTTCTTTTTCTACTAAATCGAAAAAACCATATAAAACATGTGCATCTTCACGGATATGTAACCATGTATACAGAAGCCCCTGGTTCATTGTCTGGATATTAGTATAAGTATTTAAACTTATTTGCAACTCATACCCAACGCCATTAGCTTCTACATGCACCACTGCGGGTGACTTATACACAAAATTACCTCGTATAAATGCAATCATGGCTGCGAATTTAGTAAATAGTTTCTGATTACATCCATCTATTTAAACGTAAAAATCGTTAGACTTGTTGTTCTGCCTGCGGAGGGGAGGTTGTTTTTTAAAATAATTTCAAATATTATAGTTGCTTTATCTTTAAAATACAATAATTCACTAAATTTGACGCCTACTTTTGCATGTAGAACATTAATACACTGCAATTTATTTATTTAAGCTTAAAGCATGACCCAGAAAATATCCGCTGCCATCACTGCTGTTGGTGGTTTTGTTCCAGAAGATAAGCTGACGAACTTTGATTTAGAAAAGATGGTTGATACCAACGATGAATGGATTAGAACCAGAACCGGTATCACGGAAAGAAGAATTCTAAAGGGAGAAGGCCTGGCAACTTCAGACATGGTAGTACCCGCGGTTCAGGAATTGTGTAAAAAAAGAGGCATTGACCCGAGCGAAATCGACGCATTAATTGTAGGAACTGTTACTCCTGATATGATGTTCCCTTCAACAGCCAACCTGGCCTGTCATAAACTGGGCGCTGTAAATGCCTGGGGGTTTGACCTGCTGGCAGCCTGCTCAGGTTTTTTATATTCACTCACTACCGGCGCGTCATTGATTGAAAGTGGCAGATATAAAAAAGTAGTGGTGGTAGGAGCCGATAAAATGAGCTCTATTATCAACTACGAAGACAGGGCTACCTGTATAATCTTTGGAGATGGTGCCGGAGCCGTGTTGTTAGAGCCAAACTACGAAGGATTCGGGGTGCAGGATTCTATCTTAAAATCTGACGGTTCAGGAGGAAATTACCTGAATATGCGTGCCGGCGGATCTTTTCGCCCTGCAAGCATTGAAACCGTTACCAATAAAGAACACTACGCTTTCCAGGAAGGTCAGGCCGTTTTCAAACACGCCGTAAAAGGTATGGCTGATGTAAGTGCCGAACTATTAGAAAGAAATCAGTTAACCGGTAACGATATTGCCTGGTTAGTTCCGCACCAGGCCAACAAACGTATTATTGATGCAACTGCCGACAGAATCGGTTTAGATGCCTCTAAAGTAATGGTAAACATTGAACGTTACGGGAATACTACCGCCGCTACCATTCCTTTATGCTTATGGGAATGGGAAAAACAAATGCAAAAAGGCGACAAAATTGTTTTAGCCGCTTTCGGAGGTGGTTTTACCTGGGGCGCTACCCTTATCAATTGGGCTTACTAAACTGGTTAAATATTAAAATTATTTTACGTTATACTAACGAAAAATGTCTGCTTATAGCAGACATTTTTTGTATATTTAATAAGTAGTTCAACCACTACTTTTTTATACACTTTTCTCTTTCATTTTATGAATCATAAGAAGTTTCCCTACGCCGGCTTTAATTCAGCGGCCATCCACGCCGGTCATGAAAAAGATCCAAAATACAGCCATTTAACCCCCGTTTATGCTGCCTCTACATTTGTATTTGATACAGCCGAACAGGGAATGAAAAGGTTTAGCGGGCAAGAAGAAGGTTTTATCTACTCACGCTGGGGAAACCCGACTTTCGCAGAAGTAGAACAAAAAATTGCAGCTCTGGAAACATGGGGACATGCCGGCCTCACAGCCAAAGCTTTTCTTTGTGCTTCAGGTATGGGAGCCATCAGTGCTTTATTGTTGAGTACACTAAAAAAAGGTGATAAAGTACTTACGCACTACTCATTATATGGAGGCACACAAGACATGATCGAATCTGTTTTACCCGATCTCGGCATTGAAGCTATTATCGTTGACTTAAAAGATCTTCAGAAAGCAGAAGACGCTTTCAAAAATAATAAAGATATCGCTTTACTATATCTGGAAACACCGGCTAACCCTACCCTTCAATGTGTGGATCTTGCCGCACTCACAGCACTCGCACATCAATATGGCGTTAGAGTAGCCTGTGATAATACTTTTGCCACTCCTTACTTACAACAGCCGTTTAGTTTTGGGGTAGATTTTATCGTTCACTCCACAACAAAGTTTTTAAACGGACACGGTACCGCTATCGGTGGTGCTTTTTTAGGGCGGGATACAGAATTTATGCAAAGCAAAGCTTATCGCATCTATAAAAACCTTGGCGCAAATGGTAACCCGTTTGACGCATTCTTACTCAATAACGGTATGAAAACCTTACCGCTGAGAATGGATAAACACTGCTCCAATGCCGCTACCATTGCTGAATACCTGAATAAACATCCGAAAATCGGAAAAGTAAATTATTGCGGATTACCCGGCCATCCTGACTTTTCTCTTGCCCAAAAGCAAATGAAACACGCCGGTGCCGTACTCAGCTTTGAACTAAAAGCTGGCTTTGAAGGTGGAAAAAAAATGATGGATCAGCTGAAAATGTGTACCCGTGCCGTTTCTCTGGGCACCTGCGATACGCTGTTATGTCACCCGGCCTCTATGACACATTTTAGTGTACCTAAAGAGAAAAAAGAAGCATACGGTATTACCGACGGTTTAATCAGAATGAGTGTAGGTATTGAAGACGTAAATGATATCCTCAACGATTTAGAACAAGCAATTAACTAAAATGAATATTACGATAAGAAGAGCTGAGAAAAAAGACTGTAAAAGAATTCTTGAACTGGTACAGGAACTGGCCGTTTACGAAAAAGCTCCTGAAGCAGTAACGGTTACTTTAGAACATTTTGAAAAAAGCGGCTTCGGAGAAGCACCTGTATGGTGGGCATTCGTTGCAGAAGACCTTCAGACCAACACCATTCATGCGTTTGCACTATATTATATCCGTTTCAGTACCTGGAAAGGACAAAGAATGTACCTTGAAGATATTCTGGTAACAGAAGCGCTGAGAGGAAAAGGTATCGGCCAACAACTATTTGACCGCCTGGTGGAAGAAGCAAAAGAAAAAAACCTTCATGGTATCACATGGCAGGTATTGGAATGGAACGAACCGGCTATTAAATTCTATAAAAAGAATGCTGCAGGCTTTGATCCGGAGTGGGTTAATTGTGCCATTGATTTATAAATGATTCACACCGGCTAAGTTTTTTTGGCTGAATTTGTGCATGGTGATCAGGTAAACTATCATTAACTTAAATATCGTCTGGGATGCTAAACCAAGTAATAACAGACTCAAAAACCGACATAAACCAAATTGTATGAGAAAACTAATATTATTGGCGTTTCTATACCTGGCAGTAACAGCTTGCTCGAAAAAAAGCAATCCTGACCCTGACGATGATAATAATAATGGAAACCTCACAGCAGAACAAATCAGATTCCGGAAAATCATTGATACTTCTGCGGCCTATTCGCACCAGTTATATCTATGGACCAGCAAACTTCCCGAAAATTACAGCTACAGTCATAACGACCTGAACAGCTTTATGAGATGGATCAGAAACTATAGTATCGAACCCGGCTTTAGCGGCCCCGTTGACAGATGGAGTTTTGCCGTAGTAAAATCAGAATGGGACAATGTTTCAGGCGGTATCGCCGGTGACTTCGGTTTAGACATCTTTTATCTGTCTAATAATGATCTGAGAATACGTAACATAGATAGAAACGGTCCGGCTGCAACAAAGGGGTTGAAACGCGGTTACCGCATCACTGAAATCAACGGTAGTACAAACGTTGCTTATTCAAACGTTAATGCAGTGGTGAATGCAATTTATAATTCATCTTCAGTAAACCTGAAAGTAGTAGATGAGTTGAGCAATACAACAACTGTAAGTATCTCTGCCGCTACTTACACACAAAATCCGTTTGCACTCGACAGTGTTTATTCTATCAATGGTAAAAAAATAGGCTATTTAGTATATAATAGTTTCCTTGGTGATACCACACAGGCAATGAACAAATTTGCAACTGTGTTTAATAAATTTGCTAATGAAAATATAGACAATTTAGTAATCGACTTCCGGTACAATGGAGGCGGATATACGAAGTTATCAAACGACTTATTACAATACCTGGTGCCGTCGGGCCATAACGGTGAAGTATTAACCAAAGATATTTTCAGCGAATACTTCAGAGATTGGGATACTACTGTAGCTGTTAAAAAGAAAGGAAGCTTAAATCTCACAGATCTTTATGTTATTACCGGTGCAAATACAGCCAGTGCCAGTGAAGCGGTGATTAACTCAATCAAACCATACCTGAATGTAAAACTGATCGGAGATACCACGCACGGAAAACCTGTAGGTTATTTTGCTGTTTCCGTAGCTGATTATTACATATTCCCTGTATCTATCAGAACAATCAACAAAGCAGGCAGCGGTAATTACTTCGACGGCTTTGCACCTAATTACCTCGCTTACGATGGCGTTGACTATAACTGGGGGAATGTGAACGAAAACTGTTTTAAAAAAGCAATTGAACTGATTACAGGATCGGGCAGCGGCACAAGAGTAAATAATGCTGACCAGGCACGTATTGCGGCAAATATGAATCTGTTCAATCAAAAACTGAGTAAAGAAAATCCATACGGAAATGTACGGGAGCTAGACAACAACAAACTGCAGCAGTTAAGATCTGCAATTGAAATAAAACAATAAAGAAAAAGGATGTATCAATTGATACATCCTTTTTTAATTACCTTCTATTTTCCATCAGAATAATTACAATAAAAAAACCGCCCCAGTACGAAGGCGGTTTCTTATTTTCTAACCTTTTAAATAAGGCTCAGATATCCAAATAATAAGTGGCTGATACTTTATAAGACAAATGATGTTTCTCAAAAGCTGCAATAAGCTAAAATATTTCAAAATAAATTCACAATCATCTATAAAACAATATTATACATATAAAATAATTCACCCATTTGCTAATTTCTGCATTTTTTTGTATCTTAATAAGATAAGCTATTACTAAAGTTATTTGAAATAAAAAGCCTTCCCGGCATTAACGGGAAGGCTTTTTAATATACTTTATTATTCTGAAAAGATTAATTCACACCTTCTACAGTAACAGTTTTGTCAATTTTTAAAATCAGGCCTTGTAAAACTTTACCAGGCCCCACTTCTACAAACTTAGAACCACCATCAGCAATCATGGCCTGAACAGATTGTGTCCATTTTACGGCACCCGTTAGCTGATCTATTAAGTTCTTTTTGATCTCTTCTTTATCCATCACTGCACGGGCTACAACGTTTTGGTAAACCGGGCAAACAGGGTTGTAAAAAGTGGTGTTTTCAATAGCCGCTGCCAGTTCTTCTTTTGCCGGCTCCATCAGTGGAGAGTGGAAAGCTCCTCCTACCGGTAAAACCAATGCTCTTTTGGCACCAGCTGCTTTCATTCTTTCACAAGCTACTTCAATTCCTTTTACTGTTCCTGAAATAACCAGTTGTCCGGGACAGTTATAGTTCGCCGGCACAACAATTTCGCCTGTTTCAGCTTGTACAGCAGCACAAACTTCTTCTACTTTTTCGTCAGAAAGGTTTAATACTGCTGCCATAGTAGAAGGTGTAATTTCACATGCCTTCTGCATAGCTTGTGCACGGATACTTACCAGGTTTAAAGCATCTTCAAAACTCAATACGCCATTGGCTACTAATGCAGAAAACTCTCCTAATGAATGTCCTGCCACCATTTCAGGGCGGTTAGCTTCGATTTGTTTAAAAGAGATCACAGAGTGTAAAAACACTGCCGGCTGCGTTACTTTTGTTTGTTTAAGTTCTTCTTCTGTACCATTGAACATGATATCAGAAATTCTGAAACCTAAAATTTCGTTCGCCTGTTCAAACAACTTCTTTGCAAATGCATTCTGCTCGTACTGCTCTTTTCCCATGCCAGGAAATTGGGACCCTTGCCCTGGAAATACAAACGCTTGTTTCATATTAACTATGATGTTTTTTTCTTTTTTGTTGACCTTATCTTACATCGACGTAAAAACGAAACCTGATCAATAATATTTTATTGATTAGTGTAATGATGAAGATATTAATTTTAAGAACTCACTTCTGGTTTCATTTCTTTCAAACTCTCCCCAAAAAGCAGAAGTGGTGGTTACAGAATTTTGTTTTTGCACACCACGCATCATCATGCAAAGATGCGAAGCTTCTACTACCACTGCAACTCCCAGAGGATTTAAAGTTTCTTTAATAGCCTGTAAAATCTGCGTAGTTAAGCGTTCCTGCACCTGTAATCTTTTTGCATATACATCTACAACCCTGGCTATTTTACTCAATCCTGTAATATAACCATTAGGAATATACGCTACATGCGCTTTACCGAAAAAAGGTAATAAATGATGCTCACACATGCTATACAGCTCAATATCCTTTACAACGATCATCTCACTAACATCTTCATGAAACTTAGCAGACTCCAGTATGGCTTTGGCATCTAACTGATATCCCTGTGTAATGTACTGCATTGCCTTTGCCATACGTTCAGGAGTTTTTATTAATCCTTCACGCTCTGGATCTTCTCCTAACAAAGACAAGGTTTGCTGGTAATGTTCTACCAACTGTCTGGTTACATCAGGATCATAACTTTCCTTTTTTTCGTATGCCATTTTCTTGTATTTATATTATTATAACACCGGGTACTCTACAAAGTTCCTCGGCGTTTCATATAATCGTACCTGAATATCTAAATCAGCGTCTATCCTACCTCTTAACAATTCATAAATGACGATACAGATATTTTCAGCAGTAGGATTTACTTCTTTAAAATAAGGCGTGTCTAAATTCAGATTCCGGTGATCGAATCTTTCAATCACTTCTTCCTGAATAATATCACTCAACACTTTTAAATCAATCACAAAACCGGTTGTACTATCCGGTACACCCACTACTTTTACTTCCAATTCATAATTATGGCCATGAAAACTCGGATTAGCACATTTACCAAATACCGAGAAGTTCTGCTCATCATTCCAGTCGGCTCTGAAAAGCCGATGCGCTGCGTTAAAATGTTCTCGTCTATAAACGGCTACTTTGTTTGGCATAAAATTGTTTTAGCGGGTAACACCAAAATACTCTACATATATTCTCGGTGTTTCGTATAACTTAATACAATGTAACTGTACTTCTTCGGGTAAATGTGGTGCCAACTGGTCCCAAATGGCAATTGCCAATACTTCGGTTGAACACATTTTTCCCTGCATGAAAGGTACATCGAGATTTAGATTTTTATGATCTAAATGTTCCAGTACTTCCCGTTGAATGATGCTACTTAATTTTTTCACATCAAACAAAAAACCCGTGTCCGGATTCGGCATTCCTTTGATTGTCACATACAATTCGTAATTATGACCATGCCAGTTTTCATTTGCACATTTTCCAAAGACCTGCTCATTCTGCTCTGGCGTCCAGCTCGGATTATAGAGTTTGTGTGCAGCGTTAAAATGCTCAATCCTTGTGAGATAAACCATTGGTTGCGAATTCAAATTTGCGCAAAGGTAACGTTTTACCAAAAATCAACCACCACTGTTCTCTGCTGCCTGCTTCAAATTACGTAATTTAGCACCCATGACAAGTCGAAAAATTGCTTTAATTACCGCTACTCCTTTTGAATTATCCCCGGCTCTGAAAGACTTCCAACGAGCTAATGATCAATTCATTACACTACATACAGGGGTAGGATTGGTAAACATGGCCATACAATGTCAAAAATTAATTTTTCAACATCAGCCCGATGCCTGTATTCTGATCGGAATTGCCGGCAGTTTTAACACAAATCTACCGCTCAATGCTGTTGTAGCCGTACAACACGAAATTACAGGCGACCTGGGCGTGTGGGAAGATCATCAATGGAAAGACCTGTTTGATCTTCGCCTCGCGGATCCCGATCAATTTCCTTTCAACGATAAAAAATTAACCAATCCGCATCTCGATAATTTGTATTTGAGAATGCCCGCAGTTACTGCTGTTTCGGTAAACGAAATTTCAACCGACGCCAACACCATCGACCGTTATAAAAACACCTGTCAGGCTGCTATTGAATCGATGGAAGGCGCCGCCTTTCATCAGGTAATGCTCGAAAATAATATTCCTTTTCTACAACTCCGGGCTATTTCTAATCTGGTGGGAGTGCGTGATAAAAAACAATGGAGTATCCCGCCCGCCATTCATGCGGTGAACCAAACCTGTATAGACTTGTTAAATAACGGACTCTTTAATTAATTGCTGATGAAACTAAGTTTAGGCTTCTCTCCTTGTCCCAACGACACTTATATATTCGACGCGCTTGTTAATCATAAAATTGACACGGAAGGATTATCCTTCGACGTGCACCTTGAAGATGTACAAACCCTGAATGAATGGGCATTGGAAGGAAAATTACAATGTTCTAAGGTCAGCTACGGCGTATTACCGCTATTGCTCGATCAATATAAACTGTTGAACGCTGGCGGAGCACTCGGCGTGGGTGTAGGACCTTTGTTAATTGCCCGCACGCCCGAAAAAAATATGGCAGATAGCAGTAACTGGACGGTTGCTATTCCCGGTCGTCATACCACCGCACATGTTCTTTTCTCAAAAGCCTTTCCGGAGGTTACCCAAAAACGCTTTATGCTGTTTCATGAAATTGAATCGGCAGTTTTAAACGGTGAGGTGGATGCAGGTGTTATTATACACGAAAACAGGTTTACTTATCAGCAGAAAGGCCTGCACAAAATAATTGACCTCGGCGCTTATTGGGAAGAAACTACCCGCAGCGCTATTCCATTAGGAGGAATTGTTGTACACCAGTCTGTTGATAAAAAGATAGCGCAACAGTTAAATCAACTGATTGTGCAAAGTATTTTATACAGCGATCACCAATACCCGCTACTCAGTGATTTTATTCAGGAGCATGCACAGGCTATGTCTGATGAAGTAATGCGGCAGCATATCGGATTATATGTGAATGAATATTCTAAAGACTTAGGTGAAACAGGAAAAAAGGCTATTCACTCATTTATAGAAGAATACGAAAGAATGAATCAGCTATCGATCAAAGCCGACGATATATATTGGTAAAACTCAATAAAAAAACCTGAAGAAAATGCTTCAGGTTTTTGCTTATAAACTATTTCTGATCTCATCAGCTTTTGTTTGTGCGAGTTTTTTACCATTCCATTCCTTTACCGACCTGATTCCTAAGGCGTTGCTCAAAAAAATCTCTTCGCACTCATCCAACCCGCTAATTGTAATCATCTGTTCGTCCGCACCAAAGTTCATGATAATATTTTCTCTCATAACGCCAGCAATACAGCCGGTTATTAATGGAGGAGTGAGTAATTCTCCTTTTTTTACCACAAATACATTTGCTATAGACGATTCAATGATTTGTTGTTGATGATTTACCAATAATACATCATCCACTTCTTTTCTGGCTGCATATTGTATTGCATAAGTATACAACTGATAATTCAGCGACTTATGTGCCCCGTATGCATATAAAGCCGGTTGTACAGGATACAGTGCTGAAACGATGATTTCTTTTTTAGGCGGGTGATAAGGTTGTATTTCTATAGACAGGTATGCAGGAGAAGGGTTGATATTAAAATCAATTCCCCCATGATAAATCGTAACTCTTATCCTCCAGTTTTGGTATAGGTCAACAGACTGCGTTAAGAGCTGTTGCAACCATTGTATAGTAAAAAGTACTGGTAATTGAATTTCCAGTTCCGATACTGAATGTTGTAACCGCTTTAAATGGAGTGCACCCAACCGTATTTTGCCGTTCACAAAACACATTGTTTCAAAACAGCCTTCGCCGAAACGGACTCCTCTTATATTTAACGGCAACATGGCCTCCGGCATTCTTTCTAAATGCTGGTCAAACAAATAATATTGCATGAAATAAAAAAGCGACTTAACGTCGCCTGATGATAAAATTACAATATTATTGTTCGATTATTCCATTTTTAACCGCATACATTACCAAACCGGCCATACTCCGGGCTCCGATTTTTGATTTGAGCTTATCCCTGATCGCCTCTACTGTTCTGGGACTAATATCTACAATATCTGCGATTTCTTTCGTGGTTTTCTCTTCACACATCAACTTTAATACTCTTAACTCTTTGTCTGTTAATGCAACATCCTGTTGAGTAGAAACATCATTACGTTTTGTACGAAGGCCGGTCAACAAGGCTTTATTGGTTAACTCGTTGAAGAAGAACTCTTGTTCATAACAGGTTTTGATTGCCTGGTAAATGGTTTCAGAGTCTGAGTTTTTAGTCAGATAAGAATTTGCGCCGATTTCCATCAGCTTAGAAATCATTGAGTGATCATTGTGCATCGACAAAATAATCACTTTCGTATTTGGTCTGATTTTTCTGATTTCCGGAAGTGTCTGGATGCCATCCATGATGGGCATCTGAATATCTAACAAGATTACATCCGGCTCTATATGTTTCAGTAAATTAATAAGTTGCATTCCATTATCCGCTTCAGCAATCAACTCCACATCTTTTTTTACAGACAATGCAGTTTTCACTCCAGATCTGAATAAAGCATGATCATCAGCAATGGCAACTTTAATGGTGTCTAATTGGCTCATCTGAGGACTGGGGTTAAATTTTTCAATAGCGAACGTAAAAAGTACATACCTTATTATGTTATAAATACGATATTTTGAGGCACAAATTTAAAACTTTTAATATATACAGGGCTATTTTGTTGTCCCCCGTAGATTTACTATACCACTTTTCGGGTATTTACATATTTCCGCTCGTACGATCACCAATATACACGTAAATTCTGAAAGTATAAAATTGGTCAATTCTGCTCTTGTCTAATTTTTTATCCACACCTATCTTTGTATTGTAAGTTGATTGATCAGTTAGCAACTAACCATCCAAAGTCCTGACTAAACCGTCCAAAAATTTTTAATATTCTATGAACCGCTAAAATCCAGTATCAATCAACTTTCACTAAAGAGAATAGTAGTTCATTATAAATCCAATTTTCGAAAAAACCAGCCAAACTTCCTATGAAAAGCTGGAAAACCATTTAAAAAGTCCAATCTGATGAATGCCGATTAAGTTATAGGCTTCAAAAAAATTTAAGGCAGATCCTGAAAAGAGATCTGCCTTTTTATTTTTAATTGAATATTGAAAGATAAGCTGCACTCTCATATTTTTCAATTTTTAATTCTCAATTGATTAAACGAGATAACTAAACAAATCATCATCTTCATTCAATGCAGTATAGTTGATCTGATAAGTTATTAAATTTTCTACAAGTGCCTGATAATCATTCCTGTCTTTTAATTCAATACCAACCAGTGCCGGTCCTGTTTCTTTATTATGCTTTTGCATATATTCAAAACGGGTGATATCATCGTTGGGTCCGAGTACTTTATTCAAAAAATCTTTCAATGCACCCGGGCGTTGGGCGAAACGTATGAGAAAATAGTGTTTCAGTCCCTCATAACGAAGGCTTCTTTCTTTAATTTCCTGTAAACGGTCAATATCGTTGTTTGAACCGCTGATGATACACACTACATTTTTGCCTTTAATTTCATCAGCAAAATCTTCTAACACAGCAACTGAAAGAGCGCCGGCCGGTTCTACTACCAGCGCATCTTCATTATATAATTTCAAGATAGTAGAACAAACGCGTCCTTCAGGAACCGTTTGCACTTTATCTATAACATCTTTACAAATTTGATAAGTAAGTTCCCCTACTCTTTTTACGGCGGCACCATCCACAAAACGTTCAATTCTGTCGAGCGTAACCGGTCCATTGTTAGCCAATGCAGCAGTCATAGAAGCTGCTCCCAGTGGTTCAACGGCAATAATCTGTGTTTGCGGTGAATATTGTTTATAAAACATTCCTGCACCGGCACTTAAACCTCCTCCACCATGAGGCACGAAGAGAAAATCAGTTTGAGGTAGTTCCTCAAAAATTTCAAGGGCAACAGTTCCTTGTCCTTCAATAATTTTATGATGATCAAACGGTGGAATAAACGTCATTCCGTTTGCTTCGGTAAACTCTTTTGCAGCAACAGCACAATCATCAAAGGTATCGCCGATCAGGCGCACTTCAATATTATCTTCTCCGAACATTTTCGTTTGTGTAACTTTTTGGTTCGGGGTAATGATGGGCATAAATACAACACCTTTTATATTCATCATTCTACAGGAGAACGCAAATCCTTGTGCATGGTTTCCTGCACTGGCGCATACAACTCCTTTTTCCAGTTGTTCTTTTGGCAGTGAGCTCAACATATTAAAAGCGCCGCGTAATTTATACGATCTTACTACCTGCAGGTCTTCTCTTTTCAGATAAACGTTTGCCTGATATTTTTTAGATAGGGAACGGTTCAGACTCAACGGGGTTTTTGTTACTACGTTTTTAATACGTAAGGCAGCCTGATGAAATTCAAATGCCGTTTGAGTGGTTGGATTCATGAGTGATAGCTGTATTTGAAAAAGGGATGCGGCAAAGCCAGACATCCCTTATTATGATAATTCGATTATTTGCCGGCTTGGTTTTCAGGGCGCAGACTTCTTACAGTTCTACCCGCCTGCCACATTTCGCTTTCACGTAATTCTTTCAGTTCAGCTTCTAACTTCTCGCGATAATCAGGTTGGCTGTTTGAATCGATAGAACGTTGGCTTTCTTTACCTGTAGCAACACTTTGATACAACTCATTAAATACGGGGAAGGTAGCGTCACGGAATTTTTTCCACCAGTCTAAAGCACCTCTTTGTGCAGTAGTTGAACAGTTGGCATACATCCAGTCCATACCATTCTCAGCTACTAAAGGCATTAATGATTGTGTTAGTTCTTCAACAGTTTCGTTAAACGCTTCTGAAGGAGTGTGTCCGTTTTCACGTAACACCTGGTATTGTGCTGCGAAGATACCTTGAATAGCTCCCATTAAAGTTCCTCTTTCACCGGTTAAGTCTGAATAAACTTCTTTTTTGAAATCAGTTTCAAATAAATAACCAGAACCAACAGCGATACCTAATGCAACAACTCTTTCTTTTGCTTTACCGGTTGCATCCTGGTAAATAGCATAGCTTGAGTTTAAACCGCGTCCTTGTAAGAACATTCTTCTTAAAGAAGTACCGGAACCTTTTGGTGCCACTAAAAATACATCTACATCAGCAGGAGGAGTAATACCTGTTTGCTCATTGAAAGTAATACCAAAACCATGAGAAAAATATAAAGCTTTACCCGGTGTTAAGTGTTTTTGAACAGTAGGCCATAACTGGATCTGTGCAGCATCACTTAATAAATAACAAATTATAGTTCCGCGTTGTAACGCCTCTTCAATTTCAAATAAAGTTTCTCCCGGTACAAAACCGTCAGCAACAGCTTTATCCCATGTTTTAGAATTTTTTCTCTGACCCACAATTACATTAATACCATTATCTTTTTGGTTTAATGCCTGACCAGGACCTTGTACACCGTAGCCGATAACAGCAACAGTTTCATTTTTTAAAACTTCTTGCGCTTTTGAAAGAGGGAATTCATCACGAGTTACCACATTTTCTTCCACTCCGCCGAAATTTAATTTTGCCATTTTTTTTAGATTTATTTTTTGAGAGTAAAGCCAAGATATCTTAGCACTTTATGGTTTTTGAATTAAATACTATCTACGGTATATTCACCGGGTTGTAAGCTTTCAAACTCTTTTAGTTTTTCGTGAAAGCCTTTACTGTTTTTGATAATTGCAACACGGGCGCTTCTTACAAATTCAATTAATCCGTATTCGCCTAATACTTCTATCAAACGATCTGTTTCTTCACGCTGGCCTGTAGCTTCGAACACTGTATAATCTTTTCTGATCACTACAGCTCTTGCACCGTATTGTCTTAATAATCTTTCCACTACTACTTTTTCTGCAATTACATCCGTTGCTACTTTATACAAAGCAAGTTCCTGCCAAACAATTTCATCCGGCTTATTAAAGTATGCCTTTATAACACCTACCTGCTTTTCTATTTGTTTTACGATTTTACGAACAGCATCTTCATCTTCATTGATGACGATGGTAAACCTGTGAATACCCTCTACTTCAGAAGGAGAAGTATTTAAGCTTTCGATGTTAATCTTTCTTCTTGAAAACATAATGGCTATTCTGTTCAATAAGCCGATTTGATTTTCAGTATATATTGTTATAGTGAATTCTTGTTTCATGATCAATGCTACTAGCGGTTTTATTTTTATTTCAAACGGATTTCGGCTACACTGCAACCTTGCGGAACCATCGGGAATACATTATTTTCTTTACCAACGAATACTTCGAGTAAATAAGCCCCATCATGGTCTATCATTTCTTTTAATGCAGTTTGCAGATCAGTTCTTTGTTTTATACTTCTTCCCGCAATTCCATAGCCTTTTGCTACCTGAACAAAATCCGGACTTTCAATATTCACAAATGAGTATCTGTGATCGTGAAACAATTCCTGCCATTGACGAACCATTCCTAAGAACTGGTTATTCAGAATTAATATTTTCACATTTACTTTCGATTGCATGATTGTTCCCAACTCCTGCAAAGTCATTTGAAAACCACCATCACCGATAATCGTTACTACTGTTCTTTCAGGAGCACCGAATTTAGCGCCGATTGCTGCCGGTAATCCGAATCCCATAGTACCGAGGCCACCGGAGGTAATATTAGATTTTGATTGTTTAAACCTTGCATAACGGCAGGCCACCATCTGGTGCTGGCCAACATCCGTTACAATAATTGCATCATTGCCGGTTAATTCATTCAGTGTTTTAATCACCTCGCCCATCGTCATTTCTTCGCAGGTAGGATTCAATTCATTATACACACACTGATCAATTTCATCCTGTTCAAACTGACGGAACTTCTGCAACCACTCCTTATGTTCTTTTTTCTCAATTAAAGCAGTTAGTAATGGCAGTGAATCTTTACAGTCGCCCCAAACAGGAATAGTGGTCTGTACATTTTTATCAATCTCGGCAGGATCAATATCCAGGTGAATGACTTTTGCCTGTTTTGCATATTTATCTAATCGCCCTGTTACACGGTCATCGAAACGCATGCCAATAGCAATCAATACATCACATTCATTCGTTAATACATTCGGACCATAATTACCGTGCATTCCCAACATACCTACATTCAGGTAATGATCAGAAGGAAGTGCACTCAATCCCATAATTGTCCATGCGGCAGGTAAACCGCCTTTTTCGATAAAAGCTTTAAATTCAGCTTCAGCTCTGCCAAGAATCACTCCCTGTCCAAAAATCACAAACGGCTTTTTAGCCTGATTAATCAATGCAGCAGCTTCAGCAATGAATTCTTTACGAATAACCGGTTTAGGACGGTAACTGCGTATATTATCACATTTCTGATAGCCTTTATATTCGATTTTTTGAAGTTGCGCACTTTTGGCAATATCAATTAATACCGGGCCCGGACGACCACTGCCGGCGATATAAAATGCTTTAGCCAATACTGCCGGAATTTCATTGGCATCAGTGATCTGGTAATTCCATTTTGTAATAGGAGTTGTTATATTAATAACATCCGTTTCCTGAAACGCATCAGTACCTAAGAGATGTGCAAATACTTGTCCGGTGATACAAACCAACGGAGTACTATCAATCATTGCATCTGCTAATCCTGTTACGAGATTAGTAGCACCGGGGCCACTGGTAGCAAACACTACTCCTGTTTTACCAGAGGTACGTGCATATCCCTGTGCAGCGTGAATACCACCTTGTTCATGACGGACCAGTATATGGTTCAAACGATCGTTATAATCATATAAAGCATCATAAATAGGCATGATAGCACCGCCTGGATATCCGAAGATGGTATCTACACCTTCAGCAAGGAAGGCTTCCAATACTGCTTGCGAACCTGAAAGCGTATGTATTTCGGTTGCGGTTGCTGTAGCAGCGGCAGTGGTAGAAGAAATAGTACTCATTGTTATATATTTAAAGTCTCAATGTTATTGGTTAATTAGTTTTCATCGGTTACGCAACCTTCAGCTGCATTTTTAACCGATTTGGCATATTTAAATAATACGCCGTTTTTAGCTTTTAATGCCGGTTGTTTCCAGGCAGCTTTACGTACTTTGATTTCAGCATCGTCTACCTTTAAAACAATTTTGTTATTCACCGCATCAATCAAAATAGGGTCATTGTCTTTTACGAGTGCAATTACTCCACCGTCAAATGCTTCCGGTGTAATATGCCCCACTACAAATCCGTGGGTTCCTCCGCTGAATCTTCCATCGGTAATTAAAGCCACTGATTTACCTAATCCTGCTCCGATAATTGCCGAGGTCGGTTTCAACATTTCAGGCATACCCGGTCCGCCTTTTGGCCCTACGTAACGAATCACCACAACATCACCCGGCTGAATTTTTCCACTGTTTATACCTTCAATCAATTCAAACTCACCATCAAAAACTCTTGCCGGACCTTCAAAAGTTTCGCCTTCTTTACCGGAGATTTTTGCAACACTTCCGCCTTCGGCAAGATTGCCGTACAAAATTTGTAAATGGCCGGTAGGTTTAATCGGTTGCTCTAACGGAACTATGATTTTTTGTGTTTCGAAATTGACAGGTTCTATATTTGCCAGGTTCTCTGCTACCGTTTTACCGGTTACTGTTAAGCAGTTACCGTGTATCAAACCATTGTCTAACAAATATCTCATCACAGCCGGTGTACCACCATGATTGTGTAAGTCCTGCATCAGGTATTTACCACTTGGCTTAAAGTCTGCCAATACAGGAATTCTGTCACTGTTAGCCTGAAAATCATCCTGGCTCAGTTCCACTCCAACACTTTTAGCCATTGCAATCATGTGCAACACAGCGTTAGTAGAACCACCCAATACCATAATAACCGTAATTGCATTTTCAAATGCTTCACGTGTCATGATATCAGAAGGTTTGATATCCTTCTCTAATAAAATGCGGATCGCTTTACCTGCCTCTGTACACTCTTGTTTTTTCTCTTCACTTAGTGCAGGATTAGAAGATGAATAAGGTAAGCTCATGCCCAATGCCTCAATAGCAGAAGCCATTGTATTAGCTGTATACATTCCACCGCAAGCTCCGGCGCCGGGGCAAGCATGACGAACGATATTTTTAAAATCGTTCTCATCCAGATTACCGGCTATTTTTTGTCCGAGTGCTTCAAATGCGGAAACAATATTTAAATCCTGGCCTTTATAATGCCCCGGTGCAATAGTACCGCCGTAAACCATGATAGAAGGTCTGTTTAATCGTCCCATTGCTATTAAGGAGCCGGGCATATTTTTATCACATCCGGGAATTGCGATAACACCGTCATAATATTGAGCGCCACAAACGGCTTCGATAGAATCTGCAATAATATCTCTGCTCACTAATGAATAACGCATACCATCCGTACCGTTACTCATACCGTCGCTTACACCAATTGTGTTGAATATTAATCCTACCAGATCATTTTCCCATACACCCTGCTTAACGATTTTTGCCAGATCGTTCAAATGCATATTACAGGTATTACCATCATACCCCATACTGACCACACCAACCTGTGCTTTTGCCAGATCTTCATCTGTTAATCCGATACCATAGTACATTGCCTGTGCGGCTGGTTGTGTAACATCCTGTGTTAGTGTGCTGGAATATTTGTTCAAAGGAGTCATTTTAATATTCTTTATTTGTTTAATCTGCTATCACCAGTTTATTAAATGCGTTTTGAAGTTTGGCTGAAACCGAATCACTCCATTTCAATGGAAATTTATATTCATCGATACTTTCAAACCCTACGACCTCAGCTGCAGTACCACAATAAAATGCTGCATCTGCCTGTTTCAACTCTGAAACGTTAATTTCTTTTTCAAATACAGGAATTTCTAATTCCTCACATAGTTCTATCACCAGCTGGCGGGTTATTCCCGGCAAAATATAACCAAGTGAAGGAGTAAATAATTTACCGTCTTTCTCTATAAAAATATTTGCGCCCGGGCCTTCTGCTACATATCCGTGCTGGTCTAACAACAATGCTTCATCAAACCCTTTCGACTTCACTTCCTGTGAAGCCATGATTGAATTCACATAATGACCTGCTGCTTTTGCATAAATCTTAAATGCTTGTGGGTTTGGACGCTGAAAACCTGAAATACCCACCCTTAATAATTTTTCTCCTAAAAACTTAGGTTGTTCCCAACATTGAATCACCAGATGAGAAACATTATTTGCATTAAAGCTCATATTATCAGGAGCAAAAACCAACGGTCTTATATATGCGTTTTGTATATTATTCTTTTCAAGCAAATCATAAGTATGCCGGATCAACGTTTCGGTTTCGTAGGTATAAGGAAGATTCAACGCTTCAGCAGATCTTTTCAAGCGATCATAATGAGCTTTAGCTTCTAAGATTTTTGTTTTTCCGGATACGGTTTTATAAGATCTTATTCCTTCAAACACTGCATAACCATAATGCAATGATTGACTATATAAATCAATTTTTGTTTCGCTTGCTTTTGAAAACTGACCATCGAAATAAAGTACAGTTTCATTGTTAAAATATGCCATAGTGTGAAGTTTGGGTCAAAAAAAAGCGACCCGCCTTTTGGAGGCGGGTCGCTGTATATTCATTTAATATAATCAACTATAAACCACCTCCGTGCAGAGCAGGAATTACCACGACAATAATAATAATTACTGCCACGAACAAATTGGTAATATGTATAGTACTGCTCAACATGATTTGAGGTTATAATGCGAATATACGCCCGCCAATTGATAAAAAGAACTATAGCAAACAACTTTTTTTTCTCCAAATTGTGTACGAAAGCATTTCGTTTCGTTTATTTAAGCCGAAGAAAATCTTAAATAATTGTTGAACGACTAACTTCGATATTTCCTTTATTAATCGCTTCAGACGGATTTCTATTTGCAACAAAATCACAAATCAATTCTCCGATTGTTGATGTTGCATAATAGTTAATCGGATCAATATCTTTTGTTACAAAACCATTCACCAATGTCCACTCAACGCCATCTCTCACCGCCTTTGCTTCAACACTTAATCCTAAATGATCTAACAACATTGCAGCAGACAAAATAGATCCCAACGGATTAGCGATATCTTTACCTGCAGCCTGCGGATAAGAACCGTGAATCGGCTCAAACAATGCAGCGCCGGTACCGATAGAAGCAGATGGTAACAAACCTAATGAACCTGAAATAACAGATGCTTCATCACTAATGATATCACCGAACATATTCTCTGTTAATACAACATCAAACTGTTTAGGGTTCAGGATGATTTGCATGGCAGCATTATCAACAAATAAAAAGTCTACTGCAACATCATCATATTGTTTTGATATATCCTGAATAACTTTTCTCCACAATCTTGAAGTTTCCAACACGTTTGCTTTATCAACAAGTGTTAGTTTCTTTCTTCTTTGTTGTGCATATTGAAATGCCAGATGTGATACTCTTTCAATTTCATCACGGCTGTAGGTACAATCATCAGAAGCGATTGTTTTCTCTTCGTTGATTTCCTTTTTACCGAAATAAATACCACCCGTCAACTCTCTGAAAATAACAAAATCAACACCTTCTATATTTTTAGTTTTCAAAGGTGATAAATGATGCAATGATTTATAAGTAGTAACAGGGCGGATATTTGCGTATAGTTGCAATGATTTTCTCAGTTTCAATAACCCTTGTTCCGGGCGAACTTTTGCAGTAGGATCATTATCATATTTCGGGTGGCCGATAGCTCCGAATAAGATAGCATCACTCTGTAAACACGCTTCAATTGTTTCATCAGGCAATGGATTTCCTGTTTTATCAATGGCATCAGCTCCCATCAGGCTATAAGTATAATGGAACTTATGTCCGTACTGCTCAGCAATGGCGTCTAACACCTTCACTGATTGCCTGGTCACTTCAGGACCAATTCCATCACCTTCAATTACAACTATATTTTTTTCCATAAAATGGGTATATGAATAATACTTTATTTTTTATCTACTTTGTTCGAATGCTTCTATTTCAGGCTTGATGCTTAACAGGTAATCGATGTCATCATAGCCGTTTAAAAAACAGGTCTTTTTGTATGCATTAATATCAAACTGTTCTTTCAAACCTAACGCAGGAACTTCTATTACCTGATCCTGTACCGACACCTGAACTTCTATTGCAGGATTTTCTTTTACTGCAGCAAACAATTTTGATAAGAACTCCTCACTTACTGTCACCGGCAGTAAAAAATTATTCAATGAGTTATTTTTGAAAATATCAGCAAAAAAAGAACTCACTACCACATCAAAACCTGCATCTTTAATAGCCCATGCCGCGTGTTCTCTCGAAGATCCACAACCGAAATTTTTTCCGGCAACCAGAAATTTACCTGAAAACTTCGGATCATTCATCACAAAGTCAGCTTTAGGTTGTGATTCGTCATCATTATGATATCTCCAGTCACGAAAAAGATTTTTACCAAACCCGTCTCTGCTCGTTGCTTTTAAAAAACGTGCAGGTATAATCTGATCTGTGTCTACATTTTCTATATCAACAGGAACTACTGTACTTTTTACTTCATTAATAGCTTTACTCATACCAGAAACTTTTCTGTATTCAACAATTAATTCAAATATTCACGAACATCTACCACTTTACCGGTAATTGCAGCTGCTGCTGCAGTTAAAGGACTGGCCAGGAATGTTCTGGCATTAGGCCCTTGTCTACCTTCAAAGTTTCTATTAGAAGTAGAAATACAATATTTTCCGGCAGGTATTTTATCTTCATTCATACCTAAACAAGCTGAACAGCCAGGTTGACGAAGCATAAATCCGGCTTCTTCAAAAATTTTGTCGATGCCTTCATTTTTTGCTTGTAATTCTACTTGTTTTGAACCGGGTACTATCCAAACTTCCACCCCATCAGCTTTCTTTTTACCCTTTACAAAATCAGCCACCATGCGCAGGTCTTCAATTCTGCTATTGGTACAGCTTCCGATGAAAACATAATCGATATTTCTGTCTTTAATAGGAGTGTCTGGTTGTAAACCCATATAATTTAAAGACTTCAGGAAGTTTCTCTTTTCATTATCATCCAGCGTTGCGTCTGAAGGAATATTTTTAGTGATGCCGATGCCCATACCCGGATTTGTTCCATAGGTAATCATCGGTTCAATATCAGCAGCATCTATGTTAATTTCCTTATCGAATACAGCATCAGAATCGCTGTATAATTGTTTCCATTCAGCTAACCTGGCAGTCCATTCAGCACCTTTAGGTGCAAATAAACGTCCTTCCATATAGTCAAACGTAATCTGGTCAGGAGCAATCATTCCGCCACGAGCACCCATTTCGATACTCATATTACAGATAGTCATTCTGGCTTCCATGCTTAAACTGCGGATAGCAGAACCGGCATATTCAACAAAATAACCGGTAGCGCCGGAGGCGGAGATCAAAGCAATGATATAAAGAATAATGTCTTTAGATACTACTCCGTTTTTCAACTCACCGTCTACATTGATACGCATTAATTTCGGTTTGCTTTGCATTAAGCACTGCGTAGCCATTACCATTTCCACTTCACTGGTTCCGATACCGAAAGCAATTGCTCCGAACGCACCGTGCGTAGAAGTGTGGCTGTCGCCGCAAACAATGGTCATGCCCGGTTGGGTAACGCCCAGCTCAGGCCCGATTACGTGTACAATTCCCTGAAAAGGGTGGCCTAAGCCATATAATTCAACCCCATGTTTGGCGCAGTTTTCAATTAACTGCTGTACCTGGTTTCTTGACAATTCATCACCAATCGGAAGGTGTTGATTTAATGTCGGTACATTATGATCGGCAGTAGCAACGATTTGCTGAGGACGGAATACTTTCATTCCTCTTTTTTCGATGCCTTTGAACGCTTGTGGTGATGTCACCTCATGAATGAAGTGCTTATCGATATATAATACGGAAGGGCCACCGTCGATTTCTTTAACGACGTGTTTATCCCAGATCTTTTCAAATAATGTTTTACCCATAGTGATTCTTTTCCTTTAAACGCTACAAATGATGCTGAATGATTAAACTACAACAGATTTTTGATAAGCAGTTGCTAACGCATCTAAATCTTCATTATGCACTTCTTTCTTCGTATCGGCAACCTGTAAAAACTGTTGGTACAATACATCAATGTCGTTACGGTTAAATTCAAAACCTATTTTCTGGAAACGGTGTGCCAAAGCACTTCTTCCGCTTCTTGCAGTTAATACAATTCTTGAACCTTCCGCACCTACCTCATCAGGATTGATGATTTCATAGGTTTGTGCATCTTTCAGGAAACCATCCTGGTGAATACCTGAAGAGTGGGCAAATGCATTTGCTCCTACAATCGCTTTGTTTGGCTGAACCGGCATACGCATCGTATCAGAAACCAATCTGCTCAACGGATTCAACATTTTTGCGTTTACGTCAGTGTAGAAACCAAGGCTGGCCTGATGTTGTTTAATCACCATTACCACTTCTTCCAAAGCAGTATTTCCGGCTCTTTCACCTAAACCGTTAATGGTACATTCAATCTGACGCGCGCCTGCTGCCACCCCTGCAATAGAGTTTGCCGTTGCCAGGCCAAGATCATTGTGACAATGGCACGAAAGAATTGCCTTATCTATATTATTTACATTGTTTCTTAAAAAAGCAATCTTTTCACCGTATTGATGCGGTAAACAATAACCGGTGGTATCCGGAATATTAACGGTAGTAGCTCCGGCTGCAATAACTGCTTCCACTACTCTCGCCAGATATTCATTGTCTGTACGGCCGGCATCTTCAGCATAAAATTCTACATCATCTGTAAAATTACGTGCCCATTTTACTGCCTGTACCGCTCTTTCTAAAATTTCGTCTCTGTTTGAATTGAACTTAGATTTGATGTGAAAATCTGAAGTACCGATTCCGGTATGAATTCTTCTTCTCGCAGCAGTACGTAATGCTTCTGCCGCTACTTCTATATCTTTTTGTACAGCTCTGCTCAATCCGCATACTACCGCATTTTTAACCACTTTTCCGATTTCTGCCACGCTCTGAAAATCTCCGGGCGATGAGATCGGAAAACCAGCTTCAATAATGTCTACACCTAACTCTTCCAGAGCAATTGCGATTTCAATTTTCTCTTTCGTGTTTAACTTACAACCTGGTACTTGTTCACCATCTCTTAAAGTAGTATCGAATATGTAAATCTTATTCTCTGGCATAACTGCATCAATAATTTTCTGAAAAAAGCTTTAAAAAAGCGGCTCAGCCACTTTTCTCTATTTCGAAATTATTCCTTCATATCCGCCAAAGAAAATCAAAATTCTATGTAATTTACACTTCTTAAAGCTGTAACCAGCATATATAAAGTATTGTATTTCAATTGTTTTAACAGGATTTATATACGATGCCCAATCGATCAACAGACGCTTTGTTTCAATTAGTACATTCGCTTGAAAAGTCAGAAAAAAGGAATTTTAAGCTATATGTACAACGTAATTCATCCTCAGAAGAGCTTAAAGTCGTACAATTATTCGACGCTCTCGACAAAATGGATGATTATGATGAGAATGCTTTGCTCAAAAAGAACCCTTCCATCAAAAAACAGCAGTTATCTAATATTAAGGCTCATCTTTATAAACAAATCCTTGCCAGCCTGCGGGTACTGAACAAGGAAAATTATATTGATATTGAGTTGCACGAGCAGATGGACCACGCCAGGATTCTTTACAACAAAGGCCTCTATCATCAGAGCCTGAAAGTACTTGACAAGTTAAAAGAAACGGCCGGTCAATACCATCAATACAGTTTTGTACTACAGGCACTTTTTTTCGAAAAACAGATCGAAAGCCTGCATATTACCAGAAGTATGCAAGACCGTGCGCAACAACTGGCGATAGATACAGAAATGATCAATTCGAAACTGACCTTAACGGCAAGGTTATCAAATCTGTCGCTTCTGTTGTATAGCTGGTACATTAACAACGGCCATGCACGCAATGAAAAAGATGAAAAAAATCTGCGTGACTTTTTCGCCTTAAATTATCCTAAAGAAGCCGATAACGCTACCGGCTTTTATGATAAATTATATAAGTACCAATGTTATTGCTGGTTTGGATTTATCAGACACGACCTGCTATTGTATTATAAGAGTTGTCAGAAGTGGGTGAATCTTTTTGAAGCTAATCCTGAAATGCTGCAATTGGAAACGATGCACTTTGTAAAAGGTGTCCATAACCTTTTAACGGCGCACGTTGATCTGAAAAACTATCAGAAGTTCACGAGCGATTTAAAAATGTTTGAAGAGTTTAGCGAGTCTCCACTCGTTAAACGTAACATCAACACCACTATACAGGTATTCGTATACCTGCATATTGCAAAAATTAATCAATATTTTCTGGAAGGTACTTTTACAGAAGGTTTAGCGATCGTACCTACCATAGAAGAAAAACTGGAAGAATACAGATTGTACCTCGACAGACACAGAGTACTGGTTTTTTATTATAAAATAGCATCGCTCTATTTCGGTAGCGGTGATTACAATACCTCTATTGATTATCTTAATAAAATTATTAACTGGAAGGTCGATTTAAGAACGGATCTGCAATGTTATTCAAGATTATTACATTTGATTGCACACTATGAATTAAAAAACTACGATTTACTGGAATACCTGTTTAAATCTGTGTATCGTTTCATGGCGAAAATGGAAAATCTTTCCGTTACTGAAGAAGAAATTTTCAAATTCTTACGAAAGTCTTTTAAGCTATCACCTTCACAGCTAAAACCTGCATTCATTCAATTGTTAGATAAGTTAAAAAAACATCAGCATAATCCATATGAAACACGTGCGTTTATGTACCTGGACGTTATTTCATGGTTAGAAAGTAAAATAGATAATGTTCCCGTTCAAACCATTATCAGAAACAAATACCTGAATGATTCGAGAAATAAATTAAAAAAATAAACGTCACATAAAACCGGTTCTTCCAACCGGTTTCTATTTTAGAGTAAAATATTTATAGTTTTTCAAATCCCGCATACTACCATGCCCGGGTGATTTTGGAGGAGGCATGGCAGTAACTTCGGGATAAGACAACAAGAAAACTAACCAAATGAACAAGATATCATGACGCTTACTTTATATTATACGTAGTACTTATCTTATTAGATGATTTCCTTTAAAAAAAATTTAAAAATTTCGAAAAATGAGCTGCGTACTTAATATCGCACTAACTCCTGATCCACGTCATCTATATACGATAAAATACCCCCTTTCAGATTATACAAATTATCAAATCCATATTTTTCTTCCAGTTCACGAATCGCTTTAGCACTCCGCCCGCCCATTTTACAATGAACAATCACTTTGCCATCTCTTCTGATTTGTTCATGCGCAGCACTGACGCCCCCCAGCGGAATCAGATCTCCACCTATATTTGCTATTTCATACTCATGCGGTTCTCTCACATCAATCACCTGAACCACTTCTCCCCGTTCTTTCCATTCAACAAACTCACTTATTGAAACTTCTTTGATACTTTTCACCGGTGCCTTCAATCCGCAAAATGCTTCATAATCGACCAATTGCTGAATAGAAGGATTTTCACCGTTTAATGGATTATCTTTCCGTGCAGCTATTCTAAATGTTCTATTGGTAAACGTTAGTGCATCAAAAGTATAAAACCGGCCAGACAGGGTTTCACCGACCCCTGTAATTACTTTAATAACTTCCAGGGCCTGCAAACTTCCGATAATACCGGGTAATACGCCCAATACACCGCCTTCGGCACAACTGGGTACTAAACCCGGTGGTGGCGGGGTTGGATACAAGTCTCTGTAATTAGGGCCTCTCTCTCCTTTTTCATTTACATAATTAAATACAGAAACCTGCCCTTCAAATTGAAAAATAGAAGCGTATACATTTGGTTTATCCAGTAACACAGTAGCATCATTCACCAGGTATCGGGTGGGAAAATTATCCGTTCCATCTGCTACCACATCATATTCTTTTATGATACCCAAGGCATTCTGAGCCGTTAGCCTGGTGTTATATACTTCAAATCTGATATGCGGATTCAAACCCTTCAACCGGTTCACCGCCGCTTCTACTTTTGGTTTTCCTACATTCTCCACACCAAATAATACCTGTCGCTGAAGATTACTATCATCTACCACATCAAAATCTATAATACCAATTGTACCAACTCCTGCAGCAGTCAGATAAAGTAATAGCGGACTTCCCAATCCACCCGAACCTACCACCAACACTTTTGCAGCCTTCAATTTTTGCTGAGCTGCCAGTCCGAAATCCGGTATTATGATATGCCGGTCATACCGGGCCAGTTCTTCTGTTGAAAATTTAATTTCGCTGATAGACATAAACTATTTTTTATTGATTAATCAAACAACACACTCAATTCTTAACTCTTAATTATTAATTGCCTACATCCTCCCTCCTGCTATTGCCGGAATAATACTGATCACAGACTTTTCATTTACGCCGGTTGCAGTGTTATCCAGGTCTCTGATATCATCTTCACCCAAAAAGACATTTACAAAACTTCTGATTGCTTCCTGTTCATCTAATAAATGTTTTTTCAGATCCGGAAATTCGGTTACCAGTTGCTTTATCACCGCCGCTACCGTTTCTCCTTTTAACTGTACAGTGGATTGCGCATTGGTAAACTTTCTCAACGGTGTTGGAATAATTACGGTTGCCATATTTCTATTTTATTTAATTGAATAATTTCTTCTTCAAATTGTGAGTCATTATTTAACTGCCATGATTTAATGTCTGCATATTGTTGATTCACTATCGATAAGATCACATAACTGAAAAAGGGTTGTGCAGCCACACGGTCGTGTTCACTGGGTATTGCCGGATGATCCGGATGACTATGATACACTCCTAACAACAAACATCCTTTTTCTACTGCATATAATTCAGCTTTCACATAATCTTTCGGTGCGATATAAAAACGCCTGCGTTTATCTCCTTCCTTTGAGTTAATTACCGGTAATACGCTTTCGATTATCCGGTTACCAGCTGCATCTTCTTTTCCGAATAAAAACCCGCAACATTCATCAGGAAATGCTTTGATAGCATCTGCTATCATTACCTGTAAAGGATTTTCGTTTATTATTACCATGGTTTTATTTTTTGTATTACTTCACTATACTTATCCGCATTGTCCGGAAACACTGTTACAACCACTCCTTCTTTTAACGATGTTGCCAACTCTAATGCACCGGCAAGGTTGGCTGCCGATGAAGGACTTAATTGCAATCGCTCCGTTCTGTAAGCTTCTCTGATGAGTGCATATGATTTTTCCGTATCGACACTCCGGTGTTCGGTAGCCAGATCTGCGCGATATATGGGAGGAACAATAGCGGTCTCAAGATGTTTCCAACCTTCCAGTCCGTGTAAAGGATTGTTGGGGTGTAATGCAATCCTTTCTATAAAAACCGGTTGATCTAAAAAGCGTAAGCTGTTTCCAATAAATGTTCCGGAAGTACCAACACCCGCGATAAAATGGGTAATGCCCGGAACTTCGTTTAATATTTCCAGTGAGGTACCATAATAGTGGGCGAGATAATTATTTTTATTGGAATACTGATCGGCATAAAAATACCTGTCGGGATATTGCGCATACAAATCTTTTGCTTTTAGCTGTGCTCCATCAGTTCCTTCATATTTTGAAGTGTAAATAATCGTAGCTCCAGAGGCTGTTAAAATCTCTTTTCTTTCTTTCGAAGCGTTTTCAGGAATGCACAAAACCACTTCTATTCCCAATTTCTTACCGATAGCTGCATAAGCAATTCCTGTATTTCCGCTGGAAGCGTCTAACAGGGCCATGCCGGGTTTCAGGTGTCCGTTTAAAATGGCTTTTTCAAAGATTCTGAAAGCGGCGCGGGCTTTTACGCTGCCCGACAATTGTTTCCACTCCAGTTTTGCATAAATTTTTACCCGTTCGTTTTTCCATAAATTCCGAATAGGCATTAAAGGCGTATGGCCGATTTGTTTTTTAACAATCTGCAGCAGCTCAATATGATCCTGTACCTGTATCATATGTTTAGTTATGTATATGTAAAAAAAAGCCCCCAACGACGTTGGGGGCTCACCAAATTAATATATGTATATATACTATATAGTCATAATCATTCATTCGAATGTCCACCCAATAAATATCCCTTTGCTGTACAACAACAGCAACAACAAGTGATAATATGGTTGACATTTAATAACATAAAAATATACTCTACCACAAAGATAGACTATTTTTTAAATCAGCGCATTTTATTTGAGGCCTAAAATCCGGTTATGCAGGAAACCGACTCCTATTTCCTGATTATCATTCATTTTTTTTAGAAAGACGGCCAATACTTAACAAGATATTATGAAAACCGAACGGCATCATTCATGAACACATAAAAAAATCCCCAACCATGTTGGGGACTATCTTTAATCTTTAGTTTTTAAAATAATTTCAGCGCGTCTGTTCAGCCATACTTTATTCATATCTGCATTATCAGCCACGGGTTCTTCTTTACCGTAGTAGAGCATTAGCAGACGGTCAGATCCGATTCCTCTACTGTTCATATAATCGTATACCATTTGTGCTCTTTTCTTTGAAAGGTTCAGGTTAAATTCCTGGGAACCTACATTATCTGTATGTCCCTTTACTTCTGCAAAGTATTTAGGATCACTTTTCATAATGGCCACAATCTTATCAATTGTCTGGAAGGCTTTTGAAGTGATTGAATAATCATCATAATAGAAGTAAACGACAAATCTTGTTTGAGTTTTTCCGTCAACGGTTTCTACTCTATAATCCTGATTATCGAACATTTCCAGAATATTACCGTGCACATCATATTCGTCGCGGTAACCATTTCTTTTAGTTCCATTACCGGCACCTTGTTCGAGACCTTTTACGCGTTCATTCACGATTGAATCGAGGTTCAGGTTAATGTAAAAGTTATTGGTGATGTTCTGGATAGTGGTGTCTTTCTTTGAAGACTTCTCATTATCCTCATCTTTATCTTTTTTCTTATCTTTTTTAGACGTTGAAGCATCTTTGTCTTTATCAGACTTCTTGCTTTTCTTGTTATTAATAGCAATGTGTAATCCGGCGGTATAAAACATTGTTTTATTTGCATTGGCACTAATTGCGTGGCCATAAGCGCCCTGTGCCAGAAACATCATTTTTCTTCCTGTATATTTCACACCCACTCCTGCTGGTACAGAAGTAAAGGATTCATCATTGATCATATTGTTCACTCCAACGGTTACATAGGGTTGTACTTTATTTCTTGCGGGTAGCAGGTGGAAATAAAGATTGGCACCGATCATGTTCAGTGTTTTATTATCACTGGTACCGATCATGTGTCCGTTACGGGCGAATCGTCCTTTGGAAATTCCCGCTTCAAAGCTGGCGCTTATAAATCCGGAGAAGTTTTTATAAGCAGACGCCATGATGGAAAAATTACCTCGTTCAGACAATTTAAGGTCAGTTGCGTTGGAAGCATTTCCGTATTGTTTTTTCTCTAACATTCCGAATTCCTGGAATTGGAATTTGGTACCGGGCGCCACAAACCAACGGGTATCCCAGCTTTTCTCCTGACTAAAAGCGTTAGAAGTTACCAGAATGGCGATTAATAAGTAATACCATTTTTTCATTGGAATAAATTTTCAGGATTTTAAAAAATTTATCATCATTAAAAGTTCAGTTTCAGCATCAGTTCCAGACCATTTCTTTTAACACCTGCTGAATTTAACGATGATATATTCACGTCATATGATAAATTGAACAACATTTTCTGATAATGTACTTCGATGGCCGGAACAACTGCATCTTCAAAACGATAACCGATTCCTGCCCCTACTTTTATTTCTTGTTTATCGTCTACTTCTTTCACAAATGATCCGTAAAAAAAGTGTTTATAAGCACCGCCCTGCCAGTTCAGCGAAAGGTGTCCTCCGATTTCATCTTTTGATTCGGTAAAGTAAGTATAACCACCCTGCAGTGAAAAACCGGTCGGTAGTTTATACTCATCCAGTTTCAGGATATCGGTGTAAGGCTGATTCAATTGCAGTGCACTTAACCCGAAATACCATTTCGACATTTCATCTTTTCCGAAAATAGACACGCCGGCGTTCAGTCTGAAGTGATCATATTTCCAACCGGCTGCGAACCGGTCGCTTGAAATGGCTCCGCTGATCGGCCCATATTTACTCAGCTGATCGCCAAACACTCCGTCTCCGCTGGTATTCAGGCGGCTTTGGTAGAAGCTTCCCTGAAAACCGGCTGCAACGTATACGCCTTCCGCAATCGGTACTGCATATGAAACGCCTAAAAGGCCACTTGTATTATTCATAATACCCTGATTGCTTTTATCCGAAGCTGCTCCGAGGCTGATATTAAAGTAACCTTTCTCTTCCACTTTCTTTTCACGCTTCACCAAAGGGATATCCACCATTGCGCTAATGCTATTGTAGGCAATCATTCCGGCCACCTGAACATTCCGGTAATTCAGGCGCAGGGTATTGTCTTTATCAGTCTTCAATGATTGGTTGTACCATATAGCCATATCCTGTACACGTGCGTAGTTGATCTCCTGCGCATAAGTACTGAGTGATGTGATGGCGATGATCACCAGAAGAATGAGTTTTTTCATTTGATATTGTTTTAAAAGCACTGCTTGAAAATGTCTGTTTATCTTACTAATGTTACGGTTCCTTTCTTCACTACCTTTTCTCCTTTTTTATTAATACCCTCAATGATCCATACATAGGTTTCATTGGGTTGAGGCTGACCTCTGTAGGTACCGTCCCAGCCTTCATTGGCATTTTTAGAAGAGAAAATCAGGTTACCCCATCTGTTGTAAACATTGAACAAATTCATTTGATCTAATCCTGCCAGGTAAGGTTTTAATACATCATTATGACCATCGCCGTTCGGTGTAAATACTTTAGGCATGTAAACTTCCGGCTCGGTAAATTGTACTCTTGCAGGAGAACCGTTAATGATGGCTGTACCTTCTACAGTTGCCGTAAGCGTTACCATTCCGATTTTGTTCGACACCAGGTAAACTACTGCTTCACCATTCGCATTGGTTACCACCGATCCGCTGTTGACGAAGTTGGCCACTCCACTGGCAATCAGGAATTGTACGTTGGCATCAGCCACAGCATTTCCGTGAGAATCATAGATCACTGCTTTCACAGCAACTCTGTCTTCTCCGTCGGCTAACGCATCTTCCACCACCACTACTAAACGGGTATTGTTGTGTGTAACATCCGGCATTGGCAAGAAGGTTATTGTAGCAGGGCTGCCATTGGTAATAGTTGTACCGTTAACAGTTGCTGTTACTTCCACTTCATTGTCGGTAGTACTATTGAAAGAAATTGTGGTAATACCATTTTCATCGGAGGTTCTTGTTAAAGCACCCACCGGTTGAGCCACACCTGATTCAATTGCAAATACTGCATCCTCGCCTTCGATAACGTTTCCGAATGCATCTGCCAGTTTTACCTGAATAATATTTGTTGCTGTACCATTGGCACGTGCAGAGTCTTTCACCACTCTGATGTAAGTTGAGTCGTGTGAGAAATCAATAGCACCGGCAACGAATGTCACCACCGCCTCGCTGCCATTGATAATATATACACCATTGACAGCCGCTCTGATGCTTACTTCATTGGCTACTGTTGATATAAGATGTAAAGTAACTTCACCATTAGCATCTGTAGTACCTGTTGCATTCTGCGACATGGTAGCCGTACCGTTCGTAATTTCAAAAACAACGGTTTGGTTGGATACAGGTGCACCTAATAAGTTGGTGATGGTTGCTTTTACCAGATTTTCAGCCACCCCATTGGCGATAGCATCGTCTTGTGTAACTTCCAGTTTTGTTTGAGACGATTCTACTGAAGGCTCAGCTGCAATAAAGGTTACCGTTACAGGATTGTTGTTTACAAAACTGATTCCGTGAATACTTGCACTTACCTGTACAGCACCTACCACATCACTGATCAATCTCCATTCTGCGATACCATTTGCATCAGTGGTTACCGGACTGGTATTAACCGGTGCAGCTACACCTGCATCAATACTGAACAATACAGGATATCCGGCCAGCGGATTACCATTATCATCTACCACAGTAGCTCTGATAATATTTTGTTGTTGTAAATCAGCCTGTGCATTATCCTGAATTACTGATAATGCTGTATTCGGGTGATTCATCTGAGGAGTTTCCTCGGTAAAGTATACAGTTGCCGGTGAACCATTCACGATCGGCTGACCATTATAAGAAGCAGTAATATTTACTGCACCTACAGTTCCACTGATCAGGTAAATGACTGCTTTACCGTTTCCATTAGTTACTACAGAAGCAGAACCGATCAACTGAGCTGTTCCGTTGGCAATAGAGAAAACAATTGTTTCTCCCGCTACCGGGTCACCATGTGTGGTGGTCAGGGTTACTTCAACTGCATTTTTATCATTTAAATCGGCAATAGCACCGCTGTGTACTACATCAATTCTGGACGTTGGTGCATCTACATCCGCATCCGGAATAATAAAGTTCACTATAGCCGGGCTACCGATAGTAATATTTGTTCCGTTATAAGTTGCTGTGATCTGTACTACGCCTACCGTTGTACTGGTTAAAGCAATTACAGCTTCACCATTTACATCCGTCGTTACGGTATTTCCATTTGTCCACTGAGCTGTTCCGCCGGCAATGGTAAACTCAACCGTTGCACCTGTTATGGCATTACCGGTTGCATCTTTCAATGATACGCGTACACGGTTTTCAGCAACACCGTCTGCTTTCGCATTATTCTGTACTACAGATAACTGATATACAGGGTTACCGGGATTACCAGGATCTACCACTGTGAAAGTAACGGTAGCAGGTGAGCCGTTGGTGATTGCTACCCCTTCTACAGTTGCGGTTATATCTACAGTTCCGTCAACCATACTGGTTAAATAAATCCACGCTTCACCTAAAGCATTGGTGGTAACAGTGGTTCCTGATGTTGTAGCAGCTACACCGGTTAAAGAGAATACCACTGTTGCATTGTTAACAGGGTCACCATTTGCATCTGCTACATGTGCTTTTACTGAAGCAGGAGTAAATCCGTCTGCCGGTGCAGTAGCTGTGACTACCACCAATTCCGTAGCAGAATTACCCGGGTTAGGAGTTTGCGGATTGGTAAAGGTTACCTGTGCAGGTTTACCATTTACGATATCTACTGTGTTCACAATAGCACCTACCGAAACATTACCCACTGTATTGGATACTAATTGAACAAATGCTCTTCCATTGGCATCAGTTACTGCATAACTCACCGTATGGAAGTTAGCCACCCCACTGATGATGTAAAAACCTACCGTTTGTCCGGCTAAAGGAGTACCGGATACGTTGGTTACATATGCTTCAACTTCAGTAACAGCTGTTCCGTTCGCCAGAGCAGAAGGAATGGTTACTTCCAGTCTTGTATCCGGCTGTGTAGGATTTACCGTTGGTGTTATAAAGTGTACTGTTACCGGATTATTCTGAATGGTAGTGTTACCTCCAACCGACGCTGTAATATTTCCTTGTCCGGCCACCGTTGAAGTCAACCAAACTTCCGCTTCACCGTTTGCATCAGTTGTAACTACCGGGCCGTTACCGGTTACAAAATGGAAGTTACTGTTTGCAGAACTGAAGTTAACAGAAGTACCGGCAACAGGGTTACCATCTTTATTGACGATTTTTATTTTTACTTTAACCACATCGGTTCCGTCTGCTTCGGCATTATCTTTTTCAACCGTTACAATAGTAGAACCGTGCGTAAGGTCAGGAGTATGTGTTACAAAGTTGACGGTAGCAGGATTACCATTTACGATATCCACGCCGCCGATGCTGGCACCGATCTGTACATTGCCTGCTACATTACTGGTGATATTAATAACAGCTTCACCCTGCGCATTGGTGTGTACGATATTACTTCCAACCAAAGCACCGGCACCATTCACAATATAAAATTCAACAGCAGTATTAACTGCAATGTTTCCATTGGCATCGGTTACCACTGCTTTCACCTGGTTTGCTGCAATTCCATCGGCAGAAGCACCTGTAGAAACCACTTCCAGTCTGGTGGTATTTGCAGTAGGATCAGGTTGATCTACCACGAACAACACCTGAGCGGGAGAACCGTTTACAATTGGCTGGCCGTTATAAGTAGCAGTTATATTTACCGCACCTACTACGTTACTGATTAAATCAGCAACAGCAGAACCGTGCGCATCGGTAATAATTGTACCTGATCCTACAAACTGAGCGGTTCCGCTGGCAATCGTGAATTGTATAGCAGCACCGGCAATAGGGTTTCCGGAAGCATCCGTTAATACCACACGTACTCTGTTTCTGTCAAACAGGTCAGCTTTCGCTTCTGTTCTCAATACTTCAATCAAAGTAGTTGGAGCAGTAACACTCGGATCGTCTAAAACGAATTCCACCACAGCAGGACTACCTACTGTAATATTATTTCCATTGTAAGTAGCAGTAATTCTTACATTACCTACAACAGTACTGGTTAAATGAATGATGGCTTCACCGTTTGCATTGGTAGTTACGGTGTTAGCACCGGTAAAACTTGCATTACCGAAAGCAATCGCAAATTCTACATTAGCACCGGCAATAGGACTTCCGTTACCGTCCAGCAATCTCGCACGAACTGAGTTTTGTTCGGTTCCGTCAGCTTTTGCACCGGTTTGTACCACAATCAGTTCATAGAAAGGTGTTGGAGTGGTCGGATTATTCGGATCGATAAATTCAACGATCGCCGGAGAACCGTTTACAATTGGTTGTCCGTTTACAGTAGCTTCAATTGAAACCTGTCCGATAGTAGTGCTGGTTAAGTATAACCACGCTTCGCCGTTTGCATTGGTACTGGCATTCGCGCCATTGGTCATGGTAGCAGTACCGCTGGCAATAGAGAACAATACATTCGTATTAGTTACCGGTTGCCCGATACCATCTACCAATACCGCTTTTAGAACAGTCATAGCAGTTCCATTGGCTAATGCCTGTGGAATAGTGACTACTAATTGTGTAGAAGGGTGTGAAGGATTCACTGTTGGTGTAACAAATGTTACCTGTGCGGGTTTACCGTTCACAATATCTACTCCGTTTACCATTGCTCCGATATTTACTATACCGGCAACAGTTGAATTTAAACGAAGTACTGCCCGACCCATGATATCTGTGGTAACAACTGCGTTGGCCGGAAAGTTAGCCACACCGTCAATAATATAAAAACCTACGTTTTGATTAATAATAGGATTACCTGCCGCATTGGTTACATAAGCAAATACTTCCACTTCTTCCAATCCATCAGCCAGAGCAGCCGGAATATTCACTTCCAGTCTGGTAGTTGGCTGGGTAGGTACCACTACCGGTAATGTGAACTCTGCCAATACCGGATTATTCTGGATAGCAGTGCTTCCGTTTACCGTAGCGGTAATATTTCCTTGTCCCGGAATATTCGACACCAGTATAACCTGTGCCTGTCCGTTCGCATCGGTAACTACGGTAGGGCCTGTGATCCATTGGAAATTGGTATTTCCTTTTGTGAAATCAACCTGTTGGCCGGTGATAGGATTTCCATCTTTATTAATTAAAGTAATTTGAACGATTACCTGGTCAACGCCATCGGCTTCGGCAGGGTTCTTAATCAGTTCAACTCTTGTTTGAGGATTGTTAACATCAGGATTATTTACAACGAAAGTAACTACGGCAGGATTTCCGTTTACAATCGTTACACCGTTGATCGATGCACTGATAGAAACATTTCCGGCAACAGGGCTGGTTAATGTAATCAGCGCTTCACCATTCTGATTGGTCTGAACGGTTGTATTACCGATAAAAGTACCTGTACCGTTTACAATAGAAAATACAACAGGTGTATTCACTGCAAGGTTACCTGCAGGATCTGTTACAACAGCTTTTACACTATTCGTAGCCACGCCATCAGCAGAAGCATTATTGGTAACCACTACTAATTGAGTAGTGGGGGCAGTAGGATCAGGATTAGCTACAACGAATTGTACGGTAGCAGGGCTACCATTGGTGATAGCCGAACCGTTTACCGTTGCAGTGATGCTCACATTACCCACCACATTACTGGTTAAATAAATGATTGCTTCGCCGGAAGCATTGGTCACTACATTATTAGAGCCTGCGAATGTAGCAGCTCCGGAAGCAATGGTAAAACTTACTGTTGCGTTCGGAACGAGGTTTCCGTTGGCATCATATATAGTTGCTTTAACAGCATTTTGCTCAGTATTATCAGCCTTAACACCGGTAATTTCAACCGACAGGCTGGTTTGCGGATGTGAAACAGCAGGTTGATCGGGCACGAAAGTAACAACGGCAGGGCTACCTGCAACGATGTTAATTCCACCGATAGAAGCGGTAATACCTACCTGGCCTGCTACGGTACTGGTAATATAAACAATTGCTTCACCGGCAGCATTGGTAGTAGCAGTCGTATTCACTAAAGTTCCGTTACCGGAAGCGATTGCAAAAGTAATAGTCTGATTAGCGATCAGGTTGCCATTGGCGTCGGTAACCACGGCCTTCACTGCATTTTGAGCGGTTCCGTTGGCAATGGCATTATCTGCCTCTACCGTTAAATAGGTAGTTGGAGCGGTAGGATCTGCAATATCCGCCACAAACTCAACCTTAGCCGGACTACCGAAAGTGATTGGTGTTCCATAGATATTGGCGATCAGTTCAACTTCGCCTGCGGTAGTACTAACAACATACACATAGGCCACTCCGTTTTCATCGGTCATTACGTGTTCACCACCGTCGAAAGTGGCATTACCGCTTAGAATGCTGAAGCTTACAATAGCATTTTCAACTTTATTATTATTAGCGTCTACCACTTCTACCCGAACAATATTTCTATCCACCCCATTGGCAATAGCCCCGGTATGGTGTACGATTAAACGGGTTAAAGGATTATCAACATCAGGATCTGATGCGGAGAAAATTACTTCGGCAGGAGAACCGGCAACAATCGGCTGACCGTTAATAGTTGCAGTTACATATACTTTACCTGCTACCGTGCTCACCATCGGAATAAATGCTTCGCCCCATTCATCGGTTAAAACGGTATTAGAACCGACAAAAGAGCCTGTTCCAGAATATATGGAGAAGGTGACAGGAGTATTTTCAACAGGGTTGCCATTGATGTCTCCAACCACGGCAAACACCATGTTTTGTGTAACGCCATCTGCAGGCTCATAATTCACAGCAACATCGATATAGGTATTTGCCCCTGCAGGATCAGGAGAACCGGCAGAGAACTTCACTACAGCAGGGCTACCATTGATAATCTGGGTAGAGCCTACGTAGGCCATGATTTCCACTTCACCGGATACCAGGCTGGAAAGTTCCACTTCAGCCCAACCGGCAGCGTTTGTAAACACATAATCAGGAGATACAATATTTGCATATCCTGAAGCTATAAAGAAGTAAACCGGTTGATCTTTCACTGCATTCCCGAACTGATCTTTTAGAATTGCCCGAACCACATTCTTTTCAACATCATTTGCCTCGGCATTATTCGCAGTAACGGTGAGTTGGGTGCCGCTGTTGTTTTCGTCAACTTGTCCGGCTACAAACCGAACAATGGCCGGGGCTCCGTTGAGGATCCACTGGCCATTTACACGTGCGGTAACAGAAACGTCACCAATATTATAGGAACTGAGATGCAGGATAGCATCTCCATTCGAGTTGGTAAAAATTACGGGAGCTACTCCCATTCCGCCATCGGCAATCGTAAAGTTAACTTCTTTATTGGCGACCGGATTTCCGTTTGCATCTACCAGATGTACCGTAACGATATTTTTTTCGAGACCGTCGGCGGTTGCATCATTCTGCGTAATAATTAATCTGGTGCTTGGATGCGTAAGATCAGGCACACCGTTTACATATATCCAAACTTTCTTAGCTGTAAAAACAGAAAGATCAGTAAAGTCTACATGGTTAGAAAAAGAAAAACTGGATTGACTATATCGAATTGGTGAAATATTATTTCCCCATACTTGTACAGCAGCCAGTAAGAAAACTAGCAGCGTCCAGATACGACAATTCGATAATATGCTTTTTTTTGGCATAATCATATGATTACTGGATTAAGACTTGGTTTCAGACCTATCTTTCAATAGATGATTGATTAATGGATATACCGGAAGTGTATATAGTAATTACGTGCGGGTAGTGATTGATAATATCAACTGGTTCATGAATTTCGAGGTTTAGGTTATTGGAATAGGAATGATTCGTGCTAAGCTAGTAAGTATCTCATTTTCAACTCGTAGATTTACGATTATCCATCACACAGGGATGCTCAGACAGGAATTTTCCGTATCTATATTAACTGGTTTATTAACAAAAAATTGTGTTGGGCTAAAAAAAATTATCGTGGAGGGGTATCAGTGATACAATTATTCACATTATTCTAAAAAATGGAGAGGTAGAAAATGGAGCGTGGAAAATGGAGATTTTTTACCGGTACTGTTTCTACATTATTAATGGTTCTGTACAGTAGGTTAAAAATCATCGAAACGCAGTACAGAACTGACTTTAAGGCTCATAAACCACTGATTAAGAGCTTATTTTTCAAAAAAAAATGAAAAAATATTTAAAAAAATATTTGTAATTCAAAAATGTGTTGTAATATTGCACCCCGATTCGCAGTGAACGAACAGCGAATCAAACCGGGATCGGGAAGTAGCGCAGGCCGGTAGCGCATCTGGTTTGGGACCAGGGGGTCGCAGGTTCGAATCCTGTCTTCCCGACAAAAAGGCACCATTTTAAATGGTGCCTTTTTTATTAAAATCATCTTCTCAAATATTTGTCAATAACGCATTGACGTCAAAATGTTAGTGAAAATTCTTTATCCACTCAACACTGCTTTCTGACATTTTTCTGTAATCGTGTCCTACATTTTGTACTGTATCTATCTTCCAGTTAAAAGGAAACTTATTTCTTGTTGCATATTCTTTTGAATATTCAAAAAAATAGGCTCCTCTCTCTAATCTGTTACTTCCCTGTTTCATTGCTAAAGCTGTTGCAGTAAAGGTGCCTAATTTTGAACTATTGTCCAATTCACCTGTCAATAAAACTAATTGTTTTTCAAAAGCGTTCCTGACTTTATCGTTTTGCAGTTCAACATTTTTAACTCCATAAGGGTATTTTATTGATTCGTCAATAAATGTATAAAGTCCTGCATTAGCTGCAATGGCGGTTTCAATTCTTGATTCGGGGTAAAATAGTATCATTCTATGAACAAACTGCCCACCAGCTGAATGTCCAAAAATATTGTAGTTCAAATTGGTAATATTATTAGTATTCCTGATGTGATCAAATATATTTTCTATAACCTGAAAAGCCCACTTCTCATGAGAGTTTTTAGTACCAAAAAATGTAAAAAGATTGCCTTCCTGATAGTCATTGGTAGTGTACCGGGATAAGGAGTTTTCAAATTCAGGTGCGACGATTAGTAAATTATGTTCTTTTCCGATTTCCTGCCACGCATTTAAATAGTCTTCAGCATTTCTGCCGCCACCGTGCATTACAAAAACGATTTTGTCATTATCACCCCACTGCTCTGGCTTGAACGTCCAAACTCTGATTGATTTTTTCTTGCTGTCTGTATAGGCATACATAACGAACACATCTTTACCATTCTTTAAAGGCCTTGCTTCTGTTACGTCCGGACCTTTGGGCAATACATATAAATATACATATCCACTAATTACTAAGATCAAAATGGTTGCTAAACTGTAGATTATAATTCTTTTCAATACGCTTAAAATTTTGCCTGTCTTTGTCATTATACTTTTATTATGATCTGTGTAAAATTGCTGCTATCAGATCGCGGCTTTGCGAAGTGTTAAGAAAACGAAGCGGAAAGTTTCGAGTTAGACGCCCCGCAGCAGAAACCAACTTCTGTTAGCTAAAATACAAAAAAAGCCAATAAGATTGGCTTTGCGGATAATGAATACACTGCTTTCAACCTAGCAGCTGCTTAGTCATTATATAAAAACACTTATAACCTAAAAAAATATGCGTATTTTTATATTCTTAAAAGCTCTAATATTTTTTGTTCTGTAAAATTGTTTTCTCAACATCGCACTCTTGTAAACAATAGTGCGCCTTTTTTCTGTCGAATTCTGTCGATAGAAAACCAGTACTTATAGCAAAAAAGAATGATATACCTGTTGGTTTCATTCTTCTTCTTTAGAATTATTTAAATGTGACTATTTCTCCGACTGCACCACGTACATAGCTGTCACAAACATTTGAGAGGTACCGTCACTCAAACTGGTGGCTACACCGTTTTTCCAGATCTTAGCAACCTCGTACCTGCCGTTGCTTTCATAGCCTGCCGCATACACATCATCTCCCAATACAAAGATGGCATGTACCTGTGCGTTATTCGTACCATCGGTCAGACTGGTAGCTATACCGTTTTTCCAGATCTTCGCCACATCTTTTGTACCATTACTTTCGAACCCTGCCGCATAAAAATCATTTCCTGAAATATAAGCAGCACGTGCTTCAGCATTCTTAGATCCGTCAGTCAATGTAATCTCTCCCCCATTCTTCCATGCTTTTGCGATATTAATCGCCCCATTTCTCTCTGCTCCTACAACATATCTATCACTGCCTGAAATAAATACGGAATAAGCATAGGTAGGTCGCGTAGAGGTAGACAAAATTGTGGCAATATGGTTTTTCCAGAGTTTGGCAACAAACCGGGTACCATTATATTCATATCCCGCAGCATATTCATCTCTTTCTGTTACAAACATAGACATCAGATAAGCATCTTCCCTGCCGGTGGTAAGACTTGATGCTACGCCGTTTTTCCAGACTTTAGCAACATGCCTGGTCATGTAAAGATCATATTCATGCCCTGCAACATATACATCATTGCCATATACAAATACGGAATAAGCGTTGGATAATTTGTCTGAAAGCGCGATTGGAGCGCCGTTTTTCCAAACCTTGGCCAGAGTACGGCCAGAAGGAATATCCCAACCCGCTACATACACATCATCACCTTTTACAAAAATTGACTGAGCATTTACTAAGCTGATATTCTCCGTAATTCTGGAAGGCACACCGTTTTTCCATACAATAGCTGTACTTGCACCGACCTTCTGCTCATATCCCGCAACATATACGTCGGTTTGTACCTTTTCAGAAGGGTCCTCTTTACTGCCTTTTGAGCATGCTGCCGTGAACAAAGTAATGCCCGCCAGCACTGCCACATATAAATGGTTATTCAGTTTCATATAGATAGAATATTTTCTATAGCAAAAATAACCGGACAGTTACTGAGAAAATTGTAAAAAACAACCGCGGATTTATTTTTTAAGGAATTCGCCAGGAGTACAACCAAAATAGGCTTTGAACCCCTTGATAAAGTGGGACTGATCAAAAAAATTATAAGTATGGCAAAGTTCCATCCAGTCAACCTCCTGATCGTTTACCAGTATCTCATTGATCTGTTTTAGTTTTTCACTGCGGCAAAACGTTTTGGGGGAGATGCCGATCATCTCATTAAAATGAACACGCAAACGGTTCTCAGACATATTAATCTTACTGCAAAGTTCTTTAATGCGAATATTACCCGCCTGTTTAATCATCTCATTACAAGCGAAATGAATTTTTCCGGCAGAAACCGAAACAGTTTCGCTTCTCTGTAAAATTTGTAAGAAATACACTTCCAGTAACCGGATACAAGCAACTTTATCACCGTGTACATCTTCCATTCTTGCGATCGTATCTTTTATACCGGAATGAATGAATTCAGCATTGAGACCAGTGTTAGTAAACGAAGACATTTTTGTTTTAAAAAAATGATACGCTCCGAACGGACTAAAAATTACCTGCAATATTGTACGGGGAACCCGTTCAACAGGGAAATAGCGGTCGAGAACACCTACAAAACAAAATGAAACAGTATCTGAAGCATCCGAAAAATTAAATGTCGCATCACCAAAACGATAGTGTTGCTGTGTAATATCAAAACACATCAATGCAGCATTGGTAGGATAGAAATCTTTAACGATCTCATTCTCTTCCACATCCACTACAACAAATGCTTCGATAAAATGCCGCAATGCGGGATGCGGAATATGTCTGACTATTTTCAAAGGATGTTTTTAACTGAATAGTATATGTTAAGATAAAAAAAATCCGGTAAAAAACAATGAGTACTCAAGGCTTAACCGAAAGTGTAAATTATCTCCTACACTATTTAACACTGTTTAAAAATAATTTTACAAACTATTGATTACAAAAACTTAAAGTATATTCACCAATAAAAACGGAATGACTTTTCATGTCAAAAACAGCTAATATTTGATATAAAACTATTTAAATTTTACCCACATACCACATAAGCAGATGATAAACTCTCTTCGGGAAATTTATATTCGCTTAGTTTTTCGGTAGATGTGCTATTAATTCTACCTCCAACTTAGCATCCGGCATATACAGTCTTTCTACCTGAACCCAGGTGGCAGCCGGAAAGTCCTTTTTATAAAATGCTTTTCTCGCATTATTATATTTCTTCATGGCTTCTATATCAGTTGTATACAGATTTTCTTTCACCACATTTTGAAAGTCTGCTCCAAAACTTTTTAACGACCGCTCCAATGCACGATAGACCTGCGCTATTCCTTCCGGAGTAATTTCAGTACTTACAGCGCCGGAAATATAAAGCATATTATCCACCTTTATCACCTGAACATATCCTGCAGTAGTATCCTGTTTTAAAGGATTATCCCAATGCCATTTTTCTTTAGTAATTCCCTGCTGCTGTGCCACCAAAGTATTAGCAGTGAAGAGGAATAATGCTAAGGCAGTATATTTTACAAGTATTCTATTTTTCATTTTAGAGGAGGTTTTCGAGTAGATGAATTACTGATTTTTTATTCAGCTGTTGTTTAAAGTTAAAGAGAATTATAGAATCAGATTATGTAAAGTATTCTTTTCCGCAAAATATTTCTTTCTTTTTTTACAATTATAAATTATGATACGATTTACAAATGTTCTGTTATATATTCAGATTTATTTTTTTTATTTTTCGTGGATTAAAATAATTTTCTATTTTTGCATCCGGTTCCTGATTTATTCATTTTAAAACATACAGGAATTATGACAAATCACATCTACATATCGCCCCTTTAGTTCATTGCCATACCTGGCAATAAAATCACTATTTTATTATTAGCAGTTAACAGAAATTCGCTGTAGTATTTTGCACACTTCTTTGAAGCACTTTCATTAGATTGCTGAAATCAAGTGTCATCATACCACTCAATACCTGCTATAATTAAAGTAAATAATACGCATATCCATTTACGTATTACATAGCAACAGTATGCCCTCAATCGACACCTGAATCTATTTTTCTTCAGGTGCCGGGCACACCGTATCGTATATAATAACATCATTCAGAAACTACCGGGGAACAGCCTCACAAAAGCACACCCGAAATAATAAAATTAACCCATATGGGAAATTTAAGAACAAAAGATTTAAGTAAAATAGGTTATCACAACGATCAGCTGAGAAGTCTGGTTATTGGTATAATCTCAAAAAAATTTAAACACTACAGTAAACAAGCAATACTTGACCTGTTAGTAAACATTAAAAATAATCCGGAAGATTTTTTAGATAACGAACTTACAGAAAAAATTGCCGAGAAAATTATCGGTAAAGCAGAAACGACGATGTTTAAAACTTACCAGTTACGCGATGAAGCAGTTTTCTTCAAAACCTATGGAGGTAAAATCATTGAACAATCGGCTAAAAACCAAATGGAAATTGCCAGTCGATTACCAGTAAGTGTACAAGGAGCGCTAATGCCGGATGCACACATGGGATTCGGTTTACCTATCGGTGGTGTATTGGCCACGAACAACGCTGTGATTCCGTACGCTGTAGGGATGGATATCGGTTGCCGGATGGCACTCTCCATCATTGACGAAAGCGATCATTTTATCAAAAGACACGAATATCAGATAAAACAAGCTTTAAAAAATCATACTCATTTTGGAATGGAAGGTGGTTTGGATACAAGACAAGAGCATGAAGTTTTAGATAGCTCTTTGTTTAATGAAATAGCTTTTTTAAAAACACTGAGAGGTAAAGCCATCAGGCAATTAGGTACTTCCGGTAACGGCAATCACTTTGTAGAGTTTGGCGAAATAGAGCTGATGCCCAGGAATACCTTAAAACTGCCTGCCAGGAAGTATATGGCTTTATTATCGCATTCAGGAAGCCGTGGTTTAGGTGCTGCTATAGCCAACCATTACACGAAAATTGCAATGAACACCTGTAAGTTGCCTCGTCATGCCCAACAACTCGCGTGGCTGGATATGAACAGCGAAGACGGACAAGAATACTGGATTACGATGACATTAGCCGGTGATTACGCAAAAGCCTGCCACGACCGTATTCACGCGAACCTGCTAAAAGCACTGGGTTTGAAAACGCTATATACAGTGGAGAATCATCACAATTTTGCATGGAAAGATCAATTGACGGATGGTAAAGAAGTCATTATACACCGTAAAGGAGCAACGCCGGCACATAAAGGAGAACTGGGTATTATTCCCGGAAGTATGACCACTCCTGCTTACCTGGTATCAGGCAAAGGCAACAACGAAGGGTTATATTCAGCCTCACATGGTGCAGGCCGCGCCATGAGCAGACAAAGAGCCAAAGATAGTATGACTGTATCAACGATGAAGAAGATGCTAACAAATGCCGGCGTCACTTTAATCGGAGGAACAGTTGAAGAAAATCCTTTGGCTTATAAGGACATTGAAAATGTTATAAATGAACAGGATGAATTGGTGGATATTCAAGGTAAGTTTTATCCGCGTATCGTCAGAATGAATAAAGATTAGTTATGAAAAAAATTATGATACAACTTACAGCTGGTAAAGGTCCGGCAGAATGTTGCCGGGTCGTAGTCTGTGTACAAAGCTTGATAATGAAACAAGCCAGACAGATAGGCTTTCAAATAGAAGTACTCGAGAATAAAGCCGGCGAACTAAATGGAACATTACAATCATCTATAATGGTAATGACCGGTAATAATCCGGACAAATTTTTAAACGAATGGATAGGAACTGTACAATGGATCGCGCAAAGTCCATATCGCAAATATTACAAACGCAAAAACTGGTTTATAGGTATTCACGCATTTGACGAAAAAAAAATTCTACAATGGAACCTCAAAGATGTAAAACTGGAGACCTGCCGCGCGTCAGGCCCGGGAGGACAAAAAGTAAACAAAGTTGAAACGGCAGTTCGTGGTACGCATTTACCATCAGGGATACAAGTCTTAGCTATGGATATGCGCTCACAACTTGAAAACAAAAAACTTTGTTTAGAAAGATTAGAAGCTAAAGTAATGATTTGGCAAACTGAACAATTGCTAGAACAACAGCAAACCCAATGGCAAAACCATAGTGATTTGGAACGTGGCAATCCTGTGAAAACAATTACGGGAGATTTAAATTAACCACTACTTACTCACAAAGTTGGTATGCATACTGAAAATAAAAAGACATCATTGAAATACCAATGATGTCTTTTGTCATGTTGTTAATTTAAAATAAACAACTAAAAGTTTAATTATTTTTTTCATCATAGTACTAAAGCTTAATAATAGCAGGCAATAACAATCAGCTGTAATAAGTTTTAAAATCCAACTATTTCTACGATACATCCTCCTCATTATCATCGACAACAACTCTTTAACAATTCAAAAAATAATTATGGCATGGTTTTTTCAAAATTCAGGTATATCTGATCGTTAAATTGAACCAGATACAAAATTATAATTTAAGGCAAGCTTGATTCAATATCGCATTGAATTGATCAATAAGATACTATAACTATGATACTATCTGAAATTCAATATCCTAATGAAAACCTTTTTTAATACTATTCAACCATTAAAAATTTCAACATGAAAAAGTACCTCAGTGGAATCATGCTCGTATTGTTAACTAGTGTGTTATCTGTAGCTTGTAGTAAAGATGATGATCCTGCCGATAACGACTTATTTGTAGGTACATACAAAGGTAGAATCACCTATAACACTAACGATGAAACAAAAACGAACGACAACGGTAGCGTTACAGTAGTAAAAACAGGGAATGATTATAACTTTGTTTTTTCAGATGGAATTCCTGACTTAACCGGTGTTCGTTTTAAGAAAGACGGAGACAATACTGTAATTTCTGTCGATGAAGATGAAGCCAAAGCAATTCGTATAACAGCTAACAGATTAAACATTGCATACGCAAAAGACGGTGCAATCTGGACAGCTGATTGTACCAGATAATATTGATACCTGCATACTAAGCGAAACAAATGTTACAGCTCTGTATGCAGGTATTTTTTATTTTACTGTTGTAAGAATATTATAGTACTATTGAGCTGCATCTATCCTATATAATCCACTATACTAAGTGAACGCTCAGTGATACATATAAAATCACACTCCTCATATCTTGTTCACTTATCTTACCAGTATTTGTTTGCTAAGTAAAAAATCCTGTCCAATCACTTGCACGATGACCACTTGTGCCGTAGTATTCTTCCAGCCAAGTGTAAAATTATTCAACCCTTTTTCTACCTGTTGTTGTTTTGTCCATAAAACATTTCCACTGGTATTGACAGCTCTGACTGTAACCATTTGCCGTTGTTCTGTATAAAAACCGGCAACAATATTACCACCGTTTGAATATAATGTAAGTTCGTTTTTCTGCTTTTCCGGCTGAAGTATCAGTATAGTAGAATAAATAGTTTTGTTATCATCCTGTAATTTTATCCGGTACATCCTTCTGGTATCCACTTTTTCCGGATCAGTAAATTGAAGTTTGGTAACATTTTGAGACGGTTGTACTTCTATTAATTGTGCCTGATAAAAATCTATTCCATTATCACTTTTCTCCAACACCGTCTGATAGTGAGTTTCATTTTCTGCCAGCATAGCATCAAACGTTGCATAACCATCCAATAATCGTCCGGAGAAAGAAAGCACCTGTAGTGGTAATACAGCATTCGTGCAGCCGGTATTCAGGTATCGTACAGGACCAGCAGCCGGCCATCTTACGCCAGCACCATCACCGGATCCCAGGTACGATGATAGACTGTTAGGAGCATATTGTCTTTCCTGTACCGATATAGCCGTATTGGTAGCATCATAGTAAGTCACGCGCATGAAGCGGTTTGCACTACCTCCCCCCGCTATACTATTGGCAAAATTACCGGCTACTGCTATCGTCCAGCTAAAAGCAAGAGATGTATTAAAGTACAGTACGTACAGGTTACCACCCGAGCATAAACTACTTATATTATAAGATGAAGTAAATTGCGATGGTATAATCAATATCCGGCTATTGGCAGGTACCGTACCTGATGTAACAGGAATTAACGTGCAACCACCGGTTAGCACTCCTGCACCAGTAGGTGCAGGAACCCATATATTTGAGGTTCGGCCATCAACGATAGGGTCACCGGTACCCATTGAAGTTTGTGAATAGGCAAAGCTCAAGCGTTGAACATTGATAGCCGTTGAACCAGTATTGATTACTACAAATTCGTTAGCCCCTTCTGTACCACAACTATTGATCATGGCATATTCGAGAAAAGGGTTTTGTGCGGAGACTTGAAAATGAAAAAGTAAAGCCGTTAAAAAAGAGAAAGGTAAAAGTCGTGTCATATGGTGGATGTTTTAGATAAAGCAACATGGCTTTCTCTACGGACTTTTCAGGCAGTGGCATTGCCATTTTTGTACAAAACGGATGCCATCTGCGTTACCAATAATAAACGGACTCCTTTTCATGAATCATGATCAATCGAACCCTAAAAAATTATTAATATTCAAAACTGTTCTATCGTATTTTTCAGTTGTCCGATACGTTTCATCCATATTCTGTATAAGAGAAATAATTGTACGATGAAGAAAAAGGCTAACAAAACCAATATCCATCCCTTTATTGTAGTCATCACAATAACAGATGTAAAGAAGAGTAACAAAGAACTATTCACCAATATCCTATTTACAACAGATACTTTCGCATGAAATTTTATTTTCTGCAGACGATTGTTTAATGATTGTTTGACATCTCCTCCTTTAAAAGGATTTCTGACGATAAAGTAAACCACGATATTATGAACTATGAGTAAGATCAATGCTATTACTAAAAAAGCATTTACATAAAAGGGTTTTTGATCTCCGTCGAAGATGTCATAATAAACAAAAAGCAACAAAGCAAAAGCAATTGTTTCTATTATCAATTGCTTGCGGATGCGTTTTAACACAGGGTGTTTTCTTTCCTGTAACATACTTCTTATTTCATTCTCCGGCTTAGCCACGGCATCGGCCCCTTGCCATATTGATTTTAAGATATCTTGTTCCATTACTTTATATTTAGCAGTTGCTGGATTTTACTTTTTATTCTGTTTAACCTTACGCCTACATTATTTTCGGTAATGCCGGTAATATGGGCAATCTCCTGATAACTCAGATTTTCCAGATATAGCAGCATGATCGCTTTATCCGCATCATTTAACCTGCCCACAGCATCGAACAATTGTTCCGATCTCCCCCCGGGTTCCTGCTGAGCATCACTGATATCTGGTAACGAAGAGGTATAAGTAATATCAGGTTTCTTTTTGCGAAAACCGGCGATCGCTGTACTAAGTGCTATCCGGTACATCCAGGTACTGAATCTTGCCCGGTATTCAAAGTCAGGAACAGATTTCCATAATTGAAATACAATTTCCTGAAACAGGTCTTCCCTGTCTTCTTTCGAATCACGGTAGATTCTGCATACTTTATGAATGATCCCCTGGTGTTGATCAATCAATGCTAAAAATTGAGTTTCCTCCATGATTATTGCTTCTTAAAATGATATACCTCCCCTCTTCCGCTCGCTTCAACCGCTACCACATTGCCCTCCCCGTCTGTTATAAAAGTAAACACAACATTGACCTTTTTACCAAAAAACTTCACCGAACTTTCAGGATAAAGTTCAAACGGAGGATGAGCGCCTTGTCGCGCATACAATTGATCATTCACTAATAAAATGTTTAATTCCTGCTGGCCTTGAACATAGCTTCCGGTCACCTTTTTTAATGCTTCCTTATTGATGGAAACCGCCTTGGTTAGTACGGGTAGTCCGATAGGTTCATTAAAAATGATTTTTTCTATATCATTCCATAATTCATTGACCGGTAATACTGAAACATTGCTCAAAATAGTGATAGAAATTTTCTCTTCAGGATACCAGGCCGACAAAGCCGAACAACCGAAAGAACCGCCACCATGATACCACGCAGACCGTTTACCGGGTCTGTAAAACCAACCATATCCATAGGCTGAAGATTCTTGCGTATAAACCGTGAAAAGCATTTTTCGGAGCCCTTCACTCCATATGTTATTATCAGAAAAACTATTATTCCATTTTGCCAGGTCATCTGCGTTTGAATACAAATCACCACTACCTTTCATGAATGAATAATCACGATAAGGCGCAGCAATCAAACTATCGCTGAGTAAATGATAACCGGCAACCATCCCCTGAATGATCTCACCCGAATGATAAATGCCCGTACGGTTCATCTGCAGCGGTTGTAATATTTTTTCAGACAGTAATTTTTCGTAAGAACATTTATAAACGCTTTCTAAAATGCTGGCTAATAAAAAATAGCCGGGACTCGAATAACTCATACCGGCACCGGCAGTAAATAATAGTTTCGTGTTAAAAATTTCAGCTAATGCCTGTTCTTTTGTGAGGGGTAACCTCGACTTGATCGTCCAGTAATCACTGATTCCTTCGTTATGCGGAATACCGGAAGTATGTGATAATAATTGGTGTATAGTAATGTGCCGCCATGCCGTGTCTTTTAATGACGGAAAGAACATTGCCAGAGAATCTTCCGGGTGCAGTCTTTTTTCCTGCATCGCAAGCGCCACCAACATAGCGGTGAACTGTTTGCTGACAGACGCCACTCTAAATACCGCTGAAGATATCATTGGTACATTTAACTCTTGTGAAGCTTTTCCGACAGCGATGCTGTATAATGGCCGGTTATTTTTGGTAACCAGTACCACACCATTAAAATGGAGCCTTTGCTGTTGAATTTCAATATATTCTCGTAACAAATCAGACTGACTGATACCTTTTACGGCAACAATAACTAAGAAAAAAACGATTATTATCCAATGCATCTTCACCACTTTTCAGTGTTAGTTGCACAAGTGGTGGTAAAACTTACAAAATAGAAAAAAACTTGCAACTATTTAATCTACCTGTATGACCAAAGAAGAATATTATATGCACTGTGACAAAAACAGGCAATACCAACATTTCTCAAAAAAGGTAATATCCTTTCTGTTATATATCTCTCAATTAATGGTAATATATTTGGTGGATCAAGCGCACCTCTCAGATTTAGATCTATAATTTTATCTAATATTTCTTCATCACTCTGACGAGAGTTTGTCCTAACTTCTGCTGACATTATCTTTCTTACTATTGCTTCAGTAGATAAATTACTATACTTAAAAGGTAAAGTACCATCAAACGGATCATTAAAATTTAAGTATGAACTAAAAAAAGTTCCTGCTCGAACAGTAACCTTTTATGATTTTCATTGTTCCAATCGCGATATTTAAAAACTAAAGTGGAAGAGTCCTGCATATGATTCATGTGAAGTATATTAATCAGCTGTACTTAATTTCAGAAATATGTATTTATCGCAAATTCGTATTGCTGAATAAATATCTTCTTAAAAGCACTGATATTATTTTGCTCATAAAATATAAGCATAGCCTTTTTATAATCAATCGAATCGACTGTTCTAAAAGATAATGGGCAATATCCGCTAGCTATCAATATTGCGTTACTAACAATCCGTGCAGTTCTTTTATTTCCGTCAACAAAAGCCTGAATGTAGGAAAGCAGTACTATCGCAAGCAAAGATTTCTCAAACACATTATCTTTCTTATTAATTAACTCACACATTTGAAACAGAGAATCTCTTATCTGGTATTCATTATCTAACGGCTTATAGTTAGTTCCTGAAATACCGACTCTTCCTTTACGAATATTACGATCTACCCCTAAGTCTTTAATCAAAAGGCTATGAATATCTTCAATACCTCTAATCGTTAGAGGAACAATATAATCAGGATGCGTAATAATAAAATTCAATGCTTCTTTATGGTTTAAAAGCATAATAGCATCATCCTTTGGCTTACCCGCTGCAGTTTCTTTATCTCTTAATAACCTTTCGGTTTCTAAAAGCGTATAAGTATTTCCTTCAATTTGTGAAGATTTCCAGCTTAAATCTATAGCTAATCGCTCCATTTCTTTATTATATTCGCTTTGAGAAAGTGCGGCTATATTCTTTTTAAACTGCTCATGTAATTGATTTAGATAAAGAATTTCTACGTCTGTGAAAACATTTGTTTTAAGTAAAATCTCTGGAATAAGTTTAAGATCAAAATTTTCAATAATATCCCTCTCATCCTGCTCTTTCGCAAAATATTCATCTGCATCAATGTTGAATAAAATTTTGTAAGATTCACTTATGGAATATCTTGTAGCTTTTCCCTTTCCTGTCGCATTCAGTAGCCCCTCAGCAATCAATTGATTAATAGCTCGTTTTACAGTTGCATAACCTATTTTAAGATTTATTCCTTCATAAATCTCCTTTGAGGATACAATCTGATGCTCCTCTACAACTTTCAATATACTATCTTTAACACTCATAATTCAAGCTCAAATTTAATATAAATGTAGCTCAAATTTATTAAATATTGAGCTACAAAAGCATCAAAAGTGAGCTAAATACCTATTTAAGCATACATAACCAATAAATATGGCTCAAAATCAGCACTTTCTGAGCCTCATTTGATCAACTGATGAGCCTGATTAGTAAAATCCGCTTTCCTTTTTTGTAGTTCTTTGAATAAACTTTCATCATCACTCACCGACTGAATCAAATCATTTATCTGCCTGATTGATTGCTTTCTCCTCCCCTTTAAATAACTTATCTCATACGAAAGCATTTTATAATACGGTAAAACCTTATGATAGTATATAGCATCTTTTTCTGCTTCTTTCACAATAAAACCGGCCCAGCGTTTTGCCTTCTTTAATACAATCGGTTCAGAATTTATCTTTATTAATTGACGGGTATGCAAATAAATAGCATTTAACAACTGTATCGTTTGCGTTCGTTTGTACATCGTTAAATATTTTTCACTTACATAATGCTCGCCCGAACGTTGAATGATTGCTTCGCGGTTGTCTGCTACATATTTCAACTGTTCGTCATATACTCTTTTATCATTGATGGCCAATGTATCCAGTGATATTTTCAGTAAATGGTTTTCAATATAATTGATCGCTGCCTGCCGGTAAGCAGCATACTGTTTGGTTTGATAATAATAATCGAGGAGATACGAATTTCTATTGTCAAAATATTCTTCATCTGGTGCAGGCGCCTTATCCCATACCATTTTCATTAATTGCGTGTCTTTATGATGGATGGCAAACTCCAGTGAAGTTTCCAATGCACTTTCGCTGATCATTTCAAGCGTTGGGTTATAAGCAGGTTTTTTCAGCAATGCGAACACCTCTTCATTTGCCGTTAAAGCATCCAACGCAGCACCCAAAATAATCTGCCGGTTAGAAAATACCCCATTGTCTAAAACCAACTGCAAATTCTCCGGAAAGGATTTCTCCTCTTCATTTAATAATTCAAAATAATCATTCAATAATACAGCTACCGGAAGCTGGCGTTTAGTCAGCATTTTCAGATACCTGAACATAAAAACCTTATCATTTTTCCGGGTGGGATATAATATCTCCATTTCTTCTATTGTTTCAGCCGGATTATACTCAGACAACACCGTGTTTCCCAATTCCAGAAAATAACCGGCAGGCATAGAACCGTTTTTACGGTGCACCAGCTCGCCTGCTGCATCTATAAACAGATAAGTAGGATAAGCTGTAACGGCATACCTTTTAGCCAGCTCAATCCCTTCCCCCTTTTCCGCATTGATTTTAATATTGATAAAATTGCTGTTAAAGAAAGTACCTACTTCTGGCAGCACAAATACATGGGCATCCATTTCACGGCAAGGACCGCACCAGTCAGTATACACATCCACAAAAATTAACCGTTGCTGCTCCTCTGACAAACGAAGAATGCTATCCCATTTTACAGACTCTCTGAAATCAATTCCCTGCTGTGCAAAAACAGGAAAAACACTCCCCATCCAAAAAAATAAGTTGACCAGGCAGACAAATGTATTTCTCGTAAAGTGCATAATTACCATTTAAACACAAAACTACTAATCAATTAGTATTATTCCTAACAAATTAGTATTTATATAAAAAATCCGTCTTCTCCAACAGATATTTCACCTTACTTTGATTACATCCAAGGTATCCGTACTGCAATATAGCAAGCATCCAGGCGTTATTAATAGATAAAGCTTATCCAATTGTGGCAGCGCCATTCACTGCCTGATTCATCTAAACTTTAAAAATGAAAAATGTAATCTTGTTCTTATGTTGCCTGTTCTTCATTTCATCAGGCTTTGCACAGAATGATGAATTAAAAAGTCAGAAAATAAAAAATTTAATGGTGTTGACAGGTGCCGGTGATATAGGAGTTCAGTTTGTAACGAACATGGTTACAAATTTCAAAAAAACCTTTCCTGATGTGCCTGTTGAGTTCTGGGATGAGCTTTTAAAGGAAATGAACTCTAATGAAATTATTGACCAGGTGGTACCGATTTATGCCAAATACTTTTCATTGAAAGAAATAGAAGCGTTAATCAGTTTCTACGAAACAGACCTTGGAAAAAAACTGATCAGAACAATGCCTTTAATAATACAGGATTCTTATAAAGTTGGAGAAGAATGGGGAGAAAAAATTGCAGAGAGAGTTGTTAACAGGCTTATAGAAAAAGGCTATCTCGAAAAAAATTAATATCAGTATTCTTTTATAGAAATTACATTATCAAGAAGGGAGCTACTCTTATAAGAGTAACTCCCTTCTTGATTGATTAACCTCTATTTTTCAATTTTGTTCTGCTCCACTCCCTCAAACGTAATCTTCACCGGTTTAATCAGTCCTTGTTCATCAAAACGCATTTCTTCGATACAAGTTACCCGGTGATTACCGTTTGTTTCTCCTAAAGGCCGGCGATGATATACAATGTAATATTTATCACTTTTGGGCTCGTGTATTACTGAATGGTGGCCTGCTCCCGTCGCTACTTCAGGATCCTGCTGAAGGATCTTATCAATACGCTTGAATGGCCCGAACGGACTATCAGCTATCGCATAAGCTACTGAATAATCAGGACCTGTCCAACCACCTTCTGACCACATGAAATAATATTTACCGTTTCGCATAAACATAAACGGACCTTCCACATAATTTTCAGGAGTTACTTCTTTATAAAAACTGCCGTCATCAAAAGGAACGATACCGGTAAAATCATGATTAAGTTTTACGATATTACAATGTTTCCAACCACCATAATACATGTAATAAGTTCCGTCTGCGTCTTTAAACACAAACTGATCAATGGGTTGTGCACCGTTTACTATTTTATCAATCAAAGGTTTTCCGATATGGTCTTTATACGGACCTTCGGGACGATCAGCCACTGCTACTCCGATTCCGCCGGGTTCATTGTTGTTTTGAATATCGTTACCCCCGAAAAAAAGAAAATAACGGTTGTCTTTCTTTACAATAGCCGGTGCCCACATAGCCCGCCAGATCCATTTAACAGCAGAGGTATCAACGATCCTTTCATGTTTCGTCCAGTTAATTAAATCGGGGGATGAAAAAGCATCCATAAATACCTGCTCGGTATATTTAGCAGAGTAAGTAGGAAATATCCAATATTTATTATCGAAAATAATGCCTTCCGGGTCTGCATACCATCCTTCAAAAACCGGATTTCCTGCCTTTTCAACAGCCCCGGCTGTTTTCTTATTTATTTTACAAGCAGTAAAAACAATTCCTGTCACTAGAACGCAGAACAGTAATTTCTTCATGAGTGCCTTGGTTTTAAATGTATAATACCCTTCTGAACCGTTTATAAAAGCAAAAGTTAAGATTTTTTAGCCAGCTTTAGATAAATCTCAACTCAAATTTGTGTTGCTCAGCCATTCGGGGAGCCATCAAAACTTAACATTGGAAATATCGCCATATGATTAAATTCACAGCTCCAAAACCAAGTATTAATATGGAAAAAGCAAAAAAACCTAATCTGAAAGAAAAAAATCAAATCCTTCGCAAAGAAACAGAAGAAATATTAACTGCTACCTTCTCACATCTTAAAGAAGTAATAGGTGAAAAAAAGTTCAATGAAAAAGTAAGAAAAGCCGGTAAAATTCTGGCAGCCGGCGTTGAAAAAAGAAAGGCGAAACTGGAAGCAATCAAAGAAAAAAGTGCATCATCATAAACTTTGCCGGAACGAATAGAAAAACCTCCTCTCCAACTCTTTAACAAAAAAGCAGCTTCCGGAAGCTGCTTTTTTGAATAGTTTTTTCAGTAGAACATATTGGACTCTTATTATCAGAACATGAGATACATAAACTAAACGCTATATTTAAAAATCGTCAGACTTATTCTTGTGCCAGCCGGGAACGGATCGTAGATGATCCGTTGCCACTGGGCTTATTTAAATTTGTGATGCAAAAGTAATAGCCCAATATGAACTCATTAAGAACTGATTGAAAAGAAATTATTAATTAAATATATTTATTATGCTTAATTAATTTGCTACTTACTTTCCTTACAACAAATCTTAATCTCCAATTTATACGATATTCTATTTGCTTAACTAATACAATTCTACCCTATTTTTAACGTTAAGCTATTTCACTAAAGAAATTTACATGCGTTTTTCCTTGCCGTTGATTCTCTGTTTATTTTTTACTATCAATGTAGTAGCACAATCTTCAATAGCAAAACCACCTGAATTTGGAAAATCTTTCGTCATTAATAAAAAAAGTACAGACTTTAAAATGTTAGGACATGACGAATCAGGAATGTACTTTCAGGTAGAGCATAATGCCCTTAAAAACTTTTTTTTAATAGGATATAACGATCGTTCCTCAGGAAAACTTATCAAAGTAGACAATCAGCTCAACAAAGTTTTCAATAAAGATTATAGCAGTGCTTTAAAAGGTAAAGGATTGATTCAACTGGTTACACTAAATAAAAAATTTTATTTACTCGCTGCAGAAGTAAAAAATAAGAATACTGAAGTAATCATACAGGCTGCACCCATCAATAAATCTACAGGTGAATTGGATGGAGCATGGGTTTCATTAGAAACACTGACAAAAGCCAATAAAAAAGACGAGGTTAATTTTAACATCTTTTATAATCCTGACAGTACCAGCCTGATTATAACCAGCAGAATTGAAGGAAAATCAAAAAGCTCTTATCACGTTACGAAATTTGACCAGAACTTCCATTCAACTCCGAAAAAAGTAGTTTTATCGAACAATTTTGCTCCGGAAAATTATGATGTGGAAGATTTAATTTATACTGACCACAATAGAATTATTCTCGTTGGAAAAGTTTATGAAAATATAGATAATGTTAAAAAGAAACAAAGACCGCTAACATTTTCTCATTTAAATACCATCATTTATGATGAAAACGGAACCCAGCTAAAAGTAATCGATACTAAAATTCCGGGAATCAATTTGAATACTACAAGAGTTTTCTTAAAAGATAAAAAAGTTATTCTCACTTCGTTTTACAGTAATAAACTGACCGGAAACGTTACTGACGGTTTATTAGTAAAAGAAATCGATATTCTATCTGGAGATATTATTAGTAATGTTGAAACAAACATCAATCCCTCTATGCTGGTATCAGCAGTAACTAACGGTACAGCAAAGCCAGGCTTTTCAGCCTATCTGAAATTCATTAGTCTTCATTTTTCTCCTGACGGAAATATCATTATTGTTTCTGAAGCCTATAATCAGGTGAAGGTAGTAAGAAGAACTTACGGTAACCGCCCTGACGGTGCATTTTTACCTACTTCAACAAACTATCAGACCATTTGTGATTCCGGCGAAATTCTTATATGCAATATCAAACCGGATAAAGGAATTGAATGGCTTAAAATAATTCCTAAAAAACAGAGCGAGACACACAATGAAGGAGAAACAAGACGAACAAAGACAACCGCCGTTGGCAAAACCATAGAAACCACTAGTAAACCATATTATTCAGGAATTTTATCATTCAGTCAGGATAAATATCTCCAGATTATTTTTAACGATTATGAGGTCAACGGAGCAATCACGTCTGTAGAACAAAAGCCAAAGCTGATTAAAAAATTTAAAAAATCTGCGGCTTATATGGTATCCATCGATATGAACAACGGTAATACTTCGAGAAAACTATTATTCTCTAATTCGAAAAAGCCTATCCTGATGCCGCGGCACAGCATTTATACTGATAACACACTCTATATGGTAGGATTAAAAGTGATCAATCTTAATAAAACTAAAGGAACATTGGGAAAATTCTATTTCTAAAGTGAAAGATGAATACATTATACTAAAGAGAATCCTTATGGATTCCCTTTAGTATAATTATATTTTAGAACAGATCAAAATCTAACTCTCCTTTCTTCTTCAACCGGCCTCTTTACCGGCTCTTTATGTTTTGATTTTCCGAACTGATACGCCAGCGTCAGCACCACTCTTCGAACAGCAACATTGTGCGTAAAACGATTATTAATAATCTGCGATTCTCTGAACTCATTAGTAACCATATACGTTCCGAACATATCAAATATGTTTATGCGGGTATTTAACTTGCCGTTGAGCCATGTTTTATGAATACCGGCATCTATTGCCCCATAATCGTCCTGCACGTATAACGAGTTTCCCCCTTTAGAAAAATAACGATAACTAAGATCTGCCGTATATCCTTTAGGCAGTGTAAATACCTGACTACCATTTAGCGTGTAATGCAATACACCGATTTCATACATATTACCCAAATAAGGCATACGCTCTTTATTGTAATATAACCCTGCATTCTGAATCACTTTCCACCACGATCGAAAGGAATAACTGTACGACAATTGAAGGTTACCAAAATCATTGTAAGGAATATTCATTCCGAGGTATAACAACTCATTACTGGTGCGGTTATACTCCGGATAGCGGATCATTTTATCTTTTTCACGACCAACAGCCATTGTTACATGTAGATCACCTATATCCCAGATAACATTGAACGCTGTAGTTACTGAGGGTTTTAATTCCGGATTGCCAACGCGATAATTTAACGGGCTAAAATAAAAGCGAAATGGATTTAACTGAGCAAAATCAGGTCTGGTTAATCGCCGGTTAAATGCCACATACAATCTATTTCTATCCGAGAACCGGTAACTAACACTGACACCTGGTAACCAGTTGAGATAATTCCTTTTTCTGATGGTATTTTCAGTTTCACTATTGGCTATTGTGCGGGTATTTTCTAAGCGTAAATCTGTTTTTACTATAAAGTCATTTTTCCTGTATTCATACGACAAATAGCCTGCAGTTATATACTCGTTGTATAAAAACCTGTCGGTACGGCGCGGGTCTTTTTCAAAGACACCGTTCAGTGCCAGTGTATCATATCGAAGATCATTATCAGTTGTTACCTGCGCCAGTTTCATACCTGCTTCCCAGGTACTGTTTTCACTCGTGCGGTGATAATCCAGTTGAATGTTTCTGATACGAATCACGTTACGCAATTTTGTTTTCCAATAACTTTCAGGGAGTTGTTTCAGGTAATCATCAATCTGAATATCTTCATTCTGTTGATTATTTACATCGTTTGTTGCTGCAAATAATACCAGATTACTTTTGGGAGAAAACTGATAGGTATAAGCAGCATTCAATGCATAACTCAGTTGCTGAGGATCTGACAGATTCCGCGTTTCAAACCGTCCCTTGAGTATTTCTCCTGCAGGGTCTCTGAACTGTAAACTATTATCGGAGGTAGTATTTTTATCTGCTCTGTAGGTTCGAATCCATATATCGAGTGTATGTTGCTGACTCAGCCAGTAATTGGCCGATAGTACCATGTTTAAATTATTATTCGCTGTTCTGGTGAGCGTATTAGTATTCATATCATCTTCCGAGGCTAACTTTTGTAAAGCAGTATACCGGTAATAATCATCACCCAACACATAAGAGGTCGCCAAAGAGTACATTGATTTTTTTAACCGGTATGATAAGTTCAGGTTATTATCGGTAGAATAATAATAGTTTTTTCTTAATGCTGTGCTGATACTGCCTTTGATTCCCTGTTGCTGTTGCTGTTTCAGTTTTATGTCAATAATGGCCTTAAACTGGCCATCATAACGTCCGGAAGGATTTTCAATCACTTCAATCGACTCAATCATTTCAGGTAGTAATCTTTTGAGAAAAGCATCCTGCTCTTCAGCACTCATCGGTACCGGTTTACCATCGATGAACACAGCCGGAGCATTTCGCCCGGAGACCAGTAAAGTACCGTCGGGATTCACCAATATGCCCGGCAGTTTTGACAAAATATCCAATGAATTAGCAGATGCTTTGAATGGAGGATGATCTGCTACCTTCACCACTATCTTGCCATTGGCTGATCTGAAAGTCGGAGGCACTGACCGAACGACTACCTCGCTTAAAATATTTCCGGCATCTTCTAAAAGAACCGATACTTCCATTTGAGGCATTGTTGCAGATATATCAATAATTATCGCGTACGGTTGATAACCCACCGCAGATGCTTCCAGAATATACTTTGCTGCAGAAAGATTCCGGTACTCAAAAAAACCTGTCGAATCGGATTGTGTAGATTTCAAAAGAGTAGAATCTAAAACCTCTTTTAATACAATACTCACATACGAAACGGGTGTACCGGAAGAATTAATCACCTGTCCCTTTAATTGCACCTGTGCATGAACCACTTGTTTTACTGTTAGAAAACAAAGTAAAGAAAGAAAAATAGCCCTCATCATGTTTTACATTTATCGGATGAACAACCGTACAAATGTATCAGGTGAAGAATGACACGAAGTATTCCTTTATAGTTGAAGACGTCCTGATTTATAAATCAGGACTATTAAAAACCAATCGTTTATAAACTAAGCAGTAGCGGCACCTGCCTGGCCATACTTTTCTTTGTAAGCGGAGGGAGTCGTATTCTTTATTTTTTTAAACGCAGTATAAAAAGCAGATTTAGAGTTAAAACCCACTTCATAGCCGATAGCTTCGATAGAAAACGGATGGCCGGCCGCCATCATTTTACAGGCTTCTTCAATTCGATAGTCATTTACATACGAAGTAAAGTTTTTGCCCATTTGCTCATTAATAATATGCGACAACTGGTGAGTGGTCAGCTCCACAGCTTTTGCCAGAGTTGCTAAACTTAAAGCCGGATCTTTGTAAAGGGTCTGCTCCTTCATCGCAGCTTCTATCCGTTGCACCAATACCGGATTCGGAGCCTCGGTAATTTTCTTTTCTATTGGTTTCGGAGACAGTAGATAAAAACTTTTATTGCTCTTTTCTTTATAAAACCGGAATAAGATCATTCCGTATAATACCAATGAAAATACAATGGCCCCACTAAAGTAAAGATTTCCGTTCTTAAACAGCAGTGCAAACTGAAAGCTCAAATATATCAGCACATTAGCTACATAAGCTGCCAGCAGCCATTTTTCCGCAGGTTGTACATCCTTGTCTTTTCTGAAAAACGCGGCCATTACCGGCTTCAGATACCAACCTGCCAAAATGATATATATGAGCCACACCAGATAGATCGCCTGCACAATATAACTACCCCATAGTTCGGGATACAAAGCATACGGATAAACAATTCCGACCGCCAACACAGCCAGTGCACCAATAATTAACTGAACTTTCCATGATTTGGGTAAAGTAGCGGGTTGTTCAATAGCCGCACGTATAAAGAAATAAAAAAAAGGACCGATTAACAAGCAGGCAGACAATCCTATTTGCAGATAAATTTTTGCTAAAGCGGGATCAAAATAAATGAAAACAGATTTGCCGATACGGATACTTAACACAACCAGTAAACAGCCCAAAAGAATACCTGCCAGGCTTTTCTTTTTGGCTAATAGTGTGTAGTAGGTTCCCAGCATCAGGCCGTTAAAAACGCCAATGGCTCCCACAAAAAAAAGTAAGTAGGTTGAAAGATTCATTCATTACCATTGTAAATTCATACTAAAGATAGATCATTTAACAGCAATAATACAAGAGATATTTAAGCGGCTCCTCATGTTAAGCTGAGCCTATTTCTCAATCATTTATGTATCTTTTTGCTTTTAAAAAGATCAAAAAAAAACGGCTTTCCGCCATACTTGTTAAAAGTAACGAAAAACCGTTTTTTGAACGTCAGAGAATATTTATTTATCTAACTGATATATTTTTTTATCTTTTAAACTGATGGCAATCACTTTACCCAACCAGTCAATACTGAATTTACCCTCATAAATTAATCCGTCTACAAAAGTTACATCCGGACGCTCGATGCGGGCGATCGGACTACTGATAGATTGTATCTGGCCTTTGTAAAAAGTATTTTTATGCCCGGGCGCAAAATCACTTTCTTTTTCAGTGATCACAAACTCTTCAAAGTTAAATTTGAGCGTATCCATGAGATCTCTGTTCAGCCAATAAACACCAGCTCCGGCACCGGCATCCAGCATTACCTGAGCATTCGTGCTATCATCAATTTTAACCATCGTAAAAATATCCAATGCATTTCCGGCATAATCGGCAATCTGGATATCTATAGAAGCTAATTGATTTTTACCGGTTACGTCTCCGAAAATCAATTCTTTTTTATTATAGTCGATGGTAACATCCGTATCAATAAACATTTGCAGAGAAAGAATACCGTCCAGCCCCGGAATATCAAAATCAACATTCGTATAATCATAATCGGTATACACATCTCCTCCTAATACTATTTCACCTGATTTGTACAAAGATGCTTTTATAGGTTCTCCGGTAGATCGGTGTGCAATAAAAAATCTTTTCAGATTTTGTCCGTTTATCTTTTGAGCAAAAGTCTTAAAGAACATATTCAATCCTGCACCCGTATCAAAAATAAAATTTCCTTCTACACCATTTACGGTTGCTTTGATGAGTATATGTCCCTGTCCGGTTAATTCAAAAGGTACGGATGTTGTTTTTTGGTTTGTATTGTTACCGCAACTGATCAATACAAACAATAAGCATAAACGAAATAAACGCATATATCAAGTTTAAATTAAATAAATCCGTCTTTCTGAAGATAGTCAAAAGCCATGATCACGCCTACCACCTGTGCCGGTTCTTTTAAATACTCTTCCACACTAAAATATTTCACCGCTTCTATCTCATTAGACGCCTGAATATTGTTCATTACAGGATAAGTATAACAATCCTGTTCCATTATTATATTACGCTCTTCACCATAAGCCGGAGCTGTAATATGATAACAAAAGGTCAATAATTGAGGATCTAATTGCACATTTAATTCTTCTTCAATTTCCCTGATTAAAGCTTCTTTTGAAGTTTCATCACGATCTACTTTTCCACCGGGCAGATACCAGGCTTTTTTATTGCGGCTGTAAGTCAGTAACAACTTCTTATCTTTCAGCATCAACAATCCCGCTGTAGGTAATGCTACTTGCTCCATAAACAATCTTTCAGCAAATGTAAATAAAATGGATTATTTACAGGTGCTGCTTTATCACTCTTTCCGATAAAAAAAGAATGAAGTAAGAAGAGAGTTAATCTTATTCCCTTCATCACTTCATTCCCTTTACAGCTGTATTAAACAGATAAAATGATAAAAACTATAATTATTACTTCTGTTGATAGTGAATCATCCAGTTAACACCATAACGATCGGTGAAAGATGCATAATAAGCTCCCCAGAACATATCTCCTATTGGGTGTTCAACTTTTCCACCAGCTGATAATGCATCAAATAATCTTTTCGCCTCTTCTCTCGATAAAGGTTCTATATTGATGTGCATATTATTTCCGGAAGTAACGTTAAAACCCATTTCTTCAGGAGCATCGGTTGCCATGATGATGAACCCTTCCCATAACTCAACCTGCCCATGAATAATTAATTTTTTCATTGAATCAGTCATCGGAGGTGTTCCCGCCGGAGCTTCTATATCGCCGAAACGTTTCAGCTCCCCTATAATTTTCCCATTAAACACTGATGCATAAAACTGTAATGCTTCTTCGGTATTGCCGGGAAAATTTAAATAAAAAGTAGCTCTTCTGGCAGCATCCTTTTTGTATTCTTTTCTTAACTGAAATTGTGTATTGAGATAATGATCCAGGTTTTCCAATCCCATTGTAAAACCTTCCTTGAATCCCATTTCCACTATTTTCTCCAGATCAGTCAGCTGATCATATTGAATCACAATATCCACTACACTTTGTTCACCATCTGCTTTAAAGGTAAGATTCCAAACAGAACGTGGAAATGAAGTATTGATATTGCCGTTTTCATCACAAAATCCATCTTTACATGAAAAAAAATCTTCCGGATTTATTTTTATATAATCTGCAAAACTCCAGTGTTTATCGCCCTCCGGACCAACCATTGCATACAACCATCTTCCACCCTCTTTAAACTCCATCTTTTTCGTCTCTACTTTATAGGGTTGTGGTGCCCACCATTTATCTAAAATTTCGGCTGTCGTCCATGCTTTCCACACCAAGGTTACGGGTGCATCAAAGCTTCTTTCAACATGAATTTGTTTCTTTTCTTTTTCAACAGAAAAGTTCATCAGGATGGCAGGTTTCATTGTTTTTGATTTTTTAGTTGTTCTAAAACTTGATCGAGTTGCCCGAAACGTTTGTCTAGCAGAGAACGGAATTTCTCTAACCATACTTCAATTTCTTTCATTTTCTCAGATTGAAGATGATAAACAATTGTTCTGCCCTGCGGTTCCTGTTTCACCAGATCACAATCAGCCAGTACCTGCAAATGCTTAGATACAGCCTGGCGTGTTGTTTTGAAATGAGTGGCCAGGTCATTGGGTGTCATCGATTGAACCGCCAGCAAAAAAATGATAGCCCTCCGTGTAGGATCGGCTATTGCCTGAAATACATCTCTCCTCATAAAAATATATTTGCAACCATTCAGTTGCAAATATAAAAAATCTCTATTTACAACCGACAGTTTTAACAAAAAAATCGTGCTCAATTTGATTGAACAACCTTTACAAACTGAAAACCAATGATATAATTATATTTTAAAATTCCATTTTTTTTTCGTATCTTATTAGAATACACTCTTTACTTTATCACTATTATCAAATATCGTTGCCTCAGGTTTTTTATACTCACAACTTTACCCTTTTTAATCAATTTCATTCTTGTTTCCGCCCATATATTACTATCAGCTTTCATTCCGGGTAATCATAATTCCCCTTCGTTATCAATAATAATACTTTGATAAATATCAAAATAAAAAACATGAAACCTGAATCAAAAACATTTATATATATACTTTTTTATACATTCCATTATGTAGAACAATATTTCAATTTGTTTTTATGTTAATGTTTCTTTGACTATCTTACCTTACCCTATATTTAATACTAAACCAATACTTTAAAGTACCAATGAAGCCTTTTTTTATAGCAATGTCCATATTGCTCTCGCAAACACTTTTTGCGCAGGAAAACATTGAACGTATTGAAAAAATTGCCAAAGAAGTTTCAGACATTCAATACACTGCCAATAACTTAAGTTATCAGTCAGAGAACACTAGTTACACCATTAGTTTTGCCAAAAGCAGTTTTATTGTTTATCTGAATAACCTGACAGCCAGCCAAAGCTACTATTCTCAGGCCGCTTCAAAAGATACACTTTTTTTAATTGAAGATATTCCACTGCACAGAGTCAGCTCTATCGGCCTGAACGTAATAGGTAACCTGGAAGTTTATATCTTAAACTTTCCCTCTAACCTTATTACAGTTAATCAGTTTTACAATGGCAAACCGGCAGGAAGTAATAAACAGGATTTTGTTTACCTCTTCAGTCATGTAAATAAATTTGAGGATCAATTTGTAAAACTGGGATTACTGATTAACCTTGCCAAAGAAGAAAAGAATGTATTGGCAAAAGGAAAGGCCAACAAAATTTATTCAGAAGTACACAATTATCTGAATACTGCAAAAACCATCGAGCAACGGTTAGAAACAGCCAAAAAAATGATAGCCGCTGATGTAGGTATTTATCAGAATCTTTTTAAGGATGTTGCATCTTCTTTCGAACAACAGTTAGCCCATTATAGCAAAACCGCTTCTGAATACAGAATTTTAAAAAGCAGAATTGATACTGAATTAAAAACCGCTGCCACCTCTTATACAAAGTATAACTCCTATCTGATTATCGATACGATGACTACTGCGTTTCTGAAAAAATATTCACGTGACGATTTCAGAAACAATGAATATGGTACAATTACAAATATTAATATTGACGCCAGTTACCGTTACAAATGGAACAAAGAATTCGCTCAGAAATATGATCAGGTAAAGGCATACGATCAGTTGAAAGTAATGCTGGCTGAACGTGAGGCACATCGTCAACGCATGATCGCGAAAACCTATAGTGGCGGCGCACTTATCCGCACATTCATGCTTACTTTCGGAGGAATCTCTACGATGATGGGTACTTATGGTATGTTAGACAAGGAAGAGTCGGCCTTCAGTAAACCTACCTCTAAAGTTATGTTAACTGCAGGAGCTTCTACGGTAGTTACTTCACTGTTGTGGAGTGGTATCGTAAAAGGAAGAATCAGCAATGCCAATAAAAAATACCAACGTACGCAGGCAGAAATTAAAAAGCGTGAAAGAGAACTGGAAACTTTACTGGATAAAAGATCGGAAAAGAAAAATGGTACTCCTGTAATTCATGAAAACAAATAAACTATGAAATTCTTACAATATATTACTTGTTTACTCATCACTTTTTGTTCAATACAATGGGCGCAGGCACAGGCACACCGCCTCACTCCACCTACCAATTGTAAATTCGCTAAAGAACAATCAACAGGAAACTATCCTTGTCCTGCCTGTTCCGAAAAAGACAATGACGAAAAAGCATTTAAGCAGGATTTAGCTGATAAACGGGAGTATGAGCGATTAAAGATCGGCGCTTTGGCTATAGACCGTTCCAATGGATTTTACTATGGGTTTGCTTATGACTTTTCTACCAGAGAAGAAGCAGAAGCAAAAGCAGTAAGAGAATGCGAAAAGAAAGGCGGTAATTGCTCTGTTGTATTAGTATTTTCCGGAGAAGCCTGTGCAGCTTACAGAACCATTGACGGCAGCGTAGGAACTGCTTACGGCTGGGGTGTTGCTTCTACCAGAGAAGAAGCAGATCAGATCGCTTACCGCGAATGCGCCAGAAGAAGTAACGGAGCCGTACCCGGTAATTATGTATGGACCTGTAACTCCAAATCACCACAAGCCGCCCGTACCTTATACGAAGCCGGTGACGCCTTACCGGTTGTAAGCAAAAAAAATAAAATGAGTAGTATCAAAAGCGCTACTTTAACTGCCGATGGAATGTATTATACCGTTGTTGGAAACAACCGGGTAATTCAGATATTTGAAATTCCTTCATTAAATCTGGTTTTCGATGAAGATATTCATACACTTGATCAGAGCAATGCGCAATACAAATATGTATACGCAGCCGCTTTATCACCCGACTACCAATATCTTTATACCATTGAAGGAGGAAAAATAGTTAAGCGTAACTTTAAAACCAAACAAATAGTAGGTTCGTTGAACCTTCAGTTTTCAGAACCGAAAATAGATATCAGCAGTAATGGTAAACTGATTGCCGTTTCGAATGGCTCAGAAAGAACACCCAACTATATCATTGATGCCGACAGAATGGAATTGCACAAGAGCATCAATAATACCAGTTATAACGGAATGGGCAACGTTACGATATCTCCCAACAACCAGTACGTTGCATTCGGGGCGAGAATGGGATACTTACAGATCAATTCATTACAAACCGGAGCACTCATACAGAAAGTAAAGATCGGCGGAAATGTACAGGGGGGTAAATTCTCCAGCGACGGTTCTAAAATAACACTGTCTATCTTTGATGAGGATGACAGAGACAATTATATAGCAGATCATACAAGAGTAATAGACGTAAAAACCGGTAGTGTACTGAAGAAATATGGTAAACTGGCCAGTTTTGGATACAACTCTGCATTTATTGAAAATGATACCAAAGTACTGGAAGTTGATTATTCAGATACATTCAAAGTGTTAGACTATCAGACAGGTAATATATTACAGACAATGAAGGTTGGTAACTTCTGGTTTTTACACGTACCGAAATCAGGTAAGTCATTCGTTAGTGCTGGTGCAGGAGGTATCGAAGTATACGTTAAAGATGCATCGGGCAGATACGTTCAGAAAAGATATGTGAAGACTGATTAATTCAAAAAATAAGTATTACTATAAAAAAGCACCGTTGAACGGTGCTTTTTGTTTTATCAATGATTTCTTTAATCTTCATGATCATGAATACAAGGGTCATCATAACGGCCAATGATCTCTAATATTACAGTACCGGCACAATTGCCCGGATCATGTCCTACAAAATTGTAATAATCACCACATGAGAACCGTTGAACAATGTATAAATTTGCCACGCAACGAACATTTTCCTCTTTCGGAAGAGGCTTAAAAGATGTAAATAAAACTACACCAACAAACAATACCGCTAATATTTTCTTCATAAAATTCTTTTTAAATATTAAAAAATACTGTTTAAATAAAGACTAGTTGAGTCCGTCAGGGGGTGCACTATGATCATGTGTGCAAGGTTGTTCAGAACGATCAATAACAATATTAAGAATAACAGGGTGATTACAATCACCTGTTGTATTCACTGCCCCCACATAAACATCTCCGCAGTAATAACGAATAACGTCATAAATAGTTACCGGACAACTAGCTGCTGTTTCAGCAGGTTCGCTTAATTTTTTCTCTGGTACAAAAGAAGTGAAGGCGATAAAACTTACAGTTAGAACACATAAGAATTTCTTCATAAGTAAAATTTTAAAGTGTTAGAATGTAGAGGTACCATAACAATATAATCAAAAGATTCACAAAAAAATATATTGCACAGATTGAATCTTACATTTTAATACACTTCCATTTTACTTATCAAAAACATGAGTTATAAATCAAATATCTAAACAAATAGCTGTAACTACCTTATGAAACATATAATAAATTTATCTGCATCTTACCCAACAAAATTATTTTTCACATAAATATACAGGTTACTGATAGTCTATCACAATCGATCGAATATATCTTCATAGTGGTCATTATTCCACCTGTCCAGCTTTTTTAAAATACGGGCAACTTTTCTTCTTTTAAAAAAATTTACATCATCTGAATAAAGCGATCGGTTTTTCATTTGCACGAAAGTGAGGTCAGGTTCGGTGAATTTACCATTATGGTAACAACTGTTGCAAAACGATTTACTGAGTTTTCCGTTTTTTTCTTTTCCATATCTGATCATTGAAGAAAATCTTTTACCACAACTCTGACACCTGACAACATCAACACTCAAACTGGTTTGCTGATGCAAAAGAATTTTATCACGCAATAATTGCTGTTTTTGAATACCATAATAGCCAAGAAAAAAAATACCAAAACCGCAAAGACATATCAGCAAACATGTCAGAATATAAGCCATCGGTTTGTTTCTGATATAATTCAGATATTGGTGTTTTGCCATACTATTCTTTTGAATGATTGATAATGCTTTTACTTTATGCCGGTATTGCAGGTAAATCAATTCAAGACTATCTTTTATTTTACTACTGATAGTTAACAGGTTAACTTTTTGAATAAAAGCCGTATCGTCAATGCTTATCCCTTGTTTAATACCCTGTCGTTCATAAAGGTTCATTAATAAATGATCAGACTCGATTCTATTAATTTTCTTTTCAATCCTCACAGAGTCAAGCCGGCCATGTAAGTCATATACGGTTGTTTTTACCTCGTCGTGTTCTTTAAAAGTTTTAGTATAATCATAAATAGCATATCCTACTAAAAAAAGACCGATAGCAATGAGTATGCTGTGTAAATTTTCAGAAACTTGTGGTAACATTTTAATTTCATTAAGGCAATCAAAAATATTAGCCGCATAAAATTGGAGAGATCAGAAAGGGGGAATAAATCAGAGAAGTGCAATATAAAGCAAAAGCCTTTAATCAGTGATTAAAAGGCTTTGTGTGCTACAAGGTACCACTTTCTAACCTGTTTTTGTAGGATTAATCTATATTTATTCATGTTCTTTAGTACAATTTAATTTATGAAACTGATATTTGTAGTTGTACTGTATTGGTTGGCTTTTATTATAAACTAATTCTGAACGAGGGTAAAAATTACCCTTGTTCGCCGAACGAGGGCGAAATTTCTGTATATTTACCCTGGTCTTCTCATGGAAGGCAATTCTTGCCCACGCTTTAAAATTTAAAAAATGTCATACAATCCAACCATTCCATATAATGATCTGCCGTTATTACCACCAAAGAAAGACATAGAAGATATTACTATTCTTAAAAAGACTATTAGTGCCAGCCGTGCTTTATCAGAGCTTAAAGGAGCAATAACCAACCTGCCTAATCCTACACTATTTATTGATACTATTAATTTACAAGAAGCTCAGGCAAGTTCTGCCATTGAGAATATTATTACGACTCAGGATGAATTGTTCAGAGCTTCGATGAATGAACAAGGCAATAATTCTTCTGCCACTAAGGAAGTGATGCATTATAAAGATGCACTTTGGCATGGGATCAGACAGGTTCAAAAAAAACCTGATCTGACAACTAATCTCTTTATTTCGATAATGCAGATTATAAAGAAGAATAATTCTGGCATTCGCAATGTACCTGGAACACAGTTGAAAAATCCATCAACAGAGAAAGTCATTTACACGCCACCTGAAGGAGAATCTGTGATTAAAGAAAAATTGAAAAACCTTGAAGATTTCATCCATGCTGAAGATGGAATAGATCCACTGGTAAAAATGGCCGTTATTCATTATCAGTTTGAAGCTATACACCCATTTTTTGATGGTAATGGCCGTACAGGAAGAATTATCATATTGCTATACCTGCAATTGACAGGTTTATTGGATTTGCCGGCGTTGTATTTAAGTGATTATATTATTCGGCATAAGCATGAATATTATGTAGCCTTAAGAAGAGTAACAGAAGAGGAAGACTGGAGCAGCTGGATTTTATATATGCTCGATATGGTTGAGCAAACATCATTAAAAGGTCGTCATCAGATTATTGAAGTTGAAAAATTGATGGAGCAAATGAGTGCTGAAATTCAGCAAAAGTTGCCGAGATTATATTCCAAAGATCTTGTCGAAGTACTTTTCAAATTACCATATACTAAACGATCACAATTAGAATTAGCAGGACTAGGAAATCTAAAAACTGTTGGTGGTTATCTAAAGGCATTGGAAAATGAAGGTTTCTTGAAAAGTGAGCAAGTTGGAAAAGAAAAGCTGTATTTAAATTATAAATTATTGAACATCCTTAAACGTGCCGGTGGTAACTAAAAAAATAATATTTTTCAAAAGGTGTTTCAAAAGATAATTTAATTCATTTTCGAGAATTTTTGATGGATTTTCAATCAAAAGTATCAAAATCAAAGTCTCAATCTGAACTAAAAGAGTTAGTAGCCTCCTTTAACGATAACATTGAAGTTAGAATAAAAGATTTAACTGCAGTATTGAAAGATTCGATCCTAGAATCTTTTTTCACGTCATTAAAATCAAGATTAGTTTAAAATCTCCTGCATCCTGGCTAGCCGAAGCTGTTGCCGCCAACGAAAAGTTTGAAGCTTTTAATGTATCAGCATCTATCCAAGCTTTAGGGCTTGCAACAGTTGGGGCTATTGAGCTAACTACTAATTATGTACAATTACGAAATAAACAGAATTAGAACCTCAGAGAATCTCCCTTTGCATACTTATAGCAAAGAAATCTAAATTAGTTAGATAAAGGCCTTTATAAATCAACTACAGGTAAGTTATTAAATTTGATTATAATCAGAGAAAATGGGAATAATCAAGCCTAATAATACTTAATTATTCCCATTTAAACTTGCGGTGAGGGAGGGATTCGAACCCTCGGTACAGTTTAACCCGTACGACGGTTTAGCAAACCGTTCCTTTCGGCCACTCAGGCACCTCACCTGTTGTCGAATGGAGGGCAAAAATAATACGGTTTATTATATTTACCAATTTTTAGAGTCAGATTTTTCTAAAATTTTTATTCTCTAATTACAAGTAGTTCAGTTATTTAGCACAAAACCCGTCAAAGTGAGGTACAGCTTGTATTTGAACGGTTTCTTTTTATGAAAGAGGGGCAGACGAACAACCGCAAAACGGCTATAGCCTGATAGCAATTTGATCAATAAAAAAAAGAGGTTGTTAAACAACCTCTTTTAATATTTTTACAGCCGGCAGCTTTTACATAGCAGCCAGTTGAACTTTTTGTTGTAGTTCCATCACACTTTCTCTGAAAGTGCTATCGGTATCCATTAAATCCTTTACGGTTTGACAGGAGTGGATCACGGTAGTGTGATCGCGGCCTCCGAAATGCTCACCGATGGTTTTCAATGAATTTTTGGTAAATGCTTTTGCCAGGTACATAGTGATCTGACGGGCCTGTACGATTTCACGTTTACGCGTTTTCTGTAACAATTTATCGTAAGGTACATCAAAGAACTCACAGACCATTTTCTGAATGGTTTCAATAGTGATTTCTTTGCTGGATGTTTTTACAAAATTTCTCAGCACACGTTTTGCGAGTTCCAGGTCTATTTCACGTTTGTTTAATGAAGATTGTGCCAATAAAGAAATCAGGGCACCTTCCAGTTCACGTACATTACTGCTGATATTATAAGCAAGGTATTTTACGACTTCTTTGGGCATTTCCAGGCCGTCGTTTTTCATTTTGCGTTCTAATATCTCAATTCTTGTTTCATAGTCAGGAACCTGCAGATCTGCACTTAACCCCCAACGGAAACGGCTCAACAATCTTTCCTGAACACCTTCGAGGTCTTTCGGAGATTTATCAGAAGTTAAGATCAGCTGCTTACCGCTTTGGTGCAGGTGGTTAAAAATAGCGAAGAAAGCATCCTGTGATTTTTCTGCACGATTAAAAAACTGCACATCATCGATAATTAATACATCCACTAACTGATAGAAGTGAATGAAATCGTTGATTGCATTGTTTCTGCTATGATCCTGAAACTGATTAATAAATTTTTCTGAACTTACATATAATACAACCTTATTCGGTTGCACACGTTTAGTTTCGTTACCAATGGCTTGTGCCAGGTGGGTTTTACCAAGACCAACACTTCCATAAATCACAAGTGGATTAAACGAACTGGCTCCGGGTTTCTCCGCAACCGTTTTACCGGCTCTTCTGGCTACGCGATTAGAATCTCCTTCCACAAAACTATCGAATGTGTAGATGGGGTTTAATTGCGAATCAATATGCATTTTCTTTAATCCCGGAATAACAAAAGGATTCTTTACAGGATTATGAATAACTAATGGAAAATCCATTTCGTTATTAGCATATGTTTTATAACCATGTGCAGGAACATCCATAGTGAGCGGTTTATTATTGTGATTACCACTATCCACCATGATTCTGTATTCCAATCTGGCCTCTTTACCTAAAATTCTGCGTAACGTTTTTGCTAACAAATTAATGTAATGCTCTTCTAAGTACTCATAAAAGAATTGAGACGGCACTTGAATTACCAACACATTTGTATTTAGCTCCACAGGCTTAATAGGTTCAAACCAGGTCTTGAAATGTTGCCACTCAACAATATCCTTGATTATACCTAAACATTTTGACCAAACATTTTCTGCAGAGTTTGCCATTATTCAACTAACAATTTTTGTTGAGTTAAGAGAATCATTTCTTTCCGCAAGCCTGTATCTTATAGATGGAATATTTTATACACCATTTATTCATACAGGGGGGCGAATATCAAATTTTTTTGTTGAAAAAAAAATTTTTTATTCCCTGCTTTTTTTACCAATAAGCATAGTATTGAAACAGAAAAAATTTATTGATTCTTTTTTCAAATTTCACCAAACGCCTTACTGTGCTTAGTTCAATTGATTTTGTGTGCAATAAATATTTAAAACTTAATAGATGCTTAACTACATCATTATCACAAAAGTTATTAACATTATTCACAACAAATGAAAAATCATTTTGTTTTTCTAAACGGGCAATTCTTGCATAACAATTCTGCAACAAAAAAAATATTTTGTTGGTAGGCTATAAACAGCTTTCGAAATGTAATATTGAATTCTTTAGGGAGAAGAAAGTCGTTGTACTACGCTATGGATCTACGCTTGCTTTCTTCAGGGTTATTTGTACAGTTTCTGTGTTGTACAGAATCTGAAGATACAAAAATTTATATTTAACCTCCAAGGTTAAGAACCTTTTTTTTTTATTTTTCCTAACTCACTTAATTTATCGATTTTACGCTTGAGTGTTTATTTGTCATGACAAATTATTAAGTAATTATTCAACAAATTGATTCAAGCCAATATGACCGATTTCTTTTCAAAAACATTATAGTATTTTTACACTTTCTAACTATTGGGATTTTTAGGACAACTACCTAACATCATGCAAAAAGACATTCTACTCAAGCTTACACCGGCAGAAGCTGCCGACAACAAAGCTGTTCATAAAGCAATAGCAGGCACTATCGGTAAGCCTGTAAAAAATATTAATGGTTTTTATATTACCAAACGTTCAATCGATGCCCGCTCAAAGCAGCCATGGGTGCAGCTTAGTATCCGTGCCTTCATAGATGAACCGGTTATAGAAAGACCCGTTTCTGCCATACAACTTAAAGACGTTCACCAATCACCACATAGTGTTATCATCATCGGGGCAGGGCCCGCAGGTTTGTATGCAGCGCTCAAACTGATTGAAAACGGCGTTCAGCCAATTATACTTGAACGGGGTAAAGATGTAAGAGCCAGAAGAAGAGACCTTGCCGCACTCAATAAACAGGGTATCGTTAACCCCGAAAGCAACTACTGTTTCGGAGAAGGTGGAGCGGGAACCTATTCTGACGGTAAATTATATACCAGAAGTAATAAAAGAGGGGACATTAATCGCATCCTTAATATATTAGTACAGTTTGGAGCTGAGGATAAAATTCTCTACGAATCACATCCACACGTAGGAACTAATAAACTGCCACATATCATGACGGCTATGCGTGAAGCCATTACAGGCGCAGGAGGCCGCTTTTTATTCGAAAAGAAAGTAATTGACTTCATTATTAATAATAACATACTAAAAGGGGTGGTTACAGCCGATAACGATACTTTCAGAGCGGATGCGGTCATTTTGGCAACAGGACATTCTGCCAGAGATATTTTCGAATTACTTCAAAACAAAAATATACTCATAGAAGCAAAACCTTTTGCGCTGGGTGTAAGAATAGAACATCCGCAAATTTTAATTGATCAGATTCAGTACCACTGTCCTGTAAGAAACGAATTTCTACCTCCTGCCTCCTATAGCCTCGTGCAACAGGTACAGGAAAAAGGAGTATTCTCTTTCTGTATGTGCCCCGGTGGAATTATAGCACCTGCCGCTACCTCACCCGGTGAACTGGTCGTAAACGGATGGTCACCTTCAAAACGCAATAACCCGCACGCAAATTCAGGCATGGTAGTAACCGTTGAACCCGACAACTATCAATCACTGATTCCTAAACATCAGGCATTAGCAGCAATGGAGTTTCAACGCAATGTTGAACAAAAAGCTTATCAGGCAGGCGGTGGCCAGTTTGTAGCACCCGCACAAAGAATGGTTGATTTTGTCAATAATAAAGTTTCTTCTTCCCTACCCGATTGCTCGTATGTACCCGGATTAAACAGCGTAGACCTTCAACAGGTACTTCCCTCTTTTGTCAGCAAAGCTTTAAAAGGAGCATTTATTGAATTCGGTAAAAAAATGAAAGGTTATTATACCAATGAAGCGGTATTGGTAGCTACAGAATCCAGAACCTCTTCACCGGTTCGTATTCCTCGCGACCCTGTTTCATTAGAACACCCGCAAATACAACAACTCTACCCATGTGGTGAAGGTGCCGGTTATGCCGGAGGAATTGTTAGCGCTGCAATGGACGGAGAAAGAGTAGCACAAACCATCTTAGAGAAATTAAGAATGTAGAATGAAGAGTTAAAAATACAGGATGCAAAGTGGTATGCAATTATATTAAAACACCCATTTCCTTCGGGTGAACCCGTTTTGATCAACAGCGTTTTTTACTCTTTTTATAACCAAGAGTAAAATATAGTATTTTATTACACCATTCTCAATAAAAAACCAGAAAATTGTAAACGATTTTCCGGTAAAAACTATTCAAAAATGAAACAGTTTCAACCAACGACCTTCTGATTCAGCCGGCATATCAACCGTTTTATACGTAATCACCTGAAGAATTAAATCAGTGATAATTCTGTCTGCTATTAAAAATAAGCATCAAAGTCCGGTTTCACTCTTAACTCTTCATTCTTCATTAAACACGCCTCCCTTTTACCACCCAAAAACCGCCATTATTCAACAAATTAGTGTTATTGATCGGCTAATACTAAAATTTTCTATCCTTTTCTTGTAACTTTCTTGGCATTTGCGACACTAATAATGTAACAATAACCAAACTATAACTATGCTGAAAGTACAAAACTTAAAAAAATATTACTCTACCCAGAAAGCTGTAGATGATATCAGCTTTGAGATTCAACCGGGCAGTATATTTGGTTTACTTGGCCCCAACGGTGCCGGTAAAACTACGCTTATCAGAATGATTACCGGTATTATATTTCCTGATGAAGGACAAATATCACTCAACGGGCAACCTTTTAATGCCATTGGTGATGTTTTACAAATCGGGTATATGCCTGAAGAAAGAGGGCTTTACAAAAAAATGAAAATCGGCGAACAGGCAATGTATCTGGCACAATTAAAAGGTTTAGATAAAGCCGTTGCCTACAAAAATGTAAAAACCTGGTTCGAACGCCTTGAAATGGAATCGTGGTGGAATAAAAAAGTAGAAGACCTTTCTAAAGGGATGGGACAAAAACTTCAGTTTGTTACCACAGTTTTGCACGAGCCTAAACTCATCATTCTCGACGAACCTTTTAGTGGATTAGACCCGGTAAATGCCAATCTCATTAAAGATGAAATATACCGTTTGTCAAAAGAGGGTGCTACCATCATCTTCAGTACGCACCGCATGGAGCAGGTTGAAGAAATCTGCGATCAGATCATATTAGTAAATAAGGGAAAAAAGATATTAGACGGTACTGTGTCGAATGTAAAACAACAGTTCAAGCAACACCGCTTCAATATCGCTACAGATGGAGAACTGAACCTGAACAGTTCACACCTGTATGAAATCGTTCAACAAAAACAAGACAGTGCCCTGATTCAGTTAAAAGAAGGAGCTCAGCCAAATGATGTATTACAATCAGTAATGCAGTCTGGAAACAGAATCATTCATTTTAGTGAAGTATTACCAAGCTTAAATGAAATCTTTATTTCATTGGTAGAAGCCACTCCGAGTGCACGTCAATTTCAAACAGTAAACGACTAATTCCCTTTTTATGAATAAAACTTTAATAGTAGCCAAAAGAGAATTTTTAAGCAGGGTTCAGAAAAAAACCTTCTTATTAACCACTATACTTTTACCTCTTCTTATTATAGGCTTATACGCTGCAGGTATCTATTTCAGTGTAAGCGGTAACGACTCTTTCAAGGTGATCATTGCCGATCCGGGTAAATTCATCGATGACACCACAAATATCAATGATGCTACTTTTACTTATAGCAATCAACCCGAAAATGAAGTAAATCAACAATTGACTGATAAAAAAATTGACGGTTATATTTTCATTCCTGAGAACTATGATCCGTTAAGTAAACAGGCAATTACCGTAAAGTCAAGAAAAGCAGTTTCTTTTTCTACACAAGAAAGTATTCAGCGTAAATTTAATCAGCTTACAGAACAGAAGAAGTTAGCACAATTAAATATTGATACTACTTTATACAATCAGATTAAATCAAAAACTAAATTTGATTGGGTTACAGTATCCGACGATCCAAAACAATCGGGTAAAATTAACTCAGGCCTGAGTTATGGCTTAGGGTACGGAATGGGGCTATTCATCTATTTCATTCTCTTTATCTACGGATCAATGGTAATGAGAGGTGTAATGGAAGAAAAAGTGAGCAGAATTGCTGAAGTAATCGTTAGCTCAGTACGTCCGTTCCAGCTGTTGATGGGCAAAATTATCGGTATCGGAGCCGTAGGTGTTGTACAGTTTCTGATTTGGGCGATTTTGATTATTACTTTATCTACTGTATTCAACATGACGATCGGAGCAGATCAGGTAGAGCAATTAAGTTCGGTAAGCGCTGAAGTAAAAGAAACAGCTATTACCAGTTTTATGAAATCATTTGAATCGGTAAACGTTCCATTACTGGCAGTTTGTTTCTTATTTTACTTCCTGGGAGGATATCTGCTTTATTCATCGTTATTCGCAGCAGTAGGCTGTGCAGTTAACGAAGATCCACAAGATGCTCAATCTTTAATGATGCCGATTACACTTCCAATTATATTCGGTATTATTATTCTGAATAAAGCCGTATCCGATCCTTACAGCACTATTTCGGTTTTCGGTAGTTTATTCCCTTTAACTTCACCAATTGTAATGATGGGCCGCCTTGCACACGGCGTTCCGATGGGCGTAACTTATTGGGAACTTGGTTTAAGCTTACTCTTCCTTATTTTAGGCTTCCTGTTTACCACCTGGTTATCCGGACGAATTTACAGAGTAGGTATTCTGATGTATGGTAAAAAAATAACCTGGAAAGAACTCATCAAATGGGGCTTTCAAAAGAACATCTAAAAAGCAAACATTATAAAAAAACTCTCTCCCGATAAAGGAGAGAGTTTTTTATTTGCACATGCCGATGGCGTACAGGGTACTGCACTTTAAATTACAGGCAGTAAAAAAAAGCCCTCAACAAGGTTGAGGGGCTATCTGAATCTTATAAAAGGATGTATAAATTCGTCTTGTTTGGTGAGGTTGTAAATCAGTTGACCTGATTTAGCTTTTGCTTTCGCTTCTAATTTTTTGTATCCGTTTTTTTCTACTACAATTTGCACTTCTGCAACTTCCATGTTTGAAAGCACCACTTTGCCTTGTTCATCTGTTGTAACCCTTACTACCGAGTTATCATTCAGGTTTTTTATCAAAACCGTTACACCGGCCAGGGGTAACTTGGTTTTGGCATCTAAAATGATTGCTTCTGTAGGTTTATCTGCCCGATTTCCATCAGGCGTTCCGTTATTATCTGCGGCAAACAGATAAACAGGGGTGGCAACCAAGGCCAGGAATAAGGCGCGTAATTGGCTCATGGAAATTACGTTTACTTTACACAAATTTAATCATTCCTTGATGATAGGCAAGCCTTTTAGATTTAATTAACACCACTCCTCACATTTATTCCTATCATGACTCCCCTAAATTAATCTCAGTGTTATCACCAATGTTCAGACTTCGACTTTCGCCCCTTACCGCCGTATCACTTCCGATCAGAGATGAATCCAGCACTATATCATATAAGGTAGCAAATGAACTGATAATCGAGTTCTTTATAATTGAATACTTTATATTCGTTTTTTCTCCTATTGCCACATTAGGACCGATAATTGAATTCTTAATAACACAGCCTTTGGCAATACTCACGGGCGGAACGATGATGGTATTCTCAAAGTCATGGTCTTCAGATACTTTTCCGCCGAATTTCTTTAATAAAGTGGCATTAGAAGCCAGCAGGGTTTCTTTTCGTCCGCAATCAAACCAGTTCTGCACTTTAAAGGCGTGAAATTTAGCACCTTTCTGAATCATGCAGTCAATGGCATCGGTAATGCTGAATTCACCCCTTGATGTAACATTGTTGGTATAGTTGTTTCTCAAACAATCAAATAACCAATGAGTTTCTTTGATTTTGTAGATACCTACGAGTGCCATATTCGACTTAGGAATCTGCGGTTTTTCAACCACTTTGGCAATTGAATGGTCTTCATCCATTTCGGCCACTCCAAAGTTGCGGGGGTCATCAACCCGTTTCACGCAAAGAACAGAACCCGGAAATTCAAGTACTGCCTTTACATCATACTCACAGATCGTATCACCCAGAACGATATATACTTCATCATTTTGTACGATTTCCTCCGTTAGCTGAATGGCATGACCTACCCCATGACGCTCTTGCTGGTAAACAAAGTGAGCGGTAATGTCAGGATAAGTTTCTTTAACATAATCCTGGATTTTTTCTCCGAGATAGCCCACAATAAAAATGAACTCATTTACGCCGGCATCTCTTAACTGATCCACGATAATACTCAAAATCGTTCTGCCAGCCAGTGGAATGAGTGCTTTGGGTTGTGTGTAAGTGTGTGGTCGGAGTTTGGTACCTGCCCCGGCCACAGGAATTATTGCTTTCATCAAAAAAATCTGCTTGCTTTTGTGGAGTGAAAATACAAAATTCTCACCATACCGCCTCTTTCCGCGGGAAGTTGATGAAATATTAAGATTCCCGGGGATATTATTTCTGTTAATTCAACCGATTCAATTAATTTTGCGGCATGCAAAAGGACACTCAAATTTTCGACTTACTTCAGAGCGAACTAAAACGTCAACGCGACGGTATCGAGTTGATTGCCTCTGAAAATTTTACCTCCTTGCAGGTGATGCAAGCGATGGGCTCAGTAGCTACAAACAAATATGCAGAAGGCTATCCTGGTAAAAGATATTATGGCGGTTGTGAGGTGGTAGATGAAATTGAGACTTTAGCCATCAACCGTTTGAAAGAAATCTTCAACCTGAGCTGGGCAAACGTTCAGCCGCATAGTGGAGCACAGGCAAATACTGCCGTTTTTCTAGCGTGTCTGAAACCCGGTGATAAAATCCTGGGCTTAGATTTAAGCATGGGTGGTCACTTAACACACGGTAGCCCTGCTAACTTCAGTGGTAAAACTTATCAGGCTTTATTTTACGGTGTAAAAAAAGAAGACGGCCTGGTAGATTATGACCATTTAGAAGCTGTGGCCAGAGCAGAAAAACCTGCAATGATTATTTGTGGTGCATCTGCCTATAGCAGAGACTGGGATTATGCCAGAATCCGCAAAGTGGCCGATGAAATCGGTGCATTGGTTTTAGCAGATATTGCACACCCTGCCGGTTTAATTGCAAAAGGTTTATTAAATGATCCTTTCGATCATTGCCATATAGTAACTTCTACCACTCATAAAACTTTAAGAGGACCTCGTGGTGGTGTGATTATGATACGTCACGATTTCGAAAACCCGTGGGGTCTGAAAGATCCGAAAGGTAATGTACGAATGATGAGTGCATTACTGGACCTGGCAGTTTTCCCGGGTATGCAAGGTGGTCCTTTAGAGCATGTAATCGCTGCTAAAGCAGTTGCTTTCGGAGAAATTTTAAGCGACGAATATACTGCTTATGCAAAACAGGTTGTTGCAAATGCACAGGCAATGGCAAAATCTTTTGTTAGTAAAGGATATGACCTGATCAGTGGCGGTACCGATAACCACCTGATGCTTATTGACCTTCGTAATAAAAATATTACCGGTAAAAAAGCACAGGAAACATTAGACAAAGCACATATCACACTCAATAAAAACGCTGTTCCTTTCGACGATAAGAGTCCTTTCGTTACCAGCGGCATTCGTGTAGGTGTTGCAGCCATCACCAGCCGTTTAATGAAAGAAGAGCACATGGAAACAATCGTTACTTTAATAGACAAAGTATTGATGAATATTGATGATGAAAACGTTATTGCTTCAGTAAAAGAAGAAGTAAAAACTTTCATGAAACAGTTTCCTTTGTATCCTGAATTAGGTTAAAATTCATCAGGAAATACATTAACCATTAAGGAATTAAGTTCTTTTCAGTGAGGGGTGGATGTGTCATCCACCCCTCACTGGCTTATTCCCCGAAGCAACTTGTTGCTTCTCTTAATTCCTTAATGGTTAAATATTCTTATCGTTTGTCTATTACAAAATCACCTCTATTCTGGTTACCGACTCCCCAAACCCCTGTAATACGGTCTTTACTGGGCGTTATCTCACCATTTGCAAAATAACCTCCGTCATTTCCCCACTGAAACACAATCACCACACTATTATCATAGGTTGAAAAACGCCCACGGCCTTTCCGGGATGCATTCGCCGTATCTGTAATGGCGTTATAGATGAGCATCGTACTATCCGACTTCAGCACCATCAACCAGTCTTGTGTAGGATTGGCACCTACTGAATTGGAGTATTTTCCCTGCCACACACCAACGGCGTCTTCAAAGCGATAATACTTATCGTCACTTTTAGTACAGGCAACGAAAACGACCATCGCGGTAACAGCCACCAATATTTTTCTCATAAATGTTCACTTTGAATGTTCCAATACCAAAATAATGCCTGGGTTTTACGTAAGATTTCTTTGGTAATCCTTTCACATTAAATGCTGCATTTAATACTTTTTTTGATAATTTGCAGCTACTATTTTATTCGTTAAAGAGAAATATAAATTATGCTACAACGTATACAAAGTTTATGGTTATTAATTGCCGGCTTATTGATGGCAGCGACTTTTAAAATCGCTTTATTCAGCGGCAACATAGTAAAAACCGGACAACCAGCTCAATTTGAAAAATTAACTGCCGGTTCTTCGATCTTATTGGCTATTGTAGTTGCGGTAAGTGCATTATTATCTCTGTATATTATTTTTGTTTATAAAACCAGAAAACTACAAATCAAACTGGTATTGCTGAATCTGGTAGTATCAATTCTTGCCGTAATTCTATTTTACAAACAAACTCAGCAATATGTAGAAGGAGAATCCAGCCTTTTCATTCTGGCATTGGTATTTCCGGTAGTGTCTATTTTCTTTTTGATTCTTGCTTTAAGAGGAATCAACAGAGATGAAAAACTAATCAAAAGCTTAGATCGTTTACGATAATAAAAACTAAAAGGCCCTCCAGCATAGCTGGAGGGCCTTTTAGTTTAAATAATATTTTCGAATACAAATCTTCAGATCAGGAACCGAACTCAAATTCATACAACGTATTCTTCCGGTTACGGGCTTCGATGGTAATATGTTTTACTACAATTTTATCATTGCCCTTTACATAATAAATGTGGATCTGTGAATCAAACTGAAATTGTTCCTTAAACACATATCCGTTTTCAATCAGGTCGTCTAATATGTCTGCCATTTCCATTTTATCGAGTGTTCCGTAACGCAACATTCTATTTCTCACATTCTTCTGATATACATCTACGACAGATACATATTGATAATATGATTTTCCTGCCGAATCAATCCGGTGCGTCCATCTGAAATAATACGTATCATCTTCCTGTTCTTTCGGGCTGGCGATATATTGACGTTTCACCAGAAAAGTATCGATCTGGAAGTCTTTATAATCAAGTATTGTTCTTAAATCGTTGTAATTCAGGTTTTGCGAGTTTCCAACCACATAAATAGCCGAAAAAGCTATTACCAGGAGCAAATTTTTCATTCTACAAATTAAAGGTTTAGACTCTATAAGCTTTGTTAAATAACTGTTTTATCAGGACGGCTTTTTCTTAAATTCTACTGATTTTTTTTAACTTTAGTACAGAACTTTTTGCTCTCTCTTATATATCCGAATAATAAAGTGGCGGCCTTTCTATGCCGCCCTTTTTTTTATAAAAACTTGCTGGTTGCTGCTTTTTTTACCTTTTTAAATTCTTTAGGTGTTCCTGCAAAAACCAATTCGCCGCCGGCGTCTCCTGCATCAGGCCCCATTTCAATTACCCAGTCGGCCGAACGTATAACATCGATATTATGCTCAATCACAATCACGGTATGCCCCTGTTCTATCAAAGCCTGAAAACTTTTCAGCAATTTACTGATATCATGAAAATGCAATCCGGTAGTAGGTTCGTCAAATATAAACAAAACATGCCCCTGCGATCGTCCTTTACCCAGAAAACTCGCAAGTTTAATACGTTGTGCCTCCCCACCGCTGAGTGTATCACTTGACTGGCCGAGTTTTACATATCCCAATCCTACAGACTGTAATGGTGAAACCTTTTGAACAATATCTTTTTCCTCTTTAAAAAACTCAAGTGCCTGGTCAACACTCATTTCAAGAATATCAAAAATGTTTTTCTCTTTATAAGTAACTTCCAGTACTTCATCTTTGAATTTTCTTCCTTTACATACCTCACAAGTTAAATGTACATCTGCCAGAAACTGCATTTCCACTACCTGTTCGCCTTCACCTTTACAAGCCTCACATCTTCCTCCTTCTACATTAAATGAAAAATGTTTTGGCTGGTAACCTCTGATTTTACTTAACGGTTGTTTAGAATACAATTCACGGATTTCGTCGTAAGCTTTAATATATGTAACGGGATTGGATCGTGAACTTTTACCGATCGGATTCTGATCGACCATTTCAACATGGCTGATTGTTTTATAATCGCCCGACAATTTAGAGAATGCTCCGGGTTTTGTAGTGGATTCTCCAATTTCCTGCATAAGGGCGGGATACAGGATATGTTTGACGAGCGTTGTTTTTCCGCTACCGGAAACACCACTGATTGTTGTGAATACATTCAGCGGAAACTCTACGGTAATGTCTTTCAGATTATGTTGAGAAGCACCTTCTACCCGGATACTTTTTTTCCAGGGTCTTGTAACCGCCGGAGGTTCAATAGCTAAAGCGCCGGAAAGATATTTTCCGGTTAAGCTTTTAGGGTTATTGATGATTTCATCATAATTACCCACTGCCACCACTTCACCGCCCAGATGAGACGCTAATGGGCCCATATCGATAATATAATCGGCTTCACGCATAATCATTTCGTCGTGTTCCACTACAACAACCGTATTTCCTAAGTCTCGTAACGACTTGAGTACTTTTATTAAACGTTCGGTATCACGGCTATGTAACCCGATCGACGGTTCGTCAAGAATATACAAAGAGTTAGTAAGGTTTGATCCGAGTGAACGTGTCAGTTGAATTCTTTGAGATTCCCCACCGCTTAATGTATTTGCCAGGCGGTTTAAAGTAAGGTATCCCAACCCTACATCTAACAGTGTTTGTAAGCGTTGCTCTATTTCTATCAGTACACGTTTAGCCACACTTTGCTGATAAACTGATAATTTTAAATCGTTGAACCATTGTGTCAGTTCACCTATAGGCATTTCACAAATTTCACCGATATGCTTATCTCCTACCTTCACGTACAATGCCTCTTTGCGTAAACGATAACCTTCACAGTCAGGACAAGCGGTTCTACCCCTGTATCTCGACAATAATACTCTGTATTGAACTTTGTAAAGGTTCTGTTCTACCTCTCTGAAAAATTCATTGAGGCCTTGCACATGCTCATTACCTTTCCACAAAGTCTGGTATTGAGCTTTTGTAAGCTCTGCTATCGGTTTATGAATAGGAAAACTGAAGTTTTTGGCAGCTTTGATAAACTGATCTTTCCACCAGCTCATTTTTTCGCCTTTCCAGGGAGCAATAGCATTTTCGTACAGGCTCAACTTTTTATTGGGAATAACCAGGTCTTCGTCAATACCTAAAACCTGGCTGTATCCTTCGCAAGTCGGACAAGCACCAAAAGGATTATTAAACGAAAACAGATTTGGTACCGGTTCCTCAAAGCGGATACCGTCTAACTCAAACTTATTTGAGAAGTATAATTTTTTCTTTTGATTGATTTCAATCAGCATTTCACCTTCCCCTTCGTAGAACGCAGTTTGAACCGAATCACTCAAGCGATGAATATCATCTTCTTCAAAGTCTTTCACTACAATTCTATCGATCAGCAGATAAGTATTGTCGGAAGGTTTCCATTTAGGCTGTTCCAGCAACTCTTCAATATGTTGAACAGCACCGTCGATGTAAAGGCGTGAAAATCCTTTTTGAATGAGAATATTTAATTCTTCCGTTGGTTTTCTGTTAGCATGATGTTTAAACGGAATCAGTAAAACCACCTTATCGCCTTCCTTTAGCTTCTGAATAGCATGAATTACATCATGTACATCATGCTTTTTCACAATTTGACCGCTCACCGGTGAATAGGTGATACCGATGCGTGCGAACAATAAGCGAAGGTAATCGTAGATTTCAGTCATGCTACCAACGGTTGACCGTGGTGTTCTGGTAATCACTTTTTGTTCGATTGCAATTGCAGGGCAAAGCCCTTTGATGTAATCAACATCCGGTTTTTCCATTCTCGACATAAATTGCCGTGCGTATGCACTGATACTTTCAGCATATCTGCGTTGACCTTCAGCGAACAAGGTATCGATGGTCAGCGAAGATTTTCCACTGCCGGAAACACCTGTTACGACCACAAACTGATTTCGGGGAATACTGACGGAAACATTTTTGAGATTATGAACCCGTGCCCCTTTTATATAGATGTGATCAAATTCAGTAACTGAACTATCTTCTTTCTGTTTTAGTTGTTTGACTTTGTTTGACATATATCAAATAATACAAAATAACACTTAGTATCTACTAAAATTTCAATTTATATTGTTAAATTTACTGCGCGAAAATTAACAAGTTGAACTTGTAAAACTTTTCTTTGATACCTGAACCATTACTTTAAGTCTGAGTGAACTAACCAATTATTCAGATATTAGGGTAAAGCTAAAGAAAAGTTGCTTCTGCCCCCGAAAAACCATAAAAAAAAGACCTTAAATCCTATATATTCATCCAATAACCGAATAAACCGTAGAAGTATGCCAACACTTCCTAAAAAAACCGACAACGAACTTATCCAGGATTTCCAAGCAGGTGACGTTAATGCCTTAGAAGTTTTAATTGTACGTCACAAAGACAAAATGTTCACATCCATTCAATTTCTCGTAAAGGATAAGTATTTAGCAGAAGACATCTTCCAGGACGTTCTCATCAAAATCATCGACACAGTCAGAGCAGGCCGCTACACAGAAGAAGGTAAATTTTTACCGTGGGCAATGCGTATTGCACACAACTTATGTGTTGACCATTTCAGAAAAGTTAAACGTACTCCGTCTATTCGTACCAGCGACGACAGAGACATTTTCGAAGTACTCAACTTTACCGAAGATGGCGCTGATGTAAAAATGATGAAAAAACAATCACACGACAGAGTTCGTCAGATGTTAGACTTATTGCCAGAAGATCAACGTGAAGTGATTATCTTAAGACATTATGCCGATCTTTCTTTTAAAGAAATCGCACAACTTACAAATTGCAGCATCAATACTGCATTGGGAAGAATGCGTTACGGCCTGATCAATCTTAGAAAAATGATGATGCAAAAAAATATCGCATTATAGTTTTTAATAATTTTTTCACATTTGAATGATTTTTGATTCAAATCAATGCTTAAATTTGTTACGGAATAACAATTGAATCAAAATATTGTCATTCTGGTTCTCCCACTAACAGTGTTTCCATTGAATTGCTTGTCAGTTAGCAGGTTGAAACAGAATGACGCCTAATTAAAAGGCTGTTCTTTATCAGAACAGCCTTTTTTATTTTCATCTTTTTCTCAAAATATTTCACCATTAAAGTGTTACAAAACTTTAATATCTATTTACGAATACTTAACATTACTTATAATAAAAAATCCATACAGTTTTCTGTATGGATTTTTTATTACGAGAATATTTTTGATGATTAATTCTGCTTATGATATTTTTCTTTTACCTCTTCCAATATATTCACAAACCTTTGAATACTGGCATCATACCCACCGGCATCTTTTAACAGTTTGCCGTTCTCATCCACAAAAACATATAAAGGTTGTGCACTTTGTCCGAAGGTCTGTATCTCAAAGTCAAGGTTCTTATCGCCTATTGTTTTTACTTCCTGTCCTGATTTCGACTTGTATCTTTCTTCCACCGGAAGCCTGGTTTTATCATCTACATACAATGATACTACGATAAAATCATTTTGCAGGCGAGTCATTACTTCTTTATCGGCTAATACTTCCTGTTCCATTTTACGGCAATTAGCACAAGCGTGACCGGTAAAGTCGATCAGTATAGGTTTCTTTAATTGTTTAGCAGCTATCACCGCTTCATCATAATCAAAGAATGTTACTACACCAGGTATTTCAGATTTCAAAATATCGGTATACTTTTTCGGTTGAATATCGGGTGTATACGTAACTGTATTTGCATTCGCTGTACCGGAAGAAACAGTAATATTATTGAGATTAAAGTCTTGCGTTTTCATTTGCGGTAACCATGCACTGATAGATTTTAAAGGAGCTCCCCATAAGCCGGGAATCAGATAAACGGCAAATGACAATGCACCTACTGCAAACATCAGACGGGTTACAGTCAGATAAGGAATACCATAATCATTTTTAGGCAGTTCATCATCGTGATGAAATTTCAATTTACCTAACAGGTAAATTCCCAGTAAACCGAAAATAACTATCCACAATGCCAGATATACTTCTCTATCGAGAATTCTCCAGTGGTATGCGAGGTCTGCATTCGATAAAAACTTTAAAGCTAATGCGAGTTCAACAAATCCTAAAGAAACCTTTACGGTATTCAGCCATCCACCCGACTTAGCCATTTTATTCAGCATAGAAGGGAAAAAAGCGAACAATGCAAAAGGCAGTGATAACGCAAAAGAAAATCCTACAAAGCCTATGATCGGAGCAAGAAAACCACCGCGGCTGGTCCATACGGTTAATAAACCAATAAACGGAACTGTACAGCTAAACGATACGATCACCAGCGTAAGCGCCATGAAGAAAATTCCTGAATAACTATTGAAGTTGGCTTTAGAATCCATTTTAGAACTCCATGAAGCCGGTAGTGTAATTTCGAAAGCGCCGAGAAAACTGAATCCGAAAACCAAAAACATCGCAAATACAAGAATATTGAATATCGCGTTGCTCGATAAAGCGTTCAATGCACCGGGGCCGAAAGCCAATGTGATTAGAAAACCGGCCGCAGTAAAGATACCGATGATGGAGAGTGAGTAAATAATAGCATTTTTGATTCCCTGTTGGCGGGTGGTACTTCTCTTAGTAAAGAAACTTACGGTAATAGGAACCATTGCATAAATACAAGGCATAATGAATGCACCGAAACCGGCCGCCATTCCTCCTAAAAAGAATGACCAGAGTGATCCTGATTCGGCAGAAGGCGCTGCTTCCACAAAACTTTCATCAGCAATTACATTAAACTTCACTTCACCACTTGGAAATCCATCGCCCTCTTTTCCTAAAAACACTAAAGATCCTTCCACTTCATTGCTACTGTCTAAGGCAACTTTAGCAGTATATTCTACTGTTGATTCGAAATATTTAATTACCTGGTTGAGTTGATCGTCGGTAGTAATTTTTAACTCACCTTTTTCAGTAAATCCTTCTATTAATTTCGCTCCAAGTTCTTTACTAAGATGGATAGAAGAAATTAATTCGGTTTCATTGTCTGCATTAATCGTAAACAACTTAAACCCTTCAGGCAGATCAGCACTGATTGTAAGTATAGCAACAGAGTCATTGATTTTATTAAGAGAAGACTTTAACTCCGGAGTAGTAGTTTGAGCTTGTACAAACAAAAAAGGCAATAGCAAAAAACTCAACAATAATTTGAGTTGGTGTTTCATGTCAAATTCTGGTTATATGAAATAAATTAAACGGATTCCGAGGAATCCGTTTGAATATTATAATATTATTTAGTTATTACTCTCCGACAGCTAAAGAGAAAGTTACATCGGAAGGAGAAAGACAATGTTCATCAGAACATACCATGAATGTAATGGTACCGCCAACATTTGTTTTAGCCGCTGTTTTCAATTTTACTACCTGTACGAACTCAACTGAACCTTTATAATAATTCACTTTACCTCCCCACACAGCTTCGTGTTTACTGATTTTTGTACCTTTCTCAGCTACTTTTCCATCAACAGTCACTAAAGGATTTTTAGTAAACTCAAATGAAGTAGGAATAGGCCCTTCCGCTCCCACTTCCTGTGCATATAAGTGATAAGGAGGATTTACTACCGCTTTAAATTTTAATTCATACGTTTTGTCAGCAATTTTAGTGGCAGTATAAGTCCATCTAACTTCTTTTGAAGACTGTGCAAAACCTGCTACTGATAAAAGTAATACACCGAGAAATAAAAGGTACTTTTTCATATTATTTTTTATTACACAATTCTATTTTAAGCCTCAACTACCAAATTTAATTAATAGTCTTTAAATAGATGTGATTAAAAATCTTAAAAAGATGGCTTTCGACTGGATAAGTTACTATTTTAACAGTTCTTTATCTTAGCCGCCTTAAATATATATTTTTTTTAATACGCATTCAAAGGCCTGTTCTTTGATTTACAAAAGGCAGTAACTTTTGATCGCTGTAACTTTTAGCAAAGTGATTATGATCACACATCGTAGTTATACAATTTCTTGATTTCAATCATTTTGCACAGTTCGATCGCTATAGTTTATAAGGAGAAATGGTGCCGGTAAGTTTAGAAATTCCACATCTGGTAAACGCACCATCCGAATGTTCCCCAATGTAGCAGGTACACAAACCACATTTTTTTAGGATAATGGTAAGCTGCAGCATGAAATGCAGCGAAAGGAACCGCCGTTAATACCCAATCGCTAAGGTTATTTTCGAAATTAAGTAAGGCGATGGTAATACTAATCAGAATCATCAGCAGTAGCAAACTCCAGCTTTTACGTACCTGGATCAACATTTTATTGAGGCTGGCCTGTACCCAGAAAGCCCCCATCAGGAAAGGAAAGATCAATAAACTGAGACTAATGACCAGTTTCTGGTCTTTTAATAATACCGGCAGGTGAAAATCGAGGTCAGGTAAGATCACCGACCACGAGAATTTATCCGTCAGAAAGAGAATAACAGCTACAAAATAGTAAGGTGTTAGTACGCCCAGTAAACAGATCAGCCATTCTTTAAATCTGAAAGGCCGCATTACAAAAATGCCGATTAACACGAATGCTATAAACAATACCGCCGGCTGATAAAGTAGCGTGATAACAGCGGCGATAATACCGAAATTATACACATCAGCACGCGGCTGATTGGAAGTAAAGGATTTTGCCAACCCGTAAAACAACCATATCAGCAAACCGTTAATCAGCAGAGGGGCTGAAAATTCATTCCACGACGGAACCAGACTGGTGATGAGTACATAACTCATAGCTGGCAGGTAACTCGGTTTTCCTAAAAGCTTGAACTGATTAATGACTTTATTAAACAATAAAGCCTGAATGTAGATGAGAATAAATGTAAGCAGGTTAAAAATATACGAACCGCTCTTTGACGGATTTAAAAAAGCTGCCACTTCTTTAAACAAAAGATGATCTTCCGGCGACACGGTGATACTGATAGGTTCTCTGAAAAAACCTGATTTCAGTATTAAACCATATAAAAGAAGAAAAATAGGATGAGCAGCGTTTTTTTGCTTGAATATTTTTAACATAGGATTTATGTTCTGACCTTATAGCTCCACTTTGGCAAACATCAATGAGTTTCTATATTGGCATGGGATAATGACAACATTCGAACCCACCTGTTTTGCAAATTTAGGCATAAACTGCACATTTTTCATCAAGTTTCTCAAAGTCGGATAAGTGGTTATACTACCATCCGGAGCAATACTGGCATCTGATAATAGAACGGTACGTCGTTGCTGTGTATTGTGTATAAAGTGAAGTTGACCTCCTGTATTGACAATCGCATAACTCAACATATTATCGTTGTTATCAGCATATTGACTTTTTGCAATGACAGAGTTCCATTCTAATCGTCCGTCTTTATCAAAAGAGAATACCGAGATATTTTCAGCGTTGAATCTTTGTTGTTCGCGGTTGAAGTAATTGTATCTTCCGAAACCAGGCCAACCCCATCCGCCGTAAGGCCAATAACCACCGTAAGGGCTGCCGTACATGCCACGCATGTATCCGCCCCATCCCATCATATCCCAACGGTTAAGGCCATTGTAATTGGAAGAAGCATACATTTCTTCGGTTACCATTACAAAACCGCCGTCTTTTCTGATAATAATATTATTGATATAAAAATCATTAAATGCCATTTTCAGATTGCTGTTACCCGACTTGGCTTTCTGACGGATTTCATCATTAAAAGTTTTAGCATCTGAGTATACAAACTGACGGTTGGTTACATCAAACAGGTTCATATATAAGCCTTCCACATTTCCACGACGCTGACGGGTGTAGAAAGAGTTCAATAAATATCTTTTATTGGTATTATCAATTTTAATTACCACCTCGTCAACAATTACATCACTTAAATTCAGCGGATAGAGATTAAAGGTTGTGTCTTCACGGTATTTTACAACAAACCCGAAATCTTTAATCTGATCATTATTTCTTTTTCTGAATCTACCGAAAAGGAAGTTTCCCTGATTATCTAATAAAAACTCGGTATACTGGTCATTTTTCTCTTCCAAAGCAAAATCTACGTATGATTTTTCTTCGAGTTGCATGTTACTGTTGAACAGCAGGGTGGTAAAAAGGTGTAATTTGGGATTACGTGTATTCACCTTAAACACCATGATATTCTGCTTGTTATCAGAAAAAACGGTAGAATATATTTTAGAATCTGACGTCCAGCCGAGTTTAGTCGTATCTAATTGAATGGGTTCTTTTACCAGCTGACCATCTTTATTCAGCTGAGCAGCCATACAATACACCACTCCTTTTTCAACATATTGATAAATCATCCATACGTGGCTGGGATAAGGAATAAAATCTACATTTATCCAGCTTTGATTTCGGGCGTGCAGCGGTATGTTTTCGCGCAGACGCATATCAAAGTCATAAACTGAGATTTTGCGTTGGCCGCGGTCATTTTTAAAAACCAATATATTCTCGTCAACCTTTCCGATCACTTCGAACTCAGTACGGATGTTCTCCGCATTTGACTCGTCTGTATAAGTAATTTGTTGCGCATTTACAGTTACGATTGTACCCAACATCATCATTATACCCGTACACCAGGCTTTCGCAGATTGAGCAATAATTCTTACCATGGTTGATTATTTATACCACAATTTACAAAATGTAGAAAGTGAACCCAAGTTCCGGTCAAAAATTTAAGTTTTTTGTAAGCTTTGAGGCATAGTATTTACAATATTTAATTTTCATAAATATTTATACATTTGGCCCGAGAAACACACTTTCAAGCAATTCAAGTGAACAATAATAATAGCAAAATCACAGCCGCCGGCCTTTTGATCGCTTTAGGGATCATTTACGGAGATATCGGCACGTCCCCTTTGTATGTTTTTAATGCCATTATCAGCGACAGAACTATTACCGAAGCGCTGATTATCGGCAGTTTGTCGTGTATTATCTGGACAATCACCCTACAAACTACCCTGAAGTATGTTTTACTGGTACTGCGGGCAGATAATAAGGGCGAAGGAGGCACTTTCTCTTTGTACGCACTGGTACACCGGCGAAGGAAGTGGCTGGTCATTCCGGCTATGATCGGTGGTGCCACCTTGCTGGCCGACGGTATTATTACCCCTCCGATTTCCATTACTTCGGCAGTAGAGGGTTTAACCAAAGTCAGTTCATTCGCTTATCTGCAACCTTACCTGATTTATATCGTACTGGGTATTTTGTCGATTTTTTTCCTGATGCAACAGTTCGGAACCGGATCGATCGGTAAACTTTTTGGCCCGATCATGTTTTTGTGGTTTTCGCTGCTGGGTATTTTAGGAGCAATACATCTTTTAGACGACCCCAGTATCCTGAGAGCTTTTAACCCTTTCGAGGGGCTCCGCTTTCTGAACCAATATCCACAGGCTATCTGGATTTTGGGTGCAGTGTTTCTCTGTACCACCGGTGCTGAGGCTTTGTACAGCGACCTTGGACACTGCGGAAAAAAGAATATCCGCATTACCTGGATTTTTGTAAAGTCAACCTTACTACTAAATTATATCGGACAAGGAAGTGCCCTACTGAAAAATTATGAAGGAGCCACTATTTCTAACACTTTCAGAACGGCGAATGAAATACACGCATTCTATGATCTGATGCCCGACTGGTTTATGCTCGCCGGGGTAATTATTGCTACAACAGCCGCCATCATTGCGAGCCAGGCCATGATTTCAGGCTCTTTTACATTGATCAGTGAGGCGATGCGTTTAAATCTGTGGCCCAAAATGAAAATCAGGTATCCTTCAGAAGAAAAAGGACAACTGTTTATTCCGAACCTCAACGTTATGATGTACCTGGGATGTGTTGCTGTAGTATTATATTTCAAAACATCCAATGCCATGGAAGCCGCTTATGGGCTGGCCATCATCCTGACGATGATCTCGACCACCATACTCTTTGCCAACTTCCTTGTTCTAAAAAGAGTAAAACCCTGGTTGATCTACTGTTTCCTGGTGGGTTTTCTGGTGATAGAAATTACCTACTTCATTGCATTGATGCAAAAATTTGAAAAAGGCGGTTATTTTACCTTTCTGGTGGCCTGTATGTTTTTTGGTATTATGTATATCTGGTACAGAAGCAGAAAAATCAAAAACAGGTATGTTGAGTTTGTACGCCTTGAAAACTATATTCCGCAAATACAAGAACTTAGTCAGGACAATTCAGTGCCTAAATACGCTACCCACCTCGTATATTTAACATCGGCTAACAATCACAAAGAAGTGGAGCATAAAATCGTTTACTCCATATTAAACCGCAAACCGAAACGAGCCGATATTTATTGGTTAATACACGTTGATACACTCGACGACCCGTATTCCTGCGAATACACCGTAGAACAGATTGTTCCGAATAAAATCATCAGGGTAGAGTTCCGCCTCGGGTTCAGAATTCAACCCAGAATATATGTGATGTTCAAACAGGTAGTGGCTGACCTGGTAGACAAAAAAGAGGTAAATATCACCAGCCGTTACGATAGCCTGGAGAAAAATAATGTTCCGGGAGACTTCCAGTTTATCGTTTCAGAGAAGTTTCTCAGTCAGGAAAATGAACTGCCACTCTCCGAACAGGTGATTATGAAATCATTTTTCTGGCTAAAACACTTCAGCTTAACAGAAGAAAAAGCCTTCGGACTCGAAGCCAGTTCGGTTATTATTGAGAAATTTCCGCTGATCGTAAAGCCTATTGCCAAATTGAATATGAAAAGAGTAGATTTGAATCACTAGCTTTGCAGCTGATTAAAGAACGATCATGAGCAGAAAAGCAATTATTCAGGTACTCATTATAGTATATTGTTTAGGGGGAATTTTGATTTATCATTTCCATGAGAAATGGATATTCAAGCCCAATAATGAAAAAGTAGCGTACACATTAAAACATGAATGGAGGAATATAGATATTCCCATAAATCAGCAATCAGGAATGCACCTGTTACAGGTACTTCCTAAAGACTCCCCGAAAGGAGTGGTACTTTACTTTGGCAGCAGAAAAGGAAACGTATGGTCACAAAAACAACGTTTTGAAAATATTCCGGACGAAGGATATGAAGTAATTGCGATGGATTATCCCGGATACGGTACCAGTAAAGGTTCTTTCACAGAAGACAGTGTATATTTCAGAGCGCTCACCGCTTATACATTTGCCCGTGCACGCTATGAACCCAAAGATATTATTTTGTATGGTAACGAACTGGGTAGTGCGGTAGCAGCCTATGTAGCAACCAAAAAAGATGTAAAAGCTGTTGTATTGGAACATCCGATCGCTCATTACAAAGACTTTATTGCGTTACCTATCTACCCGTTAAAAAGAATGCTGAATTATAAATTCGCAACGGAAGATTATCTGAAAGAAGTAATAGCACCGGTAGTAGTGATAGATGAAAAGATGAAGATACCTGACTGGGTAGCATCGGGTGCGCGTAATACGATGGCGATAAAATCGATAAAAGATTTATAAGGTTAGCTCTCAACGGCAAAACAGCTTAAATTCTAAATTCGTCCTATGTTTGAAATGTTAAATGGGAAACATGAAGAGAATGAAGGTATGAAGGTAAAGCAGCGCAGAAAACAGCACTTCATTGGCTTTTCAGCTTCATTACCTTCCTGTTTAAATTGTAATGAGAAACATGAAGAGAATGAAGGTATGAAGGTAAAACAGCGCGGAAGACAGCACTTGATTCGCTTTTCAACTTCATCTTCTTCCTGTTTTAATTGCAATTAACAGATAGAATGATACAAAGCGAAGCGGCAGGAGCTTCTTAATTCTTAATGGTTAAAAATCAGCTTTCCACTTCTTTGATTTTAACAATATTATTTTTAGAATTACTCAATACTTTTTCGGGAACAGATTGCAGAATGGTAGAGGCTAATGCTTCTATCATTCTTTTTTTAACAAAGTCGCGGTGTGTAATAATAGAAACTTCACGCATGGGTTGCGGTTTTTTAAAAGGCCGGATCATTTTTTTACGTTTAGGGTCCATATCTTCTACCGACAATTCAGGCAGAATAGTGATGCCTTCATTGAGTTCGACCATTCTGCGTAAAGCTTCGATACTACCAGCACGGTACTCAAATTGTTCTTTAATCAATGAATCTTTTCGCAGTTCGCAGAGATTCATGATCTGCGACCGGAAACAATGCCCTTCTTCTAACAACCAAAGCTCATTCGGATCAATATCCTTTGCCAGAACATAATTTTTTTTATAGGTCTGATTAGACTTAGAAGCATATACCAACAGTTCTTCATAGAACAAAACATGTTCTGAAATTCCTTTTTCATTTAAAGGTGTAACTACCACTCCGGCATCCAGTACACCTTCTTTCAGCAGCTGAATAATCTGTGTGGTAATTCCTTCCTGAACGATCAGTTTTACATTCGGATAACTCTTATTAAAACGTTGAATAAACAATGGGAGCAGATAGGGAGCCAGCGTAGGGATAATACCAATTTTCAACTCACCTGATAAAATGCCTTTATGTTCATTTACCGTTTCAAACAATCTTTCTTTATCGGCTAATAAGGTACGTGCCTGTTCAATAATAGTCTTTCCTATTTCAGTGGGCATGACCGGTTGTTTCGAGCGATCAAAAATCTTCACCTTCAACTCATCTTCCAGCTTTTGAATTTGCATGCTCAATGTCGGCTGCGTAACAAAACATCTGTTTGCCGCCTCTGCAAAATGCCTGTAGGTATCCACCGCCACAATGTATTCGAGTTGAATAAAGGTCATTTCAATAGATTTTATCTATAAAGATACGTCTTTGATAAATTTATCTTATTAAGAATTTATGATCGTATTGAAGATCAGGTGAAGTGTTGATTATCAAGCGAATTCATCCGGAGTTGAGGTTAGAGGTACAAAAAACCTCTTCGCGTGAAGAGGTTTCAAGATTTTATATATAACGTTAATACATATTCGTAAAACTAATTCTTTTTTCGTATCTTTTAAGAAGGGGGAATATTTTAATCCAGAATCACTTTATTGCTTCCTACCCGTAAACGGTGCCCCATTCCGATGCGTAAGGCAACATTATCTTTTTCATGGCTTACGGGAAACCCGTAACAGATCGGATACGGATAGTCTTTTACTATTTCATGAATAATATCAATTACATCTTTTCCGTAAGGGCGAACCGTATCTCTGGTTTCACTAAAACCACCTATGATCAAACCCGACAGATCGTCGAATTTACCGGCACGTTTCAGTTGCCAGAACATTCTGTCGATTGTATACTTGAGCTCTCCTACTTCTTCAATAAAAAGTATTTTATTTTTCGTTTTCACTTCACTTTTAGTGCCGATTGTATTGACAAGCAGCGAGAGGTTACCGCCTGTTAGTTCACCAACGCAAACTCCTTTTTTATTGTAAGGATGCGGTTCAACCACGTAATTGCTTCTTTTACCGGTTAAGGCTCCCAGTAAACTGTCGTTAAATGGTTTTCCTTCTTCGCCGTTATTAAAGGCTCCGGCCATTGGCCCATGAATACTGGCTATTTTGTGTTTTGCCAACAGGTGATTGAGTAAAATAGTAATATCACTATAACCCACGATCCATTTAGGGCGTTTTTTAAATTTCTTAAAACTGATCTGGTCTACGATTCTGACTGTTCCGTATCCGCCTCTTCCGCATACAATGGCTTTGATTGATGAATCATCCATCATTTGTTGCAGATCTTCTAACCGTTCTTCGTCTGTTCCTGAAAAATAGGTTTCCGAACTGCTGCCAACGGTTTTCCCCACCACTACTTCAAACCCCCATTCTTCCAGTTGTTTTTTACACGCTTCGATACGTGTGTATTCCATGTATCCTGCCGGGCAAACAATTCCGATTTTATCACCTGGTTTGATGTTCTTAGGAACAGTAATCATACTTATTAATTTAATGTAATGCTCTTAAAATGGTTCCGTCATTGTTAACGGTCAATTCATGTTCAATACCACATTTGAGCGCAAAGTTATCTACTTGATGTCCAACCGGAAAATCAAAACATACCGGATAATTATATTCTTTTACAAGATTTGTAACGATTTCTGTGAGTTCTATTCCGAATATTTCATCAGGCGGGTCGGGTTTGATTTTAAATCCACCCACTATCAGCCCTGCCAGTGCTGATAATTTTCCCGAACGTTTAAGATTCCAGAACATGCGGTCGATGCTGTATAAAGGTTCGCTGACATCTTCCACAAACAAAATTTTTCCTTTGGTATCGAGGTCAGAGGGCGTACCACCCATTGATTCTATAATTTTCAGGTTACCACCTACGAGGATACCTTTGGCAGTTCCGGGCCGGTTAAAAATAGTTTTTGGAGCGGGGTATTCCATTTTTTCGCCTGTCAATGCACTTCTGATCGAGTCAATGGTAGCTCTTTGTACCCCTGTGGCAGCCGTCCAGTTTTCAGGAAAGCTGTTACACATTTTAGCATGTATTGATGCAATGCCCAGCTGTTTATTGAGATGGCTGTGCAAAACGGTAATATCGCTGAATCCGATAATCCATTTCGGATGCTGCGCAAATCTGGTGAAATCAAGGCGGTCAATGATCCGGGAAAAGCCATATCCACCCCTTGCACACAGAATGGCTTTAATATCGGGGTCATCTAACATTTGTTGAAAATCTTGTGTACGTACCTCATCCGTTCCGCCGAACGTATATTCACGCTGGCCGATAGCTGATCCTATTTTAACTTTAAAGCCCCACTCCTGTAAGCGTTCTATTGCAGGTAACACCCGCTCTTTCATTAAATAACCTGCGGGAGAAGTGATTCCGATCAGGTCACCTTTTTTTAAATACTTAGGTTGCTTACCTGCCACCGCATCTGTTACCGTAGCCTCAAAACCCAGTAAAGGTACAGACAGACCTGTTGTTAAACAGGCACTAATAAATTTTTTACGGTTCATATTCTAAAGTTATTCAAACTTTTACGAAATCCGAAAGGATAGTTCAAAGGCTTTGTGTGGTGTTGTGCCGGTAATCATGCAGCCCTGCCCCCCCCCATTCTTCATTATTCATTATTAATTCCTAATTCCCCAAAAGCCTTCTCTTCTAATTTAACGGAAATCGGTATTTTTGCACCTGCCCCTCATTAGGGCAACAACAAACTGAATAACAATGACAAATCCGAAGAGATATTTGGTAACCGCGGCTTTGCCGTATGCGAATGGACCGGTTCATATTGGACACCTGGCGGGATGTTATCTGCCTGCCGACATTTATGTTCGTTTTCAAAGAGCGAAAAAAGAAGATATCCTATTCATTGGTGGCAGTGACGAACATGGCGTTCCGATTACAATCCGTGCAATGAAAGAAGGTACTACTCCTCAACAGGTTGTAGACAAATACCACGCGCTGATCAAAGAAAGTTTTGAGCAGATGGGTATCTCATTTGATATATATTCACGTACTTCTAATCAGATTCATCACGAAACATCTGCAGCATTCTTTAGAAAATTGTATGATGAGGGTTTGTTTGAAGAAAAAGAGAGTGAACAGTATTATGATGAAAAAACCAATACTTTTTTAGCAGACAGATATATAGTAGGAACTTGTCCTGTTTGTGCGAATGAAAATGCCTATGGCGATCAGTGTGAAAAGTGTGGAACAAGTTTAAGTCCGGAACAACTCATTAATCCGCGTTCAACATTAAGTGATGCCACTCCTGTGAAGAAAAAAACCAGGCACTGGTATTTTCCGTTACAGAATTATGAAGCATTTCTGAAAGATTGGATTGTAAACGGACATCCGGAGTGGAAGAATAACGTATTAGGCCAATGTAAGAGTTGGTTAGACAACGGATTACAATCACGTGCAATGACGCGTGATAGCAATTGGGGTGTAAAAGTTCCGATTGAAGGTGCTGACGGAAAGGTATTGTATGTATGGTTTGATGCGCCGATCGGATATATTTCCGCTACAAAAGAACTAACCGACAAGTGGGCAGATTACTGGTGCCAGGAAGATACGAAACTGGTACATTTCATAGGAAAAGACAATATTGTATTTCATTGTATCATATTCCCGGCCATGTTAAAAGCACATGGTGGTTTTGTTTTACCGGATAATGTTCCTGCAAATGAGTTTTTGAACATTGAAGGAGAAAAAGTATCCACTTCCAGAAACTGGGCGGTATGGGTACATGAATATGTACAGGATTTTCCGGATATGCAGGATGCATTACGTTATGTACTTTGTTCAAATGCTCCAGAAACCAAAGACAATGATTTTACCTGGAAAGATTTTCAGGACAAGAATAACAGTGAGCTGGTAGCTATTTTCGGCAACTTTGTAAACAGAACGTTTGTATTAATGCACAAACTGTGCGGAGGTAAAGTTCCTGCATTTCATACCGATATCGCCGACGATGCGGATAAAACGATGATGAATGAATTTGAAACAGCAGCAAAGAGAGTAGCTGAGCTGATTGAACAGTTCAAATTCAGAGATGCCCTGTTTGAAGTGATTGACCTGGCGAGAAAAGGAAATAAATACATGCAGGACAAAGAACCCTGGATCGTTGCAAAATCATTAGCAGAGAAACCGGAGAATCAAAAGTTAATAGATAACTGTTTACATATTTGTTTACAATTAACGGCCAACCTGAGTATTCTGATCAACCCGTTTTTACCGTCTATTGCACAAAAGATGTTATACATGATGAAGGTAGTAGATAAAATGCTGGATTGGGAAAATGCAGGAAAGGCTAAACTTTTAAGCGTCGGCTATTCATTACGCGAGCCTCAGTTATTGTTCCGTAAAATAGAAGATACAGAGATCACGGCACAGGTAGAAAAATTAAAATCAGGACTGGTAAAACCAGCTGCTGCGCCGGTAGCGGAAGCGCCTACTTCTCCCGCATTAAAAGATACCATTCAGTTTGATGATTTTGCCAAAATCGATTTACGCGTAGGTACTATTAAATCAGCAGAAAAAGTAGCCAAAGCTGACAAGTTACTGAAATTAGAAATTGATCTTGGATTTGAAGTAAGAACGGTCGTTTCGGGTATTGCCTTACATCACAATGCTGAAGAAATCATAGGCAAACAAGTAGTGGTAGTGGCCAATCTGGCTCCCCGTAAAATGAAAGGAATTGAAAGTAACGGGATGATATTGATGGCAGAAGATGCAGAAGGAAAACTATTGTTTGTAAATCCGGATGGTTCAGGAAAGGAAGGAAATACGGTCAATTAATTTATATATATATATAAATAAGTAAAGTCCGGTACCAGCTCTGGTACCGGACTTTTTTATCATTCAAGTTTAAATAATATGTATCTGAATTTATTGAGTTATTCACTGACTGTTGATTGCTGCTGTTTATCACTCATTTCCTCTCTGATATCATCGATGTAAATATCTTTCACAACTACTGTTCCAGCGAGAAAATCATGCAAAGCTTGTTTTCTTTTATTTAACAATAACGTTACCAGCTCACTCAACACCCATAAAACAGTTAAGGTTTGCAGAATAATCATGGTATAAGCTAACCAGTGGTCGCTTACCCCTTCCAGTATTGCGACTAGTTCATAATAATCAAAAACGCCTTTATTTGCCTGCGAGATTATATAGATCATTGCGGCATTAAAAATAATAAGCACCAATAGATTTACCGACTCTCTCATCAAAGCTTCTTTCCAGGATACATCCTCTCCATTCAACTTTATAATTCTTATATTCATAATTCGTTTTCCGGGCGTACCTCCATAATGTTGTACGAGGTATACATAATAAAAAACAGTAAATACAACTTCCAGCAATAGCGGAACATATAAGTAGTTATTCAGCAGCGATACCAGCCAAAAAGCTGCTTTAATGATTATGCCATCAATGAATAAAGAAGCAAACCTTGGCCAAAAACCTGCATAGATATCATCATTTAATCGTTCAATGGTTACGGGAATTATTTTGTCAGTCATTTAGTTCCGGTTTTATTTTTTTATAGTAATAGTTAGAATTGTGTATCTGCATTCACCTGTTCATTCTTCCCGGCACTCATGTATACCCTTATTTTATGTACGTATTTTTCATTCACCACAACAGTTCCCGCAATAAAGTCATGAATAGAACGTCTTCTCTTGTTTGTGAGTAATACAACCAATTCGCTGTATACCCATACATTACTAAGCCATGTATTTATTGTAAACAAAGCAGGCGCCAGTGCCAATAAATATTCGGCCCTCTCTACAAAAGTTAAAGAGCGATAGTGCGCATCGTTTGCCTGAGACAGTGAGTAAATAATAATAGCCTGAGTAAATAAGGCAATAAGTATGTTTACACTTTCTCTTAATACAGCCTCGCGCCATGTAACATCCTCTCCGTTAAGTTTAAGAATTTTAATATTCAATGCAAGTTTTCCCGGTGTTCCTCCAAATCGTTTTACCAGAAAGATATTATAGAAAAAGACAAAAGCCAAAGCCAGCGGTATAGTCAGATAATAAGCAGTAATACTAATTGACTGAATGCTATGGAGGATATAAATCCATGGAATCATTATAATAACATCCAGTAGTATTGAACCCAGTCTTCTCCAGAAACCTGCATATAAAGTTGCATTAACTCCCTCTATCTGAAGAGGTATTTTGCTATTATTCATTCAAATATTTATTGTTTAGGGGGTGGGTGAAATATCAAAATAAGCAAAAAAGTTCTATCGGTGATAGAACTTTTTACTCAATTAATCTATAATTTGATATTTATCTATAAAATAGAAAATGCTGTCGTTTTCAACTAAGTGTAACCTTATAGCACAGGATAGAAATCAGCAGTAGAATGCGTGTAATAAGCATTATTCAACCGCATCAGTTTCTGAAAATATTTTGGTTTTTCCGCACCATGCGGATAAAGCGTGAGTTGTTTTTTGTTACCGCCAATACGGTCCCAGATTCCTATGCGCTGACCATTAATTCCTATTGTAAAGTAATACAGATAAGGGCCTACCCATTGCTGGTATTCATCTTTGGTAATCGTTTTGTTTGGATTAACCAGCTCAAAATCTTTTGCATTAGCTATACAATATTGTAATTCCACTGCATTTAAAGGTTGTCCATTATAAGTGGTAATTACATCATACTGAGGATCGATAAAAACCCATTTTTTTATATCGTCAAGATATACCTCATTCACAACATGCCCGCCGCCCCATTTTACGTCACTGATATCTTTTGCCATTAATCCGAGTGTACGCACTCTGAATCCTAATGCTGCAAGACACTGATTGGCAACAATACTATATTCCACACACCGGAAACGTCTGCCCTTTTCAGCTTCTTTGAGAATATACATTGCATCGTTATATTCAGGAACATTTTCTCCGTCATGCTTCCATCTGCCCTGTACCCAGCTTTGTATTTTGGAAAGTTTCTCAAAATCAGTTTTACTATCCTTTACAATACTATCTAACTGATATTCTTTTCTTAAAGCTACCAGGTTCTCCCGTGCTGAAATATTTTCATACACCAGATGATAATTGTGGGTAGACACAGAATCAAACTCCAGAAAAAAGATTTCCTGATCGATGCGCTCTTTTCCCATAGCGATCAATCCGCCTAAACGGGGCGACATCCAGAAGGAGAAGGCCGTTAATATCAATATAATAACCAGAAATATTTTTAAAATTTTCTTTATCATAAGCCGGAAATAAATCTATGATCAATGATTCAGCTAAATGAATGCTGCATATAATTCAGACAACTGAACAATTACCACAAGGTAACAAAAGTATTTATATCCCGGTATGATTCAATCATTCAAACATTCATTTTATTGATCGTAAAAATGAACGATTTTAATCAGCTTGTCTGCATGTTCATAAATACTCTCAATGGTCTCCAGTTCAAATTTCGTTTCTTTTTTTTCAGCATCAAAAATACCGATCTGCTTTCTTCTTTCCGACAGATATAGACGGCAAATAGTTTTTCTGTTATTGTCATCCAGCAGAATAGCAAAATAAGATTGTGCATCACGATAAACAATCCGGCCGGGTTTAATTCTCATACATAAAATTGCGCGAACAATGTAAAAGGTATCCAATTCTTCCTGAGTAGTAACAATTTTTGTTTCTGCTATTTCTGCATTTAACAACTTTTCTTCTTCTATTTTCTTTTGCGATTCAGACTCTTTAGTCAGGGCTGATTTTAACCGGTCAGTGACCAGATCATTAATTTGTTGGGTAAATGATTTTTTAATCAGGTCAGAAAACTGCTCCACAATTCTTTGAGTAACACTACCGGAATAAATCTGACGGGCAAAATGGCGTACAAATTCGGTAGAGGGACTATTAATTTCAGTGTTGATCAGTTTTTTAAGTTCATTTGTATATTTCAGTTCGCTGGCGGTATTAACAATATTTTCAAAGTCGAAATATGATTTATGAAATTTTTTCAATTCTTCTACCTGATTATCTTTTATCTGAGTAATATCAAAAACAAAAAAAGGTTTTTCATCCATCTTATTTGCTTCTACCAGATCGGTATAAAATTTATACTCGATACCATTTGTTAATATAGCGAACTTAGCCTTTGTAGTATGAAAATACCTGAAAAGCTGGGAAGCATTATTAATCGTTAATGACTGTCCATGCCATTTACATTCAATTAATAATACGGGGTCCTGCTCTTTTAATATTGCGTAATCTATTTTTTCACCCTGTTTGATACCAACATCAGCTACAAACTCCGGAATAACTTCCAGTGGATTAAACACATCGTAGCCCAATTCTTTAATAAAAGGCATTACAAATGCATTTTTGGTAGCTTCTTCGGTATTCACCTGTTCTTTTAATTTGTTAACTCTATCACCGAGCAGTTTTATCTGGTCTCTGAAATCAATACTCATATCTTTTAAATTGTTTTATAGTATCTATGATAAGGAGTATAGATGGCATGCCACCTATGCGTCTTAAAAAAAATAACAATTAAAAATAATGAGCCGGTGGCCGCTAAAAATACGGTAAACCGTAAAGCTGGTTATTATTGTTGACAGACATCAGCGATAGAGAGAAACAACAAGGCGTTATCTTTTATAAGATAACGCCTTGTATGGTTGTTGCTAGTAAATGCTAGAAAATTATTCATTTGTAGTTAATACATCGCTGTATTCTGTACGTCTCCTAAATACAGCATTTGCGAAAGGGCATAACGGAATTATTTTTTTATCCGTCTTACGAACATAGTCGACTGCGGCCTCGACTAACTTTTCACCTAAATTTTTTCCCTGAAACTCAGGGTCAATTTCAGTATGTTCAATAATCATTACATCTTCATTTTCCCATAAATAGGTCATTTTTCCTACTACTTCATTATTGCTTTCGTTAACCAATCTAAAATCTCCACTTTTATCGTGATTCATGTGTTCTACTTTCATAATAACGGTTTTTAGTTTTACTGAATTAACAGGATTTTCACTCAAACAATTATGCCACCGGAGAATATTTGCATTCGAGGCATAACCTGCTTAAAACCATATAAACTTTATGTGAATACTGTTAGAAAATTGGCCTGGAATGTTTCTCAATTCAAAAATTTGGACTATCTTCGATAAACATAGTTGTTTAGCTAACTATTGATTAACTAATTATTTAACGATTATCATATGGCCAATCGAATCATTAGAAAAGTGGCGGTTTTAGGTAGCGGAGTGATGGGTTCTCGTATTGCTTGTCATTTTGCAGGCGTCGGTATTCCTGTTATTTTATTAGACATGGTGCCGAAAGGTGCTGAGGAGAGTAAAAAACCTGCAGAGCGTAATAAACTGGTAAATGATGCTTTACAGGCTGCGGTAAAGAGTAATCCGTCGCCGCTTTATACGAAATCGGCTTTGAATCTGATTACAACAGGCAATTTCACAGACAATATGAAAGACATTGCTGCATGTGATTGGATCATTGAAGTAGTGGTTGAGCGCCTGGATATCAAGCAACAGATTTTTGCTCAGGTGGAACAGTTTCGCCGCCCTGGTACGATCATCAGCTCTAACACCTCTGGTATTCCGATTCATATGATGGCCGAAGGCAGATCTGAGGATTTTAAGAAACACTTTTTAGGTACACACTTCTTTAATCCGCCAAGATATTTAAGATTACTGGAAATTATTCCCACTCCACATACAGACACTTCGATTATTGACTTTTTAATGGAGTATGGTAACAAGCAATTAGGCAAAACAACGGTATTGTGTAAAGATACGCCTGCATTTATTGCTAACCGCGTGGGGGTATACGGGATCATGTCAATTTTTAAATTGATGGATAAGCTGGAACTAACGATTGACGAAATTGATTCCTTAACCGGTACAATTATCGGACGTCCTAAGTCTGCCACTTTCCGCACAGCTGACGTTGTAGGTATAGATACCCTTGTAAGAGTAGCTAAAGGAGTTGCTGAAAATTGTCCGGATGATGAATCCAGAGACATCTTTACAATTCCCGCATGGTTACAAAAAATGATTGATGAAAACCGTTTAGGCGATAAATCAGGGCGTGGCTTTTTTGAGAAGAAAAAGTCAGACAAAGGTAAAAGTGAAATTTACACTTTAGACCTGAAAACTTTTGAGTACCAGCCTCGTCAGAAAGCAAAGTTCAGCAGTGTTGATGCAGCCAAACAAATTGACGACTTAAAAACACGTTTAAAGGCACTTTACACGTCACCTGATAAAGCAGGAGATTTTTATCGTCAGTTTCACTTTGGTTTATTCAGTTACGTTTCTAACAGAATTCCTGAAATTGCCGATGAATTATACAGAATCGACGATGCCATGATGGCTGGTTTTGGCTGGGAGATCGGGGCATTTGAAAGCTGGGATGTATTTGGCGTAGCGAAAACCGTAGAGAAAATGGAAGCGGCAAAAATACCGGTAGCGGCATGGGTTAAAGAAATGCTGGCAGCTGGTATTGAAAGCTTTTATAAAACGGAAAACGGAAAAAAATATTACTATGATATTGCTACTAAACAGTATCAGCCGATGCCGGGAGGGGAAGCTTTCATCGTCATGCGCAATTTTGAGAACCAAACAGTATGGAAAAATAATGCAGCCCGTATTTACCATTTAGGAGATGATGTTCTTGGCCTTGAATGGTATACCAAAATGGGTAGTATGGGAGGAGAAGTATTAGATGGTATTACTAAAGCTGTCGGGTTAGCTGAAGAAAAGTATAAAGGATTGGTGATTGCCAATGAGGGTAATAACTTTAGTGCCGGAGCAAATGTGGCTTTAATTTTCATGTATGCAATTGAGCAGGAATATGACGAACTGGATATTGCCGTGAGAACATTCCAAAGTACCATGATGCGCGTACGACACAGCGGCATTCCGGTAGTTGTTGCACCACATGCGTTAACATTAGGCGGAGCTTGTGAATTAAGCTTACATGCCGATAAATGCACACCTGCAGCTGAAACTTATATCGGACTTGTTGAACTGGGCGTAGGTTTGATTCCTGGTGGTGGCGGTACTAAAGAATTTGTATTGAGAGCAGCTGATGAACTGCATCCGGACGAACCGGATTTCAACACCTTAAAAGATCGTTTTTTCAATATTGCTACTGCTAAAGTTTCAACCTCAGCAAAAGAAGGTTTTGAAAACGGAATCTTCCGTAAAGGAGTAGACGAAATAGTATACAATCAGTCACGAAGAATCAGTGTAGCCAAACAGTCGGTTATTGATTTATTCGATAGTGGTTATGTAACACCTACCCAGCGTACAGATATAAAAGTGTTAGGGAGAAGCGTATTAGGAGCTCTTTATGCCGGTATTAACGGTATGTGGAGAGGACAATATGCTACTGACCACGATGCTTTGGTAGCACGTAAACTGGCTTATGTAATGGCAGGTGGAGATCTGAGTGAACCAACAATGGTATCGGAACAATATTTACTGGACCTTGAGCGGGAAGCCTTCCTGAGCTTAACAGGCGAGAGAAAAACACTCGAGCGTTTACAAAGTGTATTGACTTCCGGAAAACCGGTAAGAAACTAATAGCATTACTGACAGATGTATGTTTATCAGTTCACAATATTTTTTAGCAATAACGGCGGGCAAAAGCCCGCCGTTTTGTTGATGGATACTGAAAATGAGAAAAAATATTAATCTTTCCAGGCACCGACACCTGATGCAGCTGTTGTTTCACCCCATTTACCTTTTGCGCCGGCATTTGCCGCACCACCAAAAGAATAAACTGATTCGGATGTAAATAAAAGCTGACGCTCGGGAATCGGAAATTCTGTAGGCGTTCCTTTTTGTAAAAGATTATTTCTACGCATGAATGTCCACGGATTAGTACATCCACCGGCTAAATCAATACTGATTGAATATTCATAATGTAAGGTATGCCTTACTGCTGCTTCGGTTGAAGCAATGGAAGGTAAAGTACCTATTGCTATTCTGTCTGCTGCAGGATCGTTTAATTCTGCTGCTGCACCTGCTATATCACCCAACCACATTTTAGCTTCTGCTCTCAATAAACGAACTTCCTCTGCCAGAAATACAGGATTAGGATAGCCTGTAACGTTGGTTGTGTTCGGATAAGAGCCTGGTTGTGACCATCTGTTGTGTTTGTAGTTAGAGAATAGATTACGCCCTCTGTCAAGCCGCAGATATCCGAAGTTCTGCGTATACTTGAAATAACGGGTAAACCTTTCATCATCTGTTTCAACAGGAGCCAGCATTACAGATTCATCCAGGGGATAACTATTCGGATACGTACCCGTTTTATCAGCCAGATAAGGTATTTTGATATCTGCAGGCAGGTAAGGACCGCCACCTGCTTCTACCAAGCCATAATAAACATTATAATTATAGTAACCACCACTCACATAAGGAGCAATAAAGTCTGTAGTAAAACCTCCATTCGCATAATTCAAAACTCTTGTCCAGAACGCATTTCCTAAAGCTTCAGACTCTTCTTTATCTCTGGGAATAGATGCGTACAGGCGGGCCGCCATTGAGTTGATTAAACGGATAAAGCCGGCTTTATCAAGGTTCATATTCACGTAGTAATCTGAAAGATTAAAACTGGTCAGTGAATTCGCAGCGGTTAATGCACGATCAAAATGAGACGCAGCATTTTCTATCATTTCTTTGTAAGAATTAGAAAATTCTCTGGCACCTTGTGCACCGAGGTTTTCGTCAGCAATAATTCCTCTGTCAAAAATAGATCCCAGATAACCTTGCGCTACCCCTTTAATAAAGTGCGCCATTGCACGCACTTCAGTTGTTCTGTCATTGCCTGATTCATCCAGAGCTGACTCTCCGCCATCCAATGCTTCGAGAATAATATTGGCGTTCATATTCGCCAGGTAAAAATAATAGTAAGGATAATAAAAATGACTTTCACCTGCGTAAGAACGTGCATTGTTTAAAGGCACGCGTGGCTCTATCGCAAAATCCCACCACTCGTTTACACGATTGGTAAAAGTTGATTGATCGGCTAAGCCTCCATAACCAAAACCATAATAGTATCCGTCATTTGCCCGGAACATTACAGACTGAAAGTTTCCGGTGGCTAACTTGTAATAATAGTCAGTTACGTAGAGTTTTGCTTCCTCTATAGTATATGTTGTCGGATCATCAAATTGCATTTTCTCGCAAGAAGTAAAAAACAAAAATGATAACGCAACTATATATGCAATTTTTTTCATTGAAATAAATTTGATGTTGTATAATCTATAATATAACCCTTATACTTATTCGAATTTTATCATCACATCTTATAAGTTAAGAATAAGCCTTGCCGTATAAGTTCTGAAAACGGGGTAAGGGAAATATTCACTGGCTCCCTCAGGATTTGACCCCGGGAATTTTGTCCAGGTAAACAAATTCCTTCCTACCAAAGCTATTTTTGCGCTTTTGTATAAATTCCATTTTTTAGGAGCGGGAATATCATAGCTAACAGATAATTCTCTCAGTGAAAAATAAGTACTGTTCATTACCCAGTAATTCGTGTAAGAGTTACCATTGTATAATCCTTGAATAAATGCTAATGGCAAACCACTCGAAGCATAGTCTTGCCAGATAGCTGATCGGCCTCCTGAAGTTAAGTATTGGGTAGTTTGATCGTATTTCTGTCCACCTTGTTTCCAATCAAATACAGAGTAGATAGAGAAACGTTTAAAGAAAGTGAATGTATTAGAGAATCCTAGTTGAAAATCCGGTTGTACATCACCAATTTGCGTAGAGATATTAGAACCTTCCTTCTGAAGGAATAACGGCGCTTCGGTAGAAGTACCTACAGTGCTTGCCAGTACAACAAAACCTCTGTCATTCACCACAAACTCATCCAGTGTACGTGTTCCTCCTGCTGCATTCACAACTAAGCCTGTATTTTTATCCACTTCCAGTTGATCCAGACTGGTTAAGGCAACCTGTCCCCACATAGCAAAAGGACTTAATCCTGCATCTTTAAAATACAATCCGCTTGGGAACGGTGTAAGCCCCTCTCCTAATTCTATAATTTTACTTCTAACACGTCCGAAAGTAAGTGTGAAATCCCAGGCGAAGTTCTTAGTAGAAACTGCATTCCCGTTTACTTCCAGTTCAAGTGAGCGTGATTTAGTAACGCCGAAGTTTTTGTAAACACCTGCGCCTTCCCATGGAATAAACGCTCCGGGGTTCACAACATCACCCTGGCTTTTTGCGAACGCATAGTTAAAGTTTACATTTATTTTGTTGTACAAAATCGCATCAAAACCCAACTCCCACTCGTGTGTAATTGAACGTGACAATTTAGTATTCTCGAGGCGGTCTATTCTTAAACCTGTACTGGTGATAGTTGCCAAACTGTTTTTATAATTATATCCCGGAACACTACCGGCAGCTCCCCAGTTAACTCTCAATTTAAGATCTGTAATTGCATTACCTAAATCATAATCTTCCGAAATACGATATGCCAATGCAAAACGCGGGAAGAAAGCATCCTGTGCTTCTGAACCATATCTTGAGCTCTGGTCGATACGTGCCAATACATCAAAAAATACTTTTTCTCTCCATCCTGATTGCACATTCAGATAATAACCATAGTTAACGGTTTTATTGGTAAACATATCTGAACCGCTACCAGACCTAAAGTCCTGCCGTGTATTACCTATTACATAGATATCACCCGGAGATCCGGAGAAGTCATAACCACTCACGCCAAAACCTTTACTATACCAGTTTTCATATACCATTTTAGCAGTAGCACCGAAAGTAAAATCATTACCGAATTTGGTATTGTAATTCAACAAAGCCTGTCCGTTCGTCATTTGATAGGCACTATAGTTCAATGCCAGGTTACCGTTATTCAGGGTTTCACTGGTATTCTGTGTTTCATATCCTTTAGGATAAAGGCTGGAGCTGGTATAGTTTTGCTTACGCATAGAACCTTGTAATTCCATCGTAAGGTTATCCAGAATTTTATATCTGAACTTTAATCCACCCAAATAATCATCCGTATTATTCGTGTATTTACGTTTACTCCATTCGTATAACGGATTACCCAGATTAGCCGCCTGAATAGCTGCTCCTGCCGGTAATAATGGATAAGATCCGTCAGGATTTTGCGCTGTTAAATTAATAAACGGTTCCCACTGCAAAGAAGCAGCGAAGAAGGTACCCTGGTCATTACTGGTAACAGCAGAAGAAGGCTTTATTTCATTAAAATAGTTTAAAGAAAATTCTGCTTCTACTTTTTTAGTAGGGCGGAATTGCGCACGCATTGTTAAACTACGTTTTTTGTTCGGATCCATTGGTGCTACCACTCCACCGGTTTCCTGGTTTCTGAAAGACAAAAAAGCATTGAACTTGTCTCCCGAAGTAGCCAGCGATACGTAATTATTAAAGTAGGTATTGTTATTTAATAGTGCAGCAGTATTATCGTAATTGTTTTTATAAGGACTTAGCTCTACAGAGTATCCATTGTCTTTATAATTGATCTGGCGTGAATTTCCGACAAGGCTGAAGCCAAATTCATTATTCTGATCAGGAATATAATGGTGTAATGTAGCCAGATCCGGTAAACGTTGAATATTGTTTACGCCGACTTCATTATCGATAGTAATATTTACCCCTTTGGTATTTCTGCCTTTTTTTGAGATTACCTGAATTACTCCGCCTTCCGCGCGCGTACCATAAAGCGCTGATGCTGCCGCACCTTTTACAACTTCGATAGTTTCAACATCCTGTGGGTTGAGATCACCTAACGACAGGTTAGTAACCATTCCGTCTAATACAATCAATGGGGCAATGTTACCAAACATTGATTTAGCGCCTCTAAGGAAAACAGAAGCAGCATCATCACCCTGAGTTTGGCTGATCTGAATACCTGCAACTTTCGCACGCAAAGACTGTGAAAGATCCAGAGCCGGTACAGTATTAATTAATTCGGTGGTAACTTTTGAAACACTGAAGGGAATTTTACGCTGGCTGGTTGCCTGAGATACACCCGTCACTACAACATCGGCCATCAGGGCACCTTCAGTAAGCAGTTTTACAGTAATTGAACTTTGATTTCCGACAGTAATTTCCTGTGGCTGGAACCCGATGCCTGAAATAACAAGTACAGTTCCCGGATTCACTTCGATGGAGAAAGAACCGTCCAGTTTGGTGGTAGTTCCGGTATTCGTTCCTTTGATTATAACAGAAGCGCTTGGCACAGGCTGGGCTTGTTCATCAATAACAGTTCCCGTTATCCTTCTCTGCTGCGACCAGACAATAAGAGTGCAGCACAAGAAAGAAAACAACATAAGGAGTTTTCTCATGTGAGTTTAATTTTGGTTACGTGTAGATAAATGTGAAAAATCCCTATGGCAAGAATAATCGTGTAGAATCGGGATCCCTAATACCTGTGCAGGTTATAAACAATTTAGTTAAAAAATTTAACATAAAGAACACATGAAAATATTTTTTATGCCAATTAGTCCACTTTATACAGCTGTTATTCTTTTTAATGACACAATATCACCTATCTTATGTATATAAATTGACACATATATTTTAAAAAAAATTATGAAAAATAAATAGAGAAAGAATGTAAACAAACGCAAATACCAGTATTTTTTGCTCAAAAAATGCAATAAAATGCTGAAAAAGTGCTGAAAAATTCTCCTTTTATGTATTTCCCATTTTTTTTGAATTCATTTCAACACAGTAAAATTATTTATTATTGGTTAGGGTAATGTCTGTGATATCCGGAGTTGTACTTTATTACTCTTTTTCGAACTGAAATCATTTACATAAAAAACGCCTTTTTGCGTTTATACAGGATAGGCTTTTCTGAATAGTATTTACTTCTGTAAAGTGTACAGAATAAATACCCGACAGAAGTAGAAGTTTAAAATTTCTTTTAATAAATTGTAACAATCATTTCTTTTCAACTACTTATTATTATATAATCAAAAAGCATGAACATTTTAAGTATTAACAACTTATCTAAAGAATACGGCTTTCTGAAAGCTTTAGATAATGTCAGCTTCAACATACCTGAGGGTTCTATTTACGGAATATTAGGTCCAAACGGAAGCGGTAAAACAACGTTACTTTCTATTTTATTAAATATAGTATTACCCAACAGCGGTTCTTTTCAATTCGACACAAATGAGGAAATGAAAGATTATCGCAAGAATGTAGGTACTTTATTAGAAACGCCCAATTTCTATCACTATCTCACAGCTGAGCAAAACCTCCGCATTGTTGCCGCTATCAGAGGTAAAGGCGAAGATCGTATTGAAGAGGTTTTAAAAACAGTAGATCTCTGGAAGAAGAGACATCTTAAATTCAAAGGCTTTTCATTAGGTATGCGCCAACGTCTGGCAATTGCATCTGCATTGCTATCTGATCCTAAATTACTGATTCTGGATGAGCCGACGAACGGTTTAGACCCTCAGGGTATTCATGAAATCAGAGAGCTGATTAAAAGTATTCACAGAAGCGGTAAAACCATTATCATGGCTTCGCACCTTTTAGATGAGGTAGAAAAAACCTGTACACATGTAGCCGTGTTACAACAAGGTAAACTGATTACAGAAGGAACTGTGGGTTCAATTGTTTCGGAAGATCAGATTCTGGAGATCAATGCTACCGACATTAACAGGTTATCTGAAATACTTTCACAACTGGAAGGAGTGAGAAGCATTGAAAACTTCCCTCAGTTTGTAAAAGTACATATCGACCAAAGTGTGTTAAGTGCTGAAAAAATAAATCAGTATTGCTTTAACCATGGCATTGTATTAAATCATTTAAGAACAACCAAACAAAGTCTTGAAGCAAAATTCTTAGCACTTACACAAAACTAATTTTATGAAATACTTATTAAATATAGAATGGTTAAAATATAAACACTACAAACCTTTTTGGTTATTGACCGGTTTATATGCCTTATCCATTGTAGTGATCAATTATATTGTTTTTAAAATCAACGCTTTCATTCATACCGAAGAATCATCTCCTCAGTTAGAAATGTTAATCGGTAAATCGGCAATGGCATTTCCTTATGTATGGGAATCTGTTTCGTATGCCAGCAGTTTCATTTTGAGCATATTGGGGTTATTAGTAATTCTTGTAACCACCAATGAATATACTTTTAAAACACACCGTCAGAATATTATTGACGGTTTCAGCCGGGAACAGTTCATTACTTCGAAAATTATTTCGGCTGTTATTCTGAGTATTGTAAGCACTTTGATCGTAACAGTAACAGCAATAGTAGCCGGATTGGCGGAAGTAAACAGCAGCTTTACTTTATCGGGAAGCATATCAATTCTGTACTTTTTCATACAAACACTTTCCTATACAATGTTAGCATTACTGATTGCTACATTTTTCAGAAGAGGTGCAATTGCAATTGGTATTTACTTATTGTATATCTGGATGATAGAGCCATTGATCATGGTAGGCTTATGGAGAATCGAGTTTCCGTACGCGGCTTACTTACCGATTCAGTCTGCGGATGATTTAATCAGTTTTCCGAGCTTTGATAATATCAAGAAGTTCGGACCAAGTTTAGGACAGGTACCCAGTGTATTTTTCGTTCCTTTGATTTATGTAGGTTTGATGGTTTATTTTACTTATAAAAGATTCGTAAAATCTGACTTATAATATTATCGTTTTCGGATAAGATGAGCGATGGCGGGTTCAATCATTGGATACATAAATTGAAAACCGGCATCGCTTATTTTTTTACTCGACACCGTTACACTTTTAAGTACCTCTTCTTTTAATTCTCCCATGATGATAGAAAGAACAAATCCCGGAACATGGATGCCGATAGAATTTTTAGGATAGAGTACCTTTAATGTCTGCACCAGCTCTTTGTTAGTAACCGGCCTCGGTGCCACAGCATTGTATACTCCTTCTATTTTATCGTGATTAATAGCAAACTGAATCAATCTTACCAGATCCAGTTCATGGATCCAGCTAACCGTTTGTTTTCCACTGCCCATAATTGGCGCTACCCCCTTTTCCATTGGTTTCATAAACTCAACCAATGCACCTCCGCGGTTTGACAATACCATACCAAACCGAAGTTTTACTAATCTGATATTCATTTGTGCAATGGGCTGGATAGCTGCTTCCCACTCCTGGCAGGTAGTTCCCAAAAAATCGTTTACCGGAGAAGCTTCTTCTGTAAAGTAGGCGCGCATGCCGTAATCGGCATCAGGGCCATACCAACCGATAGCTGAAGCATTGATTACAGCTTTAACCCGGTGGGGAATTTTTTTCAGGTTTTCAACAATTGTTTGTGCTGCCTGTACTCGTGACTGAACGATTTCCTGTTTACGTTGTGGCGTCCATCTCTTATCGGCAATACCGGCACCAGCCAGATTGACGATATATTCCACTTTTTGCAGGGTAGCAATATCGATATAAAGCTGGGAAGGGTCCCATTGAATCGTTTTTACATTCAAATGATTAGCAGGTGCTGACGAGCGGGAAGCAATGATTACTTCGTGACCTGCGTTAGCGAGTTCTTTTACTAATAAAGAACCGACCAATCCTGTACCTCCTGTAACTAATATACTTGCCATAGCTCTTCAAATATAAACAAAAAAATCCCTGTCTTTCGACAGGGACTACAACTAAAAACAACAATTGTCATAATTTTAATAAGCAATTAAGAAATGAATTTCTATTTGCTTCGACCTTGATAACAACTATCAGTCAGGCTTTTTTCCGTCCAAAAACGTATTAATGGTGGAAATCTGACTTTTATTTTCATCGTCAGCCTTAATTTCATAATTACTGTAGAAATTTTCTACACTTGAATAAGTGTTGTAGAGATCCAGGTTTCTACGAATATAGGCTGGAACGGTTTCAAACTCATTGTTCGGATCAGCAGCATTGATATTAAAGCTGAGATTTCTTAGTTTCTGAATTCTTTCCATTGCCTTTCTTTTATCCAACTCTTCTTTATTCAGATTACTAACATCATCTGCGCCAATGGCATTTTCATGAAAAATCGCTTGTTCCTGCTTATTTTCTTTGATCACCAGTTGCATTTCATCCATCTCGTTCTGATTATTTTCTACCGGATTAACAGTAGAGTTGATCTGAGCAGGAGGTTCAGGTTGTTTTGGTGCTGGCTGCGGGGCAGCGTTTACCGGTTTTTGAGGTGCTATATTTTGTACAGGAGGAACAGCCGGAGCCTGTTGCACGTAAGCTTTCGGAGCTGGTGATGCAGGTGGAGGCGGTGTTTCCTGGCTATAAATATTTTTTGGGCGCGCTAAATATCCTCCGCTAACCGGTGGTTTAACGTCATTCGTATAGAAAGCAGCATCTGCTGAATTATTAGCCGGCGCTTTAGGTTGCGGAACATCCTGCGGAGGAGTTGTTGCATCCGGTGTTTCATCACCCAAAACCCATTCAATTCTTTCTACCGATTCACCCGGTTCATCAGTGGGTGCTAAAGAAGTTTCAAAACTTGGGAAAGAAAGCGTTTCGTCTTCAACTTCCGGCTCTTCAACGGGTGCTGCCGGAAATAATTCAAACTGACTTTTTGAATTACTAGTTACCGGTGGTACTTCTACTAATTTGGGAGCCAGTTCTTCGGGTAATTTTTTTTCAGGTTCGGCAACAAAACCAGTGGCTTTGTTTTCTACAACCGGTTCTTCAGGAACAGCAGCTGTTTTATTCGGGTTTAAATCTAAATGCGTTGTCGGCTGAGCAACTTCGTTTGGGTTTAACTCAAGAATAATTTTCTGATCTCTTTCTTCAGTAGCGGCTACCGGTTGTGCCTTTGTAGCCAGCTTTGTGAAAGGATCTTTATGCTCAAAACCGGTAGCAATTAATGTAATACCGATTTTATCATTTAAAGAATTGTCATATCCAAGACCAAGAATAACATCTGTTCCTTCGCCGGCCTGGCTCAATAAATGATTTTGAATAATATCCACCTCATCCATTGTAAACTCATGTTCACCTTCAGAAGAATTGATATTAATAAGAATCCATTTTGCACCTGAGATATCATTATCATTTAATAACGGAGAGTTCAGCGCTTCTTCGATTGCACGTTGTGCACGATTATCGCCTCCGGCAGTTGCATTACCTAAAATAGCAACTCCACCGTTACGCATTACGGTACAAACGTCGGCAAAGTCGACGTTGATTTGTCCGGTACTGTTAATAACATCAGTAATACATTTAGCAGCAGTTGCCAATACATTATCAGCCTTTGCAAAAGCTTCTTTCATTTTAAGATTACCGAATTGGTGACGCAATTTATCATTACTGATGACCAATAGGGTATCTACATAATTTTTGAGGATCTTGATTCCTTCTTCTGCCTGTAGCTGACGTTTTTTTCCTTCGTAAGAAAAAGGCGTTGTTACAATTCCGACAGTAAGGATACCCAGATCTTTACATATTTTAGAAATAATGGGAGCACCTCCGGTACCTGTACCGCCACCCATTCCGGCAGTGATAAAGGCCATTTTTGTATTTACTTCCAGAATTCTTCTTATTTCTTCTAAAGATTCTTCTGTAGCCTGACGACCGATTTCAGGATTGGCTCCGGCACCAAGTCCCTGCGTCAGGTGTGGCCCCAACTGCACTTTATTAGGTACCAGACTTTGAGTAATTGCCTGGGCATCAGTATTACAGATAATAAAATTTACTCCTTCAATATTTTGATCAAACATGTGGTTAACAGCATTGCTACCACCACCTCCTACACCGATCACTTTAATGATGGATGATTTCTCTTTTGGTAAATCAAATTGAATCATAGCTTTCTGTTTTTGCTTTCCCGATAAGAAAGCAGTGTTGAATAGGTTAGTAATAAAGCTTTGAAGTATTAGAATTTAGGATCGTCGTCTTCTCTGAACAGTTCGATGATTCCATCTTTCAATTTACCCCAGAAGTCATTCAGGCCGCCCTTACGGGATTTCATTGTTTTTTCAGCAATCGGCTGTTCGGATGTAGTTTCTTCTTCCATGAAATTGTCTACGGCAGCAATTTCAGTTGTTAATACATCCTGTTTTAATGCTTCAGGTACTTCAAACTTTTTAAATGACTGGCTAAAGTGTTTACGATGGTGTTCATAATCACTATAACCTTTTAAGATCAACCCGATACAGGTTGAATAGGTAGGTTTAGAAAGCTCCTCAATATGACCTGCGGCCAGGTGCTCGATTGGTAAACCAATACGTGCATTCAAACCGGTGGCATATTCAGTTAGTTGAATCAAATGACGTAATTGAGAACCACCCCCGGTGAGTACAATTCCACCATTCAAGGTACGACTATCCATTCCGACTTGTTTCAAATGATAAATCACGAAGTCCATGATTTCATTCATTCTTGCCTGAATGATATTTGCGAGATTTTTTACTGAAATTTCTTTAGCAGGCATACCTCTATGACCAGGAATGGTAATAAAAGCATTTGCACGGGCTTCATTCGCCAATGCGCTACCAAATTGAACTTTCATTTGCTCAGCCTGTGATTTCAAAACACCGAGACCGGCTTTAATATCGTTTGTAATATTTTCTCCTCCGAAAGGAATTACAGCAGTATGTTTTAAAACACCTTCATAAAAAACGGCCAGATCGGTGGTACCGCCACCAATATCCACAATAGCCACACCAGCTTCCAGATCTTCTTCACCCATTACGGCAGCAGCTGAAGCCAACGGTTGCAATACAAGATCTTTAGTAATCAGGCTGCTTTTTTCTACAGCACGATTAATATTTCTGATAGCTGTTTTATCACCTGTAATAATATGGAAATTAGCACCAATTTTCACGCCACCATACCCGATTGGGTTAGGAATATTTTGAAAATTGTCTACAGTAAACTCCTGCGGAATCACATCAATGATCTGATCGCCTGCCGGGATGTATGTTTTATATTGATCTGAAATCAACTGATCAATTTCTTTTTGCGAAATTTCATCTTCCGTGCTGTGACGAACAATATCACCACGGGTTTGTAAACTCTTAATGTGATGTCCTGCTATACCAACATATACCTCATTAATCTCTAACTCAGGATTACTCAAATAACAGTTTTGCAAGGCCTGCTCGATTGCGCAGATGGTTTCGTCGATATTCAAAACCTGGCCGTGCTTAACTCCATTTGAGTTAGCTCTACCAAAACCAATCACTTCCAACTTGCCGAATTCGTTCTTCCGGCCTGCAATCGCCACAATCTTTGTAGTTCCGATATCGAGCCCAACAATGATAGGTTGTTGTTCTTTGTTCATAATTTATGTTGTTTTTAGTTGTTGTCTGTTTAATAAGGATAGCTACAACAGCTACACCTTTTCTTTTGTTTACAATAATTGGCTATTTAGTAGCTACAATTTGTTTTTCAAATTGCACATCAATTGTTTTATACTTTTCCACTCCTACATTCGCTAAAACCTGTTCATAAAACAAATCCAATTTTCTAAACTTCTTTGGTATATCCGTTATAGTTCCGAACTGTATCGTTTGTTTTCCTACTGTTGGTACCAGATAAAGTTTTGTGTCGTTCTGCAAATACATCTGAGCAATCTGCGCTTTCCAGAACGGGTCAGCCTGAATGTATTTACTAACTTCAATTATCTGATCTACCAGTGTTTTATATTTCTTCTGATTCGATTTTAATTCTGTTGGAAAACCTGTAATGACAGGTACTTTTGCCGTTACTCTGTTTGACAGTGGTAATACTTTTCGATTTTCTGCGAAGTAGTAACTTTTACCATCTGCCTCAAACACTCTTACGACCGGTTGTTCTTCCTGGATGTAGATTTGTAATATCTGATGATTATCAAAGTGCAAATCTACGTTCTTTACCCAAGGATTCTGCTGAATTTTGTTTTCTATTTTAAATAAATCAAATTCAACGATTGGTTTTCCTTTAATTTTTATTCCACCACTTTTTTCTAACAGTTCTACAATGTCTTTCTTATCCATGAACCATTCCTTATCATCACCTCTGAATTTTATTTCAAACCCTGCACACAATTTTTCATTTCTATGATTCACCGCAGCAACGAGCAGTACCGTTATACCGGCTACAACAGCCAGACTTGTTATAATGGTGATTACTGTTCGTAACTTTTTTTTCATTGATCATTTAATATTTTGGCGATCGGCAATACCATAGTATCTATATTACCGGCACCGGCTGTTATTAATAGTTGCGGTGTATTTCCCTGGTGCACCCTGTTTTCAATTAAAGAAAGAATTTGTTCTTTATCTTCTAACAAAGTGCAGGGCACCGTTATTTTACTCACCAGCATTTCGCTGTTTACGCCATCCATAGGCAATTCTCTTGCCGGATAAATTGGCATCAGGTATACTTCATCAGCCAAACTTAAACTGGCTGAAAATTCATCAGCAAAGTCTCTGGTTCTGCTATAAAGATGCGGTTGAAATACCAGCGTCAGTTTCAGATCAGGGAAGAGTTTCTTTGCTCCTGTTAAAAGTGCTCTCAGCTCTTCGGGATGATGCGCATAATCATCAATCATGATTTTTGTTTGCGCATGATCTGCCTGTATTTCTTTAATAATATACTCAAATCTTCTTTTTACTCCTTTGAAACGATCAACTGCAGTACGGATTTTTTCGTCTTCAATACCCAAATACTTTGCCACAGCTATTGCAGCGGTTATATTTTCAACATTATGCCAGCCCGCCATGTGCAATGTCAATCCTTCCAATGTCCAACCCGGGCCTACCACATCAAAAGTATTTGAACCATTTTCGCCTTTTATATTTACCGGATGAATTTCGGCATCTTTTACATTCCCGTAAGTATAAGTTGTTGCAGCATTCAGGTCTGTTTCACGCGACAATCCTTTTTTCCTGATCAACATCCCATCAGCTTTGATCTGTTTTGTAAAGTCAATGAAAGCCTGTTCAAAAGTGGCACGGTCACCATAAATATCCAGATGATCGGGATCCATTGCCGTAACGATGGCGATATTCGGATGTAATTGTAAAAAGGAACGGTCATATTCATCTGCTTCTACCACACACACCTGGCGTTCATTACTCCAGTAATTGCTATTGTAATTAACTGCGATACCTCCTAAAAAAGCATTACAACCGTAACCTGTATCTCTCAGTAAATGTGCCACCATTGTAGTGATAGTTGTTTTACCGTGGGTACCGGCGATACAGATATTAAAAGTGCTTTTAGTAATAATACCTAACACCTGACTTCTTTTCATTACCGGCACATTATTCTGCAGATACCAGTTCAATTCCTGATGATCTTTCGGTACTGCCGGTGTATAAACCACAAGATCTGCATCCTTCGGAATCAACGCCACATTATCTTCAAAGTGGATACTCATTCCTTCATCGATCAATTGCTGAGTGAGTACAGTAGGTGTTTTATCATAACCGCTGACATTTTTTCCATGAAAATGAAAAAAACGGGCCAGCGCGCTCATTCCGATACCGCCGATTCCGATAAAGTACACTTTCTGTATTTGATCTAAATGCATCACTCTTATTATATTTTATCTAAAATATCTCTTGCTATTTCCTGATCTGCATCAGTAATGGCAAGAGTTTTTATATTTTGTTTCATCATTGCCCGGGCAGCTTCATCTTTTAGTAACTCAATCACTTTGGGTACTAAAAATTCTTTTGCCAGATAATCCGGAATCATTTGTGCAGCTTGTTGCTCCACATAATTCTGGGCATTTTTTGTTTGATGATCTTCTGCAGCATGCGGATACGGCACAAAAATCACAGGTTTTCCCATAACAGCCAGTTCTGCACAAGCCATTGCTCCGGCTCTGGACACTACAATATCAGCAGCTGCGTACGCCATTTCCATATTTGAAATAAAACTGTTCACCCAGATATTTTTGTTATCCACGGCGTAAGCAGCGGCAGTAGCAGCAAATAATTTTCCTGTTTGCCAGATCAGCTGAACATCTTCTTTCTTAAATAAATCTATCTGATCTGCAATTGCCTCGTTAATAGTTTTTGCTCCGAGACTTCCTCCGGTTACAAATACTGTTTTTTTGTCGGCTGAAAGATCAAAAAACTCCAATGCCTGCGCGCGATCAACCAAACCAGTTTTTATATTTTTACGTACCGGATTTCCTGTAACTTTTATTTTCTCAGCAGGAAAAAATTTTTCCATGCCTTTGCTGGCTACATATACAGTAGTAGCTTTTTTTCCAAGAATAATATTCGACTTTCCTGCAAACGAGTTTGATTCGTGAATAAAAGATTTAATTTTCTTACTCTGTGCATATTGCACTACAGGAAAACTTGCATACCCACCCACGCCAATTACGGCGTCGGGCTGAAATTCTTTAAATATTTTTTTTACCTGAAAATAGCTTTTGATCAATTTGAATGGCAAAGCATAATTCTTCCAGATAGCTGACCGGTTGAAACCTGCAATATCCACCCCTTCAATTTTATAACCTGCCTGTGGAACCTTTTCCATTTCCATTTTTCCTTTCGCTCCAACAAACAGTATTTCTACATCAGCATTGATTTCACGAATAGCGTTTGCAATAGCGATAGCAGGAAAGATATGTCCTCCTGTACCGCCACCGGTAACGATGATACGTTTTACCGCAGATTGTTTATTTTGTTGATTCGCCATTCGCTACTTCATTAGTCGCTGCCATATTCTCCAGTTCTGACTCCACGTTTCTTGATACACTCAGAATAATACCAATCGACATACAGGTTATAATAAAAGATGATCCTCCCATACTCACTAACGGCAGGGTAACTCCTGTTACAGGAAATATATTTACCGTTACCGCCATATTAGCAAAAGCCTGTATTACCAAACTAAAGCTCAGCGCCAATGCTAAAAATGCACCAAATGCTCCGGGACATCTTTGATAAATTCTTATACATCTATATAAAAAGATCAAATAAATTAATACAATTACTACACCACCGAGAATACCATATTCTTCTACAATAATGGCATAGATAAAATCTGAGTAAGGGTGCGGCAAAAAATTTCTACCCTCACTATTTCCTGGTCCAACACCGGCAATTCCTCCTTTTGCGATCGCTATTTTAGCCTGATCAGTTTGATAACTATCATCTTTACTGGTCTGATCTGCATAAACAAAGGATTGTACTCTTTTTATCCAGGTCGGAATTCTGCTCACTTCCAATACCGCCGGTAAGTCTTTCATCTTACCTTCTTCCTTATCATAATAACCGATTGCCACTGTAATTAAAATCACAACAGGAATAGCAATAATGCCTGCGGTTACCAGCAGATGTTTAAAGCTTACTCTACCGATAAACAACAGTATCATAGAAGTGACACCGGTTAATAAGGCGGTAGAGAAGTTAGCCGGAGCAATCAACATACAAGTCAGCAACACAGCTCCAATCAACGGCAGATAAGCCTTCTTAAAATCTTTTATATAATCCTTGTATTTACTTAGTCCTCTGCTGAGATAAATATACAAGGCTAATTTTGCAACATCAGAACTCTGAATGGTGAGGTTGATAATGGGTAATTTAATCCACCTCGTTCCTTCATTTAAACTGACACCAAAAAAGAGTGTCCATAAGAGTAACCCCAGGCTTACTACGTACAGCGGGCGTGAGATTTTTAGATAAAACTTATAGTTAATCCGGTGACAGAAATAGATAAATGCCAAACCAGTACCGATAAAAGCAACCTGTCTGAACAAATAATATTCGGTATCACCTTTTTTATCTTTAAACGCCAGCATTCCTGTTGAACTGTAAACCACCAACATTGAAATCAATGCCAACACGAGCACACATGCCCAGATCACTTTATCACCTTTCGTATTTTTGATGATTACCTGTTCCATTAGCTAGGGTTTATAGAGATCGAACTGCATCCTTGAACTGATCGCCGCGATCTTCATAATTTTTAAACAAATCAAAGCTTGCACAAGCAGGGCTTAACAATACCACATCTCCTTTTTCAGCCATATTGAATGCCAGTTCAACGGCATCCTTAGCAGAAGTCGCATCTACCATTTTTTCTACAGTACCTCGAAATGCTTCGTGTATTTTTTCATTATCCACTCCCAGGCAAACGATACCTTTTACTTTTTCTTCTACCAATTCTAAAAGTTCGCTATAATCATTGCCTTTGTCGACGCCACCTACTATCAAAATGGTAGGTTTAGTCATGCTTTCCAACGCATACCAGGTACTATTGATATTAGTTGCCTTACTATCGTTGATAAACTCTACTCCTCTAACAGTTGCTACTGTTTCCATTCTATGAGCGAGGTCTTCAAAACTTTGAATGGCGTCTCTTATCTTCTCTTTGCGGATGCCTAAAGTAGCACCGGCAATTCCTGCTGCCATGGTGTTGAATTTATTATGTCTACCTTTTAATGTGAAATCATATACGCTCATTTGCATTCTCTCGTCTTTGGCAGCAATAGTCATCTGTCCATCCTTAATAAATGCGCCTTTGTTCAATTCTTTACTCATAGTAAATGGTAGTAAGTTAGATTGTATTAAAAACTTGTCTTTATATTTCATCGTAACCGGATCATCTTCACAATAAATGAAAGAGTCTTCGGCTGTCTGATTTTTAACTATCCTGAATTTTGATGCGATATAATTTTCGAACTTATAATCGTATCTATCCAAATGATCTTCTGTAATATTGGTCAGTACAGCTATATCCGGTCTGAATTCCACAATATCATCCAGCTGAAAACTGCTCACTTCAATTACATACACATCTTTCGGATCAATTGCCACTTGCCGGGCAAACGAGTAACCGATATTTCCTACCACTGCACTATTCAATCCGCCCACTGCACAAATTTTTCCGATCAGGCTGGTAGTCGTTGTTTTTCCGTTACTACCGGTAATGGCCACAATGGTACTGGCTCCTTTATACCTGTAAGCAAATTCGATTTCCGATATTATCGGAATATCAGCTGCTCTGATTTTTTTTACGATTGCTGCTTTTTCAGGAATACCCGGACTTTTTACCACTAAATCTGCACTCAGAATCTTCTCTTCAGAGTGTTTACCCGATTCAAACTCAATTTCGTTCTCTGTCAATTCTTTTTGAAACAATGCACTGATCGATCCGCCATCAGACACAAAAACATTCAGTTTCTTCTGCTTTGCCAACAAAGCAGCACCCACTCCACTTTCACCTGCACCCAGAATGATGATATTTTGATTCATTTTTAAATTCTTTATCCTTATACGGATTGAGGGTTTTTCACAAGTATTAGAATTTTACTGTCTCTTCCATCACTGAACTTGCGCATCAAGACCTAAGTGTTGGTTTTTCAGTAAACATATTTTTAGGGGCTTATCTTATTTTCATTGTTACGATTGAGAACACTACACATAAAATGGTAACGATCCAGAATCTGGTAACAATTTTAGATTCATGATAACCTAACTTCTGATAGTGGTGATGGAGTGGGCTCATCAGAAATATCCGCCTTCCTTCACCATACTTCTTTTTGGTATATTTAAAATAACTTACCTGTAATGTAACGCTCAGCACTTCAACCAGAAACACACCACAGAATATAGGAATCAATAACTCTTTTCTTACAATAATGGCCAGCGCTGCAATAATACCTCCCAATGTCAAGCTACCTGTATCTCCCATAAATACCTGAGCGGGGTATGCATTGTACCATAAAAATCCGACACAGGCTCCAATCATTGCACCGATAAAAATCGAAAGTTCTCCCAGATTAGGGATATACATGATATTCAGGTATTCTGCCAAACGGAGGTTTCCGCTGGCATAGGCAAATATTCCTAAACAAACACCTATCAGCGCACTGGTTCCGGTAGCGAGACCATCAATTCCATCTGTTATATTAGCTCCATTTGAAACGGCTGTAATAATAAATATAACAATGACCATATATAAAACCCAGCTATATTCACGAATCGACTCCGGTAACAGTTTTGAATAATTAAACTCATGACTTTTCACAAACGGAATTGTTGTAATAGGTTCGTTTGCCTCAACAAAGTATTTAGGATTGCCATCCAGCGATACCTTCTTCACATTCGCAGGTAAACTGGTTTCACTACTTTCGTATTCACGCCACACTTTAGTGTTTTCATTAAACAGCAAAACAGCAGCAACCACTACACCTAATACCACTTGTCCTAAAACCTTAAACCATCCTGCCAGTCCGTCTTTATCTCCTTTTTTATAAGCGATTCCTTGTTGCTGAGCAATTTTTTTAGCCCTGAGTTTTAGATAATCGTCGATAAAACCTACTATTCCTAACCATATGGTGGCAAAAATCATTAACCGAACATATGCTTTCTCTAAATCCGCTAATAATAAAGTGGGAATCAAAATTGCGAGAATAATGATAATACCACCCATGGTAGGAGTTCCTTTTTTCTGTTGCTCACCTGCCAATCCCAAGTCTCTTACCGTTTCGCCTACCTGCATTTTACGCAGGGTTTGAATTAATTTTTTTCCAAATACAGCTGATATCACCAGCGATAAAATTACCGCCATCAGTACACGGGAAGTAATAAATTGAAACAATGCACTTCCTGGCACTCTTACACCAATTTCTTTAAACCAATCAAAAATGTAATACAACATTATTAAGCTGTTTGGATATTTCCGAGCCGTCGTCAAACGTCCGGTATATTGTCAATTATTATTTATCTAAAAATTCGAATAACTCTATCAATACCTGTTTATCATCAAAAGGATGTTTCACACCGTTAATATCCTGGTATTTCTCATGCCCTTTACCTGCTATCAGAATAATATCTTCAGGTTTCGCAAGGCTGATAGCCGTTTTAATAGCCTCTTTCCGGTCGGCAATAGAAATAAACTTTCTCCTTCCTGCTGCATCCAGATCCGTTTCCATTTGTTTTAAAATTGTAATCGGATCTTCTGTTCTCGGATTGTCGGAGGTAAAGATTACACGGTCACTCCAATCACACGCTACTTTACCCATAATCGGTCTTTTTGCAGCATCCCTGTCACCACCACATCCTACCACAGTAATTACAGATTCATATCCTTTTCTCAACTTCCTGATTGTCGACAATACATTTTCAAGTGCATCTGGTGTATGGGCATAATCTACAATTCCGATTACTTTATCTTTTACAGATATCACATAATCAAACCTGCCTTCTGCTCCTCTCAATACACTCAAACAGGTTAATACCTCCTGTTTATTTTCACCTAATGCCACTGCCGCACCATATACAGCTAATAAATTATAAGCATTAAATTCACCAATCATTCTAAAATGCACTTCCTGTCCATCTACCGTCATCATTAAACCACTCAATGCATTTTCAAGGATTTTCCCTTTAAAATCTGCCGGCTGTTGCAATGAATAAGAATATTTTTTTGCATTCGTATTCTGTAACATCACCAGCCCTCTTTTATCATCAATATTGGTGATTGCAAAAGCATCGCTTGTTAACTGGTCAAAGAACTTCTTTTTCACTTTGATGTATTCATCAAAAGTTTTATGATAATCCAGATGATCGTGTGTGATGTTACTAAAGATCGCTCCTGCATAACGAAGTCCGGCTATTCTATGCTGGTGTATTGCATGTGAACTGGTCTCCATAAATGCATAAGTACATCCTGCTTTTACCATTTCACTCAGCAATTCATTCAGTTGAATCGGGTCGGGCGTAGTATGTGTTGCCGGAATAACCTTTCCATCAATTCTATTCTCTACCGTACTCAGCAAACCGCATTTATATTCCAGCGCTTCAAACAATTCGTACAGCAACGTGGCAATTGTTGTTTTGCCATTTGTGCCTGTTACTCCTACTAACTTTAAGCGATCAGTTGGTCTGTCATAGAAATTATGCGACATAATTCCCAAAGCCTCCTGTGTATTCTCCACAACAATGTAAGTAACATTGTTATGTGTAATAGCCGGCAATTCTTCAAGAATGATGGCTACAGCTCCCAGCTCAATAGCTTTATTAATAAACTGGTGTCCGTCTACATGCACACCTCTTACAGCAATAAAAGCACTTCCCTGTACAACCTTTCTGGAATCAACACACAATTGCTCAATATTTGATTCAACAACTCCTTGCACCGCTCTGATGCTTACACCATATAATATATCCTGCAATACTGGCATGTCCGACTCTATTTATTGTAACTCTAAGAAAACAGTTTGCTGTTGTTGTATTTTTGTACCTGAAGGAATGCTCTGTGTCGTCACTTTTCCAACGCCCTGCACCCTTACTCTTAAATTAAGATCTTCCAATAGCGCTAATGCATCTCTCAATCCCATCCCTTTTACATCCGGCATTTGATTTTCCCATACCGGCTGACCATACACGACCTGCTTATCAGCTTTAGACTTCATCATCCCCCACTCATGAACACCCGTAGAATCATTCAACTGCATTTTCAGTTTTGCTGCGATTGTTTTTAATGATTCAGAATTTCCGGCATACTGATAATAAAGCGAATCTTTTTCCGTTTTAATTTTACGGGTATCCCGATCTTTATCAGCCGAAAGTGCATAAAGTTTGTCTGCCACTTCTCTAAAAACAGGGCCAGCAACACTGGCTCCATAAAACTTCTTCGCAAAAGGTTTATTCTTCACTACTACAATACAACTGTATTGAGGATTTTTAGCAGGGAAATAACCTGCAAATGAAGATTGATAAATCCGGTCTATGTACCCTCTTCTACCATTCGCTACCAATGCCGTTCCTGTTTTACCAGCTACTTTATACGGAGCAGTATAAAACAAGTTATATCCCGTTCCTCCAGGCAAACCACAAACTCCTTCCAAAGCAATCTTCATATCCCGGAGCGTTTCTTCACTACAAATCTTATCTATCATTACAGTTGGCTGAAAAGCTTCCAGAACATTTCCGCCTTCCGTAACTGCATTCACCAGATAAGGCTTCATCATTTTACCATTATTTGCAATCGCATTATATAACATCAGCGTTTGCAGCGGACTCACCAACACTTCATACCCAAAACTCATCCACGGTAAAGTAACCGCGCTCCAACTTCTGTTCTTAGGATTTTTAATTACCGGCTTCGATTCACCGGTCAAATGAATACCGGAATACTGATCGAGCTTTAATTTCGTAAGATGATCTACAAATCTCTGAGGAGATTGCGCATAATGATTCATCACCAGTTTTGCCATTCCGACATTCGAAGAACTTTCAAAAGCCTTTTTAACAGTCACTTCATACAATCCGTGAGGTTCTGAATCATATACGGTTCTGTTTTTCACTTTCCATTTTCCACCTTCCAGATTCACTTTTGAATCAAGTGTAACTTTTTTATCTTCCAACACCGCCATCAGAGTAGCCACTTTAAAAGTAGACCCCGGCTCTGTAGCGGTAATTGCAAAATTCTCAACTTCCCAATAACCACCATCTCCTGTTCTTCCCAGATTGGCTATCGCTTTGATTTTACCGGTAGCCACTTCCATTACAATACACGTACCCCACTCAGCTTCATTATCCTGCATCATTTTCAACAATGCATTTTCTGCGATATCCTGAATATTTACATCGATAGTCGTTATCAGATCTTTTCCGTGTTTCGGCTCAATTCCTGAACCGTCAATCGGAGCATACACACCGGGAGCAATTCTTTTAACCAATTGCGTTCCTATTTCTCCGCGCAACACAGAATCATATACCCGCTCTAAACCTACGTTGGTATTTTTCACCTTTCCCTCACTATCAATAAACTCTCTCGATAAACCAATGGTTCTGTTTGCCAGCAAACCAAAAGGGTTTACTCTTTTATCTTTTGTTTCAACAATAAACCCGCTTCTGTTCTGCCCCAACCTTGCCAACGGCAGTGTTCTGAATTTTTTATATTGCTCAAACGAAACATTTTTTTTAAAAGAATAATAACGACTCTTTTTCTTATACCCCTGTTCTAATTGCTGCTTATAAGCCTGAGCAGATTTATCACCAAACAACCGGGCTAAACCATAAGACAAAGAGTCTATATTATCTTTAAATCTTTTTCCGTTTTTCTGACGAAGACCGTCAGCCATAAAATCAATATAAATATTAAAATAAGGAACACTGGTACTCAACATACTTCCATCTTCACTGTAAATTGTTCCCCGATCCGCATCTATCTCCTGCACTCTTTGTCTTTGCTGTTCAGCCACCTTCACCCAATGCCGATCGTTACCCATCTGAATGAAAACCGCTTTTGCCAAAATACACACACCGAACACCAACAAGCCAAGAAAGCAGAGATAAACCCTCCATAATATGTCTTTCTTTTGCTCCAATTTTCTTCAGTTTAAAAGTCAACTATTTTTTTCCCGTCGAATCCTTTACCACATAAGGCGGCGCTTTCAATTCTTTCAACCCCAGCGGCTCCAGCGCCTTTGCCACCTCACTCTGCTTACTTCTGAACATCACCTCACTATTCAATGATTTATATTCATATTGCAACTCCTTCACTTCACGACTCAACTTTTCTACTTTACTAATTGTTTTTGTTGCATAATGCACATTAGCGATATTCAACACTCCTAACACACTCAAGAACATAATGAAGAGAATATCCTCCTTCTTCACCCGAGGGTTTAAGATTTTTCTGATCTTAAACTTCTTATTCTTTTTTTCATTCACCTCTGTCATGCTTATATCTTTTCTGCGATTCTGAGCTTAGCGCTTCTCGACCGTGGATTACGCTTCAACTCTTCTTTACCGGCTACAATCGGCTTTTTATTTACCAATTTAAAATGTTCACTCTTACCGGAATCTCCATATAAATCATACACATCTTCCACCTCTTCAAAATCACCTTTTTTAAAATAAGTTTTCACCAACCTGTCTTCCAGAGAATGAAACGTAATAATAGCAGCACGTCCACCCTCTTTCAACACCTCCGGCAATTGCTGTAACAACTCTTTCAACACGCCTAATTCATCATTCACTTCTATACGCAATGCCTGAAACACCTGGGCGAAATATTTATTAGGATTACCTTTTACAATATGCTGCACTGCCTGCTTAAAATTCTCAATTGTTTTCAACGACACTGTACGCCTTACCTCCACAATTGTTTTTGCCAGTGTTTTTGCATTCGTAACCTCACCATATCGTTCAAACATCTTATGCAATCCCAACTCTGACTTTCGCATCAAAACATCATAAGCCGTTTTTTCCTGCCTCGCATCCATTCTCATATCCATCGGCGCATCAAATCTTATCGAAAACCCTCTTTCCGCTTCATCAAACTGATGACTACTCACTCCGAGATCTGCCAGCAAACCATCTACAGGAGGAATTTTATGTAAGCGCAGAAAACGATGAATATGCCTGAAATTGTGCGGTAAAAACAAAACCCGCGGATCATCCGGAATATTTCTCTGCGCATCTGCATCCTGATCAAAAGCAATCAATCTTCCCTTCTCATTCAAGCGCTTCAATATCTCTTTCGAATGACCACCACCACCGAACGTACAATCCACATAAATACCATCCGGTTTTATTGCCAATCCCTCCAACACCTCTTCCAGCAACACGGGCACGTGGTACACTTCACCAGACTCCTCATTATTCTCCATTACCGCCCTCCTCTTTTTTAAACTTCGGCTTCGACTTCATTACCTTTTTCGCTATCTCTTTCATTTCAGCAGCCGTCATCACCCGCTCAGATTCAGCTTTCACCTCTTCTGCCCATATTTCATAGCGGTCGCCCAGTGAAGTAATTTTCATTTCTTTAATAATCTTCGCATACTCCTTCAATTCTTTACTGATCAGAATTCTACCGGCACTATCCAACTCTGCTTCTATCAGATCATTAAACACCCAACGCTTTACAGCCTTTTCATCAGTATCATAATCATCCAACTGCATCAGACGATTATATTCAGGACCCCACTGCTCAGGAGTATACAAATACAAATAGTCATCATACCCCTTATGAATAATCACATAACTCTCCTTCTCGGCCAGATTCTTACGAATTCCGACAGGTAAAACGATGCGATTTTTAGCATCAATCGAGACGATATATGATCCGAGACCTCTCATTTGGGATTTTCTACCACTTTCTACCACAAAATAACACTTTCCCCCACTTTTTTATAAAATTTTTTCGTTTTTTATTTATCCACAACACATTAACAATTTATAATACTTAAACAATTATTAATCAATTATTTAAATATCATTTATTCAACAAATACGCATGTTAATTAAGTGTGAATATTTATTTTAAAAATGTGAATAAGCCAAAAACCGATGTGAATCAAGCTGCCGGCAGCTACTCTAAAGCCCTGTAAATGAGGTATTTTATTTTAAAAAAATGTAGATATCTTGCATAGAAATCAAATGTGAACAATGGTGCATCCGAAAAACATATCAATTGCTGATTATCAATACAATTTACCTAATGAAAGAATTGCATATCAACCTTTGGAGCAGCGTGATGCATCAAAACTGCTGGTGAATAAAAAAGGGAAATGGGAAATTGACAACTACAAAAACCTGTATCGCCATCTACCGGCTCCGGCACTGATGATTTTCAATAATACCAGAGTTGTAGCCGCCCGTTTACTGTTTTACAAATCCACCGGTGCTAAAATTGAAATTTTTTGTCTTGAACCGGCTTCAGCTATTGATATCACCACTGCTATGCAGCAAAAGGGCAAAGCAATATGGAACTGTTTTATTGGCGGAGTGAGTAAATGGAGCGAAGATTTAGTACTTGAAAAAACAATTGAAAAAAAGAGCAGGTCCATTACATTACACGCCACTTTCATTCGCAAAAACAGTAATCATTACACGGTAGCATTAGAATGGAATGATGACACCGTTACTTTTGCGGAACTGTTACAGGATGCCGGCAAAATTCCCTTGCCGCCCTATATAAAACGGGAAGCTACCAAAGCAGATGAAGACCGGTATCAAACTGTTTTTGCCAAACAGGAAGGCTCAGTGGCTGCGCCAACTGCCGGATTACATTTTACCAATGAAGTATTAAGTAATATTGCCGCTTCGGGCATTTCAACCGATTATGTTACACTACATGTAGGAGCAGGTACCTTTTTACCTGTAAAATCGGCTACACTCGAGGGGCACGAGATGCACCAGGAATTTATAGAAGTAAATACAGGCACTATAGAAAATTTGCTGGCGCACCTAAGCCGCCATGTGATTGTTGTAGGAACGACCAGTTTACGTACGATTGAAAGCTTGTATTGGCTGGGGGTAAAAGCTGTTTTGCATCCTCACATGAACAGTCAGGATCTGATAGTATTGCAATGGGATGCCTATGAACTGGAAGAAAAAAAGATTGCCGTTGCCAATGCCCTGCAAGCCTTGCTAAACCTGTTGAAAGCAGAGGGAAAAACACAACTGATCACCAAGACGCAACTACTGATCACGCCTGGTTATCAATTTAAAATTGTGAAAGGATTGGTGACGAACTTTCACCAGCCGCAATCTACTTTACTACTATTAATTGCGGCTTTTATCGGAAAGGAATGGAAAGAAATGTATGAGTTTGCTTTAGCAAACGATTTCAGATTTTTAAGTTATGGCGACGGTTGTTACCTGGAACCTTAATAAAGTGGCTTCAACGGAAATTCAAGGGTAAAAGTAGTACCCTTTCCTACCGCAGAGTCTACTCTTATTTTTCCGTTATGTGCATCCACCATTGTTTTCACATAACTCAAGCCCAGACCGAAACCTTTTACGTTATGTAAATTACCGGTGTGCGCGCGGTAAAACTTCTCGAAAATACGCTTTACGGTTTCTTTCGACATACCGATACCGTTGTCTTCAATTTTTATAACAATTGATTTCTTTAAGCTTAAAGTGGATATTTTTATATGCAGGTTTTCTTCCGAATACTTTACAGCATTGTCGATCAGGTTCGACAACATATTCCGGAAGTGAACCGGGTCTCCTTCGATATTATCCCTTCCGGCATTGAGAAATAAATCACAAACACCGTTTTTGTCATTTACCTGCAATTCATATTTAGTGACCAGCTCTTCAAGAATTTCATGAACACGTAATGGTTGACGATTCAACTGCATTTCCTGTTTATCTGTTACAGCGGCTTGTAAAATCGTTTCAACGTGCTTATTCATTCGCTTATTCTCCTCCTTAATTACATTTGTAAAATAATGCATCTTATCGGAGCTCTGTAATACTTTCGGATTGTTCAAAGCATCTACCGCTAATGAAATAGTAGCTAAAGGTGTTTTGAACTCGTGAGTCATATTATTGATAAAGTCATTCTTTATTTCGCTCAGTTTTTTCTGACGGATCAACGCAATGATGGTTACATAGAAACCGGCCATAATAATGAGCGAACAAACGATTGCCAGAATAATTTTACCGCGCATACTCTCATACAATACACGTTTCACATTCGGAACAATCAACGAAAACATTTCATCGGGCGTTAAGTTTTCGAAGTCAGTACCTGATGGGGCTACCATCGGATACTTGATCAACAGTGTTGACGGATTATCCGAACTCGTATGGTTTAAAACAAGTTTTATGAAATTTTTACTCTTAATTTCCGAAGCGATAAAACCAATATTAGAAGTAATAGCGAATTCAAACTCAAGATCTTTAAGCCCTACATTATCAAACTCTTTTCTTAGCTTTTCTTCCACCTCAGAAACTGTGAATCGTTGCGACACGGTAAGCGGGCGCATCAGTTCACGCTGTAATGATTCAGCAGAAGGCCAGCTCAAACCACTTCTGGGCCTGAACCCCTTTAAAGAAGAATAGTTTGAACGCTGAGTCGTTAACTGATCCGACACATTCTTCAGTGAAGCTGATATTTTATCTTCAAACTGTTGTTCCGAAACCTGTCCCATCGTTTTCAACCAACTATATTGTACATAGAAAGTTCCTAACAAGGATAAAGTAATCAGAATAAAAATAATGGGAAATAGTTTCCTTATCTGCAAAGTATTTCTTTTTAAAATTTTCGCCATTGCGCTGCACCTCCTCCTTCATTTTATCTCTCACAGCAGCTAAAACACAAAATTAAAGATAATGATTACTTAACTATTTTTCGTACCTGAAATACAAATCATTTAACAGAGTTTTAGAATTCTGTAAACCATTTCAACATCATTTTATAACTTTTTCTAAACAAGTTTGTTAAATTTGTTATATGGACGTAATTCAATCAGGTAGTTTATTAATTGCTGAACCATTCATGAAAGATCCTTCTTTCAGCCGGTCTGTTGTTTTGATTTGTACACATCAGGATAAGGGAACGATTGGTTTCATGATTAATAAACCTTACCATAAGTCGCTGAATGAATTAATGTACAATATTGATGACCTTCAGATTCCTTTGTTTCTTGGCGGGCCGGTAAACATTGATACCGTTCATTTTCTGCATACCCGCGAAGATATGATTCCGGACAGCTTTCCGCTTGGCAATAACTTATTCTGGGGTGGAGATTTTGAGCAGGCTATCAACTGTATCCGGGAAGGTCTGATTCAGCTTTCTGAAATCAAATTTTTTATCGGTTATGCAGGCTGGGAAATCGGACAGCTGGATAATGAGCTGGCAGAAAAGTCATGGGTGATCGGTGACGGAAATATTCCTTTAATCTTTAATACTCCCGCAAAACAAATCTGGACGCAGGCCCTGCACGAGAAAGGAGGCGATTATGCTCAACTTTCCAACTACCCCATCGACCCCAGCTTAAATTAGTATTCTTCTATTTATCAAGTAGTTAACCAGACCGTATTTTTACCAGGTAGAGAAAATCAGCATTTATACGCTTTTATTAGCAAGGGTTGAAATATATTTTTGAATCAATCTAAAAGCAACCCTATGACCTTAATTAATTTTAATCCGTGATCTGTTTTCATTAGCCACCGAGTAATCCCTTGTACCATATTTTAATCCCTATAGATCAGTATTGTTACTGATTCGAATCCGTATTGTTTACAGAAATCCCGAACCTTATGAAGAACATTTTACTCTTGTTACTTCTATTAATCCCTTTTAAGTCGTATCTACAAACGCATGTTGCAAAAAGCATGAAAGCAACAAATGGCCAACAAATTGGCTTTTATGAATTTACACCCGATGATTACGACGAAAAACGAGACGAAAAGTATCCATTAATCATTTTCTTACACGGTATTGGCGAACGAGGTAACGGTACCACGGAAATGAACCGTGTGTTATCGAACGGTGTTCCCAAAACCATCAACCGCGGCCATAAAATGAAATTTTTCTGGAATGGCCGATGGCAATCCTTTTTGGTATTATCTCCGCAGCTGAACAGCGGCTACAGTTTCTGGCAATTATTCTACGTAGACGAAATGATCCGTTACGCTAAAGAAAATCTGAACGTAGACCCCAACAGAATTATTTTAACCGGTATTAGTTTAGGCGGAGGTGGCTCCTGGTACTGGTCTGGAACCAGCAAAACCAATGCAGCACAACTTTCTGCATTAGGAGTTGGATGTGGTACCTGTCAGGGTATTGACTACACCAACATTGCTAAAGCAAATGTTCCTACCTGGGCATTTCACGCCAACAATGACGGTTCCGTATCGGTAGGTTGTACCACTGGTGCGATTGCTACCATCAGAAATGCCAAACCAGAAAACGATCCGTATATGACCATCTGGTCAGACGGAGGGCATGGCATCTGGGACAGAATGTATGACTCAGCCTACTCCTGGCAAAACCCGAATATCTATGAGTGGTTTTTAGGACAGGACCGTAGCAAACCAACCAACAAGCGTCCTTTCGCAAATGCAGGAAAAGACCTTACCATTTCAACTGCCACCACAACAACCGCTACACTAAGCGGAGCCAAAAGCACCGATACAGATGGAAAGATAGTTCGTTATATCTGGACAAAACTCAGCGGGCCAACCGGAGGAAATATTGTTACACCTGTGTCTGAAAGCGGACAAACAACGATCTCTGGGTTATCCACCACCGGCACCTACGTATATCAATTAAAAGTGGTAGATGACCGTGCCGACTGGACCTTTGATACTGTTCGCATTAATGTAGTGAACACCTCTGTACCAAACATTCCACCAATTACGCAAACAATAGTACCGGCAATAGCAGAAACAGCCCAGCTTGAACTAAACGGTGTAAGAACTTATGATCCGGACGGTAAAGTAGTGGCTTATTCATGGGAACAGATCAGCGGCCCCTCAAGTATTCAATTGAAAAGTGCAGATGCCCCCGTAGCAGAAGTCAGCAATATTTCGAACGGAATTTACAAATTCAGGTTTTCGGCTACCGATAATCTCGGAGCCATTACCATCGATACCGTATCATTTGACGCTTACAATGAAATATTACCGGTAAGATTTCAACCACTCAGAGGCAAAGCCGAAGGAAATACTCATACCTTAACCTGGGGTATATACGAAAGTTTTGAACCGAACCTGCAGATAGTAGAAATCAGTGAAGACGGTGTTCATTTTAAACCGATTTACGAAGTACAACATCAGGAAACAGACAAATTAACGCGGCAATTTGTTTTTAAAAATGAACGTGCCCCCGGAAAAGCTTTTTATCGTATCCGGGCTGTTAGTAGTGTAAGCGGATGGAATGAACTGACACCTGTTATTACGGTTATCAGCAATGATATTCATACAGGCAATCAATGGAAAATTCATCCCAACCCTGTAGTATCCAAAACAAATTTGCATATTTCCAGCAGCTCAAAAGGAATTCATATAGTGAGGATCTACAATTTATCAGGAAAATTATTACAAACACATAATATTCAACACCAGGGTGGCGTTTATGTGAAGGAATTCGATCTTTCAAATTTAACACCGGGAGCGTATCTCATTGAATGGATTGAGCCCACAGGAATAAGGCACTCTGCAAAAATTATGAAACTTTAAGATAGTTATTAGTTGTTATAGTTGTGTAAAAAAAGGAAATCGATAGGGATTTCCTTTTTTTTATCTGAACGGTTTATAAAACTTCTTATCGGCTATTGATAACATTTGTGTATCTCCACTTGTATCACCATATGCATAAATTTCATCATAGTCATCAAGATTATATTGAGCTACGATTCTTTTTACTTTTTCGGTGCCCCTGCAATTCTTTCCAATTAATTTTCCGGTAACACGCAGGTCTTTATACGCTAAACGTGAGGCTAATACCGGAATATTGCGTTCCTGCGCCCATGGAATAATCCAGTCTTGCGGCGAAGCAGAAACAATCACTACTTCAGTTCCTTCACCAATCAGCGCATCAATTTCCACAATAGCTTTCGGTCTTAACAATGTAGGCAGATACTCTTCAGCAAATCCCTGACATATATTCTCAAACTGCTGTTGGGGCATTTTTCTGAAAAACCATCTCAGCACTCTTTCTTTTGCTCTTTGATTGGAAATAATTTTCAATTTAAACCCTACAATATAAGGGCTCAAAAAGGCAAATCCCAGATAACACCTGAATTTACCTTTCGCATATTTAATCACTTCAACAAAAGTATCTTTTGTTGTAATTGTTCCATCAAAGTCGAAAAAAGCGATTTTTCTCACATTTTCATTTTTTTGAAAATAAATTCCGGTACCATTTTAATAATCAGCATAATCCATCTCCAGAACCATTTCACATAAATGGTATTCTTCTTTTTTACTACAGCACTGTAAACAGCATCTGCTACTTCTTTCGGTTCAGCAGTCAATAATGGTGGCAATTTCAGATGAGCTGTCATTTGTGTATTTACAAAACCCGGTTGAACAGATACTACATGAACACCCGAGTGAAACAAACGGTTTCTCAATCCGGCCAGATAAGCGGTAAAACCGGCTTTGGCTGAACCGTAGATATAATTACTCTGACGTCCCCGTTCGCCGGCAACAGAACTGATACCTACTATTGTACCTGACTGCTGACTGATATAATATTGTGCAGCAATGTTCAAAATCGAAACAGCTCCGGTATAATTCGCCTGAATAATTTTTTCTGATTCGTTCCAATCGGTCATTGCTTTTTCCTGATCACCCAAATAACCGAATACACAAATAGTGATAGAAGGTTTTACCGGTAATGAGTTCCAGAAGGAAGCATGTGATTGAAAGTCAGTAGCATCAAACTCATGTAAACTGCATTGTGCATTACTGCGAATATTCATATCTGCCTGTAAAGCATCTAAACGGTTTACATTTCGTGCGGCTAAAAGCACCTGATAGTTTTCAGACGCATATTTTTTTGCGATGGCAATGGCCATGTCAGAAGCTGCACCCAATATTAAAACAGAAGGCATATTATTTATTTTGATGTCAGACGTAAACGGTCTGATTGAATAGATTTGATTTTATGATCCGGATTATATTTTTTAACAATAGATTTAAATTCGTCTAAGCGAGGGTAACCGGCTTCTAATACGTATGGTCTCATTCTGGCATCTTTACTCATATACAAGCGCCCGCCATACTGTAATACGATCTGATCAAGTTCATCTAAAAATTCGAACAAACCGTCTCTGATCGGAATATCCAATGCAAGTGTATAACCTTCTTTCGGAAAAGAAATAAGGCTGTCTTGTTTACCAAAAACTTTTAACACAGCAAGAAACGAAGCCAATCCTTTATCACTGATTTTTTTCAGTATATCCACCAAACCTTGTTTCGCTTCTAATGGTAAAACAAACTGATATTGTACAAAACCTTTTTTTCCATAGCCTCTGTTCCAGTTCTGAACAACATCCAACGGATAAAAAAACGGTTCATAAGGTACAACGTTATCAATTACACGTTTAAAGTTTTTGCCGTAATATAAGAAGTTAAACACCGAGATGGTAAACTGGTTCAATACCCATGAAGGTAGTGTAAACGGAAAAGGAATTTTTCCTTTCGGTTTCAGATAAAGCGGATTTGCTTTTTTTGCAGCTGGTAAATCCTCTATGGTAGCATGTTCACCTAAAATCAGGATACTTCTGCCAAATCCTTTGCCTTTTTTCAAACAATCAATCCAGGCTACAGAATAGGTAGCATCCTTATATTTTTCAAAAAGCTCTATAATTTCTTCAAGATTTTTTGCTTTGATTTGCTTTTGTTTGATATAAGCGGTTTCAATCTTTTTAAGATTGAAGGTAACGGTTGTAATAACTCCTGTCAGCCCCATTCCACCACAGGTAGCTTCAAACAAATCAGGGTGTACTACAGGTGAACAAACCATTAACGAACCATCGGCCAGCATCAGCTCCATTTCAACGATGTGATTTGAAAAACTGCCGTCAACGTGGTGGTTTTTTCCATGTACATCACTTCCTACTGCTCCACCGATCGTAATATATTTAGTTCCGGGAGTTACGGGTAAGAACCATCCTTTCGGAACAATTATTTCCAGCACTTCTTCCAGTAACATCCCGCTTTCACATTTGAATACACCGTTTTTTGTATCAAATGCCAGCGCCTTATTATATTTTAAAGTAGAAATTGTTTCATCTTCCAGGGAAGCATCACCATAACAACGTCCGTTTCCACGAGGAATAAACTTTTTTGCACCTTTTACTAAAGGACTCAATTGTTCTTTAAAGGTAAACTGACGTTCATCCGATTCGATCACCGGGTAGTTACCCCAGTTTGCAATATTCTTTCTCATTATTGAAATATGGTTACATCCTTCATATACAGAATCACATAAAAGCTGATGACCCATAGAAGGAGGGTAATTTGAATAAATCGGTCTTTGTATAGGATTTCTGTTGGCGAACCAGCCTTATTAAGCACAAAGGTGATTTGCAAATATCGCATAATTCCGGCAATCACGAACAAAGAAGTATAATACAAACGATGTCCGAACTGATGATAAAGTGCACCGGATACTGTATAGTTAATATAAGAAACGATCAGAATTGCACAGAAGAGGCCGAGCAGCGTATTCAAAAATTCTAAAGAATATCCTTTCATAGATTTACGCATTTCTGCGCCGGTAGAAACTTTCAGCATTACATCATCTCTTCGTTTAGCAATTGCCATAAATAGTGCTAACAGAAAAGTCATAATTGTTAACCATTCGGTAATATCCACTTTACCCAACTCCGCACCACCTTTAACGCGCAATACGAACCCTGTACTCACAATCAGAATATCGACGATGGATATATTTTTTAATCCAAAGCAGTAACCCATATTCAGTATATAATACAGTAAAGTGATAAACAGGAATTTACCTGAATTATCGAGTAAGTAACTGATTCCGAAACCGAGTATCATCAAAGCAATACTGATCAGCAGGGCAACATTTTTCTTTACTTTACCTGAAGCAATGGGTCTGAATTTTTTCTGAGGATGTTTTCTGTCATCCTCCACATCCCGATAATCATTGATAATATAAATACTACTTGCCAGGAAGCTGAATGCAAAAAAGCCTCCGATCAGCCATTCAAATTGGAGAATCAGCGACTGAGGATGAAACAGCTTGCCCGCAAAAAAAGAAGGAATAAACAGAAAAAGGTTTTTAGCCCAATCTTTAGGGCGAAGTAGTTTAATATAATGCTTCATGAACTTTTATCTTTTTGCAATATACAGCTGTAAAATTAGTTATTGATTTGGTAAGCTTCGTTAATTTACCCAAAAACCATCGTCTTAAACTGATTTTTGTATCAAAAAATTGCCCGATCCCATTTTTGTAGTATAAATAAGCGTTATTTGCTGTTTATTTTTGCATACAAACATGATATCAGACCTCAAAGCTATGAAAAGATTAATATCTATTGCAGAGATTACTATTATAGTGGTAGCCGCACTCATTCCGGTTTTTACCACTTTACCTTATAGAATCAACATTTTTTTATCGTGGGAGGGGGCTTATCGCCTGATGCAGGGCGAAATGCCCTATAAAGATTTCGGAATGCCGGTCGGATATATGTACTGGGTAATTCCGGCAGTTTTCTTTAAATTCTTTGGTGCTCAGCTTTTTACTCTGATAAAAGCACAGGCATTTATCAATATTATCGCAGGATTATCTTTTCGTGCAATCGGGAGAAACTTAGAACTTCCTTACGGAATACGCTTTACAGGAGTTTTAGTTTTTGTATTATCTTACTCATTCTCAAACTATTGGCCATGGTATAATCATACGGTAATCATGTATGAACTGGTGGCACTGGCGATGTTAACTGCTTATCTGAAAACAACCGTATTAAAGCGTTTCGGATGGATCTGGCTCGCCGGAGCCGGTGTTTTCACCTTCTTCTCGTTCTTTACCAAACAAGACGGTGGCGGATTAGCATTATTGATCTGTATTGCGTTACTGGCTTATGACCTCATTCAGAAAAAAGCATGGAAACCCCTTGCTATTTATTTGACTGCTTTTTTAGCTACAGGTTTAATCATTATTCTACCTTTACTAAAATATGATTTCGGTTACTGGTTTAATCATGGACAGTTCCCACATTCATCCAGAATGTCAATCACTGATATCATTAAAGAATTTTTGCTGCAATCACAATGGATTAAATTTTATCTCTTCCTGATTGCCGTTCTGCTGATTGCTATTATCCGTCAATGGAAAAGTTTCTGGAATGACCGTCCGCTGGTACTTTTCACGCTTTTGAGCTTAGGAATTTTAGCCCAGGCGGCTATTTTTCAGGTAACCAGTTATGTTCCACTCGACAATAATATCTTCTTCCATAGCTTTTCAGTCATTTATATACTTTATCTGATCGGGTTAATCACTAAAATCAATTTCAACCAGCCCAAAGTAATTATTATTACAACGCTGGGAATATTATTAACCTGGAGTCATATTTACTTCAGATACATTGAAAGATTTCTGTTAAAAAACAACAAGGAATATACTTACGAAGCGCATGAAGGATATAATTACGCTACCGTAGTGGACAGAAATACTTACATGATTGAATTGGATACTACCGAAATTCCGCTCAGTGAATGGCGTGTTCCAAATCTGAAATCATTTGAAAAAATAATGGTTCCCAATTCAACCGCTGATGGCATAGAACGCTTTATGAATATGGATCTGGTAAAAAATGGAAAAGACCTGAAAGTGTTGAACATGACCGAACTGACCCCATTAGCAGCAGAAGTACCGTTTGCACTAGAAACCGGTTCACACTACCCGCTATGGTTTCATAAGGGTGTAGGAATGTTTGAACGCGAAACCAATATGTTTATCCAACGTATCGAAGATGATTATTACGATATCGTTTTATACGAATATATCCCTTACCTGAATAACTTCTATCCTTACATACTCAGAGAAAAGTTACAGGAAAAATATAAACTGGCCGACCGTTTTGTAGCACCACGCAAACCTACCCAACACGCATGGGTGGAAGTGTATATCAATCCAAAACATATCACCGATTCTACAAACAACGAAGTATTAGAAAATAATGAATAGTATATTTGCGGTAGAAACCGATTGATTATTTCTAACCAGAATAATATACTCAATAGCCCGATTGAATATCTGAAGGGTGTAGGTCCTCAACGTGCAGATTTGTTAAAGAAAGAATTACAAATCTTCACGTTTAAGGATCTGATAGAGCATTTCCCTTTTAAACACATTGATAAAACCAAAATCACTCCGATTCTTTCAATTACGCCACAAGACGATTTTGTACAGGTAACAGGACGAATTGTGAAAAAAGAAATTATCGGAGAAAAAAGAGGCCGCAGGCTGGTTGCTCAATTACAAGACAAATCCGGCGGTGCGATTGAACTGGTATGGTTTCAGGGCATTCCCTGGGTAGAAAAAGCTTTAATCGTCGGTGATGTTTACAGAGCTTATGGAAAAGTTTCTTTTTTCCAGTATCAGGCACAGATTTCTCATCCTGAACTGGAACCAGCCAATGCTTCACAGCCGGAGGCCAAATCTTTTCTGGAGCCTGTTTACTCCAGTACAGAAAAATTAAAAGCCCGTGGGCTTGGCGGACGTCAGTTAGCTCAATTGACACAGTCATTATTTTTAATGCTTTCGGAAAAAGACTTTCCCGAAAACTTACCTGCATACATAATCGAAAAATTAAACCTGATTCCACGTTATCAGGCGATTTGCGCGATCCATTTTCCTCCTTCACAGGAAATGTATCAGCAGGCAGTCAATCGTTTCAAATTTGAAGAGTTTTTTATAGCACAGTTACGGCTGGGTTTGATTCGTCTCGAACGTCAGCGCTATTCTAAAGGAGTAGTATTTTCACAGGTTGGTGACTATTTCAATACTTTTTATGCGAAACATTTACCATTTGAGCTCACAGGTGCGCAGAAAAGAGTACTGAAAGAAATCAGAAAAGATGTAGGAAGCGGCGCGCAAATGAACCGTTTGCTACAGGGAGATGTAGGAAGTGGAAAAACGATAGTGGCTTTGCTGGCGATGTTGCTAGCGGTAGACAATCAGTTTCAGGCCTGCATGCTGGCGCCTACCGAAATATTAGCCCGCCAACATTTTCAGGGAATAAAAAAACTATTAGGCGATTTACCGCTGAATGCCCGGATATTAACCGGCGCCACAAAAACAAAAGAACGCAGAAAAATACTGGAATCTCTGGCCAACGGTGAAATTCAATTGCTGGTAGGAACACATGCAATCATCGAAGATACCGTACAATTTAAAAATCTTGGTCTGGCCATTGTTGACGAACAACACCGGTTCGGAGTAGCACAAAGAGCAAAGTTGTGGAAAAAAGCCAGCATTCCACCGCACATGCTCGTAATGACGGCAACCCCGATTCCGAGAACGTTGGCGATGACCGCTTATGGAGATTTAGATTACAGTGTAATGGATGAACTACCCCCGAACCGGCAACCTATTACTACCGTGCACCGGCAGGAATCAGCGCGTTCGCAGGTGATGGATTTTATCAAAAATGAAGTACAGAAAGGCCGTCAGGCTTACATTATATTCCCGCTCATCGAAGAATCGGAAAAACTCGACTACGAAAACCTGATGAAGGGTTATGAGAACGTAAAAGCTTACTTTCCGGAGCCTAAGTACTGGATCAGCATGGTTCACGGAAAACAACCCCTGGATATCCGTGAAACCAACATGCAACGTTTTAAGACGAATGATACTCAAATAATGGTAGCCACTACGGTAATCGAAGTGGGGGTAGATGTACCGAATGCCAGTGTAATGGTTATTGAAAGTGCAGAAAAATTCGGTTTATCCCAGTTACACCAGTTGAGAGGACGGGTGGGACGTGGAGCGGAAAAGAGTTATTGTATACTGATCACCGGCAGCAAACTGAGTAATGAAGGTTCGGAACGGATGAAAATCATGTGCGCTACCAATGATGGCTTCAAAATAGCAGAGAAAGATCTGGAGCTCAGAGGACCGGGAGACATTGAAGGTACGCGTCAGAGCGGCGCACTCAACTTTAAAATTGCCAGTATCGCTAATGACCGTGAATGGTTACTGCTGGCACAACAGATCGCTACCAGGGTTTTAGAAAAAGACCCTGATTTATCGCAACCCATCCACCAATCCTTGAAAACATATTTACATACACTCAAAGGAAGAACTGCCTGGAGCAAAATTTCCTAATTTGTGTAATTGCTTTTAACATTTGTTTTGCTGATTATTGAGTTAATTAGTAATTAATGTTCTTTTAATTGAAAATTTCCTAAGTTTAATGATTGCATCGGCCTCTGCCATTAGGAATGGTCAATAAATTTTCTTAAATTCAATAAAATTACCCATGATACAACAGATCCGTATATTGCTTCTGCTATTACTGATCTCCGTTTCGTCAACAGCCCAGGATCTTCCCAGTTCTTATGACTTCACAGAAAATAAAGGACAATGGGATAAGCGTGTTTTATTTCATGGGAAGTTATCGGACGGAGCTTTTTTCCTTGCAAAAGACGGATTTTACATTGTTCAATACAGTACTGAAGATATGCACCGTATTCAACATGCGCTGCATCCTCATGTGGAAAGCACTAACAGCGGTGGCCCGATCTTCATTCCTGACGGCAGTAATTTAATCAACCCACTCCCTTCCGCCCCTTCAAAACCACCGGCAGGAATGGGTGAAATGGATTATCGTGCACATGCCATTAAAGTAACTTTCAGAAATGCTAATCCAAACCCCGAAATTGCCGGAGAAAAAGAAATAGGCGGAGCCAGTAATTACTTCTACGGAAATGACCCTTCCAAATGGGCCTCCAATGCCAAAACATACACTGCAGTCACCTACCGGAACGTTTATCCCAATATCGATATCCGGTTTATCAGTGCAGCGGGCGGACTAAAGTATGATATCATCGTTCGTCCGGGTGGTAATCCCAAAAATGTAATTCTTGATTATGAAGGTGCCCAAAAACTACAGATTGTAAAAAACCAACTCATTATCACTACTTCGGTAGGTAAAATGATAGAAGATATTCCTGAAAGCTATACTTATCAGGATCAGAAAGGACGTGAAAAAGTAACTACAAAATTTGAATTATTATCCCCGCAATCTGTCGGATTTAAAGTAAACACTCCGGGTGCTGATCAAACCCTGGTGATTGATCCATCCCTGGTATTCAGTTCGTTTACCGGTAGCCCGAGTGATCAATATGGTTATACGGCTACCCCGGGCAGAGACGGATCTTTATTCTCAGGAGGAATTTCATGGGGGCCGGGCTTCCCTACTTCAACCGGTGCTTTTCAGGGTAACTTTCTGGGCGAAATAGATATATCAATATTCCGGTTTAACAGTACCGGTTCACAGAGAATGTACGCCACCTATATTGGTGGTAATGCACACGAATACCCTCACAGTTTAATTGCAGATGAGCAGGGCAATTTGGTTGTTCTCGGACGAACCAACTCTTCTAACTTTCCCGGCACCAGAGAAGGTCCCGGCGGTGGTTTTGATATAGCTCTGTGCAAATTAAATGCAACGGGAACAGCTTTGATCGGTTCTTTACTGATTGGAGGATCCGGTGATGACGGTGTAAATATTCAGGATAAATTTCTGAATGGAAACAATATATTCAGACAAACTTACCGGTTCTATGGCGATGACTCCAGAAGTGAAGTCATTTTTAAAGACAATGGAAATATTCTTATCGTATCACAAACGCAGTCTTCAAATTTCCCGATGCGCGGAAGTGGTTTTAATACCAGTCATCGCGGCGCACAGGACGGTATAGTAGCTGAAATCGACGTGAATTGTCAAAATATTTTATGGAGCAGTTATCTGGGTGGCAGCAGTGATGATGCAGCATTCGTATTAACACAACATCCGATTACCCGGCAAATTTATGTAGCCGGGGCTACTTCGAGTTCAGATTTTCTGGGTGCCAACTCCTCTACCTTCCAGGGAGCACCGGCAGATGGATTTATCAGTATCATCTCACCAAATGGTAACTCACTGGTAAAAACAGTATTTGTCAGTACCAATCGTTTTGATGGTATTTATGGAATTCAGACAGATCGTGCCGGTGACATTTATATTATGGGGGTTGCAGAAGGCGGACTCAGTGTGATCAATGCCAACTATTCTAATAATGGCGGAAAACAATTCGTAGGAAAACTCTCACCCGATCTGGATACCTGGCATTTCAGAACAGTATGGGGATCAGGCGGCCGGAATGCCAATGTTTCGCCCGTTGCATTTATGGTAGACAGATGTCAGAATATGTATATTGCCGGTTGGGGCGGATTAGGAAATTCACTTCCCAATAACTACGGAATGGAAGGAACGATAGGTTTACCCATCACCGCTGACGCCATAAAATCACAAACAGACAATCAGGATTTATATTTTATGGTAATGGCACGGAATGCCGACAGCCTGATTTATGGAACTTATTTCGGACAAAACCAGGGATATCCCGAACATATTGACGGAGGAACCAGCCGCTTCGATCAGCAGGGAGTAATTTATATGGCCGTATGTGCGAACTGTATGAGAAGCACTTACCCGAACGTACGTTTTCCTACCACTGTAAATGCATGGTCAAGAGTAAACGGCAGTAATGGTTGTAACCTGGCAGCTATTAAAATTTCATTCAATTATACCGGTGTAATTTCCGGTGTTTCTTCCTATAATGCACAAACACAACGCTTCGATACCATCGGTTGCGTACCATTCAGCACTGTTCTGAAAGACACCATGCTTCTGGCCAAAAGCTACGAATGGCAAATTTTTAACAGCAGCGGTACCATGGTGCGTAATGAAACGACCACACATTATGAATTGCCACATATTTTTGATCAGGTAGATACTTATACCGTACGCCTGATTGCAATTGATCCGGCCACTTGTAATGAGAGAGATACTTCTGAAATAAGAGTACATGTGGGAGACAACGAAGCGCTGTTAAACTTTGATTACACACGCGGCAGTGATTGTACAAAATTTGAATATACCTTCAATAACCTTAGCCAGGCATTATCGGGCGGTAGTTTTAGTGGCAACGTGTTCAGGTGGGATTTTGGCGACGGGCACACACAAATAGCCGGCATCAACGATGCTGTAACCCATACTTATGCCCGCGAAGGCAACTATAAAGTAACACTGACATTAACAGATCCGGCATTCTGTAATGCAGAAGAACCACTGGAGGTTAATCTCAGGGTAACAGAAACACTGGTAGCCCAAATAGCCACACAGCCAGGCGGCTGTTTTCCTTATCTTGCTCAATTTACCAACCTTTCATTAGGAGGTATCAGTTTCAGATGGGATTTTGGCGACGGCGGAGCCACTTCTACAGACGTGAATCCGACCCATACCTATACACAACCCGGTACTTATACCGTGCGGTTAATTGCTGAAGATGAATTTACCTGTAACAAAATAGATACTACCTATTTTACACTAACAGTAGCCAATCAACCGGTGAGCGCATTCAGTTATACGCCTACTACAGTGGTACCAAATTCACCATTTGTATTTACGAACCAATCAGTAGATGCCGTTCAATATAAATGGAGTTTCGGTGACGGTACTGAATTCGCTACCAATAGTAGATCTCCTGTTACACACGACTATTTATACAGTGGAACGTATGAGGTGATTCTGGTAGCCATTAATCAATTCGGTTGTACTGACACTGCCCGTCAAACGGTACGAGCAGAAGTACATCCCAGTTTTGATGTTCCGAATGCCTTTACGCCGGGCAGAGGTGGAGAAAACAGTATTGTTAAAGTGAAAGGGTACGGAATTGTGAACATGCGGTGGGTCATTTATAATAGATGGGGACAGAAAATGTTCGAATCAACAGATAAAAATATTGGCTGGGACGGTACCTTCAATGGTAAATTACAGCCGATGGATGTATATACCTATACACTCGAAATTGAAATGACAAACGGTGAGAAGTATAAAAAAACAGGCGACATTACATTGATTAGATAACCCCGGAAAGCGGAAGACATGAACAGAAAATTGAACCATATCAAAAAGGCACTCCTCTTGAGTGTGCTTTCAACGGCAGCGGTAATCACCTTATCTGCTCAGGACCTGCATTTTTCGCAATGGTACAATTCTCCACTGTCAACAAACCCGGCCAATACGGGTTTCATTCCTGACGCCGATTACCGGCTTGGGGTAAATTATCGCAATCAATGGTCATCTGTAATGAACGTTCCCTACAAAACTTATTCGGTTTGGGGAGATGCACAGGTATTCAGAGAAAAGATCTATTCGGGATGGATGGGGCTGGGTGGTATGATTTTAAGAGATGTTGCCGGTTCAGGGGCACTCACCACCACAAAAGCCTATGCTTCCGTTGCCTATCACCAGATGATTGGTGTGGCCCATCTTTTATCAGTCGGATTCAATGCAGGTATTACCAATAAAAGAATTAATCAGCACGATTTAAGATTTCCTGATCAGTTCGATGGCTATTTCTTTAACCACAATATTCCCAGTAGTGTGGTCATTGACAACAACCACGTGAACTATTTAGATATGCAGGTAGGCGTCAACTATGCCTATTTTCCCTCAAAAGATGTTTATATTAATATGGGGGTAGCCGCCTGGCACCTGAACAGGCCCCGCGAATCGTTTTTTGATGCGGATGTAACCGGCATAGATAACAGAATCGCTCCACGTTATACGGCTTTTGCCAATGCCATCTTAAAAACCAGCGACGAATGGATTATTAACCCCATGGGATACTATTCGCATCAGGCCGGCGCCTCCGAATATGTGCTGGGTATGAATGCTCATTATAATCTCTCCGGCGATGGTGAGTTACAGCTGATTGGCGGCCTTTTTTACCGCGGCGGTGATGCCGTTATTCCACAAGTTGGATTTCAATGGAAATTTCTTCGGATGGTATTCAGCTACGATGCTACCACTTCGGGTATGAAGAATTTTAACCAGATGCGTGGTGCATTTGAATTCTCACTGATTGCACCCGGCCATTATTTACCAAACTCTAAAGAACACCGCCAAACTCTTTGCCCCACTTTCTAAACTTTTTTTAACATTTCTTGTTAACAAATGACGATCAAGCTTTAACATATGCATAAAAAATATTGATTACCTTTGTTGAATGAACGTTCAATCGAAAGATGTAGCCTGTAAGAAACAGGCTATTATGCAAAGCATGCTTTCCCTCATCTATGAATATGGTATTCAAGGTACTCCGATGAGTTTAGTGGCCAAAAATGCCGGAGTAGCCGCAGGAACCATTTATCATTATTTCGAGAGTAAAGAAGATTTAATGATTCAAACAGCCAAAGAGATTCGTCAATCAATTCACGACAACTTTTTCAGGCCTGAGTTTCAAGATTTAAACTATTATGACCGGTTTAAAAACGGTTGGATTGCCCTTGCCAAGTTTTTCTTCGAGCATCCCCGCTATCTGTGGTATCTCGAGCAGTATAGCAACTCCCCCTATGCTCAAAAAGAGAAAGACGATGGCATTGTGGAAAGTCCGTTTTTTGTGCAGTTCAGAGCCCTCATTGAGGAGGGTAAGAAAGTTGATATAATAAGACAGTTAGACACTACATTGATCTCAATTGTTTTGTACGGCTGTATCATTTCGACGGTAAAATGTGCATTAAAAGGGCTTACAACCATGGATGAAACCATCATGACTCAAATCTTTGAAATAAGCTGGGAAAGCATTCATAAAAAATAAGAAGAATTATCAATTTAAACCCTGATTCGGAGATAAAAGTACAAATCGACAAGCATGAAAGTACACTTGCACAACAAATGGAGTAAGAGCATCGGGATGGCGCTGGTATTTTCCGGTATTTCCCTTGGTCTGTTTGCTCAAACTGAAAGTGATACGCTTCCTTCTACAATCGCACTCAATGATGCGGTAAATTTTGCCTTGCGCAATCAACCGAGATTACAAAATGCGTTTCTGAATGAATCGTCTACTGAAAAAACTATCAGAGCAAAATTAGCAGACTGGTTTCCTCAACTGAATTTCAGTTATTTATTACAACACAATTTTGAAGTTCAGCCGACTTTCTTTAATGGTCAGGTGATGCGTTTAGGTGTTGAGAACACTTCGACTGCATCCTTTACCGCGCGTCAGAACATTTTTAACAGAGATGCCTTACTGGCTTCTTCTACCAAAAATGTAGTGAGGGATATGGCGCGTCAAACAACTTTTGCTACAAAGGTTGACCTCGTAGCGGATGTAACAAAGGCGTTTTACAGTTTATTGGCCAGTGCTCAACAAGTCAGGGTAACTGAAGGAGACATTACCCGTCTGGAGCGTTCATTACAAGATGCCAATAATCAATACAAAGCCGGTATTACCGACAAAACGGATTACAAAAGAGCTACCATTGCCCTGAATAATTCAAAAGCATTGTTAGCAGCACGAAGAGAAGACGTATTGGCAAGAGAAACACTGTTAAAATACCTGATGGGGTATCCTACAGAACATCCGTTAGCTGTTGTATATGACAGTGTGGCGCTGGAAGCAGAAATTTTACTTGATACTACGGTGAATTACTCATACGAACGTAGAATCGAATTTCAACAGTTAATGACGCAGAAGCGTTTGCAGGAAGCGAATGTGAAATACAATAAGTGGAGTTTTATTCCTGATGTTTATGCATCCGGTGCTTACAACTTCAACTTCCTGAATAACGACTTTGGTAAATTGTATGACCGTGCATTAACCAACTCTTTTGCCGCGATCACCGTTGCAGTACCACTTTTCCAGGGAGGAAAAAGAAAGTACAATATTGATATTGCCCAGCTACAATTGAATACTATTGAAAACAATCTGAAAGATTTAAAAAATAGTATCAACAATGAGTATGTACAGGCAAAAGCAAATTACAAATCTAACCTTGCCAATTATCTGGCACTGAAAGAAAATCTCCAGTTAGCACAGGAAGTTTATGATGTAATCGATTTACAATATAAAAATGGTATCAAAACTTATCTGGAAGTGATTAACTCGGAAACAGATTTAAGAAATGCCCGTATTAATTTTTACAATGCACTCTATTTAGTACTATCGAGTAAAGTAGATGTACAAAAAGCCCTTGGAACTTTAGTTTATTAATCATAATTAATTGCAACAATGAACCTCAATAAATTTTCTTATAGTTTAGTCATATTAGCGGGGCTTAGCCTGGCTGCCTGTAAAGACAAACCTGCTGCCAACCCGGCTGCAGCCGCTCCACAGGCCGTTCCGGTCACTGTAGAAAAGGTAGCCACCTCTTCTGCCAGTTATTTTGATGAATATCCGGCATCAGTAACACCTTTAAATCAAATTGAATTACGCCCACAGGTAAACGGTTTTATCACTGGTATCCATTTTAAAGATGGAGCAAAAGTGAGAAAAGGGCAATTACTGTACAGTATTGACCAGCAAATGTATGAAGCAACTTATCAGCAGGCAGTTGCAAATCTGGCGGTACAGGAAGCGAATATGATCAAAGCACAAAAAGATGCTGACCGTTATCACGAGCTGGATAAAAATGATGCGATTGCCAAACAACTGGTGGATAATGCAGATGCTGCTTTAGCTGCTGCACAAAAACAGGTAGAGGCCGCAAAAGCAAATATAAAAGCCGTTCAAACCAATGTTCGTTATACGAATATTACCGCTCCGTTTGACGGAACAATCGGTATTTCAAACGTGAAAACCGGTTCTCCTGTAAGTGCAGGACAAACCATTCTGAACACTGTTTCAACAGACGATCCGATCGCTGTAGATATCTTTATCGATCAATCACAGGTGTATCGTTTCAATAAACTATATCAGGAAAAAAATAAGACTTCCGATAGTACTTTCCAGTTAACATTCGGAAAAGAAAAATATGCTAACCCCGGTGTTATTTCAGTAATTGACCGTGCAGTTGATCCGGCAACCGGAACAATCAGGGTAAGACTTGATTTCCCTAACAGAAATCATTTATTGAAACCCGGCATGTACGGTAACTTAAATGTGAAAGCTACCGATGCCAACGAATATGTAATTATTCCGTTTAAAGCAGTTGTTGAGCAATTAGGTTCTTTCTTTGTTTTTGTAGTGAAAGAAGACAATACGGTAGAACAAAGAAAAATTAAAACAGGCAGAGAGATTGGTGGAACTATCATTATCGAAGATGGATTAAGCGCAGGAGAAACCATTGTTACGCAAGGCGTACAAAAATTAAGAGAAGGTAGTTTAATTGCTCCTCAGGAAAACTAATCACATTGGGAAAATTCTAAAGTAAATTAAGATGATCGCAGATACTTTTATAAAACGGCCGGTAACTGCCATCGTTATTTCCATCGTTATTGTATTGGTGGGAATTATTGCGATGATGAATTTACCGGTAGCACAATATCCGGATATCACGCCGCCAACCGTTTCGATCTCGGGTAACTATACCGGTGCCGATGCAGAAACTGTTGAGCAAACCACTACCACAGCTATTGAAACCCAGGTAAACGGTACCCCGGGTATTACTTATATTACCAGTAACAGTACCAGCAGTGGAATGTCGAGCATCACCGTAAACTTTGATATCGGTACAAATATCGACATTGCAACACTTGACGTACAAAACCGTGCGTCGGTAGCAGAACCAACATTACCCGATCTGGTAAAAAGATTAGGCCTTACCGTAAGAAAGCGTAACCCCAGTATCATGATGGTGTTGACTCTTTACTCTCCGAATGGTACACACGATGCAACCTTTCTGGGTAACTATGCCAACATTTATCTGAAAGATGCCTTATTGAGGGTAAAAGGGGTGGGTGACTTATTTGCACGCGGTGATGACTTTGGTATGAGAATCTGGATGAATCCGGCTAAACTCGCCGCATTGAACCTGACTCCTTCCGAAATCACAGCAGCGCTTAGTTCACAAAACTTACAGGTAGCAGCAGGTACGCTGGGTGGTACACCACAAGCCAGTGAACAGGCGTTTGAGTATAGCGTACTCACCAACAGCCGTCTCAATACAGTTGATCAATTTGAAAATATCATTGTAAGAAATAATCCTCAGGATGGATCTATCGTTTATTTAAAAGATGTGGCCAGTGTTGAATTAGGAAAATTCACTTATGCCAATAACTCTTTTGTAAACGGAAAACCTGCAGCTTTCTTATTACTTTATCAGGCACCCGGCGCCAATGCACTGGATACCTATGAAGGAGTGATCAGTGCTTTGGATAATCTGAAAAAGAACTTCCCGAAAGACCTTGACTATACCGTTACATTAGAAACGGCGTCGGTAGTAAAAGTGTCGATCAACGAAGTAATGCATACCTTACTCGAAGCATTGATACTGGTAACAATTGTAGTATTCCTTTTCTTACAGAGCTGGAGAGCTACCTTAATTCCTTTACTGGCTATTCCGGTATCACTGTTAGGTACTTTCATTTTCTTTATTCCTTTCGACTTCACCATCAACACACTTACTTTGTTTGCCTTCGTATTGGCTATCGGTATTGTGGTAGATGATGCCATTGTGGTAGTGGAGGCCGTGCAGCACTATATCGATCATGAAAAGCTCTCGCCCAAAGAAGCTACTAAAAAGGCAATGAAGGATATCTCCGGACCGGTAATCGCTATCGCATTAATTCTTGCTGCGGTATTCGTTCCGGTTGGATTCATACCCGGTATCGTAGGGCGGCTTTATCAACAGTTTGCCATTACCATTGCCATATCGGTGTTAATTTCTGCATTCGTGGCATTGTCGTTAACACCAGCTCTGTGTAGCCTGATGCTGAAACCGTCTAAAGCACCCGGCGACAAACAAAATTTACTCGATAAATTTTTTGCCGGCTTCAATAGAATATTCGGTAAAATTACCCGCTCTTATACATTAGGCGTAGGTAAATGGATTCGTCATACGCCATATGTAGTAGTAATGATGGTTTGTTTATTCGTAGGTCTGATCTGGCTATTTAAAACAAAACCATCCGGCTTTATTCCGATTGAAGATGAGGGCAGACTTTTCGTAACATACGAAATGCCTGAAGGTACCTCAACCACCAGAAGTGTAAATATGTTGCTCGATATTATGCAACGGGTAAGAGATATTCCTGCCGTACAAAACGTTGGGGGTATGGCCGGGTTGAACATCATCAACTTCTCTACCAAATCGAATGCAGGTACTATGTTCGTCAGTTTAAAACATTGGGACGACCGTAAATCTAAAGAACAACACGTACAAAGTGTGATTCAGCAGATCATGGCGAAAACTGCTGATATTAAAGAAGCACGTGTGCTCGCTATTGCACCACCGGCCATTCCGGGTTTAGGTGCCACTGCCGGATTTAATATCGTGTTACAACAAACCACTTCAACCGATCCGATTAAAGACTTCGAAAGCCTTGCTTATGAGTTTCTGGCTAAAGCAAATGCTCGTCCTGAAATCGGAATGGCTTATACTTTCTTCTCTACGAAAACACCTTCTTACAGAATTGATGTTGACAGAGAAAAAGCAATGAAATTAGGAGTAGGAGTAAACGACGTTTACTCTACCATTTCTACCCTGCTGGGATCTTCTTATGTAAATGATTTCAATATTTATGGTAGAAACTTCCGTGTAATGGCACAGGCAGACAGTAACTTCAGAGCCAGTCTCGACAATCTGAAAAACTACTATGTACGTAACAGAGCCGGAAATATGATTCCTGTAAACACCCTGGTGAATGCTACACTTGTGGAGCACCCTTCAGTGATTTCGCACTATAATCTTTACCGCTCTATTGAGATCAACGGATCTCCTGCACCAGGTTACAGTAGCGGACAGGCAATTGAGGCGCTGAGAGAAGTAGCCGCTGAAGTATTACCGCAAGGTTACGGCTATGAATTCTCAGGTATGAGTAGAGAGGAAATCAAAGCCGGTGATAGTACAGTCATTGTATTCACCGTTTCAATTGTATTCGTGTTCTTATTCCTGGCAGCATTGTATGAGAGCTGGTCTATTCCGTTCTCTGTATTATTTGCCGTACCGATCGGAGCATTCGGTTCGATTCTAACATTAACCTTCTTACCGAATCTCGACAATAACGTTTATGCACAAATCGGTTTGGTTACCCTGATTGGTTTGGCCGCTAAAAACGCCATCCTGATTGTCGAATACGCAAAAGAAAGGGTTGACAGAGGAATTGATGTGGTACATGCTACCTTACAGGCAGTATCGCTGCGTCTTCGCCCGATTGTAATGACTTCATTAGCCTTCATCTTAGGTACCTTACCATTGGCATTTGCCAGCGGTGCAGCTTCGGTATCAAGACAAACAATCGGCTGGACGGTTGTGGGTGGTATGATTGCGGCAACAACACTTGCCATCTTCGTAGTGCCTGTTTTGTTTGTACTCATCACCCGTATTGCTTATGGCAAACGTTTGAAAGAAATACAAAAAGAAGCCAAAATGCAGGAAGCAATTGATCAGGAAATTGCCAATAGCAAAATATAATACGGATCGCTTAAATGAGGTTCTCCAAATACTAAAAAAGCACGCTTGATAGCGTGCTTTTTTTATTGATGTTCTTTATAATTATTTACCGGAAGAATAGAAGCAATGGCCCGACGTTCTTTTTCCGTTAACCGTATACTTTTCAGATAAGCCAATACATCAGTTAACTGTTCTGTAGTACGGATACCTACAACAGCACTGGTTATTGCCGGATGGCTCAATACAAATTGTAGTGCAACACTGGTCGCTGTAAGGTCAGTTTTAACAACAGCCCGGATAACATCCTGTAATCGTTTTACATCTTCATCAGAATAATCCAGATAGGTAACCGGCGGTTTATTCACCAGTAACCCTTTTGCCAGACTTCCCCTGGCCATTACACTGATATTATGTTCTTCGAGTAAAGGTAAAACAGATTCCTCCGGCCGCCTGTCGAGCAAACTATACTGCGTCATCACTGAAACAATATCAGATGAAACAGCATATTTACGAATTACAGCAGGGCGGATAGAAGATATTCCATAATATCTTATTTTACCCTGTTTTTTCAGTAATTCGAATGCCTCCACAATTTCATCAAAAGGGTCTTCCAGTGTTCCGCCGTGCAATTGATAGAGGTCGATATAATCAGTATTTAATCGCTTTAATGACTCTTCAACAGCCTTCAGAATATAATCTTTAGACGGTCCCCATTCCCAACCTTCTTTGTTCTGCGAAAACCGGTTGCCTACTTTTGTAGCGACGACCAGGTTTTTTCTCTTTTCATGAATCACTTTGCCAATGAGTGTTTCATTTAATCCCTTCTCGTAGAGATCAGCAGTATCTATATAGTTTATTCCGTGCGCAACCGCCTCATCAATAATATCTCTTACCGCCGATTCGTCGTTGGGAAAAGACATTGCACCTAATGCCAGTTCGCTCACTTTAATTTCTGTATTCCCTAAAGATTTGTAATGCATAAGAATAATATTGCTTCACCATAAATTTAACCAAAAGCATACCAGCAAAAAAAACACATCCTAAGGATGTGTTTTTTTAAAATTCTGTCTTTGATACAGGTAAGAATGTTTTCCCGTTCCCCTACCGTCGTTATTATCATGCTGATGCCGCAGGCGGCGGAATAAAATACAGGTAACAGGAATCGAAAACAACAATCCTATATAATAATACTCATTATAAAACCCTTTTACTAAAATCACCAGATTTAGTAATAATACTATACCCTTAATCATTTGATTGGTATAAGAGAATGACTTTATACTTAACATAATTAACCCTTGAAAAATGAAACAAAATGGAGTTTGAATCATCCCCCCAAAGCTATGGTTGGGGGGCCAGGGTATTAAAGTCTTTATAGTTGGAGAAGTAATACAGTTTGTTATAGAAGCAGGCATTGCTACTAGGCATGTAGGTAGTTGAAAAAATTATATGGTGACTAGTAGGCCTCATAGTATTAAGATACAAAAAATTACGATCACCACCAAATTTAAATTAATCTGATTTTAATGGCCGCAAAAGGTATTGGCAGCCATATTTCGGGCAATAAAAATCCCCCTTTCTGTAAAAACCGCTTTCAGAAAGGGGGTAATAACGAAGTGGATAAACCAAAAAATCACACAACGATATTTTTATTTCTCTAACAGCAGTTTTATCATCTGGTCAGCTGCTAAAATTCCAATAGTGGATATATAGTTTCTGGGAGTAAGGTCTCCGACTTCATAAGTAACAGCTTCTGCCTGATGTTCCCGGCTAAACCATGCTTTTGAAACAACCCCTTCGTTTCCGGAAGGTTCAATTCTGGCTTTATAACCATCACGTCCTTCTTCCATTCCTTGTAGCCATTTTGTAACAAAACCGGGAATAAGGGAGCCAGGGTTTTCTTTATTTACATAAAATACATCATACCAGGTAGAATGGAAATCCAGAAAAAACAATACTTTGTTTCCCTGTTCCGTTCTGGTAGCCACATAATCGCGAATAGCTTTTGTTTCGGGTTGAACAAAACCTTTCCAGTCACGGTTTAAATCCACTCCTCCGACACTATGCCGCCAGTGACCATTATCTACCCCGTCCGGATTCATCATGGGTACAACTACCAATTCAAAATTTTGCTGAAAGTTTTTAGCAGCGGCTGAAGAGCCTAAAACTCTTTCCACAAAAGCCTGCATAGCCAGGTAGCCTGTTACTTCGGGCGGATGCTGACGTGAAATAACAAAGACAATTTTTTTAGAAGTTGCGTTGGTATTTCTCAGCGCATATAATGGTTTACCCATTAAACTATGGCCGATTACAAACTGCTCAACATTCGGAAGTCTGGCAATATCTTTTACCCATTTTTGATTGTCTTTACTCGTCATTAATTCCTGCGCAGAAACGGTAGTAGTTCCTTTATCAACTTTCATTGAGAAACTGGCTACTGATTTTTGTTCGTTCGTATAAACTGTATCTACAGACAACCATGTTTTAAGATCACGGCTATACTTTGGCAGATAACGATGTTTAACATTCTCATATTCTAACTGAAAATAGAGATTGCGTTCTTTTTTACTGGTTATCTGAAAAGCATACCAGGGGCTGGGATTAACAGGTGTATTTTCTGCTTTGACAACAATGGCGAAAGTAGAGTCGTTGATCACTTTCAGATCATCAACCCGGGCACCGTCAAAGCGATTAGATATTTTCACAGATTGATCGCTGTTAAAATAGTCTTTCTTTTGCTGAAAGCTAACTTTAACGGATGATAAATCTCCGGTATTTGTACTCATTTTTGAGGATGTACATCCAGCTAAAGACGTAACGATAGCCAAAAAGTAAATCGCTCTAACCAATAAATTCTTAAACATCCTGAACTGATTATTAATAGGTGAAATTATAATGTTCGGCTAAAAAGTCTCTCACCACATTGGCCAGCTTACTCGCAGCGGCAGCACGGGTAGTGGTTGATTCACGAACAGACGGACGTGGAAACTCAAGCTGAATAGCTGAGATAGTACCACTGTCTTTAGAACCATGTACCAGCGTTGTGTAACCTCCGTTAAAATAAGCGGCAGTACCGGGTGACGGATCCTGCTGGCTGGGAACAGCTGCCATACCTTCATTTTCCATTAAAGTACCAAAAGCTTTTGACCCGCGCAATAACTCTGAATAGGTAAAGGTTGAACCGTTCCAGATATTTTTGATACTTGACTGAGCACCACGTGTATTCAGAGAAACATCAGTAGCGTTGATCTGTGTTCTGGTAGTCAGATATCCAAGCTCCGTTCTGTCAATCGCATGAGCGTGTCCGTGAACATCCAGCAATAAACCCTTACCGATTCTTTCGGTAACCATCCGGCGAGCGATAAAAATAAATTCATGGTATTGGTCGTATGCAACTTTTGCGGAATCGTGCGTAAGATATAATTCGTCTTCCGGGCGATTAGGATCCAGTTTAATACGATGCAGGTTATTGATGATTACGTGCGGGCGAACACCAATTCTGTTTTTAATAGAATCTGCGATTCTGCGGGCCAGGTCAGCAGTATTTAAATCTGCTGCGGTTTCACCCTGCGTACGGTCTGGAATAAAAGCGGGGCGCAAAGTACCACCATGGCCGGCGGTAACGATCATTGCGGTATTAGAATCTCCTACGGTAAATTGAACAAAGTTTTTATCTCCATATAAAGTAGTACCGGGTGTATAAGAATCTGTGTATGCAGAAGACATTACAGATTCTTCCGGTTCATCTACCTGCAAAGTAACAATATCCTGTACTTTTTTTGAGCAGGCATACAGCGCAACTCCTGTAAATAGAATAACCAAAGAGACTTTTTGTTTCCTGTTCATAGAATGAAAATTTTAAGGTTAATGGTTAATATAAATAGTAACAAAAAAGCTAATTGCGAATAAATAAAAAGGCGACGCCGAAACGCCGCCCTTTCGTGTTCGTGTATCTGGGAGTTATGGGTTTTGATCTTGTAAAGTCAGATTCGGATTATCATTCAACTCACTGATAGGAAGCATCCAGGTCCATTCATTTGCACCTGCTGCCATAAACAATACATTTGCCAATGTAGATGTGTGATTTGCATTTCTACGATCCAGGTCGCTATTCGTACGTTTAAGATCGAGGAAGCGGAACCCTTCACCCCAAAGTTCCACACGGCGGTGATGCATTACTTCATTGATCAGTGCAGCTCCGGTATTAGTTGATAAAACATAATCCGGGTCTCTCTTACTGATCAGGGTAAACAGTGTTTGTTGTGCTAATCCGTACTGCTCAGAGCGTGCATATCCTTCTGCTTCTATGAGGTACATTTCAGATGTTCTCATAAAAGGAATATCACCTGCGGCAAATCTGTAATCAGCTGTTACATATTTTTTATGTTGATAAGCAACAAAAGTTTGTCCTGATACCGGGTTACCGGTTTCGGCATTAATTACACCCGGGAAATTCACTCTGTCGGCCGTTGTTCCATCCCACCATAATTTTCTTCTATAGTCAGTAGGAGAAATGGATTGCCATAAAACAGAATTCATTGATTTCGGATTGGTACGGGTAAACCCTGAATTAATATTAGAACTCATGTAACGGAAGAAACCGCCATAAGTAGGAACTTGTTGTTCTAACTGTTGAACACCCCACATCCATTCAACATTACTCAGGTTAGAAAAACCAGCGAAATAATCATTTTCGCTCATGATTGCTTCGCCTGCATTCGTTTCGCTGGCAAACGATTCACGTGCAGCTTTCGCCATCAGGGCAGCTTCAGAATATCTGTGCTGCGTTAATAATACACGTGCTTTTACACCTTGAGCTACGCTGATATTGATATGTGTTTTAAGCGTGCGCGCAATTGCTCCGCCAAAAATAGAGATGGCCTGATCTAAATCGTCGTTGATTGCCTGATAAGCGGCTTCTACTGTTCCTCTTCCGGTACTGGTAATTGAGTGAGTAAGATTGATCGGAATACCAGGCTGGGTATTATTACCACCTTCCTGATAACGTTTTGCATACAACTGAATCAGGTAGTGATGAGCCCATGCTCTTAATGTTAAAGCTTCGGCTTTAATTCTTGCCTTTCTTGCCGGGTCACCTTCTACTTCATCGATGTTATCAAGTATTTTATTAAGATTACCAACGATGAGATAATAGAAGTCCCATACAAAACCAACAACGTTTGCCGAGCTTGGGTTTCTATGATCTTCCCAGCGATAAGCACCACGGTGGTAAGTGTATCCGGTTCTTGAGCGAACATAATCTTCGCCCATTGCGTCCATTAAAATCATTACGGCACCATGACCGTCTCTATGCTGATTGGTAAACTGATTATAAGTTGCTCTGTAAGCACCGTTTAGTGCTTTTTCAATGTTTGCTAAACTGGTGAATACAATCCCTTCAGAAACCTGATCGGTAGGAAAGGTATTCATCTTCTCTTTAGAACATGCTGTTGCCAATGTAATGATAGCAACTGCAAAAAAGAAATATATACGTTTCATAATTTTTTCAATTGCTTTTATTAAAATGATACATTCACACCTACTGAAATAGTTCTGGCCGGAGCATAAGTATAAGAAGGAGCACCGGTGTAAACCTGAGTAGGATTTAAACCTTTACGTGCTGCTTTAATGAAAAGATTTTCTCCGCTCACATATATTCTACCTGAAGTAGCTGCAATTCTATTCATAAAGCTTTTAGGCAATTCATACGTTAAAGAGGCTGAGCGCATGGTAATGTATGAACCTGAGATAAGGAAACGGTCACTATCATACATTACATTACTCAATGTTCTTCTTGGCACATCTGTTACATCACCAGGTTTTTGCCAGCGGTTTGCCGCATCGGCGTGTAATGCTCTGCCGAATGTACCATCATGCATTATTGACTGATAATCGTTATCGAACACTTTACCACCGATCTGATAAGTGAATAAGGTAGTCAGCGTGAAATTCTTGTAAGTAAATGTATTGGTAATACCGCCATATACATCAGGAATTACAGAACCGAAATAATTATATTTAGCTTCGGCCGCAACTGCAGTAACAGTATCACCTTTACCATTTACAAAAGCGTTTGATGTCATTCCGTTTGCATAATACAACCCTGTTCCATTATCCGGATCTACACCGTACCAGTCACGTAACCAGAACTCGTATCTTGAAACTCCTACTGAATATTTTTTAGTACCGCTTACAATTTCTTCCTGTGGTAATTCTTTAATAATATTTTTATAAGTAGTTGCATTTACTGCGAGGTTCCACTTAAAGTGTTTATTACGGATAACATCAGCATTCAAAGAGATTTCGAATCCTCTGTTCAGCATTGCTCCGATATTATCGTTGAAAGAACTATTACCGGAAGAACCAGGTGTTGGTCTTGCGAACAAGAGGTCATTGGTACGTCTGTGGAAGAATTCGATTTCACCATTAATACGGCTTTTTAACAATCCGAATTCAATAGCGATATCAGAGTTTACGGTAGTTTCCCAGCGGATGTTCGGGTTTCCTACAGTAGACTGCATTCTTAAACCGGCTTCTGAACCATAATTATAAGCATTACCGAAATTGTACAATGACTGGTAAGCATATAAGCCCATTGCGTCATCAGAACCTACTTGTCCCCAGCTGGCTCTCACTTTCAAGTGGTCGAAAGCAGGAACATTAAACCACTCTTCGTTACTTACCTGCCATGCAGCAGATGCAGACACAAACCAGCTCGATCTGTTATCAGGATGGAATTTAGAAGAAATGTCATTTCTGAAAGCTCCGGATAAGAAGTATTTTTTATCATAATCATATTCAGCTCTACCGAAATAAGACTCCAGTTTGTAATTATCCTGATAACCTAAGATATCAATTACAGAAGAGAAGTTATCTAATTGCATTGAACCGTCAACCGTTTGAATTTCTTTACGTCCACGGATATAATCGTATTGATACTGATAATATTCATGTCCTAATAAGAAACCAACAGAGTGTTTATCAAAAGTTTTGTCGTAGTTAAGGAGTTGGTTAATGGTTACGTATTTTGACGTACTCCGCGTGTCATAAGTTCTACCTCTTCCCATAGCATCTCCGATGTTAGGACTATCAAATACGATCATCTGATAGTTGTTTACATCAAAGGCAATGTTCGTAGTGAACTTGATATCTTTTGTAAAATTAATGGTACCGTAGAATCTTGAGTTCAATACGTTTCTCGAAAGCTTATTAAGATTGTATTGAGTTTCTGCAAGAATATTTCTTGAAGTCATAATCGGTCTGTAATCACCGATATCAATCACGCGCTGTCCGTTTCTGTCTAAGATGTAATCACCGGTAACAGGATCATGTTCGTGTACATAATAGATAGGTCCCATCAATAAATCTACATAAAAAGGATTTTCATTTAAACCACTGTTTTCAATAGACTCTTGTGAACTGGTATAATTAGCTGCGATATTAGCACCTACTTTAAACCATTTGGTAACCTGGCTGTTTAATTTAACACGGGCATTAGCTCTTTCAAAGTCAGACTTTAAAGTATAACCTCTTTCTTTTAAGTAGCCCAGTGATGTAAAGAAGTCTGATTTATCGGTTCCTCCATAAATAGAAACGTTGTAATCATTTCTTAAGCCCATTTGAGTAACAGCTTCTCTCCAGTTCATATCATCAGCGTGACGAACTCTTGCTGCCGGATTGATTGTTCCGTCAGGAAGTACGATTTGGTTATTCGGAACGCCAAAAGGATTTGAAACCAGATTTGAATAAATTTCATCAGAAGCTTTCTGGTTGGCATCATTTAATACCATACCATTATCCACAAAACTATTACGTAAACTTTCCCATAGTAAAGGATAATATTGATAAGCGTCTGTTCTGTCATACAAGCTCAAACCACGGGTTGAGAAACCTTGAACAGCTTTAATATCTACACGAGTTTTATTCTTGATACCTTTTTTCGTAGTAATTACAATGATACCATTTGCTCCTCTTGCTCCGTAAAGAGAAGTAGAGGCAGCGTCTTTTAAGATAGACATAGATTCGATATCATCAGGACTAATGTTATTCAGAACACCGGAATAAGGAACTCCATCTAATATATACAAAGGTGCATTATCGCCACTGATAGAGCCAAATCCACGGATACGGATGGTAGATCCGCTACCGGGAGACCCATTACCGGAGTTTGATTGAACACCGGGAGCAGCACCTGCAATTGCGTCAGAGATATTAGAAATAGGTCGTTTTTCAAAATCCTTCGAAGAAATTTTTGCAACCGAAGTTGTTAACTCTTCCTTCTTTTTAGAACCGTATGCCACCACTACCAGATCCAGGTCGTCGGATTCTGGCGACAGTGTAACTTTTACATTTCTATTCTGACCGATTTTAAGTGTTTCGGCAAGATATCCAACGTAACTAAAAGAGAGAGTTTTACCTTCTGTAGGAAAAAGAATTCTGAACTTACCATTTGCATCTGTTACTGTCATTACTTCAGCTTTTTCTACAACACTTACAGTAACACCTTGTAATGGTGAACCTTTTTCATCTACAACAACACCTTCAACAAACTGTTGTTGAACATATTCAGTTTTACGGGTTTCTTCTTTAACTTCTTTTTCTGTTTTTAATACAATCGTATTATTATCAACAACAAAAGAAATTTTTTGCTCATTAAAACACTGAGCTAACACTTCCTTTAAAGGAGTATTTTTTACATCAATACTAATGGGAGATGTTTTCTTTAATAACTCTGCATTATAAAGAAAGGAAAATCCTGTTTGTTGGTTAATTGCCTTTAATACTTTTTCAACAGGAGCATTTTTCAGAGAGATACTTACATTTTGAGAATATGCAAACACATTCATCTGAAAAAATAAAGCCGTAAAAGCTACCAGAATTTTCCTGGAGCCGTTTTTTACCATCCTACGGCTAATAAGATGGGGCACTCTCTTTCGCATCAACGTCAAAAAAGAGTTGGAGTCAATTTGCTTCATCATAGTTGGTTGTTTTGGTTCCCAGATTTTTTGCCTTATTAGTTCACTAGAAGTTTTTTATCTTTTATTTCAAATTTTACATTACTTGATAATTCTAACATTTTTATTACCTGTGACAACGGAACATCACGGGATATAATTCCAAAATATCTTTGATCCGGTATATTATCATATACTACTTCTACATCATACCAGCGTTCGATTTGTCTTAGTATAGAAGTCAGCTTTTCATCATTGAACTGGAACCTGTTTTCAATCCATGCTACTACTTCATCAATGTCAGCTTTAATGATTTTCATATTACTATTAGTAACACGCAACATTTGCCCTGGCTGAACGATTGAATTTCCCTTATCAGAATTTACAGACAATTTGCCTTCTAATAAAGTAATCGCCTGTACCTGTTCATTTTCGTAAGCATTGATATTAAACCTTGTTCCGGTAACCACTACTGAAGTGTGATTCGTGTGTTCGCTTTGAACATTTACGATAAAAGGACTGGTCACATCGGATTTCACTTCAAAATAGCCCTCCCCTTTTAACTCAACTTCACGTTCACCTTTCTTAAAATTCGTAGGGTATCTTAAATAAGAACCGGCATTCAACCACACCTTTGTACCATCCGACAAGGTAACTCTGTATTGCCCGCCTTTTGGAGTTGATACTGCATTGTAAACAACTGCAGCATCTTCACTGGATTCATATACTAATCCGCCCTCATTATTGACAATCTTGGTAGCCAGTTGATCGATCTGAAAACCTTTGCTGGAAGAGTCAAGACTAACAGTGCTTCCGTCAGCGAGTATCAGGATTGCTTTATCAGATCCGGGCAAAACATCATTCACTACTGTTGCAGCATTAGTAGCCAGAACATCTGTGGTAACCGGTTGCTTTTCATAAAGAAAAAGAGATAATCCCAAACCTATCACCAGTACTGCAGCTACTGCTATCTTCCATATGGTGCTGCTTTTTGATGGAATTTTTGCGGCAATACCTTGAAAGATTTTCCACTTTACCACTTCTTTCTCACCCATTAACGGGTCATTCCAAGGCTTCAAATTCAGCTCGAAATCATCTTCATACATGAATAATTTCTGCTGTTCTTCTTCTGAACATTCGCCGCTCAAGTATTTCTCATAAAGCCTTAAAAATTCTTCGCGCGTCATTTTCAAAAATTTGTTCTATATTTATAGAGCCTTATAAAAATCGACACACACATTCAAAACCAGATTTTTTTTACCTTATTCTAGAAGTTCAACTAGAAATAAATATTTTTCACAACTGAACTGATTTCAATGTTGAACAAAGAATCTACCGACCAAGAAATTTGGGAGGAAATTACATGCGGTAGCCTTAAAGCCTTCAACCTTCTCTTTGATCGCTATTGGGACACATTATATACCACAGCCTACAGTTATCTAAACGATCAGGATGCATGCGTTTCTGTTGTTCAGGATATTTTTACGAATATCTGGATCAAAAGAAAAACACTTTCTATTGAATTTGTGGGTCAATACCTCAAAACAGCTGCGAGATATCATATTTATAAGGAGATAAAAAAATTGAAAAGCGTTAAAGTAGTTTACTCTACTACTATAGAAAGAAGTCATGAAGATGACAATAATGCCGGTGAGCATAAATTGATCGGGCAAGACCTTGAAAGCTGGCTGGATCTTCAATTAAGCGATTTACCCACGAGATGCCAGGAAATTTTCAGGCTAAGCAGAAAGGAAGGTTTTAAAAACGAAGAAATAGCGGAACAACTGGGTATCTCAAAAAGAACTGTAGAAAATCAAATAACGATGGCATTGCAACACATTCGGAAGAATCTGAAAAATATTACCTTTTCATTTATAGTATTGTCTCTATTATCGCAATAAAAAACGCTTCCCGTCGGGAAGCGTTTTCAGTTATAATAACAAGAGCTTATCTTGATAAATAGTAATTGATATAAATTGTTTTACCCTCAAAAGCTACAGGAGACGATAACACCATTGAATTTTCATCAATATTCTGAATTTCCAGTTCATAACCGTCTACCACCCTATTAGGCTTTTCACCTTCACTTAGTTTTTTAAATCTGAAATATTCCGCTCCTTTTTTAGTATCCACACTCCAGAAAATACTTTGCAATTTAGATCCGCAAGCTTCATTATTAATAGAGTAAGATCCATTACCAGAAGGTTGCAAAGTCCATACACTTCCTTTAAAGCAGGAATAATCACCTTCATCAAAAGCAGTAATTTTCAGGTTTTTTAAATCAGTACCGGTAACACGTACATCGGTAACATTCCAGCTGCCTCTGATATTCACTGCTGTTCCGCCTACACTTGAAACTTTTGATGGGCTACAAGCCAGCGCCAACAGGCAAAAAGTCAATACGGCGAATAATGGATAAGACTTTATTTTCATATAGTATATATTATAAGAAACGAAATGCAAAGAATATACCATTACATTTTGGCAATTCCTCTGAAAAGTGTGCGGGTGAAAAATCTGAGATTATCTTCCGTAGGCTCAAAATCTTCTGCAAAAAACAACTTTGCCCCCACTGCCTGCAAGGAAGAAATGACCGATTTCGACCACATATCCATCTCTGCTGCCGACATAAGCTCCACTTCTCCGGTGGAGATGCCCAAAATTAGCAGATCTTTGAGAATGACTTCCAGTTGTTTTTCTTTTTTTCTCGACATTTCAATGAAAAACAATGGATTCTCAATAAAATCCTGTTTTAGGTGAGGAAAACTTTTGGTATGGGTGATAATTTTGCGCATCAACGAAGTTACAACACCGTGAAACTTCTCTTCCACCGTATTTCCGGCTGCGATGACCTCTTTTAAGGCATCGATTTGTTCTTCAGTATCTAACTGAAGTGCAACCTCAAATATTTCTTCCTTCGTTTTATAATAATAATAAAGTGAACTCTTCGACTTGCCGACTTTTTTGGCAATATCGTCCATAGTGGTTTTGCGGTAGCCAAACCGGGCCATCAAATCCATTGCGGCATTCACAATTTCATTCCTGATCGGATCCAAAAATCTTTGACAATTCGACATATTTAGTCAACTGGTTTATAATGCAAAGATAAAACTTAAAAAAAACTATATACTAAAACAGAAAAAGAAACCAATATAAGAAAAAGAGTTTCCAATGTTTTTTTTCATTAATAAATACTGATAATCATCTAGTTAAATACAAATAAACTAACAATTGTCAATGTTTTAGAATGTCATGAAAACTTCACAAAAAAGCTTCTTAACATTTTTTTACAACTCCAAAATATACAATTTGAAACCCCTGAACTACTTTTGACCGAAATTAAGATTTGGTCGAAAATGGAAATACTAATTTTAAAAACCGCACATTACCTATTTACCTCAGAGGGGATAGTGAACTATAGAATGAGTGATCTGGCAAGTAAATTGGGCATTTCAAAGAAAACCATTTACAAGTATTATCCCACCAAAGAATTTCTGGTAGAACGGGTTGTAGAAATAATGATTGAAGAACATGAGGCCAGATTAGAAAGTTCAGTAGATGTTTATAAGGGAGATACCATCCGTGAAGTAATAGGCCTGGTACATGTTTTATTCTATCTGGGCAAAGATGTAAACCCCGCATTTTACCACGATTTACAAGCACATTTCCCTACGCAGTGGAAAATATTCAACGATTCGCTTGACCGCTCATCTTATCAACGCATGCGACAGTTACTGGAAAAAGGAATTACCGAAGGTTTGGTAAGAGGTAATCTCCATCCTGCAATGCTGATGGATTTATGGAAAAAACACCTGGTGAATGATTTCGAGTATGCTTCTGAACTGATTAATGATTACAGTAAAGATGAAGTATACTGGCAGTGTTTAAACCTTTTTATACAAGGTATCATCAGCAAAGAAGCAAATGATCAGACGAATGAAATTCTTCATGATTTGTTTGAATCGAAACACAGTAACAGTCAACTGATTAATATTTAGAATAAACCACCAAAATAAAATGACAAAGCTTAAGAAGTTTTTCAGGAATTGTAAAACGGCATGGATGTTATGCTTAGCGGTGGGATCTACAGGTTACTTATCAGCGCAAAACACTGATTCTGTAGTGAACATGACGCTCCCGTACGCTCTGCAGCATGCCATGGAACACCAGGCAAGCGTTAGAAAATCCAGAATGGAAATAGAAACAGGAGAAAACAAAATCGCAGAAGCACGTTCTCAGGCGTTACCACAATTAACAGCCAGTGGCACACTTGCTTACAATCCTTTGTTACAAAAAAGTGCCTTACCAGGCGAGTTGATTGGTCAACCAGGAACAACATTATTAGTTGCTTTTGGTCAGAAATGGAATACAGGAGCTTCTCTTAACCTCACACAAAACATTTTCGATGTTTCAGTTTTCACAGGTTTAAAAGCAGCTCAAACTACCAGAGAATATTACAGGCTACTCAATACATTAACTGAAGAACAGTTAATTGAACAGGTAGCTACTTCATATTTTCAGGTGTTGGTACAAAGACAACAAATGGCTTCTACCGACTCTACCATCGCTACTACAGAAAAAGTAAAAGAAGTGATTGAAGGTTTGTATAAATCAGGTTTAGCGAAAAAAATAGATTTAGACAGAACAAAGGTTAACCTGTCTAATCTTTATTCACAACGTCAGCAATTATTAAACGGTATTCAATTACAGGAGAATTTACTGAAGTTTTATATCGGTATGAATGTAGAAACGCCCGTTTCATTTGAAGCAAACGAGCTGGAAAGAATCAAACCGCAATTAGAGCTGACGGATGTTATTCCAAACGTAAAAACTTTAACAGACTTCAGAGCTTTACAAAAGCAGGAACATCTGCTTGTTTTAAATAAAGAAGCAGCTAAAGCAAGTAATTATCCAACACTTTCCATGTCAGCCAACTTTGGTTACGGTGGTTTAGGTAATACTTTCCCATGGTTTAAAACGCCTAGCGATGGGGTGAACTACTTCGGTTATTCTACGATAGGTTTAAATCTGCGCGTACCGATTTTCAGTGGTTTTTATAACAGATCAAAGATCCGTCAGGCAGATGTAGATTTAAGAAAGCTAAGAGTGGATATGACCAATACAGAGAATTCACTTAAACTGAACTTCCTGAATGCGAAAACTCAGATCGAGAATAGCATTATCACACTGAACATGCAAAAAGAGAATGTTGAGTTAGCACAGGAAGTATATGAAAATACTTTGAATAACTACAATCAGGGATTAGCACCGTTAACAGACCTGCTGGAATCTGAAAGTTCATTAACCAATGCGCAAAATCAATATTCAAACGCATTACTCAATTATAAACTTGCTGAAATAGCACTATTAAAAGCTCAAGGAAACTTAAAATCACTTTATAAATAATTATACAATGGGAAAGTTTGGTAAAATATTATTATATCTTTTATTAATAGCAGGTTGCGTTGTAGCGATTGGATTTGTGCTTACAAAACATAAAGAAGAATCAGCGGCTCAAACAGCTATTGTAAATGAACCGGTAGCTTTTATTGCTGTTAAATCGGCAAAAGCTATGAAAGATGCTCCGTCTTCAACAATGCAATCAAACGGTGTATTTGCATCTTCGCAAGAATTAAATTTCTCTGCAGAAAAAGCAGGTAGAATCGTGAATGTATATGTAAAAGAAGGTGCTTATGTAAAAAAAGGACAAACCTTAGCTACCATCCGAGTTGATCAGTTAAGTGTTGATTTGCAAAACGCAGAGGTTAATTATAATGTTGCTTTAAATGAAGTAGAACGTTTTGAAAACGCCTACAAAACCGGCGGTGTTACCAAACAGCAGGTAGATCAGATGAAGCAGCAATTAGAAAACGCTAAAGCAAGATTGGAAACTGCAAAAATCAGTGTGAATGATACTTATATTAAAGCAAGTATCGATGGTATCGTCAACAAAAGATTAATTGAACCGGGTTCTGTGGTATCTCCAGGTACTGCTTTATTTGAAATTGTGAATACTTCTCAGTTAAAATTAAAAGTTACAGTAGACGAATCGCAGGTAGCTTCATTATCTGTAGGTAAAAAAGTAAAAATTACTGCAAGTGTTTATCCTAATCAGACATTTGACGGAACAATCAGCTTTATTGCTCCGAAAGCAACAGAAGCATTGAATTTCCCTATAGAAATTACAGTAACCAATAATACAAATAACTTACTGAAAGCCGGTATGTACGGAACAGCACATTTCGCTGAAGGAAAAGTTACAAACGTATTGATGGTTCCAAGAACTGCATTCGTAGGTAGCACTAAAAACGGACTGATTTTCACTATTGAAAACGGTATTGCCCGTCAGAAAAAAGTTGTTGCCGGTAGAAACTTTGGAGACTTTGTGGAAGTAATCGACGGATTAGCAGAAGGTGATGAAGTAATCACGAGTGGTCAGATTAATATCATAGACGGATCGAAAGTACAAAGTATTCAATAAGCTAAACTTTTAATTGCAGATAATGAAAATTGCAGAAATATCGATAAAAAGGCCCTCAATGGTAGTCGTATTATTTACGATTCTTACACTGGGGGGTATCCTGGCCTATACATCGCTGGGATACGAGTTGATTCCAAAATTTGAAACCAATGCAATTACGATTTCTACAGTATATCCCGGCGCCTCTCCATCAGAGGTAGAGAATACTGTAACCAAGAAAATCGAGGATGCTGTTTCATCTTTAGAAAATATTAAAAAACTTGAAGCTAAATCATATGAAAGCTTATCATTGGTAACGATTCAGTTAACCAATGAAGCAGATGCTGACTATTCACTCAATGATGCTCAAAGAAAGGTAAATGCGATCTTAGCCGACCTTCCTGAAGATGTTAAACCACCTTCATTGGTGAAGTTCTCTTTATCGGATATGCCTATTATGAACCTTGCGGCAACCAGTAATATTGATGATATCGAGTTTTATGATTTATTAGATAAAAAGATTTCACCTTCTCTTTCACGTGTAAATGGTGTGGCTCAGATTAATATGACCGGTGGCCAGGAACGTGAAATTCAGGTAAATCTGGACATGGATAAGTTAAAAGCTTACGGTATTGCAATTGGTCAGGTTCAACAAGCAATTCAGGCATCTAACCTTGACTTCCCTACCGGTTCTATTAAAACCCGTGAACAATCAGTATTGGTACGTCTTGCTGGTAAATTTGAAACGGTTCAGGAACTGAGAGAGCTCGTATTGGTTTCTAAAAATGGCTATCAGGTTCGTTTAGGTGAACTTGCTGACATTCAGGATTCTCAAAAAGATGCTGACAAACTGGCCCGCTTCAACAAATCATCAACTATCTTAATTGATGTTGTTCGTCAGTCGGATGCGAATGCGGTACAGGTATCTGAAGATATTCAGAAAGCCATTGTTAAACTGCATGAAGATTATAAAAACATCGGTTTAAATATTGAAATAGCGAACGATAGTACTACCTATACGCTGGATGCAGCAGATGCAGTAATTCACGACTTATTACTCGCGGTTGTATTAGTAGCGTTTGTAATGTTATTCTTCTTACATAGTATCAGAAACTCTGTAATTGTAATGGTGTCGATCCCGGCATCTCTGATCGCTACTTTCATTGCCATGTCAGCTTTAGGATATACCCTGAACCTGATGAGTTTATTAGGTCTTTCATTAGTGGTAGGTATCCTGGTGGATGACGCCATCGTAGTGTTGGAAAATATCTATCGCCATATGGAGATGGGTAAAAACAGAGTACGCGCAGCTTATGAAGGTTCTAAAGAAATCGGATTTACCGTAACAGGTATTACCCTGGTAATTGTGGTAGTATTCTTACCGATTGCAGTTAGTACCGGTTTAGTAAGTAACATTATTAAACAGTTCTGTGTGGTGGTAGTAATTTCAACCATGTTATCATTACTTTCATCATTCACTATTATTCCATGGTTATCATCCAGATTCGGTAAACTGGAAAAAATTGAAGGTAAGAACCTGTTTGGACGTATTATTTTAGGGTTCGAAAGAGGATTAAGCAAGTTTACGAAATGGGTTGGTGATTTGTTATTATGGTGTTTGGGCCATAAGACAAGAACTATGCTGACAGTAATCGTTCTTTTCTTCTCTAGTATTGCATTATTAGTAACCGGCTATATCGGTGGTGAGTTCTTCCCTGCATCAGACAAAGGTGAATTCTTAGTACAGATCGAGTTACCGAAAGATGCAGCCATCGAAAAAACAAATATTCTTACACAGGATATCGAGAATTATATCTCTGAAAAACCTGAGGTTGTGGATCTTATTACCAAAGTTGGTGTTACCAGTGAAGGTTTTGCAGGTACACAAACCACTACCTATAAAGCTGAAATCAAAGTAAGCCTGATAGATAAAAAACTCCGTGCAGATGGTGACAAAGTTTATGCAGCCAAGTTAAAAAGAGACCTTCAGATGAAGTTTCCCGGACCGAAGTTTAAAACCACTACGGTAAGTATCATGGGTACTGCTGAAGAAGCTCCGATTGCAATGGTTGTAATGGCACCGGAATTAGATACGGCAATGTCGTATGCTAAAAAAGCATTAGAAGTACTGAATACCATCAGTGGTACTACAGAAACCAAGTTGACCGTAGAAGATGGTACACCTGAAATTAAAGTTTCTGTTGACCGTGATAAAATGGCAGCATTAGGATTAAACCTGGCTACCGTTGGTACTACCATGCAAACAGCATTCAACGGTAATACCGATTCTAAATTCAGATCGGGCGAATACGAATATGATATCAATATTCGATTGAATGATTTCGACAGAGGTTCTATCCAGAATGTAAATGATATCGAATTTATCAATGCAATGGGGCAACCAATTAAGTTGAGTCAGTTCGCTACTGTAGAAGAATCATCAGGTCCTTCGGTACTGGAAAGAAGAGATAAATCTCCTTCTGTAACCGTTCAGTCACAAAGTGTTGGTCGTCCGAGCAGCAGCATCGTTACTGAATTTGAAGCAGCTTTGGATAGTTTACCTAAGCCAGCAGGTATTTCTATTGCCTGGGCAGGACAAAGAGAAAATGAATCTGAAGGTTTCGGTACATTAGGAATCGCTTTATTGGCGGCCATTGTACTGGTATATCTTGTAATGGTAGCACTATATGATAACTACCTGCATCCGCTAGTGGTATTATTCTCTGTACCATTATCATTTATCGGAGCATTGCTTGCATTAGGATTAACTAATAACACCTTAAACATTTTTACCATCTTAGGGGTAATCATGCTGATCGGTCTGGTGTGTAAAAACGCTATTCTGATCGTAGACTTTACTAACCAACGACGTTCAGAAGGGTTAAGTATCAAGGATGCCTTGTTTGAGGCAAACCATGCCCGTTTACGTCCAATCTTAATGACCACTATTGCGATGGTGTTCGGTATGCTTCCAATTGCGATAGCATCCGGTGCCGGTGCTGAATGGAAAAACGGTCTGGCCTGGGTTATTATCGGAGGATTGATCTCTTCCCTTTTCTTAACCCTGATTGTAGTACCGGTAGTGTATGTGATTTTTGAACAGTGGTTCGGTAAAAAAGATAAAGGAGAAAAAACCATTTCTGATTTAATGGTTGAAGACTACGTACATAAAGATGTTGGTTATCATTAATCAATACTCAATAGATGATGTATATAAAGGGCGGCTCAGTACTGAGCCGTCTTTTTTTTCGATATTTTCACCTCGCTTTTCTGCTCAACCCATCTGTTATCACTACCCTTGACATAATTTCAGATTTAAATATCAGACCGTCTGATTCTCCACATTCAGCGTAGGCATATAAATTGCGTAGTAGAAGGTATGAAGAAATTAACCTATCTTATATTACTGGCAACCATGGTATCTTTTGGCTGCAATGATGCAGAAGATAAGGCCAATCGGATGATCGAAAGAAATCAAACCATTAACAGCAGCAATGCTTTCAATAACTTATTCCTTGATAGCACCTCGATGGAATCATTTATTACAGAACAGGCATTCAACGATACGCTGGCAAATGCTATGAGAAGTTTTTATAATAATAGAAACTATCAATATGCCTGGTTTAGTTCCAGTGGATTTACAGAACAAACACTGGCATTCAGAAATCTTTATGATTACGAATTGGATACAGTTGAACGGAAAAAATTAGATGACCAGCTAGACCAATGGATGGGGCAATCAAATTTTGAAGTCTCTGACAAAAATACCAACTTCAGGAAAATTGAATTATCCCTCACCTGGAGATATCTTAACTATTTATCGCATCGAGGCATTAATTCATTTTCAAGGGATGCTTATAAAGAATTTCCGCTGAAAAAACTATCCATTGATAGTTTAGTACTTGAGTTAAAGAATACAGATCCTGACAACCCTTTAGTGCAGCATCTGATCAACTGGAATGAGATCAAAACCGAAGACTTTTCTATTCCAGACATCTCAAAAACAATTGCCAAAAATGAGAACAATCCAGCTATTCAGTCTGTAAAAAAGAAGTTATCACTTTTATACGACTATGATAAAAATGATACTATGCCTCAATATAGTGAGGCATTTATACAATTCCTCAAGAAAGTCAACTACTCTTTCGGGTACCGTGATAGCCTGATCACACCAAATCTGGTGAAAGAGCTCAATGTTCCCATCAACGATCGATTATCACAAATGATAGTGAATATCGAAAGAATGCAATGGCTACCGAATATGAAAGAAGGAAAACACATTATTGTAAACATACCTGCGTTTTCATTAACAGCCCTGGAAGGTAACAAAACTGCATTTGACATGGAAGTTGTTGTTGGAAAAGAAGGCAGCAGTACAGTGATGTTTACTGGCAACATGAATAATATTGTTTTTGCACCATACTGGAACATTCCACAATCTATTGTAAAAAACGAAATATTACCTGCTACTGAAAAAGACAATAGCTATCTGGAAAGAAACCAAATGGAAATCACTGGCGAAAGAAACGGGGTTCCGGTAATCAGACAATTACCGGGTGCACATAACTCATTGGGTAAAGTTAAGTTTCTCTTCCCTAATAGTTATAATATTTATTTACATGATACACCTAACAAAGCAGCTTTCAACAGAGATGAAAGGGCACTTAGTCATGGATGCATACGTGTAAGATATCCGGCTAAGTTGGCAGAATGGGTATTGGCAGATGAAGCGCAATGGAATGAGCAAAGTATTGCTAAAGCCATGAACGAAACAAAAGAAAAATGGGTAAAGGTGAATCCTCCTGTTACTGTTTTTATCTACTATCTTACTTCTTTTATAAATGAAGACGGCATGATATCTTTTAGAAAAGATATCTACAACCACGATGAACGTTTTAAGAAAATGCTGATTAAATAATACAAACACACCTTCACATAAAAAGAGTTCTCAAAATTTTGAGGACTCTTTATTTATAAACTTTTGAAAAATAAGCTTTCGAAAAAAAAGCTAGAGATATTTTTTACAAGAAAGATAAATACGTAAACAGGTTTGAAATATCTTCTGTTGCTGTGATGCATTATTAACAGTACCACTGAAATAAAAATCTTCATCCGGAACAGCAAAAGCAACTGTTCCATTCAGGCCTGTATAACCAACAAACATCGGTGTCTTTTTAAACATAGTAAAAACTGACGGCATTTTAAAACCATGAAGCCCCACTCCTGCTTTTAATGGATAAAAAATATTATTCCACACCTTCAACTCGCTGTTAAAACTTTTTGGGAAAAAGAATCCATTCCAAAAGGCATATAAAAAAGTATTTAATTCACTGGCATTCGAAACGGCTCCGCCATCAGGGCCGAAACAAGACATGGCTTGTGGTATAATCAACTCTTTATTTTTATAATTAATCAGAACGGGGGTTTTATCGTTTATATCCCTGTATACATATGTATGTGTTAACTGCAGAGGAGTGCATATTTCATTTTTCACTACTTCTTCATAAGAAAGTGCATAAATAATTTCTATTATTTTACCTAAAATCGTAAAATTAGTATCCGAATAATGCGCTTTGCGATCACCGGGAGGAAAAGGAGCGGATAGAGTTTTTACATATTCAATAATTTCCTCAAAAGTCCAGCTCCTGTCTTTATCATTCACCAAATCATCAAAGATAGTTTTACCTTCCTGGTTTTTAACCAGAAAATAATCAGGTAATCCACTGGTATGCATTAAACATTGTTTAATAGTCACTTCATCAATATAGTCACGTCCTTTGTACAACAAAGTTCCATTCAATTGACCTTCGGGAAAAAAGTTAACAATCTTATCAGAAAGTAAAATCCGACCTTCATGAAACAATTTCAAAATGATAGCGGTAGTAAACAATTTAGTTGTAGAGGCAATAAAAAAAGAGCGATTATCAGATAAATTACCATCTTCATAATTCCATTCACAATCCTTGTACTTTAAAGAAACAGCAATACCCTTTATTCCTTTATTACGTAGTACACTCTTGCATATATCCTGTGCTTTCTGATAAAACATACTCATATAATCAATTTATTATAACTAATATAGCCGAAAAATATTAAAAAAGGATATTCCGGTAATGAATAAATCATTATTATTAAAATTCCGTTATTTGTTGCTCAAAAGCCAAAGGAAGAACGAATCGAAACCAGCGTTTTAATAAATGAATACGTTTTAGTCAACCTTTTGCTCTATCCTATTATTTTATTCAGGCATACTTTTTATACCCATCCCTATATACGAGTGTCAGGAGTCCAAAACTTAACTGTTCAACAATGAATATTTTGTAGTAAACATGATCACAGAAAGAAAACATTCTTAGTATTCATTTTTATTGCTAACCATTAAACATTATCATTATGGCACGTTATTCAAAAGGAACACAAGACAAAGTGGAAAAAGTGATGGGCGAATATAAGCGCGGCACTTTAAAAAGTGGAGGTTCAGGTAAAAAAGTAACAGACCGGAAGCAGGCAATTGCTATCGGTTTATCAGAAGCCAGGGAAAAAGGAGAAAAAGTCCCTAAAAAAACTTCGAAGAAAACTGCACCGAAAAAAAAGGCGGCTAAAAAGAAATCGGCAGCTAAAAAAGCTGCGCCGAAAAAGGCTGCCAGCAGAGGAAAAACGATGATGACAAAAAAAGCAGCCAACAAAAGTGGGGTAAAGAAAAAAGCAGCAAAGAAAAGAAGTACAGCTACTAAAAAAAGTGCTTCGAAAAAGATGGCACGTAAAAGCTCATAAATAAAAATCGGATGTATCGTTGATACATCCGATTTTTATTAAGGCCACCAGAAACATTCACCAGGATGGTAATTTCGTTTGCAATCGATCGATCAAAGCAAAGCAACAGCTAATATTTTTATCACCTTTATCATTTATCACTTCGTTCTGGTATTTCGACTATATTCATAATACTATATACGTATTCTACTACCTACCCGTAACGATACTATTAAACTTTTATACTTTTTCCCAACATACACTACCTGTTCTTATAATGATTTTATCTTTAAAGCGATAAGCATTTTGTAAAATATCTCAGTATTCTCATATACACCTCTGAACAAGTGAGACTGCGGGCCATAAGCAAATACAGGAACAGGAATCGCTGTATGATCTCCGGTAGAAAACTGGCCACTGATAAAATTTTCTGCATATTCTCCCGCAGTAAGTGTTAACCCTCCGGTTTCATGATCTCCGGTAATAACAATAAGTGTTTCACCGTTCTTATCCGCAAATTTCATTGCCTCTCCTATTACTTTATCAAAGTCTTTTAATTCCCGTACTACTACAGGCAATTGATTAGCATGGCCGCCATGATCAACCTGTGCAGCTTCATACACCAACAAGAAACCATTTTTATTTTCCGACAACCGTTGCAAACTTTTTTCAAAAGCCTGCAATGACCAGTCACCACGATCAACTTCTGCTCTTTTTGAAGCAATGCTATCGCTGATAATTACCGGACGCTTACTTTTCCAGTTTGCCTTTTCAATAGAAGTAAAAACATCAAATAAATTTTGTACCTGTGCAAAAATAGTATCTTTAAAAATATCTCCTGACCCTACCAAAAGGTTGATAGGACTTTTCAACACATCTTTCAAAATTCCACCATAATTACTCCTTTCTGACTGATGGGCATAAAACGAAGCAGGAGTAGCATCACGCATATCACCGGTAGTAACAACACCGGTTTTCATTCCTTTTTTATCAACCAAATCTGTAATTAATGGCAAAGACATTCCCGTATGATCAACTCCTACATGACGGTTATTCGATTTTTTTCCGGTAGAAAAAGCTGAGGCTCCGGGTGCTGAGTCTGTAATGTAATTATCATAAGAACTAGTTTTGGAAAAACCGATTTGCCTCATCTTAAAAACATTCAACGCCTGATTATTAGCTGTATAACCAGCATACCATTGAGGTAATCCGGTACCATCTCCAATGAGTAAAATGATATTCTTAACAGGACGATCCATTCCATCATTTCTATAAGTCGGATTATAAGTCTGGTGTGTTGCTGTTGCTTTATAATATCTATCCGGTAAAGTTTCTAAAAAGCCACTTAATTCATCAATATGATCCGTATTGATCAGGTCTATTCCCATTTCGATATAAGCATACCAGCTGTTAACAATATCAGGAGCTCCCCAGAATCTTATTCTTTTATCATACTGATGCGCTTTCTGAATAACAGATTTAATTTTTAATAACTCCGTCCCGGGTATCCTTCCCTTTCCATTCCAATTAGAATATTTTTTAAAGTTTTCACTGAATAAGGCAATTCTTTTCAGTGTTTCAGCCTCATAGGTTTGATTTATATTTCCATCAAACCATATCCATTCAGGATATTTCTTTAATTGATCAACCGGTGGTTGATTACCGGTAATAACAATTTGTATTGATTGGCTATTAATTATTTCCGGATATTGTTCTAACTTTTTCAACAAAACATCAATCGATTCAACAGGCTGCGTTTTAATGTCAATCATTAGTTGCAGTTTACGTGACGTATCTTTGTAAATAAAACCGTTTTGCTTTACCAGTATCTTTTGAATCGGTTCTAAGTACAAAGAATCGATTGTTCTTTTTAACAGAACCTGTTGCTGATCATGTGCAACAATTAAATTACCTGAATTTAAGAAAACATCTACTTCAATAGAGCCGAATGTAGCATAATAAGCTGACCAGAAAGGAAAACGTTGCTCATAGTCATTATGGGAATGAGCATTCGATGTATTGTAAGTAATCTGAGACTTTCCCTGACTGAAAAGAGAGAGCTGTATCAAAAGTATTATAAAGAATCTAATAGATTTCATGATCGTTTATTTATTGCTGATAATTGTTTCGTTAACAATTTCATCTTTGTAATTAACGAACTGGATGACTGCTTTTTCGGAAGTAAGAGAAAAGGTAGCAAATCCCTGCTGTTGTGAAGCGAACTTACCATATTTGGGATACATCTCGACCGGCCTTGCTTCTGAAGCCGCACCGGAAATTATGTAATGCGTATGACCATCAGGCTTTATATATTCCTGATGATGTTCATGTCCGGCAATATAGATATCTACTTTATATTTTTCGAAATATGGTTCCAGTACTCCCCGTATATTACTAATATCCTTACTATCTTTTCTCCAACCGCCAGTATATAAAGGATGATGACCAACTACTATCTTCCAGCTTGCGGTAGAATTTTTAAGCAGGCTATCTATCCATTGCAGTTGTTTTTCGACACCTCCTTTTACATATTTCACTTCATCATAAGCAGATCCTCTTAGCTGTTTTTCAATCGGATCCGTATCCAAAAAAATCATCAGCACCTCAGCTCCTCCGGCTCGAAACGATTTACTATAATAACGGGAAGGCATATTCCACCTGCTGCTTATCTTACTATATTCTACCTGAGCATCGGGGTTGGTAATGTAATCATGATTACCCAATACAGGAAACCACCTCACATGTAATGATTGTGCAGTATATATACTTTCAAAAGAACTTACCCAGTGATAATCCTGAATACTCTGAACACCATAGGGGTAAAAATTATCGCCGGTAGCAATAACAAAAGATGCATCCAGGTCATGTGCAGCCTTGCCCATTCCTGCGGCAACATTTTTCTGATAATTTTCTCCATTACGTCCCCAATCACCCATTACCAGAAAATGAAGGGCATTTTGTACCTTCTTTAAATGAGGAATAGAGCCCCCGGTATAACCTAAATCATCTACGAGTGGTGCCTGTGAAAATACCGGCAAAACTCCTATAAATAACATATATATTAAAAAATATAGTCGCTTCATTAAAACAAATATTGTAATTATAAAATCATTTAAAAAGAACTTCCATGGAGAGCAACTGTTTATAGTACACACCATGGAAGTTTATTGTTTTATCAATATTAGTACCCTGGATTCTGAATCAGATATCCGGGAACGTTACTTGCCCCGTCGATGGCTGTTTGAGGAATTGGAAGAATACGTTTCTGAACATCAGTACTATTTTTTTCTGTCCAGGTATCTTCATATTTTCCAAACCTGATCATATCTGTTCTTCTCAGGCACTCCCAGTAAAATTCGAAACCTCTTTCTCTGTAAAGCAGTTCAAGCGACATACTAGTTAAGGCTGGAGGAGCGGTTCTGGCCGTTCTTCCGGCTCTTACAAGGTTCACATCAGCTAATGCGCCAACCGCATCGTTATTCTTACGAAGTTTTGCTTCAGCTCTCATCAGATAAATATCGGCAAGGCGTAAGATAACGATATCTGCTTCTCCGAAGTTTCTTCCGCTTGACGACTTTCGGCTGAATTCATATTTAGAAACCCTGAATCCTGAAGGGTAATTGCTACCCTCTGTAGTAAAATCAACCTGTTCAGTAAAGTAAACCGGCAGGTCGGCTCTGTTTCTTGATTCATGACTCAACGGAGCCACCAGCATTTGTCCATTTGAACAGGTTAAAAAAGCACCACTTCTTCTGATCAAACCATATTGCTGACCGCGTAAAATACCTCTGTTGATATGGAAATTAGCAGCGGGAATACATGTATCTGCAATACCTTCTCTGATTTTCAGATTATCTTTAAAAAATCTTGGGTCAACAGACGGATCTTCCGGTGCATAAGCGTTTACCCATGTTCTATAGAAATCTGAAGTAATCGCAGGACCGTCTGTGCCGTTTGCTGCCGGAAACTCCGGTAAAGGAAACTGATCTCCCGACAAAGAAAAATAAGCCATTCTATTATGTCCGTTCAAATCAGCACGTTGATCAACTGCAAAGATGATTTCTTTATTGCCATCATTATTATCATCAAACAATGCAAAGTATTCAGGTGATAACTGATACTTACCAGATGAAATTACTTTATTGGTATATTCAATCACTTTATCCATATCTGCCTCAGCAAAAGCAGGTGTACCATAAACATCTCTGTATACAGCACCGTTCAGGTAAAGTCTGGCTAATAATCCCCATGCCGCTTCTTTAGAAATACGTCCGTGGGTTACATTACTTTCCAGATCCGGTTCAGCAGCTAAAAATTCGTTTTTGATGTATTCATAAGCTTCAGCCCCTCTTACAACTCTAGAAAACTCATTCGGATCATCTTTAATAAAAACGACTCCATATACATCCAGCATGATCATTGAATAAAAAGCTTTCATCGCCCGTGCCTCGGCAAGAAAAGTCTTAGCAGCCCCATAGGTAGAGCCTGGTAATACACTCATAGCGCTCACACAACGTGAAATGCCTTGTGTTAAAAAGTTCCATGTATTACGGCCGGGTGCTTCAGTGGAAGTGTATGAATGCCTGTGTAAATTCAGATAAATACCGTTATCACCCCAGTCAGTACCACCACGATAAGGTAAGATTGCTTCGTCCGTAGAAATTTCCTGCACTGCAAAATAGTTGGTATGCAGATATAAGTTCGGTAAAGTGGCATATACCGGGGCGATAAAACCCTCCGCTACTTCTTTTTCGGTTAACTCACTTGCAGAAGATTCGTCAAGAATCTTTTCATTTAGTTTAGTACATCCTGCACCGGCGATAACACCTGCCAGCAGAATTGAAAAAATCGATTTATTATAATTCATTTTTGTTACATTAAAAGTGGAATAATGGGCTTCGGCTTTTATAATCTTTTAGTTTTCACTCTATCAAGAAGCTTAATTACTTAAAAAGTAATGTTTACAGCAGCCTGGAATGTTCTTGGTTTAGGATAACTTAAATAGTCTATACCATAAGAAATAAAGTCTCCGGATCTGTCTGTATTTACTTCCGGATCGTAACCGTTATATGGAGTTGAAACAAAAAGATTCTGCCCCGTAACCGAAACTCTCAATGCTTTTACCCAACTGGCAATACCCAGTTTTTGTGTATTGAAGCTATAACCAACAGACATATTGTTCAAGCGTAAAAAACGTCCGTCTTTCAGGAAACGGGAAGACACCGGTGCTGAGTTGTTAACATCCTCCTCAGCATATTGAATAGCTTCAGGAGTAGTGTTTAATCCTTTTGACAATCTCAATTTGTAAAACAATGAGTTGGCAGTATTGTCATACAATTTATTACCTGATAAGCCATTGAAGTTAACTGCAAAATCAAACCCTTTATATTCAAGGCTACCAAAGAAATTATACATAAAATCAGGTAATGCCGTTCCTAATGGTTGCCTGTCAGCATCATTCACTTCACCGTTTTTATCCGCATCTTCGTATACACTCATTCCATTTTCATCAAAGCCAATAAATTTCAACAGATAGAAAGTTCCTATAGGTTGGTTATTAACATATCCATTAATAGTTGCTGAACTAAGACCTGAACCTGCAGCTGTACCTACCGAAATAACTGAATAAGGAGAATTAGTTACATTATTCTTAATGAAGGTAGCATTCCCTCCAATAGAATAAGTTAAACCTCCCTGTGTACGATTTTTGTAATGAAGGTCAATTTCTAATCCTTCGTTAGTAATACGCATATCTTTTACGTTATTCCAAACAGTTTGTGCGGGTTGAATCGGATCAGCCGGAACAACTCTCAACAGTATATTACTGGTTACTTTACGGAAATAGTCTACCGTACCGGAAATCTTACCATTGAACAATTCGAAATCTAAACCAATATCTGTTTGCGCAGATACTTCCCATTGTAAATCAGGATTAGCCAACCTTGCGTAAGTAGTACCGCCCGGATAATCACCGGTGGAATATAAAGGATAACTATTTGACAGGTTTGAAGTAAACAATGCTTTGGTAATTTTCGAATCAATTTCCTGATTACCGGTTTGACCCCATCCTGCTCTTAATTTCAGGTTTGTAAGGAAACCGCTATCAAAGAAATCTTCGTTAGAAACCACCCATGCACCTGAGAATGACGGGAAATAACCGTATTTATTATTTTCACCAAATTTTGTAGAGCCGTCTGCGCGGAAAGTAGCAGTCAGTAAATACCTGTTCTTATAATTATAATTAATACGTGAGAAGAAAGATTGTAATTCATTGATCACTGCACTGCCATATGGTCTATTGGTAGCCAACGTCAACTCTTGTCCTGTACCAGGATCATAAATCGGCTCTACACCATTAATCGGGAAACGGTTGATACTATTACCTCTTGCCTGTACAAAAACATTCTGATACGAATGACCACCCAGGATAGTTAACTGATGATCGCCGATTTTTTTAGTGTAAGTTAAATAGTTTTCAACCAGATAGTTTTTATTATTGTTGGTGTGCATATCCAGACGTCCCAAACGTAAAGGAACTAAGTTTGGTAAGGATTGAACATCGGTATTGGAAGTAGCGTTATCGATACCAAAATTAAACCTGTATACAAGCCCTTCAAGAATAGTAAAAGAAGCGCCGAGGTTACCGATAATTCTATTCGTATTGGTTTTTTCTTTTTCAAGTTTTAATACTAAAAGCGGATTGATTCCATTCTCAAACTGGAATGGGGTTCCGTCTGCATTGTAAGCCGGAATCGTCGGGTTTGTGGCTAAAGCATTCCCAATCAGTTCACCTACAGGTGAACGTTGGTTATTAATATTATTAACACTAAGGCTGGCATCTACCACTAAACGATCATTCAATAGCTTCTGAGAAATATTTAAACGGCCATTATACCTTTTAAGGTCATTACCTTTTAAGATCCCTTCCTGCAACTGCATTCCAAAAGAAGCATAGTAAGTCATGCCGTTGTTACCACCGGCCATGGAAAGGTTATGGTTCTGCGTTTGAGCAACTCTTGTAACTTCATTCTGCCAATTAGTATTTCCACCGAAGTCTTCCAGCGTACCACCTAAGTTCACCACGTGCCCGCGATATTCATCTGCAGAAAAAACAGGCAATTCTTTTGCAATTTTACTGGTCCCCTGAACAAAAGAATAATTAAATACGCTTGAACCTGCACTACCTTTTTTAGTGGTAATAATTACAACACCATTTGCCCCTCTCGATCCGTAAATGGCAGTAGCAGATGCATCCTTTAACACATCAATGGTTTCAATATCCTGTGGATTGATAAAACCCAAAGGATTCACAAAACCACCTACACCTGCATTGTCAAGAGCTAATCCATCTACAACATACAAAGGTGTATTCCCTGTTCTTAATCCACCCGGACCACGTACAGTAATGTTCTGAGTAGCGCCTGGTTCACCGCTGGCTGATGTAATATTTACACCCGCCACTTTACCTTGCAAAAGTTGCTCAGGAGAGTTGATAATGCCCTGATTGAACTCAGCACTCTTTACAGATTTAACAGCACCGGTCAAATCACCTTTACGGGTTTTACCATATCCTACCACTACCACCTCTTCCTGTACAGAAGCTGCAGCAACAGTCATGTTTACGTTTACAACAAGTGACTGGCCTTTATACTGTTGAGATCTGATAACATAATCGTCATACCCCACATAAGAGAATGTAATATTATAAGGAGTATTTTGTGAAACATTGCTAAAGCTATAAAAACCATTCATATCGGTTTGTACAGTCTGAGTATTTCCACTACCTGCATTCGTCAGAACAACAGTAACGCCATTCATCGGCTGAGTGTTTTCATCTATCACTCTTCCGCTGATCGGGGTATTCGAACTGACTTGTGAAAAAGAAAGAAATGGTATTATAATACATAGCAGTAATAATACCGGTAAAGGAGTAAATTTTTTAGGTTGAATCATAGCAGAGATAATTTTGACCGCAAAGGTTCGATATCTTGCTTCAAAAAAGATAAAATGCACAGTTATGTCTCTGTTATGGAAAAAACACTTTTATGTTAACAATCAGAATTAACAGTTAACTTATGGGTATAATTATTAAAGATAAATAGAACACTCGTTCAACAAAAAAGAATAAACCCTTACAATATGTAGGTCATTTATTACAGAAAACAACTATTGCAAAGTTTAAACATATGCACCATCGAATTAAATTCTTATGAGAAAATTCAGCAGACAATGTAATGATCAGCAATAATTAGTTTTAAAAAAATAAAAAAGCCATATCTGTTTTACAGATACAGCTTTTAGAATGAATTAAATTGAAAATTATTTCTTACGTGACGCTTTCCACGGAATTACAGACCCGATCATAATAGTAACTGCTATTCCTACAACCATGCCAGTTGCTTTTGTTGTAATAAATGCCAACACCAATAATAATATCGACATAAAAAATAAAGAAAACGCAATCATCTTAAGGCCGAATATATTTTGTCTTTTTATTTGCGCCATTTCTTCTTCATCAATATTGCTTGCGGCATCTTTTTTAGCTGCTTTATAAATCAGGTATTGTTTATAGTCAGAAGATTCTTTTACATTTTTATTAAAGAAAATTTCATAAATCACTAAAAGAATGGCAGGTAATAATACACCTATCAGCATTTCATTGGCACGTGATAATTTATATCCATTGATAAATGGAATTATCATTTTGAACAAAATATTAACTGATAATGAAACCAACGTTATATATATTGTAGCTTTTCCTGTAAGGCGTTTTGAAAACAGCGCCCATATCGGGGGTAATAACAATGGACCGCCTGTAATAGCTCCTACACTCAGTGTAAATTCTACAACGCCACCGATGTAAGGAACTCCCAGCGCAATCAGAATCATAAAAATGCCAAAAAACCAGGAGGACGCACGCGCAACAAACATGAGTTTTTTATCGCTTGCCCCGGGATTTACAGAACCTTTATAAATATCATTCGTAAAGACAGCTGAAACAACATTCAAGGCCGTATTGGCGGAGGCTGAAGTTGAAAAGTACATACCAGTCAGCATAAGTCCGAGAAGCCCTGCCGGAAGTACCTGTTTACAAACCATTATATATGCATTTTCAGCATCAATTCCAGCAAGATCCGGATTCATCACTTTATATACCATTGGTGGCAACATCCATAAAATAGGGCTCAATATGTATAACCCGGCAAACAAGTAGGCAACTTTAGAAGCACTTTTGGAAGTATCTACACTGGTATAACGTTGTACAAATGTCCAGTTACCGCCTATATAAAAAATATGATAAATTGCGAAAGCAAGAATAAATCCCCATGTATATTCACCATTGACGAGATTAAAAAAACCATCCGGAACTTTTTCTACAAAACCTTGTATTCCTCCCACTTCTCCAAATACAAGCGGTAAGATAATAAGCACCGCAGCGGTAAGCACTACAAACTGAAGAATATCTGTTACCATCACAGCCCAGAGTCCTCCAACAGCAGTATAGGAAATCATGAGTATTCCTAAAATAATAGTAACCGGCATTAAAGGGTAATCGAGTGATGCAGAAACCAGCTTTGAAACAGAATATAAAACAGATCCTTTTATAAATAAAGATACTATTGTGAATATGTAGATATAACTTTTCTGAACACTGCTTCCCAATCGTGCTTTTATAAATTCAGCAGCAGTTAGATTACCGGTAGCTTTCCATTTAGGAGCCAGGTACAGGGCAGTAATCAGCGCTCCTATACACATTGTCCATTGTATAGTAACAGATACCCATCCATGCTGATAAGCAATGGCTCCCCAGGCCACAAAAGTACCTGCAGAAAAGAAACTCATGAACAGTGAAAGTCCGCCAATAAACCATGGTACGGCCTCACCTCCTGCAAAAAAAGACTTGAGGTTTCTTCCTGTTTTTGAAAAACTAATCCCCACCAGCAAAATGAAAACAGAAAAAACAAAAACTACAATAGTATCTGTCATAATAGAATAAATTTAATAAATTCTTACTGAGAAAATTGCGGCAGGAACATTTACTGAAGGATGGTCTACCCGAATTTTAATTGATTTTGTTTTAACAGGAGCTGATAAGCTGATTTCACATCTTGTCTGATAGTTATCCTTCAACTGGTATAGTACATTATCCTGTTCATCGAGTATGCTGAATGAACGTATGCAAAAAGGCATTACTGCTTCGGGATGTGTCATCAATACCGATTCCATCGGATGATTAAAATCCGTATCAAACGAAAGCTGAATTTGCTGTACCAGTTGTTCTTCTTTCCAACTGATGGACAGTGCAGGTTGCTGATCATCAGGATCTGCTACCCATACATTTGGTAATACATCCGGACGATCAAATCCATTCTGTATGTTGTCTGCATTAAAGAAACAAACAGGTTCTGAAAAACTGATGGCGATATTATGCCCTTCAGGTCTTCTTTGCGGGCACCAGAATTCAAAAGTTTCCACCCCTGAGTTTTCTGGGGCTACCTGCTTACCGTTATTAGAAACTGCTTTATTCACTCCATTAAATACAGATACAAGCCCTGATACCATTTGCCTTGAATAAGCCAATTCAACAGTCTCATTTTTAAGGAAGGTAACAAAAAGGTATTGGTCTTCTTCAAGCGAAATATCAAAATCTATATTCAGTTCGTGTTCACCAGGAGTGAGTCTGATAGCTTTAGATGAAAGAATCTGTTCAGGAGTAAAATTTCCTTTTTTATGGCTGGCACGAAGCTCCGCAATGAGCGTTGTTTGATCACCTGTTTTTATTAACGTATTAATTACCGGTATTTTTCCTTTATGAAACGGTACAATCTGCGCGGCTGATATAGACAGATTTTTCCATATAAGGTCTTTACGACTAAAGCCCTTAAATTCCAGAGAAGAAGAAGCTTTTACGGCTGCTTTCGCAGATAAATCTTTTTCATCCTTCAAACCAATACCAGGTATATAATGCCCTGTTTTCACCAACTCAATCTGAAGCTCCCTCATGTGCGCATTTTTAAGTAAAGCAGCCGGCATTAGATTGTACTTACGACAAACAACCGCTGCCATAGCTACTGACTGTCCAACGTAAGCACTTGTGGCCATCACACGTGTTGCTCCGAATGCTACATGCGAAACACTGATAATTCGTCCGGTGAGAAATAGATTTTTTATATTTCTGCTGTATAAACTACGATAGGGAATCTGGAAAAGTCCGGTACTATGCCATTGGTTACAGGGTTGTCGTTCACTGAAAACACCATCTGCGGGATGCAGGTCGATTGCCCATCCACCGAATGCAACGGCATCTTCATGCAAACGCTGTTCTATAATGTCAGCCTGCGTTAACATATAGTCACCTTCGAATCTTCTGCTTTCTCTTTTTCCCGGAATTGTTCCCACCCATTCAAGTGTCAGCGTATCTGCTTCCGGAAATTTTCCTGAATTTTTAATATAATCCCATACACCATAAATGACTTTCCATAATTCCCATTTAATTTTTTCCGTATCATGTACAGTATCTAATCTTCCTCCATATTCAACCCACCACAATTTACAACCATGCTCCTTCGCATTAAAGCTTTTAAAGCGTGGAACTTCCTTCGTAACATCCAGTGCAAAAGCAGGTGGTGTAAAACGAACAGGTTTACCTGTATCTTTAGTATAGAAATATAACGAATGTCCTAATAGCTCTCCATAACCTGCATCAGGAGCCATTAGCTCTCCGAACTCTTCTTTGTCTTCCGCTCCCATTCTAAACGCAGCACCGGAAAGAAAACCTACAATGCCATCACCGGAAGCATCGCAATACAATGGAGCCTCCAGTTGATACTGAATAGAATTCTGACTACAGAATGCAGTAACATATTCAATAGTATCTTCAACTTTCTTAGTTACTTCATACACAGCCGTATTTAATAATAAAGTAATATTCTTTTCAGCTGAAACTTTCTCCAGTAAAATCATATCCAGTATAACAGGATTACCTTCCGGATTACGATAAGTATTTTCTACGAGTATTTCATCTATTACGCCACCTTCTCTGCTCCACCGGTTATTATTTCCCATATGTGCGGTAGCACCTAATATCCAGAGTCTGACTTCGCTGGAAGCATTACCTCCTAAAACAGGACGATCCTGTACAAGTATTACCTGAATACCCTGCCTCGCAGCAGTAATTGCCGTACACACACCAGACATTCCGCCTCCGACTATTACTAAATCAGATTGCAGATGTTCTTTTTTTAAGCTTCTTTCAGCAACATGCCCACTAATTATCATTATGATTACTTTTTATTAATATTCTTTTTATTGTCCCAAAAAATATGTGTTGGTTTGCACTTTTTTTCCTTCTTTATCTTTTAGTTCTAATGAAAAACTAACCAGGAGATGATTGTTTATATCCACTGTAAACTCGAATGGATATTCCTTTTTCACTATTGATTTTTCTTCACCATTTTGATATTTATAGCATAACTTTACTTCACGCCATTGATTATCGTCGTCTTCCAGATATACAAACAATCTCCTTCCCAATTCGCCCAGCTTAAAGAGGAATGCTTTCGTATTGCCTTCTTTTATCTCAGTAAAATCTTTACTTGTATCTTGTTTTACTGATAAAATTTTTTGTTGAAAAGGCGACAGTATTTTAACAGGCGAAATAGCAATAGCCGTTAACCCGTTTGCAGGAACTTCTACAGAAATAACGCCGTTACCTTGCCATTTAGCCTTGCCGGCAGCATTTAATAATTTAACATGGGTATTTTCACCTGCCTTTACCCATTCGGTATTAATTTTTACTGAAGACATTACTTTTTCTGTCGATTGATTTGAAAGGGCTATATATAAAGTATCTGATGACCTTGCTGACAAATAATTCAACTCTATGTTATCAATTGAAAGCAATCTTTCGGGCATCCATAATTGTACATTTTCTCTTCCGTAAAAACTTCCTTTTGATGCTCCGTAAAACTTGTTCTGCAAATAGGCATATCCTTCAATATATTCATTTGGAAAACTGATACTGCCGTTACTTTTTACAAAAACATCCGAAACTATATAATCCAGCAACATAGACGCCATAGGAAGAATATGGTTATAGTGAAATGAATTCACACTTTGCCTGGTATGTTCTCTTAAAGGAAAATCTTCCTTTTCATAGGCGGTGGTACGTTCTGTATTGATGTGATAACCAGGAAAAGTAGTATACCGTCCAACCAGTGCTGCTTTAGCCAGATGAATAAGAAAACTATCCTTCGCGTAAAAGCCTACTCTTAACATCCAGGGAGAAAAATTTGCCATAAAAATACCTCGGTGTCCGGTAGATGTTCCGGAAGACTCAGCCGTTAAACCGATTTCAGAGAGTCTCCATGCCGGTACTTTTTCTTCGGGATAATACATTTGTTCATGGCCTTTTTGTTTTAGATACCAGTACATTGGCGCTTTGCCGTCTTTATTGACAGTAACCATACTGTCTGGTATAGCAGGAACCATCCATGTAAACAATGCATAATGACGTGCTCCATCCCGGGCAGCATCGAGATATTGGGTTTCGCCGGTTATTTCATAAAGTTCAAGTAATTCAGCCCAATGATTGGTAAAGGTTGGCCAAAAGAAATGGGATCCATACAATGGATCATCTCCAAACTTCTGAGCGCGCTTTAAAACACGTGTTTCGAGGTATTTATCTGCCAGCTTCTTACTCAATGAAAGATAATTGGTATCATTCGTCATTCTGTATAAAAACATTGCATTGATCCAGTTATAACCTTTTTCATTATCATCCAGATTTCTTACTCTGGTATTTTTAAATTCTTTCTGTGCCAGTTCTTTGTAAAAGGCATTCTGTTTACCAAAAATATTATACAGGGCAGCTAACTCTGATAAAGGAGCAATCGGCCCTCTGAGCTTTCTTGAAGGGGATTGTATTTTCTGATTACTATCAAGACTAAATAAAAACTTTTCTCTTGACAACATAAATTCCATTAAAGGATAAGCTCTTTTTTCAAACATTTCCTGATCGTCACGTACAATAGCCAGCTCTAAAGGATTTAAACTTGATACATTTTTAACAGCTCCTGGAACATCGGTCGAATAAGCAAACCCTTTCAGACTGTCAACAAACCATGCGTAAGAAGTTTTTGAATAATTAACTATATTATCCAAAACAGTATTCATTGATGCAATTGAATTTTTACGGTAGTTACTAAAACCGAATATATTCTTTGCAATTTTTTCATAAGTTCCGGTTAAACTCTCCGGTTCAACAATCATGTTATATGAAAAAACGAACTGTTCTCCTTTATCCATGAAAGAGTTGTATCCTCCCATCATGGGTGCAAAAATCTGCGGTTGAAGTTTTCCAGACGGATTTAACAGTAATACACCAAACTGGCTATTATCCATTAGCGGCAGGGGTTGAAATGGCAGATGTTCCGGAGCTGCCAATACACCAATTGTATTGTATCCATCATTTACTAAAGTGGCAGGTAATGTTGCCATGTAAGATGGTGTGAGATATGGTTTTTCAGGAATTCTTTTTTCGGTCCAGATCAAAGGTTGCCAGCTCTCTTCAAACTCATCAACAGCAATAGCAGGAGCACCTATATAACCAATACTATAATATCCCTTTACAAGTGTATTGAGGTAAAAAGTGATACGAGGATAGTAATCAGTTTTAAAAGATATCACCGCTTTAAAGGTAAAACCGTCATTTCCGGAATATAAAACTTCCACACTATCCTCAGCAACATTCACAGTTTCAGGAGTGATGAAAGTCTGGCTTCCTGAATTATAAATACTTACAGTTCTTAATTCAACTTTACTGCGCAATATTTTATCATCAAAGCCATCCCCTGCAACAGAAGCCTTCACATCAGCCTGTTCATAGTCTGCCAGTAATGAATCTTTGACTTTCCAGGTAGGTATATTGTAAGACACCTTTTTTAAGCCGGAAGGTTTCAATGCAATATGAGGATTTTCACTATTATACAATATCAAAAACTCAAGAGAAAATGTGTAAGATTTTCCATTACGGTTAATCTGAATGTTCTTACGATCATCAGACAATTTAACCTGTGAGTACATGTCAGCGTATGACAATATCAATATCAATAAAGTAATCAACCTCATATAAAGCTATTTTTTTACTTTAATATTTTTCTTCAACCGGATATCCTGAGAAGAAGTGCCGATAAGAATTTCATACGCTCCGGCATCAAAATCAAAATCCTTTAACTCGATTTTGTAATATTTAAAGGCATCAGCATCAAGCGTGAATACAACTTCCTTCTGTTGACCTTTTTGAATAAATACTTTGGCGAACTTTTTAAGCTCTTTAACAGGTCTTACCACTTGAGCATTCAAAGGCTTTACATATAACTGAGCCACTTCATGAGCATCATAGTTACCTGTATTTTTTATTGTAAAACGCATTTCATAAAGTGGCTTTCCGGCAGTGCCGATATTTTTCACTTTTAATTTACTATAGCTGAATGTTGTATAGGAAAGTCCGAACCCAAATGGGAACTGAGGTTTAACGCTACTCGTATCATAATATCTGTAGCCCATGAACAAGCCTTCTTTGTACGCTACACGTTTGCTACCTGCAGAATCATAGTAGTAGGGATAAGCGGGATTATCTTCCCATTTTCTTTCAAAGGAAACTGGTAACTTACCGGACGGCGTTACTTTTCCGAAAATCAGATCCGCCACAGCAGTTCCGCCTTCCTGCCCTGAATACCAGATATGCATCAAAGCAGGTATCTGATTCAACCATGGAGTCATATCAACATTTCCTCCTGCGTTTAACAGTACAATAGTGTTGGGATTTGCTTTTACGATGCATTGTATGAGGCTATCCTGATATTCGGGCAGTTCAAAAGGCCTGTCGTTACTTTCTCTTTCACTACTTTCATTGAAGCCGATATTCACGATAGCCACATCCGCGTTTTTAGCAATATTGATCGCTTCATCAAATAATAACTTATCTTCTCTCCATCCGAAAGCAATATCAACAGGATGTGCTCCTGCGAAGTACTCCAATGTTACCGGATATTCTACTCCGGCTTTCAGAGGAAGTACCACTTCACGGGTAGTAATTCCCTGATTACGCCACTCATTAATGACCATAGCTGTATCAACTTTGAGACGGAAACCATCGAAACCTTTTACAATAAACCGGTAATTTGTTGTTTTCTCAGGACGGATCACACCTGTCCATCGCATAGAACAGTGATCATAGGGAATACCTTTATTCTCTGCAGCTATATGCCAACCGTTTCCTATATAAACAATACTGTCAATCTTTTCTATTTCAGGATTACCTCTCAACTGGGTATTGGGAAAATAAGATGCTTTCAACCCTTTTACATTACTCCCTTTTTCCGTATAAAAAACAGCGTTAAAAACAGTTTCATTCAGTGTCGGAACTCCGGGAGCATAATTTACCTGAACATTGCTGCTATGATCTTTAATTCCCTGCAAAACAGACACTGAACTAAAAGGGAATGTATACGAACTACCTCCTCCTGAAATATAATTATTCGCATTCGGCCCGATTACAGCGATGGATTTAATTTTCGTCTGATCTAATGGTAACAGATTTTTCTCATTTTTCAACAGTACGATACCGGCACGCGCCAGTTCCAACGCTGCTTTTGCTCCCTGAGGATTATCGAGCGGAACTGAACTATCGTATTGTGGATTATCAAAAAATCCGAATCTGAAAATGATTCGCAGTATTCTGAGAACTTTATCATCTATCACCGATTCTTTCACTAATCCTGACTCAATAGCAGGTATCAGGTTTTTTCGGTTCATGTGTTTAGGAGTAGGCATTTCAAGATCTAGTCCGCCATTAGCTGCTGCAACGGCATCATATGTTGAAGACCAATCGCTCATCAGGAAACCATCAAATTTCCATTGCTGTTTCAGCACTACATTGTTCAAATAATTGTTCTGAGTAGCATGTTCACCGTTAATCGGATTATAACTATTCATCACCGATCCGGCCCCGGCTTCTTGTATTGCAGCTTTATAGGCAGGAAGATAAATTTCGTGAAGGGTTCTTTCGTCAATATCACTGCTCACATTATTTCTGTCCCACTCCTGATTATTGGCAGCGTAGTGTTTTACCGTTGCCACCACCTTCTGATCCTGCAAACCTTTTACGTAGGCTACTGTAATTCTGGAATTCAGGAAAGGGTCTTCGGTAAAGTATTCAAAATTTCTTCCACCCAAAGGGCTTCTGATAATATTTACGCCGGGAGCCAGCAGCACATGTACACTTCTTGCTCTTGAATCTCGTCCTAATTGTTTACCCAGTTCATAAACAAGACTGGTATCCCAGGTAGCAGCAGATAACACACTTGCAGGATAAGCTACCGCTTTACCATCTTTGTGTGTGCCTACCGGGCCATCAGTAAGTTTGATTTCAGGTAATCCCAAACGCTCTATGCCACGGATATAAAATTGATTATACCCTGCGATGTAATCAATTTTTTCTTCCAATGTCATTTTAGACAACAGATCACGCGCACGCGTTTCCCCATCAACATTTTTATCCTTATATACCTGAGAAAAACAGGTAACAGCCGGTAAAGCAAATACAAAAACGAAAAATAATTTCTTTATCATGAATAATGTTTAGGGGGTTATTGATTGATATATGCACCTATTACCTGTTTCCATACCTCGTAACCTTCTTCGGTAAGATGCAAATTGTCGGGGCGGTAATAAGCAGGAACCAGTTTTCCACTTACCAGCATAGGGTTGTATACATCTATGTATCCCGCGTTTTTTTGTTCTGATATGAATTGCTCCAGCAATTCATTTGTTTTAAGCAATTTAACTATATGTTTTTCTCTTGCCGGCGAAGGCTTAATAGAAATCACATAGATCGTGGCATCAGGTTTTTTTGATCTTATATAGTAGAATAATTCCTTGAACACTTTAGTTATACTATCAGCTGACCAACCCAGAGCAATATCATTATCACCTTCATAAATAAATATTTTCGCCGGGTTATATGGATCAATCAGACGCTCTTTATAATTGAAAAGATCAATCATTTTTGTACCGGACACCCCTCTGTTAATAGCTTTTTTTTCAGCGAAATCATGCTCTAATGCTTTCCAGTTTTCAATGGTAGAGCTACCGAGGAATAAAATATTTCCGGAATGCGGAGGTTTGATGGAATCCTGTTTCCGATATTTCTCCAGCTTCTGTTCCCATTTCTGCTGTTGGGTCAGATTTTGAGCGACATTATTCTTAGCAATGAGCAGTAATAACATCGTAATAAAAATGATATTTATTTTGAAGTAGTTCATTAGCTTCTTTTTAAAACGTTACCTCTGATTAGTATTTTACCTATATAAACAACAGTTCTGTCATACTTTTCGGGATTAGCATTGATATCTTTTGCATTAACAGGAGTAAGTATAGTTTCTTTATCCGATTTTTTATCAGAGATCTTAACAGTTACTTCATGTTTTCCATATTCCAGTTCAATGAGGTCATGTTGGCCACGATACCGGTTATTGCAATAAATATTAAACCTGTTAAGAGTAGATTCTTCGTTGTTATTGCCATTAATGTAATAGGTAATTTCCGGGGTATTCATCTTTTTCAGGTGAACGGGCTTTCCATCAACGATAAATTCAAGCTGGCCAACCTCAGGGCCACCAATATCGAAGAAACCAAACATATCGCCTTCAAAACTGAAAGAAAATGATGCGCCTGGTATTTCAGCAAATGCCACCTGATCGAACCAGTTAGAAAATCGCTGTAAAAAACCTTTACTTTTAGTATCAATTAGTTTCCAGTTTTCATCAAACGCAGCCAGTTCATCAGGGCGGATCATTTTTACATTTTCCCACTTATCTGTTAATAGCGGAGCGCTTAAATTGTGACAAGTGGGAATAGTTTCCTGAGAAGAATTTTTATTAAGTGCCCTTGCGATAGCAGCCGCATACAAGTTACCACCTGCTTCAATCGGATGTATACCATCCGTTGAAAATAATATTTTCCCTTTTTGTTCTTTATCTCCTTTCCATATCAGTTTTCCTTCTTTTTCCATTGCAGCAGCCTCCATCCCAAGATGAACTGAAGGTAGCCGGTAGTGTTCAGCCAGTTTTTCCAGTCGAAGTATATTTTCCGGAATTTTGTTTTCCTGATAAATTTTCGTTTGTCCGTTAAGAATCGTATAAATGAGACAGATATCCGTTGATGCATCTGCCTTTATTATCTGTCTGATAATTCCTTCCATTCCTTCAGCATAAGCCCTGTTTACCGCAAACTCAATAAATATCAGATCCGGTTTATATTGCAGTACCTGTTCCTGTAAACGAAATGCTCCAAGGTCGGTTCCTGTGCCAGATACACCCGCATTTACCCAGCTGAATTTCACATCAGGGTATTTATCCTGTATATATTTTGCTGTTTGTAAGCGGTAACATTTTTCACCCTGAGTAATACTTCCACCAATAAAAGCAACAGTAACTGGTTGCTTCTTTTTCACCTTATCAAAAAAGTTGGGCATACCATTTCTTACTGTTGTTTCACGATCATCATTGAAATCACCAGGTTTTATCGCAGTAATATCCTTTTTCTTCAGATCGAAAATCAGTGGTGTTGCTCCACCCTGCGAAGCAGCTATTTTATCATTATCACCTGCAGACTGTGCCAAGGCAGAAGCACTAAGGCCACAACAGAACGATAAAGTTTTTATAATTACTCTATACCACATAATGCTTGAATTTTAGTCTCCTGATATCGAAATATTTTTTGTCTGTATTTTGCTTCCCTGTTTTAATTCCAGTTTCAATTCTACTTTTTCGTCTGTTTTAATTTTATAGAAACTCCATTCAAACGGATAAGCTGTAATCTTTTCAGCTTTACCATTAAAAGTGATCTTTACTTCAGCGCCTTCGATGGGAGCAGTTTCGGCAAAACCATAGATTGAATCCCATCCAAACGGAGAACGGATTCTGAATACAAACACTTTTCCCCATGGAGCCCCCATATCAAAAACATACATTCCTTTTTTCAGAGGTGAAGCTGCAGTAAAGTTGTTTTTATTTTTAAGCGGTATACGAACTGCACGAAAACCTTTTGCAGGTATTTTCAGGGTAGATTTACCACCAACAATTTTAATAGTAGTTTTATTATTATTCGCATCAAAAATAACAGCTGTACCATCTGAAGTGGCTCCGGTTTCAGCAGACCAGTGTATTTCTACATCTTCATCCGTTTCTGATTCTCCGGATAATAATATCCAGAAGTTATTTTCAGAAACTGCTGTTACATAATTCACTGAAGGGTTAGCAGAAGTAACCAATCCTTTTTTCATCCATAGTTTAACATGCTCATCTCCAAAAACTTTCCCATACCCGCCACCATAAATCCGGTTGGCGAACCATACAAAACCTTCCTGAATACTATAAGGGAATTCAATATTTCCACCGGAACGCTGAATAGCTTCAGTAATCAGAAAGTCAAGCGTAAAAGCCAGGTGTGGCGGAATATGATGATAATAAACAGAACTAACATCAGGACCTTTATAAGGGAAATCTTTTTTCAGTGTTATATCCGTAAATCCTGTTGCATAATAACCCGGATAATTTGAAAATCGGCCGATGACCGCATTACGCGCGTATATTTCAAAAATTTTATTTCCGGAGTGTTGATACAATCTGAGTAAATGCGGGGCCCAGCTACTCATAAAAACAGGACGAACATTTTTCGATGCATCTGTCAGGAAATATGTTGACGGTTGTTCAAATCCCAAACCAACAGGTGACACTTCCCATGCAGGTATATTCTTCTCCGGAGCATCTCCGTTTTTACGCGGAAAACCCAATCGGTAAGGTTTATCGCCTTTCCACCAGATATGTGTATTTCCTTCAAAGTTATTACCCGGATGAATTAACTGCTGTTCGTCTTTTACATAAGGAAATGATCGTATACCCGATATAGTGAAATGACTTGCGTATTCCGCAGCTTTCAGGTATTTATTATTTTTAGTGATCTCATATAAATCTGTCAGATGCCACCAGGGTGCGTAAAAAGACGCATTATAAAAAGGTGTATGACTTAACGGAACTGTAGAATTATTATAAATCTGTGCATCTATATATTTACCAGCGCCTTCCTCGGCCAATTTCAGCCATTTATTGTTTCCTGTTAATCGATAAGCGGCGGCGGCCTGTACCCATGGTATAAAAGCTGTAGAGTATCCTGCCGCTTTACGAAGGCTATCACCGGGAAGCGCAATTTCTTTTAACCAGGGATTCAAGTTATTTAACAAACGGTTAAGCCCCTCATAATACGATGTGGTAAACTGTGAGCGGAGTGGATTTAATTCCAATGTTTTCCTGGAGTTATTATAACCGGTTGGCACCACATCAATCGCCCATCTGTAACCGCTTCTTGACAAAGTATATTCAATGGTTGGAAGCGCTCTGCTAAGATATTGCGATTCACTTCCGGCAAGTAATGGCAATGCTATATTTGCCAGTGGTGTTGCATTCACAACAGTAGGTGCAGTTTCAGGGTTACCTTCTATATCATAAAAACCTTTCAGACGGGAATCCCACCCACCGGATTCTTCATTATCAATCAGATCAGATATATTAAAAATTGTTTCCGTCAGCGATTCTTCCTTCTGCCTGCGATAATCTTTTACCTGATATACAGAATCGGAGATGTACGACAACGCTCTGGTCCAGGAGTCATTAACAATACCTATTATAAATTCCCGGTCAATTAGTTCACCGGCGTCATATTTTGAATCTGCCATTCCTAATACCGGAGCAAAGGCAACCGGTTGTACCAGATTATTTTCATTCTTCATAGAAAATCCTATTGGAGAATATTTTGAACTTCCCCAATCCTGGCTAAAAGTTGCAGTGTCAGCCGTTACAAACAATGACCATTTTTTGTCATTTACATTTGTTTCCACAATACTTAAAGGTTGCGGCATGATAGCCGATACCAGCATTTGCGGGTTTTCAGGAATCCTCTTATACTGAAACATTGGTGGCATCAATACATTACTTACCTGATGTTCCATAAAAGGATGAAAAGCAGCAACACCGATACTGTAATACCCGGCTTCAGCTGTCTGACATACTAAACGGAGTTTCAGATGAGTTCCATTATCTGCCAGGCTCCAGAAACCGGTAATGAGAGATTTATTACGTGTTATGTATTGGACCTGAATAGTTTCATTATCGAGCTGCTGTACATTGTAAGGTATCGCTTCACTGAAATTACCTGCAAGAAAAGGATTAAGATCAGCACCATCAGTGGTAACAGTATATTTCTTTTCATCAAATTCAAAATAACTGTTACCTCCAGAATTATTCCATGCAGGGTAGAATTTCTGATAATTGACTTTACTGAGAGATGTATTTAAAAGAAACACTTTATGATCTTCCTGTTCACCCGGCAACGACACCCATTCGTTTCCTGACTTAATTTCAGTACGCGAAACAATTGCGTTTTGCCTGTCAGTTAATTGTAAGAATTTTAAACGTATCTGCCCTTTTTCAAGTGAAGCTATTGTTTTTGCATTCGTTGTAACAGGCAGGTAAATACTGCTATTAAGATTATTCTCAGACATTACTGATAAGACAGCAGGATTTTTTCTCCATTTACCTATTTCTATCAAAGCAAGATCATTCGGATTTATTTTATTGTCTTTCAACAAAAGGATAGCGTCACATCTTCCGAAATTGAAATTATGTAAACGAAGTAATACCTCTTTTTTTTCTAAAGGAATTTCAGCTACTTTTTCCCAATAGAACCCTGGTTTGCCGTGCTTTCCCGCTCGTTCACACAATACACCGTTCACTGACAATTGCATTTGTCGGGTAGAAGGTCGATCTTCGTAGTCTGGAGTACGCATCCAAACGGCGTAAGTTCCGGCCTCCCATATTTTCACAGAAGTAAAAGCATCGGTAGATTCATCCTTTTTTCCACCGGTAGCTCTTAATAAAGTTCCTCCGAGGCTGTTCCTGTCTTTTTCTTCAAACCATTCTCCTTTGAATTGAAACTTTTCTGCTTCAATAAGATATTTATCCTGTTGCGAAAACCCATCATAACTGATGAATACAAAAGCAACAAGAAACAACAGGCTTGAAATCTTACCTGATCTTTTACAAGAATAATTTCTATTTTCCGGAGAATGGTTCATATAAAACAACTTATTGTACAATAATATTTTCTGTAAATGCATTGGCTACAACATCTGACTGAAGCATAGGCCTTCCTGCCACCGTACAGTTAATAAAAGTTATATCTGATATTTTATGTATCGGATCATATCCTTCAAACTCTGCTTTTGTAGCAAAACTGTTGCAGTTTATAAACTGAATATTAGAGATGAAGCCTGGTTGATAAACAGGATTAGAGTTATGTGTTTGCTTAATATAGGCTAGTACAAATTTTGTATTTGAAGGCTCTTCATCGTATATATTTTCAAAAACCAGATTATGAACATCTGCCCAATCTGAATGTGGTATTGCTACAGGATAAATTCCTTTACTGGTTTTAGCTATATCAATATTCTTAAACTGAAGATTTTTCACTTCTGTAGCTTCCAGCGAAGAACCAATTCTTATTCCGCAGCCTGCCGTTTGCCATACCAGGCAGTTTTCTGCGTAGGAACTATCGAGAGGGTTTTGCCCATAAGCAATCGCATTTGTTGCATGCCATCCGAAAGCATCATCGCCTGAACCAACGAAACAATTTTTAAAACTTATATTCTTACACCCTGTTCCTATATCAAGTCCGTCGTTATTCTGACCAAAACTCATCAGATTAATATAATCAACCTGAATATTTGAAGAGTTAACAAAATCAGTTTGCCATCCCAGTGCTCCATGTCTGATACCAATTCCTTTAATTTCAACATTACTACTGTTGTATATTTTCAGGAAGTGACCTACCACCGGATTAAGCCGGTCATCAATCATCCCTCTTCCGAATATTTTGACATTCGTTTTATTCGATATAATCACCTTTCCATTCAACACGGCACCTTCTTCAAGGTAATAAGTAGTATTCGATTGTAAATGAAATTCACCATTTGCCGGAGTATGAACACCACTATCGAAAACGACTGCGCCGGTTTTATAGGAAGTCAGATCCGGTGCGGAGAAGAGAAACAATGGTTCACGATCAGGAAATGTGATTGCAAAATTGTAATACTCTGACGGCAATGTAAATGTAATTTCATTTCCCACCTGAGAAGTAGATATTCCCAGTCTTTGAGGAGAAAGTGTATAAGAAGAAAAAGAACTATCTGTTATAATTTTTATCTGTGCGCCCGGTTGATAAGTAAATAAAGAAGAATGTGTTACTCTGGTTCCGCCATTAGCTATATAATCGTAACAGATTTCTTTTGAAACCCTCACTGGAATATCATTGATGAACACCTGATATTTCTGGCTTACGGAAACCGGAGAATCAGGTAAATTTATTACAGGCTCATCAGCTGCTGCAAAACTATTTTTTAAGTTCAGCAAGTCATCAGCCTGCATATCTGCAAATGGTTTGTTACAGGCAACAAACAAAATAATAGCGGTAAAAAAAATTACCAACCGGTTTAATAACCCGGAGTAAAAGGTTCGTTTCATAGAGCATTTATTTTTTCGTTAATAATCAGCCGGCCTTTACCTTAATGGTGAGCATACCTGAAGGCGGCAGTACAATTTTCGATTCATAAAGAGCACCCAATGACTTTTCTTTCCCAGATTCGTTCAGATAAGACGTTTTTAGTTTTTTTGAAGAAGAGTTGAGAATCCTTTTTAACTGATCAGGATTAATATTAAATGTAGTTTCAAGTGTATTCACACTATTATTCAGTAAAATAAAATAGGTAGTATTTTCAGTAGCGTCTATAGCTGTTATATAATCAACAGATTCATCTGAAAGATGAATAAGATCCGGTATCATTTTTATTTTTACCTTCTTTCCGTAGAGTTTACCTTCAGTGAATCCATAAGTTTTATGTGGACCTACTTTAGGAGTTATAAACCCCGCAGGAAAATCGATCTTACCTGCAGAACGCAGATAAGTTTCTGCTATCAGGTAATCAGTGATCCATCCGATCTGCCACCATGCATGATGTGGAAACGGGCCCGCTCCTTTATTCATAGCATTCCAATAATAAGAAGCGACTCCGGTTGCCGGGTCTACAAATGCATCTCTGGCCCATGCGGCAGCACGTGCCATATTAAGAAACAGCGAATCGTTTGTTATCTGAAACAGGCGTACAAACATACCTGCATGGCTTGCTAATAAAATAGGCCCGTGACTATTCGCAGATCCTATAATGCCTCCGTGTTCAAAACTGAGCCCTACCTGACTAATCTCCCAGTCATATACAACCCTGCTTTCAACCATTTTCTTTTTTTCTGAAGGAATAGGATGGGTGTAAACTGAAGTGGTATAAATCTGAGCAACTGTTAATGCTGCTTTCTTATACTTTTCATTTTTTGTACAATCATATAAATCCAGCAGTGCCTGTACGCTTTGTCCGGTAGCAAAATCCGGGGCAAATCTTGTATCGCCACAAACTCCTAAAAAGTAAGCATTCGACACAGCGTTATCGATAAACCATCCCGCTCCTTTCACTGCTCCGTCAAGATATTTTTTATCTCCTGTAAGCCGGTACGCTACAAGTAAACCATAAAAAGTTGGCCGGTAATCCAGCTGGTCAGTAAACAACGGTTGATAAGTTGTATTGTCGTAGGCAATCTCCCAACTTCCATCTGACTTAATTTTATTCAATAACCAGTCGGCGGCCAGAATAAGTTCATTTTTCAGCTGCGGGTGATTGGGTTCAAATAATAAAATATTACCAATATCCAGCAGCATGTAATAGGTGGTTGCTATTGGCTCTGTATAGGGACCCCATTCTTCTGTAAATCTTTTAGACTTATGAAGATAATATTGCCCGGCAGCAGCTCCTCTTAGAAAGCTGTCTGAAGTATTCTGCTGGGCATATTTAAAATCTAAAGCTTGTGGCAGTCTGCTGCTCATGAGAATAGAATCATCAGTTAGATTCGAAAGCATCCACATTGCCCCATAATCGGCATTTTTAATCGCATCTTTTTCAGAATCATGTACGCCACCAAGATATTCCTGTGCTCCTATCAGTAAATCTTTGTATTCAAAGTTTCTCCATCTTGATGTACTATCATTGATAACATAATTATATAATCTTAGAAGTCTTGCAGACAAAGATTCCTTCGTTTTTTTAAGCCTTAAAAAGTCAGGGAATTTGTATATATTATTTACAACATGTTTATAAACGCTATACCAGTGATCGTTTTGAATAGTATATCTGAAATTAAACACGAGACTATCCCCTGCTTTCAAATAAGATTTTTTTCCGCCCAATACAGGATGATAAAGCGTTGGTGTCAGCTCCCCTTTTCTATTCATAGAAGAAAGCCCTAGTAACCATTCACCCTGTGAAACCTTATTGTCGGCCCATGGATCTCTTCCCGTACCGGGTTCAGCGGTTACGGCAAGTGAGATTCCATTTTTATTAGTTAAGATAGATGTAAGTGCAGCTGCTGTTCTTTCCTTAGCGAGAACAGGAATAGCAGGGATACCCTGACCATAAGCAAAAGCATTCACAAAATCAGGATTAACAGCTTTACCCTGCCATACGCCGGGCACAACAGCCCACTGAAAATCACTTTGCTTTTCTTTAATAAGAGAAGGGGTTGCAACTGAAATATATCCTTCTTTAAAAGATTTAACAGTTACACTCACACGAATATCACTATTATTATCTATCTTCCATGAAGAACGTATATAAAATTCACTATTCTCCTTAATAAAGAGTATACTGTCTCCTCTTTTCTCATATCTTTCAGGATAGAAGTGATAGGCAGTACCTGCTGTATTTAATGATACCGAATCTGTACTTTCTCTCCATTTACCAACAACATAACGATACTCGGGTTCCGGGAAAATAATGGAATTTCCCTTTCCATCTTTTAAAGGCTGCGCAGCAGTATCGGGTTTGCTGGCAGAATACAAAACAGTGTATTCTCCATCTGTATCAAGCTCCAAAGCTGGCATACTTTTCCCATAAAGATCTATGGATGAAATCTTATACCCATCCTTTGTCATGTGCCATTTTACCGATAGTTTTTTATCGCTGATTGCTACCTCACTATTATTCTGCGCAAGCAGTGAGCAGGATGTAATCAGCAAAAACTGAACGATTAACAATGACTTATATAGAGATTGAGTACCTGCCATAACTAAAGAATACTTAATTCGATTACTGTATATTGATTATGATTTCTCTAACAATAGATTGTTGTTTTTTTACATTCGCATTGGTTGCTACAAAAACAACTTTGTAAGTACCAGGCTTACTAAACACATTTGTAAAAGCATCTACCTTCTGAGAGATATTTTTAACGGATTGTCCTTTATCAGGAGCAACAGCATTGGGGTTAAATGATTTAGTAATCACCCAATCATCGTCAAGACTGGTAAAACTTCTTGCTGATATCAGCTGTTGCGGAGTAATTGACCATGCGGTAGCGGGTTCCAGAAAACTAAAGGCTTTCCATCCGGCAGTTGACATAGACGCTAATATACTTTCCGCAGCCTGTGCGTTGATGCTTTTCAAATCAAAAGTTCGTATAACCCATCTGTTTTGGGTGGTAGCGGGTTTAATCACTTCTGTTTTGTAACGGAAAGCCAGTACCATATCTTTATTGAGCGAAGCAAAATCATTCAGGTTTATATCTCCTGAGGAGGTCTGATCCTGTCCGGTTGAAAGAATTGCCCTGTCAGTAATGTCTGTCCATGTAGCATCTGCTACATGTGCTGAATCATAAATACCTGCAAAGTCGGTAGAGATGAGCAGCTTTAGGCTTTCCACATCGGGTTCTCCGAATTGAGAAAAAGTTTTAAAATTGAGTACGATTGAATTTCCTTCAACAGCAGTACGTGACCGGTAGTCGTAAACATGCCCGTCTTCGCCTGACCAGAATACAATATTATCAGGATTACCGTCGAAAAAAAATCTTACGGTATCCCCAACTGAATAACTATTAGCATCTGTATGAACATTAAAATCTTCTATGGAAGAAAGTTCATATCTTTTCTGACAGGAGAATAAAATCAACAGCAGAAATGGAGCAATTATTTTTATCATTATGATATATCTTTTAATGATATCAATTTCGTTAGAATATTATTAGTAGTATTTCCGGGAACTACCAGCCCGGATTTTGTTTCATATTTGGATTTGTAGCCATTTCACTGTTAGGGATAGGAAACAGTACTGCCCTATCGGTGATACGTTGCGCCTGAATGATAGCCGGTCCTCTTAAATCAGCAGTCATAGTTGAATATTCTGTGAGTAAACCCTGCATAGCAGAAACATACATACCCCATCGGATCAGATCATGTTTTCGTATTCCTTCAAAAGCTAATTCTCTGAATCTTTCATTTTTAACAAATTCAAGAAAATCCACCTGTCCCATTCCTGCCGGTGCGTCCACATCATCATCCTGAATATGTATGTCTTTTCCGTAAGCACGCCTTCTTACTTCATTTAAAGCTTCATAAGCTTGCTGTGTAGGTCCTCCATTGACATAATTTTCTGCTTCAGCAAACATCAGCAATACGTCTGAATATCTCAACAGCGGCCAGTTTGTACCGTTATAATATTGATTTCTCGGTACAAAAGTTTCATACTCTCTTCTCCATTTTCCTGGATTTCTTTCATGAATCTGTGTAGCATTCCATGGGGTTCTTACAACTGTTTGTCCGCTTGTAACAAATCTGAAAGGAGCAATAGTCCAGTCTCTTCTGAGATCACTGGCATCATAAGCATTATACAATTTTGCAGTGGTATGAACATAATCATAAGCCCATCCTGTATCTATATTTGAACATACAATTCCATTATAGGTTCCTATCATTCCGCCTTCCTGAATTTCGCCCTGGTTAGCTCCTTTAAACTCTACCTCCCACATACTTTCACGGATATCAAAAATCTCTTTTGAGTGATTGATAAAAATCTGTTTAAAATCAGGATTAAGGCTATGCTCTCCGGACTCTTTCACCAGTTCTGCATAATTTCTTGCTTCTTCATATTTCGATACATCATAAAGTGGAAACCCGGCCATAGTCAGATATACACGTGCTAACATCCCGTAGACTGTAGTCTGTGTAATTCTGGTATTATATCCATATTCTGAAATGGTTTTAACGAGCCCGGCAGCTTCTTTCATATCTTTTACAATCTGCTCATATATTACAGCAACGGGGCTTCCGGGCAACGGTGTTTCTTCCGGGGATCTTGTATAAGTAAGTTTTAAGGGTACGGAACCAAATTCATCAACCAGTAAGAAGTAATAATATGCTCTCAAAAACAAAGCCTGTCCTTTGACTTCATCTCTTTTTTCTTTTCTGACAGAAACAGAACTCTCCATATTTTCGAGCAACATATTTGCACGTTCTATACCGGTGTATAGTGTTTCCCAATGCCTGTTGAGTTCGAGTGTAGAGGCATCAATAATATTTGCGAGCACACCCGACGTTCGTCCTTTCATAAAGAACTCATCACTAAAAACCAGATAACTTGTCATTGCCTGTGCATATAATCTTGTATCTCCCAAACGGTCATATACACCCGCAAGTGCAGATTCAAGTTCTTTCTCTGATTTATAATACTCATCGGGCGATACAAAATCCAACGGTGTTGTATCTAATAATCTATTACAAGATACCAATCCTGTTAATAGTAATATGGTAAGAAAATTAATTTTCATAACAGTAATAAGCTTTTCGTTAGAATGTAACATTTAATCCCAGTGTAATGGTTCTTGCTCTCGGGTACGGGCTCCAGTCGAACCCTGGAGTTAAAGCAGTGTGGCGCACTGATACTTCCGGGTCAAGACCTGTATATTTTGTCCAGGTAATCAGGTTTTGTGCAGAAGCATGCACCCTTACAGCCTGAATACCCATTTTTTTGGCAACGGAAGATGAAAGATTATAACCGAGTGAAACAGTTTTCAATCTCAGGAAAGAACCATCTTCAATAGTTCTGTCAGAATATACATTCGGGCCGTATCCACCAGCTACAGGAAGTAAGCTCGATTGATTTTCAGGAGACCATCTGTTTTCATAAGTCTTAAACATATTTAAATTGGGCCTTGCTTCTGAACCTTCAAAAACTATTCTGTTCGCATTCAAGACATCATTACCATAAGACCATTGGAAGAAAATATTAAGATCAAAATTTTTATACCTGAAATTATTAACAAAGCCACCAATGTGTAATGGATTCGGATTACCAATAACAGTCTGATCATTTGCATCTACGATTCCATCACCATTCAGGTCTTTATACCTGATGTGGCCCGGTTGTATGGTTGACCTGTCATTACCATTATTGGGAACAGTAGGCTTCAGTACATATTTGCCATCGGCCGACTGATCAAAGTCTGAAGTCTGGTACAGCCCGTCAAAAACAAATCCATAAAACTGAGCAACATTCTGACCCGGTAAAGCAATGTAAGGCATTGAATTATTAAACTGAGCATTCCAGCTGGTTACACGTGTGGTCAAACTAGCCTCATCACCATTTAATGAAACGATTCTGTTATTATTAAATGCTATATTAAAACTGGAGCTCCAGGTAAAATTTTTAGCTTCTATATTGATTGTATTCAATGAGAATTCGATTCCCTTATTGACTACAACACCGATATTTTTAAATGCTGTAAGATAACCTGTAGAGGTCGGTAGTGATGCGTTCAACAGAAGGTCTTCTGTTCTTTTATGATAATAGTCTGTGGTAAAATTAAGTCGTCCGTTAAAAAACTCCAGATCAAGCCCTATATCCAGATTTCCTGTTCTTTCCCATTTCAGCTTTTCATTTCCCACTACGGTAGGCACGGTTCCACGGATATATTCTCCGTTAAAATAATATCCGCTTCGGGTATTGGTACTATTGGCCCCCACTTCCTGCTCCAGCACACTGCGATAGGCAAAATCCGATACGCGGTTATTTCCGGTAACACCGTAAGAAATTCTAAGCTTCCCGGAAGAAAGAAATCCTATCTCACTCATAAAGTTTTCTTCAGCGAAGTTCCAGGCAAAAGCTCCTGAAGGGAAATAACCCCATCTGTTATCAGGATGGAATTTTGAAGAACCATCACTTCTGAAAGAAAGCGTAAAAAGATATCTCGACTTCAGCGTATAGTTAACACGTCCAAGGTATGACACCAGTGTAGAATAAGTGCCGGTAAAATTTTTATTAAGCACAATGCCCTGATCAAGGCCTTTAACGCCCAGTGATTCATTAGGTAACAATATAGATGTATATCCATTAGATTCAGCAGAAGTACGCTGCATGGTAAATCCCGCCATGGCGTCAATGCGGTGAATTTTATTGAATACCTTATTATAGGTGAGTATATTTTCGTTCAGGTAACTTCTGTTACTGATATTATTAATAGCTCCATTAACGCCGAAAGTAGCACCATAAACTGTCAGCGGATTACCTGCTGCCGTATTAGAATTATTGAACTTTTCAAAAACTAATCCGATATCAGTCATACCACCTCTTACCCTGAACTTTAAATTCTTCACCAGTGTATATTCCAGAAAAGCATTCACCAGTAAAGATTTTGTATAAGCGAAATTATACTGATTTCGTGCGTTTACAACAGGGTTAACCCTAAGATCAACACTAGAAGTAACATCTTCATCAAAAGGATCATTCAGAAAGTCTTCAAAGTTGCCGCTTCCGCTTACCGGCCGGTATCCCCACGCCCCAAACATCAGATAAGAAGACGCATTTCCAGCAGAACTACTATTTAAATCATCGCTTGTAAGATTGGCAATTTGCCCTTCTTTAATCGCGTGTGTATAATTAATATTAATTCCTGCACGAAGTTTCGGAGTAATCGTCTGATCAAGCTGTAAACGGCCTTGATATCTTTTAAAACCGCCATTTATAACGATTCCGTTCTGGTCAAGGTAAGAACCACTTAAAGAGTATTTTGTAGCAGTAGTACCTCCTCTGACTGATACAGAATGATTATGCATGAAAGCGTCCTGCAGTACCTGATCCTGCCAGTTGATAGCTTTGGCATCTTTATAATAGTCAAGTGTTCTGTTATCTGTAAAATAGATCTGTGTTGAAGAGGGAGGTAAAATCTGAGTCTGGTATTTTACAAACTCATAAGCGCTCATGACCGGAATTTGCTTAACAGGCTGCTGTACGCCGAGCCAATTATTATAGGTAATTACCGGCGGGCCTGACTTTCCCTGCTTGGTAGTGATAATGACAACCCCATTTGCACCTCTGGCACCATATATAGCTGTAGAGGAAGCGTCCTTAAGAATTTCAATAGATTCAATATCATCAGGATTAATAGTATTGTTATCAGGATTTTCAAGCGGAAAGCCATCAATTACATAAAGAGGAGAATTAGACTGAGTAATAGAATTACCTCCACGTATAACGATATTACTTACGCTTCCGGGTTGTCCATCACCCGTAGACACCTGTACTCCTGCAACTCTGCCGGCCAGCGCATCTTCGAATGATACCACAGGTGCTTTTTGTAAATCTTTTATGTTTACAGAACCAACTGATCCTGTAAGATCTTTTCGATTTACCTGGCCATAACCGATTACTACAACGTCATTCAATGTCTGACTCTGAGCCTCCAGCTCGATTTTTACATTTGATTCCGTTCCAACGGTTATTGTTTTAGGAGAATATCCAATAGAAGAGATAGTAATATTTTCACCAACAACTACACCTACTATATGGAAATAGCCTTTATCGTTGGTCAATGCTGTTTTTTTGCTCTGTGCAGTAATAACAGAAGCTTTGGGTAATGGATCACCTTTAGTATCTGTAACAGTACCCGCAATATTCTTAATAGTCTGCGAATTTGCTTTTATCCCGAGAAGTAAGGAAAAAGCCAGGGTTATGTAAAATCTCATATGCAATCGTTGTATTTAAGACAATCTGGTCTGGACTGGTATGTAAGACACAAACTTAATACTAATACTTAAAACAAGCAAAAAAATTTAATTCATTAATTATCAATACATTAATAATGTTTTCTTTAGTACTGGTTTGGTTTGTATGATACTTATTCTACATTTGCTGTTATAAATAATCAATACAGTTAAAAAAACGACCATGCCTGATTCTGGAAATCTGCCGATTGGAAAAACAAAATATCAGCATCTGGCCGATTATATTACCGGACTTATCAATGATGATCATCTTCAGATTGGTGATCAGCTTCCTTCTCTGAAAAAGCTACAGGAGCAACTAAAGATGAGTAAGGAGACTTTACTTAAAGGCCTGAACGAACTCGTTGAGAAAGGAATTATCGAATCTGTTTACAGAAAAGGATATTTCGTAAGAAAAAAACATATTGAACATTCTTTTCGCATATTCCTCCTTTTGGATAAAATGAATATTTTAAGGGAGCAGTTTTACAGAAATCTTTTTAACCAAATCGCAGGCAATGCGGATATCGACATTTATTTTCACCATCATAACTATCAGGTATTCGAAAAACTGATACGGGAAAACCTTGGCAATTATACTCACTATGTGATTGCCACTTTTTTTAAAGAAGATGTTGCACCGGTGCTGAACATGATTCCTGAAAAAAAACGAATTATTATTGACCTGAACCAGCCGGGCCTCACAGGCAATTACAGTTGTGTTTATCAGGATTATGGCCACGATATCTATCACAGCCTTCACAAGCTGAAAAACGAATTAAACAAATACAAAAAACTAATACTGGTAGCACATCCTGAAGCCACTCATGCCAAACTCGTAATTGACGGTTTTTTACATTATTGTAACGAGCTGTCATTTCCTTACATGATTCAGCCCGAAATCGATGAAAATACTTTTAAAAAAGGAAATGCCTATATAACCTTCAGCAGGTATGATACGGATGATGTGATGTTGATTAAGCTCGCAAGAAAAAAGAAACTGAAGTTGGGAAAAGACATTGGTTTAATTTCCTATAATGACACTGATGTCAAAGAAATTCTTGAAGATGGTATTACCGTCATTTCAACTGATTTTGAAGCAATGGGTAAAACAGTGGCGCAGATCATTACAGAAAATAAAACAATTGTTAAACGAAATCCTACAAAAGTTATTCTGAGAAATTCTTTGTAATTCATAAAAGCTTTATTCAGTTATATAATACAAAAGCTTTGCATCACAATATAATTGCGATGCAAAGCTTTTATAAAAGGCTCAAACAATAGTTCTGTTATTATATTTATTTCGACTTATCAGGAAATGCAGGAATTTTTGGAACACCTGTTTTCTCTCCTTTTGCTAATTTATCTAACAACACTTTAATACCTTCTGCCAATTGTGTATCAATCCCTTTATATTCATTATAAGGATCATTAATTATTTCTATATCAGGGCTAACTCCTACCCCTTCAATGATAAACGATGAACCATCCGGTGCAAAGTGTGCAAACTCAGGTTTACGCATGTCGCCACCATCAATGAAAGGTAATGTACCGCTGATACCGACTACTCCACCCCATGTACGCTGGCCTATTAACGGACCAATGCCATAATGTTTGAACTGCCATGGAAACAGATCACCGTCAGAAGCTGAGTACTGATCAATCAGACAAACTTTTGGCCCCACGTGCGCATCTGGTTTAATAGAGGCCGTTTTTGTATTGCGTTGCATCATTCCTAATCCCGGCTGACGTAATAAACGTTCTATAATCATAGGAGAAACATTACCTCCTCCGTTACCACGGTCATCAATAATGAGTGCTTCTTTATCTAATTGCGGATAAAAATAACGGGCGAATTGATTTAATCCCTCAACCCCCATATCAGGAATATGTACATAACCAATCTTACCATTACTGGCTGCATTTACTTTGGCAATGTTCTGTTGTACCCACTCATGGTAATAAAGCGATGATTCGTCTGCAATTGGCTTTACAAGCAATTTCTTCGCACCTGTTGCAGATGGAGAATTGTTTACTTCAATCTCTACCAGCTGACCCGCTTTACCCACCAGCAATTCATACATATTACTAACCGCTTTTACAGATGTACCGTTAATGGAGATAATGTAACTACCGGTTTTTATGCTACCATCTGCAACGCGTAATGGAGACACTAATGATTTATTCCAGCTTTGCCCTGAAAGGATACTGTCTATACGGTAGTAACCGCTTTTATCGCGACTAAATCTTGCACCTAGCAATCCGAGTTTAACACGGTTTACAGAAGGTCTGTCACCGCTATTCACATATGCATGACCTACATTGAGCTCACTGATCAGTTCTCCGATAAGATAAGTCAGATCATCTCTATGATTTATATAAGGAAGTAGCGGTGCATATTTATCATGCATAGCTTTCCAGTTAACACCATGCATATTCGGATCATAAAAATAATCGCGCATCTGACGCCAGCTTTCATTATAAATTTGTTTCCATTCAGCTTTCGGATCAATGGTCATCTTCAAACCTGTTAAATCAACCTTATTTGCAGGTGTTATTTTTGATTTACCAAGCGTTTCAATATAATAATCATTTCCTGAGCGAAACAATATCTTCTTTGCATCAGTAGTTACGGTATAACTACCAAAACTACCGATCTCTGTTTCTTTCTGATCAGTTAGACTGAAAAATCTGAAACCACGTGCATCCTGTCTGAAAGTGGAATAGTATAGACCATCTTCAACGGCAATTAATCCACCATAGGATCCCGGTGATACGGGAAGGCTTTCGATACGGTCTGTCAATCCTTCTTCATCTACCTTCATCACTATACCGATTGGTGCAGCGGGAGCTACCGGAGACTTATCTGTTACACCAGTTTTTTTCGTGGCTGTATCAACAGCTGTTTTTATAAATACTTCATCGTTTTTATCTGCAAGCGGCGATATAGTGGCAGTACTCAGCCGAACGAAATAAGGACGTGTCTGATCTGTATAGGCGTGATTCCATTCGGTGTTACTGTAGATTGGATTAAAGTCACGCTGAGAAACGAAATACAAATACTTGCCATCCGGACTGAATTGAGGATTACTACTCCTGTACCAGGTGTCTGTAACAGTGAGTGTTTTTTGTGTAGCCGCATTATAGAGTTTAATAACCGGATATTCGCGGGCTTTTCCTGCAGCGGTATAAGCGATCCACTTACTATCAGGAGCAAAGGTATAATTGTAATGTGTACCATTATCTGAATGATCTACCAGTGTTTGTTTTCCTGAAATTACATCAATGAGATAAAGATTCTGTGCTCTGTCTGCAAACAATAAAAACTTACTATCAGCACTCCAGATAGCACTGAACTTATAGGAACCGCCGCCTTTTGTTAATTGTCTGGCAGGCTGAAGTCCGTCCTGTTGCTGGATATACAACTCATCTTCACCGGTTCTATCAGATATGTAGCTGATCCATTTTCCATCCGGGCTCCAGGCAACATTGCGGTCATGCGCATTGCCCGACTGTGTAAGATTACGTGTTACACCTGAGCTGGCCGGAACAGTGAATACATCGCCACGTGCGCTGAATACGGCACGTTTACCATCAGGAGAAAGATCGGCACTGTAGATAAAATCAGCAGCGTTAACCTGCTTAGAACGGCCGGAAGCGAGATCTTCAGCAATAGTAATACTCACTTTTTTTGTTTGATGATTGGCAAGATCAAGCATGTAAATATAACCGCCGTTTTCAAATACGATTGCATTATTACCGAGTGAAGGAAACTTCACATCAAAGTCTTTAAACGTAGTTACCTTTTGCGTTTGTTTTGTTTTTGTATCGTATACAAATATATTAGCAGTTTTATCGCGTTCGCTTACAAAGTAAATTTTGTCTCCGTAATACATTGGATAAATATCCTGCGCAGCATTGTTGGTAATATTTTCCGTATTACCTGTTTTCATATCCACTACCCATATATCATCGGCCATTCCACCTGTATAGTTCTTCCAGGTACGAAACTCACGGAATACACGATTCATGGCCAGTTTTGAGCCATCTTTATTATAAGAAGCCCATGATCCAACTGAAAAAGGCAGTTCCTGGCTAAGGTCACCATTGAGTGGGGCAAGATAAAGTTTTCCTTTGAAGGCATTAAAAGAAGTACCTCGTGAACGGTAGATAACGTGTTTGTCGTCAGGTGTCCATCCCATCACAATATTATTAGGCCCCATCCGGTCGGCAACATCATCACGGTTAAGCGTAGGTGTATATGTGATACGTTTGGGCTCTCCACCGGTAGATGGAATAACAAACACTTCCGTATTGCCATCGTACTGAGCAGTAAAGGCAATCGATTTTCCGTCGTGTGAAAAACGTGCGAACATTTCATAACCCGGATGACTGGTAATTCGACGGGCGACGCCACCAGTGATTGGAACTATATATAGGTCACCTGCATAAGTGAAGGCGATCTGATCAGCACTGACTGCAGGAAAACGCAGGAGACGTGCTTCAGACTGTGCCTGTATGTTTTGAAATAACGTTAACAGAAAAACGAATACTGATAGCTTTTTCATGAACGATAATTTGGTTTAAGATTGTGAGTAAAAGCTGGTAAAGTCATGATTTGAGAGAATTGGAACATAGGCTTAGGGCAAAGTAATCTATCATACGATTAAAGCAATCATCATCCCGGTATCCAACAGCCGCAGCGTTGAACTAAATTTTACCTTCATCAATAATACCTACATTAAATATATTCAATATTTCTTTAACAAATGCTCTAAGTATAGCTTTTATAGGCCAATCTGATCTTGATCGGTCTTGGGGTATTGTACTGGAATAGTTTTAAAAACAAAAAAGCTTTGTAATACAGATTACTGCGTTACAAAGCTTAAAAAATAAGTGGAGAATACCGGATTCGAACCGGTGGCCTCTTGCATGCCATGCAAGCGCTCTAGCCAGCTGAGCTAATCCCCCTTGAAGCGAATGCAAATATAGAGGATTGATTTTTATTTTTGTAAATTTCTTTTATAGTAGCGAATTTTTTTTACCAAAAGGGAATTAAAAGAACCTGCTGCTGCGCTTTGCATCATTCTATCTGTTAATTGCAATTAAAACATGCAGAGAATGAAGTTGAAAAGCGAATGAAGTGCTGTCTTCCGCGCTGCTTTACCTTCATTCCTCCATTTCCTTCATGTTTCCCATTACCATTATGACTTTAATTCCTGAATGGTAAAAAGATCACTACACAAAAAAACCGCCTCATTACTGAAGCGGTTTTACTATATTCATCACAGCCATTAAGCTTGTTTGTGCAGCTCAATATTTGCTGAAATTTTCACATCATCACTTACCACAATACCACCGGTTTCAGTTACAGCGCTCCAGGTTAAACCAAACTCCTGACGATTAATTTTACCACTCAACTCAAAACCCGCCACAGTATTGCCATAAAAATCGTTCTGCAAACCACCGAACTCTACATCTAAAGTTATTGATTTGGTAGTTCCTTTGATCGTTAAGTCGCCGGTTAATTTATAGTCTGATCCGGATACTTTTTCAACACTTGTAGATTTAAAAGTCATCTGTGGATGATTTGCTACATCAAAAAAGTCTGCACTCTTTAAATGCCCATCACGTTGTTCGTTTCTGGTATCAATACTGTCTAAATCAATTGCAAATTCAATTTTAGCATCAGAAAAATCATCGCTTGCTGCTTCAACAGTACCGTTGAAACTTTTAAACTGACCGGTTACAGTTGAAATTACCAGGTGTTTTACTTTAAAGGTTACTTCCGAGTGATTCGGATCTATATTCCAGGTTGCCATATGTTTTCATTTTAGTCATGTAAAATTAATGTCTAAACACTGAATATCCAAAAAAGATACCCCTCTTTAACATTTTAATACAAAAAAAGGTCCCGCTTTCGCGAGACCTTCTATATAATATATTAGCATTTACCTGATTATTCACCCCAAATCTGCTCTTCACCTTTTAACCAGCCTTTTACCAGTTCAGTGGTTACAGATTTTGGTCTTTCAATCGGCATCGCCATTGCTCTTGACCAGATGAGGTTGGTTAATACACCTAATGCACGGCTAACCCCGAATAACACGGTATAGAATTCATATTCAACAAAACCGTAGTGTACCAATAATGCACCGCTATGGGCATCTACATTAGGCCATGGATTCTTCACCTTACCTAAACCCTGCAGAATTGGCGGAACAGTTTCATAAACGTTCCAAACAGTTTGCACTAACGGGTCTTCCGGCATGTGTTTCTTACCGAACTCCATTTGTGCGGTAAAGCGTGGATCTGTTTTACGTAAAACAGCATGTCCGTATCCCGGAACGACTTTCCCTGACGCCAGTGTATCTTTAACGTATTGTTCGATCTGTTCTTTTGAAGGAGTTTGTGTTTGCAAGTTTTCCTGCATTTCAAAAATCCATTTCACCACTTCCTGGTTTGCTAATCCGTGTAAAGGACCGGCCAAACCATTCATACCCGCAGCAAACGACAAAAACGGATCGCTTAATGCCGAACCTACCAGATGGGTAGTATGTGCAGAAACATTTCCTCCTTCATGGTCAGCGTGAATAGTCATATACAAACGCATCAGCTCTTTAAAGCTTTCGCTTGAATAACCTAACATATGTGCAAGGTTACCAGACCAGTCTAACAAACCGTTCGGCTGGATATGTTTATTATTTTTATATTTTCTTCTGTAGATATAAGCTGCGATGCGAGGTAAACGTGCTATCAGATCCATTGAGTCGTCAAAAATCGGATCCCAGTAATCTTTCTTGTTAATTCCTTCGCTGTATCGTTGTGCGAAATTACTTTCGGTTTGTAAGGCCATTACACCCGCTACAAACATAGTCATTGGGTGAGCTGAAATCGGAAACGCATCAATTACATCAAAAACGTGTCCGGGAACGTGTGAACGGCGTTGCCATAATGAAGTAATATCTGTAACATCCTGTTCGGTAGGTAATTCACCGATTAACATCAGGTAAAATAATCCTTCCGGTAATGGTTCGCTACCACCGGGAGCTTTTGGTAATTTTTCCTGTAATTCCGGAATTGAATAACCTCTGAATCGTATACCTTCCTGAGCATCTAAAAGTGAAGTTTCAGAAACTAAGCCGGTAATGCCTCTCATCCCCTGGTAAACCTGTGATAACTGTACCTCTCCTATAACCTTATTACCGTGCTCTTTTAAAATATCTTTGATCTCTACGGCGGCTTCATCGGCCTTCGCTTTGAACCTATCTTTTAGTACTCCCATGATAACGAATATTATTAGTGATGCTTAAAGCAAGCAATTTGTGAATGGCTAAAGTTAAAAAATAACTCGCCTAAAACAAAATTAAAACCCGCTTAATCTAACAATATTTTGCCATTAAATGTTCGGTTTTTTATCACATTTTACTTGGGTGCACGCTTGTATAACCAGAAGGCAACTAACGAAAAGATAATATTAGGGGTCCATGCCGAAAGCATTGGAGGAAGGTTTCCTTTAGTACTGAAAGTCAGCGAAAATTTATCCATTACTACGAATACCGCAGCTAATACAATACCAATAGCCATGTTCAGCCCACTACCCCCTCTGGTTTTACGCGAAGCCACACTCATCCCTATTACGGTTAGAATAAAAACAGATGCAGGGGTTGCGTCTCTACGATAACGTTCTACTTTAAATTCGTTCAATCCTTCCGCACCACGTCTTTCCTGTTCATCAATATAGGCTATCAACTCAGGAGTAGTCATTTTATCCTTGAGATACTTATCATAACGGATATCGTTGGGAGTGATGTTTAAGTCGATATTCATTTCCGGCGTTTCGATCACGAGTTCTTTCTCATTATCAAAATACCGTTCTACTACCTGTGTCAGTTTCCAGTCGTTCGTCAGCGTATCCCATTTAAAACCATTTGAACGCAGGTTATAAACAATTTCCCTGTTTTCTAATCGATTTAAGAATACCCCACCGGCAGCAGATTTAGAAACCGAATCATAGTATACAATTCCTGCATATAGATTCGTATCAAGTGCTATATAAAAGTATTTCGGACGTTTGGAGAATTCAGACTGTTCATAGGAACTTTTACTATCAATATAAGCCGACTTAAAATCTGTTCTTAAAATATTCGCTTTAGGAATCCAGAAATGGGTAGCTACCCAAAAAGTACCGCTCAACAAAAAAGCTCCGATCATGTAAGGCAGCAATACCCGTCTAAATTGTACACCTCCCGCCAGCATGGCTACTATTTCTGACCTTGCAGCCATTTTAGAAGTGAAGAAGATCACCGCGATAAAGACCATCAACGGAAAAATCATCGAAATGATAAAGGGCACAAATCCGAGATAATAAGTACTTACAATTTCCCAGAAAGACAAACCCGATTTCACAAAATCATCCATACGTTCACTGGTATCGATCACAACAGAAATAACAGAAATTCCTAACACCATAAAAATGGCGGTAGAAACAAACTGTTTGATGATAAACTTATCGATGATTCGCATAGTTAACAAATGTAAGTCAGATCCATTGATCTATATATAATTTTAACGCTCTTATGTGATTTAGATTCAGTGGGATACAAGTTCACTTGACAATTTCAGGTTTTTTTTGTATCTTTTAAGAAGGGCCTAACATTTTTGCTTCAGCCTTGGCACCAGCTCATTTTTCCATGACAGGAAATCTCCTGCCAGAATATGTTTTCTCGCTTCTTTTACTAACCACAGGTAAAATGCCAGATTATGAACGGAAGCGATGGTCAAACCTAACAATTCTTTTGATTTCATCAAATGCCTCAGGTAAGATTTAGAATAAAACTGCGAAATTTCGCAATCAATTCCGTCGTCAATCGGGCTTTGATCGAATTCCCATTTTTTATTATCGATATTTACAACTCCTTTAGTGGTAAAAAGCATTGCATTACGACCGTTGCGGGTTGGCATTACACAGTCAAACATATCAATACCCAGTGCGATACATTCCAGGATATTCCACGGAGTACCCACCCCCATCAGATAACGCGGTTTTTGTACAGGTAAAATTTCACAGCACAATTGTGTGAAGTGATACATTTCGGGCTCCGGCTCACCTACACTCAGACCACCGATTGCATTACCCGGTGCCTCTTTTGACGCGATATATTCAGCAGAAATTTTGCGTAAATCTTCATACATATTTCCCTGAACGATAGGAAATAAATTTTGCGTATATCCATACCGATCGGGTGTATTATCAAAATGTTTAATACAACGATCCAGCCAGCGATGGGTCATTTCCATCGATTTTCTGGCATAGTTATAATCACTCGGGTAAGGAGCACACTCATCAAAAGCCATAATGATATCCGCACCGATAATTCTTTGAATATCCATTACCTTTTCAGGGGTAAATAAGTGTTTTGAACCATCAATATGTGACCTGAATACGACCCCTTCTTCAGTGATTTTACGGGTTCCGGCTAACGAAAACACCTGATAACCACCACTATCCGTTAAAATCGGACGATCCCAGCCGTTAAAGCGGTGCAAGCCGCCGGCAGTTGACAAAACATCCAGCCCCGGGCGCAAATAAAGATGATAAGTATTTCCTAAAATAATCTGCGCCTGAACATCGTTCTTCAATTGCTGTTGGGTAACGCCTTTCACCGTGCCGGCCGTGCCGACAGGCATGAATATAGGGGTTTGAATCGTTCCGTGATCCGTAGTAATAGTTCCCGCACGTGCTGATGAAGCAGTATCCTGATACGCCAATTCAAACTTTAACTGAGCCATACTCGCAAAATTAGGGCGCAAAGATACGCTGAAAACCTCCGTTTAGCGCAGGTTTTCACGAATGTGAATTGATTTTTTTACGAATACGAAAACGGGATTGTATTTTCGTGCCGCAAACGACCCAGTCGTTTTTTATAATAATATGAATACAGCGTTTAGCAATTGGGATATTCCCCATCTTATTTGGCAGATTGTTTTTTTTCTATTCTGCATCGTTGCATTAATACAGATTTTGTATTATTTACTCTTATTCAGAAAAATGGCTTTTCATAAAGAAGAAGCCAGAAACAAAATGCAACAGCATCCTGTAAGTGTAATTATCTGTGCAAGGGATGAGGCTGGTAATCTGACGCGCAATCTTCCCGGATTGCTCGTACAGCAGTACCGTTCCACACATGAAGTAATTGTTGTAAACCACAACAGTCAGGATGAAACCAAATACCTGCTGGATGAATTTCACAAACAATTTAAGCAGCTGCATATCGTCAATCTCAGCCAGGAAGCCGTAGGTATTCCCGGCAAAAAATATCCGTTGTCTATCGGTATTAAAGAAGCGAAGTACGGTATCGTATTACTGACAGATGCCGATTGTGTACCGGCATCAGAGCATTGGATTGAAAAAATGCAGGCAGCATATGATGATAAAATTGAAATCGTATTAGGATACGGAGGCTATTTCAAAAAGAAAGGGCTGCTCAACAAACTGATCCGTTTTGAAGCATTCCATATAGCAGTACAGTATTTCAGCTATGCGTTGGCAGGAATGCCCTATATGGGCGTTGGCAGAAACCTATCCTACAAGAAAGACCTCTTTTTGAAGAATAAAGGTTTTTCGTCAATCAATCACGTATTAAGTGGTGATGACGATCTTTTCATCAATAAAGTAGCCACTCCTGAAAATACCAGAATCATTCTGGATGAAGATACCTTTACCCTATCTGAGCCGAAAAAGAAATTCGGCGACTGGATGCGTCAGAAAATGAGACATAACAGTACAGCTAAATACTACAAACCCAAGCATAAGTTTTTACTAAATACCTATTCTTTTAGTCATTTTCTTTTTTATCCATTACTGGTACTGAGTGCCATTTTTGTAGATTGGAGAATTGCATTGGGAATATTTGGTATAAGACTGATCATACAGGGAATTATTTATTACAGAGCGATGAAACGTTTGAAAGAATACGATTTGTTCGCCTGGTGGTGGTTACTGGATATCTGGATGTTCTTTTATTATTTGATTTTTGCGCCTACATTATGGAAGAAACAAAGAAAAACCTGGATGTAATACTTAAATATTTTGCTGATTTCACTCCTACACAAATAGCACAACTTGAACAGCTGGCTGCACTGTATGAAGAGTGGAATGCAAAAATAAATGTGATTTCCAGAAAAGATATGGAAAGCCTATACCTGAAGCATGTTTTACATTCTTTAAGTATTGCTGCTGCCTTTGAGTTAAGCGATGGCAGTGAAGTGGTAGACTTAGGCACGGGGGGCGGATTTCCCGGTATTCCGCTGGCTATTTTTTTCCCGAATATACAATTTCACTGTGTAGACAGTATCGGTAAAAAAATAACGGTTGTAAAAGCAGTAGCTGAAGGAATCGGCTTACAAAACCTCACTGCAGCACACACCAGAATAGAAGAAATCAAAAACAGGAAGTTTGACTATGTAGTTTCACGTGCAGTAGCACCGTTAGGTGAATTGTGGAAATGGTCAAAACCCTTACTTAGAAAACAAAAAGAAGGTTTATCCTACAAACCAGGCCTGATTTGCCTCAAAGGGGGCGATTTAACCACAGAAATTGCCGAATCAATGGTAAAACCTTCAGTTATGGAGATTCAGCAGATTTTTGAAGAGGATTTTTTTGCCGAAAAGTATATAGTCTACGTTCCACAGCAATAGAATATGCCCACAAAGTAGTATTTTCATAACAAACTAAAATCTGACCTTTGTAGCATGGGTATAAAAATTTGTATTGTAGATGATAATAAAGATATTAGAACCGCATTGGAACAAATCATTCTAATGTCTGAAAATTATTATTTACAAGGGTCGTTTAGCTGTGCGGAAGATGCTATTGCAGGCATCCCTCCTTTGGAACCTCACGTAGTATTGATGGATATCAATCTGGGTGAAGGATTCAATGGTATAGAATGCGTGAAACAGCTGAAAGCAACCCATCCGAATATCCTCTTCATGATGTGTACCGTATATGAAGACGACGAAAAAATTTTCGAAGCATTGTCGGCAGGTGCCAGCGGTTATATCCTCAAGAAAACCGCACCTCACAAACTATTAGAGGCCATAAAAGAATTGTATGAAGGCGGTGCACCAATGAGTAGCCAGATTGCGCGAAAAGTGGTAGCTGCTTTTCAACAGCGCCAGGTTGAAACCATAGGAAATAAAGACTCAGAAGCCCTCAAAGTACTCTCTACCCGTGAAAAAGAGATCTTAGAGTTATTAGCAAAGGGCTTATTGTATAAAGAAATTGCCGGGCAATTGTTTATTTCTCCCGAAACCGTGCGTAAACACGTGTATCATATATATGAAAAATTACATGTGAATAACAAGGTAGAGGCTATTAATAAATATTACGGCAGGGATATGGCATGATTTTTATCTGTATAACTGAAACAATTCCCTGAAAGTGGTATTGTCTTTAACAGAATGAATGTCTATTTTCGAGCGGGTTGTATGATCAAACTCATTCACCATTATACCTTGTCCTTATTTGTCTAGTAAATTTATTCAATGAAAATCCTTCAATACCTGTATTGAGGGATTTTTTTTTATGCCTCTAACATTCCGCTACTTCCGGATAATCTGTTTCACGGATAATAAAAAAGCAGTGGTAATTGATTACCACTGCTTTTACATTCTTTTATTTTGCCTCTATTGTTTTTTAACATTATTGCTTCTATCGATATCAGCTAACCGCTGTGAAGGATCGATTTCCACTTCGGCTACTTTTTTATTGTTTGGTAATGTAACCGTATAAGTAGGATGAGTCCATTTCCAAGCTTCCGCCTGGATTGTTGGAATATCAGTCTCTGGCTTTTTAGCACCAAACATCTGATACAACGGAATATATACATTTTGTTTAGAACCGTCAGCATATGTTACCTGAAGATCAATCGGCATTGGCATAAATCCGATTCTTTTCAACTCAATTTTGGTTTGACCATTTTCTTCTGTAATAGCTTCTACCCCATAATCAATGGTTTTAGTGGTATTTACAAAGTATTCATAATACCAGTCTAATTCGATACCACTCACTTTTTCAGCAACACGCAAGAAATCTTTTCCGTTCGGATGTTTAAATTTCCATTGATCATAATACGCTAATAAGATAGCATCTCTTGTTTTCGCTCCTACGATATATCCCAGCTGTTCAAGGAAAACATTTCCTTTCGCATATGAAGCCTGGCTATAAGCATAGTTGGTTTCAAAATGATCAGCGTGCGTTGTTAATGGCTCTTCCAATCCTGATTTAGCAAGAGAGAAATAACTGTTATAAGCACTTTGATGCATATTAGGAGACTGTGTTGCCTGACGGCGCGGACCGGTAGACACTTCAGATTGTGTTACTTCTTTTCGCGTTTGATCATTATAATATCTGCTTACCAGTGTAGTGGCATAGTTGGTAAAGCCTTCATCCATCCAGCTATACTGCGCTTCATCCGTACCCAGCATCATCTGATACCACATGTGCATTAATTCATGAAAGGCGGTACCAATACTCGGCCCCGATAGTAAAGTAGCCATAGGATACTCCATACCACCATCACCACCATGAATAAATGAATATTGCTTATACGGATAAGCACCGAAGTTTTTCTCAACAAAAGGCAAGCCGACTACACCTGCTTCCAACACTCTTTTCCATTGCGCATCATAATCAGCCAGGTAGTCATCGAAGGTTTTAAAGTTAGCTTTCTGACGCTCAGACATTTTCTCATACACATTTTTTAAACGGTCTAAATCGCGATCGTATAAAACATGTATCGTTACACCACTCTTTAATTTCTCACTTAAATGATTATAGTGCGGATCTGCCGCCCACATGAAATCATGTACATTGGGAGCTATGAAATGCCAGGTATTCTGTGGCTTATTATTTACCACTTTTTTGCCGGCTGTTTCATAACCTTTTCCGATTTCATCTCCATTCTGAAGATAACCCGTACCGCCTACGGTATAGTTTTTATCGATGGTAATTTTCACATCATAATCGCCCCATACACCATAAAATTCTCTGGCGATGTAAGGGTTCGGGTGCCATCCGTCATAGTCATACTCCACCATTTTAGGATACCATTGAGACATTGAAAGATGAACACCTGTAGAAGGGTTATCTCTTCCCGCTCTGCGCACCTGTAAAGGAACCTGTGCATCAAATACCATGTCAAATGTTACCGTTGCTTTAGGCAAGATAGGTTTTGCCAGTATTACTTCTAAAATTGTTTCGTGATAAACAAACTTTTGTTCAACACCATTCAATTTCAGTGATTTTATTTTTTGATAACCGATTTCATCTTCCTTCAATTTAGAGATTCTATCAGTCACACGAGAATCCCAGTCGCGTGAACCATTCGTGAATTGTGTTTTACCCAGTTCACGGCTTCTGGTATCCATCATACTGTTGGGTTGGAATGCATTCCAGTACAAATGATAGAATACCCGGTTTAAAGTGTCGGGAGAATTGTTTGTATACACCAATTTTTGGGTACCGCTGAACTGATTTGTTTCTACGTTCATACGAATATCCATTGTATACTTTACTTTTTGCTGCCATCTGTCAGGCTGTGCAAAACTGGTTAAAGTAAGCAAGCATGCCATTAACCCGGTACATATAAATTTACTCATAGCTTTTGTTTATCTCCGGAAAGTTACATAATTAAATAAAAAGAGACTGTATTAAAAGTAAAATAAAATCACTGTTTTACACGAGCGGCGAAGGTTGTATAAAACAAAAGAGCTGTCCGTTTTTTAAACGAACAGCTCTTATATTTAATTTTTTTAAACTAAAGTACGGTTTGCTCTTTAATATATTTACCATTCGGGTCGTAAAACAGAAAACGCTTCAATGAATTATTCTTCTTTATTAAAATCCGGTATTGAGTTTCTCCGTTCGGAATAGTTCTTTTAAAAATATTCAATATTTCCCAATCACTGAATTTACTTTTTGAAAGCGACTCCAATACATCCGCAGGTGTATTTTCTTTCTCGATCAATTCATCTGTGCTCGACCATTCGCCTTTATTCGTATAACGAACTTCATGAGGTACTTTTCCAACATAAAATTCAGCTAAGAAATGTGATAGTTTAGACGACCATTCTACTTCAGTAGCATCGGGAAATTTAGCTTTTAAATCTTCTGTTACGGATGACGGAATTTTACGTTGTGCCTGTGCTTCCCCTCCGATAAATAAACTACTTATTATCAACAATGCAAAAATTACATTTTTCATCTATTCCAATTTTTAGAGTTTGATGTTCAAAAGGTACACCGTTATTCTTTAATAAAAACTTAAAATCATTTTTCAGTGCTCCCTTCTAATACAATTACGATTTCGCCTTTTACTTCTTTCGCCTCAAAATGAGCCACTAATTCTTCTAATGTTCCTCTTTTGTTTTCTTCAAACATTTTTGTTAATTCTCTGGAAACAGATGCTTTTCGTTCAGCACCGAAATATGTAACAAATTCTTTTAATGTTTTTACGAGGCGGTGGGGAGATTCATATAAGATAATAGTACGCTCTTCCGTTACCAGTTTCTTCAAAAGTGTTTGTCTGCCCTTTTTAAGCGGCAGAAACCCTTCAAAGCAAAACCGGTGGGCCGGAAGCGCACTGTTTACCAATGCCGGAACAAAAGCCGTTGCACCCGGTAAACACTCCACTTTTACGCCTGCCTGTACTGCTGCACGTACCAGTAAAAAACCGGGATCTGAGATACCGGGAGTACCTGCATCAGATACCAGCGCGATTTGTTTACCCTCCTGCAGTTGATTAACCAGATGGGTTACAATGGCATGTTCATTATGTTGATGAAAAGGCGATAATGGTTTTACAATCGATAAATGATTTAACAATTTCGATGTAGTACGGGTATCCTCCGCAAGAATTAAATCTACTGTTTGCAGTACTTCAATTGCCCGCAGCGTGATATCCTTCAAATTTCCGATGGGTGTGGGAACTAGATATAACATGCACAATATTATAGAACAGTAGCTGCTAAACACAGTTACTGCATTTTCCAATTTACCATTCAATCCGGTTTATAATGATCAGTTTGAGCTGAAACACTATACAACCCTATGTATAGGTGATTATCTTTTAGTTTTAAAACTCAAAGATAAGACGATATATAAAACAAAAACCACCGGAATGGCCAACCATTTCAATAAAATTGCTGCTACAATACCTGTTGCCAATAGAATAAACTTAGCAGCATTGTCTTTAAAACTAAAGTTCTTAAACTTTAATGCCATTAGTGGTAAAGTACTCACCATCAGATAACTCAGTAATACAATAAGGCTATACAAAACCCATTTATTCAAAATCAGCGGAGTTAGTCCGAAATAGTTATATAACAGAATGATTGGTAAAGAAGCCACTATCAGCCCTACAGCTGGAATCGGCACACCTTTGAAGCCTTCAGACTGCTGAGGATCAATGTTAAATCTAGCCAATCGATAAGCACCTGCACAAGGAATCAGTAACGCCGGCATCAGGTATAAAACGTAAGTATCCAAACCCGATTCTTCGCCGATAAAACTAATTCTCAGCAACTGATACATGATTAATCCCGGAGCTACGCCGAAACTAACAACATCTGCCAATGAATCAAGCTGGGCGCCTAAGGGGCTGGTTGCTTTGAATAACCGGGCTACAAATCCATCCAGAAAGTCAATGGCAGCAGCAATAAAAATACAGATACTACCCCACCAAATTTTCTCCGGTAATTGGGCAATCCATTGTCCTTCCTGCATAATCATGAAAGTTTCACCTGTTTGCAGTATACAAATGATCGCTAAACAGCCGAATACCAGGTTTAACAGAGTAAATAAGTTAGGGATCTGTTTAATCATATAAGTTCAGTTATGTTTTCTTAACTAAGATTCAATTGTTTTATTGTTTACCGGGCCATAAAGGCTTCTATTTCTTCAACGGTAATCGGAATTTCCTGCATCAGGTCGATATTGCCATCTGCCGTAATAAGAATATTGTTTTCAATGCGTATACCCATTTTTTCTTCTTCTATATAAATTCCCGGTTCAACTGTCAATAGCATTCCCGGTACCAGGGCAGCAGAGCGGTCGTTCAGATCATGTACATCGATACCCAGGTGATGCGAAATTCCATGGTATAAATATTTTCTGTAAGCCTGTGGATCCTTAGCCTGTTCAGCGGTTAATAAACCGATTTTCACAAAAATTTCCGTGGCCAGCTCGCCCATTCTCCGGGTATATTCATCTAATGTAATTCCGGGTTGCAACAGTTGTTTGGCTGCATTCAGCAAATACAGACAAGCATTGTAAACTTCTTTCTGACGTGCTGTAAATTTACCGTTTACAGGAATAGTTCGCGTAAGGTCGGCACAATATCCGCCATATCTGGCTCCAAAATCCATTAAAACCAGCTCTCCGTTTTCACAAACCTGATTATTCTTTATATAGTGTAAAATGCGGGCATTATCTCCGCTGGCAATTATACTCGAATAGGCCTCACCACTCGCTCTTCTTTTGAGAAAATTATAAACGATGGTGGCTTCTATTTCCCACTCACCAATTCCGGGTTTCATGGTTTTCATTACCTCCAGGAATGTTTCGTGCGTAATGGAAATGGCTTGTTGTACCACCTCTACTTCATGGGCATTTTTAATAGACCGTAATTTCTTCAAAATACCTGCACTTCTGCGATATTGATGCAAAGGGTATTTTTCCTTCAGCTGTTTTGCATAACGGTAATCACGGGTTTGTACTGTCAGCGCCGCTTTATCATTCTCATTGGAATTCAGATAAATGATTTCCGCATGATGAATCCAGGAAGGTAATAACCCTGGAAGAGTATCCAGCCAGACAATTGTATGAATTCCTGAAATTTCTTTCGCCTGTTCGATAGTGAGTCTTTTACCATCCCATTTTTCTTTTAACTCGTTCGGACGCACTAAAACCAGCACTTCTCTGTAAGCCGTATCCGGATGATGGGGCTGAAGAATCAACATGGTGTCTTCCTGTGCAATGCCCGTTAGCCAGAACAGATCACTATTTTGTTCAAACTTGTAAGAAGCATCCCCATTACTGGGCATTTCATCATTGCTGTTAAATATAGCCAGGCTTCTGGATTCCATTTCGCTTACGAATCTCTTACGATTCACCTGAAACAATGCCGCCGGTAAAAGTGAATATTTCATAATATATTTTATCCTTAATCCTGTAAAATTAAATAATTGATCTTGAATACATAAGATTCAGGCAAGCTACTTTACTTTTTGAGATCTTTAAAAATTTTGGCTTTTTTTTAATTTTTATAAATTCTATCCGGTTTTTCAACTTTCTATATTCTTTAAACCACGCAAACAAGCGTTAGTCGAGATAATATTTAAACAAACACAACTTTTTTTAAAAGATTTAAAAAATCAGCCCTTCTTATCAGATTGATTTTGAAATTTTTAACTCCTACTTTTGTTCTTATTACTAAATGAAGTTTGTATGTCAGTTACTACCATTGCTACACCATTTGAAAAATTAAACGAAATAGGTTTAAAGGTTTCTAACAAAGTTCATTACCAACGTGACCCGAAAGATTTAGCGGAAGACACTGTTCGCATGAAAGAAGGCGAATACAACGACACAGGGGCGTTAGTAATCAAAACTGGTGAGTTCACAGGAAGAAGTCCAAAGGATAAATTTACAGTGAAAGACGAAGTAACTGAGAATACTGTCCATTGGAACGACTTCAACATTGCATTAGACGAAAAACACTTTTTTATCATTCGTGATAAAATCGTGCATTACCTGAACGAATTGGATGAATTGTGGATCAGAGATGCTTATGCATGTGCAGATCCTGCTTATCGCATTAACATTCGCATTGTAAACGAAAAACCATGGATTAACTTATTCAGTTACAACATGTTCCTTCGTCCTACAGCAGAAGAACTGAAAAACTTCAATGCAGAATGGACCATCCTCTCTGCGCCGGGTTTACAGTTAGACCCTAAAGAGTGTGGCGTACGCCAGGGCAATGCTGCTGTGATCAGCTTTAAGCATAAAACAGTTTTAATTGCCGGAACAGGCTATACAGGAGAAACCAAAAAAGGTATTTTCACTGTATTGAATTACATCTTACCACAAGAGCAAAACGTATTATCCATGCACTGCTCTGCAAACATGGGTAAAGAAGGTGATACCGCTTTATTCTTCGGATTATCAGGAACCGGTAAAACAACGCTGAGTGCTGACCCTAACCGTAAATTAATCGGAGACGATGAACACGGCTGGACAAACACCGGAATCTTCAATTTTGAAGGCGGTTGTTATGCAAAAACCATCGACCTGAGCGAAGAAAAAGAACCTGAAATATTCAGAGCGATCCGTCCGGGAGCGCTGGTAGAAAATACTACTTTTATTCCTGGTACAAAAACGATCGATTTTTCATCAAAAGAGATTACTGAAAATACACGTGTTTCTTATCCGTTAGACTTTATCAGCAATGCGCTGGAGCCTTCTGTGGGCGGAATACCAAAGAATATTTTCTTCTTAACCTGCGACGCTTATGGTGTGTTACCGCCGATTTCGAAGTTAACCCCTGAGCAGGCGATGTATCAGTTTATTTCAGGATACACTGCAAAAGTTGCTGGTACAGAAGCGGGTGTTACTGAACCGAAATCAACTTTCAGTGCTTGTTTCGGAGCACCGTTTTTACCACTGCATCCCGGTAAATATGCCGAAATGTTAGGTAAAAAACTAAACGAAACCAAAGCTAATGTGTGGTTAATCAATACCGGCTGGACCGGTGGTGGCTACGGTGTTGGAAATCGTATGAAATTATCTTACACCCGTGCGATGATTACTGCAGCATTAGAAGGTAAACTAAACAATGCCGAATTTGTGGCAGATCCTATTTTTGGTGTATTGGTACCAACAGAATGTCCGAACGTACCAACTGAAATTTTAACACCAAGAAATACATGGGCAGATAAAAATGCTTATGACCAGGCGGCTAAAAATCTGGCAGCACAGTTTGTGACCAATTTTAAGAAGTATGAAAGTGGTGTTTCTGCCGATATCTTAGCGGCTGCACCCAAAATATAAAATACGTAACACATAAAGTGTTGCTTGCTTGTTTGTTACACCGACCTCATCAGTCGGTGTTTTTTTTGCTATTTATTGCTTAAATTTAATTAGTCAAACAAACAGCCATGAAACTCCTATTCACCCTTTTACTCAATGTGTGCATAGCCTATTCGTATGCACAGTCAGCCGACCAATGCGGTAAAGACAACAACCCGTTGTTAACCCAATCAGAGTCTATTTTTCTGAACCATTATTTTGCTGAAAAAGCCCATAATTTTGATTTCTCCGGTAAAAAATATTCTTTCTCACCGGTAATATCGGTACTACCACCGGAACAAAGTCAGCTTATTTTTCAAACATCAGACAATGGCAGGAGAATGATCAGAAAATTGCCACTGAGCTCATTATTTTTACACCGGAACAAAAGCAGGAAAGCGGTGGGTATGACGGCGTGCTGACTTATTGGTGTAAAACAGTTCCTTCAACAGCGCGGGTTTTAGAGCGGGTGAAAAAAGTGCAGGCAGGGACATACTTACCACACTTTTAGTTTGTTCGTTGACTTGTGCGAATGCGGCATGTGTGTGACTGCTGCATGGACTATAGTGTCTTTTGATGAATATATTTTGAAAACCTTGACATTATTGTATCTGAACAACCAATTGCCTTGTTCAAAACTTCTTGCAAATCTTCCTTTCTCATTTTAAGTCGTTTGATGCCAATTGCAAGCAAAAACTCTATTAAAGCTTCACCGTCAGCTGAGTTGTATTTATCAATGATGCTTAATAAAAATTCTTTCATTTGTAAACTCAGTTCGCTGTCGAGGTCATAGGCGAAATACTCTGTTTTACCACTCCTTAGCAGTGATGCTTGAATTATGCCGTCATTAAATCGGTGAAAGTTTCGAGGACTTAACATATTTCTTACATAGTTTGTCTGCTTAAGTGATGGATGCAAATTAATCTGCTTTTGTTCAAGATTCGAAATGATTGTCGAAATAGTAAAATAAACCTCAGACTGTGCTATTTCGTTCTCTTTATAATCAAACGATGTCCAAAATGCAAAATTCTTTCGTAACTTTAAATCTTCACCTTTAACAGTTTTTAAAAATACACCATCACTAAATCCCCTAAGTCTTTTGTTGTCAATAAGAATAGCAAGTCTTGCGTTTATATAATTATAAATCTCAGGCTCTTTGTCTTCGTCAATCGAACCTATGAATTCCTCTAAAAAGACTTTTTCAAGTTCCCAAGAAGTTTCGGTTTGCTGAATTGAACAATAAACTGTTTCAACTGCAACAAATGGACGTTCATCGCTTTTATCTTTGCCTTTCTTTAAATCATTAATAAGGTCAGTTGAGAATTTTTCATTTACAGGTCTGTAAATACCAACGAAGTAAACCAAATTCAACTTCTCCATTTTTCGCATTAAACGGCTTATTTGTAATAGTTTCTTACCTGTGGTTATGCAGGAAGCAACAATCACAACAGTCCCAGATGCTTCTTTGATTTTACTTGTAAAATTTGTATCAAGCTTAATTAACTCGGGTTTTATGCTTGATGGGATTTTAGTAAGAATATGTTTTGCTAGTTCTTCCGAACCAATGTCTGGGAGATGCAAAAGATATTTTGTATTTGCAGGTATGTATTTGTCAATGTGCCTGTTTAGTGCTTCATTAAATCTTTTAAACTTAGTTAAATTTTTTAGCAGATAAACAATGTCAAAATATACTTCATAGTTAATATCAGGGACATTGTCTTTGTAATAGACCTTTATAACGCCTTCATTTGGCAATCCACTTTTGTAGTGCTCTGCAAATATTCCAATACTTTTTGCGAAATATTCAGGCTTTATTGTTAGAAGATGCCTTTCAATTTTTGGCTGAACTGTAAGAAATACGTCACCCAGAATATTAATAGGTCGAGAATGGTTTAAACAAAGTGTGCAAACAGGATTATCTGAAGTATTATATGTTTTAAATTCTTCTTCGCCAAGTAGAAAGTACTTATCCTTAGTCAAGTTGCAAATTATATTAGCACCATGATTTAAGAATTTATCATTAGAACCTAAAAAATAAATTACCTGTATCTGTTCTTTTTCCGCTCTTTTTTCCTTTAATATTCTATCAATTATGTTACCCGATGTTGATGATGAAATTAAAATCAATGACTCGGGAGGGAAACTATCTTTACTTTTTTCAAATACATCATACGATTCAAAGCTATAAACAACGGGACAGTCAAAATCCTGTTTAAATCTTCTTCTCAGTTCAAAGACTGAATAGGGCAAAACATTTATTGATGAAGTGTCGCAGTAAATGATATTTCTGTCTTTTGTATGCTTCAAAAGTTGCACAGCAAGGAAGAATATTTCTGACTGATTTATCAGAACATTTCCCGTTCGGATAAACTTCGAACAGTGTTTATTACTTGGGAAAACAAAATGATGGTCGGGAGTTGATTCAACCAGACCTCCATTGTTTTTAAATATCACAGTTGAACCGCATCTTAGCAGGTGAGCGATAAACTTTGACTCGTTTTCTGGCTTATCCCCTTGAAACAAAGTAAAATTGCCTTCAGCATCATACTGATAAATCATTAAGCATTTGTCAAAGTAGTCTGCCGATTTACCCGGAACCCTTTGAAATGTTATGTCTCTACCTGATATGAAAAATTCCAAGGAAGTAACATCTAGGTATTCTGGAACAAGAACAACCAATTTATCGGTAATACTGTGTTCCTGAAAGAAGCTATTTAGTTCTTGAGCCAATGCATTCAGAGAACCTATTTTTGTTTGATGAACGAACAATACAGTCACTTTCAGATTTACCTTTGAAGAAATCACGTCCTCATATTGGTATATAAAATAGCTTCTCATGGCTGATTAAATTCTAAGGGATAAAAAATAGAAAGCACAGAGCCTTCAGCAGCTGGATATACAGTAAAATTATTAGTGCTGTTATTCTGAAAATCGTTCAACTGAATTTCGCTTGCATTATGATGATGGTGGTAGCGATTATTTTTCATGTCACGAAAAACATCTGCACGTCCAGTTTTTATTCTCACAAATCCCTTACCATCAAGCTTTTGAAGAACTCTATCAAGCCCTATCCCTTTAATTTCTCCTGTAAGTCCATCAGCAGATGTGTTATGTCGGTATAGACACTGTTTGATAATTTCCACTTCTTCGGATATATTCAAATTGTAGTCACTTATCTTTTTATATCGCTTCACAAAGCCAGGGCCACTATCTAAAATAGAAATTTCTAAAAGGTATAGTTCACCGAGATTATTAGGTGTAAAACCTGAATTAAAATAATCTACTAATCCTGAATAATCCTGAAACTGTTCAATGAATTTATTTATGGTTTTCTTGTGAAATTTTAACTGCATTGCCCTAATATTTGGATACAGAGTGTAGCCAAGTTCATTGGTTTTTGCATGTTCGTGTGTATTGGTAAAAAGCTCATGAATAATTGCTATAAAGTCATCATAGTGATTTTTTACACCAGTTCTAAATGCTACTTTGTTGAAGTCACCAACTTTTTTAAACCCATTGAAAAGGTTAAAGCCAAGTGTGGTTTCATTAACCAACTCTCTGAAATTCTTGTAAAGATGGCGTGAAAGTCCTCTGTTTGATTTGTCGTGGTCGAAGCAGTAAATAGGAACGGAAGTTCCTTTTAAGTCAAAAAAATCCATTCGATTGAAATATTCCTTACTCGAATTCTTTAATTCGCTTTTTATTTTTTCTCCTTTAGCATTTACAATTTCCTTCTCCCAAGCCAATACGATGGATGGATAAACAAACTCATTCCTATCTAAATATTCAATTGCTTCAGCTATAGTATTGACTGGAAGATGTAATTTCCCTGAACGATTATTCCTTACCCATGTAGCTAAAAACTGCAAGTAGGAGAATAGTAATCCAAAATCTAGTTTTTCAATCTTCTTTGGTAAATGCACATCAATCTCCGCTCCATTTGAAGCAGCAAGTTCAGAATACAAATTCTGGATTTTTGGTATTGATATGTTACCTGTTACTTTAATCATTTTTTGTCTTTTTAGCAGTTATCAGTTGGTAAGAAAACAGTTTTGCTGGAAGCAGAAGTTGTGGCTTGCAAAAGAGCTGTTTTGTGCGTTGAGTTGTCATTTTTTCTCTTTATTTTTTGCGTTCAGGTTCGTCATTTTACATTGATTGATAACAGTTTCGGAGCACAAAACTCTCAACCTGTACGGAACTCAAATAGAAGTACAAAGCTCCAAGTTTATACGTCACCCGTCTGATGAGAAACCCGAATTAGCCGATGTACTATTCCTCCACCATGAGACATGCTGAATCAAATAAATTACTAACATTTCCAAAGCGATGAATGTAAAATGTCTTATCCTTAGGATCAGTAAATGAAACATACGCAACAGGTTCAAGAACATTCGCTAAGTGCATTTTATTTTTCTTGAAGTAATTACTATAAATTTTTATATCTTGCCAACCACCCCACAATACAGGAATTAAGAAAAAGTTCTTGTCGCTCTTTTTACTTTCAATCTTATGCGCAAGTCGATGATTCAAGAATGTTTTAATTTTTTCCTCATCGTTTTCAACTTTATCACTGTTCAAATGAATATTTAAAACTTCCACTAAATATAATTTTCCGTTCTCCAGTTTTTTTATTCTATAATCAATACTTTTTCCACTAACCATTTTCGTTTCTACATATTCAAGTCGGTAATTTTTTGATTTGATAAGATTATTAATTACGGCTAGCTCACCAACATAATTCAAAAATTTTAGGTCAAAACTTGTTAGCAAATCACGAATATTCTTCTTAATAATTTTCTTTTCTTCCGAAGTAAGATTAATGGATAGTTCTTCCAAAAGTCGCTGGAAAAAACTTAACAATCGCATTGCCTGCAAGTTTTGTTTTTTAACTTCAATGATTATGTCATAAATTGTTGCCTCGATCATTAAAGTTGCACCGTTAGCTTTTACTGTGCGCTTTTTTAATTCGTCTGAGAATAATTTCTCAACGCGTCCCCAACCAAAGTCAGTATCGCCAACAATGTCATTAATTGCAGGCAAGTAGAATCGTATATTATCCTTAACTCTGTTCATTATAACTCGTTGGGTTTGCAGTTCTCATAAATGTCATCTAATTTCAGCAAAGCACATTTCCATATTTTTGAATCAAACTCATTTGTTTCTAGCTTTTTAATGTAATTACCTAAGGCATTTTCCAACGAACTCACAAACTTTACTGAATTTATCGTTCTGTTTTCCTTGTCTATCAAAGGTGAATGATCTTGCATAACTCTCCACGCATTTTTTGTTTCAGCTTGATGCAAAATTCAACAACGGATGTCAGAATAAAAATCAATGTCTTTGAATTCGGGAAAAAATTCCACTTCACTTTTAAAAAATTTTTGAACATTTTTCGGCCTTTACCTGTAGTATCTTTTACTCCCTGTTTGAATGATTCTAATATCTCTATAGTAAGGCATGAAACAGCCAATTTTAAGAATCCACTGTCAATCCCTTTCAAATGTTTAATATATCTATTATTAAATAGATGAAAAATAAGATTGATAATTTCCGTTTTAGAACTTTCATCTTTGTCATTCATCCATTTTCTTAATGCACCAACTTGCACAGTTTTCGTTAAAAAGTAATCATTAACATCTTTCATTTTAACTTTATTTTTATGGTCAGTTTGATGCTCCAATGTCACCCGAAGCATTATAGCTAATCCTTAAACATAAGCAATAACTCTTCAATATACAAGGCTATCAAGCACCTTTCTACTAACCCCAACAAATATTTGATTTTAATCAAATTGCTTTAATATTATAATATTTTATCGATTGCGCATGTACCATAACATATCAGCGTTAGCAGGCAATACAACATACGTGTTATAGAGTTAGTATTATTCCAGCTTTTATTTTAACGAAGGTTGGTACAAGGATGTCACACGTAAATGCTCACGGGTTGCAACCCATGAAAGAGGTATTGCAGATGAAAGCTTACAGCCCATCATCCCGGAGGGATGACATATTTATAACCCTAAACTATATACGGGAACGACTCTGAAGGGGTCGCATGTATATACCATGCAATCACTAGGTTTATGATAAACTACATTTGTTGAATACTACTATAAAACCCCTGCGGGTTGGTTCGACCCCGCTGGGGTCGGTCACGGTAGTTATTGCCGGGTAAGAGATATATGTCCCCTACGGGGACAAGGTGTATGACTAGTTATAACCAGAACGACTCTGAAGGGGTCGCATGTATATACCATGCAATCACTAGGTTTTCTGATAAACTACATTTGTTGAATACTACTACAAAACCCCTGCGGGTTGGTTCGACCCCGCTGGGGTCGGTCACTGTAGTTATTGCCGAGTAAGAGATATATGTCCCCTACGGGGACACCCAATGAAAATTATCTTTTTATTCATAAAATCACCTTAAAAAACGTTTTTGTTAAATAGAACTAAGCCGCTCTGCATCCCGGAGGGATGCCATATTTATAACCCGGACATATATAACCCGTACGACCCCAAAGGGGTCGCATGTATATATAAAAAAAATGGTTGGTGACACACCCCAACCACAAACAATTAAAACAGTCCGTATAACTCAGCATCGATCTTACTGATAATATCACCCAGATCTTCTGAATTTTCGGGAAAATGATTTTTATCGATATCAATTACTAATAAAGGGCCTTCTTTATAACTGTCTATCCATTTATTATAATAATCGTTCAGTCTTTTTAAATAATCAAGCCTGATATTCTCTTCATACTCTCTTCCTCTTTTTTGAATCTGAGCAACCAATGTAGGAACCGATCCTTTCAGATAAATTAAAAGATCCGGAGGCTGCACCATTGTTTTCAGCGTTTCAAAAAAAGTAAAATAGTTACTGAAGTCTCTTTTACTCATCAAACCCATTTCGTGCAGGTTGGGAGCAAAGATATGTGCATCTTCATAAATGGTACGATCCTGAATAACAGTTTCGGTACCTCTTCGGATATCCAGTAATTGATTTAAACGGGAGTTTAAAAAGTAGATCTGTAAATTAAAACTCCAGCGGGGCATATCCTCGTAGAAGTCGTTTAAGTATGGATTATGATCAACATCTTCAAATTGAGGAATCCAACGATAATGTTTACTGAGTAATTCAGTAAGCGTGGTTTTTCCTGCACCAATATTTCCTGCTATCGCAATATGTTTGGGTTTCTTAGCTTTAGACATTCCTGAAATTTCAAAAGAATTAAAGGTTCATATTTAAGAAAGTCAAGATATATTTTTTTTCTTAACCTACCTAGCGTTAACGGCTTAATAATAAATCAGCCCCATCGCCTTTCTAACTTCATCGAGTGTTTTACCAGCCGAAATACGGGCTTTTTCCGCTCCTGCTTCCATTACCTTTTTTAAATAAATATGATCATTCTGAATTGCCTCGGCTTTTTCACGAATCGGCGCTATAAACTTCGCCATATCTTCACCTAATTGTTTTTTCATATCGCCATAACGAATGGTACAATTATTAAAATCTTCTTCGTATTTCTGAATAACAGACGGTTCGCTTACCAGTTTCATCAGATTGAAGATATTCTCAATATAATCAGGCTTTTCGCTGTTAGGTTCAGTGGGTCCACCATCAGTTTTGGCTTTCATTACTTTTTTCCTGATCAGTTCATCAGTATCAGCCAGGTAAATGGTCGCATTCTGATTTTCGCTTTTACTCATTTTGCCGGTTCCGTCTAAACTGGGAACTTTTACGAGTTGATGACCAAAATTGAACGGATATGGTTCGGGGAAAACTTCGGCGTAACGTTTGTTAAAACGCTGAGCATAATTTCTGGCAATTTCCAGATGTTGCTCCTGGTCTTTACCCACCGGTACCAAAGCTGCGCGGTGCAATAAAATATCAGCAGCCATCAGAACAGGATAAGTTAATAATCCTGCATTTACATTATCGGGGTGCTGGCGTACTTTATCTTTGAAAGTAGGTGTTTTTTCCAACTCTCCTTTATACGCTAACATATTAAGATACAAGTAAAGTTCAGTAGTTTCTTTCACATGGCTCTGGCAATAAAGAGCAGCTTTTTCCGGATCTAACCCGCAGGCAATATTTTCAGCCAATACTCTTCTTACACTTTCTGCCAGTGTTTTGGTATCCGGATGCGTCGTCAGTGAATGCAGGTCAGCCACCATAAAATAACACTCATATTCCTCCTGCATTTTTACATAGTTACGCATAGCCCCGAAATAGTTCCCTAAATGCAGGAACCCCGTAGGACGGATGCCGCTCATTACAATTTGCTTCTTTTCCATATCGGATGCGAAGATAAGAATACTTCATTGTTAATGATAAATCAAAAGGTTTTTTTGGGTTTTAAAAAGTCTTATTAAAACTTTATATTGAAAGAGTTATTTTTGTTTTATGGAGATTAATGAACAATTAGTTGACCGTTTGGCAAATCTTTCTAAATTAGCTTTTAATGAAGCTGAAAAAGAAATTATTTTGAGCGATTTGAAACAAATGATCGGTTTCGTCGACAAATTAAATGAGCTGGATACCAGCGGTGTAACCCCTTTGATGCATATGACCGACGCTATTAATCAATGGCGAACAGATGAAGTTAAAGGATCAATTAATACCTCTGATGGCTTAAAACCGGCACCCGACGCGAATAACACGTATTTCAGAGTACCGAAAGTGATCAGTAAAAAATAAACATTTCATGAACAGCAAATCTATCATCCATCTAAGAAACATCCGTAAACAATACATTATGGGTAAGAATGTATTGGAAGTACTGAAAGGCATCGACTTAGATATCTTGAAAAATGAATATGTAGCTTTAATGGGTCCTTCCGGTTCCGGAAAATCAACCCTGATGAACATGCTCGGATGCCTCGATACACCTACTTCCGGAACGTATATTTTAAACGGACAGGATGTTAGTAAAATGCAAGACAATCAGTTAGCACGGATCAGAGGCCAGGAAATCGGTTTCGTTTTCCAGCAATTCAACCTTCTGCCCCGCTTAAATGCGCTCGAGAACGTGGCACTGCCTTTGGTATATGCAGGTATAAACGTTAAACAACGTACCGAAATGGCGATGGAAGTAATTGAAAAGGTAGGATTAGGATCTCGCTATCACCATAAGCCGAATGAGTTGTCGGGTGGACAATGTCAGCGTATTGCCATTGCCCGCGCACTTGTTAACAACCCTTCGTTGATATTAGCCGATGAGCCTACCGGTAACCTCGATACTAAAACCTCTATAGAGATCATGGAGATTTTTACCAAAATTCAGGAACAGGGCAATACAGTTGTACTGGTAACACACGAAGAAGATATTGCCAATTATGCTCACCGCGTCGTTCGTTTAAGAGATGGCGTAATCGAAAGCGACATCACCAAAAAATCATTAGTTCACTAAAACATTCCTTATGGCAGGAAAAATCTATACGAAAACAGGAGATAAAGGCAGCACTTCATTGATTGGAGGAACAAAAGTTCCTAAATCTCATTTGCGTATAGAAGCCTATGGAACCGTAGATGAACTCAATAGTTATATCGGGTTAGTGAAAGACCTGCTTCATGAGCAATATAAAGTAGCAAATCTGCTACAGGAAATTCAGGATCGATTGTTTACAGTCGGTTCTGCATTAGCCTGCGATCCGGAAAAAGAAGTAAAACTTAAAATTCCCGATTTATTTGAGAAGGATATCACCTTACTGGAAGAAGCAATTGATCAGATGAACGAAGAACTGGAACCCATGAAGTTTTTTATTCTTCCCGGCGGGCATCCTACCATTTCGCACATTCATATTGCCCGCTGTGTGAGCAGAAGGGCAGAAAGATGTGTAGTACGGCTGCATATGGAAGCGCATGAAATCGCTCCTATCGTTATACAATATTTAAACAGGCTGAGTGATTACCTTTTTGTATTAGCCCGCCATATGGGCCTTGTATTGGGCGTACAGGATATTCCGTGGAAACCCAGAACGTGAAAGAATTAAGAGTTAAGAATTCAGAATTCACCTAACTATTAACTATTAATTCTTAATTATCAAATCCTCCGTCTTTCATTCGCAATACCCGATCACTCATCTGAGCGAGGGCATCATTGTGCGTAACGATCAGGAAGGTTTGATGAAGTTCATTTCTTAATTCGAAGAATAACTGGTGTAACGACCCGGCATTGGCTACGTCCAGATTACCGGAAGGTTCATCAGCAAAAACGATAGAAGGTTGATTAATCAGCGCACGTGCAACTGCCACCCGTTGTTGTTCCCCACCCGACATTTGTCCGGGTTTATTATCTTTCCGATGAGCTACTCCTAAACGTTCTAATAGCATCAAAGCTCTCCCCTGCGTAGTTTTTCTGCTTTTATTAGCAATCCATGCCGGAACACAAACATTTTCGAGTGCCGTAAATTCCGGCAACAGATGATGGAACTGAAATACGAAACCGATGTGTTCATTTCTGAAAAGAGCCAGTGCTTTATCATTTGAAAAATCAATGGGCTGTCCATTAATCGATACAGCTCCTTCCTGAGGCTGATCGAGTGTACCTAAAATATGCAATAAAGTACTTTTTCCAGAACCGCTGGGACCAACAATACTCACAATTTCACCTTTTTGTATCTGAACATCAACACCTTTCAGCACTTTTGTGTCGCCATAATTTTTGTGAATATTTTTAGCTTCTAATATCATCGGAAAAAATATTTTGGTGTTAAATTAGTACAAACCAATGGTTTTTGAGATTTTTTTCTCATTTTTCCATCAGTTCTCAAAAACTAGATTTGGAAAATTCGTAAGTAAATTTACTTTTGCGAAAAATACAGGGTTTTCCAAGGCTTTGTAAAGAGAGTAAATCTATTCAGACTTATCTTAAATTAGATAACAAAATTTAAATCAGGCAAACATGTTTTGGACATTAGAACTTGCATCTTACCTTGAAGACGCTCCGTGGCCAGCCACCAAGGACGAATTGATCGACTATGCCATCCGTAGTGGAGCCCCTATTGAAGTAGTTGAAAACTTACAAGAGTTAGAAGACGAAGGCGAAATATATGAAGGCATTGAGGATATCTGGCCTGACTACCCTAGTCAAGATGACTTTTTCTTCAACGAAGATGAATACTAATTAAAATTATCAGAATAAAAAGCCCCCAACGAATGTTGGGGGCTTATTTATTTTCAGTAATTGCCGGTTCGTAGTAAAACGGGCGCATACATTATTTTTCCATTTGTTCCATTACTGCATGGGTTACGCCGGTTGAAGAGAAACCTCCGTCGTGGAATAGATTCTGCATGGTAACCATTTTGGTTAAATCACTGAATAATGAAACGATATAATTCGCACAATCATCAGCAGAAGCGTTTCCTAAAGGGCTCATTTTTTCTGCAAAGTTGATAAATCCGTCAAATCCTTTTACACCACTTCCTGCAGTTGTTCTTACCGGTGATTGAGAGACAGTATTCACACGTACTTTATTACGGGTAGCATAATGATATCCGAAGCTACGTGCTACACTTTCCAATAAAGCTTTTGCATCAGCCATTTCACTGTAATCAGGAAATACTCTCTGAGCAGCGATATAGCTTAATGCAACTACAGAGCCCCAGTCACTGATCGCATCCATTTCCCATGCTGTACGTAAAACCCTGTGCAGGGATACAGCAGAAATATCGTTGGTTTTTTGATTAAAACCATAATCTAATTCAGTATATGCTTTTCCTTTACGAACGTTCATTCCCATAGCTACAGAGTGTAAAATAAAATCAATTTTACCTCCGAAGTGGTCCATAGCTCCTTGTAAAAGATTCTTCAGATCATCCATATTCGTTACATCAGCAGGAATAATCGGAGCATTTACCGTTTCAGCCAGTTTATTGATTTCTCCCATACGCATGGCAACAGGAGCATTTGTTAAAACGATTTGTGCACCTTCTTCATGACAGCGTAATGCTGTTTTCCAGGCAATCGACTTTTCATCTAATGCACCAAAAATAATCCCCTTTTTTCCTTTTAGTAAATTATGCGACATATTGATTAGTTTTTATACGAATTGCCAAAATTAGCAATATTTATTCAGATACAAATTGATAGATTGCGAAAAACAAATATACCAATAACAGAAAATAAGGGTTTATCAATAGTAACTTTATTCATTGCCCGTATCACCTGTAGCGATCAGGCCGGAACCGTAAGTATTTGTTAACCCGCTGATTGATATAATAGGCAAGATAAAAACCGCCTCTAAAATACAGACCAGAGCTGATTAGCTTCATCATCATATTTATTAGCGAATCATTTCTCTGGCATTTTCATAGGCTGCTGCTGTTGGAGGTTCTCCACCCAACATTTTAGCGATGGCATCTATCCTTTCTTCTAACGTCAGAATACTGATATTAGTTTTTACTTTTTCATTCACCACTTGTTTGTACACGTAGAAATGCGTACTTGCCTTTCCTGCGATCTGTGGTTGATGGGTAATACAGATTATTTGCCTGTTGGCTGATAATCCTTTCAATATAATACCTACCTGTTTAGCAGCCTCTCCTGAAATACCCGTATCTATTTCATCAAAAATAAGAGTAGCTAAATCAACTTTTTCTGCCACCAATGATTTTATACAGAGCATCAACCGGCTTAACTCTCCACCGGAAGCAACTTTTCCTACCGGTTTAAACTGTCCGCTTTTATTCGCATCAAACAAGAACTCTATCTGGTCTATCCCAAAGCGGTTGATATTTTTTTCATCTGCTACAATTTCAACCTTTAGCCGTGCATTCGGCATACCCACCTGTGTCAGCAGATTATTTACTGATTGTTCAAATCCCTGCACTTGTTTTTTTCTGTTAGCAGATACTTTTTGTGCCAAATTGAGGGTTTCTGCCTTTTTAACCTGCAGTGTTTTTTCCAGTTGATGTAACTGATCATCGATATTCAGTACCAATGAAAGTTTTTCGCTTAGATTTTGCTGTAACACCAGCAATCCGGCAGTATCGTTTATTCCATGTTTTTTCTGTAGTTTATATCCTAATGCAACCCTATCATTCAATCTTTCAATAGCTGCAGCGTCGTATTGTGTCTGATCATTCAGCCGTTCCAGCTCTGCTGCAATATCTGCTAATTCGATCTGAGTAGCCTGTATTCTTGTGAGCAATTCTGCTAACTGTGGAAAAGTACTGCCATACCCCAACAGTTGCTGATACAGGCTTTTCAGTTGCTGTACCATAGGTGTTTCACCTTCCTGAAGAATATAAGTAGCTTTCGAAAGTCCGGTTTTTATTTGTTCGGCATTTGATAAAATTTTTAGCTGTTGATCGGCTTCCTCCAATTCATTTGGTTGAAAATTTGCCTGTTCTAACTCTTCAAATAAAAATTTATTATAATCGAACTCTTTTATAAAGTTTTCTTTTTCTTCACTAAGTTGCTGATAAGCTTTTCCAGCATGAACAAATTCATTAAATGACTTACCAAGGTCAGTTAATAATGCAGGATGGTTGGCTAAAGCGTCTATTACTTCACGTTGAAACTGTTCATCACCCAGTGACATTGTATCAAACTGCCTGTGCAGATCTACCAGAAAGCTACTAAGGTTTCTCAGTTGTTCAAGATTTACCGGCGTATCATTCACAAAAGCCCTGCTTTTGCCATTCGTAGCAATTTCTCTCCTGATGACCAGTTCATCATCTACATCCAGATCATTTGTCTGCAAAAAGTTAAGTACCGATTTTTTATTATTTACTTCGAAATAGCCTTCAATAAAACATTTTTTCGACTTATCCGGTAAAGCAGCAGTATCGGCACGTTCTCCTAAAATTAATGATAAGGCGCCCATCAGTATTGATTTTCCTGCACCGGTTTCACCGGTAATGATATTTAACTGCTCTGAGAAATCGATTTCCACAGCATCAATAATCGCGTAATTCTGTATAATTAATTTCTTCAACATATGCCATTCGCTAATAAGCTAATTTAAAGAATATCTTTATCGTCCTGTTAATTTAATTCTTTCCAATCCTGCTTTAGCTCTTTGATCTAAAGCATTTTTGTACTCATGGTTTTTCATATTTAAACATGCCTGATAAGCTTGTTTAGCTTTATCCCATTTTTTCTCATCCTCATAGATCATTCCCACTTGTAATGCTGAGCGCGCAGCAAAATACTCTTTCCGGTTAGTTCCCTGTTTTCTTACCAGTTCATAAAATAGTAATGCTTTCTCTGTCATATTCAATTCGTCACAGATTCTGGCAATTCTATAATTGAACTCCAGTTGTTCTTCTATTTTATCATATGCCTGGGCACTTTTCCCCTGCAATATAATTAATGCCTTCCGGTGTAGCCCGCCATCGCTCAGTAACCTGGCCTGTAATAAATCTATGGAGGGATATTTTCCACTCTGAGCATAACGCTGTGCCTGCTGATCTGCCTCTGTGTCTGTACTGCCTCTTTTTAAAACTTCTTTTAAATAGTAATCGGCTTTATTGGTATTTCCCTGAAGATAATACCACCAACTCAGTTTCAGTAATACGTCTTTGAGATAAAATTTTCCTTTAAAATTTTTCTCAAACCGTTCCAGGTATTTTGGAGCTTCTGGTTTTAACTGATAAAGCAAAGCATACCCCATTTCCAGGTCCCATACCGGGCTTTGCATATATCCACCATAAAACTGTCTTTTGGTTAATACTGCTTCCGCTTTTTCTGCCTGTTGATTATTCAGGTACAAATTTGCACTTAAATAATTAAACAAATGATTTCTTTCTATATCTAATTCCTGGTGCTGAATAAATTGTAGTACAGCATCTTTTTTATTCAGCACATGAAACTGAAGATAACAATAATAAAAAACGGCTTCCTCACGATACAATTTTGCCAAAGGACGATTATTTTTTACAAATGCATCCATCCTTCTGGTACCTTCTTTTAAGTTTCCTTTGAGTCCGAATAAGTTTCCCAGCCATTTGTAACCATCGGGAATAGAAGATAAAGCCACCAGCATTGAACCGTAGTACAACTCTGCAGGCTCGAAGTGAGGGGCCTTATTCAAGCATTCTTTAATCTGCAGAAATGACCGGCGCAGTTCCCAACCGGCATCCCACTTGTCTCCAAACTTTATACGTATTGTGGCCCATTGAAAGTTAATGACTGCTTTGGTAAAAAGATAATAAGGACTGCCCGAAGGACCTTTATCCATCCATGCCAGTCTTTTTTCACGTTGAGGGGAGCGTTGTTTATACTGAGCCTGATCTTCATTGAAAAAGAGCACAAAAAAATCAATATAATTCTCCAGATAATATGGAATAAGATTATCGGGATGCTGTGTTTTTTCCAGCTCAATCAGGCGTATACCTTCCTGTAGCTTTAATTGCAGAATCGCCTTATAAGCAGCCTGACACTGTTCATTAAAGTCAAAAACATAATCTTTTGACCAGGCTGTTTGCCAGCAAAAAAATATCCCTACTATCGTTGTGAATATAGGTTTCAACATAGGTAAATAATTTGCCAGGGCGGGGTTAAGTAAGTACTCACTAAAGGTAAACAAAACGACTGAATCAAGGTAAATAACTTCAGCCGGCAATACCAGTTGAAGTTATTTCAGCCGGGAGAAAGATTTGTCAACAAAAATACCCCCCAATTAATTGGGGGGTATTTTACTATCGGTCTGACCAATATTAAATTTCTTTTAACTCGAAATTGTCGAAGATTTCTTCGTCTACTAAAATACGTCCGCAGTTTTCGCAAACGATAATTTTTTTACGTTGACGGATCTCAGACTGACGTTGAGGAGGAATTGCATTGTAACAACCACCGCAAGCATCTCTTTCTACCGGAACAACGGCTAAACCGTTACGGTAATTTTCGCGGATGCGATCGTAAGAAACCAGTAAGCGATCGTCTACTTTTTGGCGGGCTTCAGCAGATAAACCATTATAATAATTTTCTTCTTTTTCTGTAGAAGCAATGATTTTTTCTAATTCGCCTTTTTTAGTATTCAGGATAGCGTCTTTTACAGATAAGTTTTTCTTTGCTTTTTCCAGTACCACAACTTTATCAGCAATTTCTTCATTTGCATCACGGATATGTTTTTCAGCTAACTTCATTTCAAGCTGTTGCATCTCAATTTCTTTATTGATAGCTTCAAACTCACGGCTGTTTTTTACATTCTCGCTTTGCTTTTCGTATTTCTTGATTAAAGCTTCAGCTTCTTTAATGATCTCTTTTTTTGAATTGATGAAATCCTGAATTCCGTTAATCTCTTCTTCAATTCTTGTTTGACGTGAATTCAAACCATGAATTTCATCTTCCAGATCACTAACTTCCATAGGCAACTCCCCTTTTAGAATCTGGATTTCGTCGATTTTAGATTCTACTTTTTGGAGAGCAATAAGGGAAGATAATTTTTCTTCCACAGAATATTCTTTTTGGATAGCCATATGAATGTGATGGTTTATTTTTTATATAGTCTATTTACTTTTACCTTAAATATAATACTGAACCGGATTGGTCGGAATTACAGATTTAAGGACGGCAAAGGTAGGAAATTTTTTGTGCAAAATTTCAAACAGTAAATCTATAGTATATTGCTCACTTTCAAAATGCCCGATATCCATCAGCCACAATTGATCTTCTGCATCAAAATACTCGTGATACTTCAGATCTGCAGTAATATATGCATCCACTTTTGCTCGTAATGCTTTATGAATCAAGAAACTACCAGCTCCGCCACAAAGAGCAATCCGTTTTATTTTTTTGGCCGGAATACCTGTATGTTTGATACAGGGTACTTTCATTATTTGTTTCACAGACTTTATAAATTCTTCTGCTTCAATCGGTTCTGAAAACTCAGCAATTAAACCAGCACCTATTTGAGGATGATTATTTTGCACTTCAATAATTTCATATGCAACTTCTTCGTATGGGTGGGATGCTTTTAAGGCCTGAATAATCGGGTTGGCCGCATAGGCCGGAAAAATAACTTCCAGTTTGGTTTCGGGCTCATGATGACGTGTTCCAACCTGTCCGACAAAAGGTGCTGCTCCAGGAACCGGCTGAAAAGTGCCGACGCCATGTGTTGAAAATGAGCATTCCTTATAATTTCCGATCTCCCCTGCTCCTGCCGCAAACAAAGCCGCCTGTACTTTTTCTACATGGTCATGTGGTACATAGGTATACATTTTTGACAAAGTACCGCTTTTTACAGATAATATTTCAACAGGAACCGCTCCTAACTTACTGGCAAACATTCCGTTCACACCATCCCATACATGATCAAGATTGGTATGAATGGCATAAATAGCGATATCGTTCCTGATAGCCTTTATGATTGTACGCTCCACATAATTTTTCCCATTCAACTGTTTTAACCCCTTAAAAATGATCGGGTGATGCGCTACTATAAGATTAAAACCTCTTTCAATAGCTTCATCTACGACAGCCTCGGTACAATCTAACGTACAAACAACACCGGTACATTCCATTGACTGATGACCGGTAATTAACCCTGCATTATCATAATCCTCTTGCAAAACGGGTGGAGCAAAAGCTTCCAAAACTTGTATGATAGCGGCTATTTCCATAAATCTGATTTATCTGGTCTGCAATAACTTTTAACTGACTCATTAGCTAAGGTATTAATAATGAATTAGATTATTTTAATATATTGCAGTTTTCTACGGATGGCAAGATTTTTGGCAATGCCAAAGTGCAAAATTATAATTATGAAAACACACTGGTATATACTGATTTTTACAATAATAGCTGGCACAGCCATGTTTTTTATTCTTTTTGAATTTCCGAATAATAAAATTGATCAGATCAATATAGATCAGGCGACTAATGGCGATTACAAAGTGTATATTAGTGATTTAACCGACAGCATTTATTACAATGAAGGCAATTTTTACGGCAGAAATTACAAAATGTTTAAAGAATATGCAGTACCGGCTTCCGGACGCCTGTCATGCACTTTAGCTGTTCAGAATTCGATCGTTTTAACCTATCAGGATAAATGGTTTTATGATGTACCGCTTACAAAAAGCGAGAACGGAACCGGTTACCGGATTGACTTTAAGATCACCACAGAGGCAGACGACACTCAATACCTTGAAGCTGTTTTAAAGAAAAGCAATAAAGCTTATCTTTTAATGAACGGTTCTATGATGCCGATGTACAACAAATTTGAAATGTATATCAAAGATCAACAGCACCGGAATATCAGAGTCATTGAAGAGCCTCTTATAGAAGACAGCACCACCATCAAAGATTCTTTAGCCTTATAAAAAACAAAGTCATTATTGAAAATATTTACACTAATAAAAAGCGCCCCAAATGTGATTGGGGGCGCTTTTTTTATTGTGCATTTACCAATTTTTCTACACGTGCCAGTTTACCTTCGGGAGTCATTCCCTCTACGATAATTCTGTACTTTTTAGTAATATCATTATTAAAGAATTCGATTTTTACTCTTTTACTATTACTGTCGGTTAAAACATAAGGGTTCCAGTAAAGAGTTGAACGTAAATCTTCTGCTGCATGGGCATCTGATTTCTCTGCATAATTCGGAGAATAAAACACTTTCGCTGAGTTGTATCCGTATAATACGGCCTGGCTCAAGTGGCTTGGAATATCTGCAGTGGATGCTTTTCCTCTTTTGGTATAGATGGCAATGGCACCGCCGGCACCGCCTCCCGGAGCACCGAAGAATGGAGGACGTAATACTTTTACATAGGCGATATCATTCACCGGAATATTCATCACACTTTGTGCATCCATTTGCATCTCATCGATAAATACAATTGGTGTTTGCCCTCTCCAGGTCATATTCACACCGCCACCGGCAGTGGTAATTTGTAAACCAGCCACACGACCTTGTAAAAACTGAAAAATACTTTGCATACCTGCGGCAGCTACTTCATTTTCCATATCAAACTGATAACTGTCTCCACCTTTAAATAAACCATTCGTATACTGCTCATCCAGTTCCTGCACTTTTGTTTTACGTTGAGCGGTTACGGTTACGGTTTGTAAAACCTGTCCTTTTTTAGAATCCTTTGTTATACGCGCCAGCTCATCAGCGAAGAATTTATTTCTATTCAATAATGCAGTATCCAATGGCAGTGGAACAAACCATGCACTATCTTTTGCCATTTTCATAGGCGGACGAAGTGTATTGGTGCTGAAATTCACCGTACCGCGGGCTGCTAACGACTCGTCTTTATTGAATTGATAATACAATTTCACCGTATCATAAAATACCAGTTCTTTTTCAATAAACTGTTCGTTTTGATAAGGCATCGCAAACATCTGTTTACTGGAATCAGGCAATACCATAAATACATTTAACTGAGCCTGTTTTGGAACCTGACTAGGTAAAAGTCCTGTAATGGTAGCTTTTAATGAAAGGTAATTTTCATTGGATACTTTTATTTCGGGTAATCCGCCCTTTGTTAATTTTTCCCAGTTATATTTTCTCCATCCATTGGTTAACATTACCAGATCAAGCTGTGATTTCATATATTCATCGTTGCCCAGAAAATAATAATAAGGTGAATAGATTTTCCCTTTCAGGTCTCCCGTCAGTAATAGTCTCGACAAAATATTATCATCATCCGGATTGGTTGCCGATGCATCAGCATCAGTGATTGCAATCGACATATTGGCACTGATTTCATCCGGCACTTCTACAACTACCGAATTATATGCTCTTTTACGTAAATCTTTATCTATCGGATTTACCTGAATATTAAAGTTATAATCTTCTGCATTTACAAAAGCAATCCGCTCTGCAATTGCATTCCAGTTATTATCGAAAACCGTTACAGTAATAATACCGGTAGGAATATTTTCAACCGGAATTTTTCCGCTGATAACAGCGATAGAAGTTAAGTTTATACGGGCTTTGTAAACTACCTGTTGATTAAAGTGAGCGATTACATTCAAGGTTTGCAGATTAGCCGGCGCATTTTTTGATCGCTCCAGTACAAATGGAAGAGCGCCGTCGATCAATCCTAATTTAAGAGTCACTCCAACCGGTTGAACTGCAGGTAAAGCTTTGGTATGTGTTTTTTTCTTATCGTCACGCCAGGTTGCCGTATATTTTTCTCCTGCCACCGGGGTTAACTCAAATTTACCCATACCGTCATGGTCAGGCATAAATTCAGCAACAATACTGCCTTTACTATCTTTCACTTCCCCTATTGCCTGAATAGGATCTCCGAAATGATCCGTTGCTTTAAATGCAATATTGTTAACCATTCCTGCTACAAAGTTTCCTCCTTCCGGTAAAAAATCAATCGTTGGTGGTAATGAAGCGGTATCCGTAGTAAGCGGAATCTCAGGAGAGATAATTTTCACTCTTTTGTTGTATACAAATCCTTCGTCAAAATTCAGCATCCACGGCGTGTAAGCCCGGATGATTACAGCCGGCAATTTAAAATCAGCCGGAATATCCAGATTACCTGATGATGTACCCTCATAAATCGGATACATTTTACGTTGCAGCACATCCCCCGTGTTGGGATTAATCATTTCGATATAAAAATTAGTGCTGTATTTACTGGGATAAATTCCCGAAAATATATAAGATTTAAACCAAATCGACTCTCCGGCGCTGTACACAGGTTTATCCATATGCAAATGCAATTTTTCCTGCGGAAAAAACTGGCCGTACAAATTTATCATGCTATCTACCGCTACCTGTGCTTTTGAATCGATCGCACTCCCCGCCACTAATATAAAAAAACAAAATAATACTCTTTTCATGCAGTACTGTTTATCCTACTAAGATACGTAACACAATCTTTTTTAAACAGAATATCACAAAATTTTAATAGTCTGAAAACTGTAAATTTGGTATTTTAAGAAGTAATAACATCTAAATATTATTCCTATGACGCTTACAACCAGTGCACCGCAATACCAGGCCTATGTTGCTGAAATGAGAAAAATAGCCGATTTGAGATATGCCAGTGCTGTATTGCAGTGGGACCAGGAGACGTATCTTCCTGAAAAAGGAGCTGCCATCAGAAGTCAGCAAATTGCCACCCTGAGTACCATGGCGCATGAATTGTTTACACACGAAAAAATGGGCGCGCTGATTGAAAACCTCCGTTCTCTGGCTACTTTATCAGCCACCGAAAAAAACAATGTGGAAAGATCATGGGAAGATTATCAACGTAATACACTCTTTGAAGCATCTTTTATTCATGAATTAACAATGACTACGCATGAAGCATTTCACGCCTGGGTAAAAGCACGGGAAAACAACAACTTCAAACTTTTCTCTCCTGCTTTAAAAAAGATAGTACTCTTAAAACAAAAAGAAGCAGACATCCTGGGTTATAAAGATCATCCATACAATGCATTGTTGAACGACCACGACAAAGGTGCTACAGTAGCTTTGTGCGATACCATTTTTAATAATTTAAAGAAACCACTGCACGACCTGATTCAGGAAGTAAAAGCTAAACATGAACCACCCGCTTTCATGAATGCTTTCATGGAGAAAACACAACAATGGGATGCAGGCATTGACCTGCTGAAAAAAATGGGCTATGATTTTGGAGCCGGGCGCCAGGATTTATCTGCACATCCTTTTACCGTTAACTTCAATGCCCGTGATGTACGTATCACCACCCGTGTTGATGAACACGACTTCAGTAATATGTTATGGAGCAGTATACATGAGTTGGGGCATGCTCTTTATGAACAGGGTTTACCAATTGAACAATATGGATTACCACTCGGAGAACCGGCGTCTTACTCTATTCATGAATCACAATCCCGTTTGTGGGAAAACCATGTGGGCAGAAGCAAAGCCTTCTGTGATTTTCTTTTACCACATCTTCGATTCTACTTTCCCACGGTATTTAAAGAAGTAGAAACAGATCACTTTTATGAAGCTATTAACCGGGTATCACCTTCTTTTATCAGAACTGAAGCGGATGAATTAACTTATCACTTTCATATCATGATCCGCTATGAATTAGAAAAATTGCTGATCACCGGCGAACTGCAGGTAGAGGATATTCCGGCCTATTGGAATGAAGCATATAAAAAATATCTTGAAATTGACGTACCCGGTGATGATCAGGGATGCTTACAGGATGTACACTGGAGCCATGGCAGTTTTGGTTACTTCCCAACTTACAGCATCGGAAGCTTTTATGCAGCTCAATTTCATCATTTTGCAGAAAAGTCTGTCGAAAATTTAAATCAACACATATCACAAGGTGAGTTTGAACCGTTATTATTATGGCTTAATAAAGAAATACACTGTTACGGGCGCCAATATACCAGCGAAGAAATCTGTCGCCAGGTAACCGGTGAAGGCTTAAACATAGCGTATTTCCTCGATTATGCCCGCCAAAAGTTTTCGAACCTTAAATCCTGAAACGAATGCGTTGGTTACTCGTATTAGTAGTTTTACTAACCTGCAGCTGTAAAAAAACGGTAGAAAAAGTAGCTGAATCAATGATTACCGATCTTATTATCAATTATGACTGGTATGTACACTCGTTCAAAATAAACGGTAAAGACAGTACTTCATTATTTGATAACTATCGGTTCGACTTTCAGAAGAATGACAAAGTAGTAGCCTACGTCAATAACCAATCTTTTACAGGTAACTGGGTGGCAAACGTGAATGCTCTGACGATAGCATCGGCATTTAATGAGGAATTAAAACCCCTACAACTACTCACGAATACGTGGTCAATATTAGGCACTACGACCACCAGTGTAAGGGCCAGCACTATAGTTGGTAATAACAACTATCAAATGACATTATATCGAATCAACTGACAGGTCTAACTGTCAGTATTTTACATATATTTTCTTTTCAAATGCTTTATTATTTGAATAAAGCATTTTTTTATGCTTATAATAAGCAGAATGGCATAAAATTAGTTTAACTTTTTCTAAACATTCCCCTTAGCATCATGATGAGGTTTCTCTTTATTGTAACCGTATCTATCGTAAGTATCCTATCCACACAGGCGCAGGCTCCCGTAGCAGACTTCACTATATCTGCTACTGAAGGATGTGCACCATTCACTGTAAGGTTTACAAATACTTCTACCGGCAATCCAACAGAGTTTTACTGGAGTTTCGGAAATGGAGATTTCTCCGAACAAAGAAATCCCAGCATTACTTTTAACCAGCCCGGTACTTTTGACGTTCACCTGGTAGTAAGAAACTCCAGAGGAACTTCAGAAAAAATTTTAACCGGAGTGATCAAAATAGACGCTTCACCTACCGCTTCTTTCAATACTGCCTCCCCTATCAGCTGCCTTCCTTCCAATATCCAGTTCAACGATCTGTCACAGCCACATCCAAATGGCGGTGCTATTACACGTTGGGAATGGGATTTTGGCAATGGCGTAACGAGTAATGAGAGAAATCCGGTAGTAAGCTATTCAGAAGCAGGATTCTACACGACCAGTCTGAGAGTTTACTCCGAGAACAACTGTGCAGCGTCAAGAACAGTGAACAATTATATCAGAATTCTCAATGGAGTTACTCCTAATTTCATTCATTCTGACCCTTTATCATGCACACCTCCGCTGAATGTTCAATTTACCGATCAAACGAGTGCTCCGGGTAATTTAACCTACTTATGGGATTTCGGCGATGGAACCACCTCCAATGAAAAAAATCCGACTCATGGTTTTTCGCGGGGAGGAACTCATAATGTTTCATTAACTGTCAATTCAGATTATGGCTGTTCTCAGGTACTGCAAAAAACAATCACCATTAATGCTACATCAACCGACTTTACGGTGCCTGATAATATCTGCGTTGGCAAACCGGTAACTTTTATTAATCAACCTGGTGGTGTATTGACGAATACTTTATGGGATTTCGGTAATGGAGCCAGTTCTGTGGAAACTAACGGAACTGTTACTTTTAGCCAACCAGGGCAATATGAAATAACTTTAAATAATTCCTATGAAAACTGTTTGGGTTCTATAACGAAAACAATTACAGTATCCCCGTTACCTGATTTTGATTTCAGTGTTAATAATCTTAACAGCTGTTCTGCCCCCTTTACTACTGAGTTTCAAACTACCGGTACCGGAGCAAGCTATTTATGGGATTTTGGTGATGGCAACACATCAGCTTCTGCAAACCCAACCCATACGTATCAAAGTACCGGTACTTATACAGTTTCACTGACGATTTTTAATGAAAACGGTTGTGAAACAATTGTCACCAAACAGAATTATATCAAAATACAACCTCCGGTTATAAACATTGAGAACCTGCCTCAGGGCGGATGTGCAGATCTGACCGTTCGTCCGAATGCAGTGGTGAATAGTTTAGATGCGGTTACCCAGATTACCTGGAGTACCAGTAACGGAGGTTCAGCACAGGGTGCTAACCCAACTTTTACTTTTAATACTGTTGGTCGCTATACACTCACTGCAACTGCCAGAACCGAACAGGGCTGTGAAGTAAGTACAACCAGAGAAGTGTTGGTCGGAACGCCTCCTACCGGCAGCATTAAAGCCTTACCCGACACCATCTGCGCCAGCACTACACTTCAGATTGAAGGTGAAATTACCGATCCGCCCGGTGGCGAACATGGTTTTTCATGGGTTATCAACGGCGTAACCCATACACGCAATCCTTTAAATATTAACTTAACTGATACAGGCGCCGTAACCATCGAACTGACTCCAATGCATAATTTCTGTCCGGCCACAACGCCATCAGTTACCTCTGTTTTTGTAAAAACGCCTTTTGCAAAATTCAATTCTACCTTTGATTGTGTACGAAATGGATTCGTATTTACCAATACTTCCCTGGTCAGAAATACTGATGATGCAACTTATCTCTGGGAATTTGGTCCGAATGCAAATATTTCTACCAGTACCGATAAAAATCCTCCGCTGATCACTTTTAACCAACCGGGCGATTATCAGGTAAAATTAACAGTTTCGATTGATGCCAATAGTTGTAGTCATTCTGAAACACAAACTGTAACGATGGTATACGATAAGGCAAATATTGAAATGACCACTCCTTTCCTTTGCCTTAATCAGCCAACAAACTTCACAGCTACCGGAAGAGCCGATCATTTCAGTCGCTATGAATGGGCATTTAACAGCAGTTCATATACTGAAGGCGACAGAACTTATACCCGCACGTTTACAACAGCAAACCCCTCCGTTCAACTCCGTGTTACCGATGTTAACGGTTGCAGGTCTGAAGCGAGCCTTGATAATATCACCTCCTATCAGCCATTGAGTAATTTCACAGCAGATGTACTAAGCGGCTGTCAGGGACTTGATGTTTCATTTACCAACAACAGCAGCAGTGCCAACAGTAATATCATCAGCTATTTATGGAATTTTGGCGACGGTACAACTTCTACCAATGCTAATCCTACCCATATTTACAGAAATTCAGGAAACTACAATGTAAGATTAACCGTTTCAGATGATAAACTCTGTCAGAATACTTTCCAGTTACCGAATGTAGTGGCTATCTCAGGATTACAATCAGCGTTTTCTCCTGCTTCTGCAATCACTTGTCCGGATGCACCCTTACAGTTTACCTCTGAAACAGTAGGTAACAATGTGAATTATGCATGGAATTTTGGTGATCAGCAAACCAGTAATGAAGCGAACCCTGTTCATAGTTTCAGTGAAGCACAAAGCAGTTATCAGGTAAGATTAACCGTTAGTGATGAAACAGGTTGCGAATCAACCAGTCAGCGTACTATTACTATTCAGAAACCTACAGTGGATATCAGCGCTATTCAAAAACATTCGATCTGCCCCCCTCTCGAAACATTCTTCCAACAGAACGCAGCGAATTACAGAAGTCTTTTGTGGGACTTTGGCGATGGGCAGCAGTCGACCGTTGAAAATCCAAACCATTTTTATAACTCTTATAACACGTATAAAGCCAAATTAACTGCAGAGGGATATGGCTGTTCAACATCCGACTCTGTAGAAATCAACCTTGTTGATATCACTGATACCCGTTTGAATTATGATCCTTTACAGGGATGTGGCGATATGGTGGTGAATTTTAACGGTACGGTAACTTCAGGTACTACTTATGCATGGAATGTTGGTGGCACACGTTATGAAAATATTTTATCATTCGAGCATCAGTTCAGAAACCCAGGCAACTATGTTCCTTCAATTGCTTTAACCGACTCGATCGGTTGTACACGCACCGTTAATGGCAGAGAACGAATACAGGTATTAGGCTCAAGAGTTCTATTCGATATGAACAGAGACCTTTTATGTGATAATGGAGAGGTTCTATTCAGTGATTTTTCACTGGTTTCATCACTAGACAGGTTAAACCGCCATGTCTGGGACTTCGGCGATGGAAATACCTATGAAGGCAAATCTGCCACCCATACCTATACCAACCCCGGAACTTACGTTGTAACAAAATATGTTTATACAGACAGATGTGAAAATATTGAAAGAGATACTGTAAGAGTATTCCGCACGCCAACTCCTGTTATTGAGAGTGCAGATTTCGTTTGTTTAAATAACAATATCCGTTTTGATGGTAACCTGGCAATTGCTGATACAGCTATCAGCTGGACATGGGCTGTCAATAATAACCTTACCAGTAACGAACAAAGCACTTTACAAAATTTCAATCAACCGGGCAGAGTGAGTGTGCGGTTGACAGCTTCTACCGAAAACGAATGTACCGGCGAAACCCAGAAAGAAATAGAGGTGATTGCGCTACCTGAAATTACCTTTCAACCGAATCCGCTTACACTACTGTTAGGGTCGGAAGCCAACTTACCGGTAGTATACGATAAACAAAATCTAACGTACAACTGGACACCGAATTTTGGATTAAGTTGTAATGATTGTGCAGTACCGATCACCTCCACCAAAGCTGATATCACCTATCACGTAACAGCAACGGATGAGTTTGGCTGCAGAAGCTCAGAAGACATCGCCGTAAAAGTAGTTTGTAATGATTTAAACTTTTTCATTCCAAATACTTTCTCTCCAAATGGTGATGGTAAGAATGATGTATTTTTTCCGAGAGGAAGAGCGATGACGATGGTGAAGTCATTCAGGATATTCAATCGCTGGGGCCAGGTTGTTTTTCAGAAAATGAATATTCCTGTCAATGACGCCAGCGCCGGATGGGATGGAACATTTAACGGAAAGCCGGCATCACCTGACGTATACATATATACTATTGAACTGGTATGTGAAAACGGAGCAACCATTCCATATACAGGAAACGTAACCTTATTGCGATGAGAAAACTATTAACAACGATAGTACTATTATATGGATGCTTATTTTCGTATGCACAGGATGTCCATTTTTCTCAATTCTATGAAACCCCCTTATTAAGAAATCCGGCCCTTGCAGGCATTTTTGAAGGCGATTTCAGATTACAGGGTGTATACCGGGATCAATGGAATAACATTACGAATGCCTACAGAACCGGCTCCTTTAATGGTGAGTACAAAATGCCTATCGGAAGAGGAAATGACTACATGACGGTAGCACTACAGGCTTTATTTGATAAAGCCGGTACTGCCGGATTAACTCAAACCCAGTTGCTACCTGCATTTAATTATCATAAATCATTGAGTGATCAGAGAACATTGTTTTTGTCACTGGGTATGTCAGGAGGTTTGATTCATAAACGCATCGATTTGTCACGTATCACTACTGATGAACAATGGGGCGGTGGTGGATTTGACCCCAGTATGCCTACCGGCGAATACAACTTGTATCCCAACTTTAACCAATGGGATGCAAATGTAGGTATGAGCTTAAACGGAGCATGGGGCCCGGATGAAGGATCAAGATTCTTTATAGGCTTTGCCTATCATCACCTCAACCGTCCTAAAAACAGTTTTTACAGAAATGCAGCTATAGAATTATCACCTAAATATGTTGCCTCCGGAGGAATCAATGTTGAGTTAAATTACAGTAATCATCTGGTATTTCAGGCCGATTATTCAACACAGGGAAGTTTTCAGCAGATTCTTGTAGGAGGTTCATTTATTCATACACTCGATGATTATAATGAAGACCCGGAATTTAAAATAGCCGGCGGTTTGTATTTCAGGTCTGAAGACGCCATTATTCCCGTTATTCAGATTTATAAACGTCCTTTAACCGTTTCAATCAGTTATGATGTAAATATCTCAACACTCAAAACCGTAAGCCAGGGCCGTGGCGGATTTGAATTGAGCATTGTATATACCGGCTGGATCAATCGTACAGGAAGATCACTTAGCAGCCTGTTATGTCCTAAATTCTAATCATCAAGTCTTATATTTGTAGTACAAAAATCATCAATATGAAATTAGAGATCGGACAAGTTGCGCCTGATTTTTCACTTTACGATAGTGATAAAAACAAAGTTTCTTTGAAAGACTTTGCCGGAAAAAAATTAGTAATACTATTTTTCCCACAGGCATTTACAGGAGTTTGTACTACGGAATTATGTAATGTACGTGATAACATCAGCTTATATAACAATGTGAATGCAGCTGTTGTTGGAGTAAGTGTAGATTCTATTTTCACTTTAGCAAAATTCAAAGAAGAGCAAAAATTAAACTTTCCTTTGCTAAGCGATTTCAATAAAGAAGTTTCAGCTGCTTACGGTGCGCTATATGATACTTTCGTTTTCGATATGAAAGGGGTATCTAAAAGAAGTGCTTTTGTGATCGACGAAAACGGTAAAATTGCTTACGCAGAAGTATTAGAATCTGCCGGCGATCTGCCTGATTTCGATGCGATTAAAGCCGCATTATAAAAAAATTAGCCCGTCAAAGGCCTATTTAACAAAAAATATAGGTCTTTGATGGCTCTTTTGACCAATAAAAAACCTTTCAAAAGCGTTTTATTTTTACATTTGTATAGACGCGTATGAAGAAATTTTACACCTTAATCTTATTGTTCTGTATATCAGCCAATTATTGCATTGGCCAGAGCATTCCGGTATCAAAAGATCCGGTAAAGGTGATCAATTGCTTCCCCAACCCCGCTACTTCACAAATTACATTTACACTCGACTTAACTCCCCAAGAGAATTACAGCCTTGTGATTTTCAATCTTTTAGGAAAAATCGTATTTGAAGAGAAGAAAATGTCACCCAGAATGACCATTCAATTAGGCGATTTTTACAGAGGGATGTATATCTATCAGTTAAAAGACAAAAGCGGTAAATTAATTACTACCGGTAAATTCCAGGTATCTAAATAATTAAGAGCTGAGAATTCTTAATTATTAATTCTCAACTCTTAACTTAATTAAAGTACTTGTACTATTAAGAATTTCAAATAGTTTGTATTTTCCCATCCCCATACAATCGGGTGATCGGCAGCCTGTGTTTGAAAGGTTACCTGACGCAACTTCCTCCTTGCATCTTTTGCCGCCATCTGAATGGTTTCCAGAAACATTTCCGGTTGAATCAGATTGGTACAGCTCGAAGTTACCAGAAAACCACCCGGTTTTACCAGCTTCATTCCACGCAAATTGATTTCTTTATAACCAGTAATCGCTTTCTGAATATTACTTCGTGTTTTGGTAAAAGACGGCGGATCTAACATCACTACATCATATTTCTTCTGATCTTTTGCCCATTGTTTTAATACATCAAAAGCATTCACACATTCAAACTTACAGATATCCTGATATCCGTTGAGCGCCGCATTGGCATTTGCCTGAGCAACAGCAGATTCAGAAATATCCAGTCCTAATACAGACTTAGCACCATAATGCGCAGCGTGAATTTCAAAAGTACCTGTATAAGTAAAAGCTCCTAATACATCTGCTCCTTTTACAATATGCTGAATTGCTCTTCTGTTATCCTGCTGATCAAGAAAATAACCGGTTTTCTGGCCGTTTTCCACGTCTACATTGAACTGTAACCCATTTTCCACTATCCGGATTTTAGTATCAAACGGTGCTGATAAAAAACCTTTTTGTTGTGCCAATCCTTCCAGTTCACGCACCGGAACATCGTTGCGTTCAAAAATTCCTTTCGGATTGAAAATCTTTTGCAAAGCATCCACAATAGCAGGTTTCCACTTATCAATACCCAGGGCAAGTGTTTGAATCACAAAGTAGTCATTGAACTTATCAATGATTAACTGAGGCAAATCGTCGGCTTCTCCAAAAATCAAACGGCAGTTTTCAACATACCCGATCTGTTGGCGATAAGCCCAGGCTTCCTGAATTTTATTGAAAAAAAACTGCTCGTTTACTTCAACCTGTGCATTCCGGGTGAGTAAACGTACTGCAATTTGTGATTGCGGATTAAAATATCCTTTTCCCAAAAACTTTCCGTCAAATGTCTGAACGGTAACGATGTCGCCTGCTTGTGCCCCTTCTGTTACACTGGCAACTTCATTTGCAAAAATCCACGGGTGACCGTTTAGCACCCGATGGCCAATTTTCTTTTTTAATAATACGATATTCATGGGCGCAAAAGTAGTGATTGGCTGACAAAAAACACGATGAAAATACCAATCCAGGTCAAATTGACTGCAAAAACGTATTGGCTTATTAGTTGTTCTACTTGAGAGAACCTATTAAAATAGGTATATTTGCGACTTTGTTGCCAATAGGCAATCTTATGTACCGACAAATTTTCAGTTATGCAGGATAAAAATCAAGAATCTGGAATGAATGAACAGACGCAACAACCTGAGAATGTTGACACTAATTCAACGACGAACGATACAGCAGCTGTAAATGCTCAGGAAGAAACAGTTATTGCTTTACAAAAGGAAGTAGAAGAATTAAAAGATAAATATTTACGTCAGGCTGCTGAGTTTGATAACTTTAGAAGAAGAACGGCAAAAGAAAGAATCGAATTGATTCAAACAGCCAGCAAAGACCTGGTAACGGAGTTATTAGAAGTATTGGACGATTACGAACGTGCAGAGAAACAAATGGAAAACTCTACCGATGTAGAGGCATTAAAAGAAGGCTCGAAATTAATCTTCGCAAAACTAAGAAATATTTTAAGCGCCAAAGGTTTGAAACCGATGGAAGCAGAGGGTGAAGATTTTAATCCGGACCTTCACGAAGCAATTACAGAAATTCCGGCTCCAACCGAAGCGTTACAGGGAAAAGTAATTGATCAGGTGGTAAAAGGGTATTACTTAAATGACAAGATTATTCGCTACGCAAAAGTGGTAGTGGGTAAATAATCATTGAAATTATTATATGAAAAGAGACTACTACGAAATATTAGGCGTATCTAAAACAGCTACAGCCGATGAGATTAAAAAATCTTATCGCAAAGTAGCGATGCAGTATCACCCTGACCGCAATCCTGGTGACAAAGCAGCCGAAGAGAAATTTAAAGAAGCAGCAGAGGCGTACGAGGTATTGAGCGATGCTGATAAGAGAGCGCAGTACGATCGATTCGGGCATGCCGGAGTTGGAGGAGCAGGTGGCAGAAGAGGCGCCGGTGGTCCGAACATGGAAGATATTTTCAGTCAGTTTGGTGATATTTTTGGCGATGATATTTTCGGAAGTTTCTTTGGCGGCGGCGGAAGAGGTGGCAGAAGTCAACAACGCGCACGCGGCACACGCGGATCAAATATCCGTGTAAAAATCAAGCTTACTTTTGAAGATATTGCCAAAGGCGTAAACAAACAGATCAAAGTAAAAAAATATGTAGGTTGCCAAACCTGTAGTGGTTCCGGTGCAAAAGATAGTAACAGTGTTCAAACCTGTTCTACCTGCGGCGGTAGCGGCCAGGTAAGAAAAGTAACCTCTACTTTCCTTGGGCAAATGCAGACCGTTACAACCTGTTCTACCTGTAACGGTGAAGGATCTGTTATCACAGCAAAATGTACATCCTGTAAAGGAGAAGGACGTGTTTACGGTGAAGAAACTGTAAGCATTGATATTCCACCTGGAGTTCAGGAAGGAATGCAGTTAAGCGTTAGTGGAAAAGGGAATGCAGGAGAAAGAGGCGGCGCTTACGGCGATTTACTGATTCTCATTGAAGAAGAACCACACAAAGAATTAGTACGCGACGGACTCAACGTTGCCTACGAATTAAACTTATCGTTCCCTGATGCATGTTTAGGTATTTCCTTAGAAGTACCTACCATCGATGGTAAAGCTAAAATAAAAATACAACCCGGAACACAGGGAGGCAGCATACTCAGACTGAAAGGAAAAGGTTTCCCGGCCATTAACTCTTACGAAAAAGGCGATCAGTTGATTTATATAAATGTATGGACACCGCAAACTTTATCGGCCAGTGAGAAAGAAATGCTAGAGCAATTAAAAGAAGCTGAGAATTTTAAACCGCAGGGTGAAAAAAATTCAAAAGGTTTTTTTGACAGAATAAAAGAACGGTTTTCATAAATAAATGATATTACTGAAAGAGCTATTCGTTGATTCGAATAGCTCTTTCAATTAAAACTTGAGAATTAATAATTAACAACTACAGTACTCTCAATTATTAATTTATTTATTCCAGTGTTTTCTAAGATCACCTTTATATCTGTTATAAATTTTGCGGGTTTTATCTAGCAGAAACAGATACTCCACTTCCGTTTGATCTTCTTTGTCAATTAAAGGCTCAGCCATTTTGTATATATCGTTCCACTTCATACGCGGTACGTATTTATTCTGTTTCAGTAGTTGAGTGAATATGGTAAGATTGGTTAATAGCTGATACTCTCTGGGAATTTTGTTAAACGCGACTACCTGGTTACTAACCGGGTATTTATTGTATAAAACAGTAGAATCATAAGGAAGCATATATTGAAAATTCACTTCTGCCAATGGCAACTTAGAATCTTTTGTATGATCATCAAGAGTAAGCTCAAAAACAACGAGCGAAGTATGTCCGGGCCCTATTTCACCACCTTCAAAAACAGCTTGTGTATCTTTTAAAATTCTTTCTCTGTTTTCATATCCGATTAAACGGTAATCAGCTACCTGATCTGCATTAAATTCTATCGTTAAAGCTGCATTATCACCAATAGTATATAATGTTTTGGTAAGTTCTTTCACCAATACCTTTTCAGCTTCTTTCAGGTTATCCAGGTAGGCAAAATTTCCATTTCCCATTTTACTGAGGGCATCCAGTTTTGAATCTTTATAATTACCCATGCCTACCCCCAGGCAACTCAGGTAAATGCCCAGATCACGGTGTTCTCCGATCAGTGTTTCGAGTGACTTTTCATTTTTTTGACCAACGTTAAAATCGCCGTCTGTTGCTATAATCACACGATTGTTTCCGCCTTCAATAAACTGGTTCTTTGCTACCTGATAAGCAGTTACAATACCAGACTCACCGGGGGTTGCTCCACCGGGCTCTAATTCGTCAATACGTTTTTTTATTTTATCTTTTTCAATACCACTGGTTGGAGGAATCCACAGACCTACAAAACTTCCGTAAACAACCATAGAGATTGTATCTTTTTCTCTGAGATTATCAATCAGTTGTTTAAATGCAATTTTCAACATTGGTAACCGGTTCGGCATATCCATAGAACCTGATACATCCACCAGAAACACAAGGTTACTGGGTGGAATAGCCGAATCAGGTATTTTACGGGAAGATAAGCTCAACCACAAAAGGTGGTTCTTTTCGTTCCAGGGGCATTCCGTTAACTGATATTCAAAATGAAAATCGTGTCCTTCTTCAGGCGTCCGATAAGCCAGATTGAAATAGTTCAGCACTTCATCCGTTCTGATCGCATCAGGCGGAATCAGCATATTCTTATTCAAAAATCTTCTGATATTACTATACGAGGCTTTGTCGGTATGTAAGGCAACCGATGTGGCAGCATGTGATCGGGCATTTACAAACATGTTTTCAGCTAATGAAGAGTAAGACTCTGAACGTATAATCTGTTCCGTTTTATCTTTGGCTGAATAACCTCTTACCGATGAGATCAATTTAGGAGCAGCACTTAAAGGAGTTCCTATTTTTTGTAATACCAACTGATGGTAATCAGAGTATTCGATTCCAATCTTCAAGCGCTCATATCCGGCTACTTCAATCAGAATCGTATCAGCTTTGAGTGTAGAGTAAAAGCCAAACTTCCCACCCGAACCGGAAGAGTATAATATGGAACTTGATAACAATGTAATCTTAGCATTCGTAATGGGCTGCTGCAAAGAGTTCTTCACCTCTCCCCGAAAATAGTATTGAGCTTCAGCAGAGAAATGAATAAATAATAAGGTTAATATGGAAAGAATGTTCTTCAAGGAATGGTAATCAATAAGTAAAAACAAACAACAGCTTATATCATAGCCAAACCAATTAACGTAATAAATTCAGAAAAAGTATGAATGCCTGTTTAGAAAAAAGCACTATCTCCATTATTTTCACGGAACAGTGCTTCATATGGTTAATTTCATTTATGCAAGTTGATAAATCGCGGGCAGATTCCTTCCCAAGCCGTCATAGTCTAATCCGTATCCAACCACAAACTTATTAGGAATAGAGAATCCAAGGTACTTAATATCGATAGGGAAAACGGTAGCATCCGGTTTATGCAATAAAGAAACAATAGACAAAGAGGCCGGTTGCTGATGTTCTAATTGCGGTAAAAATTCACTCAATGTTTTTCCGGTATCTACAATGTCTTCGATAATAATAACATCTCTACTGAATATATCGGTATCCATACCGATAGCTGTGATCACATTACCTGTAGATTTTGTTCCCTTATAACTGGCAAGTTTTATAAAACAAAGTTCCACATCAATAGTCATACGTTTAAAAAGATCTGCGGCAAACATAAACGAACCATTCAATATTGCCACAAATAAAGGTTTTTTGCCTTTATAATCTTCACTTAGCTGAGCTGCTATAGCTGTAATCCGTTCTTGTAATGTATTCTCGTCAATATAAGGCTTAAAGTACTTATCGTGCACCTGAATTTGAGACATAATCCTATTTTTTTATAATGAGCTTTTGTCCGATAGCCAGTTGATTTGATTTCAAACTGTTCCAATCTTTGAGTTGTTCTACAGTTACGTTATAATCTCTGGCCACACTCGATAATGTTTCACCCTTTTTAATCGTATGGTTCAGTACAGTATTTTCAGGAACAGAAAGAGCTTCCTGTTTCGCGCGTGCTTCTTCTATCAGTAACGGCCGAACCGGTGCTTTGGTTTTAAGGTAGAGCTGCTCTCCTACTGCGGGTATCTGATTATATTGTAAATGGTTGAGCTCTTTTACACTTTCTAACCGAATCGCATTGATTTGGGCGATATCATGTAGAGTTTCACCTTCTTTCACTATATGAAAGTTCCGGTGGCTATGTTTTCTTTTTCTTTGCAGATAGACGAGCTGGTCTGTTTCAAGATGTGCTTCGCGCTCAAAATCATTAAAATCAAGTAAGCGGCGTAAAGGTATTCCGTAGTTTTGAGCTAAAGCTAACAAACTTGTTCCCGCTTCTACATAAATAGCACGGGTTTCGTTTACCTTTTGTTCACCGAAAGCATATGAATTAGAAAAATCAGTTTTAGATTCTTCAATCGTATTATTTTTTGCAACATCAGTTTTACGCGGAGGTTTCACATGATATTCAGCTTTCTTATCGACCGGAGGAATTTTTATATCCGCCATTCCAATATACGTATATTCCTGAAGGTTATACGTCTCAATAAGATTGATCAACAATACCGGATATTTGGGATTGGTAGCATAACCCGCGCTTTTTAAGCCGTTTGCCCACCCTTTATAATCCGAAGGATCCAGTTCAAACAAAAAATGATAACGCGATGAATTTCTTAAAAAGTCAGAATGATCTTTATAAGAAGATTCAGCATTGGCATAACCTCTGAAACATTCATTCTTAGCATCATCATCGTGATAAAACTTTGAACCGTCCCAGTTTGTTTTACACTTAATACCGAAATGATTATTCGATTTTAGTACCAACGGGCTTTTTCCGGCCATTGTTTCATGAATACCCTGCGCAAGTTTTATAGCAGCCGGAACACCCGTTCTGCGCATTTCACTGATCGCTATTTCTTTATACTCATCGATGTATCGTAACACATCAGGATGCAGTTGCTGACTCCATCCCGGTTGAAACCATAAAGTTGCCAGTAATAAGAAGAATGCTTTTTTCATCCCTTTTATTTTTTCCATATCAATAATAGTCCGTCTCTGAGTGTCAATAAAACCTGATCTGTTCTTGGATCTTGTTTTACCCATTCGTTAAAATGGTGAATTGCTTTTGCATTTTTTCCGGTAATAGGATCTTCCAGAACCTGACCATGAAATAAAACATTATCGGCAATGATGACGCCACCGGGAGCCAGTGCGGGTACTACCAGTTCATAGTAGTCTACATAACTCACTTTGTCGGCATCGATAAATACAATATCCCATAACTCATTCAGAGTCGGTATAATTTCTTTCGCATCGCCCAGGTGTATTTTAATTTTATCTCCCTGCGGATGCTCGTTAAAAAATATTTGTGCTGTTTTTGCGTCTTCTTCTCTTAACTCTAAAGTGTGTAATACACCATCTTCTGACAATCCTTCTAATAAACAGAGCGCGCTGTATCCTGTGAAAGTGCCGATCTCAAGAATTCTTTCAGCCTGTTTAATCTTACTGATCCCTGCCAAAAAGCGCCCTTGTTCGTGCCCGCTGATCATATGAGCATGGGCATGATTTTCAAGCGTATGCTGATAAACTTTTTCTAACAGCTCAGACGAGGTTCCGGTAAACTTTGCCGCGTATGACTGTAAAAGTCCTGACATCCATTCCACAAGTTAACTATTTTACCGGCAAAGATACAACGATTTTTTGGCTGCTAAGCACGAATAAAAATCCCCCTGCCACTACCCGGCAGGGGGATAAGTTTATGAATATGATGATTTTTTTAAGCGTTAGCTGGTTTTTTGGAAATCATCCAAAGCCCTAAAAAGGTAATTAACCCATTGTAAATTAAGATTTCATAACCCATTTTAAAGTTCCCGAAGATAGAGTGCGAGATCGCCTTCCAGTTAGCTACTGTAGCCTCCTCCAACCTGAAAACATTCGCATAAAATTGTACATTACTTAAAAAGTCAATGCCCAGAATCAGCATCGGAGCTATTATGCAAACGTAAATAGAGAGTTTGTCTTTGATCTGACGTTTTGTTAAAATACCAAAGGCGAAAAGCCCTAATAATGGTCCATAGGTGAAGCCGGCCACTTTCAAAATAATGTCAATAATAGATTTATTGTCTAACCATTTAAAAAACAGCACTGCCAGAAAAAACACAAAAGCAAACAGGAAGTGAACGGTTAAGCGAACTTTCCGTTGTTTCTTTTCGCTCCATTCAGGTTTTCTTTTAAGTCCGATAATATCAATACAGAAAGAAGAAGTTAAAGCTGTTAAAGCACCATCGGCTGAAGGGAATAGAGCCGATATTAATCCGATAATAAATACAATAGAAATAACCGGTGGTAAATAGTTCAGGGCAATGGTTGGAAACAAGTCGTCACCTTTTACATCAATCGCATGCTGACTGGCGAATATGTATAGAAGACCTCCCAGAATCAGAAATAATAAGTTTACTAAAGCCATTATTACGCTGAAAGTCATCATATTTTTTTGAGAATCTTTCAGGTTTTTTACACTGATATTTTTCTGCATCATTTCCTGATCCAATCCTGTCATGGCTACAGTAATAAAAGCTCCTCCCAGAATATGTTTAAAGATATTTGAACTGGCATTTATATCGAAGTTGAAAACACGTGAAAAGTTTCGCTGATCAAACTCCTGAAAAGCTGTAACAAGTGATAAATCGAGGCTTTTCAGAATATACCAGGTACAAACTGACAAACCAATCAGCATGAAAGAGGTTTGTAAAGTATCGGTAATTACGATGGTTTTTACTCCTCCTTCAAAAGTATACAGTAGTACCATCAGTAACAAAACGAGGGTCGTAACTACGAAAGGAACCCCTAATTGATCCAGAATGAAAATCTGGATAACATTAATTACCAGATACAATCTTCCGGTAGCACCCAACGTTCTAGAAATAATAAAGAAGAGTGCACCTGTTTTATAAGAAGTAACACCAAACCTTGTCAACAAATAATTGTAAATAGAGGTGAGGTTCATTTTATAATAAAGCGGAAGCAATATAAAGGCGATAAGAGCATAACCGATGAGGTAACCGATCACTACCTGGAAATATTCAAAACCGTTGGTTCCGACCAGTCCTGGTACAGAAACAAAGGTTACTCCACTGAGTGAGGTTCCAATCATACCAAATGCTACCAGCATCCAGTTTGAATTTTTGTTTCCGATAAAAAAGGAGTCGTTATTCGAATTTCTGGATGCCCAGAAAGCAACTACTAATAACAAAACGAAATAACCGATTACAAAGGAAAAAAGTAATGTGGGTGACATAAACTGTAGTTAGTATTGATTCTTAAATACCTATGCTTAAATATAATACAGGATTGAAGGTATTAAAAAAAAATTGTCTTTATAGCAATCCAGGCTGTATTATCTTAGTGCAATCTTTAAAGTTTTTAAAGAAAATAAGAAAAATATGAACGCTTTAGAATCAGTAGCGGTTTTCTGCGGATCACGTCCGGGCAAACATCCGATCTATATGGAACATGCGGCAGAACTGGGCAGATTACTGGCTATGTTGAATGTGAAAATGGTTTATGGCGGCGGTAATGTGGGTATCATGGGCGCCGTTGCAGAAGGAGTTTTAAAATATGGCGGTAAAGTGATGGGAGTTATGCCTAAAATTTTAGTAGAGCATGAGCGTCAACATGAAGGACTCACCGAATTAATTGTAGTGGATGATATGCATACACGAAAAAAGCTGATGTATGAGATGAGCGATGCTGTCATCATTCTTCCCGGAGGATTTGGTACAATGGATGAATTGTTTGAAGTAACCACCTGGAATCAGTTAAAGATCCACGACAAAAAAATATATGTTTTAAATACCAGTGGATTTTATGATCATCTGATTGCTCAGATTCACACGATGGAGCATGAAGGCTTTTTGTATACAGCCCTCACACATCAGATGGTTATTTGCAGTACCCCGCAGGAGATTTTTAACAAGTTAAGTTTATAAACCTACTACATATCCGATATTCACAAATGGGCGATTGCTATAAGGTGATCGCGCATTTTGGAGGATATCGTATTGCAACATAATCATAAAACCGCCCCGTCCGCCTGTTGGCAATACGGCTCCTACTCCTCCTATTAAAGAAGGCACTACTTTTCCGTCTAATTTAACGTCTGCACGACTGTCATCATACTTCAGAGTACCCCAGGTATAGTTCATTTCGGGCTGTAACTGAAGAATAATATTTTCGATGGGAAATACCCGGCCAAATACATTTAAGCCGGCAACGCCGTAATTTTCTTTGTATCCACCTCTTTTAAAAGAAGTGTAAATACCATTCACTCCGGCACCGGCAGCAAAAAAGCGGCTAACGCGGTAACCTATTTGCGGAGAAAGATTCAGATGTGTAACATTACTACCAAATGAAAACCCGAAGTTTCCACCCACAAATAGATTTTCTCTTTTGAAGCCTCCCATCCCCCTATCATCGTCCTGAGCCATTAATTGCACTGAAATAAGACTGAGAAAAAAAATCGTGATAATATTTTTCATATATCATTGGTTTTGTTAAAAATAGGTAAAATAGAGCGAAGCGGAAAGTGACTGAATCCATTATTAACAAAAATCTACCATTCAGGAAGTTCGATAAGTTCTTCTTTTTTAGACCATTCAGCTTATATTAATAAAACTTTAACAGCCGGTTTTATGGTTTCGGCAGCATTTTTTCATCCAATAAAAATCGAGGTTATTGTAGTTTATATAAGAAGCCCCTGCTTATAATCACAAGCAGGGGCTTTTTTTATTATATTCAACAATTTACTTTGGCCGCAAACTAAATAATTAATAAACAATCACTTACATTTTCCGACCAGGTTACAATGTTTATAAATCGAATATTTTACCTGCGTTGAGGATATTATTCGGATCGAAAGTTTTTTTAATACCACGCATCAATTCCAGTTGGGTATTGTTAAATACAATGTCGATATAGCTCTTTTGCAGCAAACCGATGCCGTGCTCACCTGAAATGGTACCACCAAGCTTATAAACCAGTCTGAACAATTCTTTGATACCCTCAATTACAGAAGGGTCGTCGTTCGAATTTGCAACTCCTTCTTTTTTGATTCTGATATGCAAATTACCATCACCGGCATGTCCGTAACAAACTACTTTAAAATCATATGTTTTAGCAATTTCTTTTACTCCCCTGATCAATGCAGGCAATTCAGCTCTCGGCACAACGGTATCTTCTTCAATGGTATAACCGTTTACTTTTACTGCTTCAGCTGCACGGCGTCTTAATTTCCAGAGTTCATTTTTTTGCTGGTTATCATCGGCAAAATAGATTTCGCCGATTTCATATTCAGACAGCAAATGCCCGATAGCCTCCATTTCCAGCATCAGTGTATCGAGATGATTTCCATCTACTTCAATAATCAGATGCGCTTCATCATCGTCTGCCACCGGTACGATAGAACTATCTACAAAAGCACTGGTAATTTTCAGTGCATCCACTTCCACCAGTTCAAGTGCTGAGGGTGTAAAGCCTGCTCTGAAAATAGCAGAAACAGCATCTCCTGCTTTTTCTAAAGATTTAAAGGGAACCAGCATGAGTAGATCATATTTTGGCAGTGGAATTAACCGCAATACGATTTTGGTAACGATACCGAGTGTTCCTTCAGAGCCTACTATCAGTTGAGTTAAATTATAACCGGTAGCATTCTTTAATACATTGGCACCCGTCCATATAATTTCACCATTGGGTAAAACCACTTCGAGATTCAACACATAATCTTTCACCACGCCATATTTTACGGCTTTGGGGCCACCGGAGTTTTCTGAAATATTACCTCCAATGAAACAGGATCCTTTAGAGCTGGGATCGGGAGGATAAAAAAGTCCTTTTTCTTTTACTGCATCCTGCAATACTTCAGTAATTACACCGGGTTCGGTGACCACTTGTAAATTTCGTTCGTCAATCTGCAGTATTTTATTCAACCGGCTGGTGGCTATTACCACTCCACCCAATTGAGGCAAAGCGCCACCGCTTAAACCGGTACCTCCTCCTCTCGGAGTAACAGGGATGTGATGTTCGTTACAAATTTTAAAAATCTCACTGATTTCGAGTGCAGAAGAAGGCCTTAAAACAATATCGGGAAGATATAAAAGGTGTTCAGTCTGATCTTTTCCGAATTCATTCAACACTTCAGGGTCTACTGAAATGTATTCGTCTCCTACAATTGTGCGAAATTGATCAATAATTTCAGCTGTTAATCGCTCCATTTTTTGCATGATAGATTCTAGTTAAACACTAAGAGTATTCTGTCGGTGCAAGCAACATTCAGAATCACGGAGTTTTTAGAAGTAATACTCTGGGTTTTGCTTCGTTGATAATGGTCCATTGAGACTGATACTGCAAAAGTAAGGAATCTAAGTAATGGGTAGATTGAACGAGGCCATAATTATTCTTTTCAGGAAATACTAACAATTGTTTACCCGTTGATATTGCCTGTTGAATAGCGGCATCTACAGTAATATGGCTTACACTATCCTGAGGAGATACGATAATGTCAGCCGGTGTAAAATAATCGATGAAGTCTTTCAATATCCAGCCATCCTGAAACACAGCCAGGGTGTTTTCAGTTAAATGCCGGTCTAATTGTTTTACCTGAACATAATATAAGTCATTATTAAGATCGCGCATATACTTCATGCTTCCCCACCAGTTGATAGAGAACAAAGTAATTACCAATGCATATACTAAGTAAGTGTGTATTTTTTTCTTAAAGAAGCCGTAAAGGTGTGCGCTTCCTAATAAGATAATCCAGATAGTGATGGTTTGAAAAATCCAGAATTCCAGAATCTCCGGCATCCAGAAACAGAAGAATATGGAGTAACAAACTGTAGCAATAAGGAAAGGATAGATCACTTCTCTTCTGGCAATATTTATTTTCTTAAAATTTTTAACCAGCTGAACATTCAGGTATACGAACAGGAAGGCGAAAAATATGCATAAGGCAGATAGAATAACAGCGATGGATGAAGGCATATTTCTTACCAGGTACATTTCGTCGGCCAGAGAGTGTCCTGTATAATCTTTTAAAAGATCCTGCACCGGTTGTAACTGAAATACAAAATGTCCTCCGATATAAGCATGTGTGAATCCGGTAAATACTTTTACCAACATTTCGAGGCCCGGTGTTTGCCAGTAGAAGTCAGAGTTCGTATAACCGCTTAACCATTTCCACATATCCTCTGTGGTATGATTACCTTCAACAAAGTACCCGATAGATAAATAGACGGTACCAACAAGAATGGTTCCTATACCTGCGTAAACAAAAAATGTTTTTAAAGATTTTTGTTGTACGAGTTTCCATAACACAACGATAGCGAAAATAATATGAACCTGATGGTAAAGAATCGCCAGTGAATGAAAGAGGGCAATCCATACAATATCTTTCCTGATATTATTATTACTCAGAAAGTACAGTGTACATAATAAGAAAAAGATAGGTGGGGCATAAACTTCTACATTCGTGCTATACAACCACATTCCATAAGTAAAGACAATTACCAGAAGGAAAACGATATTATGTAAAAGAGAAACCTGAAAACGGTCTCTAAAAATCCTGTACAGTATCCAAACGTTTAATGCACCGAAAAAAGCTGTAAAAGATTCTACAAGGTAAAAAGATTCAACACCTGAAAATATTTTACTCCACCACAAATACCACACATGTGCGGAGGCATGATACAACAAGTGATGTTGATGAAATAAATCTCTCCCGTTAACAATTCCGTTCAAGTAATTAATAGCATCGTGGGGCCCTGAAAAGTTAGCCACGAGTGTTTGGAGGAACAAAGCAAACGCCACCAAAAACACCATAAAATCACCTAAATATTTGCTTATTCTCTGCATCCTTCAAAGTAAGTTTACCCTATTCTAATTGATAATTTATAACCTTTTATTTGACAATAAAGGCGAATCTATCTTTAAACTTCAAGAACCATTTTTCAAACAAGTGATAAGATAGTAAACTTATAACAATCGATAAAATCAAACCAATGATTGCTGAGCCAATTGCTACTAAAATGTTACCCTCGAACCATCCAAGCTTAACTACGATTTTAACGGTAATATACATGGCTAAAAGATGAAGACAATAAAGCCCATAAGTATATACACCTAACTTCGAAACGATCTTGAATTTTGACATTTTAAAAGGTGAGTGTAGTGCGTAGTTTTGCTCAGCTATAATTAAGCCGAAACAAACGCCAATCACCAGTCGTTCAAAAACAATCGGCCAACCGTAAGAGAAAATGATTCCTTTAAATAAACAAACACTGATTGTAAAGAGGTATAAAAATAAGATAGCTGCTTTGGGCAGATGTGTAATCCATTGTTTGAATTTCGATTCATAGGAACAGAACCAGGCGATCAATCCACCTAAAGCCATATCACCGATTAAAGAGAGTGTATGAAAATATCTAACGGCATGATCACTATCGGTACCGGCCGTATAGAACGACCTGAATAACAATGAGCCACCCATTATTAACAGAAACAGGTATTTGAAATATTTGGTAGGCACGAATTTCAATATAACAGGCCATAACAGATAAAATTGTTCTTCTACAGCCACAGACCATAAAACCGACAATAAAATTGCTGATGGTTTTTCAGGCCAGGTTTGCATATAATCAAAATTAGCAAGAAAAAATACATATGACAATGGCCCTGCTGATTCAGTACTGGTTTCTCCGGTATATTGTTTAATGAGTGGAAAAACAATAAATCCTATTGCTAAGCACAGGTAATAAAGTGGCCAGATACGCAGAATCCTTCTTACATAAAATTTTCCAACATGGATGGTACCGTTTAATTCTTTTTCTTTAATCAACAGATAAGTGATCAGGAAACCACTTAATACAAAGAAAAAATTAACGCCTAATGTTCCATACTGAAACAAAAAGGATTGCACCTTAAATGCAGTAGGTTCGTTATTCTCCAGATAAGTGAAAAAAGATAAGTAACAATGGTGTAGATACACCACAAAGAATGAGAAAAATCTCAATCCGTCGAGGTTAGGGAAAAATATCTTTACTTTTTCTTGCGAGGCCATGCGTTATAATTATAATCTTCTAAGTATGTTATCTAACTCTGATCCAACGAGTTCTTCCAGTTCTATTTTCGCCACATTATAGTTTCTGTTCAATTCAGCATAACGCATTCTTAACTCGAAGTATCCTGACTCTGCCTGTTTAAATTCTTCGCTTGAGATTCTTTCAAGCTTAAATTCATTTTCAGCAAAGGTATAATCGCTTAACTCTACCTGTAAGATACGGGCCTGAATTTCCAGTTTTTCTTTATGCATTAATAAGTCTTCAAAGCGGATGAGGATTTCTTTTTTAATTTCTCTTTCTTTTACTTCTTTTTCTCTTTCGGCAATGGTTAAAGCTTCTTTTTTGATTTTTACATCATTTGCTTTCCCGGTAAACATATCCAACGGAATACGTAAGCTGAAGTTGTAACGCGGAAAGAAGAGACTATTGTTGGTAGCTAATCCTGTTACAGGGTCAACAGCTCCTGTTCCGGAACCTTTCAGTGTATACTCATTCAAGTTACCGGTAGCTTCGAACATACCTAACCATGCTCCTTTCGCTTTAGCAACATCCCATTTAGCTGATCTGATTTTTGCTAAAGAAATTTCGTAGTTAGGATTTTTCAACGCCATCGCTACCAATAATTTCTTCGCATCTTCTTTTGTAATGGAGTCAAGCGCATTCACGCCTTCCTGCTGCGTTCTTCCTGTTGGGTCCTGAGCTTTTACTGTTACAAAAGAGAATAAAGCTAAAATCAATACAATTGGTTTCATCTTGAATGATTATGAATGATTTAATTTTTTCGTATTACTGCTGTCAAACTCATGCAATCGCATAAATATTGCGAGTGCTGCGAGATAAAATAAGATTCCCGGGTACTGTCCGATTGCCAACTGTGAATACTGGGCAACGAAGAGTGTAAAAATGGTCACCAGATAGGCGGTATAGATCGTTTTTATATCATCATCGTACACCCGGTAGAAGTGTTTAATACCGACTCGCATAATGAGGTAATAAAAGATCAACATAATGGCCAGACCTATAAATCCTTGTTCCATCATTGTTTGCATATAAGCACTATCCGGTGGAATCATCGATAGGAAGTGTCCGGGGTTATACATTTTCCCTACAATCCCGGCCGTATTTACTCCTCCTCCAATCGGGTGCGAATATACATAGGGTTGAACAATTGCCCTATTAATATCTCTTACTTTAGCCGACGGGTCTTTTGAACCTTCAAAAGTTGACCGCAGCCTGTTAATAACCATGTTATTATAAATGGGCGCAAACAATAAAAACAATAACATAAAACCGAATACGCCAGAAAATATGAGGGTTCTTTTTTCGTATAAGGTTAAAACGCAATAGAATACAGCGCCGGCAACAATCATTAAGGTGGCGGTTCTGGTACCGGTATAACTGGTGGCCAGAAAATGTATTATCATCAGGATACCGTATACGATCTGTTTCATTCTGTCTTTAGACCTTAACATCATCACCAGTAACAAAACGGTACCCATCGCATAGAGAATGCCTGCAGAAGCCGGATCAGACAGTAGTCCGAAACGTCTCATAAACCCACCGTTAACATAGAGGTTATATCTTTTTTCATCACTGATCAGCCATACATATTCAAAATTAAAAAAGCCCAGCCATTGTTGTTTACAGGCATAGAGCGCATTCACCGTTGAATAAATAATCCAGAATTTATTAAACCTGAAAATAGCTTCTTTCTTATTAAAGAAAAGGTAGGATAAATAAAAGAACGCCACAAAACTCACCTGCTTACGAAAGAAGTTAAACCATCCCAGCTTATTAAACATGTTTGGATTAAAAAGCTGAAATGCATAATATCCCAGTTGCAACAACATCCAGATGGTAAGCATATTCGTCCAGAACTTACTATTATTATCAGCTCTGTATGCCTGGTGTGTTACAATTCCGATAAGTGCCAGGTACGACAAATATTCGGGAATCATTCCGGTAGGAATCTGACCCGCCGCATTACTCAACCTTCCCGGTAACATCAAAAACAAGGATACGAGAAAAGGGAAATAGAATCCGAAAGTGGGAGATTTAATACAACCCACGCAAACCAGAATTCCGATTACCCCCGCCAGCAGCCCTACTCCGGCAAAGGAGCTGACCAATACGGTAAGATAAGAGATACCGATACAAACCAGCAGTAACATCAGGATGGCACTGGGCGTCATCAGTTTTTTCTCTATCGTATGGTAACGAAGATTCTGAACAATTTTATTTTCAATATTTTGTACGAATTGCTTCATCGATCAATTTAAAAAAACATAAACTTAAAGAACATCGCAGCACAAAATGCCAGGGCAAATAAAGTACTGATAATCTCAAAATTTTTTAAGTTAGGTTTTTGTTCCATTATTCACTTTTTTACGTCTCAACGGATCTTTTTTTAACGAAAACAGCCACCACATACCCATTTTAGCAGCAAAGTTGTAGGCAATCATCGGAATCACAATTCCCAGTGTAATACAAATCAACATCAATGGTATTACCTCTTCATAGCCTAACACTTTTACAAAAAACACTCTGGTTCCGGCAGCAATCATCAGGTGCATCACGTAGATATACAAAGAGTGATATCCTACAACTCTTAAAAATCTCAGGATATTTTTACGCTCTAAAAAAAACGATAACGCAATTATAAATAAACAACCTACTAAAGCGATTACCAGATACAAAAATGAATTTTTATGATGTACATAGTAATCATCACCGGTTGAAAAACTTTGATAAACAAATACAGCCTGTGCAGCTACAAACAAGGGCAAAAGCAATAAAATCGTTTTCCCTTTACCTATATTCTGCACTGTTTTTTCTGCAAAAATAAATTTGCTGAAATAATCACCTACTGCAAAAAATATATAATAAAACAATACGTCAATCAAGAATCCTATATTCCACCCATAGTGGTATACAATAGCTGCCGCCGCATATAAAACCAGTCCTATAATCAACTGTGTTTTATTGGATACTTTACAGTAATAATGTACCAAAGCATATAAGCAGCCTACCGAAAACAAAGCGTTTAAATACCAGAACTGCTCAATTCTACGCGGTTCGATTAGTAAATTCAGATAATCGATCGGTTCTCTCTGTACATTAACGCTGCCGGCAAATACTAATTGTAGTGTTACCTGAATTCCGCCCCATACCAATAAAGGATACAAAATGGTTTGCACACGGTTATTGATGTATTCGCCTAATCCTTTCCGCAAAAAACTGGCAGCAAAAAAAAGTCCTGACACCACAAAAAACAAAGGCATTCTGAAACTAAACAGTGCTGCATTCAACACCCGTAATAACAAAAAACTATCAGTTCCTTCGCCTACAATTTCTAACGCTTCATACACATGCCTGTATACTACTAATATGATACAGATACCCCTGGCATAATCGATCCAAGGGTATCTACTTTCTTTTAATATAACATCCTTGTTGAATAAAAAATTGAGCATCTTATAAACTCATATTTAGTGTGTCAACCTGATTTAACACAGCTCCTAAATATTTTCCTTTCTGATCTGACAAAAACTGATATGATTCTTTATCCTCTAATGCTGCGGAAGACTTTGCAGAAACAACGTTAACGATACCGTCAACATATAAGGAAATTTCTTTTGAATCTGCATAGTAATTCAACGCAGATGCTTCAATTAATATATAATCGTATTGATCTTTTAATGAATTCAGGTTCTTTAATAAACTATTCTGAGGTAATAATTCTAAAGGCGTTGCATCGGCAGATCTTGTACCAACTATACTTACTCCTTTAATGGTAGTAGGTTGGATATAAGTCCACAATCTGTCATTAGTAGCAATCTTCGAAAGATCAATCTGATCTAAATTCGGTTTTGCATCATATATCTGAGTAAGTTCATTATTCGACAGATTAGCATCAATCATAAGCACTTTTTTACCTGCCAATGCCAGTATAGAAGCCAGACTTTGCGTAACAAAAGTTTTACCTTCCTTTGCTCTTGAACTGGTGATTAGTATTGACTGAGCATTCTTTTTATCGATTTCATACCTGATTTTTCTCAGGTTCTCGATATAAATATTACCAACTCTCCCCTCTTTATTACTTACACTTTCCTGAATAAACTCGTTAATATTGCCCCCGTGCAGGTCTACTTTATTTAATACACCCAACTGTGGTAACTTACTATTACGTCTGAAAATAGAGGGTGTTTTATAAGAAGAATCTATGATTTCTACTCCTAAAACTGCAAAAGTTGAGAAGAAAAACCCGAGGAACCCACAAAGTCCCATCAAAATTACTTTTTTAGAAGGTTCAGGTTTGTAAGCCGGTATGCCTAAAATGGTAGGTTTGAAGTTATTGATAGGGTTTACATCAAGGCCTAAAGAAGCGTGCATTCTTTTCCTCAGCATTTCATATTCATCGGTAGCCAGGTTCAGTTCTGCTTCTTTTGCTTTCAGCACTACTTCATCGCCACCACCTGAAGAGGTAAGGCGCTCATAGCCGCCACGTTGTCTTTCATAATCTTTAATCAGGTCATTAGATGCTCTGATAGAGTTTTCGAGAGAAATTCTCTTGGCCTCGAGGTCATCTATCTGAATCGCAGTACGTTCAGCCTGCCGATCTCTTACACCGGGATTCACCGTATTTCTCTTTAGCGTTTCAATTCTTTCAAGATTCGCCTGAATCTGCTTATCAATGTCTTTTATCTCTTTTTCAGTTTTTCCGATTTTTTTAACTTCGAGGTCTCCGTTCTCATTTTGCAATAAGCGGATACTTTGGTTATTATTACTCGGACTACCGGATCCACCGGCTCTTGCATTTAACGTACTCAACTGCGCTTCTACAGTTCTGAGGTCGGCCTTATACTGGTTTAAAGTTTTTTGTTCCGCCTGAATGTTTACAGTAAGATCCTGCACCATCACCATAGCTCCGGAAGCTCTGTCATTGATATTTGGTGTTCCGATTCTTTCTCTGAAATCTTTTAGTTTTCCATTTAAACTATCCACTACCAGTTTTTGAGTCTGAATCAGAGAATCTAATTTCTGTGCAGACTCGAGATCTCTCGTTCCGTAAAGATTATTAAAGAAACGGATAAATTGTTCTCCGATAGTATTTACAACATATGCTGAAAGCTCCGGATTTTCAGAGCTGAAAAATATGTTAATAAAGTCTGATCTGTCAACACGTTCAAAACGTAATCCGGTATATAAATCTTCACCTCTGTAAGCATAAAGTGTCAACAGGTCAAACACTTTTTTCTCTTCGGGATCATACGGATTCAGCAGATTCATGTCGAAAATTTTCGACTTCAGAATCTGTTTAGCTTTCTCTATATTAACAGCTGTATATTCCGGGCTATTTTTTTTGTCTTCGGTTAAGGCTCTGAACGGCTTAACATTATCGATATCATGCAAAAGCAGGCTATATGACAACATTGCCATTACCTTAGGAGATCTGAAAGTTTCGATTACGTTTGCAAAACGCATATCGATCTCATAGATATTAAAGGTAGCTTCTTCTGAGATTTTCACTTTTTGTTCCATCGTAAAACCGGTGGAATACTGAGCCAGTGAAACATATTTTTTAGGGAGAAAAAAGGTAAAAGCAAATCCCGCAACCAAGGCTACTGTTGTGAAAAAAAAGATCATCCATTTTTTCCTTAGCAGCACCTGTAGCAAATAGTTAAGATCCATTAGGATAGAGTTTTGTGTTTCAGAGTAAAGTTATAATAAAAATCCGGGACCCTAGAGTAGGCTCCCGGATTTTAAGTAAGCCTTATGAATGTTTTAATTTGATTTCATTACTTTTTTAGTGCTTTCTACTTTTCCGTTTACAACAACAGTTACCAAATAATATCCCTGAACTAATCTGGAATTTCCTAAATTCAAGGTAATCAATTGTTTACCTGCAGGTCTATTATTCATTTGCTGTGTGTGTACCAAACTTCCGTTCATGTTATACACGTTCACCACAACATTTTGGTTCGCTTTTAATGAAGTAAACTGGATATTCAGTTGATCTTTGAACGGATTCGGATAGATTTCAGCATTTCCGATCTGAATTTCTGCCAGTTCTTTCACTTCTACCACGCTCGCTTTTAACTCAGGCTCAACCACGGTAGCTATTCTTAAAGGACCCTGGTCAGGATTTTCCGAAACGCCGATGATATCATAAGATTCAATAATCAATCCTCCATTAAACGCCCATTGTGCTTCATCAATTGTAGAGAACTCCATTAAAACTTCTCCGTCTGAATTTGGCAAAATGTTCTCGATAAATACCACTTTACGGTCATTTAACCATGAGTTCAGCAATACTGTAACACCGTTTACGGTATAAGTTCCGGTATAGTTTCCGGAGAACCAGCCATCGGTACTCATCGAACCAAAGAAACCGATACGGTATTTTTTAGCCTGGTTTAATCCGGTCAGTTTAACCTGAGATTTTTGATTTTTATCAATCCAGTAGTTTGATCTCAGCGCATTATCCGGAACAACTCCGCTATTATTACCGGTGCTCATACCGAAGTTATTATCACCGTTCATTGGTGTTAAGAACTCAACAGATACACCGCTCGGAAGACCGCTTTGATTCACCAGACCCGATTTAGTAAATGCTTCGGTCGGGTTAGATTCCAAATTGTTCCATGGGCTCGCTACATTTAACTCAGCGATGTTAAAGTTTACAAATACCTGAGATAATGAAGTATTAGCGAATGCTACGTTACTCCACTCAGAGTTTTCTCCCCCTACAACAGTTCTCACTCTTGCCCATACACGTTTATTGATCGGTAAGCCGGTGGCTTTGTAGCTAACCGTATTAGCCGGTAAAGTCTGGCTGGTCAGGATAGTACTGAAGTTTGCATCAGAAGCTACCTGTAACTGGAAGGCTGTTTCATTATGATTTCTGTCGCTCCAGGTAATGTTTGCAGCGTCTCTTCCTACAGCTTCCACATGTAAATTGTTTGGTGCTAATGTGATCGCATTATCCAGTTCTTCAATCTGGATGGCGTTAATTACAGTATAAGGTGCACCATATAATTTTAAGATATCTATCGTGATGGCTCCGCCGGTCGGTACTAATCTGTTCAGGTTCGCTGTGTAATAAGAGTTATAACTTCCGTCTAACGTATCAGCTACAGAACCAACACTGAATCTCATTGCAGAACGAACACCATCAGATCTGCTGGCCATAATTACGATGTTGTAAACCTTATTATTATTGAGGTTATTAAATCTGATCTGACGGGCAGCTTCATCATTATCCCACCATCCGTAGTTCAATACCGCATCAGGATAAGTTCCTGAATTATCACCGGTTATCTGACCGTTCATTACCAGTCCTGCCCATTTATTAACAAGCGTTACGCTGTAACTGGTGTTAGCTCCATTTTCGTCCAACAGGTTACTTAATGTATTACCCTGTCCTCCATATCCTAACAAATTATTCCATGGAGCCGGGGCTGCATAACCGGTTGGTGCGAAGTTCACATAAACTGATCGTGTGTTTTTATCAGCAACAGACACAGTAACCATGGTAGTCGTTCTTCCGCCTTTATCATCCAGTACAACTACTTCGAACGTATGTTTACCCACGTTAGAGGCTGTTGGATTTGCATTGATGCGGTAGCTGGTAGCTGATAATTTGGTTAACGTAATGAATGCCGGTGCATCCTGTAAAGAAACAGTAATTACATCACCCGGATCATCTCCTACTGTAAAGTTTGCAGTTGCTGAGCTTTCTGCTTTCACGCTGAAACCTGCAACAGAAGTAACGGTAGGATTATTATTTAATGTTTGAACTAAAACCGTATCACTCGAAATACCTAAACCATGGTTGTTCATACCTTTTACATAATAATAGTAATTAGTGAAAGGAGCCAGGTTTTCGTCATTATATCCGGTACTGTCTCTGTTAGATGCACCAGGATTTAATAATGTATAAGGACCGGTTTTAGCGGTAGCGCGATAAACATTGTAAGCATCTTCATTGTAAGCCTGATCAACCCATGTTAATCTTACACCTTTATCTCTTTGAGTTGCAGTGAGGTTCAATGGTTTCAAAGGAGTGGTACCATCATCCTGATTAGATTCGATAACCATTGCGTTTAAGTTACCACCTACTGCTGTGTTTGCATCACCAATCATTGTTACAACGATACTTCCTGATGCATTCGGAGTAACCTTCACTAAAGTATCAGTCATATTCAGGTTATTGAACATTCTTACCTGAGCAATCTGATCACCTGCTTTGAAAGTGGTTACACTATTATTATTTAAAGAACAATAGTTACAGTTTGTACCTGCATAGAAAATGAGGTTGTATTTTTTACCGGCAGACAATCCGCTGATGGTAACTTCAATCGTATCTGCGCTATTGCTTCCGCCATTGAAGTAACCCCAGTTAATCATATCATAACGAACGTTTGCAGGGTAAACACCGGAACCGGTATTCATTCCGCTACCGCCACTACTGATAGTACCTTTTGTAAGTTGAACTCTTACATTGGTTACTTCATTTTTATGATTTCTAAGATTGCTTTGGTTGATCGTATTGTTAGAAACGTTTACAGTATTCCAGCCAGACTCCTGCGGGCCCCATGCCACGAAGTTCAGTTTATAACTTTCGTTAGGATCCACATCGGTTACATTCACCATAAAATCGAGGTAATTAATGGCTCCGTATTCATCTTCAACAGATAATTTAATCTGATGAGAACCGGCCGCATCAAAACCAGGAACCAGTTGAATATTACCGCTACCATTGGTAGAGTCGGTCGTTAACGTAGCCCAGGTAGGTAATTTCACCGGACGGATAATTAATAATCCTGTATTCTCTTCATCCACTACCTGAATAGGAATATTCAACAACTGACCTTCAGTCATGTTAGTAGTAGTAACCTGATTAAATACAGGTACATTATTATCATTAATCACTAAGGTGAAATAAGTCGTATCCTTTGCACCCAGTGCATCACTTACAATAACATAAGATTCGTAATAACCGATATCCCATATTTCAGCATTTACTACCAGATTAGCAACACCGTTACTTACCGGTTCGATCGTTACGAAATAAGGAAGGTTAATAGCAGAGAAAGTCAGTACGTCTCCGTCAGGATCTGTTGCTTCTACTTTAATATTATGGCTGTTACCATATTTTACGGTTGCATCTTCTATTTTAGAAATTACCGGTTTGGTATTCGGAGTAGTCGCATCTGCTTCATTTGAGAAACCAGAATTCTGAATATCTCCTTTTGCCAGTATTTTATAATAGTATCTGGAATTTGCAAACAGCTCGGTATCTGTGAAAGTTACATTACCTGAAGCGTTGGCTGGTACGGTGTGTACCAATCTGAAAGTTTGATTGTTAGATACAGATCTCCAGATTTCAAAACCAGTTTCGTTAGTACTGTTATCATTCCAGGCTAACTGAATCGAGTTACTGTTTACTACAGTAGCCGTTAAATTAGCAGGGGCTGCAGGAGGAGCAGGAGCAACATCCGTTTTTGTATTAGAAGGAACAAATTCATTGTTCATTACTTTTACTATTTCACTGGCGCTTAACGCACCATTGAGAATGTAAATTTCATCCATTAAACCTGCATAAAAATCAGTACTTGCTGACGCCTGGTTGAAGGCATTGTCACCAGCAGCGGTGCCGGAGTAACCGAATCTTGAGTTATTTCCGGCATTAGCTGCGATTCGAACAAAACTCAGGTTATTATTGGAAGCGACTAATACGCCGTTTAAGAAAATCTGAAGTGAGCTGGTATTATAAACAACAGCTACGTGGTTCCATCCGTTGGCAATCCAATGACCACCGGTTTGGAAATTATTCGCTGCTGCTGTGAATCTTACACCCGCTGAAGCAATACCTGCTTCTAAAGCATTATTGGTATTATTGAAGCGCAATGCTATACCATTTGTGCTGTTACCAATATCAAAAAGTACTTTTCTGTTAGCAATAGTAGTAGGTTTAATCCACATTGCCACTGTTCTTTGCGAATAACCACCGATGTTCGGGTATTGATTAGCTGAAGAACCGTTAATTGTGAAGTAATGTGAAGTACCATTCATCTGAACACCGAAAGTACCATACTTTTTATCTGTTTTATTCCAATATTGAGTAAGTGTACCATTCTGTGTAAGATTGGTATTGGTACCACCTGTTGTATTCCAGGCATTCACCAAAGTACTGTCTAAGGAATAATAAATACCGGTGTAAGCAGAAGTATAAGCAGACTCTCCGCTTAAACCGATGCTTCTCACTTTATAGAAATAAGTCGTATTAGGTGTTAAAGTGCTATCACTGTAACTGAATCCGTTTACTGAAGCTACCTGCTCATACACACCGTTTTCAGTAGTAGATCTTACTACTTCATACCCGGTTGCAGAACCTGAGTTTTCCCATGTAAGTTCTACTGTTTTATAATCAACTTTAGTAGCTTGTAAAGCTGTTGGTGCAGCGGGTAATAATGACGGATTTACACCTATTGCCAGTAAATTCGATTGAGGAATAGTTTGTTTCGATAAACCTGCGTTATTCTGCCATGAAAGACTAAATGACTGTCCTCCGGTTGCCTGAAAATATCCTGCGGCGATAGGGTGTAGGCCTACTGCCAGTTGAACAGTTGCAGTACGACACTGGTTTCCATGCGCTCCATCATTGTTAATAGTGGAAGTTCCATGCGTATAACCCGATCCTATCCATAAACGAGAACCATCATCAGAGCATATTTCAAAAGTATAATTTGCTGCTACATCAACTTTCAGCAATCCTTCCCAAAGGAATGCGTAATTATTTTCAACCAGACGTGCTGCAATATCCGGAGTAGGTGCAATGCCTGTTTTAAGAGGTGTTAACAATGAAAAATCAGGTAAGTTACTCCATGAACCTTCGTAGTATTTGTAATTCAAACCATTCTGGTCATAACTAGTACTTGCTGTTACCTGGTTTGACGGATTCGAGATATTACCCGCTTTATCACGGGCTTTTACAACAATTGTATAAAGACTCTCTTCTTCCAGATCAGGAATACTGAAATTAGTAGCAGTTGTTGTAAATGATTTCTGATTGTTGATAAAAATATCATAACGGTCAACACCAGCGTCATCGGTAGAAGCATTCCATGCAATTGTTGCAAAGTTTTTACCGCTGCTTACTAATCTGAGATTAGTCGGCGCAGTCGGAGGAGTTACGTCAGCAGCTGTTATTACAGATGCTTCGTTAGAATTGGCTGCTGCACCTGAACGGCCTACAGCTCTTACCACATAATAATATTGTGTATTGGTGGTTAAACCTGCATCTAAATAAGATACAACATCCGGGGCTGTGATATGTATTAAGGAATATGGGCCACCGGCATTGGTTGCACGGTAAATTTCAAATCCTGTTTCATTTTCACCTGCATTCGGATTTTCGTTCCAGTCAAGTTGAACACTGGTCAGAGAACTGGCCATTGCAACTAATGTTTTGGCCGGATCGGGTTTGATAGCACCGCTTGCCGATACAACTTCAAACACAGGCGAAAACAACGTTCCGCAACCATACTGCTCTACCACCCGTGCTTTATATTTTCCTACAGAAGCGTTATAAGTTCTACCGCTTCCGATCAATTGATTATTTTCTGCATTATACCATTCGTAAGCATAGAAACCTTCAGGTAAAGTTAGTGTAACTGAATTTTTACCATCAATCCCTGGTAATACATGCGATTGAACACCTTGTACCTGAATGTTAGGGGTTTGCGTAACCGCTTTCTGACGAATAACAGCCGGTCTCGGGCTCCATGCACTCCAGTCACTGGTAGCTGTACGTCTGAAACGAACTTTATAAACACCATAGCTTTTAACGGTAATTTCATTTCCACCTGCACCAAACGAAACAATGCTGGAACCGTCTAAAATAGTATTCGACCCACTTTGACGACGGGCAATGACCACTCCGTCTTTTTCCCACTCATACGCTGCAAATCCTGCTGTAATGCCCAGTTTTGCAGAGATAACATCTTCCGGACACCATTCGTCTCTTTGAAAAAACACCAGCGGGTTAGCTTTATGCCCTCTGTTCATAAAAGGAACAAAATCAGGTTCATTCCAGTGGTTATTCCACATAGAGTGTCCTAATGTTGGATATAAAATATATTTAATGTCAGCTCCTAAGTTTTTCAAAGCATTGTAAACAGACTCTGAAAATGCAGGTGTCGGATTGTTGTCAGTACCCCCACTTGCGAAATAAACAGGAACGTGAACATAATCTGAATAGTTAGTCTGGCCGGTAGCAGCTGCTGATGGAGCAACTGCCGCTACTCTTGCAGGAAATGCTGCGGCCATTGACCACGCGGCACCACCACCATTCGATAAACCTGTTACGATCAAACGGTCAACGTCTGCACGTACATATTTTCCTAAACTGTCTACCAAACGAATTAGTCCGGCATAATAACCTGAAGCCGGAGCCACTCCCCAGTTACCACTACAGTTAGTACTGAAGTTAACTACCTGAGGATATAATAAGAATCCGTCGAAACGGTCATTATCTACATGGTCTCTGAATAATCTGCCACCATGCAATAATTGTTTTTCATTATTATAAACACCACCATTGGTATTACAAGCCGCTTCTCCCGTACCGTGGAAAAACATCATCACAGGATATTTTTTTCCTGCACTGTCGGGGTTGTTATAACTTTTCGGGTATTTAAGACGGAAAGGCATTTGTACTCCGTTAATGTTCATGTAGTATGCCTTGTACGACTGAGTAGAGTAAGAGTTAGAGATACTACTCATAGAGTCAGCCACCCATTTTTGTAATCCGTTAATATTCGGATCGGGCTTTTGAGCAGTACCTACAGATGCATTCGCATTATAGCGAACCAAAGGATCATTCGGGTTAAATACGTTTTGGGCATTAACTACCAAATTCACCAACAGACTAATTGTGGTAAGAAGTAAAATTCGTTTCATAAACAAATTTATTGTCAATGGATAAGTGTGTCCAACCGGACGTTAAGCGGTCTTAAAGAGGATATAATCAGCTATTAGCTGAGTTAATTGAATTTGTGGTTTCTGCACGGAGATAGGAGGTGATTTTATCACAGAGAGATTGGACGAGGTAAGCGTAATTTCGAATCAAAATTAATACTATTTCTCAAAAAGCAAAATACCTGAACGGTTTTTACTGCTTATTTTGATCCGGAGGCGTTACTTCTACCTTTCATTTTGTTAGTTACCAGCTTATTACAGTTAAAAAAAAATACCGTTCCATGTATATCTATTTTACCCATTCGCCCTTACTTTCTTCCTGGTCTGATAATCTTCTGCAATAGTATAAAGAGTATTTAAATACAAATGTTTTCCAGCTGTTAAGAGCTTAGCAAAAAGGTATACATATAATAAGGTATACAAAAAGCGCTATAGAATAACCGGTACAGATCAATAACAATTTATCAGAATTTACGTTTAAGATGAGCTTCCGGCTTATTGATTAGTGACGTGCCGATTAACAGGAGAATCACTAATTAACAATCATTGTTGCAATAGTTTCTAAAAAATTGTTGTTCCTTTGGGGCCGTTTAGCTGTTTACCTTAACCTGCAAAAGATGATATTTTTCAAAATTCTCTTCTGGGCTTCTTTGGCCATTGTATTTTATAGCTATGTCGGATATGGCATACTGCTTTGGGCTTTAGTAAAAATTAAAAATATATTTAAGAAAGCTAAACCCGTGCCGACTGACTTCGAACCGCCGGTAACTTTAGTGGTAGCAGCCTTTAACGAAGCTGACTTTATTGAAGAAAAAATAAAAAATACTTTTGAGCTTGATTACCCTAAGGATAAGTTACAAATCATCTTTATCACTGACGGATCCAGTGATGCGACTCCTTCTATTGTAGAACAATATAATAATATAGAACTGCTACACCAGCCACAACGCCAGGGAAAAGTAGCCGCCATGAATCGTGCGATAGACTTCGTAAAGAACGAAATCGTTATTTTTTGTGACGCCAATACATTATTAAGTAAAGCTTCAGTGAAAAAAATTGCCGCTCATTATAGCAACCCCAAAGTAGGTGGCGTAGCCGGCGAAAAGAGAATATTACTATCCAACAAAGATGCTGCAGCTGCTGCAGGTGAGGGACTTTACTGGAAGTATGAATCATTTCTGAAGAAACTGGACTCTGACCTGTATACAACCGTTGGAGCTGCGGGAGAACTATTCTCCGTAAGAACCACTTTGTTCGAAAAAGCACCCACCAATACCATTATTGAAGATTTTGTACAATCGCTCAAGCTATGTATCAATGGCTATGTAGTACGTTACGAGCCGGAGGCCTACGCTGCGGAACTGCCATCAGCCTCCATTAAAGAAGAAATGAAGAGAAAAGTACGGATCTGTGCCGGAGCCTTTCAGGCCATGCTTTTACTCAAACCATTATTTAATTTCTTTAAATACCCGGTGGTAAGTTTTCAGTTTATATCACATAGAATTTTACGCTGGACGCTTTGTCCGATTGCATTAATATTGTTGTTGATCAGTAATATTCTGATTGTAATCAGCTCAGGGAGCGCCTTTTACTTAATGATACTGATTGCACAGGTGATCTTTTATGTAATGGGAATAACCGGCTGGATCTATGCAAATAAGGATATAAAGATGAAAATATTCTTTATCCCTTTTTATTTCCTATTCATGAATATGGCTGTTTTCATGGGCTTCAAACGATTTATTAAAGGAAATCAATCTGTATTATGGGACAAAGCTGCCCGGAAAGCAGCGTGATAAAAAATGTAAACTACGTCTTAACAAATAGTTAGTGAGTTAGTACTTGTATAAACCAAAATCATTTATACATTTGTACCGGAATTATGCTTGAAGGAATCACGACAGTTGATAAAAAATCATCATATGTAGTTCATAAAGCGTCTTTCTACATAATGCAAAAGGGTAATTTTAGTGGTATTAGTCAGAAAATATATATGAAGAGTTTGCATAATTGATTTTTGTTATTAATTTTACCCCATAGAATTTAAATCCTCAATATTCTTACGAACGACTCCGATTGCCGCCTCACCACCGATCCTAAGAATACCCCTCTGATTAAAGTATCTTATTTTTTTCCAATCCTCCTATTTAACAGTTTAATATATCTGTTCAGTCAGTATATATATTTATTCCAAGCCAATTCTATGTAAGACTAACTTTTAAATTAGTCCATTTTACCTGTTGAAAAATTGCGATTATATCAAAGCACAAATTAGAAAGAATGAAAAAACAGATTCTCGCAATTGATGACAGCAAAGCAATACGCTTTTTATTACAAACAGTTCTTAGCAAAGATTATCAGGTAATCACTGCTCCTGATGCTTGTTCAGCTATGTACTATTTGTCAAACAAAAACTTACCCGACCTGATTATCGCTGATGTTCAATTACCCGACATGGAAGATTGGGAATTGATTGAACAACTTAAATCAAATGGTATTTATAGTGATATTCCAGTAATAGTATTGTCTTCGCTAGACAAAGATCTTGCTCAAGTAAAATGTTTAGAATTAGGCGTTGAAGCTTACTTTAATAAGCCTTTCAACCCGATCGACCTGATTGAAGCTATTAAACGCTTCACCGCTGTAAAGAAAGAACAGTCAGTGCTTGCTTAACCTTTGAAAAATGAGTTTACTCATTAAATCTTACTTTATGAACATTACGAATTTTACCACAGAAAGAAATATTGAAACTAAAAAGACTTACAGGAAATATAGCCTTACCGCTCCCAGTACTGTAACTACCCAACAACCTAAAAACGAGTTTTTCTATATTGGCAATAAATCGCATAATATAGACACACTGATCAAATACTTTGCGGGCGGCTACGCAGCAGAATCTATTAATAATGCTAAATCAATTTTACGCAGATTAATGTCTGGCAGCAACGCTCAACACCTTCCTACCGTAATTATTATTGAGTCAAACATTCCTACAGACCAACTGTTCGATATGGCCCGTTTCTTATCCGAACAACCCACATTGGCAGCTATTCCGTTTGTAGTAGAAGTAAGTGCAGCTAATCCGGCTCAAAAAAATACTTTAAAGAAATTCAAGTTTGTTGATGATATTATTTGTTTAGCAGATTACACTGAAACTAAGCTGAAAAACAAAATCAACTTCCTTAATAAAATTAAAAAGGCAATTGTAGCTAACCCTCCGGTTAATTCAATCGAAGCCAACTTACCGAAACAAAGTGTAAAAATTTCTCCGGCTAAGCGCGCTTTTGATATCGTTGCATCCGGAACAGCTTTATTGCTTTTATCTCCGGTACTTTTAATCATCGCATTGGCGATCAGATTAGAATCAAGAGGACCAATCTTCTATATCTCTAAACGCGCAGGTAAAGGTTATGAAATCTTTAATTTCTTCAAGTTTAGAACCATGTACAAAGATGCTGATAAACGCGTGAAAGAACTTCAACACTTAAATCAGTATCAAACCAATGATAATGGTCCTGTTTTCTTCAAAATTGACAACGACCCGAGAATTACCAAAGTAGGAAAGTTCTTAAGAAATACTTCTATCGACGAAATTCCTCAGTTAATCAACGTATTGATTGGAGATATGTCTTTAGTAGGAAACAGACCTTTACCACTTTATGAAGCTGCTTCATTAACTACCGACGAGTGGGCTAAACGTTTCATGGCACCGGCCGGTATTACAGGTTTGTGGCAGATCAAAAAAAGAGGTCAGTCTGAAATGTCAATCGAAGAACGTATCAGCCTGGATATCAACTATGCTGATAAATACAACTTCTTATACGACCTATGGATCATGGCAAACACTCCTTCTGCCTTAATCCAGAAATCAAACGCTTAATACAACCAACCATAATAGGCTGAGTAAATGGTAGCAATATCATTTATTTGGCCTATATTTATATTTAAAAGAACTTCCTATGGGAAAGGATTTTCAGCCTTTCATTTCTATTATTACCCTGAATTACAACCAAACCAGCGTTACCTGCGATTTTCTGGAATCCACTAAATCGTTGACGTATAGAAACTTCGAGATTCTGGTTTGCGATATGGACTCCAAAATAGATCCTACCGAAGAAATTTCTAAAGGGCAATACCCCCAAACGACGCTCCTGTTGGCAAAACAAAACTTAGGCTTTGCAGGAGGCAACAACTGGGGAATGAAACAAGCTAAAGGTGATTTTATCTTCATCGTTAATAATGATACTGAAGTAACTCCTGATTTATTGGATAAACTGCTGGAACCATTTCAACAAGATCCAACAATTGGTGTAACCTGTCCGAAAATAAAATACTTCGATCAACCCGATACCATTCAATACGCAGGGTTTGAAAAAATGAATCCGATTACCGGACGTACCGATACCATTGGTAATTACGAAAAAGATCTCGGACAACACGATACCCCCTTTTCTACCTTCGGCGCACACGGTTGTGCAATGATGGTCAAAAGAGAAGTGATCGAAAAAGTAGGTATGTTTCCGGAACTCTTCTTTTTATATTATGAAGAATGGGATTGGAGCACCAGAATCAGAAAAGCCGGCTATAAAATCTGGTATACCCCTACTGCCACTATTTATCATAAAGAATCTATGAGTGTTGGTAAAGACAATCCGATGAAAGTTTATTACCACACCCGAAACAGAATTCTTTACATGAGAAGAAATGGAAATTTCTTTGAAAGAGTTTGTTTTGCCGCATTCTTTACTGCGTTCACCTTCCCTAAAAACACTTTAACTTATTTACTCAAAGGCCAAAAAGAACACTTGAGAAATTTTTTAAAGGGAACTTTCTGGAACTTGAAAAACAGCAGTTATTCTAAAGTATAACTATTCAACAATGCTCATCTTACATATTATATTCTGGGTACTCTTTGTAGTGTTAGCAAGTATCACTGTCTATTTTTTTATCGTAAGTATTGCGGGAAAAATCTATTCTTCACCGAAATATCAGGTACATCCCGATAAAAAAAGAATTGCAGTACTTGTTCCGACTTATAAAGAAGATCAAATTATTTTATCTACCGCTAAAAAGGCCAGTGAGCATCAATACTCCGGCATTTTTAAAGTATTTGTAGCTGCCGACCAATTACAGGCTTCTACGATTGAACAACTTCGCACTTTACCAATTGAAGTATTACCTGTAAAGTTTGAAATCAGTTCCAAAGCCAGATCTCTCAACCAGCTACTGAATCATATTGATGAAAATGCCTGGGACATAGCACTGATTCTTGATGCTGATAATGTAATGGAAGCCGGTGTGCTCGAGAAAATAAACCATTCGTTTCAAAATGGCTTTAAAGCAGCTCAATCAAACAGAACTGCTAAAAATCAAAATACGACAGTTGCTATTCTTGACGGACTGAGTGAAGGTATTAACAATCACTTGTTCAGAAAAGGACAAAGAGCCTTAGGTTTTGCTTCAAACACCATCGGATCAGGTATGGCATTCGAATTTAAAACATTGAAAGCCATTTATAATAAGCCCGGAATTTTGGGTAACCCCGCCTGCGACCGGGAAGTGGATTTCGAAATAATGAAACGTGACGTTTGTATTGAATTTATTGATAACGCAAACGTATATGATGAAAAAGTAGCTCAAAAAGCTGTTTACGAAAAACAAAGAACCCGCTGGTTCGAATCACAAATTATTCACCTGAAACTATTCTTTGATCCTAAAGAACAACCTATTCCCCACACCAAAGATTATTATAATAAACTTTGGGTCAATCTTATCCCCCCGCGCCTGCTCATTATTCTCGGCTTAATGATCGGTGGAGGATTTGCTATTATCAATGACTTGTTTAAAATTCACTGGATAGCACCCGCCCCTGTTTATTGGTACGGCCTCATCTTATTATTTGCTGTAACTTTTGCGATTGCAATTCCTAATAAATTTTACCGCTGGAGTACGGTTAAAGCGCTATTCTACGTACCTGTACTGGTATGGAGTGCAGTAAAAGCAGTCATTAATATGAAAGTAAGTAGAAAAGAATTTGTTCACACTCCAAAAACTTTTACAGAAGACCCGCACAATAAGTAGTCATTATCAATGTATTTTCTTTCGCAAGCGGAAATTAATTTTCCACAGCTATCTTTCATGCTGTATTAATAATGTTTTGGTATTTATTTTGCGGATCATCTCCCGAACCGTAAAAAGAGCTATTGCCTGCCATTTCTTTTCAACCAAAAGATAAAAACAACTGCTCAGATGTACCAAACTCTACCACCCGTGCGTTATTCACATATTAAGTTTATTTATTGCTTGTTCGCAAGCGATGTTAATTATTCCATTAATACCCCTATATCCTAATGAAAAACATCTCCGGCTTTCACCAGTTAGGGTGTATCGTTTTGTTATGTATGCTGCCTTTCTTCAGCAATGCCCAACAAGTCGAAAAATCTATCAGTACCTCAAAAGGTAATATTGGTTTTTTAGAATATAAACCAACTGATTACAAACCTACCGGTACCTATAAATATCCACTGATCATCTTCCTTCACGGCCTTGGTGAAATCGGTAACGGAACTACTGATCTCTACAAAGTAGCAATCAATGGAACTCCGAAAAATATCAGAGACGGCCATAACATGAAATTTGATTGGAACGGTGTTTCTGAATCATTTATCGTTCTGAGCCCCCAGTTAAATACCGGGCATGGCTGGTGGCAAGACTACTACGTAGATGAGATCATGGAATATGCAAAAAAGAATCTCAATATAGATCCCGATAGAATTTTTCTGACGGGGCTGAGTTTAGGAGGCGGCGGAACCTGGTACTACGCCGGTTTGAAAGCGGAAAATGCAAAAAAACTGGCAGGTCTGGTCGTTAGTTGTGGAACCTGTCAATCAGTTGATCTTTGTAATATCGCCAAAGCCAATCTGCCAACCTGGGCATTTCACGCGCAAAACGACGGTACTGTTCAGGCATCCTGCACCATCGGTCATATTTATAAAATCAACAGCTGTGGAACTGAAGTACCGCCCTATATGACCATCTGGCCAGATGGAGGCCATGGAATATGGGACCGCGTTTTCTCTACCAACCATAACTGGCAAAATCCGAATGTATACGAATGGATGCTAGGCCAATCCAGCAAAAAAACAATCAACAAACGCCCGGTTGCAAAAGCAGGAGCTGATATCAATATCACTACAGCACAGGCAACAGCAACCCTCAATGCTTCACAATCAACAGACAGCGATGGAAAAATCGTACGTTATGTATGGAGAAAAATAGCCGGACCTTCCACCGGTACTATTCAACAACCAACCAGTACGAATGGTATTACGACCGTCACGAACCTGACAACTGCCGGAACCTATTCATACGAATTAAAAGTAATTGACGATCGTGCCGACTGGACATTTGATACCGTTAATGTAGTAGTAGTCACCGGAAGCCTTCCTCAAAATATTCCTCCGGTAGCAGTAATAGCCAATCCGAATCAAACCATACAACTCCCCACCACTCCTATTACGCTTGATGCCAGCGGCTCTTACGATACGGATGGTAATATTGTAGCTTATTCATGGACATATGTAAGTGGGCCTACTCAATACACATTAACACAAAACAATCAGGCGAAAGCCACCTTATCAAATGTAAGCACCGGTACTTATACTTTCAGAGTTACCGTTACAGACAATGCCGGTAGCACCAACAGTACCAACATACAAATTACCTTTCTGGCTCTTCCGAATATTGCGCCAATAGCCAATATAAAGACAGTTACAGACATCACACTTCCCAACAATAATGTATTTCTCGATGGTAGCGGATCGTCCGATCCCGAAGGCAAAACCCTCAGTTATCAATGGAGTAAAACAAGTGGGCCTGATCTATACCAGATACAGTCACCACAAAGTGCCACTACAACAATTATCAATCTTGTTCAGGGAAATTATACTTTCCGCCTGACAGTAAAAGATCCGGAAGGCCTCGAACATTCTACAGCAGTCAGTTTTGAAGTAAAAGCCCAACCAAACGTTGCACCTGTAGCCAATGCCGGTAATAATATTCAGATCACGGCTCCGGTGAGCCAGGTTATTTTAAACGGTTCTGACTCTTACGACTCAGACGGTAATATTACGAGTTACAGATGGTCACAAACAGCAGGCAACACAACGGCAGTTATAGAAACACCACAGCAAGCCATTACCGGCGTAACCAATCTGCAACCCGGTAACTATACATTCACTTTGACCGTAACAGACAATGCCGGTGCACAAAACAGTAGTGATGTACAGGTTGAAGTTAAAGCAGCTCCTGTAAATCAGTTACCTGTGATCGTGCTTTTGCAGGATATATTTACCATTCAACTACCCGTCTCCTCCATTACAGCAGACGCTTCAGCATCCTATGACCCTGACGGTACAATCAATTCGTTTTTGTATGTACTCGAGGAAGGTAAAAATGATTTCCAATTACAGAACATTACTCCTGATAAAGTACAAATCAGTAACTTATCAGTAGGTACCTATATATTTAAAGTAATAGCAGTAGATGATAAAAACGGACGGGCTGAAAAACTTTTAACGATCCATGTAGCAGCTGCTCCTCCAACAGAAAACAGACCACCGGTTGCCAATGCAGGTAACAATCAGATTGTTCCTGAAAATATCGGGTGGATAACACTGAATGCGGAAAATTCTATCGATCCGGATGGAGATGACCTGACCTATAGTTGGAAACACATTAACGGCCCTTCGCAGTTTCAATTAAACGATGCGGAAACAGCCACTGCACAATTCAGACCCTACAATACCGGTACTTTCGTACTGTTGTTAACAGTAAAAGATTCACATGGTGCAGAGGATTCTGATACTTTACATATCACAGTTTATCCGCTCCATAACCCAACTGATAACTATTTACCAGTGGCAATCGCCGGAAACGATACCACTATTACACTACCCAACCATTCACTCACTTTAGATGCCTCTGCCTCTTATGACCCTTTTGGAAGAGTGCAGGCATATTTATGGACTAAAATCAGCGGACCAGACGCTTACAACCTTCAGTTTGCCGACAGAGCAGTTACAGAACTGTCACAACTGCAGGAAGGTGTTTACCAATTCATGGTACGGGTATGGGGCGACGAATGGGAATCCACCAACGATACCATTCAAATAACCATACTACCCGAACCAAATGCACCGCCGGTAGCTAACGCAGGAACAGATCAGGAAATAACTTTACCTAATAATACCGTTTCGCTAAACGGAACATCCTCCTTCGACCCGAATGGAAACCAGGACATTGTTTCTTACAGCTGGAAGAACTTAACGGCACTTCAGGCAACAATCGAAACAGCTCATCAGGCTTTAACAGTAGTCAATAATTTAGAACAGGGAACGTATGAGTTTGAGTTAACGGTTACCGACCGCGACGGGCTCTCAGATAAAGATACTGTTATTATACAGGTACGTCCTGAACCGAATATTGCACCCGTAGCAAATGCAGGGGCTGATGTTCATATTCAACTACCAACGAATACCGCCGTATTAAGTGGCGCCGCCAGTACGGATGGCAACACCGGTGACGAGTTAACTTATCACTGGAAATATCTCGGCGAGGCAACAAGCGTTCAGATAACTACTCCATCACAGGTATCAACCGTTATCAACGGTTTGATCAGAGGCATCCATTCGTTTGAACTTTTAGTTACAGACGAAGCCGGAGCGTCTGATAAAGATACCGTGTTGATATATGTATATGCAGAAGCTAATAAACCTCCTGTGGCAATCGCCGGTAACCGACAAACCATACAACTGCCCGTTAACTATGTAACGCTGAACGGCAGTCAGTCGCGCGACCCCGACGGTAATCATACTATAGAAAGTTATCATTGGAGTTTTTACTCAGGTCCTGGTCAATATACCATACAACAACCGAACAACGTACAAACGACAGTTACCAACCTGAGAGAGGGTAATTATGTATTTGCGTTAACGGTAAAAGATACTGCAAATGCAACAGCAACCGATACAGTACACGTCATTGTGTTACCAAGAATATTACAGGCACCGGTAGCCAATGCCGGTACTAATGTTACGATCACATTACCGGTCAATTCAATCGGCTTAAACGGTACCGCATCTTATGATCCGGACGGTGAAGTTGAAGAGCTGAAATACCTGTGGCAGGTAATTCCTCCTACCGGTAATTATCAGATTTCAAATGCAACACAAGCATCCTCTACCCTTTCAAAGTTAGAAGAAGGAATCTATTACGTAAGATTAACTGTTACTGATGTAGACGGGCTCTCCAGCAGCGATACGATGCGTATAAGAGTAAACCCATTACCGAATCAGGTACCTGTAGCAATTACAGAAAATGATTTTACACTCAATATGGAGTCTTCCTCATTTGAATTGGATGGCTCAGGCTCTTACGATCCGGACGGAGAAAACACGATTGCTAAAGTTGAATGGTTCACCATCAGCGGACCGAATCAACCTACATTATCGGCCGTAGTTGATAAATCTGTAACAGTTACCAACTTTACTGAAGGTATATATGTATTCGAACTGGTGGTAACTGATGATAGAAATGCCTCGGCGCGCGCGCGAATCACTGTTACGGTACAACCCAAACCTGCACCTAGCAATCAATTACCGGTGGCAAATGCAGGGGGCAATCAAATCATCACACTTCCTACGAATAGTATTATACTTGACGGGTCGGCTTCGCGCGACCCCGATGGACAAATTGTTCAATATGAATGGAGAAGAATCAGCGGACCCACACAGTTCACTTTACAGAACAATCGCGCTGCTATTACAGAACTGAATAATCTGATAGAGGGTACTTATGTATTCAGGTTAACGGTAACTGATAATGAAAATGCCATTCATTTTCAACAGATCACCATCAGAGTATTACCGGCACCGAACGTATTGCCGATTGCAAATGCCGGTGCTAACAGAACGATTTACCTGCCAACAAATACAGTCGTGTTAAATGGATCAACTTCATCCGATCCTGATGGACAAATTGTTGGTTATTTATGGAGCAAAATTTCGGGTCCGGCAGGTTACCGTTTTGATGATTCTACCATAGCGCGGGCAAATGTCAGAAACCTGATAGTAGGTACCTACGAATTTAAATTAGTAGTCACCGATAACCTTGGCGGTAAAGACAGTGCTTCGGTAACCATTGTTGTACAACCGGATCCCAATAAACCTCCGATTGCAAATGCAGGCCCCAACAGAACTATACAATTACCCGTTAATACCGTTCAGCTAGACGGCTCAAATTCATATGATCCGGAAGGAGATGACTTAATATATACATGGACACAGGTAAGTGGTCCGATGACTGCTACCCTCCAAAATAATAATACGGCTTATGCGTATGCATCAGACTTAAATCAGGCAGGTATTTTCGTATTCAGATTAAAAGTAAGTGACAGCAAGGGATTAAGTTCAACAGGCGATATATCAGTAACCGTATTGGAGAAAGCAAACGTATTACCGGTAGCCAGAACCAATAAAGACACCGTACTGTTTGAACCTGCCAATGCATTAATACTGGATGCCGCTGCTTCTACCGATGAAGACGGAACGATTGTTTCGTACGAATGGTCTCTGATCAGTGGAGCGCCCGCACTTATTCTTTCACCCACACAGGTGATTACCTGGATTAACGGTTTAAAACTGGGCGACTACCAATTCAGATTAAAAGTAACCGACAACAGAGGTGGTGTAGCTTATGATACGGTGAACATTCATGTGTTACCTGATCCAAATACGAAAGGACATCTCAAAGTATATCCGAATCCGATAACCACCGGCATTTTAAAAGTTTCTTTTAAATATAAAGAACTTGGAGAAGCCATATTGAATGTGTATGCCAACGATGGTAAAATCGTTTATAAACGATTTATTAATATTACTACCTACGAATCCTTCTGGGAGATTCCTGTTGATCAGTTTATTAACGGAATCTATACAGTAGAGATCGTACTTCCGCTCAAACACAGATCAGCAACACGTTTCATAAAAATGTAACAATTAGTTAACCGCTATAAAAGACAGCCTCACCCTTGTGGTGGGGCTTTATCTTTTACGGCCATTAATAAAGATTCTTCAAAAAATACTTTAGAATATCTTTGATCAAAGTCAAATATTTTAACAATTGCTGCCCTCTTGTATTACATGGTTAATCGTTTTTTTGAATCCAGCTTTTTTTAAAAGAAATTCAGTTAACAAAAGAATTACAGTTTTTAATGACTTGTTAAAAAAGTGGAAAAATTTTTCTGAAACGTAAAAATTTGGTATAAAGTTTGGTGAGTTGATGTGCACTATTCATTACCATCCTTTGAACCAAATCCATGTAAGATTACGTATGTATTAACAATATGGATTCAAAACCCATATAAACCGCTTCCTCCCACACATTGATTATTTAATAACATTATTAGCGTTTTCCGTGTAAGCGGAAGTGGAATTTTTTTGTAAAACAATTCAAATATCCTCGTTCACTATGAGAAACTTTTTAATGGTCCTCGTGTGCGTTTTGGGTCATCTGATGGTAGTAGCACAAAGTCATGAGCCCAAATCATTAAAGGCATCGTCCAATGGAGAAACTGTCGGCTTTTATCAATTTCTACCTGCGGGCTATTCAAAATCCAATAAGCATCCTGTTATCGTCTTCCTCCACGGCATCGGCGAAAGAGGTAACGGCACCAGCGAAGTAAGCAGAGTTTTAGGTGTCGGAATTGCTTCAGACATTAAGAATGGTGATAAGATGACTTTCACCTGGAATGGAAAAACCGAATCCTTCATTGTACTTACCCCCCAATTAAACAGCAAATATGGAAACTGGCAAAACTTCGTCATTGATGAAATGATTGATTATGCCGTGAATGTATTGGGTGCTGACGCAAACAGAGTTTATCTTACAGGTCTCAGCTTAGGTGGAGGCGGTGTATGGAACTATGCAGCATCTACTGCCGAAAGAGCTAAAAAACTGGCGGCCATCGTTCCTATTTGCGGTACCTGTCAAAGCATGAACTGGGCAAACCTGACGAATGCTAACGTAGCAGTTTGGGGCTTCCATGCAAAAGACGACGGTACGGTTGGAGTTGGTTGTACCACCGGCCATATCTACGCTATTAATAATCAGAATCCTGCTGTTAAACCTTATATGACTATATGGGATAACGGTGGCCACGGAATCTGGGACAGAGTATATATGCCCGAGTATACTTATAACAATCCAAGTATCTACGAATGGATGCTCGGTCAGAGCAGAGGAAGAGCAGTGAACGTTCGTCCTCAAATCAGCGCTCCGAATGTTTCTGCCAGTACCGGCAACAGTGCAACACTCGATGCCAGCGGCTCCACTGATCGCGACGGAAAAATTCTTAAATATATCTGGAAACAAATCAGCGGTCCTAACACCGCCACTTTAACCAATGCCGAATCAGCAAAAGCTACGATCAGCAATCTTGCAGAAGGAACCTATACCTTTGAAATTAAAGTGATCGACGACCGCGCTGACTGGGTTACTCAAAACGTAACCGTTACAGTTGCCAAAGGAACTACCACGAATAAATCTCCTATTGCCAGCGCAGGTTCTAATCAAACCATTACTTTACCTACGAGCTCGGCTACATTAAATGGTAGCGGTTCTTATGATCCTGACGGCTCTATTACTAAATATGAATGGACAAAAGTAAGCGGTGGTACTGCTACTATTGCCAGCCCGAATGCAGCTAATACACAAATTACCAATCTTGCACAGGGCAGCTACAGCTTCCGTTTAACCGTTACAGATAACCAGGGAGCCAGTGCGCAGGCAACAGTAAATATTACTGTAAATGCAGCGGCCGGAGGTTCTACCAATCCTCAGGTATCTGTTATTGCCGGTAGCGACCAAACTATCAACCTTCCTACCACCAGTGTTCAGGTAGACGGATCCAGATCTTCTGATACCAGAGGTGATATTAAAAAATGGGAATGGAAAAGAATTTCAGGACCAGCACAACATACTATTGCCAACTATGAGACTGCAAAAACAACAATCAGCAATCTCGTAGAAGGAACTTATCAGTTCACACTGACGATCTGGGATAACAGCTGGACGCCCCAACGCGATACTTTAAAAATTACCGTACTTCCAAATACAGGCGGTAATAATTCAGGATCTACAAAAGCAGATGCCGGTGCCGATCAAAGCATCAACACCAGCACCACTACTTTAGATGGTTCTAAATCATCCGATGCCAAAGGCGTTATTAAAGAATACAGATGGGCTAAAATCAGCGGACCCGCTTCATTTACAATTGCCAATACTGCACAGGCTAAAACAACTGTCAGCAATTTAGCAGTAGGAACTTATCAATTCAGATTAACCATCTGGGACAATGCATGGGTACCTTACTCAGACACTGTTACGATCGTTGTGAAACAAATCACCGACGATAATAATAACTCTCCCGGTACTAATCCGGAACCCGTACCTACAAAAACAACTGTAAATGCCGGCCCTAATCAAACATTGACGCTGCCCACCAACTCTGTAATTTTAGACGGTAGCAAGTCTATAGATCCGAAAGGAAGTATTAAACGCTGGGAATGGACTAAAATCAGCGGACCAGCCTCTTTTACATTAGCTAACGCAGCTACTTCAAAAGCTACAGTATCTAATCTGGTAAGAGGAACTTATCAGTTTCTATTAACCATTTGGGATAACAACTGGATTCCTTATTCAACTTCGGTGACAGTACTGGTTAAGAATGCAGGTGAGCAAGACGTAGTAATACCTACCAGCCCTGTAGTGAGTGCCGGAAACGACCAGACCATTACATTACCCACCAATAATGTAACGCTTGATGGTTCAAAATCAGTTGATCCGAGAGGAGCTATCAAACAATACCAATGGACTAAAATCAGCGGACCCGCTAACTTTACTTTAAGCAATGCTACACAAGCTGTAGCCGGCGTAACGAATCTCTCCGCAGGAACTTACCAGTTCAGATTAACGATCTGGAATAATGATTGGGTACCTATGTCAGATACAGTTACTATTAAAGTCAACAGTTCTGCTGCAAGAGTAGCGAATGCAGGAACAATGGCTGTAGCAACAGCAGAAGAACCCACTTCGGTAGTAGGATTAAAACTTTATCCGAATCCGGCAACCAGTTTACTGCAAGTTGAAATGTCTAATAACTTAACCGGTAAATCAAACATCAGCATTTTCACTAACAGCGGATCTTTAGTAAAGCAGGTTAATTTTGATAAAACAAACTTTTATCAAACACAATCTGTGGATGTTGCCGAATTAACGCCCGGTACTTATTTCGCCCGGGTGAATATCAGCACCGGTAACAGTTCAACAATTGCGTTTATCAAACAATAATACTTTTTATGAAAAACTACAAGGTGGTTAAAGGCCTTGATTTAATTAAATATAGCAGATGACGCCAGCTATCGCTCTTATTTAAAACTTTATTTCTATAAAAAAGGCTTCCTGTTCCGGAAGCCTTTTTTATAACAACTCATTTAATAACTAACTACTCAGCTATATTAAACCGCTCAAAAGTTTGCCAGTATTTATCTTTATAAATCCTGCTATTTATTTCCCAAACATCCTGATACTCCTGTTCTGCTTTATAAAAAACTTTTGAAGGTTTTCTGAACTCTCTGCAGGCAAAAAATATATCTCTTTCATTTTTGGCAGTTTGTCTTCCCATATAAATATAACCGTCATTATTTTTCAACGACTCTAATAACTGGTCTTCAATTTTACTGAGTTCATTCAGCACTTCCTCATCGGGCAAACCGTTTTCATTAACACCCGGATACTTCACATTTAACACTGCTATCCATGGATGCGAAGCTTTACTTTCCCATTTCAATGCTTCAGTATTCACCATAGCAATGATGGGATATTCATCTTCAAGAGAGGCTTCCAGTAAGGTAAACATTTCGTCTTCGTTATCGTATTTTACTTCTTCATACTTTTCAACAAATTCTTTCATTCTCCAGTTCAGAAAATCTTTTAGTTTGTGAATGGGTATTAAATCACGTTCTGCTTCCGCAGGTGTCTTTACAGTTAACTGATCTACTTTATTAATAAAATCAAGCTCACCCAGATAATTATCCAGATAAAGATATAAGCCGTTTACAATAATATTTTTATTTTCCTCCGTAAGATCATCATGCGTAACGGTAATATCGATTTCATCAGGATAATCAGGATTATCGTTTGAATAGAAATTAATTTTAGTACTTACAAATTCATAACCATCCATACTTATATTTACATCCCTTATATCCAATGCCGGTTTTAATGCGGTGAACTGCCATCCGTCAATAACCGGAGCACTGTTGATCAGCTCTTCTACAAATACAACACCTTTTACAAATCCTTCTGCAGAAATAACAAGGTCTACCGTATATTCATCTAACATCCCTACGAGAATATAATACTGGTTACCCAGTTCATTTAATTTTTCACTCATGGGATTAATAAAGTCTTCCAACACACGTTCTTTCGATTTTATAACACGATTAAAGTTCTTCGCTTCTTTTGAAAACCATTTCCAGAATTCTTCATATGTATTGACAGGTTCATCTTTTCTATTCAAAATTTTATCTAAAAAACCCATTGATATTATTTAAAGATATTGAAACAAAATACCGGTTTTTTGTAAACTAAACATATATAAAACGGCAAGGTTTAAATATAACGCATATACTTTAGATCTCCGGTTCTTTACTGTTATTAATACATAGTCTTAACACAATCGAAACTCAATTCATAGAACTGGTACAATAAAAAAGGGATATCAGATTGATATCCCTTTTCATATATGTAATAAACTAGTGATCATTAGATAGCGCTGGCACCTTCTACCAACACAGTAACTTTATTATTCAAAACTTCAACAAATCCGCCTTGGATAGTAAAGAACTCATGCTGTGTATTACTGCGATCTTTCAACACTTTTAAACGACCGGGTTTTAATGCACTTACCATTGCAGCGTGACGGTCTAAGATTTCAAATAAACCATTCACACCTGGTAACTGTACACCATACACTTCATTGCTGTATAGCTTTCTTTCCGGAGTTAATATTTCGAGCGTCATAAATTTGAAATTAAGCTTTAAGAATAATGATGAATAACACTATCAAGGTTAACCCGATCTATTATCCTTGTGCCTGAGCTAATAATTTCTTACCTTTTTCGATCGCATCGTCGATAGTACCTACTAAGTTGAACGCTGCTTCCGGATACTCATCCACTTCACCGTCCATGATCATATTGAAACCACGGATAGTTTCTTCGATTGGTACCAATACCCCTTTCAAACCGGTGAACTGTTCTGCCACGTGGAATGGTTGAGATAAGAAACGTTGAACTTTACGAGCGCGTGATACGGTTAATTTATCCTCATCAGATAATTCATCCAAACCTAAGATGGCGATGATATCCTGAAGTTCTTTATAACGTTGTAAGATTAATTTTACTCTGTTCGCTGTATTATAGTGCGCCTCACCAACAATTGCAGGCGTTAAGATACGTGAAGTAGAATCTAGCGGGTCAACCGCAGGATAAATACCTAAGTCGGCAATTTTACGGCTTAATACGGTAGTTGCATCCAGGTGGGCGAAAGTGGTTGCCGGAGCCGGGTCAGTCAAGTCATCCGCAGGTACATATACCGCCTGTACAGAGGTAATTGAACCATTTTTGGTAGAAGTGATCCGCTCCTGCATTAATCCCATTTCAGTAGCAAGGGTTGGTTGATAACCTACTGCAGATGGCATACGTCCTAATAACGCTGATACCTCTGAACCTGCCTGAGTGAAACGGAAGATATTGTCTACGAAGAATAAGATGTCACGTCCTTTACCCTGACCATCACCATCACGATAGTATTCTGCAATAGTTAAACCTGATAATGCTACACGTGCACGTGCACCTGGCGGCTCGTTCATCTGACCGAATACGAAAGTAGCTTTTGAATCAGCCAGTTCTTTCATATCTACTTTAGACAAATCCCATCCACCGTTTTCCATGCTGTGTTTGAAATCTTCACCGTACTTCATAATACCGGCTTCAATCATTTCACGCATCAGGTCATTTCCCTCACGCGTACGTTCACCTACACCGGCGAATACTGATAATCCTGAGTAAGCTTTTGCGATATTATTAATTAACTCTTGAATCAATACGGTTTTACCAACACCCGCACCACCGAACAAACCGATTTTACCTCCTTTTGCGTAAGGCTCGATCAGGTCGATCACTTTGATACCTGTAAATAAAACTTCAGAAGCCGTACTCAGGTTTTCAAATGCCGGAGGTTTGCTGTGAATCGGGCGACCGTTGGCTTTAGATACTGCTGGTAATCCGTCGATAGGATCTCCGGTAACGTTGAATAAACGTCCTTTAATTTCCTCTCCGATTGGCATCGCAATAGCAGCGCCAGTGTCTGTAACCTGCATTCCACGTACCAAACCTTCGGTACCATCCATAGCAATACAACGAACACTGTCTTCTCCTAAGTGCTGCTGAGTTTCAAGGACTAATGATTCACCGTTTGCCTTTTTAATTTCCAAGGCATTATAAATTTCAGGGAGTTTACCTTCAAACTGCACATCCACAACCGCACCAATGATCTGTTTGATCTTACCAACGTTTGCCATATAGTTAAGAATATATTATTAATTACGCTCCTTAGCTTTAGGAGTTGATTTCAAGGCGCAAAGGTAAGGTTAGAATTGAGAATTATGAAATCATATCAGGTTTTTTACACAGATTTCTCCACAGTTTTCATACTTTTTCCTTTTTTCTGCATTTTTCAAGATTTTTTGCGATTTTATGACACAAAAAATCACCTTCTTTCGAAAAATATAGGTTTTTTTTGCGATTTCTCAAAACCCAACCAGTATATTTAACAAAAATCATTTTCTTAGAATAATTTTGAGCAGATAATTGCGGTTTTTACTTAAAGTAAGTCTTACAAATGATGCAACTAATTGAAATTCAAAACACTACTGACGCGAAAAGATTTGTTACCGGTCCGGTTAAACTTCTTCAAGATGACCCCAATTATATCCAACCCCTCGAAACCGATATTGAAAAGGTATTCGATCCTGCTCAAAATAAAGCTTTCCGGCATGGTGAATGTATCCGCTGGATATTAGTAGACAGCAACAATCACTTCCTGGGCAGGATTGCAGCTTTTGTGAACAGGAAGTATAAAAATAAAGGTGATGACGGTATTGCCGGTGGAATCGGTTTTTTCGATTGCGTGAACGATCAGAATGCCGCCGACCTGCTCTTCGATGTTGCCCGCAACTGGTTATTGCAAAAAGAATGTTTTTGCATGGACGGTCCGATCAACTTCGGAGAACGCGATAAATGGTGGGGCTTAGTAATATCCGGCCACCAGCCACCGTTATACAATATGAACTTTAATCCGCCTTATTATCAGACACTCTTTGAAAACTACGGCTTTAAACCGTTTTTCTATCAATTGTGTTTCGGACTTGACCCGGCAAAAAAGTTCAATCCTAAAATCTACGAACGCCATCGCGCGCTCAGCGAACAGGGAGGATACCAGCTGAAGCATATGGAACTTAGCAAACTAGATAAGTATGCAGCCGACTTTGCCGAAGTATATAATGCTGCCTGGGCAAAACATGGCGGACTAAAAGAGATGAAAGTGGAGCAGGCCATCATTATGTTTAAAACGATGAAACCCGTTATTGATCCCAGAATTGTATGGTTTGTTTACCATTTTGATAAACCTGTAGCAATTTTCATTAACTTACCAGATCTAAATCAATGGTTTAAAAAACTAAGAGGTAAATTCAACCTCATATCAAAACTGAAGTTCTTATATTATAAGTACACAGTTGCCAATACGAAAATGGTAGGGCTCGTATTCGGTATCTCCCCTGAATACCAGGGATTGGGTATCGATTCTTTTATCATCGTAGAGGCGGGTAAAGAAGTAAACAAAATGAGCTATACCCAATATGAGATGCAATGGATCGGAGACTTCAATCCGAAGATGGTTAATATCGCCAAAAATTTTGGGGATACTTTTGAAACCAGAAAACTGGCTACGTTTCGTTACTTGTTTGATCAATCTCAGTCATTTAAGCGTCACCCGATGATTGATTAACAAAAAACATCGTATCTTAGTCAATTGCAGAATTGCACCACCTCTTGCCCTTTTTTCTATGATAAGAATATTTATCACCGATGACCACGAATTGTATTCAGAAGGACTCTCTCTCCTTTTGAATCGTGAAGTTGATTTCGAAGTTGTAGGCACAGCAAACAGTGCAGATCAGTTAAAGGCTGCTTTGTCTGACTTCACTATCGATATTCTGTTAATAGATGTTCATATGCCGGGCAATGACGAAGAAGAATTGCTCAAACATATCCGTTCCCAACATCCCAACCTCAAAATTATTTATCTCTCTGTAATGAGAGGTACACGCTATATTCACCGGCTCGCCAAATATCAGATTCAGGGGTATATCTTAAAAGATACAAAAGTAACTGAACTGTCTGAAGCTATCCGAACCGTACACAATGGCGGTACTTACTTTACTGAGGATATTAATATTTTAGATAAATCACTGGAATTCAGAGGAACCATTTCTATTGAAGGCAAACGGATCGACGATATTTTGTCAAAAAGAGAAATAGAAATACTCACCCTGATCTGTCAGGAATATTCCAATGCTCAGATTGCAGAAAAACTTTTCCTGAGCGTCAGTACGATCGAAACCCATAGAAAAAATCTCATTGCAAAACTGGGCGTAAGTAATACTGTCGGATTGGTAAAGTTTGCTATCAAAAACAACCTGATTAGTTAAGCATTTCGTTGAAATATTTTCTTACCATATTAATATGCTGCTCGGGCTATCTGGGTAGTTCTGCCGAAAACGGTCGAACCGACTCTACCGAAATTATCCGCCTCTATGACCGCTGCCTCGATTTTGCAGAAGATAAAGTCGACTCATTATATTATTATGCTAATTTCATTAAAACTGAATCTGCCAAAATCAACTTCTCCAGAGGGGAATTGTTTTTTCACAGACTGAGCGGCATCGCCCTCGAAATGCAGGAAAAATTCGATAAAGCCCTCGAACATTATCTGATCACCCTAACGATCAGCAAGAAACTTAATAACTACCATTATATCTCTGCTGCCTATACCGATATTGCCATTACTTATGGAACGATCAAACAGCTGGACAAAGCCAAAGAGAATTTTTTAATTTCACTCGAGTACCATAAAAAAACCAAAAGTATCAGCGGGCTCGTAAGTTGCCTTTCTAATTTAGGTACGGTTTATTCACGCCTCGATGACCTCGACAGTGCGGCGTACTACCTCAACGAGTCTTTACGCATCGGAAAACCTTACGATTCATTAATCGATTTAAATACAACTTACAATAACCTGGGTAATATATACTTTAAAACAAAAAAGTATGACCAGGCAGTAGAACATTTCAGATACGGATTACAACTCGATTCCTCCCATATTTATTTACCCGCCAAATGGATTGCCCACCTGAATTTAGGGTATGTATTTGTAGAGTTAAATCAGCTCGACAGTTCTCTTTTTCATATTAATAAAGCAGAACAACTGGCTAACCAGTTACAGTCGAAAAGTAAACTGGCAGACATTTACGCATTGAAAGCATCGCTGGAAGCAAAAAGAGGCGATTATAGAAGAGCCTACGACTACCAGAAAAAATGGTACGAATACGATACAGCTTCTATCCGGTTAGAAACCTATAATACAATTCTTGAGTTGCAGGAAAAGTATAATATCAATGAACAGATCGCGGAAAATAAATTGTTACAGGAAACCATTAAAACCGAAAGCTTCAAAAACCGTACGTTCATTATCTACATTATCGGGTTAGCAATCATTATCATTGTAATATTGAGTGCTTTTATTTATAAAAGAAAAGCCAATAAAGAGTTACAGCTAAATAATGAGCTGATGGCTAAAAAAAATGAACAGCTGGCAATACTGAACAGGCAAAAAAATGACCTGATCGGCATGGTTTCGCACGACCTGAAAACTCCGTTCATTTCTATTGGTATGTGGAGTCATATTTTAGACTCTCAAAGCGACAACCTTTCAAACGATCAGCAAACTGCCATAAAAAAAATACTGCAATCCTGTGGTTACGGCCAACAACTGATTCAACGCATTCTGGATATTGAAAAAAATACCGGCGCAGATAACCTCCATTTAGAAGAAATCGCACTCTTACCAATGGCACACCAGGTAGTAGAGTCGTTCAAACAAAAGTTATCCGAAAAAGAGCTGGAAGTAAATATTCAGGTAGTACCGGAGAACCTGAAAATGATCTCCGATGTACAGATTATCACGAGAATTCTTGAAAACCTGCTTTCAAATGCCATTAAGTTTTCATACCCGAAAGGTAAAATCGAGCTGAAATTTGAAGAAACAGCCGGTATGATTGAAATAATCGTACACGACCACGGAGTAGGAATTCCACCAGATGCATTACCCTTATTATTTGACAAACATGCCAACAAATCTACCACGGGAACGAATGGAGAAGATGGAAACGGTTTCGGCCTGACTATTGTAAAACGCCTGGTAGACGAACTGGGGGGCGCCATAACCTGCCAAAGTACCCCTGAAAACGGTACTTCATTTATAATTGTCATCAGGAAGTAAAACCGATTCCTTTTTTCAGTAAATTTGTTACAATGTTGCAAATTTCATGATACGTTCCACGATCATAAAACCCTTTTTATCTGTTTTTGCCACCGCTGTATTTGTTTTCAGCTCGGTGCCGAAGATCGTATTTCATGAACTTTTCGCCGATCATCATTATAAGTCTTATTATCACATTCCGGATGCTCATCCGCATTATGATCCGCCATCAGCTTCCTGCGACTGTGTTTGTTCATGGTTCGATCAGTTATATGATAACAAACTGATTATTGGTGCAGCCCTGGCGGCACCTGTATTAGCAGCTGACTATTCAGAAAATTTATCTTCCCGGTTCACTATTCCTGAACAACTATACGGCTTGCGCGGTCCGCCGGTTACAAAACATACATAACCACTTATCGTATTCCCAATTTGTAACCCAATAGTATTCAATGAAACATATTTTCAGAATATGGTTTATAGCATTGTGCTATATACCTGTTTTTGCTTTCGCGCAATCTAAAAATGCAACAACCGTAAAAGGTAAAGTAATAGATGCCGCTACCCTAAAAGCACTTAGTGGTGCTACCGTTTATTTTCCAGATTTTAAAAGAGGAGCTGTAGCCGATGAAAGCGGCAGCTTTTCCATTTCAGGTGTACCGGTAGGAGATTACATTATAGAAATCAGTTATTACGGCTATAAAACATTAGTAGAAAAAATCAATACTGCTACTTATCAGGAAAAATCTTTTTCGCTGGTAACCTCTATTGTAGAACAGGAAAAAGTAGTAGTAACAGGTGTTTCTTCAGCAATGAGTGCTAAAAAAGCCCCCATTGCAGTTCAACTAATTAATAAACGTGAACTGTTAGGAAGCTCAGGTACCAACCTGATTGATGTGATTAGTAAAGTACCCGGTTTGCAACAAATATCCAGTGGCCCTGCTGTTTCCAAACCTGTTATCAGAGGCTTAGGTTTTAACAGAGTGGTAGTAGTGAATGATGGTATCCGTCAGGAAGGCCAGCAATGGGGCGAAGAACATGGTATTGAAATTGACGAATTCAGTGTTTCTAAAATTGAAGTACTGAAAGGACCGGCCTCATTAATGTACGGAAGCGATGCCCTGGCCGGAGTAATCAACATTATCAGTTTATCACCTGTACCGGAGGGTACCATCCGCGGTAATGTACTCGGAAGTTTTAATACCAATAATCTTCAAAGAGGCGGACACGTAAACATCGGCGGCAATTCCAATGGTTTTGTTTGGGGTGGATATGCTTCTTTAAAAGCGGCGGCTGATTATCGTAACCGATATGATGGCAGGGTTTTTAACTCTAAATTTAATGAGCAAAACTTTGGTGGATATATAGGATTACATAAAAACTGGGGATCCAGCCAACTCAATATCACTCACTTCGATCAAACGATCGGAATGGTGAGTGGAGAACGTGATAGCGCTACCGGAAAATTAATTATGTATGTACCGCACGGCGATCATACACATGAAGAGTTTCCTACCGAAAAAGATCATAACAGTACACAGCCGTTTATTCCGCGTCAAAGAATTCAACACTTGAAAGTAGGGTTAGAAAACAGCTTCCACCTCGGAGCCAACCGTTTGTCGCTCAACCTCGGCTATCAGAAGAATCACCGGAAAGAATTAGGAAATGTATTGAATCCAAGTGAAACCGAAATGGGATTTGACCTGCAAACTTTTAACTATAATCTCGCTTACCATATCAACACTTTAAAAGATTGGAAAACCAATGTAGGTGTAAACGGGATGTGGCAGTCAAATACCAATACCGGACATGAGATGATGATTCCTGATTACGATTTATTTGATGCAGGTGTATTTATTGTAACTCAAAAAACAATGAATAAAGTAACACTGAGCGGTGGTATCAGATACGACATCAGAAAAATTAACGCTAAAGCTTCAGAAGAAGAGCACCATGACGAAGAAGAAGAACATGATCATGATTTACAGTTTGAAGCATTTAAAAGAGATTTCAATAATATATCGGGAAGCGTCGGTTTTTCTTATGCGTTTCATCCGAAATGGAATCTTAAATTAAATGTAGCTAAAGGCTTCAGAGCACCCAGTTTAGCAGAACTGGCCAGTAACGGAGCTCACCATGGAACCAATCGTTTCGAATATGGCAATGCGCAGCTGAAATCAGAAAGCAGCTTTCAGATTGATGGAGGTGTTGGTTTTGACAACGACCACATTTCTATAGAAGCAAGCCTTTTCTACAATTATGTAAAAAATTATATTTATTACCAGCGCCTGCAATCTGTTAATGGAGGTGATTCTGTTATTGTAGCCGATAATGACCACGAAGACCACGACGGCCATTCACATGGCCATGCTCATGGTGATTTATATGCGTTTGAATTTGATCAGGCAAACGCCTTTCTGGTGGGAGGAGAAATCAAATTTGATATTCACCCGCATCCGCTTCACTGGTTACATATTGAAAATACATTCTCTTATGTAAGGGGAATGTTGACAGAGCGTCGCGATGGCAGCCGTAACCTTCCATTCATTCCTGGGCCACGCCTGATCAATGAAGTGCGCGCTACACTCATTGAAAAATCAAAAAATATTTCCAATCTGTATGTGAAAGTACAACTAGACAATACGTTTAAGCAAAATCATGCTTTTACCGGCTATAATACGGAAACAGTTACGCCGGCCTATAGTTTATTCAACATTGGAATAGGAACCGATGTAACCTGGAAAGGAAAAACAAGATTCTCTATCTATTTAGCAGGTAATAACCTGACAGATGTTGCCTATCAATCACATTTAAGCAGATTAAAATACACTGACGTTAATAATACCACCGGAAGAATGGGGGTATTCAATATGGGAAGAAATTTCAATGTTAAAGTAAACGTTCCGCTACAGTTTTAATGGGAAATGGAGAATTGAAAAATGGAAAACGTTAGCTTAATTCCTTATTTCCTTAATGGTTCAATACCAGAAATACAGGAAAATCTAAGTCTTACTCAACAATCCAACCGCTTTCAATTCTCCATTCTCAATTTTCAATTATTCTTATATTTGAATAAAAAAATGGAATTATCCATCTCTACCCCTGCTCTTCTTTTTCCTGCTATATCACTACTAATGCTGGCATATACGAATCGTTTTTTAGCATTAGCCTCTCTTATCAGAGGATTAAAAGACAAATACAGCGCCGGGCCTGAACAAAACTTAGTTGATCAGATAAAAAACCTTCGAACAAGAATTAAGTTGATTAAATCAATGCAGGCCTTCGGGGTAATCAGTTTTATTTTTTGCGTGATATGTATGTACTGCATCTTCAGAGGATGGGCAGTGGCAAGTTATTGGATATTTGCATTAAGTATACTAGCCTTTACTATCAGCCTGGTATTGAGTTTCATTGAAATAGCACTCAGCACCAAAGCGCTTGATTTAGTACTGAGTGATATTGAAAACTTAGAAGAGGAAAATATTTTTAGAAAACTTTTAAAGTAGTTTATTTAGCAGTACCGCTTACTTCATGTTGATGACGTTCGATCGCTCCCGGATCATACGATACAAAAAAGTGTATATAAATGCTTCTGCTGAGTCTCATAAACCATGGTTGCAGTACTACTAATAACAGTACGTTAATAATCAACCAATGTAAAAAACTCATACTATAAGCGGTGAACCCAACCAATGCAAACCAGGCTACTGCAGTGGCAATAGAAAAAGCAACGCATAAAGCATAACTCACATAACCTGTTCCGTAATAAAAACCTACCTCTAATTCAAATGGCTGACCACAGTTAGGACAGTGGTCATTCATATCAAAGACCTTCTTCAGGTTCCAGGGATTGCTACTTCTAAACATCTTTCCTTTTCTGCATTTCGGACATTTCATCCCAAACACACTTGTCAAAATACTTGGTTTTGAATTACTTGTAGCCATAACTATCAATTTATATAAGCAAAATTACTTAATTTTTGAAGTATAAAACGTATGATTTAAATCAGGTTTTTGCTTCTCTCTCCTATTTGTTGACGCCACATAGCGTAATAAAGCCCTTTTTCTTCCAGTAATTCCTCATGATTGCCCGTTTCTATGATTTTTCCCTGTTCCAGTACATAAATACGATCTACATGCATAATCGTTGACAGTCTGTGGGCTATAATTACGGTGATACGGGTGCGCTCTTTCACAATATCTTTAATCGTTGTGGTAATATCAAGTTCTGTAATGGAATCTAACGCTGAAGTAGCTTCATCAAAGAGCAAAATAGAAGGATTCCTCAACAAGGCACGGGCAATGGATAAACGTTGCTTTTCGCCGCCCGAAAGCTTTAATCCGCCTTCACCGATTTTTGATTCCAGACCGTCAGAAGCTTTGTTTAAAATAGACTGACAGGCGGCTTTTTCTAAAACCCTCATCAACTCTTCGTCTGTAGCTGACGGTTTTACAAACAAAAGATTTTCACGAATGGTTCCTGAAAACAATTGGGTGTCTTGAGATACAAAACCAATCTGGTTTCTAATAGAGTCAAGGGTAATCTTATGAAACGGAATCTCATTATAATAGATTTCGCCTTCTAATGGCGGATATAAACCAATCAACAATTTCATCATGGTTGACTTACCTGCACCAGATGGTCCTACAAATGCAATTGTTTCTCCACGCTTTAAGGTGAAATCAATATTATCGACCGCTTTCTGTTTTGCCGAGCGATGCTGAAAGCTCACTTTCTCAAAACGTAGCGTATCCAGGTGCTCTATATGTAAAGGAGTAATGGGATTTGCCTCTGGTTTTTTAGCCATCAGATCTTTAAAATTCTGAAGAGCAGCCTGCGATTCACGATACGATAATATAATATTCCCGATATCCTGTAAAGGACCAAACAAAAAAAATGAAAACACCTGCATCGTTACCAACTCACCGGCATCCAGTTGTTCGCGATATACCAACCAGAGCAGCAGAAATAAAATTCCTTGTCGTAAAGCATTCACAAAAGTTCCCTGCAAAAAACTAATAGAGCGGATATTCTTTACCTTTTTCAGTTCGAGTCCTAATATCTTGTAAGTATTGCTATTTAAACGATCAACTTCCTGACTGGTGAGACCTAAACTTTTTACCAGTTCAATATTCCGTAAAGATTCTGTGGTAGCTCCTGCCAGAATATTTGATTCGGTAACAATATTCTTCTGAATAGTTTTGATTTTTTTACTCAATATGCCTGATACCACCAACAAAACTGCAATACCGCCAAAATAAATAATCGGTAGCGACCAATGACGCTGATAAGCAAAAACGGCTACCATAATAATACCTACAAAGACGGGAAAAAGGATGTTGACAAAGTTGCTGATAAACTTTACGGTATCTTCACGAACATTTTTTAATACGCTGAGCGTTTCGCCGCTCCGTTGATCCTCAAATTCCTGATAGGGCAAACTCATCGCATGTTTTAATCCGTCTGTGAAGATTTTAGCTCCATATTTCTGAGTGATGATACTCATTACATAATCTTGAAAATTCTTGGCAAGACGAGCTCCCATGGCAACAGCAATTACCACCAGAATATAATACATCACTCCGGGATGTTCCTTATCCATTGAGTACAGAAAATCATGTTCTGTGAAGTTGCCTGAACCAGAACGGTAATCAGCTGCCAGATTCACTATTTTACCAAAAATGATCGGATCAATCAATGAAAAGATGATGCTCATCGAAGACAATAACAACACTATGACGATCAACCATTTATATGGTTTCAAATACGTAAATAAAAGCTTCATTCGAGATTGAAATTTAAGACCCGAAATTAACGTATTCGATTAACAGTAAGAATTAAGTTATTTGAACTTTACGGACTCTTCATTTAACCTTCCGATTCAGTTTTACTTTTCGGAGTAAAATGAGCAGATTGCAGCAATAGTGGTAAAAAAACAAATAAAACCATCCCGTACTGTCGCTCTAAAATAGTGTCGGTAAAAGAGAAAGTAATAAAAATTACTGCAAGGCAGAATAATAGCTTGTCTTTCTGTAAAACAGCCAATCGAACAATTGCAATATAAATAAGTAAAAGAAGCAACAGACCCAATATACCATATTCTAAAGTTGTTTGTAAAAACTGATTATGGGTGTCGTATAAATAGTAACCTGTTTTGCCGGTAGCCGTATTTTCTCCGTATAACTGTAAGGCATCATATTGTTCGTAAAGTGTCTTATTGGTTTCAGAAAAAGTGAGTCCAAACCACCACGCTTCTTTATTATTTAAAATCTCATAAGTATTACGCCATTGTAATAGTCTGAACTCTAAACCGTTCAGGTATTCGCCTTTGCCAATAACATCAGACTTTAACATGGTAAAATTCGTATCCAATAAGTCATGGAAACGGCTGCTGATAGAATTCTTGTAACTTAAACCAACAATAGCCACAACCAGCAATGAAGCCGGTATCCACCACCATCTTTTCCAATCATTCCGTTTCAAATAGATAGCGGGTAATAATAAGAAACTGATGACAATAACCATTTTAGAAGATAAAACAAATAGCAGCAGTAGCAAATAAAGAATGATACCCCACTTGATTTTTTTTAACCACTGAATGGAGTTGATAAAAGGTGTTTCTATCAGGAAAAACATCAGGGATATAAAAACAAAGATGGAATAAAATACTGCATGATGTTTTAATGGAGTTAAGAACTCATGATAAAAGAAATGAGAAGTATCCCCGGTTTTTGTCCAATACATTCCGGCAAAGATCAAACATATTATTGAGCTTACTAAAACAGCAAGAGTAGTAAAGAGTAAAACCAGCTGTCTTATATAAACTGATTTGAATGGTAATAAAGCAAAAGCAAAGGGTAAAATGAGCAAGCTTAATTTAGATTCAATATTTTTTAGTTCTAACGAGAAATTGGAGGTATGGATCAACGCCGACACAATAACAGCAAAGTACAGAAGGTAGGATAATTTAAAGAAATCAAGCTTTATGTTTTTTCGACTTCCCCATCCGACGACTAAACTAAAGGCAACGACCAGAATAATCGCCAGACTATTGATTTTCATCAAATTAAATACACAGCTCACTGGTATAGCAGCTAATAGGATAGCAGCTGTCATTTGCCATCTGTTACTCATTGTGTTTTTTAAATGTTGCATTCGAACCTGTGCCTTATTAAAAGTGTTGGTAGTCTTTTTTGTTCACCTTACTATCCGGGACATTGAATATTTCCTTCAAAGTCATTCATTATTTCACCCGGAAATCTATTACTATAAACTAATTGCAAGGTACAATATAAGCCATTGTAAACAAGGCTATCGAATATCCTAATTTACGTTCAGACGAATATTAACATTTACAACAGCATTTATAATAAATCTCATAAATGTATAAATAAAGATGTTGATTTTCCTAAAATCCTGACCGATTAACATACATATTTTTTTAAATTATTTATTAGACATTTGTACTGCACGCGTCTAAAAGCTGATGTATGTTTTTTTATAGATAGGGGATTGGGGTGTAGTCGATCGATATTTGACAAATATCAAAGTTCAGATAATATCCTTACAGTTATAAAATGTGATGATCGTATATCTTCAGAAATTACCACCGGCAAATCAACAGGAATAATCTCACTGAATAAAAAAAGTAAGAGTATTATCCTCTTACTTTTTTTATGAGATCATAATATTTTTTATTGATCAGATTCCAGTTAAACTCTTCGCTGATCTTTTTTTCATTCAGTTGTACCCATTGCCGGAAGTCAGCTTTTTCTTTACTCAGGTATAATTCTTTTACCTCATCAACTGTTGAAAAATAGAAAGCATTGTCACTCAAAACACCACGGTTGAATTCATTATTATGCGCACAGATCAATGTATGTGATGCCATTGCTTCCAATAAAGAAGGATTGGTACCTCCTACAGAATGGCCATGAAAATATAATCTTGAAAAATAGCGAAGGTTATTCAGTATATCAAGATTGTATATCCCCCCTACAAAGCGGATATGCGCATAAGCACTGAACTTATTTTTAAGATATTCACCAAAAGTATTTTCATGTTTTCCTATAACAAGAAAAGGTTCTTTAGATCCCGACAATACAACCCCGTCCAGAATCATTTCAAGATTATTTTCCGGCTCAAAGCGGGCAATCAGTAAACTGTATTTTTCAATTGCTACATTGTAGTTACTTAATACAGTATGATCAGGATTCTTAAAAACGTTGGCACCATAAGCAATATAAGTAGAATCTTTTTTATACTTTTCTTTCAGGTAAGATTGAATACCTAACGAGTCTGCCACGAGGTGGTGTGAATGTTTGGCACCTAATTTTTCAGCATACTTTAAAAAAGATTGTACTTTTTTAGAATACTTGGAGCGTTTCCATTCCAGGCCATCCATATTAGTTACAACAATTGCTTTACGCGGCATTAAGCGCCACCATATAGTACTACTGGTGTAGCCCAATTGAAGAATAACATCAAACTTTCTTTTTCTTGCATCAAGAATACAATTCAGATCATAGATAAACTGACCCGGAGTACCCAGTTTATCTTCCGGGTCTTTACAGGTAATAATATGAACTCTTTTAAAAGTTGATTTTTTATAGGGATGTAAAGAAGAATTATAAACATATACATCTTCGCCCAGTTCAGCCAGGTACACTGAAAAGAATTCAGCAAATTGTTCGAAGCCGCCGTGATAATTCGGAACGCCTCTGGTTCCTAAGATGGCAATTCTCATATTACTTCAGAAGGATTTTATTATATACTTCCAAGGTTACTTTAGCAGCAGCATCCCAGGTATATTCTTTTTCAATTAATGCTCTTAATGCCGATTGGTCAGCTACGGCAGCTTCTTTTACAGCATTGTAAATACTGTTCACGTCTCCCGGTTCACAATAGCTTGCCAGGTCTCTGAAATATGGTTTTGTATCACCCATAGCACTTACCACTACATTACATCCCATGGCAGAAGCTTCTAACGAGCTCAATCCGGTTGTTTCAAACCAACTGGGTAATACGTGTACTTGTGCAGAAGCCATCTCAGTTAATAAGTCACCGATACTCAGGCGTGCCACGAAGTGAACATTTTTTGCAGCAGCTGTTTGACAAGCTTCGTAATAGTCTTTATGATTGGTTGAAATAATACCAATCAGATACAATTCAAATTCGGTATTATTCAATGCTTTAATTAAGTTCAGCTGATTTTTGCGGGGTTCAATCCGCCCTACACATATCACCTTATTGCCGATTCTTTGTACATGCCGGTATTGGTCAAGGTTGAAAACTTCTTTTCTGATTCCGTTCGGCACCACTACATAATTACCTGCCTGAGGAAAATCTTTTTTAAACCGTTGATATTCCGAATCGGAGTTGGGTAATAAACATTTAGCATTCTTAAGAATTTCCTTAATAGCTGCTTTATGTCCTTTATACCAATAAGGCTTCCATTGAATACGTTCTCCGTTTACTATATCGCGTGCAACGGTTTTTACATACTCCATGCTGTTTTTACCCAGTATTCTTCCCATCATTCCTTTAATACCTTGTTCTCTGATGCTTGAATAATCAAGATAAATCGTAGAAACCACATAAGGTAACTTTGATTTTTCAATATGGTACATGATATCAGCCGGCCTGATGATATTAAAGAAATGGATTAAATCATATGCTGAGTAATCAATCTTTTCATTGGTAGTTTTAATCGTCACATCAATCCCCAAACGAATCAATGCTTTCGCTGTTTGTTCGATCTGAGTAGTATCGCCGCCTTTATTCGTAAATAAACTTGCTCTAGACAGGAAGAGTATTCTCATTTTTCTTTTTAATATTAATAAAGTCAAAATCTTTAAAATTCGGAACAAAGGCAAGTATCCAGATCATATATTCAGCGATGCTGAATATATAGCTGCCGGTAAACTGGTATATAAAGATGAATAGAAATAAGCTTAACCTAAAAGCATTCTTGTACACTTTCGTAGTAAAGAATAAAGTAAGTTGAACTAAAATTCTCAAAATTAACCCTAAATATCCAAAAATGGCGAAAGTTTCGGCAGCCGCATTAGGAATAGCCACTTCTTCAAACGTATATGGGTGCATATAGAACGAACGCCATAATTCAAGTCCTAACACTTTTATCTGCCCGAATCCGATCCCCCAAAACTTATTCTTCATTCCCAACAATACATCTGCCAAAAAGAAAGAGTCTGATGTTCGTCCGTTAAAAGATGTGTCTTTACCACTCAGCACATTGTTCAAACGGGTAACCAACATGCTATGCGGATATAGCTCGGTTACCAACCAGATTGCCCCGATTAATAAGGCAATGACACCGACACCTAACAAAGTAAACTTCTTCAGGCCGATTTTATTATATAAAAGCACGGTTAATACAATTGACAGTGCTATAATCAGTCCTCCGATTACACCCAACGAAAATGACAGAACCAGCAATACCATCAATATCAATACCGGGATGATATTTTTTTTCCACCAATCACTCATTACACTTGAGACAATGAAATAAGAGAAAACCGGTACTAACAACAATGAATAATATGACGCTTCGTAGGTGAGTAGTTTCAATCGTGAAACACCTTCTATACCCGAACTGATGCCTCTGATCCACCACCACTTGTGTGCATACTGTGGTGTTTGATAAGCGATTATAGCAAACACAAGAAACACTGCATTCCAGTACACCAGCCTTCGCATTACTTTATCCCAGGCCTGAAAGTCTTTTGCCCAATGGTACACAAACACACAGAATACAACAACCGTAAACATTAATACGGTAGACTTTACATAGTAGTATAGTTCGATGCCATTCGTGAGATGTTGAATAAAGAAAGGTAGTAGTGCTAAAGGGTACCAATAGATATACTTATATATATTTCTTTGGTATAAACTGTACATGAAAAGAGGAGTCAGTAAAGTAGTGTACAACAACCCATGAGGAAGGAACACAGTATTAAAGAAGAAATAAATTACAATCAAAAACCATTCTCTTTTCTTTAATTCTTCTGTTCCAAACATAATTACTCTAGTTAAAAATACGTGACAAATGGCAGGTTAACAATGTTGCTTTGGAAAAAAATTAGTTTTCCACATCAACGCGAATATAGTAACTTCGTTATATCAAACGAATTGCCATATTCTTTTTTGAGGCCATTTATTGTGTATTACGCTGAATATTTATTCCTTAAAATATAGTTAAATTCAACTTTCTTCATTATCTGAAGGTGATTTTAGATAACGAGGCATATAGTTTGTATTTTTTTTCAACGAAAAAATAAGTTTTAAGGAAAAGCAACGTTTAATAACCTTATAGGATCATAAGAGATATATCCCCTTCAGGATATTAATCATATAAACAGAAAAATATATTGAGGGAATCAATACTATGAACAAACTAAGAACTTCTACAGATAAGCAATATGTTAAAGTAATTGGTGAACAGGCGTCAAGTTATAAATCATACATTACTGAAAGAAAAGGATATTTTGCAACTAAAAGATTCGTTGACATATTCATTTCCTCATTGGTTTGTATTACTTTACTTTCCTGGATGATTCCTCTTTTAGGGCTCATTATCAAGCTTAGTTCAAAAGGCCCTGTTTTCTTTATTCAAAAGAGAGTAGGTTTTGCCGGCAAACCTTTCTACTGCCTCAAGTTCAGAACTATGGTGATCAATGCCGAAGCTGATTTTAAACAAGCCAGCCAGGAAGATCAACGCATTACAAAAATAGGTAAACTACTAAGAAACACTAACTTAGATGAGTTTCCACAGTTTATTAATGTATTGATGGGCGATATGAGTATAGTAGGCCCACGCCCACACATGCACGCAGATGCAGATAAATTTTCGGTAGTTATCCCACAATATAAAACACGCTATTTAGTAAAACCCGGTATCACAGGCCTCGCACAGGTAAAGGGATACAGAGGAATGGTAAATTGCTACGAAGATATTTTTCACAGATACCAGTTCGACGCTTTTTATATCAGAAATGCCAACTTCGGACTCGATTTAAGAATTATCCGGTTAACAGCCATTCAAACCATCATGATTATTGCTGACAAAGCAAAAGGTGGTTTGAGAAAGTCAAAACTTTCCCCTTCTTATAATAAGATATAACTTAATATATAATAAATACTTTCAAACCGGCTTTAAAGCCGGTTTTTGTTTATCTATTCAGCTCCAAATAACTAAGACACTAATAATCAGGTATTTACAAATCTAAATTTTGTCCAGACTCCTATAATGGATTGCTTCTGCAATATGTTCTGCTTTTATCTGGTCAGACTTTGCCAGATCGGCAATTGTTCTGCTTATTTTCAGAATTTTATCGTAAGCTCTACCAGAGAGATGTAGTTTTTCCATTGCTGTTTTTAGTAAACTTTCACCTGCTGAATCTACTTTACAGTATACTTGCAATTGTTTTTTTCTCATCTGTGAATTTGTTAAAAACAATTGATTATCAAATCTTTGCATTTGTAAATCTCTAGCTTGATATATTCTTTCCTGAATAATAACCGAAGCTTCTTCTTCTTTAGCATCCTGTAACATTTCCAATTTAACAGGCTCAACTTCAATATGAATATCAATCCGGTCGAGCAACGGCCCGGATAATTTGCTTAAATATTTCTGTATAGTTACCGATGAACAGGTACATTTTTTTTCAGGGTGAGTGAAATAGCCGCAAGGACAAGGATTCATACTTGCTACTAATATAAATTCTGCCGGATATTCCACACTCATTTTAGCTCTGGAGATCACCACCGATCCATCTTCCAAAGGTTGTCGCAGTACTTCTAATGCAGTTCTTTTAAATTCCGGTAATTCATCCAAAAACAATACACCGCGGTGAGCTAAAGAAATTTCTCCAGGCTGAGGAATGCTGCCTCCGCCTACTAAGGCAACATCAGAAACAGAATGGTGCGGTGCACGAAAAGGAGGTATTCAGATCATTTGCTGATTTAATGGTAGAATACCCGCGATGGAATGAATCTTTGTAATTTCAATAGCTTCTTTCAGGTTCAAGGAAGGTAAAATGGTGGGCAATCTTTTAGCCATCATTGTTTTACCCGCCCCCGGAGGTCCAATCATCAGTATATTATGTGCACCTGCTGCGGCAACTTCCAGCGCCCTTTTAACCAGCGTCTGCCCTTTTACATCACGAAAATCATCCTTCCATTCATTAGAAAAACTTCTTTGTAAGCTGGCCGGATCTGCTTTGAACACCGGTTCTCCTTTTTCGATAAAGGCTACCACTTCCTTTAAACTTGCTGCTCCCAAAACATCTATAGATGCTATTACAGAAGCTTCTCCTACATTTGCCTTAGGCAGAAGAATGCCTTTAAAACCCAGATCGGCTGCCATGATCGACATCGCCAAACTACCTTTGATAGGTTGAATGCTGCCATCCAGATTTAATTCACCCATCATTACATATTCACTTAATACACTGCAGTTTTTAATCTGACCAGATGCCCCCAGTATACCGATAGCAATGGGCAAATCAAATGCTGCACCCGTCTTTTTAATATCGGCGGGAGATAGATTAATGACCAGTTTTCGCCGTGGCATTTTAAAACCCATTTCTTTGATGGCACTTTCTACGCGTTGCAATGATTCTTTAACTGCGTTATCAGGTAAACCGACTATATAATACTTTACGCCGGGCAACTCATTTACTTCGATCACTATTTGCACTGCATTTACCCCATAGATAGCACTTCCGAACGTTTTTACCAGCATAGTAACTTTTAGTATATATACGGGAATACTTTATGTGTGGATTTTAAAATATAAACTTTATGATTTCAAGGGAAGAAAATAAATATACTATAGTAAGAATGTGTATGAAATACAAGATGCCTATTCTAATAAGATACGGTTTTATATTGAAAAATCAAAATTACCGGGTAAAAAAAACCGGGTAATACCGGCTTAAATATTGTTCAACAAATCCACTACTCCTTCCCTGTTAAGAATAAGATAGCCCAACCTGTCTTTAGAGACCCCTTCTTTCAATTTATAACTGAATTCAAGTTGTTCTCCATTTATATTTGTTTCAAAATATCTGAATGATATATTATCATATTCCTTTAGCTCATTCGCAATTTCATAAAGGTGGGTAGATAAAATGAATAATGACTGATCTATTTTTACCAGTCCTTTTATAACGGTAGTGGAGCAACGAACCGCATCTTCTACATTCGTTCCTTTAAATAGTTCGTCAATTAATACCAGCCATTTATTTCCTGACATTACTTTCGTAATGGTATTCTTAATGCGTTGTACTTCATTAAAGAAATAGCTTTCGCCTTTAAAAATATTATCCAGCACATTGATGTTGCTCAGCAATCCGTTGAATACAGACATTTTTGCACTTGCTGCCGGAATTCCCATACCGAGATGGGCCAGATAAACAGAAATTCCGACCGCGCGGATAAAAGTGCTTTTGCCGGCCATATTCGCACCGGTTAAAAATATAAAATTACTTTTCTGATTCAGGTTAACATTGTAACTAACGGGATTATCTAACAGAATATGAAAAAGACCTTCTACTTCTAATTCAGGCTTATCGCTTTCGATAAACTCTGGTAACACCAGTTGATAATGTTCCTGTGCTTTGGCCATGGAATACCATGCATCAAATTTGCCGAAGATGGCAATCAGCTGAAAGATATCGGCACGTGCTTCTTCCTTAAAAAACTTGCCGAAATAGGTATTGTCAGTTATTGATAACTTCTGGTCTTCATTTACTTTAAATACTTCCACAAAAGCAGGCTTTCTGAGAATACTTTCAGCCAATGCTATATAATGTGCAGCCGGATGCGGAAGGTCTGATTGTTTAGCCATTGCAATCAACTGATACATTCCTTTCACAAATCTGATGAAATGCTCTACAGAAAATCGCAGAATAGCATAATCGGCACTATTGAAAAGTCTATAATTGTAAGAGCTGACAACTGATCCTCGTGGAATAGAGTCAAGATTTGATTCGTAAAATTTTACCAGTACCATCAGGGTACCATTCGAGATTTGCGTAGGCCAGTCGGCCATTAACCGGCTCATTTTCCGTACAATGTTTTGTACCTGTGTTATTTCTTTGATATCCTTCAGGGGCGTTTTAAAGAATTTCAATAATTGTTCGCGCCCCTCCACCGTATTGGTAAAATTCAGTTTACTAAATACAGAGTATTCATCTTCACCTTGAAAAATGGATAAATCTTTATAAGTAGTAACATCTATCAGCATATATAAACTTTAATTATGGTCTGTTAAATTGTAAACGGGCTCCTTTAAGAGATTCATCCCATACACCATTTCCATATACTAAATGGCCATTTACAAAAGTTTTTTCGATGGTTGAAGAAAAACGGGTTCCTTCTAACGGGCTCCATGCGCATTTATACAATAATCCGGCTTCGTTCACTTCAGTTTCGTGTTGAAGGTCAACAATTACCATGTCTGCAAAATACCCCTCTCTGATAAAGCCCCTGTTTTCAATCTGAAAACAAACAGCTACTGCGTGGCTCATTTTCTCTACCACTTTTTCAATAGAAATACGTCCTTTTTTTACATACTCTAACATCATCAACAGCGAATGCTGCACCAATGGTAAACCTGCATGGGCGTGGGCGTAGTCTTTTGACACTTCTACCAATTCACCATTACGGCGTTCATAACCTTTTTCACTTAGCAGGTGCGGAGCATGGTCGGTAGCTATTACATCTAACCGGTCATCTAATAAAGCTTCCCACAAAGCTTCTTTATTCTCCGGCGACTTAATAGCCGGATTACATTTAATACGGTTTCCCAAAGCGGCATAATCGTCAGCAGTGAAATGTAAGTGATGAACACAAACTTCATTGGTGATTCTTTTGTCTTTTAAAGGAACCATATTACTAAACAACTGCAATTCTTTTGCGGTGCTGATATGCAGAATATGTAAACGGGTATCATTTTGTTTGGCCAGCTGAACAGCCGTAAATGAAGACTCAAAACAAGCTTCCACGCTTCTGATCACAGGATGGTCGCTTGCTTCCAATTCTTTTTCTGATTGTATACGGGCAAGGTTGGCTTTAATGATTTTTTCGTCTTCACAATGCGTTGCAATCAATACTTCCGCTTCGCCGAAAATCTTATTTAAAGTAAGATAATTATCTACCAGCAAACCGCCGGTAGATGATCCCATAAAGATCTTGATACCGCAAACATCTCTCTTTCTATCGTTTGTTTTTAAAACTTCTTCCAGATTGTCATTAGAAGTACCCATAAAAAAAGAGTAATTGGCTAATGCGTGGTTTTTAGCGATCTCATACTTTTGTTCTAACAACTCTTGTGTAAAAACCGGTGGAACCGTATTCGGCATTTCCATAAAAGAAGTAACCCCTCCTGCTACTGCCGCTTTTGCTTCAGTATAGATACTGGCCTTATGGGTTAAACCCGGCTCTCTGAAATGTACCTGGTCATCGATCACCCCGGGTAACAAATACTTACCGGTACCGTCTATCTCTGTTACCGCACCTTTTACCTCTATTGCAGGTGCAATTTTTGCGATAACTCCTTCGTTAATTAAAACATCACTTACCCATTTTTTACCTTCATTGACTAAGGTAATATTCTTGATTAAATATTGCGCCATAACATGAAATTCATATATTGCAGCACCTCTAAATATCTAAGCCGCTTTAGGGCATCTGCATTCTTAAATTATTTATAAACGTTCGTAATGCAATTTATTGTAAAAAAAGCACTAGCAGCTACATTATTCTGCTTCATTTGTACGAATATTTCCCAAGCACAGTCAAGCCTGTTACCTCAGGGGCATAAATTTGAAGCCCTGCTGAACAGAATTGATATACTGATGCCGGGCCACATCGGTTACACTAAAACTGTGTACCGGAAAGATGCAATGGAGGTAATTCAGAAAGCAGATTCACTTTCAAAACTTGGAGAATTAGAATTATCTGCTGTTGATCAGGCTTATATCCGCAGCTTCTATTTGAACAATCAGGAATGGTACGACACTGATGATCCGGATTTTGCCTCTAAAAAACCTATTTTCAAAACGTTTTATAAAGACAAAGCCAATTTCTTTGAAGTAGATCAAAAAGATTTCTATCTGGCAGTAAATCCGATTCTTCAATATCAGCAGAATAAAGAGTTTGACAACGATAAGAATGTTTTTTTAAATACCAGAGGAGTACAATTAAGAGGGTTAATTGCAGAAAAGGTAGGGTTTGATGCTACCATCATGGAAAATCAGGAAAGAGGTCCGGATTATTTTCACCGCTGGATCGCTGACCACAACGCAACTCCCGGAGTAGGCTTCTATAAACGTTTCAAAACCACTGCAGTTGATTATTTTGACGCAAGAGGCAGTATACATTTCGGTGCTACTAAGTATATAAAACTTCAATTCGGATATGATAAACTTTTTGTTGGTAACGGTTACCGGTCTCTTTTTTTAAGTGATTTCGGCAACAGTTACCTGTTCTTTAAAATCAATACCAGAATCTGGAAGTTTGACTATACGAACCTATTTACCGAACTCGTACCACAAACGATTCATATCAATGCCGGTAATAAAATTCTGGATAAAAAATATATGGCAATGCACCGTCTGAGTTTACAAGCCACCAGATGGCTGAATATAGGTGTATTTGAAGCCATTTCATTCGGAAGAAAAAATCACTTTGAATTCAGTTATTTAAACCCCGTTATGTTTTTAAGAGCGGCCGAACAACAGGTAGGAAGCGGCGACAATGCAATGGTAGGGTTAGATGCTAAAATAAATATTGCGAAAAAGGTTCAGCTATACGGACAACTTCTGTTCAATGAATTTAAAATTAAAGAACTAACATCAGGAAACGGCTGGTGGGGAAACAAGTTCGGAATACAGGCCGGAGCTAAATACATTAATGCATTCGGAGTAAAAAATTTAGATCTGCAGGGAGAAGTGAATCTGGTAAGGCCTTTCAACTATAGCCATTACGATTCCGCTGCAAATTTCACCCATTACAATCAGCCGCTGGCACATCCGTCAGGAGCCAACTTTGCTGAGTTAATAGGAATTGCTCGCTACCAACCGCATCCAAAATGGACCATGCAGGCAATTGCTATCTATTGGGCGCAAGGTATAGACCTGACACCAGCTGATAATGTAGGAAGTAATATTTTTAAATTGTATAACACCCGTTCAATGGGCGATTACGGTTATAAACTTCCTTCAGGCCCTTTGGCAAAATCATTATATGTAAATGCCTACGTAGGATATGAAGTAAGGGAAAATATTTTCTTAGAAACACAGCTTTCATTAAGAAATCAAAAAATGCCTAATGATATTAATATGAATTCTACATTAATATCATTAGGCCTTCGAATGAATATGTTTAGAAGGTTATACGACTATTAGCCTTCAAAAATAAGAGAGAACATGATCATGCGCGATTTGAGTTGGTCAACAGTACTGGAGTACTTAAAGCTGGCATCTCGCGCATGAATATTTTGTACACCGTTACTGATTTTAATCTCAGGCGACAAAATAAACACGGGGAAATAAAAATTAAAACCGATTCCGGCCTCAATGCCATAATCGATCTTCTTCAACTTGATCATATCATCTGCTTTTCTGGCATTCGAATTACTCGATAAGTCATACTCCACCTTTCCTCCGGCAAACATATATACCCTGAAGTTATTGATACGATCGCTTCTGAACTTTAAGTGAACAGGTAATCCTAACTGAATAGATTCAACTCTTTTAGTCACTACTGGTGCTTCGTCATAAAAAGGATCGGGTGTTTTTAAATCATACTGAAGATCTTTGTAAGCAAAGAGTAGCTGAGGGAAGATGGCACGCACTTCAAACCTGTCGCTAAAGCGATAAGTATGCATACCGGCTAAACCAAAACCTCCTGAGTTAAGAGGATTGATGGCACTAACACTATCATGAAATAAGAAGCTGGCATCATGAGAAACATTAAACCTTGAAGTATTATACATCAAAGCTATGCCCAGATAATACTTTTTATCATCATGGTTTTCTAAATGTAAGGTACGATTCTGAGCCTGAACTTTTTGAAAGCTGAGACCACATACCAAAAGGCCAATAACTAATTGGCAGGCTTTGTTCCGCAATAAATTGTACATATTCCTAAGCTCAATCTTTTAAGACTGGTTTGTTTAAATCCAACAGATTGTAAAATGTGTAGAAATGTTTCGCCTTCTGGAAATGCTTTAATTGATTGATTTAAATATTGATATGCGTCTTTATTCTTAGATAGCCACTGGCCGGCTTTAGGAGCAACAATATTCATATACATATTGTAAATACCCTTAAACCAAACTCTTCGTGGTTTTGAAAATTCAAGAATCATTACTTTTCCACCCGGACGGATCACCCTGTACATCTCTGCAAGCCCCAGTTCCAGGTTTTCAAAATTTCTGACTCCAAACGCCACAGTTACAGCATCAAACGACCCCTCAGGAAAGTTTATTGCTTCACTATCGCCCTTTTCAAGCTTGATGATATCGCTTAAGCCGGCTTTAGCAATTTTCTCTTTGCCCACACTCAACATACCCTCTGAAATGTCAATTCCAACAATTTCATTGGGTTTCAGATACTTGTGGGTCATTATTGCTAAATCACCGGTTCCTGTTGCTACATCTAGGATACGCTGAGGTTGAATATCAGCGATTTTTTTGATGGCAACTTTTCTCCAATATACGTCAATTCCGATAGAAAGAAAACGATTTAAAAAATCATATCTGAACGCAATCTGGTCGAACATCGACGCAACTTGCTCTTTCTTAGTCTTTTCCGTACCCTCAAACGGAACTATATCATCGTGCGAAAACTTAGCCATAATGCCTGCAAATATACTTCTTTCATTCATTCGTTACGTTAAAGCTCCTATAAATCAATGCTTCAAATTGTTGTAACTTGCAGCCATGAACATTTTAAGTGCAAAATATATAATCAGCAGTCCTGATGTTGAGTCTTGCCCGCCGGCAGATCTTCCTGAATATGCATTTATCGGAAGAAGTAATGTAGGTAAGTCATCGCTGATTAATATGCTATGTAATCACCAGAAATTAGCAAAAACCTCTTCATCTCCGGGAAAAACCCAGATGATTAACCATTTTACCATCAAAAGTGCTCCGGAAAAAAATAACCTGAAGCCAGGTGACTATTCTGAATGGTACCTGGTAGATTTACCAGGATACGGTTTTGCAAAAGTTTCTCAATCACAACGTAAGTCATGGGCTAAAATGATTGAAAATTATCTGGTAAAACGTGAGAACCTGATTAATGTATTTGTATTGATAGACAGCAGGCATACTCCTCAAAAAATCGATATTGAATTCGTAAATCAATTAGCGAAGTGGAAAATTCCGTTGAGCCTGGTATTTACAAAAGCAGATAAAACCACTCAAAAAGAAGCGAATAATAATGCAAAGGAATTCTTAAATGAATTAAGAAAAACCTGGCAGTTCTTGCCACAACACTTTATAACCAGCGCAGAAAAAAAGTTGGGACGAAAACAGGTACTCGATTTTATCGATCAGTGCAATACAGAAATAGAACAGCAGCAAAAAGAAGAAGAACTGGACTGAATATTTTTTGCCATTAAGAAATTAAGGGAATCAGGAAACTTAATTACCTTAATTTCTCCTATGTTTGAAATGTTAATGGGAAACATGAAGAGAATGAAGGTAAAGCAGCGCGGAAGACAGCACTTCATTCGCTTTTCAACTTCATTTTCTTCATGTTTATGATGGTGATTATAAGATAGAATGAGCCAAAGCGAAGCGGCAGAGTATCTTAATTTCTTAATGGTTCAATTCTTAACGGTAAACCCAAATCTCCATTACGGAATAAAAGCCCAATCATCTGTTCTGAACGGGAAACATGGCCATCCGTCTTCGTTATACAAATTAGCAGTAGCCGGATTATCAGCCCATGCATATCTTACCGCCTGAGGATTTCTTACCGAAGGGCTATATACTTTTACTACATCGCCTTCAATCCACGCCTTCGCCCATACAAATTTCTGATCAACACCTGCAATACTAAAGTAAGTCAGCTCTTTCCCATCTTTAGCAATCAAAGCACTACCGGTATTTTTAAAGTGAAGTACCATCGTATCCTTAATAACTTCCATGTGAGAATATACGGGGCCACTCGCTACAATATCAACCGCACCATACACTCTATTCTTAGCAATAGCTGCTAAACGGTCACTCAGATCTTTTTTATTTAAAGGATGTATATCATTCCACTCTCCCAGATCTATTGCAGGTGCTACATATACATTGGGTAAATACGATAAATTATATTGCGCGTTTCTGGTATGTGCCCAATGGCTCTCTACCGGCTGTGATTGTTCTTTCATATAATTAGCTAACTGAACAATCAAAAAAGGTAAATGTGGCTGCTTCCAGTCGCTTCTCCAGTTTTCAATCAATGTAATCATTAACTGTTCGTATTCAATCGGGCGGCTGGTATTCGATTCACCCTGATACCAAACAACTCCTTTAATCGGATACTGAATTAACGGATGAATCATATCATTGTACAATCCGGTAGGTTTCCATCTGAAAGAAGTCGGAGGCTTTAACGGAGTCATCATAGCACCTATCTGATATTTCCATTCGCCTTCCAGGCTTAATGCCTGGCTATCCCAACGCAGCTCATAAGGTTTTTGAGGAACAAACCCCGCATCTCCGATATTACTGATCACCCTTACTGTAATGATATTTTCTCCCTCTTGTAATATACCTGCAGGAATCGTATAAATCCTGGGCGGATACATATAACTGGTAGTACCTACAAAAACACCGTTCACCCAAACAGAATCAGCATCCACAACAGCGCCCAGCTCTATTGTAGCGGTATTAGCCTGGTCTACATGATCGAGATGAATGGTTTTCGTAAACCAGACAATTCCGTTTATATTCCCTATACTTCCATCCTTCCAGTAGCCCGGTACATTAAATGTTTTCCAATCAGCAGCATCAGTTTTTGTTGAATACCATGGCTGAGTAGCGTTCATGTAGCCGGAGTCTTTTTTTCGTGCATTTGCGTACCAGTTATTGGTACGTAAACGATCAGTCATTTCAACCCCTTCAATAAAATCTTTTTTCTTCAATCTCTGAAGCTCGGCATAATGATAAGAGAAAGCCTGAAGGCGTTCTTCACTGATCCAGGCCTCTGCCGGAGATCCTCCCAGAGAAGCTTCAATAATACCAATAGGAATATCTAAAGATGCCTGAATATTAGTGGCAAAAAAATAAGCTACAGCAGAGAACTCCCTGATCGTTTCGGGCGTTACCGGCAACCATTTTCCACCCGACAGATCATTTTTAGCTTTTAAAAAACTATATTGAACAGGTACATCAAAATATTTAATCAAAGGGGCATTCGCATTACGCATTACTTCTGCATACAGCTTCTCTACTCTCCGCATTGGCATTTCCATATTTGACTGGCCACTGCACAACCATACATCTCCAATCAGAATATCCTCAACAAATGCAGAGTCTGTCAATATCAGTGATACAACTGTTTCAACTTCCTGAATAGTACTGTCATTGATCACCTTGATCACCGTATCAACTTTCTCATTGAAAGTAAATGCATAAATCTCCATATTATAGGGGCCGCCTTCGGGCATGGCCGGCCATTCGAAGCTCCATTTACCATCAGCGCCGACATTTGTTTCAAAAACATTCTCGTGAAATTGAATGCGAATAACAGAAGCGTTTTTAGCCGATCCCCATATAGGAATTATCTGATCTCTTTGAAGAACCATTCCGTCAGAGATCAGTTTAGGTAACTGAATTTGTGCAAACAACGATTGTTGAACAAAGCAAATCAGCAAGACACAGCATATCCATCTTGTTTTCATACTGCCAGGTTTAGATTTGCAAGATAATATTGTTTGTACAATTACTGTACAATTGCACCGGATTTCACAGAAAACGGAATAACTTCTTTTCTTAGCGGATGTTGCTCTACCTCTAAAACATAATCGCCGTTTGGCAACCATAAATTTTGTTGCATTCCCTGTCTGAAGCTGTAAATACCATAAGGAACAGCAGATTCTCCATATTCTTTTGCAACATACACTTTGCAATAAGATGCAACTTGCGGGGTAAATATTGCATTTAAAGAAACCTGGGGCTGGGTGGGATACAAATTAAATAACCAGTTAGGTAATCCGTTCTCTATTTTAGTAACCGGATGAATAATCATCAGGTCTGTTTCTTTTCTGGAAGTAAAATAATGCTGATCTGAAATACCTAATATAACCGGATACTTATTCTTATTAAATGTATAGAACGGATGAACATACTCTGGTTGATCAGAGTAATATAACCCTGTTTGTGTAGCTGAAAACGTTTTATAGCCTGCCTTGGTTAACCAATAACCTACAGACTTCCCCCAACGGGTTTCTTCTTTATTGATATGTGCCGGACCACCATACACGATCAATTTTCCATTGGCAGGATCCCATTGTTTTAAAATATTTATTGTAGCTATAGAATCACGAACAGTATTACTGGAAAAATCATTCCCTTCATATCCAAAAACGGTAAAGCCTAACCGCATTGCTTCTTTAATCATATTTGCAAAATTCGGCTCCTTTGTATACACACCCGCATCTACCGAAACCGTCTTGGTTTTCATTACATCCTCATACAAAGCTTCTAAAGCCAGGTAACGATAGCCGTTAACATATAATTGCTTCAGCATTGAGTGAAGAAAAACACGATGCTGTGGGAGGTGATGTAATTCATCAATGAGCAAAATATCATATGGAACTGACAAGCGCGATAATGTTGCCTGAGCAGGCAATTCAATAGCAGACCTGTAAACACCGAAAAGTGAATCTACTTTATACTTAACAGGAGGTTGTTGTTTATCCCAATAATAAGTAGCCAAAAGATATTGCTGATTAATCGATAAACCGGTAGCATACATTTGTAGCTGATAACTATTGTAGGGGTCTGTTAACTGAGAAGATAGTTTATCTACTGGAGCATATTCAAATTTCCATTGTGCTGCTAAAGAAAGTGATAACGCACAAAAAAAGATAGACAATAAAAAAGATCTGATCATTACTAATTTACAATTTTGTCGGCGCAGCTCGAACTCGCAAAGGCAAGGGGTTTAGTTTTAAAGGCAAAACCCATCCCCATCAAATACCCGGTTGCTTCTCTCAACGCATCATTGCTTTTAAATTGGGGGTTTGTATTGATATCGGCATGTACTTCCATGTCGACGTTATACTTATTAAACAGTTCACAGAGCGAATAAGCCACTTCAATACTCTTAGCTACTTCTAATAGCATTCTTTCTTTTATGGAATACTCTTTATATACCTGCTCCTGTTGTATATACATAAAACCTCCGTTTCCTTCACGCAAAAATACAATAACAGTTGCAAAATCGGTATGGGCACCTTTTACTTGTGAATCGGTACCGATACATACTTTCAGATGAACGCCATTGGATATTTCTCTTTCTATCACTGTTTCCACGGCTTCATAAATGGGCTGTTCAATGAATTTACCACTGAGTGTTCTCCATTTCATGGTGGATCTGTTTCTTAAATTTACCGAAAGTCAAACCAACCACAAAAAAACAATATGTTACAGAACCATTAATTTTTCAACATTTCGTGCACCTTTTTGTAAAATACGCAGCAATACCACTCCTTTTGGCTTATACATTAACGAAATCTTCTGATACCCTTCGCCTAATTTTCCCCGCTGCAGCACTCTTCCGTTCAGATCGATCAGCTCATATTCACCAGGCTCATACATCAATAATTCAATTTTATCTGAGATCATAGTATATGACAACCGGTATGTTTTCTTATCCACTCCCATCTTCAATACTTTTGAATAGCCACCCATAGAACCATCTCTTTCCATTACACCAACTCTATAGTAATGACTACCAGTATTTTGCGGCATCCATGTAAACTCAGCAAGCCTTAAACTATCTTTATAAATCGGACTAAAATTTACACCATCAACACTATGCTGTAATAAAGCGGTACCGTTCATTGTTCCTCCGCTAAAACTCCAGCGCAATTCATGCTGATATCCTTTTTGTAGTCCGTTAATATCTATATTCAGATCATTCAGGGTAACATTATTAACGAGGTAAAGAAACTCATATGAACCAAAACTACTGTAGCGCGGCATATTTTCATTTCCTACAGCCCTGACTGCAAAATAATATGTACCGGCATTAAGAATAGTGTCAATAAAAATATCAATATTATCAGTATCCTGATAAGTTCTGATCAATACTGAATCGGCATCATACAGATCAACTGCAAGGTTGAGATTAATTCCTAGTCTTGTTTGTTTATTAATTCTGTTAGGAGTAATGTCAATATCAACAATACGGGCATGCTTTAAAGAAAGCTTAAAAATATCAATGTCATTTGAATCATTAATAATTCCGTCAGTAACATGAGCTTCAAATTCAGAAAACGTTTTGGCACCCGCGAAGTAATTTGAAATATCATCTGCTACGGGAATAAAACCAAATCTTCCTGAGTGGAACATCGAAATCTCATCCTGTACATCATCACAGGCCAGCACACTGAAATCACTCACCCAACCGGTGATATCACTATCGAAACTTTCACCCATGATCGGAGAAAATGTAGGAAACACTGTACCTGTTTGTCCTTTGTATTCGTTTTTCAGCGTACAGTCTTCATTCCATTCGGATATATGTTGTAGTCCGAGCGCATGCCCGATTTCGTGTGCAACAATTTGTCCGATCTTGTAAAAATGATTTCCTAATCTATCCGAAAAAACAAAGCTGGGAGTTTCGTCTCCGAAGGCAAAACAACCAATTACAGCCACTCCTGTTCCTTCTGCCCGCCAATATGAAGTGGGGGTGATAATTACCCGGTGCCTGCTGTATACACTCGCCTGTTCATAGTACATTGAGTCGGTCGTAATGTTCACATTAAAAGTGATAAAATCTTCTTTTACGATGCGATAGATTTTAAAAATATCTTCTGCACTTAATTCAGCAGGAGCAGCATCAATAGAAGACTCATCGGTATTCCAGGAAGTGTTTTCAACCCGGTGTCCGTCAAAGTCAAGATATACCACCGAAGTTGCAGAAGGCCGGCTGGCATATTTAGGAATCTGAGCAAACAGTATTTGAGAAGAAATCAATAATAGAAACAGGTAAAGAATTTTCATAAGCATAGCATTTAATGGGCGATCACTTTATCTACCGGCATTTTTTGAAAATAATAGCCTTGTTGGTGATGAAAGGATAGCAGATACACTTCTTTCGAGTGAGTTTGGATCATTCTTCCAACAAAACCCTCTCCTTTCGGAACTCCTTTTCTGTACGAGAGAAACAAGGTCGTGTTAGGATAAGAAATGACTTCTATGCTTAAGTTGGATACTGCGTGATTTACAGATTTATTCGATTTTACAATACCGTAAAGAGGTGTTTCGGCTGCAGTTGCAACCATTACAGTATCTCCGACAGCAGCGGTTACCAGATGAATCAGGCAGGAGTCAGACGTAGGCAGAACTTTTCCCGTACGCTCAAAACTTTCAAAAGGAACACTTTGAGACTGAGCGTTTATTTGAATAACAAGCAATCCTAAGATCAATACAATACTATATCGTTTCATTTATGTGTATTAAATGAATGAGCGTTTCAGAGAGTAAATGGTATTGCTTAGGACGGATCTTTAAAACTGATTGGTAGAAAGCATAACAAGCGTACAAGCTTCTAATACTTTTATACCGGCTCTTTCTGCTTCATCGGCAAAAGCATCATTTTCAGCACCTGGGTTAAAGATGATTCTTTTGGGATGTAACTTTAATATATAGTTTTGATATTCTGCCTGATTTTTAGCATTCAGATACAAAGTTACTGTATCTATTTCCTCTAAAGAAGGCTGGCCTTTCTGAATATCTATATCAAACACCTGCCCCTCTTTTTGACCGATCGCCACTACAGGATGACCTTTTTGTCTCAACTTGTCAATTGCCAGATAGCTATAACGATTGGGATTAGTAGATGCTCCTATTACTAAAGTCTTTTTTTGCGCTGCCATAAATTAATATTAACTGACTAAGATTATATACTAAAAATGTTCCAAAGCCAACCTAACCATTCTCTCATCGGTTTTCATTGTAAATATCAACTGTACCGAACACATAATTTATTAAATATTAACACATTAGTCAAATATTAACATTTTTCCATAGTGTATCCATTTAAGTTACGCTTTTTTGGTGAGATTTTGCACATCCGGTCTTTTCTTTAAATAAATTAGGTGCCATTGCCTTTTCAGATCAATAGCACCTAAAAACTTTACCGGTTTGAAAGGGGGTGAGTGGGTTACTTTTGTAAAAAACGAACCAACATAGACAGTCCTTTTAAAGATCTGGACCCAATAAACAATTCCAATATTTTGTTAGCCTGTTCGGCAAATGCGGCAACATCCCTGACAACCTTGATAAAATGTATTTTCTCAAGGCCTCCCTCTACTTCCAGTATTGGTTCCAGCCGGGTTACCAGGGGTTCTAACTCCAATTGTTTTCTTTCTATGGCTACAATTTTAGCCACCTTGTAGATATCGTTTTCGGCAAGATAATGATCTTTACGATCGCCCTCTACCTCTACACGTTCTACGAGGCCCCATCTGATGAGTGCATTCACATTGTAATGCACAATTCCTTTGCTCAATTGCAGATCATTCTTAATCATTTCCTGATGTACGGGAAACTCCTGAATGAGAAGATATCCATGCACCATTGCCATAGTTTTAGAAATCCCCCATTCTTTACCCACCTCGCCCCATAATTCGATAAATTCTTTTTTGGCATCTTGTAGCTCCATTTCCAACTTGTTTATTAACTTGATAAAATTCTTGTATCACCTGCTTTAAACTTATATGTATGTATATGAAACAGCTATTTGTAGTTTTCGTACTATTAATTCCACAACTCTTTCTCTCTGCACAGCAGGAATTACCCTTTAAAGCAATTTTTAAAGGCGATACTTTGTTTGGAACGACGCTTACGCCCGCCGGAAAATATGAAACAGGTGTTTTAATTGTACCCGGTAGCGGACCAACCGACCGGGACGGGGCAAACCCTTTGGGCGTTCATTTCAAATCTTATAAATTATTAGCCGAAGCTTTGACACAAAAAGGATTCTTAACGATACGATACGACAAACGCGGAATCGGAGAAAGTAAATATGGCTATAGAATAGCGGAACATACCGGCATGACACATTCAATAGAGGATGTGGAAGCAATTATTGATGCCATGAAAAAAGAATATCCATCAATTAAAAAGTGGGTACTGATCGGCCATAGCGAAGGCGCACTGCTGGGTGCAGCAGCAATTGTAAACCATCCGGTAGATGTTTATGTTTCTCTTTCGGGTACCTGTGTTGATCTGCTCACTACCATTGAAAAACAATTAAAAGAACGATTACCCGAGAGCTCACATAGCTATTTTAAAGAACCGATTGACAGTTTAAGAGCCGGCTTTACAGTTTCAAAATATCCGCCTGCATTGGCAAATGTATTTGCACCGCCTTCTCAGCCCTATTTAATCTCAAGTACCAGATATGCTGCAAAAGATATCCTGCCCGGGTTGAAAATGCCCATACTGATTGTAAACGGCGGCTCTGATATTCAAATCAAGAATGAAGAAGCGGAATGCTTAAAAGCAGCTCAACCGAAAGCTGAATTATTTATTATCGACGATCTTAATCATGTGATGAAAGCGTCTGCTGCTGATATGAATACCAATATTAAAAGTTATGCAGATGCAGCAGGTGAAATTCATCCTGCGTTGCTTACTAAACTTGTAAGTTTTATTCAGACTAACACGGGAAAGGGAAAAAATAAGAGAAAGGGGAATTAAAAGAAAAGATATATAAAATAAAAAAGGCTATCCATAAAACGGATAGCCCTTTTAAATATGTAGATACTATACTAACATTCTCATGGGTTCTTCTAACAATTGTTGTACGGTTTGTAAGAACGCTGCACCGGTAGCTCCATCAATCACACGGTGATCACAGCTAAGGGTTACTTTCATTACATTACCCACTACAATCTGCCCATTTTTTACAACAGGAACCTGTTGTATCGCTCCTACTGCGAGAATCGCAGCATCCGGAGAGTTAATAATCGCAGTGAACTCGTCGATACCGAACATTCCTAAATTAGAAATAGTGAATGTATTACCTTCCCAGTCACTTGGTTGAAGTTTTTTATCTTTTGCTTTTTGAGCGAAAGTTTTTACCTCAGTAGTAATGGCGGAAAGTGATTTTTGATCGGCATTTCTTACTACCGGAACCAATAAACCATCTTCAACAGCTACAGCCACGCCAATATTTACGTTATGGTTGATTCTTATTTTATCTCCTAACCAGCTACTGTTTACAGCCGGATGTTTTTTCAACGCAACGGCACATGCTTTCAGCACCATATCATTGAATGAAATTTTTACAGGAGAGAATTCGTTGATTTTTGATCTGCTGGCTACCGCTTTATCCATATCGATGGCGATCGTTAAATAGAAATGCGGAGCGGAGAATTTAGATTCTGCTAAACGTTTTGCAATTACTTTACGCATTTGAGAAACGTTCACTTCATCGTAAGCAGCACCTGATGCAGCAGGAGTTGCGCCGGCTTGTTGAGCAGGGGCAGCAGCTGATGCTTTATAGTTATCAATATCAGCTTTAATAATTCTTCCACCATCACCTGAACCTACAACAGAACTGATATCAATTCCTTTATCCGCAGCCATTTTCTTAGCTAACGGAGAAGCTTTTACTCTTCCGTCGGTACTGGTTGAAGCTGCAGGTTGTGCCGCAGGAGCAGCAGCTTTTTGCGACGGTTGTTGTTGAGCAGGAGCTGCAGTTTCAGCAGCTGGCTTAGCAGCAGGAGCCGCAACAGCACCACCTTTGCTGGCTGCAATAATAGCATCCAGATCAACTTTACCTTCTTCGCCAATTACACATAATAATGCGTTCACCGGAACTTTTTCTCCGGCTTCAGCACCGATATATAATAATTTTCCGGTTTTATAACTCTCCAGCTCCATGGTAGCTTTATCTGTTTCTACATCGGCTAATAAATCACCTTTCGCAACAGCATCACCTACTTTTTTGTGCCAGTTAGCAATCACACCTTCAGTCATGGTATCACTCAGGCGAGGCATTAAAATAACTTCCTGCATAGTAGAAAGATCCAAACCCGCAGCAGCAGCCGGGGCTTCTTGTTTTGCAGGTGCCGCTTCTTTGGCCGGAGCAGCTTTTTCTTCGGCAGGTGCAGACTTTTCAGCAGCAGGAGCCGCAGCACCGCCACCATTTACCAGCGCACTGATATCTTCACCGGGTTCACCAATTATCGCTAATAAGTCATTTACTTGCAGTTTGCCCCCTTGCTCAATCCCAACATGTAATAAGGTACCATCCTTATAACTTTCTAACTCCATGGTGGCTTTATCGGTCTCTACTTCCGCTAATAAATCACCCTTCTTGACCGGTTCACCTACCTTTTTATGCCATGCCGCAATCACGCCTTCGGTCATGGTATCACTCAGGCGGGGCATTAAGATCACTTCAGCCATAAATTAATTCTGATTTGAGATTTCTTATAACAAGTTGCTTTCAAGCTTCGAAATTACACTAAAATAGATAAATGATGAAACTTTCGTTAAAAACTAAATAAATCATTTTCCGTTTCAATGCTAATTCCACCGTATTTTGCCTGAAATATTAAATATTATTTAATGCCATTCGCGTTTTCCGCTGCTTTTTTTCTAATAATCTAAGCCTAAATTCAAACGCTCTCTTAACTCATTCACCAGCGGATACTGCTCCACAATCGCTATATATTGCTCTTTTGTAGTAGGAGGTACAACAACATCTGACACCGCCGACACTGCATTCGGATCCAGATGTACTGAATATTTTATCTGACGGTTATGAAAACGCCCCTGAATATATTCACTTAACCGCCTGCGTTCATGCTCCACAAACTGCTTCTGCACATTATCGGTCACCCAAACCTCAAACGTTTCATGATCAATAATTCTACGCTCCGCAAGCGTAAATGGCGAGGCTGCAGAACTTTTTTCGTCTCTGAGTAATTGTGTATAATCCTCCCAACATACTCTCAACGACTCTTCACTTAAATCAATAGCACTATACACCACTTTGCCGGTATTCTGATGTGCTACCTCTGCTCTGATTTTATTCAAACTATTCAGCTTCGGTAATTTAGCCGATACTGTTGCTGTGGTAGCGGCCGGAGGCGGGGCAACCATTGTCGTAGCCGGCATTGTTGTTCTTATAGTTGGCGCAGATGCCGCCGGAGCTTGTACCGGCTCAGACTGTTTTGCAGGTTGAACCGGTACCGCCGTTTCTTTTGCAGCAGCGGGTTTCTCCTTTTTTACACTCTGAATGCCGGGAATATTTTTAAACGCAACAGGCCGGGCCTGATCAACTAGTTTTTTTTTTGCCGGGTCAGCATCTTCTGCCGCCAGCGATATCGCTTGTTGTAGATAAGTCAGTTTAATCAAAGTAAGCTCAACATGCAGCCTTTTATTACGTGCTGCTTTGAACTGTAACTCTGCCTCATTTAATATATTTAAAGCAGATATTAAATACGAAGCGCTGACTGATTTTGCACTTTCAATATATTTATCTTTAAAACTTTCTACCACTGTTAATAAATGCGCCACTTTTTCATCCTTACACACTAATAAGTTTCTGATAAACTCAGCGTAGCCATTCAATACCAGATCTCCTTCAAAACCCTTTTTATCAATATCATCATACAAACTCAACACTGTTCCCAGATCCTGCGCCTGCATTGCTCCCAGTATCTTGAAATAATATTCGGCATCTAAAATATTTAAATGCTCTAAAGTATTTTGATAGTTCAATACACCACCGGTAAAACTTACAATCTTATCCATGATGCTTAATGCATCACGCATACACCCCTCACTTTTCTGAGCAATAATCTGTAAGGCAGGCTTTTCTGCATTTACCTCCTCTTTTACACAAATTTCCTGCAGGTGTTCTACGGTATCGTTATTCGTAATTCTTTTAAAATCAAAAATCTGACAACGACTTAATATGGTAGGAAGAATTTTATGTTTTTCTGTAGTGGCCAAAATAAAAATCGCATAAGAAGGTGGTTCTTCCAGCGTTTTCAGAAAAGCATTGAATGCCGAAGAGCTTAACATGTGAACCTCGTCGATAATATATACTTTATATTTACCTGCCTGTGGAGCAAAACGTACCTGCTCTACCAATGTACGAATATCTTCTACCGAGTTATTACTCGCCGCATCCAGCTCATGAATATTCAATGAGCTCCCTTCATTAAATGATACACACGACGTACACTCATTACAAGCCTCACCTTCAGGAGTTGCATGCAAACAGTTAATCGTTTTTGCCAAAATACGCGCGCAAGTTGTTTTACCAACTCCTCTCGGACCACAAAACAAAAAAGCATGAGCCAGATGCTGACTCTTAATTGCATTTTTTAAAGTAGTGGTGATATGTGACTGCCCAACTACCGTATCAAATGTTTGTGGTCGATATTTCCTGGCCGAAACAATAAACTTCTCCATAATTACAAATGTACAGATTCACTCCCATGTTTTCAAAAAACCTAATACAGCTTTGCACAAAACCTATATAGCTAAAAACCAGTGCCTTTTATAAAATCTTTCACATTTATCCCAATATAAGTTCCGGTATTCAAGCTAACTTTGCGCTATCATAGGATAAGGTTAATGGTTAATGTATTTGATTAGTACACCCCGGGGATCATCTTCGGGGCTTTTTATTTATATAATACCATTTCTTTTTCACCATTAAGATTCTGTGTTAACCTGCTGCTACGCTTTGTCTTATTCTATTTTGATGCCCCCGATTTAAACATGAAGTTAATGAAGCTGAAAAGCGAATGAAGCATTCAAGCCATCATTGAACCATCAGCATATTTGTTGCCGAAGTAAAGAAGTTACTTCCTCTTCATTCCCTCCATTTCCTTCATGTTTCCCATTACCATTTTCAAACACAGGAGAAATTAAGAAACTCCTGTCGCTTCGCTTTGGCTCATTCTATCTTATAATCACCATCATAAACATGAAGAAAATGAAGTTGAAAAGCGAATGAAGTGCTGTCTTCCGCGCTGCTTTACCTTCATACCTTCATTCTCTTCATGTTTCCCATTACAATTTCAAATTCTACACTAAAAAAAACGCCATTCTACAAGTAGAATGACGTTTGAAGTTTGACTCTCAGTTACACGAACTTTTCCTATATGGAATATCTTTTATAATCTTTCAATAATACCGGCAATACCTTGTCCGCCGCCTACGCAAGCCGTAACAATACCGTACTTTTTGTTCAGACGTTTCAGATCACCCGCCAGCTGAATGGTCAGTTTGGCACCGGTACATCCCAACGGATGCCCTAAAGCAATTGCACCGCCATTAATGTTGACTTTTTGCGGATCCAGACCTAATTCACGGATCACGGCTACCGATTGTGAAGCAAACGCTTCGTTTAATTCAATCAGATCAATATCGCTCAGATTTAATTTTGCCTGGTCTAACACTTTCGGAATTGCAGCCACCGGCCCGATACCCATAATTCTGGGCTCCACTCCTGCCGATGCACAGGCTATTAATTTTGCGATCGGTTGAATGCCTGTTTCTTTTACCATCTTTTCACTCATCACTACCACAAAAGCCGCACCGTCTGATGTTTGAGAAGAGTTACCCGCCGTAACAGAACCTCCCATCGCAAATACCGGCTTTAATTTAGCTAAAGCATCCAGACTCGTATCAGCCCTTGGACCTTCATCCGTATCAACCGTGTATTTTTTTGTTTGACGTTTTCCTTTCTCGTCTAAATATACTTGTTCTACATCAATTGGCAATATTCCCTCTTTAAAAAAACCGTTTTCAATTGCATTTAATGCACGCTGGTGCGATTGATAAGCAAACTGGTCCTGCTCCTCTCTACTCACATTAAACTCTTTTGCTACCGCTTCTGCTGTTAAGCCCATACTCAGGTAGTAGTCAGGATCGTCTCCGGCTATACTATAAGAAGGAGCTGTCTTCCAGCCGGCCGTCGGTACCATACTCATACTTTCCACCCCACCGGCAATAATACAATCAGCCATTCCCATTCTGATTTTTGCCGTAGCAATCGCAATGGTTTCAAGCCCCGAAGCACAATAACGGTTAACCGTCATGCCCGGTGCACCAATGCCCACGGCGCGGGCCGCAATAATACGCCCTACCTGTAACCCCTGCTCCGCTTCCGGAACCGCATTACCCACTATTACGTCATCCACACGCTTAGGATCTAACGATGGCACAGAGGCCAATAAACCCTTAATCACTGTAATAGCTAAATCATCCGGACGATAAAAACGGAAAATACCTCGTTTAGACTTACCCACTGCTGTTCTGTACCCCGCAACAATATAAGCTTCCTGCATATGATAAAATATTATAAGTCAAATGAATCTTTTCACAAAGTTGCATAAACAACTTTATATACCAAAGTTAATCATTTCAAACTTTACATCAAAATTTTTAGAAAAGAGTTTTTTCACCTTCTCTGCCTTATTATCTTCGCAGTTAATTATGTATAAGTTTTTTAGAAATATACTGTTTCAATTTCCTACCGAAACAGTTCACCACCTGAGTATGTCTGGATTGCAATTTGTTTGCGCTACAGGCGTAGGCAAGTCAGTAATACGTAAACAGTGCCAGCCGCAATCTGCCCGGCTTACTAAAACGGTTTTCGGATTATCCTTCACCAATCCGGTCGGACTAGCAGCGGGCTTCGATAAAAATGCCAGCTATCTTTCAGAGTTGGAAGCCTTAGGGTTCGGAGCGGTTGAAATTGGTACCGTTACACCGCTGGCACAAGACGGCAACCCCACACCCCGACTCTTTCGTTTACCTACCGATCAGGCATTGATCAACCGTATGGGGTTCAATAATGATGGGGTGAAAGAAATTGCAGTTCGCCTGGCAAACTGGCGCAATAAAAACCGGCATACCAAAATGCTGATTGGTGGCAATATCGGTAAAAACAAAGTTACCCCAAACGAAGATGCTTATAAGGATTATGACATTTGCTTCAGAGCTTTGTATCCATATGTAGACTATTTTGTGGTGAACGTATCGTCGCCCAATACACCGGGCTTACGGGCATTGCAGGAAAAAGAATCTTTAAGAAAAATTCTGTCGCACCTCCAAACAATCAATGCTCAACTAAACAGCAATAAACCGATACTTTTAAAAATAGCACCTGATTTGTCAACGCATGAAATTGATGATGTTATTGATCTTGCACTTGAAATTAAACTGGATGGCCTCGTAGCTACAAACACTACTATCAGCAGGGAAGGATTACAAACACCTAAAGAAAAAGTGGAAGCGATCGGAGCTGGTGGTTTAAGTGGCAAACCTGTTCAGCAAAGAAGTACAGAAGTAGTTCGCTATCTTACTTCAAAACTGGAAGGAAAAATTCCGGTCATTGCATCGGGAGGTATCTTTAACGGCCAGGATGCCAAAGAAAAACTAGACGCCGGTGCCAGCCTGGTACAAGTATGGACAGGCTTCATTTATGAAGGCCCGGGTATTGTGAAAAAAATATGCGACTACTTAGAAAAGCACTAGCATATATCGTAACCGTCTCCCTAAAGAGACGGTTATTTGTTTATTGTTGGTAAGAAAAAACGATCGTCTTTTGTTAGCGATAAACGCTGTAGTGTGCCAGCCGGATTGTGCCGGTACTATTCCCTCTCCAGCGCCAGACAATGCCTGGTGCTCACCCATTCCTGATATAAATGTATACTCTTTCTTCATAAATAAATCACCTTAAACGGTATTAACAAATCATTACAAAATCACACCGATACCCCGAAAAAAACGTTAAATAGAATTTGTACTTATCTAGTAATATCCGGTTCTTCCTTCAGTCTTTTATATTAGCGCACCAAACAAAAATCAGCACTAACTATTATCATCACCTTAAACGAACCTTTACCTTTTATGCTTATATCATTCATCCTCTCGATTTTATTGTCTCTGATTATAGGCAGCGTGGCTTCAGCGCAAACTCCGCAGCATATCATTGGAAAAATAATGGACGAGGAAAGCAAAAAACCGATCGCTTATTGCAGTGTACTGATGGACAACAATCCTACAGCAACTATCAGTAACGATCAGGGTATTTTTACATTAAACGTAAATAATAATAAGAAAACTACCTTTACCGTATCAAATATCAGTTATGAAAGCCGAAATATTTCTATTGGCGAATTCATCTCTTCAGATACTTTACTGGTTTACCTCAGGCCAAAAGCTTCCATTATGGAAGGAGTAGTTATAAAAGCAAAACCACGAAAACAAACTACATTTGGAAGGAAAGGCAGTTCGGGTTTTATTATGGTGGCTATTAAAAGTGTAAATGATTCAAAAAAAATCAACACACTCAAAACCGAAGACCGTGTGATCAAAGACAGTACACTCGACAATAACGAGTTCGGCTTCAAAATCAGTTTAAAAGATAAATCTTACAGAGTTGATGATATAAATGTATATCTCAGAAAAAACGAAACCTCGGAAATGTACTTTTCAGTAAACTTCTATTCAATGAAAGACGGACTTCCCGACAAAAAAATAGCAACCGAAGATATCGGCTTTAAAATAAGCAATAATTCAACCGGGTGGCACAATCTCGACCTCAAACCTTATAAACTGAGCTTTTCCGAAGAAGTAGTTGTAACACTATCCTGTGAAAATGCGGTAAAAAACTCAACGAACCAGTATACCGCTTTCATTCCTGCAACCCTTAGTGTTCATCCAACTTATGTGATCGATTACGGAAAGGGTTCGTGGCAGAAGTTTAAAGTACTCTCCAGCTTTTACGCCACCGTTACCTATTAACCTTCCTATTAATTATTTACAAAAGGCATTACAAATTTCTGCATCTTAAATAAATATTATTAGATTTACTGAGGCAATGGCCTCTTTTTTATACACTAACCTGAACTAATAATACAAAACATGGATGCTCTGATTTCTGTTGAGTCACTGATCAGCTTATTAACGCTGGCTTCACTGGAAATTGTTTTAGGTGTTGATAACGTTATTTTTGTTTCAATACTAATGGGAAGAATGCGTCCCGAAGAAAGATTAAAGGCACGTCGCATCTGGATGATCGTTGGTATCATTGCCCGTATCTTATTAATCATGGCGCTGGGCTGGCTCGTTAATAACGGCAGTAAAGAACTCATCGGGCTCGACCTGTTCGAAAAACACTACAGTTTTAATCTCCGTAATATTATCATGTTGTTGGGAGGTTTATTCCTGCTTTATAAAACAGTAAAAGAGCTGCACCAGAAACTGGAAGGAGACGAACACACGACTGCAGGTCCGGGAAAAAAATCAGGCGGCGCTACTTTTGGTGCATTAATGGCACAAATTATTGTAGTAGACATGGTTTTTTCGTTTGACAGTATTATTACTGCTGTAGGTATGGCCCGGCATGTAGAAATTATGGCCCTTGCCGTAATTATAGCCATGGTGATTATGTTTGTTTACTCTGAAAGAATATCGAACTTCATTCACAAACATCCAACATTAAAAATGCTGGCTTTGTCATTTTTGTTAATGGTTGGATTTACTTTATTCTTCGAAGGGTTGGAGCCTTTCCACCATGCACATATCCCTAAAGGCTACATTTATTTTGCAATGGCATTCTCCTTTGGCGTTGAACTCTTAAACATGTGGGTAAAGAAAAAAGAATCCAGAAGAAATCCTGTTCAATTAAGAGAGCCCACAACTGATATGATTGAGGGTACTGAAAAATAAAAGAATGATTCTGATCTAATAAAAAGCTGTTCGTGAATACGAACAGCTTTTTTATTATTTAGTTCTTCCGATCATCATCAATGTAGCGGCCACCATTCCTGCCGTTTCTGTTCTTAGCCGGTGTTCGCCCAGGCTCACCGGTTGAAAGTGGTGTTCCAATGCCATCTGAATCTCTTCTTCTGTAAAATCACCTTCCGGACCAATCAATATCAAACCACTTTTCTGATCTTGATACAGCCGGTCGGTAAATGTATTCTTTTCTGAATTTATGCAATGGGCAATATACTTATGAGGTTCATTTTTTACCCAATCATTTTCACATAGCTCAGCTAGATGAACAGGTTCCCATAATTGAGGTAAATAATTTTGCTGGCTCTGCAACATTGCACTGACCAATATATTATTCATTCTTTCAAATCTGAAATGCTGTTTTTCAGTTCGATGTGTTTTTAAAGGAATGATTTGTTGTATTCCTATTTCAGTAGCTTTTTCCAGAAACCATTCAAAGCGGCCGGCATTTTTGGTGAGTGCGATGGCTATTGCAAATTGTGCCGGTGGAGCATCTGAAGCTGTAATAGAAACAATCTCAACCTGCGGGCGTTTCTTATGATCATCTACTATAATAGATTTTGCTGTACGGCCTTTGCCATCAGTAAAAAAAAGCGCATCGCCTTTTTTCATTCTCAATACCTGAATCACATGTTTTGCCGTTTCCTCTGACAAAGTAATAAGGGATGACTGCTCACCCAATTCTTCCAAATAAAATAATCTGTCAACGTTCATGTACGAAAGATATAGAAGCTTTTAAATCAGCACCGGATAGTTCATCCATTATCTCATTATATCACGGTTGAAATAATACTGTAATTTATTTTAGAAAGGCGCGTCTTCATCTTCTCCGAAAGGCATGTCATTCATTTTACTTCCGGCCTGAATATAAAGTTTAGCCCCGCCATTGCCTTCCTGATCGCCCGACGGAACCGGTTTCCAGTTACCGCCGCCGATACCACCGAAATCATCTTCTTCAAACTCAACAAATTTCTGAATATGTAACTGCGCTCTCAGCTTAATAGTTTCAAGCGAACCGTTACGGTGTTTCGCAATACGGATATGCGTTTCGCCCTTGTTATTTTCACCCATTTCGTTCTGGGTAATATCGTAGTATTCAGGACGGTAAATAAACATTACCATGTCCGCATCCTGCTCAATCGCACCCGACTCCCTCAAGTCACTCAACTGCGGCATCTTATTGCCCTCTTTACGTGTTTCTACCGCACGGCTTAACTGTGATAAGGCAATAATGGGAACCGATAACTCTTTTGCCAATGTTTTAAGGTTTCTCGAAATCTGACTGATCTCCTGCTCACGGTTGGTATTTTTGCCACCACCACCGCTCATCAACTGAAGATAGTCGATGATAATAATGCCGATATCATGTTTATTCTTCAACCTTCTACACTTCGCTCTCAACTCGAAAATGTTCAGCGCCGCTGTGTCATCTATATATATCGGAGCCTGGGCCAAACGCTGAATACCTTTCGTATACAACTGTTTCATCTCATGCTCTTCCAACTTACCACGCGAAATTTTTTCTAACCAGATTTCACTTTCTGCCGACAAAATACGTTGTACCAGCTGGGCAGAACTCATCTCTAAACTGAATAACGCAACTCCGGTAGGCTTAGCTGCGTTCAACGCAGCATTACGCGCCAGGTTTAAGGCAAATGCCGTTTTACCCACAGCAGGACGTGCTGCAAGAATCACCAGATCCGAAGGTTGCCAACCGTATGTTACCTGATCAAGCGTTTTAAACCCACTCGGTACACCGGTAATCTCTTCCGTACGGTGACGCATATCCTCAATTCTTTGTACAGTTTTTACCAATACAGAGTCAATGCTGTCAAAGTTTTTACGTAAGTGGTTATTGGTAATTTCAAAAAGTTTACTTTCCGCTACATCCAATAAGTCGAATACATCAGTACTGTCTTCGTACGACTCGGTAATAATTTCTCCGGAAATACGAATCAGTTCGCGCTGAATAAATTTTTGAAGAATAATGCGCGCATGCGCCTCAATATTAGCTGAAGAAACAACAGCATTCGTAAGTTTAGTAACGTAATAAGGCCCCCCAATCAATTCTAATTCACTTGCAGAACGCAACTCTTCCACCACCGTTAAAATATCAATCGGTTGGTTTTTTTGTTGCAGGTTCAACATCGCACGATAAATTTTCTGGTGCGCTTCTACATAAAAACACTCGGGTTTAAGAATCTCAACAACAGTATCAAAAGCACTTTTCTCCAGCATCACCGCTCCTAATACAGCCTCTTCCAACTCTTTGGCCTGGGGAGGTACTTTCCCGTATACCATGGTGTTAAGGTCCGTAGAAGGTTTGCGTCTTGATCTGCCACGATCAGTTCCAAGGTTTGTTAATTCCATTTATAGTAATTAAGGTTGTGTTCTTAAATTCCCCTTTACTAAGCGAGGGGAACGAATATAGTCCCTTAGGTGAACAAACAGCCAGAAATTCCGGTAGATAGTTAATAACGTTTCACACACAGTTCCATTCACAAAAATACCACACTTATTCACAGAAAATATTTCGTTATGCACAATTTGCAAAAGTTTTGCCATCTTTTTCGGCTGTAATCCACAACTGGTGTGCGAAATAAAATTTTCTAAAAAATTACTTTTTTCTACTTTTTTGAATACAGGAACACCCGAAATCTGTTCTTTCGGTAATAATTTGATAACAATCGCCAGCAGGAATGGTTAAACAACTATCCTCACGCCATCAATTTATCTTTTTCATTACAAATCAATCTTATAGAGTTACAGGCAATCCCTCCCTGCCGAATGCACAGGCTGAAGAGAAATACTTTAACAATAAAGCTTTTGACAATTAATAAGAAAATGGGGAAATCAACACTTACTTTCTAATATAATACTTCCTGCATGCAACTTTTACTAACAATAATTCATCTTTTATGTAATCCGGTGGTGCAGCTTGCCGGTAAACTTAACATTAATCATATTTGCCGTGCTTTTATACTCATCAAAATATTATGAAATGCTGATTGCGACCGATCACTCGCAATTCAGAAATGTTTTGGAAAATGTTGAGCATATTTGTCGTCAGCGGCTGACTCCCATTGCGTTAAGCAGATCAAATGTCATTGAAATTGCCAATGCTTCCCGTTCAAAAATTATCAGAAAAGAAGCTAAATTATTAACGCTGCTCTCCGACGCACAGCTCCATCCTTTTTACTTTATAATCAATAAGAACTAGGAGCTATCCACCTTTACATTATACTTTAGAAACACATTCACATTAATATGTTTCTAAAAATGCTGTTTCCACTAATTTCTGTTCGGCCGCAGGTATTCTAATTTTCTGCGTAACCGCTCTGCATTTCTTTACACTTTTCAATACGTCCGTATTAATCACATCTATCTGCGTTATATTCAGTCTAAAAAACGCACCTACACTTTTAGCCGCCTCAATATTCAATTCATTATTTTCAGTATCAATATTTAAAGACAGACCGTTTTTATCAGTAGACAGATTTAAATCATAAGCACAAGAGAGCATCCAACTTCATCCGTTAAACAGAAAACCATGATTTCTCAAATGGTCATCCGTATTCTGCAAAAACTTATCTATGATTTGTATTTAGGCATGATGGTATATTACTTTAATAACTCCAGATCCTGCAGCTTTCGCCCCGGTTCATCGTCTGCAGCCAATTTCAAAATATCATGCTGCAACCCTAACACCAGTAAAACTTTAAAATAAGCACCGAAGGCTACGCCGCTACCCCCCTTCTCTACCAAATACAAGGTTGAGCGGGCTACACCGGCACGCTCCGCCACCTGCACGGTTGTAAGTTTTCGCCGTTTTCTTGCCAGTTTAATATTTTCACCCATCTGCTCCAGCAATTTATTATACTTCGGAAAAACAGTCTGTTTCTTTCTGCTCATAATGATTGTTATTTCATACAAAAATGACCAATTTGATTGAAATAACAATCATTTTAAATTTATCATCAGCAAACATACCCGGCAATATGCTTCTTTCAACTGCTCCCCGGGTTGAAGTCTCCTCAACTACTGCAAATCAATCATTGGAATATGTTTATTATAGATTATAACATAATGCAACGAATGATGTATTTAATTTATCACTCATAATAGAGTAAAAACTCAAGCTCTAAAACATTATCTTTGCCGTGATTTAAGAAGAACACAATGACAATTTCATATAATTGGTTACAACAATACCTTCCATCGGAAGTAGAGCCTGAGCGTTTGAGTAAAATTTTAACCGCTGTAGGTCTGGAAGTAGAAAGCTTAGAAGCATACGAAAGTTTAAAGGGCGGACTAAAAGGTTTGGTGATTGGCCAGGTAATCACTTGTGAAAAACACCCCAATGCTGATAAACTTTCCGTAACAACTGTAGATATCGGTAGTGGGGAACCGCTTCAGATTGTTTGCGGCGCACCAAACGTAGCTGCCGGTCAGAAAGTAATTGTAGCAACTGTAGGTGCTACGATTTATCCCAGCACAGGTGAACCGATGACCATGAAAAATGCAAAAATCAGAGGCGTAGAAAGCTTCGGCATGATTTGCGCTGAAGATGAGATCGGTTTGAGCGAAGATCACGCCGGAATTCTGGTATTGCCAGACACAGCAAAAGTTGGTACACCTGCCGCTCAATATTTCAAAATATATAATGACTGGGTGTTCGAAATTGGTTTAACACCTAACCGGATGGACGCTATGAGCCACCTTGGTGTTGCCCGTGACGTATGCGCTTACTTAACCCACCACGATAAAAAAGACAACCGCGTTCGCAGTCCTTTCAGCAACAACTTTCATCTCGACGAATCGCAAACACCTTTTGCAGTTGAAATCGCTAATCAGGAAGCATGTGAACGTTATGCCGGTATTTCTATCACCGGTGTAAAAGTGGAAGAAAGCCCTGAATGGTTACAAAACCGCCTGAGAGCTATCGGCCAAAGACCCATCAATAACATCGTAGACATTACAAACTATATACTGCACGAAACCGGGCAGCCGCTACATGCATTCGATGCGGCCAAGGTCAAAGGCAGAAAAATCATTGTTCAGAATGTTGCGGAAGGAACTCCGTTTGTTACTCTTGACAACAAAGAGCGTAAACTCAGCGCCGATGATCTGATGATTTGTAATGGTGAGGGCGAACCGATGTGTATCGCCGGTGTATTCGGAGGATTAGGATCAGGTGTAACCAACGACACTACAGAAATATTTCTGGAAAGTGCCTGGTTTAACCCGGTTACCACACGTAAAACATCTTTCCGTCACCAGCTGAGAACAGATGCTGCCACTCATTTTGAAAAAAATGTAGACATCAGCAACACTGTTCAGGTATTAAAACACGCAGCTGTGATGATCAAAGAAATCGCAGGCGGAAAAATCAGTTCTGAAATAGTGGATGTATACCCTGATCCGAAAGAAAAGGTTCAGATCGTATTAAAGTTCCATTACCTGAGAAAGCTGAGCGGAAAAAACTACCACTCCGATTCAGTGAAGAAGATACTGTCGAGCTTAGGTTTTGAAATTATTAAAGAAGGAATGGACGATCTGTGGGTAGCGGCTCCTTATAGCAAACCCGATGTAACACTGCCGGCGGATGTAGTAGAAGAAATTATGCGTATTGATGGTTTAGATAATATTGATATTCCTGTCAATATCACCTTATCACCTTCAATGGAAGCAGACGGATATAAAGCACTCACAAAACAAAAAGTTACTTATTACCTCGTATCACAAGGGTTTAATGAAATATTTACCAATTCTATTACCAATGCAGCTTATTATGATGCGGCAGAACTGGAGAATGCAGTGGTCTTATTAAACAACCTGAGTGCTAACCATAATATGATGCGCCCTTCCATGCTTGAAACAGGACTGGAAGCAGTAGCCCATAATATCAATAGAAAAAACAGCGACTTACAGTTTTTTGAATTCGGCAAAACCTATCATAAAACTGAAGAAGGAAAATATTACGAACAGGAACACCTTTGCTTATACCTTACCGGTAAAATCGGGGTAGACGGCTGGAACAGTAAAGCAAAAGAAGTAGATCACTTTTATCTGAAAGGCCTCGTACAACGTTTGATACAATTAACCGGTATTGATAAAGCCATATGGGAATTGGGTGAAGTGGCGAAGCTGAATGAAAGCATTATCGTAAAGTCTAAAAATCAACCGCTCATCAGTTTAGGTAAAGTTTCAGCGAAAGAGTTAAAACGATTTGATATCAAGCAAACTACCTATTTCATTGATATCAACTGGAAACTCTTGTTAGAACACATAGGTGGCAAACAAATTAAGATCAAAGAACTTCCTAAGCAATTACCGGTATATCGTGACCTGGCGCTGGTAGTGAGTCAGAACACAGCCTTTGCCCAATTTGAGCAGGTAGTAAGAAAACTAAAGCTCGATAAACTGAAAGAAGTAAAACTGTTCGATTTATTCGAAAGTGAGAAGTTAGGAAAAGATAAAAAATCACTGGCCCTTAACTTTACCTTCCTCGACGAACAACAAACGATGCTGGATGCTGAAATCAATGCGATGATGGATAAGATCATCAAGAGTTTCGAGAAGGAATTGCAGGCAGAGATTAGAAAATAAATTGAGTAGCCGGCAAATTGCCGGCTATTTTTCAATGGAGAATTCAAGCATTTTCATTAAATTGTAGAAGAAGATAATTGATAGCTATGACATCAGATGCCAGCGTAGTGAACAGAGTGATGCAAAAACTGCAGTTATTATTGCAGGAGTATCAGCAATTGCAGAAAGAGCAGGATCGTTTGTTGAAGCAAATCAGAGAATTAGAAGAAGAAAATGGGCTTCAGAAGCAGAAGTTAGATACAATGGAGGTTCAGTTAGCAGCATTAAATTCTGCCAAACCTTCTTTATCAGAAGAAGAAAAGAAGCAGTTGGAACGAAGATTACAACAGTATATAAAAGAAATAGAACGCTGTATCGCTTTATTAAGTGAATAGTCAGATTCGCTTCACCAATTGTAATGTGAGCGCATCATCTCCTTGAGAAAGTTCAAGCGTATATTTTCCGTAAGGCAAATCGTTTAAACCTTTCCAGGTTACCGTGCTCCCCTCTTTGGGCACTTTCGTTTCTAATCGGCTACATTCACATCCTTCTTCATTTTTGAGCACTGCGTGAATCGGTGTTTTCTCATTTGCTACTAAATCAAGCGTCAAAACATCAATAAAAGTGTTCGACTTGAGTTTTACGAACATTAGGATTTGGTTTTGGGTTCAATGGGTTAATGAGTTCAAATCAGAGTCTAAACAGCAAAAACCTGCTGTTGCTTAAACATAAGAAAAAAAATTGAAAATACCAACTAATATGGAGGCATTGATTCCTATAAATATCGTAATCGCCGATCGCAGTTATCGGATCAAAATCGCCCCGAAAGACGAAGAAGTGGTACGGCAGACACTTAAACTCATCAACGACAAGATCTTAGAGTTTAAAACGATGTATGCGGGCAAGGATATGCAAGATTATATATCGATGGTTATTTTATGGTATGCCACCTCACAGCAGGCCACTGCGCCGCTGGCCATTCAGGAGCTATGGAAGCAAGACCTTGAGCAGATGGAAAAGCTGATCGATAAAGCACTTACCAATAACGGTTAACAGGTTACCACGAAAAAAACTACTGAAATTGATGAAATTACCAACTCAATTTCAGATATTTAGAATAATTCCGCAGAAGCGTGAAAAAATGTGCTTATTTTCGCAAATAGCCACAATTTTAAACGATTGCAGTGATCAATACAAGAAAAATTAAAAACTAAACAGAACAATGGATTCGATGTATTATATAATTGGAGGGGTGGCTTTGCTGGTAGGAATCATCTTAGGAAAGTTCATATTTGCAAAAAACACCCAGAGAAAGATTGAAGAGGCGGAGCTACAGGCCAAAACCTTGTTAGCTGAATCTAAAACAAAAGCCGATAGCTACAAACAACAGAGAGAATTCGAGGCAAAAGAGAAATTTTTAGCACTGAAGTCTGAGTATGAGAAAGAAGTAAATGAAAGAAACAGAAAAATCAGTGAAGGCGAAAACAGACTTCGTCAAAAAGAACAAACCCTTTCTCAAAAAATAGAACAGGTTGAAAAACAAACTAAAGAAACAGATGTAATCAAAGAAAACCTCAATAAACAAATTGAGGTAGTGAATCAGAAAAAGCTGACTTTAGACAAAAGCCTCGACGAGCATACCAAAAAACTTGAAAAAATTGCTGGTTTAACAGCAGAAGAAGCTAAAATACAGCTTATTGAAGGTTTAAAACAGGAAGCACGTACGCAGGCATTGGCACTTCAACAGGAAATTATTGATGAAGCCAAACAAAAAGCCAATAAAGAAGCACGCAAAATTATTATTCAATCTATTCAGCGTACGGCTGCCGAGCAGGCTATTGAAAACTCAATCACTGTTTTCAACCTGGAAAGTGACGAAATTAAAGGTCAGATTATCGGTAGAGAAGGAAGAAACATCCGTGCAATTGAAGCTGCTACCGGTGTTGACTTAATCGTTGACGATACGCCGGAAGCCATTATTCTTTCATCTTTTGATCCGCTCAGAAGAGAAATTGCCCGTTTAAGTTTGCAACGACTGGTAGCAGACGGAAGAATTCACCCGGCACGTATTGAAGAAATCGTTGAAAAAACCCGCCGCCAGATCGAAGAGCAGGTAATGGAAATCGGTGAACGTACCGTTATAGAATTGGGTATTCACGGTTTACATAAAGAATTAGTACGTATCGTAGGTAAAATGAGGTTCCGTTCGTCTTACGGACAAAACCTATTAATGCACAGCCGTGAAGTAGCCAATTTATGTGGTATTATGGCAGCAGAACTCGGTTTGAATCCTAAACTGGCGAAACGTGCCGGTTTATTACACGATATCGGTAAGGTTCCTGATGAAGAAACAGAATTAAGCCACGCGTTATTAGGCGCAAAACTGGCTGAAAAATATGGCGAGAATCCGGCGGTAGTCAATGCCATCGGTGCGCACCACGATGAAATGGAAATGCAATATGTGATTTCACCGATTATACAAGCTTGTGACGCCATCAGCGGTGCGCGTCCGGGAGCCCGTCGTGAAATCATGCAACAGTACATTCAACGTATTAAAGAACTCGAAAATCTGGCAATGGCATACCAGGGCGTAGAAAAAGCTTATGCAATTCAAGCCGGTAGAGAATTAAGAGTAATCGTTGAAAGTGAAAAAGTTACAGATAACGATTCAGACAAATTATCATTCGAAATAGCTCAAAAAATACAAACCGAGATGACCTATCCGGGTCAGATCAAAGTTACGGTCATCCGTGAAAAACGCGCTGTGAACGTAGCACGTTAGAACAATCTTTATTGTAAAACCCTTTCGGTTCAGGCTGATTTTTTTTAAAAAAGTATTTTTTGTGGGTTTATTTAAAAAAAATCAATACCTTTGCCGTCCTTAAAATTTAGAAGTCATGAACGCAGTAGTTCAATTTGTACACGAGCAGTTAACACCTGCCAGAGAGTTCCCGAAATTCAAAGCTGGTGATAATATCACTGTAAATTATAAAATCGTGGAAGGTGGTAAAGAGCGTATTCAAAGTTTCCGTGGCGATGTTATCAAACGTCAGGGAACTGGTGCTACAGCTACTTTCACCGTACGTAAGATATCTGATGGTGTAGGAGTAGAGAGAACTTTCCCGATCTTCTCTCCTAACATTGATTCAATTGTGCAGAACAAAACCGGACGTGTTCGTCGCGCGAAATTGTATTTCCTGCGTGAGCGTAGCGGTAAAAGTGCCCGTATTAAAGAAAAACGCGTATCTGTATCTACTACCACTGCTTAATTTCAGTGTTCTACTGCTGATCAAGCATAATTATATTAACCTCTTTCCAAATAAGTTTGGAAAGAGGTTTTTGTTTTACCCCACGGCCCTTAACTCCTCACTTTCAGTAATATTCAGCCTCAAACAGTCATTTCCTTTAACTGAGATTAAGCTGATTCAATCATTTTGCCCACCAATTGAACCTTTTTCCACTAAGGTTTGTTTATTTTTTTTAAATTTTATTCTGAAAAATCACCCATCAATTCAATATTATTGATGTAGTTTTGTAGTACGTCGTCATTTATTTTAAACATGTTATTATGAGCAATAGTTTGCTTTTCTTATCAATGCCTGGTGGTTCTGAGTGGATCATCATCGTAATTGCCGTTCTAATCCTTTTTGGTGGTAGAAAAATTCCTGAATTTATGCGTGGAATCGGACGTGGTATTCGTGAGTTCAATGACGCGAAGAGCAACGTGAAAAAGGAAATTGAAGAAGGTATGAAAGAAAAAGATTCATCAAATAAAGAAACTTCTGCTTCTTAATTGAAGTAGAAGTTTTATGTTTTAGATCCTTAAATCCAAGACTGGCATTGTTTACTCCATTTCAATCGATCGAAGCTTATCAAAAGGCATTAGTGGCAGGTACGACAACTTGTGTGGCAGCAGTTGAATATTATATTTCAAACATTCAAAAAAATGCCCACCTGAATGCTTTTACCCATACTTACTTTGAAGAAGCGCTTGAAAAAGCTAAAGAACTGGATCTGCAACGCCACTCTGTTACCTCCTTATCTCCGCTGCATGGCGTAGTCGTTGCCTTAAAAGATGTTATCTGCTACAAAGACCATCCTGTTACTGCCAGCTCAAAAATACTCTCTGGTTTTCAATCACTTTATAATGCTACTGCAGTTGAAAAACTGCTGCAGGCAGGTGCTGTCATTATTGGAAATACCAATTGTGATGAATTTGCTATGGGCTCTACAAACGAAAATTCTTTCTACGGCAAAGTATTGAATGCTATTGATGAAAGCAGAGTTCCCGGTGGTAGCTCAGGCGGAGCAGCAGTTGCTGTTCAGGCTGATTTGTGCATGGTAAGCCTTGGCTCTGATACCGGAGGATCGGTAAGGCAGCCGGCAGACTTCTGTGGCATCGTCGGTTTAAAGCCAAGTTACGGCCGTATTTCAAGATACGGTTTACTTGCCTACGCTTCCTCATTCGACCAGATAGGCATTTTTGCTAAAAATATTCCTGATGTAGCCCTCGTATTGGAACAAATTGCCGGGCCGGATACCTATGACAGTACTGTAGCTCAGGTAGAGGTTCCTGCTTATTCAAAAGAACTGGACACCGCTAAAGCAGGTAAAAAAATTGCTTATTTCAAGGAAGCACTCGAATCAGATGCCCTCGACCCTGAAATAAAAGAACAAATTCTGCGTTTTATTAAAGAACTGCAGGCAGACGGATATACGGTAGAACCGGTAAATTTTGAATTTTTAGACTATATCGTACCTACTTATTATATCCTCACCACTGCCGAAGCCTCATCGAACTTATCAAGGTACGATGGCGTTCGTTATGGTTATCGGGTAAATTTAGCCCCCGACAAAAAAATTTCTTTAGAAGATTTTTATAAAATTAACCGATCTGAAGGTTTTGGCTGGGAAGTCAAAAAACGCATTTTACTCGGAACTTTTGTCTTGAGTGAAGGCTATTTTGATGCCTATTTTACCAAAGCCCAACAAGTGCGTCAATTATTGAAACAAAAAACCGAACTGATATTCAGGCAGTTTGACGCCCTTATTTTACCCACCTCCCCCTCCACTGCTTTTAAAATCGGGGAAAAGACAAATGACCCAATTGAGATGTATTTGGCTGACATTTTTACAGTCTTTGCTAACCTTGTGGGGGTTCCCGGTATTTCCGTTCCGCTTTTTTGGCACAAAAATGGGATGCCATATGGCATTCAGATTATGACTTCTCAGTTTTCCGAGCTATCTTTGCTTCGCTTATCGCATCAATGGATGTTGAAATACCGAGCTACCGGAAATTAATTGAGAACCTAATCATCGACGCCTACCGGTAGTTTTGGAAGATAAAAAATCCATATCGAAGGGTCGATATTGTTGTGCAAATCAAAAAATAAATGAAAAGAAAAGCTTTAATTGCCAGTACGGTTTCGCTGGTATGGCTTCTTACATTTGTGTTCACTTATAATACAAATGCTATAGCGGCTAATACAACAAACAGTGGAGCTGTCGACAATTACCCCTTACAGCTCATTTTGAATGATTCCAACTATAGGATCAAAGCATACGCAGATACTTTGTATCATGAAAATGATATGAAAGATTATCTGAATGAGCCGAACGTTCTCATGAACCCTGCCGCGGTAGACTTCGTAGAGAACTTCAAAAATAATCACTCAAAGTATTATTTAAACATTCGCGCCAATAAATACGCGCACCTTCTGACAATTGAAAATATTTTAGAAGGATATGGTTTACCCTCTGAGTTGAAATACTTAGCCGTTATCGAGTCTAAGTTGAACATGAACGCAGTTTCAAAGGCCGGAGCAGTGGGCCCATGGCAATTTATGCCTACCACCGCTAAATATTTAGGACTGAAAATCGCTAAAAATATCGACGAAAGAAAAGATATTAAAAAAAGCACCCACGCAGCCGCTAAGTACCTGAGAGACTTATACAACGAATACGGAGACTGGCTTCTAGTACTGGCTGCTTATAATGGCGGGCCTGGAAGTGTTAACAAAGCTATTCGTTTAAGCGGGTCGAAAGACTTCTGGTCATTACAGCAATTTTTGCCTCGTGAAACCAGAAATCATGTAAAGAAATACATTGCTACTCATTATATATATGAAGATAAAGGTAGCCTTGTAACTTTAACAAGAGAAGAAACTATCGAACAAATCGGCATTACCGCCACTTACTTGTTGAACAGAAAACTTTCAGACGAAGAAAAACTGAATGTAGAAGTGATTACCGTTGATAACTCTTTAAAATCTGATGTTATCGCCGGTTTAGTTGATATGGAATTGAAAGATTTCAACAGATACAATCCTAAGTTCGACAAATACCTGGCTCTTTCAGAAGTGTATGATATGTATCTGCCTTCAGAAAAAATGCACTTATTTGTAAATAAAAAAGATTCTATACAACCTTCTGCCAGCGAAACTGCTGTAATTGAGGGTTATGCTACCAAGTAGTGAATAACAGGGGTAACACATAAAAAAAGTGCCGGTTCCTTATGGAGCCAGCACTTTTTTTATGTTTGCAATTTTCAATTCGCATTCTTCCCACTCCTTTTCAGCATCCGAGTAAATAGTTATACCTGCACCGGCCGGAAAACAGACATAACCAGACTGCTTATTATATAAGATACTTCTGATAACCACATTAAAGTCGAAATCACTATCCGGTTGTAAATAGCCGATACTTCCCGAGAATAATCCCCGCGGTTGTTTTTCAAACTTTTCTGTAAGGGCCAGCACCGTTTTTTTCGGTGCACCGGTCATTGAACCCATCGGATAACATTTTTCAATAGCCTTACCCCAGTCTTTCTCATTTTCCAACTCACCTGTCACTGTTGAAATTAACTGGTGTACATGCGGAAAACTGTACAAAGCCATCATTTCTTCCACTTTTACAGATCCGGGCTTGCAAACCATTGACAAATCGTTGCGAACCAGGTCTACAATCATCACATTCTCAGCCTGATCTTTAGCCGAATGCAACAATTGTTGTTGCAAGCGGTCATCCAACTGCTGATCTGCTGCCCGCTGAATAGTTCCTTTGATTGGCTGAGAGCGCAATACGGTAGCTTTCTTTTGCAAAAACCGTTCAGGTGAAGCAGAAATCAGGTATTGATCAAAATACCGGTAATAAGCCGCAAACGGGCTGGGATTGGACGCTGAGATAGCAAGATACAGGGCAAGTGGGTCTAAGCAGGCATTTTCAGCATAAAAAGCAGTACAATAGTTCATTTCGTAACAATCTCCCCGCTGAATATGCTGTTGAATAGCTTCAATTGTTTGAATAAAAGTCTCTTTCGTTTCAATACATCTGATTTCCACTTCTGCTGGCTCTGCAGCAGCAGCAGATGGTGCTGAAGCCTGAATACTTTCAAATATCTCTGCCGGATCGGCGACGATTGAACCGATTGTCAGTTGATTATCTTTTAGTAGAATAATAGTATCGGGCCTGAAAAAATGGGCTACCGGAAAAGCGACCGGGTGTTCAGGAGGTTGCTGCTGGTTCGCTTCAAAGTTAAAATGCCCCAGGTACCAGTCGGGAATTGTTTCATGTAAATGCTGAAGTTCCTGGAAACAATACTGTGGAGAAAGCAGATGACTATGGTGCGTAGACTGACTCACCCCTGCAATCCATTCTGCACGGGTATGTTTTTGTTGATACAAATGATTATCTAATAAACAAGAAATGCTGAATGGTTTCATCCAATTCAGCATTTTTGTTTTAAATATTGTAAAATCAACAACTTCAAAGTTTTGATAAACTCTATCCTTCATTTCTAATGAATTAGAACATATCATCATCGTCATCGAATCCTGAATCGTTGAACAGATCTAAATCTTTAAAGTCTTCATCTAATCCAAGATCATCATCGTCTTCATTTTTACTTCCTTTACCTCTGCCCGTGCCGGTTCCACCGGATTTTTTGGTTTTTGATCTGGGTAAATCAAATTCCTCAAAATCAGGATCCCAACTATCATCTTCGTCAGGTTTGTTCCAATCATCATCATCCAGGTCATCCCCGTCCTCATCATCGTCATCCTCTTCTTCGCCTTCTTCGTCGTCTTTTGACTTTTTAGATGATTTACCAGCTTTCTTAGGAGCTTTTACATTTAGCTCTTCCTCTTCCAGTTCGTCATCCTCTTCATCATCTTCTAATTGTTTCTTGCTTTTGGAAGAAGCTTTTTTTGGCTCATCCTTAGAAGACTTTGGTGCAGGAGTGCCGCTGGTCTTGTTTGCTTTTACAGATTTTGCTGCCATAGTCTATTAAGATTGTTGATGTAAAATTTCAGCGAAGTTTTTAATTCGCCAAACTTTTTGATCAAAAAATTTTTAAGCTAATAAAAGATAGTTTATTGTTAAAAAAATATGACTTTTTCTATTAGATTTCAAAAAAAAACCTGTTTGAAATCTTCTTTTTTTAATTATTTTATTTCAATTAACTGATCACGTCCTGGTCCGTTTGAAACATAGTTCACGCTGACTCCTAAATATTCATGAATAAACCCGATATATTCATTCATCACACCAGGTAATTCAGCTGCAGTTTTTAATGCAGATGAATCGATTTTCCAACCTTTGAAAGTTTTATAAACCGGATCGATTTGCATTTTTGCCATCTGGAAAGGAATCTGGTCTGTTTCTTTTCCGTCTATTTTATAAGACACACAAACATCCAGTTCGTCAAATGCATCCAGTACATCGGCTTTGGTCATTACCAGTTTGGTAACACCGTTGATCATGCAGGCAAATTTCAAAGCTACGAGGTCAATCCATCCACAACGGCGAGGTCTACCCGTAGTTGCACCAAACTCACCACCTATTTTTCTTAATTCTTCGCCTGTTTCATTAAATAACTCTGTTGGGAAAGGGCCCGAACCTACTCTTGTACAATAAGCTTTGGTAACACCGATTACTTCGCGGATTTTTTGCGGAGCGATACCCAATCCTGTACAAACACCTGCAGAAATCGTATTAGATGAAGTTACAAACGGGAATGTTCCGAAATCAACATCCAACATTGACCCTTGTGCACCTTCAGCCAAAACGGTTTTTCCAGCATTTAATTGTTCATTAATCCAATATTCACCGTTAACGATTTTGAAGGTTTTCAAAAATTCAATCGCTGTGAAAAACTCATTTTCCCAGGCTGTAATTTCTTCATCAAAATCATTTCCTTTGATTAACTCAAGATGTTTTGCTTTCAGCTTTTCATAATGAGCCATGAAATCTTTATCTAAAATATCGCCTACTCTCAAAGCATTTCTACCGGTTTTATCCATATAAGCCGGGCCGATTCCTTTTAAAGTAGAACCAATTTTATCATTTCCTTTTGCCAGCTCAGATGCTTTGTCCAATGCTCTGTGTGTCGGCAGGATCAGATTGGTTCTTTGAGCGATATATAAATTTTTTCTATAATCTACTCCAAACGCTGCAACGCTTTCACACTCTTTTTTAAATGTAACAGCATCCAACACTACACCATTACCAATCAGATTGAGCGTATTCTGGTGAAAGATTCCTGAAGGAATCTGGTGTAAAACCACTTTTTTACCTTCTACATATAATGTGTGTCCTGCATTAGGACCTCCCTGGAAACGAGCAATAATATCATACTTAGGAGCAAAATAGTCCACTATCTTCCCTTTACCTTCATCGCCCCATTGAAGGCCTAACAATACGTCAACCATTGAGTTCAATATTTGAGTTGTTTAATTTAAAGCGCAAAAATAGTCGAACGCCGTAAAAGCGAGAAATAACCTGCGTACTTTATTTCTTAGACCAAAATGCAAAAATGAGGATTTCTAAACTGATGAACAAAGAAAAGTGAATATATAATTATTAGTGCTGTAATAGCGTGTGAAACAGCCTCAATAGAGGCTGTTTCACACGCTATTGTATTTTATTCTGTATCGTAGCGGTCAACGGTTTCAATACCCGGTAAATCTTTTAAACTGGTTACTAATTCATCCAGCTCTTCTTTATCATGTACAAACACTTTCAGATTTCCCAAAAACACACCTTCTTTGGCTTCGATGGTCATAGCACTGATATTGATGCGCAATTCGCCCGAAATAAGGTTCGTGATTTTGTGAATAACGCCCACATCATCGAGTCCAACGATCTTCAAGCCGGTCAGGAATGAAATTTCCTTATTTCTTGCCCACTTGGTTTTCACAACGCGGTGGCCGTAGTTTGCCATTAAGCGGGCAGCGTTCGGGCAATTCGTGCGGTGAATGGTTAATCCTTTACCGGTTGTTACGAAGCCGAAAACGTCATCCCCCGGAATCGGTTTACAACAGTTTGCGAGGTTGTACACTACTTTATCGCTGCTTTCACCGAAAATGATCAGTTCTGAATCTTTTTTTGATAAGTGAGCTGGTTCGTGCCTTTCTTCGATAACAGGTTTTTCCACTTTTGGTGGTTCTAACCGGTCGCCTAAAATATGAAACTCTTTTAATTCTTTCAGATCCAGCTGCTTTACTGCGATCTGGTAGAATAAATCAAGTTGCGATTGTAACTTATAGAAGTAGGTTAAGGTATCAATATTGGTCTGATTAAAGCCGGCGCCCATCCCTTCCAATTTTTTCTGAAGGGTATATTTTCCATCTTCAGCGATCTTCCGTTTCTCTTCTTTCAGTGCATCTTTGATTTTTGCTTTCGCCTTGGCGGTAACCACAATACCCAGCCAGTCTTCATTCGGTTTTTGTTTCGAAGAAGTAATAATTTCTACCTGATCACCGCTATTGAGCTTATGTGATATCGGAACGAGTTTATGATTCACCTTTGCACCGATACACTGCGACCCTACCATACTGTGGATACTGAAGGCAAAATCGAGTGCAGTGGAACCCACAGGTAACATTTTCAAATCACCTTTAGGCGTATAGATATAGATTTCCTCGGCGAGGAAACTCATTTTAAAATCCTGTAAGAAATCGATAGAATCGGAGTCTTGCGAGTTAATGGCTTCGCGTATCTGCTGGAACCATTTATCAAAACGGGATTCATGCGAAACATCTTCTTTATACTTCCAGTGTGCTGCCAGGCCCTTTTCAGCGATTTCGTTCATCCGTTTAGTTCTGATCTGCACTTCTACCCACTTGCCGAGCGGCCCCATTACGGTTGTATGCAGCGCTTCATAGCCGTTTGCTTTTGGATTACTCAGCCAGTCGCGCATGCGGTCGGGCTGTAAAGTATATTCATCAGAAATAATAGAATAAACTTTCCAGCAGGCTTCTTTTTCTTTTTCCTGAGGAACTTCTAAGATAATACGGATAGCAAAAAGGTCGTACACTTCTTCAAAAGTGACTCCCTTTTTTTTCATTTTGTTCCAAATGGAATGAATACTTTTCGGGCGGCCGTAAATTTCAAAATCATAACCGGTTTGTTCAATCCGTTCTTTCAGCGGGCGGATAAATTCATTGATATAGCGTGTTCTTTCACGTTTTGTTTCAGCCAGTTTTTTGGCAATTTCGCGATAAGCATCCGGCTCGAGGTATTTCATTGAAAGGTCTTCGAGCTCGGTTTTCATACTATACAAACCCATCCGATGCGCCAAAGGTGCATATACAAAGATGGTTTCCGAAGCTATCTTCAACTGCTTTTCACGTTTCATTGAATCCATCGTTCGCATATTATGCAAACGATCGGCAAGTTTAATCAGAATAACACGAGGATCATCTGTTAGTGTGAAAAGGATTTTTTTAAAGTTTTCAGCCTGTTGCGAAGCATTTACATCAACAACGGTGGCTATTTTTGTAAGTCCGTCTACAATTTTTGCAATCTCTTCACCAAACTCGCGACGGATATCTTCTAAAGTAAGATCCGTATCTTCCACGGTATCATGCAGTAAAGCACAGATAGAGGAACGAATACCCAGCCCTATTTCTTCAACGCCGATTTTTGCAACTGCAAGCGGATGTAAGATATATGGTTCACCAGATTTCCGACGCATGGTTTGATGCGCTTCTGCGCTCATTTCAAATGCATGTCTCAATAATTTTCTATCACCGGGTTTGAGTTTAGCTTTCAGAGACCTCAAAAGAGCACGGTATTCCCGAAGAATCAATTTCTTTTCTTGTTCTTCATTCAAGTTATACTTTGGTATCGCTGCTACTGTATCCATTCGATTAATTATCAGTACGAATTTATAAAGAAAGTTTTCTTTTTTTCGAATTTATTATTTAGCTTTGCATTCCCATTCAGAAAAATGGGTAGCAAACCCGCTCTTTATTTTTTTTTATATGCGCATGTGGCGTAATTGGTAGCCGCGCTAGACTTAGGATCTAGTGCCGTGAGGCGTGGGGGTTCGAGTCCCTCCATGCGCACAGACACCCGATATAATTAAATTGTATCGGGTTTTTTTATGCCCATACCTGCATTTACAACGAAAACTCCATGAAAAAATTGAACGTCTACATTTTAAAGAGGTATATAAAAGTTACGAAATTTTTTTGAATTTTTCATGAAAAACAACTGTTATTATAAGTATAAAAACAGTTAAGCTTATCAACGATGCGAAAATAATAACAAAGTGGGGGTGTGAAGATGGCAACCAGTAACCCAGGGTTATAATTGCGGCAACCAGCAACAGCAAAGCGCCGAGCGAACAGTAATATATCAGTTTAGTTTTCAATCAGCAGACGAAGGTTTAGGTAATCAATTTGTTCATTCTACACATTAAGATACAAAACTGAAGAAAATACCCAATACCCAATAAGTGGTATCACCTATCTTAAAAGGTTAAAAAACAGGCATAAAATCGTTAAAAAGCAGATGGGCTTTAATATGTGAACAAATAAACGTACTTTTGCCCCCCAAATTAAAAAATGCAATATGGCAACCGTTACAAGAGAGAATATTGGGCTGCTGAATGACAAAATTACCGTAACTGTCTCTAAAGAAGATTACCTTTCTTCATTTGAAAAGGCACTCAAGAACTATAGCAAAAATGCCAACATCCCGGGTTTCCGCAAAGGGATGGTTCCTGCAGGCATGATCAAAAAAATGCATGGTCAACCAATTTTTACTGATGAAGTATTAAAAGCAGTAGAAAAAGGATTGATGGATTATCTGACAAATGAGAAGTTGGAAATTTTTGCCCAACCTCTTCCTTCGAATGAAAACGATCCGAGCCAACTAGATATGAATCAACCGGGCGATTACAATTTCTCTTTTGAAGTTGGATTAAAACCTGAGTTTGAAGTAGTAGACGTTTCGAAAGAAAAGTTTACCAAATATAAAGTTACCATCACAGAAGAAATGATCAGCGACGAAATTGATCGTTTACGTCTTCGTCATGGTAACATGACTGAACCTGAAACAGTTACAGGTGATGATAATGTATTAAACGTATCTTTTGTAGCAGTAGATGAAAATGGAAATGCAGTAGAAGGTGCCGCTCCGAAAGACAATTCATTACTGGTAAAATATTTTGGTGAAAGCTTCCGTCCTCAATTAATGGGCGTTAAAAACGGTGATAGCTTCACCATTGATTTAGCAACTGCATTCGATGAAAAAGAAAGAGAATGGTTAATTGGTGATTTAGGATTAGACAAAAACGATCCGAACGCTACTTCTCAGAAATTCAAAATGACTGTAACCAAAGTTGGTTTTGTAGAGCGTGCTGAATTAAATGAAGCATTTTTCCAGGTAGCATTACCCGGTAAAGAAATCAAAACCGAAGAAGAATTCAAAAAAGCAATTGAAGCTTCTATCCAGGAGTATTGGGATAAACAGGCAAGCAATCACTTACAACACGAATTGTATCATGTTTTGTTAGATAAAACATCTATCGAATTACCTGAGCCTTTCCTGAAAAAATGGTTACAAAACGGTAGCGAACAACCTAAAACTGCTGAGCAGGCTGAAGAAGAATATCCAAGTTTTGCTAATCAGTTAAAATGGACTTTAATTACTGATAAATTAGTTCGTGAGAACAATATCGAAGTAAAACCTGAAGATCTTCAGGCATTTGCTAAAGAGCAATTATTCAGCTACATGGGTGGCATGGGTATGGGTGCTATCGAAGAACAACCATGGGTGAACGATTACATTAACAAAATGATGCAGGATCGCCGTTTTGTAGAGGATGCTTATCACAGAATCCAAACTCAAAAAATGTTCGATCATAGCGAAACCTTAGTAACAGGAAAAGATAAAAAAGTGAGTGTTGAAGAGTTTACTAAAGAATTAGAAAAACATCAGCATCATCAGCATTAACCGATAAATGATTCAAAAATCCCTCTCCAGTTTTGTTGGCGGGGGATTTTTTTTGCCCTCTCCGGCCTTTCAGGAAAATGACGGAACCAATGTACTGATCAGTGTCAGAAAACAGTTCACAGGATAACATTTGATTATTGTTAACAGTTAGAATAGCTACTACTTGTTCATGCTAAAATAGACCGATAATCTCCTCTTTTTCTGACATATTCTGCCAAAAAAACGATATTTTGTGACAAAATGGGCAAATCTGACAATTGCACGGTATTTGACTTCGTTTTACAATTGAAAACTATTAATCGTATTGGAATATGAACTTTGGTAAAGAATTTGAAAAATATGCCATAAAACATCAGGGTATTTCCAGCAATACACTGAATGACTTTCAAAAGCACCAGTTTGAAAATATGACTCCTTATATCATCGAAGAACGTGTAAAAAACATCACTATGATGGATGTTTACAGCCGTTTGATGATGGATCGTATTATTTTCCTCGGCTATCCTGTATCTGACGAGGTAGCGAACATCGTGAATGCACAGTTGCTTTTCCTTGAAAGTACCGAACGTAACAGAGATATTCAATTATATATCAATTCTCCGGGTGGTTCAGTATATGCCGGTTTAGGGATGTATGATACCATGCAGTTTATTTCACCAGACGTTGCTACGATCTGCGTAGGCATGGCCGGTTCGATGAGCGCGGTTTTATTAGCCGCAGGTGCTGCAGGCAAAAGAACAGCCTTAAAACACAGCAGAGTGATGATTCACCAGCCGAGTGGCGCAATTGGTGGACAAGCTTCTGATATTGAAATTACCGTTAACGAGATCAAGAAATTAAAAAGTGAACTGTACACGATTCTCTCTGACCATTCAGGCAAACCAGTTGAGCAGGTAGAAGAAGATTGTAAAAGAGATTACTGGCTCACTGCAATGGAAGCCAAAGAATACGGACTGGTTGATGAAGTATTGCTGACCAATCCTCGTAAAGAGAAAAAGTAATTTTATTCTTCATTGATTATTTAAACTTGAAATATGAGTATTCAAAAACATATATTAAACGGCTGGCATTTAAATGACGAAGAAGGTGATGAGGAAGAAGAACCAAAAGAAGAGCGCCCTAAGTCAGACATTATGATCTTCAGCAAAAAAGTTGAAGAACAGTTTTTTAAAACACGAAGCATTCACTTATGGGGAATGGTAGATGATAAATCTGCAAAAGATATTACTACCAAACTTTTATTACTGGATGCCGACCGTCCGGGTGAAGAAATTAAATTTTATATTAACTCACCTGGTGGTATTGTTACCAGCGGTATGGTGATTTATGATACCATGCAAATGATCAGCTCACCTGTTAGTACTATTTGCATGGGAATGGCTTACTCAATGGGTTCGATTCTGTTAAGCGGTGGTAAAAAAGGTAGCAGAAAAATCTACCCGCACGGAGAAGTAATGATTCACCAGCCAAGCTTAGGCGGATACCTGAGAGGAGTAAGTGCGGATCTGGAAATTCAGGCGATTCAAACGCAGAGAGTAAAAGAAATTTCTGCACAAATACTGGCAGACAATTGCGGAAAAACTTTCGAACAGGTAATGAAAGATTTTGACCGTGATTATTATATGGACGCCAAAGGAGCCATTGCTTATGGTATCGCTGATGAAATTGTTGAAAAATTATAAGCTTATTTTAAATGGCGAAATCTAACTTACAGTGTTCGTTTTGTGGTAGAAGCAGAAATGAAGTGAAGATTCTGATTTCAGGTCTTGACGGCCATATCTGTGAAAACTGTATCGAACACGCACGTGAAATTGTTTTAGAGGAGCAGGGTGTAAAAAACGATACAGATACAGCAACAGTTCCTGCTTATTCTGTGAATGTTAAAAAACCGAAAGAAATTAAACGTATTCTTGACGAATATGTAATCGGACAAGACCAGGCCAAAAAGGTATTAGCAGTGGCAGTTTATAACCACTATAAACGTCTTGGTTTTAAACCTACCGATGATGGTGTGGAAATTGAAAAAAGCAATATTGTAATGGTAGGCGAAACCGGTACCGGTAAAACACTACTTGCCAAAACAATTGCTAAAATTTTAAATGTTCCTTTTGCCATCGTTGACGCTACTGTTTTTACAGAAGCCGGTTATGTAGGAGAAGACGTTGAAAGTATTCTTACCCGTTTGTTACAAGTTTGTAATTACGATGTGGAAGCTGCTGAAAAAGGGATTGTATTCATTGACGAAATTGATAAAATTGCCCGCAAAGGAGATAACCCTTCTATCACCCGCGATGTTAGTGGTGAAGGTGTACAACAGGGATTATTGAAATTGCTCGAAGGTACAGACGTGTTGGTTCCACCGCAAGGCGGAAGAAAACACCCTGAACAAAAACTTATCAAAATCAACACGCAGAATATTTTATTCGTTTGCGGCGGAGCTTTTGACGGTATCGAAAAAGTAATTGCCAGCCGTTTAAATACCAATGCGATCGGTTTTAACGTCAACAAAGACGTTCAGGATGCAATGAAAGAAAATATGTTGCAATATATCAATGCAACAGACCTTAAATCATTCGGTTTAATTCCTGAACTGTTAGGGCGTTTACCAGTAGTAACCTATCTCAATCCACTGGACAAACCAACGCTCAGATCGATTTTAACAGATCCTAAAAATGCGTTGATCAAACAATACAAGAAGTTATTCAATATTGAGAATATCGAACTGGAATTTGAATTAGATGCCCTTGATTTTATGGTTGACAAAGCCGTAGAATACAAATTAGGTGCAAGAGGATTAAGAAGTATATGTGAGAATATTCTGAACGATGCAATGTTTGAATTACCTTCCAGCGACGAAAAAGTATTTATGGTTACCCGGGCATATGCAGAGAAGAAATTTAATAGTAGCGGACTTAAAGGCTTGAAAGTAGCTTAATACTTTTATCAATGCTATGGATGAATTAATAAAAAAATTAATGGCGGAAGGGTTAACTGAAGTTCAGGCTTATAAAGCAGTTGAAATCGTAAAAAACTTTGCGAAAGATAAGTTTCCGATTTTCGGCGGGGCCATTGATAAACTTTTTAATAAGTACGGGCCAAAAGAAGAAGATGACTTTATGCCTTAAATAAATGAAGAATTAGTAATTAAGAATTATGAGTTGAGAATGTAGAACAGAATTGAAAATCTCCATCAAATAGCAAGAGCCCCCAACAAGTTGGGGGCTCTTATGTATTATAAACAAGCAATCATAGACCAGGTAATTATAAATTATTTCAGTACTTCGCGCGCAATAACAATCTTTTGTATTTCAGATGTTCCTTCGCCGATTGTACAGAGTTTAGCATCACGATAATATTTTTCTACCGGAAAGTCTTTTGTATATCCATAACCACCAAATACCTGCACAGCGTCGTTCGCAACTTTAACTGCTACTTCACTGGCATAATATTTCGCCATAGCAGCTTCTTTTGTCATCGGCATTCCTCTTTCTTTCAATCCGCAAGCCTGGTGTATTAACATTTCAGCAGCTGCAATTTCTGTAGCCATATCGGCCAGTTTAAAGGAAATACCTTGAAACTCACTGATCGGCTTTCCGAACTGCTCACGTTCTTTTGAGTATTTTACTGAAGCTTCAAAAGCTCCTTTAGCGATTCCTAATGATAAGGCTGCGATAGAAATTCTACCACCATCCAATATTTTCATTGCTTGTTTGAAACCTTCTCCTACCTCTCCCAAACGCTGGCTATCAGAAATTACACAATGATCAAAAATCATTTCAGCAGTTTCACTGGCACGCATGCCTAATTTATTTTCTTTTTTGCCAGCTTTAAACCCTGGTGTTCCGCGTTCTATAATAAAAGCAGTAGAATTATCTTTTGCTCTTGGTTCTCCTGTTCTGGCAATTACTACCGCAATTTCTCCGGTAATACCATGAGTAATCCAGCATTTGGTACCATTCAATACCCACTCATCTCCATTGCGAACTGCAACAGTTTGCATGTTTCCTGCATCAGAACCGGTATTCGGTTCGGTTAATCCCCATGCACCTACACACTCCCCTTTCGCCAAACGCGGAAGATACTTTTGCTTTTGCTCTTCTGTACCAAACATCAAAATGTGATTCGTACATAAAGAGTTATGTGCAGCAACACTTAACCCTATCGAACCACATACTTTGGAAATTTCCTGTATAACAGCCACATATTCGAAATAACCCAGCCCGGCACCTCCGTACTTTTCGGGAACTAACACGCCTAATAATCCTAATTCCCCCATGGCTTTAAAGGTATCTATAGGAAAATGCTGCGCTTCATCCCATTCCATTACGTACGGTTTGATATGCTGTAACGCAAACTGCCTGGTCATTTGTTCTATTTCCTGAGTTATTTCGAATGTTGCTGTTTTCATATGTTTCAATCGTTAGAAGCCAGTACAAAGATGGTATTTTTTTTCGAAAAACTAACGTTTGTTAGTATATTTTTCTTACTAATCTCTTTTAAATTCGAGGTAATTTTTAAGCCTTTGAAGATCAACACCTTCTAAAGCAATTAGTGCTGACAAACTCTCATAATTACAATTCTCACCACAATGCTCCCTGAACCTTATCAGCAATTTAGCCAAGTTGTAATCTATATATGGATGTGAAATGAGTGCTTTAAAGTCAAGTGTCAAAATATTTAACCGCTTAGGCTTAAAGTCTGCCGTGATAAAAACGTTCAAAATCAATCTTTGGTATAACTTTTCGGACAAGCCATATACTTCCTTTAATTGTTCAGTTTTTACAAATCCACCCAACCGGTCACGATAGCGAATAATACGGCCAGCAAGCTTTAATTGGTTATGAATCAATATGGCCAGCTGCACACTATCCACACGATTAATGTCTAGTTTATTTTTTTGCGGCTTTGGTTTTACAGCAGGAAACTTAACCCACGGTTGCAGCACTTTATAAACACTATCAGTCATGCCCCAGAGTCGCTTTAAATCAACCGTATCCTTTAGCTTTCCTCCTTTCAGAAGATAGTTTTTTCAGTTTCGTAAAAGTGCTGCATCCACCCCGGATGTTTTCAGGCTGTCATAAGGGGGATTATTGGCATCAAAATGAAAATCTACAGCCCGTGATGCATTAACTGAATCTATTACAATAAAAGGAATATCCACTTTCTTTCAGTGAAAGTGATATCAATGCGGCATTCTTAATACAACCATTAACAGTAGTACAAGCACCAAAATGCCGATAGCTTCTTTTCTGCTATAGCTAAACCATTCACGATCAATCATTTTGGATAATCCGGGATTTTTTTGTATCTTAATAGTTAGGCCCGTTCTTATTTATACGAATAAAAACAAGTATCAGATTAAACGGTAAAATTTAACCCGTCATACGCCAGTTCTATCCCATCGGGGAGGGTAGGATTAACATCGGCATGTTTGCCCATCTGGTGAGAGATATGCGTAAAATAAGCCTGTGGAATTTGTAAAGTTTGCACGAGTTGAATTCCTTCTTCCAGGCTAAAATGTGAAATATGTGGTGACTGGCGGAGTGTATTTAGTACGAGTACTTCGCTGCCTTTAATTTTCTCGAGCTCTTCCGCATCAATCCTGTTAGCATCAGTGATATAAGTGAAATTACCGATACGGAAGCCCAGTACCGGCATTTTCAGGTGCCAAACCTGGATGGGAGTAATGGTAAGGTCACCTACCTGAAAAGTATCATTTTGTATCGTAAACATTTTAATTTCAGGTACACCGGGGTATCTTGTTTCATAAAAAGCATAAGGAAACTCACGGATGATACCTTCCTGTGTGAGTTCGTTTGCATAAACATACATCGGTTTTTGCTGAAAAAAATTAAAAGCCCTTACTTCATCCAACCCGGCAATATGATCTTTGTGCGGATGAGTAAATACGACTGCATCGAGTTTTTTTACTTTCTGGCGCAGTAACTGATACCGGAAATCGGGCCCTGTATCAATTACAATCGTAGTAGTAGCAGATTCGATGAGTACGGAAGAGCGCAGGCGGTTATCTTTAGGGTCTGTAGACTGACAAACGTCACAATCACAGGCCACCATTGGCACACCGCTGCTGGTACCGGTACCTAAAAAAGTAATATGTATCGGAGGCACTGCCACGAATTAAGCTGTTGGATTTTGTTGCGCTTTTTTAATAATATCCTCATAAATGGTTTTCGTAGCCGGACTTAAATCTTCTATGTCTACTTTTAGCTGAGGAATAATATCCAGTAAAGTATTAATACGTCCTTCAAGTTGTAAGAATTTGTTTAATACCACTACCTTTTTCTGTTCTAAAATGCAATATCCACTTTGAAAAGTACCTCTTTCATAACGAACAATGTACCCTGCTTCATCCAACACTTTCTCGATTTTATCTAAACTTGCTGCTGTTATTTTCATGAATACTATTCGCGATTAGTGATACACAAATTTAAAAATACTATAGCGGAAACCGGTTAAACTTTTCCACATGATATACCCTATTCTTTACTGATCATTTTAATGACCGGAACCACCATTTCTTCCAGGCTGATTCCGCCGTGTTGAAAGGTATTTTTGTAGTAGTTTGCGTAGTAATTATAATTGTTTGGATAACACAAAAAATTATCCTCTTTCGCAAAGATGTAGGAAGAATTTACTGTTGGAACGGGTAAACCGGCCAGTTTTGGGTCTTTAAATGCCAGCACATCTTTGTTTTCATAATTCAGGTTTCTACCGTGTTTATAACGTAAATTGGTGGTTGTTTGTTTATCTCCGATTACTTTCACCGGGTTTTTAACACGTACACTACCGTGGTCGGTACTCACAATCAGCTTAATTTTTTTGTCGGAGATTTTTTTGAGTGCCTGATACAGCGGAGAGTGTTCAAACCAGCTTCTGGTAACACTTCTATAACTGGTTTCATCACTGGCCAGTTCTTTCAGCACTTCCATTTCAGTTCTGGCATGGCTCAACATATCTACAAAATTATATACGATCACATTCAGGTCATTGTTCAACAAATTGTGAACGTTATTTACCAGATCCTGACCCTGTGTATGATTCAAGACTTTTGTGTAAGAAAATTTGAGATCTGATTTACGTAACCGTTTTAATTGTTCCTGAATGAAAATTTCTTCATTGAGGTTTTTGCCACCTTCATCTTCATCGTTCTTCCATAAGTCAGGAAACTTTTTTTCTATATCAATAGGCAGTAAGCCGGCAAAAATCGCATTCCGCGCATATTGGGTAGCGGTAGGCAGAATACTAAAGAAGCTATCTTCTTCCAGAATCCTGAAGCTTTCAGCAAAAATTGGCTGAATTGCTTTCCATTGATCGTAACGCAGATTGTCGATCAGAATAAAAAAAGTTGGAACACCAGGTTCAAAGTGTGGTAATACTTTAAACTGAAACAGTTGGTGCGACATTACCGGCGCATCTACTGCATTCGCAGAAACCCAGTCAGCATAATTTTTCGATACATATTTGAAAAACTCAGTATTAGCTTCGTTCTTTTGGGTTTGAAATACTTCTAACATTTCGGGGCTGTCGGCTTTTTCCATTTCCAGTTCCCAGTAAACTAGTTTTTTATAGATCTCAATCCAATCCTGATGCTTCGGGTTATCATTTAGTGCCATGAATAAATGACGGAAGTCCTGCTGATAAGCCGTAGTGGTTTTTTCGGCGACGAGTCGTTTATTATCGATAATTTTTTTGAGGCTTAATAGTACCTGATTGGGGTTAACAGGTTTAATTAAATAGTCATTAATCTGGCTGCCGATTGCTTCGTCCATCAGGTTTTCGGTTTCATTTTTGGTAACCAGAATAACAGGTATAGAGGCGTTAATACTTTTTATTTTTGAGAGGGTTTCAAGGCCGGTGATACCGGGCATGGATTCGTCGAGTAATACCACATCTATTGGATTTTGTTGCACAAAATCGATCGCATCATGTCCGTTATTCAATGCGTTCACCTCATAACCTTTTTGTTGTAAGAACATAATATGCGATTGTAAACTTTCCATTTCATCATCTACCCACAATATTTTTGCTACTGCCATATCCAATAATTTATAAACAATTTAGTTTTAAAAGTGTAATGTTTCAAATGTAAAAAGGTTTATACAAGGATTTAGCCAAAAAAATCGGAATTTTAACAAAATATCAGCGTATGACGCGAAAAATCATTAATGATCCTGTACATGGCTTTATTACGATTGATGATCCTTTTATTCTTGAAGTTATTGGTCACAGATATTTTCAGCGGCTGAGAAGGATTCATCAGATGGCTTTTGCGCAGTTAATTTACCCGGGAGCGGTACATACGCGCCTGCATCATGCTTTGGGTGCTTATCACTTAATGTGCAATGCCATCAATGAGCTACGCCTCAAAGGAATTGCTATTAACGAGGAGGAAGCGCAGGCTGCAAAACTGGCCATTCTGTTACATGATGTAGGTCATGGACCTTATTCGCATGCCCTTGAAAAAGTAATTATCAAAGATGTACATCATGAAAAGATTTCATTGCTGATCATGGAGTCATTAAATAAAACTTTTCAGGGAAGGTTACAACTGGCAATAGATATTTTTACGAACCGATATCACAAACCGTTTCTGCATCAGTTATTAAGCAGTCAGCTGGATTGTGACCGGATGGATTATTTAACCCGCGACAGTTTCTTTACCGGTGTTTCTGAAGGAGTGATCGGTTATGACCGTATCCTCAAGATGTTGACGGTAAAAGACGGTCAGCTCATGGTAGAAGAGAAGGGGATTTATTCCATTGAAAAATTTCTTGTATCCCGCCGTCTTATGTATTGGCAGGTATACTTACACAAAACGGTATTATGTGCCGAGCGGATGTTGGTGCGTACCTTACAAAGAGCAAAACATCTTGTTGAACAGGGGCATTTGCTTCCTACAGCCACTCCTACCCTACAGTATTTTCTGGAAGGCAAATCAAATATTGGTGCGAAAGCAGAAGATCTGGATGCCTTTTGCAACCTGGATGATTTTGACATTCTGACCTCGATTAAAATGTGGTTACATTATGATGATAAAGTATTGCAAACATTATGTGACGGACTGATTAATAGAAATTTATTCAAAGTTAAGTTCTTACAGGAGGCGCCGTCTGCCGACGAAATGAAGCAATTAAAAGAAAAGATTTCATCCACCACGGGTGTATCGTCACCTGATGTTGATTATCTGGCATTTTCGGGAGAAGTGAAAAATACCACCTATAATGCAGATGAGGAGAGAATACAGATTTTGTTCAAAGACGGAACCGTAAAAGATATCGCAGCGGTTGACAATGCCCTGATCCGACAAGAATTGTCAACCCCTGTTAAAAAATATTACCTTTGCCATTACAAAAATTCCAATTAGTCTGGAATTTGAAACACTTTTAAAGACAAAACTCAACAAGATGCAATTTACAGCCGCTCAAATCGCCATGTTAGTGAACGGTAAGATAGAAGGAGACATGAATGCTGCCGTGTCAGATTTTGGAAAGATAGAAGAAGCTAAAGAAGGACAGTTAGCATTTCTAGCCAATCCGAAATATGAAGATTACTTATACAGCACCAAAGCCTCTATCGTTATGATCAGTGCTTCACTGGAATTAAAGCAATCTGTAAATGCTACCTTAATACGAGTAGAAGATCCTTACAGTGCTTTTGCCGGATTACTGTCGAAATACCAGGAGATAAAAACACAACAATTAAACGGGTTACAGGATCCTCACTTTATTTCTCCTTCTGCACAACTCGGGAAAAATGTTTTTCTGGGTGCATTCAGTTTTGTTGGCGAAAAAGTAGTGATCGGTAATAATGTAAAAATTTTCCCACAGGTTTATATCGGTAATAATGTAGTTATCGGCGACGATACTATTATTTATCCGGGTGCAAAAATTTACCACGATTGTAAACTAGGCACCAATGTTATAGTACATGCCGGTACCGTAATCGGTAGTGATGGATTCGGATTTGCACCACAGGCTGACGGTACATTCAAAAAGGTACCGCAGATCGGCAATGTAGTAATTGAAGATTATGTAGAAATCGGTGCTAATGCAACGATTGACCGCGCCACTATGGGGAGTACATTTATCAGAAAAGGAGCAAAAATCGATAATCTGGTACAAATTGCTCATAATGTAGAAGTAGGAAATAACTCAGTGATTGCAGCTCAGGCGGGCGTGAGTGGAAGTACGAAGCTGGGTAAAAATGTAATGATTGGTGGACAGGCTGGTATTGTAGGCCATATTGTTTTGGCAGATGGCGTAAAAATCAATGCACAAAGTGGTGTGTCCAAAGCAATTAAGACACCCGGAGCAGCTGTTACCGGTAGCCCCGCCTACGACTATACCAGTGCTTTACGTGCACAGGCAGTAAGCAGAAACCTGCCGGATCTTGAAAAAAGAATCAAACAGCTAGAACAATTGGTTCAAAAACTTTCGCAAGAAAAATTAGTGTAAAACAACTTTTAAAATTCATCTATATACCGGCAAAGGAAGCAGATTAAATCTGCAAACCTTATCTTTGCCGTCTTAAACTTTTCGAATGGACGCGAACTTTAATCCTGACAAGCAACATACGTTAAAAGAGGCTGTAAGTATTGAAGGTACCGGATTACATACCGGAATCTTTGCAAAAATGATTTTAAAACCTGCCGCAACCGGTTTTGGTTATCAGTTCAAACGTGTAGACTTAGACGATCAACCGATTATCAAAGCTGATTGTGACTTAGTAACCGATACCTCAAGAGGAACTACTCTGGAAGTAGATGGTGTTAAAGTAAGTACAGTTGAACATATTTTAGCTGCATTGGTCGGTACTGGTGTTGACAACTGTTTAATAGAAGTGAACGGACCTGAAATTCCGATCATTGACGGTTCATCCGCTCCATTTGTTGAGTTAATTCAAAAAGCTGGTGTTCTTGAACAGGATGCTGTGAAAGAATGGTATGTAGTAGACGAAATACTAGCGCATTACGACGAGAAAAAAAGAGTAGAATTAACCATATTACCTTCTTCTGAATATAAAGTAACTACACTGATCGACTTTAATAGTCCGGTGTTAGGAACCCAACACGCCAGCCTGAAAACGCTGCGTGAATTTCCTGAAGAAATTGCACCCTGCAGAACGTTTTGTTTTTTGCATGAATTAGAGTTATTGCTACAACATAACCTGATTAAAGGCGGCGACATTAATAACGCAATTGTAGTGGTTGACAAACCGGTTACGGAAGCTGAAATGGAGCGTCTGGCAAAAGCATTCGGTAAAGACAAAATGGAAGTAAAAAGTGAAGGCTACTTAAACAACCTCGAACTTCGATTCCCAAATGAACCTGCCCGTCATAAATTACTCGATGTGATCGGTGATTTATCATTGGTAGGAGTTCCTATTAAAGGACATATTATCGCTAACCGTCCGGGCCATAGTTCGAATGTAGACTTTGCAAGAAAGATCAAACAACAGCTTAAAAAAAGCAGAAGCTTAAAGTCAGTACCATCTTACGATCCGAATACAACCCCGGTATTTAACATCCAACAAATTGAACAAACATTACCACACAGAACACCATTTTTGCTGGTAGACAAAATCATTGAATTATCAGATACTCATATTGTTGGGGTTAAGAACGTAACATTTAACGAACCTTTCTTCGCCGGACACTTTCCCGGAAACCCGGTAATGCCCGGTGTTCTCCAGATAGAAGCTTTAGCGCAAACCGGTGGCATTTTGTGCATAAATGCTTTACCAGAAGGACAATACGATACTTATTTCTTAAAGATTGATAACTGTAAGTTTAAGCAAAAGGTTTTACCAGGCGATACCTTATTGTTAAAGATGGAATTAATGGCACCGATTCGTCGGGGCATCTGTGAAATGAAAGGCACCGTATACGTTGGAAATAAAATAGTTACGGAAGCTGACCTGATGGCCCAAGTCATCAAGAGATCATAAAAATGTTAATTTATTAGCGGCACAAAATATTTTCATTATTATATTGTTAAATAAGAATAAAGTTTTTCTATTTTCGCTGATTAAATGACACGCTATCAAAAACAATAAAGTACATAAGATGATCGATCCAATATCTGGAATTGCTGAACCTTTCGGTAAGGATACAGGTCATACACTTAAGAACGTAAACACAATGATTCATCCTCATACGTATATTCATCCCAATGCCAAACTGGCGACGAATGTAAAGATTGATCCTTTTACTGTTATTCACCCAAACGTAGAGATCGGAGAAGGCACCTGGATTGGAAGTAACGTAACAATTATGGAAGGTGCGAGAATCGGAAAAAACTGCCGCATTTATCCCGGCGCTGTAATTTCTGCCTCTCCGCAAGACCGTAAATTTGAAGGCGAAGAAACATTAACTGAAATAGGCGACAACACTACTATCCGTGAGTTTGTTACCATCCACAGAGGAACAAAAGACAGATGGACTACCAAAGTAGGTAACGACTGTTTAATTATGGCTTACTGTCACATTGCACACGACTGTATCATTGGTAACAACGTTACCATGAGTAATAACTCACAGGTTGCCGGTCACGTAGTAATGGGTGATTGGGCATGGGTAGGTGGCGTTTGCGCAGTACACCAGTTTGTTCACATCGGACAACATGCTTTTGTTGCCGGCGGATCATTAGTAGGTAAAGATGTTCCTCCTTTTATTAAAGCCGGAAGAAGTCCTCTAAGCTATGCAGGTGTAAACTCTGTAGGCTTAAAACGAAGAGGTTTCTCTATCGAAAAAATCAATCATATCTTAGAAATATACCGCGTGCTTTATAATAGCGGTTTGAATACTTCACAGGCACTTGAGTTCTTAGAAGAAGAATTTGCACCAACTGATGAAAGAGACGAAATTGTTGCCTTCATCAGAGAAAGCGGAAGAGGTATTATCAAAAGAGCTTCAAAAGGTAGTGGCGATGAAGATATCGCTTAATCAAATAGGTAAACGCTTCAACAGAGAATGGATTTTCCGGAACTTTGTTGGAGCGTTTTCACATGAATACACTTATGCAATCGTCGGACCGAATGGTTCAGGCAAAAGCACTCTTTTACAAATCATTGCCGGAGCTGTTGCACACAGCGAAGGAAAGCTTGAATATGAGCTTCAGGGGCGCACCATTGCCCCGGAAAATATCTTTCAGCAAATTTCATGGGCAAGCCCTGCCATGGAGCTGATCGAAGAATTTACCGCTACAGAAATGCTGACATTCCATCAGAAGTTTAAACCACTTTTAAAAGATGTTTCGATTGAAGAAATGTTGTCGATCGTGAATCTGTCAGCAGCTGCCAATAAACAAATCAGGTTTTATTCTTCAGGAATGAAACAAAGAGTAAAACTATTACAGGCCCTCATGAGTGATGTACCTTGTGTACTGTTAGATGAACCTTGTATGAACCTTGATAAAACAGGGATTGAACTCTATCAGAACCTGGTTACTAAATTCAGAAAAGACAGGTTAATTATTGTCAGCTCCAATGACCCTCAGGAATATTTTTTCTGCGATAAAGAAATCAATATAACAGATTACAAATAGTGCTCCTCCCTTCGTGATTATAATCAAAAAAATCTCCGCACAGTAGAGTATATCCCATTTTAAGCATTTAAAAGTAATCCGCTAACAGAAGTTTTACGTTTATATAAACAACCGCCTGAAGTGTTTCTGCACAGAGTAAGGTTATTACAATAAACGCTAAAATATTCCGTCAATGTCTTTCATTGCAAAAGTATTTGAATACATCAATGACCTGTTCTACGCTATTGCGGAGATCTGGAATTTCTCCTGCATGTTTCCTGATGAGGGTATAATGGACAGGCATATAAAAAAACTTTTCCGGAATCCGGAAGACCGAAAAAAACTTTCTGAAGCTATACATGCGCTTGATTCAGGGCAAACCGATTCTATACAAGTAACCTTCTCCGATGGTAAAGTAATACGTTTCTTTATTTAATCAAACGCCATGGAAAACATTCATTTAGCACTTCATACAATTATTTATCTGATGATATTTCTCATTCCGGGTATCATTTTCAGACGCTTTTTATTTATCAATAGTTTTACGCATGAACTAAGAAAAGGTACATTATTTGAAAAATCTTTATGAACAGTGCTTGCCAGCATTTTCTGCCTGATTATTTCAACATTCACAATATGGTTTATTACCTACTTATTTAATCTGTCGTTATTGAACGACATCAATTTCAATACAATTTATGAAGTTCTTAATATTATTTCTGACAGAAAATTACCCCCGGTTACTACTACATCAGATGATATTAAATTAAGCAAATCAATATTGTTCAATCTTTTGGTAATACTCATTTTTATATACTTAACATCTGCATTACTCGGATATTCTATTCATACACTTATCATTCAATTTCCATTAATACCAAAATTAATTCCCGTATTGCAGTACAGTAACAGATGGCATTTACTCAGTATCACTTCAAAAGAAGATAATACAGTATTTAGAAAGCATAAACCAATTATTCTGTTACGCGTTTTAGTGCAGGGAAATAATTCTAATATTCTATACACAGGAACATTAGAAGAGTTCTGTTCTGATGATTCAGGTAAACTGGATTTTATCATGCTTAAACAACTAGGCTCTTTTACGCCTCTTCAATTACAAAAACAAATGAACGGCAGTCAACAAATTACAGAGGAGATTATTATAATAAAATATTCCGATATACTTCACCTACACATGACCTATTTTCAAACCGAACATGAAATGACTAAAAAAGACGATACCGTAAATAAGGTAATCATTACCTCTATTATTTTAAGCGGAATAATTTTCGGATTATTTCCTTTCTTCAAAGTTGAGTTTCTGCCTGAGCTGAACGACAGAATTATTTTCTCTATCATTTCCTTATTGAATATCATTTCTATACTCAGATATATTCAGGGAATTTACGGAACAATCATGTTGAATGAAGAAACTCCTTCAGCAGGTTTTACCATCAGTGCCATATTATTCTTATCGGTTTATTATCTGAAAATATTTACGGATATCAGTATCTGGGTATTACTGTTATTATATTTTATTACTACAGTTCTTCTGATCGGTTCGTACCGAAGAATGAAGAAACCGGGTGATAGAACCGAAAGAGAAATTAAGATTTCTAAAAAAATAAAAACTACCGCTGAGAAGCGATCAGCAAATTAAGGTCAGTGTATTTCAAATCAAACCGCTGGCTTAAATGAAAGTTAGTGAGTGCACCTTTAAAGAGGTAAATACCGCTACGTAAATGCACTTTGTGCCATACCAGATTATCAAATCCACCATTATCGCCGGCTTCAATTAATAAAGGCATTAAAACATTACTGATTGCCTGAGAAGCTGTACGTGCGAATCCGGAAGGAATATTCGGAACGCAGTAATGTATAATATCAAATTTTTTAAAGATTGGTTTTTCGTGTGATGTGATTTCTGAAGTTTCGAAGCAACCGCCACGGTCGATACTCACATCGATGATAATACTTCCCGGGCGCATCCGGCTCACCATTTCTTCTGTAGCTACTACAGGCGTTCTGCCGTTATTTGAACTTAAAGCACCTACTGCCACCTCACAGGTTTTCAATTGTTTTGCCAGAATGCCGGGTTCTATGACAGAAGTCCACATACGCTGCCCGATGCTATTTTGTAATCTTTTTAACCGGTAAACACTGTTATCAAATACTTTTACTGATGCACCAAGTGCCAGAGCCGCGCGGGCGGCAAATTCACCTACAATACCGGCACCGAGAATAATTACTTTTGTAGGCGGAATACCTGAAATACCACCCAGCAATACACCTTTACCACTATTATGCGAACCCAGGTACTGACCGGCAATCAACATCACCGCACTACCGGCAATTTCGCTCATACTTCTTACAATCGGTAAACTGTCTGAGTCGTCTTTTAAGCTTTCAAACGCGATGGCCGTGATCCTCTTTTCCATCATTTTGGTGAGGATTTCGGGCTTTAATACAGACAGGTGTAAAGGGGAAATCACTACCTGGTTTTTTTGTAAAAAGGGAAGGTCTTCTTCAATAACGGGAGCACTTTTCACAAGGATGGGCGCCATAAACGCCTCTTTTCGTTCATAAACGATCTTAGCGCCTGCCTCAGCATAATCTTTGTCGGAGTAATGAGCACCAACGCCGGCATTGTGTTCAATCACCACCTGATGACCATTTAAAACCAGTACTCTTACTCCTTCCGGCGTAAGCGCGATTCGGTTTTCCTGAAAAGCTGTTTCTTTAGGAATGCCAATACATAGTTGTTCCCCACGGGGTTTAACATCTAAAGTTTCTTCTAATGTTTCGTAACTAAAAGAAGTACTTATAACTGGCTTGTATTGTGACATGAAAGAAAGAGTTTTATGCTGAATTTGAATCCAGACACCAAATATATCAATTAAAACTGATGTTTAAGGTTCTAGTATTGGCATCGATGAGTGTAATTTCAACTTTCCAGAATGCGCGGGGAAGCAATCCGGGAGTTCTTTCAGGCCATTCCACAAAAGTCCAATGCTCGCCATAAAAACATTCTTCCACACCCGCCTGAAGCGCTTCCTCCTCGTCTTCAAGACGATACAGATCTAAATGATAAATAATACCATTAGGTGATTGATATTGATTGATAATGGAATAAGTAGGTGAAGAAGCCGTTTCTTCCGTTTCCAAAACTTTACACAATGTGGAAATAAAAGTTGTTTTGCCAGCCCCCATATTGCCATAAAAAGCCACTAATCCGGGCTTACCGATATGCGTTAAAACCTGACGGGCCGCCTGTTCTATATTGTTTAACGTAAAGTTTACAACCATTTTACAAAGATATTCAATTCACCAGTAAACAGTTCCGCAGGCAGTTAAAAAGATAATTGCAACATTGTATATATAATAAATTACCACAGATACCAGGGTTCTTCTAACTTTGTTAACTGATAATTTTACCAGGATAAATTTTACTGATCATGGAACAAATAAATTGGAAGGTAGACGGGATCAGCTGTGCCAACTGTGTGCTCACCATACGTCAATATTTAGAAAAAGAAGGTGTTGGAAATGTTCAGGTGAATATGATGGATGGCGATGTGTCTTTTTTACCCTCCGGCAACACCCCTGCCGATAAATTACAAAAAGGAATTGAAGCCCTTGGTTATACCGTTCATACCGGTAAAGCCGGTGAGGTTCCCAGAAAAAAAATCTTCAAAAATCATAAACAAAGATTTTTATTCTGTTTGATTTTCACATTGCCGCTCATGCTGCATATGTTTCACAACGTACTTCCCATTCATTGGTTAATGAATCCCTGGGTACAACTGGCATTAACGTTGCCTGTATTAACTGTGGGTATGGATTATTTTGGCAGAAGTGCCGTTCAATCGCTCAAAAACGGTATTCCCAACATGAATGTACTGGTAACCATCGGTGCATTGGCAGCTTTTGTATACAGCCTCATCGGAGCCATCAATCAATGGGGCCACGATTATCTCTTTTTTGAAACCACTGCTACCATTATCACCCTGGTATTCATGGGAAACTGGCTGGAAGAGACATCTGTACAATCTACTCAGAAAGCGCTCAATCAGCTGGCTAAGTCACAAAAGGTGATGGCCAATATGATTGCTTTTGACGGCGACCATCAGGAAGCTATTTTCCCGATTGAAAACACGCAACTCAAACATGGCGATCTTATCCTTATTAAATCGGGCGAACAGGTACCCGCTGATGTTAAAATACTAACAGGTTCTGCTACCGTAAATGAATCTATCATTACCGGTGAAAGCGAACCGATTGCTAAAAATATTAAAGATCAGCTAATCGGAGGAAGTATATTGATTGATGGTAACGTAAGGGCTCAGGTGATTGCAGAGGCAAAAGATTCTGTATTAGCCAATATTCTGAACTTAGTACGTCAGGCTCAGAGCGAAAAAGCCCCGGTTCAGCAGCTCGCAGATAAAATTAGCGCGGTTTTTGTGCCTGTTGTACTTTCAATTGCCGCATTAACCTTACTCATCAACTATCTGGTTGTAGGAGCTTTTACCCCTTCTATTATGCGCGCAATAGCCGTTCTGGTAATCGCTTGTCCTTGTGCAATGGGATTAGCCACTCCGGCAGCCATCGCTGTAGGATTAGGACGCGCCGCTAAAAACGGGGTTTTATTCAGAAATGCCCGTTCTTTAGAATTGTTTAAAAATATTCAACAGGTCGTATTTGATAAAACAGGTACACTTACAACCGGCAATTTCAATGTGGCCGATTATAGAATTATTGATCAGCAATATGATGAGCACTCGTTTAAACAGCTCGTTTATTCGCTGGAAAAGTACTCAAACCACCCGATCGCCGTTTCCATTACACAACATTGGAAAGTTTCGCCTTTGTTAAGGTGGAAGAAAGTAGAAGAAATGAAAGGAGTCGGTATGCAGGCATGGGATGAGGCCAACAACTTTTATCAGGCCGGATCGTACGATATTGCAAAAGAACTCATCCGGGAAAGTTATCACAACGTATATATTCTAAAAAATGGTGTTTTGATCGGATGGATAGATGTTAAAGACGAAATTCGTGCGGAAGCCAAAGAAGTGGTTGACTATTTGAAATCAAAAGGAATTAAAACAATTTTGTTAAGTGGCGACAGAAAAGAGAAATGTGCTGCGCTGGCTGAACACATCCGGTTAGATGAAGTAATTGCGGAGAAGAAACCGGCCGAAAAGTTAGCCATCATTGAGTCGCTTACCAAAAATACGCCGACAGCAATGGTAGGAGATGGTATCAATGATGCACCGGCATTAGCAAAAGCCACAATCGGCATTTCATTAAGCGATGCATCACATGTTGCTATGCAAACTGCCGATGTTGTATTAATGAATCATGGTATTAAAAATTTACCGCTGGCACTCGGACTTGGTAAACATACTTATAAAACCATACAACAAAATTTGTTCTGGGCATTTATATACAATATCATTGCTATTCCGATTGCCGCTGTAGGATTATTACAACCCATGTTTGCTGCACTTGTAATGGGATTAAGTGATGTTGTATTAGGAATTAACTCAGTTCGATTGTTTAAGAAAAAAGTATTATAGTTGTAATTAATGACAATTCACCAGTTACTGAAAAACTATTGGGGATATGATCAATTCAGGCCTTTACAGGAAGAGATCATTCAATCTGTCATCGACGGTAAGAATACATTAGCGATTCTACCTACGGGTGGTGGTAAATCTATATGTTATCAAATTCCCGGTTTGTACAAACCGGGAATTTGTTTAGTTGTAAGTCCGCTCATTGCATTGATGAAAGACCAGGTTTTTCAGTTACGAAAAAGAGGCATTACAGCTTTTGCAATTTATGCCGGGATGACCCGGAAAGAAGTCATTCAAACACTAGAAACAGCAGCCCATTCAAATTGTAAATTTTTATATATTTCTCCGGAACGTCTCAGTTCTTCTAATTTTATCCAATACATTCAACACCTTCCTATTGACCTGATCGCCGTTGATGAAGCTCATTGTATCTCACAATGGGGATACGACTTCAGACCTGCTTACCTAAAGATTGCCGGCATTAAAGAATTGTTTCCTGAAGCAGCCATGATTGCATTGACTGCCAGCGCCACCCCAAATGTACAGCAAGATATTTGTGCTCAACTGGGCTTTGAAGACACACAGGTTTTTAAAAAAGGGTTCTTTCGACCTAATCTTATTTACAGAGTAAAAGAAAGCAACGACAAAATCAATCACCTCATTCAACTGATCAACCATGTGAATGGCAGTTGCATTATCTATTGCCGTAACAGGCGGAAAACAAAATTCATCGCAGACATTTTACTGCAAAACAACATCTCCGCCCATTTCTATCATGCAGGACTTGCACAGGAAGTAAGAGACCAAAGACAAGAAGACTGGATTAAAGATAAAGTTCCGGTGATGGTTTGTACCAACGCATTTGGGATGGGAATTGACAAACCAAATGTGCGATTGGTAATACATATTGATTTACCAGAGTGTATTGAGAATTATTACCAGGAAGCCGGCAGGGCAGGCAGAGATGAACAACCCGCCTGGGCAGTATTACTATACGATCAGCAGGATTTATCAGATCTTAAAGAGCAGGTAGAAAAACGCTTTCCTCCGTTGGAAGAAGTTAGAACAATGTATAAATCTTTAATGAATCACCTGCAAATCCCTATCAATTATGGTAAAGGACATTATTATAAAATCGACCTGACCACTTTTGTAAAAAACTTTAACCTGGACGCGTTTAAAATTACGCATGGCTTAAAATTACTGGAGCAGGAAGGCTATCTTAGTTTTAACGAACAGGTATTTACACCCAGTAAAGTAATTTTTGTAGCAGACAGGGAATGGTTAAGAGAATTTCAGGAAAAAGATGAGGCATTATCAAAGCTTATAGGGAATTTATTGCGCCACTACGAAGGAATTTATGATGTAGAAACGGCCATACACGAAAAAACAATTGCCTACTGGCTGAAAACAGATGAAGTCACTATCCGCCAACAGCTAAAGCAACTGGCGTTCTACGGCATTATAGAATATCACCCGGTAGAAAATACTCCACAGGTATATTTATTAGAAGACAGAGTTGCTTTAGAGGCCGTTACTATACAACAGGAACTGTTTGATTTCAGAAAAGAACAATTTGCTCAACGTACAAGTGCAATGACTGAATATGCAACTCAGCAAAAACATTGCAGATCAAAATTCATCAGTAACTATTTTGGTGAAAAGTTAACGCAAGATTGCGATGTGTGTGATGTATGTAAGAAAAAAATCAAAAGCCGGCAATTACAAGACTGATTACTGGAATATTTACAAACACCTCAAACAATTCTCTCTATCAAGTTACAATTTAATTTGTATGCAGAAGATGAAATAAAGAGAACAATAAATAAACTCATTGAACAGAAAAAAGTTACTATAAAAAAAGGCGTCTTACAGAGAATGTAAAACGCCTTTTTATTCACTCTGTTATTTTCGTTTAGTTTTCGATTTTGTTGTGCGGTTTAATCCCAGTCCACCTAAAAGAGATCTGGTAATCATTGCACCGGCTGTTCGCATGATTTGCTTTACAGCCGAATTCTCAAACACTTTTTCTATCGTAGACTTTTCTGCTCTGCGTGAAGGTGTTTTTTTCTCTTTTTCTTCTGCCCTGGTTGTTTCCTCCTGAGCAGTTTGTTCAGCCGCAGCGTCGAGTTTTGCAGTGAGGATTTCGTATGCGCTTTTAGAGTCAATTAACTCTTCATACTTTTTCACTAACCGTGATTTTTGTACCAACCGGTCTATTTCCTGCTCTGATAGAATATCCATTCTTGAGCGTGGAGAAGCAATCAATGTGTGTACTAATGGAGTAGGTATTCCTTTTTCGTTCAATAAAGATACAAATGCTTCGCCCGTTCCGAGTTGAGTCAATAAATCATCTGTTTTATAAAACTCAGAAACAGGATAGTTTTCGGCTGCTTTCTTAATTACTTTACGGTCGGCTGCGGTAAATGCTCTCAAAGCATGTTGTACTTTGAGTCCTAACTGGCTAAGAACTCCGGCAGGTATATCCTGCGGATTCTGAGTACAGAAAAAGATTCCCACTCCTTTTGAGCGGATTAGTTTAATGATGGTTTCAATTTTTTCTAACAAGGCAGCAGAAGCTTCCTGAAAAACGAGATGGGCTTCATCAATAAATATACAAAGCTTAGGCTGATCCAGGTCTCCTTCCTCTGGTAAGGTACTGTACAATTCATCGAGCAATTGCAACATAAATGTGGAGAATAACTTTGGTCGGTTTTGCATATCAGTTAAACGAAGAATATTGATGTATCCTCTTCCGTTTTCATCAGTACGCATCAGATCATCCACATCAAACGATATTTCACCAAAAAACTGGTTAGCGCCCTGTTGTTGAAGTTCAATTACTTTACGCAATATCGTTCCCGTAGAGGTCGTAGAAATTTTACCGTATTCTTTTTCTATTTCACTCTTTCCTTCATTAGAGATGTATTGAATCGTTTTTGTAAAATCTTTCAGGTCTAGCAACGGTAATTTATGATCGTCGCAATATTTAAAAATCAAAGCTACAATACCTTGTTGTGTATCATTCAGATTTAAAATCTTCGATAACAGGATCGGTCCAAATTCACTAACTGTTGCTCTTAAACGAATACCTTTTTCATTACTCAGCGACATGAGTTCAACCGGAAAACCTGTGGGCTGATAAGCAATTCCCATCAGGTCATACCTTTCCTGAATTCTATCGTTCACTGTACCCGCTGCTGCCAGTCCACTCAGATCACCTTTAATATCCATCAGCAATACCGGTACACTTTTATCGCTCAAACATTCGGCAATAGTTTGTAAGGTTTTGGTTTTTCCGGTACCCGTAGCACCAGCGATCAGGCCGTGCCGGTTCATAGTTTTTAACGGGAAGGCGATATTTGTGGCAGGCACGGCTTTCCCGTCAAGCATTCCTACGCCAAAAACAGCTTTTTCACCTTTAAAAGTATATCCCTCCTGAACGGTTTTTAAGAATGCAGCTTCGTTCGACATGCTAGGTTTGTTTTAATTATAAATCTTCTTCTCTTTCCAACATCAATATAGCGCTCTGTGGCACAATGAAATACTTCACATTCTCATACACAATTTCGGTAGCCGCATTCAATAAAAAGATAGCTAAATCTCCTTCACGGGCTTGCAACGGCACGTATTTCACCTGGTCTTCTTCCGACTTCCACGGTTCATCTTCCATTGGCATGGGAATCGCATACCCTGGTCCGGTTTTTACTACATAACCTTGTTGTACCTTTTCTTTTTCTTGTACACCAGGGGGTAAATACAGGCCAGACTCCGTTTTTTCATTGGGAGTTGTGGGTTTGATTAATACCCGGTCACCTATGACGATTAGTTTTTTGATGGTATTATCACTGGTTAATCTCATATTACTCAATTTACGCAACAAAAGTAATATTCTTTTGAATTGAATGAATGAGTTGTTCCGGGGCTATTTATTAACAAAAAATTAGACCAGGTTTAGTATATTACAGAAAAGAATTAACTTTATTTACGTTGTCAATAAATCTATAAATATGGACAGTAAGAAAGCAAAAATATTACTTTGTGAAGATGATCAGAACCTGGGAAGTGTATTAAAGAACTATTTGGAGTTGAATGATTTTGACGTAACACTTGAGCGAGACGGACGTTTAGGCCTGGCGGCTTTTCAACGTGAGAAATTCGATCTATGTCTTCTTGATATCATGATGCCTCATATGGACGGATTCGCATTAGCTGAAGAAATTCGTGATGTAGATCCGGATATTCCTTTGTTCTTTTTAAGCGCAAAAACAATGAAGGAAGATATCATTCACGGCTACAAACTTGGTGCAGATGACTATATTACCAAGCCGTTTGACCCTGAAGTTTTATTGCTAAAAATCAAAGCAATTTTGAAACGCAACGAAGAAACTTCAAAAGAAATCGAGAACAAAGAATATACTTTATCAACCTATCACTTTAACCCGAAGTTGAGAGAGTTAACCCATAATGGTAATACGCAAACTCTTTCTCCTAAAGAGAATGAGCTATTGAAAATGCTTTGTGAACACCTGAACGATTTATTACCGAGAGAACAGGCTTTGAAAAAAATCTGGGGTAGCGATACTTATTTCAACGGTAGAAGTATGGATGTTTATATCGCTAAATTGAGAAAGTACCTGAAAGATGACGATAATATTGAAATCGTGAATATTCATGGTAACGGATTCAGATTAGTGGTGAGCGGAGCCAATGCATAGTTTTTAACTACCAACCATAAAAAAAGGTGTTCTTTTACAGAACACCTTTTTGTTTTATTTTTATCGTTAAAGATGGTACCATGCAGGCTTTCGAATGATGAACAGGTAACCGACACAAGGCTGTCAGCTAAACTCTTAATTCTCAATTATTAATTATTACTTAGAAAAGAAGGTCTTGCTTCCCTGGCATATCCTTTCCCAAATGTTCATACGCTTTCTGTGTAACTTCTCTGCCACGTGGTGTGCGTTTAATAAATCCTTCCTGTATCAGAAAAGGCTCATATACTTCTTCCAGTGTTCCCGGTTCTTCTCCTACCGCTGTAGCAATAGTAGTAATACCTACCGGGCCTCCTTTGAACTTTTCAATAATGGTAGATAAAATTCTGTTATCCATTTCATCTAAACCATGTTCATCAACATGCAATGCTTTTAATGAATGCTGGGTGATGCCCAGATCAATTATGCCATTTCCCAATACCTGGGCAAAGTCACGTACACGGCGTAACAAACCATTAGCAATTCTGGGAGTACCTCTGCTACGTCGTCCAATTTCTGCTGCTGCATCAGAAGTAATTTTCGTATTCAGAATACCTGCCGAACGTACTATAATTTTTTGCAATACATCGGCATTATAATATTCAAGGCGCGATTTAATCGCAAATCTTGAAAGCAACGGAGCCGTTAATAAACCACTTCTGGTAGTGGCTCCTACTAAAGTAAATGGACTTAAATTAATCTGAATACTACGTGCATTCGGACCACTATCAATCATAATGTCGAGCCGGTAGTCTTCCATCGCAGCATATAGATATTCTTCCACCAATGTACTCAAACGGTGTATTTCATCTATAAACAACACATCGTTGGGCTCCAGGTTGGTCAGTAAACCAGCCAGGTCACCGGGTTTTTCAATGACTGGTCCTGATGTTTCCTTGATATTTGCCCCCATTTCATTAGCAATAATTCTACTGAGGGTTGTTTTCCCCAAACCCGGAGGGCCGTGAAACAAGATATGATCCAGTGCCTCTCCTCTCATTTTAGCCGCTTTTATAAAGATGCGGATATTATCAATAATCTGCTGCTGGCCGGAAAACTCCTCCAAAGCCCTGGGCCTGATATTATTCTCAAACTCCTTTTCAGCAGTACTCTGCCCGGATTTATCATTATTTAGATGTGGATTCATCATACAGTGTAAAGCTACAAAATACTATTTTAGGAAATCACTTTTCTGCCGGTTCTGCGAGATCTTGTCTCCACCCAACCTTTTTAACCCAATGTTGTTATTTGTAAAAGAAATAGATAATTGATATGATTTATTTGCAGGAGTATCTTACCAAAAGCATTGGCTATAATGAATATCAGACTGCCATTCAAGCAATTGTAGATGCGAACGACCCCGAAACCAAATACCTTGATTACATCAGGTTAAATGTTCAGCGGATGATCCGTTTAAATAAGACCATCCATGTTTTACCGGAGCTGGAAGCTGCTGTAAAAGCAATAAACACTCCTCAGTACTGGTTTGTTCTGTCAGAAGGCTGGTGTGGAGATGCTGCTCAAACCACTCCATTAATGGCAAAACTGGCAGAATTGAATCCACAAATCAGTTTACAATTTTTATGGAGAGATCAAAATACGGAATTAATGGATCAGTTTTTAACGGATGGCAAGAGCAGAAGTATTCCGAAACTGATTGCGACCGATAGCGAAGGAAAAGTATTGTTTGATTGGGGACCCCGACCCGAAGAATTACAGATCATTTATAAAGATCACGCTGCAAAAGGAACACCGTTTACAGAAGTAGCGGAAATACTGCAGAAGTGGTATTTGCAGGATAAAACAGTTTCTACCCAGAAAGAAATTCTTGAAAGATTATAATAAATAACAGGTGGGTTTTGACGCCCACCTGTTTATTTTATTGTTTATTTTTCTCTTACATTAATTGATATTCTCCTGTCTTTCTCTCTTACAGCTTCCGGATCGGTAGCTGCCGCTTTTGCAAATTCAGAACCGTAACCTTCAGCGCCAACCAGTTGTTCTTTTTTAACGCCTTCTGCTAACAAAGCTTTATGAACGGCATCAGCACGTTCCTGTGATAAGCGTTTATTAACTGCGTCATCACCGGTTTTATCGGTATAACCTCCGATTTTAATTTTAGCATTCGGAAAAGCATTGAGAATATTAGCAATATTTTTCACCTGCCGCATACTGCTTGACGTGAGTGTAGCACTTCCTACTTCAAAATTAAGATCGTCAAAATCAAACCATCTGTCTTTTTCGATCGGTGCATCTTTATCGCGCAGGTACATAATTAACTGATCTTCTATTCCACCTTTGTAAGCATCAATTTTTAAATTATTGTTAACATCCAGCTGAACCATTTCTCTCATTTTTTCTTTCACTTTATCAACCATAGTAACTACGGTATCCCTGACTTCTTCGCCGGTTACGGCAGGAGTGTTTCTGCAACCCTTCATAAAATATAAAATAGCGGCTATGGCAAATAAAATAAGTATCAGCGGAAGTAGCCAGTTAGTTCCTTTACGCTCTTCTTTATCAGTAGTCTGATAGTTCACTTTGATTTGCTCATATTTAGCATCTGCTTTTGCTCCTAAACCTCCTGTACCGAGTAAGCTACCGATTCCGAGCCCTGCTGGTAAAGCATTCATTATATTCGCTTTTTGATCATTGAGGTAACCAGCCAGGCCGGCTGCAGATAAATTAAAACGTTTTGCTTCATTTCCCAATACTCCCAGTGCCATTGGTGCAGCCATACTAATCAGCGATGAAGCGGAGGAACTTCTGATACCACTGAAATTAGAAACAGCCTGAACAATACCTTCCAGGCGATCACCGAATAACTGACGTATCATATCCAGCCCTTTGTCGAGAATATTCCCTTCGCCTGAAAACATGGAGCCGATATTAGAAATAACCCCGGCATTTGAAGCATCCTGCGATAGGTTAAGTAAATGATTAGCGCCGTTAGGCTCATTGGCCTTTGAAACAAAACCAGCCAGTACTGCCGGTACAGCACCGGATATTGCTTTCATGATTCCACCTTCACTCTCACCAAATGCTGCTGCCATTTTATTGACAATCTCACCATTAAAAAGATGATTCACTGATTGTAATAGATTATTCATTAGAGTTAATTTAATTGTGAATGATGACTCCGTGTCAGATACCTTTATTTCTGATACAAATAAAATACCATCCCCCTGTTATCTGAGTCACAGCTATACCGGCCATTGGATATCTAACCGGTATGCATCACCCGTTGAACTTGTTTACTGAACATAAAAAGAGCCTATATCAATGATATAGGCTCTTCACTATTAACAAGTTAATGATTACAATATAATTACTCTGGCAAAAACCGGAAAGTGATCCGATGAATACTGGTTACCCCATGTTTGTGACAATGTTGCATGTTGCAACACCTTTACTTTATTCCTGATGAAAATATGATCGATCGGCAATTCGCTGTCTTCTTTTACCTTCCAGGCATTAAAAGTTCCTACCGGTCCGTAATGAGGTGTTTCACTTACTGCTTTACTATCAGTTAAATGTTTAGCATTCGATTGATCAACAATGATTTTAATCGGTTCATCTTTGGGGGCTGCATTAAAATCACCAGTAATTACGGATGGCATCGTACCTGCAACTGAATCTACCAGGTGTAATATATACTTAGCACTTTCTCTTCTGGCTTCTACTCCAATATGATCAAAATGGGTATTAAACACATAAAAAAGCTTTTTCGTTTGTAAGTCTTTAAACTTTGCCCATGTTACAATCCGGGGAATATTGGCATCCCATCCTTTAGAACCGGGAACCGTTGGTGTTTTAGATAACCAGACTGTTCCTGATTCAATTACAGACAATCTGCTTTTTTTATAAAATATAGCTGAATACTCACCTTTGGTTTTACCATCATCTCTCCCAACGCCTACATAACTATAATCAGGTAAGTCTTTCTGAAGGTCCATCATCTGATCATGCAGTGCTTCTTGTACGCCTACAAAATCAGTTTGATGAAATAAGATCTGCGAACTGACTTTATCCGATCTTTTTGGCCATGCATTTATTCCGTCGTTAGCGGTATTCAGACGAATATTAAACGACATAACATTCAACGATTGAGCATTTATTCCTAAACATGTTGCTACTGCCAGCAACAAGAAAAACATCTTTTTCATTTTTTTTTATTTAACCTCAAGATTATACAACAACATTTATCATTCTACCTTTCACGTAAATGATCTTTTTAGGTGATTTTCCTTCCAGCCATTTCTGAACCACGTCATTCGCCAGTGCCAGTTTTTCTACTTCTTCCTGAGTAGCATCTAAACTTAACATCATAGTGGTTCTGGTTTTACCATTTACAGAAACAGGATATTCTTTTTCACTTTCGATCAGATATTTTTCTTCAACTTCAGGGAAAGACGCTTCCAATACGGAAGATTTATTTTCTAATAAAGACCATAGTTCCTCTGCAGCATGTGGTGCATATGGTGATAATGCGATCAACAATTTCTCCAGAATTTCTTTCTTACTACATTTCGCATCAGTTAATTCATTTACACAAACCATCAGTCCGCTCACTACTGTATTCAGCGAGAACCGTTCAATGTCTTCTTCTATTTTTTTAATCGCTTTATAAATGATCTTATACTCCTGATCGGTGGGAGTTTCATTTGTCCAGACCTTTCCTTTCTGTTCATCATAGAAAAGCCGCCACAGTTTTTTAAGGAAACGATGAACACCCTCAATACCTTTGGTATCCCATGGCTTATCCTGCTCAACAGGTCCTAAAAACATTTCATACATTCTGAATGTATCAGCACCATATCTTGCCACCAGGTCATCAGGATTCACGACGTTGAAATAACGTTTACTCATTTTTTCTAAACGTGTTCCGCAGATATACTTCCCGTCTTCCAACACAAAAGTTGCATTTGCAAAATCAGGTTTTGATTTTTTGAAAGCTTCAGTATCCAGTTCAGTACCTCTCACAATATTGACATCTACGTGAATTTCATCTGTTTCGTATTGTTCTTTCAATCCGAATGAAACAAACTCATTTGTACCTCTTACGCGATATACCAATCTTGAATCACCTCCGATCTTTCCTTGATTTACCAGGCGCTTATAAGGTTCATCAAAACCGATATGTCCCAGATCAAACAAAGCTTTGGTCCACATACGACTATACAACAAGTGGCCAACTGCGTGTTCGGTTCCACCAACGTACAGGTCTACCTGTCCCCAATAATCACTTACTTTTCTATCGCAGAAAGTTTCATTATTATGTGGGTCCATATAACGCAGGAAATACCAGCTTGAACCGGCATATCCGGGCATTGTATTCGTTTCCAGTTCCTGAGCTACCCACTCCGGAACGTTCGCCAGCGGACCTTCACCTTCAGGCCCTGGTTTGTACGATTCAATATGTGGAAGCGTCAAAGGAAGTTCTGATTCATTTAAAGCATAAGCAGAACCGTTTTTCCATTTAACCGGAATCGGCTCACCCCAATAACGCTGACGACTAAACGCAGCATCACGCATTTTGAAATTCACTTTACGGGTACCGATACCTGCATCTTCAATTTTCTGAGCTGCTACTTCAATCGCGTCTCTCATAACCATTCCGTTTAAGAAATCAGATTGCTGAAGAACGGCATCTTTGGTAGGATTTGCTTCTTCACCATTGAAAGCATCTCCGATAATATTGGTTACCGGAATATCAAAATGTTGTGCGAATTTAAAATCTCTTTCATCTCCACAAGGTACAGCCATGATAGCACCTGTTCCATAACCGGCTAATACATATTCTGAAATCCAGATCGGGATTAATTTTTTGCTGAACGGATTCACGGCATAGGCTCCGGTAAATACACCGGTAATTTTTTTCTCTGCCATACGCTCACGTTCGCTTCTGCTTTTTACATAAGCGATATAGTCATCTACTGCTGTTTTTTGTTCAGCGGTAGTAATCTTTGCGATCAGTTCGTGTTCAGGAGCCACTACCATAAAGTCGACACCGAAAATTGTATCAGGGCGGGTGGTGTAAACTCTGAGTGTTTCCTGGGTTTCATTAATAGCAAAATCAACTTCAGCGCCATAGCTCTTACCAATCCAGTTGCTTTGCATTTCTTTTAAGGCTTCGCTAAAATCAACTTTTTCGAGACCGGTTAATAAACGGTCGGCATATTCAGTGATTCTCAAATACCACTGACGAAGTTTTTTCTTTACCACAGGAAAACCACCTCTTTCACTTACGCCATTGATTACTTCATCATTTGCCAGTACAGTTCCTAAAGCTTCACACCAGTTTACCTCACCATAACCGCAATAAGCCAAACGATAATCCATCAGGATACTCAATTGCTCCTTTTCTGATTTAGACTTCCATTCTCCGGCTGTAAAGCTCAGTTGATTATTGGCCGGGCAAACGTGTTGTTGATTTCCTTCTTTTTCAAAAGCAGCAATCAGGTGCTGAACCGGTTTTGCTTTCTTTTCGTTACGATCGTAATAGCTATTGAACAACTGTAAAAAAATCCATTGTGTCCATTTATAATAACCCGGCTCACAGGTTCTGATTTCACGATCCCAGTCGAAACTAAAACCTATATTATCTAACTGGTTTCTATAGGTATTAATATTCTTTTCTGTGGATACTGCAGGGTGGATACCATGATCAATGGCATATTGTTCAGCAGGTAAACCGAATGCGTCGTACCCCATCGGGTGTAACACATTAAAGCCTTTCAGTCTTTTATAGCGTGCAAAAATATCACTGGCAATGTACCCGAGCGGGTGTCCTACGTGTAACCCTGATCCACTTGGATAAGGGAACATATCTAACACATAGTATTTCGGTTTATCCGACTCATTCTTAACTTGATAAGCTTTGGTTTCGTTCCAATGCTTTTGCCATTTTTTTTCAATGGCGCTAAAATTATACTCCATGCCGTTGGTCGTATGCGTTAAAGAACGCGTTTATTTTAAGTTGAATATTTAGCATTTTTTAATGGAAAATGTGAGTTTCCTGATAGCCCAACTTCTAAAATTCAGCCATTATAACCCGCTTTTAATTCTCCATTTTCAATTTTCAATTCCCTGAAGGCTTGATTTTTGTTAATTTACTCCTATTCCCCCTTCATCGAGCTCCAAAATTAAGGAATCGGCCCGTTAAACAATAGAAATCCGCTATTTTTGCCATTACTACCCATTCTATTACAAAAAAATAAATATTTCATGGCGCATTTTGGAAAAGCTTCGGCAAAACGCTCTAAACCCTCCTACTTTATGGCGATTTTAGGCGTCACCATTGTTCTTTTCTTTATAGGGATTTTTGGTTGGCTCTTCATCAATGCACAAGGATATTCAGAGAAGTTAAAAGAAGATGTAAAAGTACAGGTGTATCTGAAGAAAACATATTCAGACGCCGATTTACAGAACTTTCAAAGATACTTAAAAGGACAGCCTTTTACAAAATCGAGCGAGTTCATTGATCCTGAGCAGGCTAAAGACCGCTGGCTAAAAAGTGGCGAAACAGATTTTGCAGATTTGTTGGATGAAAATCCTTTACCGGCCTCGGTGGAATTTAACCTGAAAAGTGAGTTTGTTCACCAGGATACTATTGCCAATATAAAAAAAGACCTAACATCCAAATTTGACCTCATAGAAAGTGTTTCTTATCCGAGTATGGTAGTAGAAAAAATAGGTAGTAATCTGGCCATAGGCTTATTGGTTTTTGCAGTTTTGGCCGGTATTTTCTGCTTATTCTCTATTATTCTGATCGATAACACCATTAAACTGGCCATGTATAGCAACCGTTTTATTATTAAAACGATGCAAACAGTGGGAGCAACCCGTGGATTTATCGCCAAGCCAATGTTGGGCCGGGCGGTATTAAACGGTACTATTTCAGCCATCATCGCCGGAGGCTTGATTTATGGAATGGTAAAAACGTCGGAATATTTTCTTCCTTACCTGACAGATTTAAGAGACTTCAACAAATTACTTATTCTTTTTGCCCTCTTGTTAGGTATAGGTATTATCATTTCATTAATAAGCACGTGGATCAGTGTAAGAAAATACCTTAGAATGTCGTTAGATGATTTATATTAATCGGATTTTTAGCACATTTCTACTATATTGCAACAATATTTTTGCGTTATGAGTACACAGGAAACAAAAAACACCCCTTTAATGGGAAAAACCAACCTTATCTGGGTATTAATCGGCATTGCTGTTATGTGTGTTGGATTATTATTAATGGCTGGTGGTAAAAGCGAAGACCCGAATGTTTTCAGAGAAGGAGACGTTTATGGTTTCAGAAGATTAACATTAGCCCCTATCTTGATTATTGCAGGATTGGTTATTGAGGTTTACGCTATTTTCAAGAAAAATAAATAAATAAGTCAGGCATTATCTTATGAATTTTTTTCAGGCAATCATCATTGCGATCATCGAAGGTTTAACCGAATTCTTACCTATTTCGTCTACCGGCCACATGATTATAGCCAGTACATTCATGGGTATTCATGAAGACGAGTTTACGAAATTGTTTGAAGTTTCTATTCAGCTGGGAGCTATTCTGGCAGTAGTTGTATTGTACTGGAAAAAGTTCTTCAACTTTACCAAGCTTGACTTTTATTTTAAATTGATAGTTGCGGTGATTCCGGCACTTATTCTCGGATTTTTACTGTCAGATTATATCGATGCATTACTGGAAAGTCCGTTAACGGTATCAATCACCTTGTTTCTCGGTGGTTTTGTACTATTGTTCATCGACAAGTTATTCAAAGAGGCAACGATAGAGGATGATCAGAATATTTCGTATAAAAACGCATTCACGATTGGTTTATGGCAGTGTTTAGCGATGATTCCGGGGATGAGCAGAAGTGCTTCTTCTATTATCGGTGGTATGCAACAAAAACTAACCCGTAAACTGGCTGCTGAATTTTCTTTCTTTTTAGCTGTACCTACGATGATGGCAGCAACCGGTTACAAACTTTTAAAAGGATACAAAACTTTCACTTCAGAACATATTCAATTATTATTGGTGGGAAATATAGTGGCTTTTATAGTGGCCATTCTCGCTATTAAATTTTTCATTGGTTTTCTTCAAAAACATGGTTTTAGACTCTTTGGTTGGTACAGAATCATTGTTGGAGCCATATTGTTGATCTTAATATTTTCAGGAGTGATTCAACACTAGGGCATGAAGAGAATTAAATCTTCTTAACATGCAAACAGCTTCAAAAAAAGTTGTAAACGGTTGGGCAATGTATGACTGGGCCAATTCAGTTTACAACCTTGTTATCACCACTTCATTTTTTCCGTTATTTTATGAAGCAAGTACCAAAGCCCATTTTGGTGGCGATGAAGTAAGCTTCTTCGGCAGAAAGTTTATTAATACCGCTTTATACAATTATAGCTTCGCAGCATCCTATTTATTTGTGGTACTCTTGTATCCGCTGTTATCCTCTATTGCCGATATCAGAGGCAATAAAAAGAGCTTTATGCACTTTTTCTGTCTGATCGGTAGTGTCGGTTGTTCATTACTTTACTTTTTTGATGGCAGCAATATTGAATTCGGTTTGATCTGCTCAATGCTGGCAGCCATTGGTTATGCGGGCAGTCTGGTATTTTACAATGCTTTCTTACCTGAAATTGCAGCAGCAAAAGACCGCGACCGGATCAGTGCAAAAGGGTTCTCGCTCGGTTATATCGGTGGCGTAATTCTGCAATTGGTAGGATTTGCGCTGGTACAATATTTCTCTGCAAAAGGTGATACTTCAGAAGGCATTAAAATAACATTCTTACTGGTAGGTTTATGGTGGTACGGATTTGCATGGTACAGTTTTGCACGTTTACCCAAGGGCAAACCCGATCCTGAAAAAAAAGACTGGAATGTATTTACAGCCGGATTTACCGAAATGAAAAAAGTATTCCGCCAGGTTCAAACCATGCCGGTTCTGAAACGCTTTTTAAGAAGTATTTTCTTTTACAATATGGGTGTTCAGACGGTAATGCTGGCGGCTACATTATTTGGTTCGAAGATATTAGGACTTCCCGAAAGTCAGCTTTTAATTACACTCCTGGTCATTCAGGTGGTGGCAATAGGCGGTGCATATGGTGTCAGCTGGCTGGCAACACGCTTTGGAAATTTCAACGCACTGATGATTTGTATAGTAATCTGGATGGGAATTTGTGTGGGTGCTTATTATGAAGCATATCTTGCCAGTATACAAAAAAACACTGTTGCACATTTTTATCTGCTGGCAGTAGCTGTGGGCCTGGTAATGGGTGGAATACAATCAGTATCACGCTCTACTTATTCGAAACTGATGCCTGAAACAAAGGATACCACCTCATTTTTCAGCTACTATGATATGACTGAAAAATTAGCGATCGTATTAGGTATGTTTACGTTTGGATTTGTAGAAGAACTCACCGGCTCTATGGCTAACTCTATTTTAAGTTTGTGTGTGTTCTTCCTGATAGGATTTGTATTCCTTTACAGTGCAAAAGTTAAACAACAAAAACAAGCTCTTTAATATGAAATTACACACGATTGAAACAGGGCATTTCAAATTAGACGGAGGCGCTATGTTCGGCGTTGTTCCTAAAACAATCTGGAATAAACTGAATCCTGCCGATGAAAACAACCTTTGCTCATGGGCAATGCGCTCTTTACTCATAGAAGATAATAACCGGTTGATTTTAATAGATACCGGTATTGGAAATAAGCAAGATGATAAATTCTTCAGTCATTATTACCTGCATGGTAATGATAATCTGGATAAATCGTTAAAAGCAGCAGGCTTCCATCGTAATGATATTACAGATGTTATTCTGACGCATTTACATTTTGACCACTGCGGCGGAGCAATTGAACGCGATGCAACGGGTAAATTTATTCCGGCATTTGCAAATGCAACTTATTGGTCAAATGAAGCTCATTGGCAATGGGCAGTGGAACCAAATGCACGTGAAAAAGCATCTTTTCTTAAAGAGAATATTCTTCCTATACAGGAAAGCGGTCAATTGAAATTTGTAGAGAATAAAGACGGGGTTTCGTTTTCAGAAAATATCACTCTACGAATGGTACACGGGCATACAGAGTCGATGATGTTACCACAAATACAATACAAAGGTAAAACCATTCTTTATATGGCAGATCTTTTACCGTCTGCCGCGCATATACCGATTCCTTATGTTATGGCATATGATATGTTTCCGTTGAAGACTTTACAGGAAAAGAAAAGCTTCCTTACGGAAGCTTATGATAATAATTATGTTTTATACTTTGAACACGATCCACATATTGAGTGCTGTACGCTTCAATCTACCGAAAAAGGTATCCGTGCGCAGAATCAATTTAAATTAAGCGAACTATCGTAATGATATCAGTGATGAAAGTGGGTAACGGAGGTTTCTGTAACTGATCATATCCACTTTCACACTTCCTACGGTAATAGGGCTTTCAATGCGTAAAGGCACTCTGTTACCATCATCACTTACCCATACCGTCATCTTTTCTCCTCCTTCGAAAATAGTTCCTGAAATCAATAACGGTTTAAACTTAATTGCATTAAACTTTCCGTATTTTGTTTTCACTTTTTCTTTGCCCAGATAGCGGATATACATTTCATATACTTCATCATCCAGAAACATTGAAAAACGAATCTGATCTCCGGCTTTATATTTATTAAAGTCTATATTTCTTGCATAAAAAACAGCACTGAGCACATCCTGTACACAACCCGGTACTTTATAAACTCCTTTATTGGTAACTGCGGTATTAGCCGTTTTATTAAAAGTTACGTTTTCATATTTTTTGTACCCGCCTTCATTTACATTCCGGATAAAACGGTAAGGCTGTAAAGTAGCGGTATCAATAAACGTTTCATACTTATCTCTTACCTTAAAGAAGTTATCGTAAAAAGAATAGGTTTTACCTTCCCCGACAATATGATAAACCGGTTTATTCTGAAATTGTGTAAGGGTAGTTGTAAAGGTTGCTTCACCGGCACCGATATGTGCTCCGGCCACGGCATAAAACACTTTTAATGTAATTTGCTCTCCGGCCTTAAAGCTTGTATTTGTCAACCCACAAAACCCCTCTGCCTGGGCAAAACTGATCTGCCCAATTATTATAAAACCGATCATCCATAAGATACGTTTCATCATCTTAAAGAGGTTTAATTACTTTCATTTTTTCTTTCATTGAAGATACGGATTGTTAACAGCAATAAAGAGCCGATTAAAGCTGGTAGCACTAAATTAACAATCCATATTGTTAAAGAGCTGGCAAGCATACCTGTTACGTTTCCTGTTACATTCTGAACCATGTAAATACCCGCTTTCAGGCGTACCCCCATATCCATCAGATCTCCAAAAGTCGGAATTACAGCCAGCAGAAAAAAAACAGTAGCCATAATTGCTATTACTACATCTACTGATAATTTAATGCCAAAAACTTCCATCATCAACCAATACTGGGCAATAAATACAGCGTAACGCAACGCTGACCATATCAGAAGCCGGCGTAATATTGTTTTATCAACACTCATCAACGCCTGCAGGTAGGGTTTTAGTTTCGTTAACCACCGGATATTGATAATCTTTTCAAAAACCCATTTTGTTTTTGAGTAAAAGATGGCCAAAATTACACTCAATACTACACTTAAAAGTAACAGTGAATTTAATAAAGTAGTTGAAATAGGATGGATATCCGTCTTTATCCATTTCCAATACCCTAATGCTAACAAACCGGCAGTCAACGTTACTGTTAACTGAGCTATACTGCCTAAAATTGTCAGCGGAATTGACTGAATTCTGTGTTCTTTACTAATATACCACATCCGCCCCACATATTCTCCGATCCGGTTGGGTGTAAAAAAAGCCACAGTAGCTCCTGAAAATATTGCTTTAAATGCTTGTAAGAAAGGGATTTTAGTAATCGGTTTTAAACATATCTGCCACTTTTTAGCCTCAATTCCCCAATTCACTAACATTAAAAAGAAAACCAATATCAGGTAGAGTTTCCCATTTCCTTTCAGTGCCTGCGTAATCACATCCACGGAAATCCCTTTTTCGATCTGATTCTGCATTTGTTGATAAATAGAAAACATTAAAATGCAAAACACCAGGGGGCCGATTACATAGTTGAGAATTAATTTAATATTTTTGTTTTTCAATAGTACTATCTATTTTAAATAACATTTTCCTTGCAAAAAACTTCTCGCATTATTTTAGGGGTTGACCCGGGAACCTTACTCATGGGTTACAGCGTGATAAAAGTATCTCGTCAAAAGATACAATTATTATGCATGGATGTGTTGAAACTAAGTAGTAAAAAAGATAATTACGAGCGTTTATCATTAATCCACCATAGAATTCATACACTGATTACCGAGTATCAACCTACGGAATTTGCCATTGAAGCCCCCTTCTTTGGCAAGAATGTTCAGAGTATGCTTAAACTGGGGCGGGCGCAAGGGGTGGCCATTGCAGCAGCAATGCAGGGAGGTTTAACCGTTCATGAATACTCACCCAAAAAGATCAAGCAATCAATTACCGGAAACGGCAACTCTGATAAAGAAAAAGTATGGAAATTTCTCCAGCAAATTCTTTCACTGACCAATATCGAAATTACCAGCCACGACGTTTCCGATGCCCTGGCTGTAGCAGTTTGTCATCACTTTCAAAATACCCAACTTGCCACTGCCGGCAAAGCCCTCAAAGGTTGGGAAGATTTTATTGCTAAAAATCCCGGGCGGGTTTCCCTTAAATAAACTATAACTGTTTTAATGCAGCAACAATCTTTTCCTGAATAGCTTTCATTTCGGCTTCCTCCGGTTTTAATTTACCTCTGGTGAAATTCAGATCGTCTGCCGTTTGAAGCGGAACAAGGTGTAAATGTGCGTGAGGAACTTCCAGGCCCACAACTGCAAGCCCGCATCTTTTGCAGGGAATTACCGATTCAATCGCTTTTGCAATCGGTTTTGCAAAAACTAATAATCTGCTCAGGTAATCATCCGGAACATCAAAAATACGATCTACTTCAATTTTGGGAACTACCAGTACATGGCCTTTAGCCTGTGGCATAATATCTAAAAACGCATAGAAATAATCGTTTTCAGCAATTTTATAGGAAGGAATTTCCTGGGCAATAATCTTAGAAAAAATAGTCATATCAATTGTTTTAATCCTACGTGGTAAATATGTAGTCGGATGAATACATCACAAAACTACCAAATTGAGGAAATAAAAGAAATGATATGACTACAATTCATTTAAAGGCAAAAAAAAACCCGCTTGAGCGGGATTTTCAAATTTAAATGGTAATGTCTAGTACCTTAAACTTGAGCACCCCTGCCGGAACCGTTACTTCTGCGATATCTCCGACTGTTTTACCTAATAAACCTTTACCAATCGGTGAAGTAACTGATATTTTACCTTGCTTTAAGTCCGCCTCCTTCTCTGATACGATCTTATAAGTCTGTTCCTTTTTTGTGTTCATATTTAAAATAGACACTTTCGTTAAAATAGAAACCTTACTCGTATCTACAGAATCTTCAGAGAGAATACGTGCACTTGCAATATCCGATTCGAATAATTTAATTTTTGCCTCTAACATACCCTGAGCCTCTTTTGCTGCATCATATTCAGCATTTTCTTTCAAATCACCTTTCTCACGAGCTTCAGCAATGGCTTTGGCAGCTGCAGGGCGGTCAACCGTTCGTAAACGCTGCAACTCATCTTTCATTTGCTCTAAAGTTTCTTTAGTTACATAAAGAATGCTCATTTTAACCTCCTTACGTTTTTTTTACAGAAATTTCTTTCAGTATAATATAAAAAAATAACAACGCATCAGAGCCCCTCTGAAGCGTTGCATTTTGACAATCGTATCTATTCAAAAATAAGATTTTTATCGAATAATTCGAAGAAATACCCCTAAAATGTTATAAAACTGACCATTTTATGAGTTGAATTAAGTTTTTTGTTCTTTTCTACTTTAAAATACAATTCCTTTTTAATCACCTTTTTAATAAATATTCAATTTATCTAACACCACTTTAGCCATTTTATAATATGCTTCGTGTGTATAACCGGCGATATGAGGTGTTACTAATACATTCGGTTGATACAGTAACCATTCTAATTGCTCTTTTTCTTCTGCAGTATAGGTATTCAATTTTTCATTTTCCAGCACATCGATTCCAGCTCCGCTGATCTGATTAGCTTTCAACGCTTTTATTAAAGCGGCGGTATCTACCACCTTCCCCCGTGAAGCATTAATGATATAGGGTTGTTTGGCCAGGCTACTAAAAAACGTTTCACCGGCATAGTGAAGTGTTTCTTTTGTAAGCGGCAGGTGAAACGTTATGATATCTGCTTCTGCCAATACCTGCCCGAGATCTGCCTCTATGATATTACCGGCACCAAAACCAGTTTTATACTTATCGTACGCTAAAATTCTTACATCAAACCCGGCTAATCTTTTTGCTACATTACTACCGGTATGTCCAAAACCTATTATTCCAACTGTTTTACCCGTTAACTCATACCCTCTGTTACTGTCACGATTCCATTCACCTTTTCTAATCTCCAGCGAAGCTTTCATCAACCGGTTCATTAATACGAGTACCATACCAATGACCTGTTCTGCTACGGCGTTGCTGTTACCCTCAGGGCTGCTCACACATGTGATACCTTTAGAGCCTGCATATCCTACGTCAATCAATTCCATTCCACTTCCCAAACGTGCAATCCATTTTAAGCGGTTTGCTTTTTCTAATACAGGTTGATCAATTTTTAGTCGGGTGGTTACTACTAAACCTTCTATCTCAGTAATTACATCACCCAATTCTTCATAAGTGATGGCAGGCATATCCACTAATTCATAACCGGCTTCGGTTAAACGTTCTTTTAAATATGGGTGCGTTTTTGCGGTAATAAGTGCTTTAGGTTTCATGGTATTCATCAATTCATCTTAAAGGTTAAGGCAGCAAAATCGGCTACCGCTAACTGCTCTGCTCTTTTATTAAAAATCGGGTCTGTCAGTTCACTTTCAGGAAACAATCCTTTTACGGCGTTTCTCAAGGTTTTACGTCGTTGATTGAACGCAGCTTTTACCAATGTTCTCATTTTTTGATGAGAGGCCATCGGAAAAGTTTCTTCCAAAGGTGTCATCCGGATAACGGCACTTTTTACCTTAGGAGGCGGATTGAAGCACGTTTCGCTCACCTCAAACAAATATTCCACCTTGAAATAAGCCTGCATCAAAACAGATACAACACCATAAACCTTTGAACCGGGAGGAGCTGCCACACGTTGCGCCACCTCTTTCTGAAACATTCCCACCATATGCCCGAGCTGATCTTTCCAGTCTAACATTTTAAACAAAATCTGCGAGGAGATATTATAGGGAAAGTTACCGACAACAGTAAACTTTCCTTCAAAAGGCGGATCTATATCTAAAATGCTTTTATGAATGATTTTACCCTTTAGTGCCGGATAATTCTGCTGCAACCATACCACCTTTTCTTCATCTAACTCAACACATTTAAAATCAATATCTTCTATTTGAATCAGGTATTTAGTCAATGCAGCTCCGCCCGGCCCTACCTCTAACAATTGGCGGAACGGATGAAGCTTCAGCGCGTCTACTATTTTATGACAAATGTTTTCGTCACGTAAAAAGTGCTGACCGAGTGATTTTTTTAACGTATACATTGCTACAAAGGTACCAAGTTCATACTTATATTGTACTTTTAAGGCAGAAAATAGAAATAGCGTTATGCAGCAAAAACCAATTATAGGTATTACAGTGGGGGATTTGAATGGAATTGGCCCTGAAGTTATCATCAAAGCCGTTGCTGATAATCGGATTTTAGATATGTGTATTCCGGTCATTTTTGGTTCCACCAAACTGATCAACTTTTATAAAAAGTCAATCACTGACGGAAATTTTAGTTTTAACAGTACCAAAGACTGGAACAAAATTCATCCAAAACAGGTAAATGTTTTCAACTGCTGGGAAGATGAAGTAAATTTCACACCCGGACAATTAACTGAAGCCGGCGGTAAATATGCTGTTCAGGCGTTGCAGTCTGCAGTGGATGCGTTAAAGCTAGGCAATATACATGGGTTGGTGACCGCTCCTATTCACAAAAAAAATGTTCAGGCAGCAAACTTCCCTTATTCAGGCCATACACCCTTTTTACGCCATGAATTCGGTACCAATAACGTGGTTATGTTAATGGTAGCAGAAAACCTGCGGGTAGCAGTATTAAGCGAGCATGTGCCGGTTGCAGAAGCTGCAAAACATGTTACAAAGGAAAATATTGTTAGTGCATTACAAACTTTAAATAAGAGTTTACAGCGTGACTTTGGTATTGATAAACCTAAGATCGCCGTTTTAGGATTAAATCCGCATGCCGGTGACGAAGGTTTGATCGGTGAAGAAGAAATCAAAGTTATCAAACCGGCGATTCAGGCTGCCAAAGATCAGGGTATACTGGCATTAGGACCGTACAGTGCAGATGCTTTTTTTGCGCGTCATCATTTCAATCAGTTTGATGCAGTGTTAGCAATGTATCACGATCAGGGGCTCATTCCGTTTAAGTCATTAGCTACCGGCAACGGAACTAATTTCAGCGCCGGACTTCCCATTGTGCGTACCTCTCCGGATCACGGAACTGCATTTGATATTGCCGGACAAGGAAAAGCGGATGCACATTCAATGTTGTCGGCTATATACTCATGTGTTGATATTATCCGTCAGCAAGAAGAACATGATTATTACAGAAGAGACCCATTGAAAAAAATCACTTCAGTAATATTAGCGAACGCAGTAGACGAAAAAATAGAAGAGGAACCGGATGGGCTTTAGCTCATACTGTGTCAATAAACAATTAACAAAAAGAACTGTACGGCAAAGCCATACAGTTCTTTTAATTTAATAGATTGTTCTTATGTAAGATATTTTAGTTTACGAGAGCTCCACTTTTAATGATCACCTTTTCACTAAAAAAATGATCCGGGTGATCAAAGGGTGACTTTTCCCAAATAACAAGATTTGCCTGCATACCTTTTTCCAGAGATCCGATTTCTTTTTCCAGACCCAGTGCTATCGCACCGTTGAGTGTAGCGATTTTAAAGATATCCGGTATCGAAAAATCATAAGCAGACAAAATACTCAGTTCAGTTAAAAATAACTTTCCTCCGGATGGCCCATCAGTAGCAATACGGATAACCACTCCTTCGTCTGCCATTTTTTTTAAATAACGCATCATTATACCAAAATTTTCTTCGCTTCTTTTAATTTGCGCGTCTGATAATGAGTTTTGCTGGTAGGGAAAATAATGAGAAGCAGTAAACTGCTGATGCATAAAAGCTACAGTAGTAGAAAAAGTAGCCTTCTCTACAGCTAATTGACGAATCAGATCATCTGCTTCACTACGTTTATTTTCATCAATGTACCGGAATGCTTCCAGAAACATCATCAGTACCTTTTCTATCGTATTTGCTTCACCAAATAAAGATTCAAAATGAGTATCAAACCTCTTCCATTCATCTTCTGTACGGATGATACTATAAGGGAAAGTGGCAATATGCTCATAGTTTTTCAATCCTTTTTCCAGGGTTTGTCTGATACTAAGACGAGCAGGGTCAAAGTCACCGATATGACCATATATTTTCATACCCAGGCTATCTGCAGTTTTAAAAACAGCAGAAAATTCAGGTTCTCTTAAACGGTAATAAAGTTTTACATGGCTTATTCCCTGGTTGTAATACGCTATCACTTTGGCTTTCGCCTGATGTATCCCATCTACAGTAACATGTCCAATATAAGGAGTTCTTTTTTCTTTAGAGATGAATGCACTTCCACAGGTTAGAAAATCGGTATATAAAGTATGTCCCTCATTCCATTCAAGGATATTCTTTAACCAGTTTTCAGGCTGTCCCATCATTAGCGCAGTTGTTATTCCATAAGGCAGATATGCATCACTTATATTCTGTCTGTAATAGGCGGCCGAATCTTCCGGAATAAACAAAGGCGCAGCTGCATAATCACCAAATACATCAGTCGGGTGGATATGAGTATCAATCAATCCGGGAGTCACCAACCTACCGTGAGCATCAATTTCTTTTAAAGATTTAAAATTATTCTGATCGGATAACTGCAAAATTTTATTTCCTTTTATCAGAATATTCCGGAGTTGTAGTTCTCCTGTCACTACATTTAAAACATTCGCATTTTTGATCACTAAATCATACTGAGTACTGTCAGAACAAGAAAACAGTACAACTATTAGAGGAGTTATAAAATGTATTAATCTAATCGTTGCTTTGATATTCATCAGATGCATGTAAAAAGAAATTAATGATGCTATGTAATAATAATTATTATTTCAATGATTAGCCTTGTATAAAAGTCAACAAATGCTGATTTACCAATCAACCCTTTTCATTTATTAATACAAACGATGACGGTTTAGCCGACGTAAAAGAGTCAACATAAAGCAATAAAAATCAACAGACTAAATCCAAATCTAATAATTTATTCGTTATAGCTAATATCCGGGTGACAGGATTTACAATAGATTTATGAATTAAAGAACCGGTGCATTTGTATTTCCCGAATATCTATTTTATCTTTCCTTCGAACCCCTAAAACCTAGACATTGGCACTTATTATTTATTGTATAGCATTGCCCATATGCTATATTGTTTCCATTTTGCCGTTTCCGTTACTGTACGGATTATCTACCGGATTTTATTATTTATTATTCCGGGTGATCGGTTATCGGAAAGAAGTAGTTTATAAAAACCTGCGTAATGCATTTCCTGAAAAAAACGAGCAGGAAATCAAAGCAATTGCTGATCAGTTTTTCCGCTACTTCTGTGATCTGGTAGCAGAAGTATTGAAAAATATTACGATTTCCCCGCGAACGGCATTAAAGCGCTGCAGCGTTTCAAAGGAAACAGTTGACTTATTCAATTCACTCGCTGCAAAAAACCAATCTGCGATTATTGTAATGGGCCACAAAGGAAACTGGGAATGGGCTGGTAACAGTTTCAGTTTAACATTCAAACATGAATTACATGTAGTATATCATCCGCTGAAGAATAAATATTTTGACCGGTTGATTTATAAAATGCGTACCAAGTATGGCACACAGCTGATCAGGATGAAGCAATCATTCGAAAGAATGAAAGAGTTGCAGAATACTTTGCATTGTGTAGCATTGATTGCAGACCAAAGCCCCAGACCTCAAAACGCTTATTGGTTAACTTTTTTAAATCAGGATACGGGCGTTTATCTGGGCACAGAAAAATATGCACTGGAAAGCGGATATCCGGTTATTTATCTGGATGTGTATCGTTTGAAGCGTGGTTATTATGAATTAAGAGGTGAATTACTGGAAACGGCCAATGCTACCGGATTCGGAGAAATCACCCGTTTACATGTAGCAACACTGGAAGAAAAGATCATAGAACAACCGTATACGTGGATGTGGACCCACAAGAGATGGAAACACCACCGGCCGCCGGTACATGAAATGAGCTGGTACAAAAAAGAATCTGAAGTTTTTGCGTAAATATTTTAATATATCATAATATAACAAATGCCCATTCTATCTTCTTGATAAAATGGGCATTATACATACCACAAAGATGTTATTTTTTAGCTAACCGCCCTTTAAAATCAGAAATAAGTACTTATTTTAGCAACAGGTATTGACAATAATAAAATTCTTGACTACCTTTGCTCCATCCCTCCTTTGAGAATACCATTACTGACATCCAATATTTCTTTTCGTATCTATTGTTAGAAACTAAGGTTCTTTATTGAATCTGAAAGATATACCTCGAATCACATTTATCCATGAAGTGAACCGTCTCAGTCCTTTGACAAACAAGATGCCCTAACCAGGTATCGCCAATTATTTGTCTCATCTGAAACGCACAAAAATGAAAAGAAATTTTACCCTCTTATTTAGCATTTTCTTAATGTTAACCAGCTTGTCTATTCAAGCCCAGATTAACGAAAACTTTAACTCACGTCCTGGCGTATCCGTATATGATGTAAAAGGGCACTTACAAAACGGATGTTGGGTTTTCAGTGGTGTTGAAATGAACGCAACCTCACCGGTTGAAGGTGATGGTTCTTTAGTAACAACTTCTTCTGCTTCCAACACATTTTCTTCTATTTATACGCCGGTATTAGATGTTCCGGGTAATATTACGGTTACATTCACTTATAGAGTCGATCAGGCTTTTGCTCCAGGCGAAAAAAAGATCGTTTCTGTTTATTTAACCGATGATTATTTCACTTATGCAGGTGAGCCTATTCAGGTAATGGAAATTTCAAACCCTACTGTAGGTCAGACTTATACTGCTAATTTCTCTAAATTCCCTGTAGGTTCAGGTGGCTACAGAGTGTTGATTCTGGTTGAAAGTGTAAATGGTAATACAGCTTTAAACATCGACCAGGTTACCACCAGTGCACCATTGTTCTATTTAACGGGTTGTAGTGCTTCTCCGGTAGCAGTTCCTGATAATATCGGTGGTAATAACGACCGTACAGCAACCGGTGATGTTAGCTTGAACGATTATGATCCGAACGGTTTAGGCTTCACGGTTTATATGATTCAGAATTCAGTGAACGGTCACGTTAATTTAAATACAAACGGTACATTTACCTTTACTCCTAACCCGGGTTTCACAGGTAATTCCACCACCTTTACTTATCAGATTTGCAACTGGGGTTCTCCGGAATTATGTTCTGAAGAAGTAACAGTAGTTATCAACTTCCCTCCGGGAGATGGTATCTTACCGGTATCTTTAATCAACTTCCAGGGTAGCATGAAAGAAGATGGTAAAGGTGTACAATTATCATGGACGACCAACTTCGAGCAAAAAAGCGATTATTTTGATGTAGAGAGAAGTTTTAATGGTACCGAGTGGACCAGTGTTGGTAAAGTACAGGCAGCCGGAAATTCATCTATCGTTAAAAAATATGTATTCAACGATGAATTAGGAAAAATCACAATGGCCCGTAATGATCTGTACTATCGCTTGAAACAAGTGGATGATGATGGTAAATTCAGCTACACTAAAATTCTGGTAGTAAGAGTTTATAACTCTAAAAATATCAACTCAATTGCAGTTACACCAAATCCGGTTAAAAACGATATTAATGTAACAATTGATATGACTGAAGACGCTTATGGTAGCTTTAAAGTTTACAATGCAGCTGGTGTTGAAGTACTGAGAAAGTCAGGTAAACTGAAATTAGGTACTCAAAATATCACAATCGAAAACAGTAGTTCTTTAACTCCGGGATTATACTTCCTTGAAGTAATTGTGAACGGTAAAGAAAGAATGATAGTGAAGTTGATGAAAGATTAGTTTGTTGTAATTCAATTATAAGATGATCGCCCCCCAACTTTGTTGGGGGGTTTTTTATTGACAGTATTATAAATACAAGATAAAATATTATTTTTTTTCATAATAAAAGACAATATTATATTCTTTTTATAGTTAATATATTTAATGGATACCTACACCTTTTCACTTAGTAAAAGGTGGATGCTTCACTGTAAGGAATTTAATTAAGCGCAGATAAATAGTAATATTTTATAATTTTTTTATAAACTTGTACTCAATAATATCTGCTATCTGGCATTAATATAACAGATACAGTTATAAATAAAATCTGAAACCAATGGAAAAACTTTACCCTACAAGGATAAAAACCAAGTACAAATATGACGCTTAAAGAACCGTAGAACAGCGTTTGTAATTGATTTTTTATCCAATCCCAATCCCATGAAATCAGTAATTATTTTGCTGAGAACCGTAGTATTACTTGCAATAATACAAGTAGTTCTTGCTCACAACCTCATGAGCCAGTCGCTTCTTTTCGAAGTTAACGTGGCCAATGTATCTGTTCCTTCCAGCGATGAAGCTTCGCAAGGAGATGTGCTCAGGTATACTGTTACCTTAACCAATCAGGGTACCAGCAATATCCAGAATGCCACACTGGTTGGATTCATTCCCGCAGGTACTTCCTATCTTCCCGGATCAACAAGATTAAATGGCAATGTTGTAGTAGACATCAGCGGAAACCATCCGTTTGCCGGAGCCGGCCGTTCAGTACAGCCGAATGGTTTCGCGTCCGGATTGATTCCTGCAGGGTTTAGCATTACCATGGAGTATCAGGTCAGAGTTACTGCCAATGCAGGAAACATTAACAACCATGCTTATATAGAAGGTATGTATAATGGTAGCAGTTTTAATGAAAATACATCTACTATATATACCACTATACTTCCTGATGCCAATTGTGCTACTATTTATCAGTCAGTTGGATCTACCAGTAACAGTGGATCATGGGGACAAATCCGCATTCTAAATACCCTCAACGGAACTGCCGGTACCAGAATCAACCCTGGAACTGCGGTTTATAATGCGTTAAGTACCAATACACGTATTAATAACTATACCGGACTTTCCAATACAGCTGCTTTAGCCATCGACCGTGTAAAACAAAGGCTTTACTTTGTAAATAACAGCAATGATGCAGACTTGTGTTACATCGATTTGCAGGCCACCACACCCCGTCAATATTGTTTCAGAAATACTCCTTTAAACCCCGGAATTAATATCAATAAAATGACTTTTTCTTCCGACGGCTGGGGATATGCACTTACAACAGATAATGAACGCCTCATCAGATTCAGACAAGATCCGGTTACCGATGCTTTAACAATTGATAACTTAGGTAGTCTGATCAACGACCCGATCAATCCGGATTATGTAGATATTATGAATGAGGTAGGTGGGGATATCTTTGGTGACGGATCCGGAAACCTTTACCTGATTGCCAATTCAAATAGCCTTTACCGTATTAATACCGCTACCAGATTGTCTACTTTCTTAGGTACCGTTACTCCTTCGCCCACCGGTATATCCCAATCGATTGCAATCGATGATCAGGGAACTGTATATATCGGCGGACGTTATAACAATATCATGAAAGTTAATCTGGCAACAATGGAAGCCACCAATATTTCTCCTATTGCTTCTAATCCGAATATTTTCCATTCAGGAGACTTTGCGAGTTGCAACTTCCCGGTAATTACGCCGGTAATCAGTGCCAATAAAAAATGGAGAAATTTATCAGGAGACTGGGTACCTAAAGGTGGTGATACGATTGAATACACCATTGAAGTGATCAATACCGGTAATATTAATGCAGCAGGTGTAAAAGTATATGACAGTGTTCCTTCTCTTACACATTACGTGGCCGGTTCTACCAGATTAAACGGAATCATAGTGGCCGATGTTAGCGGAAGCATGCCATTTTCAGTAAATGGCGGAATGATGATTAATAGTCCCGGACAAGCTCCCGGCATTATTCGTCCTACATCAACTTATAAAGCTGTTTTATCATTCAGAGTAGTTGTTCAACCTTTACAAATCATCTGTAATCAGTCGAGAGTATTCTTATTAGATGTAAATAATGATATTATCCACGTCAACTCTCACAGTGGTGAGGGGGATGGAAATCAAAACTCTACCTGTTTCTTTACAGACGGTGTATTATCTGATTTAAATATCGATTTTCAACACAGTTTTGCTCAACAGAAACATCTTTTAAAATGGAAGGTAAGTGCTCCGGAAGCAGTCACTTCTTATGAATTAGAGTTGAGTAGAAACGGATACGAATTTTATCCGGTGCATCAACAGAATGCAGGTGAAAACATTACGAACTACCAATATTATGACGCCACGAGCATTGCCGGTAATACCCGTTACTATCGTTTGAAACTAATTAAGCAGAATGGCGAAATCCAATATAGTGTAATTATCAGAGTTCAGAATCAGGTAGAAGAGAACTTTAAGATCATCAATAATCCGGTACAAAACCAGTTAAACTATCAATATACTGCCACTCAGCCGGGTGTTTATCAATTGCGGGTAATAGATTTAACAGGTAACATTTTGCAACAGGAACGTGTGGTTTTCAGCAGTGGGCTTCAACAAAAAGCACTTTACCTGGCTGCTACCATCCGAAGTGGGATGTATGTTTTGGAAATCAGTAATGGTAACGGAGTTTATCAAACCAGAAAATTCATTAAACAGTAGATATCGTATCAAACATTGTTAATCATGAAATCCCTGATGTTTACATCGGGGATTTTTATTTGCGTCATATCGCGTAGGTTTCTAAAAAAGAGTAATAACGTAGAACTGAATTTTTTCCTGACACATAAAGCCCTCGCCAATTGAATTGGCGAGGGCTTTATTATCTGAAACAGCTATTATTATTTATACTGAGGAGCTAATGATTTCACTAACTCAGTCATTTTTTTAAGACCTTCTTCAGGTAAATCACCTTTTTTGAAAGCCGCAAGAACTTCAGGGTGTTTGTTTTCCATTTCAAGTAAGAAGTGTTGTTCGAACTCTTTTACTTTTTTAACAGGAATCTCACGAAGTAAACCCTGTGTACCCAGGTAAACCATTGCTACCTGTTTTTCTACTGAATATGGAGAGTATTGTGGTTGTTTTAAAATTTCCACGTTACGCGCACCTTTATCCAATACTAATTTAGTAGCAGCATCTAAGTCACCACCGAATTTAGAGAAGGCTTCCATTTCACGGTAAAGCGCCTGATCTAATTTTAAAGTACCTGCTACTTTTTTCATTGATTTAATCTGAGCTGAACCACCCACGCGGCTTACAGAGATACCCACGTTGATCGCAGGGCGGATACCACTGTTGAACAGGTTAGACTCAAGGAAAATCTGACCGTCGGTAATAGAGATTACGTTGGTTGGGATATAAGCAGATACGTCACCAGCTTGTGTTTCGATGATCGGCAATGCAGTTAAAGAACCACCACCTTTAACCAGATGTTTGATAGAATCAGGAAGGTCGTTCATGTTTTTAGCTACACTATCATCGTTAATTACTTTCGCAGCACGCTCTAATAAACGGCTGTGTAAGTAGAATACGTCACCAGGATAAGCCTCACGGCCTGGAGGACGACGTAATAAAAGTGATACTTCGCGGTAAGCTACTGCTTGTTTAGAAAGATCATCATAAACAATTAAAGCAGGGCGTCCGGTATCACGGAAGAACTCACCAATTGCAGCACCTGCGAAAGGAGCGTAGAATTGAAGAGGGGCAGGTTCAGAAGCTGAAGCCGCTACGATAGTTGTATAAGCCATCGCACCGTTATCTTCTAAAGTTTTCATCACACCGGCAATGGTAGATGCTTTTTGCCCGATTGCTACGTATATACAGTACACTGGTTTACCAGCGTCGTAGAATTCTTTTTGATTGATAATAGTATCAATAGCGATAGCTGTTTTACCAGTTTGACGGTCACCGATGATTAACTCACGTTGTCCACGTCCTACCGGAATCATAGCATCGATCGCTTTAATACCAGTTTGTAGAGGTTCTTTTACAGGCTCACGAAATACAACACCCGGTGCTTTACGCTCCAGTGGCATTTCGTATAACTCACCAGTGATAGGTCCTTTACCGTCGATAGCTTCACCTAAAGTGTTTACTACGCGACCTAACATACCTTCACCTACGTTGATAGAAGCGATTTTTCCGGTACGGCGTACTTTACCGCCTTCTTTAATGTTGCCGCTATCACCCATCAATACCACACCCACGTTATCTTCTTCAAGGTTTAAGGCAATTGCACGTACACCATTTTCAAACTCTACCAGTTCACCTGAACGTACATTGTTTAAGCCGTATACACGGGCAATACCATCACCCACCTGCAATACGGTACCCACCTCTTCGAGATCAGCCGCTGCATTGAAGTTGCTCAATTGCTGACGCAATATCGCGGATATTTCATCTGGTTTAATCTCTACCATATAATATAACTGTTTAAGATTTTCTTGAATATCTAAGAAGGGGCTGCCTTCTCAATAAATTATCGGATGTTGTAAATAAAATCGTTTTTCATGAACTGGCTCTTGATTTTCTTCAGGTCATAAGCAACACTGGCATCTACCAATGTATCTCCTAATTCCAGAACAAATCCACCAATTAATGAAGCATCTACTGCTGTTTCCATTTCTACATTTTGTAAAGCTGTTTCGCTTTTCACTTTTTCGATAATGGCAGATTGTACAGCCGGGCTCACAGGCATAGCAGTGGTTAATTTCACTGTATGAATACCTTTGTGTGCTTTATACTGTTCAATAAATGCTGTAATAATTTCCGGTAAACCGGCTTCTCTACCTTTATTAATTAATAAACGGTTGAAAGCTGTCGTTAACTCACTCACTCTTCCAGCAGTAACAGCATCGAGAATAGCAATCTTTTTATCAGCTTTAATAACAGGGCTTTTAATCAGACTTACAAATTCACGGCTCTGTTTGGTAGCAGCCTGCAAAAATAACATGTCATTATACACTTGTTCTAACTGGTTTTTCTCAATCGCTAAACCAATTAAACTCTTTGCATATCTTCCTGCTAAACGTGGATTCGGCATAAATCAATCTTCTTATTTATATACAATACATTTACCGTTGTTCAGTAAATGATTAGTTCAATTTAATATCTTTCGTTAAGTCCTGGATGAATCTCTCCTGCTCTCCGGCATTGGTTAATTCACGTCCTAAAACTTTAGTAGCTACTTCAATTACCAGATTACCAACCTGATTTTTAACATCAGTCATAGCGGCATTTTTCTGGTGTTGAATGGCAGCCTGTGCTTCAGCAATGATTTTATTCGCTTCAATTTTCGCCTGTTCTTTCGCCTCATTGATCATTTTATCTCTTGCATCACGCGCTTCTTTCAATAATTGCGCTCTTTCCTCCTGTGCCTTTTGTAATAAAGCTTCATTGTCACTTTGTAGTTGTGCCATTTCTGCTTTTACTTTTTCAGCCTGGGCTAAAGAATCAGCAATACCTGTTTCTCTTTCTTTCAACGCACCTACGATAGGTTTCCAAGCAAATTTTGCCAAAATCACTAATACAACTGAGAATGCTACCAGCATCCATACAAATAATCCCAAATCCGGAGTGAGTAATTTCATATATAATAGGCTTTTATATAAGCTTTAATCTTTTTTCTCTGAAAGAATTTCTGCATCCGCCGCCCTGTGCTTTAGATGCAGAAATAAGTTTTGACTAGATGAAAATCGCTAAGATACCAGCGATAACTGCGAAAAGAGATACACCCTCTACGAACGCAGCAGTCAAAATCATGTTTGAACGGATGTCGTTAGCAGCTTCAGGTTGACGAGAGATAGACTCTACAGCACCTTTACCGATTTGACCGATACCGATACCAGCACCGATTGCTGCCATACCTGCACCAATTGCACCACCAGCATTAGCCCAAGCTACATCGCTCAATAAAATGGTTAATAAATCCATGATTGTGATTTTTATATAAATAATAAATAAAAAAAATTGACAACTTAACGATTAATGATGAGCATGCTCATCTTCATGATGATGATGTTCTTCAATAGCTCCACCCAGGAATACAGCCGTCAGGTTGGTAAAGATATAAGCCTGAATAAACGCTACCAATATTTCAATCATGTAGATGAAGATGGTGAACGCAATTGAAACAGGCGCAAATCCGAAACCCGCAGCTGAACCGAAATTACCAAAGATGAAAATTAAAGAGATCAAACAAATAATGATAATGTGACCCGCTAAAATGTTTGCAAACAAACGCACAATTAACGAGAACGGCTTAGTGAAAATACTCAAAATCTCTACCGGCACTAAAATCGCCTTTACACCACCCGGAACAGGAGGGTTAAAGATGTGGCCCCAATAATGCTTATTACCACTAAAGTTGATCACCAGCATTGAAATAATACCTAACACTGCCGTAAACACGATATTACCGGATACGTTGGCAGCCCCGGGAATCATCCCAAAGATGTTGTTTATTAATATAAAGAAGAAAACTGATAATAAGAACGGTAAGTAACGTTCGTATTTTGACCCCAGGTTAGGCTTAGCTACCTCATCTCTGATAAACAGAATCACTGTTTCCAATGCATTCTGGAAGCCTTTCGGTGCAGTTGTTCTTCCTATTCCTTTTTTGTACTTATTGGCAGCACTGATTAAAATACTTACCAATACAATAATTGCCAATAACATCTGAGCAACATTACGCGTAATAGACAAATCATACACTTTTACCGACTCATCAATTGCACCTGCTTCATTTACCGCATAAATTTTCTCATCGTCAATTTTATACCCGTTGTAAACAGCATGACCATGCTCCAGTTTAGAAGACATGAAAACATCCCAGCCACGTTCTTTAGAATATAATATAACGGGCAAAGGAATGGTTACAGGGTGTAAATGACCCTCACTATCGGTGTAATCGAAAAAGTGGAATTCGTGTGCATCCAATACGTGACCGAATATTACCTTGTTTGCATCGAAGACTTTAGGTTTTTCTTCGCCTGCATGTTCATCATTTGCGAATGCTACATTCGAAAAAAGCATCAATAGAAGGCTAAAAACCGCTACTGACAAGCATTTGACACGATTAAAGATCATACTTCCCTGAAATTTGGCGCAAAGATAAGGAGCAGAACTTCAAAAACGAAGGCGAAAGCAAAGTATTTATTAATTATATATAAGATTTAGACTCTTTTTTGACATTTCAGACGTTTTATACCTGTTTTTCAAAGAAAAACAATTGAATGTTAGTTGTTTATAGCCTTTTTGGCAGTTTGCTTATTTTTTTGTAACTTATTAGAATAGGGGTTTTGCCAACTCGTTGAAAATCAACGTTTCGCATTTCTTCTTCTCTTTTGATACTGGTACCACGACGCATGCTCCTGTAAGGTAGCTTCAACAAACGCTTTATCTCCATGTATCAGAATAATCTTACTTCGATCAATAAAAACCAACTCTTTCACAAATGGTTTTGAAAAATCGGGTATTGAATCCACAAATTCGCCAAGGTATTTCTGTACATCTTTCCACTCTTCTTCATAGTTGTCTGAAAATATATACATCTTGGTAGTTGTAGGTAGCATTTCGTCTAAACGATTGTCTATCAGATACCTGCGATAATAATAAAAAGGATAATACATATCTACCATAGTCAGGTATTCGTAGCTGGGTACTCTTACCTCGCGGTACTGCAGCAAAAAATCCCAATCCCGCATCCAACGTCTCACGCTACGGTCGAGCTTTTCTAAGTAGCTATTAATAAATTGAATATCAATTGAACGGCCCGCTTTGATATACTGACTAACCAGCGGGTGAATGATTTTTGAAGCCTCACTCACATAATGATTTCTGTAATACCAGCTGCCAGACTCTTCACTGTTAAACATTTCACGGTAGGCCCAGCCATTTCCGACCGCTGTTGCGATCACTTCATCCATTAACCAGTTTGCATAACGGGAACCATTCCATGGTGAGTTGACAACAGTCGCATCAATTACACGTTTCATCCTGCTGCTCATGTCTGAATAAAAAAGGTGACTGATTTCATGTACAAGTGTAGAAATAGCCTGCCTCGGATCTACATGAATAATCGGTAAAGCAACTTCCCCCCTGTTCAGAAATGAAGTTCCGGTAGTGAGCAGGTTATCGAGAACCGGATATATAGCAATTACATAATCTTTCATTTTTACACCATAGAAACCGGCGATTGTATGAAGCTTTTGCGTTACATCCAGATCCTCCATCATTGTATTGAGGAGCTGCATAGCCAGTTTTATCTGTTTATCATAGGGCTTTTCTACGATTTCCTGATAAATCGGCTTAAATAAATACAGCATGCGCTCATACTGTGCGATATATTCTTCCGGAATAATACCCTCGGCGTAAGTACGGTAACTCATTTGCGGTGTTTCGTCGAGTATATACTTTTCCATTAACCGAAAAAAAGAAAGCGGCATTTTCTGGCCTACGGGATAGTCGTAATAGCGCAGATTATAACTGAGGTAGTCAAGTCGTAATGAGTCAAGGAAATGAATAGTATGGAGGTCTAACCCCCTTAAAACGAAATACTTGTCTTTTTCTGTAGAAGGCCCCTGGTCGAGCAACTTTTTTACAAACTGTATAGTGGCGTAATCAGAATTGTATACCAGTTTCACAGATTGTGCTGGCAAATTCACGGCAAGTAACAGTAGTAGTATTATATTTAATAGTAGAGGGCGAATCATTTGGGTTTATTGCTTTCTTTTTTAAGAAACGCAGCTTATCCTATCCGCTTCATTTCTTCCTGTTTCGTAAAACAGGAAGAAATGAAGTTTTTTTTAACACACAAAACTTTATCCCCTTAAACTACTATAAGTTACAAACTTTTTTTAATGTGACAATTGTTGGAATTGCATTTCATGAAGTTTGTGATAATATCCTTTTCGATTCATCAGTTGTTCATGATTTCCCATTTCAACAATTTCACCTTTATCCAACACTATAATTTTATTTGCTTTTCTGATCGTGCTCAAGCGATGGGCTATAATAATAGAGGTTCTTCCGGCTATCAGTTTATCGATAGCATGCTGGATCAACTGTTCCGTTTCCGTATCAACGGATGATGTAGCCTCATCTAAAATTAAAACCGACGGATTAAATAAAAGTGCTCTGATAAATGAAAGCAACTGTCTTTGTCCTAATGATAAAGTAGCCCCTCTTTCCTGCACATCAAACTGATAACCGCCGGGCAGTTGTTCGATAAATTCGTGCAGGTCAATCATTTTAGCAGCATCTTTTACCTGTTCTTCTGTAATATTCGGGTTACGTAAAGTAATATTATCATGTACGGAACCGGAGAATAAAAATACATCCTGTAGTACCACACCAATATTTTTACGCAGCACTTCGATATCATATTCATCAATATTCACTTCATCAATCAAAATTTCTCCTTTTTGTATTGAATAAAGTCTGTTTAATAACGAGATGATAGAAGTTTTGCCGCTTCCTGTATGTCCGACAATTGCTACGGTTTCGCCCTGTTCAACTTTAAAATTAATATTTTTCAGTACGTTTCTGCCTTCTATATAAGCAAAATCCACATTTTTGAATTCGATAGAACCTTTAATAGATGCTGGTTGGAAAGTTCCTTCGTTTTTTGTCACATCAGGATTGTCGAGCACTTTGAATACGCGTTCGCTGGCGATCATTCCCATCTGAAGTACATTGAATTTATCTGCAATTACGCGTAATGGTCTAAATAATAAATTCAGACAGAGGTAGAACGAAATCAGTTTACCGATCAGCAGGTTAGCGTCGGCAGCGTTCAATCCTACGTTTGTTTTTGCAACCCACCATACCAGCAAGCTGGTAGAAACGGCCAGAATAATTTCCACCACAGGAAAAAATACCGAGTAAGCAAAGATGGCCTTAATATTGGCATTGCGATGTTCTTCATTAATCTTTACGAACTTATTCATCTCCTGTTTTTCAATCGCAAATCCTTGCACGATCGGCATTCCGGCAATGTGTTCCTGAACATAAGCATTTAATTGCGCAATGGCATTTCTCACTCTGATAAACGACTTATTCACCGACTCTTTAAAGTAATAAGTAGCAATAATCAGGAATGGGAAAGGTGCCAGACAGATCAGTGTTAGTTGCCAGTCTGAATAGAACATAAATCCAAGAATTGCAATAATCGACAGCAAATCGGCAATAATCGGAATTAAACCGTCAGAGAAGACTTCATTAATAGATTCAATATCATTAATTGTTCGTGTAGTGAGTGTTCCGATAGGGGTCTGGTCGTACTGCTTCAGGTTAAGGTGGAGTACTTTATTAAAAACTTTCACGCGAAGGTCACGAACAACGGTTTGTCCGAGCCAGCTGGTCATAAAAGAGAAGAAAAAGCGCATGGCACTTTCTAAAAGCAGAATACCGATTTGAATGATGGTAATCCAGACGATCAGAGAGATCAATGCGTCTTTTGTGCCTGTTTCGGAGGCTTCTACGCCCTGTACGACGTAATTGTTAATAGTTTCCTGAATCAGGTATGGGCGAACGGGAGCCACAACGGCCAACAAGACCGCCAATACCACTGATCCCCAGAAACGGTGTTTATACGGAGCAGCGTAACTAAATACGCGCTGTAGGAGTTTAACGTCGAAAATTTTCTTGTTTTTGTTCTGCATGCGTTTGCAAAGATACTATTCCTCATTCATCGCCGTACGATAAGCTTTGATGAAAATTGCACCTAAATTTTTGTATGGCGGGATATAATCTTCAAATTTTTCTTTAGCGTCACCATCTTTTATTTTTGCAGCTAATTCTTTCCACATCGCAGGCCAGTTAACCGCCTTTCCGGCTACAAATCGGTTATTTAGTGCTTCAATAATCGGTTCGTTCACCAATTTTGTTCCTACTTGTTTTGAAGAAATAATATGAGCGTCGTTACAAATCGTCAGTACTTCGTTCAGGTTATTATAACCTCCGCACGATCCCAGTACTACAATTTTTGCAGTCGGCGCCAGTTTTCTCAAAGTTGAAGGTAAATGGTAGCTATGTCCACGATGTATTACAACCGTTGGTTGTAAATTGTTTTCATCCAGATATTTTATTAGCGCGTCCTGTGCTTTGTCGTCGGGGTCATCCGGTCCGTACAGCGGTTTATTCGCAAAAATCTGTACCGGCTTACCCGTTGTATTCGTAATAGTTACCCAATTCGGGTTATTATCAGTGATTTTCCAGCCGGCCTTATTTCTGAACATCCCCAAAAAGTTTGCATAAGAATACTGGCCGTCATTGTCGTCATCGCCGTAAAAGAAAACCTGTTGAATCACTTTTCCGTCTTTGTCTGTGAGTTCATTATAATCCTGTGTATATACAGATGGAATTCCTAACTCTTTAGAAAGGTCGATTTTTGAGTTTTCTTCGGCCGATTTAAACAGGGTTTCCAATAAGCGGTAAATAGCAATCCCTCTTTTATTTTGCTGTTGAATATTTTTCAGGTGGTTCACGCTTACTTCATTCAACACAAAGGCAGCCAATGATTTATTTTTATCCATGATGCTGCTGTAAGAGTCAGCAACGTCTACTGCGTCTTCCAGGTCATGATTATAATTATCACGTTCTAAACCGATTACAAACGACTTCATTAAAGTTTCGGCGTTTTCCTTATCCATTGTAGCCAAAAACTTATCGAGCGTATTATACCCAGCAGCCATTTTAATAAACTTTCTGAAATAATCTCCATGCACACTCATCAGTAAACTATCTCCACGCGGATTTTTCATACTCTGGAAAATGCGCGGATATACACCTTCCACATAACTGGAAGTATAAATTTCATCTTCACTCAATACAGCAATGTAATACAATTCAGGAGCGGATAAACCTTCCAGTACTTTATACCGGACTGCGGGATTAGATACATTATGCAAAGCGTTGATTTCGCGCACAAAAGTTTCCTTCACTTTACGCGCCATCATATCTGTTAAAGCTTTCATTTCCTCTGCAGTATCTCTGTAAGGAGGAAACATTCTTCCCATATAATCGATACGGGTATTGACCATCAATTTGTAATAAGCCCGGTTGTTATCTTTTACAGCGTCTATTTCTTCTATAGACGTTCTACCTTTTACGATGTTATCCAGAAACGGAAAATACATTTGTCCGCTTTTGCTACCAGCCATCTGCGCAACTGCTTTTACGGTAGGGTTGGTGTGATTACGGATGCGATTTCCTAACTGATCTCTCACCTGCGCATAATCGTACAGCTTGCGCAGGTCGCGTTTAGCTGCTATTTCAATTAAACTGTCGGCAAAAGTCACATTCGGCATTTTCCGTAATGAAGGCAGAATCTGATCGGGATATAAGGCACAGTATTTACGAAGGATAATTACAGGTGCAGATTGTACCCCCAGGTTATCAGCCATGTAATGCTTCATAGATTCGTAGAGAATAACTGCAACGCCATACGAGCTTTTGTCTACTACAGAAACAATCGACTGCCCTTGTCTTTCATATTTAAGCGCTTCTATAAAATTCAGGGTAGCTTCTTTTGCCATGCGGGGCGGATAATCTGCTTGTCCTTTTCTGTTATTAAACTCCTGCAGAAAAAAGTCGACAGTACGTAACTCTTTCACTTTTGCCTGTGAAGAATTAGAGTTGTTAATTTCAATATCTTTTTGAAGGGAATCTATTGTTTCAATCAGGTAAAAACGAACTGTATCGTATTCAACCGGGGGAACGTTGGATAATGCTCTTTGTTGTTGTTTATCAATATTATCATGCCATAGCTGACGCTCCATTGCGACAGAAAAACCATCCTGCGCTAACAGGCTTTGAAAGGCAAGGACCAAAAGCACTAAAATCTTAAAAAATTTCTTCATAATCAACACTCAAATTAAGCAAAAATACTACCAAAAAGAGATTTAATTACGTTAAAGCTTTGATCAGTTAACAATTTCATAATCCCTTTTTGTAATTCTTAACTTGGTTTAAAATTATTTTTGCGTAAATTTTGTGTTAAATGGATTTCAAAGGAAAAAAAATATTGATCGCAGACGACGAGGCAGATATCCGTGAAATCATCCAATATAATCTGGAAAAAAACGGATACAGTGTTGAAACGGCAAAAGATGGGGAAGAAGCACTGACAATAGCCAAACAATTCCAGCCAGACCTCATTATACTGGATATTATGATGCCAAAGAAATCAGGAACACAGGTTTGTGAAATCCTCAGATCTTTACCCGCATTTGAAAACACTCTTATCATCTTTCTTACCGCGTTAAGCGACGAAACTACTCACATTGAAGGCTTGGAAATGGGCGGTGATGATTACATCAGTAAACCGATCAGTCCTAAAGTATTGGTTTCAAGAGTAAATGCATTATTCCGCCGGGTACAAAACAACGAAGATGATAGCGCCGGTGTTTTACAGATTCAGAACATCACTATCAATCCCGAAAATTACGAGGTTAAAGTTGACGGGAATCACATAATTTTAGCAAAGAAAGAGTTTGAACTTTTACATTTATTAGCTACTAAACCTGGCAGAGTGTTTCTCAGAAACGAAATACTGCATCAGATTTGGGGTAATGATGTAATTGTAGGAGACAGAACAATCGATGTTCACATTCGAAAAATCAGACAAAAGTTAGGTATTGATTGTATTACCACTGTTAAAGGTGTAGGATACAAATTCCAGTTCTAGCTTTTTTAATTTTCTTTGCCAGATGCCTGGAACTAAAAATTTAACCACGCAACAGCTCTCGGCGCTGTGTGCGATCTCTATTGCGCTCCCTGTTGCAATCGGATTTTATCTTGTATCCCTCAAACTACTATACTTTCTTATTTCGTTAGTAATTGTTTTTGGAGCTGGTTATTATATTATTCATTTTTTGGTTGATAAATACGTAAACAGAAAAATCAAATTGATTTATAAGCTGATTCAGCAAACAAAATCAACCAAAAAAGAAGAAATGTATTTCAAATACCTGCTTCCTCAAAAAACAGTTGATGATGTACGTAAAGACGTTGAAGAATGGAGTGAAAGGTTTTCTCTTGAATACCGTGCACTACTGGAGAATGAAAGGTACCGGAAAGAGTTTCTGCAAAACTTATCCCACGAATTAAAAACGCCCATTTTCGCTATTCAGGGGTATGTTGACAGTTTACTGGACGGTGCTCTTGACAATGAAAAAATTGCCCAACGATTTTTAGAGAATACCAATAAGAATGTTGACAGGTTGGTAGATCTGGTGAATGACCTTGACCAGATTTCACGATTAGAAATGGGACAATTACCACTTAACAAACAATACTTCATTATTCAGGATCTTGTAAAAGAAATCTTTGATCTTTTATCAATTCACATACACTCTAAACAAATCAAAACCGGAATTAAGAAAGGTTGTGAGCATCCGATACAGGTGTATGCTGATAAAGAAAAAATCAAACAGGTATTGATTAACATTATCGAAAACGCCACTAAATATGGTAAAGAGAAAGGCCATATCACTGCCAGTTTTTATAAAACAGATGATGATAATGTATTGATCGAAATCAGTGATGACGGATTTGGTATTGAACAGCAAAACCTTCAAAGGATTTTCGAACGTTTTTTCAGAACCGACAGTGCGAGAAGCAGAGAAATCGGAGGCTCCGGTTTAGGATTAGCAATTTGTAAACACATCATCGAAGCCCACGGTCATAGTATTCATGCAAGAAGCAGAGTAGATATCGGAACCACGATCGGATTCTCATTATCTACGGCCGAATAACAACTATTAATTAAGATTTAAGTGTTTTGTATTTTTTGCTGAAATAGAAGCCACTGAATAATGTACCTACCAGACCGATTGTAGTAAAGATCATTACACAGATCGGGAAGAACTCTAACCACGAAACCTCTACATCGGAAAACTCTTTCCAAAGCATTACAATGATGCTTCCCAGGTATCCCCATGCATCTACCGTATAAATAAGAAAACCTACGTTTCCGTGCACTTTAAAAGTTGCGATTAAACGATCAAAGAAAATACAGTTAAACGGAATATACCCCATGTATAAACCAAGCCCGGTTAGTTGCATCCACATGGCACCGTCTAACTGGCCGCTGAAGAAAAATAAAGAGGAAAGTCCTGCCAATGCAAATCCGATAAATATTAATATGTGAACGATATTAAGGGCGAGAATATTTTTACGGATGAGCACTACGAGGCTCATCATTATTAATACAATAATAGAAGTGATGGTTTCGGTTCGGGTGAAGATGGCAGCATTCTGTCCATACCCCAGCTCGTTCCAGATATTAGCCATAAAATTGTCACGGATATCTCTCATGATAGTGAGAAAGAGGTAAGTTAATACAACAGCCAATACCCCCAATCCGAAAGTACGCATAAAACGAAGCCGGTCTTCTTTATTCATAGGCAAACGCTCGGTGCGTTCTGCTACATCATCTTCATCGGGAGCAGGTATTTTTTCGAGCAGGTACATAAATACAATCAGCGGTAAGGCAAAAACCAGCCCGGTAGCGAAAGCAAGCCATTGCTCGGCAACGTGAAAATGATCGCGCAGATATACTGCTACGGAACGGGTAAAACCACCTGCAAAAATGAAGCTCACAGCCAGTGAGGTTCCAATAAAGTCAGTAGCTCTCCGTCCTTCAACATAACTGAAAATAATTCCCCACATAAAGCCCAGACAAAAACCATTTACAAACAAACAGAGCATTCCCCAGGGTGCAGGTAAGATGGCAAAAATCAACATTGCCAGCCACGAAATACCAATTAATACTGCCGAAGATTTCCATCTTCCGAGACGGCCGAGTTCAGAAATGAATTTAATACCGTAAAACTTACTGATCATGTATCCTACCACCTGACTGATAATCAGTAAAACCTGGTACTTAACACCCCAGAAGCTGATACCCTCAAAAGTGGCAACAGTAAAGGGTTTGCGATAGGCAAAGATGGAAGTATAAGTTAAAAAGGCTACTACGGCAGCGGCGATAGCCACCAACAATTGTTGGCGGGAAAACTTCTTGGATACAGTGCTGGTTGGCAAGTCAGTATTTTTTTAAGGTTCTGGTTGGGTGCTATAAATATAATGATTTTTAATTTTATCTCTCCTTTCACCTTAAAAGATTGCTGACTGTATATATAACAAAAAGCCCTTGCGCAGTGGCGGTAATCAATACCATTCAGCGCAAGGGCAGACAAAAATTTATAAAAAAACCATCTCTGAAGAGAGATGGTTAAGGGATTAAACTCCCGTGAACTCCTGTAAAGCAAGTTTGATTTGTTCGCTTAGCGGGTGATAGATTCTTTTCCCATTTACTACATAACTAAGAAACTCTTCTCCGTGTTTTGTAGAAATATAAAGGGTTTTGAAGGGCTCACCTTTTGAGAACAAGTATATCTTGTATTGATAAGCGTCGATATTCAACGAAACAGTATCCGTATGAATATTCTGATTGATTTGTTGGGAAAGAGCTGCATCAACTACAAATTGATGTTGATATTCTTTCTGTTCCAGATAATCCGGGAAGTGTAATACTTCCACACTATCAATAATAATTTCTTTCCAGTCTGCTGTCGGAGTGATAGCAGGTGTTTTAGGATTGTTCTTACATCCAACCAGTGAATAAAGAACAATCCCTAAACATAATATCATTAAAAATTTCTTCATGGAAGGAATTAATAAACGTTTGTTTTCGGAGTGAAGCTAGTCCATTTATCTAACCAGTTCTGAGCACCTACCGCACCTCTGAAAGTTTCAGTTTGGAAGAAAGCAGGTAACCCGGCGAAATCAGCACCTGATAATGCAGGAGAACCTGTAGCAGGAGCAAATTTAGGAGCAGTTAAGTTAAACGGATCAGTTAAACCGATTTCAGCTGCTGTAGCATAAGTGATACAACCGTCTGCTTCAGCTTTAGTTTTGAAATCAGCAGAAGTGATAATACTTTCAGCCTGGCTTAAATAAGGATTTGCAATTGCGTGTACCAGGTTGTTAGCGAAGATAGAAGAACCATCTTTATAAGCTTCTGCAGTTAAGTTTGATTCTAAAGAGATACCAGCTTGTTGATAACCCATAATGATTGAGTTTTTCAACACAAAGCGAGAAGCTCTTCTGAAACGGTTACCGTATTTATGTCTAACATTAGTAGAAGCATTGTTTGGTCCTACGAAAGTAAAATTAGACAATACTGCACGAGTGTACGGAGTTGCTGTTGTACCAGAACCGTCGTTATCACTTTCGATACCGTTGTTATCATCACCGTTATCTACTGTATTAGGATCTTTCAATGCAATACCATATTGAATGTTTCCGATATAACCTAAATCGAAATCGAAATCATCATCAGAAGTTGCATAAGAAATTAATCTTTTTGCGTTTACAGTACCACCGAAGAATTCAAAACCATCATCGTTACCGAAAGAGATCTGAATATTTTCAAGAACAGTGCCTGTACCAACGCCACCTAAAGTTAAACCGTTGATTTCAGAACCTGCGAAAGCAGCGATACCGGCAAACTCAATTCTTACATATTTCAGAATACCTGAGTTATCAGCAGCATTCGTACCACCATATGATCTATCTAAACCACCTTCAATAGTTGGTGTTGCAGTTCTGTTTGTAGGAGCTTTACCTAATAAAACAACACCACCCCAATCACCAGGAGCACGTTGTCCGGCAGGTTGACCTGAAGTAAATACGATTGGCTTATCAGCAGTTCCTTCAGCAATTAATTTACCACCTCTTTCAACACATAATGCAGCTTTTTCTTCAGTTGAACCAACGATTACCGTACCCGGTTCAATTCTGATGGTAGCACCGTCAGCAACATAAACATAACCTTTTAAGGTCCATTTTTTATCTGCAGTTAAAGTGATATCACTTGTAACAGTACCTTGAATTGTAGTGTTTACCGGAGTAGTATCATCGTCATCATCATCATCAGATTTACTACATGCATTAAAAGCAACAGCTAACAGCATTAATGAGTACAATGTTTTTTTCGAGAAGATCATGTTAATGTTTTTTTAAGATGAACGAAATTCAATTTTTATTATGATCTGTATATGAAACTAACGTGAACAAATTGTAAACTAAAATTGATAAGTGAACGACAACCCTAACGAAGAACCGACTTTATAACTCATCCAGATTCTATCTTCACTTTCTTTGTAAGATCTTTTAGAAATCTTGTCTGTATCTGTTCTGTAGTTCTGATAGAATACAAATGATTGATTCAACAAATCAGATACATTCACTTTCAATTCTCCTTTATCTTTCAGGATTCTTTTTGACAACTGCAGATCAATCAATGTTCTACCGTTTTCATAAATATCCGGGAAGCCTTTCGGGTCATTACCAACTGCTTCAACCCTGTGTCCGATTCTATTCAACATACCACTGAAACTCCATCCGCTGGTAGGATGAGAATAAACAAAACCGGTATTAATCAGGTATGGAGATTGCCCCTGCATCGGGCGATCAGCATCTGCATACGCCATATCAATTCCTTCTATATCAACTTTTGATTTAATAACTGCAGCATTTGCAAATACGGTTATATCATCTAACCACGCAGCATCACCTAAAAAGCTTAAACGTTTTCTAACTTCCGCTTCTAAACCAAAACTTGTTGCTGCATTCGCATTATAATATTCAAGAATAGGGTTCAAAGAAGGAGAACCCGGATCAACTCTAAGTTCTATAGGATTTTTGAAGTGTTTGTAGAATGCTGTTATAGAGAATACTTCACCATTATTAGGATATACTTCGTAACGCAAATCAATATTTGTATGTTGGCTTCTCTCTACATCAAAACGACCTCTAACCTGTAAGTTTCTTACGAAATCATAGAAAGAGAAGTTCGCCATTTCACGCAATTCTGGTCTGCCTACTGTTCTGCTGGCTGCAAATCTCAGATTCGAGATAGACGTCAACTCATAAGTAAGGTTCAACGAAGGCAGGATATCTACATAATTTCTTGGAACTGTTCTGGCAGATCCCGAAAAATCAAATGTATTTACTTTCGAATCAAAGTATTCAGCACGAATACCCCAAACCAGTTTTAATCTGTCTGTTACTTTATTATCAACCATACCGTAAGCAGCTAATAACTGAGTTTGCGCATCATAACTATCGGTATTATTGGTAATTTCCTCTAATGCCAATCCGTTAGCATGCATATTCGATTTACTGAAGATCTCATTGATATTCTGCGTAAGGATTGATTCATCAAAACCTGCTTGCGGAGATCTGTTGTATCTGAATATTCTGGCTGAGAAGTCTCTTTGTTTAAACTGAGAGAATACACCCATTTTAATAGTACCAACTTTCTTCTCTTTCCAATTTAACGGAGCTGTATAATTTACATTTGCACCAATTGCATGATCTTTCAAATTCGCAAAGAAGCGATAAGTATCTCTTAACACCACCATCGGAGGGTCATTTTTATAAATCTCTGCCGAATCTTTAATGAACGGAGCAAATTTATAATCAGGATGGTCTCTTTGAGTAAATGAATAATTGATATTCCAGTTAAAGCTTCTGTTTTTTCTCAAAGTATGCACACCTTCCAACTGCGAAGACAACATTGACTTCACTACAGTTTCAGAACCCTGTGCTGTAACAATCACACCGCCACTATAATACTGATAACCCGATCTCAATAAATTATTAGTTTCAAAGAGGCTATTATATAAGTTTCTGAGTGTGATTTTTGTTTTACCTTTTTTATAAGACAGATTCCACAATGCACCTAAAGCGGTAGAGAATTTATAAGTCGAATCCTCATATCTGTATGCCGCTCCATTCACAGATTCATATTGGTTATCATATTCTGATCTGATACCTGCACTCATGGTTTGGCTGTTCTTATAGTTCAGTGATAACACAGAACCGATCTGAGCTCCGTTGTCACGGTCTATTTTCTGCCCCCAGGTTAACTGGTATGACTGGTTAGGTAATGCATTACCGTGGTAACGATCACCGTAAGTATTTTTTATTTTTGCAGATTGTTCTGCTCTGTCTGCAAAAAACGAACCCTGAAAATTTTTACGGCTGGGGAATGATGCAGGTAATGTTCTGTCGCCATTCTCATATCCTAAATAATCAGTTTTTCCCAGATAACCGATCTTAAACGGCTTTCCGGTACTCATGGTATTATAACTAACGCCTCCCCCTACTTGTAAAAAGTTTTCGGTAGGAACATCTTTTGTACTGATCTGTGTAACTCCACCTGCGAAATCACCGGGAAGGTCAGGTGTTGCAGTTTTATAAATGAAAATATTATCTAATAATTGAGAAGGAATAATATCAAAAGAAAAAGCTCTGCGGTCTGGTTCAGTACTTGGTAACAATGCATTGTTTAACAATGCAATATTATATCTGTCGGTTAAACCTCTTACCACAACAAATCTGTTGTCTTGAATAGAAGTACCGGTAACTCTTTTTAATACATCTGAGGAGTTTCTATCAGGAGATTTTTTAATTGATTCTGCAGAAATACCATCAGCGATAGCCGGGCTTCTTCTCTGCATCTGAATGATTGCATTAACGCTTTCTTTTCTTGCAGAAACCGTAACCTGTGCTGTTTTAAGAACTTCTTCGGCAGCTGCCAATGTAACGGTAATATTCTCTATTTTATCCTTTTGAAGTTGAAGTTTTGTGAGAGTTTTTGGCTGATAACCTATAATAGAGAAGTGAATGGTAATGACACCTGGTTCTTTTAATGTCCAGGAAAAGGCGCCCTGATCGTCGGTAGTTTTACCACCTGTTACACCATCAATAGTAATGGTGACACCCGAGAGCGGTTCTTTTTTGTCGTTTAACACAACCCCCTGAATGGTTTGTGCCTGAAGTACCGATCCTATGATTAAGAACAGTGCTCCTAATAATGCTTTACAGAATTTTTGCTTCACAGTTGTTGACTTTTGTTGCGCAAAACTATCTGTACTGCATTAAGAGAATGTTACTGTAAAATGATCGAATTGTGAATTAGATATTAACTTATTATTAAGTCTGTATTTTCGTAGTACTAGAATGTATACTGTATTCTGAAGGTGAATATATTGTCTTTTTTATCAGAGGTAAAATCTGTCAATCTGGTTTTCTCATTCCTGGGCATATCATACCAGATCATCAGCTTCAAATTCTCACTCATATAATAATTGTATCCCACACTCCAGGTATCATAGCGGATGTCAGCCGCAGAAAATACACCATTGTTATAGATTTCTTCACCTTTTACATCTCTGTTCGGATCATAAAAGTCATATCGTATACCGAACTGATGTTTAGGATTCACTATATCCTGTAAAAGATATACAAAAGCACCATCAAAGTCACGTACAAAAAAAGGAAGGTCTTCCAGGTCGTCAGGAGTTTCGCTTGAGCGTTGATAGGCACTTTGTTTACCTTTCCAGTATTCAGCCCGTAACTGCGTCTGCCCCCAACGGTGCTTCCATTTCAACTGAGCATCAGCTCCATAATATATACGTGGAGACCTGCGGCCGATGTGATTTACATTAGAATCTACGATATACTGATTTTTTGCGGTATGGTAAGAGTATTTTGAGGGTTGCATAATTCCGCCCTGAAGCGTTGAAAGCCCCACATTTAAAGTAACATTCTTTACAATCGGAATGTCGCGATAGGTAATTCTGCTGATCAGGTCTTTATAACTATCGTACTCTCTTTCGCTGATAAGCCCCTGTCCATTAAAAACACCCACATCAAATTGTAAATTTTTGAGTGCATTTTTAGCTTTGCGTGACCTGAATGTTATCATTGCCCCCAGATCACGTTCTGTGCGCATCAGAATTTGCGACATTCTGCCACGCTCGGGAACTTCCCTGAATTGTGAAGAATAGTTTACTTCATGTCCGAAAGGACGGGCAAACATCCCCATCGTGAAAGAGAACAGTTGCAGTTTATTTTCAAAATAACGCCCCCAGAAGTCTCTGATATTTACACCACGTTCGGTTCCGTCAATCTGCATAACCACCTGCACAACAGGTTGATCCAGGTCATTCATTCGCAGAAAATCAAACCTGAACCTCGCCCGGCGAAACATGAAACGGTTATCTGAATGCTCATTAAAATTACCCCCGTTGTAGGTTTGAGCACCTTTTTCTTGTATTACCTGATATTGAGGATGTATATACCCGCTCAGTCTCAGATAGTTATAATGTTTATAAATATCCAGTAAGCCTTTCCCTACATCACTGGTGGTATCCACCATATCCATCAGAAGCTTTTGGGAATAAGCAAAATAGGTCACAAAAGTGAGCCCAAACAATAAGAAAATTTTTTTCATACTAGAAATTCAGCAAAAAGAGGCACAAAGATTAACAATTTCTTCATCAGTTTACTTTAAGGAGCTATTTTCATATGTTAAGAAATTATTACCAATTTGCTAATAATCACACGCCTCCCCTATTCGTATTAATTTTGCCCCCAAATTCACAATACATGGGTCTGAATTCCATCATTAAGATTTTTATGCCAAAGGATAGAATTTTCTATTCCTTATTTGAACAAGTGGCAGAAACCGTAGCACAAATGGGTGTTCTGATGAACGAAGTTGTTAAAGAAACAGATTACGATAAGAGAGCTAAATTAATCTCTCAGATCGAAGATTTAGAACATGTAAACGACGACTATACCCATAAAATCTTCACCGAATTGGGCAGAAACTTTATCACTCCTTTCGATCGTGAAGATATTCACTATCTGGCTACGGCTTTAGATGATATTGCTGACTACATCTTTGCTTCAGCAAAAAAAATCAACTTCTACAAAGTAAACCCTAACGATCAGGGCATTCAAAAATTAGCCGAATTAATCGAACAAGGGTCTTTTCATATCAAAAATGCAGTAATTGAATTACGCAACATGAAGAATATGCGTCAGATTACTGATTCTTTAATCAAAGTAAACAGTATTGAGAATCAGGCCGACGATATTTTCGACATGAGTATTGAAAGATTATTTGAAATCGAAGTCGACGCGAAAGAGGTAATTAAGAAGAGAGAGATTTATCAAGTCATGGAAACTGTAACTGATAAATGTGAAGATGCAGGAAATGTAATTGAGTCAATTATCATCAAGTATGCTTAACGATGATTACTTTGATCGTTTTTTACGATTGAAGGGAACATAAAAAATTAATCCATGACATTATTAGTAGTGATCATAGTATTGGCACTCGTGTTCGATTATATCAACGGGTTTCATGACGCAGCCAATTCTATTGCAACCATCGTTTCTACAAAAGTGTTAACTCCCTTTCAGGCAGTTTTGTGGGCAGCTGTATTTAACTTCGCAGCCTTCTTTATTGCCAAATACTGGATCGGTGAGTTTAAAATAGGTAACTCTTTTGCCAAATCAATCAACGAAAACTTCATTACACTGGAAGTGATTCTGGCAGCCCTGATTGCCGCTATCATCTGGAACCTTTTAACCTGGTGGTTCGGTATCCCGTCTTCTTCTTCCCATACTTTATTGGGTGGTTTTATCGGAGCGGCTATTGCCCACGTAGGTGGCCTGAAAGCAGCCGGTTTACACGTAGTAAACTATGAAGTAGTGTTACCCATCTTCCTGTTCATCTTCGGTGCACCGATTATCGGGATGCTCGTCGCACTCATTATAAGTCTCATAATCATTAATATAAGTCGAAAGTCGAACCCTTACAAAGCAGATAAATGGTTCAGAAGACTGCAATTGGTTTCCTCTGCCTTATTCAGTTTGGGGCACGGTTCGAATGATGCGCAGAAAGTATTAGGTTTGATCGCTGCGGCCTACATTGCTACCGGTCAGATTGAAAGCGTTAGTGATGTTCCGAGCTGGGTTCCGTTAGCGTGTTTTACCGCTATTGCCTTAGGAACGCTGAGCGGAGGATGGAAAATCGTTAAAACAATGGGAACCCGTATTACTAAAGTAACTTCTCTCGAAGGAGTTGCTGCAGAAACTGCCGGTGCATTTACCTTATTCTTTGCTGAGCACCTTGCAATTCCTGTAAGTACTACCCACACCATTACCGGTGCAATTATGGGGGTAGGTGCCACCAAACGTCTGAGCGCCGTTCGCTGGGGAGTAACACTAAACCTCCTCTGGGCCTGGATATTAACAATTCCGGTCAGTGCATTGATTGCCGGAGTAGCCTACTACATAATTAAATTGTTCTAAATTCGTTTTATATAAACCCAACTCAATGAGTTGGGTTTTTTGTTACTTCCGTGTTCCAAAAACCCTAACACGGAAAAGAAAATATTTTGTTTGCATTCAAGCTTATAGTTTTACTATTTTTGAATAACATCAATCATTAAACCATCGGTCATTATGAAAGGAATTATTCTCGCAGGAGGTTCTGGTACCAGATTGCACCCAATTACCTATGCTATTTCAAAGCAAATCATGCCTATTTACGACAAACCGATGATCTATTACCCGCTTTCTACACTTATGTTAGCTGGTATTAATGAGATATTGATCATTTCTACACCACATGATTTACCTCAATTTCAAAGGTTATTGGGAGACGGATCGAAACTGGGACTCAAATTCTCCTATGCAGAGCAACCTTCTCCTGATGGACTGGCACAGGCTTTCGTTATCGGAGCCGATTTTATTGGTAATGACAGTGTAGCCCTCGTTTTGGGGGATAATATTTTTTACGGACAAGGATTGGGCAACATGTTATCGAACAATACTACTCCCGACGGAGGAATTGTATATGCTTACCATGTAAGTGACCCGGAAAGATATGGTGTGGTTGAATTTGATGATAAAAATAATGTAATTTCTATCGAGGAAAAACCTACGGCACCTAAGAGTAATTATGCCGTACCCGGGCTTTACTTTTACGATAATGATGTAATTGAAATTGCCAGAAATCTACAACCAAGTCCGAGAGGAGAATATGAAATCACTGATGTGAACAGGGTATACCTTGAAAGAGGAAAACTCAAAGTGTCGATTCTCGACCGCGGTACTGCCTGGTTAGATACCGGAACATTTGATTCGCTCATGCAAGCTTCCCAATTTGTTCAGGTGATAGAACAACGCCAGGGTATAAAAATAGCCTGCATCGAGGAAATCGCTTATAAAAAGGGTTTTATTAATAAAGAACAACTGATTCAATTGGCTCAACCATTGCTGAAAAGCGGCTATGGTCAGTATCTGATGGGACTGATTAAATAATCCGGGAGTAATTGTGCTCCAGGTTAAATTAACTCAATTAAAATTTTTATGGGTAAAATATTAGTTACCGGCGGATGTGGTTATATCGGATCGCATACAATTGTAGACTTAATCGAAAATGGATTTGAAGTGATTAGCGTAGATAATAATGCTCGCTCAACCACCCATATGCTCACCGGTATAGAAAAAATTACAGGCAAAAAAATCAAAAATTATAAAGTAGATCTTTGCAATTTTGATGAAACGTTTGCCATCTTCCAGGAAAATACTGATATAACAGGCATCATACACTTCGCTGCATATAAAGCTGTAGGTGAATCTGTTGAAAAGCCGTTACTATACTATGAAAACAATATTTTTTCTTTGGTGAACTTATTGAAATGTGTAGACGAATTTAAAGTTAAACACTTTGTTTTCAGTTCATCGTGTACGGTTTACGGTAATCCGTTACAGATACCTGTAACAGAACAAACCGCTATGCAACCGGCAGAATCACCCTATGGAGCTACCAAACAGATGGGTGAACAAATTATTCAGGATTTTGCAAAATCAAGTGACTGTAACTGTATCTTGCTAAGATACTTTAATCCGGTGGGGGCACACCCGTCGATTTATATCGGTGAATTACCGGTAGGCAAACCAGCTAATCTGGTTCCGGCAATTACCCAAACGGCGATTGGAAAACTTCCACAAATGCAGGTCTTCGGTAGTGATTATGATACCCGCGACGGTTCATGCCTGCGCGACTTTATCCACGTAAGTGATATTGCTCATGCCCATACTCTTTCCATTCAAAAGATGATGGAAGCCGGCTATAATAAAGCCTGTGACATTTATAATCTTGGCTCAGGAAATGGTGTTACCGTATTAGAAGCCATAAAAGCCTTTGAAAAAGTAAGCGGAGTGAAACTTAATTACGCCATTGGAAATCGCCGCCCGGGTGATGTTGTAGCGATTTACGCCGACAATCACTATGCAAAAGAAGAACTCAAATGGGAGGTTCAGTACTCGATAGAAGATATGATGCTCACTGCATGGAAATGGGAGTTATTCCTCAAATCTGACGAATCATTCTTTAAAGAATCTTTAGCCAATCTGAACTAAATCAACAACGAAAGTTTATCTTTGGTTAACTTAATTTTGATTACATAATTTGCAATTCCAACATAGAATCATGTTAAAAGATATTCAACCTAGTGGTAAGAAAGATACAAGAAGTGGCTTTGGTGACGGAATCGCTGAAGTAGCACGCGTAAATCCAAATGTAGTAGCATTAACTGCTGATTTATTGGGTTCTATGAAACTGAATCAGTTCATTAAAGAATTCCCTGAACGTTTTATTCAGGTAGGTATTGCTGAAGCTAATATGATTGGTATAGCTGCCGGTTTAACAATTGGTGGTAAAATTCCTTATACAACTACTTTTGCTAACTTCTCTACCGGACGTGTGTATGACCAGATTCGTCAATCTGTTGCATACTCAGGTAAAAACGTAAAGATCTGTGCATCTCACGCAGGCTTAACCTTAGGTGAAGATGGTGCTACACACCAAATCTTAGAAGATATCGGAATGATGAAAATGTTACCGGGCATGACAGTCATTGTTCCGTGCGACTATAATCAAACCAAAGCTGCTACTATTGCAATTGCTGATTATGTAGGACCAGTATATCTGAGATTCGGACGCCCGTCATGGCCGATTTTTACCGATCCTGCTATTCCTTTTGAAATTGGTAAGGCACAATTTTTCTCTGAAGGTACAGACATTTCTATCTTTGCCTGCGGACATATGGTGTGGAAAGCCATTCAGGCCGGAGTAATTCTTGAAGAAAAAGGCTATAGCGTTGAAGTGGTAAACATTCATACTATTAAACCTTTAGACAAAGAAGCGGTTTTGAAATCTATCCGTAAAACCAAATGTGCAGTAACAGTTGAAGAACATAACATTCTGGGTGGTTTAGGTGATTCTATCGCACAGGTAGCTGCATCAAACTTCCCTATTCCAATCGAATACGTTGGTACGAAAGATACTTTTGGTGAATCAGGAACACCTGATGAGCTATTAGTTAAATACGGTTTGGATACTCCGAATATCGTTGAAGCTGCTGAGAAAGTACTCGCAAGAAAAAAGAACGCTTAAGTTATTTTGATATACAATCAAAAAATCCTTCTCATAATGAGAGGGATTTTTTATATACATCCTACAAATGTGCCCCCACCGGGCACCTGTAAATTCCACCTTTTTTTGTAACTTAACTTACCTTAAAACATAGGCTTGCCATCCATTAAACATTCACAAACACTATATGAGCGCTATCTCAGATCAGGAAATATTACTTGAATTTCAACAGGGAAACAAAGAACAGGCTTTTACCCATCTCATGAAGAAATATCAGGAAAAAATTTATTGGCATATCAGACGTATCGTGGTATCACACGAAGATGCCAACGATGTGATTCAAAATACTTTTATAAAAGTATGGAGCCATATTGATCAATTCAGGGCAGATTCAAAGCTGTATACCTGGCTGTACAGAATTGCAACCAACGAAAGCTTATCTTTTCTGGAACAGCGAAAAAAGACATCAGTCGTTGATTTTGATGATGTTAAACATGATTTATCAGAATCAATTACAGCCGAGAAAGAATTCGACGCGCAAAAAGCAGAATGGAAACTTCAACTCGCCATTCAACAACTACCTGATAAACAACGGGCTGTATTCAATTTAAGGTACTATGATGAAATGACGTATGAGGAAATCAGTGAAGTGCTGAACACCAGTGTGGGCGCCTTGAAGGCTAATTATCATCACGCTGCAAAAAAAATTGAAGAATTTTTGTTGTCAAATTAAACCTTTTAACATTTAAACGGTCAAACTTATATATGGCTCATCCTATTGACATATTAAATGAACTGAATGAATTCCGAGTTCTTTCACAAATACCCCGGAAAACACCTTACAATGTGCCCAAAGGGTATTTCGATAGCTTGTTTTTAACTGTTAATCAACAGATTACAGATCAAAACAACAAAAAGAACCCGTTCTCAGCACCTGATTCTCAATATTTTGAAGGACTAGCTGCCGCTGTTATGTCTAAAATCAGGTCATCTGACGAAGAAGTTCAGCTGAATGTGTCAAAAGAAAACCCTTATTCAGTGCCTGTGAACTATTTCAACACACTTCCGCAAGAAGTACTGAAAAAAGTAAAGCAACCGGCAAAAGTGATTTCTATCCAGAAAAAACTTTACCGTTGGGCAGGCGCAGTGGCAGCCGGATTATTATTGTTGTTAACAGCACAGCAGTTTCTGAATAATAATCAGGAAACAGGTCAGGAAAAATATCTCACCGCTATTGAAGCGTTACCTACCGACGATTTAATGGTATTTGCCGCTAATCAGGGTATGGACACTTCTACAGAAAGCGTGGTATTTTTATACGCCAACGATGAAAAGGATACCGATGACTGGAATTTCGATATCGACGAATCACTTTCGGAGTTTTCGACCGAAGAACTGGAAGTCTATTTAAACATTATATAATATATAAGTTATGAAATCAATTAGTATTATTTTAAGCACTTTGTTTATCTCGCTGATCGGTTTTGGTCAACAAAAGGCTGATAATACCAACAGAGTGCAAACACTTAAAATCGCTTACGTTACCGAAAAATTAAATTTAACCGAAGCCGAGGCTGAAAAGTTCTGGCCGATTTATAAAAAATATGATAACGAATTTAAAAATCTGCGTCAGGCTAATCTGAAAGACCGGTCAGATGTGGTGGCCAACGAAGAAAAAGTGGTATTGCTGAAAAAGAAATACCAGGGTGAATTCGGAAAAGCACTCAGTGAAGAAAAAATAAAATTATTCTTCCAGGCTGAAAAAGAATTCAATGAGAAGGTACAAACTGAATTTAAACGCAGAATAGATAACAGAGCAGATCGTCCGACTCCCCCGCAGGAGCAACGATTAAAAAACAAAGTAAATAACTAAGTATAGCCGATGGAGCTGTCACTATATTTCTGACAGTAGCAAACAAAAAAGCTGTTTCAATTTTTATTTGAAGCAGCTTTTTTATTGATAGTAATATTTTAGTCAAACTTGTAAACGGGAGTTTTGATATCGTGATAAAACAGGAAAGACCATTTTCCCTGTTCACCTTCTTCCCACCATTGTTGCCTTAACTCCATACATTTTTTTCCGTCATAATCATATTTGGCTACAAAGCGTGATTTCATCTGGTGTAACTGCGGAGCATCATCTGCACCAAAGAATACGGTTTCACCACCGTCAACAATCCAGAATACCTGATGATACGGACAATGTGCTGCCGTGATCTGATACCTGATATAACCATCAATCACACCATCACCCTCCAGCCAAACAACATTCGGCGCATTTTCCAGACATTCCAGTTCTTCCGGAATATAGGAAGGACGGCCCTTTTCTTTTGCAAATTCAAACTCCTTACGTTGCACGTAATAAGTAGCTTTGGGAAAAGTTAATTCTTTCTGTCCCTGAGTATTCGTAACACTGATACCGCCTGCGTGGTCTTTATGTAAATGTGACATCAGCACTTTGGTAATATCGTCGCGTTGATAACCGTTGGCTGCCAGCATATTTAATAACTGTAATTGTCCGTTTTCCTGTTCAAAACCTAATCCTGCATCGATCAACAATACATCTTCACTGGTTATTACCAGAAAAGGTTGTACCTCCACTAACAGTGAGCCTATCGGTCTTGACTGAAGATCATCTTCTTCCGTATTAAAAGGTACGAACAACTTCGACTTGTCAATAGTGAAAGCTCCTTCACTTAAAGGAATTATTTTCATACCTCAAAGGTCTTAAAAAAAGAGTAAACTATCGTAAAATCATTTGACGGTCGGCATCCAGCCTGATCAGAATAAAGAACATTACTGAAAATGTTAACAATGAAGTACCGCCATAACTGATATAGGGCAGGGTAATACCGATCACCGGTGCCAGGCCTATGGTCATACAAATATTAATAGCGATATGAAAAAACAATACGGAAGCCAGGCTATATGCAAACACACGGGAAAAAGTAGACCTTTGCCGCTCTGCAACGAATACAATTCTTAGCAAAAAGAAGAAGTAAAGCCCCAGAAAAACAACAGACCCTAAAAATCCAAAACCTTCGCCGATTGTACAGAATATAAAATCAGTACGTTGTTCGGGAACAAAATCAAAGCGGGTTTGTGTTCCTTTCAATAAACCTTTTCCGCTAAAGCCACCTGATCCGATAGCGATTTTACTTTGACGAACATTATAGTCAATGCCCTGATGTTTTTTTGCTGCATTTGCTTCAGCCACTGCCGGGTCTACATAAGGATTTTCTTTACCAATCAATGAGAAGACTCTTTCTACATGGTGCGGTTGCAACACTTTCTGAAAGAGGAATGGTACGGCAAAACGTTGAATGCCCACACATACAGCCCACACCAGCAATATAGAAAATAAGAGTCCTTTATTTTTTTTGATTTGACGTCTTGATAAATAAATACCAATGGAAGCAATAACGGTCAGCACAATGGCTAATACATCTTTGTCAACCACTAATGTTGCTACAATTAAAACCGCCAGTGAAAAACCAATGATAAGGTATGATGGAGGCAATCCTTCTCTGAACATCACGAGAAAAAAGGCGAAAAATACCAATGCCAGTCCTGTTTCTTTTTGCATGATGGTTAAAACAGCCGGGAACAAACAAATGGCAATACCGATTAATTGTGATTTTACTTTTGAGAAGTCTGTTTCAATCCGTGACAGATATTTTGCCAGTGCCAGTGCCACAGGAATTTTACAAATCTCTGCAGGTTGTACCTGAATAGAACCGAAGCGAATAATTGATTCGGTACCTTTAATTTGTGTATGAAACGGAAATACCAGCAATAACATTAAAATACCTACTACATACCAGATATTGGCGGTAGCGGTAAAAAATTTAGAGTCGGTGAGCGTAATAAATAAGCCCACAAACAGAGATAGTATAAAGAAGTAAAACTGTTTACTGTAATCGGTTTTATATTCTAAAAAACTTTTTACAACAGGTGTTCCTTCCTGATAAGTAACGGAAAAAATACTGATGATTCCTATTGTTACCAAAGCGAGGTACAATAGAATCAATGTAGTATCAATGCCTTTTGATATTTCCTGGTTTCTGCGTGCCATATTTTTATCCGTTGAATTCTTTAGTACGAATTCTATCTACTACTAATTCAGCTTTTTTAGGTTGATTCGAATGATTGGATTTATTTTCTTTTGCCGGAACTGCTGCCTGTTGGGTAGGTACGGCCGCCGGGCGTACAGTCTGACGAACCGGTTTCAGGTACTTCTCGATATAGGCGCTGTCTTTGGTCATTTCAAACCATTTAAAAGCTCTGATTGAATCTTCGCGATACTGCATTCTCTTTAAGTAAGAAGGCATCAGATTGGTTTGACTGATTTCTTCCATTCTACGTGCTTTTTCGGGGCGCAAAGTATCGTTCAGGTATTTTTCCATAATAATCGACGCAATCGGAGCGGCCCATGTAGAACCGTAACCACCGTTTTGTACTACTACGGCAATGGCAATTTTCGGATTATCTCTTGGTGCAAAACAAACAAACATTGAGTTGTCTTTCAAATCAAGCCGTTTTCCTTCAAAGATGATTCTATTTTGAGCGGTACCTGTTTTTGCACAAATTTGAATACCCGGTATTTGTGCTACTCTACCGGTACCTTTATCCACCACATCCTGCATACCGGAGATCACGATTTCAAACGCCTGATCGGATATATGTGTTAAAGCTTCATGTTTTACTTTATAAGGAGCCAGTATAGAATCTGCTCCCGGGTAATTATCTATTTTCTTTACAAAATGCGGTGTATAATAATATCCCTTATTGGCAATCACACACATGGCATTTGCCAGTTGCAAAGGAGTTGTCAGCATTTTATCCTGTCCGATTCCTAATCCTCCTCCCACCATTGTACAGGAGTTCCAGAGTCCGTTATAAGATTTGTCATAATCAGCCGTATCAGGAATGTTACCGGCATCTTCGCTTGGTAAGTCAACACCCAGGCGATAACCCAATCCCATGGCTGTCATATAATCTTTCCAAACCATCAGGCCTTTTCTCGGATTTCTATACTTGGGATTATCAATTGTTTTTTTGAGTACTTCTGAGAAGTAAGAGTTACACGACCATGCAATGGCATCGCGAAGGTTATTGGCGTGCCCTCCCCATTTTTCGGTACAATTCAGCGGCCGGGTACAACCATAATAAGTTCCTCCACACGCATATCCGTAAGAAGGAGTAATCAATCCTTCGTCTAGTGCAACCAAAGCCCCTAAAGGTTTAAAAGTAGAACCCGGAGGGTATTGGCCTTTGATAGCTCTGTTAAACATTGGGGAAGATACATCCAGTGCTAACCGGGAATAGTTTTTATTTTTATTAGGGCCACTGAGTTCGTTAGGGTCATAATTCGGGCCACTGGCCATTGCAAGGATACCACCTGTTCTGGGATCAATTGCAACCACAGCACCTACTTTATTTGCCATCATGGCTTCTGCCATTTGTTGTAGTTCGATATCGAGATAAGTATGAAGATTATTACCGGCAATCGGTAAGGTATCCCGTAATCCATTTTCGTATGACCCTACCAATCTGTTATGATTATCTTTAATCATGTATTCTACGCCACGTTGCCCCATCAATACAGTTTCATAACTGGCTTCTAATCCTGAGCGGCCGACAAAGTCGCCCATTCTATAATAGTTATTAGATTTCTTAATAATGTTCTGGTCTACTTCACCGATATATCCCATTACATGTGCGCCGGCGTTGTAAGGGTATTTACGAACCGGTCTTTCAACCAATGCAAATCCATTGTACTTCCATATATTTTCTTCTAAACGTGCGTGTAATTCAGGAGTTAATAAAGATTGAAATACGGAAGGGCGATATCGGCCGTTTTTTATAATAGCATCATTTACTCTTTTTCTGAACTGAGCAGTGTCAATAGCAAGTAAACGGCAAAGACCGAAAGTATCAGCATTTTTTAATTCGGAAGGAGTGACTACGAGATCGTAAAGAATGGTATTATCAAGAATAGCTTTTCCGTTTCTGTCGAAGATAATGCCTCTGTCAGGATAGCGCACTTTCGCAAAAACAGCATTATCCATTGCCAATTGGCGATATTTTCCCGAAAGAATTTGCAGGTTAAACAACTGAATCAGCATGATCAGAAATATACCTACGAATATGAGTTGAATAATCCTTCCTCTAGATTGATTAAAAAGCGCCATAGGATAGTGATCCTTTATTGATTATAATTAAAAGAATTCAGGCCGGTGATTAAGCATTCGTTCTCATCTGATCTTTTCTGTATACCAGAATTTCAGCAATCAGAATCAGCATTAAGCTTACGCCTGTAGTTGCCAATACTTTTCCAAGGAAGTACCACCAGTTTCCTGTTGATAACCATTCGAGGAAGGTCAGGTACAGGTGGTGGATAAACGTGAGTACCGATATATACAATGCGTAAGGAGCTACTCCCCCCAGACTTTTCACCGACGGGTTGGTATAATATAGCTCTTTTCGCTCTTGCGGCAAAATAATTGTGATTAAATAAGGGCGGATAAACGCAATTAATACACAAGCTGCCGCATGCAGACCGGGCGTATTGGTGAAAGAATCCAATGAGATACCGAAAACAAATGCGATCAGCATCAGGTTGATCGGGGTAGTTTTAAAAGGTAACCAAAGGATATATAAGAAGTAAAGATAAGGAACAATGAAACGATGTACCGGTGGAATACGGTTCAACACATATACCTGGATCAGGATAAATGCTGCAAAACGGATAATATTTTTCACCAAATCGCTCATTGCTAATTTTTACGGGTGCTTTCTTCGATTGCTAATTGTTCTTCGAGTTGCAGATTTTCTACAACAGTAACCCACTCTAACCGGTTAAAATGGGTAGAAGGCCTTAGTTTTAACGTATGAAAGTTTCTGGAATTGTTTTCTTCCACTTCTATAACAGTACCTATCATAATACCCTGCGGGTAACGATAAGAAGCATATTGGCTGGTAACGATGGTATCTCCTACTTTTACTTCAACACTTTTCTGAACATTTGTCATCGTAAGTTCGAATGGAGATTCTCCTTCCCAATATACCGAACCGGTTTCACCACTGCGCAAATGTCTCGCGCTCAGTTTACTTTGATGGTGCAACAGGCTCATTACTACCGAAAAGTTTTTTCCGGCATTTACAATGGTACCTACGACGCCATCGGCACCGATTACCCCCATATCCTTTTGTACTCCCTGAGCAGTACCGATATGGATGGTAAGATAGTTATCTGTAAGTGTATAGGTATTGTTCAGTACTTTGGCCGAACGGTAACGATATTTTCGTTGCTCGTTATCCTTTAGAAAGTTAACGGTATCTGTAAAGTTGGTAAAACTGGTATCAGGGGCTTCAAAATTTTGAGCCAGTTGTTGCCTGAGTTCCAGATTTTCCCGTACCAGGGCATCGTTGGTTTGCTTTAACTGAAAGTAATATTCTACTTTATTATACTGCTGATTAATACGTCCTGTTATCTCACCTGCTACCCCAAGATAAGCCGCTTCATGAAACTTATTGTACTTAAACAATATCCATAAAGCAATTACTTGCAAGGCAACGAAGATGATAAACTTGCTTCGATTTTTTAAAAACAGAAATATATTACGCACGCAGCTTTCGTTTTAGCATTACCAATTCCACTCTACCGTATCCTTTTACAAGGTTACTGACGCATCACGAATGGATAGTGTTCGTAATTTTTTAGTGCAAGTCCTGTTCCGCGCACAACGCTTTTTAACGGATCGTCTGCTACGTGTACAGGTAATTTAATTTTCTGAGACAGGCGCTTATCAAGACCTCTCAGCAATGCACCACCACCGGTAAGGTATAAACCACGACGATAAATGTCGGCAGCCAACTCAGGCGGGGTCATTTCAAGGGCTTTTAAGATAGCTTCCTCTATTTTGAAGATAGATTTATCCAATGCTTCGGCAATTTCCTGGTAAGAAACCATAATTTGCTTCGGAATACCGGTTACAAGGTCTCTACCGTTTACAGGAATATCATCCGGTGGGTTATCCAGATCTTTCATGGCAGCACCGATATTGATTTTAATCTGCTCAGCAGTACGCTCACCAATCAAAAGACTATGGTAACGACGTAAAGCCTCCATGATGTCTGCAGTAAATTCATCTCCGGCAATACGGATACTCTGATCGCATACAATACCGGCTAAAGCGATAACGGTAATACCGGTGGTACCACCGCCAATATCAATAATCATATTACCAACCGGCTCTTCCACATCGATACCGATACCTAATGCGGCTGCCATTGGCTCATGAATCAAATAAACTTCTTTTGCACCAGCCTGCTCTGCACTGTCGTGCACAGCTCTCTTCTCAACCTCAGTAATACTGGAAGGGATACAGATCATCATTCTCCAGGAAGGAGGGAATAAAGGCTTTTTAGGGTAAATCATTTTCATCAACTCTCTGATCATTAACTCGGCAGCGTTGAAGTCGGCAATTACGCCATCTTTTAATGGACGAACCGTTCTAATATTCTCGTGAGTTTTTTCGTGCATCATCAACGCACGTTTACCCACGGCCAATACCTGTTTTGGATTGTTTCTATCCAAAGCCACAATACTTGGTTCATTCACTACTATTTCATCGTTATGTATTATAAGCGTATTGGCTGTACCCAGATCCATTGCTATCTCCTGGGTGAATAAATTGAATAAGCCCATTTTATTTGATCTGATTTTTTGAGAATTGAATAGTTGTGCAAAATTGATGCAAATAATTCAGAATAACAAAGCGCAGTTGCTTTTCATTCAGTTTTTTTCTAACATTTGTTAATTCTTAAAGATACATCAATCTTCTATTCGTTTTTAGTTATTAATAATTTTTTCTTGCCGGTACTTTAGCATAACGCCAAATGCTGATCAGAATTGTATTTCGCCTGAATTTATCGATCATATATCGATTTTCATTAATTTTTATATTCATTTAACAAAAAAGCAAGATCCTGTTGTTAGATCTTGCTTTTTTTATCTTCAGAATTACTGTAGAAATCCTAATCTTTTTTCAACATTCACACTCAGTTTCGGGAGATGCCTCCGCTCTATCAGAAAACTGGTTAAACGTGCGATGTCAGCAAATATGTAATGTTTATCTAACGCACCTTTCAAATACTCTTTTCCGGTACTTCCTCCTGTACCAATTCTGGTGCCAATTATTCTGTGTACCATACTCATATGACGATATCTCCAGGTACTTAACTGCTCATCTATCTCCAGTAACTGGTTCAGCACCTGAAAGGGCAGATGTAACATCGGATAACCGCGATACAACATGATGAAGAGTGCTGCCCGCGATGCTTTTGCGCTTAAATGCTGACCGGCACCTTTCTCAAAAAACACCTCACTAAATTGCTCCTTATGGGCCGCTTCTGCATTCGATAAACTATTCATATACGCCTGCTGATAGTCGCTCCAAAAAGGATGCATTTCTGCCTGATGCGGGTATTGCGATTGATAATCCTGCCAGTTTCCTGCCTCTTCAAAAAACGGCATACGTTCCAACCAGGTATTTAATAATTCCAGCAATGTTTTCTGTGCCTCTACCGATTTAATCATCTCTACCTGCGCAGGACGTAACTGAGAGATATAATACTCCTGGCCAAAGCGATGCTGATATCTTAGCCCTAATTTGGCTTCCAGAATTTTAAACTGCCAGCTTTGGAAACCACTCGCCGGACGTAGCAAATCTCTGAAATCTAAGAAATCCATCGGAGTCATCGTTTCCATCACATCAATTTGTTGCACCAGCAATTTCAGAATGGTTACCATTCTTGATAAACGATGCTCAACTGTTTGAAGCTCGGGAGAGTTGTCATTTAATATTTCCTGCTTCATGATATCCACCACAGAATCGGCTTCAAACAATAATTGTTTAAACCAAAGCTCATAAGCCTGGTGAATTACAATGAACAACATCTCATCATGAGCATGGGTGCCCGCTTTATCACTTTCCAGAAACTGGGCATTCAGAATTTTATCTAATTCCAGATAATCGCTATAATGTACATCTTGTTTTGACATATGGCATTCGTTACTTGTTATTCAAATTCATACCCGATATCCCTTCTGTAATACATTCCTTCAAAATCAATGTTATTTAATACGCTTCTTGATTTTGAAACGGCTGCCGGGATATTATTCCCAAAAGAAGTAACACACAATACCCGCCCGCCACTGGTTACTACCTCATCGCTGGCCGATAAACCTGTTCCTGCATGGAAAATCAAACTATCGGCAGGTAATTCCTGATCTAAACCACTTATCACAAAGCCTTTCTCATAATTTCCGGGATAACCGCCACTTACAGCCATTACCGTGCAGGCCGACCTTGAATCCTGCTCTACTTTAATGGTACCCAGCTTTCCTGAATCAGTTGCCAGTAATAAATCGACCAGGTCAGTTTTCAACCTCGGCATTACCACTTCCGTTTCAGGATCACCCATACGGCAATTGTATTCAATTACCATCGGTTCTTCACCCACTTTAATCAAACCAATAAACACAAATCCTTTATAATCAATATTTTCAGCATTTAACCCTTCTACAGTCGGACGAATAACCCTGTCTTCTACTTTCTTCATAAACACTTCATCAGCAAATGGTACCGGGCTCACCGCGCCCATACCACCGGTATTCAGGCCGCTATCTTTTTCTCCTATTCTTTTATAATCTTTTGCTTCAGGAAGCACTACGTATTCTTTTCCGTCGGTAAGAATAAATACACTTAACTCAATTCCGTCTAAGAAAGCTTCTACCACTACTTTATTACCAGCATCTCCAAACTTATTCTGTTGCAACATCAGTTCAAACTCTGCTACTGCTTCCAGGTTTGATTGACAAATCAATACTCCTTTACCGGCTGCCAAACCATCGGCTTTCAATACAATCGGCAATGGATGTTGCTGTAAATAAGCAATTCCTTCAGCATAAGTATTTTTATCAAATTCTTTGTAGGCAGCTGTCGGTATATTATATTTCTCCATGAACTTTTTAGCAAAAGCTTTACTTCCCTCCAGTTGTGCTCCATATTGAGAAGGTCCGATAATGACTACCTCTTTGAGCGCTTCATCTTTTCTGAAAAAATCTACAATTCCTTTTACCAACGGTTCTTCCGGCCCTACTACTACCAGCCCGATTGTTTGCTCGAGCACAAACTTTTTAACGGCATCAAAATCGGTGGCTTTAATAGCTACATTTTTACCGCACAACGCAGTGCCGGCATTTCCGGGAGCAATAAACAATTGATCGCACTGTTTGCTTTGTGCCAGTTTCCAGGCTAAAGCGTGCTCTCTTCCTCCCGATCCTAATAATAATATATTCATAGTAGTAGTTACTTTTTCTCAGGTGCGAATTTCGGCATTCAAAACCGATTTAGCCAATTTTTATTCGTTCAGATCGGTTTTTATCTTATTTTAGGCGATCTTTTTTTTGAATTGAGATATATTCATATGTATTTTAATATTAAAATATTTATTAATTATGAGTCAAACGGCGGTAGGAAAACATCCTAAAGGATTGTTCGTTTTGTTCTTTACTGAAATGTGGGAAAGGTTTAGCTATTACGGCATGAGAGCAATCCTCGTGTTATATATCATTAACGGATTACGTTTCGGAGATGACTATGCACAAAATGGTGTATACGGAAGTTATACAGGATTAGTTTATCTTACTCCACTTCTGGGAGGTTATATCGCCGACAAATTCTGGGGCAACAGAAGATCTATCATTACAGGTGGTATTTTAATGGCAATCGGACAGTTCATTATGTTCTTCAGTGCCTCCAACTATCAGGATCAATCATTAGCTAATATTTTAATGTGGTTCGGTCTCTGTTTCATTATTTTAGGAAACGGATTTTTCAAACCGAATATCAGTACCATGGTAGGTCAGCTGTACAATGCCGGCGACAAAAGGCTGGATGCTGCTTTCACCATCTTCTATATGGGTATTAACCTCGGTTCCTTTATCGGACCTATTATTTGCGGTGGATTGGCCGAAAAAGTTGATGACGCCAATATGGCCTTACCACAATTTTTCAAGTGGGGCTTTTTTGCAGCAGGCATTGCAATGATTATCGGAACGATCAACTTTATCTGGCTTAAAAATAAATACATCGTTTCTCCGCAAGGTACTCAGATCGGTGTGTTACCGAATGCTGCTAAAAAAGATTCACAGAATGCTGCGCAAAAAGTTAGTATCAGCTATAAATCTCTTGCGATATGGTTTGGTATTGCAGTCGTTTTATTCTTTGTATGGCAATCGCAGGGTATTGACTGGGTAGGATGTTTAATTTTTAGCTTACCGGTAGCTATTTGCGGACTTATCATTACCGACCCTTCGCTTACAAAAGTTGAAAAAGGAAAAATCTCAGTAATCTTCATTGCTGTATTCTTCGTAATCTTCTTCTGGGCAGCATTTGAACAGGGCGGTTCTTCACTCACCTTATTTGCAGAACGTGATACCGACCGTTCGATCAGTATATCCACGAAACTCGGATTTGTAGTTTTCTTCATACTTGGAATCTTCGGTATTTTATATGCCTTTCTTAGAAAAATCATGGACATTCCCAGAGAACATAATATTCTCTTCTCCATCCTCGCTGTAGGTGCTATCGGTTATGGTATTTACAATTTAGTATTAGGTGTTCCATATGAATTACCCGAAATACCAGCCAGTTGGTTCAACAGCGTGAATGGCTTGTTCATTATTCTTTTTGCACCGGTTATGTCACAATTATGGTCATTTCTAGGAAAGAAAAAGCTGGAACCGGCTTCTCCAAAAAAGCAGGCGCTGGGTCTTTTATTATTAGCATTAGGCTATCTTGTTATTGCCATCGGTGTAAAAGATGTTACCACCAAAGTATCTATGTTCTGGTTAATTAGTTTGTATGCATTACACACAGTGGGAGAAATTTGTGTGTCGCCGATCGGTATGTCACTGGTATCGCAATTAGCACCCATCAGATTTTTGAGCTTATTAATGGGTGTCTGGTTTTTATCAAACGCTGTGGCCAGTAAATTAGCAGGCAAACTTTCTACCTTAAAACCAGACAGCGGACCGAAAAACTTTCTGGGATATGAGATCAATAACAATTTTGACTTCTTCATTTTATTCGTAATCATGGGTGCAGTAGCGGCAGCGATCCTGTTTATTTGCTCATTCTGGATGGAGAAAAAAATGAATGAAAAAGAGCTGGCCTAGTGCTGTCAGGAAGGTTGTTCAACTTTTAAAGGAGCATAAGGTGTGACTCTTCTATCAGAAAAAAAATATATACCTTTAAACGCCTCTGGCTGTCTCCCCCCAACCTCAACATTGTTGCGGAGGGGAGGCAGCCAGCGTTATTAATGCATCTTTATGTTTATCGTAAAACTATAAAATATGTCCAATCAAGCTTTCAGACCGCATATTGCTCCTGAAACCAAAATGGCTGAATTAACCATTAAAAGCATTTTGGTAGGTGCAATGTTCGGAATCATCTTTGGCGCTGCTACAGTATATCTGGCATTAAAAGCCGGTTTAACGGTTTCGGCTTCTATTCCGATTGCAGTAATGGCCATTACATTGAGTAAATTATTTTTGAGAACGACTATTCTTGAAAACAACATCATTCAAACAACAGGTTCGGCAGGTGAAAGTATCGCTGCGGGTGTTGTATTTACTTTACCAGGATTTCTATTTTTGAGTGACCCGGCCAGTGCTGATTATTTCAATTACATGACCATTTTTGTGCTGGCGGTAATTGGTGGAATTCTGGGTACCTTAATGATGATCCCTTTAAGAAAGCCGCTAATTGTACAAGAACATGAAACATTACCTTATCCTGAAGGAACCGCTTGTGCTTCGGTATTAAAAGCCGGAGAAAAAGGCGGAGACCTGGCAAAAACCGCGTTCTTCGGTTTAGGAGTAGCTTTCATCTATGCATTTTTTCAGAAAATCATGCACGTAATTTCGGAAACACCGACGTTCATGACCAAACAAACACATAAGTTTTTCCCTTCCGCTAAATTAACCGGAGAAGTAACACCGGAATATTTAGGGGTCGGTTATATCGTAGGGCCTAAAATTGCCGGAGTACTGGTTGCGGGTAGCGTTCTCTGCTGGTTTGTATTCATTCCATTATTATCAACGGTTGTTCCTCCGGAAACAATTGCACAGCAATTGATGAGTTTAGGTTATTTAAAAGACCTGAATATCAGTGGCGGACCGGGAGGTTGGAATGCAGAAGCGCAAACCTTCAACGACTTCTCTCAGGCCATTTACTATGGCTATTTACGTCAGGTAGGTGCAGGAGCCGTTGCTGCCGGAGGTTTTATTACATTAATCAAAACTGTTCCTACTATTATCACATCCTTTAAAGGCAGTGTACAATCTTTAAAACAAGGTGATACGTCTACCACTAAATTAAGAACAGAGCAAGACCTTTCATTGAAAGTAGTAGGAATCGGCAGCCTTGTATTAGTCGGATTAATCGCCCTGATTCCGATTCTTCCGGGAGAAGGATTTTTGTCAAAACTGGTAATCGGACTGCTGGTAGTGGTATTCGGTGCATTCTTCGTAACCGTTTCTTCAAGAATAGTTGGTTTAATCGGTTCTTCAAACAACCCGATCAGTGGTATGACGATCGCTACATTAATGGGAACCTGTTTGATCTTCGTAGCTGTTGGCTGGACCGGTAAAGTGTTTGAACCGATGGCGCTCGTAGTAGGCGGTTTGATTTGTATTGCTGCTGCGAATGCAGGAGCCACTTCACAAGATTTAAAAACCGGCTTTATATTAGGTGCTACTCCAAAATATCAGCAGATCGCATTATTTATCGGAGCAATTGTTTCCGCTGTAGCAATTGGTATTACGATTAAAGTATTAGATACTCCAACTCCTGAAATGATTTCAGAAGGAATTCACCACGCTATCGGAACCAGCAAATTCCCTGCACCGCAAGGAACATTAATGGCAACCCTGATTAAAGGAATTCAATCACAAAATCTGGACTGGCAATATATCATCGTTGGTATTTTCATTGCGATAGTAGTAGAACTGTGTGGAATTAAAGCACTTTCTTTTGCAATCGGATTATACTTACCATTAGCAACAACATTACCTATATTTATCGGTGGAGCAGTTAGAGCAATGGTAGATGGTAAACTAGCCAAAAAGAAACAGGACAACGAGGAAGAAGACCTTCGCAAAGGAAATCTTTTTGCTACCGGCTTAGTGGCAGGTGGAGCCCTGGCAGGCGTAATCGTTGCATTCCTGATGGCATCTGAAAACATCAGTGCTACATTAAGTAAATGGAGTGTGGAAGAAGGCATCATTCACTCTCTGGGTAAAACCGGATATGATATTTTAGGTGCAATTTTCTTCTTTGTAATGGCTGCAATATTATTTAGTGTAGGTATTAAAAAGAATAAAACACCAATTCATTAAATATAATAAGAACGGCATCGAAACCGTGTATATTAAAAAATCCCCAACAATGTTGGGGATTTTTTAATTCAATTTAAATGGTGCAATCATCTCGAAAACGGGAATATGCACCTCGAAAAAGGTTTTATCGAATAAGTTTTCCATACTGTATATTCCATACATCTTTCCTATATCTGATCTTAAATTACACCCGCTCACATATTGATATTGCTCTCCTGATTCCAAAACCGGCTGAACACCGATCACTCCTTCCCCTTCTACTTCTCTTTTACTTCCGTTAGAATCAATAATATACCAATGTCTTCTATGAAGTTTCACCGGAAAACTATTATAATTATTAATAGTAATCCGATAAGCGAACATATACTCTCCGGCTACAGGATTACTGTATTCGGATTGGTAAAATGTTTCGACAGTTACCCTCACTCCCTTTGAAATCTTAGAAATCATTAAATAAAATCATTAATACATTAAAGATAAAAAAAATATTCCCTTAAAAAATATTGTCTCAGATTTTAACGTCATTTATTAGATCAATGGTGGTACTTTTGCACAACATTTTTAACCATTGCATAGAAATACCCTACAAAAAAATTTATTATGAAAATAGCTGTAGCTAAAGGAGACGGAATCGGTCCGGAAATCATGGAAGCCGTATTAAAAATTTTTAATGCGAATAATGTACCTCTTGAATATGAAGTGGTTGAGATGGGGAAATGGGTATTTGATAAAGGTTTTTCAAACGGTATGACTCCGGAAGCGCAACAAACCATTGAGAATCTGGGCATTCTTTTTAAAGGACCAATGGAAACTCCTAAAGGTAAAGGTGTGAAATCTGTAAATGTTACTGCACGTAAAACCTGGAATACTTATGCCAACAATCGTGTTTTCCAGACTTTACACGGTGTTGACACTGTTTTTTCAAAAGTTGGAATTCCTATTGACTTAACAATCGTTCGCGAAAATATTGAAGATACCTATGGTGGAATTGAACATATGTTAACAAATGATGTCGCATTAAGCCGCAGATTTATCACCCGCGGTGGAAGTGCGCAGGTAATTCGTTATGCATTTGACATGGCTGCAAAAAAAGGTGCCCGCAGAATCACTTGTGGCCACAAAGCCAACATCATGAAATTAACTGACGGAATGTTTCTCGAAACATTCTACGAAATTGCTAAAGAATATCCGCAGTTGAAAGCTGATGATGTAATTGTTGACGACCTTTGTATGAAGTTAGTAACGCGTCCTGACCTATTCGACGTAGTTGTATTAACAAACCTGCAGGGAGACATTGTATCCGATTTATGCGCCGGTTTAGTAGGAGGATTAGGATTTGCTCCGTCGGCCAACATCGGTGATCATATTTGTATTTTCGAAGCCGTACACGGCACTGCTCCGGATATCGCAGGAAAAAATATCGCTAACCCAACTGCACTTTTATTAAGCGGTATCGCGATGTTACGCCACCTTGGATTAATGGAACATGCGGCAACAATCGAAAATGCTTTACTCTACACACTTGAACAAGGTATTCATACCGGCGACTTTGGAGATAAATCAACTCCTTCATTAAATACCACTCAGTTTTCAGATGCAATCATCGGTAATTTAGGTAAACTACCGAAAGCGAATCCGAAAGCATTGCTGCCCAATCAGCCGATAGAACATAAAGTGGAGAAATTAACACAAAACCCAATGATGGATACCACTTTTCACGGAGAAACTAAAATTGCCGGCATCGACTTCTTCGTTGAAAGCATTGAACAACCAGCTCCGATTGCAGAAAAAGCAAAACAATTAGAGTCTGATAAATTCAAATTAATCAATATCAGCAACCGTGGTACACAAGTATGGCCTACAGGTTCTGTTTATACTAATTTAGTAGATAGCTTTAATATCCGTTTTGAAGCAAAAGAGGGTATTACGTTAACTCAAAAAGACACTATTGAGCTGACTTTAAAAGCGAGTGAAATCTTTAAGATCTGTTCAACTGAATTATTAAATCAGTTCGGAGAGAAAAAAGGTTATAGCTTAGCTCAGGGACAATAAAAAATTATAAATTGAGAATTAATAATTAAGAGTTGAGTGTAAAAATTGTAATAGTACGTTTTGAATATTCAACTCTTAATTATTAACTTATTCTAGATTCGCTTCGCTTTCTTATAGCCTTGTTTTTGTAAAAACTGCATTACTTTTTCACGCTGATCACCCTGCACCATCGCTTCACCATCTTTTACCGCCCCACCCGTTCCACAAAAGTTTTTCATTTGTTTTCCGAATGTTTCCAGATCTTCCGGTGTTCCTACAAATCCTGTTACTAAGGTGACCGCTTTTCCACCTCTGTGTTTGGTGTCGAGCTTTACTTTGAGCGGTTGTTGTTCATTTGGTAATGTAGCAGCAGCTTCCTGACTATCGCCTTCAAACTGAAAATCGGGATTGGTACTAAATACAAAACCAAACTGGTCGGGCTTATTTTTTTTCGACATAATAGTAGTTTTAAACAATTACTGCTTTTAAACTCAGATCAAGGCTTTTTGCCTGATGAATTAATGCGCCGATACTAACATAATCAACACCGGTGGCTGCATAAGACTTGAGGTTATCAAGATTAATTCCACCACTTGCTTCGGTTTCAATAGTTCCATTAATTATTTTCAGGGCCGCTTCAATTTGTTCCGGTGTGAAATTATCCAACATAATTCTATCTACTTTACCGAAATTCACCACTTGCTCTACTTCCTCAATATTTCTGGTTTCTACTTCAATTTTTAGATGCGGATGATATTGTTGTACATAATCGTATGCTCTTTGAATAGCACTCTCAAGCCCTCCTGCATAATCGATATGATTATCTTTTAACATAATCATGTCGTACAATCCCATTCTGTGATTGACTCCTCCACCAATACGTACGGCTTCTTTTTCCAGTAACCTGAAGTTCGGAGTGGTTTTCCGTGTATCCAGAATCCGTGTTTTATAGCCTTCAATAGCTTTTACATACACATTCGTAAGCGTTGCAATTCCACTCATTCGCTGCATACAGTTCAGGGCAAGGCGCTCACATTGTAAGATGGTATGGATATGAGCTTCTACTTCAAAGGCAATTTCACCGTTTCTCATCACTTCTCCATCCATTTTATGCTGTATAAAACGGATAGAAGGATCGGTCATTTCAAAAATTCGTTTTGCCACCGAAACACCGGCAAGAATACCGTCCTGCTTTATTTTCAAAACAGCTTTTCCTTTCGCATCAGCCGGAATAGCAGATAAAGTGGAGTGGTCTCCATTACCAATATCTTCAGCTAAAGCCGATTGAATAAGATGATCTAATTGTTCCTGAAATGTTTGCATAAAACAAAGATAAGAAACCGGATAAAGAGAATGAAGAATTAATAATTAAGAGTTAAGAGTGGGAGAAATAGCCAGCATCGGTTAAATACCCCGCTCATCATTCTAAACTCTACATTTTCAATATCCTTAACTTCCTTCATCCCTAAATGGTTCAATTCGATTAACCAACTTAACTGAAATACGAAGAAAAATTACGAATAAGGGGGCAAGGGGTAAAATCAAAAGAGGCTGTTTCTTAACGAAACAACCTCTTCCGAATATCTCAATGGTAAACACTTTATTGCATCAATTCGAACCCGATTTCCTGTAACACCTGATCACCGGCTTTATTTTTCATAAAAAACTTAGCCCGGTAAGCCCCTATCGAGGTTTCAAGTGTACCCACACAAAACAAAGAGCCATCTTTATTCTCTCCTCTGTGTTTTACATCAAAAGACCTTACTTTATTAGAGTGGAAGAAATCTTTCAAAATCATTTCAGCCTGGCTTTTGCTGTAATTATCGCTTCTACCCGGTAGCGATACATCTACTCTTGCATCGAAATATTCAGAGAGTTTAGATGCATTACCTACTCGCATAGCCGAAATAACATCTTCGATTGAAATAGCTACCTGAAAAGAAAATAACCCTATCGAGATGGCCACCAAGGCCACCCCCAGCAACTTTTTCATGACTTTAACATTTTCTTTTCAAAGGCTAAAAACATGCCAAACTCCAATTCCAACACCTAAATAAATCCATTACATTTGTGTATCAATTAATAAACAATCCAATTCAGTTATGGCAGAAAATAAGGCGATTTTGATCATTATGGACGGTTGGGGATTAGGAAAAGTGCCTCAGGCAGATGCAATTAAGAATGCTCATACCCCTTTTGTTGATAGTTTATATACGAAGTATCCGAATACTACTTTAGTTACCTGTGGAGAAGCAGTGGGGTTACCTGACGGTCAGATGGGAAATAGTGAAGTAGGTCACCTTAACCTGGGAGCTGGAAGAATCGTTTATCAGGAATTGCAAAGAATCAATGTTGCTATCAGAGACGGTGAATTTCAGCAAAATGCACACTTGTTACAAAGTATTGAATACGCTAAGAATAACAATAAGCCGCTCCATCTGATGGGATTACTCAGTGATGGCGGTGTTCACTCACATATCAATCATCTGAAAGCGATTACAAGCCTTTGTGCACAAAAGGGCCTTACTAATGTATTTATACATGTTTTCACCGATGGCAGGGATACAGACCCTAAAAGCGGGTTAGGTTATGTAAAAGACTTAGAAAATCATTTACTGCTTACCACCGGTAAAATCGCTTCTATCACCGGAAGGTATTATGCAATGGACCGCGACAAACGTTGGGAACGGGTAAAACTTGCATACGATGCTATCGTAAACGGAGTAGGTACCCTGTCAACTGATCTTACCGCTTCTATTGAGGAAAATTACCGTCTTGCCGTTACCGACGAGTTTCTAAAACCGATCATTGCTGTAGATCATACCGGCCAGCCATTGGCTACACTGAAAGAAGGCGATGCATTGATTTGCTTTAACTTCAGAACAGACAGATGTCGTGAAATTTCGCAGGTATTAACACAGGAAGCATTTCCTGATTTTGGAATGAAACCGTTACTACTGCATTTCACCACAATGACCGATTACGATGAGAGTTTCAAAAATGTACATATCATTTTTGAAAATGATAACCTCAATAATACATTGGGTGAAGTACTGGCTCAGAACGGTAAAAAACAAATCCGTATAGCTGAAACAGAAAAGTATCCGCACGTATCTTTCTTTTTCAGCGGAGGCAGAGAAACGCCGTTTGAAGGAGAAAGCAGAATTCTGATAAACTCACCAAAAGTAAGTACTTATGACCTGAAGCCAGAAATGAGTGCTTTTGAAATTACGGATGCACTCATTCCTGAAATTGAAAATGAAACAGCAGATTTTATCTGCCTGAACTTTGCCAATGCTGACATGGTAGGCCATACAGGTATATGGGAAGCAGCCATCAAAGCAGTTCAAACAGTAGACACCTGTGTGGAACGAGTAGTAACTGCTGCCATCCAACATGGTTATACCGTATTTCTTACTGCTGATCATGGTAATGCAGACTATATGACGAATGGCGACGGTTCACCGAATACAGCACACACCCTTAATCTGGTTCCTTTGTTTTATATCAATAAAGCAGCATCCGGTACTATTAAACCTGGCAAACTCGGTGATATAGCTCCTTCCATTTTAACAGTAATGGGATTGCCTATTCCTAAAGAAATGACCGGAGAAATATTAGTAGGCTAATAATCAGTCAGTTAAATAACAACAATAGAATTAATTCAAAAGGGGCCCGAAAGGGCTCCTTTTTTAATGCCTTTTTCAGCTAAATGTCATGAATAATTTGTATATTTAAGAACAAGGCATATCTGCATGGATATACAAACCATCATACAAGGATGTTTACGTAATCAACCTGCTGCACAGAAAGAGCTGTATCATCTCTACAGTTCGAAAATGTTGTCGGTATGCTATAGATTTTCAATTAACCGACAGGATGCGGAAGATATGCTTCAGGAAGGTTTCATCCGCGTATTCAGTCAGATTCAAAGTTTTCAAAACAAAGGTTCTTTCGAGGGATGGGTTCGAAGAATTATTGTTCATACCTGTATCAATCATCTCAAGAAAAATAAAAAGTTCAACGACAATCTTCAGATTGAAGCTGCTTCTATGCGTTTAATGGTAGATGATGTTCCGTCTATTTTACAGGCCAAACAGGTTATCGACTGTATCAGAGTATTGCCGATAGGTTACAGAACCGTATTGAATTTATTCGCTATTGAAGGATATAATCATAAAGAGATTGCTGCCATGTTGGATATAGAAGAGAGCACCAGCCGGTCACAATACACCCGCGCGAAGCAGTTGCTGGCAACGATCCTTGAAAAAAGAAATATCATTATTCAAACTAAGAAAAACGGGCAATCACTTAATGTGGCTGTTTCGTCATAAAATTTGATTATGAAAGATGCATCAGGGATTTAACCAAAACGAATTTGAAAACTTTTTAAAAGAACATGCTGATGAGCATCGAATGTATCCTTCCGACAACGTTTGGAAGGGCATTTATCGCCATGTTCATTTGAAAGGCAAATGGCAATTGGGAATTCTGATACTTCTTTTTATTTCCACTATTATAGCTTTTAAACTCCAGACTCACAACCATCCATTCGGAAACAGAATTGTATCTAATCAGTTAGCTGAATATCATCCAAGCATCGGAGGCTGGGAAAATCTTTTTAATAAAACCTCCATCGCCCAATTTATAGAACAGGATTATCGTGATAAACTCCGTGAAGTAAACGCCGAATTGCAGCAACGTAAAGACGCTGCTATTGCAAGGTCTAAAGCCACTTCATCGGGAGAACCGCTGGCCGGTATTTACCTGTCAGGCAATAATACCCCTTATTCAGAAGAAAACATTTCTATACAACAATCGTTAACAACAACTTCCACCAAAATATTAGCGGTAGAAACAGCCGTTGAAAAGAATGTACTATCGCTTAAGAAAGCAGCGATTGTAAACACGCAAGAGCAATTTACCGGCAATAAAATAGCACAGCAGCGAATTGAACCGGTAGTATTAACAGACAAAGAACTGAAAGAAATTACAAAGAAGAATCGCAAAAACAGAATCAGCTGGCAATTATCCGCCATGCCTACCACCTCTTTCAGAAAACTATCAGAGCATAGCAGTAATCGCGGCTATATTCTGAATAACTTTCCCTTCCTGAATAACAATCCGGAGAAACTGGTGAGTCACAGACCGGCTATCGGACTTGAATTAGGCGTACACATGCTGTATAAACTGAACGATCAATTCAGAATCAGAACTGGCCTTCAGGTTAATTATAGTAAATATGATATTAATGCTTACAGCACCGGGCAGGTAGAACCGGTAAGAATATACCTGGAAGGTGCTCCCAGCAGAACTTATTACAGCTATTCAAGTTTACGAAACTTTGGAGGCGAAAAACCTGAACGGGTAACCAACCAATATTTTCAGTTAGCCATCCCGATCGGACTTGAATTTACTTTCTTAAAAAGAGATAATTTCGCTGTTACCGCAGCAGGTTCAATACAACCGAACTATCTGTTAAATGCAAACAGCTATCTCATATCTACCGATTTCAGAAACTACGCCAAAGCACCGGATCTTTTAAGAAAGTTCAATGCTTCAACCAGTGGTGAAGTTTTCGTTTCGTATGAAACAGGATCTACGCGCTGGCAGGTAGGACCGGTAGTACGTTACCAGCTCAACTCTTCATTTATCAAAGAATATCCTATTCGTGAGCACATCATCGAATATGGTTTTAAAATTGCTGTTACTAATATAATCCCATAACTAACTTTGCATTGATAAAGTGTTTTTTTAACTTTAATGGACATAACCATTAAAAATGAAACGATTTATTTATTTAGCCCTTTTGTTATCGTTTATAGCCTGTAAAAATCAACCGGAGAATACAGAAGAAAACAACGAATACCTGCGATTTGAAGATGCACTACAAAGCGATGTAGCACATTTAATGCAATACGGTTCTAATATTTTATATAAAAAATGGGAAAACCAGGTGCTTACTGACAGTATGTTTATTGACACCACCGGTTTTATCGACAAAATAAAAGACCTTTGGCTCGAAGAAATGCAAGCTGAAAACTTTGCTAAACTATTTCAGGAAGTGCCTGTTGTAGATGAAGCAAGCAATCAGATTCACTTTCACTATCTTGCCAAAATCAAAAACTCCAAACTTGCTGAAGTAAAAGTGATTACTGCTCCTAATAAACAACAGGAATATGTTATTACCACTGTAATGTTTGAAATATCAGATGCAGACAAAACACAGAAGGTGATGTGGAAACTGCAGGAGATGATTCAAATTATCACTCAATACAAAAATGGAGATGGAAAAGTGACTGTAGAAGAATTGATTTGGGAACCGTCCTTATTTTTTGAGTAAACAATATGCAACCTTTAGATTTTCAAAATATTCAATCAACCATTCCGACGCATCCCGGAATTTATAAATATTACAACCAGGAGAATGAATTGATTTATGTAGGTAAAGCTAAAAACCTGCGTAAAAGGGTGAGCTCTTACTTCAACAAAACTTTTACTAATTATAAAACACACGAATTAGTAAAACGGATTCACCATATCGAATTTACCATTGTAGACACCGAACAGGATGCATTTTTACTGGAAAATTCGCTGATTAAACAATATCAGCCAAAATATAACATCAATCTTAAAGACGATAAAACTTATCCGTTTATAGTCATTAAGAATGAACATTTCCCAAGAGTATTTTTAACCCGGAATAAAATTCCCGATGGTTCTGAATACCTTGGCCCTTTTACGAGTGTGGGAAATGTAAGGGAAATGATCAACTTCATCAAACAGCAGATTCCGCTGAGAACCTGTAAACTGAATTTGAGTCCGGCTAATATTGCCAAAAAGAAGTATAAAGTCTGTTTAGAATATCATCTGGGCAACTGTAAAGGCCCTTGCGAATCATTGCAAACGGAAGAGGATTATAAAGAAGGACTCTTACAAATCAGAAATATTCTGAAAGGAAACTTACAGCCGGTAATTCATCACTTCAGGCAGGAAATTCAGGAAGCTGTTCAGGATTTAAAATTTGAACGCGCCGCTATTATTCAGAAGAAAATTGATCAGCTGGAAAACTATCAGGCTAAGTCGATAGTAGTTTCCAACAGAAGCCTTACTGCAGACGTATTTTCATTATTGAGGGAAGGTGACCTGGCTTATGTAAACTATCTGATGGTTCAAAACGGTACGATTGTACAAACCCACACCAGCCCATTAGAAACCCATTTAGATGAGTCTGACGAAGAAGTATTAAGCTTCGCCATTGCACAGTTAAGAACTACATTTAATAGCCTGGCAAGAGAAATTATCATTCCTTTTGAAATCGAGTATGCGGAAGAAGGAATAGAACTTACAGTGCCAAAAGGCGGTGACAAAAAAAAATTACTTGATTTGTCACTGAAGAATGTGAACTACTTTATCAATGAAATAAAGAAAAAGAAAATACTATTACTGGAAGGAAAAGATGACTTTCAGATTAAACAAATTTTGTATCAACTACAGCGCGACCTGCAGTTACCGGAAGTGCCGGTACACATAGAGTGTTTTGATAACTCAAACTTTCAGGGCGCGTTTCCGGTTTCTGCGATGGTTTGTTTTAAGAACGGAATTCCCAGTAAAAAAGATTATCGACATTTTAATGTTAAAACAGTAGAAGGCATTAATGACTTTGCGACCATGAAAGAGGTCGTTTACAGAAGGTATAAACGTTTAAAAGATGAAAATGAGCCCTTTCCTCAGTTGGTGATAATTGACGGAGGTAAAGGACAGCTGGGGGCTGCACTGGAAGCGATCAGAGAGTTGGAACTAATAGGTGAAATGACCATTGTCGGACTGGCAAAAAACGAAGAGGAGATATTTTTTCCAGGCGATAAGGAATCATTAAAACTGGACTATAGAAGTGAGAGCCTGAAGCTGATCAGAAGGATCCGTGATGAAGTACACCGTTTTGGGATTACGTTTCACCGTCAGAAAAGAAGTAAAGGAACTTTCAGAAATGAGCTGGAAGAGATCAGCGGAATCGGTGATAAAACAGCGACAGAGTTATTGAAGCGCTTTAAATCGGTTAAAGGAGTACGTGAAGCCACAAAAGAGGCATTGATTGAACTGATAGGGTTATCGAAAGCTTCTATTGTATATGATCACTTTCATGGGGAAAAAAAATAAGGGGCCAGATAGAAATCCGGCCCCGCTTTTAAAATCCAATATCCTATGAAAAACCGATGTAAAAATAACGTTTTAAACAAATTAAACAATACCTGCTACTGGGTATTTTGAGCTAATTTACTTGACATAAATCAATAAAATATAATTAACTAACAATCTGATGTTTACACATAAAAAAAGCCCGCTATATAGCGGGCTTTTAATGTTATATTTTTTAACGGGATTAATATTCCCATAAATCCTGTTCGTAATTAAAGATTTTCTCTTTGATATTTTCGCCTTCTAAAAGAGCGAGAATCGGATCCTTCACATAGCTTCTGATGAAAAGGTCGTTCGGGTTGTTGATAGTAGATTTGATAATTCTGCTAGCGAACATACGTGATTCAAACAGTTCTTCCCAGGTCATTCTTGCACCATAGTTCATACCATTATAAACTTCGTGGCGGGAGAATTCGTTTCTTAAATCAGGGTAGTATACCCAGAACAGCGGAAGAACATCACGGAACGAGCCATCTTCGTTGTAAACTGATTTTAAAGGAGCAATTCCTAAAATTCTAACGTGCATTCTGGACGATTCTTTGTCGAAGATCCAGTCTTCTTTTACCCAATAACGTTCAACTTTATCAGGATCGAAGTCGTCGGTGATAGTGGTATCACGCATTAAACCCAGTGAGCCGTCAGGATCATTAGCATAATCCGGAATCTGGATGCTACGAGGTTTGGAAGTGAGGCTTTCTGCTACTTCTGCTAAAGTTAAAGGAGTAGTAAAGCGGTCATCTACCGGTGAGAAAGCGGTAATACCATTGTTTTTAATAGCATTCAACAGGATGTTGATGAAACGTTGGTTACCTAAATCACTATCAGCTTTATAAACGAATGGAAGATTCATTTTTTCGTGCACATCGATTTCGCGCCAGATTCTTTGCATATAAACGGCATCGTCTTCACGGATGTGTTCATAAGCCAAAGGCACGCGGTCTTTAACGAGGTTGCGTTCGATAGCGTTATCGTTGCGCAAAGATCGTTTGATCTCCGGAATAACTAAACCGGAAGTATCTGCAGTTTGCGCCTGCGCAAAACCAAAGCCCATCAAAAGAGCTGTTGTACACAAACTGTTTCTTATCATTCGATTAAACATTGCTATGTCTTTTAAATGCTATTAGAATTATTTTAATGTGAAGATGATACCAGGCAGTGTTCTGTTTCTGCCATCAGGACCAACTACCACAATTTCTTCGATGAAAACTTTTGAACCCGGACCGGTGCGGCTGATTAAGTTAGCTGCATTACCGCTCCAACGGTTACCCTGGTTTTGAGCTTCTGCGTACAACTGTACCGGGCCACCCTGAACACCAACTTTGTAGCTTACCACTTTAAAAGGTGCTTCAAAATCAGAATCTTCGAGACGGGCAATAACGGCACCCATTGCTTTGAACTCTGCAGAAGGCATATCACCACCTCTTTTACCGCCTACGAATACTGCAGGGTCAGGTAAAGTTTTGATACGCATCGGGAAAGAGTATGTTTTGCCGTTAGCGGTTACTTTAATTTCAGACAATCCCTGTTTCGAAGGAACTGCGATATAGCGATCACCTGAAACTTTCTTTAAAGTACCGTTATCGAACGCTACGCTTACTTTCTCGCTACCGGTGCTACCACCAGAGATGGTTAAAGGATTCTCCACACCAATATACAATACGTTCATTTTTTCTAAGAAAACTGACGCACCTGAAGGAACACCAACTGTGTAAACGATTTCTTTGTTTACAGGTACTTTAGTACCATCAGGTTTAGTATACATAATCGTTACCGGAACTTTATGAACACCCGGAGAACCTGCTTTAAACTTATAGTTAGCAGTACCGTCAGCATTCAGGTTTTGTTTAGCACCATTGATGGTGATTTCAGGCAATGCGGCCTTACTAAATGCTCCGATACCGGCAGTAATTTCAATTTCATCACCTTGTAGTGCGTAAGTAGTGGATGGTTGTGCAATTACTTTAAACTCATCGTATACTACTTTTACCGAACCAACCTGAGCGTGACAATAATCTGCTACCATTGCTTCAGCATTTTTCAAGTCATTCTGAATTTTACTCAGAATAGTTACTGCAGCAACAGTAGGGGTCATTTTGAAATAGGTGGCAGTCCACCCTTTCGCATCATTGGAATAGTTATTGGCAGATTTAGATTGCGGTACATTCACATCAACCGGGAATGATTTGGTCATTTGTTCGATATCTTTCACGTATTGATTGTAGAAAGACTGGTTATCTTTGAATTCATTCGGATCAAAGATACTCATCATATCTGCCTTATATTTCACTAACTGATCGTATAATTCTGTACCTTTTCCCTGATTCTCCATGATCATAGTTGGAGTATTCAGGTCAGATTCTTTATAGCTTTCGGTACCGTCTTCATTGATACGTAAACCTGAACCTTTTTTCATTTCGGTTTTTAGTTCTTCCAGTTTAGCATATAAATCGTCGGTTAATTTTTTTGCAGCTTCAGCTTTAGGTGCCCATTCAGCTGCTTTAGCTTTTGTTTGAGGATCTTCTAATTTGGTTTTAAAAGATTCGTATGTCAACGCATTTTTTTCGTCGATGACGGTGTTAGAGTTATTGATCGCTTTGTCTACCGTTTTGAAAGCGTTCAATACTTCGGCAGATACATTCAGCGCCAACATTGCTGTTAACACTAAATACATCATATTGATCATCTTCTGCCTAGGTTCTTTAGGTAGAGCCATGTATTGTAAGATTTCTTAATGAACAATTTGGTTTTTCACAGTTTAGGTGGAAATGGATTATGAACGTCCTTGCATAGCGTTTAACATATTGCCATAAACAGTATTCAGGCTGGTTAAGTTTTTCGCTAGTTTAGCAATTTGTTCATGAGCTTGTTTAGCATCATCTACGCTGGTTTGCATAGCCTGAGATGCCTGTACAAGATTTCCATAGAAACTGTTCATTGCTTTCAAATGGTTGTTAGTGTCTTGTAATTCTAACTCATAAATAGCATTTAATGAGCCTAAGTTTTTACTTAACACCTGTACCTGCTCGTGGAACTGTTTAGTACTATCTGCAGCCTGGTTAAACTGGCCGATCGTATTTGCAGCGCCCTGATAGCTGGTTTTAAGGGTATCTAATGCCTGAGTAGCTTCTTTAGTTTTAGCAGAGTAGTCGCTGGTTGATTTTAATACATCACCAACATCAGAGATTTTCTCAACGGTAGTGCCTAACTTCTTGAAGCTGTCACTTAATTTAGTCAGGTTTGCAGGAGTAATATCTGCTTCCTGTAACATTTTATCCATTTTATCGAGCGCAGGGTTTCCACCGGCCTGTGCACCACTAATCATTTTAGGTAATGCTTCAGCTACAGATGCCATAGGATCTTCGTGCGGAGGAACGATTGCATAACAAATGAAGATGAACGCCTCTGTTAACAATCCGATTGTTAACATCAGGTTGGCTGCAGGTTGCGTGGTAATTTTCATCCACGCACCAACGATAACAACTGCTGCACCGAGACAAACGATAACATTTAATATTCTGTCGGTTCTTTTTGAGCTACCAGCCATAAATTAATTTTTTGTTGTTTAGATATTAGTTTTAAAAGGGCTAAGACGTTTTTTAAAGACGTTCGTTTTAGTTTTTCATATATAATTATTTACCCATTGGCGGTAAATCGATAACACAGCGGAAACCAATATAAGATTTAGCAGTATCCATGTATTCGTACGCACGTGCACTGGTTTGCAGCATAAATCCTGCATCTTTCCAGCTACCACCGCGAATTACTTTACGTTTCATACGTGGAGGGTCAGCTTTTGTAGCGTTGTAGCGAATATCCGGGTTCATATCATGCTGGAAGTTGTAAGCTCCTTCGTAGTAAAGAGAACTTGTCCACTCAGCAACGTTACCTGCCATACAATATAAACCGAAGTCATTAGGCCAGTAAGCATCTGCTTTTACAGTGTAGAAACCACCGTCTTCAGGATAGTTACCTCTGCCTGGTTTGAAGTTTGCCAATAAACAACCTTCTCTGTTTCTTAAATAATATCCACCCCAAGGGAACATAGACTGAGAACGGCCGCCTCTTGCAGCGTATTCCCACTCAGCTTCTGTTGGTAAACGGAAATCACTTTCTGTTACCTGATTTTTAGACTCTCTGAAAGAGTTCATATAGTTTGTTCTCCATTCTGCGAAAGCAGTAGCCTGCTTCCAGGTTACCCCAACAACCGGATAATTACCATAAGCGGGGTGAGCAAAATAGCGCTTGGTCATTGGCTCGTTGTAAGAATAAGAGAAGTCTCTCATCCACACTAACGTATCTGGATAAATAGCGATATCATCTTTTGAAATAAACTGAGAAGCAGATTTTCCGGCGTTTTCACGCTTAGAAGCTTCCTTCAGGTCGAAAGTTTCGGAGTGATAAATCAAAGCTGCTGCGTTAATTCCTTTTTTACCGAAAATGCGGCTTTCAGGAGACAACATCATTTGATCAACTTTCTCAATGGTAGACTTATCGTCCCATTTAATAGTTTTAGCTTTCGGCCAGTCAATTACAAAAACACCGTCCACTTCTTTACCATATTGTAATAAAGTGGCAGCAATGGAGTCTCTCACCCAGTAAACGAACTGGCGGTACTCATTATTCGTAATTTCTGTAGCGTCCATCCAAAATCCATTGATTGACACTTGTTTGTTGCGAGCAGTGTAGGCATAGTTTACATCTTCGTCGCTTGGTCCCATATGAAAGGTACCAGGTGGGATATACACCATGCCCGGAGGCTTGGCCATTTGATATCTGTTGCCTGGAGCCACCCCATGCAGTTGACCATCGTTAGGAAGGGTACTTCCTTTCGACGACTTGCCTAATTTACCACAACCTGTAGCAACTACCAGCATACAAAGTGTTGCTAAGACGGATAGGTTTTTCATAAACATTTTATTAAAGGGTATTGGGCAAAAATACTGTTTTACCAACTTCATCACAAGTTTAGAATTTATTAATAAAGCTATATTTCGTATTGCTTCTTCCTATTAGAACGGACATTAATCGAATATTATTGTATGAATATTCTCAAAATATTTTAGCCGATTCTAGTGTTTGAATGAAGCTATCCACTTGATTTACAGGTTTTTGGCATGAATAATCTTTACACAAATAAATATTTGATTTTTCTCCGCCCGGTTTACCTGCCAACAAAGGGTATGCCTCCACAGCTCCACTCGCCGACTGCATTACCCGATAAGGGATGCAATGTTCCAAAACAGACGCCCTCACCACTGCAAAATCCTCGCCAACAACCGCTATTTCGGCAACGCCGAAATACAGGCTCTGAATCAGATCGGCCCATACCCCAAACGAGGTAGGGTAACGGTTTGCCATTTGATGCATCAGCATCGCGTTGACATAAGCCTGTTCTCTCCAGGCTGAATGATCGAACAAAATACCAAGCGCATACAAGCACTCACTGATGACTGCATTTCCTGAAGGGGTTGCTCCGTCATATATCTCTTTTTTACGCACAATCACATCATTTTGATCTTTTGCGGTAAAAAAGAAAAAGCCGGTTTCAGGTTCAACAAAATCAGCTTGCAGTTTTTCAACGATCAACGAAGCCGTTTCGAGATATTTCAGGTTTCCTGAAACTTCCTGCAGTTTAATGAATGCTTTTGTTAAATAAGCGTAATCATCTAAAAAAGCAGTGAATTTTCTGGAACCGTCTTTATAAGTATGCCACCACTGGCCCTGATAAAAAAATGTTTTGAGCATCCAATCGGCATGTTTTTCTGCCAATTCGATATAATCTTTTCTGTTCAACGCTGCAGCTGCATTACTCAATGCCGTATTCATGAGTGCATTCCACCCCATTAATAATTTATCATCAATGGCGGGTTTGATACGATGCGAGCGATACGCATAAAGCTTTGCCTTCGCAATATCGAGCTGCCGGTAAAACTCATCCGGTTCCATTTCATACAATGCAGCAAAATCAGCATCGTCTTCTTTGATAGTGAGAATATTCTTCTCTTCCCAATTGCCTCTCTCGGTAACGCTGAAATATTCCATCCACATACCGGCCTCTGCTCCCAGTACTTCAAAAATCTCATTCGCATCCCATACATAAAACTTTCCTTCTACTCCTTCGCTGTCAGCATCTATTGCAGCATAATATCCGCCTTCGGGTGCTTTCATCTCTTTTTCTACGAATGCAATAGTTTCTTCTATAATTCTTTTGTAGGCGATATTCTTCGTAAGTTGATAAGCTGTTGAATAAGCATTAATCAATAATGCATTATCATATAACATCTTTTCAAAGTGCGGAACCAGCCATTCTTTGTCTGTACTATATCGTGCGAAACCACCTCCTACCTGGTCGTAAATTCCCCCTTTCATCATCTTATCCAAACTCAAACAAGCTTGTTTCAATGCTGTTTCATCTTTGGTAAAATGATGATAATGCAATAGGTACTGGATCGAAAATGTTTGGGGAAATTTGGGAGCCTGGCCGAAGCCACCTTCTTCATCGTCGGCTTGTGCAAGAATATTATTTGCCATGAGATCGATTTTTTCTTTTGAAAAAATAGCATCTGCAGCGGGCAGGTTGCTTCTTTGCATTAAACCGAAACTGTTCGCCTGTTGTAAATGTTGCGTTAATTGAGCTGCCTGGTGCAGTACATCTTCCTTTTTCTCCTGATAAGTTCTGTAAACTCCTTCTAATACCTGCGTCCAGGACGGGCGATTATAGATTGATTTAGGCGGGAAATAAGTACCTCCGTAAAAAGGTTGTTTTTGAGGAGTCAGGAATACATTCAAAGGCCATCCTCCTTGTCCGTTCATTGCCTGCAATGCATCCATATAAATATGGTCCAGATCAGGACGTTCTTCTCTATCAATTTTGATATTGACGAAATGCTCATTCATATATTGAGCAATGGCTTCGTCTTCGAAGCTTTCCCTTTCCATTACATGACACCAATGACAGGCAGCATAACCGATACTCACCAATATAGGTTTGTCTTCTGTTAATGCTTTTTGCAAAGCTTCTTCACCCCAAGGATACCAATCCACAGGATTTTTGGCATGCTGTAATAAGTATGGACTAGTTTCACCAATTAATCGGTTTGTAAAATCACCCATAAATCAATCATATCAAATAAACGCGAGTAGAAATGTTTCGATAAATATACTATTTTGGTGAAAACAGAAAGATGTTAGTAAATATACTATTAAGATATGATTTTTATTTGAGACAACAAAATTTCACAATTACTTCGCTTTGATCACTGTTCCCAGGAAATTATCCAGTGCGGCCACCATTGAAGGTACTTGTGGCTGAGGGGCTTTGATCTCGAGTGTTAAGCCCGATTCTTCCACCGCTTTTGCCGTATTACTTCCGAAGGCACCGATTTTTGTTCCATTTTGTTGAAAATCAGGCAAATTATCAAACAAGCTCTTTACTCCGCTCGGGGTAAAGAAACAAATTACATCGTAATTTTTGTCAGACAACAGTTCCTTCACATCAGTACTCACCGTACGATACATAAATGGAGTAGCGAACTCACAATTATGCGTCTTCAACCAGTTGATAATTTCATTATCCTGCTGGTTTTCAGAACAGGTGTACAGGAATTTTTCATTTTCCTTATGTTTACTGATTGCATCAAACATACTTTTGTTTGATCCGTCAGAACCATAAAACACCTTACGTTTTCTATAAAGGATAAACTTTTGAAGGTATAGGGCGACAGCCTCTGTAATACAGAAGTATTTTGTGTCTTGCGAAACCGTCACTTTCAACTCTTCACAAGTTCTGAAAAAATGGTCAATTGCATTTCGGCTCGTAAAGATCACAGCAGAGTAGCTAGAGATGTCAATTTTTTGCTTTCTGAATTCCTTTCCGGGAATTCCTTCCAATTGAATGAAAGGTTGAAAGTCTAATTCAACACTATACTTCCTCGCTAGTTCGAAATACGGCGATTTGTCAGATTCAGGTCTAGGCTGCGTAATCAAAACATGCTTAATTACACCTATCTCTTTTTTTCCCGCAATTGCTTTTTTAGCACCGTTTTTAACCATATTTTTTAAGTATGGATTTACAACAATTAATAACTTCTATCTACATAATCCAATAACACCTTTCCTATTACTAATAAGGGTGCTATTTCGAAGGCGCAAAGGTAAATAAAAAAATGGAAGCGACCCACCTTAATTTCGTTTCCTATTGATTTATAAGAAATTATAAATCTGTAGAGCAACAATATCAGGAAAATAAGGCTGATAATTGTTACCACCACCGGAATTAACGTAGGAATTGGAAAAGCCATCAGCACTATTACCGGAAGTAATATGATACCGATGATTTTGTTGACAAGGAAAATTATGAATATATAAATATCAGTAATAGCCGATATATTAAATATCCACCCGATTGTTTTGAGTAAGATATATTGGCCGATTATCAGCATTGCAATCATTGCGCAGTAATAAGCAATCAGGATCCACTCGTTTTCATCGGTAGCGATGTTATAGTATTCTGAAAGAAACAACAGAAACACGCCTCCTACAAATATAAACAAAATATTCAATAATAATGAAGGTAGCGGTGTATGTTGTAATTGATCTCTGATTTGCTGCGGGCGCAGATTCGAACGAAAAAACACATTGAACAACCAGGCTACATATTTTCCGAATATGAGTTTGATCAATCCATAAAACAATACTAATCCTGCAATTACATAGAAGTAAGCATCTTTATCATCACGCTGATATTCGTGCATGCTGATTTTGCTCGCTTTTTTTCCGAATGGAAATAGTGGATCTGTGCTTAATTGTTCTTTTAAGCGTTGATAATTTAACGTTACTTTGACAGGTTGCTCAACCATAATAGCAGCAATATCGATGCTGTCTTTGATAGCTTGTTTTTGTGCAGCGGTTAAAACGGGAACTGTTCTTTGAGGAGGGGACACCGGAACTGTTACCGCAGGAACAGTATCAGGTTGTATTTCCTGTGCCAAAACTAATTGGCCCAATGTGCTCAAAAAAAGTATTAGTATCCAGTTTTTCATCATGATTTTGCAAAAGTAAGTGCTTCTTACGATTCTTTACATTTCTAAAAATAATTAACGTATCCGAGGTGGATTTTAGCCTGCCGGATGTCAAAATTCTGGTCTTTTCTTTTACCTGCAGCCAACGCCATCTGTATAACACCGGCTCTTGTTTCGAGATAAATACCCATTCCACCGCTTAACATCTGATCTGAAAACACAGCGCCCACCTGTGCACTTTTTACCCAACCGGCATCAGTAAAGCCAAATAAATAAGCATTTCGACCTATCAGATACCTGTATTCAAAAGTAGCCACTGCATAACCAGACACATAAATGCTTTCTTCATCAAACCCTCTTAACAATTTAAATCCGCCGATCTGAAATAGCTCATTCCGGTAAATCTGTGGCGATTGATACCAACCGGCTTTTGTTGATAATTTAATCGTACTCGCTTTTCCTACCGGAAGATATTTATCTATGATGCCGGTTAATCGAAACTGATAAGATTTCAACTGTACGGTATCATATAAACTCGTATAATCAAAAGAAGGGTCTTTTATTTGTGCAATTGCAGCGTTTTGTTTCACTTGTTTTAATCCTGCACTTCCACTTAACATCCACCACATCCCTTTTCTGGGATTCCGGAGATAATCTGTTCCATTATATTCATGTGCCAGACCAATGTTTGTAGAGCGAACATCCAATTGAGGAGGCAATGCTTTCGTGGATTTGATCAGGTTGGTATCCAGGCCGATAATATTGGATGTGTTTTGTTGCACAAAAAAAGTACCGACCTGCCTTTTTCCCATTGCATATTTTAATCCTGCATTCAATTGAATGGTAAGAAAACTACTGTCTTTTTTAAAAAGCTGAAAGCCTGCGCTCACCCCCCAGTTGGTTTTAAATATGTAAGGCTGATCAAAAATTATTTGCAAGCGGGGTGATTTCGGCTGTAATTGCTGCCAGGTTAAACCGATAGATTCTCCACCGCCAAATTCGTTTTTAAGAAGAATATTAGCTTCACCGGTAATCAATAATTTCTGGCGTAATACTTCGTCTGTTGCCGGTAATAACCCGATCAGAAAATCAAACTGTGAAACCTTACGTTCTTTCAGGTTTAACTGCAGAATAGCACCGGTTCCTGTTAATTGTATCTGAGGAGGAGCTGCCTGTTCTATAAAGTCGAGCGTATTCAGTTTATTACTGATTTCACGCATTCTGGACGGTTGAAAAAGTGTTCCCTTTTCTATTTGCAGGTATTTAGAGATGAAATGATGATTCAATGTTGCCGGGCCAACATTAATAATACTGTCGAAGCTATACATGGGGCCCGCTTCTATTTTCAACGGCAGCACAGGATCTGGCAAAAGCTGAACGTTATGAAACTCTACTTTCGCAAATGGATAACCTAATTCGGATAAATAGTTCAGCAGGTGATTTTGAAAAGAATCCAGTTCAGTGACTGATACCGTTTTTGTTTTTTTCCACTGGTAATTTTTTAACAGGAGCTGAGCGATACTGTCTGGCTGCAATTGCAATTCATTATACTGTTTGCCTATCCAGCAGCCGGCGAATACAGTATCATTTTTAAGCACCCACTGATCTACCGAAGCCTCCCAATATCCTTTTGCCTGCAGCTGATTGACAAGCACTGGAAATTGCGCAATAACTGCATCAACGGTTTCAAAAGCTTTCGGAAATGACGTTATAATAGCCAATGCATCACCGGTAGCTTCAGCCTGAATCACTAAACGTGTTTGCGCCGCAACTTTCATCACCAACAGGCTAAATATGGTTATTATAAAAAACCTTTTCGTCATTTACGTGTTGTTACAAGATATTGCAATTTTACGAAATTCGTTTCGTGTGACTATAACGCCAGAAACAGTCCTTCACTTGTATCTTCCAGAACTTAATTCTTAAAACTGTAATTTTACACAAACTTACAACATCTCTCTATGGCAGGTATCTATTTACATATTCCCTTTTGCAAACAGGCTTGCCATTATTGCAACTTTCACTTTTCAACGTCTCTGAAACAGAAACCGGCATTTGTGGAAGCCTTGTTAAAAGAAATTGAGCTCAGAAAAGATTACCTGCAGCAGGAGGTAGTAAAAACGGTTTATTTCGGCGGCGGTACACCATCTTTATTATCAACGGAAGAGTTAACGGCTATTCTTGACCAACTTCATCGACACTTTACAATAACGGCAGACGCTGAAATCACTTTAGAAACCAATCCTGACAATATTCAACAGGGCCGGCTACAGGACTGGAAAAAACTAGGAATCAACCGATTAAGCATTGGCATTCAATCTTTTTTTGAAGAAGATCTGCAATGGATGAACCGTGCGCACAATGCTGCGGAAGCTTTGAAAGCGGTGGAACTGGCCCGGTCAACCGGCTTTGAAAACCTAACTGTAGATTTAATTTACGGAACACCGACTTTGAGTGAAGCGCATTGGAAATGGAATGTTGACCGGCTCATTGAATGGAAGATTCCTCATATATCCTGTTATGCCTTAACAGTTGAACCGAAAACCGCACTGGATCATCTTATTCATACTGGAAAATTCCCCAATGTTGATCCTCAAAAACAGGCTGATCATTTTCTTCTTTTAATGAAATGGCTAAAAACTGCCGGATACGAACACTATGAAATTTCGAATTTCGCTTTACCAGGGCACAGAAGCAAACACAACAGTGCTTACTGGCAGAGTGAACACTATATCGGGCTAGGGCCAAGTGCACATTCTTTTAATACAATCAGCAGACAATGGAATATAGCCAACAATGCTATTTATATAAAAGAAGTAAAAAACGGGGGCATCTATTGGGAAAAAGAAACGCTTACACATAAAGATGTAGCGAACGAATATATCATGACCGCTTTAAGAACAACGGAAGGTATTCACTATAAAAAGATAGCATCTTTGCTAACAACTGAAGAAATGAACTCATTCACACAGCTATTGTTAAGTTCTAAATGGAAACAATACTTTATTCAATCAACGGAGCGTATTGCCTTAACAGACGACGGCAAATTGTTTGCAGACGCAATTTCTTCTGATTTATTCTTTGAGTAGTAAGTACTAAAAAAGTATTAAGAAAAGATAAAACATAAATAAAAAGGAAGCCCGTAACAAGGCTCCCTTTTTATTTATATCAAGTGATTTTCAATATTCTTAAACCCGTACTTTGGCAATAATTTTTCAAACAATATCTGATAAATACTGTGCGCGATGGGCATACCGGCACCGATAGAATGATTGATTGTTTCAATTGCTTTAGCTGCATAATAACCTTCGGCCACCATATTCATTTCTAATTGAATTGCACTTACAGAGTAACCTTTTCCGATCATATTGCCGAAACTTCTGTTTCTGCTATGCAGTGAGTAACAGGTTACCAATAAGTCACCCATATATACCGAAGCCGTATAATTGTTATTTAGTTGAGCCTGTTCTTTCTTTTCTTTGTAGATATCCAGAAAGCGGCTCATTTCATTCGCACAGTTGGCGATGTAAACGCTTAAAAAATTATCCCCATATTCAAGTGCATGTGCGATGCCAGCTCCTAATGCATAAATATTTTTAAGAATAGCGGCATATTGTACACCATCAACATCGTGATTAATGACAGTAGAGATATATTCATTTTTAAAAAAAGAAGCTATTTCTTTTGTTTTTTCTTCACCAGTTCCGGAGAAGGTAAGGTAAGAAAGCCTCTCAGCTGCTACTTCTTCAGCATGGCAGGGTCCCATTAAAGTAAAATATTGCTCTGCCCGTACGTGGAAGTGTTCAGCGAGATAATGATTCAGCAACTGGTTGGAGGAAGGCATCAAACCTTTCATTGCAGAAAGGATGAGTTTATTATTAAAAGAGCTTTTATCCAGCATTTTTAATGCATCTTCCATATATGCCGAAGGAGTTGCAAGAATGATGACATCTGACGCATTCACCACTTGTTGAATATCGACATCAAGTTCAACGAGGCTGGTATCAAAATAAACCGAGCTAAGATAATTCGGGTTATGGTGGCGTTTTTTAATATGCTGCAAAACTTCTTCTTTTCTCACCCACCAGTGAATATTCAATTCGTTATCTGTAAGAATTTTTGCAATAGCCGTAGCCCAGGTTCCGTTTCCAATAATTCCAAATTTCATAATGCAGCATTTGTTCAAAAATATGGAATTGTGACGAATCGTCGTCAAATTAGTTGATTACTAATAGATTTCGTGTATGAGAAGACAAAATAGTGCTCATTAAAAAGAAAAAGGCTACCCTTTTCAGGAGCAGCCTTTTTCATGATATATTCGAAAGAAATCGGAAAAAAAATCGTTTATATCCGGTGCTTATTTACTTTTAAGCAACTCATCTTTCTTTACAACTTTTACTTTTCTACCATCTTCCAGTTCTTTACTTACTACAGAGTAAGGGCCGGAAACGATTTGCTCACCTACTTCCAATCCGCTTAATAATTCAAAATAGTTAATATCCTGAATACCTACTTTTACGGTTTTTCTTTTCACTACACCGTCAGCTCCTACCACAAACACTACTTCTTCATTTTTAGAAGCCTGCGCATCTACTTTTTGATTGGCATTATCAGTTACAGTGGTAGTATCAGTATTTTTCTTTTGTCTTGAAGTAACAGCGTTAATCGGAACGCTTAGCACATCATTTTTAACAGTAGTCTGGATATCAGCACTGGCATTCATACCCGGTCTGAAAGGGAACTTCTTAGGTTTAGAAGGATCTAACAAATCCTGATAGCTTTCAGGAATCATACGGATATGTACTTTATAGTTAGAAACATCATTTGTAGTAGTAGTGGCGGTAGCAATAGAAGCGCTCATACTGGTAGAAGCAATTTTTGTAACAATACCTTTAAACTTCCTGTTACTGTAAGCATCTACTTCGATTACTGCAGAGTCGCCCAGGGAGACTTTCGGAATATCATTTTCACCTACTTCTACCTGAAGTTCAATAGCACTCATGTCTGCGATTCTCATCATTTCGGTACCGGCCATCATAGAGGCACCTACTACGCGCTCACCTTTTTTAACACTCATTAAAGAGATGATACCACTCATAGGAGCAACAACGGTTGTTCTGCTTAAATCTTTATCTGCTCTTTCCAGGCTAGCCTGTGAGCTTAAGATACTGGCTTCATCGCTTTTAATTCTCTGCAAAAGAGCATCATAATTTGACTGTGCATTGTGTAAGCCGTTTTCAGCCTGATCAAACTCTGATCTTGAGATAACTTTATCGTCTAACAATTTCTTTTGACGATCATAAGTAATTTTAGCAAGGTCTAAAGCTGATTTCAAACTTACCAATTGAGCTTTTGTATTTTCTAACATCGCTCTGCTTTGGCTTACGACAGCTGCTGCCTGATTTCTCTGAGTAGAATAGATGTCAGCATATATTCTTACCAAAGGAGCTCCTTTACGAACAGAATCTCCTTCTTCATACATTAATTCAACGATTTCTCCTGAGATATCCGGAGATACCTTTACTTCAATTTCAGGATAAATTTTACCGCTCGCGTTCACGGTTTCAATGATGGTTCTTTTTTCAACTTTTTCAGTACTTACTTCCACGCCTTCGTCTTTACCGATCACGCCTGCAGACTTCAATGCGATTAGTATGATACATAACAAGATCAACGAAATGATCAGTATCCATATTTTTTTTCTCATTAGTATACTTTTAAAAAATGTTCTCGATTATAATTTAATACCGCTACCCTTATAAAACTCCAGCACTTTCATTTTAAATACGTAATCATACTGGGCAGTTAATTTATCAATAGTAGCTCTGAATAAGTTAGTTTGGTTAGTGATCAGTTCAAGTGTTTGCAACATTCCGTTTTCATATCTTTTAGAAGCGAAGTCATACACTTTTTGAGCTGCCTGAACAGATTTTTCAGATGCCTGATATTTTTGTAAAGCAGAATATGCTTCGGCGTAGGCTCTGTAAATAGTTTGTTTCAAATCGAGGTCATCAGCTTTTTGCTGTAACAAAGTATTTTCAAGGTTGAGTTGCTGACGTGATCTGTTAGCTCTTAATTGTCCGCCGCTGAAGATCGGTATACTCAAACTTAAACCGACGCTTTGACGGAAGTTCTGGTTTACCTGATCGAAATACCCTTGTTTTCTGGTAATCGGCACATTGGTAGTTGGGTTAAACGGAACCACATTGTATTCTGTACCCCCTACTGACACTCTTCCTATTGGGTTTACATTCGGAATAGAATTCACACCAATCACTTCGAATGCCTGGTTATTGGTACTGGATCCTAAAGAACCGAACATACTTACAGAAGGTAACATCTGAGCACGTGCTGCTTTCAAAGTTGATTTAGCTGCAGCCACTCTGAATTCGTTTACCTTTTGCAGCGGCATGGCCTCTCTTGCCAATGAGTATACGTATTCTGGTTGTAAGCTAAGAAGTGATTCAACCGGAATATTTGCAACATCCGGATTATCAATATCGAAAGGAATTGCAGCATCCATATTTAACAATGCTTTCAACTGCAATACCGATTGAATTTCCATCATTTCGGCAGAAACCAAAGTAGAACTGTCTCTCGCCAGCTGCGCTTCAAGTTCGGCAGCATTTAATTCAGGAACAGCTCCGGCTGCTACCAGTTTTCTGGTATTTTCCAGTTGTGCGGTCGTTAATTCAATCTGTACTTTACTGGCGTGTACCTGTTCTTTATTAACTAATGCCTGTAAATACGCCGCAGCCACATTCAGAGACACATCATTTTTAAGCTTTTCCACTGACTTCTGGGCGGCAGCAGCTTCAAATTTACTGGCGTCAATATTATTGTTGAGGGCAAACCAGTTAAAAAGATTTACACTCGATTGCAAAGAATAGCTACTGGTCCAGAACCCCTGGGTAATCAGGTTAAAGGTAGTAGGATCCTGGTTACGACCGGCGCTGTAACCGTAGTTTGCTCCGGCACTTAAACTTGGAAACCGGGATTCTTTTATCTGCTTTAAATTTACCCCAGCCATACGAGCCTGAATATCAGACTGTTTGATCGAGATATTGTTTTCCAATGCGTAGTCAACAGTTTGCTGTAATGACCAGGTATTCTGCGCGGAAGCTTGTATGCTCAAAACTGCGATAAAACCTGCAAAAGCGATTTTTTTGAATTTTTTCATGCTTCTTTTTATATACGTTGCAGCTCGTGCTGCAAAATTATTTCTACTTGGTTCTGGCGGCAGTGATTTTATCTAATGCCTGTGATATGTCTGCAATTAAATAAGAATCTTCTTCTAATCCAACATACATCCGTACCATTTTATGCTGGAGATTATTTTTATCAAAACTACCTTTGGGCAAAGAGGCACAAGATGGCATTACCAAGCTTTCATGACCTCCCCAACTCACTGCTATTAATATATGTCGCAGACTTTCACAAAATATTACTATTTCTTCGTCTGAATTTACATTTAATACAAAACTAAATAATCCACCGACACCTTTCATTTGTTTTTTTGCCAATAAATGCTGTGGATTCTCAATAGAAAACGGATATATGACTTTTTCAATAAGCGAATGAGACTCTAGATAAGTTCGTACAGATTGGGCTGTTTTTTCAACGCGTTCAAGTCGCATGGGCAAAGTTCTTAATCCTCTGATTAATAACCAAGCATTTTGTGGGGAAATCACGTTACCGGTGCATAACATTTCACTTTCAAATATCTTTTTTATCATTTCTTTAGTGCCACTGAGCACTCCGGCTACCACATCACTATGCCCGCCGATATATTTTGTAGCAGATTGAATGGAGATATCGATTCCTAATTTAACCGGCTGTTGGTAGAGGGGGGTAGAAAACGAGTTATCACAAATAGTTACAATTCCTTTTTTCTTTGCCAGTGTTGCTATAGCGGCCAGGTCCTGTACTTCACCGCTCCAGCCGTTGGGAGATTCCAAATAGATGATCGTAGTATTTGGCTGGATGGTTTCCTCAAAGTTTTCAATCCGGGTACCATCGATATAGGTGGTATTAACTCCAAATCTGGGTAGAATATGATTAAAAAGGTGTTTTGCCCAGGAGTATGGATTATTCACCGAAATAATATGATCACCCGTTTTAACATTTGCCATTACTGAATTATAGATGGCGGATGCTCCTGAGTTTAAAACCAGACAATCTTCTGCACCATCTAAAGCGGCTAATTTTTTTCGAAGAATATCTACTGTCGGGTTTAATCCCCTGGAATATAAGTAAGCACTGTACTCGTCTTCAAAAACTGCCGATAAATCGGATATTTTATTAAAGGCAAAATTACTTGTCTGAATAATCGGCGGCGCAACAGCATTGTAATACATCGAGCGCTCTTCACCTAGTTCATTAATTATGTAAGATATCGACTGATCCATCCACCACTAATTTTTCTTTTTAAAGGCTTGAGTTATAAAATAAAGTACAACAAAACCGGCTAACACAGCTAATCCGGTCATGGCTGTTTTTGTTTCACTGATCATAATGCTGATCGCAATAAATGCATAGGCTGCGATAAAAAGGGCAGGAATAAAGGGATAGAATTTCATCTTATAAATCCCTGGTGTTTCCTCATTCATTTTTCTTTTTCTCAGCAGGAAGATGGCACCGGCACTTAATGCCATTCCGAAACAATCCAGGAACATGGTAAATCCTAAAATCTTATCGAATGTTTTTGCATAAAATAATACTACCATGCAAATGGCTGTAAAAGTGGTCAGAGAAACGAAAAGTACTCCCCGTTTTTCCCATCTTTTCTTGAACACGGCAGGTAAAACGCCATCCTCGCTCATTGCAAACATTACCCTTGGGTTACTTAATAATACAACATTTACGTAAGCCAATACAGACAATACCAGCAAGCCGCTGAATATTATTCCTCCCTGTTCACCAAACATTTTAGAAATTACCACGGTGGCAATTTCACCGGTATTCTTAAGTTCATTAAATCCGACTACTTTATAATAGCTAAGGTTTACCAACATGTATAAAACAATAATGATGATAATACCTGAAACGATTCCTATCGGAATATTTTTCTTAGGGTTTTCTATCTCACTACCGAAGTTGATCGTTTGCTGATAACCGCCATAAGTAAAAGATACTGCCATCAGGGTAATTCCAAAAGACTTCACATAATCCATCCATCCCCACTCTCCGTTTTCTGCAAATTTTATAATAGGTTCTGAATCTGTAAATGTAGACGGCATAAATAAAGCACCAATCAGCATTAGTACCATTCCAAGCTTGATAATCATCAATACATTCTGTGTTTTCGAGCTCATGCGTAATCCAAAGAGATTGACTACATAAAAAAGCAAAACGGCAGCAATTGCAATAACAACTTTTACCGTATCTGAAGCTGGTTCATTAAATAATATTTTGCTGACATAACCACTTCCAATCAACGCTACACCTGCCAGCGAAGCCGCGTTTGAAACAAGTACAAGACAGTTTACAGAAAATGCTAAAGCCGGATGATAAGCGTAAGAAAAAATGCGGTAATAACCGCCTGTGATAGGATAGCGCGAGCCGATTTCTGCGTAAGTTAATGCCCCGCATAAGGCAATGATACCGGCAAAAATCCATGCGCCAAAATAAACCCCGGGAGTTAATGCATCTTTCGCAGCTACGGATGCAGTTCGGAAGATACCCATTCCGACCACCAACCCCACTACGATCATAGTCAAGTCAAATAAGCTTAGTTTAGAAGTCTTCATTCTGGGAAGATAATTAAACTTAGCTTAACTTTAATCAACTGCTTTAAAATAGATGTATGCTGAAGAGATTTTTTTTGACAGGTACTTTTTTCACCGTTTTCCTATCCTTTTCCTATAGTCAGGATAGTCTCCGTGTGCAAGAACTGGACTATGTTATAGTAGATATTTTTCATCCGAAAAAACAAACCAACAAGACTATTTTTCCTGCCCTACTCCCTACTGCACAAATCACCAATACCCTTAATATTATTCCGGGTGTGCGTATGGAGGAGAGATCGCCGGGCTCATACAGGATCAATCTTCGCGGTAGCAGCCAGCGGGCACCTTTCGGTATCAGAAATGTTAAGTTCTATCTCAATGGAATTCCATTTACAGAGCCGGGAGGTAATACTTACCTGAATCAGTTAAATATGCGATTTGTATCTGATATCAACGTTTTTAAAGGACCAGTACTATCAGAATACGGAGCCGGAACAGGTGGAGTTGTGAGTTTGCAAACCATCAAAAATGCACCTGATTACCTGCAGGCAGAGGGAGGCATAGGTAGTTTTGGAGAATGGAACAGCATATTATCAGCAAATCTGAGCAGTCAGGGTCAGCATCATTATATAGCTGTATCCAAAGAACAATCCAAAGGGTATCGTCATCATTCGTCAATGGAGAGGAGCAATTTTATATGGGTTCCCAGGTTTGACTTAGGGCAGCATCAGCTTTCTGCACTTGTTCTTTATTCAGATTTATGGTACCAGACACCGGGAGGCCTTACACTTACACAATATGAAACTGATAGAAAGGCATCAAGGCCGGTCGCCGGAATTTTTCCGGGTGCTGCTGATGCGCAGGCAGCTATTGACCAAAAAAATATTCTTCTGGGAATTACTCATCGTTATCTTATCAATACCAGCTGGAGTTTAACCTCTTCAGTATATACCAGCAAATTATCACTCGAAAATCCGACTTTCAGGAATTATGAAATCAGGCAGGAGCCACATTCCGGAACCCGAATAGCGCTGTTAGGGAATGTAAAAAGTATAAAAATTAATACAGGATTAGAGTATCAGGCCGGAAATTATCACATCCAGACATTTACCAATCAGAATGGCAGACCCGGTATACTCGAAACCAATGATCAGGTTAACAACAAAACCGGATTTATTTATGCAAATCTTCGGGTACCTGTTTCAACCCGGGTGGAGTTAGAAGGCGGATACAGTGCTAACTTTTACGAAACCGCTATCACGCGTCTCAGTAATCCCGGTACAGCCTCCTCCAAAACAGACTTACCGATAGAACATCTGCCTAAGTTCAGACTAAAGTATAATAACAATGAAAAGTCATTGGAGGTAAATCTTATTGCCTCAAAAGGCTACTCTCCTCCGAGCTCGAGTGAGGTATTGCCATCTAACACGGTCATCAACACTCTATTAAGACCAGAAATCGGTTGGAACTATGAATTACAGAGTTTATATAATATAAGTAGTAACATTTTTACTGAACTGAGTTTATATTATAAAGAATCGATGAATACCATTGTTCAAAGAAGAGATGAAGACAATGCCGATTACTTTATGAATGCCGGCAAAACCGCTCAAATAGGAATTGAAGGAGCTATTTCTTACAATCAGCCGCTGGGGAACGAAAATGAACTGGAAGTAAAGACTACCTTTAATTATGCCGATTTTACTTTTAAAGACTATAAAGTAGTGAACGACGATTTCTCTGATAAAAAAATGCCGGGCAATATGCGCTGGACAGTTCATGCATCCGGAACTTTCAAAATGCCCAGGTGGGCTGAAGTAACACTATCGTTCGGATACTATGACAGAATGTATCTGAATGACGCTAATACCTTTGCTTCAGCGCCTTACAGAATCATGAACCTTCAGGTATACCGTAAGCTTGATTTAGATAACCGTCAAAAACATCAAATACAGGTTCGTGCCGGTATCAATAATCTGTTAAATGATTTTTACAGTCTCGGATTTGATTTTAATGCTGCAGGCAACAGATTTTATAATGCTGCTCCCGGAATTAATTACTTTGGAAGTATTGCGTATCGTTTATCTTTATAATTATTTCAATGGCTAAGGATATAGCCGTATCAGTCAGAAAAATATGGCTATTCCGTTGATAGTTACCATTCCTTTTATCTAACTTTTATGAGAATAAATATACTTATCCTCTGTTTACTATTTAATCTGACCTTATTGGCTCAAGACAGCACTGTTACTAAAGAATTACAGGAAGCAGTCGTGACAACTACAAAGTTTGAGCAAAAACAGAGTTTGATTGGCAAATCTACAATTATCATCACCAAGGAAATGCTGGAGCGTTCTGCGGGTAGTACTGTTTTTGAAGTATTACATCAACAAGCTGGTATTTTTGTGGGAGGCAGTAACAATAATTTAGGAACGAATCAGGAGATATACCTGAGAGGAGCCGCAACCGGGAATACACTGATTCTGATTGACGGCATACCTGTATACGATGCCTCCATGATTAATGGAGCATCAGATCCGTTAATGCTTAACCTTGCATTAATTGAGCGAATAGAAGTAGTAAAAGGAAGCTTGTCTACTATCTATGGCAGTGATGCTGTTGCCGGAGTAGTAAACTTTATCACCAAAAAAACATCCGGTAGAAAAATTGAGAGCCACAGTTTCGTGAAAGCAGGGTCATACGGAACCATTCAACTGGGTTCTGCTCTTCAGGGTAAAATAAATAAAACATTCTATCAGATAGGATACCAACATATAAAGTCAGATGGTTTTTCAACCGCCTACGATAGTACACATTGCCGCACCTTTGATCGCGATGGTTTTGAGCAAAATGCTTTTGAAGCTCAGCTAAGTCATCAGGTAAATAATGACTTTAAGATAGGATTCATCGGAAAACTAAATTTCAATACACTCGATGCTGACAATGGAGCATTTACTGACGACCGTGATTATATAGTAAACCATCGCCATAAGCAATTGTTAATGTATGGTGACTGGAATAATAAATTAGGTAACAGTAAGTTTAACTTTCAATATCAGCAGTTAAACAGAACTTATAACGATGATTCTACTCACACGAGTGGTTTTGGAAAGTTTGCACACAATGAATATTTATCAAAGGTCTTTTTTGCAGAATGGTATCAGAATTTCAGAATTAATGATCGTCTTCAGCTCTTAGGAGGTGTTGATTTCCGTCATCATATTACCGATCAATCAACACTCAGTATTAGTGATTGGGGAAGCTTTCCTTCCAGAATCAATAAAGACAGTGCGCGCATTGATCAATTTGCAGTTTACTTGTCTGCGTTATGGACACCATTTACTAATCTGACAATTGAAATAGGTGGACGATACAATACATTTAACCGTTACGATGATGCCTGGACCTATTCGTTCAACCCAAGTTATAATTTTGCCAAACACTATAAAGTATTTGTGAATATTGGTTCTGCGTTTAAAACACCGTCGTTATATCATATTTATTCTCCCTACTACAATCCGGCAATCGGACTCAAACCCGAATCCTCATATAATCAGGAAATTGGTTTCGGATATGAAAAAGCGGGACTCAGAGTGCAGGCGGCTTTATTCCGGAGAAAAATAAACGATAATATCGTATTCAGTAATAATTATTACATGAACATCGATCAGCAAAAAGATCACGGTGTAGAACTCGAAGCGCAGTACAACACAGGAAAGTGGCGCTTGAATGCCAATTATACCCACCTCAATGGTAAGGTATCGAATAGTGACACTACCTATTTTAATCTGTTCAGAAGACCTAAAAATGCTATACACGCCAGTATAGGTTATCAGTTTACAGAGAAGTTGTTTATGCAAACGCAGTTAAATAGTATAGGTAACCGCTGGGAATATGTATATGGGGCAGACCCGGTTTTGATGAAACGTTATTTCACCATTAATTGGTCGGCACAATACCAGATTAACCGTTCTATCCGAACATTTATTGAACTTAAAAATCTTACCGACAGACACTATTTTGACATATTAGGCTATCAAACCAGAAGATTCAATTTCATGGCCGGCACTTTGTTTCGTTTATAAATATGAAATCTGCTATGGATTTGCTGTAGTAATGATAGAATTTTATACTTTCGTGCTCAATTAAACCTTTATGCTATGGAATGGTCAATAGATGCATTTCTTACAGTAACTTTCACCCTTTTTGCGATCATTGATATAATCGGTTCAATTCCTTTATTGATCACACTAAAAGAGAAAATGGGAGGGATCAACGAGCTGAAAGCCACTGTAATTTCGGGTGGTTTGATGATTGTGTTTCTCTTTACGGGTGATAAGTTCTTAAAAATACTAGGTTTAGATGTAAACTCATTTGCCGTTGCCGGCGCCATTGTGATTTTCATACTGGGACTGGAAATGATTCTCGGGATTGAGTTCTTTAAAGGCGACTCATCAGATCCCAAATCGGGCAGTCTGGTACCGATTGCATTTCCGTTGATTGCCGGTTCGGGAACATTAACTACTATAATCTCCTTACCTGCCAATTATAGTAAGCTGGTAATATTTTTAGGTATCCTGGCAAACCTTATTTTTGTATTTATCGTACTAAAATCGTTAAACAGAATTGCAAAATTATTAGGTCCGGGCGGATTAAGTGCTGTAAGAAAGTTTTTTGGTGTAATTTTGCTGGCTATTGCTGTAAAAATGTTCGCCACCAACGTGGGCGTTTTAATCAAATAATATTCTTGGCCTCGTAGTACAATGGATAGTATGAGAGTTTCCGGAGCTCCAGATCCAGGTTCGATTCCTGGCGAGGCCACTTTTAAAACCGGTCACCCACTTAAACTTCCGACAACCGGAATACCTCTCCCTGCCAAGATTGTTATTAATCACCCAATTTATAGTACTATTCTTCTTAATGTGAATAGTGTTACTACGTACAGGCTACCAGCTCAAAGGAATCTTTACTATTTCCAAAAAGATTCCACATGAAATCTCTCTGATGGAAAGTTTATTCAAAAAAGTCAAAACACTTACTTCATCCGACATTCTTATCATAATTTAATTTTTATAGATAGAAATATATACTAGATTTATTATCTAAATAATGGCTATGCAACAGAATATAGAACAGCTAATTCCGCACAGGGATCCTTTTTTGTTCGTTGATGAAGTTGAATCAGCAACTAAAGAAACCATTATCGGTTCAAAAACATTTGATGATAGCAACAGCTGGCTCAAGGGTAATTTTCCAGACTTCAGCTTCATACCCGGAACGATCATTATTGAATCTATGGCTCAATGCGGTGGAGCAGGAGTAAAATTGTTAGGTATTACAGATGGAATTTTCGGTTTAGTAAGTATAGACGACGCGCAAATATTTGAGGGCGTAACATTTGGACAAACCATAAAGTTTGTTATTAAGAATCTTCGATTAAGTGATAAAATCATCAAACAAGCCGGGGAAGCCTTCGTAGATAATAAAAAGGTTTTACAAGCCAGTTGGATGTGTGTCAAACTTTCTTCATAATCTCATTTTAAATAGTATAAAAAAAGTAGGGGCTGTCGCACCTACTTTTTTTATCACCTGTTGACAGCTTCAAACAAAAAATCATCTTCAATCCAAATTTCTACAGCTTTCGTATAATATATAGACACGTGCTTGCAAATGTCTATATCTATTTGTACAGATAGATCGATTCACCCGATGTGTTTACATAAGGATGAGTCAACTGGGGCTAATCGTATTAGCTCGTTAAAAACCGCTATGAGGGATTTATTCGAGTAAGCGGAATATAAATTCACAGTATAAAGGGTTACGATTACTAACACTATGGCAGGGGTGGGAAGGAAAATAGTGTTATCTAAAAAAATGATTAAAAGAGTAATAAAAAATAGCATAAACCTGGTAATATTCACTACGAGTTACGAAAGTGAGCGAAATTGCGTGCGTGTATATTTCAATCTAGAGAGAGATAATATTTACAGTTTTTCCAGCAGCTCAAATCATTTCTGAACTTTTTTGCTTAAAAGATGCAAAAAAATAGAAAGCTTCATAGAAGCTTTCTATTTTAATTGGTTGCCTAGAAAAGTTTTTGAATAGGATAGAAGACAATGTTCTATTTTAAAGAACCTGATAGTACTTTTAAACTACCATCAATTGGTTCTGCAATTTTCAGACCTAAAATTTTTGCAATCAAAGGATAAATATCCACATTTTCGAAGCTCTTCAATTTTACTCCTTCTTTAAAGGCTGGTCCCCATGCAACAAAAATTGCATGCATATCTTCTATTGTGGCCGGATAACCATGGTGTCCAATGCCCGGCTTACGATTTGAAAACACATAGGGCCATTCAGGAACCAATAAGATATCCCCTATTCTGCTAAACCTGTCGTCTTTGTCTGAATAATGATATACCTTTGGCATATCTTTCTTCAAATATGTTTTATAATGTTTCTCCTGCTTCTTTAACTGCTGATAAAGCGGTTGAATATCTTTTTTATCCTTTGCATGTATTACAGTCATGGTTCCGGAAGACGGAATCACAAATTTCGCTGTATCAATAACAGAAGGAATAGGAATAGGGTTCTCACGATCCACAGCTGTCATACCATGATCAGATACAAATACAAAATTCACAGGTAGTTTTGTAGACATCACCATATCATTTAATACCTGCAAAATACTATCTACTCTTTTTACTGCCTGTTTTGTTTCAATAGCATCAGGACCATATCTGTGTCCGGCATGATCAACATCAGATAAATAAAAAGTAATAAAATGCGGTCTTCTTTCTTCTGGCAGGGATAACCAATCTCTTACTACATCAATTCTCTTCCCCACATCCATTCTGTCGTTGAATTCATACCAATAAGTAGATTGTATTCCTTTAACCGGTGCTTCCGAACCTACCCAGAACAAGTTAGCACTAATCATACTTTGCTGCTCGGCTAATACCCATAAAGGAACACCACCATACCATTTACTATCCATCACCTTTTTTCTATTGCCCATTGAATATGTATCTCCATCAGCAGGATTATACATTGAATTATTCACTAAACCATGATGTGACGGATACAGGCCGGTAGCTATTGTATAGTGATTAGGAAAGGTAACAGTCGGAAATGAAGGAATCATTGATTTTGAAGTAACACCTTTTGAAATCATTTTTTCTAAAAAAGGAGCATCATATTTATGAATATAGTCATGACGAAATCCGTCGGCCGAAATCAAAATAACATAAGGCTGTTTGATTGAAGCAACACTATTTTTGGTAGCTTCATTTATTTTCTGCAAAGTATCCGGTAAATTGCCAACAGGTCTGGCAGATAAATTATTGCCGGCGAGAATAGCCTTATATACAAGTGCCGGCTGATCAGTAGATAACACATCAGCACCTTGTTTAAACAAATCACTATAAACCCTCTCACCACGGGCTAAAGCCTGTCGGTCAAGGTTGCCCATTGTTCCCAGGATACAAGAAATTTTCCTTTCATGTAATAGCGCATACACACTGCTATCAGGTGCGCTTGTTCCTACAAATGCAATCATATTTCGTTCGGGAATACCAGCACCGGTTAAACGTGCTAAATCCTCAGCTCCTCTTACAGAAACGGAAAGCATCAACGTTGAATCAATATTAAAGACTTCTATTGCCTGATTTGCATTATAAGTAATAATTACTGAATAAGCAGATGCCTTACACTTTTGAACCATTTCAATTACTTTACGGAAAGGCACTCCTCGTTTTACATCCAGGTTAAAAATAACTTTATCTTTTCCCCATCTTAGCACTTCTTCCAAAGTCGGAATTCTATAAGAAGTTACCTTTCCATCATTATCTTTCAAATAAAACTGCTTTAATTCAGCTAAAGTATAATCAGACACCAGGCCTGAACCAGTGGTCGTTCTATCTAAACGGTTATCATGCATCATCACTAATACTGAATCTTTTGACAAAGCAATATCCGTTTCAACAATCAATGGAAGGCTATTCATATTCTTTTCGAATGTTTCAATAGCATTTTCAGGGTACCCACTTACCGGCCCCCCTCTGTGAGCACTGATTAAAGGAGTTTTACCTGGTGCATAACTTAAAAAGCTCTTTAGCTCATTTACATCATTAAACTTTATCCCGGTTACATTTTGAGAAAAAGAAAATACATGTAAAATAATAAGGGATAAAAAAAGAGGAATATTTTTTTTCATAATTATGCAATTGAATTAATTCAACTTAGTAAAGTTGTAACAATATCATTCACTACAAAGATATCTTCCGGTAATGATGCTATTGATTCACTTTTTTATTAATAACTTTTTAGTAATTTATCTTTGATGATATTATATCCTCGTTTTAATAAAACTGGTTCGGATTATAACGAATTTGTTTCAAAAAAAAGGAGCGATATTTGATATAACTGGTATTAAAAATACGTAATTGTCATGTCAGAACTGAGTTCACTCTTTGTAAAGATCAAAATAACCAAAGAAAATCTTGAAAACTTTTTTACCCAAACACCTGAGAAATCAGCGCTTTCGGATGAGTGGATGAACTGGTGGAATAGTCGAAAAATGTACTCTCCTGAAAAACTGCAAAACATTCCTTTTTACAATACTACCAATAATCGCATTATTATTGAGGAATTAATAAATCATAAGCAAACGGGAACAGTTGAATATTTCGATCCGGCTTCCGAAACATGGATATTATCTACAGTCTTCTTCAGTGAAAACTATTATGAAATATTACCAATACTTTCATGGCTTGAGAAAATCACGCCCTTCTTAAAGGAACAGGAAAATGGATATGCTATGATTTATGATTATTATTGGGATGGTATTGATGTAATGGTATATGCTGACCTTGCTTTTAATTCGTTCAAACTATCTCCGATTACTAACACTTCTGAAATTAATGCAACAATTCTTAAAGAAGTAAACCATACACTCGAACGAACAATAGAAAAACTATCGAAAGAGTATAAAGATTAGAATATTTCAGCATAAAAATCTGCAGCGGAGTGTTTAACCTGTACTATAAACCAAAAAAATCTCACTGCAGTTTCTGCTATTTTCTAGATAAATCTGTAATTAATAGTGGATTATCCAGTTTCATGTTTTCTATGAACTTACCAATATAATCCTGCGAAAGATTTTCTTTAATAAGATCTGTTTCCTTTTGCGTAATACCCACCAATTGTATAAAAGATAATTCACCGTGTGGCGTCTCAATTTTTCCAAGCTCCGGATCTAAAGTTGTTACAAAACCAACAATCTGTGTATCGGTTTCTAATCTTATAGGCCCGTTAGCCGGTATAAACTGATTCTCCTCAAACCATCTCCCGCTACTATAAACATATCTTGCCAGATTATTAAAAACATGCATCGCCCAACCAGGATCACCATTGTCCCCAATAAATGGTTTTAACCGAAAAGTAAATTCAAAACCCCACTTACTGAATTCTCCCCCCGCTTTTTCGGGCGCATAATACAGCTCACTCATTCCATAACTCACCAGATGCAAATGTTCTGATTGCTGCTTACTATCATATACACTGATGCCGTCTATTGGATCAGTTCCACCGGCCATATAGTGAATTCCACAAAGCGGTCCATAATGTCTCGGTTCTATTCCCTGGTAAATATTGTTCAGTCTTTGATCAATAAAATCCCAACCTACCGCATCTTCTTCGCCAAACTTAATTTTGTATTGTTCCTCTGTCATCATTTTTAATAGTTTTAGGATAATGAATATTCACAAAAATTAATCCAATTAACTATTAACAGAATAACAAACGGTAAAATCAATCTGATGGCAAAGTATAAAAGAGCGGATATTAAATATCCGCTCTTTACTTTTACTTTATTCTGATTAATCCGGATACGGCCATAGTAGACATTGTACCGTCTTTTGTTCTCACATATACCCGAAGCGTATAGTTACTTGAAGCTGGAAGTATTCTCAACTGTAAATTCAGGTTACCTGAAAAAGAAGACGTATTCGGATAAGTAGAAGCAATCATTTCAGTCGTTACACTGTTGTTACGGGTTTGCGCGGAAGCAGCCTGCGTCCAGTTGTCAAAATGAATGCTGTCAACAAGCTGTCCTGAGTTAGTATACCAGGCAACATCTAAAACACCTGGTTCTGTTTTTGTTAAAGAGCCACCGAAAGTTACCTGGGCAACATCGGTCGGGTTGAAAGGATTTACCTGAGATAATAATCCAAGGCTGGTGATTTCGATTGTTGGAAGAGCTTCCTCCAATGTTTCTTTAATGAAATCATTATTCTTTGTGCAAGATGAAAACAATAATACTGTTATTGCACTTATCAATATATTAGCGCGCATAATCTCCATTTTAATTTTCAGAACTAAAAAATATAACGTACACCCAACTGCATGCTCCAGGTACTACCATAAATAGTTTGGTAAGGTTGTGTGAATAATTTACCACCTGTTTGTTGCATACGATATACAGGCTCACCATTTGCATTATACGATCTGAAAGCGATCGGTTGTGTAGTAGTGGTAGACTGTCTGATGCTCCAGTATTTATTTAATAAGTTACCAAAGTTCAGGAAGTCTGCTGTAAGTTGTAATGTATGACGGCCACCATTTTTACGTTTGATAAAGAACTCTTGCATAATTCTGGCAGAGATATCATTGATCCATGGTGCAACTGCGCCATTTCTTTCAGCGTATTTACCACGATTTTTATTCAAATACGGTGTATTATTAATAAACTGCTCGAACGCAGCCGCTTGTTGTTCTGCTGTGAAATTATAAGTTACACCATTTACATTCTGTGAATATGCTTCAAAATTTAAATCAGCTGCTTTATTAGGAATGTATAACAAGTCTTGGTTAATACCATCTCCGTTAATATCTCCGTTTACGCGGTAGGTAATATTTCCTGATGGAGCACCTTCATAAATTAATGAGATAGTAGTTGATGCATGGTTAGCATATTCCAGTCTGTACGACAACATACTGATCACTCTGTGTCTTGCCAAAGAGGCTGAAGGATGTAATTCCATTGAGTTTGCGCCATTGATAGTTGCAGTAGAGTTCCAGATCTGAAATGCCTGAGAACCAGAGTTACCGCCTACGTCTTTTGCACCGGTATAGGTGTAAGCAACTGAACCATACAAACCTTTTGTAAAGTCTTTTGACAACTGAGCTGTTAATGCATATGAGTATCCTTTGTTCGTATTTTCCAGAACGATAGCAGAAGAGATATTAGGATAAATAGATCTGTCTACAGCAGCATTTGACATATAACGAGGTCTGTTATCCGGACCATTCAATACACCCGTAGGATCTTTCAGGTTAGCATTACGCATACGAACCGCATTAATATCTTTACTGATAATACCATCAAATGTGAAACGGTAACCTTTTCCTAAATATTTCTCAACTCCGATATTTGTTCTGAAAATCATCGGAAATTTGAAATTCTGATCAATCAAAACAATGTTACTTGGAATGGTTGTACCCGCTACAGGAGGGAACAAAGAAGAGTATGCATCTAAGTCAGGATTGAATCGAATATTATTCAACAATGCTGCTTCATCAGGGTTGCTGTTTCTTAATGCAACACTATTTTGATACATACCTGAGTTAGTCGGCATATTTGTTAACCAAACAAATGGAGCTAACCCACTGAAAATACCTGTACTTGCACGGATAATAAATGATTTATCTCCCAATACATCATATCTTAATCCTGCTCTTGGTGACAACAGAATTCTTGCATTTGGCCATTGACCATTGTAATGTTTTAAATTACCATTTTTATCAGGGAATGTTAACGCTGTAATCGCTGGATTTTCCAATGCCTTCTCGGTAAATACCGGTCTTTCTGCACGTAACCCTAAAGTCACTTTCATTTTATCATTTACCCTGATTTCATCCTGAAGGTATAATGCGGCCTGACCATATTTAACTTCTGCCGAATAAACGGCTTTTTGTCCTGCCACCATTGAATAAGCATAAGAATAGTACAAAGGAGCCTGATCAGTAACAAAGTCATTCAAAGAACCATAGATATAATAACTTTGTGCACCTGGCATAAACATGTTTCCTACCATCTGGTGTTCATAACTGAAACCACCGGTTAATGTATGATTACCTGCATAATAAGTAAAGTTATCAGTAATATTCCACACTTTGTTAATTACATCATTATTATAACTATATGGCTCATAACCGAAGCTCATATAGTTTCTTGGTGTAGCACCGCCGTCAAATATTTCAACAAACGGAAAAGGAGAGCTATTGGTAATACGCGTATCTCTGATTCTGCTGGCAGTAAACAATAAACTGTTAGAGAATCTTCTGAAGTTACTGTTCAATTCTAAAGTTCCAGAACGAACAATTCTCTTAAACCCGTATACAGAGTTTTCAAAAACCATTGACTGATTACCAATTCTACCATTTGGCAAACTTGAAATCAGGTTGGTGCTTCCAGGTAAAGAGAAACCACCACCACCAATAATAGAACTGCTGTTGATAGAAGAAGGATCTTCCGTACTTACGAAGTCATTATATTTGGCAGTCAGCTTATGTCTGTTATTGATATTCCAGTCAACCTTCAATAGATATTTATAGTTATTTCTTTTAGCAACCGGAAAGTTAGAGTAAGCTCCGGTTTCATAGCCATACTTCTCTTTTAAGAAGTTTGACAACTTTGCCATTGAGTCTAATGGAGTATTTGAAATATTACCTACTGCTCCCGGAGTTCCCAATGGATTCCAGTTGGTAATTCTTGTTCCTGAATTCATTTCATATTCTCCGTTCATGAAGAAGAATACCTTGTCTTTAATAATCGGCCCACCTAATGTCATACCGATTGATTTTTTAGAAGAAGCTACTGCTGTTCTTTCTAATTTTACATCACCTGATTTTAAACCAGAGAAAGTATGATCTCTATAGAAGAAGAAAGCAGACCCTTTCAACTCGTTTGTACCGCTTTTGGTAACAGCATTGATACCGGCTCCGGTGAAACCAGACTGTCTTACGTCAACAGGCGCAATGTTCACAGAAACCTGATCAAATGCGTCTAAAGAAATAGGTGAAGAACCACCACCCGGTAAAGGGTTAGTATTTAAACCGAAGCTGTTATTCAGGTTAGCACCGTCAATTTTCAGGTTGTTATAATAACCGCTTCTTCCCGCGAAAGAAGAACCGCCATTTGACTGAGGTGTTAATGAAATAAAGTCGGAAATACTTCTGTTGAATGATGGTAAGGTAGCTAATTGGGTAGAATTAATAGTAGTAGAAGCACCACTTCTTTCAACCAGTTGTTTACGGCTGGCTGTTACTACAGCCTGTTGCATACCTGCTGTTGCATCAACAAAACCTGCAACGATTTCATAAGGATCACCTAATGTAAGACTAAACCCTTCGATAATGATGGTTTTTAAACCAACAAAAGAAGCTTCAAATTTGTAAGGGCCACCGATACGAAGACCGATTAATGTAAAGGTACCACCTTTACCTGAAATCGTTTCATATTTGGTTCCTGAAGGTTCGTGCACAACCTGAATACTTGCACCATCTAAACCGATACCATTCGGGTCTTTAACCACACCGGTAACAGTACTGGTGGTTACCTGCGCATTCAGAGCAGCAGGTATAATTACCAGCATTAAATAGAAAAGAATCTTGCGGAAAAACATAACTAATTTATCTTTTAGAGTGTCGGGATATGTGTTTGTTGATATTTTTATCTGCGTCTTTGCGACTCTGTGATACCTGGTAATAATATTCCGTCAGGTGCATCCATTTTTAATCCCATCAGATGAGCGATTAAAGGAGCAATATCCATCAGGGTCATTTCTGGTATTACTACGTTTTTATTAATGCCGGCTCCATATGCTACAAAACCGGTCTGAATATTCTTGAAATCTGGAAAATAACCATGTGCACCACCTCTTGTCGCACGAATTAAATCACCGCTCATACTACCCGAAATAGAAACCCCTTCTGCTGCTGCAATTGCTAATACCGCATTTGGATCTGCTCCTACTTTCAACAGTTCATCTTTTTCTACCAGTCTGAACAAACGTTTTTGTGATGCAGGTAATTCATTGAACATCTTTCTGATATCATCTACGATTTTTGTATTTTTCTTGTCTTTAACATGCAGAAAAGCTGAGCCGCCGCCTGAATGAAACAAAGCTTCCCATTGGCGCTGATTACCATTCTGTTTGATATAGCCTTTTTTTGCCAGCAGAACATTCGGAGAAAAAGAAGTATTTGTATTTACAAAACCGTGATCACCGGTTACTATAATGGTAGTACTATCTTTAATACCCGCCATTTCAATGGCTTCCAAAACATTGCTTAAAGCATGATCGGCTGCTGCTAAAGCTTTATTCACTGCATCTCCTTCACGACCAACACCATGTTGCGCATGATCAGCACTCACAATATGGAGCGTAGTAAAATTTGGCTTATAAGTTCTGATCAGATAAGCAGCAATTCTGCTGAAGTTTTCATCGATTGCAAGATTGTTCAGTGATACTTTATGATATACTAACCTTCCGGTTACTTCTCTTTCAATTTCACTAAACAAAGACTCCGGTCTGATATGCGGATTTACTGATTGTGTTCCGTTTTTATCATCTACCCAATCTTCAGGAACGAGATATTCAGCAGGAGCACCTACCGAAACAGGCCATGAAACAACTGCAGAAGTTTTACCAGCAGCTTTTACGGCATCCCATAAAGTAGCTACCTTAATATGCTTTTCTTCTCTGTACCATTTGTTAGTAGAACCGGTATCCGAAAAAATAGTATTGTAGTATACTCCATGGTTCGCAGGAGTTGCACCTGTAATAATAGTAGTATGTGATGGATAGGTTACTGTTGGAAAAACACCGGTTACACCTTGTGCATAAGCACCGTTATTTTTCATGTATTGAAGATTCGGCATTGGCCACGAAGCATCCATGTAAAATTCAGGGCGTAAACCGTCAACACTGATCAGAACTACATATTTTGCTTTTGCATCTGTTTGTGCATTCAGCTGTAGTAAACTAAAAATGGAGAAGAAAAGGCAATAAGAAGCCTTCGAAAAAAGAGTTGCTTTTTTTCGCATAAACAATTATTTGTCTGGTGATAGATATTGGTAGGTTTAACTGATAACACGAAGGTAGTACCAGACAATAAATAACTTGATAACCAAAAAATTAAGGAATCATTACATGTAAGTTAGTAATGTAAGAATCTTACATGAAAGAGCAATTAAGCAGTTGATGTATATATTATCAATGTCAGAATCTTACATTAACGAAGTATTTCAGCTACCAGCTGACGTGTTGTGCCGGTCAGGTCGGCAATGTCTTTATAAGTTAGATTTTTACTTAACAATACTTTTCTACTCTCATCTACAGTAATCGGAATATTCAGATTCTCAAATAGTCTGTTGATACGCTCCCTGGGCTCAAACTGTCTGATTGCCGATAAAATTGATTCTGTTTTATGCCATCTGTGTACTATTTGTTTTATAAATATTTCTGTAGCAATATGGTCGTGTAATACATGGTATACAAAAAAATCTCTGTTAAAGGCATATAGTTTTGTTGGAATAACAACCTTACAGTATTCCTTGAATGGTTTATTAAGGAACGATACATTTCCGAATATTTCTCCCTGAGTTACTAATTCGTAAATATAATCTTCATCTTTTGATGATCGTCCACCCAATTTAACAACACCTGATTCTATTTCATAGATATCTGTATATTGCTGTTCAACGTCATAAATAATTTTTCCTTTAGCAGCTTTTATACTTTTTACATTTTCCTGAAACCCGGGAATATCTTTAGTACTTAAATAGGCATACAAACTATTCAGTGCTGTATTTTGGTGAAGAAAGTCAAACATAGGGGTAATATTTACAATTAAAAAAACAGCGTATCGTAAAAAGAAAAAAAGCCTTGATGCATTTTTGCATGACAAGGCTTTTAATAATATTATTGAAAGATTATAAAGAACATCCTTCTACACCATTTGCAATTTTAGATGCATATGGAGCTAACAAATTACAGTCAATACCAGAATTCTGTCTCAAATCTAACACAGCACCACCTGCTTCAGCAGCACCCGGCGTAGTATCCAACAAAGCACCTGCTGCCATTAACTCTGCAAGAACAGTGATATCCGTTACACCTGTCTGACGCATATTAATACGGTATAAAGAAGTAAAGTTTTTAATAGTAGCCATCCCTGCATCCCCAAAAGGAACACTACGCAAGATGATTTCTTTTAATCCTTTATTACCTGCCAAAGGACTGATATCAGTAAGTGTAGTTACTGTATTAGCATTAAAATACGTTAATGTAGTATAAGCTGAAACAGGAGCTAAAGTAGTTACTTTAGTATTGTTGATTCTCAGATAAGTTACTTTTTTCAGGTCTTTGATCGGCGTTAAGTTTACCACACTGGTAAAACCGAGGTGCAGATAAGAAAGATTTTCAGCGTGTTCCAGGCCGGTTAAATCAGCAATCGGAACTAATGCATCTACTCTGTCATTTTCCGCATCCAGATTCAGCGTATCTAATTTTAAAATGTCATCTTTTGTAATATCTGCGGCTGCATCTAACTTTAACTTCAATCTGATCTGAGCAGCTAACTTTGCATCAGGAACATTGATAATTACAGGAGTTTCTTCTTTTTCATCATCTTTATCTTTATTACAACCTGTAACACCCATTACTGTTGCGCTCAATACTAAACAGCTGGTAAATGCAAATAATAATTTTTTCATTCGGTTTTACTTTAAAGTATATTTATAAAGAATGGGATAGTCAGGATAACCTGCTTTCTCACTCAGGGTATAATAATTGTTATGAGGGTCAAAGCATACAGCTTCGCCCTGCACTTCACCGGCATAAGGCACTTTTACAGGGGTACGTTCCAACAACTGAACCATTGATTCACCCGGTTGACGCTCCCAATAAAAAATCTCCTGCCTGTTTTTAATTAAAATCTTATTTCCATCGGCAGAACAGGTAGCAGCAGAAGCTTGTCTGAACGAAAAGTTGCCGGCTTTATAGCAACTTGCTCCGGATTCATTTACTTTCTGTGGATAAGGTAGTACGTAAAGAATAGAAACCACATCTCTTTTGGTGATCAGGAAAATGTCTTTTGTTTCAGAATCTACCAACATTGCCTCGGTATCATGACTTCCGTCCGGATAAGAAAAGACAATACGATCTACCGGTATATTAGTAATTCTATTCATTTTTCCAACATGCTCCGGAAGTAGTTCTGGTTCTTCAAAACGATAGATTGAATAACTGCCTTTCTTTTGATCATTGTCACCTGTATCGGAAATATAGATATAAGAAATTCCATCTACCGGGCCTTTTGCCACTTCAATGTCTTCCCAATCCATATTTACTGTACCGTCTACCTGATAAGTAGCTACAATTTCTCCTGTTTCGGCATTAATTAAATAAATAGCATTGGTATGTCCTGAATCATTATGAGCCCATATATAACCAGGGTTGACCACACTCCAGGCAATTCCTGAAGCTTCTGTCATTTGAACATAGCCTTGTGAAGAAGGAGTAGTGTTGTACAAATCACTGAATGGCATATTAAAAGTGCCATAACTGGTAGTAAACGGAGTATGTTTACTCCAGTTATAGCCTTCCGTAACTTCTTCAGTACTACTTCCGCCTTTTTTACTACAAGCCTGCAACACAGAAACTGTAGCCAGTAAAAAAAGTGTTCGAAGTATTAATGTCATTTATCTGATTTTTTATTTTGTGCCAAATGCACCGAAAAATTCTTTAGGAGCCGGTGCAGTAAATGTTAACTTTCCATCTAACGATACATAACTGCTATGAACCGCTCCGAAATCAACTTTACCACCGGTTAATGCTGCAGAAGTAGCTTTTAAATGGAAGTCAGCGTTTGCCGGAATAGGTGTAACATTTCTTGCTAAAGGATCATTAGCAATTGTCTCATTTCCACTGAATACGAAAGTAGAAGGGTCATAGTTCACGAAATCAGGATTGTTTGCTTTTGGAGCACCGGTAACATCTGTATCAGGAATCGGAGCTGAAGGGTCATTACCGATTAAACCAACTGAAGATGTTTTATCAGTTGGATAAAACTCATCAACAATTGTCTGTACAGCACCATAATACCAGTTATGACCATAAAACGTTTTTTCCATATTTGGTCTTGTTTCACCTGCAACCAGTCTTAAACCGAAACGGTTATTCACTAACAGGTTATTGTAACATTTACCATATGAATTAGACTCATAATTTAAACCGGCACCTCTACCCGCTTCTGCTCTACGGTAACCTGAGTTCAAAATAGTATTGTTGTAGAAGTTTGTTTCTAATTTAGCACGTTCACCAGGACCAGTATCAGCTGATTTCAAACCGTTCGTTGCCAGGTTATAAAACAGGTTAAAACCGAAATCGCCACTGGTACCTGCTTTGATATTTACTGCATCACCACCAGTACCACCGGTTACTTCAAATACATTGTATGCCATTAAGGTTTTACCACCATTGATACGAATAGCATCATCAGGAGTAAATGCAATTCTTGAATTTAATAATACAAAAATTCCATCCTGGCGCATATCTCTCTGACGAATATAGTATAATGCATAACTTGCATCACCTGCTTTCAGTTCACCACCGCCACCGGTTAATGGTTGTGCCATTGCGTTTTCTTCACGTACCGGACCACCTGCGTGTAAGATATCAGCATACTTGATAACCAGGTCACCTGCAACGTTTGTTCCGATAATACCACCCCAAAGCTGGCCAATACCTGTATTTTTGGGAGAAGCTAATAACGCAGCTGAAGGTTTAAATACAACTCTTTTATCCGCTTCACCTAATACATAAAGCGAACCTTTTACGTCAATAAACCATGCTTCATCAAATTTTCCTTCCTGAAATTCAAATGTTACACCAGCAGGAATAGTTACTGATTTCCCTTCCGGAACAATCAGGTCGCCGGTTACTTCATATGTTTTTCCAGCTTCTAAAGTAATAGCAGAAAGATCACCTGAGATACCGCCAACGATCACTTCACCGCCACCGTCATCACCGCCATCATCATCATCTTTGTCTTTACTACACGCTGTACCTAATACAACACCTGTAAACATTACAAGCATTGCTAATAACTTTCTTGTCTTTGATAAATTAATTGAAACCATATTCGTTCTTATTGATTTAGTTAATTTTATATCGAACTCCTAACCTGTAAGACTGTCCGTAAATATCTCTTCTTACATTTGCCAAATTGTGTGGGTCCGTCTGATATGGATAAGCATCGTCAGGTACCGCTAAAGGTCTTTTAATGTATAATTCGTAAGGTGTATTGAATATATTGTTCATTTTACCAAATACTACCCACTTGGAACCTATGCCTTTTTCGATTGAAAAGTCCATCTGAGTCATCGGTCGCATGAACTGATCAGCACCATGATAAGGAGAAACCACTGCTATACGTTCACCGGTATAATTAAATACCAACTGTGCATCGAGTCTTCTCTTCTGATCTTTCCACAAAAGGCTGACATTACCAATATGTTTCGATTGCCCCTGTAAAGCCCTGGTTTCATCTACCAGCGTAGCAGAACCATCAGCATTGAGAATAATCTTATTGGTGGTAATTTCTGATAAAGTGAATGTGTAGTTAAGTCTTACTCCAAAACGATTAAAGTATTTGGTATAATCCGCTTCTACACCAAAGTTGGTAGCATCGTTAAAATTCTGAGGTAAAATTCTGTCTGTCTGTGGACTGCTGTTTCCTGCTGTTACCTGCGGAAAGCCGTACTCGATCGGATCTTTTATTTTCTTATAGAAAACACCGACTAAAATCTGATCAACTCCTGAAGGGAAATACTCGTAGCGTAAATCTACACTCTGTCCGTAAGAAGGTCTCAGGTCAGCATTCCCCCTTTCATCATAAAAGTTATCACCACCACCATTACTTCTGATTACCGGTACAATTTCATAGAATCCCGGACGGCTGATACCTCTGAAGTAAGTGGCTTTCAAAAATGCTTTATTGGTAAGCGCGTGTTTAATACTTAATGAAGGAAACAGGTCTGTGTAACTATTTTCTTTCTTTAATTCAACCGAGTTTGAAGAAGCTGCCAGCGGATCAATTTCATATCCCTGGCGTGTATGTTCAACTCTTACACCTGCGGTAATATTAGTTTTATTAATCTGCCAGTTTGTATTAATATAAGCTGCATAAACATCTTCCAATGCATCATAGATCAGGTTACTACGGTCACCGCTTCCGAGCGGATTCGCCATTGAAGTAAAACGAACTTCGTCGAAATCATTCCATTCAACACCTTTGTACTGACCGAATATCTGTGAATAGTTATAATAGATAAAGTTATTATCTCTGCGTTTATTACGCCCCATACCTCCAAACTGAATCTCAGTTTTATCATTAATCAGAAAAGGACGGTATTTGAAGTTCAGGTAAACAGACAGGTCAGTATCTTTATTTTCTTCCCATGTACGTGAGTTTCCTTGACCCTGAAAATAAACAATTTCGTTTCTTCTGATACCATCTGAAGAATTTACAGTACCAGTGGTAGCAAACACACCATCATCAGGACGATCGTTGTGCGCTAAGGCATAAACTGCAGACCAATCAAAAGTTAAATTACCAGCCAGCTTATGCTCACCTCTTAAATCAGCCACACTCACCGTCTGAAAGATATTGCTGAATCTTTTTACAGGATATTCTGAATAAGTAGCCGTACTTACAAAGTTTTCTCTTCTCACCTGGTCACGTACTCTGAATTCATTCAGCATGTACTGGCCACCATATAAGCTGATCTTATTATTTTCATTAAACACATAATCTAATTTCACGTGAAGTGCCGCTCTTTGTAGCTGAGAACTCGTTTGACGATCAATTAACCTTCTCATGAACAAAGGATTTCCTTCTCTCGGAGCAGGAGTTGGATCGTAGAAGTAGTTGGTTACCGGTCTATAAGAATTCTGAAAACTTCCACCAACCATTAATCCCAGTTTATCATTCAAGAATCTATCTCCATATGTTAAGTTCCCAAAAACATCAGGTAAAGCCTGCACATTTTTGATCATCATATTTTCTACAGGAAAATCATCAGGTCTGGCTCTGTATGTAGAACCGAATCTTTCTCTAGGAGAATTACGTTGTAATTTCGAACGGTCATAAGTGGCAAAATCTCTGTTGAAATTTTCCTGATTATAACCGATTTGCAAATCGCCTTCTAACACTCTTCTTGAAGGTGCAGACTTCATCACCATATTCACTGTACCGCCAATCGCATCAGCCTCCATATTTGCTGTGAGCGACTTATATACCTCAAGCCTTTCAAGAAATACTGCCGGGAAGATATCCAAAGGAACAAATCTGTTTTCATTATCCGGAGAAGGGATTTTAATACCATTCACAAGCGTATTATTGTATCTTTTATCCATACCTCTTACGATCGCATATTGTGGATCGCCACTGGCATTTCTTTCAATAGACAAACCCGATACACGCTGAATCACATTTGCTACGGTAATATCCGGAGATAATTCAATTTGCTTGGCAGATACGACATTGATCACTGATTGAGATTCACGCTCAATCTTTCTCGCCTGATAATCGCTTCCCGCATTGCCCGATCTTACAGTTACAGTAGACAGCGTATTACCAGAAACGGTGAGTTTATAGTTCTTTGTAAGCTCTTCAACATCCGACACTACAATCTCTTCAGTAATTTCATTATATCCAACATAACTGACAACAATTCTATATTTTCCTACAGGAATACCGTTAATACGATACGCACCATTTAAGCCAACAACAGCATTGGCACTAAATCCTTTAGAATTATCAGTTTGATTTATTTTTACTGAGGCGCCGGTTAACCATTCGCTGTTTACAGCATCCGTAACCTGGCCTGATAAAGAAGATGTTTGAGCAATAACAGCAGATGATAATAAAATCAAAAACGGTAGTAATAGTAATCTGTAGTTCAAAATAAATATTTACTTGTCTGATAAATTATGCAGAGTAGACATTCATATTGATCATTCCAAACGGGTAATGAAAAGCAAGCGTTGGTATATTCAGCGATACCATCTTTTCTGCATTTTTACAGGCGCAAAATAAATTTCACAATGTTACCACAACGTTACTTACAGATTAACTTAATGTAATCAATGAAGGATTCTAACAAAAGAGCGTGTTATACATTAGCATGTATTCACATATCACAATATAGGAGCTGATTTGGAAATATGGATATTATTTTGTATCTTATTAGTAGAATTTATACGCAATCGTTTTCGCATTCGTAATAATTACTTAATAATCTTCATTTGATTTTACAGATATATATACTTACGCAGATTATACACAACAAGGTAAACAAACTTTCAAAACATGCAGGAAATGAAATCATCTATTCCATCTCCCACATGTGATGATTTCAAGAATAAGGTTTTACTAATAAATGAATCGTTCTCGAAATTTTTATTAATATCGTCCCAGATAAATCAGTCTTTTCTTTAATAACTCAGGCTGATCTGTTTGTATAATATTTGCACCGTTTTTCAGCAATTCATCAAACGCCTCCACTTTACCCTTTGTTACCTTTTCATCTACTTTCCCTAAAGCATTCATCCAAACTCTTGTTCCTTTCGATTTTACAAATTCTGAAACAGCCCTGGTGTAATGAGATTCATCCAGGTGTGCAGCTTCAGGTTTTACTTCATTCAGGTATTTTTTCACTTCAGCTTCACTATGTGTACGTAATAAAGTTTTAAACTCTTTATTATCTTTCTTCAACATTTCCACGTGTTTCGGATCACCTGTAAAAACGATGCAGGATGAAATGGATCCGGTTTCTTTTACCGTTTGGATAATTTTATCGATACAAATTGCTGATTTTATATCCAGATCGATCAATATTTTTCCTTTCATTAAAAGGAGTGCTTCCTCCAATGTCGGAATTTGCTGATCCGTCAATTGCCCTTTATGCGTCAACTTCAGTTTTCTGATCTCATCAAAAGTGAAACTGTCTACATTCCCTTTACCATTAGTAGTACGGTCTACTGTTTTATCATGAATCACTACCAGCTGATGATCTTTGGTACATCTTACATCTAACTCTACTATATCAATTTCCATATCAATAGCATGTTGAAACGATAAGAGTGAATTTTCAGGTGCATTCAAATGAGCACCTCTATGTGCAGCAATCATCACCTTATCGCTATTAGCATTTACTAATTTTTCGTTTAGCTGTTTTATCCTTTCCGGATCTTTTTGCTGAGCAGATACATTCAGAACGATGCCACATATAAAAGCTATTAATAAAAAAATATTCTTTCTCATTACTTTCTTCTTTTTAAACGATTAATAATATCCTTGATTTTGCTCTTCACTATCCGAACCTCTTGGGCTTAACCGGTCGATATGACTTTGCGGAATCGGGCGAACAATATGAAAATCTCTGATATTGCCTGCTTCCGGATTATATTTTCTTACGCGCTCCACCAGCTTTTCACATCTCACAAGATCTTCCCATCTATTCAGCTCACCAATCATTTCCCGTCCTCTTTCATCAAGCATATAGTCTACAAAGTTTGAACTAATATCAGCAGAAGTTATCTCCATTTCAGCAACTGTAGATTTATATCTGTCAGCATAATCTCCGCCTTCAAACGTCCAGTACTGAGTGGTTTTAGATTCTCCTTCTTTATAAGCTGCACGTTTTCTTACCTGGTTGATATAGTAAGCTGCATTAGCATAGTCTTCCTTTCTTCCATAGGCCTCTGCCAGAATCAACAATGTTTCGGCATAACGCATCATTACCCAGTTACGGCTGCCTCTTGTTTCGTTGGTAGTAGGCCGAAGAGGATCCAGCCATTTTCTTAAACCCGGAAAGATGAAATTCATTGAAACCGGGCGATAAGTATTGAATGGCAGATATACGGCAAATCGTTTATTCTCCTGTATAGCAGCCTGTAATTCAGTTTCTGTATTGTAGTATACTGGTGAAAAATAAATAGCAGTATCGCCTATATTCACATTTATCGTATTACCTGCGGTAGTTACGATTCCGTTCGATGCGGCATTGGCAATATATCCCCATACAAATGATTTCACAAATCTTGAATCATATTTACGTGTTGCGCCATATAATCCGTCATATACAAAAGGAGTAGGTCTTAAACGGCGATAAGGTCTGCCGTATTCCACCGAACGTTTTAGAATTTTGGTATTCACGGCATCATATTGTGGTACGTGGTAAAGGTGCATTTGATTACCATTATCATTATCCAATACGTTCTCAGTAAACTGTACCGCAAAAATCACTTCATTATTTACCTGATTCTGTATATTGAATAATTGTGCAAAATCATCTACCAGATTAAAATTGCCCAACTGTTGATCTACAATCAGTTTTGAATATTTAATAACACTATCCATATCAGAAGCCTGCGTTCCTCTTATTTCTCTTTGTGTTTGAGAAACGGCACTTCCTCTTGAAAGGTATACTTTCGACAGCAAATGTGCGGCGGCGGCTTTATAAGCTCGTCCTCTTGCCACACCTCCTGCCGGTAAGTTAGCATATGAGTAGTTCAGGTCATTGAGTATTGCATTATAAACATCTTTCACCGCAGCTCTCTTAAAATCAGTTTTAGCTTTATCATACGATTCCAGTACCAGCGGAATATTTCCGAACTGTTGTACGAGGTCAAAATAATACATAGCTCTCAGAAACTTTGCCTCTGCTTCCATTTCTACCTTTCTGGCTGCACGCATTTCTACCTTTGGTAAGTAATCAATTGTTACGTTACACTCTGCAATACCTTTATAGTGATAATCCCAAAAATTATTCAACTTTCCTACCTGAGAAGACAGTGTTGCAAGATATTGGTTAAAAGCGGTGTTGCCATCCGAACCCAAAGCGAACAAATCTGTTCCAGCGTCATTTAAGGTAAGCATATATTCGCTATATACACCAAGTCTCAGTGTATTATAAGCAGCTACCAGCGCGCCTTCAATACCTTCTTCTGTTTCATATAATTGATAAGAAACCTGTGATATTACTTTCTCTTCAAGAAACTTCTGACATGAAGTAATCATTATTGTAAAAGAGAAAATCAGTATATATTTAGATAGATGATTTCGCATAACTTAATGTTTATTATTTTTTAAAATGCAATATTCAGCCCCAGTAAAAATGAAGTCACACTCGGGTTATCAAAACCTGCCGCACCTTCAGGATCTGTTCCCGGAAAGTTTGTAATCAGGAATGGGTTTTGAATACTTGCATATACCCTCAACTTATTAAACAGGTTAGACGATGGCTTTGGTACGGTGTAACCTACTGTGATATTTTGTACTCTTACATATGAGCCACTGTAATAATTCAGCGTACTCAGATAATTAACACTGGCGGTACCTAATAATGGTCTTGGGTATAATTTACTGGCATGCGTTGGCGTCCAGTAATCGAATGCAGGTTGATTATATCTTCCGTCAAAACGCATATCCAAATCATGATTTACCGTTTGCCCGAACATCCCCACTAAAAAGATATTTGCATCAAAATTTTTGTAGCGGAAATTGTGCGCCCAACTCGCAGTCCATTTTGGAGCTAATTGTCCGATGATATATCTGTCGTTTGCATCTATTTTGTAGTCACCGTTTTTATCTAACGGACGAATATCTCCCGGCTTAAAAGTTGAACCGTTTGCATTGTACTTTGCCATTTCAGCTAAGTCTTCAGCTGTATTTTGCCAGATACCATTATTTCCTAAATCGTAATATACATTCACCGGCTTACCGATAAACCATTGCGCCCCGATATCATCTACTTTTCCATTGTACAGCTCAACGATTTCTTCTTTGTTAGCGGCAAAAATCCAATCGGTACTCCATTCAAAATTTTTCTTCTGAACATTTACAGTTCTAACTGTCAATTCCAATCCTTTGTTTCTCGTTTTACCTACATTCGATAAAATATAGCTGAAGCCCGATACAATCGGCAATTGTCTGTTTAACAACAAATCATGTGTATTCTGAAGATATCCTTCAATGCTACCTGACACTCTTCCTCTGAATAGAGAGAAGTCGATACCCGCATTATACTGGCCGGTGGTTTCCCATGTCAGATTCGGATTAATCATTTCGGTTGGAGAAAACCCTAAAGTACTTGACCCTCCAAATACATAGCGTACAGTAGTGAGTTTGCCCCAGGTAGTATAAGGACTAATACCTGAGTTACCGGTTCTACCCCAACCAACACGTAGTTTCAAATCATCAATTACTCTTGAATCAATAAGAAAGTTTTCTTCTTTAATACGCCATGCTAATGCCACCGAAGGGAATGCTACCCATTTTTTCCCTACAGCTAATCTTGACGATCCATCATATCTTGTTGAAACCGTAGCCAGGTATTTTCCTCTGAAACTATAGTTTAATCTTCCCATAAACGATGCTAAATTCCACTTAGAAAGATTACTGCTAACACCGTTAATCGTCAATGCACTTCCAACATTATAGTATAACTGTTGATCATAAGGTAAATCCTTAACGGAAATACCTGCTGATTCGTTCTGTTCAGACTGAATGGATTGTACTGCCGTAAAAAAAATATTATGATCTCCTCCAAATGTTTTGTTGTAGCTCAAAACATTTTCAAGAATATAGCTAAACATTTTTGAAGTACTGTTGGAGGCTGATGACGGAGCTTCACCACCGGCATTTGCTGTGTTGGAAGCATCAAAGTTTAATGACTGAAATAGTCTGTAATCTAACCCGAGATTACTTCTCAACTTAAAGTTATTGAGGAATGACACTTCTAAATAATAGTTACCCAAAAATCTGTCAACATTTCTAACTCTTTTTGAATGGTCAAAATTCGTTAATGGATTGGGAGTACGTGTATTGTTGGTCGGAAACAATGCTAAAGTAGTTCCGTCTTCTTCATAAGGAGATGCCAGCGGATTAAAACTTTTCAGTCCATAACCGTCAAACACACTCCAACCGGCATTCTGAGTGGACCTTGAAAATACAGTTTCTGTACCTACACGTATATTATCAGTAATTGCTTGTCTTGCATTTAACCTGATAGAATAACGCTTAAAATCCTGATCTCTCACAACACCTTTATTATAAAAGTAATCACCTGAAATAAGAAACTGAGTAGGTTCATTTCCACCACGTACACTGATCTGATGATCTTGCAATAAACCTTCACGAAGTCCATAACCAATCCAGTCTGTGCTGATCAATTTTGAAGCATCATATTCACCACTCTCCCACGCACGTTCCATATTGGCACGCATGTAAGGAGTAGCCACCAATTGCTCATTTTTAAAATCAAGTTCTCTGTTGGGTTTCGCATCATATTGACCTCCCAGTGAATTGCGTTGTGCTTCTCTGGAATATTCAACGAAAGAGGCTGCGTCCATCAACTCAGGCATTTTCCTGTTTTTCTGCGGACCGATGAAGCTATTGTATTCTACTACGGTTTTACCTTTAAATCCTTTTTTGGTAGTAATGATAATTACCCCGTTCGCGCCACGATTGCCATATATAGCTGTAGCAGAAGCATCTTTTAAAATCTCCATCGATTCAATATCGTTTGGAGTTAACTGGTTAATAGCATCTTCAATCGGAATTCCATCTACTACATACAAAGGAGAATTATTCGCAGTTATTGACCTGTTACCGCGTACTCTGATCTGCATGTTTCCACCAGGCTGCCACGACTGAGTCTGAACAACCAAACCGGCAACACGTCCCTGTAATAATTGTACAGGATCAGAAACCGGAAACTCAGCAATCTTATCAGATTTCACAGTACTGATTGAACCGGTTACATCTCTTTTTTTTACCGTACCATATCCGATTACCACTACTTCAGATAAAGACTTGTCTTCATTCTTCAATGTCACTGAAACTGAAATATTACCATTCGCGGCTACTTTGTATCCAGACAAAGTATCTTTCAGATAACCAATGGCACCTACAATAATTTTATATCCGTCACCGGCAGGAACATTTTCAAAAGCGAAGAATCCACTTTCATCAGCATACTGTTCTTTTTTAAAGTTTGTTTTCTGGTTGAGTACTTCTACCGATGCATGAGCAATCGGTTTATTAGCAGTGTCTCTAACATTTCCGGCAATTCTACCATTGCCATTTTGTTGAGCTTGCAGAGTTGCCATGCTTCCCGTTAGCATGGTAGTGATCAGCAAAATTCGTAATCTGATTTTCATGATATATTACTAAAGTTTAAACAAAGCATTCCCTTCTACCCGCTCAACGCCGGTAGTAAATAATAAAATCCCACTAAATTTTGTTAATCTATGGCTGTGTTATATAATAGCCATTATCTGTTTTATCAATTTGAAATCCGTTAAGTTTTGCCAACAACTGCAAAAACTCATATACCGATTCTTTTCTTGAATCGAAACGTCCTGTATATGTCATGTTCTGAGGAAACAATTCGTTATGATATATTATATCTATTTTTTCTTTTTTCTTTAACTGGTCAAGAACCGTTTTTAAAGGAGTCTGATTAAATATCAGCTCTGATAAATGTTGTTCTGTAACCGGTGATGTTTTCTTTTCAACTTGTTGCAGAACACTTTTAAATGTTTTCTTGCTTACTTTTCCGGTTGACAAACGATAAGAAAACTCCTGCATTGGCATTAAAAAAACCATATGACTATCATTACTATCCAGCACATTTCTAACAGCTACTTTACCACTATATAACTTTACATTTACACCGGAAAACTCTTCATCTACCAGAAACCTGGTTCCCAGAGCGGTAGTAGAGATATTTCCTGCATACACTGTAAATGCTTTCTCTGTATCTTTACTCACGTCGAACATCGCTTTTCCTTTCAGTATAACCGGTCTGCTATCAACAGGAAAGGGGTGCTCATACCGTATTGAGCTGTTTGCATACAAATTAACCACGCTTGAATCGGGTAACAAATACACCTGCTCTTCATTAGTAGTATTTTCAATAATAATCTTCTTTGCCAGAATGATCGTCGTTTTACCGGCACCATCACGATTAGTATCGGCAACTACCTGGTGATCTTCATCAAAGCCTATTTTCCATATGCCCAATGCCAATAACATCAGTATACCTGCAGCAACAGAAACCCTGCTCAGCCTGTTAAAATAATTTCGTTTATTTACAGGGTGATTAATAAAAATTCTTTGCGCATCCGCTACCTCCTGCTCATACTCTTCTAAAAACAATAACCAGTTTTCTTCATTCATATAAGAAGCCAATGCTTCCGGATGATTTGCAAAGTATTTTTTTACTAAACTAACTTCTTCAACAGAACAGGTTCCATCAAAGAACCTTTGTATTATTTCTTTACTCGGCTCTAGCATTTAATTATAATTCGTTTGAGGAAACATTATCCCTTACCAGGTAATAATTTGTTAACAATGAGGAAAGCAGGAACTAAAAAAGGATAAAGAAAAGGACTTCCATTTTCTTCTTCAGTTGTTTTACAGCCTTGTACAAATGAGACTCTACTGTTTTTGAAGAGATTTGCATTAAAGCAGCTATTTCTTTATAACTATAACCTTCAATACGGTTAAGTTTAAAAACCTTTCGCATCACAGGCGGCAGCCCTTCTATTGCTTTTATTGCAGTATGCAGGTTTTCTTTATTATGCATATCTACCACCGGGGCGGTAGTAGTATTTTCAATATGCTCGTCAATTTCAGAAACATATCTGAACTTTTCTTTACGCAGCAGATCAATCACAGAACTTTTTGCAATCCTGAAAAGCTGAACGGTTATCGGGTAGTCTTGAGAAATATTTTCTCTCTTCTCCCAAAGTTTAGAAAAAGCAATCTGAGTTACTTCTTCCGATAGAAAAGTGGATCTTGTATACTGAAAAATATACTTTTGCAATGGCACATGGTACTGCTCATACAATTCTGTAAAAGCCGCTTCATCACCTTCTTTTATCTTTTGAATAAAATTTTCCATTTATACAAAATTCAAATATACCAGTACTAATATTGTCTTCTTTATATTTTCGCATTACCAATCTGTTAAATAATTATATTAACTAATTTTCGCGTATTCAATTAGCGATTGTTACATAAAAAACGTCCACCACTGTATAGTGGTGGACGTTTTTACTATTTCATATTATTATCAGCGTGCAATTACAAATGGAATCATCGCTTTTTTCTGATCAGACTCAAACAGTAAATAATACTGCCCGCTGGCCAACTCAGTAGTTTGAATAGGTATTACATGCGTACCCTGTAAAAACCCTTGTTGATTAACAATCGACTTTACCAGAGAGCCGCTTGTACTGTAAATCCTTACACTGACATTCTCCCTTACTCTTATTGAAAACTGCAACTGAGATTGAGTAATTGCAGGATTAGGATAAAGTTTTAGTTGATACAACCTGATCGTTGATTCTTTTTCTTCCGGTTTAACATAGTTGAGTATATTGTCATCCACTTTATAAATAGCCGGAGTTCCGTTTAAAATAATATTCGTAGTACTGATATTTTCCTCTACTCCATTCCAGCTATATTTTTTAACAGCTACCGGCATTTTTATGGCCGCCGGGAAGTTATAAGTGGTATATGCTTCTTCAGACTGATCTCTGGTAGTTTTTGCCCACAATACAAATGCTGTATTATTTAATGAATTTTTGAATGCGGCTCCGTCAATAGTATTGGGCAATTGCATAGCATTGGTCAGTGCTTCATCATAAGTGTAATCTAATAACTGTTGTGCAATAACAGTGAGCCCCTGGCCGGCATCTGTTTTTGTAGCCAGGTACTGACCTGCATTTCCTAAAGGGCCCTTTCCCATAATATTAGAATACATACCCATATACTGAAACTGATCATTCGATTCGTTCCAGTTTTTGTTTTCTGCAACATTGAAAATATAATGTTGAAGAATATTATTTTTCTGACAGGCCACCTGTACTTTCATGGTGAAATTCAGATGAGCAATATCAGAACCTATATAATTTTCAGTTTGTTTCCGGGAAATATTATTTTCCGAACAGATAAAATATTTTTCAGGATAAGTATTTCCGTCAAAGCCGTATAATTGCAAAACACTGTCCATAGTGTTTTTATCTTTAATAAATACTTCTATAGCTTTATCGGTATGTCTTTCGTATTTAAAGCCGTTCAGTTCATTACTCCAGCTCGACAGTTTAAAAAGCGGATAGCTGTGAAAACTCAACACATCAAAATATGCACCGCCTTTGTTAGGGTATTCACTGGTGACAGATCCGTCTACCGGATTATCCGTATTCCTCAGCACAGCATCCAGAAAACTGGGTAACCCTAATCCTCCGGTACAGATATAAGCAGTTGGGTCAATACTTTTAATCACCTCATAGCTGATTCTCAACATGCGGATATAAGTAAAAATAGGTGCTTTCATATTGAGCAATGAGCAAGGTGAAGGATTATTATCCCACCAGTTACCGGGCTGATCACGTTCCAACCATCCAGATGAACTGATATCATAATCAGGTTCATTCATAATTTCCCAAAACTTTGCATATCCTTTATAGCGTGTAACTACATTGTATACATATAAAGCATAGTAATTATTTTCATTGATCGGAGTACCGTTCTCGCCATTATCCCAAATGGGTTCATACATATTGGCAAACATTCTTGACTCATCTCCGCAACCACCATATCTTGTTCGCTCACGTTGTGCTTCTACAGGCCAACCTAAAATAATTGCATTGTCCCTTACACCAATCGATTGATAATGCTGAAACTCTGCAAGTCTTATATCATATCCCCAGTAATCAAGAAAATAACCTGGTAATGGCGGACGAAAAGTTTTTGCACCCACCCCTGCCACATTTTTCGAAGGATTTCCGGCAGCAAGATCAGCCAGCGATTTATCATCCCAGGTATTATCAAAACTTCCTGAATTGATGCCATATAAATAGGGATAAGGATAAGGATGAATACTTCCTTTATCTAAAGCAGTAAAATTTATTTGAGCAGTAGATTGTAAACCACACAAGAGTAGTGTTAGGGCAAAGAGACCTGTTTTCATTGCAATTGATTAATTCATTCAACACTTATCAATTACATTGCCAATTATGATCATCTGATCTAAAAACAAAAAATAAAAGTGAGAAAGCAAAAACACTTTTTTTAGCAACAACTACGCTTTATAAAAAATGCTCTATCCTTATTTTTATTCGGATAGAGCATCATACGAACAACAGACAATATGAATAAACTATTGTTTTACAAAAGAAAACACTTTATACTTCTTGTCAGTAACAATTCTTATAAAATACATTCCCTTTGATAATGCAGCCACATTGATTACTTCTATATTTTTACCTGCTGGCTTCACTACATTACTAATCACTGTATTAAGAATAGAACCATTCTGATGAATGATCTGCAAACTCACCCGCTCATTTTCTTTCAGTGTATATTCAAACTGTAGTTGATCAACAACAGGATTGGGGTAAAGCTTATATCCCCACACCCTGTCATCTTCTATATTATTTTTTGAAGGATAATGTGGCAATAGCCCTCCTGGAGACTTTATAATTACTGGTGTGGCATTCAATGCTATCTGACTGAGGTTTAATAATTTTTCATTCCCCTGCCAGTCAATACTGACCAACGACTGTGTTTGGTCAAAACTTGCCGGAAGTTTATATAAATAGGAGGCATCCTCAGAAAAGTCAGTAGTTGTTTTTGCCCAAAGTACATATTTTATTGTTCCTTCCAGATCTCTAAAAGCCGCACCATCAATGTATTCATTTAATTCAAGTTGAGTAGTAAGAAGTGAATCGTAAAAAAATCCGAGTAATTCCGTAGACATTGTTCTTAATCCTACTCCAGACTCTGTATAGGTTACACGGTATTGCTGGCTATTCGAAAGCGGACCGGTATTTTCTAATTGTTTATACAACCCCATGAAATCAAACGGATCTGAAGAATTTGCCTCTGATTTCGGCTCGCCTAATACAAACAAATAGTGTTGCATGATTTTATTCTTCTGAGAAAGCACCTGCGCTTTTAATACATAATTCAATTGGGCTCTTTCTGAACCAATATAGCTTTCAGACCGGATGCGGGAAATATTACTTTCGGTACAAATCCATATTTTCTCCGGGTAAGAGATTCCATCAAACCCATGTTTTATCAGCACTTCATCGAGATCGTCTTTATCTCTTATAAAAACGGCTGCTGCTTCATCCGAATGCCGTTTATAAACAAATCCGTTAGCGGCATTGCTCCATACCCCAAGTTTGTACATGGGATAACTATGAAAACTCAATACATCAAAATAAGCCCCACCTTTTAACGGAAAGTCTGCCGTAACAGCTCCGGAACCCGGATTGTCGGTATTTCTCAGTACTGCATCCAGAAAACTGGGATAACCGATTCCTCCGATACAAACATAGGCGTCGGGGTCAAGGGTTTTAATAATTTCATATGAAATACGTAGCATTCTGATATAAGAATGAATAGGTGCTTTCATGTTTAGTAGTGCACAGGGAGACGGATTATTCGTCCACCAGTTATTCGGCTGATCATCATTTAACCAGGCCTGAGAAGCTATATCAAAATCCGGCTCGTTCATTACTTCCCAGAATTTGGTATATCCTTTATAGCGCGTAACAATTTCATAAACATAAGCGGCGTAATGATTATCATCATTATAAGGTGTTCCATTTTCGCCGTTATCCCATATGGGCAGATACATGTTTCCGAACATCTTTGAGTTTTCTCCACAACCATAATCGTAAGTTTCCCTCACCCGGTCAGACGGCCATCCTAACATAATAGTATTATGTTCAACGCCCAGTGTTTTAAAATATTCAAACTCTTGCAAACGAACATCATAACCATAAAAGTCAACAAAATAACCTGGCAGAGGTGGTCTAAACGACCGGATGCCTGCACCATCTACGTTTTTTGCCGTATTTCCTGCGGCGATGTCGGCAAGTGCTTTATCATCCCAGCTTTGCCCGTAATACCCGAGGTTTACGCCATATAAAAAACGATGCTGATAAGGTTTGTAAGAAGAAAAATCAAGTGCAGAATAATTAATCTGGGCACACGTAGCTGTACTGATTACAACTGTAATTAGAAGTAATAAAATATTTCTCATAGTTGGACTTTATATCGAATTGGTTCAAGTAACTAAATAAAATTTATTCGTACTGCTTTTTAGGCTGTAGCAGACGAGGAAATGTCATTTCTCATGAAACATCATTTCATGAACTGAAAAGCAAATAATCGTTGATGATAATGGAGAATGGGAATAGCAAGCTGTAACACCTCTGAAAGAGGTATTTCGTAAGAAGATTTGTTTTCATAAAATTTGCAATTGAACTTAAAAAACCACTTATCACTATATATACGTAACAGTTCTATTGCAGCATCAGAGGGAAACGGATTGAATACATGTATATATGCATTTTACATCAAAATCCATTCCCGAATTGCCGGATAAGCCAATTTAAACCAATAAGTATATTTTTCTGGGTATGCTTCAAGTGCTGTATCGATTGCAGAAACTGACATCCATTGAACTCCGGCTACTTCCTCAGGGTTAACGGTGCAGACTCCATTATAGTAACCTGTTAATACATGATCATATTCATGTTCAATTAAACCGTTTTCAAATTCATGACGATATACAAATTCATAAAATGGGGAAACTGTAGCTATTATATTTAACTCCTCCAGTAATCGGCGCTCAGCAGCTTCCTTAATGGTTTCATGGGGTTGTGGATGCGAGCAACAGGTATTTGTCCATAACCCACCACTATGATATTTATCAAAAGCTCTTTGTTGCATTAAAATCTGGTGCTGGTCATTCATCAGAAAAACACTGAAAGCCCGATGAAGCAATCCCTGCTCATGGGCAGCCATTTTTTCAATTTCTCCAATGGCCTGATCGTGTTCGTTTACCAAAACAACTTTCATGAAAGCTTAAAATGAGTGATTAAATAGAATTATTTTTCTAAGGCTGTGCGGTAACGATGGGGAATACTAAGATAAGACTTGTCAGCAGTAAACAAAAATGCCTCCTTTAAGAGGGAGGCATTTTATTAATGGCGTTGTATATGAGCCTTTAGCAACTTTCGTGCAAAGTGTATTCTGCTTTTTATGGTACCCAAAGGCTCACCAAGCATTTCAGCTATCTCATGGTATTTAAAACCATCAAAATAAAGTAGAAACGGATTTCGAAAAATCTCAGGAAGTTTATAAATAGCTTCTTGAATATCTTTCAATCTCAAGTTTGCTTCCGCAGCATTTGCGGTGATTGCTTGATTTTGATTTAACAGAAAATCATTCGGTGTACTGTCAAAAATCGTTTGATGCTTAGACTTTCTGCGATAATTGTTGATGAAAATATTACGCATGATTGTGTACAACCAGGCCTTGATATTTGTACCAACATTGTATTTATCTTTATTCGCTAATGCACGATAAAGAGTTTCCTGATAAAGATCTTTTGCCGCTTCAGAATCTCGTGTTAAAGTGATTGCAAAGGGTTTTAAAAACTCTGCATTATTCACCAACATTTTATTGAATTCTACCGTCGACATTTCACTGTTGTTTTAGTTATACAAAAGTACTAAAATATGGGCAGATTTATTGTTAAAACAACCATATGGAATGTTAAATTTAAGCGTATTTTAAACCTTTCCATAGAGGGTTTCCGGTAAGAATGTTTACTGAAAGATCTTTACAGCGTCTGATATGCTTTTTTTGATGATTATATTCTTCGGTACTCGTCCCTGATAAGTTTCCGTGCTGGTTCCCAATACGATAAGTGGTACATCTGGTATATTCTGGTGAAAGAAATACATAAACTTCTCCAGGCTGAATTTCTTCTGATACGAAAGCATTGTTACAAATGCTGCGATATTCTTCTCTTCTTTTAGCTGCTTCAAAACATTAAAATTTGCCACAACACCTACGCTGTATACTGTCAGCCCCTTCGTGTAAAGGCTATAATAGGCGTAATTTAAGCCTACCTCGTCATTATTTTCTTCCGGTGTAAAAATGACCACTATTTTCCTCAACCGATTGATAACCCTGTGTGCTGTAATTGCACTAAGAAAGAAGTTCTTTACGACATTTTTAATAACAATATCAAACAAACGATGCCCTTCAAAACTATATAATATTTTAGACCGCTCTATAAAAGGAATTACAAGATGGTTAATGGCTTTCTCTATACCGCTTCTTTGAATATATTCCTGTACAAACAACTCAAACAATGGAACATTCAGATCAAGATAAGCGATAATCATATCCAGCACACGTTTATCATTCTTTTGAATATCTGTAGAAAAACTTCTCGCTTTTTTTTCGAGATCTTCTATTGACAATGACTTTAACTTTGAAAGTTTATAGCCGTTTTTTTGCAGGTATGCAATCACTAAGACAATCTTCAGGTGATCTTGATTGTACTTTCTGAAATTATGAGTAGATCGTTCAGGAGATATAAAACCGTAGCGCATTTCCCATATCCGTAGCGTATGTGCTTTAATGCCAGACAGTAGTTCTAAATCTTTGATACTATACTCAACCATACAGATAGCTTTCTTAGTTATAACTAAGAACTACTGTATCTTGACTATTTAATTCAAAACAATTTTAGTGCAATAACAATTCACAAGGTTTAATTCCCGTGTGCTTTTTGAAAGCAGTGCTAAAGTGAGAAATCGAGGAGTAACCCAGCATAATGGAAACTTCGGTTACACTCAGTCCTTTTTCATAAAGAAGATAACGTGCATGCTCCATTCTTTGTGTTTGATAAAAATCAAATACAGTAGAACCGAACAGCTCTTTAAAACCTTTCTTCAGGTAACATTCGTTAATGGCAACCTTTCTGCTAAGCTCTTTAATCGTAATTGGCTCACCGATATGCTGTAATAGTACATCACGTGCTTTATAAATCTTTTCACGATCTACCTCATTCGCAAGAAACTTACAGGTAAAGGTCTCAACTTTAGTGTTGGCGGGCTCCGTTTCAGCAATACACTCAAGGCTATACAACAATAGCATTTGAGATTGAGCATTCACATAGATATTCTCCATCATTCCGTCGTATTCATTTGCCAGAATTGACTCAAGAATAGTACGCGTTTTATGACAAAGTTGTAATACTTTATAAAAAGAAGTGGGATGTTTAAAATTCAAAACAGCATCCGTACGCTCATTTTCACTCAATTTTGACAGTGCAAACTGTTGCAAATGAGTAGGCATAAAGCGGAAACTCAATACATCTACCGAGCTGATACGCGATTCACACTGCTGGTGTAAACCAACTTTACACTGGTTGCACTCAGTCGCCTTCTCAGCGCAATACACATTACCTAATAAACAGAATTTTAACTCTATAAAGTTTAAATCAGGATTACTGGGATGATAGTAATAACAAAACATCCCGGTATCTTCAATATTCCAGTTAGCTTTTTTTCTAAATCTGGAAATATTATATTGAATTGATTGAGGAATTTGCTTGTCTTTCACCAACAAAGGATCCAGCTCATGATACATGATCGGATACTTGTACGCCAATGTTAATATGTCGGGTATGATTTCCATTTCTAAAAGCATTTAACAACTCTATAAAACAAAAGTTCGATTTGTTTTATAATTCTCTCGATGTAACCACATCCATTGCAGTGCAAGTTAGTTACAAACCTACGGCTTTATGTCACTGAATTGTAAATCCCCTAGTCGAAACTTTGATTCGATGAAGCGGCTAATTTCAATAACTGATCGAATTGTTCAGGTGTTAAATCATTGTAGAAGAAATATACCGGATCCAGCGGTCTTCCGTTCTTATGTACTTCGTAGTGACAGTGTGGGCCGGTAGATTTTCCGGTACTTCCTACCCAACCGATAATCTCCCCTCTTTTTACCTTTTGCCCCTTGGATACTTTTATGCGGAACATGTGTCCATATAGTGTTTCATATCCATATCCATGATTGATTATCACATGATTACCATACCCATTGCCCAGGTTTCCGGATACTTTTACAGTTCCGTTTGCCGTTGCATAAATCGGAGTACCCTGCGGTGCGGTAAAGTCTAGCCCCGCGTGGAACTTCACCGTTTTATATACAGGATCGATACGATAACCATATCCGCTGGCAACTCTCTTTAAATCGCTGTTACTCACCGGCTGAATAGCAGGAGTTGCCGCCAGTAACAGTTCTTTATCTCTGATAAAATCAGCAATTTCAGTGTATGATTTCTCCTGGGCAGTAATCCGCACCTTTAAATTATTAATAGTATTCACAATTGACTTTTCTAATTGAAAATTAGCCATTTGTGCCACTATCGCCTGTTCCTTCTTTATTTCCATCTCTTTTAAACGTACAGAATCCGGAATCGGGTCGGCCTCAAAAATAGTACGGTATACCTCATTATCCCGTTTTTCTAATTCATGTAAACGAACCTGGAGATCCTGCGTCTGGTCTTCTAACGAGTAAAACTGCTGTTGAAGTGTCAGATTGTCCTGGATCAACCTTTTCTCATTCATAGACGGAAAGTAACGATAGGCAATCGTTAATATGATAAAAGCAGTTACACCCGCCGCCGATATAAACCCCAATACACGCAGCACTTTTACCCTGAGCGGAGTCTCTAACTTCTCGTAGCGTAACGTATTTGTATTATAGTAGTATTTAATTTTTTTCATGAAACCTGCACAGTCTTCTTCTTTTTTCCAAAAAACAGTCTTTTATTTCGATTACCTTTGCACTGGTTAATATTGACCTTCTTACAAACCTACAGGAAAATGATCATTTTTTGCATAAAAACTAGTGTATAAGGCTGTCGCTTAGCAGTTTTCAACGGGTTTTTTTTCGAAATATTATCAATTTCCACTTAGATATTTTTTATAGAACGTTTTTTATGAGCACAGCTGGTATAATTCGTCAACAATTTTTAGATTTTTTTTCGTCTAAAGGACACCAAATCGTTCCGTCTGCCCCAATTGTAGTGAAAAATGACCCTACACTACTTTTCACCAACGCGGGTATGAACCAGTTCAAAGACTATTTTCTTGGAAATAAAAAAGCTCCTTTTACCCGCGTCGCCGATACCCAAAAATGTTTGCGGGTAAGCGGTAAACACAACGACCTCGAAGAAGTGGGGGTAGATACCTATCACCATACCATGTTCGAAATGCTCGGAAACTGGAGCTTTGGCGATTACTTCAAAACCGAAGCAATTGCCTGGAGCTGGGAATTACTGACAGAAGTTTATAAACTACCCAAAGACAGATTGTACGTTACGGTGTTCGGAGGTGATACAAAAGAAAATCTTCCTGTAGACGAAGAAGCCAAACAGGAATGGTTGAAATGGATTGATGCCGACAGAATTTTACTCGGTAGTAAAAAAGATAATTTCTGGGAAATGGGAGATACAGGGCCATGCGGACCTTGTACAGAAATTCACGTCGACTGCCGCCCCGATAACGAAAGAAAGCTGGTGGATGGAAAAACACTTGTCAACAACGATCACCCACAGGTCATTGAAATCTGGAATAACGTATTTATTCAGTTCAACAGATTAAAAGATGGCAACCTTGAACCTCTTCCTAACAAACATGTGGATACAGGAATGGGATTCGAACGCCTTGTAAGAGTATTACAGGCTAAAACATCTAACTACGATACCGATGTATTTTCTCATACCATTCAGTTGATTGAGAAAATTACCGGAATTCCTTATAAAGCAACCGAAGCAAACCCCGCTGCAAATAAAAGATCTGAACAGGAAAATATTGATGTGGCTATACGTGTATTGTCAGACCATATCAGAGCTATTTGTTTCACAATCGCCGACGGACAATTACCTTCTAACACAGGAGCAGGTTACGTTGTAAGAAGAATATTAAGAAGAGCCGTTCGCTACTATTACTCTACTCTACAATATAAACAACCTTTGCTGTTTCAGTTGGTACCTGAATTAGCTGCACAGTTTGTAACCGTTTTTCCTGAATTAAAACAACAGGAAAGCTTTGTAGAAAAAGTAATTAAAGAAGAGGAAGAAGCCTTTCTGAGAACACTCGATAAAGGCTTGAAAAAGATTGATGACCTGATTCAAAACTCTACCAACACAATCGAAGGTAAAGCGGCTTTTGAATTATACGACACGTTCGGTTTCCCGCTCGATCTCACGAAACTGATTGCTCAGGAAAAAGGACTGTCAGTAGACGAAAAAGGATTTGAAGTAGAAATGCAGGCTCAAAAAGACCGTAGCAGAGCGGCGACTACCCTCGATACGGAAGACTGGGCAATTGTGGGAGAAGAAACACCTGTAAAATTCATCGGTTATACCGATACTTCAGTAAATACACATGTAATAAAATACAGAAAAGTTACTGCTAAAAACAAAACCTCCTATCAACTGGTTCTGGCAACCACTCCTTTTTATGCAGAAAGTGGCGGCCAGGTAGGAGATACCGGTACTTTGAACTTCGATGGAGAACTGATTGAAGTAACGAATACTAAAAAAGAGAATGACCTGATCATTCATTTTACCGATAAACTACCTCAAAATCCGGCAGCAAAAGTATTTGCTGAAATTGATACTCACCGCAGGTTAAAAACTACTTTGCACCACTCTGCCACCCACTTAATGCATGCTGCATTAAGGAAGGTTCTTGGTGAGCATGTAGCCCAGAAAGGGTCATTGGTCAACGACGAATACCTGCGCTTTGACTTCTCCCATTTCTCAAAAGTGAGTGATGAAGAATTATTACAGGTAGAACAAATTGTAAACGAAGCGGTGCGTGCAAACTATCCGGTGGTAATAAAAGAAATGCCGAAAGATGAAGCAATTGCTTTGGGTGCAATGGCATTATTTGGTGAAAAATATGGTGACCTCGTACGCGTAGTAGTAATGAACCCCGCATTTTCTATCGAGCTCTGTGGTGGTACTCACGTAGCATCAACCGGCGAAATCGGTTTGTTTAAAATTAAATCTGAAGGGGCTGTGGCTGCAGGCGTAAGGAGAATCGAAGCATTCACCGGAGTAGCTGCTGAACAATTTGTGCAACAACAACTTGAAGAATTAAAGCAGGTAAAAGCTGCTTTAAAACAACCGAAAGAATTATTAAAAGCCGTTGAACAGATTCAACAGGAACTCTCTGCTGCAAAAAAACAACTGGAAGCAGCCGAGAATAAACTGTTAGACAGTGAAAGAGTAACACTCGCTCAAAAAGCTGTAACAATAAATGGTATTGCATTTATCGGTGAGCAATTATCTGTCAACAACCCCGATGCATTAAAGAAACTGGCACACGACCTGAAACAGGACCATGCTCAGTTAGTAGCTGTATTGGTAGCTAATATCGGTGGAAAAGCTGCCGTAGCAATCAGTATCGATGAAAAAACAGCTGCAGAAAAAGGATTAGATGCAGGCCAATTGATTAAACAGGTTGTAGCTCCGTTGATTAAAGGTGGTGGAGGCGGACAAAAAACGCTGGCAACCGCCGGAGGGCAAAATGCAGATCAATTACAGGACGTAATTAATAATATCAGAGAAAAGATATAAATAGGCAAGAACTGTCTCTTTTCAGAGACAGTTCTTTTTTTAACTAACAACCATACAGTTTATTGACTCCTGGAAATTAAATTCGTCAATGAGATGATCTTCCACTCGGAATCCGCTTCGTCTAACATCTGATATAATTCGTTCACTTCCCGCTCACTCAGGTATAAATTCAACCCTTCGCAAGGCGTAGGAATTGCAATTGATTTAAAAGTTGATAACTGCTCTTTCTTATCAAAATCACTCATATAACTTCTGATTTTCTGATAAAAAACCTGAAAATCTTCCGTTACCAGATTCATAATCACTGTGCCATAACCTATTTGAAAATAGTTACAATGCGTACATCTGATTACATAACCGATACGATTATCATAATAGAGGGATTGATATTGACACATACTTATACTTTTATGAATATTTTTGTTTCAGAACTTTCATAATAAAATTAATTTCAAGCGCTTGATTAGTGTTTGCATTTTAAGAAAAACCATTTTCGCAAAGAGAAACTTGATTTTTTCCTTTAGAACAATTAATATGAAAAGCTTTATCCATACGCTGTTTGCGGGCATTCTGGTACTTTTTACCTTTTGCGTAAATGCCCAAACCACAAATGATCAATTGGCCATCAACTGGTTACAGTACCTTAGTGATGATAGTCAGAAGGGGCGTTTCACCGGCTCACCCGAACATCTGAAACTGGGAGATTCCATTGCTCATTATTTTCAGCAAACCGGATTAAAACCTTATCCGTTGATCAATGGTTACCAACAACCCATTGAAATCAACTACGGGAAAAATAAAATTTTGAGCAATAATATAATAGGCTGGATTCCAGGAACTTCGATGCCTGACGAGTTTATATTGATTACTGCACACTATGATCATTTGGGTACTGCTTCCACAAATCCCAATCTGGCATTTAACCAGGGGCAACAGGTGATCTTAAAAGATACTATCTATAATGGAGCGAATGATAATGCCACCGGAACCGCGGCAGTATTAACCCTTGCTGACTACTTTGTCAAACATCCTCCAAAAAAAAGTCTCCTTTTTGTATGTTTTACCGGAGAAGAGCTGGGCCTGATGGGCTCCTGGCCATTGGTTTATCTGCTTAAAGATGTTTCTGTTCAGGCAGTTGTCAATATAGAGATGATCGGCAGAAGTATCAGCAAAAAAATTAAAGCTCCGGTACTCACCGGTTATGAATACTCCGACCTCGGAGCCATTCTTAATCGTAGCCTTGAAAAACAAAATCCGGCATTATACGGACATAAATATATTGCTCCGGATCCTTATTATACACACAAATTATTCTACCGTTCAGATAATTATTCTTTTGCACGTGTTGGCATTCCGGCTCATACGATATTAACAACACCGCCTAATGATAAGTATTATCACCATGTAAAAGATGATTTCAAATCGATTGATCTCCCCCATTTCACTCAAACAATTGAAACCATAAAAAATAGTTTGCTATACCTGGTCAATGAAGCCATCGTTCCCAAAAAGATTAATACATTATTACTTCCTGAAAAATAACCTGTCGCAAGTACCAGAACCGGTAGTTTAGGCGTTATAATAGAATGAAAGTAAAGTCTGTATCTATTATATTTAACACGTATAAGAAATCGACACTTTCAGCAAATTGATAATGATCAAATCGCTTCCAAAAACAAAAGGAAGCACACATGAAAAGATCATTTAAAATGATTATTGAATTTTTATTAAAAATGCCCAGAAACCATTGATGCTTTTTTAATAAATCTTACTGATTTCATCATTTTTTTAAGGTACTTTTGCACCACAAATGTTTTTATATCGAGTAATATCTTAGCGCATGTCGATAGACTATGGAAAATATGAGTTAGTAATAGGATTGGAAGTTCACGCTCAACTACTTACAAAATCAAAACTGTTCTCGGGAGATGCAACAAGTTTTGGTGCAGATCCTAACACACATATTAGTCCTATCACACTTGCCCATCCGGGAACATTACCAAAATTAAATGAGCAGGCCATCAGTCATGCAATCAAAATGGGCTTAGCCTGTAACTGTGAAATTACCCGCCTGAATTACTTTGCCCGTAAAAATTATTTTTATCCCGATTTACCGAAAGGATACCAATTATCGCAACATACTACTCCTATTTGTGTAGGAGGCTGGGTAAACATTCAGGTACCGGGTGAAAATGCCAGAAATATTCAACTCAACCGCATTCATCTGGAAGAAGATGCAGGAAAGAGTATTCACGATATCGAAGAAGATTATACCTGTATTGACTACAACCGTGCCGGAGTACCATTGATAGAGATCGTAACGGAGCCTGATTTACATTCCGGAGAGGAGGCTTACGCCTACCTGACAGAATTGAGAAAACGTCTCAGATATCTCGACGTATGCGACGGCAATATGGAAGAAGGAAGTATGCGTTGCGATGCGAATGTGAGTGTTCGCTTAAAAGGAGCTACACAACTGGGAACAAAAGTTGAAGTAAAAAACCTGAACTCTATCCGAAATGTAAAAAAGGCGATAGAGTTTGAAGCTAAAAGATTAATAGAAATTATTGAATCGGGCAATACCGTAATACAACAAACCAGAAGCTTTGATGCCAATAACGGAACAACATTCGAGTTACGCACCAAAGAAGACGCCAATGACTACCGTTATTTCGCTGACCCCGATCTCACCCCATTTATAGTAAAAGATGAGTTGCTGGAAGAAATCCGTAAGAATTTACCCGAACTCTCCATGCAACGTTCACTCAGGTACGTGAATCAATTAGGTTTGAATGAGTATGATGCCAACCTGTTAACCGAGGAAAAGGAAATTGCTCATTTCTTTGAACAAAGTATTCAGTTTACCAATCAATACAAAGGCATTGCAAACTGGATTGCCGGACCGATTAAATCCTATTTAAACGAACAAAACAGTTCGATTCAGAATTTTCCAATTGCACCACAAAAAATTGCAGAAATCGTAGAGTGGATTGAAAAAGGAAAGATTAATTTTTCAATCGCATCAACCAAACTGTTTTCTGCTTTGTTGAATGAACCAAATGCAACTGTTGAAAACCTGATATCCAGTTTAAACCTCGAACAAAATTCTGACTCATCCAGCATTGAACAATGGGTTGATCAGGTTTTAACTCAATTGCCGGAAAAAGTGAAAGAGTATCAAAAAGGGAAAAAAGGACTGATTGGTTTGTTTATGGGTGAAGTGAAAAAAATCTCGAAAGGAAAAGCAGATCCTAAAATAACCAATGAAATCCTTCTTAGAAAATTACAATCATAATGTATGAATAAACTTACCGCATTCGTTTGCCTCCTATGGATCACCTTTGCAGGTTGTCAGAACGACCTCTCCAAGCCATTTGAAGTGAACGTAACAATCAATAACCTGGAAGAATTAAGACCTTTTAATAACAGCGATCAGTATAAAGCATTTTTATATAGCATTCCTACGAATGCAAACGCAGAACCTGTACAACTGGATTCCATTTCCTTTAACGAACAAACAAAAACCTTCACGCTCAAAGGAAGTACTACAGAAGAAGGTATTTATGATATCGTGATTGAAAACGGACCGGTTATTCCGTTAATCAACGACGTAGAAAAGCTAAGTATTAATATTGACTTAAAAGCAGACGTATTTTACTCGATAGAAGGGTCACCTTTATCACAACAGCTTTGTAATTTTCTGGTATCTTATTCCCAGCACGATATTGCATTAGAAAATAGTCTGATTACACTTGACAGTCTGAAGCAATTTGGAGCAAGCGATGCAGTACAAATAGCTGCAACTGAAAAGAAAAATCTTCAGTTAGCTTCTTTTTCTCAATTTTTAGAGAAATCAATTAACGAAAGTAATAACCCTATTATCAGCATTTTTATATTAGGAAGAGCTGCACGTCTTTTTGAGCAATCGAAATTTGAAGAAACGCTGGCCAAAATAGATCAGAAGTTTCCGAACAATGCACAAATTGATCAATTAAAAAGATCTTATTTCCAGTTCAAAGAGCAAAATGAAAACATGCAGCAACAACTGAATGCCCAGCAAGGCGCATGGGTAGGAGTAAAAGTGCCCAACCTGACAATGCTCGATCCGAACAACAACAAAATGTCTATCGAACAATTCAGAGGCAAATGGGTATTGATTGATTTCTGGGCCAGCTGGTGTTATCCCTGCAGAATGGAGAATCCCAATATAGTAAAAGCTTATTCCACCTACAGAGATAAAAACTTTACTGTACTCGGTGTTTCACTCGACAAATCAAAAGAAGAATGGATTAAAGCAATTCAGGATGATAAGTTAAACTGGCCTCAAATGAGTGATCTGGCATTCTGGAATAGCGAAGCAGTAAGAGTTTTCAGATTTCAGGCAATTCCTTACAACGTTTTGATTAATCCGGAAGGAACAGTAGTAGCAGAAAACTTAACCGGCGACTTATTACAAAGAAAACTAAAAGAATTATTAAACTAACTCATCCTATAATAAGCAGGATACCCGTAAACCGGTTATTGTAACACTATTATTCTGCTTAATAAAGACACTTATATAAGAAAAGCCCTCCCTGATAGTATCAGGGAGGGCTTTTCTTATGATGAATATATTGTACTATTTTCCTTTTTTTCTAACTAACATCAGTAACAAAGTTGGTAAGAATATCAGATTCGTTAAAGTAGCCAACACTAATGTGAGCGAGGTTAACCATCCTAAAGACTTGATACCACCGAAATCGCTGAAGCAGAAGATAACAAACCCTGCAATTAACACTAAAGAAGTATAAATAATACTTATTCCTGTATTATGAATGGTTGCCACCACAATATCTACCGCTGAAGCATTTTTATTGGATAATTCCTGTTTATAATTGACAAGGAACCGGATTGTTATATCAATGGCTATTCCAAGTGCTACAGAAAAGACAATGACGGTAGACGGTTTTAACGCAACACCAACCCATCCCATCACTCCTGCTGTAATTAATAAAGGAACAACGTTCGGAAGTAAAGAACAAATCAATATTTTAAACGATTTGAACAAATACAGCATACATAAAGTAATCAATAGAAAAGCCCAGAATATAGATTCCTTTAAACCATTGATGATAAAAGTAGATCCTTCCAGAAACGTGACTGTTGAACCCGTATAAGTAATATCATACTTTGCTGTATCGAATAACTGATCACTTTTCGTTTTGATTTCATCAATCAGAATCGGCAAGCGTACACTACCCACATCGGCCGTATTCACACTTATTCTTGCTCTTTGCCTGGTACTATCCATGAAAGTTGCCACAATCTTATTGAAACTGTTATCTCCGGCTCCATCTCCTTTCATATTTAAATACCTCGCCAAAAAGGCTACATCAAAGCTATTCGGAATTGCATAAAAGTTTTCATCTCCTTCGTAATAAGCCTGACGCACAAACTTTAATCCTTCAACAATTGATAAAGGACGGGCAAATTCTGGTTTTGCAGCAATAAAAGCCGACAAAGAATCAATACGCTCAAAAGTTTGCAGCGGGTTTATTCTCAATCCATTTTTCCGTTTGGTATCTACCACGATTTCTAAAGGCATTACACCTTTAAAGTTCGATTCAAAGAATTTCAAGTCCGTATAAATCTTATCCGTTTTAGGTAAATCGTCTACAATAAAACCTTCTGCTTTTAACCTGAACATACCTATAATTGACGCGATCACCACAACTCCTGTAACTGTATAAATCAAAGCCTGTTTATTCAATGCCCAGCGTTCCAAACTATTTAAAAAAGCATTGATCGGTTTATTCTGTAAGTATTTGGTGTGTTTTGGCTTGGGCGCTGCCAATAAACTTAATACAGCCGGGATGAAGATGATAGAGATGAAAAACAATCCCATAATATTAATTCCTGCCACCAATCCGAATTCATTCAGAATTTCACTTTTCGTTAGTGCAAATACAGCAAAACCAATGGCAGCGGCAATATTACAAAATAAGGTTACTACGCCCATTTTGCTGATCATATTATGCAAAGCCAGTTCCTTTCTAGCCTGATCAGGCATATCCGAAGGAGTAGCATTAAAAGCCGTATGATATTTATTTAAAAAATATATACAATTAGGAATACCAATTACAACCACTAAAGGAGGAATCAGTGCCGTCAATAGTGATATCTTGTATCCCATCAATACCAGTGTTCCCAAACTCCATATTACTCCGATAATCACCACTGCCAATGACATTAACATTGCACTGATGCTTCTGAAAGAAAACATCAGCAAAATAGCACTAAGGATGATAGACCCTATCAGAAACCATTTCATTTCCGATTGAATCTTTAAGGCCATACTCGTTCTGATATGTGGCATCCCGCTATAATAAACTTCTAGTCCTGTAGCTTTGCCAAACTTGTCAGCTGTTTGCAAAATCGCAGGAATGATCGTATCTCTTGACTTTGAGTTGAGAACATTCTTATTTACAGTAACACCCATCAGATAGGCATTAGTATTCTGATTATAAAGAAGCCCCTGATAAAAAGGAAGTGTTTTAAAAATTTCAGCCGCACTGTCAATTGCAGCCTGCGTCATTGATTCCTTAGAGAATATCTGCTGTGGCACTATCTGGTCAGAGGCAGAATCCTTTACCAGATTAATTGCCATTCCAACTTGTAACACATCTTCAACACCCTTTATTTCTTTCATCTCACCGGCCAGCTTCAAATATTCATTGAAAACTTTTTCATTGAAGAAGTCTTCTGTTTGAACACCCACCACCATCATGGTTCCGTCTTGTCCGAATTGCTTCAGAAATTCCTGATAGGCGATATATTTAGGATTATCTGTCGGTACAGCTCTGGTATATTCATAACTCAATTCTACCTTTGCCGCATAAAAACCTAACACAGCTGTAACGGCAATAAGAATGGTCACTAAAACCCATCTAAACTTTAAAATAAACCTTGCAACGCTTTCCCACATATTGCTGAATAATTATTGCGAATGATAAAATATTAGCGCAAAGAAACTTAATTTGAAACTATTTTGGTACTTTTTTCAATGGTTTTCCACTGAACTGTCAAATTTTGTAAATTCAATCTATGATAAAATTTCACCATCTATTCTTCGTTTGTGCCCTGTTTTTCTACTCTTTTAGTAGTTGGGCACAATCAATAGCCATAGACCAGTGGATGCAATTATCACACCCCTATGCTGCGGCACAACTCCAAAATTCTGCTAATAATATCTGGTGGAGCAGCCCTTCTTCATTGGTAAATTTCACTCCGGAAACAAAGACATTTAACTACATTAACAAAACAAATTTTTTATCGGATGCCGGAATCCAATACTTTGCACTGCATCCTACACTGAACAAAATCGTAGTTGTTTATAATAGCGGGCGAATTGATATTATTGATGACAATCAAACGAAAACCGTCTATGATTGGGAAGTAAATACTCAATTTGATAACAAAAAGGTAAACCATATTCACTTTTCAGCACAACTCGCTTATATTACCACCGATCAACAACTGATTGTTCTGGATATTCGGAACGGCGTGTTTACTGAAACCATTCCACTTCCCGATGTTTATCAATCAAGCTTCTTCTTCAATAACAAACTATTTGTTTCAACACCTTATCGTCTGATGTCAATACCTCTGTCTACTGCAGAGACTTATATCCACCCATACGAAAAAGCTATCTTTACCAATCAGCGGTTATTCTTATACGACTCAAACAGCATTGCCCTTTTCAATTGGGGATCAATTGACACAATTTACCAGGTTTCCACCGGAAATATCATACAGCCCCATCGGCAATCCGATATTGTTTATTTTTTGGTTAAAGACCACAACGATTACCGGATTCATCAAATCGACCAGTCTGGTCAGGTAACAGAGATAGTTTTTCAGTTTACAACCACTGACGATATAATCGATTTTTTATTTTTCCAACAAACATGGTATTTCTTAAGTAAACAAAGTTTATTAGCCGGTAACCAGCAAGGCATCGAACGTTTTCCATTCAATTACCCTATCGCTTATCCGGCAAAAGACATTGCACTTCAGCAATCTTCTATATTAGTCAACGCGCAGCATGAGCTTTTCCAAACCAATTTCAATAATGAATGGAAAATCTTGTTAACGAACCCATTAAGTCGTTTATTATCTGCTTACAACCAGGCAGTGAGTTTATTTCAGAAAGACTCTTTGCGTATACAAACCGGCAACCAATCAAAAATAGTTGTCTATCCGTTCACGAATGAAATAATAACTGCTGCTATCAGCCCTGATAAGGGCATTCATATCATCACAAAAGGTATTACTAATAATTTATGGACACTGACCGCCAGTCACGAATGGAAATCATATACACTTCCGATAAGTGATATTAATAACATTCAGGCTTTTTATGTAGACCAGTATTTCAATCAATGGATTGCTACAGCCAACAATGGCTTATGGATGTATAATCACCGGAATACTACTGCAACAGAAGACGATGTTATCAAACACTTTACCTCCGGTTCCGGAAGTTATTCCATTTATAATAATAATATTCGCTCGGTTACTGCGGATAATTCAGGAATTATATGGGTAGGCACCGACGATGGTTTAGCTTATCTTCCCTGTAGCCATGAAATACTCAATAGTTCCACCTCCTGTTCGTTTACACCGCCGCTGATCGCATCAAACAGTGCAGGTTACCGCTTGCTGGCCGGAGAAACTGTAAACGATATAGCTATAGATGCAGCTAACAGAAAGTGGGTGGCCACCAACAACGGATTATTTCTAATAGATGCTGCTGTAACCGCTATTGCACAATACTATAATAAAAACAATAGCGGTATTTTAAGTAACCGGATCAACCAGATTAAAATTGACCATTCAAACGGATTACTTATTTGCAATACGGAATATGGACTTTCAATGCTCAGACAAGCTGCTGAAAACCTATCTCCTTCCGGTGTATCTCCTTTGGTTTATCCAAATCCGGTTTCATTCAATACACAACGAAACGTAGCGATCAGAAATATTCCGGAAAATGCCACTGTAAAAATATTATCCGTTAATGGGCAACTGATAAAAACGCTTAAAGCAACCGGCAGTCAGTTAGTATGGTATTTTAACAATGAAAAAATCACCACCGGAGTGTATATTGCAGTAATAATTGATGAAAGAACGGGCAAATCGTACCAAACAAAAATATTTTTTACCCCCTGATGAGTTTGTTTAAAACAAAAGGAATCGTTTTGCGCTCCACCAAATATGGCGAAACCAGTGTAATTACATCTATATACACGGAACTATTCGGTGTGCAATCATATCTCATTAACGGAGTAAGAGTGGAACAAAAAAAAGCAAGTTCAAAGGCAAATCTATTACAACCAGCAGCCATACTTGATCTGGTGGTATATCATCAGGAACAAAAAAACTTACAGAGAGTAAAAGACCTTAAATGGGATCACCTCTACCAGAATATCTATTTTAATATTATCAAAAATGCAGCAGCCTTATTCGCCATTGAGCTTTTGCAAAAAACTTTAAAACAACCCGAAGCCAATCCTGAATTATTCTACTTTATAGAAAACTCATTTATTTCGCTCGATGAAGGTGATGAATGGATCACTGCAAATTTTCCTATTTTTTTTGCATTGCACCTGATGCATCACTATGGCTTCAGTCTTTTACATCAGGAGGGAAATCCTCAACAATATTTTGATCTTGCAGAAGCACAATTCGTAGAAGAGCATCCTATTCACCCACAATTTATTGCACCACCTATTACTCAATATCTTTTACAAATATTAGATACTGACGCGGTGGAGAAGATCGGAGCTGTTAAAATGTCGAAAGAAGTGAGAGGTTATCTGCTTCAATCTATACAGCAGTTTTACCAGATTCATTTTTCTGATTTCGGCACGCTCAAAACATTACCGATTTTAAAAGAAGTACTTTCTTAAATAATTCGTTCCGATCTCATCTGATCAAAATTTACATATACTATTCCGGGTTTTTTACCGGTTTCGAAACTACCGAATTGTTGATCATAGTTCAACGCTTTGGCACCTTGAATCGTAATAGTTTTTAACCACTGCAGGTCAGTGATAGCCGGATATAATTTCTTTAATAAAATTAATTCGTGCATTAAGTTTACATCTTCATTCGATGCCAGGCTATCGGTTCCGATGGTGATTCTGTCGGGGTAGTACCTGAATAAAAGTTCTATATCCGGAAAGCCGTTTCCAATGTATTCATTGGCGCGGATACAAATAGCGAAATACACTTCCAGGTTATTTTCTTTTTCGAGTTCCCGGATATAAATCAGGTCGGCTTCGCTAATAGTTACATTATGAACCAGTAATATCTTTTTATTAGTAAAACGGGATAAAAAACTTCTTACACTGGAAGCATTTTCTGCAACAATATGCTGACTAAGATCTGTTTTAATGAACTGATGTAAGCGATCGAAGTCACTTTCGCGTTTTCTGAAAAAATCCTGCTCAGCTTTACTCTCAGCATGATGAATACTTAAAACGCTGCTATCTATCTGCTGATTGATCAGCTGATAAAGTGTTGGTGAAACGGAGTAAGGAGCATGTGGCACAACTGAACTCGGCGAAAAAGTACTGTACCCGTCGGCAATATTGCGGCAGAAGTTGAAGCGGTTTTCAGCTACTGAAGGATCAAAACCAATCACTTCCACAAAGTGATAGAACCTTAAAGGGCTTTTTCGGGCAATTGTCTGAATAATACCTGTATTACAAATATCTCCCACCACACTGATACCCTGATCAAACATAATTTGAGCGGCATCACCTGCGGCTTTGAGGATATCCGCCTGCTCAGCTACCCGTTGCTGTACAATAGTGAGTAAAAAATTTACCATTCCTGTATTTCGGGGAACCACACCTTTCATATGACTCAACTCAAGATGGCAATGGGTATTCACCATTCCCGGAACGAGTATTCCGGGCCATTTTTCAATATTTTGATCCTCGTTTTTAGCTGGCCGGAGGTCTGAAATTTCACCATTTTCGTTTACAACCAGCACAAAATCACCTGGTAAGAGGTTTTTTCCATCAAAAATAGCTTCACCTTGTAATAGTCGTACGCTCATTTCAATCACTTAAATGAATTAACTTTGCAAACACTTTCTTTCTAAAGGGATAGAAAGGTATAAAAATACATTAAAGTATGTTAGATAAATTAGAAGCGATAAAAGCTCGTTTTGATGATCTTGGGGTGGCGCTGACCAACCCGGAGATTGTTGCGGATAATAAAAAATTTAGTGCCCTTAGTAAAGAATATAGAAGCCTTGAAAAAGTGGTTCAGGCTCAACAGCAATACCTGTCGCTGATAAACGATATTAAAAGCTATAAAGAAGCTTTAAACAGCAACGATGAAGAGCTCAGAGAACTGGCGAAAGAAGAATTACCATCACTCGAAGAAAATAAAGACAAAGTGGAGAATGAAATCAAGCAAATGCTGATTCCTAAAGATCCACAGGATGATAAAAACTGTATTCTGGAGATCCGTGCCGGTACTGGTGGCGATGAAGCCAGTCTTTTCGCCGGTGATTTATTAAGAATGTACTTACGCTACTGTGAAAGAAAAGGCTGGAAAACAGCTGTATTATCTGAAACAGAAGGTTCTGTAGGTGGATTTAAAGAAGTTCAGTTAGAGGTAGTGGGAGATGATGTATATGGGATTTTAAAATTTGAGAGTGGGGTACATCGCGTACAACGCGTTCCTAATACAGAAGCATCCGGAAGAGTACATACCTCCGCTGCAACAGTAGCTGTAATGCCTGAAGCTGAAGATGTAGACGTAGAAGTAAGAGACGCTGATGTGAAGATGGAAACTGCCAGATCGGGTGGTGCTGGTGGACAGAACGTAAATAAGGTAGAAACCAAAGTGATTTTAACCCACCTTCCTACCGGAACTGTAGTAATGTGTCAGACTGAGCGTACACAGTTAGGTAACCGTGAAAAGGCTATGCAGATGTTGAGAACCAAACTATACGAAGAGCAGGTAAGAAAGCAGGAAGATGAAATTGCCCGCCATCGTAAAAGTCTGGTTAGCACAGGCGACAGAAGTGCAAAGATCAGAACGTATAACTATCCTCAAGGACGTGTAACAGACCACCGTATTGGCTTAACAGTGTATAACCTGGATGATGTTATGAATGGTAACATCCAGGAATTCCTTGAAGCCTTACAGTTCGCGGAAAATGCTGAGAAGCTAGCAAATCAAACGAATTAATATCTTTTTAATCATTGATAGAGACTGATCCGACTACCGTGGATCAGTTTTTTTATGTAGACAAAATTATCCACTTATTCTTTACGCTAAATTTAGCTACATTCGGATAGATAAAAACTTATAATATGATCGAGAACTTAATCAATTTAATTAAAGAGCAGGTTAACAGCTCAGTACAACAAAATGCAGAGATTCCTAATGAGAAAGCCGATCAGATTGTACAGGCAACAAGTACATCATTGGTAGGCGGACTCCAATCAGCCATGCAAGGCGGTGGGATACAAGATATTATGGGCCTCTTCTCTGGCAATGGTACAGACAAGGGAAATCCTGTAATTCAGAACATTGTAAACCAGTTAATCAATACATTAACCTCAAAAGTCGGGTTGTCAGAAAATACTGCGAATAATTTTTCAAATAACCTGATTCCATCCATCTTAGGCACGTTATTTTCTAAACTAAAGGATCCGAACGATAATAGTTTTAACATTCAGGACATATTGAGTCAGTTCTCCGGAGGCGGTGGAAACTTGTTAAACGGCTTACTGGATAAGGATAAAGATGGTGATGTTGACCTGAATGATATAACTAAGATGATTGGTGGAAGTTCGAACGGTGGAGATAACCTTTTAGACAAAATGAAAGGTCTTTTTGGCAAATAAAAAAGCGTTTTTTGTTGAGAAAGAACAATCATTATATAAAACTTAACATTAATGTTAAGTTTTATTAAAACTTTCAAAAAGGCTTTTTTCAGGTTTGAAGTTGCCTTACCTTTGTATTACAAAAGCAGTAGAAACCAACTTTAGTAGTAAAAAACGGATTTTGTGTGATTGGTTACAACATCTTAAATACTTTTACGTTTTTAAGATATCTACGGCTAATAAATTTGAACAGTCAATTTTCTCATAAGCAGTTAGTTTTGGTTACAGCCTCTGTTTCTACAGAGGCTATTTTTTTTATCTGTGGGGTGCTCTCCACCAATAGATAATTGCTCCAGCCAGTAATGCACCAAGTGCATCTGCATAAATATCATTTACATCAAAACTGCGGAAAGGAATATAATATTTCTGAACAAACTCAAGTATAATACCTAAGAGGATAGAGAGGATAGTAAAAATCACCACTAAGCGTTTCCATAAAACAGGCATTGATAGCCGAAATCTCTCATAGTGAAAAGCCCACACTACAACAAAACTCCCGAATAACAATAAGTGTACAACCTTATCATATCCGGGAAATTTCCACCATTTAGGAAAACTCGACAAACTGGTACCCGGTATGCATAGCAACCAGATAATAATGGCCGTCCATAAAAGTGGAAACCACAATTGTCTACATATTCTAATAGCTAAATTCGTCATAAGGAAATCAGGGATTAGTCATTACGTTTTCATAATTTTCTTCAACAGTCTCATACCTTTCAATATTTTGGATTTAACAGTTCCCAAAGGCAAATTATATTTATCGGCGATTTCATGGTGTTTAAGGCCATTGAAATAATTTTCGATAATATATATTCTTAAATCAACGGGTAAAAGACTGAGTGCTTTACGGAGATCAATCAGTTCATGGTGTAAAGAAATATAATTATCAGCATATTGATGATCATTTTCTGACAATAATTGAATAGAAAATGTACTTTGTTCGTTTTTATATTTTTTAGAACGTTTATAATCAAAACAGTGATTACGTGCAATTCGAAGAATCCAGGTAGTAAACTTGCCCTTATCCTTATTATAATAGTGAATGTGATGATGAATTTTCAGAATTGTTTCCTGTAAAAGATCTTCTGTATTATGCTCATCTCTGATAATTGACAGAATCAATAATCTCAGCGATGCAGCATACCATTTGTATAGCAGTTCAATCCCTTTTTTAGAATTAGTTTTTAATGCCTCTATAATAATTCGCTCTTGAAGGGCAGTTACTTTTGGTATAAAAAACTTCATAAAAAAAGAGTGACGTTTTAGGGTCACTCTCTTATACATACGTAATTCTAGATATTTTAGATTAGCCTACTAAAGCAGCATAAGCAGCTGCATCCATTAAGGCGTCAACATCAGCAGTATTATTCACTGTCATTTTAACCATCCAACCTTCTCCATAAGGATCGGTATTTACTAACTCAGGGGCTCCTTCTAAAGCAGGATTCACTTCATTGATAGTACCGGCGATTGGTAAGAATAAGTCGGAAACTGTTTTTACAGCTTCAACGGTACCAAATACATCTTCGGCATTTAAAGCGCTACCTACAGTATTAATATCTACATAAACGATATCACCCAGCTCTCTTTGTGCGAAGTCTGTAATACCGATTGTGGCAACATTGCCCTCAATGCGAACCCATTCGTGATCTTTTGTGTAACGTAAAGTTTCCGGAATATTCATAATTCGAAATTTAATGCTGCAATATTATAAAAAAAGAAATACTAAAAATCTGTCAAACGTCATTTCGCGCATATTTTTTTACATTTCCTGCTGCTGGAAGTATAATAAAACATGGTCCTTGATAAAATTTTCCTGTTCAATCAGGGTCATTACGGGTAGCGGCTTCACCTGTTCAAAGTGGGGCCATCCGTCTTTATCTACACCGGCAATTCGGTAATATCCACTGGGGCTCAATACCGTACAAAGCGCTACATGCATTAAATCCTGCTTTTGCTCCTTTGAGTATTTTTTGACATTTCCCCCCATTTCCTGAATGCCGATCAGAAACAAGATAGACTCTAAATCCGGCTTTTTACCGAATTTCTCCACCAAACTGGCTTCAAGCGTCCACCACCGGGTCTGTAAATCGTCATTTATATGCATTTCACAAAGATAGGCATTCTATTCTGTGGTTTTACGTTGTTCGTTTCAAGCGCTTATTTTAAATTTGCTAAAATTATTCACATGTTACAGGTAGCGTTTATTAAACAAAACACAGATTTTGTAAAAGAAAGGCTGGCAGTGAAGCATTTCACTGAGCTGTCTTTGATCGACGAGATTATTGTATTAGATGATCAGCGTAAGCAAACTCAATCGCAGTTTGACAATAACCAGTCGCAAGTGAATAGTTTATCCAAAGAAATTGGTCAATTAATGGCAAAAGGTGAGAAAGCTTTGGCTGAAGAGAAAAAAGGCCAGGTTGCCCAACTAAAAGCCACACTGCAACCTATCAGCCAGCAACTTGGTACAATTGAAGAAACCCTTCAACAATATCTGACCAGAATTCCCAATTTACCGGCGAATATCGTTCCGGCGGGTAAAACGCCTGAAGATAATATAATAGCCAAAGAAGGCGGAAAACAGGTTCAACTGGGTGAAGGAGCAGTTCCACACTGGGAGCTGACTAAAAAATACAAATTGATTGACTTTGAACTGGGTAATAAAATTACCGGTTCCGGCTTTCCTGTATATACCGGCGTAGGCGCCAAATTTCAAAGATCATTGATTCAATATTTTCTCGATTATAATACCGGGGCGGGCTATACCGAAATGACTCCTCCGTTGATGGTAAATGAGGATTCAGCATTCGGAACAGGTCAGCTTCCTGACAAAGAAGGACAGATGTATCACATAACGGAAGATAAGTTTTACCTGATTCCGACGTCTGAAGTTCCTTTAACTAATATTTATCGCGATGAATTAGTAAAAGAAACCGATTTACCGATAAAAATGACCGCCTATACACCATGCTTCAGAAGAGAAGCAGGAAGCTACGGTAAGGATGTAAGAGGTTTAAACAGATTGCATCAATTTGACAAGGTAGAAATCGTTCAGCTCACCCAACCGGCGTTAAGTTATCAAACACTGGATGATATGGTGGCACATGTAGAGAAGCTGATTCAGTCATTAGAATTACCTTATCGCATTTTACGTTTATGCGGTGGTGATATGAGTTTTACTTCTGCATTAACTTACGACTTTGAAGTATATAGTGCAGCGCAGGAAAAATGGCTGGAGGTAAGTTCTGTTTCTAACTTTGAAACTTATCAGGCTAACAGAATGAAGGTTCGTTATAAAGATAGTAATGGTAAAAACCAGCTGGTTCATACATTAAACGGAAGTTCACTGGCATTACCGAGAATTATGGCTTGTTTATTAGAAAACAACCAAACACCGGAAGGAATTAAAATACCTGCGGCGTTACAGAAATATTTCGGGAAAGAAATGATTACGTTATAGTCAAATACATTTGAAGTATATCAATAAAAAAGTGCCTCTTTAAGGAGGCACTTTTTTTATTAGTTGAGTTTCTTAGTTGACTTATTCGAAACCTTTTTTTGCAATACCAGCTTCAATTGCAGCTAAGGCTTTTTGTTCACCTAACAAAGTGGTTAATTTATTACCTTTTCCGTCGTGGCCTTGCGCCATATAAGCACCTTTTGCAGTTTTAGTGATCACCGCATCTTGAATAGGCACTCCTTTTTCTTTTGTCTTCACATTGTATGCAGTGAGTTGAATGTCTGCCATAGTTATAAAATTTTTTGTTAGAAAATTTAACTTAATAGTTAAAAAATTTTAATGATTGTAATTCAAGATATAACTTTTAGTCTTACAAACCCAAATTCCCATCAAAATATGGACCTTTTTTGGTAAGAAGTTAACAGATATTAATGGATATTAACAAAAAAACAATTGAAACCGAATCATTTTGATTTGTAATCAATGTATATGTTCAAATTTGTTAATTTGTTTACAAACAAAATATCAGTAAAAAGGCCACTTTTCAGTGGCCTTTTTATTAAATATCCAGTGATGCATAAGTTGCATTTGCTTCGATAAATTGTCGTCGTGGCGCTACTTCATCACCCATCAGCATAGAGAAAACTTCATCTGCTTCACGGGCATTTTCTAAAGTAACCTGCTTTAAAGTTCTCGATTCAGGATTCATGGTGGTATCCCATAATTGTTGTGAGTTCATCTCTCCCAAGCCTTTGTATCGTTGAACGGTTACACTATCATCTTTACCTCCACCCATTCTTGTTACAAGTGCTTTCCGTTGTTCTTCGTTCCATGCATATTCCTGTTCTTTACCTTTCTTTACCAGATATAAAGGTGGTTGGGCAAGATATACATATCCCTGCAAAATCATCTCGCGCATGTAACGGAAAAGGAAGGTAAGAATTAAAGTAGCGATGTGTGAACCATCCACATCGGCATCGGTCATGATAATCAGTTTATGATAACGTAGCTTTTCAATGTTTAGCGCTTTCGGATCTTCCGGTGTACCCACACGAACTCCTAAAGCAGTATACATATTGCGAATCTCTTCGTTTTCATAAATTTTATGTTCCATCGCTTTTTCAACGTTCAGAATCTTACCTCTCAACGGTAATATCGCCTGGTAACGACGATCACGGCCTTGTTTTGCCGTACCACCTGCCGAATCACCCTCCACCAGGAATAGCTCACATTTTTCTGCATCTCTTTCTGAACAGTCAGCCAGTTTACCTGGTAAACCACCACCGCTCAATACTGTTTTACGTTGAACCAATTCTCTGGCTTTTTTAGCAGCGGCGCGGGCTTGTGCTGCTAAAATTACTTTTTGAATAATATTTTTTGCTTCTTTCGGATTCTCTTCAAGAAAAGCTTCCAATACCTTGGAAACGGTAGAATCAACAACACCCATTACCTCACTGTTACCCAGTTTGGTTTTGGTTTGACCTTCAAATTGAGGTTCAGGTACTTTTACAGAAATAATTGCACTTAAGCCTTCTCTGAAGTCGTCGCCTTCGATAGAAACTTTTGCTTTTTCAAAAAGGCCCTGACGATCACCGTAAGCTTTGAACACACGTGTCAATGAGCGGCGGAAACCGGATACGTGCGTACCCCCTTCGATAGTATTAATGTTGTTCACATAAGAGTAAATATGCTCATTATATGAATCATTGTAAGTCAGCGCTACTTCTACTGCTACCCAGCTTGATTCATCTCTGCCTTCAACATAAATAACAGTTGGAATCAACGGAGTTCTGCCGGCCTGTTTATCTAACATTTCAACAAACTCAACGATACCACCCTCTGAATAATACTCTTTAGAAAAAGTATTGCCTTCTTCGTCTTTTTCACGCAGGTCGTTCAGAATAATACGGATACCTTTATTCAGGTAAGCCAGTTCTCTTAAACGACTTTCTAAAATTTCTTTTTTATAAACAGTAGTGGTAAAAATGCTGTGATCGGGCCAGAAATGAACGTTTGTACCGGTTTCAGTAGCGGTTCCGATTTCTCTAACGGCATACTGCGGAGCTCCGATTGAATACTCCTGTTCAAAAACTTTTCCTTCTCTTCTTACCGTTACTAATAATTTTGAACTTAAAGCGTTCACACAACTCACCCCCACACCGTGTAAACCACCGGAAACTTTATAGGTATTTTTATCGAATTTACCACCGGCATGTAAAACGGTCATTACAACTTCCAACGCACTTCTGTTCTCTTTCTGGTGCATTCCGGTAGGAATACCTCGCCCATCATCCTGAACAGAAATACTGTTATCTTCATGTATATTAACGATAATATTCTTACAATAACCGGCTAAAGCTTCATCGATTGAGTTATCTACCACCTCATATACCAGGTGATGTAACCCCTTCTCACCAATATCACCGATATACATCGCCGGACGTTTACGTACCGCCTCTAAACCTTCTAAAACCTGAATACTATCGGCGCCGTAACCGTTGTTGTTAACTTCCTTAATTTCTGTATCCATAAAATCGAGAGAAAAATGAATCTGGTGTTAAAAAAATATATCATACAAATGTACGAAAATCAAGGCGTTTTACCGCTTTTAAGCGCATTTTTTGGCATCTTTTTAAGGCTTATTTATACACATTTTCACAACTGATTTTCAATTACTTAGATTTTTTAATTAACATTGTACCTGCTATTCTTTCAATAAAGGTTCTTACCTTTATATTGATCGTACAATTTTTGTTGATACAAGTTTATTTTTACAGGAATTATGGAAAATAACTTCAACCTTTTAAGTGAAGACAACGCTTTGCCTAATCAGCAAATTAAAGTTAGAATCAAGGCCCTTAAACAGCCCTTGAACACTAATGAACAATTGTCGTTACCTGTATTGGTTGAAGAAACCGGTACCATTCCGGTAACGGCTGATGAAAAAAAATCTACCAGAGGGAGAAAATCCTTAAAGACTATTGAAACAGAATCAGACCTGATCGATATTCCGCCAGACGAGCTGCTTTTCTCCAAGCAATATTATTCTATTCGGGAAGTATCACAGATGTTCAGGGAGAACACTTCTGTTTTCCGTTACTGGGAAAAAGAATTCGACATTTTACAACCGAAGAAAAACAGGAAAGGAGACCGTTTTTACCGTCCTGCCGACATTAAAAACCTGGAATTGATTTATGACCTTTTAAGAAGGAGAAAGCTAACGATTGATGGTGCTAAATCAGTTTTAAAAGATGGGGATAAAACAAAGAGGAAATTTGAAATAATTCAATCTTTACAGGAAATTAAAAGTTATTTACTCGAAATAAAAGCGAACTTATAAGATCGCTTTTATTTCGAGTAATCTATACAGTCAGAATTAATAAATAGATTTTTTAGCTTGTAGTTATTTTTACAATACAATATCAACAGTTAATCTTACGGTTTTTTTCTTCTCCAGAATTTAATTCTAACCAATAACAAGGCAGGTGCTATATTAAACCTTCATATTTTCACTAACCTTCACCTCAATCATCCCTCTTTTCGCTGCTGAATACCTTGCACTTCGCGCATCAATCGTATATTAATCCGGTTCTTTAAATCATTAAATTCTCCTCCGGGAATTACTTTAGTAAAATACTCCACATGTATTTTTACTTTATATTCAACTATATCCGTTACAAATACATTTGAATTGATCACTATAGATTCTTCATTAACTATATAGTCGCGTATACTCTTTACCAAAGCCTCCAGCTGCTCTGCAGGTAATATATATGGTACATCCAATATCACCAATCCTCTTATTTGATTCCGTACTGTAACATTATCCATAATACTATCAACCATCACTTTATTCGGAACCGTTACCAGTGTTTTCTGATCAGTACGGATACGTGTGCTTCTCAAACCAATACGTTCCACTGCTCCGCTTACATTTTGCACCCGCACATAATCCCCTACTTCAAAAGGATCATCCATGAAAATGATAAAAGAGGCTATGATGTTCTCCAGACTCTCTTTCGCGGCCAATGACAATGCGGCACCTACAATACTGATAGCAGTAACCAGGTTGGAAATCGGATAATTAAATACAAATTTAAACACCAGAAAAATTCCGATAATTATAACAATCGCTTTTACAAAATCTTTAAAAAAAGTAATCAATTGATCATCTTTGGTAGAAGGAGTGAGCTTAGCCCTGCGCATCAATATCTCTGCAACAAACTCAATGATACTTAATATCAATTTTATAAAAGCATACACCAGCACCAGCTGAGAAACCGAGTGCAGCAGTGATTTAAAGTCCGTTCTGTATATCGTAAAATTCAGAACACCCGGAAATTTCAATGAACCGATTGCGATGATACTGGCTACAATAACCAGATAAGTTTTAATCGGGTTTACCAGTAAATTCACGAAAGAATCTCTATCCAGCTTTGAAAAGAGTAATTTCAATAAGCGATATAAAAAAAGTGCAATATATTTTGAGATAAGTTTTTGCAAAAAGAATATCACCAGAATGGTGATACCCACAGAAATATAACTTCCTATCGTATTATCCCAAAATACATCATTCCAGATTTCTATCATAATTCAGCTTTTGAAGGTCTAATATGCAATTGATCATCGAGCAGGATATAAGTTGCCTGAGGGAGAAAATAAATTTTTTTCGCTCTGAGCAAATCCTTTTCTAATGAAATAGCCTGTTGATCATGTGTTTTCAAGTTGTATCGAATCACCTGTTCACCTACTCTACCATACAAAATATCATTCCAAACAAACAGGTCTTTCCATCCGATCAATGTCAACATGCCTTTATATCCACCAAAGTAATCAAACTGATATACCCCTTTCTGCGGATCATACAAATAAACCACCCGCTGCTGATCAAATAATTGAACAGGATTGGGAAGCCCGTCCAGAACATCTGTTAAGCTATAAGAACTGGCTATTTTATTCCCCGCCTCATCCACACGTAACAATTCCGCATTCATCTCATCATATAGCCAGATGTTATTATCATATGAAGTTCCGATAGCAGTTACCTGATATCTTCCAATTTTTCTCAAATCTAATGTGGCATTTACATTAAGCAATCTGTCAAGTATAACTACAGTATTAAAGCTCTTGTAAAACAATAATACTTTCAAAGGGTTACTTACATCAATATGCGATAAGTTTCCATGTTTTTTAACCTGATTAAAAACAGCTACAGAATCGCCGGTGGCTGTTATTTTTTTTAGTTGTCCTGACTTGGAAATGATATATATATACCCTAATTGATCCACAGTAAAATCATCTACCTGCTCATAAACCGTATTGGTTTGAGCAAACATATTGGATGCTTTCAGCAAGATATAGATCAGTAGAATAGATAATCTCATATTGTTTAATTCTGATCTCTGATTATTTTATCAGTGGCTTTGTTCAGATAAGAATGTAACGTTAGATTTTTACCATCAAAAACAGCGTATGTATCATACCTGATCCAGTCACCTAAGTTGATATAAGTTGCATTCTTACCGGTAAACTTAAACTCGATCGGCAGATGGCGATGACCAAACACCAGATAGTCATAGTGTTGCTTCTCCAGTTGTTCTTTACAATAAGTAATCAGCCATTCTCCTTCTTCACCAAAATATTTTTCATCGACCTGTCCGGTTGCGGCGCGACTCCGACGGCTCGACCAATTAGCCAGACCTATTCCGAAATAGGGAGGCAGGATACCGAAAAGCCATTGACAAACAGGGTTTCTAAAAACTTTTTTCAAAAATTTATACCCGTAATCTCCAGGCCCTAATCCATCACCATGCCCTACTAAAAACTTTTTATCATTAAACTGATATTCCTGTGGCTCAAAAAAGACAGGTACGTTCAATTCTTTCTGAAAATAATCCTTCATCCACATATCATGATTACCTACAAAAAAATGAACGGGAATACCTTTATCAGTAAGGTCTGCGATTTTACCTAAAATGCGTGTATAACCTCTCGGTACTACAGTACGGTATTCATACCAGAAGTCGAACATGTCGCCCACAATGAAAATCATTGCGGCCGACGATTCTACTTCATTCAGAAACTTTATAATATGCTTTTCTCTTTTTAAACTATCTCCTGCACCAGGTGTTCCCAGGTGAAAATCCGAGATAAAATATATCTTCTTATCCTGTTCTAATTGCATCATTCCTTTAAAACCTTTCTTATTGCTGTGTAAATGTCAGATAGTCGCCCGACTCAATCAACGGTAAATGTTCGTAAGGTAAATTATACCAATACACCCAGGCTTTAATGGTTGCATATTCGCCGGTCAAAACTTCTAACTTTCTTTGAAACAAGGCTGTTTCTCCTTTTTCAACGGTCAACCCTTCATAATCGTCTAATTGCGCAATGGCCCATTTAAAAGCTGAGGCCGAATGCGCCTGATACAACTCTCCTTTTATAAAACGGTCTTCTTCGCAAGGGATTGCTCCGGGATATTCTCCCACATTATACAATTTTCCTTTCACCGAAGCTTCTCCTATCAGCGAAAAGTTATCGCGGATATATTGATAAGCTTCATGTTGAAACCCTTTTCTTAATGAGCCGTACACAAAAAGGTATAATGACTGGTCTGGCATATACAATCGTTTTACTGGAAACGGTCAACCAAAAATACATATACTTCTTTGGGACCATGTATTCCAACTACTAATGTTTTTTCAATATCTGCAGTTCTGCTGGGGCCGGTAGCTAATGTAACCAGTGAAGGAAAGTGTTGATCATATTTTTTTCTGGTAAGTTCAATCGCATCGCGAATGTCATACACGAGCTGATGCGTATAAGCAATACAAATATGAACAGGCGCATACACACTGGTAGTTCTGCCGCTTTCCTGAGCCGAGCTCATCCAGATAGAACCGGTGCGTGCCACTAAACACTCACAGCCGGTAATAGCCACGTCACAATCGTTCAGCGAAACCTGTTTATCCGACTGTATTCCTGCAGTTGATAATTGCTGATCTATTTGCTGTTCTATACAAAATATTTTACTCCAACCTTTTTCCTGAATCAGGGCATTGAGCTGAGCCGCCAGATCGCTTTGGTTTAAACAGTAAGCAAATTTCCCCATCAGATTAGTGAAGGTTTGCGCAAACTGTACCTCGAGCTCTTCTTTACTTCTTACAAATACATCAGAATTTCCTTCACTGTGTGAAAAAGGAATAGGCGTTGAGTTCGTCAACGCCTTCCTGATTTTTTTTAATATTTTTTCTTTTGGTGTAGTGCTATTCATTACTCTGATTTTGAAGCAGGGTGTACATTGCTGTCAAATGGAGGAACTCCTTCACTGATAGAACCTGTTTCATGATGTTCATCATCAATGATTTTCTTTTCACCGTAAGGACGTTTTCCGATCAATGCTTCCACATCACTTTGAAAAAGAACCTCTTTATCTAACAATTCTTCTGCTAATTTAGCCACCTGTTCTTTCTTCTCTGTCAGTAGATTTTTTGTTCTTTCGTAAGCAGCATCAATCAGTTTGCGAACTTCTTCATCAATCAACTTAGAAGTTTCTTCAGAATAAGGCTTCGTAAATGAACTTTCCTGAGAAGGGTCATAGAAGCTAACATTACCGACTTTATTATTCATACCATAAATCGTTACCATTGAGTAAGCCATTCTGGTAATTTGCTGAAGGTCATTCTGAGCACCGGTTGAAATTTTTCCGAAGAATATTTCCTCACTGGCCCGGCCTCCTAAAGTCATACAAATCTGATCGATGAGCTGATCGGTATCATACAAATATTGCTCTTTCGGCGTGTATTGTGCATATCCTAATGCAGCCACACCGCGCGGAACAATTGTAACTTTTAAAAGCGGATAAGCATGTTCAAGATACCATCCGCAAATAGCGTGTCCGGCCTCGTGATAAGCAATAATTTTCTTTTCTTCCGGAGATATGATTTTATTTTTCTTTTCCAGCCCTCCGATTACTCTGTCTACCGCATCCTGGAAGTCACTCATTTCAACAGAAGACTTTCCTTTTCTTGCAGCAATCAAAGCAGCTTCGTTACAAATATTAGCGATGTCTGCACCGGCAAAACCAGGTGTTTGTTCAGCTAATTTATGAACGTCTACTTTTTCTGAGATTTTAATATTTTTCAAATGCACATTGAAGATGCTTTCTCTTCCCTTTACATCTGGTTTATCAATTGAAATCTGACGATCGAAACGTCCCGGTCTTAATAAAGCCGAATCCAGTACATCCGGGCGGTTAGTAGCAGCAAGAACAATAATACCGCTATCTCCACCAAACCCATCCATTTCCACCAACATCTGGTTCAGCGTACTTTCTCTTTCGTCGTTACTCATCATTGAGTTTTTACCTCTCGCTCTACCGATCGCATCAATTTCGTCAATGAAAATAATACAAGGAGCTTTCTCACGCGCCTGCTTAAACAGGTCTCTTACTCTGCTGGCACCTACTCCTACGAATAATTCAACGAAGTCAGATCCGCTCATGCTAAAGAAAGGAACCTGTGCTTCACCCGCCATTGCTTTTGCCAGTAAAGTTTTACCGGTACCGGGAGGTCCTACTAATAATGCACCTTTAGGAATTTTACCCCCGAGGGCAGTATATTTTTTGGGATTCTTTAAAAAGTCAACAATTTCCATCACTTCGATCTTCGCTTCATCCAGGCCGGCTACATCAGCGAAAGTGATATTTACTTTTGTTCCTTTATCAAATAAGGTTGCTTTTGATTTTCCGATATTGAAGATACCACCAGGGCCATTACCACCGCCGGCACCACCACTCATTTTACGCATCAACAGAACCCATATAAAGACGATAATCACTAAAGGAAGAATAAACTGAAGAATTGACCCGAACCATTCACCTTCCTGAATAGGATCATTAGGAACTGCTGTTACAGTTGGGTGTTCAGTAAAAAATGTTTTTAGCTGCTTATCAAACTCCTCTGACTTAAACACTTTAAATTCAAATTGCGGGGCTCTTCCTCCGGAAGCTTCAACTGATTTTAAATCTATTTTATCAGAATAAGATTGAAGTGCATCTTTCTTAATATATACTCTAACTAAATTCTTGTTGGTTACAGTCACCAGTTTTTCAACATGCCCTTTTTCTAACATTGAGTAGAATTCCAACTCATTGATTGTTTTGGCATCGGCATTAAACGGACTGATAAATCGAATACCCACCAGGATGATGAAAATGATTGCCCAAATCCAATATATATTGAACTTAGGGGACTTCTTATCACTATTCCCATCTACCGGGCGTCTGGGAGCTTGTTGTCTTGATTCGTCTTGTGACATCTTTAGCTTTTTGTCTTATTAATAATTTGAACCTGCTACCGTTTATTATTGAACCTTTCTAATATACAATAAAATATTGATTTAGAAATTAATCCTCAGCATCGCTCCACATTTCTTCTAAGCGGTAGAATTTACGGGTTTCAGGCTGCATGATATGAATTACAATGTTTACATAATCTACAATTATCCATTGAGCTGATTGATGACCTTCATGTCTGTAAGGAACTTCATCTAGTTCTTCTTTTACATGATATTCAATAAAGTCTCCAATAGCTTTCACTTGCGTAGTGCTTGTAGCCTCGCAAACTATAAAAAAATCAGCAACAGCTTCAGGAATTTTGCGTAAGTCTAAACTAACAATTTTCTCCGCTTTTTTTTCATCAAGGGCATGCAGAATTGCCTTGTAAATTTTAGAGCTTTTTGTTAACCTTTTCACACTCGGTCTCTTAGTCGACACAGTTATTTGTTCCAATAACGAAATATTTTAAAACTTGATAATAAAAAACAGGGTTCTATGAATAACATTATTTTCTTCAGTTCGTTCACTCAAACCCTTAATTTAGCTCTTTCAAAAATACTAAATCTTTAACTATTACTTACAATGAAACCAATAGGCCACCTATTGCAAGTTTTACCCACCATCGACAGCACCAACAACTATGCCATGGGTCTGATTCAACAAGGCTTGGCAGCGCATGGAACTGCCATTTTCGCGCTGGAACAATCAGCAGGGAAAGGCCAACGCGGTAAAGAATGGAAATCTACCCCCGGTGAAAACATCATGATCTCCATTATTTATGAAAATATCCCCTTATCTATTGATCAACAGTTCCTTTTTGCAGCTTCAATAGCTTTGGGGACTTATGATTTTTTTAACAGTTTTGCCGGCGAACCCACTTTCATCAAATGGCCTAACGACATCTTATGGCGTGACAGAAAGTCAGTAGGCATTCTCATTGAGAACAAAATTTCTGCTGATACACAGAAATGGAATTGGTCGGTAGTGGGTATCGGTATTAATATCAACCAAACTCAATTTCCCCCCACTTCTACAAAAGCCGTTTCTTTAAAACAAATTACAGGTAAGAACTGGGACGTTATCGAACTGTCCAGAATCCTGTGTCAACATTTACAGAACCGTTGGCAATGGATGCAAAAATCAAGTGCCGAAACAATTATGACAGCCTACAATACCGAATTATTTAAAAGAGGGCAAATGGCAAAGTTTCTGCACCAGGGCAAATTCATTGAATCACTGGTTGTACAAGTGAATGCAGACGGATTACTGGAAACTGAAAATAACGGGCAAATACAGCAATTTCAGGTAGGTGAAATTACATGGCAATACGATTAATCACTCAGCCTGACGGGCCTCTATTTCATATTTATTATTTTGATAGCCGTTTTTAATCGATTCAATCGTATACTTAAACAGGAAAGGGAAAAAACCATGTTGTTCAAACTGTTCAATATGCTTTAATTCATGATTGAACCATCTTTTATCAGCCAGAAATTCTTCCATGCTGGTATTATGCAAATGAATGGTTTTTCCTAAAACCATTGCCATTTGATCGGCGTTTAATACTTTAGCAGCCACCCATGCAATAAATGATTTTTCTTTGATTCTGATCTTTTTCAATGAAACAACTGATTATATCTTAAAAGATACTATTTTTTTCCCATTTTACCAAGTTACGTGCCGCTTATGCACCAACAAAAAACACTTTACTTATTAAGCCCGAAAGCAGTTAGTATTTCATTTCCGTGATCTTTTGTTTTAGGACGGCCGATTACTTTCACTACGATCCCTTTCTCATCAATCAGAAAAGTAGTTCTGATTAAGCCCATATATTCTTTTCCATACAATTTCTTCTCTCCCCAAACGCCAAAAGCATCAATAATATTTTTCTCAGGATCACTTATCAACGAAAATGGCAGCTGATACTTACTTTCAAATTTTTTATGTTTTTCAATCGTATCAGGGCTGATACCGATTACAACAATCCCTGCTTTTAACAAATCCTGATGCAGATCTCTCAAACTACAGGCTTGTGCAGTACAGGCCGGTGTATCGTCTTTCGGATAAAAATAAACAGCTATTTTTTTTCCTTTATAATCTTTTAATCTGATTTTTTCTCCATTCTGATCCGTTCCTGTAAACGCAGGAGCTTTCATTCCTTCTTGTATCATTATCTAACAAATTTTATCGTTGCAGTAGTGGTATTTCCTACCAGATCTGTAGCGATTACTTTTAATTCGTGCTCGCCCGGTAAACAATGCTCATCAAATTTGTACACAAACGCACGGTATTTATCATTCGTAAAACATATCCATTGATTATCGATTGTGGCAACCACTTTAGCATAACCATATTTATCCGACACGTTAAAGCTGATTGATTTACGCCCCGCCTGGCTACTTCCCTCTGCAAAATTAAATTTAACAACAGGAGCAACCGTATCCAATACCAATTGATAATTGCCAAAATCCCTGAATTGCGCCGAAGCCCAGTCCTGATTCCAGTTTACTTTTTCTGCAGCTTTTTTTGTACCACTGGTCCATAACATTAACGTTTTAGACCTTAAACTGTTCTCTACCCCACGGGTTGGTTTTACGCGAACCAGAAATTTTGTTTGGAGCGGGATATATGACTGGCCTATTTTGTGCATCGCTGATACCGCATTTGAATCTGTCGCCTTCAATTCTGCATAGTCGATAGGAGTAGCTTCATATAAACATTTTTCTCCAATGAAAAACTCACAATTCGGTGCTTCAAAACCGTCTAACATATCCGGATAAAACATTTTTCCGGATGCAGTTGCGGCTCTCTTTTCAACCCCGCTGAATTGTAGCCTGGTTTCTATTACCGATTTATTTTTGTAGGCATCACTAATTTCAATTTTTACTGCATGTTCTTTACCATCACTTAAATCAATCGTACCGGTTCCGTTATCTGTACGATAAATTGAATTCGGATAATATCCAGGTAACTGAAAAAGCTGATGAATCCAGTTTGACCGGGTAGTAGCCGTTTTATAATCAATATGTGCGTTCATATAGCGTGTATCCTCATAATGAATACTGTCCATCAAAAATGAAATATCCGGTAATCCATTCAAAAATAACTGCGCTCTGTAAATACCATTTTTATTGTGCGAGTTATTATGTGTATCGTAAGCAGAAAAACCCAGTACGATTTTTTTCGCATTCACTTTCACCACTCCAGGCTGTGTGATATATCTGTTGCTACCTGCATTTTTCACCGCAATAATGACTGGCTGTTGTTCATAAGTAGACAATGATTTGTCGTATATCGCCAACCTTGTTACCATCGGCGCAATTTTGTCTTCAACCGGAAACTGATATAATAAAGGGTTCAGATTAAAACCATCCTTTGTATCTCTGATTTCAAAATGCAGGTGCGGTGCAAGCGAGCCGCCGGTATTACCGCTATAGGCAATAAAGTTGCCTTTCTTTAAGGGAAACATATTTTCATCGGGATACAGGTCAATCGCCCAGGACTGTTGCTGGTATTGCTGTTCTTTAACCCATTTTTCCAAAGAAGGATTAAAATCATTCAAATGCGCATAAAGTGTAGTGGTTCCGTTGGGATGCTGAATGTAAATTGCTCTACCATAGCCACCGGGCTCCACCTTTATTCTCGAAACAAAGCCGTCTGCTGCTGCATAAATCGGCTTATTTTCAACAGCTGCCGTTTTAATATCTAAACCCATGTGATAATGATTGGGGCGCAATTCCCCGAAATTACCACTCAGCAACATCGGCAAATCTGTCGGATTTCTATAATACCCCTGAGCAAATGACTCGGCAACCAGACCAAACAACAGGCAAAAACTGAAGATTCTTCTCACAACGATTCTTTTATGATTAGAGCAAAACTAATTACTAATCAGTAATGAGCGAGTTTCTTTTATAAAAGTTATCTTTTTTGCCCGTTTTCGGTCACAAAGCCACTGATTAGGCTCTTATAAATAATTGTTTTAACTATAAATTAATACCGCCACTAAATTTTAGGCATGTAAATGGAACAAATAAAAAAAAATTGGCGTATCGAACAGCATTTTTAAAATGAAGGTTGTCTTAGTTTGTATAGGCCCTCACCACAAAAATTTTAAGCTATGAAAAAAATGATTCAAAGAATGGCTGGGGTTGGAATTTACTTAACCGGCTTTTTGGTAGGCATGGTTAAAGGTGATGTTGCAAAAGATAAATTCAACTTCAAGATTAAATCGTATTTTACTGAGAAACAACAAGCTAAGTTATATCAGCAGAATGGCGATATAAGATTAGATGATATTGAAATAAACACGTATCATACCTCTTAAATATATTCTAAAGGCTAGCAATTCAGGCTCTGAGTCATTTGTACTCAGGGCTTTTTTTATGTCCGGGTAAAAATTTTATTAAATTTTATGAAAAAATAGGGGTAAAAGTCAGCATACTGAATTACTTTTGCGCAATTTGTCAATCGACAAACGCCAAAGACTCATTTTTAAATAGGTTTAAAAAACAGCTTTTAGGAAGATGCCCAAAGACACCTCTATTCAGTCAGTTTTAATTATCGGTTCCGGACCCATTGTTATTGGACAAGCTTGCGAGTTTGATTACTCTGGCTCTCAGGCCGCAAGAAGCTTAAGGGAAGAAGGAATTAAAGTTACCCTTATTAATAGTAATCCTGCTACCATCATGACAGACCCTATGATGGCAGATAAAGTTTACCTCCTACCACTGACTGTAGAGAGTATCGAACAAATTTTACAGGAAAATGAGATTGATTCTGTTTTACCCACCATGGGTGGTCAAACCGCACTCAACCTTGCTAAAGAAGCGGCTGAATTAGGAATCTGGGAAAAGTACAATGTGCAAATGATCGGTGTGGATGTAGATGCCATTGATACTGCAGAGGATCGTGAGAAATTCAGACAATTAATGGTAAGAGTCGGAGTTCCTGTAGCACCTTCCAGAGTTGCCAACTCCTTATTAGAAGGTAAAGAGTTCGCCCAGGAAATCGGTTTTCCTTTGGTAATTCGCCCTTCTTTCACTTTAGGCGGTTCCGGTGGCGGATTTGTACACGATAAAAGCGAATTGGAAGCTGCCCTTGAAAAAGGTTTAAAAGCATCTCCCATTCACGAAGTATTAGTTGAAAAAGCAGTATTAGGCTGGAAAGAGTACGAATTAGAACTTTTAAGAGATAAAAACGATAACGTTGCGATCATTTGTACGGTAGAAAACGTAGACCCGATGGGGGTTCACACAGGTGATTCTATCACCGTTGCTCCGGCAATGACATTAAGCGATACCGCTTTCCAGGAAATGCGTAACAAAGCTATCTTAATGATGCGTAGCCTCGGAAATTTTGCAGGCGGTTGTAACGTTCAGTTTGCAATGGATCCGGCTACCGAGAAAATCATTTCTGTAGAAATTAACCCGCGCGTAAGCCGGTCTTCTGCATTGGCTTCTAAAGCAACCGGTTATCCTATCGCTAAAATAGCTTCTAAATTAGCGATCGGTTACAACCTGGATGAACTGAAAAACCAAATCACTCAAAGCACTTCAGCCTATTTTGAACCGGCATTAGATTACGTCATCGTAAAAATGCCACGCTGGAACTTCGATAAATTCAAGGGGTCAAACGATACCCTAGGATTACAGATGAAATCGGTAGGAGAAGTAATGTCTATCGGCAGAAGTTTCGCAGAAGCTATCCAAAAAGCTTGTCAAAGTTTAGAAAACAATGCGGTAGGTTTAGGTAACTACACTAAAAATATTATGAAGGCTGATGATATTATCGAATATATCAAAACGCCGAAATGGGATAGAATTTTCCGCATCAAAGATGCTTTAATGCAAGGAGTTTCTATCAATACCATCCACAAAGCCACCGGCATCGACCGTTGGTTTATCAACGAAATTCAAAAAATCGTTGATATGGAAAAAGAGATCGCTAAACACAAACTTGAAAACCTTCCTACAGAATTGCTGAAAGATGCAAAATTCTTAGGATTCAGCGATCAGCAAATCTCGTTGATCATGCAAGATGGCAACGACGAAAAAGTATACGAAAAACGTAAAGCAGCAGGAATTACCAGAGTATTCAAAATGGTAGATACCTGTAGCGCAGAATTCGAAGCAAAAACTCCTTATTTCTATTCAACTTTCGAAAACGGTAACTACAACGAAAGTAAAGTAAGCAATAAAAAGAAAGTAATCGTATTAGGCTCAGGTCCTAACAGAATCGGACAAGGTATCGAGTTCGACTACTGCTGTGTGCACGGCCTGTTAGCACTGAAAGAATGCGGATATGAAGCTATTATGGTAAACTGTAACCCTGAAACAGTTAGTACCGACTTCGATATGGCCGATAAATTATACTTCGAGCCCGTTTTCTGGGAACATTTGTGGGAAATCATTGAACTGGAAAAACCTGAAGGTGTGATTGTACAGTTAGGTGGACAAACAGCTTTAAAACTGGCTGAACGCCTGAATGAAAAAGGAATCAAAATCATCGGAACCAGCTTCGAAAACATGGATATTGCTGAAGATCGTGGTCGTTTCAGCGACATGTTAAAAGAATTAAATATTCCTTACCCTGATTACGGAACCGCTTATAACGTAGATGATGCCATTGAAGTAGCCAACAGAGTAGGATATCCCGTACTCGTTCGCCCTAGTTATGTATTAGGCGGACAAAGAATGAGAATCGTTATCAACGACGAAGAACTTGAAAGTGCAGTAGTAAGTTTATTGAAACATATTCCGGGTAACAAAATCCTGATCGACCATTTCCTTGACCGTTGTCAGGAAGCAGAAGTAGACGCTATCTGCGACGGCGACGATGTTCACATTATGGGAGTAATGGAGCATATTGAACCTGCCGGTATTCACTCTGGCGACAGTAACGCGGTTTTGCCGCAATTTAACCTGTCTCCGATGGTAGTGGAAACAATGGAAGAATATGCCCGCAAAATTGCTTTCGAGTTAAACATCCGCGGCTTAATCAATATTCAGTTTGCGATCAAAGACGGTAAAGTATATGTAATCGAAGCTAATCCGAGAGCTTCAAGAACAACACCGTTTATTGCAAAAGCTTACCAGATCCCTTATTTAAACGTTGCTACTAAAGTAATGCTGGGAGCAAAAAAACTGAAAGAATTTACTTTTTCTAAAAACTTACAGGGATACGCCATTAAAGAACCTGTATTCAGTTTTGAAAAATTCCCCGGGGTGAATAAAGAGTTAGGACCAGAAATGAAATCAACCGGTGAAGCGATCCGTTTCATCAAAGATTTAAAAGATCCTTACTTCCGCCAGTTATACAGAGAAAGATCAATGCACTTATCGAAATAGTAAAATAAAAATCCCCGACATAATTGTCGGGGATTTTTTTATGAAAATATTTAATCTGTCAAACATAGAAGAAATAACCATAGGCAACCTCCATTCTACATTTACAGATCCACCAAATTATTTTTTATTGCATAGAGTACCAATCCGACTCTCGTTTTCACTTTTGTTTTATCGAAAAGTGCATTTCTATAATCCTCAACAGTTCTGGGCGAAACAAACATTTTTGCTGCAATTTCTTTATAAGTCATTTCAGTACAAACCCATTGCAAAAATTCTTTCTCTTTATCATTCAGTACAATCTGCTCATCCAGCTTATCGGCATTGTTATGCAGACCGGAGATAATTTTACCGGAAATAAACTCAGAGAGGTAAAAGTTTTTCTGGATAACGGAATCTAAAGCCAGTTTTAACTCTTCCGGTTCGGCGTTTTTCATAATGTATCCCTTAGCGCCCAGTTTCAGCATCCGAATGATTGTACTTTCTTCATTCGACATGGATAACGCCAGCACTTTGATCTGAGGATAATTTTTATGAATCCAGCTAACGGTTTCATAGCCGTCCATATCAGGCATATTTACATCCAACAAAACAATGTCGGGAATGATATGCTGAGAAATTTTCTCTTTAATTCCTTTACCACTGCTGGCTTCAAAAACAATATTGTAATTGTCTAACGAATTGATCAAGGTCGCTAAAGCACCACGCATCAGCGTGTGATCATCGGCAATAGCTACTTGAAATTTTTCTTTTGTCACACCCATTTGATCAAATTTCAACCATTTTAGTCTAAAGCGGTAACTCTATGGTAACAACCGTGCCTTTCCCTACGGCTGTTTCATAATCAAGTTTCGCTCCTATCAGTTTTGCTCTATTAAATAAATTCTTTAAACCTAATCCGGCACTTGAGTTAGCCGAAGTTTGTTTCTCTTCTAAGTTAAAACCTTTTCCGTTATCAGTCATCACAATTTTAATAACATCATCCACTTTTTTCGCTATTACCGCAAGTTTAGTAGCTTCCGCATGTTTCAAAACGTTATTCAATAACTCCTGGAAAATCCTGAATGCAATCACCGTTTTCTTTTCATCCGGGTAACTTAGTTCTTCTTCTATATCACAATGAACTTCCAAAAGGTTTGATTTTTCTAAATTTATCAGTTCAAATCGCATCGATTCGGTTAAACCGACTCTTGAAATCCGTTCTGAATGCAATCCTTTCGTAAGATTGGCCAGATCTATAATTGCCTGGTTCAGGTTAGTTTTGACAGATTTTATAGGTTCTGCGGCGGGGTGTTCTTTTTCAACCGGTAAAATAGCCAGAGAAAGTTTTACAACTGAAAGCATTTGACCGATATTATCATGCAATTCCTGGGCAAGTGATTTCATCGTTTCTTCCTGTATCTCTAATTGCGATCTTAATAATTCTTCCTGGTATTGTGCGGCTAGTTCTGCTAAAAGTTTATCCTGTTTATGCTTTCTGCGTTGATATAAAAATACAATCGAAACAACGAATACCACCAAAACAAATGCCAGTACAAAACCCACTAGAACAATGGCGTATAACTCTTTTTCTGATGTATTCATTGAAAAGAAAATATTTTATGAATCCAAAGGTATCGGAAAAAAACGGATACCCGGATACATGATTTGATATTAACTTTTAAAAATATATCTACAACTAAATGCCATACATAATAATATATAAAACAAATAATTAATAATCTTCAGTATGATTTTCAGGTTTCTGATTACTTCGATAGAAGCATTCTCGAGCAGATTTGCTGTTGATAATAACATAAAGCCCGAAACATACATAAACAAGAGAGCAGTACAGATCCAGAAAGCAGATTCTTTTAATAAGTTGGGGCTATTGGCAAATCGGAAAATTTCAAATAAATAGTACACGCAGGCCGAAATAATAAATGTAGAGGCAAGCATGTACGAATAAGTATTGAAGAGCGGGTTTTTATTGAGCAAGGTATTTACAAAGAAAACAGCCATCACCAAAATGGCCACTGCCATATATTTCTTTGCTGTTTTACTTTGCACTGCATCACGCAAAATAAACAGATAGAATCCTATCGAAAAATTTGTATAAAGATTATAAATAGTGGTAGTCGATTGAAAGTTACTCCATAAATAGTACGAATAGCTTTCCATCAATAATTGAAGCAACAGAAAAAAGGGAAAATATCTTAAATAACCCACCTGATCTTTTCTGAAACAGAAAAACAATGAAAAAATCAGTGTTACACAAATAATTATTAACGTATGAAGGCCCACCGGATATATTTTCGGAAAGATAAAAAAAAGTCCCAGCTAAGCTGAGACTTTTTTAAAGTATTTAAAATTATACTACTTGTATACCTTTTTCTCCTCTGTCGATTACTGCCAATCCGATTGTCTGACCCATGTTTTCGAAAATACCTGATCCGCCTTCTCCTTCTTTACCTTCTTCTTTTTCTCTGCAGAACGGAGGACAAAGATTTCCGTAGTTGAATGCCAGGATGCTGCTGCCATCATTTGTTTTGAAATAGATGTCTTTATTAACCACTCCGAAGTCTGTATTAGAAGTTTTAGTACCTACGAATACAACGGTTTGACGGTCTCTGTATTCTTCTACCTCAAAATCAGATGGATACGCAGCGTAATAAACCTTGATACCATCTGCGCCGTGTTGTTTAGCCATTGCGATAAACTGCTCCATTTCTTCCAGACCGAACCAGGCACTCAGAGAGTCCTCTTTACCAATTCTGTCTGAATTTTGAACCCAACGCTCTTGTTTATAGGTTCTGATCACTGTATCTACATGCTCTGTATTTACAAGTTTTCCGCGTCTTACTAATTTTTTTTCAATTGTTGTCATAGTTGGGGGTTTTGAAAATGTGAACGTTTGTTTGACAACTCAAAAGTAGGACGGATACAGCTTGCCAGCTCAGCATAAGAGCATGTTTTACAAATAATTATAAATTATAATAATTTGTAAGATGATATAAATCATCAAATTACGTGATTTTACCCCTCAATTTACCGTTGATAAAACGCAAACTTACCGTTTTATTACACATGCTACACACCGTTAAATAACGGTATCTTTTACACCGTCTTCACACGGTTAATTTACCGTTATTAAAATAAGCCGTTTTTCATGGCTATTAGAAAATATTGTAGGACTTTAGATGTGGAGAGTTGCTATCATCCCGTGTTTTAAATCCAATATCACTGTGAAAATTACATTCCTCAAGTTATGTCACACAGCTTGAGGAATTTTTCAAGCCTGATCAGTTTGTTCAAAAGGGTTATCAGTAATCGCCTTTCCAAAATACAGATAACCCTTTTTTCTTTCTTTAATCTAACGGTGTTTCTTATTCGTATAGTATTATAACACCGTCTATATGAACCATAAAGCACCGTACATATTTCTCAAATCGCACCCTTTTTTACGGTTAATTCCACCTTATTTTACCGGTCTTATTATCTCCTTTTTTACAGATTTCAATTTTTGCAGTTATTTCGGCCCACTTTTGATTGTCATTTCCATTCTGTTGATTTACAATTTATTGTATAACACAACTAACTTATACAGCGAAAGCCTTAGATCTTTATACATAATTTTTATTATATTGTCAACAGGTCTGGTAAATTTTTCTACATTAGTACCGCACTTACCCCGCCAACATTTGTCTGAGAAGCGGTTAATAGCACATGTTTCACTAAACAGTATCATAAAAAAAGGACGAACCTCTTATTATACTATCGCCACTGTCGATTCACTTTATATCCAGTCGAAAGCCATTCCTTGCCATTTCAAAATATTTTTACGATTAAACACTGAAAATCAAAACATTATATCTTCAGCTACTTTACGAACAAATTTATACCTGAGGGAAAGCCGCGAGCCGGTTTTACCAGCAGATTTCTCCTTTCACCGGTATCTCAGGCAACAAAATGTCTTTTATACAGCAGCCATTTCTGAAGAAAACATTGTTGATTGCCAAGCATTAAAGGGATGAAAAAAGCAGATTTACAGTATTCAATACTTTATTATTGATGTGATGAACACCTATTTTTTACCGGAAAATGCCGGTTTAGCAGTGGCACTTCTGATAGGAAACACACAACAAGTTGATAATGAGCTGCTGGAAGCATATAGCAATACAGGTATTACTCATATTATTGCCATCTCAGGAATGCATATGCAGCTGATTATAGGCTGCCTGCTTTGGCTATTCGGCTGAAACCGATGGTTGAAGCCTCTTGCTTTTATCGGTATGTGGATTTACAGCCTGGTCGCCGGAGCCGGCCCATCTGTGTTGCGGGCATCTGTAATGACTAATCTTCAACGAAAAAAAATCGCAACAGGCAAATTTAACCTGTTGGCTGGCAGTGCCTTTCTACTACTATTTTTTCAACCTGAATGAATTTTTCACGTGGGATTCCAGTTATCTTATCTGGCCGTTCTGAGCATTCAGTTATTTCAAAACTTTTTTAAACGGCTGCTCTACTCACCTTACAAAATACTGAAGCCCATTGAAGACCTTGTGGCCATTACAATGGCCGCACAGATACTCACTTTGCCGGTTTGTTGTTATTACTTTAAACAACTTCCATTACATCTTCTTTTTTCTAATATGATAGCCATTCCGTTATCAACCCTGCTTATCTATACTTTACTATTACTTTTAATTGTACACCCCATCAGTTTGCTGGGTTCGTTACTGAGGTATGTCAATGAAACACTTTTTATGCTGCTGAACGAATCGATTCTGTGGCTAAACCAATGAGATTTCCTGCTGCTCAGAAACTTCAGTTTCAACATAGAGCACTTATTAGCCGCTTATCTGCTAATCATTTTGTTTAGTGTATCACGTCAATCTGATATGCTAAAGCGCTACCTTTTCAGCGGTGTCATTATTATTACAATACCGGTTGTTCAATGAGCAACTATTCCTCCGCCACACCTGATCGTTTCTTTACATCAAAATCAATGGCAAATTGAAATAATTGCGGATCAACGGTCTTTTTTCTGGGGGGATACAAGTTCCTCCTCATATCATAAAACATTGAATACCAGAAGCTATCTGGGTGTAAAAAGAAGTACTACAACATCTTTAAAACCTCAATCGATCTACTTTAAGAATCATATTCTCGAGATAAAGGATGAACTGCTCATTATCAATCGTCAGAAAATCATTCATCGGAGTAAATCTATACCAGACAGCACTGTTTTAAACCACAACAAAGACTTAATAAGTCCTGTACAATTATATCCTATAAATCAAGGCGGGTCTTTTGTGATGCAGATACATTAGTTTAACTTCGCGCTTTCTTTCAAAATGGTTTGCAAAACATCACAAGTATGACGAAAAAAATCAATTCTGCCCTCATTTCAGTGTTCTATAAAGATGGTCTGGAACCCCTGGTGCAGGAATTACATCAACAAGGTATTACCATATATTCAACCGGCGGAACCCAGGCCTTTATAGAAAAGTTGGGTATTCCAGTTGTTCCGGTAGAAAACCTTACCACCTATCCTTCAATTTTAGGTGGACGTGTAAAAACGCTACATCCGACTGTGTTCGGTGGAATTTTGGGTCGCAGGGATGTTTCGAAGGACCTGGAAGAAATGAAACAATTCGGCATTCCTGAAATCGACCTGGTAATTGTGGATCTTTATCCGTTCGAAGAAACAGTTGCCAGCGTAGCAGCCAATAAAGAGCTGACTTCTGAGGAAGCCGAAAAAATGATTATCGAAAAAATTGATATCGGCGGGCCTTCTATGATCAGAGGTGCAGCCAAAAATCATAAAGACCTGGTAGTATTGGCATCAAAAGATGACTACCCCGGTTTAACTCAATTATTAAAAGATCAAAACGGTACTACTACTATTGAACAACGAAGAGCATATGCTGCCAAAGCATTTGAAATCGTTGCACATTATGATGTAGCCATCTTCCAGTACTTTAACAACGAATTCAATCAATATTTCATTCAATCAGTACCACAGGCTAAAACAATGCGCTATGGTGAAAACCCTCACCAGAATGGTGTGTTTTTCGGTAACCTGAATGAGCTATTCACTCAATTGAACGGAAAAGAACTTTCCTATAACAATCTGGTAGATGTTGACGCTGCCGTACAATTAATTAAAGACTTTCAGCAATTACCTGCAGGTATTAATCAGGATGAAGCAGTGTTTGCTATTATCAAACATACCAACGTTTGTGGCATTGCTGCACGCAGCACTGTAAAAGAAGCATGGGATAGCGGTTTGGCAGGCGACCCGGAAAGTGCATTTGGCGGTGTATTGGTTACTAATAAAAACATTGATATTGCTACGGCCAACGCAATCAACGAAATTTTCTTTGAGGTATTGATTGCACCTGCATTCAATGAAGATGCATTAGAAGTACTGAAATCTAAGAAAAACAGAATTTTACTACAATTATCAGATAAAGCATTACCGACTCAAACTTATAAATCAGTATTGAACGGCGTATTAGTGCAGGGCGCTGATACAGGCAATTATGAAAAATGGGAAGAAGTTGGCGGTAGAAATACCAGTGAAGCGGAGCAATCTGATCTTGCATTTGCCAACATCGTATGCAAACACCTGAAGTCAAATGCAATTGCTTTAGTGAAAAACAAACAGCTGATCGGTAAAGGTTGTGGACAAACATCCAGAATCGACGCACTTCGTCATGCTGTAGAAAAAGCAAAACAATTCAATTTCGATCTAAACGGTGCAGTATTGTCGAGCGATGCATTTTTCCCTTTCAATGACTGTGTGCAGCTTGGGCATCAGGCAGGTATTACAGCCTTTATTCAACCTGGCGGATCTGTTCGTGACAAAGATTCTATCGCTTACTGTCAGGAAAATAATCTGGCAATGGTAATGACCGGCATGAGACACTTTAAACACTAGTGGATAATTGAGAATGGTGAATGGAAAGTGATTGCACGATTTATAAAAATTTAAGTATCGCTTTCCATTTTCGATTCTTCACTCTCAACTTTTATTTATGAAGTTGGCGGCCCCAAAATCAGTGCGTGTAAAAGCACTTATCGCCTTGGCTATGGTATGTTTCTTCTGGGGAACTACCTGGGTAGCATCCCGTCAGGGAGTTCAATATATGCCGGTATTTCAACTGGCAGGTATACGTCAGTCGATTGGCGGACTGCTCTACGTTTTATTTTTCACCATCAAAGGTGCCACTTATCCAAAAGGAAAAGAATGGATTCCCATTATCATACTCAGCCTGCTGAACTTCTTTTTATCTAATGGCCTCTCCACCTGGGGAGTTAAATATATCACTGGCGGACTTGGAGCTATCATTGCTGCTATTTTTCCACTCTGGATTGTTATTATAAACTTACTTTTCAAAAAATCTATCATCAATGCAGTTACTTTTACCGGACTGCTTTTAGGTTTTGCCGGAGTATGTATTATCTTCTATGATCATTTGTTAGATTTTCTCAATCCTCATTTCAGATTCGGAATTATAGTTTCTCTCTTTGCCAGTTTGAGCTGGGCATTTGGTACATTATATACCAAATCACAGGCAGCTAATTTTAATCCTTATTTCAGCCTTGGCTTTCAAATGTTATTCAGCGGTTTAACAACCTCACTCATTGCTTATACAACCAAACAAACCGTTCCCCTGAATGAAATACCATGGCAAGCCTGGACATCGATTGCCTACCTGGTCGTATTCGGTTCTGTATTAGCTTACATGGCGTACTTGTATGCTTTACAAAACCTGAGTACAGAACAAGCATCAATTTATGCTTATATGAACCCGGTGATTGCTATGTTAGTAGGAGCACTGTTGTTTCAGGAAAAACTAACGATTTATATAGGTATCGGTGGTTTGGTAACCCTGGCAGGTGTGCGGCTAATCAATATAGGTAGTAAAAGAGACTCAAAAAAACAACCGGCTTATGAACCGGAATAAGCGTCCCAGTAAACCGTATCTTTCATAAATATTTCATACATATCCCTCCAGCCCGTATACATAGCACCATTACTGAGAATGGTATTATGCCAGGTAGAAATCATCAGGCCGTTTAAGCGCTTGATGGTATCATAATATTTTACTAACTCGTGATAAGCTTGTTGAGGAGTTTGTTTAAGATGATAAAAAGACGCTGCATCCATGAAGCAAAACGGATACACCAGCAGGTCTGTTATCTTCTCTTCCTGTAAGTCATACCAGTTAAAAGATGAACACACGCTGGCCCTGAAACCATTAATGTTACTATACCCCATGGTAAAGTCTTTCTGTAATCCGACTTCTATTAACCGTCGATAGGTTTTTGGAAACTGTAATTGCAAATAATGCTGACGCGTATGAATAGTTTCTTTTTCGGTATACACTTCCAGCCATTCTTTTTCAGCCTTCAGATGAAAGTAACTTCTGCCAGCCTGGATAGAAGGATGAAGTCCTACCCTGTGATGTTTCGAGTAATACTCAATCAGGTATTGAAAATTTCTATTTTTGGTAGAGATATTTCTATCGAGTCCTTTTTTCTTTTTAGCTACCAGAAAGAAAAAATAAGCCGGCATCCTGCAATACAGATGCATAGCATCTAACCACTCATAAACATTGTAAGGGTCGTGCTGCCGGTTAACCGCTACGTTCCATCTTTCCTTTACAAGATTCCATCTGCGATGATAAATATCCTTTAAACCTCCTCCTAAAACCTGCCACCATGGTTTATTCGTATAAGCAAAGGCGATATCTATATCATAAGTGAGTAAACAATTGAACTTTCGTACCCTAAAATGCTGATATCCGTAATGTTCGTGCAGGTAATTTTTAAAATCGTTTAACCACAGGTTTATCAACGGTTCGTGCAGAAAACCACCTTTATAAGCTAAAGAAGCCTCGTGTGGAAAGCGCCCCAATGAGTCTGCCTCAAAAGGAAGATATTCTTCATATCGTGACAACAAATAAAAAATAGCAGAAAAAATATCAAAAGGGTAATCTCCGCCGGTGGCAAAAAAGGCCTTCTTTTTTTGATACTCAAAGAGTTGAATAAATTGTTCTTTGATCTCTTTTTCATGCAAAATACCCGCAGGATGGATGCGAAAAACATCGTCAAATAAGTAAGGAGAGTAGTTTATTTTAAAACCCGCTGCCTTTAAAAACAGCTCCTGGCTGCTTTCAAGATGTATTTTTTCCCCAAACATTTCTGTTTCTAAAAACTGTACAATATACTCAAGCCTGGGAGTAATCACCGTTGCATACAGAGAGATCATGCTACAAAATAAAAAAGTCGACTGAAATCGCCGACTTTCTTAAAATATATTTTTTATTAGGATTTCTTATTCCTTTCTAACCAAAGCTCATTAAAGGTTTTTGGCGGAAAAACGATGTCAGAACGATGGGCACTCCAGCCCTTTACCATTTTATTCACTACCCAGTTTTTGATTTTCTGGTTTCCCATATTCATCATCTTTCTGTTCTGACTGGCTTTTGACCATACTTTCCAGGCAAGTTTTTCGCTCCAGTGTGCTTCTCCCGATTTTACAGCCAATGCCCTGTTTTCAAGTAATAATTCGTGCAGATTTATTTTAACAGCACAAACTTCGGTACAGTTACCACACAAAGACGAAGCATAGCTAAGATGACTCCATTCATGCATACCCTTCAGGTGAGGAGTAATAACAGCGCCTATGGGTCCTGAATAGGTAGTTTCATAGGAGTGTCCTCCGATATTCTTATATACGGGGCAGGCATTTAAACAAGCTCCGCAGCGAATACAGTACAGGCTTTCTCTGGTAACGGGGTTTTCAAGAAGGTTTGTGCGGCCGTTATCCAATAATATCACGTACATTTCTTCAGGGCCATCCACTTCATTTGCCTGACGCGGACCGGCAACTATAGTATTATAGGAAGTAACCTGTTGCCCGGTACCGAAAGTTGATAACAAAGGCCAGAAAAGGCCGAGGTCACTGATAGAAGGAATCAACTTTTCAATGCCGACTACTACAATATGTGTTTTTGGAAAAGCACAGGTGAGGCGTGCATTTCCTTCGTTTTCGGTCAGAGCTATCGCTCCTGCATCGGCAATAATGAAATTAGCACCGGTAATACCAACTTCTGCTTCTACAAATTTTTTTCTTAAAACGTCACGCGCAACCAGTGTAAGTTGTTCGGGTGATAGATTTGGCGCACAACCTAGTTTATTATGAAAAAGTTTTGCAATATCTTCTTTGCTTTTGTGCATGGCAGGAGTAACAATATGATAAGGCGTTTCTCCATCTAGTTGCTGTATATATTCACCCAGATCGGTTTCAACACTTTCCATGCCCTTCTCCTGTAAAAACTCATTCAGCTTAATTTCTTCAGTTGCCATGCTTTTAGACTTAACAACTGTGCGGCATTTTTTTTCAGTACAGATTTTTTCAATGGCATCGTGCACCTGTTGAACATCTTCTGCCCAGATTACTTTGCCGCCTCTTTGAGTGAAATTAGCTTCAAATTGCTCGAGATAAGTATCGAGCTGTTCCATTACTTTCCACTTGATATTTTTCGCTCTTTCCCGCGCTAAATCCAACGCTGCGAACTGGGGTTTACCCTTTTCTACGGCAGCATTATATTTATCTATATTAAAGTTTATTTTTCTTCTATGGTCTAAATTTTCCGACTTAACGGTGCTTTTAGCCATGAAGGACGCTTTACGTTCACTCATAGCGAAAAATTGTGAAGGCGTTATTGATGATCGGGGAAGTATTCTTTTGCCACTGCATCGAGTGCCTGATAAAACTCTTCGCCGTATTTTCTGATAATCGGTTCTTTCAAAAACTGATACACCGGAACTTTTAGCTTTTTACCCAATCCGCATGCCGGTTTACATAATACGGGTCGTGGTTCATAGTTCATCCGGTCGTATCCTCCCGGACTGGCATTTTTTTGAATGATAGGGAAGAAGTGGCAACTGATTGGTTTTTTCCAACCGATCAGACCGTCGTTATAGGCTTGCTCAAAAGCACATTTAATAATGCCTTTTTCGTCGCGTTTTGCATAAACACAAATATCCTGGTCACTCCCAAGCGTGGGGGTAACCCATCCGAACTCTTCGTGAAAGAAATACTTACCTTTCCGGTCAATTTCGGCAATACATTCCTCTGTAAGATAAGGCTTTACAGTATCGTAGACTTCATCTATAATACGCATTTCTTCTTCTTCAAGAGGAGCTCCGGCATCGCCTTCTTCGCAACAACCTCCTTTACACTTAATTAAATCACACACAAAGTGGGCTTTCACCACGTCGTCGCTGATTAAAACATTATCTACCGCTATCAAAACAAAAGTATTTAGGCTACAAAGGTAAGAAATCCCTCAGAAAGGCAATTAATACCATTTCAGCGAATTAATAAGCTGGCGCATATCTTCAAACAAAAATTCATTCACAACAGAAAGAGAGTCCTCATTTGGTGTTGAATCAAAATACAAAGCGCCTCTCAAAAAGTGCTTAACGGAGTCAGTCACAAAGAATTGGTGCGCAGTAGCAGCATTTCCTCCCACTTTAAAATAAACGCCGGTTAAACCGTTCGGAGTTGTCATTAAAGAATCGTTAATGGCCGAAGCTTTGGTAGTATGGCTGTAAGTCATTTTAAAAGCATCATTGACCATTTGTTCAAAATGCTTTTCGTTCTGTATTTGTTTATAACTGACATAAATGCGGCCGTTAAATTGCGGGAAGTCAATATTTGCCCACCATGGGTTTTCAGGACTTTCCTCAAAAAAAGTAGTGTCCTTTACCACTTCGGCATATACAGGATAATCGAAGCTGTAAGGTGCATTCTGTGGGTGGTAGGAGCGATAAGCTCTTTCGGGGAAATCTATTTTATAGTATCCTTTTTTCCTGGGAGTATATTCACTATTACAAGCTAACAATGCCATCACTAAAACAGAGAGAAAGTACTTCATACAACTTAGGGCTTATATTTGGTTGGGTACAATCTTTACTTGTACTTTTTTAATACGGTTTCTTTCCACTTCCAAAATAGTAAATTCAAAATTTCCTAATTGGATAACTTCATTGGCAGAGGGGATTTCGCCGAAATTTTCAAGAATTAATCCGGCAATGGAATCACTTTCGCCTTTTACTTCATCAAAAGTATCAGGTCTGAGTTTCATCAGCTTACAGGCGTCGTACAACATTGTATTCCCTTCCAGTATGAAAGTATCGGCTGATACCTGCTGGTTTACATCTTCATCAAGATCAAACTCGTCGTTGATTTCGCCGATAATCTGTTCGATAATGTCTTCCATTGTAACAATTCCACTGGTACCACCAAACTCGTCGACCACTACAGCAAAGTGAATTCTTTTTTTCTGAAATTCGATAAACAGGTCTTCAATCAACTTATGCTCATGCACAAAATAGGGTGTACGTAACAGATAGTTCCAATTGTAATTATCAGGTTGATTAAGGTGTGCAACCAAATCTTTTGTATGGATAATACCTACGATATGATCCATGCTGTTTTCGTAAACGGGAACCCTCGAGTAACCCCATTCCTGAATTTTAATGAGTACGTTTTTGAACGCCTCCGTTTTATCCAGGCCATTCACATCAAGACGCGTTGTCATTACCTGTTTAACGGTAATATTTCCAAATTTGTAGATGCTGGTGAGGATGTTTTGTTCTTTTTCTTCGAAATCGTTTGAATCTATTGCGTCCTGTAGTTTCTGGTTAATATTCTTTCTTTTTTCTGTACCGAGTACAGAAGCAATTCCATCGGCTATATACAGAATAAAATGAGTAGGTTGTTTAAAAATTCCGTGAATGGCTTCAATCCATGCAGCAGATTCATAAGCGGTACGTAAGCTATGCTGGGCAGCCTTTACTTTGGGTAAAATTTCACAGAAAAGAATTACCAGCAGTGAGATTAAAAAAACTTTAATAAAAAAGCCGCCCCAACCTAAAAGGTTGATTGAATCGTACATTTCAATAATACTTTCAATTAAAGAATTAGCAATGATGATGATCGCTATTTTCAGAAAAGTATTGGCGATAACCAAAGAGGTATGTAGTTCCTGCGGGTTGGAGAGGAGATGTGTAATTCTTCTCCAGGCTGGTGCTTTTGTTTTAAGGTGATTAATATCTTTTGATGTCAGTGAAAAGAATGCTATTTCAGCTCCTGCCACAAAAAAAGACACGATGAGCAGCACCAACAAAATCACACCCAGAATCGTGTTATACTGCACGGAGCTGACTGTTGATAAGAGAACAGAGGATAAAAGAGTAAAGTCCGAATCCAATTCTTTAAAATTTTGTTGATAAAAATGAGCGCCATTCACAATTGCTAAATATACATCAACAATTGACACAAAGATACATTTCGATGATAAACATTATAGTTATCAACGTATAATTTCAAAAAATATTTGGTCGGTGTTTAGAAAGGGATGTCTTGAGATGCTTCCCCCATTGGTGGAATATCCTGATTGGAATAATCAACTCCATCAGACGAAGGAGTAATGGGTCCGCCATCGGTGCGTTTGTCCAACATTATCAGGTTATCCCCTACTACTTCTGTGGCAAATTTCTTCACCCCTTCTTTATCTTCCCAGCTTCTGGTGCGTAATCTTCCTTCGATGTACACCAAACTGCCTTTGTGAAGATACTTTTGTGCCAATTCGGCTAAGCCTCTCCAAAGAACAACCGTATGCCATTCTGTTTGAGATATTAACTTACCAGCACGATCTTTAAATGTTTCTGTAGTAGCTAAAGGAAACTTTGCAACGGCTATATTTCCTTCTAAATGTTGAACATCCGGATCTCTTCCTAAATTGCCAATAAGCATTACCCTATTTACGCCTCTCATAGTAGGTATATTTGATTGTTAGAAATCGTCTACCGGTTAATGACTATTTAAAGATAACTTTTTTAAAGTAGAAAACCTATAAATTTTTCTACCAAAAAAACTGCTTATAAACCATTAACAATCAGGGTTACGAGCTAAAACAATTGTGCCAAAGTTGCTTTTTCCTGAAAAAATTGCTGAATCAGCTTAGGCCATGGATAAACGGTTAACCTGTCTAAAGACACACATTCATAGGCAGATAAGTCTTTCAGCGGTTCGTTTATTTTATACCGGTGAAATTGCCCGTATACTGTTAAATGGGTGAGTGTTTGTTTAAACACTTTACTTGACCATAACGGTTCTGCTACATTGTGTTGAATTAATGCAGCAAATTGATTTTTTACTTGCGTCAGATCATATTCTACGGGAGACTCAAGAAGAATAAATTCATACAAGTTTTCCCAGATATCTTTATCGGTTCTTTTGTGTATATAAACCCCGTCTTCATATTGGAGTATGAAGTAATGAAAAAAGCGTTGTTTTTTCAGCAAAGTTTTTTCTTTAACCGGAAGTGATTTTACAACGTTTAACGCAAGTGCCTGACAGTCGTTTCTAAGAAAACATTCATTGCAAAGAGGAAGTTGCGGTTTACAAACAGTAGCACCGAAGTCCATGATTGCCTGATTGTAAACTGCAGGATTTTCCTGATCAAGCAACACATCTGCCAATTGCTGATACATTTTTTTGCCTTCTGTTGTATCAATAGGTGTATTAATGCCGAAGTATCTGGATATAACGCGTTGAACATTTCCGTCAACTACAGCATGAGGCTCATTAAATGCAAAAGAAGCGATAGCTGCGGCAGTATAAGGGCCGATTCCTTTCAATTGAATGATATCCTTATATTTATCAGGGAAAACGCCTTGCTTTTCATAAGCGATAATACGTGCAGTTGCCAGTAAATTTTTACACCGGGAATAATATCCTAATCCTTCCCATAGTTTAAATACTTTCTCATCATCAGCATTCGCTAAATCAGTGATCGTGGGGAAGTGATGTACAAATTTTTCATAATAGCTTAACCCTTGTTCAACACGGGTTTGCTGCAAAATAATTTCGCTTAACCATATCTTATAGGGGTCTTTTTCACCCTTCCAGGGCATGGATCGGTCATTTTTGAGCTCATTCCAGCGGAGCAGATCGGCTGTAAACGAGAAGAATTCGGCACTATTTATGTTATTATAAACCAATGGGTAAGGTACTTTATAGTGGTCAAACAATAAAAGAATTTAAAAAATCATTTTCAATATTATATCAAATTCTTGCAAAATTGCAAATTTCCCATTAATTTGAGTAATGAATTGATTTTGTGGAATTTGCCTTTGCGGTGATAATTCTGTGAAAATTCATTTTAAAACCTTATTAAAAATTTATCAATGAGAAAAGCAGACCTCGTTAACCAAATATCTGAAAAGACAGGTATTCCAAAGGTTGATGTTTTGGTTACGCTGGAAACCATGTTTAAAGAGGTGAAAGATACTCTTGCACAGGGTGAAAACATCTACATCCGTGGTTTTGGTAGCTTTATCACAAAGAAAAGAGCTGCAAAAATTGGGCGTAACATTAAAAAAAATGTAGCAGTGCACATTCCGGAGCACTTCATTCCAGCTTTTAAACCAGCAAAAGAATTTGTTGCTGAGGTTAAAAAATTACAATCTGTAAAAGAAGATCAACCAAACCCCGATGATGAGGTGTAACTTTGCTGTTCTTAAACTTTGAATAGTGAAAAAACAGCAGTTAATCTTAGTCGGTTCCGGACTTTTATTAGTCGGCGCAATTTATGTTTTTGGCCGAACCGTACCCCACACTGGTGCACCGGCACCGGTTAGCCCTACTTCTGCATCAACGGCAGAAGTTATTGACTTTTCCGTAATCTTAGAAGCGTCAAAGAAAGATTTAACAGCTTCTCAGCATTATTATGTGACTCAGTTAGAGTCTGGAATTGTTCGGGGCGATGTAAAAACCCAGCAGATCCGGTCTTACAAACAGCTGGCTGAGTTCTGGCGAGACAGTGCTCATAAGTTAATTCCTTACACTTATTATACTTCTGAGGCTGCTAAATTGGAAAATTCTCAAAAAAACCTCACCTTTGCAGCCCAGCTTTATTTAGATGGCTTGATGAAACAAAGTAATCAGTCACTGAAGACATGGATGGCTACCGAAGCTAAAGTATTGTTTGAGAAGGCGTTAGAGCTCAATCCGACAAATGATTCTTTAAAAGTAGGCCTTGGCAAAACGCTGCTTTTCGGGGGTATTGGAAAGACTCCAATGGAGGGAATTCTGCTGATCCGCGAAGTTGCCGACAAAAATCCTAAAGATATTTACGCTCAATACACCTTGGGAATGGGTAGTATGATGAGTGGTCAATGGGATAAAGCAATTGAACGTTTTGAAATTATTCACCAACTTGAACCCAATAATTTAGAACCAATCTTTTTATTGGCTGATGTGAATGAGCGAAAGAACGATAAGGAAAAAGCCATCTACTGGTACAAACAGCTTAGAACTTTAATTGACGATCCGGAAATCGTTAAAGAAGTAGACAAGCGCATTACAGACTTGAAAAATTAATCCTTGTTAAAGGAATAATTGCGATACACAATCATTGTTTAACTTAAATTATTGGTGATCATGCCTTGTGGTAAAAAAAGAAAACGTCATAAAATTGCGACACATAAGCGTAAGAAAAGACTAAGAAAGAACCGTCATAAGAAGAAAAACCGCTAGTTCTTGGTAAACTTCTTGCGGCGGGCTGAAATAACGCCTGCCGCTTTCCTTTCCTGCTGATCTAATTATTTATCATTATCAGCCGGTTTTTTTAAGCCATTGTTGATAAGTAATCCGTTTTCAGCAACCACTTTCCTTGTAGTGATGATTGATAAGACGGAAAAAGATTTACGCTTGAATAAGGAACTAATTATTAATGGCACACCTCAGGGAGGTGTGGAAATTGCCCTTTTGGAAGACAAGAGGCTGGTGGAATTGCATTACGAAAAAGTTGATGCAAGTTTTGCGGTAGGGGATATATACTTAGGTAAAGTAAAAAAACTAATTCCTGGTTTGAATGCTGCATTCGTTGATGTAGGGTTCGAAAAGGATGCTTTTTTGCATTATACTGACCTGAGTCCTTATGCTCGTTCGCTACTCAAATATACCCAACAGGCTATTCAACACGGTGGTCCTGAAGACTATGACTTTTCCAGCTTCGTGGTAGAACCTGAAATTATTAAAACAGGAAAAATCAACGAAGTATTAAATGGAAAACCTCCGATTCTTGTTCAGATTCTGAAAGAACCGATTGCAGCAAAAGGCCCAAGGCTTAGCTGCGAAATATCTCTTCCCGGCAGATTTGTGGTAATCACTCCCTTCAATGATATTGTTGCGGTTTCCCGTAAAATTCACTCCGGTGATGAACGGAAACGCCTACAAAAAATCGTAGAAGCTATCAAACCTAAAAATTTTGGAGTAATCGTTCGTACTGCAGCAGAAGGTAAAAATACTGCTGAATTACACGATGACTTAAACGCATTGGTATCCACCTGGAAAACGATTCAAAGCCGTTTACAGGGAGCTACTCCGCCCGCCAAAATTCTGAGTGAGCAAACAAAAACCACCAGTATCCTGCGCGATTTACTGAATGAAGATTTCAATAAAATCATCATTAATGAAAAATCTATTTACGCAGATACTAAAAACTATATTCAGAAAATCGCACCGGAAAAAACGGATATCGTTTCTTTCTTTAGTGGTAATAACTCGATCTTCGATCAGTACGGTATTACCAAACAGGTAAAAGCAGCCTTCGGAAAAACAGTTAACCTTTCCAGCGGCGCTTACCTGATCATTGAACATACGGAAGCACTACACGTGATTGATGTCAATAGCGGCTATAAGAGTGTAGGAAATAACCAGGAGCAAAATGCCCTCGAAACAAACCTGGAAGCTGCTGCAGAAATTGCACGACAGCTTCGATTACGTGACCTGGGAGGTATTATTGTAGTAGACTTTATCGATATGAAATTGCCCGACAATAAAAAGAAATTGTTAGAGGCAATGGAAGAATTTATGCGCGCCGACCGGGCCAAACACGCTGTGTTACCGATCTCAAAATTCGGATTACTCCAGATTACGCGCCAAAGAATGAAACCTGAAGTATCTATTAATACACAGGAAGTTTGTCCGACCTGTGCCGGTACCGGAAAAATTACTTCAACACTCATTCTCGAAGATGAAATCGAAAAGAACCTCGAATACCTGATTACCCATAAGCACAAAAATCTCACGCTGGCTGTTCACCCAATCATGAAAGCCTACTTAACCAAAGGAAGCTTCTTCTCTTCCAAGGTTTGGAAGTGGTACTTTAAGTACCGTCAACGTGTTAAAATTAAAGAAGATACAACCTTCAATTTGACCGAATTCAAATTCTTCGATAAAGACGAAGAAGAAATAAGATTATAAAAAAACTCCTGTACCTCGTACAGGAGTTTTTTTATTCAATTCTTTCATTTTACTGTATACTAAAGCAGTTTATTATTAGCTGCATAAAAAATAGCTTCAGCTATATTAGTTACACCCATCTTACTGAAGATTTTTTTCCGGTGAAATTTTACAGTTTCAGGTGAAAGAAAAATTTCTTTCGCTATTTCACTCATCGTAAAGCCCCTGATAGAAAGCTGCAATATCTCACGCTCCCTTTCTGACAGCACCATAATTTCCTGCTGCTTCCAGCAATTTTCTGCCAAATCAAAGCTGTAAACACGCTGTGTACCATTCAGTGAAATTATTATATTACCCGCTGTTTTTTGAGTAGACAATGTTACTACACAAATAGCTTTCCAGAGCTTTCCAGATTCTGTAAGAAAAACCGGCGTTAATTTATGATGTACAAGAACTTTTTTATTGACTTCACTCTTGAGATGGAAGTCATAAGAAATCGTACACAACCGTTTTTCTGCTACCGGCAGACTTTCAAAAAACTCAAATCCAACCCTATTAATTTTAATCAACAAATCAAGGTCTTCTTCCGGTACATTTTTCATGTAAAAATCGTATCCCATTTCCTTCACTTCCGCTGCAGAATAACCACATAAAAACAAGGGATTCTCCGATACATACTCAAATGTCTGTTTTTCATAATCTATTACATATACGCTTGAGTAAATAGTACGGTCAAGAGCATTTAATATCCACCGATAGTCAGACAACTGCCTGAAATCAGTAGCTGATACATCATCGATCTTATTTTTGGAGAAAAAAAACTTATCCTTCATTTACAAAACCTTTACAATCATCTCTAATATAACAAATTATAGTTTAACATTAATACAACTATGTAAAAATTAATTCCGTATATAATAGCAGTCTGCTGAACAGAAAAAAATACTTATAAAAAACAGCCCCTGTAACATGCCCTTCCATTACATGAAAAGTTCTTACTACATTTTACACCGGTTTACAAACTCAGATACTTTAAATTAGAGACTACAAACACCGAATGAATGAACAAGCTAAGCTTCTCGATAATGCTGACAGGAATAATATTGGGTAATGTGATGACTTCTTTTTCTCAGCAAACATATTTATGGAAAGTCACTTCAAAAAATAATGATAAAGTATCCTACCTCTTCGGCACTTATCATAAAACATCAGAATCATTCTTTCACAAATACCCGGCACTGGAAGAAGCACTCGACCATACCGAAACGGTAGTGACCGAAGTAGAAATTAAGAAAAAGGACCTGCTCGCTCCCATTCACCTACGCACTCCCACAAACGACCTTCAGAATACTGTTGGCGCAAAAGACTATGCACTGATAACAGAAATCTTACACAAATCAGACTTTGATCTGAGAAAATTATATCCCGACGAGATTATAGGACTTCTTCAAAATAAATTTGATGAGTTAAACTGTGATCTTTTTTTTCCAGGCGACAAATACTTTCTGGACGAATATGTTCAGGTTCTGTCCGAATCAAAAAACAAAGAAACCGTTTATCTGGAAACGGTTGATCAGCAAAAAGATTATATCAGCCAAACCAATCAGGCCATTAGTTGGAAAAGCTCTAAAACCTACATTTCACTTATATTGAAGCAGTACAGAAAATATCAGAAATCCGGAAAAAATACCTGCCCGATGGTAACCGAAACTTATCTTGACTTCAAATATAAATATCAACTTGATAAAGACTGCTCGAAATTAAGCAACAACAAAAAACTAATGCTGCAGCAAAGAAATCAGCAATGGATGCAGGTATTACCGGGTTTAATTGAAAGCAAAAACACGTTTATTGCAGCAGGGCTAGGGCATTTATTTTACAACTGTGGCATAATTCAGCAACTCAGCGCACTCGGCTACAATGTAGAGCCGGTCGCAATGCAATAAACCTCCGGCAACTTATCATAAAAAAGGCTGATACGTCATTCGTATCAGCCTTTTTGTTTATTTTTTAACCAGATATATTAGTTTCTGTCTCTTCCACCTAAATAAATCATGATGTACTGTACCAAAGTAGCTACTGAAGCTAAAGCAGCCACCAGATAAGTCATAGCTGCCCATTTTAAGGCATCTTTAGCACCCGGATATTCTTTTGGTGTAGTTACTTCTTCACGTTTTAACCAAGCCAGGGCTCTGTTTGAAGCATCAAACTCAACCGGCAAAGTAATCAGACTGAATAAAGTTGTAATGGCGAATAGTACGATTCCGGCTAAAAGTAATTGCGGAAAGGCATTAATTGCCAGAATACCACCCAGTAACACCCATTGAACGATACCTGAGCTGAATTGCACAAAAGGCACCAGTTTACTACGCATCGTTAACCAGCGGTAAGCAGTGGCGTGTTGTACTGCGTGACCACATTCGTGGGCAGCAACTGCCGCTGCAGCCACAGAACGGCCGCTATAAACGTCCGGACTAAGGTTTACTGTTTTATTCATCGGGTTATAATGGTCGCTCAGAAAGCCATCCACCGAAATAACTTTTACATCATAAATTCCATTATCATGCAACATTTTGGTTGCAATTTCAGCTCCGGACAAACCGTTCACTAATCTTACTTCACTGTATTTCTTGAATTTACTTTTCAAGACCCCCGAAACTAACATACTGATTCCCAAAAAAATGAGGGACACTAACAAAACTGACATCGGCATAGCACAATAATTTTTACAATAATATAGACATCAAACTACTTTCCAAATTTTAATTTGGTTAAAATTGGCATATTTCAACCGTCAGGGTTGCCGTTTTGACACCCGTAAAAAATATCAAAAAAAAATGCTGTCAAATTTACACCCGAGCCTTTTTTCAGGCCTTCTGAAAAGCTGAATATTAATACATAACTAATTGATTATCTATACTAAAAGGACTGTTTTGAGACAATGTTTACACTTGTTAACAGGTCTTAAAATTTATTCACAACCCCAAAAAATAATTTTGTTATCTGCCTCTAATTTGTAATTTAGTGCAAGAATTTAATGGGTTAGTAAGTAAGGGGTCAGCAAATTTGCTGGCCTTTTTACTTTTTAGCAACTACTACAACATTACATCATCCATCCGCTTCATTTCATCGTAAATTAGAGAGTGTTTTTTTAAAGTTCAATTACTTTTACAACTATGAGTAAAGTAAAAACAGCCTTCTTTTGTAAAAATTGTGGATACGAATCAGCTAAGTGGGCTGGTAAATGTCCGTCATGTAATGAATGGAATACTTTTGTTCAGGAAGTAATTCATAAACCCAGTACAACAGCAAAAGAACAAGTGTGGAATTCATTTCATGAAGAAGAAAGAAAAAATAAAACGACTTTAATAAAAGATATTCAAACACTCGATCAAAAAAGATTAATCAGTAATGATCAGGAATTAAACCGGGTGTTGGGCGGAGGCATTGTTGCCGGAAGTATTATCTTAATCGCCGGTGAACCAGGTATCGGAAAGTCCACTTTATTTTTGCAATTGGGATTATCATTACCCAAAACGAAAACGCTTTACATCAGTGGTGAAGAAAGTGATCAGCAAATTAAGATGCGTGCAGATCGATTAAACATTAACAACGATCAATTCTTTTTATTAACAGAAACGAATACTACACAAATCTTCCAGGAGATAAAAAAGTTAAAACCGGAATTAATTATTGTCGATTCCATTCAAACAATGCAATCTCCCTATATCGATTCTTCTCCGGGTAGTATTTCACAAATCAGAGAAACGGCAGGCGAGTTTCAACGCTTCGCAAAAGAAACCAATATACCCGTATTCCTTATCGGGCACATCACCAAAGACGGTAATATTGCAGGACCAAAGATTCTTGAACATATGGTGGATGCAGTACTACAATTTGAAGGTGACCGCCACTATGCTTACAGAATTTTAAGAACGATTAAAAATCGTTTTGGCAGTACTTCCGAATTAGGAATTTATGAGATGACCAGCATTGGCATGAGAGGGGTTGATAATCCCAGTGAAATATTATTGTCACAGAAAGATGAACTGTTAAGTGGTATAGCGATCGGAGCAACAATTGAAGGCATGAGGCCATTACTGATAGAAGTGCAGGCGCTCGTTACACAGTCTGCATATGGTACTCCTCAAAGAACCTCTACCGGTTATGATAACAAACGTTTGCAACTACTATTAGCGGTTTTAGAAAAGAGAGGTGGTTTTCATTTCGGTATGAAGGATGTATTTCTGAACATCGCCGGAGGTCTGAAAATTGAAGACCCTTCCATCGATCTTGCAGTTTTAGTAGCATTGTTAAGTTCGTATGAAGATCTGGCCATTCCTCCATCTATCTGTTTTGCAGGAGAGGTTGGTTTAAGTGGAGAGATCAGAGCTGTTAACAGAATTGAGCAAAGAATTGCCGAAGCAGAAAAGCTGGGATTTGAAAAAATTATTATCTCAAAATATAGCCTGAAAGCAATTGTTCCGCAATCTTATCAGATTAAGGTAATTGCTCTTTCCAAAGTAGAAGAAGTTTATCAATTATTATTTCAATAATATGCATTTATTAACAGATTGCTGAAAATCATTAAAACATCTTTTTTACCCGCAGCTCTGTTTGGGTTGCGGGTATATTACTGAAAAAGATCAGTTCATTTGCGCCGTCTGTGAATCAGATTTGCCATATACTCACTTCACACCTTTCAATAATCAGATCTTACAAAACGTGTTATGAGGAAGAGTCAGGCTTGAACAAATAACAGCATTATGTTACTATCAGAAGAACAGTCTGATACAAACGCTGATTCACCGTTTTAAATATCAGCATGAAAAAGAAATAGGTCAATTTTTATCTGATCAGTTAAGCGATCATCTGGTTACTTTTCATCAATATCAGCCATTTCACGAAGTAGTACCAATTCCCTTACATCCCCGTAAATTAAGGTTGAGGGGATACAACCAGGCCGCAGTGATCAGTGAAGCGATTGCCCGAAAACTTAACATCAGACATAGCCCTAACCTGTTGAAAAAAATCAGCACCTCTTCTACTCAAACCAAAAAGTCACGTACAGACCGGGCCTATTCAACAGCGATACCCTTTTGTTTGAATCAGTACCCCGAACCGGATACACATATATTAATAGTAGACGATATTATTACAACAGGAAATACACTTGAGGCCGCTTGTAATACTTTTCAGGGTCAAAACGTTAAACTGTCAATAGCCACATTGGGCTTCACCTTAAAACATTAAATTTGTTATTGATGAAAATAACAAGCTACCTTATTATTATAGTATTTGTTGCACTGGCGTGCAATAAAACGGATTTAACATCCGGTTTATCCGGAGGTGTAAAATTCTCTGTTGACTCCCTGAAGTTCGATACATTACTGGCAGGCTTACCCAGTAGTGTTCACACAGTAAAAGTATTTAACACAAGTAATGAGGACGTAGTTTTTGATAAAGTGGAATTAGGCGGCGGTACCCTCTCTAACTTTTCTATTAATTTACATGGCCGTTCAGGAAGCAGTTTCAGCAATATCCAGTTACCCGCTAAAGATAGTATCTATCTTTTTGTAACCGTAACTCCGGCTAACACGAGCGCTGATCATTTATTTTTGATACGAGACAGTATTACTTTCTCACATAAAAACCTTACTCAAAAACTACAACTGGAAGCATATGCCGAGCCGGTTACTGTATACAAAAATGTGACGATTCAAAATGACCTTACCCTCGAGGCCGGAAAAAGTTATTTCATACAAGGCATATTTACTGTAGCTGAAAATGTAAAGCTTAACATTTCTGAAGGTGTTAAAATATATGTATACCCCAATTCGCCTATTGAAATAAAAGGAATTCTGAATGTGAATGGAAATGCTGAAAAACCTGTACTTTTTACTACCTACCGTAAAGACTATTTAACCTCAGGAAGCTGGGAAGGAATAAGACTTTCAGCGAACAATCAACTCCATACAATAAAATATACCCGGATAGAATATGCGAAAAATGCTATTATTCTGGAATCAACACAACCAGGCAATACGCAACTGACTATTGAGGGTTCAGCAATACGCTTTTCTTTAAGCGCGGCGTTACGCTTAAAAAATATAAATCTATCACTCAATAACAGTGAAATAACTAATAACAATATCAACATTTCAATGGAAGGAGGGGGTGAATATAATCTTAAACAGGTTACAGCAGCTACTTATTCAACAATGCACACATTGCATCAGGTTGCAGGCATTTCTATTAATGACACAGGCGCTTCCGAAACAAACCCGATGAAAGTGGATATATTAAATAGTATCATCTGGGGTGATTTAAGTGATGAACTACGGTTTTTAAAAGGCAGCAATCATTCGATTGTTAACATTCGCTATTCCATCTACAAAATGACACTTCAAAAAGACGATATAAACATTAGTGAGTCGCAAACAACGGACCCGTTATTTGCGGAAATAGACATATCTAAAAAAATCTTTAACTTTAAACTAAGCAGCGGATCGCCCGCTATCGACAAGGGTCTGTTTGTTTCATCAGACAAAGACATTACAGGCGCTCTGAGAACTGACGGGAAACCCGATCTTGGCTGTTATGAGTTCTTTTATACAGAACAATAAAACACAACTTTTATGTTAAAATATTTATTAAGTATTGCGCTTATGTTCAGTTTTGCAAGTATTTATGATTTCAAAGTAGAATCATTAGAAGGAAAAGAGATCGATTTCTCTAAATTTAAAGGAAAGAAAATTCTGATTGTAAACACTGCTTCAAAATGTGGTTTTACACCTCAATATGCAGAACTGGAAAAACTCAGCCAGCAATATAAAGACAAACTGGTAATCATTGGATTTCCTGCTAACAACTTCAGAGAACAAGAGCCCGGTTCAAACGAAGAAATCAAAGAATTCTGTCAGAGAAACTACGGCGTCACTTTTCTGATGGCCGAAAAAGTTTCTGTAAAAGGAGAAGATATCCATCCTTTATTCAAGTATCTGGTAAAACAAGCGGAAGCAAAGGGCTACGAAGATCCTATTAAATGGAACTTTACCAAGTTTTTGCTGGATGAAAAAGGAAACCTGGTAAAAGTATTTCCCAGCAAAACAGCACCTTTGAGCGCAGAAATAACTTCTTTACTTAAATAATTCATTCCGCAGTAAAGTAAATGGGCTGGAGCAGTAACAGGAAAAAAACACCTGCATGACTGCGTTCGGGATTGTATCTTTGCACAGCATGAAATTTTCAACTGTCATAGGTCAAACAACTGTGAAGGAAAAATTAGTAAGTATGGTTTTACAGAATCGTTTAAGCCATGCCTTACTATTTTTGGGTAAAGAAGGAGCCGGATCACTATCATTAGCAATAGCTTTAGCACAATATCTTCTTTGTGAGAAGATTAAGCGTGGCATGAATCCAGTTGTGGAAGATAGTTTGTTTGGAGCAGCTACTCCGGAAGTAGATCCTGCACAATTGCAGGATGCCTGCGGTGAGTGTGCTGCGTGTATCAAATCGCAACAATTAGCGCATCCTGATATTCACTTTTCTTACCCTGTTGTTCCCCGAAAAGCCGGCGATAAGCCGGTCAGTACCGACTATATTACAGAATGGAGATCATTTGTGCACGAGCAACCATATGGCAATGCCTATGATTGGTTGCAGTTTATCGGAGCGGAAAACAAACAAGGAAATATCACTGCTGCCGAGTGTAATGAAATTATTCGAAAGCTGAACCTGAAAAGTTTTGAATCGGGATTTAAGATTTTAATTCTCTGGATGCCCGAATATCTTGGAAATGAAGGAAATAAGTTATTAAAACTGATCGAAGAACCTCCTGCCGATACGTTATTCATTCTGGTAGCAGAAAATGAATCATTGATTCTGCAAACCATTTTGTCGAGAACACAGCTTGTAAAAATCCCGGCGTTGGTAACAGCCGATATGGCCCCGGCACTGGAAAAAGAAAAGCAGCTTCCGGCAGCCAAAGCACAGCAGATTGCCGCTTTTGCAAACGGAAATTACCGCGAAGCCTTGCATTTATTGCAAGATGGCGAGCAAGACTGGCAGGGAATGCTCAGAGACTGGTTGAACGCGATTCTCAAAAACGGACCTATTGCACAGGTTCAATGGATTGATGAAGTCAACAAACTAGGACGCGAAAAACAAAAACAATTTTTAAGATACTTCACTCACTTACTGGAACAAGCTATTAGAATTCAAGCACTTGGCGCCGATAACGTATATCTGCCGGAACAGGAGAAAGACTTTTCTATACGCTTAAATAAAATTGCAGGGTTCGAACAACAGGAAGCCATCATCAAAGTATTAGACGATGCGGCATATTATATTGAAAGAAATGCTAATACGAAAATGCTCTTTCATGCCGTTACAATAAAAGTCTACCATATTTTGGCGCTTAAGCAAACAACTAGTATATTATAGTCAAGTTTGTGGTCAAAGACCTATATTTGTATCAGAACCTGTAGTATGTTTTTGTGATGGAAGGGTTTACAGGAATGTAAAGTAGATAAACCGGTATTTTCCTCATATATTTTCATTCCGACTTGAACACATACGAAGAATGTATACATTCTTACAGGTAAACTATTATTTAAAATCATTAATTGCAATATAGAATGGGATGTAGTTCTTGTGGAACAGGTGGCAAAGTGGCCGGCTGTAAAAGCAACGGTGGTTGCAGTACAGGTGGTTGCAATAGAATGAATGTACATGATTGGTTAATGAACTTACCGATCAGCGATCATGATAGTTACTGCAAAGTCATTGAAGTAAGCTTCAATAACGGCAGTAGAAAAGATTTTTTCAGAAACGCAACGGTTCAACATCTTGAAAAGGGCGATTTAATTGCCGTGGAAGGTGTGAGCGGGTTTGATATAGGCGAAGTAAGCATTACCGGCGAAATTGTACGCTTACAACTGAAAAAACGCGGGGCAAACGAGTTTGACCCTGATATGAAAAAAGTACTAAGAAGAGCCAGCGATAAAGATATCGAAACCTGGAAGTTCCAAAAATCACGCGAAAAAGAGGCATTAATACATGCCCGTGCAATTGCTAAGCAGCTCAACCTTGAGATGAAAGTAAGTGAGGTTGAAATTCAGGCCGATGGCAGAAAAGCAACTTTCTTTTACATTGCTGACGATCGGGTAGATTTTAGAGAGCTCATTAAGGTATACGCCAAAGAGTTCAAGGTTAAAGTAGAGATGCGTCAGATCGGAGCACGCCAGGAAGCTGCAAAAGTTGGTGGAGTAGGAAGCTGCGGACGTGAACTTTGTTGTTCAACCTGGTTAACAGACTTTAAGTCAGTGAATACTACTGCTGCTCGTTACCAAAACCTCTCCATTAATCAAAGTAAATTGAGCGGACAATGCGGTAGATTAAAGTGCTGCTTAAACTACGAATTAGACACTTATCTGGATGCACTACAGCACTTCCCTGAAAATGCTGATAATATCAGAATACAAAAAGGTGTTGCTACTCTTATCAAAAAAGATATTTTCAAAAATCTGATGTGGTATATGCTTCCTGACAGCAGCAAACAATATCCTTTAACCATTGAAAGAGTAAGAAAAATACTTCATCTCAATCATCAGGGTATTGCTCCTGAGCAATTAGAAGCAGTAGAAATAACCACTTCTAAACCAAAAGAAGTAGAACCGGAATTTGTAGATGTAGTAGGGCAGATAAGTTTAAAAAGCTTAGAACGTGCTGAAAAGAAAAAGAAACAGCATTCACCTAAACAGAATAATGGCCCTAAACAAATTCAGAAACAAGCCGGACCTGCTGATAGAAGACCCAATCAGCAGCCACCTGCAAAAGGCAACAACAATAATAATAACAATAACAACAGTAATAATAACAATAGCGGTAGTCATTTCAAGCGCAACAAGCCACCGCAGCAAAGGAAAAATAATTAATATAAAAAGCCCTCAACAATGTTGAGGGCTTTTTATATTAATTAACCACAAATTATCTGCATATGAAATATCATACAAATGAGTCTAGAATGCCATTTGTTTTTTCTTTTCTCCGCTATAATCGTGCGGATACTTCTTTTCACCTACGAAAATAAAATTGGAGTTCGGATCAGTAGCTGTTCCTTCTTTTTCCAGAATCACGCTACCGTCTTCTAAAACTTTAAAGGTTTCATAGTAAGTAAACTCAAGTTTTGTAGGATCCGTAGCATTATAGAACGTTCTCACAAAGTTTACAGTTTTCTTATCACTCGACAAACTCGCGGTACTTTCAATTTTTCTACCAGCTTTAGAATAACTCACAAACTTTTTTGTTAAGTCGAAAGTATCAATTGCTTTGGTAAATGTATCAGAAGGATTACCCGGATACGTTACATATGAATATCTATAAATCATACTTTTATCAAGTGTCATTGTAAACCCGTTAGGAAACGCACTTTCAAGAGGTTGCCCTGAATGAAAAGTAGTTGCATAAGGGCTCGTCCACGCTCTGTTAAACAACTCTGACTTCACTGCATTTTGTGCCTGTGCTACGGTTGAAAACATCACGCAAAAAATTGCAATAAAAAGTTGACGGGATTTTTGCATAAAGAAAAGTTTAAAATTTAAAGTGTCTAGTGTTTCGATAGTTTATTTCTATTAAAACCAATATTATCTTTAAATGAACTATTTCTCTGAGCGGTATTTTGTTAATTCAACTAAAACCAAATGTTAACTCTGTTTTTCCTTATAAAAAAAAGAGGGCTCATGATCAAGATCACAAACCCTCTGGTATTCTTAAATTACAAATGTTATCAATTACCAACCGTCGCCATCTATTACGTTGCCGAATCTTCCGAGTATAGAACCTTCCTCTTTTCTTCTTCCTGTTCCATACTGAAGTATTCTGCCTGCGAGTCTGCTGATAGGCAATGTTTGAATCCATACTTTACCTGGTCCTCTTAAAGTAGCAAAGAACAATCCTTCTCCACCGAATATAGTATTTTTGATACCTCCTACAAACTGAATATCATAATCGATTGTTTTAGTATAAGCCACTAAACAACCGGTATCGATTTTAATCATTTCTCCGGCTTGCAATTCGCGTTCAAAAACGTGTCCGCCGGCATGTACAAAAGCCAGACCCTCACCTTCTAATTTTTGCATAATAAATCCTTCGCCGCCGAATAAACCTGTTCCCAGTTTTCGTTGAAATTCAATACCGATACTTACTCCCTTTGCAGCACACAGGAAGGCATCTTTTTGTGCTACAATCTTACCTCCCAATTGATTCAGATCGAGTGGAATAATTTTACCGGGATATGGTGAAGCGAAACTAACTTTTCTTTTATCGTGACTGATATTGGTAAAAGCCGTCATGAAGAGGCTCTCTCCGGTTAACATCCGTTTACCGGCAGACATTAACTTTCCTAAAATGCCTTTTTGCTGGTTGGAACCGTCTCCGAAAATTGTTTCCATCTGGATATTCTCATCCATAAGCATAAAAGCACCACTTTCTGCAACAGCCGTTTCCTGAGGATCTAGTTCAATCTCAACGTATTGCATCTCCTCACCATAAATTTTATAATCTATATCATGTACACGGGTCATAGTTTCAATATATTATAGTGTAAAATAGCGTTTTCTTAAATTATAAGACGTAAACAATGAAAAATTATTACACCCTATGTCAGGATTTGGTTGAATATTTGTAGAAATTATCATCAAATTTCACTTTTGAGATGAAGAAAGTTTTTAAGAAGATATTTCAAAGCTTTTTACAAGGGTTAATCATTCTTGCTCCTATAGGTATTACGGTATGGGTAGTAGCAACTTTGTTTACTTTCATTGATGGAATATTAGCACCGGTTCTTTACAATATTTTACCGCAACTCGTAAAAGTAGGCGATAATGGAAATGCACAAATTATTCCCGGTGTAGGTTTTCTGCTGGTAATAGTAATAGTAGTACTGATGGGATACATTTCAAGATTGTTTTTCATTAGCGAACTGGTTGAACTAACAGATAAAGTACTGGAAAAAACTCCCGGCATTAAGCTTATTTATACGACTGTAAAAGACTTTCTGGAAGCATTTGCAGGAAAAAAGAGAAAGTTTGAAAAAGCAGTATTAGTAAATATCGACGAAAAAGATGTGTGGCAGATCGGTTTTTTAACCAGAGAAGATCTTACTGATATAAATATGCATGAATATGTAAGTGTGTACATACCACAATCATTCGCACTCGCTGGCAGGTTATACATTGTAAAGAGAGAAAGAATCCGGCCACTCGAAAATATGACCGCGGCCGAAGCCATGAAATTTGCCATTTCAGGCGGTGTTACTGAAATAGATGACGATCATCAGAAGAATCACTAATCTGTTTCTTTACAGAACTCGTATAATAATTAAAGCCATCTTATGCGAGTTATACTTTTCTTATTCCTGTGGTATACATTGTGCAGCTGGGGATTTATTGGTCATCAATGAATCAACCTGCAAGCAATTTACTGTTTACCAGAACCATTACAATCGTACTTTCTTCAACACAAACGTTCTATTATAAAGTTTGCAGTAAAACCGGATCAACGCAGATATGTTGTGCCGGGTGAAGCTGCCAGACATTTTATAGATCTGGATATGTATCCTGATTCAATGTCACCGTTCAACAGCTCCTACGCACAAATAACCGCCCGCATCAATGAGCACTTTGTTCAACTACATGGAATCGGACCGTGGAATATACAAGACCAGTTTTGGGCATTAGTGAATGCAATGGCCAAACAGGATCATACGCGAATCGTACGAATCGCAGGAGAATTGGGGCATTACATTGCCGATTTGCACGTACCCTTACATACCAGCTCTAACTATGACGGTCAGAAAACCAATCAAAGAGGCATTCATGGCTTCTGAGAAACAGCCTTAGTAAAACATCTTCGCCGTAAAAACTGAAAGCCACTGGCCCCTCCTGCTATCATCATTAAAAACCTGAATCGCTATACCTGAAACTTCGTCAGTGAAAGCCATTCTTTTTTACCGCTTATTTTCAGTATAGACAGCTCACTGAAAATCAAATATCGCCACCATAAAGGATTTAGTAAAGAAGAAGGAAAATGGCATTGGAATTATCGTGATGATTATATGCAGGAGTTCAATTCTTTACAGAACCATCTGGTAGAAAGAAGAATGACGGCGGCCATACATGCTACGGCAAGTATTTGATATACAGCGTGAATAATGGCAGCAGAACCTACTTTAAAGCATTCAGACGGCAATTCCGGCAATAAAAAGAAGCTGTTCAGAATCAATGAATAAAAGTTAACTTTGTTAGCCTTATTTAGTTTCAAATTAAATCGTGTGAAAACAGTACATAATTTCAATGCTGGACCCAGCATTTTACCCCGGGAGGTTTTTCAACAGGCAAGCGCAGCAATTCTTGATTATGAAGGAACAGGATTGTCTATTCTTGAATTAGGACACAGAACACCAACTTTTGAATCGGTACTTGAAGAAGCCAGAAATTTAGTGAAGGAACTGATGGGGCTTGGCGATGAACACGAAGTACTGTTCTTACACGGCGGTGCTTCCACTCAATTTTTACAGGTTCCGATGAATCTTTTGGGTGAGCAGGAAATGGCCACTTATCTTGATACCGGAGTATGGGCATCGAAAGCAATCAAGGAAGCCAAAAACTTTGGAAAAGTAGATGTAATTGCAAGTTCAAAAGAGAAAAACTACAATTATATTCCAAAAGAATTCATTACTGCTAAAACAGCAAAATACTTACATATTACTTCTAACAATACTATCTACGGAACACAGTGGCATGATTATTCTCCCGTGTACGAAGCCGGTATTCCGTTGGTAGCAGATATGAGTAGTGATATACTGAGTAAGTGTCTCGATTTTAGAAAGTTCGATTTAATTTATGCCGGTGCTCAAAAAAATATAGGAGCCGCAGGCGTAACAATGGTAATTATAAAAAAAGAGATCCTGGGCAGTGTAGAAAGAACAATTCCTACTATGCTGGATTATCAACAACATATAGCCAACGGTTCAATGTTAAACACACCACCCGTGTTCGCTATCTATGTTTGTTTATTAACACTACGCTGGCTAAAAAAACAAGGAGGAGTAACCGCTATTGAAAAAATCAATGAAGAAAAAGCCGGCCTATTGTATCAGGCAATTGATAATTCCGGTATTTTTAAAGGAACAGCGGTAAAAGAAGACAGAAGTCTCATGAACGTATCTTTCACCGCTGAAAGCGAAGAACTGGAAAAAGAATTTTTAAAAGTGTGTAAAGAAGAAAACTTTATCGGTGTAAAAGGTCATCGTTCAGTGGGAGGATTCAGAGCTTCAATTTATAACGCAATGCCGTTAGAAAGCGTAAAAATATTCAGTGATTTCATAAAAAACTTTGCTCAAAGAAAAGGCTAAAAAATATAGAAAGATGACGACAATTGTTCCATTTAAGGCATTACGCCCAACTAAAGAGTTGGCTCCGAAAGTTGCATCACGACCTTACGACGTATTAAACAGCGCCGAAGCAAGAGAAGAAGTGGCCAATAACCCATATTCATTTTTGCATATCACTAAATCTGAAGTTGATTTAGATCCGTCTGTTGACATACATACTTCTAAAGTGTATGAAAAAGCTAAAGAAAACATTCAGATTTTCAGAGACAATGGAGTTCTTTCTAAAGAAAACAAACCTTGCTTTTACATTTATCGTTTAATCATGAACGGTAGAAGTCAGACCGGCCTGGTAGCAGGCAGCTCTGTTGATGACTACGAAAACGACATTATAAAAAAACACGAGTTTACAAGACCTCAAAAAGAACAAGACAGAATCAACCACATCAAAATCACCGGAGCTCAGACCGGCAATGTCTTTCTTGCTTATAAAAATGTTGATGAAATAGATACAGTTATCGAAAACTGGAAGGGGCAACATGTGCCTGATTACGATTTCACAGCTGATGATTCTATTCAACATACCATCTGGATTGTAAACGACGATACCGTTATTGCTGTTATTGAGCAACTATTCAAAACAAAAGTACCTTGCACATATATCGCTGACGGCCACCACCGTGCAGCATCTGCAGCAAAGGTTAGAAAAACATTAGGAAGCGAAGCTACCCCTTCAGCAGATTATTTCTTAACTACATTGTTTCCTTCAAACCAATTACATATCTTAGATTACAATCGTGTAGTAAAAGACTTAAACGGTTTAAGCGCAGATGAATTAAAAGCCGCACTTCAGGAAGATTTTGAAGTAGCTGAGGCAAAAGCAGCAGTTTCTCCGGCCAACCTGCACGAGTTTGGAATGTATCTTGATGGTAAATGGTATCAATTAACAACCAAAGCCGGAAAGTACACGAATGATCCTATCGGAATTTTAGACGTAACGATCTTAACAAATCTGATCTTAGATAAAGTTCTGGGAATTAAAGATCAACGCACAGATTCAAGAATTGATTTTGTAGGTGGTATCAGAGGTGTAAAAGAATTGGAAAAGAGAGTAAACAGCGGTGAAATGGCAGTTGCTTTCAGCTTACACCCCGTAAGCATTGAACAATTATTCGACATTGCTGATAGCGGAAACGTAATGCCACCGAAAAGTACCTGGTTTGAACCTAAGCTAAGAGACGGTCTGCTGACCCATCTTATCTACGAATAACTTTAACATTCCCCATAACCCACGTAGAGCTATATTCATTTAACTTTGAAGGGTATGAGAAAAATATTCGTAATTATATCTTTAAGTTTGGGCTTGTTAAGCAATGCCCAAACTTCTATTGACAATCAATACGAGAGCGCACGAGCTTTCATGATGCAAGGTGATTTTTCGAACGCAGTTGCCGGTTTCAATAAAATAATCAAAGATAATCCCGACTTTGCCCCGGCAATTAAAGACCTCTGCTTTACATACATTTTAAGAAACGACTACGTAAATGCCTACCAGACCATTGCACCTTTGATAGATAAAGGTTCAGCTGATGAACACGCCTATCAGCTATTGGGTATGGTATATAAATCGCTGGACGAATTCAAAAAGGCAGAAAAAATGTATAAAACTGCCCTGAAGAAATTTCCTAACAGCGGTGTGCTGTATAACGAGTATGGAGAGATGCTATTTGCCAACAATCAGCCTACCAACGCCATTAAACAATGGGAGGCCGGTATCCAGTCAGACCCTAATTACTCTGGTAATTATTATAATGCAGCAAAGTATTATGTTAATTCAAAAGATAAAGTCTGGTCGATTCTCTATGGTGAAACTTTTTTAAATCTGGAGAGTTATTCCAGAAGAACTGCCGAAATAAAATCAGTACTATTAAGCAGTTATAAGAAATTTTATACACTACCGGATATTTACAAAGACCAGAATACAAAAAACGAATTTGTAAAGACATTCCTCGATGAAATGGCAAACTTTGCCCATACAAACAATAATCAGGCTGTTAATACAACATCGCTCATTGCAATGAGGCAAAAGATTGCAGAAAACTGGCAGGCGCTTTATGCTGAAAAAATGCCTTACCGGTTATTCCAGTATCAGCAACAACTTGTGAAAGAAGGTAATTTTGAAGCTTATAATCAGTGGCTTTTCGGAGAAACCGTATCTGCTGCAGATTTTGAAAGCTGGAAAAAATCTAACACCTCTAAACTTCAGCAATTCGAAGAGTATCAGAGAGGACGGGTATACAAAGTTCCGGCAGACCAATATTATCAAACAAAGATAAAATAACACTTCTGATAGAATTTTTCGAGCTATGATGCGTTTATGCATTCATAGCTTTTTTATTTAGAACTATTTTATTAAATTCATGAGTGAATATTCTCAACCCAGTATTAAAACGATTGTCATGACCGAACCGAAAAGACTTTTTGACTGTATTGAATATCATTTAAATCGCACTCCCATTAACGATATGCTTGCGGGCAAAGAAAACGGGAGCTGGAAGACCTATAGCACACAGATGGTGAACACACTGGTGAACCAGCTGAGCGCAGGGCTATTCAAACTTGGATTAGGTCCTGGTGACATGTCAATTGAAGGACGTGATAAGATTGCTATCATTTGTAAAAACCGTCCTGAATGGGTAATACTCGATCTGGCAGTGCAAAAGCTGGGAGCGATTTTAATTCCGATTTATCCAACGATTAATGTAAATGAATTAGCCTTCATTTTAAATGATTCGAGCGCTAAAGCCATCTTTGTGAACGATAAAGAACTTTTCGATAAGGTTCATTCAATAAAAGACCAAATCAACTCTGTACAGCATATTTACACCTTTGAAAATGTAGAAGGTGCCAACAACTGGGGCGAACTACTGGAATTAGCAGATGAAAATGCAATTAAATCTATCGAAGAAATTGCCGCTACCATCAAATCGGAAGATCTTGCAACAGTACTGTATACTTCAGGCACTACCGGAACACCCAAAGGCGTAATGCTCACCCATAAAAACATTTTAAGTAATGTACTGGCATCATTTAGCTGTTTGCCGCCTTTCGAAAACATGCGTGCATTGAGTTTCTTACCACTCAATCACATTTTTGAGAAAATGATTACTTATTATCACTTATACAAAGGAACGGCCATTTACTATGCAGAAAGCATGGAAACCATCGCCGACAACCTTCGTGAAGTTCAGCCCACTCTATTCTCAACCGTGCCAAGATTACTGGAAAAAGTATATGAAAAGATTATGGCAAAAGGCGCTGATCTGAAAGGTATTAAGAAAAGACTTTTCTTTTGGGCACATGAATTGGCCAGTAACTATGAGATCAATAAAAATCAGGGTTGGTGGTATAATTTTCAGTTGAAAATTGCCAATAAACTAATTTTCAGCAAATGGAGAGAAGCACTGGGAAATAATGTTCTGGCAATCGTATCCGGAGGTGCTGCCTGTCAGGTGCGCTTAATCAGAATTTTTACTGCTGCTAAAATTCCAATTCTCGAAGGTTACGGTTTAACTGAAACATCACCGGTTATCAGTGTAAACAGATACAACGTTGAAGATCGCTATTTCGGTACTGTCGGGCCGGTAATTGACGGCGTTCAGGTGAAGATAGCAGAAGACGGGGAAATCCTCTGTAAAGGCGATAATGTGATGCTGGGGTATTATAAACGTCCTGACCTCACTGCAGAAGCAATTATTGACGGATGGTATCATACGGGCGATATCGGAACAATTGTAGAAGGAAGATTCCTGAAAATTACCGATCGCAAAAAAGAAATGTTCAAAACATCCGGTGGAAAATATGTGGCACCGCTTCCAATTGAAAATAAATTCAAAGAATCTGTATTTATTGAGCAGATAATGGTTATCGGAGCCGGAAAAAAATTCGTAAGTGCCCTGATTGTTCCTGCATTTCCTAATCTGATTGATTGGGCAAAGAGAAACAATGTAGAATATACTACAAATGAAGCCCTTATTAAGGATCCGAGAGTATTAGAACAATACCAGAAGGCAGTTGACAAATACAATGAATTCTTTAATCACGTTGAACAAATCAAGAAATTTAAACTTTGTTCGAAAGAATGGAGTATTGACACAGGCGAATTAACTCCTAAACTTAGCTTAAAAAGAAAAGTGGTAATGGAAAAATTCAATGAGGTGATTGAAAGCATGTACGAATAGAAATTTTATGAAATATATTCTCATTACAGGAATTACCGGAGCTGTGGGAAGCGCAGCTGCTGCTTATTTTTTGAAAGCCAGCTATGGAGTGATCGGTGTGGGAAGAAAAAATCCTGAAAACATTCAGCATATTGAATCACTTTGCACCGATTATTTTCAGGTTCCTGTTTTTGATGACAAAAATTGCGAAGATTTATTTAGAAAAATCTCCCAAAAAAAATATCCCATTAAAGCTGCCGTTTTTTTTAACGGTGGCTTTGATATGAACTCTATACAAAACTTTGACTTTGATACGTTCAATAAGCTTTTAGATCAAAACTACTTGAGCACGGTTTTTATTACCAAATACTGTATTCCATATTTCATACAACAGCAGTCCGGGTGCTTCATTTTCACCAGCGCAGCTGCTACAGATCAACCGAAAAGATTTAGCCATACCTTTTCCTATACCGCCACCAAAACACTGATAAATCACCTCGCATTGACCCTCCGGGCCGATTCAGCGTTAGAAGGCATACGCATTGCATTAATAAAACCCACTACGATTAAAACCGAGGCAAATATAAATGCTATGCCGGATGCCGATCAAAACAGCTGGATAGAACCACAGGTAATATGCGAACGCATTCAGCAATTTATAGATGATAACAACAATAAATTTGAAGAAATCTTTTTTGACAAATAATTTATCTGGTCCACTCGAGTAATAAATCAACATACTGCTGAGCATCATAATGGAGAGGGTCTATTTTCAGAATAGCCTGAAAATGCTTTAAAGCTTCGTCATAATTTTTCAGAAAGTTCGCATAATATGCCCCTACATATCCATGCGATTGAATCACTACATTTTCAAAGCGAGACAATTGTTTTTCTCCCAACTCAATTACCATTTTATAGGCATAGATAGTAGCCGCTTCATACATCTGATCAGGTTCATGTGACAGTGATCTGGCCTTCCATAACCATCCGTATACTTCATTAGGATATCTCTTTGTGTAGAGGGTAAATACACTATCACTTTGATGATACATTTCTTTCTGATAATAAGCCATTCCCCAATGGTATAAATCAATAGCGGCCATATTTCCTCCGGTTAATGCACCGAGCTTTTCGGCATACCCTATGACATCATCATTTTTCTTTTCCTGAATGGCGAGCTGTAACAAAGCGTGGTATGCATTCGCAGAATCAATAAAATCGGCTGCATACAATAATGCTTTTTCATTTGTAGCAGATAGTACCGATCGATCGGTTTCTTTTTGCGACAATAAAAGCTTACTATAGAATTGATAATCCTTTGCTATTAATTCTGGCTCGCTTTGCACATAGAAGTAAGTTTCCATGTTTTTTAAAGCTGCCGTAGAATCTTTAAGTGCCGCAAAAGCATAAGCTTTTAACTTATGTACACGAGGAGCGATCTGTAAATTACGGCGGCTTAAAATCTGTTCTGCCACATCAATTGCATCCTTGTATTGGCGTTGCATAAAATAGAAATCCATCTGCATATACAACTGTGCCAGGCTCAGTTCGCTGAGTGCTACGAATTTTTCTAAATATTCTTTCGCCTTTGAAGGTTGTGAGTAATAAGAAGAGTAAAATAATTCAAAGTAAGCAGGGCCATATAAAGAATCTTGTTCGATTGCTTTTTCGAGCCATTGAATCGCAAGGGCATGATTTGCCTGCGTTTGATAGATGCGGGCTATCGAAGTATAAGCTTTTGCAAAATCGGGTTGCAGTTGAATGGCTTTTTGATAGGCTGTAACAGCATTTCCCCCTTGAATAAGGCGTCGGTATGCATCTCCCTGAATCTGATAATAAAAAGCTGTATTTCGCTTTTTCAACGGAATCCGCTCCAATACATTCAAAGCATATTGTGCCTGATGATTCGGATGCGACACCATCAACGCCGCAATTGATTGGATGAATTCCGGATCCTTAAAATCAGTCGCTTTCAGTACGCTGTCTGATAACTTTTTTGCCTTATCGCCCTGGTTTTGAAAAATATAATAAAAAACAGGTATTACAGAGAGGTATGGATCCCATTTTGGACCGGGAGTAAGATTCGACTGTGCACGGTCAATGTTCAATCTGATCAGAGCGGAATCACCCGTTTCAAGTGCAGCAAAACTTTGCCAGAATAATGATTTACCTATTCCGATTTTTTGCAGCACCTGCTCTGCTGCCAATTGATTGGCTTTTTGGTAGTTTTCGTAATACAAAGCTTGTTGAACAGTGCTCAATGACTGTGCATAACCATTCCTCCCCACCAGACACATCAAACACAAGATGATTATTCGAGTTAACAAGCTATTACCCATAATCACAAATATGCATCATAAATGGCAAAATTCCTTAGAAAATTATCGATTAAAAGCAGCTGTATTCGGTAATTCTACGGTGAATACGGTACCTTCTTCTGTATTGGAAATTACTTTAATATACCCTTTGTGCAGGCGTATGATTCTTTTGGTGAGTGAAAGACCTAATCCGAATCCTTTAATATTCATAGAAGCCTCTCTTCTGTAAAAAGGTTGAAACAGGTTTTCAATATCCGACTCAGGTATTACATCCCCATTATTTTGTATGGATACGGATAAACCGTCTTTATAAGCATTTAACACTACATAAGCCTGATGGTCGTTAGAATATTTACAGGCATTTTCAACAAGGTTTTTGAAAGAGCTGTAAAGAAGTTCCGGGTTTCCGAATACTAAAAAGCCTTGTTCATCTTCGGGCAATTCGCCAAAATCAAGAGTAGCTTCGAATAAGGGGTTTATTTTATGAACATCGGCAATGACTCTGAAAAGCACTTCATCAATTCTGACCTCCACCAGTTCAATAGACCCCTGACTACCTGCTTTCGCCATTTCCAAAAGACTTTTGGTAAGCATGCGCAAGTGTAAAATATCTTCCTGAAGGGAGCGAAGTACCTGTTTATATTCTTCGTCGCTCCTCTCTTTCTGCAAAATAATTTCGAGCTGACTGCTCATGGAGGTTAATGGTGTTGACAACTCATGCGAAGCATTTGATATAAAACGGCGTTGTATATTGAACGATTGCTGGATACTATCTAACAGTTCATTAAACGTTTTTGACAACAAGCCCAGCTCATCCTGCGGTTCTTTTACGGGAATTCGTTTATTCAGATCATTCGTAGAAATATTTCTTACTGTTCTGATAATACTGGCGAGCGGAACCAACAGCTGTCGGGAGAAGATCAGGCCTGCGAAAGCAGCAATAAATACTCCAAATAAGAGGGTGGTGATCAGTACTTTCCGGAGTTGCGCTAAACGGTCATATCCATATTCGTCATAAGCAGCAATTCCCACTACTAATTTATGCGAAGTGTCGGTATGATAATAAGTAAGGGCATCAAGATCACCAATAGCAAAATAGTTCTCACCATATTTTTTGGCCAGCTCTATCTGATTTTTTGAAAATTGGGTAATTGATTCCTGATCGGAGTGAAACTGATAAATAATTTCATCACGTTCGTTGTAAATCACTACAGATTTATCCACCATATGCAACATGGAGGATACATCTATTTTTCTCAGAATCGATTCACTGGAATCTTTAAAGAGAGAATACAACTGTGCATCATTATTTGCCCGGCCTTTAAGCCGGTTATTGAAAAGAGTTTGACGTTCTTCGCTTGACACATAGTAAATGAAAGAGTTTACCAGCAATAAAATTGCGGTAACCAATAAAGTAAAGAGGAGTGTTATTTTATACTTTATTTTCAATTCGAATCTTTCAGAATATAGCCCATGCCTACCTGAGTATGAATGAGTTTGCTATCGAAGTCTTTTTCAAGCTTCTTTCGCAGGAAGTTTACATATACATCAATCACATTGGTTTTAGTATCAAAGTCAATATCCCAAACATTCAATGCAATGTCTGCACGCGAAACTACTTTATTTTTATTCTTTACAAAGTATTCAAGTAATTGAAATTCTTTTGCAGTGAGGTGGATGAGTTTGCCTGCCCTTGTAACTTCTTTACTGTCGAGGTTCATGACCACATCTGAAGCCTTTAAAACGTTTACCGGCAGGTTCGTTTGGTGGAGGCGCTTCAGTAGGGCTTTTAAACGAACCAACAGTTCTTTAAAATCAAACGGCTTTACGATGTAATCATCGGCGCCGGCTTCAAAGCCTTCTATTTTATCATCGGTAGTACTCAATGCCGTCAGCATAATAATTGGCACACGCTCATTCTTCAGACGGATGGCTTTACACAATTCATAACCGTTCATGCCGGGTAAATTAATGTCTAAAATCACCAAGTCGTAATTCTGGCTGTCAAATAGTTTCTTCCCTATTACACCATCATATGCCACGCTAACGTTGTACTGATGCTCAGATAGCCCTTGAGCTAAAGTATCAGCAATTTTCTTTTCATCTTCTACTAAAAGAATGTTTAATCCGTCCATATCTTTTGAGCTTATTGATAAAATTATTATATAGAAACCCACCACGCGGTTAAAATAGAATTAAAAAACCACATGCCAGACCTCTATTGTTGCTATTACAACAGTTTGCTCAATAAAAAGTTTAGAAACTATGGGTATTTGGAGTCAGATTTCTCAAGGTAAATTTAAAGGTAGTACCATGATTCTGATTCGATTCGAACCAGATGTCTCCTCCATGCAGCTCGATGATTTTTTTACAATGCGCAAGGCCAATACCAGACCCTTTATATTCAGCCTGTGTATGTAAGCGTTGAAATAAGCCGAATACTTTCTCGTGCATCTGCGGATTAATACCGATTCCATTGTCTTTGAAAGAGAATACAAACCCTTCACTGGTTGGAATGGCCTGAACCTGAATAATGGGTGAAATGTTAATTCTTCTGAATTTAATAGCATTACTGAGCAGATTCTGAAACAACAACTTTATTTCAGTTCTGTAACCGATAAACATTGGCAAATCATCATATTCAATAACTGCATTTGTTTCGTTGATAGAAGCATGCATATCAGCCTTCAGTTCTTCTACAAGATCTTTAATAACAAAAGGCTCAGGTTGTACATTGGTACCTATTCTGGAATATTGCAAAAGGTCGTTGATAAGGGTCTTCATCCTTAAAATTGCCTCCTGAATGTAATTGATGTATTGTGCAGCTTCTTCATCGATATTTTCACTGTATTTACGTTTAAACAAGCTGAAAAAACCTGCTGTAGTACGAAGCGGTTCCTGCAGGTCATGTGAAGCTACATAGGCAAATTGCTCCAGCTCTTTGTTTTTCCTTTCTAAAACTGCTCTGTACTCTTTATTTTGCCATTCTGCTTTTTTTCTTTCCGTAATATCCCTTACGAATCCACAAAAGAAGTTATGGCCTTCCTGATTTACCGGAACCATTGAAAGCTCCACCGGAAATTCGCGATCGTATTTATCGATTGCTTTAATTTCTACGAGGCGATTAATATCCGGAATTACATAACCCTTTTTAAAATCTTCTAATCCTTGTTTATATAAGTGCCGGTATTTCGACGGAATTAAATAATCGGCAAAATGTTTTCCGAGAATCTCCTCATTTGTATACTTAAACATCTTCTCAGCCTGCTCATTCCATACGGTAATTAAACCGTTATTATCCACACAAATGATCGCATCAAACGAATTTCTGATAATCAGGTTGGTCATTTCAACACTGTCAATCAGATTTTTCTCGGCTTTCTTCCGCTCTGAAATATCCGATATAAATGCAACTGCCATTTTTTTACCATCCAGCGTATAGTAGCCCAATCCGATTTCAACCGGAATAGTAGTACCGTCTTTTTTACGTGCCGACAAATCACGGGCATGTCCGAGAAATTTTACTGTTGGCTTTTCAAAATATTGAGAATGGTGGCCGTGGTGTTTACCGTGAAATCGCTCGGGAATCAGCAAATAAATCGGTTGATCTACCAGTTCATCATTGGTATAGCCTAAAAGTTTTTCAAGCGTAGGATTAATCAGCTTAATATTTCCTCGTTCGTCGGAAACCAAAATTCCTACAGTTGCATACTCAAAGAGGGCTCTGTATCCCTCTTCGTTATCTTTCGCCAGGGTAGCTGTTCTTGAAAAATCCATGGAGTATTCTTTTGAATATTACAATCGGGGTCCAACTAGTAAGATACAATAAATTCCGCATACTCACAAGAGCTGATAACCTATTGTAAACCAGCTCTTTTAGAAATGTATTTTTTCTTGATATGCCCGGGGCTCATCCCATATCGTTTTTTAAATATTTCAATAAAATTGCTCACCTTTTCATATCCCAAACGTTCTGCAATTTCATTGATGGTAATTGGTTCATCTTTCAGTAATTGTTTAGCATGTTCCATTTTCTTCTCCAGGTAATATTCATATACTGATTTACCGAATACATTCTTAAAATGCCGCTTTAATGTAGACTCGCTTAATGCTACCTGATAGGCTATCTGAGACAGATTAGGTAACGACATATTAAGGTGATTCAGCAATACTTCTTTAACACGCATTAATTTATCGAGGTGAACTTCCGACCCGGGAAAAATCGGAGAAGATTCCTGAATGATTCTTCTAATGATACCTTGCGCCAGCACAGTACACAAATCATTATCGATAATAATTTCACGTTCTCTTGCTTTACGCATTTCATCAATGGTAATATTGATATTTTCCCATAGAGAAGAATTACAGTTTTCCCAGAAAACAGCATCCCGCAGTAATTGATAACTGTTCTCAACAAGTGTGGAAGGAAATACTTTTTCCGCTTCTTTTTTCATCCAGTTATTATTCAGGATAATTTCAAGAAACCTTACGTTTTGATTAGGAGCCAATGCAAATTCAACCCGTCTGTCGGTTGAACAAATGAGTAAACTCCGGATATCGATTTTAAGATACTGAATATGACCATTTATAGATCTTAGTTGAGCGTGGTCGGGAGTTAAGCTAATAATAACACGGGTAAAGTGCTCATCTGAGAGTAACGGATCAAATTCATAGTTTAATTCATCCTGCGTATCTATGATATGCTTTTTAGCTAAATTATCATTTCCCAACTGAGCTGATATGATTTGCACTGCGGAAGCAGAATGCACAATCTCCTCATATAACTCCAGGTTCGAAAACTGATTCGCATAGATATGCAGGCATTTCTTAGGGATTGAACTTTTCATATAAACAGTACTTTGAATTAAAATAAATTCAAGTTGCCGATCTCGTGTTAATTAAAATTAACAAATCCCTTTGAATTATCTAAGTAATTGCACTTATTGTTTTATAAAAATTTTCCAAACGTTCATGTATAATTGAAAATTGGTCGTTTTCAGGTATTTACAAGGCGCATGAACACAAAAAAAGCACCGTTTCAACATTGAAACAAGTGCTTGTAATACAATTACTTTATATATAATAAATCACATATTTATAAAAATCCTAATTCTAATTTCGCGACTTCGCTCATGCGGTCCTTTGTCCAGGCGGGACTAAACGTTAACATAACATTTACGTCAGTTACCCCTTCAACCTCCCGAACTTTACGGTCTACTTCCAGTACTATTTCACCGGCAACCGGGCAGGCTGGTGCTGTTAATGTCATGGTGATACTAACATAACCGGCATCATTGATTTCGACGCCGTAAATCAGTCCGAGCTCTACAATATCTACCGGTATTTCCGGATCGTTTACTGTATGTAGTTGCTCATATATTTTTTCTTCTATCAGTGTTTTATCTATACTCATACATTAGGCTTTATGAAAAGCTATCGCATACAGTTTCATTTGTTTTATCATAGAAAGCAGTCCGTTTGATCTTGTTACAGATAAATGATCTTTCAACCCTACTTTATCAATAAAATAAAGTTCTGCATTCATGATATCCTCAGGCGTCTGATTAGAGAGGATTTTCACCATCATACTCACCAGCCCTTTAGTAATAATAGCATCACTATCAGCGGTGAAAATAACTTTTCCGTTTTCATAAGTGGCATGCAGCCATACGCGTGACTGACAGCCTTTTATTAAATACTGCTCTGTTTTATATTGTTCATCAATCACAGGCAATTCTTTACCCAGATCAATAATATATTTATACTTTTCTTCCCATTCTGTAATAAACTCAAAATCGTCTATTAGTTCATCCTGTAGCTCGTTGATAGTCATAAGAATACGTTTTATTGACTTACAATAACATCATAACAGCTTTTTTCAAACCTGCGATCAGCGCATCTACTTCTTCTTTAGTATTATAGATTGCAAATGAAGCGCGTATAGTACCCGGAACTTTAAAGAAGTTCATCACCGGTTCAGTACAATGGTGTCCGGTTCTTACAGCAATACCCATTTTATCTAATAACACGCCTACATCATAAGGATGTGTTCCGTCTATTACGAATGATAACACTCCTGATTTATGAGCAGCTTCACCGATGATACGAACACCTTGTATTTGTTTGATTTGTTCGGTTGCATAGTTTAACAGATATTCTTCATAGGCAGCAATATGATCAATACCGATCGACTCGATAAAGTCTACCGCAGCACCTAAACAGATACCCGCTTCAATATTAGGCGTTCCTGCTTCAAATTTGAAAGGAAGTTCGTTGTATGTAGTTTTCTCAAAAGTGACGGTTTTAATCATATCTCCGCCGCCCTGATAAGGAGGCATTGCATTAAGCAGTTCCTCTTTCCCATATAAAATACCAACACCTGTAGGGCCATACATTTTATGACTGGAGAATACCAGAAAATCCACCTCCAGTTTCTGTACATCTACTGCTATGTGGTGAATAGCCTGTGCAGCATCGAGCATTACCTTAGCTCCTTTCTGGTGGGCGGCATCAATAATTTCTTTTACCGGGTTAACAGTACCTAAACTATTTGAAATATATGTGATGGCCACCATTTTGGTTTTACTGTTCAGAAGCTTGTAAAATTCTTCCATGATCAGCTCACCTTTTTCATTCATAGGTATCACTCTCAATACAGCACCACGGTCTTCACACATAATCTGCCACGGAACAATATTAGAATGGTGTTCCATCGCAGAAATCAGTATTTCGTCGCCGGGCTGGATAGAGGATTTACCAAATGAGTAAGCCAACAGATTAATACCGTCAGTGGTACCTTTGGTGAAAATAATTTCGTGGTCGTGTTTCGCATTAATAAAACGCTGAATTTTTTTACGGGTCACTTCATACGCATCAGTTGCATACTGACTCAGAAAATGTACCCCACGATGAATATTGCTATTATGCCTGGTATAGTATTCGTTAATCGTATCAATCACTCTCTGAGGCTTCTGAGTAGTAGCACCATTGTCGAGATAAACCAATGGTTTACCATTTACTGTGGTAGACAAAATAGGAAACGCTGCTCTGATAGCCGCAATATCCAAACTTCCTGCATAATTAGAAACAACTACACTGCTCATACAAACATATTTAATGCATTCTCAGAAATGCTTCTTTCTAAAATAAAATAATCTGTACTCCTACGAAGGTAGTACAGATTATTCAGTTATATATTTCGCAAGAAGAAACTATTTTAGTCCTTCTTCGATCAATCCGTTTACAAAGTCCTGGATTGACTCATCAGGAATTTTATCTGTAACATCGAAGGCGAATGCCTGTACTAATAAAGTTTTTGCTTTTTCGTCGCCGATACCTCTGGTTTTTAAATAGAACAAAGCCTCGTTATTAAACTGACCGATAGTAGACCCGTGGCTACATTTTACATCATCCGCAAAAATTTCTAACTGTGGTTTTGAGTTTACCGATGCTTTATCTCCTAAAATCAGGTTATTATTTTGTTGGAAGGCATTTGTTTTCTGCGCATCTTCCTGTACAAAAATTTTACCATTGAAAACACCTGTTGAAGCATCCTGCATCACACCTTTATAGTGTTCGTTAGACTGGCAGTTGGGTTTTCTATGATCAACGATCGTATGATTATCTACCAACTGTGCCCCACCGGAAAGGTACAATCCATACATGTGGCTCTCGATATGTTCACCATCTAAAGCAATGTGTAAGTTATTCCGTAGGAAAGAAATACCAGGCATTGAAAACTTATAGTTATTGTATACGCTGGTAGTTTCCTGAAATACTTCAGTATGTTGAATAAAGTGAGCATTTGCATCACCTGTTTGAATATTGTATTGCTGGAAGTTTGCACTTTTACCAACAAAAACTTCTGTTAACTGGTTTACAACTGCTTTTACCTGAGTGGTAGTGATATAAGTTTCTACAACTTTTAACCGGGCGTTTTCTTCTACCACATACAAGTAACGTGGTTGTGTAAAGAAATCGGTTTTTGCAGTAGACACATGAATGATATGGATTGGCTTTTCTACTACCTGCGATTTTGTGAGGTGTACGAAAAGTCCGTCTTTAAACAACGCTGTGTTCACTGCCGTTAAATGATGTTTGGTAACATCGGTATATTTTCCAAAGTGCTGTTGGAAAGCAGGTAATTCCGTAGCCTCCAGAATCGGTAGAAGAGTAAATCCTTTTTCGTTAATCTGATGGCTTAATGTTTTTTGTAATTGGCCGTTTACCAATACCACTATGTAAGCGTCTAATCCGGGAATTAAAGCACTTTCAATAATCTCTTTCGTTAACGCAGTAGAAGTTTCTCCGTAAACGAGTTGCAGATTGTCTTGAATAAACGGTTTTAAGTTGGTGTATTTCCAATCTTCTACTTTAGTAGACGGAAATCCGTTTTTTTGAAAGCTGGTAAAAGCCTGCTTACGAATAGCGGCTAAAGTACCCTCTTTTTGTTCAGTGTTATAAGTTGCAATACACTGATCGTATAATGAACTGGTAATTTGTGTATTCATTGTTTAATCCGACGTTTCTTGCCAGGCAAGTTACTGTGTAATAAATCTGTTTAAAGGTTAATCTTAAGCAAGTTCTGCCTGAGATTCTTTTAACCAATCGTATCCTTTTTCTTCTAATTCCAAAGCCAGTTCTTTCGTACCGGATTTTACGATTTTACCTTTATACAGTACGTGTACATAGTCAGGAACGATATGCTCCAATAAACGTTGGTAGTGTGTGATAACGATGAATGCGTTATTTTCAGAACGTAATTTGTTTACACCCTGAGAAACGATACGTAAAGCGTCGATATCTAAGCCGGAATCGGTTTCGTCAAGAATAGCCAGTTTAGGTTCAAGCATGGCTAACTGAAGAATTTCGTTTCTTTTCTTTTCACCACCGGAAAAACCTTCATTTAAAGAACGGTTTGCCAGAGAAGCGTCGAACTCTAATAATTTCTGACGATCTTTTAAAGTGCTTAAAAACTCTTTTCCTTCTAAAGGTGCTAAGTTTCTGTATGCGCGTACTTCGTTTACTGCTGTTTTCAGGAAGTTTATATTTGAAACACCCGGAATTTCAACAGGGTATTGAAAAGCAAGGAACAAACCTTCTCTTGCTCTGTCTTCAGGGGATAAGTCCAATAAATCTTTTCCGTCAAAGCTTACTTCGCCTTCAGTTATTTCATAATCTTCTCTACCTGCCAATACAGATGCCAAAGTTGATTTACCGGAACCATTAGGACCCATGATAGCGTGAATTTCACCGGCTTTTACTTCTAAGTTCAGGCCTTTTAATATTTCTTTACCTTCAACTGACGCTTTCAGGTTTTTTATACTTAACATAACAATTGAATCTTTATACTTGGATGATTTTTACAAATTAATTACTACAAATGTGATGAGTGATTATCCCACACTACCTTCTAATGAAATGGCCAGCAGTTTTTGTGCTTCTACTGCAAATTCCATTGGTAACTGGTTTAATACTTCCTTACAGTACCCGTTTACAATTAAGGCAACTGCTTTTTCGGTATCAATACCTCTTTGATTGAGATAGAAGATCTGATCTTCACCAATTTTTGAAGTAGTAGCTTCATGCTCTACCATTGCAGTGTTATTTTTTGATTCGATATACGGGAAAGTGTGTGCACCACAACGATCACCGATTAATAAAGAATCACACTGGGTAAAGTTACGTGCATGAGCAGCATTCGGACCCACTTGAACCAGCCCTCTGTAACTGTTTTGACCATTACCGGCAGAAATTCCTTTAGAAATAATTCTGCTGCGGGTGTCTTTACCGATATGGTAAATTTTAGTACCTGTATCGGCAATCTGTTTGTTTTTGGTAACAGCTACTGAGTAGAATTCACCTTCTGAACGATCACCTTTTAAGATCACACTTGGGTATTTCCAAGTAATAGAAGAACCTGTTTCTACCTGTGTCCAGGATATTTTAGAGCGGTCTCCTTTACAGATACCACGTTTGGTAACGAAGTTGTAAATACCACCTTTACCGTCTTTATCACCGGGATACCAGTTCTGAACGGTTGAGTACTTGATTTCTGCATCCTGCATAGCTATTAATTCTACTACTGCCGCGTGCATTTGATTTTCATCACGCATTGGGGCTGTACAACCCTCCAGGTAGCTTACATAACTCGATTCGTCTGCAATAATTAAAGTACGCTCAAACTGTCCGGTATTTTGCGCATTAATACGGAAATAAGTGGATAACTCCATCGGGCAACGAACGCCTTTAGGAATATATACGAAAGAACCGTCTGAGAAAACAGCAGCATTTAAAGCAGCAAAAATATTATCTGTTGAAGGAACTACTGTTCCCAGATATTGTTTTACTAACTCAGGATGCTCCTGAACGGCTTCTCCGAAAGAACAGAAGATAATACCCAGTTCTTTTAAGTTTTCTTTGAAAGTAGTAGCTACTGAAACACTGTCAAATACAGCATCCACGGCAACACCCGCCAGCATTTTCTGCTCGGTTAAAGGAATACCTAATTTTTCGAATGTTGCAAGTAATTCAGGGTCTACTTCATCGAGACTCTTATACTGCGTTTTCTTTTTAGGGGCTGCATAATATGAAATATCCTGGAAGTCGAATTCCGGCATTTCAAAGTTTTGCCAGCTAGGTAATTCCATTTTCTCGAACTGGCGAAAAGCTTTTAGTCTCCATTCCAAAAGCCATTCTGGTTCGTTTTTCTTTGAAGAAATAAAACGGATGGTATCTTCACTAAGACCTTTCGGTAAGATCTCCATGTCGATATCGGTGGTAAAGCCATATTTATATTCTTCGGCTTCTACTTGGTTTAATATTTCTAAATCAGTACTCATAATGCTTTTTTGAATTACCTCGCGGTAATCTATATCTACGATTGCTATCTTATATCTAATTTCTCCCTAATTAGTTACAGTGCAAAACTTTCCCCACAAGCACAGGTTCTAGAGGCATTCGGATTATTAAAATAAAGTCCTTTACCATTTAAACCGCCTGTATAATCCAGTTCCGTACCGTATAAGTACAATAGGCTTTTCATTTCAACAACCAACTTAACTCCCTTATCCTCAAACACTTGGTCATTTTCACCTATAGTAGTATCAAAGTTCATTTCATATTGCAAACCTGAGCAACCACCACCTTTTACGCCAACGCGTACCAGATGGCCTTCGTTAACACCGTCATTCGCCATCATCTGGCGAATGTACTCTTTTGCATTTTCTGATATTGTAATCATTTTTAGCGACTTTTATTATTATAACAAGTCATCGTCCCGAAGGTTGAGCCTTCGCCGATCTTTTCATTTCCAATCTCTTATTTTTTCCTATCTCGCAACTTCAATCCACAAAATTACTAGCAAAAAGTCATGTTTTGAACTAAATTATCATAAACCTTTTCAATATCTGCATTTTAGCCTCTTTATAAGCCCTTTTTCATTGATTTTAAGTTCTTTTACGGAAATGTTTATTTTGTTAATTTTATCTTGCAGCTAGTGTTTGATTGCTTTCGAACAAGTTTTACTGCTAATTTTGTACTTCTCTCGATTGCCCGCCTCCTTTTTAAATATTTTTCCATGAGCAAGGCTTTACGTCTACCCGTTCAACAGTACTACCGCATCGGTGTCGGAATGTTCTTTTTTATCCAGGGATTGGTGTTTTCGTCGTGGACCAGCAGGATACCCGATATCAAAAACACGCTTCAGCTGAGTGATGGAGCGTTGGGAGGAATTTTATTTGCACTTCCGATCGGCCAGTTAACCGCCATGAATATTTCAGGATATCTGGTAGGGCGCTTCGGCAGTAAACGTGTTTTATCCATTGCCGTTTTATTTTATCCGGCTGTACTGGTGCTGTTAGGCCTGGTACAATCAACCTGGCAATTGATCGGCGGATTATTTCTTTTCGGAATAGCCGCCAACCTTTGTAATATTTCTATCAATACACAAGGAGTAGGAGTAGAAAGGATCTACCGTCGCAGTATCATGGCTTCGTTTCACGGCTTATGGAGCCTCGCCGGGTTTACCGGTGGTTTAATCGGGCAAATTTTAGTGGCCAACCACATCCCGCCGTTTCATCATTTTATAATCATGTATGTGATTACCGGTGGAATTATGCTGGTAGCCCGTCAGTATATGTTGCCGCGCGATGCACATCATTCAAATCAGCAACAGCCGGCACCAAAAAGAAGAATATTTGTAAAACCCGATAAATATATTGTTCAGCTCGGAATTATCGCTTTTGCCAGCATGGTTTGTGAAGGAACGATGTTCGACTGGAGTAGTATCTACTTTGAGAAGATCGTGAATGCGCCTACTGAATATACCCGTTTAGGATTTATTGCTTTCATGTGTACGATGGCCGGAGGCAGATTTGCCGCCGATTATCTGGTATCGCGCTTTGGTGTAAGCAATATCATTCAAATCAGCGGCGTCGTTATTTTAACAGGAATGCTGTTAGCTGTATTATTCCCTACTATTTATATGTCAACTCTGGGATTTTTACTGGTAGGATTCGGAACTTCTGCCGTTGTACCGATGGCCTACTCAATGGCCGGAAAATCTAAAACAATGTTACCAAGTGTAGCACTGGCCAGCGTATCCTCTATCGGATTTTTAGGTTTTCTGATCGGCCCGCCGTTAATCGGTATGATTTCAGAATTAACTAACCTGCGTATTTCATTCGCAGTAATTGCCGTATTAGGACTAGGTACTACAGTGATGGCCCGCCGGCTTAGTAAAAGCTAACAACCATAAACTTCTTTATTTACAATAAAAGGTAAAATCTTTCCCTCTAAACCCGCGAATACATTCTCTGCTGCTCTTAAAGACATTGCACTGCGTGCTTCCTGAGTAGCAGAGCCGATGTGTGGTAAAATACATACATTCGGCATATTTAGCAAAGGGTGATCGGCCTGCATCGGTTCAGGATTGGTGACATCCAAACCGGCACCCCAGATCTCCCCATTCTCTAATGCCGCCAGTAAAGCTTTTTCATCGTGCATTCCTCCACGCGCAGTATTTACAAAGATGGCGTTCTTCTTCATCTTCGAAAAAGCAGTTGCATTAAACCTGCCTTTAGTTTCTTCTGTTAAAGCTGCATGCAAACTAATCACATCACTTTCTTTCAATAAAGTATCAAAATCTACATACTTCGCATCCAGCTCTTTTTCAATTTCCTCATTGCGGCTTCTATTATGATAAATAATATTCATATTATAAGCATACTTACATCTTCTTGCCATTTCGAGCCCGATTCTACCCAAACCGAATACGCCTAATGTTTTATCGCGTAAGCTGATACCCAGATTTAAAGTAGGCTGAAAAGTATCCCAATCGCGATTCAAAATTCTTTTATGATGATAAAAAGCTTTCCTTGACACATTTAACATTAACAAAAAAGCAATATCTGCTGTGGCTTCACTTAATACATCAGGAGTATTTCCAATAGGAATACCGAATTTTGTTGCAGCAGCAATATCTATATTATCAAAACCTACTGCATAATTAGAAATCGCTTTCAGATGACTGTTATTCTGCAAAAATTTAGCATCAATTTTATCGCCCGACATAATAATCATCGCATCAACTGAAGCTGCTGCGGTATTCAGTTCTTCCGGTGACATCGGATTTCTGGTAGGCCATACAATAGTTTCGATTCCTTTCGATTTCAAAAACTCAATGCCGGTATCAGGTATTTTTCGGGTAATATATACTTTCATATTGCTTTCAATGATTATGATAAATTTCAGTACAAAGATCTGCAAATCTTATGCTCGTTTTATGCCAAAAAAATTTTTTTTACGTTATTTTTTGGTTGGAGATCATATTTTATTTTGCGTCAAACACAATACCAATAAGGGTTTCACAAAAATAAAAAGACATTTGTGATCCTAAAACAAGTAAATAGTTGGTTTGTGGCACCTAAAATGTCAAAGTATGTTTGCATTATCGAAATAAGCATTACAGCTGTTTGTCACATTCACTCACCGATTGCACCATAGCATTTTAATCATTCAAAAAATTTACAACCATGAAAAAATTATTGAACAATGTTGCGTCAGTGAACTTCATCTTTTTATTAGCTGCTTTAGTTTTAACAAGTGAAGTAAAAGCGAACGACGAAAAAGCTAAATCTTCAACTGTTGAATTAAAGTACATTGGCCAACTCAACAACAATCCTGTAGTTGAAGTTGTATTCAACGGTAAAAAAGAAGAATTATACACGATCGGATTCAGAGATCAAAACGGTGTATTATTCTATTCTGAAAAAGTGAAAATTGCTAACGGTTCTAAAAAGTTTGCCTTAAATGCAGAAGAGTTAAACTTAGTAGAGTTGACGATTGAAGTTAAAAACAGAAAGAATAAAAACGAAGAAGTTTTTGCTATTCAAAATAGTAAAAGCGTGATCGAAGAAACGGTTGTAGTGAAAGTGAAATAGCTGACAGGTTTGTGTGAAACAAACCCTTCTCAAATAAGTTTATGTCTCAGCATAACCCCCACCGAAATACTCCGGTGGGGGTATTTTTTTATATGCCCGGTGTCAACACCAAACATTAATCAATCTATCTGAATTTTACACATTTCCCTTAATTGCTGCATATATTGCAATCCCTTTTCTCTTGCAAATGCAATATTTCTAATGGGTATTCCTTCCGGATCAGGGAATGTTTCCAATGCTTTTTCGAGACTTTCTTCACGCAATAAATGAATCATCGGATACAGTGATCTGTTAGTATAATTTGACGGGTCATCGCTCGTACTGTCTGCAAATTTGTAATTAGGATGAAAACTCGCAATCTGATAAACACCGTCGTATTCCCTGTCTGCCAATAGTTCTTCTGCTACTTCTATCAGATTAAGATAAGAGGGGAAAGTTTGAAATGCTTTCGGAAATATAATCAGTGTCGTTTCCGTTTCTTCATTTGCATCTAAAAAATGTACTTCTTCCATCATCTGCTCCAGTGCAGCTGCCGGCCCCAACGCATCACTCACCACATACCGGATACTATTATTTTTTACTGCCGGTAAAGCAAAAGGACAAAAATGGCATCCTACTACCACTTTCATCACCCATTCATGGGTTTCTTTTATAATCCGTTGATGATCATCCTTTATTTCTTCCATATGCACAAAATTACGGCATTTGGAAATGATGGAAAATTTTCGTATCTTTTAAGAAGGGGCATTTCACTTTTTCAATGCTGCCCGCAATAATTGCGGCTTTACTTTTTTGTAAAATACTGCCAAATAAAAATCCCCGGCATAGCCAGGGACTCTATAAAAACTATCTATTCTAAGAAAGTGAAATGTTTGTATTGACCGGTTCCGGTTTCTTACTCGCCGGTTTCTTCTTTTTCTTCATTTTATTCAGCCAGATCATCGTACCCGTAATGGGTAACGAAGTGGCAACCAGACAAGCAAAGAAGTATAGTATTTTGGTGAACGTTCCGTAAACATTTCCTACGTGAATCGCTTTAATTGAACCTGCAATTCTTTCATTCACCGGTTTGTCAGTAAATTTCTCCACTTTAATAACTTCCGCATTTTTACTACCGATCGTTACCTTATCGCCGGCAGCAGGTGCAAAAAAACCGACTTTGGTTTTTGATACCTGATACGGGTCTTTTGACGATTTTGGAAGAGTCACTGTAATATTCCCATTGTACGGCAATGCCCGGTTAGCAGCGATAGCCACTTCTTCCACAGAAATCAACTGTAGCTCTGCTGCCGGCATCTCTTCTGTTGCTTCTTTTTTCTTCTCTTCTTTTTTGCCTTCCGGTTTCCCCTCCCCTTTACCATTGTTCTGTGCAACCGGTTGTTCTTTATAAGTACCCAACACCTTCTGCAAACCCGTTTTATACCACGTGAATGACCATTGCGGACCGGTTAAGCCCATCAGTAATAAAAGTATCAGCGAGTAAAATCCTAACGTATTATGTAAATCGTGATTGGTACGTTTCCAATTACCTGAAAACTTAATTTTTAATCCCTGTTTCCACGATTTTACTCTTTGCGGTATCCAGATAATCAATCCGGTAATACAGCCGAGTGTAAAAATTATGGTGGCCCAACCCGAAATCATGCTACCAATTTCACGATTGGTATATTTTTCTGAAAGTGGTTTTTCAATTTTATCAATCAACAACCAACGGTGCAAACTAAACATGGTACTCATAAATTCCTTAGCACCATTATATTGTTTAGATGTACCTAAAATATCACCGGTATACTGATTCACAAAAATAGTGGTACCGAAACGGGAATTGTCGCCTTCTTTTCTCACTGTAAACTGATAACTGCGCTTAGGGTCATCCGGAATCTGCACACTGTTTACATTACCTTCTCCCAGCATATGAACTACATTCATTAATTGAGCGGTAGATAATGCTTTTTCTCCGGCACTTTCTAATTTATAGAGCTCCTTCGCCCCCATTTCGGTAATTTCTGTATTAAAAGTATACAGTGTACCTGAAAGACAAACTAATACTACAATAATTCCGCTTGTTAATCCCAGCCAAAGGTGTACATCATTAAAGAGTTTACGCACTTTAGGCCAGATTCCTTGACGCTTCAACATTCAGTTTAATTTTAGAAAGCGTCAAAATTAGCTTTCGAAAAAAGAAAACCATTTACGGTATCGGGAAATTCTGCCGGCAAAGAGGAAAACATACTGCAGACTAATTATTAAACATATGATAACCAACCTCCAATATTGACAATCTATATCCACTACATGGTTTTATCAGAGATTCACAAAAAAAAATCCTCCCGGTTGTTCGAATAAAGGCTCCGAACAACCGGGAGGATGATGAGGGAACTGATCAAAAGATCAGGTCAATTACCTATCCCACCAAACAGCATTGTTCAGGATATCGTCATCTCCTGCCTGTGTCGCATTCGTGTTATTAGTCATGCGTTCAGTTTCAGGATACATTAATCTTAAAGGTCTTGAATTGGCTGTAGGAGCTTCCAATGAGTTGGGAAGAACCGGATAACCCAGTCTTCTATAGTCATTCCATGCTTCAATATTTGAGTTACCATATAAAGCCAGCCATTTTTGTGTAATAATCTGCTCTATCTTATTAGTTGCCTGTTGATAATTTACTGATGGTTGCGTCAGATAGGTTGACAAATCACCTGCTGCAACACCCAGGTATTGGAAAGACCTGGTAATGCCTTCTTCGTATTTCTGGGCAGCGTTTCCATTCATCCAACCTCTTTCAATAGCTTCTGCCTGTAAAAATGAAGCTTCTGCACTACTCATAAAAACCAATCCCTGTTGAAGGCTTTTAAAAATACCAGCAGGGTTTCCGCCATTTTCAGCAGGGCCTTTAAAAGGAGATGTAGCAGATCTGGAATATTCTGGAGCCGTAGTTGGGTTTCCTAATAAAACACCCTGATAAGCACCACTCACCTGTACAAATAAGGTAGCCACACGCGGGTCATTCAGCTGATCGAATTGTTGTAGTAAATACCGGGTTGGACGGATATTTTCTCTGTTATTGGTAGACGCATTTGCCTGATCGCGATAATAAGAAATATAAAAAGGATTTCCGTTAGATGCAGCAAAGCCGGGATTCATGATGGCATTGTCTGTTAAAAAGCCGGTGCCTTCATCAAGAATAATCCCTAACTGTGTTTGAATAAAGGTCTGATTATTTACCTGCGATTGTCTTACTAATCCTCTTAATTTAATCGTATTGGCTAACTGAATCCATTTTGTTTTATCACCCTGGAACAAAACGTCGTGGTTGCCCGGATCGATCGTGGTACTATTCGGTGCACGTTTAATTTCATCAATACCGGCAGTAATTAACTGAATTGCCTGCTCATATACATGCTGGCCTCCTTCATATGCAGGATCAATTTTTATCGTTCCTTTCAACGCATCCGAAAACGGAATATTATTGTAAAAATCTACGAGGCGAAGGAATAACCATCCCTGCATTACTTTAGAAGAGCCGGAAAAAAACAGTTCGTTTGTTTCAACAGCTTCATCAATAATCAGCTGGAAATAGTTCAGGTTCGCATAAGCACTTTCCCAAACTTTTATTCCATCTCTCTGGTGACGGATCGCTAATCCGTTGTATTGTTTTAAATCTGCAAACTGGCCGATCGCTTCATTTGGCGTACCCCAGTATCCACCCCAGAATCCACCGATCTGATTGATCTGTGTAGATTCTTGTATACCGGTGCTTAGCAAAGCTGCTGAAAATTTTGCACGTAATGGAAGTGTTGAGCTCCCGGGTCTGTTCGGATTGTCATTTACATCTAAAAACTTATCACATCCGACACAAAGGAATAGTATAAATAATATATATAGATTACGCATAACTCAGTTTTAGAAATTCACATTTAAATTAACGCCTACTGTGCGGAATGGTGGCACTTGTCTGAAGCTGATATATCCGTCTGTATTATTATACAGGAATTCAGGGTCACCCATTTTATTGTCTTTATGACGAATAATGAACAGGTTCGTTGCAATCAGATTAATGCTGGCCGATTTCACCACCCGTTGATTGCTTAACCATTTTCTCGGAATCTGATAACCGATATTCAGTTCTCTCAGTTTAAAGAAATCAGACGGGGCAGCCGTGTTAATCTGAATTTCTCCTTGTCTGCTCCAGAAAGCTTTACCACCGGAAGACGTTTTGAGGGTAGTATTTTCTTTATACTCACCAGGAGCTACTTCAATGACTGAGTTAGGCCATACAAATGCCTCACGGCCATACTTTGCAGTTTCAGGATGTGTACCGGTTGAATACATGTTCGGAACAATTTCAGAATACAACCAGCCACCTAAACGTGCGTCAAAGTGTAAACCGATATGGAAATCTTTTATTTTCAACATAGAGCTTAAACCCATCTGATAAGGAGGCACCATACTACCCAGTTCTCTGTTCTGAGCTGCTACGCGCGGATCGCCGGTTATACCGTCAACCACTACACGTCCCTGAGGGTCTCTTTCATAATCACTTACCAATAAAAGCGGGAATGCTTTTCCGATCACACCATAAGCCTGACGGAATAAGTTTCTCGATTCTGTTTCTCCAAACAGTTCACGCATTTTGTTATTGATGTGTGTGAAGTTAGCAGTAAGGTTCCACTGAATATTTTTGTTACGCACCACATCTGCACCTAAAGTAATTTCAATGATGTGGTTGGTTAAACGGCCTGCATTCACATTAGTAGCAGAGAAGCCGGTAGCCGTTGAAATATTTGCCGGTAATATCTGACCTTTTGAATCAGAATATACATAAGCAATTTCAGCATTCAATCTGTTGTTAAAGAAAGACCATTGCGTACCTGCTTCATAAGAAGTAACAAATTCTGGTTGAATAGCCGGATTCGGATTCGTTAAAGAAGGAAGGAACCCTACTATATTTCCGAAAGGAAACCCTAACGAAGTAGAATAAGCTAAATTTAAAGAATAAGGAGACAGGGTTACGTTACCGGTTTTATTCCATGAAGCATATAATTTTGCGTAGTCAACGGTGTTGCTGTTTTTCAATCCTTCAATTAAATCACTGGCCACCCATGACACATTCACACCAGGATAAAAGTAAGATCGGTTTTCTTTACTCAATACACTTACCCAATCATTTCTACCGGTAAAATTCACGAACAGATAATCTCTGTATCCTACAGAGGCCTCACCGTAAACACCCGCACTTCTGTATCTGGTTCTTCCTACAGAACCTGCCAGGTTACCGGTTCTGCTATCGATGTTGATAACACCCGGATATAACAACTGTCCGCTACCGCCCGAGTTAGAAACACCAACAGATACTGTTTTTCTTTCGTCCATGCGTGCGTTCTGGCCTAAAGTCAATCTTAAGTCAAAATCTTTGATTTGTTTTTTAGCAGTGAGAATGAAATCACTGTTCAATCTGCGGTAAGCATCGGCACCGTCTGTTACCAGACCCGGAACATTTCTGGTACCGGGTGCTTCAAACTTTCTGGTGAAGTTATAAGTTTCATCAGAGGTACTGTACAAGCCGACTCTGTACAAAGCGTTTAACCACGGAGTAATCTGATAATCGAATTCAACTTTACCATTAATAATTTGTTGAGTAGTATTGTTTCTGATATTATCTATCAGGAAAAATGGATTTCTCAACCATGATCCGTCTGGTATGAAATAGTTCAACGGATTACCCGGCGACAAAGGATTTTCCCAATCTTTGATCATATCAAAATCAAAGTTTGCCGGATAGCGATAAGCACCGATCCACGGACCATCAGGAGTAATACTTTTCTTATTATGGATATAGTTGATATTGTAAGAAGTATTTAATTTTCCGATTTTTCGGGATGCATTAAACCGTAAGTTAATTCTATTGTTTTCGTCTTTCGGAATAATACCGGTCTGATGAACATGTTGTGCTGAAAAATAGTAGGTACTGTTCACATCACCTCCCGAAAAAGAAATGTTATTCTGAACATTCAATCCGGTTTGAAAAAGATCTAATCGGTTATCTTTCGAAGGAGCTTCATATTTCAGGTAAACCTGTTCGCCGTTTGGCAATGGATTTCCGAAAGGTTTGTCAGTTCCGTCAAATCTCGGCCCCCATGATTCATAAATTGTAGGAGAATAAGTACCATCTGCACCCTGACCGTATTCTGTTTGGGCAGGAGGCAATAAGTATACATTTGAAAAAGTAGTAGTATGATCAAAAGCTACTGAACTTCTCCCTGCTTTACCTTGTTTGGTGGTAATCATAATCGCTCCGTTTACCCCTTCACTACCATATAACGCTGCTGCACTAGCGCCTTTTAACACTGTGATATTAGCAATATCATTAGGATTTAAGCGGCCGATACTCGGAACAGGTGTACCGTCAATTACATAAATCGGTTCATTTGCGCCTCTTCCGTCAATACCTGAGCCTCTGCTGATAGAGCGGGCACCACGTAAAGTAATCTGAAATTCAGGATCAACTTTACTGTCGTAGGTATTAATTCGCAAGCCTGCCACTTTACCTGCCAGGCCGGATAAAGTGTTAACTGGTTTTGCCTGTGTGATATTTTCGTTATTCAGAACTGTTGCTGAAGCACCAAACTCTTTGCTGGAACGCTTTAAGCCTAATGCACCTGTTACAACAGCTTCTTCTAATACATTTTCAAGCGGAGATAAAGTAATACTTAAAAAAGGTTGATTTTTTTTCAACTTGATTTCCTTTTCGGTAAACCCTACGAAGGATACTACTATCAATTCATTATTTTCAGCTTGAAAATTAAATTGACCGAACTCATTTGTAGTATAAGTAACTTTTCCGTTTACTTTCATCAAGGTTGCACCAGCCAATGGTTCATTAGTGGCAGCGCTTAATACAACACCCTGATAGTTAATTAATTCTTGTGCACTAATTCTTGTCACTGACAAGAACATAATGCAACATAGCAGCCATTTTATCCTCATACTTATCAATTTGACCGCAAAATTCTTACAATGAAATACTGGATTCTGGAAATAAATTATCGTATCTCGGAAATAGTTCTTTTGATAATTAAAGATATTTGTGTAAATCAATTCTAACGTCATAAATGACTTTTGACATATACTCAAATCATCAGAAGCAAAAAAATCAATATCTGGAACCTGCCAGAGTGATTGATAATGATGCTTTCAAAATTGAGCATTATCATAACAAACATCATTATAAGATTCATATCCGGCATCAGACTCATAAAATTATCTTTATAATGTCATTACATGGTAATATTCAATATGCTTCACCATTGGAAGAATTGGTAGGAGCTATTGAAGACGGGCGTTTTAATCTGTTGTATTACCCTGCTAAAAATTTCGAATTAAAATTAAGTTCTACCGGCGGCGACATCGTATTGATACATTTTGACATTCATCATTGGCTTTCATGGCTTCCTAAAAATGATGACATGCGGGGTCTTATTCAGAATTCTATTCTGGGTAAAGCAGGAAATGCATTATACACAGGCAATCAGAATCTAACGGCAACGATCAGAAGTATTCTGCAGGATATACGACATTGCCAGTTCGACAATGCTTATCTCACTCAATATGTGAATGCTAAGGTATTGGAATTAATGGTGACTATTTTACAACCAATTCCATTACAAAAGCCTAAAGAAAACGATCTGCCTGAAGAAGAGATAGAGAGAATGTATAAAGCCAAAAGCATACTGACACAAAATATATCAGAGTCGTGTTCAATCATCAATTTAGCCCAGCAGGTAGGTACTAATGAATGTTACTTAAAAAGAAATTTCAAGAAAGTTTTCGGAGATACCGTTTATCAGTTTTTACTAAGTGAGCGAATGGAAAAAGCGCGGGAATTAATTATTCACAGTGACAAGAAAATATCTCTGATAGCTAAAATGATCGGTTATAAAAACGCTTCACATTTCAGCGTTGCTTATAGAAAACATTTTGGAAGGCTTCCAAACCAGGAGAGAGGAATTCAGTAGTTCCTCTCTCTGATTTTATAAATACAATACCATTAAATTTCAAGTAATCGGGCAGTTCTTTCTCTGGAGTTTTTCGTTGCCACTACATCGTTAGCAATCGGAACTTTGTAAGAAGTAATCATTTCACTCAGTTTTGTTTGCCATTCTTTAGTTTGCATTTTTTCAGCGAAACATTTTTTCAGCAGGTCGAGCATAATGGATACAGCTGTAGAAGCGCCCGGAGATGCCCCTAATAATGCAGCAACAGAACCATCGGCAGCACTCACCACTTCTGTACCGAATTCTAATACACCACCTGCAGCTTCATCACGTTTAATAACCTGCACACGCTGGCCGGCTACTGCCAGATCCCAATCTTTTAATTGAGCTTCAGGGAAATATTCTTTTAATGCCTCTAACCGGTCATTTGCACTTTGGCGAACCTGTTCAATCAGATATTTTGTTAAAGGTATATTGTGGATACCGGCCATTACCATCGGTTTGATATTACTCAGTTTGATAGAAGCCGGAAGGTCCCAATAAGAACCGTTTTTCAAAAACTTAGTAGAGAAGCCGGCATAAGGACCGAATAGTAATGATTTTTTACCATCAATCACACGCGTATCCAGATGCGGTACACTCATTGGAGGTGCACCTACAGAAGCTTTTCCATATACTTTAGCCTGATGCTTTTCAATAATCTCAGGATTATTACAGATCAACCATTGACCGCTTACCGGAAAACCGCCATAGCCTTTACTTTCAGGAATACCTGATTTTTCAAGAAGCGGAAGTGACCCTCCACCTGCACCGATGAAAACGAATTTTGTTTTCACGGTGAATTTTTCACCGGTAGTAAGGTTTTTTACTTTTATTCTCCAATACGTATCTTCAGATTGTTGTAAGTCTAACACATCATGAGCGAGCCCCAGTTCAACATTGGGCAAATCAAAAAGATAGCGGAATAGTTTACGTGAAAGAGCACCGAAGTTAACATCGGTTCCGATATCCATTTTGGTAGCAGCCACTTTTTCTTTCTCATCTCTTCCTTCCATTACCAGCGGCATCCATTCTTTTAGAGTAGCCGGATCGGTAGAGAAAGTCATTCCGTGGAATAAAGGATATTCTACCAGTCCGTCAAAACGTTTTTTCAGGAAGTCAACGTTTTGTTCACCTTTTACAAAGCTGATATGGGGAACAGTGCGGATAAAATCCTGTGGATTTCTGATAGAACCTTTTTCAATTAAGTAAGACCAGAATTCGCGTGACTGTTCGAATTGTTCAGCAATTTTAATAGCTTTCTTCACTTCTACCGAACCGTCAGCTTTTTCAGGAGTGTAATTTAATTCGCAGAATGCGGAGTGTCCTGTGCCGGCATTATTCCAGGCGTCTGTACTTTCCTGCGCTACGGTGTGTAAGCGTTCCAGTACCAGAATTTTTAAGTCGGGTTGAAGTTCTTTCAACATGACGCCCAATGTAGCGCTCATTATTCCAGCACCTATCAGTACCACATCTGGTTGCTTTTCCTTCTTAGAAGATTTACTCATGATTATGCATTAAGAGATATTCATTGTAGGCAGCAATCTCGGAATGAGCACAGGGTAAAGATCATCCAAATGACCAACTTTCACTCAGCTTCCACTGATCTATCTACATTCACTTCAAAGTTACGAAGGAAATGAATGTATGTTCAGTAAAGAGTCGTTAATTTTTGTAATGAATTTATCATAAAATTCAAAAACTGTATTATCGGATGATCTCTAAGAAAGAAGCGTAACGCTTCTTCTGAATAAAATAAAAAACCCTTTCTGCAATTTTTGCAGAAAGGGTCTTATATGTTAAGACTGTCAGGGATTATCCTAAAGCAACACGTTTGAAGCTAACGATTTTCGCATCAGCATTGATTGACTTTAAGTAATCAGCTACAGTTTTAGAAGCGTCTTTAACGAAAGATTGGTTCACTAAAGTAGACTCTTTAAAGAAAGCATTTAATTTACCATCAGCAATTTTAGAAACCATTTCGTCTGGTTTACCAGCCATTTTAGGGTCAGCTTTAATTTGCTCGGTAATTACAGCTCTTTCACGTTCTACAACAGTAGCATCAACAGAAGACTCATCAACTGCAACCGGATTCATAGCAGCTACCTGCATTGCGATGTCTTTACCACCTTCACCAACATTGCCAGTGAAACCAACAAGAACACCGATACGGTTTGCACCGTGAATGTAAGAAGCTACGTAGTCTGCATCGATTCTTTCTAATTTAGTAATACCGATTTTTTCTCCGATAGAAGCTAATTTATCGTTTACTAAGTCAGCAACTTTAGCACCGTTAACAGTAACGTTATTTAATTCGTCGATAGAGCTAACATTGTTAGCGATTGCAGCATCAGCAATTGATTGAGCAAAAGCAACGAAATCAGCATTTTTAGATACGAAGTCAGTTTCGCAAGAAACACAAACTGCAATACCAACTTTATTGTCGGCAGTTGTTTGAGCGATTACTACACCTTCTTTAGCTTCGCGGTCTCCACGTAAAGCGGCAACTTTTGCACCTTTTTTACGTAACCAGTCGATAGCGGCTTCGAAATCACCGTTATTTTCAGTTAATGCTTTGCGGCAGTCCATCATACCGGCACCAGTCATCTGGCGCAATTTATTGATATCAGCAGCTGTAATAGCAACAGACATAATTGAAGTTTTGAAAAGTTGAACAATAAGCGAAATGAATTTTATCACTTCGCCCTAACACACAATAAAGAGGTTTCGGGAATTATCTTCCACCTCCTGGTCTGCGGTTACCGCCACCACCGCCTTGAGGACGACGTTTAGCAGGACCACCACCACTGTTATTGTTATTATTACCACCACGAGCTTTACCTCTTCCTGATCTTCCGCCTTCAGCTTCAGCTTCAGCTTGTAAACGCGCAGCTTTCTTTTCTTTTTCATCATCCGCAACGTCGTCAACATCTTCTTCTTTCGCAGCCTGACGCTCAGCTAAACCTTCTGCAATAGCAGCAGTGATATACTGAGTAACGATAGCGATAGATTTAGTAGCATCGTCGTTTGAAGGAATAGAGAAATCAACTTTATTAGGATCACAGTTTGTATCCACCATACCGAAGGTAGTAATACCTAAACGTTTAGCTTCAGCTAATGCGATGTGCTCGTGACCGATATCAACAATAAATAAAGCAGCGGGTACACGTCCTAATTGTGCGATACCACCTAATACTTTATCCATTTTATCGCGGTCGCGACCTAATGTTAAACGCTCTTTTTTAGTTAAAGAATCTGCAGCGCCATCAGCCAATAATTTGTCGATGCTTTGCATTTTCTTTACGCTTTTACGAACAGTGTTGAAGTTGGTTAACATACCACCTAACCAACGTTCTGTAGCGTAAGGCATACCTACTTTTTGCGCACATTCAGTAACGATTTCTTTCGCCTGCTTTTTGGTAGCAACGAACATGATCTTTTTACCAGAACGAGCGATTTGTTTCAAAGCAGCTGCTGCTTCTTCCAAAGCCTCAGTTGTTTTGTTTAAATCGATGATGTGAATACCTTTTTTCTCAGCGAAAATGTAAGGTAACATCTTCGGATTCCACTTCTTACGCAAGTGACCAAAGTGTACACCTGCATCCAATAATTGCTGTTGCAATGAAGTGTTATTTTCCATTTTATATGAGTTGAAAATATGTTGTTTGAAATATTGTTCCAAAGTTTAAATAGCCATATAACAGCCGGCAACAATTAACGTTTGCTGAACTGGTAGCTTTTACGAGCTTTCTTATGACCAAATTTCTTACGCTCAACAGAACGTGGATCACGTTTCAATACGCCAGCAGCTTTTAAAGCAGGACGGAACTCAGGGTTGATATCAACCAAAGCACGACCGATACCTAATTTAGCAGCTTCTGCCTGACCTTTAACACCACCACCAGCAGCATTGATCTTCACATCATATTTATCTAAAGACTCAACCGCTTTTAATGGTAATTCAACTTGGTTCTGTAAGTATATTAAAGAAAAATACTCTTTATAATCTTTGTCGTTAACCGTGATTTTACCGTTACCTTTTGATACAAATACCCGGGTAACAGCTTCTTTACGACGGCCAACAGCATTTTTTTGCTTTTCCATGTATTATAACAATTAGAAAGTTAAAGGTTGTGGTTTTTGTGCTGTATGTTCGTGTTGATCACCTGCATACACGAATAATTTTTTGTACACCTTTCTACCTAAACGGTTTTTAGGTAACATCCCTTTTACAGCTCTTTCGATTACTACTTCAGGGCGACGTTTCAATAAATCTTTCGCAATTTCTCCTTTTTGACCACCCGGATAACCAGAGAATGTCAAATACTCTTTCTGATCCATTTTGTTTCCAGTGAAAACAACTTTATCAGCATTGATAACGATCACATAATCTCCGCAATCAACATGTGGCGAATAATATGCTTTGTTCTTACCACGAAGAACTGCAGCAATTTTAGCACACATGCGTCCCACGGTTTGATTGGTACCGTCCACAACGTACCAGTTGCGTTTTACGGTAGCCGCATTCGCATGTTTGGTAGTGAAATGTAGTTTACTCATCTTATTTCAATTTTTTGATTAACCTCCGCCAACCCGGAGGATGGTTTTGAGTTCGCAAAGGTCCTACTTCTCTCGCGATATAACAAAGTTTTTGACAACTATTTTTAAGCACCCTTTACAACTACTTGATTTTCAATAAAATTTTTGACATTTCTTAATTTTTGTACGATTTTACTGATTTTTTAAGTACAAAAGCACTGATTTTATGATCGAAATCGCTCTTCATTTAACAAAAAATGGTTCAAACACAGTTGTTTGAACCATTCAGCAATTAAGGAATTCTGATAATATTATTTTCCGAGCTCATTTTTCAATATTTTTTCCAACTCCTCCTTCTGACTCGGTGCCGGCGCGTCCATTGTCACGATTTTTCCTTCTTTATCAATAATTACAAACCGGGGAATCGTATTTGCCGCATAAGCACCCTGCACCTTTCCGTCAGTAGCATAGAGCTGTAACCATTCCGGTTGATCCTCATCCAGCGCTTTCCGCCACTCTTTTTCACCGTCAGAAACCGCAATACTGATAATCTCTATACGCTTATCCTCTTTATACTTTTTATACAGCTCTTTAAGATGGGGAGTCTCCAACCTGCAGGGCACACACCAGCTCGCCCAAAAATCTATATATACGACCTTTCCTTTGAAATCTGTAAGCGTATATTCTTTCTTATCATCACTCACTACTGTAAAAGCAGGAGCAGGGTTGCCCGACATAGTGGCTATTAACTCTTTTTCTTTTTCGTCAAATGTCTTTTTAATATCCAGCCTGAAGTCTTCATTATTAATCATATCAATGTATGGCTGTACACGTTCTCTCAATTCATCAAGTTTTCCAACAGAAGTTACATATGGTACATTGTTTTTAGACATCTGATGTAAGCGATATTCTTTCATTTCTCCGGTTAATAACCGGCTAACCAGATTAGCCTGGTAGTTTTTTTCCTTTACGAGATTGCTATCCTTCCTTATATCCAGCGCCCTCTGGTAACTAAAATACATAGAGATAACCGTTCTGAACTCATTTGATTCAAGGTTGGCAATGTCAGAGAAATTTGTAAATAAAGTTTTATCTATATATTTATTTACAAACGCCACCGATTCTTCATAACTAAATTTTGCGTCTGTAACCGCCATTAATAAATAATAAAGATTGCGGTAACGATTATCCTGTTTTACCATCTTTCCAAAATATTTAAAATAGGCATCGTTTGCAGGTGCTTTTTTATCAAAGATGGTTGCTGCCAGGGAGTCATCTGTTATTTTTCTTTTTTCAGCGAATGCAGCCAGCTGACCGGCAGGCAATTCCCAATACTTTGTACTATCAGCAAGTGCAAGGTATGTTTGAGACATTAATATTTTATATTGATTGGCGGCAGCTCCGGTACCTGTTATTTTAGTGGTTTTAATACTTGTCGGAAAATCGGTAAAGTCAGCTGTAATCGTTAAATCATATCCGGGAGCAAGATAAAGGTCATTTATCTGCGTACGGTTCTGTTGAATACTGGTACGCTGCGGGCGTTTTATTTTCCAGGTTTTGAGATAGAAGTTTCCATCTGCATCCAGCTTCAGTGTATCTATTTCGTACTCACCACTAAAATCATTCAAAAAAAATACTCTCAGCATTGATTCGGTGGAGTTGGTAATTTGCCCTTGTAATATCAATGGCTTATCGGAAGGTTGAGCAGAAAGATGGGCTGTTACAGCGATACAGAAAATACACGGTAAAACAAATCTGGAAAGGGTTTGAAACATAAATAGACTGTATTTAGAACGTAAAGGCTTATCCTTAAAAGATACGATTTTTTTTGCAAAAAACCAAATAAGAAGGCCCGAATCGGATTGATTCAGGCCTTGTGATAAATATGTTTAATGTTGTTCTTCTTCTTTAAAACGATAGAGTTTCCCCGGGCGGTGCGGCACATCCTGTTCCAGTTCATTCACATCTTCCAGCCATTTCATAAGGAAAATCTTTTTGCGGAAATTTCTTCTATCCACCTTTTGCCCCATGATTGATTCAAATAAACTTTGTAACTCACGAAGTGAGAATTTTTCAGGAAGCAGGTTAAACACCACCGGGTGTTCATAAATTTTTTCTCTCAGCTGAGCTAAACATTTATTCAAAATCTGTAAGTGGTCGAAAGCCAGGCTTTGAATATCTTTTACCGAATGCCAGTGTAATTCATTATTCGACAACTGCAATTCGTGATCTCTGATATTTACCAGAGAAAAATATGCTGTAGTAACCACTCTGCCGGCAGGGTGGCGATTCAACTGGCCGAAAGTATACACTTGTTCAAGATAAACATTTTCAAGACCGGTACGATCTACCAGAACACGGTAAGAAGCTTCATCCAGGTCTTCATCCACGCGCACCAGATCACCTAAAAGAGACCATTGTCCTTCATACTCTTCCAGGTCAGATTTAATGAGTAAGACTTTGAGCTCATTGTCTTCAAAGCCTAATATTACACAGTCTACAGATAACGCTATCTGGAAGAACTCACTGTTTTCAGCTCTGAGCGCACGTATCGTTTTTTGTAAAGCTGTTGCCATATCTATTTTATTACTGCAGATTATTGCTGCACCATAATTTTTTCAGTATAAGTTTTATTCCCCAGTTGCATTCTTACAAAATACAAACCATTTGCAAGTGTGCGGGTTCCCTGAACGTCTTTTAATTGAATGCGGTACTTTCCGGCAGTTCTATAGCCATTTAAAACATCCAGCACTCTTTGTCCGTTCATATTGTATACCGATATATTAATATCAGTATGGAAAGGTAGTTCAAATTCCAATATACCGGAAGAACTAATTGGATTCGGATAAGCTTTTAAGCTGATTTTCTGATCAGGCGTTACCCATTCTTCCACCGGTGTGGTAGGGGCTTCTTTTAGATTTTTATTAGTATAAATTCTGTACTCTCCCGGTGCCAGTGAAAAGCTTTGCGCTCCTCCGGTTGACTGGAAAGTGGTGTTATTCATATAACTATAAAAAGTGCCCTGTGCCGGAAAGGTTACAGCACCAGACTGGTTGGTAACAGCAAAGTTTCCGATAATGACAATTTGCAAAGAATCATTCGTAATTTTCATCCACTTTACAGCACCGTCTAATTTAGATTCGATATTACCTTCTACAAACAGATCACGATAAGAAGCATGCTGGCGCAATGCAAAGAAATGAGCAAACTTACTGTACAGATCCCGTCTTGGTGCAGATCTGGCAAAGTCAGCCCAGGGCATTGGTTTTGGAGCGGTTCTGCAATCATTATTAATGCTGCCGTCTTCACATCTGTTAATATGATGCGCATATCCCTGCTCACCGAATTGCCAGATCATTTTCGGACCCGGAATCATTGAAAAGAACGCAGCTGACAACTCTACACGTTTCAAAGCTGTAGCTGTATCTTTTGTATTGTACGAACCAGCTGCATTTCCGTAATTAACAGTTTCCCACATAATACGGTTTTCATCATGGCTCTCCATATAAGAAACCAGATGCGGTTGCTGGAAACCTCTTTTACTATGTATTGCCCAATCAAAATTTGACTGATCCAGCCAGCCCATGGTTGCTTCTTTAAAATTATGGTACATGTTACCCCAAAGCATCATACCATAGTTGGCCAGTTCCACTTCTTCAGAATTCTCAGATAAATGCTCCAGAATAACATATGAGCCCGGAGTGATTGCCTGTATCTCATCATAGTAATGTTTCCATATCGCAATTCTCGAAGCATCATACAAACTCCAGTCATTCACTTCACCTCCCGTATCACAATTGCCGGTAGTACAGGTATTTCTCTGGGTGAACCCTTTTGACAAATCAAACCTGAATCCGTCAATATTATATTCCTTCAACCAATATTCTACTACTCTTTTAAAGAAGTATTGTGTGGCCGGAGATTCATGATTCATATCAAAACCTACATTGAACGGGTGAGTAGCGGTCTGATTGAACCATGGACTATTTGCAGCAGGTTGATTTAAAGTTGAATTCCAGTACATCTGTACCATTGGGGATAATCCGAAATGGTGATTTAAAACCATATCAATCACCACGGCAATACCGTTACTATGGCACAAGTCAATAAATTCTTTTAACTTTTGTGAAGTACCATAATATTTATCAGCTGCGAAGAAGTAATCAGGATTATAACCCCAACTGATATTGCCTTCAAACTCATTTACCGGCATCAGCTCAATGGTATTAATACCCAGTCGTTTGAAATACTGAATAGAATCCATTAGAATCTGCCAGTTATGTTTTTCATGCCAGTCACGAACCAATAGTTCGTACACCACCAATGACCTTTTATCGGGACGTTGAAAATTCGGCACCTGCCAGTTATAAGCCGGTTGTTTATATTCCAGTACACTAACAATGCCTGAGCGTCCGGCAGGATAAGCTTTCATATTCGGATAAGTAGCTGCCGGAATATACTGATCGTTCCACGGATCTAATATCAATGTTGCATACGGATCAGCAATAGTTTGATTATGATCGATCAGAAACTGGTAAGCATATTTTTGATTGGTTGTTAAACCGCCTATTGTAAGCCAGAAATAATTTCCGTCTGGTGTTTTATGAAACGGATGAGAAAAATCGTTCCATGCATTGAACTCTCCTACCAGGTTAACAGTATTCTTGCCAGGTGCATACAATACAAAAGTAACGGAATCGCCTTTGTAGTTAATTCCGTCTTGTACATTGGCAGGTAACGGGGCAACCACCTGATCACCATTTACAAAAAAGTTGTAAATCAGTTCCTTTTCATTGTTAGTACTATTATTTTTTGCAACAAAGCGAAGTATCTGTTCACCATCTCCCGTAAAAGTAGCTGATACGGATGCAGTAGCGGCAGAAGAAGAACTTAATGTAAGCGGTTGATTGTTTAAGAAGGCAGTAAACGTAGCAGCTGCATTCGTTTCTACTGCAAACTGATAGGTTTCACCGATATCATATCTTCTGCTGACAATCGACGGAGTGAATAAAGGTTCATATCCCGGAACGGTTGACCTGATAATAAAATCAGAAGGATTATACAACTGCACAAACATATCAGAAGCGTCAGCATTTCTCTGTACAATATTTCCATTTCCGCTTCTCAACAGAATAGCAACTTTCAAAATCTGTTCAGCTTCCGGTACATTAAAAAAAGTTCTTACGTTAGGAATAGCGAAAGAATAAATGCCATTACCCTCATGGGTAGCCCTCGCCGCCGCATTGGTGGTGCCCCATGCATATGGAGCATATTTCCATGCACCGGGGCTATTATCAGCACTGGTAATTACACCAATATGAACATACACATCACTGGTATTGGAATAATTGGCCAATCCCTGGTTTCCCAATTTAGTATCTATTGTAATAGTAAGAGCTCCATCCTGAGCAGGGAAAGCGGGTGTCGTTTTAACTAATTGAGCCCATGAGTAAAAGGTAATACTCATTAAAGTGATCAAAAAGGTAAATGTCCTGAACATAAGCCAAAATTTTAGTACTGAAAAAAACACAACAAGCCTTATAGGGATAAGGCTTGTTGATGATACTTGCTGGTATTATTATAAAGGCGTTATAGAATATGCTAATGTATACTCATTAAACTGAATTTGCCATGAACCTGCCCCGATTGAAATATTATCGTTACTGTTAAACAGCGCTACATTTGCTGTAGAAGAAGCACCGTAGTTAATACTCCAGTCGTCTGTTGCACAGAATTTAAATATTTCTGCAGCAGTTACAGTAACAGAACCTTTCCAGATGCCATTTCCTTCATAATTCATAGAAATAGCATTACCGAAGTCCCATCCTCCGAAAGCACCGCCACCTCGCATTTTCATTTGATAGGCAGTAATCTGATATTTCAGTTGCTGTACATTCGAGCCATCGAAAACAACTTTGTTTACTCCGGTGTTTACTAATTTAAGGTTTTCGCCGGGCTCTACCAATAAACCGTCAGCATTACCTCTTCCGTAATAACGCGGCTGATAAGGCAGGCCGCTATCCCATCCGCCACCTTCGTGCAGCTTGAACTCTTTTCCTTCCTCTCCTGAAACAAGAATGGTGAACGAATTATTACCGGTATACATACCGAATAACGGACTATTTACATTCCAATCCTGACCAGGAACATCTCCTACGATACCTACCTGTTTTTGTTGGATATAGTAAATATTGTTTTCAATATCGATTGTTACACGATAAATACCGGGAGTTGATATTTCTATATCAGGATTTCCAACATTATAACCGGTTTCAACGCCGCCGTTAGGCGCAGCTATTCCCGTATTACCATATCCGGAACCCCAATCTCCCGCCTTAGCAAAGAATTTGAACTTAGCTGGTTCAGCACCTACCTGAATATAAGAGTAGAATACCTTCGCAAAATTTCGTTTATCAAGAATCATCTTGATTCCTTCATTGATATTCCATCCGTTCAGTGTTCCTACGAGGAACATATTTACTTCTCTGTTTAAAGCCAGCTCATTGTCATACTGAGCTTTTAAAACGAATTCTCCTGTTTTAGCTTCAACACTCCAGTTAAAATGTAATACGGCCCCTGCATCGGTATAACCTGCGTCAGTGAGCGCATTAGCCAGGTCTTCGTGAGAAATGGCAAACAAAGTATCTGTACCGTTTTGGTTAGATTCAAATCTGAATGGATCTCTTCCTTCTTCGGTTGGCGTTAATACTACTGTATATTTTACAGCAGGAGAACCGGCAGAAGGTACTGATTTCGTCCAGTTAAATTTTAATGAATCAGCACTTGAAACGGGGTTCAGTGTAATAGTTTCAGCAGATGAAGCCGGTGATAGTAAAATAAATCCGGTTGTTCCGTCTTTCGCTGTAGTAATATCTATCGGACGTAATTCTGTAAAAACATCCGTCGTTCCGTTCGATGCTTTCACTGCCCATCTGAAATTTTTCAATCCTCCAAGCGTCATTCCTTTTTCAGCAAGAAGATTGGCCAGACTCTGGTGAGTAAAAGTCTTTTTAGGGTCTTTACCTTCATTATCTGCCAATACGGTCAGATAAGGGTTTTCGAGGGTAGTATTATCATCAACGAATACAACTGAGTAAACAGGAGCTGCGTTAACACCAGGTTTGGCAGCTGTCCAGCTGAACTCAATGGTTTCTGCAGGAGTTGCAGGATTCAGTAACAGGTGTGAACTTACAGCAGGGCTAGCTAATTGAAACGCGCCCAATGCTTCTCCGGTTACTGTGGTATCGAAGTCTGTTTTTTTACAAGCCCCCAACATAAAGAGGATAGAAAAGGCCAGTAAATAATATTTTTTCATAACAATTTCTTTATGGCAATGAATGATGTTATTTTAATTTCGTAAGCACAACTTCCTCAAAATCTGTCAACACCTCTACTACTTCGTTGTTTGAGTTTACAATTGTTCCTTTAAATCTATATCTGAACTTCGCCGGTGTATTTCCAGTGAAAGAATAGTTAGGTTTAAAAGATGCTCTCCAGGTAGTAGTATTTTCTTTACGCAGATTAATTTCAACTGACGCAGGCGTTAATTCATTATCATTCTCATCATAAGCAACAATAACTGCTTTGGTAGGTGTCATTCTTTGTTCGTTGAGAATAGTTGCCAGGTCTTGATGAAAATAAACAGACACCACATCATTATATCCTACTTTGGCCGGGAACACTCTCATTTTAGAAGGAATAAATTCAATGGGATCAAATTTAACCGGAGCAATATCACAGCTCTGTACATTACCTGTTTTAGTTTTTACCAGAAACTGCATCTGCGTTAACTGTCCGGGAGATTTCTGATACCAGACAACTCCAGATCCGGTAATTGTAAAAATATTACCAGACACGTGTGTTAGCTTAGCATCTTCAGGAGAATTATCCCAGGCTGTATTAAAATAAGCATCTCCTGCATTTGACCATGACCACAAATATAAGTCGGTTAGCCCTGCAACAGGAGTACCTGTAACGTCAATGGTTAGTGTAAACTGATCTTCAGCGGTAAAAGAAGATGGAGAAAAGCTATAAGTAAGCGCACATTGTGACCAAGCCGTTACCGACAGAATCAGTGCGAAAGATATAGTGATTAATTTTTTCATTGTTGTTGATTTGAGATTAGTGTACAAATTCATAATCGTAACGAATCAATTCTTTATTTGTTTCTTCATCTTTTTTAATCACACTGATGATAAGTGTATTATGATTTACACTATTCGGATAACTTCCGATTGTAAGTGTAGCTGAATCATTGTTATTAATCAGATAAATAACACTTGGAGCATTTATATCATCAACACCCCAGGTACCATTCTCAAAATCAAATAAATCTAATCCACTGGCATTTCCTGTAGCAAAGCTACCGGGAGCCCCGTTAGAAAATGCTAATGAAAAGGTCACATCCTGATAAGGAAGCACATCGGTTATATCTAAAGTTTTATAAGGAAACCCTTTTTCTACTGCGTTGATATCAGACTGTGTTACTTTTCTTAATTTCCATTGACCGGTAATACTTTCAACCGGCTTAACAGCATCTCCTATTTCTTTAAATGCATCAGGTCTGCAACCGGTTATTAAAAATCCGATTGTTAGTATATATAGGAATAGTTTTTTTGCTTTCATAATAATAGTTTTTGAGGTGATTAATTACATCCTCCTTCCTGATTCATTACAAATGGTGTGTAAGCAGCTTTTTCTCCTTGCGGAAATTGCAAAATCATTCCCGGGCAATTCCATGGAGCACCTCTGCCATCAATGCTGGTTCCGGTAAGAGAGCCTATTCTCTTTATCTCATACAATCTATCGCCCTCTCCGATCATTTCATACTGACGTTCTCTTCTTGTTGCATTAATAACAGTTGCTGCCGGTGTGTTAGGTGCCAGGTTCATTCCTGTTCCTCCGTAAGCACGTGTCATGATCTCATTAATATCTTCTATTGCTGTAGCCAATGCAGTTCCACCTACACGCGCACCAGCTTCGGCACGAATCAGCTTCATCTCTACCAGTCCGATAACCGGTAAATCAAAAAAGTTACCATTAAACTTTGTAAGCACATTGTAACCTGCTACTAAACTATTACTCGTCCAGGCAGCACCTCTCACACTGCCTCCTGAATTCATTGCGTTATACAAAACATTGCTGAAATAGAATCTTGACTGCGGGTTAAACCCGATATCCGATCTGTATCTTCCTCTGAACTCACCACCTGGTTCAAAGGCACCTGAAATGTTTTTAAATCCGAAAATAATTTCAGTCGATCCGTCTAAAGAATATTTACTTTCATAATCTGCATCTAACTGGTAAACCGGATTATCAATTACTTCACTGGCATAATTAAACGCATCCTGAGCACGGTGTTGTGTAAAGTAAACTTTTGCCAGTAATGCACGGGCTGCATCTTTATTGGCAAATCCCATTTCAGTAGTTGCATTCAGTAATTGAATCGCTGATAAAAGATCATTTTCAATCTGTGCATACACCTGAGCTACAGTACTTCTTTGGCCTGGATTCAAATTAGATTCGGTCATAAGCACCACTCCATAATGAGAATTGTCAGAAGTATACCCCCATGGTTGAGCCCAAAGGTTTACCAAAGTATAATGTGCTAATGCTCTGATAAACTTAGCCTGACCTTCAATATGATCTCTTGTAGTAGTAGCTACATCTATCGATTGTAGTGCTCTGTTGGCATTATTAATGATTGAATAGATCTGATCGTAAGTACCATTTTTGTAATCGCCGAAAATGGATGTTTTTCTTCCGAAAATTTCACCATCATCTCCTGTAAACAAAACGCCGATTGCCTGATCAGCCATCAGATCAGCAATCCATTGAATTTTACCACCGGCGATATTCATAGCATAGTTATTATAACAGCCATTCAACAAAGCCTGTAATTCAAAATCACTTTTAATGGTTGTATCCGCCAGCTCCAGATTCTCCGGTGCTCTGTCGAGGAACTTTTCACAACTGGTTATACTGAATGTGAACCAGCTTATTATTGATATATATAATATTTTTTTCATCTTGCCTCAGTTTTAAACATTAGAAGTTTACGTTAAGACCAAACACTACCGACTTTTGCTGTGGAGTCGTTAAGTAAGTAATATTAGGGCTCATGTTACGATCGGTAACATTTTCAAAATCACGTGCAATCTCAGGATCCCCGCCAGGGTATTTAGAGAAAGTCAGCAAGTTCATCCCTGTAACAAAAACGCGCAGGTTTTTCAACTTGAGTTTTTCTAAAGATCTTACAGGAAGATTGTATGCAAGAGTGATTTCACGTAAACGCAAGTAAGATGCGTCGTACAGGAATAATGTACTATTATACTGCCACTCAGAACTTAATCCGTCATAAGTTCCGGTATTCATAGTAGGGCGTGGAAATCTGGTTTCATCACCCGGTTCGCGCCAGCGATCTAACAAATCTCTTCTGATATTCCAGTCGGTAATAATACCAGCCTGACGTTTTCCTGAACCGTCGTATAAATTACCACCGATGGTAAATGCCCACAAAGAAGTAAATTCAAATCCTTTATAACGAAGGTTATGATTAACCGCTCCAACATAATCAGGAATTACAGAACCTACCGGCATACGATGATCTAAGCTGAAGGTTTTGGTAAGTTTTCCCTGATTGTCGTACCAGATTGGTAAACCATCTGCAGGATCTACTCCATAATATCTGGCGATATAGTTGGTACCGATAGGATAGCCTTCTGCTACACGGGTATCATTAGATCCGCCACCTGCAGCATCAGGATTTAATCCTCCTAAAGATTTCAATTCGTTATAGTTCTTCGCAATATTACCACCGATCGACAAAGTGAGGTCTTTTTTCTGAATCAGGTTATAGTTAACACTTAATTCAACACCCATATTTACAATCCGGGATCCGTCAATATTTCTCATCTGAGTAGTAAAACCAGAAGAAGGTTGTACGCCTGAGTTCAGTAATAAGTCTGTGGTATTTTTATGATAGAATGCTACTTCACCGGTTAATCTGTTATTGAATAATCCGAATTCAACAGCCGCGTCAAAGTTGGTAGTTTCTTCCCATTTTAAATCAGGGTTACCTGCTGTTGACAGATATAAAGTTCTTAACCCATTATAGTTAGCACCCCACGACACTCCACTGAAATACTGTCCGCTCGCAATGTTAGAGTTACCCGTTAAACCATAGCTGGTTCTGAATTTCAGGTAATCAACCCACAACATATCCTGCATAAAGTTTTCTTCGGAGATCGTCCATCCAAAACTAACAGTAGGGAATACACCATACTTATTATTAGGGCCGAATTTTGAAGAACCGTCTCTACGGATAGATGCCTGGAAGGCGTAACGGTCTTTCAACATATAGTTCACACGTGCAAACACACTCACGAAAGTTTCCGGTGCACCTGAAGCCGTCCATCTTCTATTTCCTGCATTTACTGCAGAATCAAGTGCTTCTTTATATAAGTCTTTATGTTTATAGAAAGGCTCGTCAATAAATCGTTGAACACCAAAACCGTTCAGAAATTTTTTCTCCTGCCACTCGGTACCGATCAGGAAGTTGAAGCGATTGTCATCGTTCAGATCCCACTGATAATTTGCAGTAGCATTTGTTAACCAGTTTTCACCTCTTAAAGCGCTTCTTGCGGCACGGCCGGTACCATCGGTACGTCCTTCTTCAATCGCTGAAGCCCAATAATCATCATATCCGGTCAGATAATCATAAGAACCGTTTACCGTAATGAAAAGATTATCGATTACTTCATATCTCAGGTTCAATCCGGCAATTAACTTATTGTCAGTATTTCTCCAGATCGTTTCTTCCATTCTTTTTACCGGATTAGCACCGCCGATAAACCAGGTTCCATCATCATTTTTAATAGGATAAATCGGTAATGCCGTAGACATTGCTTCTCCTAAACCTCCTGCCCATGCAGCCGGTACTCTTTTATTTAAACCTGTTGCGTATGATAAGTTTAATGTTGCCTTAAAACGATCAGTAATATTGAAATCTGTATTCGAACGAACGCTTAAACGCGTATAACTGTTCTTCTTAATGTAAGATTCATTATGAGAATAGGCTACACCTAAATAAGTTTTAGCAAACTTGTTACCGGCTGTAACACTGAGGCTATGGTCATTTACTAATCCTGTATGTGTTAATTCTTTCCACCAATCCGTGTTGGTTTGTCTTGCTTTATCCCAGGTCATTGTACCCGGCAAAGGAGCCAGGCCGGTATTACCGTCATTCTCCCATGCTTCCTGACGAATCTGAAGCCATTCTTCCGCATTCAGAAAATCAGGACGGTTAGCATATGTTACAAAACCAATTTTATTATTATAGTTGAAACGAGGCTTGCCTGATTTACCTTTTTTAGTAGTTACCAGAATCACACCGTTTGAACCTCTTGAACCGTAAATACCCGTTGCAGCAGCATCTTTTAAGATCTCTACACTTTCAATATCATTCGGGTTAATAGTTGCCAATGGGTTCAGGTTCATACCACCGCCGTTACCACGCAAAAAGTTGTCAGCAATAATAGGGATACCATCAATCACATATAAAGGGTCGCCTCCTGCAGAGATGGAAGCAATACCGCGGATTCTGATTACAGAGCCCGATCCGGCTAAACCACTACCCTGAATTACCTGTACACCAGGTGCTTTACCTTGTAAAGCAGCTTCAAAGCTGGGTGTAACAATCGAGTTCAGCTTGTCAGAACTTACTTTAGCAATCGCACCGGTTACTTCACGTCTTCTTTGTGTACCGTAACCGACAACTACTACTTCATTTAAATCGGAAGCAGCCGGTTGCATTCTGATGACCAATTGAGAAGACGTCGCTACCGCAAAAGTTTGCGTCGCAAAGTTAACCGCCGTTACTTCAATAGTTTTTGCTGTTTCCGGAACTGTAATAGAAAATTTACCCTCTTCATTTGTAGACACTCCCAGGTTGGAGCCTTTTACCATTACTGTAGCTCCTGCAAGCGGAGTTTCATCGCGGGAGTCAACGACCACCCCGGTAATGGTCTTATTTTGCGCAAGAGAGAAGATAGGAATAGCTAGTAACATCCATGTTACCAGACCCACAAACATTCGTTTTGGCATCATAAAACAAGCTTTCGTTTTTTATAATGTGTATTAAATACACACAAATATAATGTGTAATTTATACACTATTTAGCAAATTTTCACTTTTTTTTATGAAGTTTCTTTACCGGGGGCCTATTTTTAAGTAATTCTTTGATTGACTGATCTTTATATTTTTACGGGATTTTGTATTTTTCACCTGTTCTTCCCCTTTTTCCTATTATTTTTGGTTCTGAAGCTTAACATTACTGCATGCTATCTTTAAATGAAATCAATGCGCTTACCCAAAATCTGGTGGCGCAATCCGGCAACAATACTGTTCAAATTGACCAGATTGAAGACCTACGCAACGTTATCAGATTCCACGAACATCGTTATTATATATTAAATGAACCTTTGTTAGGAGATACTGAATATGACCTGCTGTTTAATACATTAAAAAAATTAGAAGCAGCGAATCCTATTCTTATAACTCCTGATTCTCCTACGCAAAGAGTGGGGGTTGATCTGAACAAAAATTTTGCAAACGTACACCATCTCGTTCCCATGTTATCACTTGAGAACAGTTATGATGCAGATGACCTGTTAGATTGGGACCGTAAAAATAAGGAAACGCTGAAACTTAACCGAATTCAATATTGCATTGAGCCAAAATTTGACGGAGCCAGCATATCCCTCATCTATGAAAATGATTATCTGGTTCGGGGAGCTACCAGAGGCGACGGAGTGATGGGTGATGATATCACCAACAATATCAAACAGATAAAATCGATTCCTCTTTCTGCCGCTTTTGCTAAGCACAACATTCAACAGATTGAAATCAGGGGAGAGGTGCTGTTGAATAAAAAGAACTTTTACGATTTCAATAAACAACTTGAAGCGCAAAACTTACCACCGTTAGCCAACCCGAGAAATGCTGCTGCCGGAAGCCTGCGCATGAAAGATCCGAAAGAAGTTAAGAAAAGAAACCTGGAAGCCTTTCTTTATCATGTGAGTTTTTTTAACCCGGTTACTAACGCACCGGTAGAAGATCTGTCGTCACATAGCAATAGTTTAAATCTTCTTTGGAACCTGGGCTTTAAGAGTCCTAAGAATGAGATGAAAGTTTGCCATACTATTGAAGAAGTGATTGATTACTGCTTCGCCTATGAAAGTAAACGCGACGACCTGCCTTATGAGATCGACGGAATGGTGATTAAAGTTGATCCGTTAGAACATCAGGACGCATTAGGTATGACAACGCATCACCCAAGATGGGCAATGGCGTATAAGTTCAAAGCTCGTCAGGCTACCTCTATTTTAAAAAATGTTGAATTTCAGGTTGGCAGAACCGGATCTATTACACCGGTTGCGAAAATTGATCCGGTTGGAATAGGTGGCGTTACCGTTGGTTCTATCAGTTTATTTAATGAAGATGTGATCAGGGAAAAAGACTTAATGATCGGCGATACGGTTTTAGTGGAAAGAGCAGGTGACGTTATACCTTATATAGTTAAGTCACTTCCCGAACTTAGAAATGAAAATTGTCAACCAATCATATTTCCCACGAACTGTCCGGTTTGTAACAGCCCGTTAGTTAAACCGTTAGACGAAGCAGTGTGGAGATGCGTTAATTATCATTGTTCAGCTCAGATAGTTGAAAGAATGATTCACTTTACCAGTAAAGACGCCATGGATATACGAGGACTCGGCGACTCTATCATCCGTAAGTTTTATGAACTAAAGTTCTTAACAGATATTCCGGGCATTTATACATTGCCTTTTGAACAAATCGGACAACTCGAAGGGTTTGGTGCCAAGAGTGTGCAGAACTTAAAAACTGCTATTGAACAATCTAAAACACAGTCTTTAAACAGGTTAATATTTGCACTGGGTATTCGTTATGTAGGAGAAACCACTGCAAAAACATTAGCCAACGCTGTAAGTAATTTATATGATCTTAAAGACTGGACTGTTGAACGTTTACAATCATTAGAAGACGTTGGTCCGAAAGTAGCCAACAGTGTTTTTGAATTCTTTCAAAACCCAATCAATCTTCAACTCATTGATCAACTACAACATGTAGGTGTAGATATTCAACAGAAGTCTACTGTACAGGTAGACGGTAACCTCACCGGTGTTACATTTTTATTCACCGGTACGTTAAGCAAGCTAAAGAGAAGTGATGCAGAGGCGTTAGTAGAACAGCATGGTGGCAAGCTGTTAAGTGGCGTTAGCTCTAAGCTAAACTTTTTAGTAGCAGGTGAAGATGCAGGTTCAAAATTAGAGAAGGCAAAAAAGTTAAGTACAGTTAAAATAATATCAGAGGACGAGTTTCTAAGCATGATTAACCGATAATTTAATCTAACTATTAACATGTTTTTGATTTTTCGCATATGTTTTTTTGTAACTTAGCTAAAAGGAAAGGCGATGATAAAAAAACTCCAAAATGAGGTGTGGAAACCCCTACAGTTTCCCGGCTGGAAGCACCTACGCAAAAAGTACGCCCTATCCTCTCACGGAAGGATAGCAAGCTACACAGAAGACATCCACGAAGATGGAAAATTGTTACAAGGTTCACTAACGACGGGTTACAGAACACTAAACCTACACCGTCCCGGTAATAACGGAACCCTGTATATTCACCGTGAAATTGCCAGATTGTTTTTGAAGAAAACATCTCCCAAAAACAAGTACGTGATCCACTTAAACCACAACAAGTTAGACAATCACGTTAAGAACTTAAAATGGGCAAGCTTAGATGAAATGATCGAACATCAGCAATCATCTCCTGCTAAGATCGCTTACAAAAAAGTTCAGGCAAACAGAACCGTAGGTCTTAAATTAAACGCTACTCAGGTAAAATCAATCAAGAAGATTTTAACTGACAAGAACAGAAAGATTACTATTAAGAAACTAGCAGAAAAGTACGGAGTGTCAGAAATGACAATGTATCGGATCAAGAGCGGAGAGAACTGGGGTAGAGTTAAATAAGTCTACATTTTTTTAAACAATTGTGGTGTGAAAGATAGCAACTCTCGCGCCACTTTTTTTTGTACCTACCTGAAGTATTTGTTTTTACTTATTTATCTGAAAGCTTTCACTCTTCTTTATACTTATCATGAACAAGGGCTGCCCGCGAAACGAACAACCCTTGTATAATGTTAACTAGAACAAATTATTTGCTGCAAGATATTCTGCGATCTGTACGGCATTGGTAGCTGCACCTTTTCTCAGGTTATCACTTACCACCCACATATTGAGCGTATTTGGCTGTGTATCATCTAAACGTAAACGGCCTACAAACACTTCATCTCTTTCATGTGCATCTTTAGGCATTGGATAAGAAGCTGTAGCCGGTTCATCAACCAGTACCACACCCGGAGCAGCTTTTAATAACTGTTTTACCGTTGCCAGTTCAAATGTTTTTTCAAATTCAACATTTACACTTTCGCTATGCCCGCCCATTACCGGAATACGTACGGTTGTTGAGGTAACACGGATGGTATCGTCTCTCATAATCTTTTTTGTTTCGTTGACCATCTTCATTTCCTCTTTTGTATATCCATTTTCAGTGAACACATCGATCTGAGGAATTACATTCAAATCGATAGGATAAGCATATGCCATCGGGTAGGCAGCTTCAACACCTGCCGCCTTTGCGCGCTCACCCATTAACTGGTCTACCGCTTTTTTACCCGTACCGGTTACGCTTTGGTAAGTAGAAACAACAATACGTTTAATTTTATATTGCTGATGTAAAGGGTTTAATGCTACCACCATTTGTATAGTTGAACAGTTAGGATTAGCAATAATTTTATCTTCCTTCGTCAATACATCAGCGTTGATTTCCGGAACAATCAATTTTTTAGAAGGATCCATTCGCCATGCCGATGAATTGTCTACTACTGTGATGCCTGCTTCGGCAAATTTAGGAGCCCATTCAGCAGATGTGCTTCCCCCAGCTGAAAATAAGGCTACTACCGGTTTTGCTGCAATTGCGTCTTCCATGCTCACCACCTTATAACCCTTACCTTTAAAGGTGATTTCTTTACCTACAGATTGAGGTGAAGCCACAGGAATTAATTCAGAAACTGGAAAGTTTCTCTCTGCCAATACTTGTAAAATTTTGGAACCCACCAAACCGGTAGCTCCCACTACAGCAACTTTCATCGATTAATTGATTTACTTTTTTAAGGTTTTAAATGTTATGATGGCACAAAAAAACCTTCCCGATCTTGGGAAGGCTCTCTAATATCTTATATATTATTATATACACATACAGACTAACCTTCCTGACCGGAACGCTTAATCATATGTTTCTTAATAATAGTAGTGTGCTGAATCATGCATCAAATATAATATACAATTGTACTTCAAAAAAATTTTTCATGCAGATATTCCTCTTTTCGAAATATCATTAACATACGTTCGTTAGTTAATGCTTTCTTTGAAGGCTCTTCTAATAAGATACAATTTTTTTCCGGATTTTCCAATTACTGCAATTGTGATGCATATGTTACTGGTTATGAACGTTTAAATACCTATATCATTAATGTATCAGTCCTGTAATCTTCAATTCATTCAGATCTACCTGTTCTTCAGCTTTTCTGATTTCACTATCACTAAATTTTTTATTCCTTCTCATGGAGAATAAGAGTTCGCGTTGTTGTTTACATATTTCTAATAACAACCTGTGGTAGGCTTGTATTTCTTCAGGATGATACTGATCTTCAAGCAACGCCGTCAAACGTTTATGCTCCGTAGCTTTTGACTCGTGCAGGTGCTTGTGATAGATATCTACCAGTTCATTTTCTTCTTTTAATGTTGTGCATTTTTCATCGATATACTGAATAGCCAGTTGATTTAATGATAACTGGATCTTTGTTTGCTGGATATCCGACGGTTCTATCGGATCGATCTCCTCTAACTTAACTAACTTAATCACCAATGGTAAGCTCAGACCTTGCACTACGAGTGTGATAAAGATAACTACAAATGTAATCAGCAAAATAAGATTGCGATGAGGGAAAGGCGTTCCGTCATTCAGAAATAAAGGAACCGATAAAGCAGTAGCCAAAGACACCACTCCACGCATACCAGCCCAACCGATAATCAACGGTCCTTTCCAGCCGGAGCTGGGTTCTTTTCTGATAGTAGCACTGAAGAATCTTGGAATATGTGTAATAGGGTACACCCATAAAAAACGAACGGCTATAACAATCGCACTAATAATCAAACCGTATTTGACCCCTTCTATAATTGAACTTTCACCCAACCCCTGTACGATATCGGGCAATTCCAAACCGATCAGGATAAACACCAATGCATTTAATACAAAAATAAGTGTAGACCACACCCCTTGCATATTAATTCTACTGGTACCTGACCGGAAGGCTTTATGAGAATGATAAGACATGATCAATCCTCCGGTTACCACTGCCATAACACCAGATATTTCAAACACTTCAGCAGTCATAAATAAAGCATAAGGAGACATTACCGTAACGGCAGCATCTATCTGTGGAGTGGTAGGCAGATAGCGATGTATGAGATAAAAAACAAATGCACCAATAATCCCTACCATAATTCCCATTAACGTGACCCAGAAAAAATCACCGATTGCGTCATGCATTTCAAAAGTACCGGTGAGTACTGCGGCCAAAGCAAACCGAAATACGATCAGTGAAGAAGCGTCATTTACCAGACTTTCTCCTTCCAATATTGTTAATAGCCTTTTGGGAACTTTTAGTTTCTTTAATACTGTTGTTGCGGCAATGGCATCAGGTGGAGACACAATGCCACCCAACAAAAAACCAAGTCCTAATGTAAATCCGGGTATTAGATGAGAAGTAGAGAAAGCAACTACAAATGAGGTGAAGAAAACCAGGCCGAATGCCAATAAGCTGATAGGCCGCCGCCACTTCCAGAAATCATTCCACGATGTATACCAAGCGGCTTCATATAACAATGGCGGAAGAAAGATTAAGAAAATCAGGTCAGGATCTAAATGCACTTTAGGCATTGCAGGTACAAAGCTGATTGCAAGACCGGCTATTACCAGGAAAATAGGGTACGCAATACGGATTTGTTGCGCCAGCATTACCAGCACAAAAATTCCGAACAAAAGAACCAGTACGAACAACAGGTCATGATGCATAAATCAACTAGAGATTGGAAGAACTAATAATACAGGCATATATATTCCCATGCCCGTATCTCGAAGAAATATGCCGCAGATAATGAATTTCACTGTAATTCATTTCTAAAAACAATTCCTTTAAAGCATTGAACTGAATCGGATATGGCACCCAGGGATTCGGAACCTGGGTATCGTATTCTACAATCAACCAGTGATGTTGTGGTTTTAGATGTTGCCTGAGTTTTTGCAATAACACTTGCTTATCCTTTACATAATGTAGTGAATTTGCCATCAGCAATCCATCTAATGGCGGTAACAACAGTCTGTCTTTTTGAAAATCAGCCTTGAGAAAATCAAGTGAAACACCCGGCCTGGGCTCGTCAAAAAAACGTTGTAGTTCCTTATCAACACCTTTTACATGACTTTTAACCGGTAACAGATAAGACAATGCAGTGGTAAAAAGGCCGCTTCCACAGCCTAGATCTGCCCACTGCATTGCTTTTGAAAATTTCATTTTATCTGAAAAATCAATCAGATTGATCGCATCCTGAAGTTCCATAGTTAACTTTCTTTTATTTACAGGCAGATGATTACTGCTTTACAAAAGAAATATTTAATTGAATCATAAAGTATGATTTCAGTCAGTACCTTTTATCGTTTAGGCTCCGGTTCATTCGGATGACGATGTTCTTTGATCAGTACATTCACAAAAGGATATCTCAATAATAGAATGATAATATGTAAAATAATAAACGGTAACGCCATTACTGCTCCTTTACCGTCACCTTGTACTGCATTTAAAACGAACAACATCAGCGCCTGTAATATTAGAAGTATATTTCCGGCTACGAAAGTTTTTCTAAGCAATAGCAATAATGCACTCGCAATAAGAACAATACCGGTAAACTTAATCGCTCCGTCAGAAAAGTTAACGTGTCTGTAAACGCTTACCATTTCTTCATTAAGGGTGATCATATCAGTACCAAACCTAACGGCTAAAAAGATGGCCAGGATCACCAATATCATGTTTAATACTCTTAGTAACATAGCTTTTCTTTTAGTAATAATATTACCAAAGTCATGCCCTCTTAAATCACTGATAACCTTATCATTACAGATCAACGTTTAAAACAGCCCGCTCATTCTGCAAATTTTATTCTTTTCTGCCAAACCAGTTGTTATCAGGTTACGTATATATAAATAAACGACACTATGCGAATCTTGCTGATATCATTTGTTTTGCTTTCTTACAAGCCACTGTTTAGTCAATACCGGCTATATGACTTACTTATTACAGAGTTTATGGCCGATCCAACGCCGGTAGTATCGTTACCTAACGCAGAATTTGTTGAGGTTTATAATAACACCAATGATACCATTTCATTGTTAAACTGGCAACTGGCAGATGCGGCAACAGCTGCATTGATCAGAACAAACTATCGCTTGCCACCAAATGAATATGTAATTCTCTGCGGCACAAATAATGTAAGCAGTTTTTCTGTTTACGGACCTACCATAGGAATTACGGGCTTTCCCAATTTAAACAATGATGAAGATAAAATCTTATTGATTGATCCTGCTGGAAAAACCATTCATGAAATACACTATACACTTCAATGATATAAAGATTCTTTTAAAGAACAAGGTGGCTTTACGATTGAAATGATTGACCTCTCTGCTCCTTGTATGGGAGAAGTCAACTATGAATCGTCTGTAGACGATTCGGGCGGAACACCCGGTAAACAGAATAGCGTTAGCCGTTTTATAACAGATACAGGTATGCCTACTATAAAAAACGCTTTTATAACCGATGCTCAGCATGTCACTTTGTATTTCGACAAACCCATGCTTCCGGAAGTTACGGGAACGCTGGCCATTTTATCAACCATTGCCAACTATTCATTTAGTATCAGCCATATCAACTTTATTAACGAAAAACAAATGATCATACAAATTACAGAATATCTCAGCTTACAGGAACAATACAAACTGATACTCAGCAACTGAAAAGATTGTAAAGGAAATCTTATTGAAGACAATAGCGTTTATATTATCCAGTATCCTCAGCCACCACAGAAACAACAGCTATTGTTTACTGAATTCATGTTAGATCCGGATCAGAACGGTATAGAATATATTGAAATCACTAACAATGGTAGTTATCCGGTTAATGCGAAAGATTTGTTTATCGGCCTTTTAAATAATCAAAACAGTTTTTCTTATTTACAACCTATCAGTCATACAGATATAGCTATTTATCCTGATACTTATTGGGTTCTAACCGGCAATGAAATAAAACTGCAATCAAAACATCAGCCGAACCCACGCCAATTACTGGCAATTAAGAATTTGCCGGCACTAAACAATCAGTCGGCACATTGGCAATTATTATACAAAGACGGTTCAGTGATTGACAAGATCATCTATGATTCGAAATGGCATTTTCGTTTACATACTACAACAAAAGGTATAGCATTGGAACGGATCAGCCTGAATGAAGCAACACAATCGCCCCATAACTGAACCAGTGCTACAGCAAATGCAGGTTATGCGACACCTACTCAACAGAATAGTCAGTATCTGAGCATGTTCATAAGCGAAAACACTAACTATTTCAAGTTACGATCTCACATAATAACACCGGATAATGATGGGGTAAATGATTTTATTGTGCTAGACTATGAATTACCGGAAACTAACTACATACTGGACTTATACCTGTACGACAGATGGGGACGAAACCAGCACAAACTACTACATCATTACACATTAAACAGAAAAGGAATAATAATAATCAAAGAAACCGGTATAGTCAGAAGCGGAGTATATATATTGTTAGGTACTTTGCACCATCTGAACAGTAAGTTTAGTTTATGAAAGAAGGGAATACGTTATCAATAGTAACAGTAAATATGATTGATGGGAATTATGCGAATGAATACGGAAAGGTCTTATTAATTCGTTAATGGTTAATATTTTCAGATCTTAATGGGAAACATGAAGAGAATGAAGGTAGTAAGGGAAACTGCTAATCGGCAACACTTCATTCGCTTTTTATCTTCATTCTCTTCATGTTTACATGGTGATCATAAGATAGAATGAATCAAAGCGCAGCTGCAGCATCTTTTGAATTCTTTTAATAATCTTAATCGTCCAAACATCTTCACTTATACTCTAAATAAAAACGCTGTGCAAGTAAAACCTGCACAGCGTTATATATAAACATCATTAGAATTACTTCAATCTGATATCAAAATTTACTAACTGAATAAACATATCAATTCTGTTTCTTAAATCATCCTCGGTAATTTCTTTCAAACGGGTTGCGCCGAATTTTTCTACACAGAAAGAAGCCAGAGCAGAACCAACGATAATCGCTGTTTTCATATTTCCGAAAGAAACATCTTTCGTTTTTGCTAAATGCCCTATAAATCCACCTGCAAAAGTATCTCCGGCACCGGTTGGGTCAAATACTTCTTCGAGGGGTAAAGCAGGAGCAAAGAATACCTTGTCTTCATGAAACAATAATGCACCGTGTTCACCTTTTTTAACAACAAGGTATTTTGGCCCCATTGATAAAATTGTTTTAGCGGCTTTTACTAAAGAATATTGTCCGCTCAGCTGACGGGCTTCACTATCATTTACTAATAAAACATCCACTTTCTTCAGTACTTCCTCTAAAGCCGGCATTTTAATATCCATCCAGAAGTTCATCGTATCCATTACCACCAGCTTAGGGCGTTTTGCCATCTGATTAATTACAGACAACTGAATTTCAGGATCCAGGTTACCTAACATTAAGAATTCTGCATTCTTGTATTCATCAGGCAGAACAGGGTTAAAGTCAGCTAATACATTCAGATCTGTCACCAGCGTATCGCGGGTATTCATATCAAGATGGTAGCGGCCACTCCAGAAAAATGACTTCTTATCCTTCACTACTTCAACACCTGCAAGATCTACCCCTCTTTCTTTTAAATCATTGAGCTCTTCCTGTGGAAAATCGAAGCCTACAATTGAAACCTGTTTTACTTCTTTTACAAAGTTTGAAGCAGAATAGGCTACATAAGTTGCTGATCCTCCAACGATTTTATCAGTCTTACCAAAAGGTGTTTCAATAGCATCAAAAGCCATTGTACCCACTACAATTAATGACATATTCTATGTGATTACTAAGAAATTGATTTTACGCGTGCAAACCTACAAACAAAATCTTAGGGTTTATCTATTATTTCTTTTTGTTAGTCAAAATTTTAGTAAATTATCCCCCTGATCGCAATTATTTTCCTAACAGTTGTTAGTATTTTTATTATATTTGATACGCATATGGCAAAAATTAAAAGCAGTAAACACTCCACTCGCAAAGATGTAATTGTTGAACAAGCGGCAAGTTTGTTCAGAGAAAAGGGATATACCGCTACTTCAATGAGGGATCTTGCAGAAAAAGTGGGGGTGGAAGCTGCCAGTTTATACAACCATATCAGTTCTAAAGCAGAAATCTTACAGGAAATCTGTTTTACGGTTGCTACAGAGTTCATGTCTAATATAGAACAGGTTGAATTGAAGCCGAAAAATTCTCTTGAAAAAGTAGAGGATATTTTGAGGTTCCACATTCGAATGATGATCAATAAGTATGAAACCGTATACGTCAGTGACCGCGAGTGGAAACACCTGAATGAGCCCTATCTTCCTAACTTTCAGAATCAGCGTCGCGCTTATCGCCAGCGATTTGCGGCAGTAATTGAAGAAGGAATCAGAAATGGTGAAATCAAATCAATTGATGCCCCCACCGCAGTATTGATTGTACTACATGCAGTTTCAGGCATTGAATCATGGCACCGGAGTAAAAGAAAAATCCCCGCCGATCAGCTTGAAGAAAATATGGTCTTGATGCTGGTTGGTGGTTTAAAAAAATAAACAATTAGAACCATTGAGTACCAAATTTTATCCGCTGACGATTGCTGCTATTGAACCCGAAACCAGTGACTGTGTTTCTATGGTATTGGAAGTACCTAAAAATTTACAATCGGTTTTTAAGTTTCAACCCGGGCAAAACCTGATATTCAGGATATTTCAGAATGGTATAGAACACAGAAGAAACTATTCTATATGCAGCGGAGTAAATGACAATGAATGGCGGGTAGCCGTAAAAAAAATCCCCAACGGAATTTTTACCAATTATATCCACCACCTGGCAAAAGCCGGTGAAAGTATTGAAGTATTACCACCTACCGGTCACTTTACGATTCCCGCACTGCCTGATCAACCCGTGCATCTACTGGCAATTGCTGCCGGAAGCGGAATCACTCCTATACTCTCCATGATCAAATCAACTTTGCAAAACTATCCGAAAGCAAAGTTCACCCTTATTTATGGAAACAGTTTTCGCCATTCTATTATCTTTCGTGAACAATTAGAAAATCTAAAGAATCAATATATTGACAGATTAACCATCCACTACCTGCTCAGCCGCGAAAAGATGAGCAGTGAACTGCATACCGGCCGCATTTCACCTGAAAAGCTGGAACAGTTCAAGGGGAAATTAATCCACTATGATCATATTCAACATGTTTTTGTTTGTGGGCCTGCTGAACTGATATTCAGCACAAAAGAGTATTTCTTGAATCAGGGTCTCTCGAACAAACAAATTCATTTTGAATTATTTAACGCGCCCACAGCACCGGTTCACACACAACAGCAAAGCAGCGCATCCGGTGATCAGAAAATGAGTCAGGTTGAAGTGAAAGTTGATGGCATACAATTTTCATTTCCTTTGGCACAGGAAGGAATTTCTTTATTAGATGCAGCCTTAGCCGAAGGTGCAAATTTACCATTCGCCTGTAAAGGAGGAGTTTGCTCTACCTGCAAAGCAAAACTAACCAAGGGTACGGTAAGAATGGATCAAAACTACGCACTGGAAGAAGATGAAGTCGAACAAGGATATATCCTCTCCTGTCAATCACACCCTACAAGTGATTGCGTTTCAGTAGATTTTGATCACTAAAATATCGCTATATGAAATCAGTTATCGGATTTATTCTCATAATTGCAGGCATTTATCTAGGATATAGAGGATTCCAAATTGTACAAAACAGTGGTAGCTCACTTGAAATCGGCAATGTCGAAATCGGTGCAAAAGACGCTAAAAAAGAGCAAAACGGATATGTTTGGGTGGGAGCAGGCGTCGCATCCCTTCTGTTGGGAGCCGTCATTCTGGCCAAAAGAAAATAATCAACAAAAAATCCCTCCTCAACGGAGGGATTTTTTTATTTATCTTAATTCATAAAAGCACACAGGCTGCAATTTTTTATTTCCTACCTCCGTTATCCTGTTTTCCTCCCAACTCATACTAACAATTGTTAGCTTTCTTCACAATTTTTAGTATCTTTAACTTGCATAAATGTTAGTTATGATGCAGCATGAACAACTCTTCCAGTCAAAAATCGACCAGGAAGTAAAGATAGAGCCACTCGATTGGATGCCAGACGCTTATCGCAAAAATCTGGTTCGCCAGATCAGCCAGCACGCACACTCCGAAATCGTTGGCATGTTACCGGAAGGTAACTGGATTACCCGTGCCCCCAGCCTGAAAAGAAAAGCTATTCTGTTAGCCAAAGTGCAGGATGAAGCCGGTCACGGACTTTACCTGTATTCTGCAGCTGAAACACTCGGAACTTCCAGAGACCAGATGATCGAAGATTTACACAGCGGTAAAGCAAAGTATTCTTCCATTTTTAATTACCCAACACTCACCTGGGCCGACATGGGTGCAATCGGTTGGCTGGTTGACGGTGCCGCTATCCTCAATCAGGTAATGCTTTGCAGAACGTCTTATGGCCCTTATGCCCGGGCAATGGTCAGAATCTGTAAAGAAGAAAGTTTTCACCAACGCCAGGGGTTTGAAAGTCTGCTGGTTTTGTCGAAAGGAACAGAAACCCAAAAGCAAATGTGCCAGGACGCGATCAACAGATGGTGGTGGCCTTCTCTCATGATGTTCGGGCCAAAAGATGCTGACTCCACTCACTCTGACCAAAGCATGAAGTGGAAAATTAAAAGAAAAAGTAACGACGAACTCAGGCAACAATTTATTGATATGATTGCCGGGCAAGTTAAATTGCTGGGCATGACTTTACCAGACCCTGACCTTAAATGGAATGAAGAACGTAAACATTATGACTTTGGAGAAATTGATTGGGAAGAATTCTGGGCGGTAGTGAAAGGAAACGGCCCTTGCAATAAAGAAAGATTAGCAGCACGAAAAAAAGCATGGGACGATGGCGCATGGGTCAGAGAAGCTGCTAAAGTATATGCAGAAAAACAATCTAAGAAAATTCTAAAATCAGCTTAATGTTTGCTATCAATAAATATTATTACGGAGATATTCCTGACGGTGGTGGAAATACCAGTAATGCGCAGTTTTCTGCAGAAAATGAATGGCCTTTATGGGAAGTATTTATTCGCCATAAGCAAGGGCTTGACCACAAACACGTAGGTAGCCTGCACGCGGCCGATGCAAATATGGCAATTGAAAATGCCAGAGATGTTTATACCCGTCGAATGGAAGGCGTAAGTATCTGGGTGGTAGAGAGTAAAAATATTCACGCCTCTCAACCTGAAGATGCCGGCTCCTTTTACGATCCGGCACAAGATAAAATTTACCGTCACCCGACGTTCTACGATTTACCCGACGAAGTAAAACACATGTAAGATGCCTGCTACAAAAAATACGACTCCATTAATTAAATGGTTATTCTATATGGCCGACTCTAACCTCATTCTTTCACAAAGAAACAGTGAGTGGTGCGGACACGGCCCCGTATTGGAACAAGACATAGCTCTCACTAATATGGCTCTTGATCAGCTAGGACAGGCAAGGGCCTATTATCAATATATTGCACATCTTCTTAATCAGGATGTACAGAGCCCTGAACAATATACCAACGAAGATGAGCTGGCTTTTTTAAGAGATAACAGAGCGTTCCACAATCTGCTTCTCTGTGAACTACCCAATGGGGATTGGGCACAAACCATCGCAAAACTCTTTTTCTTCAGTCATTATCAATACCAGCTGTTAAATATGCTCACTCAGCATGAAGATGATACCATCCGGGCTATTGCCATAAAGTCGCTCAAAGAAGTTACCTACCACGTTCGATGGAGTAGTGAATGGGTCATCAGACTCGGCGATGGTACCGAAGAAAGCAAAACCAGAATGAACAATGCCATTCACTATCTGCTTCCTTACCTGAGCGAATTATTTAACCCGGCTGATTATGAATTAAGTCTGAAAGCGTATGATATTGAAAGCCTGAAAGAAAAATATATTGCAGCAATTGAGGATGTATTAGAAAAAGCCGAACTCCCTATACCTGTATCCTTTCATATCAACCTTATTCAACAAAAAGGTGGTAAACAAGGGCTGCACACCGAACATATTGGCTTTATCTTAGCTGAAATGCAATATATGCAACGTACTTATCCCAATATGGAATGGTAAACCCATCTACTATATCAAAAGATGAACTGAGTATATTACTGGAACAGATTCATGATCCGGAAATACCGGTTTTAACCATACAAGACCTTGGCATGGTAAGAGATGTTAGCTGGGTAAATGATCATTGGAAAATTGTGATCACTCCTACCTATACGGCTTGTCCGGCTGTTGACGCCATTCTTGAAGATATCGGCACGCTGCTGAATCAACAAAATATTCCACATCAACTGGAAGTAACCTTATCGCCTGCATGGACAACCGACTGGATGACTCAGCAAGCCCGCCAAAAACTAAAAGCATACGGCATAGCTCCTCCGGTAGAACAATCAGATCATGTTTGTGGTATTCAGTTGTTTCAAAAAGAAGTAACCGTTCATTGTCCTCAGTGCAATTCAGACCAAACCTCGTTGCTATCATCTTTCGGTTCTACTGCCTGTAAAGCACTTTACAAATGCAATCATTGTCTGGAAACATTTGATTACTTTAAATGTCATTAATTAATGGAATCTACTATTATCAAAGAAATTAACGGATCGGTTGGAATTATCAGATTAAACCGCCCTACCAAACTGAATGCATTCATTCGCGAAAAAGCATTACTGTTTCAGGATGTACTAGAAGAATTTGCAACTGATGCTGTTATCAGATGTATCTATATTACAGGTAACGGAAAGGGATTTTCTGCAGGGCAGGACCTGGAAGAAATTATTGCAGATGACGGCCCTACCCTCGCACAAATTTTAAGCGAACATTACAATCCTATTATTCATAAAATAAGAAATATTCCTAAACCGGTGGTAGCAGCCGTAAATGGAGTGGCAGCCGGAGCCGGAGCTAATATAGCTCTCGCCTGTGATATTGTTATAGCCAGTGAGAATGCCAGTTTCATACAAGCTTTTTCTAAAATCGGCTTAATCCCCGATAGCGGAGGAACATTTTTTTTACCCAGATTAATCGGATTTCAAAAAGCCAGTGCCATCATGATGCTGGGTGATAAAGTTTCAGCCATCGATGCAGAGAAATGGGGAATGATTTACAAAACGCTCCCTGCTGATCAATTCGAGGAAGAGGCTTTAAAAATAGCTCATCAGCTGGCAGCGATGCCCACTAAAGGACTTGCTCATACCAAACAAGCCTTAAATCAAAGCATGTCTAATTCATTAGAAGAGCAACTGGCACTCGAAGATAAACTGCAACAAACTGCTGCTACGTCGAAAGACCATCAGGAAGGAGTTGCCGCATTTCTTGAAAAAAGAGCACCCAATTTTACGGGTCAATAAATAATTATGCATACACCCAAACAAGTAGTTGATCATATGATGGAGCACGACGCTTTCAGTCGTTGGCTTGGCATCGAAATAATTGCTGTTGAAGAAGGTTATTCTAAAATCAGAATGGCTATCAGACCCGAAATGGTAAACGGATTCGGAATTATTCACGGTGGAATTGCATTTTCGTTAGCAGACAGTGCATTTGCTTTTGCTTGCAATAACCGTAACAATCTTTCGGTTGCGCTAGACACTTCCATCACATTTAATAAACCATTGAAAGTGGGTGATATCATCACCGCCGAAGCGAAAGAGTTACACAATGGTAAAAGCACCGGTCTCTACCATGTTACAATCTTTAATCAAACCGGAGAAGCTGCCGCACACTTTAAAGGTACCTGCTTCAGAACCGGAAAACCGCTTGTAAATTCATAATATGATTTACGCATTTGAAGATTTTATACCAGTAATACATCCTACAGCTTTTGTACACCCACAGGCAACCGTTACGGGTAATGTAATTATCGGCAAAGATGTTTACATCGGACCCGGTGCCGCTATTCGTGGCGACTGGGGCCAGATCATCATCGCCGATGGCTGCAATGTGCAGGAAAACTGCACTATTCATATGTTTCCCGGCGTAACCGTTCGTTTGGAAGAAGAAGCACATATCGGACACGGTGCCATCATCCACGGTGCACACATCGGTAAAAGATGCATGGTAGGCATGAACGCAGTAGTAATGGATGATGTAGTATTGGAGGAAGAGTGCATTGTAGGTGCACTGTCATTTCTGAAAGCAGGCGAAAAATTTCCTAAACGCAGCTTAATAGTGGGCAATCCGGCGAAAATTATCAAATCCGTCTCTGATGAAATGATGGAATGGAAAAACAAAGGAACAGCCCTTTATCGCTCATTACCAGCTACCTTACACCAAACACTCAAGCCTTGCGAGCCTTTAACAGAAATACCGGCTAACAGACCCGAACAACTCCCCAGTTACCAGACCTGGCTGAAAATCAATGGAGAAGGAAGAGCGGAGAGAGGAGAGTGAGTTGAAGAAGTTGTAATTTTCACCATTAAGAACATTCATTTTCTTATTAACTAATTGATACCGGCACATTACATAAAAACGCGTAGTCCGTTTTCCATTTTTCAACTTTCAACTTTCAATTTACCACCTCACCTTCCAACTAAAGCAGGAATAAACTACCTTTGCAGCGTGGAAAAATCAAACTTTGTAGATCAGATTAGAATCTTTTGCCGCTCAGGTCACGGAGGAGCAGGGAGTAAACACTTTATGCGTACAAAATTTAACGCTAAAGCAGGCCCTGACGGTGGTGACGGTGGACGTGGCGGACATATTATTTTACGTGGCAGTAAACATCTCTGGACTTTACTTCACCTTCGCTACTTTAAAAACGTATTAGCCGAAAACGGAGAGGGCGGAAGTGGAAACAACTGTACCGGACGTTTCGGTAAAGATGTGATCATTGAAGTTCCATTAGGAACAATAGCACGTGATGAAGAAACCGATGAAGTAGAAGCCGAAATTCTTGAAGACGGACAAGAAGTGATTCTGATGCGCGGTGGCCGTGGCGGTTTAGGAAATGCAAACTTCGCTACACCTACCAATCAGGCTCCGGAACATGCACAACCCGGTGAACCCGGTGTGGAAGGATGGAAAGTGCTGGAATTGAAAGTATTGGCAGATGTTGGGCTTGTAGGCTTTCCGAATGCCGGAAAATCAACTTTATTAAGCGTAATAACAGCAGCCAAACCCAAAATTGCCAACTACGCTTTTACCACCTTAACACCACAGTTAGGCATGGTCGAATACCGGGGAGGTAAATCTTTCTGTATTGCCGATTTACCCGGTATTATTGAAGGAGCGGCTGAAGGTAAAGGCTTAGGACATCGTTTCTTACGCCATATCGAAAGAAATTCAATTCTTTTATTCCTGATTCCGGCCGACTCTGCAGATCATAAAAAAGAATTTCAGATACTCGTAAACGAACTCGAACAATATAATCCCGAACTACTTCACAAACAATTTGTAATTGCAGTAAGTAAGTCAGATATGCTCGATGAAGAGCTAAAAGAAGCAATTGTAAACGAATTACCAGGAGATTATCCAATTGTATTTATCTCCTCAATGACAAATACTGGATTGCAGGAACTGAAAGATAAATTGTGGCAGGTAATGACTGAAAGTCAGGAATAAGAATAGTTATTATATATTTTTGAAGAGATTGTCTTTTTAAACAGGCAGTCTCTTTTTTTTGTACATTCATAAAACCATAACCATTTACGCATCTATTAAATCATTGATCAGCTAAAACAGCCGGCCAACATCAAGTGTTACAAACTCTTACCCAAAATCTAAGAAAAAATCATATCCTACCCTCACCATAATCCGGTAAACGATTTTTTATTTTTACGCTTCTGATAATTGCAAACCTTATCTATGAACAAGATACGTCTTTTCATTGCCCATTTATTCATTGCCATATGGGCGTACTTTCCAAGTATAGTAGTATGTGCTTTACTCTATCAGGTTTTCTGGAGTATAGCACAAAGCAGAGATCTTTTATACATGCAGGTTCATTCAAAAAAAGACCCCTGGCTATTTATACTGGCGAGTCTCTTCCTTTTCTATATGATATGGCACAGCTCCGAAATTATAGGAATCAACAAAGTGCGGAGGTTTGAACGGGAAAAAACACCCTCATTGGTTAGTGCTACCACTCCCAAAATTTTGTTATCACATCCTTTTTACCCCTCAAAACAATACTTCGGATCCGTATCAATTATTATTGCTTACATCGCTTACAGTATTATTATCGCCTCTTTTTTTAGAATAGCTCATTATTCAGAAGGTGTATACTCGTCTGCAAAGTTCATCAAGGAATTCTCCGTATTCTTCATTCTGCAGTATTCATTTTATGTACTGTTAAACCGGATAAATAAAAAAAATGAACGCCATCATCCTGAAAACATACTTATCAGGTATCTATTCATTAGTATTCTTGCCTTTACCTTTGGTTATTATTTCTTCAAAATTCATATTGATCAAACACCTAATCATTCTACCATTCCAATTACCGGCATGCTTACCGTATTCATTGTACAGCTCATTAGAAAAACATTATTGATTAAATATGAAGACAGATCATTCAATACAAATCAATTTTATTACAGGGTATTGAATTTCTTCGGTATACAAAATAAGTTTGCTGCTTCTTTTTTTATTTTCAACGTTATCGGAATTGCAGTTTTTCTGATATATGCAGTATGCGTAGCCGATATTCAGGCCGTTCAAACACTCGGCCCGCTTACCTTCTTACTATTAGCAATCGCCATCATCATTGGTGTGATTAACTTTATTATATTCTGTTCGATAAAAATCGGCTTCAATATTTATGTATTTATATTCATTATAGCCTTATTATTCGGTCAGTCTGAAAACCATTATGTACGAACCATAGCGGCCAATCAAAACGAATTACCTGCTCAAAAACGTTTATCAGAACATATTGAAAGTTTCTTACAACAGTTTGATGAAAATGGAGATTATGAAATACCCATGTACTTTGTACTCGCAAACGGAGGCGCCAGCAGAGCTGGCTGGTGGACCGGCGGGGTGCTGGCCTATCTTCAGGAAACCAGTCAATTTGATTCTGAACAATCTTTCTATCAGCACATGTTCGCTATATCCAGTGCATCAGGAGGTAGTGTTGGGGCAGCAAGTTTTTTGTATAAAGCAAAATCAAAAACAGCAGATGAACCGCTTTTTCATTCAGTGAGAAAAGTATTTGAAGCAGATCTTTTATCTCCGGGGTTAAGTTATTTTCTCTCATTCGACCTGGGAAGGTATCTTTTACCAATTTCTTTTACTTCTATTGATCGTAACATAAAACTTGAACAGGCTTTTGATCAATCAATGCAGTTAAAAGATAAACATTTACCTATTCAATACCTTTTTACCAACGACGCTTATAATTATGCGCCTATTTTTGCTTTCAATGTTACCAGAATGCAAGATGGCTCTCCGGCATTAGTCACTAACCTTGCCTATGGATACAACCGCTTCAACAACAGAGAAGATATTTTACATATAATGAGCCCCGACTCAACACTCACCATTAGTTCGGCAGCTTTCCTAAGTGCGAGGTTCCCTTATATAAGTCCTGCCGGCAGAATTAACGCAAAAAACAAAACAGTACACTATTATGTAGATGGAGGTTATTTTGATAACTCGGGAGCAGGGTTTATACAGGAATTATTAGGAGAAACAAAAGCAATCATTGATCAGAATGAAAAATATAAAAAATACCGGAACCGCATTCAATTTAAAATACTGCATATCAAAAATGCACCGCGGGGAGGAGTTAAACTGGAGAAAACACTACCGATGGTGAACGATTTCTTATCACCATTGATTACAGTAATGGGGGCTTATGACATGCAAACAAATACCAATGACTACCGGTTGATCAATTACATCAGTGATCGGGCATTCAGTTATGATACCATTACACTCGTAGATAAAGTAAGATTCAGATACCCTATGAACTGGGTGATGAGTGACTTTGTAATGAAACGGATGGATAGCCTCATTCAGGTACAATCAAAAGCATTTATGAACAAGCAAAAGATTAATCGTTATTAATCGATTTCTTATTTAACTGATGTTCTACATCCAGCATTCGTTTTACCTGTGTGTCTAATTTCTTATTTTGTTCGCAGAGCAATTGAAGATCTTTATTAAAAGCTTCGAGATAAGTCATTTTTTTCTGTAATTGCTGACGTTGGAAGTTAGCTTCTTTCAGGCGGTCTTCTGTGTCAGTCAACAAACGAACCAACCGTTGATTTTCTTCCATCAATTTGAACTGTTTTGATTTGGCATCATCGTATTCTTTTGCCAGCTCAAGGTGATGGTACTGCAACTCATCGTAATCAAAACTTCTATGTTTAGGAGAAGAAATATAGGTTTCAACTTTTACCAGCTTCTCTTGTAATTCTTTGTAATCGGTATAAGATTGTTCGAGCCTTGTTCTCAAATCAGCATACAGCTCGAGCTCCTGATTTACTTTCTCGATATGACCGTCTCTTTCATTGATCGCAAGGCGTAAATCATGATTTTCCTTCTGTAATCTTTTCGTAAGCTCCAGTGCGTTATTGAATTGAGATTCTCTGTTCTGATAGTCTTCAATTTGCTGTAGAAGTTTATGAATGTTTTGCTGATGTTCTATCAGGTGGTGCTGTGTATTATACAGCTGATCGAGATAGTTTGCAGGAATTTTGGTAGACTGATATTTTTTCAAAAGTTCTTCTAACTGATCGATTTCCTGTTTCAATACTTCAATTTCATTGTTAGAGAACCTGATTTGTTCCATAGCATCTTTAGAAGTTGCACGAAACTCTTCCTGTAGTTTTTTATAATTAGCCTGTTCTTCGTAAAACTTCATCCGCCAGGTATCGGCATCAGTGATCGACTTATCAGTTCTTTTTTGAACCCGTGGGCCGCTTACAAAAAAATGAATAAAATACCCTAATACAATCGAAGCTGATTGCAGTATAATGATCTCCAGCCAACCGAAGTTTGCAAAGAAATCTACAAGAATAGTAAGAAATGTCATGATTGTATTAAGGGACTCACGGTTTACAAATAAAGCAAGTCATTCATGGGATATTACGTAACCGGGGGAAGTGGGTTTTACTTCTTCCGGTCAAGATAGTATGAAATTTTCAGATTTGCAAGAAGCAAATCTGAAAACTCGCAAAATATTGAATACTAACCTTTTACAAGAGTTCCAACACGTTCTCCGCAAACAACTTTCATTAAATTTCCAGGCTTGTTCATATCGAAAACGATAATTGGTAAGTTGTTTTCTTTACAAAGTGTGAAAGCCGTCATGTCCATCACTCTCAGATCGTTCTGAATACACTCATTAAAAGTAATAGTATCATACTTTTTAGCGGTTGGATCCTTTTCAGGATCAGCTGTATAAATACCATCTACACGGGTACCTTTCAAGATAACATCTGCCTGAATTTCGATTGCTCTCAGAGAACCGGCAGTATCTGTGGTGAAGTAAGGGTTTCCGGTTCCTGCACCAAAAATCACCACTCTTCCTTTTTCAACGTGGCGGATTGCTCTTCTTCTGATGTAAGGTTCTGCAATTTGCTCCATTTTAATGGCTGACTGCAAACGAGTGAACACACCTACTTTTTCAAGCATCGCCTGTAAAGCCATACCGTTAATCACAGTCGCTAACATGCCCATATAGTCACCATGAGCTCTTTCAATACCGGTTTCAGCTTCATTCATTCCTCTATAAATGTTGCCACCACCGATTACAACTGCTACCTGAACTCCTAAGTCAGCGATTTCTTTGATATCTCTTGAATATTGCTCAATAACAGCTGGGTCTAATCCGTAACTGTTTGACCCCATTAAAGATTCTCCGGATAATTTTACGAGTACGCGTTTGTATTTTGGTAGCATAGACAACTATATATATTGAGTGCGAAGATAAACTTTTCGGCGTTTTCGCTAAAAGCTTTTTGTAAATATTACATTTTAGACAGCAAAGGCGGCTTTCCAGCCGTACCTGCCCCTGTAATTTTCTCTTTACTCACTTGCCAGACAGCTTAGCGTCAGCTGATTTTATACAATTACCGGCGAACAGTCATTAGCTTTTTTAAATCTATTAAAAAAATCATATGAACAGAAACGGATCAAACTTATCAAAAAGCTTATTCTATATGCTCTCAAGAGCTAAATACATTGCCTTAAAAAGATTTAATACGGTCAGGTTTCTTAAATTCAGTTATTAAAAAAAATAACCAACTAAAACCGGTTTCTCCAAAAGTCATAAAAAAGTCACAGTGATGTATAGTGTACGATCAGTATATTTGCTCATCAAAAGTATATATCCGCCGCTTTTAAACAGCTTTCAAAAAACAAATTAGCATAAGGATGATCGTTCACTCATCCCCAATATGGAGTATAGACTTTGACATATCGCAAAGAATCTGCTAAAAAATAATTTTTTTCAGATGCTTTGATGATTTTTTGCGAAAAATTCATCAAATTAGCAGAGATGCATTTCTCCCAAAGAACTCAATGTTCAGATCCCATTTTCAATCAATATCTATTTGAAATAATCTTTTTATTGAAACCAATACGCTTTACATTTCAAGTTGAATGAAATGAGAAGAAAGAAAACTAGAGCTTATGAGCAAAATTTCGATAATGATCATTGATGACCATACCCTGATTCGCGAAACATGGTCTTTTTTGTTAAACAGAAACGGAAGTTTTGAAGTGATCGCAGAGGTTGGCAATGGTCATGACGCAATCGAAATTGTCAAAGACCTTCGTCCTCACATCATTCTTTTAGATATCAATATGGCTCCGATTAACGGATTTGATGTATTGAAATCAATCAGAAAACTCTCGCCTGGGTCAAAAGTGATCGGGATATCCATGCACAGTCAGCCTTCATATGCAAAAAAAATGCTTCGTCTCGGAGCCAGAGGGTACGTTACCAAAAACTCTCCGCGACAAGAAATGCTCGACGCTATCCGGGAAGTGCACAATGGTAATATCTATATCTGCCAGGAAGTAAAAAATATTCTCTCCGAACAAATCTTAACTGACGAAGATGAGTTTCCAGGACTCAAAACCCTTTCGGAAAGAGAATTGGAAGTAATTCATCTGATCAGAGACGGACTTTCCTCAAAAGAAGTAGCTCACCGGCTTCAAATTGCCATCAAAACCGTAGAAGTACACAGACATAATATCCTGAAGAAACTCAAAGTAAAAAACACCGCATCACTTATTAACTATATCAACGCAAACGGACTGTAGTATCAAACTTCAAATTTGGCAAACTATTTGCTTGCTAAATCTGCCGACTGTTTGATACCTATGGGGAACTTTATAGAATAATATACTGTGCGAGCAGTATATTATTTTTTAAAAAGAGGGGCTTGCCCCTCTTTTTTTAACCACGCTAAAAATTATTTATGAAGCATATTTTAATTGTAAGACATGCTGATAGCGGTTACGACTTTTTTTCAAGCGATTTTGAAAGGAAACTGACCGACATCGGTACCGCACAATGTATGCTTCTAGATACATTTATCCACAAAAACCAGTTAGGCCTTCAACTTATTGTAGCCAGTTCTGCTATAAGAACAATGGAAACAGCAAGTAGTTTTAGCAGCCCCAGCGTCCCAATCCAACCTTACGAAGAACTTTATAACGCTTCTGCCGAACAGCTGGTTAAAGTAATACAGCAAACTAATAACCAGTTTGATACAATTGCTGTTGTAGCACACAATCCCGGAATCACCGATTTAATAAATTTACATTCAAATGTAAAAATTGATGTACTTCCTACCGGAAGTGCCGTATTTTTGAACACAAATGTAAATGGCTGGAATGATTTTGGAACACAAGCAATGTCCTATATCCATTTCCACAAACCATAAGCATCCTTATCCATTACCTATCAGGAAGAACATTACAGGTCCATCCCCTATAGAAACAAACTTTAATGACTTGTAATTTATTTCTTTATGTCTAGCCTTAAATCAACCTTCCTCACCTGTCTGACTTTAGGTCTGGCAGTGACCGGGTTCGCTCAATCTGTTAAACTCACCTGTTATCCGGGTGACCCTGTTGCATTGACCGAAGTGAGATTTCAATCTCCGCGCGCCAATGTTACCATACCCAATACCAATCAGGTAAAAGGTTATCTGGAACACCTTCCCGACGGCTACAATGCCCAGGATGCTAACACAAAATATCCTTTAGTAATCGTATTACACGTACTCAATGAATGGGGTAATGGAACAGAAGCCGACCTGTGTAAATTTTTTGCTAACAAATGGCAGGCCTTTCCTTACATCAGAATTGAAAACGGTAGCTGGCCGGCCACACTGCCCACCGGTACTAATGAAAATAAAAGATTCATTACGTTAACACCTCAGTTTACCGTAGGTACTTATAGTCATGTACCCGTTGATGCTTTTATTGAATATGCAAAAGCCAACTACAACGTCGACGCCAGCAGAATTTATCTGATTGGTACCAGCCAGGGGGCAAACGTAGCATTAGAGTACGTAGGTTCCAGCGAAGCTAATGCGAAAAAAATTGCCGGAATTCTCGCTCTTTCGCCTTGTTCAGCCATCAATGCCACTCAGGCACAAAATATTAAAAACGGAAACGTAGGCGTTTGGCAGTCACAATGCGAAAATGACAACCTTTGTAACAGCCAAACCGCTTCTAATAATTATAACAGGTTAAGAACCGCCGGCGTTGATAACAATAAAAACGTTTTATCGCACCTCACCAACTCCACAGGATGTGTGAGTGGTAATCCACATGATTCGTGGACCCCAACCTTAAGCCCGTCATTCACCTATTCAACATTGTCGAGCCCGGCCTCAGTTTACCAATGGTTCGGCACATTAACAGCAGGCCAGATTCTCCCGGTAACCCTGAAGTCATTCGACGTTAAAGTAGTCAACAATCAAGGCTGGTTATCATGGGAAACCACTCAGGAAGAAAATGGCGAATACTTTTACATTGAACGCGCAGGCGATAACATGAACTTTATTGTTGCCGACTCACTGTTTACTAAAAATATCCCTAACGGAAGCAAATACCAATGGGTAGACGGTAACCCTTCTATTGGAAACAACTATTACAGGTTGGTTCAAAAAGATAAAGACGGGAAACTGCAGTTTTTTGAAATTAAAAAGATCACGATCCAGGCGCAAAAATTAATTACGATTATCAATAATCCTTTCCAGCATCAGGTTAAGTTTTCCATTCAATCTACTGTATCCGACCAATATCAGATTCAGGTGAGAGATATTCAGGGAAAAGTATACCACACAGAAAAGCTACAGGCCCAGGCTGGAAGAAGAGATGTAGAAGTGCAGGCAGGCAATTGGCCGGCAGGCATGTATCTGCTCTCTATTCAAAGCAACGGAACAACAGAAACACACAAATTGATCAAAAGATAGTGAACGATTGTCCGGTAGTTATCTACTACCGGAATGCCGTATCTAAATCTCATTTTAATGAAAACAGTAACGCTTTACCTATTATTAGGGCTGCTTCCCTATGCAGGTCTCCAATCGCAGAATAGCTGTGAAGGAACCATCAGCCCAACGAAACAAGAACTCAGAACCAATGTCACCATTCCGAACACGAATCTTATTAAAGGTTATGTAGAACATGTTCCGGCTGATTATTGGTCTTCTCAAAACCGGTTTTATCCTCTGGTCATTTTTGTACATGGCAGGGGGGATGCAGGTGACGGGTCGGCAAATGCGAATGGCCTATGTAAACTTTTTAATCCTGTAATGAACTATCCTACGGCAATGATTGAAAGAGGTACCTGGCCTTCGGCACTGGTAAATGCCAATGGAAGAGAATTTCCTTTTATCACTCTGTCGCCACAGTTTTCAGATTGGGATTATAGCGAAGTCGCCATCGGCGATTTTATCAACTATGCCACACAACAATATCGGGTAGATACTGATAGAATCTATCTGATCGGTGCGTCACAGGGTGCAGAAGTGATACAGAAATATGTAGGCAGCAGCGACAGGAATGCGCAAAGTATCGCTGCCATTATCCCCATCGCCGCTTGTAAATATATAAGCAATGGAATAGCTCAGAATATTGGAAGGAATAAGCTGGGTGTATGGACGAGTCAATGCTCCAGCGATTTAATGTGCGACGCAAATGCTGCACTAATGAATCATGCGAATATTAATAATGCGAGCACTGACAAAAGAGCGATTTTGTCTAACTTCCCTGAGCCAGGTTTTCCATGTCTGCAGGATCCGCACGATACCTGGTCAATCATGCTCGACCCCAACTACAAAAAGACTATTAACGGACGATCTGTTAATATCTATGAATTCATGATTTCTTACAGCTCAGGAATGGTACTGCCGGTGCAATTAGCAAACTTTGAGGTTAGCCTACGCAATGGTCAACCTTTTTTACAATGGCAAACAAGTCAGGAACAAAACGGTTACCTCTTTTATATAGAAAGAGCCAGAGAAGGGGAAGCTTTCCAGCGTGTAGACTCTCTATATACCAGAAACAATCCCTCCGGATCAAGCTATGAATGGACCGATGCATTTCCGGTAAATGGTAAAATACAATACCGTTTATCGCAGGTAGACAAAGACGGATTTATAGAATACTATCCTATTAAATGGATCACGATTGCTACTCAAAGTGAAATAGTTGTTAAACAAAATCCATTCTATACACAACTCAACGTAGAGATATTCGATGCTACACAGCACTCTTTACCGATTCGTATTGTCGATATCAATGGAAAGATATTATTTCAACAGGCTTATCAGCTAAATAACGGAAGAATATCATTAGCCGTAAACACAGAACAATGGTCACGCGGACTATATATTATTCAATATGGTTCGAAGACGAGGAAAGTAATGAAGCAATAAGCGCCTTTATCTCATTTTTATCAGCTGCTGCCGGTCTTATATCATTATAAGAGAAGGCAGCGGCTTTTTTTATGCAGTTCTGTAAATTGAAATCATTTTGTTCCACTGAAAAAACCCACCCTCTTTGCATCAGGTAGCAGGCCAGGTATTCTTGTTCAGCCTGACCGGGAGTGGGAATTACAATAGATTTCCAACCGCCCGTAATCCACTCCATTAAGCTGGTATAGCCGGCTCTGCCCATTACCCATTCTGTTTGCGATAAAAGATGTTCTATCTCGGCCAAACCGGCAAGATCTATCCAGTTAGTAAACTGCAGTGATGACAATTTTTGAAGTGCCTGCACTGAAAATTCTTTTTTTGTACCCCGAATGAATGTAATGTGTCGGTTATTCACAGGAAGCTGATTAACAATAAGTTCCTCTAGCACCGTACGCTGCGGTTCGGGGCCTGACAAAATAATTAATAATTTTTCCGAACCTTTTTGCGCCTGAGTTTGTAATCTATTCAAAGAACCTATCCATTTTACAGGTACCTGAATATTATCTGAAGCGGCAGATAAACTTCCCGCTAAACTATTTAGCCCCACACCATCTACCACCCACACTTCATTAAAACGCGACAATAACTTGCGGTTAATCCGGTTGGCAACTGCATCCACCCATTTTCCTAAGCCGGTTTGAATATTTAATTGATGCGTCAGTATAACAGAAGGAATTTCCGGGTGATAAAATCCATATTTATTATCTGATATAATCAACTCAATGTCATACTGCTGGCTCAGACGTGCTACAATTTTGTTATCTCTTTTTACTTTCATTAACTGAAAGGGTGCTTGCAGGCTTAATTTGAATAGGGTTGCTGCTTTAGTTTTTCCGTATTTTGGGGCATCATCTGCTGCATTAAAAAAAATTAATCCGTCAAAAGATTTTGCTAAAACCTCTTGCTGCGCAGGTGTACAAACAATAAGTAGCTGTTTTTTTAGTTCTATTAAGGAGAGAATGATTGGAAAACACCGAGTAAGATGACCGAAGCCCCAGTTTAGCATTGAAAGCACGACTAATGGTTTCTTATTACTCATAAAAATTTCAAAAAAAAGATAAATTTACGAAAGTTATATATTGTTTTTTTGTTAACTTAGGAAACAGATATGAAGAATAAATCAATCAATTTTAAAATCCTTATCGCTGTGTTGGTATTAGCTGTTTTTGCCGCCAGCTGTACATCGTCAAAAACTACCAGGGGCAAAGGTTGTGGATGCGCCTTGAACAAAGGCTTTGTAGGCTATTAAAGTTTAATTATCATGAAAAGCTCCAATCGCGATTTGCTTGTCTTAGTAAAAGATGAAAATGTTGACGACAGTGCCATTCAATCAGAGTTAGAATCACTCAATCAGCTCTTGTATTGGTATGAAACAGAAAACAACAGCCTTAAATGTTATGAAGTTATCGATGTAGATAAACACAAGATACTTCAGACGAAGCAGCATATTCAGAAAGCCCTGGCTAAACTGAGCAAGCAGCCATTTCTATTTTTACTAAACAAAAACTAACATATTAAAGAGGGAATTACTCATTGAAGTAATTCCCTCTTATTATTGTAAGTCCGCTCCAACATCCTCATCACTGCGGATACTATTCTTATATTTATTATTACTTCAACTCAATCAGCGCTTTTCTCAACTGCTCTATCATTGCAGGAATCTCTTCGAGCTTACAGGTTCCGATCGACAGTCTGTACCAGTTTGAATCGGCAGAAGCACCAAACGCACTAAATGGTACAATCGCCAGTTTTGCCTTATCTAATAAATATCCGGTAACATCCGACTGTTTTGCCAGTAACTTTCCGTCAGCAGTTGTTTTACCTGCCAGATTGAACTGAAGCGTCAGGTATATAGCTGCCTGAGGAGCAATAGCATCAACGGCAAAACCTTCTGCTTTCAACTGTTGAAACCCTTCATAAATACCTTTCAGACGGGCATATACCTTCGTTTTAAAGGAAGCTAAATACTGATCGATTTCAGTTTGTTGTAAAAGGAATTTTGCAGTAGCTTTTTGTTCGGCCATCGGAGCCCAGGCCCCTACATGGCTTAATATGGCTTTCATTTTTGCCAATACTGCTTTAGGGCCGGTTGACCAACCCACTCTGACACCCGTTGCAGCAAATACTTTACTGATGGCATCAACAAAAATAGTATAGTTGCGCATCTCCGGAACCAGTGTTACCGGATCAACGTGTTTAATACCATCAAAAGTCAGCATCCAATACATCTGATCATACATCACATATAACTTCTTGCGGTCTGCTCCACGCTTAGCATTTTCAGCTACAACCATATCGCAGATTTTTTTCAACTCTTCTGTGTTGAAAACTGTACCGGTCGGATTTAAGGGCGAACATAAAGCCAGTAATGTTGCACTTGATATATAAGGAGCGATCTGCTCTGCCGTTAGCATGAAGTTGGTTTCAGGTGTCGTTTCAATCGTCACGTGAGTGGCTCCTACAAAATGTGTATAATGATTATTATTCCATGAAGGAACAGCGTATACCACCTCATCACCCGGGTCACAGATAGCACGGTATAAAGTATAGATTAACGGTCTTCCGCCGGAAGCCACCAAAATCTCATCTACCCCATATTTAACACCGGCATTCTTCTCCAGAAAAGAAGAAATACTCTCTCTCAGGTCTAAATTACCTTCCGCAGAAGGATAGTTCGTGAAATTTTGTTGATAAGCCTCAATAATGGCGGTCTTTAAACCATCCGGAATCGGAAAAATAGAAGGATCGAAATCGCCGATGGTAAAGTTATAGATATGCTCCCCGCCGCGAATCTTTTCTTTAATATCAGCTCCCAGTTTTACAATCTCAGAGCCGATCAGAGTTTCTGCTAATTGACTAAATTTCATAGACATGAAAGAATAAATCTATTTGATAATGAAACTAAGGTATAAAAATTCTGTAAGAGAGATGGGTATAATTTTTGATTTTAATAAATCCTTATAAATCTTTTATTTAATTTAGTCTGATCTTAGATTAAATTGATCAAAACAAACACACCAATGAGAAAAAACCTATTGAAAAGAACAATGGCCCTGGCTTTGTCAACTTTTCTGTCAGTAACATTCGTTAATGCCCAAACCACGTGGAAAGTAGACCGTTCACACTCTGTTGTAAAATTTGTTGTTACGCATAACGTAGTATCCGAAGTAGAAGGAACTTTCAAAGTTTTTGATGGCACCATAAAAACTGCCAAAGAAGATTTCACAGACGCTCAGATTGATTTTACCATTTCTGTTGAAAGTATCAACACAAACAACGAAGGAAGAGATCGTCACTTAAAAGCTGATGATATGTTTGATGTTGCAAAATTCCCGAACGCTACTTTTAAAAGCACTTCATTCAAACATTTAGGTGGAAACAAATACGAACTGAAAGGCAATCTTACTATTAAAGACGTTACCAAACCAGTGACCTGGGAAGTAACTTACGGCGGAAGCATTCAGGGTGCAAGAGGAAAAAAAGCCGGATTCAAAGCTAAAACCACTATTGACCGTTTCGACTATAATATTAAATGGAATCGTGTAATTGAAGCCGGTGGATTAGTAGTTGGAAAAGAGGTAGAAGTTGAAGTAAAATTAGAACTTGACGAAGTAAAGCAATAATATAACTTAACCTTATTTTTACAGGCTGAAGCATATTGCTTTAGCCTTTTTATTAATCAGTAATATGAAACACTTTTTTTTATTGATCGTTTGCTGCTGGATAAGCACCTGTTTTGCTCAATCACATGACATCACTGTAGAACTTTCAAAATTTGCCAATCAGAAAGTTTACCTGGGTTTTTATTATGGATCGTCCAAAGGATTACAAGACTCGGTGGTTTTAGACGCAAACGGCAAGGGACACTTTAAAGGCAATAACCCGTTGAGTAAAGGAATTTATTTTCTGGTGTCTCCCCAAAAGGAAATAATGTTTGAATTACTGATTCCTGAATCGCAGAATTTCTCTATCCGGTCTAATTCATCAACGTTCCCATACGATCTGAAGTTCACTGGTTCTGATGAAAATCAACTCTTCTACCAATACAGTTTACAATCTAATTTCTATGGCCAGTCACTTAACAGGCTTTATAAAATTCCTGACCCGTCGCCATTGGTAAAAGACAGTATTCAAACCTATCAGCAAAAGTTAAATGATGCACGGAAAATGGTCGTTAACAGTAATCCTAATTCGATGATTGCCCATTTTCTGAAAGCGATGGAAGAGCCCGCCATTCCTCCGGCCAGCCAGCAACCGGGAGGGAAGTTCGATACTGCTTACGTTAGAAAATATTTTAAAGATAACTACTGGGGGCCTATTGACTTCACCGATGCCATGTACCTGCGCACCCCCTTTTTCGAAAGCAAACTGAATACCTACTTTACTCATATTATTGCCCCTGTAGCTGACAGTATTATTAAAGAAGTTGATTACATGCTGGCATTTGCCAGTGTTGATGCTGAAATGTATCGTTACCTGCTAATGCATTTTGTGTCTAAATATATCCAACCCCAATACATGGGGCAGGATGCTGTTTTCATCCATCTTTTTGAAAAGCATATAGCACCGGGAAATGCTGATTTTATTCCGAAAGAAACAAGAGAGTTTATAGACAAAAGAGCCTATAGCATGATGGCCAATCAGATTGGTAACCCGGCACCCGCGCTTGACCTGATTGACATCAATGGAAAAAACATCTCCTTATACAAGATAAATGCCCCTTTAACCGTTATATGTTTTTGGGACCCAACCTGTTCGCATTGCAAAGAGCTAATGCCTAAGATAGATTCGGTTTACCAAAAAGAATGGAAACAAAAGGGTATCGTTTTATTAGCCGTAAATATTGGTCAGGATATACCCCTCTGGAAAGACTATATTAAAACAAATAAAATAGACACCTGGACTCATGCATATCGGGATCATGCAGCAGAAGAAGCCTTGCTGGCTCAGCAGAAACCTGGCTACAAACAATTATACGACATCTTCCAAACACCCTTACTGTATCTGGTAGATGATCAGAAAAGAATTGTAGCCAAACGACTGAATCTCGAACAGCTCAACGAAATGGTTAAATTAAAATTATAAAGTCTGATGAAGACCTGCAAAAAATGGTATAGCCTCTTAATAGCCTGTTGTTTTTACTCAGGACTGGCCTCTCAAACGCTTTTCTCAATTGGTAATCAGGAAGTGTCTTTACAATCATTTGAACAAGCCTACAAAGAAAATATAGATTTAGGCAGATCCACCGAATCAAAAAAAGAATTTCTTGAAACCTTTATTAATTACCAGTTAAAAGTAAAAGAAGCTTACTCGCAGGGGCTCGACCGTTCTTTCGTTATCAACAACGAGCTGAACTCTTACAAAGAACACTTATTACATAAATATCGCTACGACATTGATACATATGAATTCTTGATAGAAGAAGCAAAAACAAGAGCACAAACAGATATCAAAGTATCGTATATCGTGGTACCGGTAGATTATACAAATCCGGTTTTTGCTGAATCAAAAATAAAACAAGCACATGAATCATTAAAGAATGGATTATCTTTTCAGCAAGCAGCAGAAAAATTTTCAGAAGACCCTACTGTTCAACAAAATCAGGGTGAAGTAGGATATATCACTGCTTTTACGCTTCCCTATAAAATAGAAAACCATATTTATCAATTGAAAGACAATGAGTACACCGTTCCTTTCAGACATGGTAATAAATGGTATATTTTCAAAAGAGACGGCAGCAAAAAATCAGAAGGAAAAATACAGGTACAACAAATTGCTTTGTATTATCCCGGCGAAATCAATCAGCATAACAGAGACTCGTTGTTTACATTAGCCCAAAAGATAAAAAAAGAGCTCAATACCTCATTCACGTTCGATGACGCAGTAACAAAGTACCATTCCGACCCGAGAGCAATTATAAACAAGGGTCTGTTAAACGCATTCGGCACAGGTGAATATGACAGTCAGTTTGAACAATATGCTTTTTCATTAAAACAGGAAGGACAAATCTCTCAACCTTTTGAAACAAGTTTCGGCGTTCATATTTTAAAACTGGTAAGCCGGCTCTCTATCAATTCATTTTCGAATGAATACTGGCAACAACGGGTTGAAACCAGCGACAGAATCTCTACGGCCTTTGAAGTACTGAATAAAAAAATTGAACAAAAATTAGCAGTAAAAAGAACAGATTCTGCCGGGCTGATATCTTTGTTGAAGCAAGTTGCCCATTCATATCAGGATAACAATGCTTCAATAGACACTTCGATTGTATTGGCTACGTATGCGGAGCAGTCAATAAAAATCAAAGACTGGCAACAATACTTTGAACAACTACGTAGAAACAGGGCAACTATTTCAGAAGAGGACTATTACTTCTACTTTAATCAGTTGCTGCAACAAAGATTACAAAGCCATTACAGAAACAATATGGATCGCTATGAACCCGTATATGCCAAACAGGTTCAGTCATTCAAAGAGAGTACAATGTTGTTTGAGCTGATGCAGGCAAACGTATGGAACAAAAATGACAGTGCAACTATACAGCAATATTACCGTCAGCACCAATCAGACTTCAAATGGAAGCCTTATGCCAAAGTACTATTTCTGAGTTCACTCACAGATGAAGATATCAGTAGCATTATCAATAAAATTCAAACTATTGAACAGCTAAAAAAATTAAAGAGTAATGATATCTATTTCATTCATACATCTAAAGAAGACTTATCTACCCTGCAATTACCGGAACCGGCTGCAGGAAAACTTTATCCTTCTTTAAACGAAGGTGTGCAAAGCCTGGTAGGAATTGAATCAATTCATAAAGGCGGGGAACAAAAAACTTTTGAAGAAGCTTTAATTGATGTAACAAATGCTTATCAGAAAAGTATTGAAGATGAATGGATGAAAGAGCTCAAACAAAAGTATCCGGTAAAAATCAACAAAAAATTGTATAAAAAATTATAAAGAGCGTTTAAAACAATTGCACTTTTTTAAAAAAAAAGGATGTTACTCACAACCGGTGCAACATCCTTTTTTATTGGTACAATCTTTTTTATTTTAAAACAGGCGTTCAACTACATTTTTAATAATAGCTGGTTTTCCCAAAGTATAATAATGTATTACCGGTACATTGGCAGCCTTTAGCTCTTTAGATTGCTCATAAAGCCAATCAGCCCCTACTAACTCTACTTCAGCATCTGATTTACACTTCATTACTTCTGTGCTCAGTTCAGTAGGTATATCCACGTGAAAAGTTCTTGGAATAACTGATAATTGTTTTTTTGTAGTAAGTGGTTTCAATCCCGGAATAATAGGCACATTAATACCAGCCTTTCTGCAACGGTCAACAAAATCAAAAAATTTCCTGTTATCGAAGAACATTTGCGTTACAATATAGTCAGCTCCGCCATCAACCTTTGCTTTCAGATAAGCCAGATCGGTTTCAAAGTTAGGTGACTCAAAGTGTTTTTCCGGGTATCCTGCCACACCAATACAGAAATTCGTCTTAAAACCGTCTCTGATATCATCTTCCAGGTAAATTCCGCTGTTTAGATTCGTTACCTGTTTTAACAAATCTGTAGCATATCGGTTGCCGTCAGGTTCCGGTTCAAAAAGTGTTTCATTTTTAGCAGCGTCGCCTCTTAATACCAATACGTTATTCACACCGATGAAGTTGAGGTCAATCAAGGCATCCTCAGTTTCACGCTTATTAAAGCCGCCACAAATCAAATGCGGAACAGCATCCACCTTATAATGGTTCATGATAGCCGCACAAATACCCACCGTACCGGGTCTTTTGCGCACCTCTACTTTATCGAAAGTACCATCAGCCTTCTTCTTAAAAACATGTTCGCTTCTATGATAAGTAACATTAATGTAAGCAGGCTTAAACTCCATTAAGGGGTCTAAATGGTCATATATTGAATTGATTGTCTTTCCTTTGAGTGGAGGTAGTATTTCAAATGAAATCAAGGTATTTTTAGCCTGAGCAATATGTTCGGTTACTTTCATAATTTTAAATTGCCTGCAAACTTACGCAGTTTATGTCTGTTAAATTACAAAAATGGAAAGAATATATCGATATGAAGCCATATTTTTGTAGTAAACACATTCAAATTGGCAAGTGAAATTAATACCGAACAATTGGTAAAAACCTATGGCAGCAGAACTGTAGTAAAGGAAGTGTCGTTTAGTGTTAAACAAGGAGAGATTGTAGGTTTGTTAGGACCGAACGGAGCAGGTAAGACCACCTCCTTCTATATGGTTGTGGGTTTGATTAAACCGGATAAAGGCACTGTATACCTCGATAAAGAAGATATCACCAAGCTCCCTATGTATAAAAGAGCTCAGTCTGGCATCGGTTATCTTCCACAGGAAGCTTCTGTTTTCAGAAAGTTAAGCGTTGAAGATAATATCAGAGCTGTGCTGGAAATGACCGACTTGACCAAAGAACAACAAAGATTCAAGCTGGAAGAACTTTTGGATGAATTCAGACTTCATCACGTTCGCAAAAACAACGGCGACTCTCTGAGCGGCGGAGAAAGAAGAAGAACCGAAATTGCACGCGCTTTAGCGGTAAGTCCTAAATTTATTCTGCTCGATGAGCCTTTTGCCGGTGTTGACCCGATTGCCGTAGAAGATATTCAGGCTGTTGTAGCCCGTTTGAAATATAAAAACATCGGTATCCTGATCACCGATCACAACGTAAATGAAACACTCTCTATTTGTGATCGTGCTTATCTGTTGATTGATGGTAAGATATTCAAACACGGAACCGCTGATGAACTCGCCTCTGATGAACAGGTAAGAAGATTGTATCTGGGTAGAAACTTTGAATTAAAACGTAAAGACTACTTACACGAAGAAGCTTTAAGAGGTTTAAAAACTGAAGATCAGTCAAATCCTATATAAGACCACTCAACCTTATCGCACGATTATTATTGATTAAAAAATTTGCCTAGTGAAGTTCTTATCACCAGCCATTTCGTCGCTAGCGAGATTACGCTTATGGCGCATTGATGCCTGGATTCAACATCCGGCCGATGCCCAAAGAGAGGTTTTGCAAGACCTTGTTACTGCTGGTCAATATACAGAGTTTGGAAAAAAATATGGATTCTCCCAGCTTTTCCATATCAAAGATTTTAAACAACGTGTACCCATTCATGATTATGAGGACCTCAAACCTTATATCGAAAGAATCATGAGTGGAGAACAAAACATACTCTGGAATACGCCGATTAACTGGTTCGCTAAAAGCAGCGGTACTACCAGCGATAAAAGCAAGTTTATTCCGGTATCAGATGAAGCGCTGGCAGACGGCCATTACAAAGCGTCTAAAGATGTACTCACACTGTATTACAATTTCAACGCCGAATCAAACCTGCTAATTGGTAAAGGATTAGTATTGGGCGGGTCTCATAATATCAATCCAGTAAATGAAGAAGCACAATACGGTGACCTGAGTGCAGTACTGTTACAAAACTCTCCGTTTTACGGACATTGGTTACGTACCCCCGATCTCAGTATTGCCCTGATGGATGAATGGGAAAGCAAAATTGAAATGCTGGCGCAAAGCACCATCAAAGAAAATGTTACCTCACTGTCTGGTGTTCCTACCTGGACGCTGGTATTGCTTAAACGGATTCTTGAAATTACCGGCAAATCTACCATTGCAGAAGTATGGCCTAACCTGGAACTTTATATGCATGGCGGTGTATCCTTTACACCTTATCGCGATCAGTTTAAAAGAATTATCGGTAAAAAAATTCACTACCTGGAAATGTATAACGCCAGTGAAGGATTTTTTGCGGCACAGAATAATCCTGATGAAGACGGTATGTTGTTATTAGTAGACCATGGCATCTTTTATGAATTTATGCCGATGGAAGAGTTCGGAAAAGAAAACCCCAGAACCATCGGATTAAAAGAAGTTGAACTGGATAAAAACTATGCGCTCATTATTACCACCAATGCGGGTTTATGGCGCTACCTCATTGGAGACACGATCAAGTTTGTATCGTTAAATCCTTTCAAAATTAAAGTAAGCGGCAGGGTTAAACATTATATCAATGCATTTGGTGAAGAAGTTATTGTAGACAATACCGATAAAGCAATAGCGGAAGCCTGCCTTGCCACAGATGCAATTGTAAACGATTATTCGGCTGCTCCGATCTATTTTACTGAAGATGGTAACGGTAGTCACGAGTGGTTGATTGAGTTTGAAAAAGCACCTGTAGATTTTAATCGCTTTATAGAAATATTAGACCAGACACTGCAATCTGTTAATAGCGACTACGAAGCAAAAAGACATAAAAACATAGCACTACGTTTACCCAAAGTGCATGCCTTTAATCCGGGTATGTTTGCTCAATGGTTAAAAGAAAGAGGGAAGTTGGGCGGCCAGCATAAAGTACCAAGATTAAGTAACGATCGAAAATATATCGAGGAAATGTTACCGATAGCAGGCCCATTCAAAATTAACTTCTAGAAAATGCCGAATAAACTTGTATAAATTCAGGCGATTCGATATTTTCGACCCTTAATATAGTTACAATATGAAATTATTAGAAGGTAAAGTTGCCATCGTTACTGGTGCAGCACGCGGAATTGGAGAGTCTATTGCCAAACGTCTTGCTGAACAAGGTGCTAATGTAGCATTTACATTCGTAAGTGATAGTAGTGCAGAAAAAGCTCAGAAATTAGAAGCCACCTTACAATCATATGGTGTTCAGGCTAAAGCTTATCAAAGTAATGCCGGCGATTTTGCCGCTTCGGAAGCTTTTGTTACCGATGTAGTAAAAAATTTCGGAACAGTCGATATCTGCGTAAACAACGCTGGAATATCTAAAGATAATCTCCTGCTTCGCTTAACACCCGAACAGTGGGATGATGTAATGGATATCAATCTGAAATCTGTTTTTAATATGACCAAACAAGTTATTCGCCCTATGATGAAAGCGAAGAAAGGTTCTATTATCAACATGAGTTCAATTATAGGTGTTAGAGGAAATGCCGGTCAGTCTTCTTACGCTGCTTCTAAAGCAGGAATTATCGGATTTACCAAGTCTGTAGCACATGAATTAGGAAGCAGAAACATTCGCTGTAATGCAATTGCTCCGGGTTTCATCGAAACAGACATGACCCACTATTTACAAGATGGTGACGCCGGAAAAGCTTTCATGGAAAAAATTCCTTTAGGAAGATTCGGTAAAGCAGAAGAAGTTGCAGATGCTACTTTGTTCCTTGCATCAGATTTAAGTTCTTATATTACCGGCCAGGTAATTTCTACCTGCGGCGGCCTGAATATTTAATTAAGAATGAAGAGGTAAGAATTAAGAGTTTAGAATACGATTCATGAATTCTAAACTCTTAATTCTCCATTTTCAATTTATTTTACTGACTGTTTCTCTTTAAAAGCCTGTATTGCTTTTTTACTATGTGGAGTTAAAATAAGCCTTCCTGAAATTTTCGCACGATCATAAAGCAACGTACTCCAGTGATCAGTTCCTTCCCACAATACTTTTTTTAATTCTTTCATGGCTTCCACACTGCTGCTCGACAAATGATTGACCATTCCCTCAATAGAAGCATCCATATTTTCAATAGAAGGGTGTAATTCAGCATATAACCCTTTTCTTCTCGCCCAATCAGCATTTCTCCAATGAAAAGCATCTATCGCCAACTGACTGAATGAACTCTTTCCGATTTTTCTTTCAACTGCGGGTCCAACTACAAAAGGCCCGATACCCACGGCCAGTTCGCTTAATTTAATATCTGCCCCTTCTGCAGCAATAGCATAATCGGCTGCAGCTGCAATACCAACACCACCACCTACACATTTACCTTGTACACGTACAATGATAAACTTAGCACAACGGCGCATTGCATTTATTACATTTGCAAAACCGCTAAAGAATTCAATTGCATCTTTTTCATTATCGATTTGTGACAGTTCATCAAATGACGCACCTGCACAAAATGTTTTATCGCCTACCGACTTTAATACAATCACTTTTGTTTCGGGTTCATTACCTACACCACTAATTGTATTTGCGAGTTCAGCTAAAATTTTAGATGGTAAAGAATTTTGCTGGGGATGATAAAACTCTATAATCGTAACGCCATTGTTTGTTTCTGACCGAACAAATCCATCTTTAATTTCTTGTAACATAAGAATAATTTTTATTTCATTTTTACCATGGTTAAAATGGTAGCTACCGCCACTAATTCATTTTGCTGATCCAACACTTCCACATACCATTTAACAATACCTTTAGGAATATCTTCTTCTGATTTTGTTTCTTGTTTTATTTTCTGTTTACAGATTAATCTTACTCCAATTGTTGTACCAGCATAAACCGGTTTTAAAAATCTACACTCTTCTAATCCATAGTTCAATAATACAGGCCCTTTTGCCGGATCAACAAACAATCCTGCTGCTGCACTGAGAATAAAATAACCGTGCGCAACCGGTTTTTCAAATATTGTTCCTTCAAGAGAAGTATGGTCTGTATGGGCATAAAAGTGATCCCAGCTAACATTGGCAAAGTTCACGATGTCAGCATCGGTGACCGTACGTTTATGTGTCACCCATTCTTCACCGATTACCAGCTCATCAAAATATTTCCTGAAAGGATGTTTACCATCACTGATTGTTTCTGCATTGGGTTGATACTGATTAATCAACCTGGTGAGTGAGGTCGGAGATCCCTGAACGGCTACTCTCTGCATATAATGTTTTACCCCGCGAACACCGCCCATTTCTTCTCCGCCACCTGCTCTTCCCGGACCACCGTGAATGAGCAATGGCAATGGCGAACCATGACCTGTACTTTCCTTTGCCGAAGTTCTGTTCAAAATCAAAATCCTGCCATGGTGTGTGGCTGCTCCTAATACAAACTGGCGTGCCAAGCGGTCATCAGCCGTTACTATTGTTGACACCAGCGATCCCTTTCCTAACTTGGTCAGGTGAATAGCTTCGTCAAGATGATGATACGGCATAATCGTACTGACTGGTCCGAACGCTTCCACTTCATGTACTAAAACGCTGCTGAACGGATTTTCATTGTACAATAAAACCGGTGATACAAACGCTCCGGTTTCGGCATCTGCATCCAGCACATCCACCTCATCCAGCGATCCGAAAATTATACTTGACTCGGCTGTTAATTTAGATAATTGCGCTTTAAGCTCCTTTTTCTGGTCCTGACCTGCAAGGCTGCCCATTCTCACTTTTTCATTAGCAGGATTACCGATTACCAGTCCGGTTAATGCCGCTTTTAATGCTTCAACAACAGCATTCACTTTATCATGAGGAATAAAAATTCTACGGATAGCCGTACATTTCTGACCGGCTTTTATAGTTAATTCTCTTCTTACTTCTTTAATAAAAATATCCCATTCTGGGTCGGAAGGAGCTACATCATTTCCTAATACGATGGCATTTAACGAGTCTGCCTCCATGTTGAACGGAATGTTTTCGCCCAGAATCCTCGGATGTGCTTTTAACATGGCGCCAGTTTGTGCTGACCCGGTAAAAGTAACCACGTCCTGATAAGAAAGGTGATTTAATAAATCACCGGCACTACCGGTAATCAACTGCAAAGCTCCTTCGGGAAGTATCTTCGAATCTATAATAATTTTAACAGCCAGTTCTGTTAAATAAGAAGTTACTGTTGCCGGTTTCACAATTGCCGGAACGCCGGCCAGCAGATTAACCGCTATTTTTTCAAGCATCCCCCAAACAGGAAAGTTGAATGCATTAATATGTACTGCCACACCTTCTTTCGGCACCAGGATGTGCTGCGCCATAAAAAAACCTTGTTTTCCTAAAGGAACAGCATCCCCGTCAGTACAAAAATATTCATCCGGAAATTGACGGCGTAGCGACGCATACGAAAAAAGATTACCAATTCCTCCCTCAATATCTATCCAGCTATCGGCTTTGGTAGCACCCGACTGATAACTGCATTTATATAACTCTGGCAAATGATTTCTTAAGTGTAAAGCCAGTGCACGCAGCATTAATCCGCGCTCATGAAAAGTCATTTTCGATAGCGCAGTACCCCCATGTTTTCTGGCATACTCAACAATATTCTTAAAATCCAGTCCTTTCGTAGATGCCTGTCCGATAGGTTCACCTGTAACGGCATTATAAAGTACCTGAGCTGAAGAAAGATCTCCTATCTGCCAACTTCCACAAACATAACTTTGTACTAATTTCATATAAACAATGGTTTGAATCGTTGTCTCTAAAGTAGTAAATCTTAATCACATTTTATGACCCGTAAATAGCTTTAAGCATTATGATTCAATGAAATAATGTTAAAATTGCAGTAAACATAATTTTAATCAACAGAACAATATCTAAATTTGTAATTCTAAAATAAAAGCAATGAAAAAATTAATTTTATTGTCTTCCGTATGTTTCATTTTCTGGGCATGTGGAAATAATGAAGACCCGAAAAGTAAGGCTTATGACCAGTCGAACCTGAGTGCCGACGAACAACTATATAAAGAAGTGATTGAAGGTCATGATGTTGGAATGGCTAAAATCAACACGATCAATAAAACCAAGGCACAGTTAGTGAGAATGCTGGATAGTATTGAAAGCAACAAGGTTAAAATCAGTGCAGAAATGAAGGCCGGTATGAACAAAGCCATCACAGACCTGGATGAGGCTAACAAAGCGATGTTCAAATGGATGGAAGAATTCAAGGTGGATTCTGCTGCGGATGATGTTAAAAAACGTATTGCTTATTTAACCAGCGAAAAAGTATCGGTTACAATTGTAAAAGATAAAATTCTGAATGGATTGGCATATGCAGATTCAGTAACTGCAGAATTTTTAAGCAAGAAACTCGACTAAAATATAACTCACTGATTTAGTACAAGTTATAAATTTTGAATAGTGGTTATTTTTTAGTATCTTAATAGAATACACTTGTTGTACTGAAATAGTACGGGCTGTTCGGATAAAACCTGAACAGCCCGTATTATTTTATGAAATGAGTCCGAATTGACGTAAATGATGAGAACAATGTTTCACTAAAAGCTGCAACTGATCCTGATAATTTAACTCGCCGAATACGGGGTTAGGCAATATCAGGTCTGGCTGGTTGGTATACGCTTCAAAGAAATCGTTTACTTCTATCTGTAATGCCTCCACTGCCTGTTGAATAGTTTGAAATCGTAAAGGCAAAGGCAGTTCCGGTAATAAAGGATTTTTAGTATTCTCTTTAAAAGGGATATCGCTTTGTAAAAATTTATAATTACGTTCAATAATCTCCGGTGGCAAAGTTGATTTAATAACCAGCTTACCATTTGCCATTTTAAATACATCTATCAGGTGCTCAACCATATGTTGGCCGGTCATCTTCCCCCACTTACCATGTTCGTTAGGCGCAACATGCTTTAAATGGAAAATCAATTCTTTCTTTAAAAATTCAATTTTATCCATTGCTAAAAAATTACTTTATACAAGTTAACCAATTTAAACCAATTTGGTTTAAGAAATCAGCAGTGCGCTGTTATTGAACTATTATATTTTACAGAGGGTTTACTTTTTCCGGTAACGGCACCAATTATTGATTAACCGGTTTGGTAAAACACATAAAAGAGATAGCAATAAATTCACGAATAGCCAATGATCTGATTTGAATCAGTGTTAGATGAGTACGGAGAGATGAACGTAAAAACTTTAATAACAAAATTAAAATCTGTGGCTGCAGTTAAAAAAAGCTGCTCGTGAAGAGCAGCCTTTCTTTTATAATTTGATGTGTTGTGTAAGGCTACCGAAAATTTCATCGATACTTCCTACACCTTTCACTTTAACTACTTTATTAGATTTTGCATAATGATCTGCAACCGGAGCTGTTTTAGTTTCATATTCAACAATTCTGGCTCTTATTACAGATTCATTGGTATCATCACTTCTTCCTGAAGTTTTACCTCTGTTCAGCAAACGGGAAACCAGCTCTTCTTCATCTACAATAAGCGCTAAAACTATATTGATTTCGTTTTGTTTTTCTGCTAAAAGATTATCTAATGCTTCTGCTTGTGCAACAGTACGCGGAAAACCGTCGAATAAAAAGCCTTTGGCTTCCGGCTTAGCATTAATCATTGAGCGAATCATACCAATCACCACTTCATCAGGTACCAACTGCCCTTGATCCATATAAGATTTCGCCGCTAAACCTAAGGTTGTTTCATTTGCTATTTCCTCTCTTAATAAATTACCAGTAGAAAGATGGATCAAACCATACTTTTCGATTAATTTTTCCGATTGTGTACCTTTTCCACTGCCTGGAGGACCAAATAATATCAAGTTGAACATCTTCGTTGTTTACGATGGTGAGTGTACAAATATAAAGTAATCAGATTAAAAATCGTTTAATAATACAATAGCTTTTCTAAAAAAGTACACAAAAAAGCCCAATTTGATTGAAAAAAAGTACTATTCGATTGAATTTGCTGTTAAATTTTCAAAGTTTTTTCAACATATCATTTATTTTTTTTGTTAGATATTTATAATTGCGATTATGTTTAAAACATTCGTTTCATATTTGCTGATTTTATCATTCGCAGCCGCAATAAGCAGCTGTGAATCAACTAGTAAGACAAAAAACTTAACTATGAATACTGATCAAAACCAGAATCCATACTTTTCTTTGGATGATACCGGCCGTTTGCAGGTTAGTGAGTCAGATTGGAGAAAGGTTTTATCGCCCGAAGTGTACCACATTGCCCGTGAAAAGGGAACAGAACGCCCGTGGACGAGTCCTTTTGAAGAATCTAAAGAAATCGGAACCTACCATTGCAAAGCCTGCGGTAATGCTTTATTCCAGAGCGATACAAAATTTGAAAGCGGCTGCGGATGGCCCAGCTTTTACAAGCCCATTTCAAAAACTTCTATTATTTATACCCCCGATCATTCTCACGGAATGGAACGGACCGAGGTAAGCTGCGGCCGGTGTAAAGCCCATTTAGGCCACGTATTTGAAGACGGCCCGCCGCCAACCGGTTTGAGATATTGTATTAATGGTGTAATTTTACATTTCGATAAGAAAAAATAAAAATTTTAATCTCAATACATCAGGGCTATCACATAGCCCTGTTTTATTATAATTAGGCCTTAGAATAACATTATCTTTGCAGTATGAGAAATAAAAACGTAGTAGTTCCAGGTTTGTTAGTGGAAGACTATGCAGCAGAAGGGATGGCAATTAATAAATCAACGGGTAAAGTGATTTTTATTGCAGGAGCAGTTCCCGGTGACGTGGTAGATGTTCGGTTATCAAAAAGCAAAAAAGACTGGGCTGAAGGTAAAGCCGTTCATTTTCACTCTTACTCCGATGACCGGGTAGATTCTTTTTGTCAACATTTCGGCGTTTGTGGCGGATGCAAATGGCAGATGTTACCTTACGAAAAACAATTACAATATAAACAACAGGAAACTGAGCAAAATCTAAAACGGATCGGGAAGATCAACCTCCCGCCTTTTCAACCCATTTTAGGCTGTGAAGAAACTTCTCATTATAGAAATAAGCTTGAATTTACATTCAGCAATAAAAGATATTTACTACCTGAAGAAATTCAGCGCGCAGAAAACATCGAGCAGGAAAATGCATTGGGTTTTCACGTACCCAGGTTATTTGATAAAGTTATTGATATTGAAACCTGCCACCTGATGCAGGAGCCTGTTAATAAAATCAAAAACACCATTCGTTCATTTGCCAAAGAAAACAATTATTCTTTCTATGATATCCGTGAACACCACGGATGGTTACGTACTTTAATTATCCGGATCGTCAGTACGGAAGAAATTATGGTGAACGTTTGCTTCGGCCATGAAAACAAAGAGCAGCGGGAAGCACTTTTCACGCACCTGATGAAAGAAGTACCGCAGATCACTACGCTGCTGTACACGATAAACCCGAAGAAAAACGATACCATCTATGACCTGGAGCCGGTTGCCTGGCATGGGCCCGGTTATATTATTGAAAAACTGGAGGGATTGTCTTTTAAAATCGGACCGAAATCGTTTTTCCAGACCAATAGCAAACAGGCAGAAAAGCTTTACCAGGTAACCCGTGAATTTGCCGAACTCACCGGAAACGAAATTGTTTATGACCTATATTGCGGAACCGGTAGTATTGGTTTGTTTGTAAGCGAAAAAGCAAAAAAAATCATTGGTGTTGAAGTAGTAAAAGAGGCCATCGACGATGCAAAACTCAATGCTCAACTCAATAAAATTGAACATGCCAGTTTTTTTGCCGGTGACGTTATTGATATTTGCGACGACCAGTTCTTTAAAAAACACGGTCAGCCGGATGTTATCATCACAGACCCTCCACGTGCCGGAATGCACGATAAACTGGTGCAGAAAATATTAGACATGGAAGCCCCGACTGTTGTGTATGTAAGTTGTAACCCGGCTACCCAGGCACGTGACCTGCAAAAACTGGATGCAAAATATGAAGTGACTAAAGTGCGGCCGGTAGATATGTTTCCGCACACCCACCACATTGAAAATGTGGTACAACTAAAACTTAGAAAATAATTACTGATAACTTATTTATTGATATGAATACTTTTCGTCCCAATAGTTTTCAACTGATTCCGTCGGTAGTAAAAAACCTGATAATTATTAATGTGCTGGTGTTTATTGCTCAACTGACCTTCGATGAAACAAACGGCATGAGTAATTTCTTTGCCCTTCATGACGTAAGATCTTATTTCTTTAAGCCGCATCAGATTGTTACCCACTTATTCATGCATGGAGGCTTTGCTCACTTGTTTTTTAACATGTTCGCACTGTGGATGTTCGGAGCAGCACTGGAAAACTATTTTGGTGCTAAAAAGTTTCTTATTTTTTATATGGTGAGTGGTATCGGAGCAGCATTGTTACACCTCGGAACTCTTTATGTGGAGCTAAGTCCGGCTTATGAGGAATTGTCCCGCCTTTCGACTGATGCCGCCGCCCAATATATTTACAATCCCCGGATGAATATCAATGTGGCCACTGTTGGGGCTTCCGGTGCTGTTTTCGGCTGTCTGGCAGCTTTTGGCTTCCTTTTCCCTAATAGCTTAATTTATATTTACTTCTTTATACCGTTGAAAGCCAAATGGTTTGTAATAATATATGCTGCTGCAGAACTTTACATGGGCATTCAGAACAATCCCGGCGATAATGTAGCGCACTTTGCCCACCTCGGTGGAGCCGTTTTCGGCTTTCTTTTCGCCTATTTCTGGAAGAAACGACGTTTTGACAACAGGTGGAATTAAAATCAACTAAAAACAGCTTTAAGTTGTTGTAAAAAAGTAATATCAGAAGAATAAAAAACATAATGGCCAACCCATCAACATATAATAAATCGCAAAAGCTTACTTTAGGAGATGACCGCAACTCAATGATTAAATTAGTGGGTGCTCTCCTGATGATTTATTTTCTATTTAAGTTTTTAATGGTCGGTTATTTTCTGAGTGGAAAATCAGAATCCCGCTATTTTAACGAAATCGCATCCTATCTGTTCTTATCGAGCAACAACGAAACGGTTTTCAATCAACCATGGAGCTTGCTGACTTACTCGTGGCTACACGATCAGGACTTATTGTTTTTTGGTAATATGCTATGGTTGGCTGCATTCGGATATGTTACTCAGGACGTAGGTAAACGCAGCAGTTTACTACCGAATTATATTATCAGCAGTTTTGTAGCTGGTCTTATCTTCATTGTTGCAAATTTCTTCTTTGCACCTGAAAAAGCTTATTACCTGAATGGCAGCTCTCCCGCAATTCTGGCGATTGCTGCAACAATTTGTGTATGCAGCTTTAATTACAGAATCTTTCCACGTATTAACGGAGGTATTCCTTTATGGATTTTAGGCATCATCTTAGTGATTATTAAAACGGTGCAGGTGGTAGCACTGCCTGTTAGTGTACAAATCACTTATGCAGGTGCTGTATTATGGGGAGTGTTTTACGGAACAAAACTGAAACAGGGTAAAGATCCGGGTGCATTTCTGAATAAACTCTTTTTCAAGCTGAACAACCTTTTTAATCCTGATAAAAAAGAAACAAAAGAACCACCCAGCAGGGAATACTTTTATATGGTGGACGATAAACCTCCATTCCAAAAACATCAGAACCTGACACAAAAAAGAATTGACGAAATTCTTGATAAAATAAATCAACAGGGTTATCGTCACCTTACAGACGAAGAAAAAAAGCTCCTGAAAAGAGCTGCAGACGATGAAGATATTTAACAGGAATTATGCTAATTAGAAAAATTACGAAAAAGGTTCTTATCATCAGCAACATATCTGTTGCTGTACTTTTTCTATTAGCGCTTACGAACTCATTTATTCCGCCATACAACTGGTGGCCGATTGCTATGTTGGGAATAGCATTTCCGATATTCCTCATCCTGCAATTGTTGTTTCTTATTTTATGGGTCAGTTATCGTTCGAAGTGGTTCATTCTGCCCTTGTTTTCTCTTATGCTCGGTTACCAGCACATTGCCGCTTTAATCGCTTTCAACTTACCTCCAAACAAAGAAGTTGTTCGTACAGACAGTAATACTGTTTCTGTTCTTAGCTGGAATGTACGCTGGTTCGATAAACAAAAAAGAAACGATCGTGATGAAGTAAAAGATTATCGTGAAAGTATGTTGGCACTCATTAAAGAAATTGATGCCGACGTTTTATGCTTTCAGGAGTTTCTCGAACAACCGAAAGACATTGAACATTCGAATGTGGAAGCGCTGAAAAAAATCGGCTACAAATATTATCACCGGGTAATAGATTATGGCTCTACTGAAAGAAACACAGAGGTCGGAGTAGCCATTTTCTCCAAATATCCGTTTTTCAATACTACACGTTTAAGATATCCCGGCACCGTAAAAGAAAGAGCCGCTGAAAGCCTGATCAGTGTTGACCTGGTAAAGAAAAAAGATACCATCCGCATATTTAATACCCATTTGCAATCTATTCTGCTAAACAATGAAGATTATGAAAATCTGCAGAAAATGATGTCGGCAAATGAATCGGTCATCAATAACTCTATGCCGATATTCCGGAAGCTCAGAACCGGTTACAAGTTTAGAAGCCAGCAGGCAGAAATTGTTAGTGAAACCTTGAATGCATCTGATTATCCTGCCATCGTTTGCGGCGACTTTAACGACGTGCCTAATTCTTATACTTATTTTAAGATCAAAGGTGAACATAAAGACGCTTTTGTGGAAAAAGGTACTTTTATCGGAAGAACCTACCGCGAACTGGGCATTACTTTGCGAATCGATTACTTAATTTGTGACCCGGCGTTCGAGGTACTGGCTTATGAAAGATTCAGAGTGCCATACTCTGATCACTATCCTATCAAAGCGGTTTTTAAAATACCGTAAACGGGGATTTCTTTATCTTTATCGCAATTAAAGCAACTATACAAACCTATTATATGAGCGAACTGAAAGTAGTTAATTCTTATTCACGACAAAAAGAGGTCTTCACCGCTTTAACACCCGGGCATGTAGGGATGTATGTTTGTGGCCCGACCGTTAGCGGCGAATCACATTTAGGACACGCCCGCCCATTCATTACTTTCGATGTTGTTTACCGTTACCTTTTACACCTGGGATACAAAGTTCGCTACGTAAGAAATATCACGGATGCCGGACACTTTGAAGAAGAAGGCCGTGAAGCAGTAGATAAAATTGCCGACAAAGCAGTGCTGGAAAAACTCGAACCAATGGAGCTGGTACAAAAATATACCAACCTCTTTCATTGGGCAATGAAAGAATTCAATAATCTTGAACCCAGCATTGAACCTACAGCAACAGGGCATATCGTAGAACAAATTGAAATGATTAAAAAAATCATTGAAGCAGGTTATGCCTACGAAAAGAACGGATCAGTTTACTTCAACGTAAAAAAATATGCTGAAAATTATCCATATGGAAAATTAAGCGGCAGAGTCATTGACGATTTACTCGAAACCACCAGAGATCTTTCCGGTCAGGACGAAAAACTCAATAAACAAGATTTTGCACTATGGAAAGCTGCACCTCCGCAACATATCATGCGCTGGAACAGTCCCTGGGGCGAAGGTTTCCCCGGATGGCATATCGAGTGCTCTGCGATGAGTACCAAATATCTTGGAAAAGAATTTGATATTCACGGAGGAGGCATGGACCTGCAATTCCCTCACCATGAAAGTGAAATTGCCCAAAGCACAATCTGTAATCATCATACCCCAGCACGTTATTGGTTACACAACAACATGATTACCATTAACGGCAAAAAGATGGGCAAGAGTTATAATAATGTTATTAAACTGACTGAGCTGTTTAGTGGAAATCATGAAATTCTGGAACAGGCATATTCTCCTATGACAGTTAGATTCTTCATTCTACAGACGCACTACAGGAGTACACTTGATTTCAGCAATGAAGCCTTACAGGCGGCAGAAAAAGGGTTTAAACGTATCTGGGAAAGCTACGACAATCTTAAAAAGCTGGAGGGCACCGCAGTAACCGCTGCAAACCCTGAGCTGGATGAGAAAGTAAACAAATTGCTGGCAGATATGGATAACAGTATGAACGACGATTTCAATACTGCACGTGTATTAGCGGATATGTTTGAACTGGTTCCGACTATTAACTCTATCAAGGATAAACATATTAATGCAAATGCATTATCAACAGCTACGATCGAAAAACTAAAAACATACTTTCACACTTATCTCGAAGAAGTACTTGGCCTGAGAAATGAAAAAGAACAAAACGATGATAAGTTAAAAGGCGTATTAGACTTATTGGTAGAAATCAGAAAAGAAGCCAGAAGCAAAAAAGACTACGCTACCAGCGACAAAATCAGAAATCAACTGGCAGGTATAGGCATTCAGATGAAAGACGAAAAAGACGGAACTGTTAGTTTTAGTTATTAGTCTTTATTATATAGCTGAACCCCTGTAACGAATTATTCGTTGCAGGGGTTTTTGTTATAAAGAAGAGCCAGTATAAACAGCTCTTAACATTTCTCTTTTGCGTGGTGGCCCCGGTAATGCCTGCACTTTAAAACCGGCAGCTTTCAAAGCCCGCTTTACAATGCCTTTGGTACAATAAGTAACGAGTATACCATTAGGATTCATTGTTGTGGCTATTTTACGAAAAACCTCCTCTGTCCATAACTCAGGTTGAGCAGTTGGTGCAAAAGCATCGTAGAAAACAATGTCATACAATTGCTGAAAAGAAGCAGTAAAAATATCTCCCGTGTGTTTATACAAAGTAAAATAAGGATCGATCACCTCCCATTGATTCCAGCTAACGCCATGTATCTGCTGAAAAAGTATACCCGGTTTCAGATGATCGGCATAGGCACTGATTATAGATGCCGGAAGAGGATACTTTTCCAACGTTTCATACACTACTTTTCTCAACTGTCCGGTGGCCCACATAGCAGACAAATACGCGTTAAAACCTGTACCGAAACCCATTTCCAGTATCCTGATAACAGCGTCAGGGTGTTGATCTGCAAAATATTGTAAGCCGGCGTTAATATAAACATGCATCGATTCACTCGCCGCACCATGCAGCGAATGATAGGTAATTCCCTGATCTTTTTTTACCACCGTAAAACTACCGTCTGCCGTAGCTCTGATTTCATGTTCCATCTGCCAAATACTTGAGAAGAATGAAGGTAAAAAATATTTTTAAAATCTGAGATTGTACCTAACTTGTATAAGACGCTATCATCAAAACATATGGAATACGCAAAAATATTAAAGAAAGACCCTGTCATGCGTGCATTGATAAAATCGCACGGATACATTCCATTAAGTAGTAAACCCAACGCAATTGTACAGTTATATTGTGCGGTAGTGGGACAACAACTCTCTACGAAAGCTGCGGCTGCTATCAAAAAGAGGTTTTTAGATTATTATACAAAAGACCCCAGTCCTGAACAGATACTAAACACGCCGGTGGCCGATCTGAGAACCCTGGGCTTATCCAATGCAAAAGCAACTTACATTCACAATATTGCCACATTTACTTTAGACAATAAGCTGACGCATCAAAAACTAAAAAAACTACCGGATAACGAAATCATAACATTGCTGACACAAATAAAAGGTATCGGTCAATGGACTGTTGAAATGTTATTAATGTTCACATTAGAACGGGAAAATGTATTTCCTATCGACGATCTGGGCATTCAAAAAGCGATGATACAACACTACGAAATTACAGAAACCAATAAGCGCATACTGAAGAAAATAATGACAGAAATCAGTGAATCATGGCACCCTTATAAAACTTATGCAAGCCTGCATCTTTGGGAAAGTTTAAAATAATTTTTAGCAAAGATTCATCAACCATTTACAAACAATTAAAAACGGATAACTTTCACCAATCTGGGCGTTGTACGCAATTTAGTTCCAATAACAATATTGAAACGTTAATGAGTTTTTTCAGGCTCCTTCAAAACAAATCACCAATAAAGATCTCGGATATTAAATAGTATATGAGCCTCTACACACTTTACAAAAATATGAATCTAAAGTAAGTTCAATATTATATGAAGCACTTTTAGAAGGTGCTTCTGTTTTTTATTAGATTTACCAAAAGATTCACAGCTTTGGCTCAGTTTCGGTCTGAATTGAACTTTCGTCCAATCCAATCACGCACTATCGCCAAACCGCGGCCCGTTGTTCATCATATTATAAAAACCTGAAATGGATAAAAAAATAAAATTGATTTATCTAATATTCATATTGACACTGAACTTTTCTTGTGTTGAAAACAAATCAACCGAAAAGGAAACTTACAAGCCTGAATTGGTAATAACTTCAAAAAACGACACCTTAAAATTCACTTCTGGAATTCGTGCTATCTTCCAAGACAGCAAAGGAAATTATTGGTTTGGAAGTCTTCAGGAGGGAGTTGCGGTTTATAATGGTAAATCGTTCAAATACTTCACTATTAATGAAGGGCTAACTGACAACCAAATCCATTCCATTCAAGAAGACAAAGAAGGAATTATTTGGTTTGACACACAAACCGGAGTTAGCAGTTACGATGGCACAAGAGTTAGTAATCGCACAAAAGCAAGTAAAGAAAATTATCAAAATATTTTTCCAATTCAGGGCAATGACTCAAAAAAAAGTGAATGGATAAAATCTGAAAATGACTTATGGTTTGAAGCCGGTAATCAATCAGGAGTGTATAGATACGATGGGCAACAATTACATTATTTAGACTTACCTCCTCAAAAAGTGCTTAACCCACACGATAATTTGTTTGCTGTAACTGATATTTCAAAAGGCAAAAATAATATGATATGGTTTGCCACCTATGCAGGTGTTTTTGGGTATAATGGAAGCAATTTTACAATCATAAACGATGAAACATTAGGTTATGATAGAAAAACAGAACCTTTACATATACGAAGTATTTTTGAAGATTCTAAAGGCAGGCTTTGGATTGGTAATAACGGAATTGGAGTATTACTTAAAGAAGGTAATTCACTCATAAATTTTTCAAATAAGCATCACCTGATTCACCCCAATAGCAAACGAAAAGGAGAATACAAATCACCTCAAGGCACCCTGGAACACGTTTTTGTAATCGCTGAAGACAACACAGGAAACATTTGGTTTGGAGATAGAGATGCCGGAATCTGGAAATATGATGGTAAACAATTTGAAAATTATACCCAAAAAGATGGATTGGAAAATGATTTCGTTCTTTCAATTTACGAAGATAGAAATAGTGAATTATGGTTTGGTATGGCAGACGGAAACATATATAAATTTAACGGAAAGACTTTTGAAAAGCAATTTTAAGAAGTACGAACGCACAACAGCACCTATACAAAAGTGACGATTCAGTAGTTAAATCAAGCTTTATGCTTCTATCAATGTTCGTGATTGGTTAACGGTGAAATACTCCGAAATCGCCTCCTTCGGGTAGCTGTGAAACGTTAGCGGTAATTGTAAGAGACAACAAAAACAATGACAAATCAACCCGACTTTGACATAAAATATAAGTGAAAAATTTCAAAAAAATTTATTGATAGGAATATTTTGACTTTTAATCAGGCTTAATTATTCATAAGACGATCTGCTACAAACAAAATGCTGACAACTGCAGAACTTATGGCACAAAGCACGCTTTACTCGAAAAACTTGCAGATGAAAAAGTTAAACTCATAGTTTGACTTTTTAAAATAAAAAAGGGAAGATTGCTCTTCCCCTTTCGTTATCAGCCTTATCCAAAATATAAACTTATAATAATAGCTTAATGACGGTTTAAAATCGGTTTCAACACTACTATTAAGTTAAAAATTATTTCTAATATGTTCAAGCGTATAGCTGAATTTAACTTGTTATTTACACTTTTCATAGACCAGGATCAATCACTACCAATATTTAGTATAAGGATAAGCGCTATTCGGATACGAATAACCCATCCAGATATTCAGATAATTGACAATTGCTCTTTTAAACTGATGGCTTGATCTTTCACGGGTATTACCATTATTTCGTACATTGATACCCGGTGTTTCGATCTGAATTGAAACAACATTATCATTAAAGCCGGTTGGGTTACCTAACTGAACCGTTCCATAATTTCTGGTACAATAACCTCCGTTAAAATATGGTCTTCTTCCTGGATTAGCAGTGGTTCCGCCAAACAAAGCAGTACTTCTGTTAAGAACCGGAATGGTCGTACCTGGTACAGCCGGAACACCTTCTTTTACTAACAGGCCTCCGAAACTTGAATCGCCACGAATCACTCTTGAGAAAGGAATAGACGAATACTTATTACCGATATAATATACGCTTGAAGAATCTTTAAGTCCATCCACATAGCTGTCACTTTGTTCTAAAGCCCAGTTGCTTAAGGCATAACCCACATCAGTCTGATGAATGAAATTACTGCTAAGGTTACTACCATTTACCACCGATCGGTAGGTTTGTGTTACACTGCCGGTATATCCGTGCGCGTGTCCGTGTACATCTAAAAACAGCGCACCGTTTCCGCCCGCCTGCTCAGCTGCAACGGTTGCACGTGCCAATGATAAAAGTTCATGGTAACTATTGTAGGTAGCAATAGCATCAGCGTTAGAATAAGTACTGGCAACAGATGCAGGATAGGTATTTGGGTCAACTCTTCGTCTGCCAATTGTATTCACCATCATCCATGGTTTTTTATCGGTATCCTGTTCAAAATACGTAGCAATCAGATTCGCAAACGGATGAGAATAAATATCCCTTCCTGTAGTAGTAGCCTCAGGCATTACGGGGCTACCTTCGCCCACACCGTCGTGCGGTACACCCAAAATAAGCGGACTACCGGCACTGCCGACTACCAGATACACATAATCTTTAAATCCCCAAATCGTATCGCCTTCGTTATACCAAACCGAGTTAAACTCAACAACACCTGATGAAGTAATTGCCAGCGTGTCATCTCCGGTTAATGTGAGGAGATTTTCGGATTGCTTCTTATCACAGGAAACAATCACGGATGCAATGGATGCAAATAATAAAACGTTCTTTAGGATCATAGATAATAGGTTAAAGGTGACCAATACATATTTTATATAATGATCTCTTTTAAACCCGCGACACACAGATAAATTCAGTAAAACATTTTTTTAATTATTAGATATTTCTAACTTATTTTTACTGCATGATAGAACAATTGACAGAATATTTATCAACGATAGACCCGGTTCTCGCAGCTTTATATGCAGGATTATTCACGTGGGGAGTTACCGCCCTTGGTGCCGCCTTAGTATTCTTTTTCAAAGGGTTAAACAAACAACTGATGAATGGAATGCTGGGTTTTACAGGAGGAGTAATGATCGCCGCCAGCTTTTGGAGTTTGCTTTCACCTGCTATTGAAATGTCAAAAGGTGAAGGATTTACAAAAGTATTGCCGGCTGCAACAGGATTTGTACTGGGTGCTCTTTTTATATTCGGGCTTGATAAACTGATGCCCCACTTACATATAAATTTTATCAAATCTGAAGGGCCGAAATCATCTTTAAAAAGAACTACACTTTTAACAATAGCCATCGCATTACATAATATTCCTGAAGGATTAGCAGTAGGTGTATTATTCGGGGGCGTTGCACATGGTGTACCCGAAGCAACTATTTCAGGAGCGGTATTACTCGCTATCGGTATCGGGCTCCAAAATTTTCCTGAAGGAATTGCAGTATCGATGCCATTGAGAAGAATGGGGCTTTCTAAATGGAAATCATTCACTTACGGACAACTAAGTGCTATTGTGGAACCGGTCTTCGCCGTACTCGGTGCCCTGGCTGTAGGATTTTTTATGCCTATATTACCCTACGCACTCGCATTTGCTGCAGGAGCAATGATTTTTGTAGTAATTGAAGAAGTAATTCCGGAAACACAGCAGGAACAACACTCTGACGTTCCTATCCTGGGATTTATCTTAGGCTTTGTAATTATGATGTCGCTGGATGTTGCACTCGGATAAACACCGATTCACCAGGTTGGTTTTCAATCCTTTTCAGTAACTTTAGAAAGAACTTCAACACAACTACTGATTATGAAATGGAAATTAACCTCTATTCTTACCATACTATTTGCAACAATAGTATTTAACATCAATGCACAAACGCTATCTGATTACATTAAAACACCTTTCGTAAGTAGTGTAACAGGTGCCAAACAAGTTGACAGAATTGCATTTCTCGTAAACGAACAGGGAAAAATAAATGTATATACTGCCGATGGACCGGGTTATCAACCGGTTAAGCAAACTCAATACAATATTGACGATGCGCAGGAAATTACCAGTCTGAGTATTTCTGCCGACGGACAAAAAATATTGTTTGTTCGCGGGGGCGATCATGGTGGCAATTCCGCAACCGTTCCGATCAATTCTGCCTCTCTTGTAGAAGCTACTAAAGTAAGCGTACATTCTATCGATTTAACCACAGGAAAAGTGTATGATTACGGATCCGGCGACAATCCGGTTTTCTTCAATAATGATATATTTTACTTCATACGGAACGGACAGGTTTTTGAAGCAGGCTACGGAAATGAAAAATCTCCTAAACAGTTATTTAATGTAAGAGGCCGCGTGAATGCGATTCAATGGTCACCTGATCAAAAACAATTATTGTTTGTTTCTGCCAGAGGAACCCATAGCTTTATCGGTATCTTTACAAAAGGAATTGACCGTATTCATTGGATAACTCCTGCCTATAACAGCGACAGCTCACCCAAATGGTCTAAAGATGGCAAAAGAGTTATTTTTGTAAGAAGGCCCTCCGGCGGTGGACCGATTGATTCTTTAACAGTGAATCGCTTTGATGCATGGAGTATCATGAGTGCGGAAGTGAACGACGAGAAGGCAACTGAGCTATATGCAGCACCTAAAAAACTATCAGCCGGCTTTCCTAGAATTTCCGGTGGCGTAAATCTTGACTGGTCACACAATGACTATGTTACATTTACCTCCTATGAAGATGGCTGGCCACACCTTTACCGGCTGGATATCGCCAGCAAAAAAGTAACTCAAATTACAAAAGGCAACTACGAAATACAAAGTTTACGCATCATCAACGATGGTAAACAAGCACTGTTTTCGGCAAACCACGGTACTGCAAAAGAAGATAAAGACAAATTGCAGGTATTCATTGCAGATTTACAAAGTGGAAAACTCGAGCAACTCAGCAAAGGAACTGTTTTAAACTTCACTCCCTCTTCTTTCGCAAACGGAGAAAAAATGGTATGGTTGAGCAGTGATGTACAAAGACCCGGACAACCGTTGGTACTCGAAACAAAAAGCGGAAAGCAAACGCTGGTCGGCAACGACTTTTTCAAAGGATGGAACTTCAGCCATTTCGTAACACCGGAGCATGTTGAATTAAAAGCACCTGATGGAAAAACATACTATGCACAAGCGTTTAAGCCCAAAAACATGAAAAGTAAAGTTCCCGCTTTATTATACATTCACGGTGGCCCCAGAAGACAAATGTATGTAGGCTGGCATAACAGCAGTTACTATTTTTACGATTATATACTGAATCAATATCTCGCTCAACAAGGATTTTACGTGCTATCAGTAAACTACCGTTCAGGAACAGGTTACGGCTACGAATTTCAACACCCTGAAAACTTCGGAATACTGGGAGCTTCTGAATATATCGACATTCAGGCTGCTGGTGAATGGTTACGTAAACAAAGTTTTGTAGATGCCGGCAAACTAGGATTATTCGGTGGCTCTTATGGAGGTTATTTAACGGCCATGGGATTAGCCAAACATTCTGACATCTTCAAATTCGGTGCAGACATACATGGAGTACATGACCGTCAAAAAAAATACAACCTTGAAAATTACAATCCTGACTTTGAAAAAGCGGCGGCCTTAGCCTGGGAATCATCGCCGGCGAAATTCGTAGAAACATGGAAGTCGCCCGTAATATTGATTCATGGCGATGACGACCAGAATGTAAATTTCAGACAATCATTATTAATGTACCAGTTACTGACTGCCAAAGGTGTAGAAGTTGACTACTTAGTGTTACCAGATGAAACACACCATTGGCAATATTTTGAAAATATGCTGAAAGTAAAAAACAAAACAGCTGAATGGTTATTAAAACAAGCAAAGTTGAAATACCCTATTGAAAAAAGAAACGCTTTTCGTTTATAATAAAAAGGAGCCCAACGGGTTCCTTTTTTATTATAAATAAATTATTTCGTAGAATATATCCGTATAAATTACCTCATCATTGTTTCAACAAACATTACAAAAAAAATTGTCTGTTCTGCAGTTAATTTGTATCTTACTTAACGATACTTACTCACCCAAACATCATCCGGCAATTACGATAATCCTTGTAACGGCAACAATTGTTGTTCGACAAGAATTTTATCAGAGTAGATTTATTATATCAATACAATTATTAACACATTCATTACATCCGGTTATAAATATACTCTTCTAAAAGAGTATAATTTATATAGTCAATGAACGATTCATATGAAAAGTTTAACTGCCAATGCCGTCATACAGATTTCAAAACCTGCAAATGAAGTTTTTGAAGCCATTGTTGATCCGGCAAAAATGAGTAATTATTTTATTAAAAACGCTACCGCCCGGCTTGTTGCAAACACCACCGTACAATGGAGTTTCCCCGAATTTCCTGATAGCTTTCCGGTACAGGTGAAAACGGTTAAAGCAAACGAATACATTTCCTTTAACTGGAGTGGAGGTGGCGATGATCAATTAGTTGAAATCACGCTTAATAATACTACAAACAACTCTACTATAGTAAAAGTGATTGAACATTCGATGCCGGTCACAGAAGAAGGTATTCAGCAAATGAAACAGCAAACCGAAGGGTGGGCAAATTTTCTGGCATGTCTGAAAGCCTATCTTGAATACGGCATCAATCTCCGTAAAGGTGCTTTTGACTTCATGAAGCCAGCAGAATAAATAATTTCTGTCATTCTTCTTTCTTATAAACATTTCTCAAAAATCTGCATATATGCCCAAAAATAAAACTGCCTATACCGAAGTAGCTGTTACAGATTTCATCAATAACCTTGAAGACCAACAGCAACAAGCAGATAGTTTATCACTCATCCGATTAATGAAAAAAGTTTCGAAAGAAGAACCCCGCATGTTTGGTGCAACAATCATCGGTTTCGGGCAATATCAATACAAGTATGCCTCAGGGCATGCGGGAGAAGCGCCGCTCCTGGGTTTTTCGCCCAGAAAAGCTGCTATTTCATTATATGTGTTTACCGGTGCTGAAGAACACCAGCACCTACTTGAAAATCTGGGAAAGTACAAAATCGGGAAAGCGTGTATTTATGTAAAAAAACTTGCTGACATCAATGAAGACGTCCTCGTCAAACTGATGCAGGCTACCATAAACTATGTAAGTGAAAAATACACAAGAATCAAATTATAGGCAATGCCGGTTGCAATTGACTAACTAAATCATACATATAAAAAACAGTACCATGACACGAATCCATGCTTATCTGAACTTCAACGGCAACTGCGAAGACGCTTTCAGATTTTACGAAACAGTTTTTAAAAAACCGAATATTGGTATTCATCGTTTCGGCGACATTCCTGAAAACCCTGAATTCAAAATGGCTGATGCAGATAAAAATAAAGTAATGCACACTGCCATAATGATCAACGACAATACAATGTTAATGGGCTCAGATTGTATCGAAGGTTTTGGACATAAGGCCGTAGAAGGTACCAATACCTATATTATGCTGGATACAAGTTCAGCTGCCGAAGCCACTGAATTATATCATGCATTATCCAAAGATGCGAAGATTATCGAAATGCCACTGGGTGAACAATTTTTTGCAGAAGTATATGCATCATTTACTGATAAGTTCGGAATTCCCTGGATGATCCATTTCGAAGGAAATAAAGGACAACATAATGCATAATTTATTATTTTAGTAACTGAAATTGTACATAACACGGCCTCTGGCAGTCCCTGACTGTCGGGGGCTTTTTCATTTTTCTATTTTCCTCTGTGCATTTATCGTATATAAGATAAAATATAATTAATATATTATTTATTCTAATATAACAAAAACAAAATAATCTTATTCTTAAAAAACTGACAAAATAATAATAATCAAATAAGTATAATCCAATCTATTCAATTGTTCGTTATTCAGAAAATACTTTTCTTTTAAAAACAAGGAACTTTCAACATATTATAATTAATTCTATGTATTAATATGAATCAATTCTATTTACTTTTTAATATATTTGAACAACAAACAATATTATTATTTTAAATAATAATACGAATTGTCTTTTAACCAAAACCTGCTTCGGCTACAGATGCGAAGCGAACCAAAACTATCTGTTTCTTTCTAACACTTTGCCTGCCACCGCCATACTGCACTATGACTGAAAAAAGTACATATAAGGGGCAGACTGTGCCTACCAGAAGAGAATTTTTGACCAGATTAGGAATGCTTACAGGATTAACCCTCCCCGGCATGTTATCCTGGGATCTTTTACACGCCGCACCGGTAAATGCCTTACCGGATATGGCCGACAAACTCCCAAACCCTGATTCGAAAAATGTAATCATTCTCGGTGCCGGACTTTCCGGATTGGTAGCCGCCTACGAACTGAATAAACTCGGGTATAAATGTACTGTTATTGAAGCACGTGAACGGGTGGGAGGCAGAGTGTTTACCGTTCGTAAAGGAAGTTTCTCAGAAGAAATTACCAATGGCAAATTGACGGCTGAATTTGACGAAGGACAATACTTCAATGCAGGGCCTTCAAGAATACCACATTTTCACGAAGTCACACTACATTATTGTCGTGAATTCGGCGTAAAACTGGAAGTTTACAATAACATTAATGAAGCAGCTTACTACTTCAGTGAAGGAAACGGAAAACTCTCTAACCGGAAAATAAAAAAAGGTACCCTGCACAACGACATGCGCGGCTATACAGCAGAATTGTTAGCGAAATCGCTTGACAGCAGCGCTTTAGATTTACCGGTTACCAAAGAAGATACTGAAAAATTATTGGAGTATGTACGTGCAGAAGGAGCTCTAGACATTGATAATATTTATAAAGGTTCATCACGCAGAGGGTATATTGAGTATCCTGCGGCGGGCCTCTATCCGGGAACTGTAGCAAACCCACATCCACTAAACGATATTATACAGTCTGGCCTGATCGGTCCTGACTTTTACGGAGTTGCCGAGTACGTCTACGAATTACAACAAACCATGCTGCAAATGACAGGTGGTAACGACGCACTTGTTCTTGAGTTTGAAAAACGGTTAAGATCCAATATTCTACTGAATGCCGAAGTCACAAAAATTATCAATGGCGATGAAGGTGTTACCATTTTATATCGCAACAAAAAGGGCAATCAGCAAATAAAAGGTGATTTCTGCATTAATACCATCCCTCTTAAAGTTTTAAGTGATATCGATCACAATTATGCTTCTAATCACACCAGAGCGATTGACAAAACAGCCTATATCCTGTGTGGTAAAATCGGTATGCAATTCAACCGGAGATTCTGGGAAGAAGACGAAGAAATATTTGGGGGCATCACGCATACCAATAACGAAATATATCAGATATTTTATCCTTCTAACGATTACCTGTCGAAAAAAGGAATGCTGATTGGTTATTACAATTTAAATGAACGTGCCCGGATTGTGGGAGAGTTATCTTATGCCGAAAGAGAAAAACTGGCATATGAGAAAGGGTTGCTGATACATCCGCAATATGCTTCAACGTATGAAAGAAAAAGCTTTTCTGTCAGCTGGCATAAAACCAAATATTCTCTAGGGGGCTGGGGTATCTATTCTGAGAAAGAACGTCATAGCTTTTATACAGCTTTACTTGAACCGGATAAACGGACTTATTTCGCCGGTGATCACCTCACTTATCTGAACGGATGGATGGCTGGTGCATTACAATCGGGAAGAACGGCCGTGAAAGCTATTCATAGCAGAGTTACCGGTAAAACATTCCTTTAGCCTGAATACCAGCATTTACTATACTAAACAACAAAAACATTCTTTATGCCAGCATCTTTCAACCGCCGTCAACTGCTCCGGAATGGTGCCCTCCTTTCAGGCATGGCATTATTACCAGGTGTGCTCACTTCGTTAAAAGCCGCACCGCGCAGGCAAATTGAGCCGGCTTCTTTTGTCAATTTTCTCACAGATGAGGAACTGGCCAGAGAAACTACGCCACCCGAAATTAAAGCAAGGCTCAGCGCTAACGAAAACCCTTTCGGTCCTTCTCCGAAAGCCAAACAGGCTATAATAGAAGCCATCGGAAACACGTATCGATATGCATTCTTTGAAGGTAGAAAAATGATAGAGTTGATTGCAAAAGCCGAAGCACTTCAACCTAACCAGATTCTTTTAAGTGCCGGCTCAAGCGCATTGCTACAGGCCGGAGCAATGGTTTATAATTCCGGAACTATTCTATCCGCACAACCTACTTATGAAGACCTGTTAAGCAAAGCTGAAAGTATGGGTACGAAAGTAATTCGCTTACCACTGACATCCGCTTATAAATATGATCTGGATGCTATCGAAAAAGCAATAGACGCTACCACTTCACTGATATATATCTGCAACCCCAATAACCCAACCGCTACTTTACTCGATCCGGTCAAACTGAAATCTTTCTGTGAGAAAGTATCAAAAAAAGTACCTGTCTTTATTGATGAAGCATACATAGATCTGGTTGAAGATCCTGCTGTAAGCAGTATGATGCCGCTCGTGAAAGAAGGACACAATGTAATTATTGTAAGAACTTTTTCAAAGTTATACGGGATGGCCGGCATGCGTTTCGGCTATATGGTAGCGCAACCCGAAACCATCAAAAAATTCAGTGCTCTTACACCCGGCTCAAACAGTATTGCTTCTACCACCTGGGCTGCAGCTATTTCATCTTACGAAGACAAAGACTTTTTAAGAGATGCGTACACAAAAATTAAAGAGTCTAAAGAATACTTATACAATGTACTGAAAGAAGAAGGTTATACCTACATTCCTTCCAGCGCAAATTTTGTAATTTTTCCGGTTAAAGAAGACAGCAGAAGTTTTGCCACCAAAATGTCGAACAACGGTGTGAGTGTCAGAAGCTGGCAATTCAACAATCAACAATGGTGCAGAGTATCTATAGGTACACTAGAAGAGATGAAGGCTTTCGCGTTATCGCTGGCAAAAATATCCTGATAAAGTTTTGAATCAACTACCAAAAGAGAATACTATGAGAAAATTATGCTGGAGCATTGTAAGCATCCTTTCGCTGTCAATTAACACAGCTACTGCTCAAAGCAAAGAAACACGAGGCATTACAATGGAAGAATACAAGAATGCCAAAACTTATAATATTGAGAAGCCCGATGAAGACAATTATGCCAAGTTTGGCAACAACCAATACATCGTTGAACGTTATGAAGATAAAAAACCGTATTTCGTAACCGGCGATGATGGCAAAAGAAAACGTATTGATCTCTACTCCCTGACTAAAAAAGGAGAAGACGTCTCATTAGGTTTGATCATTTATTATACTACAGAAACCGGTAAACGCTATATAGCCTGTTTACCCAATAACTTTGCGGCCGGTGCTGTTTGGGAGCAATATTTCACAGATATTCACGCAATCGATAAAGTTGAGGCCAACTTTGTACTGAAGCTATCTTATATCCTTTCACGTGAATTAAGCTATGCTAATTACAAGGTTTTATTAAAAGGAGAAGACGATAGCAGAGCAGAAGCGGGTACTTATGGAAATGATATTTGTTTTCCGGGAACAGATCTCGTAGCAATGGCTGACGGCTCACAGAAATTATTAAAGAACATCAAAACTGGTGATCAGATTTTAACCCTCCATACTCAGACTGCACAACCACAGGTAGTAACCGTAACGAAGTTGATTGAACACAAGGCAGAGAATTATGCGATTACTACCCTAACGTTGTTTAACACAGTTGTAAAAGAGGAAGGAACTTACCTGAATACACTCGCAGTTTCTGCTACACCCAATCACCCCATGACTACCAGTAAAGGTTTAAAAAACATCGGAGCAATTGAAAAAGGAGAAAGTATCCTTTGCAAAAATCCAACTACCGGTAACTTCGAGCGATTCGAAGTATGGAGTAAGTCTGAAAAACCTGAAGGTGTTCAGATCGTCTACAACATGGAAACCACCGGAGGCGATACATTTATCATGAACGGAGTTATGGTGCGCCAAAAATAGTTTTAATAATCCTATTGTTTATAATGCAGGCAATAAGAACCGATATGTACCGTTTCTTATTGCCTTTTTGTTACATGCACGTAATCAAGCATTTATATAATTTAAAAAACAAATCTCTATATTTTCTAAAGAAAAAAAAGCTAAAATATCAAAACGTACGTTTTTAATGCATACCTTTACTATATGAAGCCTAAGAACAATCTATTGCCTACTAAAACTGAAATGGATGTCCTCCAGATACTCTGGCAACATGGTCCCTCCACAGTTCGTTTTGTACATGATAAACTCAATGAACAAAAGGAAGCCGTGATATACACTTCCACATTGAAGCTGATGCAGGTAATGAAAGAGAAAGGTATGCTTGATCGCGATGAAACGGCCATGAAGCACGTTTACTCAGCTATTCTTAAAGAAGAGAAAGTAAAAAAAGGGATGCTGCAACAATTTGTTGACACCATTTACAATGGCTCCAGCAGTCAGGTTTTTATGGCATTATTAGGAAATGACAACACCAGCGATGATGAGCTGGAGAAAATAAAAACCCTTATTGATCAGCACACTGCTTCAAAAAACAAGAAATGATTACGGGAGGCTTATTCACATACGATTTTGTACCCGCTTTTGGTTGGATGCTGGTGCACTCTTTCTGGCAAGGAGGTTTAATCGCATTGCTTACCGGCTTTTGTTTGTACCTGACTCGTGGTAAAAGTGCAGCTTTACATTACAGGTTGCTGCTTATTTCTTTATTTACTTTTACAATCATCAACCTGAGTACTTTTCTATTATACTATACCGGTAGTAAAAGTATTTTACCGGAAAATCCCGATCAGGTGTTTTCTTTATTACCGTTTTCTGGGGATATGAATATTGAAAACCCGGCATTACTAAATTCATTCACTACTTATATTAATCAGACAGCTTCCTGGATAGTGTTTACCTGGTTTGTTTTCTTCTGTTATCGATTAACTATTTATGTCCTTGGATGGAGGCAAGCTCAACAAATGCGCCGCCAACAATTGTACAGCATACCCGAAGAGTGGCAACTGCGCTTTGAGCAGCTAGTGCAACAAATGAATATAAAAAAGAAGGTTCAGTTATTCGAATCAGCAATGATGAAAGTACCTGTAACAATAGGTTTCCTGAAGCCGGTTATATTATTACCACTAGGCATTCTCAGCAATTTACCACCGGTACAGATAGAAGCAGTACTTCGACATGAATTGGCACATATATGCAGGCATGATTATGTAATTAACATTATACAGCTGTTTTTAGATGCGTTGTACTTCTTCAATCCATCTTTTGTATGGTTATCTGATCAGTTGCGTGAAAAAAGAGAATATTGCTGCGATGATATTGCAATCCAAGACATGAACAACAGGGAAGAATTTGCAATTGCACTTGTAGCGTTTAAAAAGTATACTCTTCAAAAATCTGTTCCGGTAGTTGCTTTTACAAAACACCCCTTACAACTACGTTACCGTATACTACGTATTCTGGGTCAGCCGGCGAATACCGCTTCAATTAGTTTTTCTTCACTTTTGTGTGCTTTATCAACTGTTCTTGCAATTGCTTTTTTTTCTTATAATGATACAAATCGTTCGAAAGAAAATACTATCGCCGAAACAGTTAAAACAATACCGGAAGCTAACTCAATAGATGTATACATACCAAAAGATACCACTGTTCTTGCAGTACGGAATATACCTCCTGCAAAACCAACGATCAAAGAGCAGTTAACATCAACTATAGAAATGGATAGTGCAATGCTTTCACGGTTAACAGGAGAATTTAATACTACTTACCAAAACACTCATTATATCATAGGCGTTGCAAAAAGCCGAATGACCCGTCTTATTGTTAATGGAGAAGACATATTACCTGAACACTGGTCTGAATACGATCAGGCATTTGCTGCAATTGTTGCCGAATTCAAAGAACACCAGCAAAAAACTGAAACGTCTTCCAATAAACAACAGGACGTTTCTAATGCAGAACCTGTAAGAGGTTAAATCATACACTAATATTTTCTAAATGTCATTCCTTCAAAAAAGGGTGATCTGCATTGTATTGCCTAAACTTTAAATAAAATATAGCCATGAAAAAAATCTGTTTGATTTACCTACTAAAAACATTTTTGTTTTCTACATCACTATTCTCACAACAACTGAGTATCGTTGAACAGGATTATGAAAAAGCGAAACAACTTTCACATCAGCAAAACAAAATGTTACTCATTGATTTTTACACTACCTGGTGTGCCCCCTGTAAAATTCTGGATGAACAATTGTTCAGGAATAGTGCCAATAGTGCAAAGATTGCTAAAGATTATATAGTACTTCGCTACAATGCAGAGAAAGACAGTATTTACAACCTCACTAAAAAACACCATATCAGAATGTATCCTTCAGCAGTTGTGCTCAATGCAAACCAGCAGGTAGTACATCAACAATATGGTACGGGTGGAGCCGATAGCCTGATGGCAGTAAATTATCTGAGTTTCTTGCAAAAAGCAAAACAACTGAATCAGGATAATTTTTTTCTAAAGGGAATTTCTGCTGACCTGAAATTAGCCTATCCTGATTTTTATGTCAATTATATCAATCGTACCAGCGCAAAAATGAACCGGGAGGAGCTTAACAGATATTGGGACACTATCAGCAGCCTGCTGCCAGAAATTCCTTTTAAGATATTCTGCTATTTCAGTGGCGGTAATGAAAAATGGAATGAGTATTTTTTCGAAAACAAGCAAACCTTTACTGATCTTTATGGAGAATTAGATGTGCTTTTTGCTGCAACAATGATTATTAGTGACAGGTTGTATAGTGCCATAGAGAAAGTTGACCGGGTGAAATTTAACAATGCGGTAGAAATGGTTAAAATCCATATGGGAGGAGAAGAAAAGACAAAGAAGTATATCAACCTGATGGAATTAAGAATGTTGCAGGCAGAGAACAGATGGAAGGACGCTTATCGTTTTATGGAAGCACTCAAGAAAAAAAACGAGGTATCACCCGAAGATATTATCTGGTTCAGCAGCAATGTATCAGACAAATGTGAAGATAAAACCGTACTGAATAAAACCGCTAAATGGGTAAAGAAAATCACCCAAAAACAACCATCCTACTATTATCTTGAGAACTATGCGCTATTACTTTTCAAACTTGGAAAAAAAGAACAGTCGCTGGAAACAATGAAAAAGGCGATAGAAAAAGGAAAAGAAGAAAATGAAAGTACTAAATCGAGCGAGCAATGGATCAGTAAAAACTTTCCTGAAAAAACAAATAATTAATCTATTATATACAACAAGGGCATTCATTGATGAATGCCCTTGTTGTATCCTTAGCAGAAACTTAAATATTTTTATTTTTTCTTTTCTTTTTATAAACCCTGAAGGCGATTATAAGAGCTGCTATGATCAGAATAAATGGCCATAGATTCACAATTCCTACAAAAAACCAGATCAGGTTATCAAACCCGTTTCTAAACCCATTTTTGAACTTTTGGCCAAAAGCAGTTTGCTCAGGGATACTTTCATAAAAAGTAATAGTTAAGGCAGATAAAGACACTCTGTCTTCCAGATATTTCATTCTCCCCTCGATTGATTCAATCTCCGATCTTAATTCGCCTATCTGTTTCTCTATTTCTAAGATCTCTGATACAGTTTTAGCTTGTTTCAGTAAAGCAATGTAACGCTGCTCAAATTCTTTCTTTGTTTTTAACCTTATCTGAATATCAAGAAATTCTTCTGTTACATCTTTAACGTTTACTTCTTTACTATCGAACCTTTTAACACCACGAGTCGTTTCATTTAACAAGTTATCAAAATCAGCAGCAGGTACACGGATAATAATTGTATGGCTTGTTCTGCCGGTGTATTTAGACTCGCGGTCAGATGAAATGTAAGCTTTGTATTTTGTAACCGCCTCTAAAATTACTTTTCTTGTTGACTGTAAATCTGAGGTTTCAAACTCTATCCGCCCTTCTTTGATGAGCTTTCTTTCAATGATCCCTTCTGCTCCTTCTTCTTTTTTCAGATTATTATAAACTGTCTGATCAGCCACCTCATAACTGGCCGTATCGGCATTTTGCCTACATCCAATAATAACGAGCACAAGTATTAAAGCTAAATATCGGGTAAAGTATCTCATGGCAACCTTTTCTATTAAGATTATTCTTTTTGATTTTTCCATAAATCCTGACCAATAAAATATACTGAGATTACATTTTAATTACTGTACCGTTACTGCTTCATCAATACTATAGGAACATTCGCCATCGTTTAACGTTATAGTAGCCTTTACATTAAAGGTTCCAGAACCGGAATAGATATGATTAGTACTTAATGAATTCACTGTTTGTATATCAGTACCATCTCCAAAATCCCATTTCACACTGTTATCAACCGATTGACTACCGCTATAGCTCACTACAAAGTTAATTTGTTTAGAATCGTTAGGAGATGCAGTATGGCTAACTCCTACCAAACGAGATTCACCGGTACAATTTGCACCAGACTCTTTTTCCTTCTCACACCCGAATATCACTAATACTATGATCGTTAAAATGATGCTGGTAATTTTTTTCATGATTACTTAGATTATTGATTGAATGCAAATTCGTTTTTGCTGCAATGAAGGCAACGATTTCAAAACATCGACTCATACTTTAATAAGTAAAAGATGGTTTGCATAAAAACGTCTTATAACCAAGTAATTAATACAAAGCTAATGCCGGGAAATATGGGGTTTAGCTTGTAAATCTTTTATTATTAATACACTTTTACATAACATAGTGTATGGATAATTTACTAAATGAGTAAAAAACACAATAGTTTATCCGGTGGCCTGTCACTGTTTAAAACAACACTAAGAATGATATCATCTCAATTATTTCGTTTAATTCATGGCGTAGTCAAATTCCGGCATTTTCCCGACTTTCATGAATCATTAATAGTCAATTAATTACATTCAAGTCTGAGAATGTGTATATTAAGGATTTATTAAAATTTTCGAATATTTCGAATAAATTTACCCCTACATAGATCAAATTCCAAAAAATGAACACCCTTGATCAAATCAAAAGGCCTTCAAAAAATGAGCAAAAAACAGCATTACAATCATATCAGGCTCTTCATTCAGCAATTGAACAACTTATTACAGACACTACTGAAATAGAGATTGAAGAGACCAGAGAAAAAATTGTAATTCCTGTTCGCGCGCTTAAACTATTGAGAGATATTCTTAAAGCCATGGGACAAGGCTCTCCTATCTCCATTGTTCCTGTTGCAACAGAGGTAACAACGCAAAAAGCAGCGGAAATAATAGGATGTTCTCGGCCACACCTGGTTAAACTGTTAGACGAAGGGAAGATTGCTTTTACTAAAATAGGAAAGCATAGGAGAATTAAACTCGAAGATGTTATTAAGTATAAAAGTAAAATGAAAGAAGAACAGAAAAAGCATATTATTGACATCATGAATACCGACGAAGAAATTGATTTATATGATTCATAGCGTAAGATTCAAAGCAGTATTAGATACGAATGTTATATATCCTATAGTGATCAGAGATTTATTATTTTGGTTTGCCCATTACGATTTATAAACGCCTAAATGGAGCCTACAGGTTTTCATTGAAGGGAAAGAGTAATGAGAAATAAAGGTGTCGCTGAAGAACAAATTCAAAAAAGAGTAGCAAAAGCCAACCTTGCTTTTCCCGATGCGCTGGTTACTTACTATGAAGATATTATACCCAACTTACAACTACCGGATGCTGACGATTACTACGTTCTAAGTCTGCTCAGAAAGTGTGGATTATCAGATACCGCCAACGATCTACATGCCCTATTATAATTACTGCATTTTTTTTAGTATCCTTACGTCCTAATCATTCCGAAAATTCTCATTTAACCATTTCAGGTTATTATAACTACTCACGAACTTCAACCGCAAATCCAGTAATTTTAGTTCCGATTCCAATAACTTATTTTCTCTTGAATTAATCAGGAACAATGAACTTTCTCCATTACTGAAAAGTTGTTCTTCAGCATTCAGTAATCGACGATAGTTCTGAATATTCTGTTGGGCGATATCGATCTGTCTTTTATAGTTCAGTACTTCATTACGGGATGATGTTATTTTAGCATTCAACTCCTGCAACTTAAAATCAGCATCCAGCTGGTTTTGCTGAATTTTTGCTTTGATAATCTGATAATCAGCCCGGGCCTGTCGCAGAAATAATGGAATTTCCAGCTTTACCCCATATTGATAGTTATCTCTGAATAAAGGAAAATATTTTGAGCTATAACTTTCTTTATTGAAGAAGTTATAAGTAAGGTCCAGTTTCGGTAAAAAACTCTGCCATTTAAGACGTCTTTCACTTTCCAGGATATTTTGTTTCTGAAAATAAAATTGCATAGCTGCATGTTCGGTCATCGCCTGATTTTCCATTTGCATCAACATGGTGGAATATTCATCATAAGCAGTATTTCCAATTATCTTTTCTACAGGAAACAGCATGAAGGGAATATCGTATGGTTGCTGATTTTCCGTCCATAGAAAAAGGGACAACTCCTGGGTAGATTTTATAAATGCAAGAAAAACATCCTCCAATTGCAGTTCAAAGCTCTGTAATTGCGAAAGCGCTTCGGTTGTATCGATAGCAGCTCTTTCTCCATATTCATAGGTTTTACGAATCAGTTCTAAACGTTGCCGGTTGATTTCAACCGCTTGCTTTTGTAATGTATAAGCGTCGTGAGTTTTTACCCAGGTCCAATAAGCATTGTCTGCATCCAACAGCAGCTGGTTAGTTAGTAGCTGTTGTTCTGCTGCGGTCATTTGCAACGCAAATTTAGCCTGATCAAGCATTGCTCTTCTCTTGTCGTACAATAGGTTTTTTGCAATAGGAAGTGTTATACCAAACTGATATAAACCTCCTCTGGTATCACTGTTATTCAATTTCTGTCCGTCAAGGTGAGTGTAATTACCATTCAACTCAACACCATACCAGGTAGGAATATCAAGTCCTACATTTGTTTCCTGATAATAATCGAGTCCGTCAATTGTTTTAGCGCCATTTTTACCATTCAGCTGGGGGTCAAAATTACCGCGTGCTTTTTGTATTTCAGCTTCGGCCATTCGATTTTGTAAGCGGTATCTGAATGCCAGCGGATGATAATTTTTAACCACTGCTAAAAATTCGCGGTGTGTCAGACGCAAAGTATCCTGGCCAAAAACAATATGCCCGGCACTCAAAATTAACAGTAGTAGTAAGCTATATTTATTTAATTTTTTCATTTCCGGCGACGGATTTATCAGGCGTTACTGTATAATAATCGGGAGGGAATCCATTAATATTTCTCCATAATTCGTACCACACCGGCACATCATTTAAAATAGCGATGGCCTGTACACCAGCGCCCATTTTTATTTGCGGGGGCCAGGGTTTCTGGTCTTTATCTTCAATCACCAATGCCTTAAAAAGCCCGTTTGTATTGATATTACTTTCTACGGCGATTACTTTTCCTGCAAAAGTTCCATAGCTGGTGTTGGGCCATCCTGAAAAAACGATTGCCGGAAACCCGTCAAATACACACATTACTTTTTGTCCGGCTTTCACTAATGGCAGGTCAACAGGTTTGATATAAATTTCAACTGCATAATTTACATTCGCCGGCACAATTGTTCCGATACTTTCTCCGTCTTTTAATATTTCTCCGATACCGGCTTTATTCAGTTGAACGATCTGACCATCCTGCGACGCCAGCACATAATATAACCCTTGCCGTATTTTATAGTTACTCATCTGATTTTCGAGTTTGGCTATATCTCCGATGCTACTCTCAATCTGGCCCATACTTTGAAAACGTTCTCCCTGTATCTTACTGAGTTTTTCAGTGTAGTCCTGAATCGTAGCATTCTGTTCAAGTGTTACAGTTACCACTTCCTGTTGTGTTTGTGCGAGTTTGTTTTCTACAGCCGTTTTTTTAGCTACCGCGTTCTGATAAGAAACACTTCTCTGTTGAAATTGAGTGAGTGAAACCAGTCCTTCTTCATACATTTTTTTCTGCCGCTGATATTGATTATCTGAAAGTTTCAGCTCATTGTCGGCGGCTTCGAGTTCAGCCTGTTCAGCGATGAGTTTATTATTCAACTGAGAAAGTTTTACTTTCAGCTGTTGCAATTTCAGGTCTCGTGAACTATTTAGTGCCGTAAGTTGTGCATCTGCCGCACCAACCTTAGCTTCATAATAATTTCTCATTCCTTTTTTTGCTTCCACCTGTTGTTGAGTGCGGTCAACGAGTAATGGATCCATATAATCTTCTTTTACTTCGGCAAGCTGAAGAAGCGTATCACCTTTACTAACGGCATCACCATTCTTTACGTGCCATTTGATGATGCGGCCAGGTATAGGTGAATTAAGCTGTTGCGGACGTTGATCCTGATACAAAGTAGTAACGGCACCTTTCGCTTTTACATTTTGCGTCCAGGGTAGAAATAGAATGATCAGGCCAAGTCCCAGAAAAAAGAAAAACCAGCGTTTTACTCTCGAATTCCGGTGAACATGATATATGTATTCAAATGATTTCGGTTTCATTTTGTTGTGTTTGATGTTGACTGAGTAGTGTTCAAAGCTCAGCAATTATTAATCGCGGATAATATGACCGTTTTTCAAATGAAAAACATTGTCGGCTATACCCTGTAATGACGGATTTTCCGAAACAATAATAATAGTGGTATTGGTTTTTATTTTCTTTAAATAGTTAATCATATTCTTAGCGAATACAGCATCCATTCCATCGATCGGGTCTTCCAGCAACAACAATCTTTTCTTACCCAACAAAGCCCTCAGCAATAGAATTCTTTTTCGTGAACTGAAAGAAAGCTCGGTATCGGTATTACTCAATTGTGTGAGAAAACCTCCTGTGAATCGACCCGGAAAATCATCCATTCCCAACTCCTCAGCTAATCTGAGAATGTCGTGCGTGTCCAGATTTTCTCTGCCCAACAATAAATTATCCAGCAAGGACCCTTTGATCACGGCCATATCCTCTAAATACAAACCGGTGGTGTTTCTGAAAGATGCTTTGTCAAGATTCTTTAATGGTACCTGATCGAAGAGTATACTGCCGCTGGAAGGTTCATAAAACCCCGCCATCATATTCAGTAGTAACGATTTTCCGGCGCCTAATTTTCCATTGATAATAGTAATCGTATTCGCCTGAATATCGAAATTCATGTTTGAAAGAATAGGTTTTTGATCGTTGAATTGAAAAGTAACATCGCTGAACAAAATTTTAACACCTTCGTCAGAAGGGCCCATCTCTATTTCAGCAGAATGTTCTTCAGCCAGTTCGGTTACTTTACTTAGTTTCGTCAGTGAAGTGATCACATCATAATAACTTTCGAGGCTTTTGATCAATTTTTCTACAGCGGTGAGCATCATCAACACAACAATTTCCGTTGCAATGAAAGCGCCGATATTCAATTCCTGATTAATGAGCAGGTAAGTACCGATAGCAAGCATCAGTAAAGTGATCAATACCTTAAACCCAACAATTGCCCAGTATTGGAACAGCAATACTTTAAAGTGGGAGGTTCTATATTTTAAGTAATTAACTACTCTATTGTCTGTTCCGAAAAGATGCGTGTTTGCTTTCGAATTAATTTTAAATGTTTTAACAGACCCGGCAATATCTTCTAACCAGGAAACCACTTCATATTTTCTGTCGCTTTCTTCAAGACTTGATTCAACACCCGAATTCATCGTAAACCTGAAAATCAGAATAACAATAGCAAGTACCATTGCACCAAATACAAGAAACCAGGGGTGATAAAAAGAAAGTAGTACAATACCGAAAACAATTTGTATTAAAGCGGTGGGTATTTCCAGTAAAATTTTTGAAATCCCTTTTTGAAGATTCGGTGCGTCAAAAAAGCGGTTAACTAATTCGGGCAGGTAATACTTCTTGGTATCGGTAAGGTTTATTTTGGGTAGCTTTTCAGCAAAAGCGAGTGCATACTCAACGAATATCTTCTGTTGAATTTTTTCAATAATCTGCATTACTCTGATACGGAAAAAACCAGCCAGAAAAGTGCCCAACACAACAAAAGCGATGAGCAGATACAATGAAGTAACCATGGTAGCTCCCATTACAAAACTAACGATCGCCTGTATACCCAATGGAATACTCAATTGTACCAAACCACTCAGTATCGCATACATGTAAATACTGCCAACATCTTTCTTCTCTTTGGTGATATATTGAAAAAGTTTTCTGCTGCTGAATTGCGAGTTTATATTCTTTGCCACTGTACAATTTATTTAAGTGCTGAGAATGCAAGTTGATGGAGATAGTTAAAAACATATTGCCGGTGTTCAACCCGCGCAGAATTATCCGTAAGCGCTGGCAGGTGTTCACTAAAAAACTGTTGTGCATGGGCCGTTTCCAATAGCGTACTGGCCAGTGATTTCGGATACTTGAAATTTGGGTTCAGCTCTAAAATGATCTCATGTATAAAATTACACAGACTCTTCAAGGGGCTAAATACTTTTTCCTGATTGATTTCATCAACCTCCTTCACCAGATAAGCCTTGCTGCTTTCTCCGATAACAATGCTGTGTAACTTTTCAAGACTATAATCCTGTACCCGGGACACAACACCTTCGTCGTGCATAATAATACGCAACATTAATTGCAGCTTTTCAGCCGGATCGTTGATCTGCTGTAGCCGAATTTTAGCCACAAACTCCAGGTAACACCAGTACCAATTTAGAATGTAGGTGAGTAGTTTGTATTTTGAAGAAAAATACCGGTAAATGGTAGCTTCGGTAGAATCTATCTTTTGAGCTAGTTTTTTAAACGTAAATTGTTCAAAACCAATTTCATAAATTAATTCAATAGCGTTACTGACGATCGATTTTCCTATTTCGCTCGACTCAGGGTCGCGCAGATAAAGATGTTCATTCAGCTTAAATTTCAACAAAACGTCCATACAGATTCTATTGCAGGAGGTGAATACTATTGCAAAAATAGCAAAACCTATAAAAATAAATGTTAAGCAATTATTAATAATAGTATTACTATCATATATAATTGTAATAAAATCTGTACTATTTTTCCTACATTTTCATCTTCTTGAACTTATATGACACTAAAATTTTGTGGTTCCGCCGGGAAGAGAAATTAAATTTTAACTCCATTGATAGTCAATCTTTTGTCGTATACCAAATTGGAATCCTACACCATTTAGCACAGGATTATTTTTCATCGTTCTGGTCGTTACTAGCAGGGTTGAAGAATTAAAGAAGACAATTCCTTCTCGTAAATATTTTACAAAGATGTGTAGCCTCTGTCCTTTATTGCAAATTACTTATTGTGGTTTCACTTCCATAATGCTACAAAATGTGAAATATGGAAATAAAATCAACACAAAATAGATAACAAAAACGGTGAGACTCTCGCATCTGGTTTTCCTGTTTCCTCACTATTGTTTTATCGACAAATCAATAATTAACTTTTTTGTTTTGCACATAAAATAAAAAAATCCTTTGTCTTATTTTCATTTCTATTATGCTACAATCTTGCTTATTATCATTGTTAAGAAGAATTATGTGTATACCAAATTTCTTATTAACTTTGTAACCGTCGTAACTGTTACGGAAATAACAAAAATAACAAAGCATGAAGTTTTATAACAGGACAAGTCAATTAGCTGAACTTCAACGAATACAAAATTTGTCGTTTAACGACCACTCCCGTTTGACAGTGGTAACTGGCAGAAGGCGTATTGGAAAAACGAGCCTAATTATGAAGTCGGTCGAAGATTTACCGACTGTGTATTTATTTGTCGGCCGCAAAGCCGAAGCTGCGCTTTGTACAGAGTTTATTCCGGTTATTTCTCAATCGCTTGACACATTTGTTCCGGCAGAAATACGCACATTCCGGTCACTATTCCAATACTTAATGGAGTTGGCTTCTAACAGGGCATTTAATCTTGTTATTGACGAATTTCAGGAGTTTTATAACATCAATGAATCCGTTTACAGTGATATGCAGAATATTTGGGATACCTATAGGAAGAAATCTAAAATGAATCTGATTGTATCCGGCTCTATTTATTCGTTGATGCAGAAGATATTTCAGAACAAAAAAGAACCTCTATTCGGTAGGGCTGACAATATCATTAAACTTTCAGCATTTGACTTGACGACATTAAAGGAGATTATTCGTGATTACAATCCTAATTACACCAATGACGATCTGCTTGCTCTTTATTCTTTCACAGGCGGAGTTCCAAAATATGTAGAATTGTTCTGCGATAACATCACATTAAATATAGACGAAATGATTGGGTTTATGGTTCGGGAAAATTCGCCTTTTACCGACGAAGGAAAAAACCTCTTGATAGAAGAATTTGGTAAGAACTATGCTACCTATTTCTCTATCCTAAGTGCTATTTCGGGCGGTATCAATACACAGCCTGAAATTGAAGCTGCATTGGGAGATAAAAGCTTAGGTGGACAAATCAAACGGTTGATCGAAGACTATAATATCATCGTTCGCCAACGTCCGATATTGGCAAAAGAAGGAAGTCAAACCGTGCGGTACGAGATACAGGATAACTTCATTCGGTTTTGGTTTAACTATTTTGACCGTCATCGCTCACTGATTGAGATAAAGAATTTTATCGGCCTGCAAACAATCATCCAATCTGATTACCCGACTTATTCAGGTATCATGCTAGAGAGATATTTCAAGCAACAATTTGCTGAAAGTTTTCAATATCGTGCTATCGGTTCGTGGTGGGAACCTAAAGGCAATCAGAACGAAATTGATATTGTTGCGTTGAAATTAGAGAAAAACCAAGCGGTAGCAGCAGAAGTGAAACGACAGAAGAAAAATTTCAAACCTGAACTACTGGCATCGAAGGTGGAACATCTTAAACACAAGTTGTTGCCGAAATATCAGATTGAAGTGGTTTGTTTATCGTTGGAAAATATGTAGAACTTTATAACTATAAAGTCATGGATATAAAAGAAATTTTTGAAGATAAAATAAAAATAGAGGCAAAAGTAATGTCTATTGACAGTCTGTTTTATAACCAGGAACGAGTAAAAAATACAGACTTTAAGCCATCCTATCAAAGAAATTATGTTTGGGATGATGAAAAGCCTCATACTTTATTGAAAGTATTCTTTTAGGTACAGAAATTCCACCATTAGTATATTTTAGAGATTCCGATAAAATCGAAATTATTGATGGTCGGCAACGATACCAAACTATTTTGAGATATAAAGATAATTTGCTAAAACTCAAAGCGGACTTCAGAAATTAGTAAATACAGGCATCGCTAATGGTTGCATTTACTTGTCTTCCAATAACCATTCCCTGTAGATTCTGGAAGGCTGAAAGCTCTTATAATAACCCTGATTGATATATACGCCTGCATTAAAGTTTTTCATTATTCCTTATTTACCGGTAGCTTATTTAAATTTAATCCATTATTTTTAAATAAGGACATTGTTAATTAAAAAACAGCGTTCTTTTTTAATTAACCTACACCAACTCAAACCATACTTCTGAGCTTAAAAGAGATATAAAATGTGGTTCCGCCGGGAATCGAACCCGGATCTAAAGTTTAGGAAACTTCTATTCTATCCGTTGAACTACAGAACCTTATTAAATTTTACTCAAATTTATTCATTTCGGGAATATAATGGTCATTATTGTATCTTTGCCGCTCTAAAAATTGGTTTATGAAGTTTTATAATTGGGTTATTAAATATCGTCTTCCGCTGAGTATTGTTTTAATCATAATTGGTGTGGTGACGAATATTTATGCTAGTTTCTGGCCTGCGTTCCCGGCTTATCTGATTGGAGCTGTCTTGATTTTCGGTCACTTTTTTATCGGACCGATGCGTTTAATTCAGGAACATATGGAAAACGGTGACGTAGATGGTGCCGTAAGAGTGCTGGATTCTATTAAATATCCTAATTTATTATACAAACCGATCCGCTCTGCTTACTATACCCTAAAAGGGCAGTTGGCCATGATGAATCAGGATTTTGATACAGCAGAGTCAAACATGAAAAAAGGCCTGGCACTGGGTTCACCCATGCAGGACGCTAAAGGAGCAAGCTTGTTACAAATGGGTATGATTGCTCTTCAGAAAGGCAACTTAAAACAAGGGGAAGCTTATATCCGCCAGGCGCTTCGTGAAGGTTTACCGGATGCAGATAACGCCGCAGCTGCTTATCTTCAAATGTGCAGTATCATGATGAATAAAAGAGAATTCAGAGCTGCAAAAGACTTCTTCAGAAAAGCTAAAGCACAAAAATCTAACAACCCTGAAATCGTTAAACAGGTAAAAGAGGTTGAAAAATATATTTCCAGAATTCCCGGTTAACAAAAGCCACTATCAAAATAGACTGCCCCCAAAAGTCAGACAACTTTTGGGGGCTTTTTTATAGTAATTTCTCAATCATTTCTTTAAGTTCTTTATTACTCGGGCGCGGGGCTTTGTTATTAATAATATTACCCTGCTTATCAATCAGCATATATCTGGGTATCTCTGTTATCTTGTTCAACACAGCAAATGACGAATTAAAATTGCCTAGAATATTATAGTTCAGTTTTCCCTTTAAGTTTTTCTCAGAAAAGTTTGAAAACAAGTGCATTTCCCGATCGAGGCTCAGATAAAGCACTTGAAAAGGCTGTGATTCGAAAACTTTTGAAAGTTCTGCAGTAAAAGGCATTTCCCCAATACAAGGTACACACCAGCTGGCCCATAAATCAATTAATACTACTTTGCCCCTTAACTGAGTGAGCAAACGCTTGAATGAAATCGTATCATTTGCTTCATTCATAAGAGTGACTTCTTCTGACTTTGATAAATCATGGGTTAGTTTAAAATAAGCCATTTTTTCAGAGAAGGTTTTATCGCCTGCTATTGATTCATACTGCTCAAAATTCGTGGCAAACCATTCTTTGTCTCTGTAATAAGCCATATGCATCACAGTATACAGCGCTATTTCTTTATGTTCATGTTGAAAACGCGTATTGTAATCTTTTAACAACTCTTCTTTCTTTACAAATAACGGGAGATAACTCAGCACATAAGTTCTAAAGGTTAGAATATATGATTGCAGATTTCCGTCGAATTTTTTCAGCCAATAGGTATCGTAGGCTTCTGATTTCTTTTCTTTTGTATTGTACCGGATGTTTTTCCCGAGTATTTCATACAAATAGAACTGTTTTGTAAGGTGCTTATAATTATCGGAAACAGCTGATTGTTGCTGCGCAGTAAAAACCGAATCTATCTGATATTGTGTCCGCTTTATTGAAGAAGCTGCATTGCTGACATTAAGTTCGTTTTGAAATAATTTAAAAAAAGTGAGTGAGAGCTCCAGCTCATTTTCTCTTATTTTGCTTTTACTCTTGAAATAATAAAAACTTTCTTTAACAGAATCGATTTCAATATCGTCACCGGGAAAGAAAAAATAGGGTACATTTTTATCATTCTCCAGAGAAAATATATTCAAATAGTCATGTTCTACAGAAATTTCCGTTGTAGTACCTGGCGCTATTTGAAAAAACTGATAATTACCGAACTCATCATACTTTACAAATGAAACATTTACTTTGGTATTATTACTCAACTTTACAAGTGACGACGCAGCCATTGCCTGTGCACTACCGAATAGCAGTAAAATAAAAAATAGAGCTTTCATTCCCGGAAGTATTATTTAGTTTTGTATGTACTAAATATACTCATAATATTCATAAGGTTTTGCCAAATTCTTTTTGTATAAACATTCAAACCGGATATCTGAATGATTATCCCGTTTGAATGTTTTGTATGTAAGAGCCTATCAGAATGTATAAATATTTAAACCGTTCTCAGGATGTACGTCTTTTTTAACTTCACCCCTGATCTCCTGAACATACAACTCGCAGGCACCGCTTACAATAGCTTCTTCCAGATGACCGGCTAAAGCCGTATAATCACCCCGGCCCAGCGTAATATGTAAATGTAAAAGCGGCTCACCATTTAGCAAAGCTATATTGCCTGTCAGATTAGTCATTTCCAATTGTTCGGTAAACACCTTCTCCTTATATTCTCCGTTTTCCGGTTCATAAAATTTCAGCGTTACCTGATTCACCGCACCGATACCAATTATAGAACCGGCTTTTATTCCTGTTTGTGCAACAAAGTCATTTAATGTAGCAACAATTGCTTCTTTATCATCAATACTCACTACAAATAAGTAACCTTCTTTTAAAGCACTCCAGTTTTTACCTTTCATTTTTTCCATATGCTGATCGCTTATACTATTTTTTCATCATCAGATATACTTAACATCTCTATTATTGCTTCATTAAAAGCATTCAGGTCTTTCGGTGACCGGCTGGTAATCAGATTTCCATCTATCACTACTTCTTTATCCTGCCAGTCAGCGCCGGCATTTTTCACATCCTTTACGATAGAATGATAAGAGGTCATTTTTTTCCCTTTCACATAATCCAGTTCTACTAAAACCCACGGTGCATGACAGATAGCGGCTATCAGTTTATCATTATCAATAAAATGTTGCACAAAAGCCAGGGCATCTTTGTTTACGCGAAGCAAATCAGGATTAATTTGTCCGCCCGGTAATACAATGGCATCATAATCTGCGGCATTGGCATCACCTAGCTTTTTGTCTACATCATATTCAGGCCCCCAGTCTTCACCAGCCCACGACTTTACTTTACTTTTTTGAGGAGAAATCAAATGTGGTATTCCGCCCGCCTTTTTAATAGCATCAAAAGGTTTTTTAAACTCTGACTCTTCAAAGCCATTGTCGACTAATAATGCCACTTTTTTGTTGTTAATAGAGCTCATAGTACTGATTTTTAGTGATTAATATTGCTATGTCGTCAACAATACGCACAAACAGTGTCTGGTACAGTGGCAGGGAAAAGAGATTTTGTCAGTGGCTAAAAATATCATGCCCTGAAGTAGAAATATGTTTCAACTTCAGCAATAGGTCAATAATAGATATAGGTTAAAATGAGTAAGATTAAAACAAAAACGAAGTACAATCCATTGGTAAACCGAATATATTATAACATTCGGAGAAAAGTATTCTTTTGAGGTATTATTAATTATTGTGCGTCGTTGAGCAATTCGCGTTTCATTACTGCTGCGCAGAATTCGAGTACTTTGATGAGACGTTCTGTTGAAGCCCGTAAACTTCTTTTATCTTCCGCAACATAATTTCGAAGGATAGCCACTTCGGCCATTGCCTCTTCTACTTTTAGATAACTGATCGTGCCTTTGATTTTGTGGGCAACTTTCTCGACTTGTTCCCATTCATCTGCTTCACTATGCGTCTTTAACAGTTCAACGTATTCAGGTATACTGTTCACAAACATCACAATCATTTCTTTAATAAACTGTTCGTCACTCGAAAATGAATGTAAAAGCTCTAGTGAATAAATAGGATGTTCGGCTGAATGAGTAAGTTCCATAGTGCGGTGTATTTCAGATGAATCTTTCTTTTGCTGTAGGTTTTTATCAATTACATTCAGCAAATTTAATTCATTTACCGGTTTTGGCACCACATCATCTATTCCGGCAGCCCGATATTTTATAACGTCTTCCTGTAAACTATTTGCAGTCACTGCTATAATAAGAATATCTGCCTTTGAATTTTTCCAGGAACGGATTTGCCTGGTAGCTTCAACGCCATCCATCACGGGCATTTGTATATCCATCAAAATGAGGTCATACTCATTTTTTTGTAGCTTTTCTAACGCTATTGCACCATTATCGGCTATATCTACCCTAAAGCCCCAGCCCTCTACTATATGTTTTACCAAACGTTGATTCAGTTCCAGATCTTCTGCAAGCAGTATAGATCTGGCACCTAGTTTTTGCAGTGCGTCTTTAGGTTGTAACATATATTTTATTTAACCTTTAGTTCCCCGGCCTGAATCATCCGGTACAATGTACTTTTTCCCACATCGAGTTTTTTCGCTACCAGCAGTACATCATTATTATACTTATCTAAAAAGTATTGAATGATCTGATGTTCATACTCTTTTAAAGTTCTCTCCTGATTTAGTAAATCATCAATCGTGCTGGTATTATACAACGTAATATGTTCTGCATCGATTGTATTTAAATCGTCGCTCATAACACAAGCTAATTCCATCACCGACTTCAATTCACGCACATTTCCGGGAAACGGGTGCTTTAACAGTTTTTGCCGGGCATCCTGACTCAGTGTTTTTTTGGGTAGTTTATTTTCTTTTACGAACAGATCTGTAAAATGTAATGCCAGCAATATCACATCATTACCCCGATCACGCAGAGGAGGTAACTGTATCGGTAAACCCATTAAACGATAATAAAGATCTTCACGGAATGTTTTTTTCTTTGCTTCTTCTAATAAGTTCTTATGTGTTGCTACAATGATTCTGATATTTAAAGGTACTATTTCATTCCCACCGATACGCGAAACCTCTCTTTCCTGCACTATACGTAATAATTTCGCCTGCAGGCTCAGTTCCAACTCTCCGATTTCGTCTAAAAATAATGTACCGCCGTTGGCTTCTTCAAATTTGCCGATCCTTCTGCTATGAGCACCGGTAAATGCTCCTTTTTCATAACCGAACAATTCACTTTCAATCAGTTCTTTCGGAATTGCAGCTACGTTTACTGCAACAAAAGGCGCCTTTTTTCGCTCCGAATTATAATGAATCGCTTTGGCGACCATCTCTTTACCGGTACCTGTTTCACCCGTAATTGATACCGTAATATTTGTTTTACACGCTTTTTCAATCAGCGAATAAATCGTAGCAATACTGGCATCCTTGCCTATCAGAAATTTTGAATAATCATATCGCTGCGCCACCTGTTCCTGTAATTCTTCAACGCGCGCCTCTAATCTTTTCGCATTGGCAATCTTTGTCAGCAAATCCCATAAAAGCGTATGCGTCTCTGTTGGGTCTTCGCCTTTTACCAGATAATCATAGGCTCCGTTATTTAATAACTCCACCGCCACCTTCACCTTCTCTTGTGAAGAAATAACAATTACCTTGATGTTTTCATTAATAGAACGGATCTTTTTTAACACCTGCGCCCCATCCATCCCCGGCATCTGATAGTCTAATGTAATCACATCCGGTTGTTCATGAATATTGGCAAATAAACTTTTTGCATCCAAAAACGGTTTAACTGTATTGTCAGGGTTTAAGTTCAGAAAATGAGCCAAAGCTTTCACGAAAAAAGCATCATCGTCTAAAATGAAAATTTTTAGTGGTTGTGGCAGAAGTTTGAGAGACATAAGCTATTTTATTTCCTATTGTGGGAAATTTTCCAAATTTTACACTAAAATAAACTTTTTATCCAGCCCATCACAGATTTTTTAAGCTTTCTGTGGTGTTATCTTTGAAACATATGATACAACGTCAGAAACTTCAGGAACACTTTTTAGCGGAATATGCCAGGCTAAACGACGCACAGAAAGAAGCTGTGGACACCATAGAAGGTCCAGTGATGGTGATTGCAGGCCCGGGAACCGGTAAAACGCAGATCTTAGCCAGCAGAATCGGTAAAATCTTATTGGATACCGATGCGCAGGCAGAAAATATCCTCTGTTTAACCTATACCGACGCCGGAGTGGTGGCTATGCGTAAAAGGTTATTACAATTCATTGGAACTGACGCTTATAAAGTTAATATCAACACTTTTCACGCTTTTTGTAACGAAGTGATACAGGAAAACCTGTCGCTTTTCGACAAAAACAGCCTCGACCCCATCTCCGAGCTGGAACGCATTGAATTATATACCCATTTAATCGATCAATTTCCCAAAGGACACCCCCTCAAAAGATACCGTGGGGATGTTTACTTTGAAATGAATAACCTTCAAAGACTTTTTTCCACTATGAAACGGGAGGGTTGGAAACCCGGGTTCTTAAATGAACAGATCGATGCTTATTTAAATGACCTTCCTACCCGCGACGAGTATATCGCCAAACGTAAAGTCGGGGATTTCAAAAAAGGTGATGTTCGCTGGGACAAAATCGAAGAAGAAAAAGAAAAAATGGACAAGCTGCGGGCAGCGGTCAACGAGTTTTATAATTACCAGGACCTCATGCGAAAACGGAACCGTTACGATTTCGATGACATGATCAACTGGGTAATTGAAAAATTTGAATCTGATAAAAACCTGCTCGCCCATTACCAGGAAAAATACCTGTACATACTGGTAGACGAATATCAGGATACCTCCGGTACCCAAAACCGGATCGTAGAATTGTTGATCAACTTCTGGGAAGAACCGAACATCTTTGTGGTGGGTGATGATGATCAGTCGATCTATCGTTTTCAGGGAGCCAATATGGATAATATGCTGGTCTTCAGAAATCGTTATGCCGACCTCATCAAAGTAATTGTTTTATCGAATAACTACCGCTCCACACAACCGATTCTTGACGTCTCAAAATCTCTGATAGAAAGAAATGATGATCGGTTAATTAACCGCATCCCCGATCTTTCAAAACAACTGATTGCCGCACACCCGAAATACGAAAAAATCACGGTGGTGAAACCCGCAATTCGTGAATATACATCAGTGCGAATGGAAATGGTGGGTATTACTTTAGAAGTGAGTGAACTGATTCAAAAAGGAGTAGAACCGGGTAAAATCGCTGTTATCTATAAAGAGAATAAATACGGAGAAGAACTAGCTCAATATTATAAGATACGAAATATTCCGGTTTTTTCCAAACGACACGTTAACGTACTGCATACCAATCTGATAGAGAAGTTTGTACTACTGTTGAATTACCTTGATTCTGAACATGACATTCCATATTCAGGCGATGAGATGTTGTTTGAAATACTGCATTTTGACTGGTTTAAAATCCCTCCCATTCAAATTGCCCAAATCACTGCTGAAGTGGCCGACAAGCAGTTTAAGGAAGACGCCGTTTCACTGAGAAAACTTTTATACGACAAAGCCAACCTCCCGCCACGCGACCTGTTCAGTCCGGCACCTTCTGCCAATCTGGTCAATGCTTCCAAAGCAATTGAACAATTGATAAAAGACGTACCGAACCAAACCTTACAGGGGTTGATTGAATGCTGCATCCGGGAGTCTGGTTTACTAGGCGCTATTATGCAAAGCGAAGAAAAAGTATGGCTGTTGCAAATACTGACCGCTTTCTTTGATTTCATCAAAGAAGAAACCCGTCGCACACCTACACTGCAATTGCACGGATTGGTAAATATGCTGAAACTGATGATTAAAGAAGAAATTCCTATCAACCTGATTCAGGTAAGCGGTACTGATAAAGGAGTCAATTTACTGACGGCACATGGATCGAAAGGACTGGAATTCGAATACGTATTTTTTGCCGGCTGTAATGCATCGAGCTGGGAGAAAAAAAGAAAACCGGGGGGTGGATACAAAATTCCGGATACCGTTATCGGACAAACGAATAATAATAATGACCTGGAAGAATTAAGACGTTTATTTTATGTAGCGCTGACACGTGCGGAGCAACACCTCACCATTTCGTACAGCAGATTTAAAAATGACAACCGCGACTTAGAGCCGAGTATGTTTATTGCGGAAATTATTGAAAAATATCCGCTGGGTATTGAAAGTATTCAACTCACAAACGAACAACTCACCGAGTTTGAGCTGGTCAATTTTCAGAAACCGCAACGTCCTGAAATTGATCATATGGAACAAGACCTGATCAACCGGATGCTGGAAAAATTTGTAATGAATGTGACGGCATTGAATAACTATTTAAAATGTCCGCTTGATTTCTACTTTAAAAACCTGATCCGTATTCCATCACCCAAAAATGAAGCAACCGAGTTCGGTTCGGCCGTTCACCATGCGTTGGAACAACTATTCATGAAAATGAAACAAGACCCGAATGAACAATTCCACGGAAAAGATCAGTTCATTGCCGACTTTAAATGGTACATGAAGCGTCACCGTGAGAGTTTCACCAAAGAGCAGTATGAAAGAAGGCTGGAATATGGCGAGCAGATTCTGAACGATTACTACGAGACACACGTTAAATACTTCAATAAAGTAGTGGTAGTGGAAAGAAGCATCCGAAATGTGACCGTTAAAAATGTTCCCTTAAAAGGGAAATTAGACAAGCTGGAGTTTAACGGAAGCGATGTAAATGTAGTGGATTACAAAACCGGAGACCCTGATAACGCCAAAAACAAACTGGTACGTCCGAATCCGAAAGAACCCAAAGGGGGAGATTACTGGCGTCAGGCAGTTTTTTATAAAATTCTGGTAGACAATAATGAGTCTAAAAACTGGAAAGTAGTCAGCACCGAATTCGACTTTGTAGAGCCTAATAAAAAGAAAGAGTATAAGCGCGAAAAAGTAGTGATTACTCCTGAAGACATTGAGTTTGTAACCGGACAGATTGTGGAAGTATGGAATAAAATTCAACAAAAAGATTTTTACGTAGGATGTGGAAGCGAAGATTGCCATTGGTGTAATTTTGTTAAAACCAATCAGTTGGCAGTAGCACTTCACGACCTGGAAGAACCCGATGAACAGGATTTTTAATATTTTATTACCATAAAAAGCGATTAAGTTTGCAAATATTTTAGATACAAATGCGCAATTTTTTCATTTCGATTATCAGCATATATTTTATCCTGCTAATTTGTATAGGACAGGTAGGATGTGGACAAATGGCAGCTCCGATGGGCGGCCCCAGAGACAGTTTACCTCCTGTATTGGTTAAATCGAATCCTATAAATGAGCAATTAAACTTTAAAGAAACGAAAATCGTTTTAGAGTTTGATGAGTACGTTCAGCTGGATAATGCTTTTCAGAACATGATCGTTTCTCCTTTACCTAAACGCCAACCTGTAGTAGAAAGTAAACTCAGAGTGGTGACTGTTCGTTTAAGAGATAGCCTTGACGCTAATACAACTTACACGATCGACTTTGGAAAATCGATTAAAGATGTGAATGAAGGTAACATTGCGCAAAATCTTAAATACGTATTTTCTACCGGTAATTATCTTGATTCACTGACACTTTATGGGAAGGTGTTGAATGCAGAAACAGGCAAACCTGATAGTACCTATATAGTAGTACTTCATTTAAATAGCGAAGACTCGGCGGTTATCAAAGAATTTCCGAGATATTATACCCCCTTGAATAAAGACGGCGTTTTTAAATTTGAACGCCTTCCCGCAGCGGAATATTCTATTTACGCGATGAAAGACGAAGGTGGGCAAAGAAAATACCTTAGTAATTCTCAGGCATTTGCCTTCTATGACGAAAGAGTAAACACCACTACACAAACCGATTCGATTTACCTGTTTGCCTACATAGAGCCGGATGCAGAAACAGACGAAGAGCAAGATGATATATTCTCTAACATCAGCAACCAGAACAAAAGCAAAGAAAAAGAAGCTGCTTTAAAAAACTTTCTGGTGATTAATACAAATGTTGCCGGGGGTAAACAAGACCTTTTAGAACCTTTAGTGCTGGAAAGTAAACAAGCACCTTTCAAAACGGTAGATACCAGTAAGATTGTTTTGTATGGTGCAGATAGCACTCCTGTAAAAGGAGTACGTTTTGAGCTGGATACCAATATGACTAAGGTAACCTTACGTAATAACTGGATACCCGATCATTCTTATTACCTGATTTTAGATTCTACATTCGCTACAGATACATTAAACATGTCGTTAAAACAAAACGATACGCTTTCATTTTATTCTAAAAAAGAGAGTGAGTATGGTTTGGTAAGACTTCGATTTAAGAATCTTGCATTAGATAAAAATCCTATTCTGCAATTTATCAGCAACAATAAAGTTGTATATGAAAAAACATTAACCGGTCCTGAGTTTTTTGCTAAACTATTTCAACCGAGTGAATATGAATTACGACTGGTGTATGATGAAAACAAAAATGGAAAATGGGATCCGGGTAATTTTTTTGGAGAGAAACGCCAGCCTGAAAAAGTGTATGCAATTCCTGTAAAAGCAGCTGTACGTGCTAATTGGGAATGTGAGTTGGATATTGAGCTTTAATATATAAATTTGCAGCTATGGAATTCTCCTCGATTTTACTGGAAAAAGCGGTTCAAGAGTTTTCAAAACTTCCCGGAATAGGCAAAAAAACAGCTTTGCGGATGGTTTTGCATTTACTCAAACAAGACGAACAGGCGGTTAACCAATTCGGGGAGGCTATCATGCAAATGAAACAGCATATCAGGTTCTGTGAAAAATGCTTTAATGTATCAGATCAGGCTATTTGCTCTATATGCTTAAATACTTCCAGAAAACAGACACAGATTTGTGTGGTAGAAACCATCAAGGATGTAATAGCTATTGAAAACACACAGCAGTTCAGCGGTGTATATCATGTTTTAGGAGGAGTTATTTCACCGTTAGATGGTATCGGCCCTGACCAACTAAATATCGAAAGCCTTATTAAAAGAGCATCGGATGGAAATGTAGAAGAGCTGATATTTGCCTTAAACCCTACTATTCAAGGAGATACAACTATTTACTTTATACAGAAGAAGCTTCAGCATATACCTATTCAGTTTACGACCATTGCCAGAGGCATTGCTTTTGGCGGAGAGCTCGAATATGCCGATGAAATGACCCTTGCCCGCTCACTCACCAACAGGCTTCCGGTAGAAAACTATGTTTCCCGCAAATAATGTGTTTTGACAAATACATATATTAAGAGTACCTTTGCGATGTAAAGGTAGATTTGTTTATTGTTCGGCCTTTACCTTAGCTGGAATGAACTGAACTAATAAACGTAAGCAACCACTCTTTTGCATCGTTCTATTTATCCCTCATTCTGCAGCTAAGTTTTCATTAAACAGATTAAATATTGAAGTTCATGGACATTAAAGATGCCTTGAATGAACGTATTCTTGTAATTGATGGTGCAATGGGTACCATGATTCAACGATATAAGTTATCAGAAGCGGATTATCGGGGCGAACGTTTTAAAAGCTGGCATTCAGACGTAAAAGGGAATAATGATCTTTTATGCCTTACACAACCACAGATTATTGAAGAAATACATCTCCAGTACTTAGAAGCTGGAGCTGATATTATCGAAACCAATACTTTTTCCAGTACATCTATCGCTCAGGCTGATTATGACATGCAGGCATTCGCTTATGAACTGAATGTTGCCGCAGGCCAATGTGCCAGAAATGCCGTCATCAAATACAATCAGAGTCATCCGGATAAAAAGTGGATTGCCGGCGCTATAGGCCCTCTGAATAAAACATTGAGCCTCTCTCCGGATGTTAATAATCCCGGGTTCCGGGCACTCACCTTCGATGAAGCTAAAAATGCTTACTACGAACAGGTGAAAGGCCTCGTAAAGGGCGGTGTTGACCTTTTACTCATTGAAACCATCTTTGATACCTTAAATGCCAAAGCGGCAATTTATGCCATCCAGGAGTTCAATGAAGATCATCCGGAACAAATACCATTACCCATCATGATCAGCGGTACCATTACCGATGCATCAGGAAGAACTCTAAGCGGACAAACACTGGAAGCCTTCTATATATCCGTTCAACACTCAAATCCGTTAAGCATCGGATTAAACTGTGCGCTCGGTGCAAGAGAAATGCGGCCGCATATTGAAGAGCTATCACAAATATCCAGCTGTTTCGTATCTGCCTACCCCAATGCCGGCCTGCCAAATGCCATGGGAGAGTATGACGAACATCCGGAAGAAACAGGACATTACCTTGAAGATTGGGCTAAAGCAGGTTTTGTAAATATTGTTGGCGGTTGTTGCGGAACAACCCCTGATCACATCCGTAAAATTGCGGAAAATGTAAAAACAATCAGCCCAAGAAAATTACCCACTATTGTTTAGGTTATTACTATGAGTACTATTATTCATTCGTATAGTCAGTTCAGTGGACTGGAACCACTTACTATCAGGCCAGAAACTAACTTCGTCAATATCGGAGAACGTACAAACGTTACCGGATCAAAGAAGTTTGCCCGTCTTATCAAAGAAAATAAGTACGAAGAAGCCCTGAGTGTAGCACGTCAGCAAGTTGAAAACGGTGCGCAGATCATCGATGTAAACATGGATGATGCATTGTTAGACGGTGTTCAGGCCATGACTACATTTCTTAACTTACTGCAAAGTGAACCGGATATCGCAAAAATTCCGGTGATGATCGATAGTTCAAAGTTTGAGATCATCGAAGCGGGTTTAAAATGCGTACAGGGTAAATGTATCGTTAACTCCATCTCGATGAAAGAAGGCGTGGAGAAATTCATACAGCAGGCACGCATTTGCAGAAAGTTCGGCGCTGCTGTAGTAGTGATGGCATTTGACGAAAGCGGACAAGCTGATACCCTGCAACGTAGAGTCGATATTTGCGAACGAGCTTATAATATCTTAACGAAAGAAGTAGGCTTTGCACCACAGGATATCATCTTTGATCCTAACATCTTCGCTATTGCAACCGGAATTGAAGAACATAATAACTATGCCGTTGACTTCATAGAAGCTACCCGGATTATCAAACAGAAAATGCCACTGGCTAAAATATCAGGCGGCGTCAGTAATATATCTTTTTCTTTCAGAGGTAATGAATACGTGCGCGAAGCAATGCACAGTGTATTTCTATTCTATGCCATTAAAGCCGGCATGGATATGGGAATCGTAAATGCCGGGCAACTTGTAGTGTACGATCAGATTGAAGAACCTCTGAAAACACTTTGTGAAGACGTTATTCTTAATAGAAATGCAGAAGCTACCGATGCGTTAATTGTTTACGCAGAAAAAGTAAAAGCAAAAGGCAAAACCATTGAAAAAGACGAATCATGGAGATTGATTCCGGTAGAAGAAAGACTCAAACATGCCCTTGTAAACGGCATTACGGATTATATTGATATTGATACGGAAGAAGCACGCCTCAAATATCCTAAACCACTGGACGTTATCGAAGGACCACTCATGGATGGAATGAATGTGGTAGGAGATTTATTTGGTAGTGGTAAAATGTTTTTACCACAAGTAGTTAAAAGCGCCCGGGTAATGAAAAAATCCGTAGCCATTTTAACACCTTATATTGAAGAAGAAAAGAAAAAAAATCCGTTGGCACAACAAGGCGGAGCTGCGAAAATTCTGATGGCTACCGTAAAAGGCGACGTGCATGATATCGGAAAAAATATCGTAGGAGTTGTACTGGGATGTAACGGTTATGATGTGATTGACCTCGGTGTAATGGTTCCTGCAGATAAAATACTGGATACTGCAGAAAAGGAAAAAGTGGACATAATCGGACTGAGTGGATTAATTACTCCTTCACTGGATGAAATGGTGCACGTTGCACACGAAATGAAACGACGTAACCTGAATATTCCATTAATGATTGGTGGAGCTACTACTTCCAGAATGCACACAGCTATTAAAATTGCACCTCAATATGATTACGGTGTGGTGCATGTATTAGACGCATCCAGAAGTGTAACCGTAGCCGGGCAATTATTAAACTTTGATACCAAACCGAACTTCTTATCAAACATTTCAACTGAATATATTCAACTAAGAAGTGATTTTGAAAAGAAAAAAGGTGTAAAAGCATATATTTCTTACAGCGATGCAAAAAATAATCCGGTAAAAATAGATTGGTCTGATTACAAAGTAACCGAACCAACATTCACCGGTGTGAAATATATTGATCAGGTCACTGCTAAAGATTTAATTCCATACATTGACTGGAATCCCTTCTTTATTGCATGGGAGTTACACGGAAAGTTTCCTGCTATCCTGAAAGATGAAATAGTAGGAGAAGAAGCAACTAAATTACACATAGATGCGCTATCGATGCTGGAACGCATCGTTGAAGAGAATTGGGTAACGCCTAAAGGCACGATCGGTTTCTGGAAAGCAAAAAGAACTGACACGGATACTGTTACTATACAAACAGATAATGGTGAAAGAAACCTCGAGTTTTTACGCCAGCAAAGTAAAAAAGCCGCCGGACAACCGAACTTTAGTCTGGCAGACTTTATTAAACCGTCTGCTCAATACGAAGATTATATAGGCGCCTTTTCTGTTACTATTGAAGGAATTGAACCTTACATACAACAATTTCAGGCAGAACAGGATGACTATAAAAAAATCATGTTACAAGTATTAAGCGATCGCCTGGTAGAAGCATTTGCAGAGTACTTACATGAAAAAACAAGGAAGAACTATTGGGGTTATGTAGCTGATGAGCAACTCGACAACGAAGCGTTGATTAAAGAAGCTTATCAGGGTATCCGCCCTGCACCAGGTTATCCGGCCTGCCCTGATCATACCGAAAAAATAAAACTTTTTGAATTGTTGGGAAATGAAAAAACAGGCATTCAACTAACTGAATCACTGGCAATGTATCCCGCATCTTCTGTTTGCGGTTGGTATTTTGCACATCCGCAGAGTCAGTACTTCGGTTTAGGAAAAATTCAGAAAGACCAGATCGAAGCCTACGCAATAAAAAAAGAAATGAGTATCGAAGAGGTTGAAAAATGGTTAAGACCGGTACTCGATTATTAAATTTTTACCATTAAGAGATTAAGGGAATTAAGAAAACGCTTAATCACCTTAATCTCTTAATGGTTGACTTATTAACACAGATACCGCAGTACTATCCATCGCAATCACCTCTTCTTCATCAGCTTCACTATCATCTCTTACCGTTAATGGTTTATTATCAGGGCCACGTTTTAACTTCACCACAGGATTATCACTCGTTCCTGATATATTAAACGGAATACCGAAAATACCTAATGGCGGCAATCCGATACGACCTTTCATTTGTAACCTTCCGTCCATTGCCATCTGTCCCTGAAACTTAGGTCTGAATCCTGCAATTCTCATTTTCACCGGTTCTATCGTAATGATCGATTGATCAATTTTAGAAACAATATTCACACCTTTTAATGCAGGATCCTTTAGTTCATCATTTTCTGCACTCTTACTAACCGCATTCATCAATTTAAAGCCTAAAAGCTTAACATCTTTTACAGAAATTGTTCCGCCTCCCTTCAAAGAGGATAAAACCGGGAACATTTCTTCATTTAGTAACCCTGACAGTTTATAATCTAATCCAATTAATCCGTAAGCATTCTTCGCAGCTGGTGCCAATTCTCTGAAAATCGGAATAGATTTATATCCGTTTTGTATATCGAAGCTGTCTGCCTTAACTGCATAATCAAATTGAGCCGACAATGGGGTCAGACCCTGATAATTTCCATTCATACGAATAGTTGCCCCTGCAATTTTAAACATGGTCTCTTTTAAAGAAAGAATAGAGTTATCTAATGTAATGGCTCCCTTAAAATCGGTTAATAAAATCTGATTGTAGTTGATTTTATCTACTAATGCTTCAAATTTCAGCTTCATGTCTGAAGGTAACATTACTACTCCATTGACTGCTTTTGCAGTATCAACAGCTACCGGCTGATCACTATACACCATCCACTCATCCACATTCAGATAAGGGGCTTTTAAAGTGAATGATCCTTCCAGTTTTTGATCAGACAATAACATCCAGTTCAACATATTCAGAAAATAACCATTCAGTTCAAGGTCTGCACTGGCATATTTTGCTTTGAAATTATTGAAGCGCATCTTTTCTCTGTCGAATGTAAACACTCCGTGATAAAGATGTAAAGGTTTAGGAAGCACCTCTGCGGTGAGATAGATATCATTCACTTCAAGTTTACCATTGCTTTCCACCTGATTGTATTTTCCGTTGATGATATCACTGGCCTTTCCTTTCATAAAGAAATCAGTATCCAGCGTTCCATTAACATTGTAACCATCAACATGAAAAACTTTGTACAGAGTTCCTATATCCAGCTTTCCTTTTGATATTAAGTTGTAGTGAATATCATCAAAGTTCTCAAAATTAGCTTTGATAAAAAATGGCAGTCCCGCTAACTCAAAAGAAATAGGCTTGATTTCAACTTTAAGGTCTGATAAACTTCCTTTATTATCACTTGCCTCCACTTCTATCTGAATATTCCGGATTGGTGTCGGATAGTATTTTGTCTGAATTAACCCGTCTTTTAATAAGAATAAAGCTTTACTAACCGGAAAGATATTTTTATCGAGATCAATATTCCCTTTACTTACCAGGTCAATCGTCAGATCTCCCTGAATAAAAGTGCTGTCGAGAGGAATAAACTCCTGAAACTCCTTCAATGAAAAGGTTGATTGAATAGCTGCATTCACAGGCTCTTCCCCTTCTTTATTTATGTGAAAAAATCCATGAATAATTGAATTCAGCGCTTTTGCATTTAACTGATCGATACTTATTCTGGTATCTTTCCAATTGGAAGAACTATTGCTGGCATTCAATTTAAATTGAATATCATCAATTGACTGGCTAACACCCGCAAATTTTACCGAACCGTTTTTAAAGTCTGATTTAAATACAAAAGCAGGAATAGAATATAGTTTGTTCTTTTTTCTGATTGAGGCAGCATCTGCACCGTAATGGTAATAACCGTTAATCTTTAAATCAGCAATATAGTTACCTGATAACCGGAAGTCAGTAATACCCAACGCTTTCACCCATTGTTCAAATTGCAAATTCAACTGAGCATCGCCATTGATGAACATACGTTCGAGTCCGTTCGTTTCAAGCTTCGCTCTTAAATGGTCGGTACCTAACTTAGCAATTAGTGTATCTATTTTCACCTGCATACTATCGGTATTCAACTGAGGCATTTTAAAATCGAAACGTAGCTCTATATCACTAACAGGCATCGGAGCTCCTGTATATTTTATATAACCTCTATAGATATCCGTTTTCAGCGTAAGGTCAGGATACAGGTTCTGCGAAGGAATATACTTGCCTTTGAGTGTAAAAGCAAGTTGGGCATCTCCTTTAACCTTAGTTTTATCCAACCATTCTCCCATTGTTTGCGGAATAGCCGATAAAAGATCTTCAAAAGCAGACTTCTTTGTTTTTACGTCAAAGTTAAAATCGTAGCCATCTGCTAAAAACGAAACAGAAGCGTCAAAACGTACCGGTAACTTGTTCAACAGAAAGCCATTGTCTTTAAACTCAAGTTGTAAAGATTTTGTATTGATTCTTGTATTGAGTTTAGCAGCCAGTGATTGATTCTTTATATAATAAGTACCGTCGTAATTTAATATGGCGGCGTCTATTTTTAATCTTGACTTCAGATCAAACTCTTCTGAACTAAGGTCTCCGTTACCTTTATAATTTAACCCTTGCGCAGTTATTAATATCGGAATTGTACGGTCAACGTAGGTTAAGTTAATATTGTTTAAAACAATATTCTCCAGTTTCAAATCTGTATTAACAGTATCAGCTGCTGCTACTGTTTCTTTGGAGGTCTTAAAAATGTTGTAATTAGGTAAGCCTTCTTCATTAACAAGAACTGATACAAGGCCATCTTCGAGGAAGATTTTGTTGATGTTAATATCTCCTTTTGCCAACTGCCACAAGTTAATACCAAAAGCCAGTTCGCGGGCAGCAATAAGTGTATCTTTCTCAAAAGGAGCAGCTCCTTTTAAGATCACATTATCAAGACTTAAAGTAAGAGAAGGAAAATGTTTAAAGAAAGAAAGTTTTGAATTTTCGAAATCCAGTTTTCCTGTGATGGACTGATTTGCCCATAATTTAACCTGCCTTTCAACAGCAGAAGGAAAAAGATAAGGGAGAATAAATAGCAAAACTAACAACGAAACGATGATGGCAAATAGAGATATGCCAATTTTTTTCACTCGCTGAAACATAATATAGATTTAGGTGGTCTGGTTAAGACCACCTAAAAGTACTATCTTTTCTCGAACAGCCACCATCTCTCTTTACGTGGCTTGATTTTATAGTTAGAATCGATGTATTTATGGATATGATCCATGGCCTCATCTACATCATCGGTATAAAGAATCAGGTCAAGGTCTTCAGCTGAAATAGTTCCTTCATCTTTCATACTCAATATATAATCCCACAGTTTTTCATGATATTGACGTCCGTACAGAACAATCGGAAACTGTGTTACCGACTTTGTTTGAACCAATGTTAAAATTTCGAAAAACTCATCCAGTGTTCCGAAACCTCCCGGTAAAATAATAAAAGCATAGGAGTATTTCGTAAGCACCGTTTTTCTTACAAAAAAGTGTTCAAAGTTAAAATACTCATGTAAGTATGGATTACCATGTTGTTCGAAAGGTAAAATGATATTAGCACCGATTGACATACCGTCATTTTCGTATGCACCTTTATTGGCAGCTTCCATAATTCCCGGGCCGCCACCTGTCATTGTTGTAAGACCCGATTCAGCGATTCGTTTACCGAATTCAACAGCTGCCTGATAATAAGGATGGTCTTCTTTAAATCTTGCTGAACCGAAAACGGTAATACATGGTCCAACGAAGTGAAACTTTCTAAAAGCTTTGATGAACTGAGTAAATACACTCCATGCAAATTTCAATTCGTACCCACGACTTTTTGGCCCCTCCAGATAAATTGGCTCTTTGCGAGGAATTATAGGTGAAATTTTCTTCTTTATTTGTGTAGCTTCCATATCTAAATTGTAAATTGCTCCTCAATATAACTATAAATATTTTAATTGATGCGTATTGTAAGTTATAATGTAAACGGTGTTCGTGCCGCTATGAAAAAAGGATTGATCGATTGGCTTAAAACCGATCCTGCCGATATCATTTGTTTACAGGAAACAAAGGCACATAGAGATAACGTAGATTATCAGCAATTTATTGATTTAGGATATACTGATTATTGGTATAGTGCAAAGAAAAAAGGATATAGCGGGGTAGCAGTCTTTTCAAAATTACCCATCGACGAAGTATTTTATGGTACGGGCCACTCTATCAGTGACGAAGAGGGTAGAGTAATAACCGTTCGCATTAAAGATACATTAATTATTAATGCTTATTTCCCGTCAGGAACATCAGGAGATGAACGTCAAAGTTATAAATATGTTTGGCTGGAAGAAATGTACGCTTATCTTGAAGAATTAAAAACCAGGTTTCCTAAAATTATTTTGTGTGGTGATTATAACATCGCACATAGAGAAATAGATATACACGACCCTAAAGGAAACAAAAAATCATCGGGTTTCCTTCCGGAAGAAAGAGCATGGATGGATAAATTTCTGGAAAATGGCTGGGTTGATACTTTCAGACATTTACACGACACACCTCATAGTTACACCTGGTGGAGTCAACGTTTCCCTTCGGTTCGATTAAATAATAAAGGATGGAGAATTGATTATATCAGTGTAACAGAAGCATTAAAATCCAGTATAAAAGGCGCTGCTATTTATCCTGATGTTAAACAAAGCGATCACTGTCCGATTTATCTGGAATTAAAATAGAATAAGATGCATATCTATAATGTGAGTACGAAAATAGATTTTGTTATTGAGGAAAGCTGGAAAAAATGGATGCTGGAAGAGCATATTCCTCAAGTGATGGGCACCAATTGTTTCGTAAAATATCAGTTTGTTCGTGTAATGGATGACGAAGATAAAGACGGTGCTGTATATGCTATTTCCTATTACTTTAATAACCTGGATCAATTCGAAAACTATCTGGCAAATTTTGCTGATACCCTTAGAAAAGAAACACTTGGCAAATGGGGAAACCAAATGATCGCTTTCAGAAGTTTATTAGAAGTGATTGAATAATAAATTGCCTGATTCTTCGTATAGTAGGTAGTACAACAGGAAATTTTTACCAATCATTTTCGTCATTATTTTGTAATGCATGTTGGGCTTAGCTTTCAGCATATTAAATTTTTGTATAAATTTTTTGTAGGTACTAAAAACGATTTAAATTTGCCGCTGAGTAAAATCTAAAATAATATTAACATGAACAAAGCTGAATTAATTGCGAAACTTGCTGAAGACGCGGGAATTACCAAAACTCAGGCAAACGCTGCATTAGATTCATTCATTGATGCAGTTACAAACGCCTTGAAAAGTGATGAAAAAGTTACATTAGTTGGATTTGGTACATTCTCAGTATCAAGTAGACAGGCTCGCAATGGTCGTAATCCACAGACAGGTGAAGTGATTAAGATTAAAGCGAAGAGTGTGGCTCGATTTAAAGCTGGTAAAGACTTACAAGCTCAATTATAATATTGATTGAATCACAATTTAAAGTCCGGCAATGAAATAATTTCCGGACTTTTTTTTACATTTGTACTTCCTGTTAAGGAATATTTGTTAAACATTATAATTTTTCAACCATGGGTAGAGGTGATAAAAAGACCAAAAAAGGTAAAATCTTTAAAGGTTCTTATGGAAAGTCCAGATTAGCCAGAGCTAAGAAAGTGGCTAAAAAAGACGCTTAATGAATTAGAGTTGAAAGAGGATCTTTCAACTTTTCTTTTTTATGGAGCCAGGCGTACAATTTTCCATTGATTTTCTTCAGTAAGTTGATACTGAATGCGATCATGTAACCTGCTGGCCCGTCCTTGCCAGAACTCCACAGTAATGGGCTGTACTACAAATCCTCCCCAATGCTCCGGCCGTATAATCGGTTCTTCAGCAAATTTATCTTTCATTTTCGCTTCCATCTGTTCCAACCAGTTTCTATCAGGAATTACCGCACTTTGCGGGGATGTCCAGGCACCGATTTTACTTCCTTCCGGGCGGCTGTTGAAATAATCATCACTTTCTTTTGAATTCATTTTTTCTACAATACCCACTATCCTTACCTGCCGTTCCAGCTCCTTCCAAAAGAAAACTAAGCAGGCTTTGCTGTTTTCTTCAATTTCTTTTCCTTTCTGGCTATGATAATTGGTAAAAAACTGAAAACCTTTTTCATCTAATCCTTTCAACAAAACAATTCTTGCATTCGGAAAACCATCTTCTCTGACAGTTGCCAATGTCATTGCATTTACCTCAGTAATTTCAGCAGCAATTGCCTGTTGAAACCATACTTCAAACTGTGCAATCGGATTAGCCACCACATTGTCTTCTCCTAATGCCATTTGAACATAATCATTCCGGATTGCCGCAATTTCTTTCGATAACATGATCAGATTTTTTTCAAAGATATAAATAAAAAGAAGTACGATTCAAAAGTAAAACAAATACCCACATCACCGAAAGTACTATTCGTAAAAGAGGTATCTGTAATGTATTGAAAAACAAAAGCTGTTCAGAGTTAACTCTGAACAGCTTGCATATATTTATTTATCAAAGAGAAAATTAATATCCTCTTACATTTTTGCCTTCTATAAAATTAACAAAGGCCATATTCACTACGCGATTACCACCCACTGTCGGATAATTACCAGTGAAATACCAATCACCGGTATTGGTCGGACAAGCTTCGTGCAATGATTCAATTGTTTGATAAATCACTTCTACCGGAATTTTAATATCAGCCGGAGTGATTAACTCAGCAATTTTATTTGAAATTTGTTCAGCTGTAAATGGTTCATAAATAGCTTTTACATAGTTTGCGTCTTTAATTTTTCCATTTGCCAGCATTTTTTTGATATGCTCGTATGTATCGGTAAGGATATGTTCGAGATTATGATCTTTCAACAATTCGAGTGCTGCTCTGAAAGCAATAAAGTCGCCCATCTTACTCATATCAATACCATAACAATCGGGATATCTGATCTGAGGCGCAGAAGAAACTACGATAATTTTTTTAGGGGACAATCTCGATAACATTCTTACGATACTTTCTTTCAAAGTAGTACCACGAACAATAGAATCATCAATTACCACTAAGGTATCTACATCCTTTTCTACAGTACCATAAGTAACATCATACACGTGTTGAACCATTTCGTTACGGCTGGTATCTTCCGTAATAAAAGTTCTCATCTTAACGTCTTTGATAGCTACTTTTTCAACTCTTATTTTACGTTCAATCATCTCCGTTAACTTGTCGGGGTCGATATTATTTCCCCACGAAAGAATACGTTCGATCTTGATTTTTTTCAGATAGTCGTCCAGGCCTTTCCATAAACCATAGAAAGCTACTTCAGCTGTATTCGGAATGAATGAAAATATTGCGTTTTTGGTGTCATAATCAACAGCCTTCAATACTTGTTCTGTTAAGTTATAACCCAGGCGTGAACGCTCTTTATATATTTTTTCGTCGCTACCTCTTGAGAAGTAAATTCTTTCAAAACTACAAGCTCTGCGTTCTTTGGCAGGTACAATTTCTTCGATTGAATATTGTCCGCTTGCGTGAACGATCAAGCCATTACCCGGCATTAATTCTTTCACTTCATTTTCACCTACATTGAATACTGTACGAATAGCTGCTCTTTCAGAAGCGGCTACAATTACTTCATCCGATACATAATAATAGGCAGGGCGGATTCCGTTTGCATCTCTTACAACGAATGAATCACCATTTCCAACTAAACCACCGATCGTGAAACCTCCATCAAAATCAGGAACGGCATTCTTCAACACTTTTGCAATATCTAATAACTCAGGATGTTCTTCATCTGCCTTTACCAGATTATGGTGAATGACTTCCATCATTGCGGCCAGATCAGATTGTTTCTGAAACTCGCCCGGAGGAATATTGATAGACTGAAATAATTCGTCGGTATTTACCAGGTTGAAATTACCGGCTAGAGCGAGATTCTGAGAAGGGATCGTATTTCTTTTAATGAATGGGTGACAAAACTCAACATTATTCTTTCCCTGAGTGCCATAACGAAGATGCCCTAACAATAATTCACCCATGAAAGAAATATTACCTTTTAAAAGGCCCGGGTGCTTCAAAAGATCGGGTTGATATTTTTCGAGCTCTAAAACTTCCTGGTTGATTTTGCTGAAGATATCCGCAATGGGTTGGTTAGAATTACTTCTAATGCGGCTCATGTAAGGATAACCCGGCTCAACATTCAGCTTGATAGCTGCGACTCCGGCTCCATCCTGCCCACGATTGTGCTGCTTTTCCATGAGCACATAGAGCTTGTTTAAACCCCAAAGTGCTGTACCGTACTTATGCAGATAATGTGAAAATGGCTTTCTTAATCGAATATATGCTAATCCGCATTCGTGTTTTATAGAGTCACTCATGAAATCTGTCCTATTTGAAGGAAATGCAAAGTTAATTTTATTTTACGAATTAATTGACAATCGAAGAGAGATGCCTCATTTTTAACGTTATGCATGAAAAAAGCCCGTTCCAGCACGGACACGGGCTTCGTTATTCATAAAATACGGATAAAACAATAAGGAGATTGGATTTTAAAATGAGGTCAAACATTGACTAAACCATTGTAAATCAATCAAAAAATTTATTAAAAGCAAAAAATGACTAAGTATTTATATCTATTGAAGATAAGGAATAAACATTAAATTAAAAAAGCACCTCCGGAATTTGGGGTGCTTTTTTAAATTTTTTAGGCGATTAGCCTTAACCACGAACAATTTCAGTTCTTTTTGATAAATAACAAAGTTTAACTTCAGGTTTCAACATCAATTAAGTATTTCACTCAAAGTATTCTAAGTAATTTCTTATAAATTGGTAGCTGCACTATTAATAAAGTTTACAAGTGAAGCTGAGTTTTTGAGTTTCAACTTCTTCAGAATGTTGTGACGGTGAACTTCTACTGTCTTTAGAGAAATATCCAATTGAGCGGCAATTTCTTTAGAAGACTGTCCGTCTTTAATGAGGTTGATAATTTGAATCTCACGTTCTGTTAAAGCATTGATATTCGGCAAATCTTTATTCTCTTCCAATACTAATTCAGAAATGTTGTTCTTAATCTCCTCACAAATATACTTTCCGCCGGCATGCACGGTGAGTATCGCTTCTATCATTTCCTTTTTAGAGGAGTTTTTGGTAACATACCCTTTAGCTCCTATCTGCAACATTTTTTTTGCATACGCAGGTTGCGAATGAATCGAAATACCTATGATTCTTGAGCTGGGAGAAACTTTTCTGATTTTCTCTGCGGCTTCAAAACCTGTCATTGAAGGCATATTAATGTCCATGAGCACAATATTTGGCTTCGTTACTTTAGCTTGCTCAATGGCTTCGTAAGCATCTGCACATTCTGCTATCACTGAGAATCTTGGATCATTATTAAGCACAAAACTCCAAGTTTCACGAATAAGTTTGTGATCATCAGCAATCAACACGCTGATCTTTTCCATAAGTTTGGTTTGTTTTAATGTTAACGGCTTTGTGTTGTCTTAGCAAAACCATTCCATAATAAATAACTTTCGGGGGTCAAGATTATTCATTAAATGTTATTAATACAATAAGAGTTAACACCTAATGTTTCTTAACGAATGAACCCAAAAAATATTTTGAGCTGGTAAAACTATTTACAACCCATTACAAATTATTTTCTTATGGTAATCGGATTTAGAGAGATTGCTATAATGTGCCTGGTATTTTATTCGCCTTTTGTGAACTGAAGTCAATGTGATGCAGGAAACTAAGATACAATATTATAAGAAAATCCCTATAGATTTTATAAATTTTACTTTTATAAAAGTCTATAGGGATTTAACTGATTATTTTTGAATGTTTTTAGCATTTTCAAACCAAATACTTAACATTTCACATTTTTGGAACGAAGGATCGATGTTAAGATAAAAAGTAGGAATCTTGCTATTGAACCATTTTAAGATATATTCCTGTTTCTTTTGTTCTAACGCCCTGATTGCCACTTTATCATAATCGTCTTTCAGGTTTTCAAGGTGCGGCACCGATCTGGTTTTCAGGAATAAGATCCGAACAGCTTGTTTTCCTGAGTAGGGGTCAGTGTATTCATGCGGCTGAGAGTACTGACCTGGTTGTAATTTCTCTTTATCCAGTACCTGAATAATGGTTCGGTCTAATTCATCATAATTCAGATAAGTGGGTTTTCCAGGTTCAGAAATCATTCCTCCGGTGAATTTAGACAGATCATCGTCTGAATATCTTTGAACGGCATCTCCGAAAGAAATAGTTCCGGCCATGATTAAAGATCTTACGGAATCTAATCGTTGTTTGGCTTCATTAATTTCAGATGGTGTAATACGTGGAATTCGAAGGATGTGGCGTACCGTAGCGTCATCCCCGGCACGAGCCTCCATTAGTATGATGTGATACCCGAATTTTGATTTAAATACCGGTGAGATCTGGCCTTCTCTCAAACGAAATGCGTGCGACACAAATGCCGGGTCAAAGTTTTTCTCTGTACGGTTTATATTATATCTACCACCAGACTCTTTACTACCCGGGTCATCCGTATGTAATCGTGCCAGTGTTTCAAAACGTTGTTTACCGGATTCTACATCTTTTTTAAACTCATTCAATTCTTCAATCGCCATCAGCTCCAGGTCGCGGTGCGCTTTCGGGTACAATACAATCTGACCTATTTCCAGCTGTGCTTCATAAAAGTTCAAGCTATCTTTAGGAATTTTGTCATAATAAGCTTTTACTTCCTGTGGAGTGATTTTCACAGAAGACTCAATTTTAGAACGCATTTTTTTAGCCAGTTCCTGCTCTTTGATATCCTGGCGCATATCTTCTTTAATCTGGTAAATTGTTTTACCGGCGATTTCTTCCAGAATTTCTTTAGAGCCGTATTGCTGAATAAATTGTCTGATTCTAAAATCCAATATCGCATCCAGTTCACCGTCTTCAATCAAAAGAGAGTCTTTCTCTGCCTGAAGCGCCAGGGCTTTCAGTGTCAAAATCTGTGCGAAGTAAGCGCAATCATCGCCTTCAGATACGGGCTGGTTATGGCGCCGGGCATCTAAAAGGGCGTTCATCACATCAGAGTGCAGTACGATTTTATCACCTACCACTCCAACAATCTTATCTGCCACTACTTTACTGTGAGCCATCTGAGCGGATACTGAACTTACAGTCAAAAACGCTGCAAATATTAAAAGTGTAATTTGTTTCATAATGAGAAAAACTCGAGTTCATCCAAATTTATCAAAAGGGATGGAGGATGTCAATATAAATGTTTGTTAAACAATTCTGCTCTAAAATACTAAAATCCGACTGAATTAAATCAGATCGGATTTTAGTTATATTATTTATCGACTGTTTTGTTAATCAAATCGACCAAATATTATAATGTACGTTTAACTTCTTCTTCTTCATAAGCTTCGATGATGTCGCCTACGCGGATATCATTGAAGTTTCTCACGGTTAAACCACACTCCATATTAGAAGCTACTTCTTTCACGTCATCTTTGAAACGTTTCAACGATGCCAGTTCTGCGCTTTGACCTTCACCTTTAGGATATTCTACGATACCATCGCGAATAACTCTGATTTTAGAGTTACGGTAGATTTTTCCATCCAACACATAACATCCGGCAACAGTTGCTTTATCGAACTTGAACACGTTTCTAACTTCCACGTTTGCAATGATTTTTTCCTGAATCTTAGGCTCAAGCATACCTTCCATTGCGCTCTTGATTTCTTCGATCGCGTTGTAGATGATTGAGTAAAGTTTGATTTCAACACCTTCGTTTTCAGCCAGTTTAGCAGCCTGAGAAGAAGGACGAACGTTGAAACCGATCAGGATTGCATCTGATGCTGCAGCTAATAATACATCACTTTCAGTGATCTGACCCACGCCTTTCAATACAACGCTTACTGCGATTTCTTCGGTTGAAAGTTTTTGTAGTGAGTCGGTCAACGCTTCTACCGAACCGTCCACGTCACCTTTAATAATAATATTCAGCTCTTTAAAGTTTCCTAATGCTAAGCGGCGGCCAATTTCATCGAGCGTAATATGTTTCTTGGTTCTGATACCTTGCTCACGAAGAATCTGTGCTCTTTTGTTAGCAATATCTTTCGCTTCGCTTTCGTCAGTGTATACTTTAAACTTCTCACCTGCCTGAGGAGCACCGTTTAAACCTAATAATAAAGCCGGTGCAGACGGGCCTGCTTCTTCAGAGCGTTTGTTTCTTTCATTAAACATCGCTTTAACGCGACCGTAATATTGTCCGGAAACAACTATATCTCCTTGTTTTAAAGTACCGTTCTGTACGAGTACAGTAGCAACGTACCCTCTACCTTTATCAAGTGTAGCCTCTATAATAGATCCGCTGGCTTCGCGGTCAGGATTAGCTTTCAGGTCAAGTAACTCTGCTTCAAGAAGGATTTTCTCCAGTAACAGGTCTACGTTTAAACCTTGTTTAGCACTTAATTCCTGGCTTTGATATTTTCCGCCCCACTCTTCTACCAGGATGTTCATTTGCGACAACTGTTCGTAGATTTTTTGAGGATTAGCGCCCTCTCTATCTATTTTGTTGATGGCAAAAATCATAGGAACACCGGCAGCCTGTGCGTGGCTGATAGCTTCTTTTGTTTGTGGCATCACTGCGTCGTCAGCAGCGATTACGATTACGGCAAGGTCAGTAATTTTAGCACCTCTCGCACGCATCGCGGTGAACGCTTCGTGACCAGGCGTATCCAGGAAGGTTATTTTTCTGCCTTCTGATACGGTTACTTCATAAGCACCGATGTGCTGTGTGATACCACCTGCTTCACCCGCTACTACATTAGCATTACGGATATAGTCAAGCAATGAAGTTTTACCGTGGTCAACGTGACCCATGATAGTAACGATCGGAGAACGGGGTTTCAGATCAGCTTCCTGATCTTCCACGTCTTCTTCTTCCATTTCGAGTTGTTTATCCATATCGATAAACTCCACATCGAAATTGAATTCGCTGGCAACGAGCTCAATTACTTCCGCATCAAGACGTTGGTTAATTGATACCATCAGACCTAAGCTCATACATTTACTGATTACATCAGCAAAGCTTACATCCATTAAGGTAGCTAATTCACTCACGCTAATGAATTCTGTTACCTGCAATTTGTTGTCTTGCATGTCATCAGCATTCATCTGATCGGCAGCACCCTGGCGTTTTTCGCGACGGTATTTAGCTTTTAAGCTCTTACCTCTGCCGCCGGTACCGGCCAGTTTCGCCTGCGTTTCGCGAATTTTATTCTGGATTTCTTTTTCGTCGATTTCTTTTTGATCACGAGGAGGTTGATTACGATTGTTTCCTCGTTGCGGATGGCGATCGTTTCTTCGAGGACCACCAGGACCCTGATGACGGTTACCGCCACCTCCCTGATGTCCACCACCCTGATGATGTGGTCTGTTACCACCCTGATGGCGTGGTCCATGTCCACCTTGTCCCTGGTGTTGTCCACCACCACCTTGTTGCTGAGCATCTTTTTTCTCAATAGGAATACGCTTACGTTTGCGTTTTTCCTCATTGGATTGAGACTGCTGCTGTTGCCCGCCACCTTGTTGTGGCTGGCCAGGACGGCTTCTGTTTTCAGCACCTGCTACAGGTAATTGAATTTTGCCTAAGATTTTCGGGCCTTCCAGTTTCTCAGCTTTAATATTTTCGATTACCGGTCCGGCTTCATCTTCACCAGAAGGGGTATTCTCTGCCACGGGCTCAACATAAGTTGGCTTGGCAGGGGCAACCGGCTCTTCTTTGCGAGCAGGCGGAACAGGTCTGGACTCCGGTTTCGGAGTAGTGTTGGGTTCTTTTTTCTTAAGAACCTTCTTCGGTCTTGTCGAAGAGTCTATAGCGCTCAAGTCTATCTTGTCTAATATTTTCGGCCCACCAATTTCGGGGGTATCAATTTTTAACACTTCAGGAGCAACTTCCGGCTCTGGAGATTTAGGAGCTTCCTCTTTAGGAGCTTCTTCCACCGTTGGTTTTTCAACAACCACTGGTTTTTCTTCTACCACAGGCTTTTCTTCTACAACCGGTTTTTCTTCTACAACCGGCGGCGGAGGTGGAGGTGGTGGTGGTGGCGGAGGTGGTGGAGGAGGAGGCGGTGGCGGCGGAGGTGGAGGAGCCACATCCACAGGTTCTTCAACCACTGGTTCTACAGCAGGTTTTTTAACAGCCTCTTTGTCTTTTTTAACAACCTCTTCTTCTTTGTCTTTCTTTTTCTTAGCATCCAGATTTCCTTTCGGAAGGTCGATCTGGTCACTCTTTAACTTAGCCACCTTGTCGCTCTGGAATTCATCCTGCAATGCACGATACATGCCATCCGACAACTTAGATGTCGGTTTCAAGTCGTCCTTGCTGAATCCCTTACCCACTAAAAAGTCTACCAGTGTTTCTTTACCGATATTAAACTCTTTAGCCGCAGCCATTAATCTGGGTGTGTTGTTTTCTGCCATTCGTTACTAAAACAATTTTTAAGTAATCGAGAATCATTCCCGATAGGAAAAACCTTTCCAGCGTATCATTTCTGAAGGGTACTTTTCCATTATTCGTTTTCTATTTCTTCTTTAAGAATCTTCACTACGTCGTTGATCGTTTCTCTTTCCAGGTCAGTACGACGCTCCAATTCTTCCGGTGTTAATGCTAATACACTTCTTGCCGTATCACATCCGATTCTTTTCAATTCATCAATAATCCAACCTTCAATTTCATCTCTGAATTCTTGTAAATCTACGTCGAATTCCTGTGGTTCTCCTTCTGTATCGCGATAAACATCAATTGTATAACCGGTTAATTCTTGTGCCAACTTAATATTAACACCTTTTTTACCAATAGCCAATGACACCTGATCAGGTTTTAGATAAACATTTGCCTGTTTTTTTACAGGGTCGAGGTCTATAGTGGTTATTTTTGCCGGAACTAATGATCTTTGGATCAATAACTGAACATTGTTCGTCCAGTTAATAACATCAATATTCTCGTTTTTCAACTCTCTTACGATTCCGTGGATACGGCTACCTTTCATCCCCACACAAGCACCTACCGGATCAATACGATCATCATAAGATTCAACGGCTACTTTCGCACGCTCACCAGGTTCACGAACGATCTTTTTGATAGTAATCAAACCGTCAAAAATCTCAGGTACTTCTATTTCTAATAATTTCGCTAAAAACAATGGCGAAGTTCTAGATAAAATAATTACCGGAGAGTTATTTTTTAATTCTACTTTTTTTACAACCGCGCGGGTATTTTCTCCTTTCTTAAAATAATCTTGCGGGATCTGTTCTGATTTAGGTAAAATTAATTCATTACCTTCTTCATCCAACAATAAAATTTCTTTTTTCCAAACCTGATATACTTCTGCGCTTACTATATCTCCGATGCGGTCGCCATATTTTTTAACCAACACGTTCTTCTTCAAATCGCTGATACGGCTGGCCAAAGTTTGTTTTGCAGCCAATATCGCTCTTCTGCCGAAGTCCAATATGTTAATCTCTTCGTATAACTCTTCACCTACTTCAAAGTCTGGCTCGATCTTAACAGCATCACTATAAGCAATTTCCGCCAAATCATCCATTACCTCACCGTCTTCAACAATCATCCTTCTTCTGAAAATTTCCAGGTCACCTTTTTCGGCATTAACGATCACATCAAAGTTCTCATCGCTACCGTACTTTTTTCGCAGTAACGTTTTGAACACGTCTTCCACCACTTTCATCATCGTTGGACGATCGATATTTTCAGCCTCTTTAAAATCATGAAAGGCTTCAATCAAGTTAATACTTGCCATAATGCTTCATTTTAAAAAATATCCCTATGGGGCAAATGATTGACAGTCTATTATTTAAAAATCTTAGAATACTATTTGCACTTTGACATGTTTGATCTGTGCAAATGGGAATTCATGGTTGATTATTTCTTTTTTCTTGTTCTTACCCTTGGTTTCTTCTACCTGGATAGCCGTGTCAGTTACAGCAGTTAACTTTCCTGCCACCGGATTACCCTCCAACAGTTGTACTTCCACTAATCGGCCAACATTTTTCACATATTGACGATGCAGCACCAACGGTTCATCCAAACCGGGTGAAGACACTTCCAGAGAAAAATCATTTCCGGGGAACAAAGTGCCCTCTTCTAACTGTTTGTATAAGGCTCGGTTAATTTTAATGCATTGTTCGATGGTAATACCTTCATCACCATCTAAGAACACTTTTACATTATTGGTAGGTTTTATCCTGACACTTACCAAGAAGTAGGCCGGTTGGTCGGCCAACAATGCTGATACCATCTCTTTGATGGCTTGAATGCTATTTTCCGTACTCATATTTACTTTCTCGCGGTAGAGAAATAAAGAAGGGAACGGCACCCGTTCCCTTCCTCTTCTCTAATTTCCAGTGCAAATGTACAACAATTCAGCAATACAAACCAAATTCTTAAATGTGGAAGCATCTGCACATCCATACTCTTCTTATCTTAGGTAAGATTTTTGCATCTAATCTATCAAAGAAAAAACATAACTATTTATGAGTCAATCAGATAACTTAAATAGCTTTTTCACCAGAAATAAGGTAATCCTTAAAGATTACGTTAATACCAATCTTGAATTGTTTCGTCTGCGAGCCATCAGAGTGGCCGCCAAATCAGTCGGAACGCTGGTTTTCGTAATGATCGCCATGTTTTTCGGCTTTCTGATTCTGCTGTTTGCAGGATTGGTACTCGGTTTCTGGTTAAGCTCCATTACCGGCAGCTACGTAAGCGGTTTTGGCTATGCTACCCTGATTTTGATGGGATTACTCATTATTATCTACTTAATGAGAAATATTCTCTTCATTAATCCGGCACTCAACCTGGTGCTTGATAAAATGCAGGAAGACCCGGACGGCGACGACGATGATGACGACGATTTAAATTTTGACTAATCTTCAATTTTTCTACAATGGCGTATAAACCTTATAAAAGAAAAAAACTGAATAACATTGATGATCTCGACAGAGAGATTATCCGACTGAAGTGGAGACGAAAAAAACTCGGTAACCTTTTAGATGAGAATACCGACGACCTGAAAGATAATTTTTTAAGAATGAGCCTCAACTCTGTTACCGGCTTCGGACCTAAAAATCCCAGCTGGTTCGGCAGCACACTTAATAATGTGCTGGACAGCGATTCTGTAAAAGACGGCTTTAAAATGCTGTTTGATTCTGTAAAAAACAAAATCATGTCACTCATTGACGGCTTTAAAGAAAAAAACTTTAAGCAGTAAAGTGTCATCTTTTAATGGCATTTTATATACTTCTTAACATCGAATAGTTTAACTTTACGCTATATGCGTTATGTACTTTGGGCTATATTATTTTATGTATTGTACCGCTTTGTAGTCGGTTTTGTGATTCCTGTGTTTAAAGTAACCCGTCAGATGAAAAAACAAATGAACGAGTTCAAAAAAGCTCACATGGAAAATCAACCACCACCTTATTCAAATGAGCAGGAAACAAACAATGCCCGTAACCGGCCTCCTTTCACGGCCAATAAAACAGATGAATACATCGATTTCGAAGAAATAAAAAATTAAGCCTATCGGATATTTCCAATAGGCTTTTTTTATATTGTTTTTTATAGTAGTCTTTTCTATCCTGCCGGCACAAAAAACCCAGCAAGCTACAAAAGCCTGCTACGGCTCTAAAGCTTCCCAGTTTATTTCCATAATTGTTTGCCCTTTCGGTACATAACGCGTATGTAAACCTACCATCCTCGCTCCTTCAATGTTATTAAGCGCATCATCAATAAACAACGTTTCTGCAGCATCAATTTTTGCATCGTTCAATATCCACTCAAAAGCTTCCGTATAGGGTTTTCGTTGATTAATCGTATGTGAATAATAAGCTTTTTCAAACAAACTGTTTAAAGAAAAGCCGAATTGTTGCTGAAACAATGCTCCAAAGTGAGCAAGATGCAATGCATTTGTATTTGAAAACAAAAACAATCTGTATTTTTTTGCTAATTGTTGAAGCAGGCCAATCCTTTCTTCCGGAAAGTCTAACAATAACGCATTCCATGCATAAACAATCTGCTCGTCATCTGCCTGTATATTAGTCAATGACCTTACAGCATGAATAAACTGCTCATCATTTATTTTTCCCACCTCATAGTCTTCTACAAAATCAGCAGCCTTTCCCAATCCAAAAAACTTCTCCATCTCCTTAAATCCTAACCGGTCAAATTCATTGATTGTTTTATCAAAATCCAGATTAATCAGAATTCCACCCAGGTCGAAGATGATATTTTTAATTGCCATATATTAATTTATTAGAACCATCGGTTAACAGAAAGAACCGTATGATTGATTCTTTACTGTGTTACGATACCTTTTACTAAAACCGGAAATCAAGATATACCGCATTGGTTGAACCTGACACCGATTTGATCAGCCCTCTTTTTTCATCAGATGCATACCGGTCAAAATATTCAACTGTTAAAGTACCTACAGATTTAATTTTTCCTGTTAACTCGCTGTTATCGTATCTGTCATAATACTTAACCTGTATGTTTCCTACTGATTTTACTTTTCCTTTTAGTTCATTCTGATCAAAGCGGTCATAATATTCAATCTGTTGGGTATTGATTCTTTTTATTTTTCCCTGCAGCTCGGAGGCATCAAAACTATCGTAATAATCGAAAGTAATATTTCCCCACTTTTTAATTTTTCCTTCTTTCACTCTATTATCAAATCGGTCATAATAATCTACATCAATGTTCCTGTTCCTTTTAGGATATTTTACAGATAAGCTGCCGTTTTCATGTATATAAACAGTTATATCTCTTGTATTAATTGCTACTCTGAATTCACGATCGGGATATAAGTCCTCCTGAGCGTAAGATGTGAAGGAAAAGCAAATCATCCATAAACCTAAAAGGCTCGAAAGTTTGTAAAATTTTGTTTTCATATACCTCTGTATTGGTTCAATTCAAATGTATCGAAAACTTTATCGTACAAAAGTTAAACATCCTCCAATATTCAGCAGATACGCGGGTTACTTTTTCTGTTTAAATATCCATTGCAAAAGGTCAGGTTCGGCAAAGACACTGTTCCAGCTACCGTGATTCACGCCGGGATATATTTTAATAGTGGCCTTACCGCCGGCCAGTACAATAGCATCGTACATATCTACCGATAACTGCGGTGGCACCACATCATCAACTTCACCATGATAAATACGCCATACAGGTTTAGTAAGATTAGCTGCTGACCGAATGTCTCCTCCACCACAAATAGGCACTGCAGCTGCAAATGTTTTTGGCATACGGTATACTAATTCATAGGTACCCATTCCTCCCATCGACAAGCCCATTACATATACACGTTTAGATTCAATCTTACGTTTTAACAGATCAGCCTGAATAAAACTCATCAGTGCTGACATCGCTTTGGTGGGAGGATTATAAATATCATATACAAATGTTCTTTTCCCTTTATCATCGTACCTGAAGGTTACATTGCTCCAATATGAATCAGCCGGACACTGTGGAAATACCACAATAGCGGGAAATGCACTTCTATTTGCCTCATTTACGAAAAGACTACCTCCATGTACCAGTTGAGCCGTATTATTGTTTCCCCGTTCTCCCGCACCATGTAATACAATCAACAGCGGATACTTCTTTTTAGGATTATAATTTTCAGGATACAATATTCTATACGGTAATGAATCACCGGCAGGTGAAACATATACCTTTTTTTCAAAAAGATCTAAGTTCTGGGCCATTGTATTCAAAGAGAATACACACAATAAGCAGCCGATTATTAATTTCAACATATATCTCTTTTTCTGGTGATTTTAAAAAACACACAACGCCCCCTCTACAGGAATATACTATTTTTTTTTGACTTTTCAAAGTCATTCCCGGGCTCTTTGTGCCGTTTTATGCTGTTAAGGTAAATGAACAAGCGTACTGGTTTTACCTATTCCATTTTCATTAAATGCTTCTACATTGATATAGTATTCCTGGTCTGTGCTTAAACTCTTTAATAAGAGTTCTGTTTCATCATAAATCAACCAGCTGTTATAAAGTTTATCCGGAGCAATTCCCCATTTCACGTTATATCCTTGTGCCGAAGGATCTTTTTTCCAGGTAATCATTACATCTCTGCGGTCGGTTTTTCTATCCGCTTTCAGGTCTTTTACCTGCGCGGGTACTTTTCCTTTCCCTTCACCAAACACTCTTATTTCACTGATAGCAAGATGCGTGGTAGGGTGATAAATATTCCTGTATCTTATAAATCGTGCCGGTTGGGGTTGTTCGATTTCCACATAATCGTTCGGTACGTCTTTAAAGCTTTCAGAACGGTCAACAATAGTGGTCCAGTTTCTTCCATCTACTGAAGCCTCTACCAGATAACGATGCATCAGATCAGGTATACGGCCATACAGTCCGCTTTTATAATCATGAAAGTTTATCTGAACTGCACGTACTACCGGTGTATTCTCCAGGTCGATGGTTACCCATGCACTGCTATCATTTTTTGCAGACAACCAGAAGCTTTGAATATTTTCATCTGTTAATGAAGAAAGCTCATGTGCTTCTGCTGCAGCTGAGCCGGTTATTTTCTTTTTATAGGATAATAACATCCAACCGGTAAATTCACCGGCCTTTCCGGCAACAGCGGGTGCATAATGCGGATAATCGCCGAAGTTAGTATCAGAATACATGATACCGTCCCTGTCAAAATAGGCAGGAAACAATGCCAGCCTTCTTTCCCAGTTTACATTTACAGAGATCATTGAAGAGCCGAAATGCCAAAGCATGCCCATCGGTCCTTCTACCAGGCTGCCATGTCCGGCGCCGTTTGAGAAACCGCCGGGTTTATAAAATACCGGATTATGGGGTTGATAAGTAAACGGCCCCAAAGGGTGATCGCCTACATATACACCGTCACCATATACATTAAATTCTGTACCGGGCGCTGCATATAGTAAATAATATTTACCATTATGTTTCTGCATAAAAGCACCTTCCAGATAGCCTTTTAATACAGTATCGCTGTGATTGGTTCCGAAGCGCTCCCAACCGTGTTTTTCGCCATCCAGCTTAATAAGCGGTGTTATAATGCTATCAGGCTTAAAATGATTTTTAACATCCAGTTGCCGGCCCCTGATCGGATAAACATTTGAAGAACCCCAGTACATATACAATTGATCGTCATCATCTAAAAACAACGCCGGATCCTGCAAATCATACAATATTCCGGGTGAGGCTTTCCAGTCACCTTTTTGCGGATTATCCGTATACAGTAAGTTCATAGCTCCTGACGGGTCACCGGTTACATACAATAAAGAATCTTTATAGTTAAAAGCCGTAGGAGCATTGGACCCTTGAAAATACCATCGTTGCGGATGAATAAACTGCCAGTTCATTAAATCTGTTGAGTGCCAGTAACCAAGTGACCGTGTTACAAACATGTAATACTCGCCTCTGAACTTCACAACAGTAGGATCTGCTCCTGAGCGATAAGAAATACCTGCATGGGTATTATATATCATATACGTATAATCCAGGTTAAGCGGATTACAATACGTTTGTTGCTGGTGTGTTTGTGCTGCCGCCTGCAATCCCAACACGAATAAGAAGAAAAAAAACAACTGCTTCATAGCTGAAAATGTTATATCAAACTGTCAATTACTTAGAATAGGTGTACTTATAAAAATACATTCCCCCTTGTTATCCGGAATCATCCCGAACAGCAAGGGGGAGTTAGTATTTACCATTGAGAGAACCTCGCCGGTTATTTATCTGAACTATTTTACAGCATCGAATGTCAACGTCTGTACTTTATCACTTGCTGTTCCTACCATCGCTCTGAATTTACCTGCTTCGTAATCAAACGTTAGGTCTGCATTATAGAATTTCAGGTCTTCTACAGTGATATCAAAACTTACCTGTACTGTTTGACCTTTTGCGATTTTCACTTTCTTAAATGCCTTCAGCTCCTGTACCGGGCGGGTTACAGAGCCTACAACATCCTGAATGTATAACTGCACTACTTCTTCACCGTCATAATTACCGCTATTAGTAACAGGAACCGTTAAAGTTATTTTTTGGTTAGGTTGGATAGAAGTTGCAGACAATTCAGGTGTTCCGTAAGTGAATTGAGTATAACTCAATCCATGGCCGAATGCATACAACGGTGTATTCGGAATATCAAGATACTTAGAGGTATACTTCTGGTTTTCGTCCATCGGGCGACCTGTATTCTTATGATTATAATAAATCGGAATCTGACCTACACTACGCGGAAAAGTCATTGACAATTTACCACTTGGATTAGCTTTTCCGTATAAAACGTCAACGATTGCATCGCCGGCTTTAGTACCACCGAACCATGTTTCCAGAATGGCGCTCATGTTTTGGTCTTCCCAGCTTAATGTAAGCGGGCGGCCATTCATCAGAACCAATACAATTGGTTTTCCGGTTGCTTTCAATGCTTTCAGCAATTTCTGCTGGTGTTCAGGTAAACCAATATCTGATCTGCTGGCTGCTTCACCAGACATACCGAAAGCTTCACCGAGAACAGCCACTACCACATCTGCTTTTTTTGCAACTTTCACAGCTTGTGCGATTAATTTCTCACTGGTTAACGGATCTGATTCGATACGTCCGTCGTGGTCGTTTAATCTTTTTAGTAAAGCGGGGTCTTCTACCAGATTAGCTCCTTTAGCATAAGTATATTTATAGTTTCCTGCATCCAGTGCAGCCTGAATACTTACGGCCTGTTTCCAATCACCTGCAGCACTCCATGAACCGATCAGGTTTCTTTGGTCATTCACCAATGGTCCGATAAAAGCTACTTTTTGAGAAGTTTGTAAAGGCAATATCTGTTGATCGTTCTTCAACAACACCATGCTCTTAACAGCAGCATCTTTACTTAATGCAAGTTTATCGGCACTAAAGATTTCAGCTTTTGCTCTTTCTTCGCTTACATACAAATAAGGATCTTTAAATAAGCCTAATTTATATTTTGCTTCTAAAATTCTTCTGCAAGCTGCATCAATGGTTTCGATTGAAACCTTACCGGATTTTACCAGTTCTGCGCCATAACCTATAAATAATTCTCCTACCATATCCATATCCATTCCGGCATTCAGCGACAATTCGGTAACGGCTTTAGCATCACCCATTCCGTGTGCCATCATTTCGTTGATAGAAGTGTAGTCAGAAACAATCATTCCTTTATAGCCCCATTGCTTTCTCAACAAATCGGTTAACAACCACTTGTTACCGGAAGCTGGAACACCTTCGATTTCGTTGAAAGAAGTCATTACACTTCCAACACCTGCATCTACAGCTGCTTTATAAGGAAGAAAATATTCATTAAACATTCTGATACGGCTCATGTCAACTGTATTATAATCTCTACCGGCTTCACCTGCGCCGTATAGTGCAAAGTGTTTTACGGTAGCCAGCACGGTGGTAGGTTTTGACAAGTCTCCTTGTTGTAATCCGTTTACCATTGCTTTGGCAATTTCTGCACCCAGGTACGGATCTTCACCACTTCCTTCACTCACTCTACCCCAGCGAGGATCGCGCGCGATGTCTACCATTGGAGAGTATACCCAGTTAAGTCCGTCAGCTGCTGCTTCTGCGGCAGATGCTTTTGCTACATTTTCCACCAATGCCATATCCCACGATGCGGCTAATCCTAAATTAATCGGGAAGATGGTTTTATGTCCGTGAATAACATCATATCCGAATAAAAGAGGAATTTTTAAACGGCTGTTATTGACAGCTAATTCCTGTAATTTTTTTACAGCATTTGGAGTAAAGGTATTAAACACACCTCCCACCAATCCTTTCTTAATTTTTTCTTCTACACCCTGGCTCACAATTGGTCCTGTTACATCAAAACCAACTGAAGGCAGGTTCAACTGACCTAGTTTTTCTTCTAATGTCATTTTAGACATCAGTTCCCGGATGAAAGCATCCATTTTAGGGTCATGCGAATTTTGCGCATTTGCCACGAAAAACCCTACAGATAACACAATCACCAATAATCGTCTCAACATCATTTTTACATTTTTTTAGCAATAGCTATTTCATCAAATATGGGGTTATGATTTTCTTCCAGAGAGCATACCCTTTTTCATTCATGTGTAACATATCTTCTCCAAATAATGTTTCGTCTGGTTTACCTTTTTTCATCATCGGATCAAACACATTCAGGAAGGCACTGGTTCTTTGTTCTTTCTTTAAGAAGTCACGTATCAAACGGTTAGCTTCTTTAATTTTCGGGATATACTGAACTCTGCTCGGACTCGGTTTAATGGATACGTATATAACAGGTACTTCGGGAAGTTTTTCGCGGATCAGCTTGTACAGATAAATAAATCTGTCAGCAACGATCTGTCCGGTGATTTCATCAGATTGGGTAAAGTCGTTTTCACCACAATAAATCACAATTTCCTTCGGTTTATAAGTAAAGATTACATCGTCAGCGTAATAAATCAAATCGCTCAATGAAGCTCCTCCAAAACCTCTGTTTACAATTTTATAGCCGGGAAAGCTCATTTGCATATCCTTCCACAACCTGAACGAAGAACTACCCACAAAAATAATTGACTTTTCAAGTGGTGGATTTTCTTTATCCTGCTGCTTAAAAGCATCTATTTCTGCTTTAAACTGCTGTTGTGCCTGTACAGGCGCGTTCAATAAAACCAAACCAAAGATTAAGATTGCAACAGCTCTCAATTGACACAATTTCATAATTATTATTTTTTGGGACCTGAAAGATAAGGACTTTCGAAGCCCAATTTAATAAGCCCTTCCTGAACTTCAGAGCAATTCATGAATAATTTCCAAAATAATTCAGAGCGGTAGTTTTCAATCATCACTACCATTGGCCCCTGATCAATGGCCAGGTAATGTTTTGGATACCAGTTTTCCTGATCACTAAAAGCGTCATAGAAGCCATATTCGCCCCAAAGCTTTGAGTGATAATTAGTAAACCAATTGCGGATGGCACGTAAACTTTCCTGTGGTGTATATACAATAGAAGATACGGCAGCCGTAGGTGTAATAACGCCGAGGTCTCTGTCAACTCCCGGTGCATGTGCAGCATAGCCTGACGGAGAATATGAAGCTGTCAATCCCCAGTTATTCGGACCATAATTTTTATAGGCATGCGGATTTTCAACACACCATTTGAAATTAATCAGTACCTGGTTTTTAGTTTCCTGCTCATAATCTGCATAAGTATCTTTCAAACCACGCGGATCCAGGCCCAGATAGGAATAATGTGCCCAGAATAAAGGACCTCCGTATTCAGGGTTATCCTGGTGTTTTAACCCGTAACTGTAACCGTATTTAGTATTAGCAGATTTAATTCCTCCGTTCATAGCCCATCCCTGATGGTACACTTTCGGACTTACCGGATGTGTTGGCGAAGAGGCTGCTAATAAATAAGTTATCAGGCACTCATTATAACCGCGAATCTGGAAATTCATATCCCATTGATATTTCGGACTCCAGTGCCAGTACAATGAATTTCCTCCACGGGTATAAAAATTAAAATCTATCGTTTTCCAAAGCTGATCCATTCTGGCAGCAAGCGCTTTTTCCTGCTCATTTCCGTTCTTGAAATATTCTCTGCAAACAAGCAAGCCTTGTGCAATAAAAGAAGTTTCAACGATATCTCCACCGTCATCTTTAGTGCTGAACGCTTTCACTTTTCCGTTATAATCGTACCACCAATGCGGCCATGCCCCATGAAAACGGTCTGCTTTTTCAAGAAAAGCGGTCATTTTCGATAATCTTTCAACCGCCTGTTGTCTGGTAATCCAGCCTCTGTTTACAGCAGCAATAACAGTCATCAATCCAAAGCCGGAACCGCCACTGGTAATTACATCCTGATCTTTTTGAGGATATACACCATCCATGTGAATTCTTTCTTTAGACATTCCTGATACAGTATCACTTCCATTCCAGAAATAAAGGAATGCTCTGTATTGAACAGAATCCAGTAATTGTTCGTCAGTAAATTCTACCGGCTCCTGAGGTGAAGGGGTTTTAGCCTCGCCACACGCAGTAATAATAGCGGTAATTGATAGTATCAGATATAATATTCTTGTGTTCATATTTTTCATATTATAGCTTAGGACTAGAGAAACCAAGAGAAGTCATCGCTGATTTTACTTCGGGTGCACTCATAAACAGATCCCAGATTAGTCCGGTGCGATAATTTTCAATCATAATAATAATCGGCCCCTGGTCAATAGCGATATGACTGGTAGCGAACCATCGGTCTTTAATAGAAAATGCATCTGCAAATCCGTATTCTTTCCACAACTTATCTCCGAGTACATAATAGTAGAACTCCAATGCGCGCATTGACTCTGCAGGAGTAAACGGCATTGATGAAATAGCTGCTGTTGGTGCAATAACACCGATGTCATTGGTAGGAGAGCTGGCGGTGTAACCGTTTGGAATATCACTGGCAGTTAATCCCCACACTGAATTACTATATCCCGGCTGGTTATTTGGATTTTGAACGCTATGATTGTAATGAATCAAAGCGTGATTTTTATTTTGTGTAAAATAATTCGTGTACTGATCGGTGAGGTCTCTCGGATCAATTCCTAGGAAGGAATAATGAGAAAGGAATAAGGGGCCTCCGTAACTATAGCCTAAAGGTAACTGAACGCCATAAAAGCTATTTCCGTTTACGAACGAACCGTTACGCGTCCAGCCATTATCATAAACAGCTTTTGTAATCGGATGGGTAGGTGAAGCTTTTGCTAATACATAGGTAATGAGACATTCATTCCATCCGCTGACTGCCAGGTTCATATCCCAACCGTATTGTTCACTATAGTGCCAGTAAAGTTGATTGGTTCCACCTTTAGTAAAAAAGTTCCATTCGATTCCTTCCCAGATAGCATTGATATCTGCACGTAATTGGGTTTCTACGGCATCGGCACCACTAAAATACTGACGGGCAGCAATCAGGCCCTCCATTAATAAAGATGTTTCTACGATATCGGCACCATTATCTTTTGTACTGAAAGGCTGGATAGCTCCTGTAACGCCATTAATCCAGTGAGAAAAAGCACCTTTTACTTTTACTGTTTTATTTAATAAGAAATCGCTCATTTTAGCTACTCTGGCAGCTCCTTCCGCTCTGGTAATAAATCCTCTTTCAACACCTACAATAATAGCCATTACACCAAAGCCTGAACCTCCTGAGGTTACGATATCACCTGAGGTGTTTCTTTCACGGATGAGGCCACTCACAGGATGTCCGAAATCCCAGAAATATTTAAATGTTTGTTGTTGAACTTTTGTCAATAAATCTTCCTGAGAAATTCTGGAAAATTTATCGGTTGAATCGATTGCTGTAACGAGTTTCACCTGTATCGCAGGATTCAGGTATTTTCCGTTTACAGCCTGAAGGTTTTGAAGAATTTCCAAACGGTATTCTTCTAATGATTTTAATGAGGTTTGAGGTTTTACAGCAACGTCTTTATCGTTATTCGTCCATTCCAGTTGAATAGGAACATCATTATTAGCGGGGTCTTTCAGACGCAGTCCTGTTGGGATAGAGCTCTTATTAATCGCCGTAGAAAATTTCAAAGAAATGACAGGAGAGGCGGATACATTTGAATAACTATATCCGGAATTAACACCGTTTACCTGAATAGCATTTAGCATCAGGGCATTATTATCTGTTTCGGTTTTAGGGTCAGATTTTTTACAGGCAAACAAAAAAAGAATACAACACAACCAAGTACCAATACGCATAGCAATACAATATTTAAAAAGAAAGGGAGTTTCCTCCCTTTCTTATGAGAAAATTAATTCGCAGCATTATACAAACCTGCTATTTCTGTAGCACTCATTGCATAATCATAAATTCTGAACTGATCCATCTGACCGGTGTATCTTAACATCCAGCCATCAGGATTTCCCCAGGGGCTTCCTAAATGTTGCTGAAACGCACCCATCACAAAACCTGATACATCTTTGAAGGCCAACTCACCCAAAGGGTTTCCACCGCTTACGCGATCTTCCCATCCGTTAGGTAAAGTATATTGTTGTCCGTCGATATACATTTTCACTTTTGAAGTAGCACCGTCATAGGTAAAAGCCAGGTGCAACCAACGGTCATACATATTCGCAAGTTTATTTGCTCCGCCGAAATCTAACCATTGGCCGGCGAAGTTGAATTTAATCTGCATTAAATCATCGCCACCGTTTCCTTCAATCATGAGGAACATATTTCCCCAGAAATCTGAAGTACGTGGAAGCATCCATAAACATTGTGCACCACCGGTATGTTTTCCGGTTTTGATCCAATGTGCTACGGTAAAGCTTTTTAACTCAGCCAATCTTCCGGCAGGTGTCACTCTTATCATACCGTTGCTGGCACCCTGAAATGCTTTTCCGGTTTTACCATCAACGAAGGTTACGTTTGAAACCACTCCTTTAGTTGAAGTAACACTATCTAATGCATCGCCCTCAAAAGCCCACATTCTAACTAATGGCCCGCTAAGGTTTGATGTATCGGAAGGTTTGAAATCCATCGGAGGCGTTTCAAATTTTTGACAAGCAGGGAATATTGATATTCCGAATAGTAAGGCAGCTGCTAAACTACCAAACAATAATTTATTTAATTTCATTATTATAAGAGTTTAGAACATTATTGATAATCTGGATTCTGGATAAGTTTACCACCTGACTTATCGATTTCCGGTTGCGGAATCGGCATTAAGCGGTGTTTCAGCTGATAGCCTGTTTTACCATGTGCATGCAAAACATCTACATCAATATCCCAGCGAACCAGATCAAAGAAACGTTCATTTTCCATACCCAGCTCAACACGGCGCTCGTGACGGATAGCATCTCTTAACTCATCCTGATCGTCTGTAGTTACGACAGGTAATATAGTAGTACTATTGCCACGGGCTCTTCCGCGAACCTCTTCTAAATAACCCTTTGCTTTAGTGATATTCTGTGGACCGCCTATTTCGTTTGCAGCTTCAGCAGCCATTAAAAGAACATCTGCATATCTGATGATACGCACGTTCATCCACTGACCGGCCTGGCTGTTCATCTGATTTCTTACTGCAGGGTTGGTATATACTTTTTTATTCCAGTAGTTTCTCGGAATGGTAGCTGTTGCAGGAGGTACATTTTCATTATATGGTGTATTCACCTGACCACTGTATAATAAAGTAGCATCTTTACGCGGGTCGCCTGTTTCAAAAGCCTGTGCAAGGTTTTCTGTAGGAGTATTCCATCCCCAGCCTAAGTTCCACACACCTGCACCTCTCACACCCTGTACGGTGGCGTACTGAGTTCCGAGATTAGTGATGGTAGGAGAATAAAAAGCCTGAATTTCGAAAATAGACTCTACATTATTCTCTCCGGTTTCTCTGAAAATAGATTGATAATCGGTAACTAAAGAATATTTCCCTAGATTGATTACTGATTCGGCAGCAGATAAAGCCATACCCCAATTACTTCTCCACAGGTAGGTTTTAGCCTGTAAGGCGAATGCCGCACCTTTGGTTAAACGACCGGCGAAGTCTGCAGGCCACTCAGTTGGCAGATAAGCAACCGCATCCTGTAAATCTGCGTCAATCAGTTCGAAGATTACATTAGAAGGACTTTTCGCGATATTAGACTCTCCTAATTCAGTTACTCTGAAGTCTACTTTCGGAATTTCTCCGAATGTACGAACCAGGTTAAAATATGCATACGCGCGAATAAATTTCGCTTCTGCCAGGTTAATCATTACAGCTGGTTCAGTGCTTCCTGATTCATTAATATCAACGATCACGTTGTTTGCTGATTGAATCAGGCGGTAGTGGTGTGTCCAATAGTTATTCATTAACCAGAAATCGGTTCTGTACTGGAAGTTATCAAAGATACCTTCTGCATCTGCACCGTCATTGGTAGCGCTACCTTTATCAGAATCGTCAGAACGCATACCGTGAATGGCTATGTAAGGCAACCCGGCTACACCTTCCTGACGAAGGTTTGCATAAGCGCCGAATACTTCACTTTCAAAAGAAGATCCCTGTACTTCATCTAAAACGTATCTCCCCAAAGGATCTCTATCTAAGAATTTTTGACAACCGGTGGCAAAAGTGGCTACCACTAATGCTACCGTCCATATTTTTGAATTCATTCGTTTCAGTTTCATAATAGTAGATTAATGGCGTTTAGAAATTAAGATTTAAACCAAAAGTGTAAATAGCAGGAACCGGATAAGTACCGTTATCGATACCGAATGAAGTAGCACCGCCACCTATTTCAGGAGTAAATCCTGTAGCGTTGGTGAAGGTTGCCAGGTTCTGCGCATTTAAATACACTCTTAATGATTTTAACGTAAGTTTTCTTAAGAACTCACCACTAAAGCTATATCCGAGTTGAAGGTTTCTGATTCTGAAGTAAGAACCGTCTTCAATCCAATAGTTTGAAGCCAGGTAGTTATTGGGTCTGCCGGTATGTAAAATAGGATCCCAGTTAGAGGTACCAGGGCCATTCCATCTGTTAGCAAAATGTTGCTGATAGTTGAATTGTGCGAAAGTTCCTCTGTTCCAGTCACGGAAAATTTCATTACCGTAAACACCGTTGAATTCGATACCGAAATCGAAACCTTTATATTTTGCACTTAAATTAATACCGTAGAAGAAATCAGGATTCGGATTTCCGATCATTGTTCTGTCGGCTTCCGTAATTACGCCGTCTCCGTTTACGTCTCTGTATTTAATATCACCAGGTTTTACCTCACCCATGTTATTAGAAGGAGATCTTAATATTTCAGCATCTGTTTGATAAATACCATCGCTGATATAACCAAAGAAATAACCGATCGGATAATTAACCGTAGTTCTGGCAACACCGCTGATAATTTCATAACCGGTAAAGCCAAGTGTTTTAACTTTGTTGTTAATAGTCGTTAAGTTAGCACTCACATTATAAGTGAAATCTTTACCTACGGCATCACTCCAGTTTAACATAAACTCCCAACCGCTGTTCGCAATTTCACCCAGGTTTAACTGGCTTGGTTGCTCACCTCCGATACCAGGAACCTGAACAATGATATTTTTAGTAAGCTTATTGTAATAATTTACCTCCCCGCTTAATCTTCTTCTTAATGTGCTGAATTCAATTCCTGCTTCTGCAGAACGAACACTTTCCCATCTCAGGAAAGGATCAACAATCAATGCATTCTGATAAGCATAGTGAATGGTATTACCAAAAACTGCAGAGTTTGCCGTTGTTACTACCGGATATGCAGGATACGAAGTACCTACATTCTGATTTCCTAAAATACCCCATGATGCTTTAAACTTCAAGCCGTCAAAGATATTCTGGTTCATCATGAAGTCTTCATTGTAAATATCCCAGCCGATACCCACCGCTCCGAAGTTCTGGAAGTGATTGTTAGGAAACGCTGAAGAACCGTCACTTCTGAATGAAGCATTCAAAAGGTATTTATTATCATAGTTGTAAATCAATCTACCCAGGTAAGATACGGTAGCCCATTCCCAGGCATCACCGCCCCCTCTTTTAGTTTCATCCAAACCTACATCCTTCACATACCATTTGTCCGGATTATTAGGAATAAAGTTTTTACCATCATCCTGAACAGAAGAGTTTACCGCTTCCATACTGTTGTAGTAAGTGGTAAAACCGGCCATTGCCGTAAGGTTGTGTTTATTCAGGTTTTTCTTATAGGTAAGAATATAGTCTTGCTGAATTTTTGAATAAATACTTTGCGACTGGTTTACCGAAGTTCTTCTTCTGATAGAGTCTCCTTTATACGAACCCACTACTTCAGGGTTGTAAGATACCCAAAGCGGAGAATAACCTCTGCTGGTATTGAAACCGTAGTCAGCATACAAAGTGGTTCTGAAATTGAAGTCTTTTAAGAAAGTTACATCTGCATAAATAGAACCTACCGCGCGATATTCTCTACCGATATTGGTTCTCTTATTTACTTCAATATCGAACATCGGGTTGGCTACCTGCGCTCTCTGGAAGATAGGTAAAGTGTGGTAATAACCGGAAGGCTCATTAAATACCGGCGCAATAGGAGCTGCTCTGATTGCCGATCCTACGCCTTTTGCATCAGGTAATTCAGCTCTGTAACCGTTAAAAGTGAAACCCAGTTTAATATTTTTATTAACAGTCAGTTCATTATTGGCATTAATGGTTATTTTCTTATAATCCTCATGTTTAATCAAGCCTTCCTCGTTGATTAAACCTAAACCAAGATAAAATCTGTTTTTATCAGTAGCACCGTTAATGCTGATGTTATTGTAGTTCAACACTCCATTCTGGAAAATTTCATCCTGCCAGTTGGTATTTGCCTGCCAATCGGTATAATCGTACGGCGCAGACCCCATATTCACGAGTTGTTCATTGTATAACTCCTTAAATAAATTGGCATCAGCCATTTTCATTCTGTCCTGAACAGATTTTATACCAACGCTGGTATTGAAGTTTACATTCGTTTGTCCGGCTTTTGCTTTTTTGGTAGTAACGATAATAGCACCGTTTGCACCTCTCACCCCGAATACCGCCAGCGAAGAAGGGTCTTTTAAAATCTCCATGCTTTCGATATCTGCCGGGTTGATGAAGTTGATATTGTCGTTCAAAATACCGTCTACAATATAAACAGGCTTAATGGTGTTGATCGAGTTGGTACCTCTGATACGAACATCCGGCTCTGATCCGGGGCGACCACTGTTCACCACACTCATACCAGCCACTTTACCTTGTAAGCTACTGATCGGATTAGCAGCAGGTTTGTCACCAACTTCTTCACCTCTGATAGATACGATACTACCCGTTAAGTCTCTTTTTCTGGCAGTACCATAACCAATCACCACCACTTTTTCCAACTCACTCTGATCTTCCTGAAGGCTTACGGTAATTTCTGTACGTCCGTTTACAGAAACCTCCTGTGCTAAATAACCAATATAAGAAACCACTAATACAGCATCTTCTGTGGCTGCAATGGTAAAGGCACCATTCGCATCAGTAGAAGTTCCGATAGAAGTTCCTTTAATAGTAACAGAAGCACCTACAACAGGAACACCTGTTGCATCTACTACACGACCACGAACAGTTTGCTGTACAGGTGCCTGATTACCTTGTTTTAATACTACTAAGTTGTTTGATAAAATTTGAAAAGATATGCCTTGTTCCTTAAACAATCTTGCCAAAACAGAAGACACGTCTTCATTCTGAGCATGAACGCTCACTCTTTTGTTTTTGTCAATGTTATTTTCATTGTAAAGGAATCTGTATTCAGTTTTGCCTTCGATAGTATTCAGTGCTTTCTTGAAAGCAACCGATTGAAGGTTAAGGGTGACTTTTGATTGAGCAATCGCGTTGGCACTCACTTGTAAAACTGATACCACTAATAAGAGAAAGTATAGTTTCATAATAAAAGCAAGCTTTAAGATACTTTGAGGTTTTCCACGATGAGTAGGAAAAATCCCGTAATTTTTCATATTTTAAGCGTTGAAAGGTTGATAAATAGATATCTGTGAACCTTGCAGGGTTAGATATCCGTTCAGTTTTTCTCATTTCAGTGTGGGGTTGTTGCAGCAATCCCACCTGTTTTTCTCTGGTTAAGCAATCATTTTAGGAGCTGTTTTCTAGCAACATGTATTCTTTGGGTTTAATGTTTTTTTGTTTTTATTTAATGATGATGAGTCGCGGTGATGTTCTTTCGTAGTCAAAGTCAACTACAAATTGTAAAGCTTGTAATGCCTGATCTAATGTTTCATTTTTAAAACTCCCTGTCAGCTGTTGTTTGAATAAAGCCGGATTCTGAATCTGAATTTTAATACCATACCATCTCTCCATCAACTTCGTCACTTCACTAAAATTCATTTCATTAAATACGAGTACATTCTCTACCCAGGCTGTTTCTAATACAGCATCATTGGTTTCATCGTATCCCAGCGGCTTAATTGCCACTTCAGGCTCTTTGATATCTTCTTTTATTGCAGCATTATTCTTTTGTGAAGAAACGGTTGCACTGGAAAACTCTCTTACAACAATTTTTTCCCATGGTTTCAGTAAAATAGGGGCAGATTCACGATCTTTTAAAAGCACTTCAATCGATCCTTTAATCAGCGAGGCTTCCGTAGTGGGCTCGCCGGGGTAAGATTTTACATTAAAAGTCGTACCAAGCACTTTAATATCCATTCTGTGTGTATGAATAATGAAAGGCATATTGTTTTTCTTCTTTACATCGAAATAAGCTTCTCCCACCAATGTTACTTCTCTGATGTCTTTTCCGAATTCTTTTGGATAGGTCAGTTTTGAGCCTGCATTCAACCAAACGACAGTACTGTCGGGTAATCTCAACTGTGATTTCGAACCGTTCGGTGTTGTAATTTCATTCATTGCCGTCACCGCAGCTAATACGGTTGTTTGTTTCGGTTCACGCAGTAACCACCATCCGGCAACAGTAATGATTGCCGCAAAAGAGGCCGCTATCAGCCATCTGAACCCCGTTCTTCGCGGAGCTTGTTCTATCATGTAAGAAGTATCGTCTGAACCGTTGGAGAAATGAATACCTTTTTCGGCCATTCTGTTCAGGTGTCTGGCATAAGCATCTTCAAGGTCAGCCGGGTCAACTTCCTCATCTTTTTCCCATAATCTGTTGAATACTTCCAAACTAAAGTGACTGTCTGGGTACTGACGTATGAGCATATCCAACTCCTTCAACTCTTCCATTGAAGCTTCGTCAGACAATTTCCGGGCTATCAGCAACCAAATTCTTTCTACTTGCATTTAAACGAGGTTATTCTATTTATCCAGATAGATCCCGTTTTGAGGCAAATCCCCTAAAGCAATGTTAAATTTTTTTCTGATCAGGTTTTTTCAGACTGAGTTTCAGCGTTTTGCTAATTTTTTGAAGAGCAATAGCTAGTTGATTATCAATAGTTTTAACAGAAATATTCAGAATGGAAGCAATTTCTTTATATTTTAAGCCATCTTCCTTACTTAACTGAAATACCATTTTACATTTTGGAGGGAGCTGCTCTATTGCAGCCCGTACCCGCTGTACCATTTCTTTTGAAATGAGCAGATTTTCCGGATTCAGGTTGCTGGTTGCCAGCATCACATCCAGGTCTTCGAGCTGAACTGAGTTGATTTTTTTCTGTTTTACCAGATATTTGAGGGAGTGATTGCGAACACTGATATATAAATATACCCGCAGGTTTTCAATGCGTTCCAGATCCTTTCTTTTTTCCCATACCGTCATTAATATATCGGAAACAATTTCCTCTGCAACTTCTTTTTGTTGTACAAAACTGCGCGAAAAGTTTATCAGGGGCACATGCATCTCCATAAACAGCTCTTTGTAGGCTGTTTCATCATCATATAGAGCAATGCGGCGCTGCAATTCCTGTATAGATAACTTTTCTATCTGCACGTTTCCGAATTGAGTTTATAGTTTCTGGACCAGTGCAAGTTAAGCTAAAAAAAATTGATGTTTTTTTAAGTTCCGTGATTCTTTTTTTTCTACATTTGCAATCCGCCATCCGGCAGGACCCATAGCTCAGCAGGTTAGAGCATCTGACTCATAATCAGAGGGTCACTGGTTCGAGCCCAGTTGGGTCCACAAACAAAAAGAGGTCTTTAAAGACCTCTTTTTGTTTACATATATCTTCTTTTTAAAGTGCAACATTTTAACTTCCTCCACACTTAGTTGTAGATAAAATCAAAAAAAATCATTACTTTTTGTATAATAAAAACGCACTCATGAAGCAGTTTTTCTTCTGTTTTGTTCTGCATCTGTTTTCCATTATTTCCTACACACAAATACAACCCATACCAGCCCCTGCAGGTTACGTAAGCGATTTTGAAGAATTGTTTACCCAACAGGAAATAAAATACCTCGATAGTATTATTCTTGACTTTGAACAACAAACAACCATCCAGATTGCCATTGTTACTATAGATTCTGTCATACTTAGCAATCAGCAGTTTGACGCACTGATAATACGTATCGCCAACGAATGGGGTGTAGGGCAGAAAGATAAAAACAATGGCATCACCATAGGAATTTCAAGATACGCACGTCAAATGAGAATATCTTTAGGTTATGGAATTGAACCGCTGCTGTCAGATGAAGAAACAAAAACGATTATAGAACAATACCTCATTCCTTACTTCCGGGAAAATAAATTTTATGAAGGTACCCTGAACGGATTACTTCAACTCACTAATGAATTAAAAGAAAAACTTAAAAAATAATTGTAAAAAAGGTGGAGTTTATTACTCCACCCTTTTACTTTGATTCCTATTTCTCTGTGAATATTTTACTGAAGAACTCTCCGATAACTTTCATTTCAAATCTTATTGCTTTTTATACTCGATTTTTGCCGGGCTTACTACATTGGGAATAAAGCTCAGATCTACCAGTTCATTTATATTCTGCATACGATCCAGCAAACCGATTTCAACACCTATCTGATTAATTCTGGTAAATTCTGCATAGGAAGGTTGCAGATTTATATAAGAAACCCTTTGTGGAGATTTTGCCATCAGAATATACTTCAACAGATTCACATCCTGATTATAATATTCCGCAGCCAGATTAGCAGCCTGCTCTCTGTTTTCTTCTAACCAGGCGCCAGATTCTGCAATTCCTCTAACCAGCTCTTTTACTGCATCGGGTTTATTTTTAATCAGGTCTTCATGCACCACTAATACGCAAGAAATAAAATCCGGCCAGATCTCGCTCGACAGATAAAGTACTCTTCCAACGTCTTCCATTTCTGCTTTTGCAGGAAAGGGCTCCCCTACAAAAAAAGCATCAATAGCTCCTGATGCCAGTGCCATCGGCATTTCAGGAGGAGGTAAAGGAATAAAGTTTACATCGGAAACATCGTATCCCTTCTCTTTCAGCAAAGCATATAATACAAAATGCTGATTACTGTATAAACTTGGTACGGCAATGTTTTTTCCTACCAGGTCATCTATAGATTTATAATTACTATTTTTCTTCACGATGACCTGCGACCCGTCGCGGTGACCAAGATAACAGATGCGTATAGGCACACCATCTTGTTTTAACTTAAAAGCAAGCGGAGCTACCATCATAGTAGCCATCAGGTCTTTTGACTGTATGGCATTAGCAATCGTTGGAAAGTCAAAAAATCTTTTTGATACAAACTCATACTCGGTGGTAGTTGTTTTAGAAGTGTAATCAGTCACCGGACAAGTCAGATGGCAGGTTACAGGCAAATGCCCAACATTAATTTTTTCAAGTACGCGTTTTTTTTCAACCTGTTCTTTTTTCCAAAAAGAAGCAGACAATATACCTGCCGATTTTACACTAACGACAGTGATAAAAAGCACCAGCAAAATTACGGTAAGTCTAAACATAGTTTTAAGTAGTTAGTTTACTGATAATAGAATATTTCAGGTCATGCAGCTGTTGTTGACCTGCTTCACCGCTATAACTTTTATTTAATCCAATATCATCTATAATAGTGGTTGGCTTTTTGTTTAACACACATATTCTTTGCGACATTTCAATGGCTTCATCAATATCATGTGTAATCAGAATGATTGTTTTATCAAGTTCTTTCATCGCATTTACGAAGTCATTCCTGATGGTAATTCTATTGATATAGTCAAGTGCTGAAAACGGCTCGTCCAACAAAATAATATCGGTTTCACCTACCAGGATGCGCATCAGTTCAACCTTCTGTCGCATCCCTCCTGAAAGTTGATTAGGATAAAAATTTTCAAAAGGTTCTAATTTCAGTTTGTGTAGCAAATACTTATAAACTTCTGTATTACCTTTTGTTTTATTCTTTCCAATTAATATATTTTCCCGTACACTCAGCCAGGGAAACAGACTACTATTCTGAAATACGGTTCTAATATTTCCATTCACTGTTACAGCTCCTTCGCTCGGTGCAAGATAGCCGGCAATTAAATTAAGGATAGAAGTTTTTCCACATCCGGATGGGCCGACAATAGATACAAATTCTTTCTTCTTTATAGTGAAATTCAATTCCTGAAAAAGTACAAAGTCATCAAATGACAGATGTACATTTTCAAACTTCACAGAGATGTCTGAACTATTTTGCATAAACATTGCCTCTTGTTTTGGTTAAACAATATTGAAAAATGTTATCCAGTAAAATGCCTAACACCCCGATAGTAATAATGTAGCAAACAGCAACATCAAGCTTCAAACCATTTCTTGCATCCCAGATAGCGTACCCCAATCCATCCTGACTTCCAACCATCTCTGCTGCAATTATTACCACCCAGCTAATGCCAAAGCAGATTCGCAATGAGGTAATTAACTCCCTGTTGATAGCAGGTAATATTAATTTCATAAACATATCCCTCTTACTAAACTGATACTCTTTGGCCACTCTGAAAAACGACTCCGGTATATTTCTAACGGCTGCAATAACTGATATAATAAGTGGAAAAAAAGAAGCCATTATTATAATAAAGATGGCTGGCTTATCACCAATCTGAAACCACAGAATGGCAAAAGGAATCCAGGCAAGCGGTGAAATAAATCTGAAAAAGTTAAATACCGTTATTAATGATTTTGAAGACCGTAGATATAATCCGATTAAAACTCCTAATGGAATTGCTGTAAATATGGTCACCAAAAAACCAAATAAAATTCTATACAACGAATACATAATATCACTGTAAAACCTGAAGGAATTTACCAGCTTAACAAACGACAACCATATATTATTAGGACTAGGAAAAGCGTATTCCGGAAAAACTTTCATATAAGATATAATCCACCAAACGGAAATCAATATCCCAAATAAAGCAGATCTGTAAAATAATAGTTTAAAAAAAAGAATGACCTTCATAGTTATTTTTTCTATTACAAATAATTGAATCTATATTAGTATTACACGAGGTAATTTTATAAAACTAAATGTAATGAAACTAAAAGTCATTATTCTATCAGTAATCATTATTTTGTGGCAAAATAGTGACGTATATGCCTACACCGACATCAACTACACAATAACCGTAACAGATAAAAGTAACAGGCCGGTTCAATATGCCACCGTTCAGGTTGTAAGAACAAAAGACGGAACTTTACATTATTCTGACATAACCAATGCCGATGGCACATTGGTTATAAAGAAAATGGAAGCCGAAGAATACAAGCTGATCATTTCTCATATCAATTACGCATTAAAGGAAATTGTAATTAATGTAAACGAATCAGATAACACTCCATTACAGGTACAACTTGAGCACAAATCAGAACTTCTGGAAGAACAAGTGATCAACGTTAACAAAAAAGTATTTGAGACGAGCAACGACAAGTTGATTATCAATGTAAAAAACAGTTCTATCTATTCTAACCAACCCGGAATCATACAACTTCTATCGAATATCCCGGGAGTAATCAACTTAAATAACCTGCTTACTTTCAGAGGCAATCGAAAAATTCAGTTTGCAGTAAACGGAAGATCCATACCCCTTACCGGAGCCGCACAATATGACTATTTACAAAGTATTTCCACTCAATCAATTGAGAAAATAGAACTAATTGAACAACCCGGATCTAATTATGATATGGAGGGTGATGTCGTTATTAACATTATTACCAACCAACCCAAAAACATTGGCTGGAGAAGTTCAGTCAATACCGTATTGGGAACAGCTTACTCCTATGGCTCTTTTTTACCAAGCGCCAATAACTCCATTTCGTTACAATATGGAAATGAAAAATTATTCTGGAGCTTAGGCTATAACTATAATTATTCCGAAGGTTACACTAACATTAATGAAAGGATTGATTTTAACGCACTTAAGAATTTCAACCAGGACATTGGCTTTTATGACAGAGGAGAAAACGTACACAACCCGACATTCCAGCTTCAATACTCATTTAACAAAAAGCATGAAATTGGCACAGCCGTCAATCTTAATGTTAAACACAAGAATACGTTTTTAAGTAATGATATGTTTGTTGCCAGCGATAAAATAATTGACAGTACCATTGCCACTCATTCAAAAGAAAACACCCAATCTCTTCAAAAAGCTATTGACTTTTATTATAAATGGAGCATTGACAGCACACAACAAATTAGATATGTTATTGATCTGATCGGTAATAAGAAAGATTTTTTCATCAATAGCTATAATCAGTTCTGGGTAAATAATAATCATCGTGACGAGATTATTGCCGGAAAGTCACTCAACGATATCTTTCTCGTAGCACAACAACTAGACTATTCAAAAGTTATCAGCCGTGACGCACGACTTGAAGCCGGTGCTAAATACGGATATGTTAACAGCAAAAATAATGTACAATACCGGAATGAAACATTGAACGAATTCGTTAATAACAATGAGTTTGAATACATTGAAAGAACATTTTCCGCTTTTGTAACCTATACTCAAAAATACAAAACCTGGAATTTCAACATCGGAGCAAGGTACCAAAGCCGGTCTTTCGAAACAGACAATTCTCATGTTCAGGATGTTAAGAAAGATTTTAAAAACATTTTCCCAAATATTCTCATTTCAAAAACATTTGCTTCAAAAAACAGAATATCTGTCAACTATTTCAAGAGAATAGTAAACCCTGTTTATACAAACCTTAGTCCGTATGATTATTACGTAAACCCTTTTACCACTTTAAAAGGAAACGAATATCTTAAACCGTCCATAACCAATAGAGTAGATATCTCTTATGACTTTAAAAGCGGAGTTAAAATAAAATCCTCGAACTACAAGTCTAAGAATTTTATCGCCACAGCTCAGATACAAGACAAAGAAAATTTCACACAAGTGCTGATGAGCGACAATATTGGCAACTTATTCAGTAATTCACTTGAGTTCAGCTATCCATTTATGCTCAACAAATATTATATGGGTTATATCGGAACCGGGTTTGAATATCAACAATATAAAGAAGGGCCTGCCAACAAGCTGGGTTACCGGTCAAATAAAAAACTTATTTACTATTTATTCACTCAACAGGAAATACAGATACCAAAGTTGTTTAACATAGAACTGAATGGAAACATTATTACACCATCTCCCCAGGCTCAGTTTGAAATCAACACTATCTGTTATCTGAATATTGGAATTACCAAAAGCTTATGGAAAGGAAAACTTGATGCACAACTACTACTGAATGATGTGTTTAGAAGTTTGAAATATGACGGTTGGGTATATGGTAATGAATGGCTTTCTACTTATGGAAATTACAAAAGTTCGAGACAAATTCTAATAGGACTAAAATACCAGCTATTAAATAAAGGTAAGTTGAAAACAGAAAAAGCATCCTGGATTACCAACGAAGAGAAAAGCAGATTGCCTAAATAGGCAACTGCTCCTTCCGAATCAGAACCAATTGTGTGTTTAAAGAACATTGACTTCTTGTAGTGATCAAACCAGACGAGGTTCACAGGGTTTAAAAAGTTGAACGGATACCTATTCAGCAGGAAATACCTGAAACAATGCGATTCTGACATCAAATAAAAAAAGCAGATACCGAAAGGTGTCTGCTTTTATCTTATATATCTGTTATAGTTATTTACCTAATGCTAATAACTTATCATAAGTTTCTTTCGAGATCATTAACATACCAATTTTATATAATCTCGGAACAATTATGTCTCTCCATTCAGGTGCCTTCTTAAAAGTTTCCTCTAAAATGGGGAGGGCTTTCTCTACATTATTCTTGTTGAGCAATTCAACTGTATACCAGAAAGAAAGTTCTCTGTTTTCGGGGTACATACTTTGAGCCTTTAGATAAAGTTCATGAGCTTCATCGTGTTGTCCGCGCGCAAATAAATAGTTTGCTCTGTTTAATGAATCATATGCTTTCTGAACATGAAAGAGGCGTTCTAATTCTACAATCGGTTCTTTGTGATCAGCTACTTGTAAATCAACTCTTCTATCAATCCATATACGGTTCGAAGAAGTAGGCGCAACAATTAACATGCAAGCACTTTGTTTTCCACGTACATCACCACCTTCAGCCTGGCCCGCTTTTAAAGCAGCAATCATCCGGTCGCCTAAAGCACCATTGGATTGTTTAAATGCCGTTGACATTTTAGACCAGATCTGATCGGAGTAACCGGTATTTGCCTGAATAGAAAAATTATCTCCGGCAATATGGCCGGCACTTGGCAAACAATATTTTCCGGAATAGGCTGCAGAAACACCGTCTTTATTCATCACTGCCAACTGCCGCATTTCTCTGGCAGGGTCTGATTTTATTAGTGAGTCTACTACTTGTTGAGGAGACAATCCTTGTTTTAATAACTCTAAACCCTTAGGGCCAAAACTGATATTAGACACGGCTTGTGTTACCACAACACCTACACCAGCTTCTCCCCAGGCTACAGTTTTACCAACAGCAAACCAGTGTGATTGTACGGCCACACCAATTTCTTTTGTTACAGAATCATAAGCCAATATCGAAAAGGTATGGGCAAATGGTTCTTCCGGGTTAATAAACTGAGCATTAAGAGTGATCGACTGAGCGCAAACAAAAGAAACAAACAAAAAAGGTTTTGCAATATTCATACACTTTGAATTAGTCTTTGTTTAAAAGGGATCTATATTTAAACGCAACGCCGTAACTACCCTTAATAGACATCTTACCTGTACCCAATGCATCAAATGGAGATATTTTTCCATTTCTTAAAGCAAGAAATGTTTTCTCATTCATACTTACAGTAGATACCGATGTTTTATCATCGTTAGTAATAATATTAGCATTGTCAGTGCCGTCAATATGAAAAACATATTCCCCCACCTTTAATTTCAAGGTGGTTTTTATTGGCGGCATAGACAATACCTTATTCTTTACTTTTTCAAATTCGTTTTCTAATTCTTGCATAAAGAATTTTTATTAAGCTCCGCAGAAATTAAATCCAATCTGATGATTAGTATGTTTTGCTGAAATATTTCCCTGAACCGTCATTTTCTTTGGAAAGAAAGTTTTGAAAGAGGCAACATCTGAAGATAATCTTGCAGCAATGTCACTTTCAATTACTTTACGGTTCTGATCAAGAATTTCATAATCGAATGCCATTTCAAGATTCGCCGGAAAATTTGCATTCAGGCGAAGTGAGTTCAGGCTGGCTTTTCTAACCTTGGAAACTCTAAAATAAATATCCTGGTTTAACAACTTACTGAAGCTCTTTCCTTCCCAGGAAATACGATCAATTTTAGTTATTTTCAGGCCCGTGGTTGCCTTTCTTACATTTTCGGTTTGAAAATTAAGATTGGCATCAAACACTACCACCTCTGATTGATCACCTTTTGTGATAACAAAAACAGGTTGCGTATTGTATTTGAATTGCTGGTCTACAGGAATTGCCTCTGCTCCGTCTTCTACCGAAAGACTTCTGTTATTGATAGCAGCAGAAGAAGAAGATATTTTGCTGACAATCGGTAACCCAGCTCCAACCAGGAATAAGTTTCTTCCAAATTCTCTTCTTTTCATAAAATAGTTTTGTTTTCGCTTTTTAATTGACGTATATAATCTATCACGGTTTGAATGCTCGCCATTACACCTGACGTTTTTTGCAGGCCGTCAATTTCAAAACCTTCCACCGGATCAACTATATACAAACCTCTTCTTTTTAGCAGGTCCACGTTAAACTGAATACTTTGATTATTCCACATATTTCCATTCATTGAAGGCACAAATACCACCGGACAAGTTGCTGCTACCAGTGCAGTAGAAACAACATCATCACAAATACCGGTTGCTGCTTTTGAAATAATATTCGCAGTGGCCGGCATTACCAGTATAAGATCGGCTTCATTGGTTAAACGGATATGTGGCACTAATAGATGATTAACTTCTTCGTATGCATCTGTTATTACAGGGTGGCCGCTGTGCAATTCCAAGGTATACTTAGATACAAATTTTAATGCTGAGCGCGTCGTCATAATATTTACATCAGCATTTAACTTCGTTCTTAGATGTAATACATGAGAAGGAATGACAAAGCTGGATACAGCCCCTGTAACACATAATAGAATCTTCACCTTAAACAGTTTTAATAATCAAAGTATTCAAATATCTTAACATGCACACACCATCACGTCGATCTCTAAATCTTCAGCAATTTTTAAGCTTTTTCCTTCTACTCTGAACATATCGTTCGGTTTTGGAGGAAATGCATGGATTTCTCCTTTTGCAACACCGGTTAAACCAGATTTAACCACTTCTCCATTGATCAACACTTCATATTCCATGTTGAACTCAAGGTTTGAAGGAAAATCATAGTTTAAGTTTTGTGCAGTTACTTTACTGTTTTTACCCAGGTCTGTAATTCTGAAACCAACTTCACAATCTAATAATTTGCTATAAGCTTTCGCTTTCCAGTCAGTAACCTCAACAGATACCATTCTTTCGCCTGAGTCATTTTTAGCAGCATTAGAAGTTCTGATATCCATCTGAGCTTCGAATACAAGAACTTCTCTTTCTCCATTTCTTTGAATTAAGAAAATAGGATTTGATTCAATGTGAAAGTTTCCTGCCGGAGGAAAAAACAATGCAGCATCTTTAGTTGACATAATTAATGTTTTAAGTGATGTAATAATTAAAATTACCAAGCATCCGACTCTCAAACAATACCGTACCTTTGGCATTTATTACACTAAATTGAAAGAATATGCGAAAAAATAGATCTCTGACATATTATTTACGTCCAGCTTCTTATTAATATTCTTTCTATGCTGTTCTACCGTTCTTCTACTGATAAACAACTTATCTGATATATCCTTATTATTATCTCCCTGTACAATCATCCTGATGATTTCTTTCTCCCGTTTCGTAAGGCTTTTATATATCTCGTATTTCTCTTCAATGAATTTCAACTCATCAACTATTCTTTTGAGCTTAAAAGACAAATCCGACAAATGAGGTTCTTTTTCCTCCCGGGGTATGGAGAAGATCAATGATTTATCATCATTAAACAACTTGTCTTTCAGCTCGTTTAAAACCTGATTCAATACACTCATACGAACACTCTTTAGTAACGTTAGGCATACTGCTCAAATGCATTCTGTAGTTTTTCAGGGAATGGTTTCGGCTCTAACCTGTCATTTTCCTTAACAAAACAACCGATCTCATGAAAACCTATTGCAGCCAGTTTGGAAATCTGCTTATCGTTTGATTTATAATACTCTATTTTCATCTTCACCTTATAACTTTTTAAGCTCTCCAGATACATTCGCATCTCCACCTTCTCTCCGGCAAACAACTCATCATAGAATGTACAGTTACAGGAAAGGGTTATCAGTGCCAATGAATTCTTTGATAACATATCAATCGTTTCAGGATAATGCTCAAGAATAAATTGTTCTCTTATCTTACCCATCCAGGAAAAATAATTACTGAAATAAACATTGCCAACCATATTGGTATTTTCCAATAGCACATCAAAAGAAAGTGAGTAATACTTTTTTGCCATTACTGATTTATCTGATAATTGAAATTGAATAAATATTAGAAATAGCGTCATCACCGATAATACTGATACAGGTATTGTAAATCTCGTGACCATTTACCTGTAGCTCAAGAAATCCGGATGAATGTGTTTTGGTTAAAAAAACGTCTCCGCTTTCCAGGTGCCCTATTTTTCTTACACACTCTATTGCTGTCCAGATTCTGGTAGCCGATACATTAATATCTTCTTTTAGCTCTTTTGACAAGTATTCTGCGAGTTCATATTGTGGTGTACGCAGTACGTTTTTCCACCGGCTTTCATTCGAAGGCTTTACCATTTCGATGTCAAGCCCGACTCTTTCTGAGGCAATAATGGCTGATTGAACAGTTCCGGAATCAGACTTGCTGACAAACTCCTGTTCGTCTAAAAATGGTTTACCATCTATTCTTTTATAAGTAAGAAAATCAAGCGGCTCAAATACCAGGTTATATTCAGCATTCTTTAACGACTTGTTCTCTGCAAGAAATCTGTTTACTATTACAGCAGTTTGTTCGGGAGTATAAGAAACATCTTTAATACTTTCTACCCTTTTAAACGACACACCCTCCAGATTCACCAAACATCGATTGTCTGCGTCTATTAACTGAATGGTGTAATTGTATACCACTCCGTCATTATAATGTTCTATTGCTTTTATTCTTAACAGCTGCTCACCCGATATCTCATCCAGGTGATAATTGACTGAATCAATTGATACAGGCAACAATCTCTGATGGGGTACACATATCTGAATGGAATGTAACAAAGCATCCATGATATAAGGATTTACTCCCATTAATCCATTACCCATGTATTGGTTAAACACATCATTTGTAACATTTGGCTTAACTGATGCCACCATTTTATCATATCGTAAAAACTCAAACTGTTCTACCACCTGAAAACTTGACCCGTGAAACAGCAAATGATCATAAACATGTTGCAGTCCCATAGGCTTCAGATCAGGCATCTCTTCAAAAAAAGGAATATTATTCTCAGGCAATACTTCTATTTCATACGTAAAATGCTTTACTGAAAAGTTATTAACACCTGATAAAATACTTACACTGTATATGGATGCCCACTGACGTTCAATTACAATTCTTAGTTTGATTTCCTGTGTGGCATCCTGCAGGATGATAGGATTCTGAAATTCGATATTCCGCAACCTTAGATGAGAAAGTTTACATTGACGGTTGGTAAAAACATCAAAACTTTGCAAACCGGCTTCAACTCCCATTACACCAGGAAACAAAATATTATTATCTACCACGTGATCGAGCAGATACCGATCTGTTACCGGAGATATATTCACTTCCGAAACAAATTCTACTCCTCTGATATTCTCTATAATGTCTTCTACAAATCTGTATTGATGAGCTACAACGTCATTACTTTTACGTCTCAATTCAGGAAACTTACCCGAAACAAACAGAGATATTTCTACATTTTTTGCAACTAATGCATTTAATAGTATTTCACTGCCGGTATCTATATTGATTGGTATAACACCATTTAACTTTAGCAGCTCTAGCAAGCCGAGATCATGTCCCATACCCACTTCATCCCATACGCTCCATTCAAAATTCAGAAAACGAATGTGATCGTTTTGCAATTTCAGTTCCTCAACAGTATTTCTCAAACACTGATTTGCAAAAGCATATTCGGCATTTCCTTCCATTCCCACATTTCCGATTACAGAGCCGAATGTAAATACAAACCGTAGCGACTCTTTCGGGATAATACCAAAAACATTATTGAACCCGGCTACCTTAGGGTTAAAAGTGGCCTCTAAAGAATCTTTAGTAATTAATTCAAATTTCTGAGGATTATTATAACCTGCTGAATGAATGAACCCGGTTATGTCAACTTTATTTGAACCAATATATTCTTTCAGTTTTAAAATATCGTCCTCTTTAGTAATATCTATACTCAGATAGTTATAGGAAATTTTTGTTTTTTCAAGTAGTTCAAGATTGTACTTCAATGCCGGATCTTTATCGCGATCTGCCCTTCCGATAATGAGGAAGTCAACATCATGACGATAAGACATTCTACGAATTGCTTCAAAGGCAATTCCTTTTCCTCCTCCGGATACTAATATTGTTCCTTTTACCACAGCATTCACATCAGTTTCTTCAAGAGAATAATCGTACTCAAATTCCGGGATATAAATATTTTCTTTTTCTATTTTTACTTCCTGAAGCGGATCACCGTTTACGAGTTGAACATAAAAATCCTCTTCTGCAAAAGCAGCATCATTTTCATAAACCAGCAACAATTTCTCGAGCAGGTTTTCTTTTAACAGGCTTTTCAAAAAGCTACTGAAATAATCTTTATCATATACAAAAACTAACTTTTTAGATAAAAGATGATGATCAAGTATTTTCTTGAGCTCTAAGAGATCATTCAACCAATGACTATACTGAAGGGCAGTATATCTCACGATCAATAAATCATCATAAGTATTATAAGTGAAACATTTTCCTTCTTCTATAGCAGACATGAACTTTCTTTCTGCTGTTATCGCTCCTTCCCGGCACCATTTCTTAACAAATGTTTTTATCCATGTGCTCTTCAACTCCATGCCCGCATCTTTGCCTTCGAACTGATCATCAAAATTATATTGAAGAAACATTTTCACTATATCCTGCACGGAAGCATTTGAGTACTCCAGCAAAGTATTACTCACCTTTAAATCATTTTTTTTGGCAAAAGATGTAATAAACTGTACTACATATAATGAATTGAGATGATAATCATCTAACAATCTGGAATCATCTTTTATTCTATCTGCTTCAAGCTCCAGCGCTTTAGCGAGTTCTTCTTTAAATAACCGGTGAAGGTTTTGGTTGGATACAAGCTCACTTACCACATTAATAGTTTCCTCTTCCTGTATTTCTTCAATCTCCTCCGTAACATTCTCTTTTTCCTCTCCAAAACTGTCGATATTTTCACAAGGATTTACGATATAAGTATTCTCAACATCCAGGTCAACCATTTTAAACACCCTTCTGCTGATGTGATGTTCAATTTTAAAAGTATTGTCAAAGCTGATCAGATAGGCCAGCACATTACTGAGATCCCATATAGAATCTCCCTGCAACCCCAGGCTAATAGCGTTCTCAATATTATTCGAAGCAAGCAGTTTTTTCAATGAGTCCGCCGCACCGGCTTCTATCCATAGATCAACTTCTTTATTTGCCTTTTCAACAGTATCCTTAAATAATACCGGAGAGGTCAATTGAGTAAGAAGAAGTTCCTTTACTGATTCGTTTTCCTTTACCTTTTCAGCAGTAACGGTTGAATAATAATAGCGGTCCTTTTCCTGAAACGGCACCGTTTTCAGATAAGTATCAAAAGCAGATTCCACATCTTTCATCAGTTCAGAGTGAAAAGCGTTTTCTACATTCAGCTTTAAGCAGGCAAATCCTTTTATTTTCAAATCAGCATGGAGCGATTCTATTTGTTCAGACTTTCCGGATATTACCCACTGTTCTGATGAGTTAATGCAAGCGATGCTTAATCCTGCTGCTGATATTTTTTTGAGGCAATAGGCTTCATCTTCTACAGGATTCACTAAGAGCATAGAACCTTTTACGGCTTTGCTTTCTTCCATGAGCTGACCACGGAAAGCGGCCAATTCGATGGTTTGGTGATAAGACAATGATTTTGAAAAATACAAACACGCTAATTCTCCTACGCTATGCCCTACCGCCGTCTGCGCGTAAACTCCATACTCTTCCAGAATATCCATACCTAAACAAGCGGTATTCACCAATGCAGGCTGTGCCGTTGCAGTAGAAATGCTTGAAGTGGTGTGATTAATCAGACCGGGTATTTTACTGAATACAGAAGGATAAATTACACGCAGGTTGGAATAGATGTCCATAAACTTGTTTCCCTGTCCGGGAAACAACAGACCTGTCCGTATTTTCTTTTGATCGGCTGAATAGTATATCCCTCTTTCAATGTCTTTGAAAGGAGTATTCTCTTTGATATTTTTCTTTAAGAAAATGAGCTTTTCTTTAAGTTCTTCTGCATTTCTGGCTACAACTGATACTCTATACTTTTTATAAGAATACAATTTTATAAGTGTACAACTCAGGTCTGAAAATTCGGCAAATGACAAATTATTGCATCTGGCGGTTACTGTTTCAAGTTTTTCCTGCAGTTTTTCTACAGATGATTCAGCGAACGCAAACAACTCTGCATCAAAAAACTTATGATTGATCTGCTTGTTATTGTCATAAGTATTAACGGACGATGTATTATCACCTTCAACGATCACATGGGTATTAATACCTCCGAATCCCATAGAACTGACACCCACTTTCAAAGAAGGCTTTTTGTTTAATATGATTTGTTGATCAGGTAGAATCAGCTGTTCATTTTGTTTAAAAATCGCATGGGGTGTATGATTACTCGATGCAGGCGGAATTACTTTATTGCGGGCAACGCAAACTGCTTTAATTAACCCTGCCACCCCTGCTGCGGCTTTCGTATGACCAATATTGGCTTTTATACTTCCGATATAAGTTTTATGATTATTCTTATGATCCGTTTCGGAAAGCATTTCCTGAACAGCAGTCAGCTCTGTTTCATCACCTTTTTTGGTGCCGGTTCCATGTCCTTCAATATAATCCAGATCGGAAAAAGAGATTTTTGCTTTCTCCGCAGCCCGTTTTAATGCCAGCTTCTGACCATCTTTTTCAGGACGTGTAATTCCACCCTTCCCATCAGAAGAGATTCCCCAACCTATGATAGAAGCAAGAATGTTCAGGTTATTCTGTACAGCAAACTCATAATCGGCCAATATTAAAATACCACATCCTTCTCCCGGCCAAAAGCCGTTTGAATGTTCATCATATACCAGCATTTTTGATTTTGCCAACGCTTCCGTTCTTGAAAAGCCGACCAGTTCAAATGGATCAAGACTCACATCTACTCCGCCAACGATCGCTATTTTCAGATCTTTCTGCAAAATTGATTCGCAACCTTTAATTACAGACAAAAGCGAAGAACTGCAGGCTCCATCGATGGTATATCCTCCGCCTTTAAAATCGTAGTAATTACAAATTCTACCGGCAATAGTATTCGCGAGTCCTCCGGCAAGAGAATCTTCTTTAAAATCGGCAAATGCGCTTTTATATAATTTTTTACTTCGGGCTAATATTCTGTTTATTTCATCGTCTTTCAGCTGTTCTTGCTTCAGCGTGGTTTTTAATACATTGGCTACATAAGGCCAGCGTAACCGGAGCAGGTTTGATCTTGTTTGCTCACCGGTTAATGTATTACCAATAATAACGCCTACTTCTTTTTTAAGATCAACCGTCAGGAGATCTTTTAAGCCGGCATCGTTCAGCGCATTATCGGTTGTTTCCAGCGTAAGCCAGTGCGTTAAATCAGCAGTTTCATAATTGGATTTTGAAATGTTAAAACGGGCTCTGTCAAAAGAGTAATCTTTAATAAAGGCACCTTTCGATGAATAAATTTTATCTTCCGGATCATTCTTTAAATTAAAATATTCTTCGTTTAGTCTCTTAGCAGGAAATTGCCTGAAAGAAACACGTTGTTGCAAGATATTTTCCCACAATTCATTTACACCCGGTGCATCCGGGTAAACGCATGACATTCCAATGATCGCAACTTTAGTTTTATCTTCTTTCTGGGGCACCATAGTACAAAAATTTATTGAGCAAGACTCTCCTGAAACTTCGGCTTTCTTACAGTATAAGGTTTCAGATAAAGCAAAATTCCTCTTACAGAACATACAATCAGCAATGCGAAGAACTGACCAAAAACTATATGGTAGTATACCAGAATAGAATAGATTATACTTACGCTTGCCCCGAAAATGATCTGCCCTTTAAAATCAGAGGGGGTTGTTGCCGGATCTGAAATCATATAAAAGCTAAACAGCAAAAAGGCAATGCCGGTCATTGGTGAAATTGCTGCTATGACCTCACCATCCATAATATAGGCGCGAACCACCCCCTGTATAAGGAAAAAAACAAACCAGGATAAAATAAGCGGCATACGCTTGGTTAATTTTGTATTCAGAAAACTGCCTACACATATAAAAATCAGTCCGATAATCCAGTCACCCCAACCATGCAGGTTTTCTGTAAACTGATAGGGAGGAGCAATACCTACCCAGGGAAACAGAATCAGAATTAATGCGATTCCTGTATTAGAAGGATTCAGAAAATGTCGCTTAACACCATCAACATTTACTCTGAATATCACTTTTGAGCAAATTGCTATTGATGAAGCAAATACAACCGGCCAGATACCTTTATTCGTAAACAACAACATTGATACTGCCATCGCTGTGATATGCGCCGGTAATAAAAACAATACTAAGTTTTTAAAACTGCCTTTGTATCGGGGAACAGATTTTCTTTTTTTTGATTCTAAGTATTGAAAAAATATTTCCAATGAATAACAGGTAGCTAATGCTACCAGCGGATGTAACCAGGATTGTTCTATGCCTAAATAAAAGTGACCAACAATATTCAGAACGGTAATAGCAATACTAAACCTGATTAGGGCTGCAATTCTTAAATCCATATAGTTTGGTTTAATTAGAAGGCAATAGAATAGTTTGCCATCCGGTATTTAAATAGATGTTTCTGGTGTTTCTTTTTCCTGTTTGATCTATCCATTTCACAATGGCTGCTACAGAATCCTTCGCATTAAAACCGCTCATACCGAAATGAATATCCGGAGAGTTTTTACCGGAATGTCCGTTTCCTCCGTCAATATAATGTGTATACGTTTTATTATTATGTTCGAAAGTAACAGTTGCCCCATATGGCAATGACGTATTACCGGCCAACACATAATTATGCTTAACAATATTTTCAATTGAATCGGACAGGAATAATTTTACACCTATAAAGCTGTTGTTACCTTTCAATGTATTTTTGTAGAGATAGGAATCTTCCCATTGATTAGCTACCACAAAATCAAGCATTCCATCATTATCAATATCACTGACAGCCAATGCCCGTGAAATAGAAGGGCGATCCAGATTTACTAAACCTGAAATATCAAAATACTTTCCTTCTTTTGACTGGGCGAAAAAGAACAGCTTACTATCGCCTGAAAGATCTGAGCCCGGTTGAAAGTTTGGCCAGAACTTGGGCTTAGCCAATAACTCATCGTTGGTAATTGCCAGCTCCTGCAACTCTGCCCATTTCTTTTTATCACCTTTTAAAAAGCCGGTTGCCTGCAGCGCTTCAATAGCACCATCATTATTAAAATCAGCCAGCTTACAGTCCCAACCCCATGAACTGCGCGACAAACCAAACTCTTCACTATAATTTTTAAAAGGAGCCACTCCTTTTGCCATTAAATCAAAATTGCCATTATTAATAAATAAGAAGTGTGATTCTTCCAATGCAAAATCATCGGCAATATTACTCACATAAATATCCAATAATCCATCTCCGTTAAAGTCGCCGAAATAAGCACCCATTCCCTTAAAAGAATCTTTTCCCAGAACACTGGAACGGATGTCATCAATCTGACGAACACCTTTCAATGATTTAAAAGCCAGCTTGCCCGGTGTAGAAAGATTGTGGAACAACTGATCGGGACCAAAGTCGTTCGCGAGGTAAATTTCAGGTAGCATATCTCCGTCAATATCAGCAGCTGCAACGGCTAATGTCCAGCCATTTAATTTCGGAATATCCTTTTGCCAGTTATTATCAATATGATAGTTCGCCCGTTGGTTTACAACAGAGTCAAATAACAAAAAATAAGTAGACCCGCCGTTATTGGCTCTCGACATAGAATGTTGCATCACCTGATCATTATCAGTGGCAAACGGATCTAAAACCTTTGAATTCTCAGGAAAATAGTTCGAAACCAGTATATCCACATTTCCATCTCCATCAAAGTCATTTAGCAGTGCAGAATTAGAAAACCATACCTGGTAGGGCGTTAATAGTTCAGTAGCTTCAAACTGAAAAGAATCGGTTTGATAAAATATAACCGGAGAGCGTCCCCAATAATAAACTAAAATATCATTTTTACTATCACGATTAAAATCATACACCAGCGAACCCATCGGTGCCATTGTATAGTCATAGTCAAGGCCGTGCGGAATCAGTTCAAAGGAAGCGTAAGTAGAATGATCAGGTGTAAGATTCGAAACAATTACCTGATTGGTTCTGGTTTCAACCTGTATCAGATCATTGTTTCTTCCATCAGCGTCCAGATCGGCAATTGTAGCAGCTGCGCCAACTGATGAAATCCATGCTGATATATGGGTATAATTTGGATGCACCTCTCTAACGAATTTTACTTCTTTATCGTTGAAAAGCGGCAACTGTTCAACCTCAAAACTAAATGAGTTGCGGAGTTCTTCTTTTTCCGATTCACTGAGCGAAGCGGGCATGGTCATAAAATAAAAGAAAGTCGGAATGAGTAATGCAAAAAATGTAGAGGCTATTTTGTATGACATCAATTTCTTATTTAAAGTAGTTTTGAATTGTTTGTTTCCATTGACGATCCAGTGCAGAAGATTCGCCTTCACCTACCGGATAAAATTGGTCTGTTAATGATGCCGCTTCATTAATATCCATTGAAATCAGCAGCTGCGCAGCATTGGCATTTAAGTCGGTTATATTCTTTGCCCTTCCTCTCGCTTTTGAGCCGAAACAAACACCTTGGGCAAATGCCGGAAAAAATTTCTGTGGTAATGTTTTTACCGCAGATAAAATATTTTCATCTACACCAACAGCATATACAGAAGCCAATCCAACACCAGCCCACAGGTCGGTCTGATATTCTAAAGGAAATGAAGCAATCGTTTTATTCAGAAGACTAAGATTACCTGAATATACAAACCACAGGCAGCGACCCACACCCTGATAATAAACATGCGTAGCATATGGATCTTTCAACTTCTGACTTACTTTCTTTTCTATCAAAACCTTTTTTGTATAGAAGTAAGTATCATGAAAGCCCATTCCGTCAATCACCAACCAACGTAGTACAGGATCAAATTTTTTAATTCTGGATTCAACTGAGAAAAGTGGAATTCTTGAATATGCCCAGCCAAGCCCTACATGTACCATATATATATGGTCATTCCACTCGGAGAATAATTTACTATAACAATCGAGTTTTCGGTTAAGGGACATTTCTATATTAAATCCGTGAGCCATAGAAGCTCCTTCGTACATAAACCCTCTGTTATATAAAACAGAAGTCGATTCTATGAAAGAAGCGCTCTTTTCTAAAGACTTATCTCCTAACGAATAGTTATAAGCCTTTAAAAAATCTTTTCCTATCTGCTCAAAATTGTTTTTATAGCTTTGGTTAGCATCCAGAAATTTACGTTTCTCGAAAAGTGCATTGGAGTAAGACACTTTCAGCAGTTTCAAATAAACCATAGTATATTATATTATAATCAATCATCTGTATCTTTTCTTTGTTTATTCCTTTCGTGTTTATACTCACTGATTCCTCTTCCAATACCCCGCATTAACTCAGGAATTTTTTTTCCTCCGAAAAGTATAAGGATAGCTATAACGATAAGGATGAGCTCTTTAGGCCCTACAGCAAACAGAAGTGTTACTAGAAATATCATATAAAAATATTTAGTATTAATGTATAACTATAACAACCATATACAAGTGAAAGACACAACAAATATTAGAGATTAATAAAAAAAGAAACAAAAGAAATCTGAAAAAATATTGCAAGAAACAATCGATAACAAAAACCAATACTGTACTAAATTAATAATCAGCAAGTTTCTTATTAACTGATTTGAACATATATCAACGAATAAAACATACAAACAGAATAATATTAAGATAATTCGTGAATTTGCTCTGCAGTTAAGCAACCAGTAATTGAAGAAAAAATATTTTTTAAAAAAAAGTCTGTTTTTGTCCCTTATTCAAGGTCTCAATTGTCCTATACAAGGAAAGGAAACTTTTCGTTGTTACATATTATATATATGTATACACTTTTTATCAAAGGACATATTCTTCATTAAAGTAATTATCAATTATGCGTTTAAGAAATCTGATATTCTTATCATTAATCTGTTTATCAGTTGCAACCGCCTGTAATGACAATGCTGCTGAGGCCAATAATGTTATTGGCGATGCGGCGTCTCCGAATCAGCAATTGGTTCAGCAATACTTTGATCTTTTCAATCAACATGACTGGGAAAAGTTATATGACATGTATTCTTCCAATGCAGCATTTAAAGATCCGGCTATGGGGCCTGGCCATCATAGATTATCGAAAGAAGAGTTTGTAAAAAAATACAGCGAGCTGACACATATGTTTCCTGACCTGAAAGATGAAGTAAAGAGTATCTATCCTTCTAAACAAAATGTTGTTGTTGTAGAGTTTGTATCTGTTGGAAACGGAGAAGGAGGCATGCAGTTAGAACTTCCGATCTGTACTATTTTTGAATTTGAGAACGGAAAAATAACGAAAGATTATACCTATTATAATAATGTGGAGTAATTAAGTATAAAAGAACACCCTCCAAAAAATATTTTTTTGGAGGGTGTAAATGTTTATTATAAAAACTATCATTGACCTGTAGTTTAAGTTATTATCTTTTATGCTACGATTCCCTTGGCTTAGCAGCTAAAGACCTTAGCCTGTTTAATTGTTTTTGTTTGTACTCATCGTAAAGGGGTTTTCCAAGAATTTTATATAACTCTCCATCTATCAGAGATTCTATCTTTCTTATATGAATTTTAATAGAATCCTGATTAGAATAGGAAGTCCATAGCTTTTCTATTTTATGCTCAATTGAAAGATGCATATTATAAACCTTTTGCTCCATTTTTTTACTCAACGATAATGAATCCACAATCCATTTAGTTCTGTCATAAGCATTTTTTGCACTATTTGCGTTTTGAGCAAATATTAAATTGTTGATTAATAGCAAGCAAAGCAGTAATAATAAATTTTTCATTTTTTTATTCTTTTTTAAAACCAACAAGGTTCTGTTTGTTCAATCGTAACAGTCGGTGACACTGAGTTATCACTAAACCTGTAATAATAAGTCCAGTAATATACTGCCCGACCCGGATCATATACACAATCTACAACAATAAATAGCCCTGCCTCACACGCATTATTTACACACTTTACATCTTCTCCTGAACAGGAATCACAACTTCGCGTACATAAACCAACATGTGTTGCATTTGATTGACCTCTGGAATCGAGTGCTGTTTGTGCCAGAAAAGTGACATGTTCAAAGCTTATAAGTGAAGAAAACTCTCCTGCATATATAGTATATTCATGCGTTGTTCCCTGGAAACCGGGCATACACTGTTTTGTAAACAATTTAGTCATTTCCAGATTATAATAAACACACTTGCCATTATCATTGACAAATTGTTGTCCGACTGAATCAATATAAGCATTTGCTCTCAAATCAACATCTTCCTGGTTGTTGGTCGAAACAATAAATCCTGCCGGAAGTGTATAATTTAATGTGTCAGGCACAGCCGGAGAGATGCAGTTATTTCTAATAAAACTTTTTGTAAGCTCAGTATTATAGTAATATATTGAGCTTAGGCAATCTTCTATTTCACCTTTAATATTATAACAAAACTGCTTTAAAATATTCCTGTCATTATCTCTTACAATACTAAGTCGATTCATATTATCGTACTCATAAAAAGTTGTTTTTCCTGAAGGATCAGTTTCCGATGACATTCCGACACCAGGAACATAAGTGTAAACAGAAGCTATAGCATCCTCAGGTATGATCAAAAACTCTTTTGCAAAGGTCGACGCCGGTATCACTATACTTAAACTACGGCTACTCGATTTAAATTTTAATTCATGATGTACCCAGCTTCCTCTCGCCTGAGTTTTTTGGTCTAGAATAGTAATGTTATAAATTGGTAATAAACTAACAGACCCCTTTGCCCAATAAGTAAATAAGTAAGTTTTTGAAGTATCAAGTGACATTCCGGTTAACATAGAAGCATTAGTAGAACTAAAAGTATATGGATACTTTGGGGCTGTTGAATCAATAACTATACTCCAGGGTGGGTTTGAACCACCATCTTTCTTTACAACTTTACCATTTTCATCTAACCCCATGAACCAGATTTCAAAAGGTTCTGTGTTCAAAGCTTTCAATATAGGATACTGACCGTTGTATCCCCACACATAGCCTTCCTTCAAATCATAAAGTTTAGCTCTTGATAATATATTACCATAAGAGTCATAATTGTAGAATTCATATCGCTCTGCCTGAAAGCTTACCCCATTCTCTATTACCGAAAAACTTGGAAAAATTCTATTAGCAAACCTTCCATAACCATTCGATACTCTTTTTACCATTTTATTACCAACACTATCTACTTGCTGTATCACAGGGTTAATTATATTAAAACTATCAGTCATGGCCCGAAAAATATCTGAATTGCTATCGTATGGATAGGTAAAACTTTCCGTTAAAGTATCACCTCTGGAATTAACTCTTATAGTCTTTTTAGGACTTAAATGAGCGTAATTTTCAGAATATTTAAAATCGATAGAAGTTATCATCGCCGGCAAGCTATCTCCATTAGTGTAATATCTCGTGGTTGAATTAGTTTTCAAAACAGGGTACTTATAAATCTTATAGGCAGCTGCCGAAAGAGTTACTCCTCCTAAAATATTTACAGGATTTGAATAGATTGCTCTTAAATAATGTCCTTGCAAAGCCGGATCATTTATATTATATTCATATGTATCATGCTGAATCAACTGCAATGAATCCTCTGAAAAATTTTCAAATATCCTCTTTTCCAACAAAAGTCCTCTGTTACTATGTTTTGAAGAGAAAGGAGAAAAAATTGATTTTGTAGGATCTATTGTAAGTATAACATTCTCATCTAAAATATCATAATTAGTATACTTGTATTTTGTAATACCTCTATTTTCAACCTTTTCTGTTACATATGTATATCCGATAGGAGAAGAAAGCGCATTTGTTGACAATGGAATATATGATTGACTGGAGAATCTTTCGGACGTATAGTTGGTACCCGTTGACAGCTTTGAAACATAAGCCAACCAAAAATACTTTGGCAACCCACTGCATATTCCTCCCGAATACTCGTACTTCCGTGTAAGTACTGAACCATTATCAGATATATCATCAATCTGCTTAATCCTAAGCCCTCCTACTGTTCCGGTTTTCGATTGTAAACTGAACGCTCCATCTGCTTCACTTCTTACCACTAGCTGTTCATAAGAATGAGGCTCATAGGTAAATTTCGTAGAACCTCCGGTTGGCCAATATACTTTGGTGAGGGACCCTGCTTTAGCATAATTAAAATCAGGCGCCTTTAAGCCTCCATATGTTGAAAATTCTGTAAAATTATAATTAACTAATGCTATATTCTTACCATTTGAATAACCCCAATGATCCGTTGACATAGATAAATAATCAGGTAATAATGTACTATCGTATTCAAAGCGGTAATCTTCTGACGCATAACGAAAGTCTTTCGATTTCCTCTGTACTGAATACAACGTTAGGCGTTTTGTTGAATCGCTGGAATAAGTAAAATGCGTTCTACTAATTCTACCATTTGTTCTTTTATCATAAACATTAATACTATCTAATTTTTTATGATTAAATGCTCCATAATTTACCATTTCAAGCACTGGTTTATCTACAAAAATGTAATCCTCATTTCTCAGAATGTATGCAAATGGACGAGACAGCGCACTGTTGCCGGGTAAATATCTAATCCTGGGCGAAATATAATTATGAATATCTTTATTATAATAAGTTGAATACACAAACAATGCGTCATGAATAGCATCAATATTATAAAAAAGTTGTTTGGAAGCACTTCTGTGAAACTCTATTTTTTCATTTTCCGATTCAATAGACTTTAAATAAACGTTGTTAATAATTTTTCCAGAAATTAAATTCTTTTGATCAATTGTAGTAGAATTGGTGAAAAGAAGCCAACGAAAAATTCCCCTTCCACTTGAAGATGCTGAGCTTTTGTCATATGAAATATTTCTCACAAAATATGCCGTCGGACTATCAGACTCATAAGTAAAGTTTATTTTCTGGCCGGTGGGTGAAGTAATACTCTGTAAATACCAGGTATCGATTTGTTCATTATCCCAAAGCTGGGCAAAAAAATCAACACTTGATTCATAAAAAACCGATTCAGTGAACGGATTTCTCACACCAAAGTCATAAGCATTACCATCAGGAGTTATTATCCGAAATCCATAAAACTTCAACTCTGCCACTCTCTGCTTTCCGGTTTCATTGGTAGCATAAGGACGATCCCAATCTCTCGTAAATACAGTATAATGACTTCCGTTGTTAGGATCTGCTACATAAGTTTTATAATAGAAGGAATCTGAAAGGAATTGTATTTTCAGGTCAGGATTGCCTACTGATACAAAAAACTTATTATGGTCGAAAGAAAAAGTTCCGGAATAACCATTAAAATTAAACCTGAAAATATCCGGTTCCCCATCCGTTTGAATATCCGCATCATCATTAGTGATTCCTGTTCTGGCAACAGAATCAACATTAGAGAAATCATACCAGTTATTTTTAAATAATACAGCATTCGTCATTAATCCATGTTTCACTTCTTTTACATAAACGTTGTTAGTATCTCTGGAAAAAATATAAGATCGGTGAAATTGCATCTCATCTGGAAAACCACGAACCTCCCTGGTAATCATGCCTCCTGCATGTAGAGACCAGTTAGTTCCCGTCCAGCCTGGATACACATCCGGCCTAACTCCTCCACTGCTATACTGTAAAGAAATGGGCACAGACATTTGTCCGAAGTTTAAATTATAGATCGGAATACTAACATCCACTTCACCACGATGCAATGAAACAGGAAGATCCCCATATTTACCTAGAGCCACTGCATTGGCACTAGGGATAGAGACTACCGGCTGAAGATGCTGAGAATAAGACAAAAAGCTAATTAATAATAAGATGAGGATAGTTAAGAGCCTGCGTAAAAAGGTCATGTTTATTAAGAATTTATTGTATCAGGGTTCTATTTTCCATTTGCAACATTACAATGAATATAATTTTTACCAACAATCGCTGATAAATAGAAACTTATTTTTTTTAATAAGTATAAACCTTACATCATGATACAGCAAAATAATTAAATCATCAATAGAGTATTTTTTTATATATAAAATCAGAATTAAAATGTTTACATAAAAAATAAAAGGAACTTAATCTCTTTGAATCGAGATCAGGTTCCTTTTACTTTAGCTGGTTATGCTAATAAATTAGTTTTTATCTTGCGCCGAAGTATCCTCCCCTTTATCTTCACCTTTCAGGTAAGTTGGCAAATTCAATCCGGCCATATTAAACAGGTCGTTCAATGGCGGAACGGTTTTCATCATACCGGAAACAAAGTTTGCGGTAGAGCCATTACCGTTTTCATTATTACCCGAATCCCAAACCGTAATCTTATCGATTTTGATATTCTTAACGGCTTCTACCTGTGTTTTTACCAACTCAGGAAGTTTTTCAATTAATAATAACTGGAATGCTTTGGTCGGATCTCCACCGGCAGCAGCTACTACTTCTTTATAACCTTCTGCCTGTTTGGTTAAGATCTCAAACAAACCTTTTGCTTCCGCTTCCATTTTTGCATAAATCGCATCTGCCTCACCTTTCGCATTTTCCCTGATTCTTTCCGCATCAGCCTGTGCTTCAATGATGGCTCTTTGTTTTGCAATTTCAGCCGGTACTACGATGTTTGCAATCTGAGTGGAGCGTTCTCTTTCAGAACGTGCTAACTCAGCTCTTTGCTCAGCCACGTAGGCTTCTTCCAATGCTTTCGCCTGCTGTACTTTTTCGGCCGACATCGCTACGCGTAATGATTCCGCTTCTTTTTCCCTTCTTAATGCTTCTGAATTGGCAATGGCAATTTTGGCTTCGTTTTCTCCTTTGATAGCTATCGCATTCGCCTCAGATGTTTTAATTCTCGTATCTCTCTCCGCTTCAGCCTTACCGATCGCTTCATCTTTAGTAGCTGATGCAATGCTGATTTCTTTATCTTTTTGAGTAATCGCAATTTTTACATCTCTGTCTCTGTGTGTTTCTGCGATTTGTGTATCTTTTTCTCTGTCTGCAATTGCTTTACCGGTTTCCCCGATTTTCTCCTGCTCTGCAACACTGATTTTCGCTTCGTTGATCGCTTTTGCAGCAGCTTCTTTACCTAATGCCTCTATGTAACCTGATTCATCTTTAATATCCGTAACGTTTACGTTGATCAGTTTCAAACCGATTTTTTTCAACTCACTGTCTACGTTTTTAGAAATGTTATCTAAAAATTTATCCCGGTCAGAGTTAATTTCTTCAATGGTCATGGTTGCAATTACCAGACGTAACTGACCGAATAAAATATCTTTTGCCAATTCCTGAATCTGACCAGAGCTTAATCCTAACAATCTTTCTGCAGCAGTATTCATACTTCCCGCATCTGTTGAAATAGCAATGGTAAATCTACAAGGAACGTCTACACGTATATTCTGACGGCTCAACGCATTGGTGAGGTTCGCTTCAATAGACAAAGGTTTTAAATCTAAAAACGCAAAATCCTGAATTACCGGCCAGATAAATGCACCACCGCCATGTATACATTTGGCAGAAGCACCTCCGGTTTTACCATAAATAACTAAGATTTTGTCTGACGGACAACGTTTATACCTCGATACTAATGCAGTGATGGTTACGAAAATCAACACTGCGGCAACTACGATAATTGCAATTGGTGGAATGTCTAGCATGTTTAGAATCTTTCTACGATTAAGATATTATTGTTTTCTATTTTGACAACTTTTACCGGAGTGTTTGATGGCAGCCGGCCATTTTCAGTCATGGCTTCCAACTCACGCACCGACCCGTTTATACTGATCAATACTTTACCGATTCCTGATTTATGCTCGGGAATGGTCAGATATACTTCTGCTGTTTTACCGAGGGCATTTTCTATTTTAACTGAATTGTCTTCAGCGAGCTTTTGCAGTTCGCGGATGATGACAAAAAACAAATACACGAACCCGGCCCCGACTGCAACCGATAAAATAATCAGCTGTGTTTTGTTAGCGACGGTATTGAAGAGCGAAATACCCGTCCAGCTGAAACCCAGCAAAAAGTTGATCAGGTTTCGTAAAGAGAATAGTTGGAAAGGCGCCTGGGCACCGTCCAGGTCTCCTTCGAAATCGGCCTCTATTCCGTCAGTAGCATCTGTTCCGATAAAAGTCATGATCGTTTGAATGATAAATATCAAACTCGTTGGAATGGCTACATACCAGAACGACTTTAACAAGGGGTCGAGGTTAGATAAAAATTCCATATAGTTGGGTGTTAAGGTGATTACTCATCATAATAACTGTTTCAAAGCAAATCTTACAGGCATCCCGCGATTGCTTTTCATTAACGTATTATTCTATAAAATTAGTCGCATAATGATAGGAAAAATTACGAAAAGAGAAAAAATAATATATACAGAACCGTGATTATTCATATATCTGTAAAACAAACAATTACTTTAGGGAAAACAATACCTTCCGGTATCTGAAAGATGTTCAAAACACCGGTATTCAGGAGGACTCCTCCTGCTATAATATACGTTTTTTTTTGAAGATTACCAAATGAGTTTACTATAGAATATTAGATTTTTTGGATTGATAAAACAAGCCAGACAGATTGTTAAGACTGATGTTTTTTCAACCATTGCCTCCAACCCGTTTAACTTTGAGGATAATATATTTCCAGCTGACTGCTAGGCATTCCGATCTTCTAACCATTTCAAAATGCATTGGGTAGTTTCTTCCGGCTTTTCCTGTTGAATCCAGTGACCGCAATCAAGACTAATAATATCCAAATCAGTAACATAATTTTTTAGGGTTTCAGATTTTGGAATCGTGTCGCGTTCACCATAGATCATCAGTGTTGGTTGAGGAATGATTGGAGTTATGTTCGCCATTAAGTGCCAGTTTCTATCCAGGTTTCTGTACCAGTTTATCGCTCCTGTAAAACCGGATGATTCGAAGGCAGATATAAATACAGACAATTCGCTGTCTTCCATAATAGGTTCGCCGGGTGAGTTTTCTGCTTGTGCAAGATTTATCATAAGCATTCCCCGCTCCGGTGGTGCAGGAAGCAGGTTTTTGCGGAATATATTACGAAGAAACCGGGATGCATTTTCATTCATTATGGCATCCGCTACGCCCGGTTGACGGTTGAAATGAACAAAATAGAAGTCCCCGCCAAATATGGCTTCCATGAACTCAATCCATGGTTTTTCTCCACGCTCTTGATAAGGCAAGGCAAGGTTTATTATTTTATTGACCCTTTGAGGATGTAACAATGCCAGATTCCAAACAACATTCGCCCCCCAATCATGCCCAACAAAAGTAGCATCCTGATACCCATAGTAATCCAGTAATGCAACCAGGTCGCCTGTCAGGTGTTCAATATCGTATTCCGTTACTTCTGCCGGTTTGTATGAGTTGCCATAACCTCTCTGGTTGGGGATGATGACATGATAGCCAGCTGCAACAAGTGCCGGCACCTGATGACGCCATGAAAAAGCATGTTCCGGAAAGCCGTGGCAGAGTACAATAGGGTTACCGCTATGTTGTTTGCCGGCCTCAAAAACTTCCAGCTCTATACCGTTGACTGAAATAAGGGTGGGGTGGAGGAAATTGATTGACTTAAACATTGAACTGGTTTCGTTTGTCATTTTTATTCTTTTAAAGATTAATTAAAACAAACTTATCGCTACCAGGTGACAGCATTATGTCAGGAGTCAGAATGAAGGAGAGAACGCTCTCCCAAATACGCTTGCAAGGTTATTTTGTGAGGCTCAGATTTGTCACGCAGTTGTATTGCCCGGTCATTTACCGAAAACGCAGGTTAAGTATCGCAGGCGAGCGATGTTTCGCATAACTTCATTGAGGATATTATTAAAAGTATTTTTTTGGGGGGATAATAGGTACGCAGATTTGGTAGAGCGGCAATCACAGTTCGTCGATAAAATATACATGTTACCCGTAAATAGCCGGTTTTAACGCAAATTTTTGAATCTGCTTTAGGTCATTTTCTTAAAAAGCTTAGCTTTACAAATACAAACCTAAACGCAAAAAGTGAAAAATCTTCGCTATTATTGCAAACTCTAGGTCACCAATACTGATTAATTATATCGGATGAAAAAATTATTATTTGTAGTTCTGGCTGTTGCTTCTACATTATCACTGGCTGCACAAGACTCAACTGAAGTAAAGAAAACAAAAGAGAAAACGGATTGGAGTAAGGTAAAGCTTACAAATCGTTCAAACGACCACTTTATGCTCCAGCTAGGTTACAATGGCTGGTCTGGCATACCTGATACCATCAATGCCGGCGGTATCTCAAGAAGCTTCAATGCTTATTTTATGTTCGACCTTCCTTTTAAAACAGATCCTCGTTTCAGTGTGGGTATCGGTGCCGGTGTGGGAACCGACAATTTCTTCTTAAACAAAACCACTGTTGACATTCGCGGTCAATACAATAACGAATTAAGTTTCAAAAATGTAGCTGATACGAATAACTACAAAAAGTATAAAATTGCAACCGCTTATCTGGAAGCTCCTATTGAGTTAAGATTCCAGGCTGATCCTACCAAAAAGAACAGTTTCAAAGCGGCGATCGGCGGTAAAGTAGGTACACTGGTAAGTGCTTCTTCAAAAGGTAAAACATTAAGAAACAAAAACGGTGGAACCATCTTAAACGGAACAGTTCAGGAACACTCAAAAAGATTCTTCAATGGTACCCGTTTACAGGTTACCGGCCGTGTAGGTTGGGGAGCGTTCTCCTTGTACGGATCTTACCAGTTTAACGCCTTTATTAAAGAAGGATCAGGCCCGGATATTCGTCCGTTCCAGATCGGAATTAACATTTCAGGCTTATAATTATAAAAACATTCACTATAGAAAAGCGAATACCTCTTGGTGTTCGCTTTTTTTGTGGTTATTTTGTAGTAAAATTAATTTCCTTGCTAGAGAATAAGAATATTATAAAGAACGAAGAAACAGCGGTTCTTGTGGGATTGGTTCATAAATCACAAACGGAAGAGCAGGCTAAAGAGTACCTGGACGAATTGGCTTTTTTGGCTGAAACTGCCGGAGCCACTACTATAAAAACTTTTCAACAGAAACTTCCTCATCCGGATTCTAAAACCTTTGTAGGTAAAGGGAAACTGGAAGAAATTGCCGCTTATGTAGCTGCCAGAGGAGTAAGTCTGGTTATTTTCGACGACGAGTTAAGCGGATCACAGATCAGTAATATTGAGAAGGTGGTAAAAGCCAAAACCATCGACCGTTCGGATCTGATTCTGGATATTTTTGCCCGCCGTGCTAAAACCGCCCAGGCAAAAACCCAGGTAGAACTGGCGCAGTATCAATATCTTTTACCCCGCCTGAAAGGGATGTGGAAACACCTTGAACGTCAGGGTGGTGGTATCGGAACAAGGGGGCCTGGTGAAACTGAAATCGAAACTGACCGTCGTATCGTAAAAGACAAAATCTCATTATTAAAGAAGAGATTACAAGAAATTGACAAACAATCTTTTGTACAAAGAAAAGATCGTGGTGAATTTATCCGGGTTGCTTTGGTGGGATACACGAACGTTGGAAAATCAACGATCATGAATCTTTTGAGCAAGTCGGAGGTATTCGCTGAAAATAAACTTTTCGCTACGCTCGAAACTACTACCAGAAAAGTAGTGTTTGAGCAAGTACCGTTTTTGTTAAGTGATACGGTAGGATTTATCCGTAAACTACCGCACCATCTGGTAGAAAGTTTCAAAAGCACGTTAGACGAAGTAAGGGAAGCAGATATATTATTACATGTAGTGGATATTTCGCACCCTCAGTATGAAGACCAGATCGGGGTGGTGAAAAAGACTTTACAGGATATCAAAGCCGATGAAAAGCCGATGCTCACCATTTTCAATAAAATGGACCTGTACGAAAAAAACACCTTTGACGAGTGGCTCGAAGAAGAGGTAAAAGTCGACATCAAGCGCGAGTTGAGAGAACGTTGGGAGCATGAGCTCGAAGGCAATACGGTATTCATTTCTGCGGCTGAGCGAACGAATATCGAAGAATTGCGTTCGTTGATATTAGGAAAGGTAAAAGACTTATATAAAGTTCGTTATCCATATAAAACTATTTTCTTCGAATAATGACGGTAGAGTGGCATAAATTTATGATGCATCCGAACGAACTCAACTGGACGGATCAGCACCTGGCGGCGGTAGAGGTAGACGGAAGAAAACTTGGAATAGCCCGTTGGCAGGATCAGTTGTACGGATTTCAGCAAAAATGCCCGCATGCGAGTGCGGATATGGTGAGCGGATATGTAGATGCGATGGGTAATGTAGTGTGTCCGTTACACCGGTATAAGTTCTGTTTAAAGAACGGCCGGAATGTAAGCGGGGAGGGTTATTACCTGCGAACCTATGCGATAGAAGAACGTGAAGATGGCTGGTACATTGGGTTACCGCCGAAGTCAATGTTCAAGTGGATTTAAAGAATTGTGTGTGAAGCGATAAGGCGAAAAAAAAATTAAAAAAAAGTGCGAAAAAATTTTGTTCGAATAAAAATTTTCTTACTTTTGCAATCCCAACACGGGAAATTCCTCCTTAGCTCAGTTGGTTAGAGCATCTGACTGTTAATCAGAGGGTCGCTGGTTCAAGTCCAGCAGGGGGAGCCTCCAAGGACTTTTCAAGTAAAAATTGAGAAGTCCTTTTTTTATTTCCTCTACACGCTTGTTAAATACAGTTTATTAGATAGTCAAATGAATTAGTCTTCTTGGTTAGATATTGATGATTTCTGACATTATACAAAACGCCTTTAGGAAACAATCTACTTTGAACTACCATTCACTTGGAAAATACGCCTAAATCATTTCTTAGATAAGGCACGCGCTCTACAATTCTCTTCCTAATCACTTTAGCCAACGTAATACAAAACCCAGTGTTAGAGATAAGAGTGCCCATATTCTCATAATAATATCGAGTTCTTATAAATAAATTAGAAGCCTTATCAATATTCTCAAAAAAACCTTCGCCTTGCTGCGAAGGATGAAAATATGGATGGTTTGATATGTAAGCTGTTTCGGCTTCAGGCAATTTCTTCATTAGTTTCCCAATATCATGCCCCCGGGCAGTTATATCATAAGTATGAAGAAGCAATTTCACATGTAGTTCTATTGAAAAAGCTAAACATACAAGCGCTGGTGTTGAAAGATCCATATCGTGTTCTGTAAGAGGCATTGGCACACTAAGATCTTTGAACTTCTTTTGATGCTCCTCAATTTTGTTTGATTGCGTTCTGCGCAATTCACTTGTTTTTTCTTGTAATACTTCATAAGCGTCGTAATGACTACGCGCATCTCGAGCTAACATGAGGGTGCTGTGATCTAATTTCATAAGCATGTATAAATTGTGTATTTACTTAGTTAAGGTTTAGTTTACCGAAAATAAAGCAATTCCAATATATGGATTCTAAGCTTTGGAAGGATAATTGACATGATAAAGACGCTGATGGTTTTAACCAAAGCACCTATTTTCTTTGAGTCAGACCATATCTCACCAGATCGCTAAAATCTCGTAAATCAATCAGAATCTGGTTAGATAATTGTAAAAAAAGGATAATAATTAAGTAGATAATTTCCCAATAAATATCAAGCAGCCTATAATCTCATTCGCAATAAAAGCTGTATGTATCATGCAAAAAATAAAACTTCCACAACTCCTAAGTAAAATAAGCGGAGCGTCTTAAACATTCACTTGACAAATAAACACATTAAGACAACCTTTCATGACGGTCAGTCATCTCAACCAATCACATTAATTATTTGAACTAAAATAAATGACAAAAAAATGACAGAAGGTCATTAAACTAAAGAAGGTCTGCTTTTTGGAAATGTATTTATCGACCAAAACTATTACAAATAGAAACCGTAGTATCACACAACTAACTGTTTTTATGAAACCCATCGGCTGGTCCCCTAAGTGGTAAAACTTTAAACTAGTGCAAATATAATGGAATGTTTTTCAATTTTCCAAAATGTTCTCAAAAATTCTGTGTGATGGTAAATAAGTAACTATGATCAGTACCATAGCGGATGCAACTAAAACCTGATCACAAATTTTTAAAATATTTTTATGAAAAGAGTTAATAATCCAGAAAGATACCTAAAAGGTATTATAGAACCAAACACAAAGTATTACATTGGTTTCGGAATTAAAGATCTGACTGATTTTGGCAAAACTCATCCAGGAGTTAAGGACCTAATAGCAGGCATCAAAAGCTCAGTAGTACTAACAGGCAAAAAAGGTATTTTACGTGAAAATACAACGGGAAAACTTGTTCGCAAAAGGCCGGAACGAAAGATTTCTATATGGAAACATATTGAGTACTATAACTCGAAGTGGGAAAGATGGATAAGTTATGATCGTGAATTTTCTATATGGGAGAAGAGTCTTTTACATAAATTCAATCTAGAATTGTCTGTAGCAAAGACTCCTCAAGGTGAAATTATTTTGGTATTCCCTATGCTTATAATGCAAGAAAATGATCAACATTATTTGAGAGCTGGCGCAGCTATGAATCTAGCATACACGTTAAGTAATTATTATTTAATGTACAATGTGGAATTTGAACCAATCATACCAGTAACAAAATTTAAGGATAGATCAATTCTACCCGCTGGATGTTCCAACAAGTCAATTTCCGAAAAGCTTGAAACAATACAGAACCGCTTACAAGGCACACCGGAGTTTGAATCCACCGGCAATAGTTATAGATTTGCTGTTCTTAAAGAGCAACAGCCAAATGACGTTACAATTGGAACAGGAGGTTTCCATGAATACTTAATGTTTGAATACAAAACAAAAGACCTTTTAATATTTGAGAACCTTAAAAGTGGTAATGCTACATATCTCTTCAGGTTATCCAAATTTGATTCAAACAAAGAACTAGACAAACAAAGTGCGTCAAAAGATCCATCTTTCATAAAGCGTATAGTACACGAAAATATAAACAGGTGGAGTTCACAAGTGGGAACCTACTTTTGAGTTTCTTTTCGTTTAATGCGGATTACATAAGTTAATTGGAAACTGTTTAGTTTTGATTAAGCAGTTTCCAATTAATACTTTCTTTGTATTGTTTTAAATCTTCAACTCTAAAACAAGCACATTATCAACGATTCTTTATGAATTGTTTTTGCTATATATAATTAAGTTTAAACGTTTAGTCATCTTCTCTATTTTTATAAATCTTAAAACATTTAGCATTTGTAAATAGTACCCGTCAAAAGCCAATAGTTTTTTACAGACAATGTTGCACGAGCAAACAAACGTTTATTACTACGTTTTGTATAATAGACGTTCGAAATTTATCCGGAAATACAAAAGAAAAACGGGTTTTAATTGACTGAAACCAGGTTTTATTTTAGATTAATTATATCCGTTGATAAGGTTGTCCAGCACCAGCTTCATTACATTTTTTTCATCTGGTTTGCTTTCGGCGATCATCAATAGCGCATACTGTTGTGACAGACTAATCGAAAAAGAGAACAATTATCTCATGTAACAGCAAAGAAAAACATCTCTCTATCGATTAAAATAGTAATAACCTGCCCTCTCTGATGTGCACTTAGATGTTTCAGATGTATGAGTTATTTATATTTATATCCTTATATCTATATTCCAACTTATACCTTTAAGACGTTTTTTTATTTGCTGTAAAGTCAACAAAATCTGATCTGCCGACGGAATCTCACCGCCGAATACCATAGCACTGAATTGATTATTATAAACGGCTCTTAGCTGTTCCCAGGTGTTTTCCAGATCGCTGAACAGGAGTGATTCATTAGGATGAAATTTGAGCCATTCATTGTTGGATTTATAACTAACAACATCATCCTGCCCTACTTTCAAGAGCATATCAGTGAAATCGTCTGAATGGAAAAAATCGGAAAACTCTTTTACCTCTAATAACTGATTCAAATCGTAGGCATGGCGAATTTTAAGCCGTAAATCTTCAATGGGGTCATCGCTATAGGAAAAGCGCACCAGGCTCATGATTTTTTCACAGATGGTTCTTGTTGGCTGCAAGACTTTTGCGGTAAAGGGACGCAAGCCGTATTCTTCGGCTAACTTCTGCTGCCCTCTTCTTTCCATCATGTCATACACGAATGAACTTATCGGCATTTCTGTATAAGGCTCGAAATATCCCAGTCATGTAGCTTCCACAATAATCAAATCCCTTATCTGACCGTAATCTCCTGAAAATTGTTTTTTATATTCATGAGCTGTTTTTCTGTTCATGCCCATTTTAACAGTTACTTTTGGCAGATTCACCTCAGGAAGCACCTTAGAAACTATTTCACTGATCGTTCTGATTTTAGTGGTTAATTTGTTATTCGATTCGCCATCCCTTCTTAAAACAACCAGGTCTATATCTTCGGAAAAGCGCTTGATAACTCCAAAGCACTTTAGTAAAGAGGTGCCTCCTTTAAAAACAGATTCAGCGCCTATTTTGCTATTGAATAGTGTGAAAAGGGCAAAGGTTACCCAATAATCCTTTTCAATGAATACTTCAGGAATGCCTATATCCTGTGCGGTGAATTGTATAGCCTGCCTGAACAGTTCTTTGTTTTCGTGTAGTTTCATTTCAAATTCCAGTTTTCCGAATTCGCAATAATTTTAGAAGCTCCAGGCATTTTATAGACGGTTACAGGATTGAGTGTTTTCGATAGTTTTTCTGCTAATTCATTATTTCCTAAATTTTCAAGCATGGCACCTACAAGGGCGCGTGTGGATGCAGGGTATTTTAAAGACAAGCTAACCATCTTCTTTTTGTCTGCAATTGATAACTCTTTTAATATGATTTGCAATCTCTCGAGCGACAAAAGAAAAGGCGTATCAGGAATCTTTTTTATATAGCGGATAGCATCAAGAATTTGTAGTAAGGGGATATTGTCTCTCGTTATTTCATTTTTCTGCCGAATAAATGTAATGGTATATCTCCCCCGCCTGAATTGTGATCGGATGTCGTTTTTTCCAATCTGAATGGTATTACTAACCTGAGTGGTTAACCCCAGTTTATTGTAAATGGAATATCCGGTAAGGTAACCCGTCACTTTACCATTTTCTTTTAATAAATCTTTCACGACCTGATATTGATCTGGTTCCAGTGTACCAAATACAGTTTGCTCAGGTTTATAGTATTTTCCTTTCCCCAGCTTTGCCAATTTCCCCGCCGCCACCATTCTATTGAGCGCTTTGATCACCGCCTCCCGTTGATCTGGCTCCTTCAGAAAATCGGTGTAGGTGAAGACTTGCCCGGTGGGTAGCCTGACTATAGCGTTTGTTATGTTTTTTGTTATGCTCATAGCTTTATGCTATCACAAATATAACAATTTGTCCAGTTTTTTGTATTAAAAACTGGACAAACAAGTGAAAAATAACTTTCTCAAGAAGGTTGATTTAACTAAAAACAAGTTCTTTAAGCAAGTAAAAATTGATATATACTTCAAAATCAATCCAGTCCAAGGACATAAAGTATTTTAAATCAATAGGTTTAAAAACAGAGAGCTTCTTAAACTAATTAGTTTAATAAGTTACCCATTTAAAGTAAAACAGGTTTATTTTTAGACAAATACAGGTACTTATGCTACTGTTAGCAAACTAATTTTAAACCAGCAAATGAATATCGTTTACGCTAAAATTGCCATTCCGGCAGGGCTAAGATATTCTGTAAATCCTGTATAATTTGGTTAGCAAATACTCTACTTGGGGGAGCGAAGACCGGGTTTCAAGCAATTGAAACCCGGTCTTGGTTTGTGTTATTGATAGAAAAATCTGAATAGCTGCCCTATTTTTGTCAGTAACAGCCT